>JBLWUR010000003.1:0-452047 GCA_048268855.1 Fulvivirga sp.
AATAGGAAAACAGGTAGCCGCTGAAGAACAGGGAAATGGTATTTGGAAGGTATATTATAGGAACGTATTTTTAGGTTACTTTAACGAAAAAGATATAAGAGAGAAAAATAGAAACACAAGGCTCAGCACGATATTAGTGTAAAGGATGTGCCTTTAACTTTGTAAACTATCTCCCTTAACGAACACAGCGTAACTCAAAAGATGATCAATTGGTTTAAAAATTTGTGGAACGAATCTGGAAAGAAGAGTTTCTTAATAAGATTCATCGTGCCAGCTGCCGGAATATTCTTTACTTGGGGATTTCTCGGACACCTTTATATGAGTAACTTCCAACTTTCAGACTTATCGCCTGTAAAGGGTCGGATAACGTATATCGAAATTGTGCCTGAAAAGTCAATTAGCCAATCCGGTAGAACTTATCATCCATTAATGATTCGCCTTAACAGTGGGCCCGAACTCTACCGACTTCATGAGGAATTCAAGTTCAGATTTGACAAAATTTTGAATCAAGTCCATCAAGGGGATATCGTAACCCTTTACAAACGAAACAGAATTCAAGCTCTTATAAGTTGGGGAAGAATGAACGACATATTTCAGATTGACTACAACAACACAACTATCTTCAAACTTGAATGGATGCTGAACTACAAAAAGAATCAGATGACCACCTTTGGAATCTTCTCCTCAATTTGTTGGACAGTATACATGATTTATCTGTTTGAACGAACCAGAAAGAAAAAGGTAGCCGCTAACAAAACCTATGAATGAATGGGGTTTCATCGGTCAAGATATTTTCGTGGGGATTGGAAAGTCCGCCACAATTAATAAATTTAAATAAGGCGTGGCTATGTGCGAGAGAAAGGTTAGTGCATTCTAATCCCCACTCATCATAGCTGGGCGTTATATACAAGCTTCACCAATACCACATGACAGAATTGAAAAAAAAGAACTTAAGTAGGGTTTACTTTATCCCAGGAATTATTTTAATATTCTTCGCACTAAAGGATAATGAATTCCTGATTTTCTATCATGGGATCGCTTTGTTGCTTGGATTAACTGCAATAGTGTTAGGATATCGTAAGCATAGTGAATTTAAAGAATCCAACAAGCAGACTAATGACTCAGATAGTAAATTAAAGCAGAATGATGGAACTACTGACTAACTAAGGTTTTTGAATTAAGCCAGTATATAACATGGCCTAGCAACGCATATGCTTGAGTGCTTTACTGGTTGGTGACTGCAAACCACCCATTCATTCTGTGTTTTCATTCTTAGCTTCAAGTGGTAGGTCTTCCTTGGTCGACTTGCAGTGTGCAGAGCCCTCGAGCAGACTCGGGCGGGCAAATGTGCAGAAAGGTTTTTGCCAAAGCTTATTCTTGGAACAACCAATGTTTTACCTATATAGAAATTAATAACATTCTAACAATCTGTATAAAACCATAGCGTCTTAGTTAGGTTCTTTGCCGTTTGAACTTTTACTCTTAACGAGCGGGTTCATGTCTACAGACAGAGTCGGCTACAGTTTATACAGTAAGCGTTGGGCTTCATGACTAAGAACGAGAGTAATTATTACACATAAATATTTAAACGAGAGTAATTTTTTACTATTTTTACCCTTGTAAAAACTTCAAGCGTAACTTTACTTCTGAAAATGCCAACATTCAATAAAAATTTGCCTTATAATAATTTGCCACTACTACCTCCAGACACGGAGATAGAAACCAAAGAAGTACTAAAAAAGAATATATCAGCTAGTAGAGCATTAGCACAACTTAACGGAGCAATCATAAATCTTCCTAATCCACGTCTTTTTCTTGACAGCCTTCATTTACAAGAGGCTAAAGCTAGCTCTGAAATCGAAAATATAATAACAACAAATGATGACCTTTATAAATCGGTCGTAGCCGATAAGAAATTTGATAATCCTGCTACCAAAGAAGTAATAAGCTATAAAGAAGCAATTTGGATCGCCTTAAATAAACTAGAATCAAAACCATTTATAACAACTAATCTATGTATTGAAATTGTGCAGTGTATTAAGCAAAATAATTCAAGCATTAGAACAACCCTAGGAACAACCTTATCAAATACACATGGAGAAGTAATTTACACACCTCCGTCAGGAGAAAATATCATCAGAGAAAAAATGGCTAATCTTGAAAAGTTCATTAATGCAGACAATTCATTAGACCCATTAATCAAAATGGCCATAATGCATTATCAATTCGAGGCTATTCATCCATTTTCAGACGGTAATGGACGAACTGGAAGAATTTTATTACTCCTTTATCTTAAGCTAGAAAAACTACTTGATATACCAGCAATATTTTTAAGTGAATACATCATTCGGCATAAAAATGAATACTACAAACATTTAAAAGCTGTAACTGAACAACAAGATTGGGCAAGGTTTATAATTTACATGCTCGATATGATTGAACAAACAGCAATAAGAGGACTTAAACGTTTAGAGTCAATAATCGAATTGATGGGAACAACTGGAGAAAAAATTAAAACTACCTTACCAAAGGTTTACTCAAAAGATTTAATCGAATTGATTTTTAAGCTGCCGTATACAAAAAGACAATTTTTGATGGACGCAGGACTAGGTACACCTAAAACAGTAGGTAATTATTTAATTCTACTTGAAGAACATGGATATCTAAAGTCCATTAGAGTAGGTAAGGAAAAACTTTACTTAAATGAAGAATTGATGAAGCTATTGGAAATGAAAAATTAACACGAAAGCACAACATTTCTTAAGAGCGCATTTGGTCTCCACATTGCGAGATTCTATTTGCTTTGGTGCGGCTACACCGCACGTTTTTGGGTTAGCATTACACATCTACTTTCTTCTATCACAGGCGGACTCAACAGGAACACAGTGTTTACTCATACACACAGTCCATGCCGCACACCCCCTCGTGAATCTCCGCTTCACTACGATTTCAAGCTGCTTTTACTCGAACCTGACTGCGGACAGGCAGGCTAGGTTAAAACCCATAACGTGCTATTTTTATGCCCTGTAAAACAAGTAAACAAATGCGCCTTACACAGGCGTTGTATGGAATTGGCCCTCCATTTCAACATTTGCAAAAATTACCAATCTTTGGTACTTTTGCAATGAACATCATAATACGGCCATGGGAAAGAATACATCAGTAGCACTAGGAGATCATTTCGAAGATTTTATATCAACAACAGTTAGGACAGGAAGATACAATTCAGCCAGTGAAGTGATTAGAGCAGCTTTACGCCTGTTGGAGGAACAAGAAGAAAAAAAGAATATCCTAACCAAAGCATTAATTGAAGGCGAGAAAAGTGGGATGATAGAAAACTTCGATCCGCAACTTTTATTGGAAGAACTACATTCCAAGCATAACCTCTAATGAGATATAAAATTTCAGACAAAGCCAGATTAGATTTAATCGGTATTTGGGAATTCACAAAAAAAAATTGGTCTGTTCAACAAGCAGACAAATATTATCAAATCATTGTTGACAAATTTCTTGAAATTAGTTCAAAGCCCCAATTAGGTAAGGATTACGGAGATTTAAGAATTGGTTATCGTGGAATATTTGTTAAATCACACATAATATTTTATAAAATATCTGATCGTAATTTGATTGAAATTGTCAGGATTTTACATCAACGTATGGATTACATGAATAAGATCGTGGATTAAAAACTCCATACGGTATGGTGCAGCAATATGCGAAAGTGCTTTCTAGCAAGTAACTACTACACTCCGATTTCAATTGCCCAATTTATTTCATAGAGGGTAATGGTGACAAGCAAAGATCTCACAAATTAGTTAAAAAGTATTATAGGCATATCAAGACAAAAACGAAGGGATTCTATTGGTTTAAAAAATCGGGTCATACCATTTTCAATACGGAGCCAGATAAGCTACAAAACACTATCATAGAAATAGGAAGCCGGCATTAAAATAACTACTCAACTCTATGTGCAAATCAATTTTAAATTCACCACTTCCCTACTATCCATTTCACCAACATTACCAACAGTAAAGCAACGGGTTGATAGATCAATATCAAAAAAGCCATAGCACTCTCTCCCGAACTTTTTAGTTGCAAAACTTTGAGTAAGCCAGGCATAATGATTGCAATCAATAATAGGTAGGCCAATGCAAAACCAATCGAATAAAAGAAATAATGCCAGGGACTATTGCTAAACCACAACAATCCCGCATTGACTACAAGAAACAGACAGAAAGTATATACTACAATGAGCCAGGCCATATCAGCCGTTCTGGGTTGAAATACGAAAATGAGTATAGGAGTGAGTAACAAAAATAGGAGCGCCTGATAAGCGGGTTTTTGTATAAGCAAATACACATTCCAATCCATCTCTATTTATTCAAATTGTACATTAGTCAATATATTGGCAATGTATGGAAAATCAATTACACCCTTAAATATATATCAAATAGAATGTTACGAATGTCTCTATAAATGAGTATTTGGTCGAAAAGGAAGAGTAAATAAATATATAATCCGTATTTTAATTCCTAAATAATATAGCTCCGTTATGTCTAGATTTTTAAAATCATTAATTCTCTCTTCCTTCATTTTACTTCTTTTCTCATGTCAAGGTAAACAAGAAACCAATGAAAAAGTAGAGAGGGATAAAATCTTAAAATTACACAATCAACAACGAGTAAATCATTTTAAAAAACTCCTCAATGAATCAGCAGAGCAATTGTCAGATGAATTTATAGTTGTTGACAGAGGCAACGTTATAAAGCCAACCAAAGAAGCTTATTTGGCAAAAAGAAAGAATTATTTTGAAGCAGTAGAGTTTGAAAAATGGGATGATGTTAATCCTCCAATAATCAGATTTTCTGATGATTACAAAATGGCATATACCATTGTGGAAAAAGAAGTGATTATAAATTACATTGGTGAGAACGGTAAAAGACAAAGAGAATTAACACAATTCTCCTGGGTGGCCATATATAAAAAGTATGGTGATGAGTGGAAGATTGATTGCATAGCTTCTACTAACAAACCAAGTGAGATAAGTGAAATAGATGAATAAATGATTAAAACTATCATTCCGTCCTCTGGCTACAACTTCATGTTATTAATATTAGTTAAGACATCATGAAATATAACCTGTCCCAGTCAATCGAAATACTGACTAAAACACCTGAAGTGCTAAATGTTATACTTAGTGGACTTTCCGACCCATGGATAAGCAACAATGAAGGCAAGGAAACATGGAGTCCTTACGATGTTATGGGTCATCTCATCCATGGTGAAAAAACAGATTGGATTCCCAGAATGGAAATCATTCTGTCAGATCGGAAAGATAAGACCTTTATCCCTTTTGACCGTTTTGCGCAATACAATGACAGCATAGGAAAGAACATAAATGAATTGTTGGATGAATTCAGTGTGTTAAGAGCTCAAAACATCAAGATGCTACTATCTGAAAATTTAACCTCACTAGATTTAAACTTAAAGGGCATTCATCCTGAATTGGGTCCTGTAACATTGAGGCAGTTACTTTCAAGTTGGGTGGTACATGATCTCAATCACATTTCTCAAATTGTAAGGGTGATGGCCTACCAATATCAGGAAGAAGTAGGGCCATGGAAGCAATACTTAAAGATTATAAATAGTTAGTACATTTTGAGCTAGATTCTAATACTTCCACAAAAACATTAGGATATTTGATCTCAATAATGAACTAAAATCTAATCTAACAGTTGTAATTAACTATGGCAGAAACAACTCATTGGACTGGATCCGATAAATATCTTTGTGACCCAGCACTCGCACAAGCGTTTCATATGGCAAGAACACTCGGTATGCCGCTCTTGATTGAAGGGGAACCCGGTACCGGAAAAACCGACCTCCCTATTCATTATGCAAAAGACCGTGGGTTGGATTTAGAAGTATATCCGGTCGGCTCTAAAAGTAATGTGGAACAATTTGTTGCACGATTTGACCATGTCAAATACTTACGAGATTCTCAAATAGAAATTCTCAATGCGCAGCGTGAGGAAAAGGGGTTGACGAGCAAGCTTACCACAGGTAATAGAAACCCAGAATCACTTAAGGATTATGTAGTAAAGGGCCCTGCAGCCATTGCCTTTAGCAAACCTAATTCTGTGTTGTTGATTGATGAGATTGATAAAGCCCCTAGAGAATTCCCCAATGATTTACTTTATGCACTAAGTCACCGCAAATTTATCATGCCCGAATCTGGCGAGGTGATAGAAATCTCTGAAGCGGATATGCCCGCCATTGTCATCACCTCCAATCGTGAACAAGAGTTGCCTACCGCTTTCAAAGGCAGATGCATTTATCATTACATTGATTTTCCTGATAAAGAAGTAATGGGAAAAATCGTTGAAAAGCATCACCCAAAAATTGATGAGCAAGTGGTAAGAGTTGCATTAGATGTATTTTATCATTTAAGGCGCTTGGGCTTGGAAAGAGCCCCCACAACGCGAGAAATACTTAACTGGCTGAAATACATGAGTGATATTTCACCAAAAGAAGCGGTGAAGAAAATTGAAGGTTTGGAAGGAATAGGTGCGCTTATCAAGACGCAGACAGATATGGAGCGCATTAACAGAATGATAGGCGCTGACAATGCTTCATTCGGGGGCTCACAATTAAACTGATATGTTAAGCTCTCTTCCAGAACGGTTTCGATCTCACGGCTTAAAAGCTGATGTACGCACTTTGCTTTTACTTCGAAAAGCGATGCAAAAAGGGCTGATTAAGACGTTAGGAGACGTACACAATGTCTTGAAGGGAATAATTGTAAAAGAACCAGCCGATATTGGCCCATTTACTAAAGCTTATTATGAGTACTTTCTGCATGTGCCCATTGCCCCCGGCCAAACACTAGCTGATGCCATCCTCCGTTCTGAAACCTTCGCCAAATGGAAAACACAATTTTTAGATGAGGCCGATCATGAGCTAACCGATGACGAATTGGTTGAGACATTTCTAGACCAAGTACACTTGACCAGCTACGATATAAAAGAAGTGATCTTAGGTAAGGAAATTTGGGACAAGGATAATCCAAATCAGTCGGATAAGGATGACGGCATGGATAATAACCAAGATCCTTCAGAACGGGTACTGGATAAAATGGCTGACTATTCAGATTTGTCTTTAGAAGAACTCCTGGACCGAATGGAGAAGGTAAGAAAACAGCAAAAATCACAACATGGTGGTGGTAGTCATTGGATTGGTACTGGGGGTATTTCTCCCTATGGTCATGGTGGTGCAGCCAAAAATGGTATCCGTGTGGGTGGCCAAGGTGGTGGTAAAATGGCCCGAAAGGTAATGGGTGATAAAAACTATTTCCCGATAGACCGTGATGCCTTACTCAATGATAATAATATAGATGCGGCACTGGCTTCCATCAAAGGCGTAATTGAAGAAAGCGCTATAGAAAAATTAGACGTTCACAAAACCATCAAGTCTGGATTAAAACGTGGCGGCCTTTTCATTCCGGAATTGTCAAGTGAGAAAAATGAGGAGTTGAAAGTGATCGTGCTCATAGATAACGGAGGCTATTCCATGGCACCCTATGTAAGAAGTGTGCAAAATCTATTTCGAAAAATGAAGACGCGTTTCGCCCATGATTTAGAAGTGTATTATTTCCACAATACAGTTCATGATCGCGTATTCATAGATGAGCGTAGAACGAAAGCCATATCCGTAGAAAAACTACTGATGCACAACAAAACGTACCGGGTATTTTTTATAGGTGACGCTGCCATGGCCCCATATGAACTGAACAGCCGAAGCATCAATAATATACAGGCGATAGCAAAGAAATTTAAAAAGTGCGTCTGGCTCAATCCAGAACCGCTAAGATATTGGCCTTCTACCTATACCATTCAGGTAATGAAGGAGTTGGTGCCTATGTTTCCCTTAACACCAGCAGGAATTGAGCGTGCTGTACGTGCCATGAATGCCAAAAGTAATCTGAATACCATATAGTAATCGAACGTTAACTTCGAGCTACCAGCCTTGGCTCAATTAGAAAGCGCCTCATTTTTTAGTATGTCCATGGCAATGGTAAAGGTGTCTTTTGTAAGCGTAGTATATATTCTTTCGTTGGCATCAATTAGTGGTGTTCTTTTTAGATTGAAATGAGCTATAAGAAATTGATCGCAACCGATCACCGACTTAACAACTGGGTTTTCCTGATCAAGACTGAAAGAATTATAAAACGCCCTCTTATAGACCTTGTAATGATGCCAATTGGTAGCTATTTTATTGATGGATTGGAAATACCTGGTGAGCGACTTTTTTGCTCCGATGGAGCTTGAGATCTCTTGTCTATCAAGACTAGATAAACCTGTTTTTGTGTACAATGCCCACAATTTCATAATGGATTCATAATTGGCCTTTTCAGAAGTATAAAATAAATCCGATCTAAATTTGGTAGAAACAATCATCACTCTTCCAGAGGTCATCGTCCTCATCAATGATTTAAAATCAGAAATACATTTCTGTTCCAAATAGAAGTTTTTTGCACTATTACCAACAATCGTTATTAAATGAAGCATTCACAACAGGTTAAGTACTAAATATGAGACTGTTACCGTCATCGCGAGGTACGAAGCGATCCCAATGTTATTTACAACTATTTCAATAGAATTACTTCATCTCTCCTTCGACATGCCTGCCTGCCGGCAAGGCTGGCTACCGATGACGTGTTTGATAGTTCACTTGTAGTCCTCCTTCTACCTCCCCCCAAAGGGAGAAAAATTTGGCATCAAACACATCATCTTGCCTTTGGTATGCCTTTACTCGAAAATGTTAATTCTCAGAATGACCATTCATTTCTAAAATCAGTCTCTTATCTTTATTCCATTAATTTCAGGCCAGATCAAAACGATCAAGGTTCATTACCTTGTCCCAAACTGCTACAAAGTCTTTCACGAACTTATCTTGAGCGTCTTCACATGCATATACTTCAACAAGTGCACGTAGCTCAGAGTTAGATCCAAAGATAAGATCAGCTCGCGTACCTGTCCATTTCACCGCACCAGTTTTACGATCACGACCTTCAAATACATTCTGTGCATCTGAAGTAGCCACCCAAGTGGTGCTCATATCAAGCAAGTTGATAAAGAAATCGTTAGTTAGCGCTTCCGATTTCTTAGTGAAGACACCATGTTGAGATTGATCGAAGTTGGTATTAAGTACCCGCATACCACCAATAAGGGCAGTCATTTCAGGTGCGCTTAAATTCATTAGCTGTGCACGGTCTACAAGCAATTCTTCTGCCGATGTCATGTGGTTTGCTTTCAAATAGTTTCTGAAGCCATCAGCTGCTGGTTCAAGTACCGCAAATGACTCCACATCTGTCTGTTCTTGGGAGGCATCTGCCCGTCCAGGAGTAAAAAGTACTGTCACATTATGACCTGCATTCTTTGCCGCTTTTTCAATACCTGCACATCCGCCAAGCACAATTAAGTCAGCCATTGAAACCGATTTGCCAAAATCTTTCTGTACACCCTCAAGTGTCTTCAGCACTTGTGATAATTCAGCAGGATTGTTTGCTTCCCAATCCTTCTGTGGGGCAAGGCGGATGCGAGCACCGTTTGCTCCACCTCGTTTGTCAGAATCACGATAGGTAGACGCTGATGCCCAAGCAGTAGTTACCAATTGTGACACTGATAGTCCAGAAGCAAGTAGCTTGGCTTTCAGTTCAGCGATATCTTTGTTATCAATCAATTTATGAGTTACTGCTGGAATGGGATCTTGCCATATAAGCTCCTCTTTGGGTACCTCTGAGCCAAGATAGCGTGTAATGGGACCCATATCTCGATG
Organism: Fulvivirga sp.; assembly: GCA_048268855.1. Lineage (GTDB taxonomy): Bacteria > Bacteroidota > Bacteroidia > Cytophagales > Cyclobacteriaceae > Fulvivirga. The sequence continues at coordinate 9,838 of JBLWUR010000003.1, forward strand.
TGTCAACTTATACCAAGCTTTTGCAAAAGCATCTGCAAACGCCTTTTGATCCTCATGAAATCGCCTTGAAATTGGTTCATAGATGGGATCCATCTTTAATGCCATATCTGCTGTTGTCATCATCAGTGCTTGAGACTTTGACGCATCTCCCGCGGCTGGTGCTTTTTTAGCATTTGAAGCTGCTGTAGGTGTCCATTGATGTGCCCCAGCAGGACTTTTTGTCAATTCCCACTCGTAACCAAATAGAACATCAAAATATTCGTTATCCCACTTAGTTGGATTGGGTGTCCACGCACCTTCTATTCCACTTGTAATGGTATCATCTCCATGACCACTGCCGAAAGTGTTTTTCCAACCTAAACTTTGTTCTTCAATGCCAGCACCCGCTGGTTCCCTTCCTACATATTTGTTTGGATCAGCAGCACCATGTGCTTTACCAAAGGTATGACCTCCGGCAATAAGTGCCACCGTCTCTTCATCATTCATAGCCATACGACCAAAAGTCTCACGTATATCAATGGCCGATTTAAGTGGATCTGGGTTTCCATTTGGCCCTTCCGGGTTGACATAAATAAGTCCCATTTGCACAGCTCCTAGTGGATTTTCCAACTCACGGTCACCGGTATATCGCTTGTCTCCTAACCATTCAGTTTCTGCCCCCCAATAAATATCCTGCTCAGGTTCCCACACATCTTCACGTCCACCAGCAAAACCGGAGGTCTCAAAGCCCATTGACTCAAGGGCACAGTTACCAGCCAAGATCATCAAGTCTGCCCAAGATATTTTATTCCCATATTTCTGCTTGATCGGCCAAAGTAGTAAGCGTGCTTTATCTAAATTGCCGTTATCGGGCCAGCTATTGAGTGGGGCAAAGCGTTGACTGCCAGAGCCTGCTCCACCACGTCCGTCAGAGATACGGTAAGTACCCGCACTATGCCATGCCATCCGAATAAAGAGTGGACCATAATGACCATAGTCTGCCGGCCACCAATCCTGTGAATTGGTCATCAGAGCAAAAAGCTCTTTCTTAACAACTTTCAGGTCAAGTTTTTTAAATTCCTTAGCATAATTAAAACCCTCACCCATGGGATTAGAAAGAGATGAGTGCTGGCGAAGGATATTAAGTTTCAGTTGATTTGGCCACCATTCACGATTTGAAGTGCCTCCTCCCGCGCTATATTTAAGCGCTCCACCATGAAATGGACATTTTGCTTCACTGTTGTGAGCTGCTGTGTTTGAATTTTTATCTCCCATTTTGAATAGTTTTAATTTAGTAGGTCAGTCAATTTACAATATTCTATATTATAATTTTCATCTATATTATTTATCATAACATAGATTATATCTATAAATACTTATCCTGATCAGACACCATTAATTTAAGCAATTATTAGTTCAGAATGAATTCGAAAAAGCATGGGGCTATAAATTATCTAAGAATAGAATTGCTAATTCAACTATAGAGCGTTCATAAGAACCTCATCCTCTACTAATTCAGCACAGAATGTCCATCAAAAGTGTGTAGCCTTGTCTTTAACAAATTGATGAAAATAACCCAGTTTTGTAAAAATGAGCAATAGATACTAACAACATGATCATGACTAATAATGGGAATAATAGAATCGAAATTGGAATCACTTGGATTCACCCTTGGGCTTCCTAAATCACCAGTAGCCAACTATCTCGGGTCAAAAAGAGTTGGGGACTTATTATTTGTCTCTGGAAGAAAAAGCGAATTAACAGGACGAGTAGGTGTAGATGTTACTGAGAAGCAAGCAAAAGACGCTGCCCGAGATACAATTGTGTTAATTTTGGCTATTATTAAAAATGATATAAAGGATCTTGACTTAATCGAAGAAATAATTAAAGTTCAAGGATTTATAAATTCTTCATCAAAATTCAATCGACTACCGCAGGTACTTGATGGTGCCTCAGAATTATTAATAGATTTGTTTGGTATTCATGGTCAACATGCACGGACTGCTACTGGGGCAGCACAATTACCTTACGGTGCAACAATTCAACTTGATATGGTATTGAAACTTAAGTCTAATTGAAAAAAGTGAGTTATATATGGGTCTGAATAAGACCTATCACTTAGACAATGATAGTTAAAGGCTAAAAACAGTGCTTATATCCTCAAATCGACTAAAGTGCAGCTATAATGGCTTCTTTACTCTCTTTATGATTACAATAACTACACTTATAATTCTTTACTAATAGTCCTGGTTCGCTAGTGGTAGGTGACTTCACCATTTTTTCGTCAACTTCTTTTAAAGTCCTGAAATTACAATTTGAACAGATAATTGCATGTAAATGTGAATCATACTTTTCAATTAATTTGTGACCCGTTTCATCATCAATCCAAACATCATATTCAAAAACAAACCCCTCCTCTTCAGCAATCATTTCCTTGGTTAAATGCTCATCTTCATTCAATTCAGAAAGCAGTCTCATAGGTTTTCCTGATTCGGAAGAAATACGAGGAGCAAATCGCAATTTGTTCAATTTCTTTTCAATTACAGATGGATAATAGTATTTAAAGTAAACGTATGCAGCATACCCAAATATACTACTCACAATGCCTGCCATAAATATTCCAATGAGAAACTCGAAAACACCCCCATTTTTAAATGTTGACTCAATTGCACTGTTAATTAAAAATCCAAACCCAATTGTAATAGACAAAAGCGAATACCAAAAATACTGCGCTTCATATTTATTAATATAATCATACTTCTTTGACTTACTTTTAATTAAGAACATCTGTAAGAAATAACCCACAGTAATTAAAAGACTAATTGCGAAAAATGCATATGCAGTATATAATGCAAAATGGCTCCACTGTTGAATAAAATTAGACATTTGACTTCCCCCGGTAAATTAATTTTTATTTAATAACTTTTAAATATAACATACTATTTTTTAATAAACCGAATTATTTTAACCATTCTATCTTATTCTAAACCTCAGTTTAGTATAATTTAATTCAATATTAAACGTCAATCTCTCATTAAAATGTCAATATTAAGAAATGGTATATCCTCCGTCCACCACTAAATTATGACCTGTAATAAAAGTGGCATTATTGCCTAACCATATAATGGATTCTACTATTTCTTCCATTTTCGCAAATCTTCCCAACGCATGTTTGGCCTCTAATGCTCTGCGTTTCTCTACGTCATAATTAGCGGTCATGGGGGTTTCTGTAAATCCAGGGCTCACACAATTTACACGGATGCCCAAGGGGGCATATTCTAATGCGGCTGATTTTGAAAGACCTACAACGGCATGTTTAGATGCTACATAGGCAGAATCATTAGCATACCCCACTACACTTAACAAAGAAGCCGTATTTACAATCGATCCTCCGGTTTTGGTTTTCACAAAGTAAGCTAACTGGTACTTCATACATAGAAATACACCAGTCAGATTAATAGACATCACTTTATTCCAATCTTCTGTGCTGTATTGATGCACCGGATTAAACTCACCTCCAATTCCTGCATTATTTACAGCAATATCTAATTTACCGAAATGTGCAATTCCTTTGTCAATTGCGTTTTTCACACTTTCTTCAGATTGAACATCACAATGAAAGTAGGCAGCAGCGTCACTTTCTAAGTCAGGCCGATTTATATCCAAGACAATAACTTTTGCTTCTCTTTCAATTAGATTTTTGATAAGTGTTAAACCTATACCAGATGCTCCTCCAACCACCATCACTACTTTATTCGTCAGTGAATTTATCATGTTAATAGGCAATTATTAAAAAAAATGAAGTACACCTTTTAAATTAATAAAAATCTTACTGTTTTCTCTTTTTGCAATGGATTATCCAACCAGGCGTGGTTTTACCATCAGGAAATACAGACTCGCTAATCCAGTCAAATCCCTCATCACTTATACCAGAAAAAGTTAATCTATTGACGAAATTTTGACCTGTAGAAGTGGTTTGCTCCTGAGTGAGTATCATTTTATTCCCTATCATACCTCCTTCCCAGGTACCTACGAAATAGCCACGTCCAAGTTGAGCATAGGTGACTTTCCAACTTTTGGAAATTGGATCATACAACCTCAAACTACTAGTGGGATTTTGTGAATTAAAATAGTTGTCTTGAATACCGGTACCATTAAGGAAGTATTTCGTTTGCCATATTGATGGAAAGGAGTACCAACTCCCATCCTTATTCCTAATAGAATCAACACAGTCGCAAACACCAATCATGAAGCTAAATTGAGCTACTTCAGGAGGTGCTTTAGGGTTGAGTCTTCCAAAGGGGTATTCTGTACTTGGCTCAAATTCTCTTATGCTTTTATAATAGGAAGAATTGTTTTGTGCTGCTACTAACCCACTTACGCAAATGATCATTAAAAATAAATAATACCTCATAGTTCCTTTTGTTTTATACAATGCTTTATCCAACCCACAAAAGAAGTCCCATCAGGTTTAATGGTCTCACTATGCCAGCTATACCCCTCCTCGGATATGTCATAAAACAATAACTTACTGGTGTTCCCCCGCACCTCAGCTGTTAACACGATCTCATTCCCTTCATTTAATTTACCCTCCCATTCACCAGTGAAATAGCCATTAGCACTTTGGAGATAGATCACATTCCAAGCTTTGGTTCGTGAATCATAAACCCTCAAATTGGTTGTTGGATTTACAGGATTAAAGTTATTGTCTTGTATTCCATAACCGTTCAAAAAATACTTGGCTCTCCAAATACTTGGAAACACTCTGTATGTGCCATCGGGGTTCAAAATTGAATCAGTACAGTGGCTCACACCTACCATAAATGCAAACTGCTGTGTTTCTTCAGGAGCATTGGTATTCAATTGCCCAAATGGATTTTCACTATTGGGTTCATTAGCTTGTATCGATTTATAATAATCTTCAAGGGTATTCTGACCATATGAAATGGTAGTAATCATAATAAAAAAAGCAACTAACATTCGATATTTCATGATGTAAAATTTTAGTTATTGATAAATGTTTTGATTAGCTGAGTGACCTTTTCACTCTCATCTCGCTGAATAAAATGACCAGCATCAGGCAGTACTTCTATGGTAAGTTCATTATCTATAAAATCCCAAGTATTATTATGCCCAGAAATTGGTAAAAACGCATCTTTCTTTCCATGAATAACTAATACAGGCATAGAGAGGTTGGTGAATTTTACTTTACTTCGTTGCTGAAAATCCTCACTATTTAGATTTTCTAAGGTGGAGGCGTTTGCCTTGTAATAGTTGATCATAGCATCCTTATTGGATTTTTCAAAAGCTTCAAGGTATCTTTCCTTGGCCTTTTGGTCGGTAACCCAAGCTGCTAGCCAATTAGTGGTTAACTGACTTCTAAACTCTTCACTAACAAACCGATCTACATATGTAGGCTTTCGAGACTCAAGAGGAATGGAAACCTGGTCACCTGCTTTGGGATGTGGCACACTTAAGATCACTAGTTTTTTAATCAGTTGTGGATAGCTAATAGCTAGTCGCCATGCTATGGCAGCCCCCCAGTCATGTGCCACCAAGTAAACTGGTTCCTCACTTATTTGAGAGATTACCACTCTTAAATCTTCAACAAGTACGTTGAAAGTATAATTTTCAACACCCTCTGGCTTATCGCTTAAATTATACCCCCGCAAGTCAACTGCCGCTACTTTATAATCAGTTGCTAATACCGCCATTTGTTCACGCCATGTATACCAAAAATCTGGAAAACCATGAACAAATAGTACTACGGGGCCTTCTCCCATGGAGACATAATGGATTCGAACGCCTTTATTGCTTACATAATGATCTTCCACTACATCGAAAATATCTGCCTGTGCAATACAATAAGTATTGGAGTAATAAATTAATATGAGAACTAGCATTCTTTTCATTCCAAATCAGTTTAGCTTTTGGCTTTTATGAAGGAACGAAGAAATCAGGTTGACTTTAAAGAAATTGCAGTAAACGCGCTCTTATTCGCAGTAAATTAGGAGGAAATGCGCATCTCGGGTTGAAGAAGAAGCTTTACTTCCTTGAGTCTGTTTTTGGCAATGGGTATAGTTACTCCATTAAACAATACAACTTGTGGGTTTTCGGAAAGTGAATATTCCTTTACACAAACAATATTCACAATTGATTTTCGATGTACTCGGACGAATATATCTTTTGAAAGTTTATTTTCCAGCGCTTTCATTGAAGTGCGGATTGTATATGACTTACCGCTATCGACATGAAGTTTTACACAATAATCATCCGCCTCTATCCATGTAATGGTATCCAATGGTACTACTTTCCATCGATTTCCAATTTTTACATTAATCACAAATGTTGAATCCTTATATGACTTCTTAATTAGGTCATCATAGATAGTTTTGTTCGTTTGTTTTAACTCGGCCAGCTCCTGAACTTTCAATTCCATAGTTTCGGCATAAATGAAAAAATGGGTAAGAACAAGCAACATGATGTAGGCAATAAAATAAATAGGACCCTTCTGGAAAATATAGAACACAATTGTCTCTACAAATAATGACTTGGTAATATCAAGATCTGTCATGATTACGTGTACAATACTTATAAATGCCACATTGATAGCAATCATAAAAAGGATTCCAACGAAGTAGCTAAAGAAATTGCTAGCATTTAAGGAGTGTTTGTTTAGAGGCTTTCGCTTTACATATAGGATAAATGGTATAGAAACCATCAACCAAATTGCCCACCCTCTCATTTGACCAATAAAGACATCGGATAATTGAAATGTATCAGAAGCCAAATCAAAATAAATTACATAGAAATACTGCTGAAAAACCTCAAATGCGATAATAAATAGAAGGCAAAATACTGAAATCGCTATTTGCTTTCTCCATAATTGTGCCTCTTCGATTAACTTATCTAATTTCATTCGCTCCGTAGTGTATCAGTCGGATTCATTCTTGCAGCTCTAATGGCCTGATAGCTTATAGTAAGAAGTGCAACAACAATAGTTAGTAAAATTGAAACAATAATCGGTATATATCCAACTCCCGTTCTGTACTCAAAATCCGTAAGCCAGTTGTTCATTAAATAATAACCTAACGGAGCAGAAATTAAAAATGCGATAACTATGAGCTTGGTAAAGTCTTTAGAAATCAACCCGAATAGGCTGGCGATAGTTGCCCCCAACACCTTTCTAACACCAATTTCCTTACTTCTTTGCTGAACTGTGAAAGACACTAACCCTAATAGCCCCATACATGCAATGCTAATGGCAAGACAAGCAAATACTGTAAATATGCTCCCCAACCTTTCTTCATTTCTATAAAGGGCATCATATTCCTGATCCATAAAAGTGAATACAAATGGTCGGTTGGGTACCAACTGGCTCCATTGCTGATCTAACTCAGATAACGTTTGTGAAAGCTTATCGCTTTTTAATTTTATAAATAACTTATTGTATTGCGAAGGCTCAATAAATATAACTAAAGGATTTATTTTCCTATGAAGGGAGGCAAAGTGAAAGTCTTTTACAACTCCAATAATTTGACCTTTTCTGCCATTCAAAGTAGCCTGTTTGCCAATGGCATTATCTGTGGGCATGAGAAGCTGTTTCAAAAGCTGTTCGTTAACGATAAATCCATAGGTTCTTAGTTCAACGCTATCAAGTGTAGCGTTGGTAACATCGGCATCTGTGAAGTCACGACCTGCAGCCAATTCCATGTTCATTGTTTTGATAAAATCACGATCCACTGTTACAGCATTAACACTTACTCCTTCATTTTCACTTATATCGATGGTATAGCCACCATTAATTTCAGTAGGACTCTCGGATGCAATTGACACACTTGTAACATCAGCCCTTTGTTCTAGTGCTATCTTTATTTTATCAAAATTCTTATTAACCTCTCTATCAGTAGGTATGATCAATGTATTTTCTTTATTATAGCCCAGTTTGATATTCTGCATAAAATTGAGCTGTTTGTAAATAACCAGGGTACCAATTACCAATAGTATAGAAATTGAAAATTGAACTATCACCAATATTTTACGAAGTAAATTTCCTGTAGTTGATCTTTTGAAACTTCCCTTCAATACTTCACCAGGTTTAAATGAAGATATACTAAGTGCAGGATACGCCCCCGCCAAAAAGCTAACCAAAATAATTACAGCCATTAAGCCTATGCTTATCTGCGGATTGTAAATCGCTGCCATTGACAATGACTTACCCGTCAATTGATTGAAAGGAATGAGCGAAATATTTACGAATACAAGTGCGAAGATTCCGCTTATCAAAGTGATGACAAATGACTCACTCATAAACTGATAAAAAAGTTGGGTTTTATAGGCCCCTAGCACTTTACGCATTCCCACTTCCTTCGCCCTATCTGCTGATCTCGCTGTAGCAAGATTCATATAATTAATACAGGCTATTACCAAAATAAGAATACCAATTAAGCTAATAATATATACGTATTGTATATTGCTTTGCGGTTGAATTTCAACTGGTAATTTGGAATATAAGTGAAGGTCTTTTACAGGAAATAAATCAAAAATAATCCGATCTTCCCCCTGAAATACGTCTTTACCTAGTTTTTGACGTACTAACTGCTCAATATCATTGGCAATAGCTTTTGTATTGGCCGAATTATTCAATTTCACATAAGTTGCATAGTTGGCACTCCACCATATCTCACTTTTTGAGGCTCTCAAAGAAGAAAATGAACCTAAAAAGTCAAAGTGGATATGTGAGTTGTCAGGAACATCGGCTAATATTCCTGTTACTTTATATTCCTGACCATCAACCATAAGCGTTTCACCGAAAGCCTCCTGATTACCAAAGTATTTTGTGGCCATTTTTTGTGTAAGAATTACACTTGATGGATCTACTAAAGCTTTATTAGCATCACCTTTTAGTAATGGAAATGAAAAAACATCGAAAAAAGTGCTGTCTACATAAAAAAACTTACCCTCTTGGTATTTGTGATCATCTTTATTCACTACCACGGGGCTAAACATAGCTACATCAAAAACCCGAGTACCCGACTCCACTTCATTAAACTGTCTCAACAAATTGGGCAGCAATGCAGTAGGGGTCATATAGGTTATCTGGCTGGAACCACCCATACTATAGGTCACATTCACTCGATACAGATTATCTATATCTTTATGAAACTTATCAAAGCTCAATTCACTTTGCACATAAATCCCTATCAACAAACAGCTGGTAAGCCCAATGGCTAGCCCAAAAATATTAATCCCTGAGTAACCAATATTCTTAACTAAATTTCTGAATGCTATTTTAAAGTAATTTTTCCGCATGACCTTTTTTGGGTTGTTTTCCTGATTAAAGACAAATATTATAGGTAATCAGTTGCTTCAAGTTAAAAATAAATTGAGGATTTTGAAATTATAGTATCCACCTACATTAGCCATAATTAATTATCTTTGGTTTTTTTTAACATCATTCAATTATGCAACATTCTAAAATAGTCGGCTTAGGTCATTATGTACCTGAAAGAATTGTGACCAATGCAGAACTTTCAACTAAAATAGATACAAATAACGAATGGATAATTGAACGTACTGGAATAGAAGAGCGAAGATTTATTGATCCTAATACTGATACTGTTGCTAATATGGCAGCAAAGGCCACTCACATGGCATTGGATAGAGCAAACCTCAAAGTAGAAGATATTGACTTTATCGTTTTCGCAACAATCACCCCTGATTACTTTTTTCCAGGTTCTGGTGTGTTGTTACAACGCGAATTAGGATTAGAATCGATAGGAGCCTTGGATATTAGAAATGCCTGCTCTGGTTTCATATATGCTTTATCAACAGCTGATGCATTTATCAAAACAGGAATGTATAAAACTATATTGGTTATAGGAGCGGAAATACAATCAACGGCCTTGGATATGACCACGAGGGGACGAAATACAGCGGTAATATTTGGTGATGGAGCCGGAGCCGCCATTTTACAAGCTTCAGATCAGCAAGGAATCCTTTCTACACATCTCCATTCTGACGGAAGGTTTGCTGAAGAACTGTATGTCAAAGACCCTGGAAGTAGCCGCCCGCATGAAGAAAGACAGCCTGAACAAATACTTGACACTTCCTCATTCAAAGTACATATGAATGGTAATTTGGTTTTCAAACATGCCATTGTCAGATTCCATGAAGTAATTATGGAAGCACTTAATGCCAATAACTTAAAAAAAGAAGATATAGACTTACTTATTCCTCATCAGGCGAACTTAAGGATTAGTAATTACATCCAACAAAAGATGGAGTTAGCTGAAGATAAGGTTTATAACAACATCATGCGTTATGGCAATACCACGGCTGGTTCAATTCCAATTGCTATGAGTGAGGCTTGGGAAGAAGGTAAAATTAAAGAAGGTAATATCGTTTGTTTAGCAGCATTTGGAAGTGGGTTTACTTGGGCTTCAGCTTTAATAAAGTGGTGACAAGTTTTAGATATTAGATTATTGTAGTAAGTTGTATTAACGTACCACTACTCCATCACAAAATGAAGACTACTCAATATAATCCCAGCTCTCTTGAGGTTCAATTTGCTCATGCGATTGAAGACTTGCAAACCCAGATAGAAAAGCTCTTACCTGATAATGAGGTAATAAAAGTTGAGAATAATATTTCTGAAGACAACCCCCTTGTTAAATTTTACCTTCTCGATAAAGATGGAGATCCTCACGAGATCGTTTTAAAAGTGATTCAGATTCCGGATAGGTTTTGAAGTACTTATTTAGCTATGCTAATTTTTTGTGTTATTACTTTAGAATCTTGCCCTCCAATTGCTTTTAACTTGATTACATAAGTTCCCGGACGATATGAACTAAGTATTTCTATTTTCTTCGTTTGATGATTCTCTTGACGAAGTAAATTGCTATATAAAACATCTCTAAAATCAGGCTCTGGCTGTTCTAAAGGAAAGGATGACAACAGTCCTGAAGCTTCGAAAGTACTATCTTCTATGTATCTATTTTTAACGTTCTTTTTAGTTTTTATAATAATCACTCCGTTTTGAGCAAAGGATCCAATCTTATTCAACTCCCCTAGTGAGGTTACAACTTTGATGGATTCAATATCATTAGGATCAATATTTAATAATTCTTGGATGTTTAAAACAGGATCGTTATTAATAAAAATCAATGGAGAATCCTCAAAATTTTTCTCCAATTCACTAGAATATATCCGTAGGGTTTTCTTTTGTCCTTTACCCCTTAATTGTACACCAGGCAATATTTCTTTTATTACTTCCTCCATAGAATTAAACGAAACATATTCATTCATATTTATGCTACGCTCATAAACATCAAATATATTTTCAATTTGAAATGATCTATCTTCTTGATCTACAACCTCATTGGAGTAATTATAGGCTTTAATTATTTCGCTTAAATTCTTTTGTTCTATAATTTGATTGACAATTACCGAATCCATTTTCAACGGTAGACTTAGATCTAATTTGTGTGTAATAGATATGTATTGCTGTATTTGCGGTTTTTCAAATTTATGTTCTTTATTGAGTGGTACAAATATGACTTTTTCTTTTCCATGAAAATCAAATAGCAATGGGAAACTAAACAACCCAATACTATCTGTAGTTGCCTGATAGGCCACATTAATTCCTGAAATATAAAATAACAACTTTGTTGTATCAGGCAATGGCTTTGAATCAGTCAATCTGCCTTTCAAGTAGAGATATTTTTCCTGCTCATATTTATATGACACCGGAACAGGGTATGGTTTTTTAAAAAACAATAAGTTCTCAAATGTTGTCGTGTTTAATATACTTGAGACGGGTATTGACGCCAAAACACATTTATCTAATAAATCATAATCAAAGTAAAACTCCGCAAAAGGATCGGATTCTAACTTGTTAGAATAAGTGGTGTCCAAAACAGACAAAGCCAATAGTTTAGCATTTGTTGTTACCTCAAATTCTACTTTTTCTCCAGGTCTAATTTCCTCATTAATAACAGCTAATTTCGAATCAATTGTATCATTGCTAATAAATGTACTAAATGCTCTATGATTAATGATCTCACCCTTGTCATCTAAAACTACCGCATCTAGCATCTTACTTTGAAGCTCTTTGGATTTTAGTGTTAATAATAATGGCTTTCTTTTGTTGATTACATGTTCTGCGGCATAAAGAATTTCATTTTGGGATCTAATTTCCACCTTATACTTCAGTTCCTCTTTTTTATTCGTTTGTAGAATAAGTTGAGTTGTTTCCTTCACATTTCGTACTTTAAGTATAGTACCAAAAGCCTCTATTACGGGCATAACATTAGTTATTATGGCTCCTTTTTCTGTTACTAAATCATATTTTTTACTTTGGTCTGGTGTAAAATAAAAAGTACCAAAACCATACGAATCACACTGAAATGTAGTTATCACTTTACCATCTGCCAGCAAAGTAACTTTGTTAGCTACTCCATTTCCATAAATATCGGTAGCGTGTATTATAACTCGATTGGTAATACCATCAACTAATTGCCCCCCCTCTGCAACGGCTTTTAATATTATCGAATTCTTATTTTCTGATGATAATTGCGAACCATTAAAAACAGCTATTCTTTTTCGTAAAAATAATTGTTGACCGAAGTTTTTCATTCGGTTGGTATAAACTACCAATTCATAATAGCCTGCGGTCATACTATTACTTAGCTTGATACTCGCACCACCTTGCCCATTACTAGTTAAAATACTGCCCTCAAAAATACTTTTGTCCATTTTATCTAATAGATTGACATAAACTAATTCAGGTTCTTGGTTTTGTTTTGGGTCATTCCCTACTAAGTAAAAATTGAGATGCATTATATCTCCTGCAAAATAATATGGCTTACTCTGCTGAAGAATTATTCTTTGAGTATACACTTGGGAATAGACTTCTAGACTAAACCCAATTACAAAAAGTATTAAGAAAATTAGTTTTAGTTTCATGTTACCAAAAGTCTGGTATTTGAGCAGTTGAATTCTCCCTTAGTCTGCAGTCTGTGGTTAAAATTCTATCACTAGGCACAAAACCAAAAATTTGCCATCTTTCAATAAAAACCGAAATAGTACTGACAGCTGAAGCTCCAAAATATCCTAAAACAACTGCATCTGGATCATCTATAGACCTAATATTACTAGATATATTTGCTGGAGCACTCGCAAAAACTGAGGAGCGGTCACTAACCTGTCTTGATATTAAGCTCCAAAACTCAAATGCTCGATCCGTTAAACTCAGTTGTTCAACTTCAACATAAAATTTAGATCGAAATCTGTCATCTAAACTAAAGGAAGCAACCTGAACATCTTTAAATGATCCTGAAGTAAATTTAGATCCAGAGACAATGGCCTTATCAGAATACTCAGTAACATAACATACACAACACTCACAATCTTTTACCTGAGCAAGAGAACCATCCTCCACAATATAACCACTGCAAGGAGGAGGATCCGGAATGATCACATTGGGAGTATTCTCTATTACATTTAGTTCTGGCTGAGTGGTAAACTCAAAAACATTAACATACCTCCATCTAAATTGTCTATTACTTTGAGTAGGCGTATTACTATTCACATAAACATTTATGACTGGAAGTTTTATATTGTTACCAAAATCTGATACATATTCATATATATCTTCTTCCCAACGTATAGATTCTAAACCCACGTTGGGTTTTAGCTCCTCAGACTCAGAAATATAGGATTTACCATTTGAAAGGGTGACTTCCAATATATAGGATCTTCCTATTTCACCTTTCATTCCATTATCCGAACTTACATATTGACCTGGTATTTTCTCTGATAAATATTCAATCCCACCTTCATCACTTTTTATTAAAACACTAGCCCCAACAACATTATGTCTCTTTTGATCAGTAGCATCAAACTCATAAATATTTACTACATAAGGTTCATCTTTATCGGTTATTAATCCATCTATTACTAGGTAAGATTGCTGGTTAATATCAAGTTCAAAATTATTTATGCAAGACGGGAATATAGCAACGAGAAGAAGAATACAATATTTACTTAAATAATTCATTCTCAAAATTTAAAATTATATGTGATGGCCGGAAATATTGTGCCTAAAATTGAAAGTTTCTTAGCCTGGATTTTATTGTTTTCATTGGATTCAAAAAATATTGAATAAGCGTTTTTTCTTGCATATACGTTGTAAAGTGTAAAGGCCCAACTACCTCGCCACCTGCTTTTCTTATAGTTGCTCTTTACTAGTAATGAAAGATCAAGACGATGGTATAATGGCATTCTTTTTAGATTTCTATCCCCGAAATTGACAACAGCGGTATTATCTACTACAAAAGAAGATGTTGGAGAAGTGTAAGGGCGCCCACTTGCCACTAAAAAATTAACTGCCAATGTGTGTCTTTTTGATATGGCATAATTGGTGTTGACCGTTAAGTTGTGTGGTTGATCATAATTAGCGTTAAAGTACCTCCCATTATTGATGATGAGATCTTCATAGATTGTATTGGTTTTTCTTTCAGATTTTGAATACGTATAATTCAATTGTCCTTTTAATCTGCCCTTTGTTTTTTTAGCAGACAATTCAAAACCATAAGCTCTGCCTTCTGACTTCACTAGTTCGGTTTCTATGTTTGGATTCAATATCAATTCCGCTCCGTTTTTATATTCAGGTATCTGATGTAATTGTTTATAGAACACATCGGTTTCCAAGCTTATACCTTCATTTTGGAATCTTTTGGAATAACCTATAGAATATTGATCACCATACTGTGGTTCAATATAGGCATTGCTTGTTATCCAAATATCAATTGGAGTTATGGATGCAGTATTTGAAATTAAATGTATATACTGATATCCGCGAGAATAGCCTAACTTCATTTGTGAATTAGAAGTAAATTGATATTTGAGTGATAAACGTGGCTCAAGACCATGATAGCTAACTATTCTTTCATTAGTTTCATAATAAGTAGTATCAATAATGGTGGAATTATCTCTTGTTTTCCCTGATTGGTATTGAAATACTTTATTAGGGCCTAATAGGGTATAAGTAGAGTACCTTAGCCCTGCCAACAAGGTTAATTTGGACGACAATTTAATTTCATCACTTGCGAATAATGCCAATTCATACGATCTTGTTTTATCTACCAGTACCTCCTCTACACTTGATTCGGCAGATAGTGGTTTTAAGTGGCCGTTATTCATATCATATCCCTTGCCATCGACCCCAAATACAATAGTTTGATTTTCAGTTTCATGTCTTATTTTCGCATCAAACTGCAAAAATCTAATACTGTAATCCCACTCAAATGAAGATAAATTAGCATCTGAACTAACTGAATAAGCATATTTCCCCGTGCCTACATTCAATTCAGAACTTAATTTGTTGTTAAAAGCATGATTGTGCGATAAACTAATAAATCGGTTACTCCATTTGTACACAGTGTCACTTGCAAACTGAAACTGATCTAAACTTAGGTAAGTAGAAAGAGTTAATTTGTCAGACTTTGATGGTTTAAAAGATATTTTGGCGGTATAATCTGAAAAATTTGCTGAACTATTTCTAATTTCTAAGTCCTTAACTCTTTTTAAAATCCAATCAGAATAAGAGGCTCTAGCCCCTATCAAAAAACTCAGTTTATCCTTAATTATTGGTCCATCCACCAATAGTCGACTTGAAACAATGCCTATACCACCTGACATAGTTATATCTGAAAAATCTCCTTCTCTTTGACTTACATCTAACACAGATGACAAACGGCCGCCAAACTCAGCTGGAATAGTACCTTTGTAAAAGCTTACATCCTTAACTGCATCTGGATGAAAGGCCGAGAAGAATCCGAATAAATGTGTAGGATTGAATATCATAATTTTATCATATAGTATTAAATTTTGATCAGCACTTCCTCCCCTTACATTGATACCCGCACCTATCTCATTGGTTGAACTCACTCCTGCTAAATTTTGGATGCTTTTTATGACGTCAACCTCACCTAAAAATGTTGGATTCGTATTTATATCAGAAATACCTATTTTTGTTTTACCCGCTACACTGTAATCAAAATTCTCATCAGATAACTGTTCCCTAATCACTACTTCTGATAGAGTTATAGCTTCCTGCTGAAGTTCGATGTCCCAATCACCGTTACGGAAAATGCTCATTAGTACATAACGAGCCTCCCTATCCGTACCATTAAAACCTACAACGTGATTTCCACTTGTCAATTCAACTTCATAAGAACCATCCATTCTTGAAACTGATAACTGCTTTCCGTTAATTAAAATTTCAATATTGCTTAATGGAAGGTTCGGTTGCTCACTACTTCTTATAACCCCTTTAAGTTTTACTATATTATCAATTCCATCGCTAAGTGGATCACCGATATGTATATGCTCAATGCTATCACCCCTAGCAACTATCTCATCAAGCAGATATTTTTTGGAATAATCTTTAACGAGAACAATGGCATAGCCATATAAGAATTGGAATCTAATATCACGTATATATAAAATATCAATTAAAGCATTCTGTAAATTTTGTCCAGAATAGGACTTGCTTATAACAATATTATCAACCCACTCAGGTTTGAAGAAAAATTTATAGTGATATTCCTCCTCAATTATCTTTATAAACTCAATAAAGCTAATATTCGAAGGATGATCAGGGATTATTTCATCAATATTTTGTGACTGTACTACATTACATGTGAATAATAATGTACTGACAAAAATCCATTTAAATATTTTTGTACATGGGAACATCCTTACAATTATGTATTTAAATATTGATAGTCACAACATGCTGATTCAAATTATTAGTGGATTAATTTACTATTTCCCTACAATTGGGTGATAAATGGAATTATTAATCCATCTATATTTAAACAACAGTTAATAATACACAACACATGAAAAAATTACTTTTAGTATTAGTCCTTTTGCCCATATTTTCTGAAGCACAAAATGTTGAGGCTGGATTAGATAGAACTGCTTATTTTAATAGATATCTGATCAAAGAACTACCCTTCCCGCCTTCTGAGCAGCAAGGAAGTTTCTATTTAAATGAAAATTGGATAGTTGGAAAAATAGTATTGAAAAATGACGAAATTATTGATTCATTTCCGATACGCTATGACCTAAAACATAATTACCTAGAAATTGATGTTGATGGTAGTATCAAAGTATGTGCTTTAGCCTTAATTAAGAATTTTTCTTATTCAGGTTCAACAGTCTATTACAACACATATTCTGTGAATAAAAATAGCCAAATGCCTGATGGAATTTGTCAGGTTTTAATTGACGGGAAACTGCAATTGGTGAATTATCAATATTTGTCAGTAATAGAGCCCACTTATAACCAAGCTTTAGATGTTGGTGAACGGAATGAAAAATTAATTAAAAAGACCCAGCTATATGTAATAGTAAGAAATGAACTATTTGAGGTGAAAGGAAATTTAAAAGGCAATCGTCACATATTTCTTGATCAAATGCCCAAAGTTAAAGCCTACATGAAGGACAATAAATTAAAATTTAACTCAATAGAAGAGATCAAAAAAATCTTTGAATTCTATGAACAGAATATTTAAATATTTGTTTTTTATCTCTTGATAAATCTTCTGTACTCATTGCCATAATGCAGAAAATAAAGTCCCTTTTCTAATAGAGAGATATCAATTTGGTAGGCTTCCATCTCATTTATTGAACTTAGTTGCTGCTCGGAAACAATTTTTCCTGTCGCTGACAATATAGTTATTTGTAAAGGTCTGTTTGTATTTAAGGTTACTCTAAAATATAAGTTTGATTTACAGGGATTAGGATATAATGCTGAAAGTAAATCGTTCTTTTTCTGATTTTCGACTGCTGTAATTAATGAGTTATCAATACACCCAAACTCTATTTCAGCTTTAGGATTATAATTATTAGACATCGAATTAGTACAACCTAAAATTTTCGCTACGCCCTCCCCTTCAAGAATATAATAGGTTTGATCAACCTCTAACTCTTTAATGGTTTCCGTATTTCCTCCAGACCAAACAATATTCACGGAGTCAACCTTGGTGTTTTGACCTAATCCTAAATGAATTATTGATGAATTTTGAGAACAATGACTTGAACTACTGTATAGTTCTCTAACGAATTTTTCACCATTAGAAAAGACATTAACCCGAGCGTTATAAGCATCTCTATTACTTAATGTTCCCTCCAGCTTAAACTTTATAAAGTGATTCGTGTTTTTCGTTTTGTTTTCATAAAGGAGCACATTACCTAGCGTTTCAGAATTAGATATATCCGTTTCCAGTATTGTAAATAAGAAATCAAGATCACCATCATTATCTAAATCACTAACAGCTACGCCTCTAGAAATTCCCAGGTCACCTAAATTATTCTCATCTGTTATATCAATGAAAGTACCATTTTTGTTGTTCAGATATAATTTGTTAGGGTCTTCTTCTGCTGTGGCTATAAATTGCGCAGCTGGCACGTAACCATTGCTAACCAACAAATCCTCGTAACCGTCATTGTCAATATCGGCAAATACTGTACCCCAACTTGTAGTATTTAGAGTTCCAGCTTTTATATTCTCTACTCCAGATATTGTTGTTACATCTTCAAATACATCATCCCCTCTATTTTTGAAAAGCACATTTCTTCCAATATTAGTTGTATAGTAGTCTATATATCCATCTCGGTCAAAATCTCCGGCTGCTATACCCATTCCATAAATACTAGCATCTAAACCACTATTAGCGCTTTGATTGCTAAAGATTGGTGAAGGAAATTCATTTTTTAGCAGAGCATTGGGTTTCACCCATTCACCAAAATCATCTGCAATATATATGTCAGCATTCGAATCATTATTATAGTCAGTCATCATAACTGCTAACCCACAACCATCGTGATTGGCTAAATACGATTCAGAAACATCGCTGAATGTGTTGTCTCCATTATTAAGGTATAAATTATTAGGTGTGCCTTCATGGGAGAAGCCTATCGTATTTCCAGAGTCATCCTTAATAGCTCCAAATTTTTTAACCCAATTGATTACATATAAATCAACGAGTCCGTCATTATTTACATCTCCAAAAGCAGCACCCATACTCCAACTCAAATTATATAACCCACTTGAATTGGTGATATCCATAAAATAACTACCATCAATATTGAGGTATAACCGATTTGTTTCACCACTTCCATAAGTTATGAAAAGATCCTTATAACCGTCATTATTAATATCACCGATTGATACACTCATTGATTGCTCCTGGGTTGTCCTTAGCAATCCATAGGACGCAGTTGCGTCCTCAAATTTCAGGTTACCTAAATTCTTATAGAGCCGATCGGTTTTGTTTCCCCCTGTTAAAAAAATATCATCTAGACCGTCATTATTGACGTCAAAAAAAGCAACTCCACCTCCCATATATACTACAGAGGTATGTACGTGTTTAATGTGCGAAGTCTGAGCTACATTCTCAAAAAGTAATTGTCCAAAGATTTGAGAATTTTGATAAACGAATACAATGAAAAATATAATGACTCTTCTGAAAATCAAGTTGTGTACAATCATGGTATTTTATATGAATAGGTTATAATTCTACGGGGTAACTAAAAGAACAAAAAGCCTCTGGTAAACCAGAAGCTTTTTGATTATTCAATATGGCAATCAGTTATTCAAACTCTAATATGAAATCCTGAAAACCAGCACCTCCAGTATCATTTAAGGAAGTAAACGTGATTGTAATAATATTACCCGATTCGAAATCAAAACCGTCATCATCCTGAGATGGTACAGTATAAGAAAGCGAAAACTCAGATGATCCAGCCCCATAGTCAAAATCCATTTCCGTTAATGGTTCAACAGGCATTGGATCTTCTTGAGAATAAATCTGTCCATAATATTGACGAAAAATTGTGAAAGTACTAGAAGTAGCACCATTACCGCTATTAAAAGTAGCCGTTACACTTACTACATCACCCGCCTTTACCATAAAATGATTCCAAATTGACTGTGTATCTCTTGTTTTTGGTTGACCATTAACAAGCAAATTGAGTACTCTTGGTGTTCTAGCGAGTGCTTCTTCATGTTCTCTGAGTACAGCATTATCGTCATTACCAGTAACACATGACATAGTTATCATGCCACACATTACTAATAGAAATATATTTTTAATTAATGATTTCATAATTTTTTGAATTTAATTATCTAGAATATGTGTTCCGTGCCATTACTGCGTTTCCATTAAAACCAGTTGTTGAACGCCAGTCAAAATAAAATTCCGTAACCTGATCAGTAACTGGGTCGCGCGAAACTACTGCACCTATACCAGTCCAATTAATTCCAAATTGACTACCATGCTCTGGTACAATAATCAAGTCTCCAGCAATTCTCAACTCTACAGATCTATCAAGTATGTTACTTGCCAAACCTCCATTGAAATATGATGGAATCCTGAATCTGGCAATTCCTAGCTGAGTAATAGCCTGAGGACCTGGGTCACCATTGGTATTACTTCCTGTCCCGTTCCAACCAGCATTTTCGGTAACCAATGTCCAATTTCCAGAAAGGTCATCATCTGGATTGGTCACTGCTACTGTTCTTGTTGCTGTACTAGTTACCTCCTGACCCAATACATTAGTACTTGTGATTGAGTACGTAATGTCATAGAATCCAGGCACATTTGAATCAACATCCTCTACACCAGAAACAACCATATCACTGGTTACATCCTTAGGATTGGGAACATTGATAGGCCCTAGATAAGCTTTAGCACCCTCATCTTCGTAAGGTGGAAATGGTGCTAATCTTATGTCAAAAACTAAAAATGCATCCCCTTGAATATCAATATTGGGAATATCGATCAACCCAACTTGAGGGTTCAATGTATCTTCTTGAGCTTCAAAAAGCTCACATGAAGTCACAGAAAACGCAAAAAGTACTATTATTAATTTAATTATATTTTTCATAACTATAATTTTAAATGTTTAATTTGCCTCGAAAGACCAAAATACAGGGTCACCAATATTTCCTACTGGGGGAGTATTAGGATTATTTGAGACTTCAGCAGTTGGATAAAGAGCTCTTTGTGGGAATCTACTAGACCCTATAGAAGCACCAGTTCCGCCAATTGAAATAGGTAAATCAGCAGGTATATTAGTTCTTCTAAATTCTGCCCAGGCTTCAACGTTTTGAGAGCCATTCATAGCAATCCATTTTTGATAATGAATATCTGCCAGTTGCAACTCCTGACTTGTACCAGTAGTTACTCCTGTATTATTTCCTTGACCAAATTCATACTCATCACCAGTGCCTAGGAAATTAGCGGCTGATCCTGCTCCAGCAAAATCAAATGCCGCCTGTACTCCAGCATCATATAATGCCTTTGCCGAACCACTTCCCCAACCTCTTGCAACTGCTTCCGCTTGTAAAAACAAACTTTCATAACCAGTAATAAACTGAACTGGAGATGCTGGTCCGGCTGGTCCAGTGCCCGGATTTGAAAAATTGCCAATAGGCCCAGAAAGGGGCGAACCTTGATTGGTTCCTTCACCTTGTGGTAACCCAACATGACCACCACCATTTGCAGGAGTATTATAGAAATAATCTACCCTAGTATCTCCCACACCATTTAATCTATCTAAGACAGAGTTACTGGCAACAACATTTACACCTCTTAGAATAGAATTAGCTGATAAGTCTCCAGAATAATAAGGATTTTCATTTCCACTGGTCCCTGCATAGGCTAATCCGATATTCTCAGATCCACCAACAAAACTAGCACCTGATGAATATAATCCTTGAATGCCCGACTGAGCCACTGAAGGTCTTGAACTAGATTGTCTCAAATAGATCTTCAACTTAAGAGTATTTGCAAATCTTATCCAGGCTTTCATATCCCCTCCCAAAATCAAATCATCAGCAGCTGGAGTTATGGCCGTTAACCTTGTATCTACATTACTTAATCCACGATCAATAATTTCAATCAAATAATCGTAAACATCAGTAGAAGGGTCATAAACTGGCGTTAAATTCCCATTTTTACCTTGTAATGCTTCTCTTGCAGGAACATCTCCCCACATGTCAGTAGCAACTTGTAAGGCATAAGCGGTTAAAAAATCAGCAATGGCAGCATAATTTGGTGTACCATCCTCTAAAGCCTGGGTTCTAACAAAATTTAAATCCTGTAAACCAAAAGCATACAAATTAGTCCATCCAGCAGCAGTAGCTGTTCCTGTATAATTATACTTATCATACGCTGCATATTGTCCTGCTTGTGGAGCTTGTGTCCAGTATTGTGTCTCGAAGCCCGAAATTATACCTAAATCAAGGCTAATAGCATAGGCTATTCCTGCTTGACCCGTAGGTAATGTAAAGGCAGTTGTTGAAGTACCGGGGTTGTTTGGAGATGTGTTGATATCCAAACCATCCTCACATGAAGTCGCAACAATAAACATGAATGCAAACAACATGTAGATACTTTTATTTATTATATTTTTCATAATAGTTAATTTAAAGTTTAAAGTATTTAGAATGTTAACCTTACACTAGCTCCATATGAACTAGTACTTGGTACAGTTCCAAATTCAAATCCCTGAAGGTTACCATTATTACCATTACCCCCTGAAAATGAATTCACTTCCGGATCAATGTAAGTGTTTGATGAAGGTGTATCTATCCAAAGATTTCTACCGAACAAACTCACGTTAGCACTATTTATTGGGGTCTTACCCAGTATGTTCTTAGGCAAAGTGTAAGACAATGACAATTCTCTGAGTTTAGTATAACTGGCATCAATAATTAATACCTCACCAAATCCATTGATTGCATTCCAATATCCTCGGATGTTGTTGCTTGCATAAGTTAGCACTGTAGTATTTGGTGAAAATGTTCCATCACCATTGTCTACGACAGAATTAGGTACAATAAACTGCTCACGGTTATTAAATGCTGTTTCTTCACCAGCTCCATTAAAGTAAATTTGTCCTTTTGTTCTTGAGTAAACTTTTCCTCCTTCTTTGTGTTCGAATGTTGCGCTTAAGGTTAGTCCTTTAAAGCTCAAACTTCCACTCACACCACCTAACCAATCTGGTTGAATATTTCCAAAAAATGCTGGACTAGGTGCTTGTTGTGGCAAACCATTACCATCAACTACATAGTTTCCATTTGGATCTCTTAAAGCTGTAGGAGCTTCAAATACACCATAAGGTTGGCCTACAACCGCTTTAAGTTGGTAGTTAGCTAATCCTGCTCCAATAGTTAAGTCAGTAGCGCCCTCATTAAGAGAAACCACTTCATTTTCTATTTTAGTATAGTTTACTGATAAGTTTAACTCTAACCCATTACTCATTTTTAAAGGAGTACCACTAACAAGTAGTTCAACACCCTTATTTGCAATTTCACCCACATTTAATACTTGTGCTGAAAAACCTGAAGATGGTGGAGCTGCAGCTGTAACAATTTGCTCTGTACTAGACTTATCAAAATAAGCAGCATCAATATTAAATCTACCATTGAAAAACCTGAAGTCAATTCCAAATTCTAACTCTTTTGTTAACTCTGGTCTCAAGGTAGGGTTACCAATAACATTACTTTCAGTAAATCCTGCTACCCCGTTCAATGGGAATTGTGTTAAACCGAAATTAGAACCGATTGCTGGTGCAGCTATAAATACCGACTGAGTACTATAAACTGGAGCATCAAGTCCTACTTCTGCATAACTTGCCCTAAACTTGGCGAATGACAATATATTACTTATTCCTAAATCAATTGCGTCTGTCAAAACAAACCCAATATTTACACCCGGATAATTGAATGACCTATTTTCTTTTGGTAATGTTGAAGACCAATCGTTACGAAAGGTAGCACCTAAAAATAAGTATCCCTTAAAAGAAACATCTAACTGCGCATAGGCACCCATTAATCTTCTTAATGATTTTGCCTCTCCAACTACAGGGTTAGCAGCTGAATTACCTATGTTATGAAAATCTGGTAGTGATGTAGAATTTACATTTGCTACAAATGTTCTCGCACTTCGTTGGTTGAAATTATATCCTGCCAACAAGTTTATGTTAATCTCTTCTGTAAGGTCCTTGTTAAAGTTTGCGTTGAATGTAAAGTCAACTTGTCTATTAGTATAAGACTCTTCCTGAACAAATCCTTGATCATTAGCACCACTATTTGGACTTAATGGGGAAGCAATTCTTCTTTCTCTATACCTCGATCTGTCATCAGATAAAACATCAGTACCAACACGAGTAGTAAACGTGAGAAATTCTAATGGTTTATATGCAATGTTAAAGTTGCCATACACTCGATTGGTTGTTTTGTCATATGAGTCATTCAAAATATTGAAATAAGGATTTTGAATAAATGGTGTATAGTACCAATCAACAGAGTTAAAAGGATTATTCAGATCTCTTTGCTCTGTTATGCTTACTGATCTACTAGTTTGACTAATTTGATTATAAGGTGCTGCTCCTCCTTGACCATTTACTGCTAAATCGTTATTCTGATGAACATAGTTCATGTTTGCTCCAACAGTCAATTTATCAGTCATCTTCGTAGAACCAGTAAAAGAAACTGTATTTCTTCTCAATCCTGTTTCAGGAATTACTCCCGATTGATTTAAATCCGAAAACGACAATCTGAAACTAGTAGATGTTGTCCCGCCTGATAAAGCGATACTGTTGTTATATGATTTACCAATTTCAAAAAACTCCCTTACGTTATCTTCTAACGCTACATATCGTCCATATCTAATCTGAGAATAATTTGGACTGTTAGGGTCCAATACTGGTGATCCATAAGGTCTTAATTCACCATCGAATGCATCCCCCCAAGATTCCTGGTCATTTAGAAAGCTTTGATTATCCCCATTTTGACCTTGACCAAACTTATTTTGGAGATTAGGCAGAACCAATACTCTATCAAATGTTACAGATGAATTGACATCGATATTTATCCTTCCATCAGTGTTTTTGCCTTTTTTAGTGGTAATTAATATAACCCCATTTGCTGCTCTAGAGCCGTATAACGCTGAAGCTGAAGCTCCTTTTAATACGGTAACAGAAGCAATATTCTCTGGATCAATGTCATTGGCGGCATTTCCACCATCCACTGCTCCAGCCAATATTCCACCACTATTATTATTGGTATTGTTAATTGGAACACCATCTACAATAAATAGAGCTTGGTTACTTCCTGTAAGTGAGGATGTACCTCTAAGTACTACGGTAGTAGAAGCACCTAAGGCTCCTGAAGCATTACCAATTTGAACTCCAGCAATTTTTCCTTGTAGTGATTGTACTGGGCTTCTTGTCTGCCCCTTTACTATCTCATCAGATGATAGTTCTTGCACGGCATAACCAAGAGATTTCTTTTCCCTTTCAACACCAAAGGCTGTAACTACAACTTCACTAAGTTGTTTGATGTCTGAAGTCATTTGGATATCGATTACAGATCGTGCACCCACCGCAATTTCTTGTGAGGCCAGTCCTATAAAAGAATAAACCAATATTCCTCCACTTTGTGGAACACTAATTTTATAGTTACCGTCAATATCGGTAACAGTACCTTGTGTTGTACCCTTAAGCACAACGTTGACACCAGGTAAGGTAGATCCATCCTCAATTGAGGTTACCTTTCCTGAAACAGTTCGTTCCTGAGCCCACGAGACACTGATAGTGAATGCGGACATCAGCATAAAACATAAAAGTAAATACTTCTTCATACTGTATTGTTTAGATTATATTAATACTCAGTCGAACATAGTCCGAACCTTATATCAAAGGTCAGCAAACAGTAAAAAGCGAAAACCCCCCAATTCAATTGAATTATTGGGGGGTTTGATCACGAATTATAGTCTTTTTGGGGTATTCATATCCCCCTTTTACTAAATCAGTTTTTCTTTGGTGGCCTTAGCAATGGCCTCAGACTTGCTATGAACTTGCAATTTGGAGTAGATATTTTTGATATGCGATTTTGCTGTTTCCTTGGTTACAAAAAGGTCCAGAGCAATCATACTATAGCTTTTTCCCTTAGAAAGGAGTTCCAACACTTCTGTTTCACGAGCTGACAAGGGTGAGTTTGGGTTCTTTTGAAAAGAAGCAACCACCATTTTCGCTATTTTTGAGCTCATTGGTGCGCCTCCGTTAGTTACTTCATCAATGGCGTCCAGTAATTCAGAGTGGCTTGTATTTTTAGTAATATAGCCAGAAGCACCACCACATAACGCCTGAAATACTAGATCACTGTTTTCGTATATAGTATTGACAATTAACTGAATATGCGGAGAAGACTTTTTGATGATGTTTATAGCATCTATGCCATTCATCCCAGGCAATTCCAAATCCATCAAAATAATGTCCGGCTTGTCCTTCTTTAAATTTTTAATTGCATCTTCTGCATTATCGTAGCCATTCACTACATAGTAATTACTCACACTATTGATAATGAGGGAGAATCCCTCTCTTACTGCATCGTTATCCTCAACAATTACAATTCTTGATCTGAAATAGCTCATAGTCTTTTTGTTTAAATCAGTTTATCTTTTTTACTGGGCTCTGATTGTATTGTTCCTTTATAAATAATTTTTGTCCCCTTGCCATCAACCCCGGCAGTTATCTCTAACTCACCATTAATTTGTTTGGCTCTCGATTGCATATTTTTTAGGCCCATTCCCTTTACAACTATTTCATGGTCTAAGCCTTTTCCGTTATCTATTAATGAAATAACGAAATCAGAATCTTTAAGGTTAAGCTCAAAATAAACTTCAGAAGCACATGAATGTTTTAAAACGTTAGTCATAGCTTCCTTAAATATTAAAACCAATTGGCGGCTCCAGCCTGATGGAAGTGGGTACTCTTTGTTGAAATCATCAGACTTTGAAAAAAAGACTAAATCTGTTTTATCAAACAATTCTTCACCAAAATCCTTGATGTAAGTGAAAATTTCTGCCAGGTTATCGCTATCAGGATCCATTGACCAAATAAAATCTTTGGTACCAGTAAACAGACTCTTGGTATGCTTCTGTATGTTTTTTAATAGTTCGTCAATCTCACGGGATTTGTCTTTTAGTTTGAGGTTAATGAGATTTGTAAATACAGTGATACTTGCCAACTGATTGCCCATGTTATCATGAAAATCTCGGGCCATCCTTTTCCTCACCTTCAATAATTCTTCTGATCTAATCCTTTCTACTGTAAGTATTTTATTGAGGTTTGAGCGGATTCTAAAGTCATTGTAAAATTTTAAAGCTCCTAGAATTAAAATTGTGAGCACTGCATAAAACCAAGGTCTTTGCCAAAAGGGTGGTATAATCGAGAAGGCTAATCTGGTCGGTTCATTATTCCATATGCCATCACTATTGGCAGCCAAAACCTCAAACGTATATTTTCCAGGAGATAAATTAGTGTATATTGCTTCTCTTCTACTTGTTATTGGTGACCATTGATTTTCAAGCCCCACAAGTCTGAACCTATACTTCACATCTTGTGGGTTTCGCATACTAGCTCCAAAATACTCGAATATTAAATTGTTTTCTGAATAAGGTAATTGCAATCCTGATGGGATATTCAACCAGTTCGATACATGTTCAGCATATTTAGACCAATCCATTTCGTTATAAAATAGCTTTACTCCTGAAATATAGGTAAGTGGCTCTGTTTTATTTAACTTCTCTTTAGCTGGGTCATATCTAAACACTCCATCGTCTACACCGAACCACACACAACCATTGATATCCTGAAAGGTTACGTTATAGGCGGTCTGTAGATTTTTAAAACCTTCTGTTTGTCCAAAGTTTTTTATTCTCTTAATATCTCTCTGGCTGTCCAATATTATTTTATCCAAACCGCGTTCTGAACCTACCAGTAGATTCTGGTCTTTGTCAAATAAAAGATTATAGATCAAATCCGAAGTAAGTCCCTGATCAACAGTAATAAATTTCTGATCTCCATTTGGCGAAACTTTTAGTAGCCCATGACCAGAATATCCGATCCAATAATTTCCTTCTCTATCCTGCTTAGCTGTGTTAATTCGTTTTTTAAATATTTCAGGGTTCAAATCAACTTTGGATAGTCTGTTGTTTTTGTAAATGTTGAATCCCGCTCTTGTGACAATGAGAATCTGGCCTGGTGCGGGCTCTGAAATATCCCATATAATATTGTCCATCAAGCCATTGTTTGTATTGAAGTTTTCAAAACTCGTACCATCATATTTACTGATTCCGTTTGGAGTTCCAATCCAAAGATTATTTTCTGAATCAATAAATAGCTGCCTTATAAAATCATATATAAGACCATTTTTTGAAGTGATTGATTCAAATTTATTTCCACCCACTGGTGCTTTAGAGGGGTCATACTTCATTAGTCCTGAGCCTCTTGTTCCAAACCATACATTACCAGAAGAATCACAAGCACTAGCTGATATGTACATACTTGACAGATTTTCAGATAGGCCGTAATTATCAAACTTACCTTTCTCTAAACTCTCCAACCCACTCCCAAATGACCCAAACCAGAAGTTATGATTTTTATCCTCAACAATACTTGTTATAGGTAAAGCATTAAGGCCGTGTTCCTTACCATAAAAAACAAATGACTCATTTATCAATTTGAAAAGACCGTCCCCATCAGAACCAAACCAAACATTACCTTCACGGTCATTGTAAATAACATTGATTCCCGAATTTGTTAAGCCTTGTAAAGCCCCGAAAGAATAAGTTTCCCCCGACTCATATTTCATTGCCCCAGATGCTGATATTATCCAAATCTCGTTTTCATCACAAACCTTTGCTGATTTAATAAAAGTTTGATCCAATGTGATTTTCAGATCTTCAATAGATTGATAGTCTTGATCTTTAAATTTTACCAGGCCCTTGTTAGAACCCATCCAAAGATTATCTGTTTTGTCGATGTATAATGACAGGAGGTACCCTTTGAAATTAGCGTTGCTAATCACATTTAAATATTGCCCGTCATAGTATTTGAATAAGCCATGAATGGCTGAAATAAACCAGATATTACCTTGAGAATCCTCATCAATGGCTATGATTTTGTCATTGCCAAATAACCCAGGAACTTCTTCAAAGGTTAAATTTTTCAACGTATCAATTTTACCCAGTCCACCTTGTGCACCTGCGAACCAGATTGTGCCATCATGAGATTCGTGTAATGCATTGATTGAGTTATTACTATCATCAAGAGAATCTGGCAAAAAATTGATTACCTCCTTTCCATCAAATCGCGTAATTCCTTTTGCTGATGCAATCCACAAATTACCTTTTCTGTCACAAATGACCTTACGAATGTAATTACTAGGTAATCCATCTTTAATAGTAAAGTTGCTGAACTCAAGGCCATTGAATTTTGATAATCCTCCACCAGCAGTGGCTAACCAAATATTACCAAATTGGTCTTCACAGATATCTACGACATTCTCGTGAGCCAATCCCTCACCTATGCCATAATTAACAAAATTATAGGCTTGACCATTGGCTGTAAGGCCTGTAATAAGCAGACCAAAATACAATATTAGAGATATGAATATATTCAAACGCATTCTTGGTGCCAACTTCGGAATTATTTAGGTGGGCTTTCTCACCTGATTAGGGGGATTTAAAAAGAAAAATTATCTTAAAATATACAATTTACCAAATCCCTTTGTAAAGGCCTTGTCGGCTGAAGTGCCTCGTTGTTTTAGCTTCTCACCATTTTGCTTGACGATGACCTTATATAGGTAAACACCATTTGCCAGCTGATCGCCAAATTCATCATGCCCGTCCCAAGCAAAATCTGATAAATTGTTGCCAATTCTAATAGTACCTAATTCATTTTGCGTTATTTCCCTTACAATCTTTCCACTAACAGTCATTATTTGGATTTTAATCTCTTGTGGAATTTCACTTCCTGTAAGTGTAAATACAAATCTGGTGCTGGTAGAAAATGGATTGGGATAGGGATAAAAATTGGTAACAGTTGATTCATTTATTATTTCAAACGAAATCAAATAGGGTTCAGTACCAGATGGGTTACCACTAACGTCAGATGCCTCTACCCTTAATGTGTAACGTCCGTCTTCAAGTTTTTCGGGCTTATAATCCACCCTAAAATCTTCTTTTTTATTAGTTGAGGGTGTCCATTGTATTTGATTGGATGAAAATGGCACTCTTTTAAAGGAACAGCTTTCACATTCTTGTTTTAAAAAGATATTCATTCCCGTAGTATCTGCATTTACAATAAAAGGATTTTCATCTCGCAACCGGATAGTGATCAAAGGAGTGGGAGACACGATATCTCCATTTAATATATAACGACCGTCAAATAGGACATCAAGTACAGGATTTCTGTTGTCACGTGCTACATCAATCAAGCCTCTTAAATCAAGTGTGTTATTTTCATAAATCAGCTCAGGTTCAATCCTTGGGTTAACAGTTATATTCAAATCATTTAGCCCAACATTATTCCGGCTATTAATCGTCACTTTAAACTTTGAGGTATCCCCAGGGGCTGGATTCAAAATCTTAAACTCATTGATAGTCGTCCGCCTGTCTTCTACATTGTTCAAAATTTGTTTTACTAATAATGAATCACTGAATTGCTTTTTTGAGATATTTTTAAACCCATAGGTTCGTTCGATAATTTGCCCCTCTTGCACCTTTGCTTTGACCACTGATTCTGAATCTGCTATTACTATACCTTCAGCTACAGGTTCATAAAATACCTGCCAGCGCTTTAGTTGTGGCGGGCTCAAATTTACATCATCACTATTCTTAAAATTCAATTTCAAATAGGGATATAAATTTGCATTTACTGTAGACAAATCAAGTGGAAAGTTATTAACCGCATTAAACAAAACCGTTTCTTCACCTGATGATGAAACACCAAATATATCATAACTATACTGATCCGTTATCGGAGTTTCAGACACTTTGGCTATAGCCACTGCGGAACCCCATTGTGAGGCGGGCCCAATAATTGTAGAGCTCATACTACCACTTGAGAACACCCCGCTAAATGTGGTATTTAATTGCAATTGCTGTTCCGTTTCTGGTGAAATACTGGTTTTTAATTCTGTTGCTGCACCAGCTGGTGCACCTTTTTTTCCAACTAGAATATAAGGCTCTCCGTTTTGTAATGCAGCCAATTCGGACGTTAATGCACCTATCTCTTCCAGTTTAGTACGTACTGTCGCTGACCAATTGGCAAGTTGTGGATCACCAATGGTAAATAAAACTACTGTATCACCCTCATTAACATTGTCTATATATTTTATAATATCATCACCGCCAGATTCTAGTTCACTAAATCTGAAACTGTTAATTACCTGAGGCTGACGACCACATGTTTTAGGGTCGCTAAATATGGGGTAAAAAACTGAATAAGGAACAGCCGTGTTTTTATCAAAAGCAATTAGGTTAACGGTATTATCTCGACATGTAAAGCCATTACTTATTATATATTCAATATTGTCTATTCGAACTGATACGTCCGTATTAATTGCTGAATTATCCGCACCAAAATTTGTTATATCAAGACTCCTATAGGTTCTTAGATAATCGAATTTTTGCATTGCTTCATTTCGATTTAATCCGCTAAGGTTGTTTTCATCCATCTGGGTGTAAACACTTTGTGACCACCCTTCTGGGCTATCCTTTATATAAATAAAAGAACTCACTACCCATTCATCACTTTCACCATCATTGATTTGCGCAAATTTTGTTCGCCAAAAATAAACAGTACTGTCATTAGCTGAAATATCGGGCAAAAGACTAATTGTCCAACTGGCTAACAGTTTTGCAGAGGTTGTTTGTTGTTTTTTAAAGGGGCTATTGAAAGTTTTAACTGTGTCTATTTCAAACAAAAATTCACGTTTGTCTTCCAGTAAGTTGGTTGCTTGTGTCAAAAATTCGACAGGTTGTTCAGAGACTATCGCAAAATTATTCGGGTAAATATTTTTTGTTCCAAAGAGGGGAATAAAGAAATCAATACTTCCACTGTTGTTGTTTTCACTCAACTCTGGTATGGTAAAATCAGAATCCAATTGGACAGCGAACTTATTATTACCAAATCCATTTTCGGTACCCTTATGAATGGTAAAGGCCAGTGTGTCAAGATACTTTACTGGTGGGTAGATAGATTCATAAACAATGACCGCATTATCCGACAACGTTCTAGTAACAGATACCTTTACTGAATCACTTCTGGTTCGTCCATAATTTCTAACTATAATGTTTATGGCAAACGAATCCGACTCTGCGGTTACCGGATCTGAATTAAAGGAGTCTACAGTTATATCGTTATTGGTGATACCATAATCTGGTAGTTCAGGACCAAATAGGTTCACTGCCGGATCACCCAGTAGTACCATTTGCTGTACCTGTGTTATGTTGTTGGGTGAAGTAGAACTCACCGATATAAATCTTTTAGCGACTTCCTGTTGCACTATTGCTACTGGCTTACTTATAAAAGTAGAGTCACCATATCCCACTTCATAAAATATATCAGAATAACGCTTTAGGTTGGAAGAAAATCCATAGGAACTATGAGCAATAAATCCGAGTGCTCCTTTATTGGGAGCTAAAATCCAGTCCTCTCCAAATAGTATATCCGCCTTAAAGAATTGGCCTGCATTACATCCATTGATCAAAAACATTGGATATTTACCTGTATTATTGTATCCAAATATCGGATCAGTAACAAAGCCAATATCAATGTCTGTGATACTTGGCGCTGAGTGACCGTAAAATGTCACTAGTGAAACTCCTTTGTTTACTTCGTCAGCAACATTTATAAGTTCCACAGTACTGCCTGAGGTTTTGCCTATTGTTTGCACCTTGCCTCCCAGATACACATCTTCAGCTATGGCACCAAATCCTTCCATAAAACTTCGGAAGTTAATGAGTTCCAAGGCAGATATTCCACCACTAAGATGTAGAACATCTTTATGCCACAAGGCATCAAATGGTTGAGCTTCAGATTCTATTACTTTATTCAAATAGGCCATTACCTGTGTCGATGAGCGGGCTGGTAGTCGTCCCACAGGAACAGCCGCCTCATAATTCGTTCCATTCAATCCGGCAGTAAATAGTATGTCGGATCCTGGGTTACCTGCACTTGGAACCAGATCCTTTATTTGATAGGTCACGCCTAATTTTGTTACATTGATAAATCCGTTGGGATTGCGATTGAAATTGACAGAAGGATCAAGGCCTTTTCCAATAATAAACAAAAACTTAGGATCTCCATTATCCACCAAATAGCGCATAAAATCAAAAATAGCTAAGGGGCCTTTTAACCCGAAATTATACTGGTTATACAGCATGTCCATATCTACCACCAAAGTATCATACCCTCCACCTGCAGTTGAAGCGCGATAGCCAGCGTAACTTTTAACTGGATTGGAAGAACCCGTTGCGGGCTGCATTAATAATTTATGACTAATAATAATATAATCGTGTGAAGCGGCATTGATACTTCTGAAAGGAGCTTTCTTGATTACTGGAGTAATAAATGCTGAGGCATTAGCATACAATTTTCTCTCCGAGATTGTACCATTAACTATTGCACTTATACCCGAACCGGTCACATTGCTCCCCACTCTAATCACGTTAGCAACATCAGTGATGTCATAAAGTTGGGTAGACGATGCTGCATTGGTAATCTCTAAATAGGTTTTGTTTACTGGATTGGTTTTTAATGTGAATGCCTTAGTGGTTGCACTTTGCATATTAAAAGTTTGAGGATAAAAGAGCCTGACATAAGAAATGCTAATCCTATCATTTCCACCACTTACTCCCAAGGCAGTAACACGTACTGTAATATTTCCCCCAGCTGATATATCTGTCCACTGCAAAGGGGAGGAGAAGGTTCTCTTTTCAAAATTATCAAACTGTATAGTACCCAGACTTCTTAAACTAGCTACATTTTGCCCCACTTCTACAGAAACATCATGTGATAGGTTATCTACACCTAATAAAAGGACTTCCAAACTCGGAACTCCATCTGGTTGAACCCCATTTAAAATGCCTGTCAATACAAAATCCTTACTTTGGTTCTCCTGAATAAATGGACTAGTCCAGCCTTCTGCGTAGTCGAAATAGCTAAATTTGGTGAGCTCCTCTGATGAAAACCCCTGCCCAGGCGAATAGGTGCTTACATTAAGTAGTCTAATCTCCTGATTATGAGAGGAGGCTGGACTTAACCCTCCCGTATTATTTTCTGAATAGGTGGCCATTCGCTTACCATTTGTGGGTGTAAGATTCCAGGTTAGAAAATAAGCCGAGCTATCAGAGTACAAGCTGTAAAGTTGATGGGGTTGGGCTTCAACAGGTTGGTATAAACGTGCATCAGCTGTACCGTCATTTCGTTTACCGTAGAATTCAATATAATCAGAAGTATTAAAAATCGCATCACCCTGACCTTGAACAAAAATAGCTTGTTCATTTCCTTTATAGAACAGTTGTAGTCTCCGTGGATCAATGGAGTTTATAGGTACGCCTGCATTTGTCAAATCAGTATAGGTCAACCGATAAATCCCATCTTGTGAGAGTGAGACTTTAAAGTACTGTTTATTGTAATCTATCCATTCATCACCATATGCCTGTGATTTTCCTTGTATTGCTACACAGGTAAAAATTAAAAAAAGGAATATGGTATGTTTATATCTCATTTGTTATTCAAGGCAGCTTTTATTGAAAACACATGGCTGTATAATGATTCTGATTGATCACCAATATCGGTTAACGCATAGTCGATAGTTACCATTTTTATTTTTACTCCTAATCCGAAATTGGGCTGAAATGTCCAGTAGGTACTCTCATCGAAATTCTTAACTTTCTGTACATTGCCTGTACCAAAACGTACAAAAGCCGTTTTTAAATAACCTATTTCCAATGCCACTGAAGGATCAACAGAGGCAAAATCAGATTTAATCAATACATTTCGCTTTCCATCAAAAGAGGTAGTAAAATCTGCAGTTGCCAAAAGGCCAAACCTCCTTTTAATGACAAAATACCTTGAAACCCCCAATATAGCCTTTGGTAGAGTCACTTCAGTAGAGTTTTCAGGAATCTCATTGCCGGTTTGAGTATAGATGTCTGCTACTAGTTCGGTATTATGTGTCCATGCATTAAAAGTCCCGGTAATATCTCGAATCATTAAACCTAATTGCCATTTTTTAATATCCAATCGCGCACCTACATCAAGACCAAAACCCCATGCATTTGCAAATTCACCAGCAATCCGATGGATCACTTTGAAGTTTGCACCCAGTTTCAATCCATCTAAAAATCTTACTCTTCGGGCGTAGGAAAGCAGAAATGCATAATCGGCTGCAGAGAAAAATCGGATATTATCATAATTAATTGCCCCATTGGCATCATATAAAAACCGTGTGTCTGGAATATCATCTATAGCAAATCGTATAATTGAGAAACCTAGGCTACTGCTTGAATCTATTTTGGTAGCAAATGCTGCATAATCGTATTTTGCGATTCCGGCAAAATATTCGGCATGCATTAAGGCAAATTCATAAGGTGCTTGAATATCCAACAGACCTGCTGGATTCCAGTAACCAGAAGTAACATCATTTACATTAGATACTTGGGTGTTAGACATCCCCAAAGCCCTCGCTCCCACTCCAATATTTAAAAACTCATTACTGTACTTAGGAGTACGCTGTGCATACACCATAGTGGTACTTAACATGAGTATTAAAAACAACAGCGACCTTCTATCCATCTTCTACGATTAGTAATTTGTAAATATACAAACGGGACATCCAAATTGAAGTGTTCACTAATTGAATATCCGATGTTTATTCATGATTTGTCGTCAGGGTAACTTCAATTTACGTAATGAAAACCATTCATTTATTTAAACTAATAAATATAATTTATAATTATAAAACGAAATTACAATACAAGCTAATATTTCTTGCTTAGTACTCGGCCATACATAGTACCTTTCCCGTATACTTAAAACAAGAGGTCAAAATGTTTGGTCAACTAGGGTTAAAATGAAAAAATATGAATTTAGAAAACACACAGGTGCAAATGCGGAAGGGTGTGCTGGAGTATTGCATTTTGCACATTATTTCTCGAGGTGAGGTCTATGCCTCCGACATGCTCGAAGAACTCACCGCTGTAAAAATTATGGTTGTTGAGGGTACGCTATATCCATTACTCACTCGATTACGTAAAGCTGGTTTATTGGAGTATCAATGGAAGGAATCTAACAGTGGCCCACCCCGTAAGTATTATACTCTTACTAAAAAAGGTACTGATTTTCTTAAAAGCTTAGATAGTACCTGGATTGATCTGGTCAAATCAACAAAAAAGATTACCTCGTTAAAAACAAGCTGATCTACTATCTAAACCCAAAACTTTAAAATTCAACACAATGAAAAAAAATATAAGTATCAACATAAGCGGCATCATCTTTCACATAGAGGAAGATGCCTTTGATCAACTCAAAGGATATCTTGATGGTATCAACAGCTACTTTTCAACATTTGACGACAGTCATGAGATAATAGCTGATATTGAAAGTAGAATAGCAGAAATTTTTCTTTCCAAACTTAATGACGAAAAGCAGGTAATTACGGTAGCAGATGTGGAAGGCCTAATGACTACCATGGGTAGCATTCGTGATTTCCAGGCCATTGAAGAGCCAGAATTAGAAGAAGGCGAAAGCACATCCGGTCAAGAAAAAAGCAAAAAAAGAACTTCTAGTAATAGAACTTCCAAAAAGCTTTACCGGGACGAAAAACATAAGCTCGTAGGTGGGGTTTGTGCAGGAGTAGCTCATCACCTTAATTTCGATCCACTTTGGATCCGATTACTATTCTTAGTTCTTCTTTTTGGAAGTTTCGGTACCATTTTGGTTGTTTACTTGGTAATGTGGGCAGTAATCCCAGGCAATCCTGATCTCTCAGAAGATAACAAACTGAAGAAGATGTTCAGGGACGGTGAGCATAAGGTATTGGGTGGTGTGGCTTCAGGTATAGCCAATTATTTCGGAGTGGATGTGGTTATCGTTCGTGTGATATTTGTGCTTTCCATATTTGTTGGCGGAGCTGGTATTATGGCCTACATCATTCTTTGGATTGTACTTCCAGAAGCAAAAACGTTTAGTGACAAGGTACAGATGAAAGGTGATCCCGTCACCCTGTCAAACATTGAAAACAATATTAAGCAAAGTTTAAATGTCTCAGAAAATGAAGATGAAAGTGTTTTCGTTAAAATACTTCTTTTCCCTTTCCGACTTATTGCGTTGATCTTTGGAACCATTGGTAAAGCTTTAGGGCCATTTTTAAGGCTTTTTGTAGACTTCATAAGAATTATAGCTGGAGTATTTTTTATCCTTGTTGCCTTCTCGGCTATACTTGGCCTTGTTATAGGTATAGGGGTGGTAATAGGAATATTCTCTTCTGATATTATGACATTGGGCCATTTAAACTTTGGTCAAATGGGCATTCCTTTGGAAACGATGACCAACGGACTTCCTGGCTTTACAGCTGCGGCTGCATTTTTCGTGCTCATTACTCCTTTCTTATTGATGTTATTATTGGGAGCTTCAATTATCGCCAGACGGATAATATTTACTGCTAACACAGGCTGGACGATATTCGCTGTTTTTATAATAAGTATTGTGGTATTGGCCATTAACGTTCCCTCTATCATTTTCAACTTTAGTGACCATGGTGAATATTCCAATACTCAAAATTTTGATGTTGGTAATAAAACTGTGGTTTTGAAATTGAAGGATACTGGTCTTGACGAATATCAAGTTACCTCTTTGAGACTTGAAGGGTATAATGGTGATGTACTTAAACTTGACCAAGTTTTCGAAGCTCAAGGCAGATCAAGAATTGATGCTGCAGAAAATGCAAGAATGGTTGATTACAGTATCAAACAAGATGATTCCGTGCTCTACTTCGATTCAAATATTAGCTTTAAACGTGAGGCCTTATTTCGTGCCCAAAGGTTAGATATGACACTATATATTCCATATAATAAAACATTCATGATGGATGAGGACATGCGCCATATCATAAGAAACACTATTTACAGAAATGGTTATCGTGTAGCTGACATGGAAAACAACAAATGGAGGTTTACCAAGTCTGGGCTTGAATGTTTAACGTGTAACACTTATCGAGAAGATAGAAGTGATAATCGTGGCAGCGATAAGCGATTAATTATGGAACCATTTGACGTAATTGATATTGAAGGTGCT
The DNA here is from genome assembly GCA_048268855.1 of Fulvivirga sp. GTDB lineage: Bacteria > Bacteroidota > Bacteroidia > Cytophagales > Cyclobacteriaceae > Fulvivirga. Next base: position 48,049 of record JBLWUR010000003.1, read on the forward strand.
TTTACTGTAAATATTGAACATGCTGATAATTATGAAGTATTATTAAATGTACCTCGTGACTTAATGGATAATATTGATGTTTCTCAAGATTTTGATAAACTAGAAATAAACTTTAATAAACGAGGACATCGTGATGCCTTGAGATATGTAAAAAAAGATATCGAAATAACTATTCGTACTCCTAAGGTGAGTCACATAGAATTCTCCGGGGCATCAATCGGATACATGTCAGGTTTCGACCTTAATGAAATAAGTTTGGAATTATCTGGAGCCTCTTCTTTAAAGGCAGACATACAAGCTAGAAAAGTAAACATTGATTTATCTGGCGCTTCATATGTTGAACTACGTGGAGAGGGTGAAGAACTTAATGCGGATGTTTCAGGTGCGTCAAATCTTGATGCTGATAGATATGAAGTTAAATATGCAACCCTCGAATCCAACGGTTTATCTTCCATAAAGGTCTTTGTTACCAAAAAAGTAATAATGGATGAGTCAATGGTCAGCAATATAAAAGTACGAGGCGATGCTGAAGTAAATACACCCAAACAAAAATTTTAATACCCAATAACAACTGAATTAACTGAGACTGTCTAAAAAGTACAATTGCTGTCATTCTGAGAATTAACATTTAATTTTATTCACCGGGTGACTCAGAGTCACATTTCCCTCGATTCACCGGGTGACTTAAAGTCACCCGGTGAATAAAGAATAGAATGACATCTACTTTTGAGACAGTCTCATTTTTCATTACATGAGTTTCATAATATTATTATATTCGCAATATAATTTAGTGTAACTACAACTATGACCAGTCAAGAGCTTATCAAACAACTTACTGATCTTGCGGATCGCAATCCTGATGACCTTTATGAACTATCTTTATTGGCTGTAGAAAACCATTCTGAATTTAAAGCACATCTCAAGGATGCTCAACGGAAATTACTTCTCGCCAAGAACCGCGAATTGATGGATGATTTCCAAATTAAACTAGCTTACCGACTTACTGTAAGAAATCTCGTAAAAGAGATTATAGAAAAAGAAAATAAACAGAAGAAGGGCAAGTAAGCCTTTTTTTATTGGCAAATAAGGAAGAGGATATAAATATCCGGATGCTGATGCAACCTTTAGCCAGCAACTTGCATCTTCTTGTTGTACACTTAAATGAGACTCAAAATTCACAGATCAGACGAAGAGGTACTTATCCGCCAGTGCCGAAAATTCGAAAGACAAGCACAGAAAGAAGTGTACGAAAAGTACACGGCTAAGATGTACTCGTTGTGTTTGCGATATGTGAAGGATGCGCCCAGTGCTGAAGATGTAATGATTATGGCATTTGTTAAGGTGTTTGAAAAAATAGAGCAGTTTAAAGGTGATGGGAGTTTTGAAGGGTGGATAAGAAGGATAATGGTAAACGAATCATTAACCTACATAAGAAAAAACAAAAGCATGTATTTGGAGGTGGATATTGAAAAAGCCGACAGAGAGCCGAACTATGAGAATCTGGATAGTAAGCTTGAATCTGAAGACCTCCTCAAACTAATACAGCAACTCCCAACAGGATATAGAACAGTATTTAACCTGTACGCCATAGAGGGCTATTCGCATAAAGAAATAGCTGAAGAATTGGGCATAAGTGAGAATACATCAAAATCTCAATTAAGTAGAGCCAGATCACTACTGCAAAAACAGCTTTTGGAAACAGAAGCCATTTTAAATAATGTAATAAAATAACGATGAGCGATAAAGATTTAGATAACTTATTCAAAAACAAGCTTGAGGACTTTGGAAAAGTTCCTGCTTCTAATCTTTGGAATAAGATTGACGAACAGATTGAGCGACCTCATAAAAAGAAGGCCTGGCTCTACCTGAGCATAGCAGCCTCGCTCCTATTACTGCTCACTTTTACTTTTGTAATCATTAATCAAACTAATGAAATACCTACTCAGATAGCAAAGGTCGATCAACCCGTAATCAAAGATAATATCAAGCATAAAACACCTGAACAAAAAAATAGTGTTGATACTACAAAAACTCAACAAAATGTTGAAGAAATACCTGTGAAAAACAAAAATAATACGAATAGTAAGCCAAAAGCTAACAAATCAAAAAGCCCAAAACTATCAAATCCAATGAATATTCAACCTTCAATTGCGAAGCACAACCCTACTAAAAAACTAGTAGATTCTGCTGCTATTCCACAACAAGAAGTGGTGATAGATGTACATTCATTAGATAATATTGCAAATAACACAACTGCTGATGCAACCATTAAAGCCCCTTCAGCATCTGATAATAAAGACACTCGAAAAGGAAAAACATTAGAGTTTGATATCAGCCAATTTGAGGCGCAAAAAACTGTAATAGCAGCCAATACGGATGATAATAAAGATTCGAAATTGAAAAGGATAATTAAAATAGCAAAAGACATAAAAGAAGGCGAAAGTGGACTGGGAGATATCAGAGAAGCTAAAAATGAACTTTTTGCTTTCAATCTTAAAAAAGGTAAATAATGAATAAAGTGAAGGCGCATAGTATTTTAATCATCTGCTTGGTAGCAATAATGATATCAACAGTTTCATACGGTCAGCAAAAGACTGACTCATTGATTATTAATGTAGGTAAAAGCAAAATTGTATTTCTTATCAAAGACCGGGCTGACCTAGAAAAAATTGAATCCTATGACCTCAATGCCATTCTCCAAAGTCTGAAAATGAAGTTAGAGGCAGACTCTACTTTAGTAAGTATTAATGATGATGGGGAGCAGGTTACTGTTCAGGACACCACGGTGGTATTTGATGACAGACCGGAAGATAATGAAGAATACAGAGGTGAAAGCTCAGAAGATGACAGCTGGAGAAAAGACAAAGGGACTAGAGAATTAAGCTGGAATTTTGGTGATAATAATGACAATAAAGGCTCTTACCACACTTTTAATTTTGATTTGGGTACCAATAACATGCTTAACGGTGATGGAAATTTCCCTGATGAAGCCAATGAAGATTACGCAGTTAGGCCATGGGGTTCTTGGTACTTTGGTATCAACTCTATATTTCATACCCAACTTAAAGGGAAACTTGCCGTGGAATGGGGACCAGGAATAAGCTGGTATAATTTCAAATTTCAAAATGATAGAATAAGGATGACTGAAATAGCGGGAGTAACCAGCTTTGTGGAAGATCCTGATCCGACCATAGGGTATAAAAAGAGCAAGTTAACGGCCTCCTATATTAACTTCACGGCAGTGCCTATGCTTAAATTTGATGGTGTGCGTAAAATATCACGCACCAGTAAGGGCTGGGGGGATTTTAAAATTGGACAATCAACGGCTGGGTTCAGAATTGGACTGGGCGGCTATGCAGGATACCGACTTGGAAGCCACTCCAAAGTAAAATATGACAGTGGTAAAAAAGACAAAGACCGTGACAATTTTAACCTTACCAATTTTCGGTATGGGCTGAGACTTCAGATGGGTTTTAGAGGCACTGATTTATTCTTTAATTATGATATGAACGAACTATTTGCTGACGGTAAGGGCCCCAAAGTAAATGCCTTCAGCTTCGGAATTATTCTATAAACTATAAAAACTATTAACAACAACAATTAAAGTTTCCAGAAAGGAAACACAGGAAAACTATATTTAAAATTTAAACTCAAAAACAATGAAAAGGTCAAAACTATTAACAATTGTAATTCTATTCGCCACTGTTTTATCTGCGTTTGCGCAAGATTATGACGATGACAATAAGGAAAGTAAAAGGAAGTACAACTATGGCACCCGGCATAATTTCCAGGTTGACTTGGGTAGCAATAATTGGTTGGAAAATGATAAATTCCCCAACGACAATAATGAACTTTATTCTGTGAGACCTTGGGGCTCATGGTATGTGGCACTAAATGCCATTAATGATACCCATATTGGTGGTCCATTGCATCTTGAATGGGGTGTAGGGGTAAGTTGGTACAATTTCAAATTCGAGAATGAAGGCGTGAGGTTAACAGAAGGTCCTGATAGAATTGAATTCTCGGAAGTGGCCAGCGACATTGATGCAAAGAAAAGTAAGCTTACTGCTACCTATGTTAACGTAAGTATGGTACCCGTTTTGCAATTTGGAAATAATCGTCATACTTCACATCGCCACGGACACAGATGGGGTGAATGGGATAGTTTCAGTAATCAAGGTGGATTAAGAATAGGTGCTGGAGCGTATGCAGGTTACAAAATTGAAAGTCATACAAAAACGGTTATAGATGATCGGAATAGAGACAAAGACCACGATGGTTTTTACCTCAACAACATAAGGTATGGCGTGCGTTTACAGCTTGGTTTCAGAGGTGTTGACTTCTTCGCCAACTATGATCTTAATGAAGTGTTTGTAGAAAACAAAGGTCCAAAATTAAATGCCTTTAGTTTTGGAGTAACTATTTAAATCTAGCTATGGATGACTTTGAGTCATCCTATGGCTTTAATAGTCACTAAGTGATTAAACAATAAGGGGCATATTCATCCTCCTCAAGCAAAATTGGAATCATTCCGATTAGCTTAACAATTGAAAAGGCCGCTTCTTTAAAACAAAAAAAGCCCCGGTAATTCGGGGCTTTTTTTGTTATCTTTTAGCAATGGTGAGTTGGTTCGGTGCCTTCGGGTTCGGTACTATATTTTTTACCGGCTTCAATGATTGCAAATAAGTAAAGACAGCATTTAAATCTTCATCTGTCATTTTTGCTACATTTTCCCAAGGCATTGGTGGCATTATCGGACGTTCAGCTTCTAATCCCATATGTTTACCAGTTCTCATGGCTTTTGTAAATACTTCTGATGTCCAACCCTTAATTCCGGTCTCATCAGGAGTTAAATTTTTAGCATAAGTTATACCCCAGGGACCAACTGCAGCAGTTAAATCTCCACTAAAAAGTACCCAATGTCCGGGGTTGAGAGCTTTGGTGTCAATTTCTGGAAGAACAGTTCCTTCAGGATGACCGGACATAAACCTCTCTTTATCGATTTGCATCCCATGTTCATTAAAAACTTTGGGACTGTGGCAGTCAGGACACCCTGCTACGGTAACAAGATACATTCCCCGAGCAACTAGTTCAGCTTCGGTAGCTACTTTATTAGCTACTTCAGTTGTGTCAGCTCCTTTGGACGAGCAACCTGCGATTACTGCAAATCCAAGTACGTAAAGCACTTTCTTCATGTTAATTGAATATTTAGTTTATTTATTTTGATTATTTGATCATATATGAACGGAAGTGCAAATACTTTGTTTCTGAATTCATTCAAATTATTTCCTATTTATTTCCTACACTTGATCTTGTATCTATTTCATGGTTCATTAGTTTAAAATTCAATATCTTTCTATTTATGGGTTCAAAGCAGTTTTTTGATGTAATAATTATTGGTGGTGGCCAGAGTGGACTGGCTGTTGGCTATTATATGAGGCGTACCAAACTCAATTATCTGATTCTTGATGACCAAGAAGAAGCAGGTGGTGCTTGGCGTCATACCTGGGATTCACTGCAGCTCTTCTCCCCTGCCGAACATAGCTCTCTCCCCGGTTGGCTAATGCCAAAAGATGTCGCAGAATATCCTACAAAACAACATGCGATTAACTACTTAAAAGAATATGAAGCACGGTATAAATTACCAATCAAAAGACCTGTAAGGGTTGAAAAAGTAACTTATGAAAATAACTTATATACTGTAATCACGGACGAGGATACTTTTACTTGTTCGGCATTGATAAACACCACCGGTTCTTGGGAAAGCCCATTTATTCCAAAATATCCCAACCAAGAAGTATTTAATGGGCAGCAAATTCATTCTGCTCAATATAGAAACAGCGCAGAACTTGAAGGCAAAAAAGTATTAATAGTAGGTGGTGGAAATTCTGGTGCACAAATCTTGGCTGAGGTATCTAAAGTAGCACAAACCACCTGGGTCACGCTTTCCGAACCGAAGTTTCTGCCCAATGAAGTAGACGGACGATATTTATTTGAGTTTGCCACCAAACAGTACAAGGCGCGATTAGAAGGTAAAGAAATTAAACCAGTAGGCTCTTTAGGAGACGTGGTAATGGTTGATTCGGTGAAAGAAGCCAGAAGTAGAAATGTACTTGGAAGTAAAAGGCCATTTGCCTCATTTTATAACGAGGGTGTTGTTTGGCCCTCAGGAGAAAAAGAAGCATTTGATGTGGTTATTTGGTGTACCGGTTTCAAAGCCGCTTTACATCATCTTGATGAATTGAATATTGCCAATGCCCAAGGAAAAATTGATACTGAGCTAACTAAAGCCAAAGCAATTGAGGGCCTTTGGCTGGTGGGTTATGGTAGCTGGACAGGTTATGCCTCTGCTACTTTAATTGGTGTAGGCCGCACAGCCAGAAGAACGGCTGAAGAGGTGAAGTCATTTTTGGAAGGTCGTTAATTGTAAAGAACAGTTTCCGATTCTTCAGTTCGAGCTAATCTACTATTTCAAAACTTGCCCATGTTGGTGTTGGTTTTATTTAGTGATTTTTTTTAGTAAATAGTCTGTCTTGCCTTTCATTTCAAATACAATGTGTTTTTCAAATTTCTCTCTGTCACTAATCAGTTCACTATAAGTCGTTAATATAACTTGGCTTTCATCAGCTGATATGTTTTCTATTACATAAATACAATCGACTAGAGAATCATTGTCTAAGTTTTGTTGTTTCGGTTCATCGAGAATTAGGATGTTTGGATAACAAATTCCACTTAGATTTTTCTGTTTTATAGATGTTTGAAGTAGAGAAAGATAATAGCTAAGAATAATTCTAATATTATCACTAGAGCTCGAAATATTATATATATCGAAATTATCGAGGTAAGGAGTATAATTGTCATTCTCGTCAATCCTAATGCTGTTAATTAATTCTTTATTTCCCTTAAAAAGACCCAAACTAGATACATTTGATTGTATAAATGACTTTATCGTATTAATAATTAAATTGTCTTTGTCAGTCTGGATATATTTAGAAATTTCGTCTTTTAATTTTTTATGTTCAGAATCAATCTCTACTATTTCCTTTCTGATTGGATCGAGATCTTCCCATCTAGAAGCAATTCTATTATATTTTTCCATCTCCTTATGAGTAGAATCAGCTTCCAGAATTCTTTTTCTTAATTGGGCAAACTCTTTGCCAGCATACGTTTTAGTTTGATGATCTAACTGGCTTTCATACTCCTTAATTTTATCTTTAATAATATTCCTTTGCTCAATTATTTTTCTTCTATCTAAAATCCTTTGAGATATTACCTTTTTAAAAGTGTTTTCTTCATCTTCTAGAAACGCAAGATTTTGCTCAGGTGTAGATATTTTCTTGCTTAAGTCGGAGTGACAAAGAAGGCATTCTTCATCATTTGGTTTTTGAAGTCTTGCTTCACATACAGGGCAAGTTTTAATATTAAGTTCAGTAGAAAACTCCTTAATTTTTTTTAGTTGTTTGTTTTTGTACTTATTTGTTTGAATTCTGTCTAGGTAATTTTCGTAACCAGCAATTTCAATTGTTATTTTATCTACCCTAGTTGTTGCTTTGCGATACTGGAAGTCCAAAGTTTTTAAACTATCTCTAAGTTTATCATTTGATTCTTCAAATTCTTTGTTTTGACTTGATAATTGATTAATGAAATTAGATTCAGCACTGTATTTATCTCTCAAATATTTTATAAAGTCATATATACTTGATTTACCTATATGGACGGTATTAACCAGAAGAATTCCATCAGATTTTTCGGCATTTGCAATTATCAATAGGTTTTCTTCCTTTTGATTGAGTTCATCTTTAAACTTCTTTAATTTTCCTTCTAATTCTTTTAATTTAATTTCTGAAAGGTGAAGCTTAAACCTATCTAAGCCAAAAAGATATTCAAATGCAACTTTTTTAACATCCTTGATATTATAACGAGTTACTTGTCTAGATTGTATTTGAGACCAACCTGCTCTTTGCTCAACAAATAAAAGTGGTAATATATTTTCGAAATAGAGCTTAGACAACTTTTGATCATAGGTTGGGAGCTCAACTTGAGGAAGACCAATGAACTTAAAAAGAAAGTTTTGGAATCCATTCTCAGAAAATACACCTTCTCCCGAAATTATCAATTTTTCACCTTCATCCGATTTAAAAAAATTGTCTGTAGAGCATTTTTTTATTGCAGCAATATTTATGTCAGTTCCTTTTATATAACGAAAAATCGTAATTACTTCATCGCCATTTGAAATTTCAAGCAATAAGTATGAAGTCTTAACTGCTTTACCGTCAATAGCTTTGTAGAATTCAGGTTTAAATGGATTCTGAATTGATTTAAAAATCCCTAATCCTTTTTCAGCACCCAGACCATATATAATACCTGTTATTATACTTGTTTTACCTACTGAATTAGGTCCATAAATAATGTTCAATCCCTTCTTGAATGGGATTTCTGCTCCATATTTCTCTCCATCAGTAGTTTGGATATTATAAACAAGTCTATTTATTATTAATCTCGACATTTTGTCTCCAATATGAGTTTGGTATTACCTCCGTTATAATGTTAATAGTTTTATCTTCTGTTAATCTCGTATTAAACAAATCCAGAAAATTCATTTCTTTTGGAAATAGGTCTTTGATTTTTTCAAAGAAGGGTTGTCCTTGTTGAGAAAGTAGAATCCTGGGATTTTTATTATTAGAGTCTGTTTTGTACTCAATGAAATCTCTTACGAATAAATAAAGAAACATGTCATTAAATCTAATATCCCAAGGAACACTTTTGTATTGTACAATATTAAAGTCTATTTCTGCTTGACCTGATGAGTTGAAATGCTTTACTTTTTGGAGTATGTTTTTTTGTCCACTAAAATATTCAACTATAAATTTTGATTGAAATGATTCATTTCTCAATAAGAAGTCAACGCAAGCAATTACATTTTTACTTAGTCCAAATTTGGTGTTTAACATACCAAGTATTATGATAATTCTTGAAGCACGGTATTGAATCCTGTCTTCAGGCTGGACATAAGTTGGCCTATCCAAATTTATGTTCGGTTCGAGACTGTTGTCTGCTATTGATTCTATGAGATGGTTAATGCTATCCATTCTTTCGCCAATCAAGTGGGCACTGCGCTGCTAATTCAAATACAACACCATGTAATAGTTTCTCTTTATCTCCTTTAAGCTCAAAATCCTTGTAAAAAGTGAGAATTTCTTGTTCTGCTTCTAAAAAAAAATCATGAAAAAACTTTTGAGGAGTATAGTTTTCATCGATATTGAAATTATTGGTCAAACGGCTCGCTTTTAGTCTCAGATTGCTTTCCCAGTTTAAAATGTCAGTTCGCAATTCTGAATTTAAATCCACCAAGCTTTCAATATAAACTTTGTAATTTGCTCTTATACGATGGTAAATTATTCTGTTTTCGTCATCTTCTTTAAGAATTGAGTTCAATTTTTCATCAAGGTTGGTTTTGAGTTTTGAATCTTCTATTGGTTCTTCATTAGTTTCGTCAATTCTTATTAAATCTGAAAATTGCAAAACATCCTTTTTTTGAATAAGGTTATTAATGATTGCTTTAATTCTTTGAAGTTCAGAGGATTTGTCAATTACAATATCGCATTTCGGTTTGTCGTAAACTTTTTTGTAAACTTCTTCATTGATAGCGAATAATTTTTGGATATCCTTATCAGGAGTCCAAAAGTCAACAGGATATTTGAATCCTTTAATTGCTTTGGCTTGTATGTTATGGTCAATATTACTCAAGTCTCTGAGAGGTGACAATGCTATAAAAGCTGCAGGTTTATGATTTGAAGAATCTAGTTGCATTTGTTTATTAAAAATATCCGCCCAATTAAGCTGAGCGGTTGTATAGTATTTGCACTCAATGAAAAATTCTCTTTCCAAATCACTATCATCAAGAAAAGAAATACTAATGTCAAATCCGTTTTGATTGCCAGAATCTTGTTTTCTCACTTGAATTACTAGAAAGCCCATTTTCTCAAATAAATCTTTGAAAAATGGTTGAATTAGTTTCTCGAAATCGCTTCCAGTTATCGGCATTATTTTATTTCATTTTCACATTCATTACTCTTTTTCACTTGCAGGTAACATTTATTTAACAAGTACACTGTGCCCGTCATCTCCAGCTCAAGGTAAGGATAACTCGCATTAAAATGCAATAAAAGTACTTGCAAAAGTTATAAAACAGCGAAAATTAATAGGATGTGCTTGTAAGTCAGCACTTTATAATACTGTTTGAAGGAGTCAATTATTCTTAATCAGTTATTGCAGGTTAAAGTTTAATATATGAAAAGTAGGCTATTTCAAAGCCCTAAACTTTCAGTTAAATACAAAGTATAATACAAGCCAAAAGCTTTGATTTTTTACTTTTTCGCCTATTATTTAGATGCATGTACCTAGCTAGATTTATTCTTTCTTAGTTCCTGAAGCGACAAACATATTTCCATTTTTAAATGAATTATTCAGTTTAAAGCCAGCCACTTTATTTTCCAAATACTGAAATATTGGTCTATTTACTTCACCTTTTCCAATCCACTTAATGAAACTGCCTCTAAGGCTCGGTTTGTCAATATACCAGTCCATGATTACTATTTTGCCATTTGGTTTTAACAATGAAATAAGGTTGTCAATTATACTTTCCCATTCTGGAAAGCCAGAAAGTCCTAGATCACATAGAATGGAATCAAACTTAAAACCTTGTTTAATATTTGCATTAATCCATTCAGTATAAATTTTTGTAGCATCTGCAGTAAATAATTGAATATTTTTCCAGTTGTTTTTGTCGATTTTCTCCTGTGCTTTTTCAAGCATACCTTGCGACAAGTCTATTCCTATTATTGATCCCGTATTGAAAAGATATTTCTGATAGAACTCGAAATTTTGTCCAGTTCCACACGGAATATTCAAGACATTTTGATTCTTATCAAGATTCAGTTCTTTTATAGCTAAGTCTCTAGGTTTGCTGTAATATGATTTAGAAGAAACCCAATCGTATATTTTTGCAAACCTGTCATAATACTTTATCGCTTTTCCTAGCTTTTCTTCAATGTTGGTCATTTTTTTAGCGACTGGATTTTCAGAGTTATTATAGAGACTCTCCTACTCAGAGTCACTCCAAGAGGGCTCCGAGGGATCTCTATTCGTCTAATTCACTATCTATTAATGAAATAATTTTCTTATTCTTTTCTTTTATATTTAACAGGGTTTTATTCATACCATTGAAATACATTGATGCAAATGCAAACCCATTCTTTTGTTTTTGATCTTTTAACATTTCCTTAAAATCAGCAGCTGTCAAATTGCCTAAAGCACCTGCTTTCCCCTCAGATATTTGATAGAAATAGTTATTGGACAACGAATAAATATCAGTCATTTCATAAGATGGCTCATACAACGTTATTTCTGCATCATATCTAAAGTGGTCTTCTGTGTATTTGAGTTTTTTATAAAGTTTATCCACCGTTAGTAATTCGCTTTTAATTGAATCATTGGAAATAATTTCTAAATTTCCTGAATTCATTAGTTCTTGAAATGTATTATCAATCTGGTAAAACCTTTGCCAAGTATATACCTCAATGGTATATTTATTAAATTCATTCCAATCTGTTACTGGCTTTCCATTATAATGTTCAACAACATTACTAGCCGCAATTGCACGTTTAGCACGTATGGAAACAAATTGGTCAATTTCTGAATTGGTTAATTCTAAATCTCTTTTAATATTCGTTAAATAAGAAACTTCTTTTGCTCTTGTTATTTTTGCTTCGTTCCAATTATTGATTTGTAATGCGATCAAAATTCCAATAACAACAAGTATTATCTCACCAATAGCGTAAAGAATATACTTACTGAATTTATTTTCAGTCAATAAATTTTGTCTAATTTTTCTAAAGAATTTTATCATTGATTAGCGGTTCTGATAATAAATCTCAGCAATTGGATATAGCTATGCACTATTTACACAGTGTTCACTATTGCTAATCTACAATATCAGAAAATAATTTATACAAAACACAGTGAGAAGTGGAAACTGGTATTAGCCTTTAGTAAGCTCCCTTACTGCTTATCTTTTTTTATTAACCTTTTGATACTCTCAGTAGGCACGAGGAAAATAGACAGGTTAATGAATGGTGCTGGTTCCAACTGGCTTTTCAGTAAGTCAGTGTTATTATAGAGGTGTCCCCCATCTTGAGCATCTACCCGAATATTATAATCAATGCCCGCTTCAAAACCCATCCATATGAAGTCATAGATCCTTTTTTGTACGTCCAAACTAAATTTAATGTCGGATCTTCTAATTTCATATTCTTCCAGAAAACCCGTTTCTTCCACCTCAGGTACTACTCTGTAGCTTATTCCTTCGACCTGATAGCCCCCATAAATGTATAGCCCATCAAAAGGCGTATAGCGTAATTTAAATTTCGCAGGCAATTTCGCTTCAAAACCCCATTTTTTGCTCCATGATCTATTCCACTCGAATACAGGGTAGGCAAATGGTTGACCAAAAGTATAGTCTAGGTAAATACCAATGCCATAAGAATTGGTAAGGCTCTTTTGCCATCCATATATAAATGCAATCGAATACTTTGCAAACCTATATATTGGTTGTTTTGACTCACTTACATTTCCATTAAGTGCTGCCGATGAACGAATACTAATATAGTTTCTGCTACTTAAACTGTGGACGAAATAAAACTTCAGCTTGCGTGATTTAAAGCCTTCTTTATTTAATCTGGAATAAAATTCATATTGCAAATCTTCTTGATTTTGAAATCTGTAATAATCAAATGTGTATTCCAGTCCAATTAAAAATTTTGTACGCTCCTTAAAAACAATGGGAATCTTTAAATCATAATCGAAATTTTCAAGAGAATGTAACGTAGCCTCGTTGTCTTCCAGTCGGTCTACTTTGGCCTCTGAGTTAAATCGTGAAGAGAATATTCTATTATAATTGATATCTAACCCACGCCCTATAGGTTTGTGTATTTCCTTAGGAAACGCCCAAACTACACTGTCTTGAGCATGAAGTGAGGATACACTTCCGCAAAAAAGTAAAAGAAAACATAGTTTATGCATTAGTACAATTTACAAAAACAAATGGCGCCATACTAAACTTCCTTATCGGCTAAATCTGACACCACATAATATCTTGGATCATCTATTGAGGTAGCAATTACCTGCTCGAAACCCGGATTGGCTTTGAGTAGTAAGGTCTTACATTCAGGGCTTAGGTGTGTTAACTTTACTTTTTTACCCATGTCCAAATATTTATTGGCAATCCCGCGAATGGCCTCGATACCTGAGTGGTCACTTACCTTTGATTCAATAAAGTCGATCTCTACGTTTTCAGGATCTGTTTTCGCATCAAACTTAGAATTGAAATTCTGTACCGAACCAAAAAACAATGGCCCCCAAATTTCATACACCTTGGTTCCATTCTCTTTGATGCTTTTACGAGCTCTAATCATAGTCGCATTCTTCCATGCAAAAACCAATGCTGACATGATCACTCCGGTAATAACAGCTATTGCCAAATCTTGCCACACAGTAATTGCAGAGACGGTAATCAAAACTAAGGCATCAGATTTCGGAATTTTGTTGATGATTCGGAAACTACTCCAGGCGAAAGTACCTATCACCACCATAAACATCACCCCTACAAGCGCAGCTATCGGTATTTGCTCTATTAATGGAGCGCCAAATAATATAAAACAAAGTAGTGCAATGGCTGCCGTAGCTCCTGATAACCGGCCCCGACCACCTGAATTGACATTGATTATTGATTGACCAATCATAGCACATCCCCCCATACCACCAAAGAGTCCGTTGAGCATGTTGGCACCTCCCTGTGCTACACATTCTCTATTTCCACTACCTCTGGTATCTGTCATTTCATCAATGAGGTTAAGTGTCATTAATGATTCTATTAGACCAACCGCAGCCAAAACAAATGCCGTAGATATAATCAAGCCCCAGTGTCCGTCAAGTGTTCCAAGCAAACTGAATATTTGCATTTGGAAAGTGGGTAATGATCCTTCCAGCCCAGTACCACCGCCATCTCTAATAAATGACCCTACTGTACTCACATCCATCCCTCCAAAAATAGTGACGCACGCTACCACAATGATAGCTACAAGTGCCGCTGGTATTTTCTTAGTCAATTTTGGCAATCCAAACATTACACCCATGGTTAAAGCAACTAGGCCTAACATGATCCATAAATCCATTCCCTGAAGCCATTGAATACTTCCATCTACATGCTCTTTAAAAAGACCTAGCTGCGAAATGAAAATTACAATGGCCAACCCGTTGACAAAACCCATCATTACCGAATGTGGAATAAGCCTCACGAATTTTCCTAGTCTAAAAACCCCTGCTGACATTTGAATGACACCAACTAAGAGTAACGTGATAAACAACCATTGTAAACCCAGATTTTCTACGGGTGTGGCTAGTCCTTCACCTATAATATTTCCCTTTTGGATCATATGTACCATTACTACGGCCATAGCACCAGTAGCACCTGATATCATACCCGGCCTTCCACCAAACAATGAGGTTACAATACCCATCATAAACGCTCCATACAATCCCACCAAAGGATCGACACCAGCTACAAAGGAAAAGGCTACTGCCTCTGGCACAAGGGCCAAGGCCACGGTTAAACCCGATAGAATATCGTTTTTAGAATTGAAGGTGAAGTTCTTAAATAATCTGGTCATGCAATCAAATTTTAAAAAGCTGCAAAGATAGTTTTTATATCCCCAAAATACACCAACGCCTGAAACTTATCCCAATATTGATTTAATGATGTTCGACTAAATATTATTAGCTATTAAAAATGATGTTTAATATATCTTTAGGAAAGTTTACCTCTCAAAATGAGATGACGTGTTTGATACCATTTTTTCTCCCTTCGGAGGGAGGTAGAGGGAGGATTCATAGTGAGCCATCAAACACGGCATCGGTAGACTTTCCTCTCTGACTTTCCTAAAGTTGGCTAAGTAAGTTTATCCTTATCCTCCTCAGAGTCTCTCGCAGAGGACTCTGAGGAACTTAATCTCAGTATTCTCAATTCTCAGAGTTCCTTCCAGGAGACTCTGAGTAGGGATTAATTTTCGATTAAACAAGCCAGCAAATTAGATTAACAAGCGTGCCATTGTCGTAATACCGACCTATTGGCATTTAACCCAAAGGCTGACATCCATACTGATCTATGTTTACGTAAGTTAAACCATATGATTTTGATAATTTTATTTCTTGCGGCCTGTTTTCTAGCCTATAGTAATGGCGCCAATGATAATTTCAAGGGCGTTGCTACTCTTTTTGGGAGTGGTACAACTTCGTATAAAAGAGCCATCACACTGGCCACAATCACAACGGTGTTAGGTTCAATTGCTGCTCTCTTCTTAGCAGCTACGCTTGTCAAAAATTTCTCTGGTAAAGGATTGGTTCCCGATGAGTTAATCCAATCTCCTGCCTTTGCTTTATCAATAGCTTTAGGTGCAGGAATTACCGTTTTTATCGCCACTAAAATAGGGATGCCAATATCCACAACGCATGGACTTGTGGGTGCCCTCTTTGGCAGTGGTGTAGTAGCTGTTGGCAGTGCATTTAACTTTGCTAAGCTTGGTAATACGTTTTTAATGCCTCTTATTGTAAGTCCATTGATGGCAGCAGCAGTTAGCTTTATCTTATATCTTATTTTTAAAAGATTGCGTAAAGCCTCAGGTATATCAAAAGAAACATGCATTTGTATAGGTGACAAGTTCGTGCCCGTTTCAAAAGTGATTCAAAACGACCAATCAGTTGCTCTCAATTATGATACACGGAAGACGCTTAGTATCTCCCAAAAATCAGAGTGCATAGATATGTATAAGGGTAATTTTTTAGGTATAGGGGCACAAAAACTATTGGATACGTTGCACTATGCAAGTGCGGGTATTGTCTGTTTTGCAAGAGGCCTTAACGATACTCCCAAAATTGTGGGATTACTCATTGTAATTAATGCTATGGATATCAAATGGGGAATGGTAGCAATTGGTGCTGCCATGGCAGTTGGTGGAATAATGAATGCCAAAAAAGTAGGCGAAACCATGGCTAAGAAAATAACTACTATGAACCATGGTCAGGGTTTTACGGCTAATCTGGTAACCGGACTGCTAGTGACCACCGCCAGTGTGCATGGTTTGCCAGTTTCAACCACACACGTTTCAGTAGGATCAATTTTTGGTATCGGAACAGTAACAAAGAAAACAGATCTTAAAGTGGTCAGAAATATTCTACTGTCATGGATTTTAACCCTACCTGTTGGAGCCCTTTCTGGGGGTTTAACCTATTGGATTGTTGTTAACCTGTTTTGATCATACAGCCCCTTGATAGGCTTCTTGTAGCCAGTCAGTAAGTTGATCATCCACTTGAACTACAGATTCTAGTTTAACCCGATGGGTGCACATAGCGCCAAATGGGCCTGAGTTTTCCAAGCGGGGGGTAGTAGGCTTTCCTTTGATCTTCAGTCCTAAATCCATTCGAGTTTTAGTGGCTGGCTTAATTAAGGCAAATTGCTTCTTTCTGATGATACTCACACTGTCCTTTTTTGGTGTAATGGTAATATCATCGCCAAATGATTTCACAACGGTTAGGAGCTTTTCATAAATTGGTTTGAGCACCTCTTTACCTTTGTATTGATTGTCCACCAAATCCTTGTCGTCAAAAGAGCCCGCATCAGATTTTAGGGTTTTTAAGGCTACGAAATTGGCGAAACCATGTGTGAATCCATGTTCTGACTTTAAAAACTCCATAATCGCCTTATACTTATCAAGTTTGGCTTTTTTTACCACCTCCGTCCATTGACTCAGTGATTTGCCCGTCTTTTCTAACAATCCAGCTTCCATAAAATCTACTTTTACCTATATAGATAGTGATTATCTGGATATAAATCAAATGGTAGATTTTAAGCCCATGAGGCTGTTGGCAAAAAATAAATGTACCTTTGCAACTCATTTAGAAATGACTCTTACATTAAATTGTCGTTTCACAAACAATTTATATGTCATTTAATCAACTAGGGCTATCCGATGCCCTGCTGAAAGCTGTCAGCAAAAAAGGATACACAGAACCCTCTCCTATTCAAACCAAAACGATTCCACTAATACTAGAAGGAAAAGATGTTTTAGCGTCTGCACAAACAGGTACGGGAAAAACGGCAGGTTTCACCTTGCCACTACTGCAAATACTATCACAGGGCCAGCAGCTCAGCAGAAGACCGGTTCGGGCTTTAGTGCTCACTCCCACAAGGGAATTGGCAGCGCAGGTATTTGAAAGTGTAAAGGACTATTCTATTTATTTGGATATTAAAGCGGCTGTTATATTTGGCGGTGTAAATCAAAACCCTCAGGTAAAAGCTTTAAGAAGTGGTGTAGATATTCTAGTGGCTACCCCAGGTCGCCTATTGGACTTACACAATCAAAAATTGCTCTCGTTAGCAAAGGTAGAAATATTAGTCTTGGACGAAGCAGACAGAATGCTTGATATGGGTTTCCTTAGGGATATCAAAAAAATTATAGGTTTAATGCCTACTAGAAGACAGAATCTTTTATTCTCAGCCACATTTTCTAAAGAGATTAAGCAATTAGCACAGGGGTTTTTACATCATCCAGTAATGGTAGAAGCTACTCCTGAAAATACTACAGTAGATAAGATAATACAGAAAGTAGTTAGGGTTGACAAGGGCAAAAAGCCAACACTTATTATTGAATTAATAAAAGAGGGTGATTGGCAGCAGGTGCTAATGTTTACTCGAACAAAACATGGCGCTAATAAATTAAGTGAAAAACTTGTAAAAAGCGGGATAAGTTCAGCGGCTATTCATGGCAATAAAAGCCAAGGCGCCCGAACTAAGGCACTGGCTGATTTCAAGAAGGGCTCTATTCGTGTGTTAGTGGCTACTGATATAGCTGCACGTGGTTTGGACATCCCTTTACTTCCCCATGTAGTGAATTATGAACTACCTAATGTACCTGAAGACTACGTGCATAGAATTGGTCGTACTGGTAGAGCAGGCGCAAGTGGTGAAGCACTCTCCTTAGTAAGCGTTGATGAAATGGAATATGTTCAGGGAATTGAAAAATTACTGGATCTCAAATTGCCTAGCGAAGTATTGGAGGGATACGAACCTACAGACAGGCTGGAAGATGTCAAGAAATCTAAAAATAATAACTCCCGTGGTGGTGGTAACGGCCGTGGCGGACGTAATTTTAGAGGCAAGCCTAGGCGATAGGCAGTTGTTGCTTTTTTGCAGAAATTAGTGAGCAGTATCAGATGAGTCTGGCTGCTCACATTGCAGCAGATTATTTTACCAATTTTACCTGAACGGCAGTTGGTCCTTTTGGCCCCATTTCAACTTCGAAACTCACCATATTGTTGTCCTTGATTTCTTCAAGTACGTTATTCACGTGTACAAAAACACTCTCTTGAGTTTCAGAGTCTTTTATAAAGCCGTACCCTTTTGAATCGTTAAAGAAGGTAACAACTCCTTTTCTAATAGGATCAAAATCTTCTTCTTCTCGTTTGGGGATACTAATTTCAATAGAATCGGCAGATATAACCTTTTTCTTCTTGGTGGGATCTGGAGGAGTATCTGTGATATTACCGTTCTCGTCAAGATAAGCTATCATGTCTTCAAGATCACCGGATTTTTCATTTTCCTTTCTGGCTAACCTTTTGGCTTCCTTGTCTTTTCTTTTCTTCTCTTTTTTATTTCTTACTTCTTTTTTATTAAATGTTTCTTGCGATCTGCCCATGTATTATATGTTTGTTGGTTTTATGGTTAACAATTTATTTTATGATAGTAATCAATACTCATTGAAAAAAAAAGCCCATCACTAATGACGGGCTTTTTATTACAAAAAAGTTAAATAGCAATGACTATATTACTTTTACGTTTACTGCGTTCAAACCCTTCTTACCTTCGGTAAGTTCAAATTCTACTGTGTCACCTTCACGAATCTCGTCAATAAGTCCAGATATGTGTACGAAGTGATCTTTTTCTGTTCCTTCTTCTGAAATAAATCCAAATCCTTTAGATTCATTGAAGAACTTTACTGTGCCTTTGTTCATTTTTAAATATTAATTAATAATTGATGCAAATCTATCGTTATATCGTTTCTTCTTATAACATTTTGCCACATAATTTTAAAAAAAGCCTCAAATAGGCCAAAATAGTCAATTATAACGCTCAAATATTGCCGGTCAGACATGGATTATGGCGAATATTTATCAAATGACAAGAATACTCTTAGCTACTCTTTCCATTTTATATTGCATCCCTGACTTGGAATTTGATGTTCTGATACCATAATATCATTCAGATAATCGCTTAATGCTCCTCGCAAATCAGCCCCTGTCAATGGCTTGCCATTACCAGGGCGACTATCATCTAGTTGGCCACGATAAATCAATTTCATTTCACTGTCAAACACATAAAAATCAGGAGTGCAGGCCGCATCATAAGCACGGGCTACCATTTGGGTTTCATCATACAGATACGGAAATGGATAACCCCATTTTCTCGCTTCGTCACGCATTCGTTCGGGTGAATCCTCAGGAAAATACTCTGCATCATTAGAGGATATAGCGATGAACGAGACTCCTTCAGGGATATAATCCTCTGCCATACGCACTAGTTCTTCCTGAATATGCTTTACATACGGACAGTGATTACAGATAAACATAATCACAGTGGCTGTATCTGATTTTAGTGAGTCTAGCGATAGTTCTTTCTCAGTAATCACATCATACAACTGGAAAGAGGGGGCCAAAGTGCCTAGTGGCAACATTGTAGAAGATGTCAATGCCATAGCTTATAATTTAATCATAAATTTACACAATCATATATGCCTATGAAAACAACTCAATACTAACAAAAGATGAAAATTGGCCTTTTATCAGATACCCATGGATATTTAGACCCTAAGGTGTTTGAATACTTTAAAGAATGTGATGAAATATGGCATGCGGGTGATATAGGCACTATGGAGGTTTTAGAACAGCTTGAGGCTTTCAAACCTTGTCGGATTGTTTTCGGCAATATAGACAGTCATAAAATTCGTATTGCTACTTGTGAAGATTTATGGTTCGAATGTGCCGGACTTACGGTTTGGATAACACATATTGGTGGCTACCCACCAAAATATAATAAACGTGTCAAAAATATTTTGAAGGCACGATCGCCTGATCTTTTTATTTGCGGCCATTCACATATATTGAAAGTCATTAGAGATCCAATCCATAATTTAATTCATATCAATCCAGGTGCAGCGGGCATTCAGGGTTTTCATAAAATGAAAACATTGATACGATTTGAAATAGATGAGAAGAAACTGAAAAATATGCAAGTCATTGAGCTAGGCCTACGGGGGCAATAAACCTCCTGAAGAGAAAAAATAAAACAAAAAAAGCCCTGATTTGAAATCAGGGCTTTTTATATCGAGTTGGTCTAATTATTTGTCGTCAGCTTTCTTTTTTGGAGCTGCCTTTTTCTTTTCAGCCTTTGGAGCTGCTGTTTTCTTCTCAGCCTTTAAAGCTGCTGCTTTTTTTTCAGCTTTGGGAGCTGCTTCAGTTTTAGCAGGTTTTTCAGCTTTAGGAGCTTCAGTAGTCTTCACTTCTGCTTTAGGCGCTTCTTTCTTGGCAGAGGACTTCTTTGCATTCTCAGCAAATTCTTCCTTAATCTTCTCAATATCCACGCTCTTGATAACAGGAACAGCGTTCAATCGCTGAATATTTATCTTTCTTACCTTAGACCTAACTATATTTCTTTTTCCTTTTCTTTTTAATCTGGTAATTGCCATCTCAGTATTATTTTATCAAATCAGGCTGCAAATCTAGTATATTAATTCTAAACACGAAACATAATATCTGTTTTTGTAGCTTTATATTCTCAATTCTAAAAAGTTCGTTTATTACCTTTTTTGTAGATTTGCCGCCATGAGTCAAAAACCGAGTTTACCAAAAGGAATGCGTGATTTTGGGCCATTGCAGATGGCGCGAAGAAACTATATTCTTGATACTATCAAAACTGTATTTCAAAAATATGGCTTTATGCCTATTGAAACGCCCGCAATGGAAAACCTCACAACACTTACCGGAAAATACGGTGATGAAGGCGATCAGTTGCTTTTCAAGGTGCTCAATAGTGGTGATTTCCTCTCCAAAACAACGGAAGATGACTATAAAAACGGCTCGAAACAGATGCTTAGAAAAGTCTCTGAAAAAGGGCTTAAATATGACCTAACCGTTCCTTTTGCGCGGTTTGTTGTCATGAATCAAAACGATATCACCTTTCCCTTCAAAAGATACCAGATCCAACCAGTTTGGCGTGCCGACAGGCCTCAAAAAGGGAGATACAGGGAGTTTTATCAGTGCGATGCTGATGTAGTAGGCACTGACTCATTGATTTGTGAGGCCGAAATTGTGATGATGATCAATGAAGTGTTTAAAATTCTTGGTTTCACCGATTACTCAATAAAAATAAATCACCGTGCTATTCTTATTGGGATTGCTGAGGCTATTGGAGCTCAAGGAAAAGAATCTGATTTATTTGTGGCCATTGACAAGTTAGATAAAATTGGATTGGATAAAGTATGTGATGAACTTACAAACAGAGGTCTTTCAAATGACTCCATTAAATCCCTAAAACCCATCCTTTCTTTAAATGGCTCTTTTGACCAAAAGATAGCGGCTCTTAAAAGTATATTGGCAGATAGTAAAGATGGAGCAAAAGGAATTGTTCAATTGGAGGAGGTAGTAGCTTTTCTTTCTAAACTAACCTCTGAGAAAACACATATAGAATTAGATACCACACTTGCTCGTGGTCTCTCTTATTATACAGGCACCATCTTCGAAGTAAAAATTAACAACGCTTCCATTGGAAGTGTCAGTGGCGGTGGTCGATATGATGACCTTACCGGAATATTTGGCCTTCCAGGCATCTCTGGTGTTGGTTTTTCATTCGGTGTTGACAGGCTCTATGATTGTTTGGACGAATTAAATTTATTTAAAGATGAAGTACTCACATTTACTGAAGTGCTAATCACACATTTTGATAAATCCAGTCAGGATTATGGTTTAGGAGTACTTGCTAAATTGAGAAATGCCAATATTAAAAGTGAACTTTATCCCGATCAAGCTAAACCAAAAAAGCAATTTGGGTATGCAGATAAAAAAGGAATTCCTTACACGATCGCTATTGGTTCTGATGAGATTAATTCAGGTCAATTGACATTAAAGAACATGGAATCAGGCGATCAGGAAAAATTGCCTATTGAGAAAATCATTGAAAAAATTAAAGAAGGTCGATGAGTAAAATTCATGAAATATCAACATCATCATTAACACTCGATGATATTTACAGCATTATAAGTAATGAGGTGAAACTGAAGCTCTCGTCAGATATAGAGCAGAGAGTTGAAAAATGCCGAAAATACCTAGATGAAAAAGTTGAAACCTCATCCACACCTGTTTATGGAGTAAATACAGGTTTCGGAAGTTTATATAATAAGAATATTTCTAAGGCTGATTTATCCACGTTGCAGGAAAACCTAGTAATGTCACATGCCTGCGGTACGGGCAACGAAGTTCCAGAGGATATAGTACGGTTAATGCTCATATTGAAAATTCAATCATTAGCTTATGGCCATTCAGGAGTTCAGTTAAGTACGCTTAATCGCTTGATCAACTTCTACAATGAAGGGGTTTACCCTGTAGTTTATGAAATGGGATCACTAGGTGCTTCCGGTGACTTGGCACCTCTTGCCCACCTTTGTCTACCCCTAATCGGTCTCGGTGAAGTTAATCATCAAGGCAAACGCTATTCGGGTAACGAAATTAACAAGCTGAAGAACTGGGAACCCATCAAATTTAGAGCTAAAGAAGGTTTGGCGCTACTCAACGGAACACAGTTAATGAGTGCTTATGGCTTATATGCTTGTATTAATGCCAATAAGCTTTTTAACTGGGCCAATAAAATTGGTGCCTTGTCTATCGATGCCTTTGATGGTAGGATTGAAGCCTTTGATGCGAAAGTTCACGACATCAGACCGCATAAAGGTCAACGGCATGTAGCTGAGCAAATTCGAAACTATTTGAACGGCAGTGAGATTATTAGCCAACCAAAAAAGCACGTACAAGACCCTTACTCCTTTCGTTGCATTCCTCAAGTACATGGGGCCAGTATGGAGGCCATTGAATACGCAAAAAATGTATTTACGGTAGAAATAAATTCGGTTACAGATAATCCTAATGTATTCCCAGATGATGATGAAATAATCTCTGCGGGTAATTTTCATGGGCAGCCATTGGCACTTGCACTTGATTTCCTAACCCTTGCATTGGCAGAGTTAGGTAGTATTTCAGAAAGAAGAACTTTTCAATTGATTTCTGGTAGTAGAGATTTACCCAATTACCTTGTTGCAAATCCGGGTATCAACTCAGGACTAATGATACCACAATATACAGCTGCCTCTTTGGTAAGTCAAAATAAACAATATTGCACACCTGCTTCATCTGATTCCATTGTATCGTCCAATGGACAAGAAGATCATGTCAGTATGGGTGCCAATGCCGCTATAAAAACCTATAAAGTGATTCAAAATCTTTATGGCATATTGGCTATTGAACTCATTACAGCAGCACAGGCTATGGAATTTAGAAAACCAATGAAATCATCAACGATTCTCGAATCATTGGTAGGCAATTTCAGAAAGCATGTGGCGTTTATTGAGGATGACCGAGTCTTATATAATGACATTGAAGCTGCAAGATGCTTTTTGCAAAATCAACATTAACCCTAAAAATTGAAGCTCTTAAAGCCATATCTTTTTCTGTTAACACTATTTGTCTTAACTCAAAGTCAGTTAATGGCTCAGTGTGGACCACAGTTTATCTATAGCAGCAATGGGGGCAGGTTTATGGTGAGTGAAATTAAAGGCTGTGCCGGCCTTACTGTTGAAATTTGCGTTACCGAGCCTTCCTGTGATTGTATAAGTACATGCGCTTGTGACATAGATTTCGGGGATGGTGGTGGTGATACTTTTTCACATACCTATACCGAACCTGGGGATTATCGGCTTACAATAATTTTTCCCAATCCTACCCCCTCTGATTTTATTGATATTGAGATAACTGACAAAGTAGCCCCTAACTTTAGTCTTTATTCATGTGCCGGTGATAATGTAAAGGTGGATATCATGGACACCCAGTATGATAACTATCAAATCAATTTTGGTGACGGCACACAACAAACCATAACCAAAGGGGCACCTGATCCTGAGCATAGTTACGCTAACAATAATCCTAGAACAGTAACTGTAACAGGAATTGATAATAATGCACTAGATAATTGCCCTATTGCTACCGACAACTTTACTCCTATCAGTACTATTCCACCAGCAATAATTACCTCACTAACTGTCATTAATGAATCTCAACTTGAACTGAGATATAACCTATCCCCTGATGTTCAGTATAGATTAGAAATACAGCCCAATGGCGCTGGCAACTTTAGCTTTCTCAAGCAAAACTCTCAAACCACTTTAGTTGATACCATAAGTAATTTAAATCTAGCCAGTACATATTACTGTTTTCGAGTCGCATCAGTGGACCCATGCAACGCCAATACAGTCTATTCTAATATTATTTGTAGCATCAATTTATCCCTCGAAGTACAAGATGGATTCAACAATATCAGTTGGAGTACTAATAATCCGTCCTCAAATTTCAGTCTAGTACGTAGCCTCGTTACTGATAATAGCAGGACGACTATTGACCCCTTTCAAACATTAGGCAATACGCTCAGAATCTACGAAGACAGTGATCTACAGTGCAACACCAACTATTGTTATTCCATTTATGCCACATTTGGAGGCGGTGTCTCCATGTCATCAGAGCATTGTGGCATATCAATCAGAACAGCCGCAACTGAGTCAATTGATGATCTTTCTTTAGTAGTAGATGATAATAATATCATTTTAGAATGGCCACTTCCAAATACTGATGTAAGCGAATATGTGGTTAGGCGTGATAATATCAAAATCGGAAGCTCACAAACTACTTCTTATACTGATGAGAATGTAAATGTACAAGGTCAAAGCTACTGCTATTCTATTGACATACTCGATCAATGTGACAACATAAATAGCCTTGGCGTGAATGCCTGCTCCATCTTTTTGGAAGGTACTATTGATAAGAATAATGTGGTATCACTCTCGTGGAATGAATACTCAGGGTTTCAAAATGGGGTAAACAATTATACGATTGAGAAATTTTACCAAGGTACTTCATCAGGCAGCCAAAATACTTTGGCTACCAATTACTCTGAAGTAGAAACTAATTCAGCAGAACAAGCGATTGGTTATCGGGTGACAGCAATGCCTGTTAATTCAACCTTACCACCTGCCGTGTCGAACCTTTTAATTCTTGCAAAGCCAAACAACATTTATTACCCCACAGCCTTTACCCCTGATGGAAATGGCAATAATGATATATTCTTTGTCAAAGGCCAATTCATTGTCAGTTACAGTCTTCAAATTTTCAATAGGTGGGGACAGATGATATTCACTTCTGATAATGTCGAAGAAGGCTGGGATGGCACGATCAACGGTAAACCACAACCTGAAGGAACTTACATTTTTAATCTTGATATTACCGATTTGGCAGGACGAGAATTCAAAAAAAATGGTTCATTCCTTCTCTTGCGTAAATAATATCCTTATTTCCATTCCTTTTTTAGCATTTCCAAATGCATTTCTTAGATGGATCAGGTAGTTTTACAAACTAATAAAAGTAGGTGATATGTTCGATATGATGAAGATGATGGGCAAGATGAAGGAGGTTCAGGCCAAGATCAAAGAAGCTCAAAATAACCTGGTAAATATTAAAACCACGGCTGAAGCTGGTGCAGGTATGGTAAGCGCTACAGTTAATGGCAAAAAAGAGCTCGTAAGTCTCTCCATTGATGATAGCCTAATGAAAGTTGAAGATAAAGAAATGCTTCAAGACTTAGTGATAGCAGCGGTAAATAAAGCCACTGCAGAAGTGGAGATTTTGGCCAAAGATGAAATTAAAAAAAGTACTGATGGGATGATTCCAAATATCCCTGGTCTAGACCTTGGCGGTATGTTTTAATGGATAAAGTCGCAATCGCCATCCTTAATTATAACGGCAGGAAGTTCCTAGAAAAATTCTTACCCTCAGTAGTCAGTTACAGTCCTAAAAATAGTGTTTGGGTGATTGATAATTGCTCTACGGATGAATCACTCCATTACTTAAGTGATAACTTCAAGGAAGTTAACGTTATATCTCTATCTGAAAATGGCGGCTATAGCAAGGGCTATAATCAGGGACTTGCACAAATTAAAGCTGAGTATTATGTCCTTTTAAATTCTGATGTAGAAGTAACAGAAGGCTGGTTATCCCCGATTATTGATATGATGGATGCTGATCCTGATATAGCCGCTGCCCAACCCAAAATATTAGACTACAACAACAAGCATAATTTCGAATATGCAGGTGCAGGTGGTGGATTCATTGATTCATTGGGCTACCCTTTCTGTAGAGGCAGGATGTTTTTGTCTCTGGAAGAAGACAAAGGCCAATACGATGATGTTTCAAGGATTTTCTGGGCTTCAGGAGCTTGTATGTTTATAAGATCAACTGCCTATAATGAACATGGACAACTTGATGAAGATTTTTTTGCACACATGGAAGAAATTGACCTGTGTTGGAAATTGAATAATGCCGGTTTAAAGGTAATGTATAACGGTGCAAGCAAAGTATACCATGTTGGTGGAGGCACCTTACATAAATCCAATCCACGCAAAACGTATTTGAATTTTCGTAATGGGCTAGCTTTAATCTTCAAAAATTATAAGTCTTGGGAGATTTGGATTAAAATACCAATGAGATTTGGGCTAGATATCATTGCGAGCATCAAGTTTATGCTGTTTGATTCAATGGCTGATGGATTCGCAGTTATAAAAGCTCACTTTCACTTTTTGTTGGATATTCCCCAAAATTTAAGGAAACGAAAACGAATTAAGTCTCGTGTAGTTGGCGGTGCGGCCCCTCCTATTTATAGAGGTTCGATTGTATATCAATATTTTTTAAGGGGTAAAAGAAAATTTAACGAAGTTAAATTTTAATAGTACCAGAAGGAATTCCTCCTACGCAAGTGTTTTCTGATATTCATGATAAATGCCAATGCCAGATAAATAAGTACCGGAGACCCAAAGGTTAAAAAAGAGGCGTAGATAAAAAACATCCTGATACCTGAAGTAGCGATACCTAGTTTTTCACCTAGTCTGTTGCAAACCCCAAATGCATATTTCTCAAAAAACCCTTGAACTTTTCTCATCATAAATTTATATTCAACAAATCTACTAAAAGTAACTGATAAACACTTAGACACTAATATAATGTGACTCACCGATAAATATGTGGCTTTACAAATATATAGGTCACATTATCAATTTCTCCGTGGTTGATTCTTATTTTTTTTAACTAATATTGTAACCTATCTTATATAACGATACATTTACAACCTTATTTAACCAAGACATTTAAAACTAAATCCAATGAAAAAATTATTCTACGCTATAGCTTTTTTTGGTGTACTGACCTTTTCAGGCTGTGCCCTCAATCAAATGGTTAAGCTTGCGCAGGACCAAAATCTAACGGTTACACCAAATCCGTTGGAAGTGCATGCTGACACGGTTTCATTTGAAGTGTCTGCAAATTTGCCTGTTAAAATGCTTAAGAAAGGAAAAGTTTACACACTAAACACTTTCTATAAGTATGGCGACAGCGAATCAGCACTTGAGCCTATGCAGTTTAAAGCTGAAGATTACCCAAATGCTGATTCACAGCAACCAAAAACCTCTAAGACTTATGCTATGGCTTATTCGCCAGCAATGAAAAGCGGAAGTCTAGACGTACAAGGTGTAGCTTCAGACCCAAAAAATGGTAAGTCTAAAGAGTCTGCTCGTATGACAGTTGCTCCAGGAGTTATCACTACTTCTAAATTAGTTCAGCCAGTGTACTATGCTGCTTATGCAGGTCATGGTTATAATAACCAGGAAGAGCTAATACCTACTAAAGTAGATTTCTTCTTCGATCAGGGAAGATCAACATTGAAATTCTCTGAACAAACAAGTAAAAGAGGAAAGAAATTGAATGCTTTTATCGCAGCGAAAAATGCAACTAAAACAGTAACAATAACTGGTACTCACTCTCCAGAAGGTGCTGAAAGAATCAACACTAAATTGGCTAAAGATCGTGCCGTTGCTATCGAAAATTACTATAAAAGACAAATGAAAAAGTATGACTACAAAGGTCTTGCTGATTCAATTCAATTCATTGCTAAAGATATAGTAATGGACTGGAAAGCTTTTAAAGATTCATTGGCAGTATATAATGGTATTGATTCAGAAGCTAAATCTGCTTACTTAGATATAGTTAATGGAGCGGGTTCATTTGAAGAGAAAGAAGACCAACTTCACAAACTTCCTACTTACAAGAAAGTATTGAAAGAACTTTATCCTAAGTTGAGATTAGCAAAAACTGAAATCTTAAATGTTAAGGAGAAGAAAACAGATGCAGAAATATCTGTTCTAGCTAAACAAATTGCTGACGGATCTGCTTCTGCTGATACTTTATCTGAAGAAGAATTGATGTACTCTGCTACTTTAACTCCTTCATTGAAAGAAAAAGAAGCAATATACAAGGCTGCTACTAAGAAAAGCGGAAGCTGGGCAGCACATAACAACTTAGGTGCTGTATACATTGCAATGGCAATGGAAGGTGATGCAATGGCTAATGCTGATAAAGCACAAGCTCAACTCGAAATCGCTGCTAACAAAAAAGCAACTGCTGAAGTACATGCTAACCTTGCATCAGTATCATTGATGAAAGGAAACGCTTACAAGGCTTACAGTCACTTACAAAAAGCGACTGGTGGATCAAGTGACATGACTCAAGGAGTTAATGGTGTAAAGGGCGCTGTTGAGATAATGATAGCTAACTATGCTTCAGCTGTTAAGTCAACTTCTGGTGCGTCTAACACAGCTGTTAATCTTTTCAATAAAGGACTTGCTCAAACATTGAACAAAGACTACCAAAATGCTTTGACTTCATTTAAAGAAGCAGCTTCTAAGGATAGTAACATGGGATTGGCTTATTACGG
Organism: Fulvivirga sp.; assembly: GCA_048268855.1. Lineage (GTDB taxonomy): Bacteria > Bacteroidota > Bacteroidia > Cytophagales > Cyclobacteriaceae > Fulvivirga. The sequence goes on from JBLWUR010000003.1 coordinate 77,288, forward strand.
TGCTGCTATTGCAAGTGCTAGATTAGGACAAGAAAATGGTGTAATTGAAAACCTTACTAACGCTGTGAAAGCAACACCTTCTCTTAAAGGTGACGCTCTTGAAGACTTAGAATTCCAAAAGTACTTTTCTAACGATGCTTTCAGAAACGCTCTGAAATAATCTAAGAATACTTATTAAAAGGCCTTCCCTGCATCTGCAAGGAAGGCCTTTTTTATTTACTGTATTTGGTACGAAGAACAACTAAAATAAGTAGTTATATAAATAAAAATAGCACCAAGAAAATTCTCAGTGCTATCCAGTAGTTTATCCTTTTAAAACGTTTCCGCTAAAAGGGACTAGCTTATTTTATAAATTAGCCAATTTCCACAAGTTCAATATCAAATACCAAATCCTTTCCCGCTAATGGGTGATTGGCATCTATCTCTACAGTATCTTCCTTTACATTTGATACCACAACTGGCAATGCCTGGCCGTTAGGCTGCTGCATACTTAATTGCTGACCAACTTCCGGTTTCAAATCAGGAGGTAACTGTGCTTTAGGCACTTCAATTATCATTTCCTTATTTTTTTCACCATAAGCTTCAGCAGCAGGTATTTCCGCAGTTTTTTTATCACCGACATTCATTCCATCTACTGCTTTATCAAATCCTGCGATCATCATTCCAGCTCCAACTTCAAATTCTAATGGTTCTCTATTAAGAGAAGAGTCAAAAACTGACCCGTCATGCAATTTACCAGTATAGTGAACTTTAACACTATCCCCTTTTTTTGCTCCAGACATAAATATTTTTTTTAATCTTTATTGTTAATTCCCTGATTTTCAGGAGATGCAAAGGTAGACATTAGCCTTCCAAAAAAAAATTATGTACTAATAGTGTCCCTTTTTTTACAACGTGCATTATGGAGGTACTTCATTTCTAAACAATGTGTGAGGCATTGTAAGGCGGTTATATCCGGCCTCTGATTCCAATGTCGGTAGGCCGGATATTAACTTTCTTAATGAAGTACTGTAACCTTATTACTGACTAGCGAGTATTAATTTTATGTGTAAACCAACTTATGGGACTTACAGCTGCTAAATACCATTTTCATCTAATATGGGTATTCAACTATTCGGTTGATCATTGGCTGCGTAAAATTAATTACTATACCACTGCCAGTACCTATCACCGAACCAAACAAGAAATAAATGAGGAGTATGAAGTCATTAAAGCTTCTCAGAATAATCCAGAAAATTTTGCTCCGCTTTATGTAAGGTATCATGATAAGGTTTTTTTGTTTATCAATAAACGAGTAGACAACCTTGAAGCCACTGCCGATCTTACTTCAAGGGTGTTTTTGAAATGCCTCAAGAATATTGGCAGATATAAATATCAAGGTGTGCCATTTTCAGCATGGTTATATAAAATAGCATTAAATGAAATTAACCAATTTTTCAGAGTACAAAATAAACTAATGCGAACGGTCAGCATTAATGATCATCATATTGATCAACTTGTTGGGGAAATTGATTACGGACAACCTTTAATTGATACACATGTTTTGGTTCCCGTATTATTAGAACAACTAGATGACTATGAAATCCAGTTTATAGAATTACGGTTCTTTGAGAATGAATCGTACAAGCAAATAGGTTATTTACTAGGTTTAAGTGAAGTAAATGCTAAAATTAAGACTTATAGGATTCTTAAAAAGTTGAAAAAACTTTCAGAAAACATTAATTACAACGAATAATGGGCAAATTTAAAATTAAAATAAATCCACCTGTTCCTTCTTTAGAAACTATCCACCAATACCGAAATTTCGGAGGTCTACTTCATCGTTATAAAAAGTACTATTCTACTGATGGCATAAGGTACATGCTTTATCATGATAGAAAGAAATTGGTCTACATTGTAATCATCATTGTTTTTTTATTGATGCTTCTGTTTGTTGAAGAAATTAGTGCACAGTCAATCCCCTTCTAATTTTAAAAGAGCCATATTCATTATTGTTTTGGTAGTAGTTGGAGTACGCCCATTATTTAGCCAAGTTAATATTACCATATATACAAAAAACAATAAACTGACCACAGCATTTGTTGCTAAACTTTGTGCTGCGGCACGATACAAAATTGGTGTTGAAAAAATAGGTCCTACAGATTTGGAGTCTGACATTATCTTTGCTGCAGGCACTATCTATGGTGCAGAAGATCAGGCCGAATTAAGTTTTAAATGGCATACCAAATATGGCAGTCAATGTCAGTGCCCAGCTAATGGCGAATTTGAAGCCGGAGATATTTTACGTCAGGTGGTGAATAGTAATTTTCGTGAATTTGCTAACATCATTGGGCCCAAGAATAGACTTCCATTAGACCTATCGCTTAAAGATCCAGTAGATGGTATGACCATATTGGAATATATCAATAATCAACGTGTACTTCTGGAGAAAAAGCATGACAATGATCGTTCAAAATTCCAAGAAGATATAAAATGGCGTAATATCATGTTCTTTTATTTTTTATTCTCAGAATACAGTATTAATTAGCGGCTGTGAATTTATTATCAGCCCTCGATTTATTAGGAACATTTGTTTTTGCCATAAGCGGCCTTCGATTAGCAGCCAAGAAAGACATGGATCTTTTTGGTGCTTCTGTCATTGCTTTCGTAACAGCAGTGGGTGGTGGCACCACACGTGATTTACTTTTAGGAGCTACCCCTGTCGCTTGGATCAACAATATACAATATCCGATCGCCATTTTACTGGCTGTACCTTTCACACTTATTTTTAGAAAATATATCGTCAACCTAAAACGAACTTTCTTCATTTTCGATAGTATCGGTATAGCTATATTTACGATTAGTGGCATGCAAAAAGCACTTGACTTTGGCTTAAACCCTGGCTTGGCTATGGCTATGGGCATGGTTTCGGCTGTTGTGGGTGGAGTTATTAGAGATATTTTATGTAATGAAATTCCGCTTATTTTTAGAAAGGAAATTTATGCCACCGCATGTTTGGCTGGTGCTCTGGTATTTTATTTATTAGGTAATTGGGGTATTGATCAAAACCTGAATTACATTATTACCACTTCTTTGATTTTAGTCATAAGAGTAGTGTCAATCAAGTATAACCTGTCTATGCCTAAAATGAAGTAATTAATCGAAACTAGATTCAAACTGACTCTCCCAAGTCTGCCAGTCAACTGTTTTGAAGTGATTACCACCAATAAATTTGACAATCATTTCAAATCTATCCGGCTTTAAATAGCCCGCTAGGGGCTGAATAATATTAAAATCTTCATCTAGAAATACCACTGAAGGGTAACTCATCTTATTACTTAGTAATGAAGCGGCCAATTCATGATAGCCTCTACTACCACTAGCTATAAATTTAAAGGTATGATCTCTGAAAGTAATGTCTTCTTTTTGCTCTGCATTTAATTTGACAGGATAGAAATTTTCATTGAGGTAATCAGCAATTATAGCTTGACTAAAGGTATTCTTATCCATCACTTTACACCATCCACACCAGTCGGTATATACATCGATGAATATTTTACGTTTTTCGGTTTTTGATTTTTCTACAGCCTCTTCGAAGCTCATCCATTTTACATTTCCTTCTACTTCCTGAGCAAATAATGAGCAACTAGTTTGCAATAAAATAATAGTCAATATGCCGATTACAGTTTTTTTCATATTATAGATCATACGTCATTAACAACCTGAGAGTTAGGTTTATTCTTCATTTAATATTTTCAGACCTGATATAGGTAAGTATATCCTTTTTGTCGTCAGGATGAAACCACCTAATTCCATCATCTCGTTTAAACCAGGTTAGCTGACGTTTAGCATACCTCCTAGTATTACGTTTAATTATATCAATTGCATCTTCCAAATTAAAATCTCCATCCAAGTAATCAAATATCTCTTTGTAGCCGACTGTTTGCAATGCCTGCTTATGTTTAAACCCATTGAGTTTTTTTACTTCATCTACAAGTCCCATTTCAATCATAAAATCTACACGCTTGTTTATGCGCCCATAAAGTTCTTCTCGAGGTCTTTCTAGTCCGATTTTCAGAATATTAAAAGGTCTATCCACTGTTTTCCCCTCCCTATAGCTTGAGAATTTCTGACCCGTTGATTGAAAAACCTCCAGGCCGCGTAAAACCCGATGCGGATTGGCCTTATCTACAACTGCATAATATTCTGGATCAACTTGTTCCAACTCTTTTAATATTGGCACCATTCCATCGGATAGCATCCTCTTGTTGAGCCCTTCCCTTATCTCATCAGCTACTTCTGGTATATCAGAAAGTCCGTACAGTAAAGCATTGATATATAATCCAGAACCACCTGTTAAAATAACTGTTCTATGATTTTTAAATAGTTCTGTCAGTAACTCAAGGCATTCCTTCTCATATTGCCCTGCCGAAAAATCATCATGGATATTGTGGGAACCAATAAAATGATGTTTTGCGCAGTCCAATTCTTCTGATGTGGGTTTTGCAGTACCAATTGACATTTCTTGGTAAACTTGTCTAGAGTCAGCCGATACTATTTCTGAATTAAGCGCTTGAGCAATATCAATGCACAATTTAGTTTTTCCCACCGCAGTAGGCCCAACAATACATACTAGATTTTTATCTTTCAATGTCATAGTTTACAAAATACCTATTAAATTATCGTTTATCAAAAAGGCTCTTTTTTGCAGAAATTGCTAATTTCACAAGGTATGGTTAAAGAGAAGAGAACACTTCAACAAAGAATAGAGGAACTTGAAAAATTGCTCTCTGAGGAAAAACAAAAAAATTCTTATTCAACAGCTATTCTGGAAAGTGGCAATTTGATTATCTGGTCAGTAGACAAAGATTTTAAACTTCTTTCCTTCAATCAAAACTATTTCACTTTTTTTCTCCCTTCGGAATTGAAATCCAAAGTGCACTTTGAAAAAAACAATCAATTAAAATCGGTAAATGCTCATAAATTTTGGGTAAAAAAATATCAAAAGGCTCTAGCTGGCCATTCAGTAAATTTTGAAATAAGAATAGAAGTTGAAGGTCAATATGAATGGAAGGAAGTATTCTTGAATCCAGTATATGGTATTGATGCAAATATTAATGCCATATCAGGCATAGCCTACGATATAACAGACAAGACACAGGCTAGAAAAAAGCTCATTAACAGTGAAGAGAAATTTCGAAATATTTTTGAATCTTTTCAGGATTTATACTTCAGAACTGACTTTAAAGGGAATATTACTATGCTTAGCCCTTCGGTAAAAGATATAATAGGTTATAGTGAAGCTCAGTTGAAAGGCAAAAATATTACGAACTACTACATCTATAATATTAAGATCAAATCACTACTCCGTGATTTAATAAAAAATGGTAGTGTCAGAAATTTTGAAGCTGGACTTGTAAATAAATCAGGTAATGTCATTCCCTGTATCTGTAATATCCGAATAATAACTTCTAATGGTGTACCAAAATACATTGAAGGAGTAGCTAGAGACATCACAGAACTCAAGCGTACTAACCTGCAGTTGCAACATTCGAAAGAGTTAGCGGAACGTTCCTTAAAAATAAAGGAAAGGTTTTTGGCAAATATGAGTCATGAGATAAAAACCCCGTTAAATGGAATAATGGGCATGTTACATCTATTAGATGATGAGGCATTAAATGACCAACAAAAGAAACATTTAGAATCATTGAAAAGCTCATCTGAAATTTTAATGAGTATGCTCAATGACATGCTAGATATTGCGAAAATTGAAGCGGGGAAAATGGAGTTGAAAAACTCCGTAGTAAGCCCTTCAAATCTTTTTGAAAAACTATCTATTCTATATGAGCAAGAAGCTAAAAGAAATAAGTTAAAGTTGAATTTTGAAATTGATCCAACTATTCCAAAAAACATACTGGCTGATGAAATTAAACTCATCCAGATATATTCAAATTTAATATCAAACGCCATAAAATTTACTCCCGCCAATGGCGAGATCCATGTAAGAACCTATATCGAAAAAAAGAAAAGGAACGGGGCTCTATTAATCATGGGTACTGTAAAAGATACTGGTATTGGAATTCTTGATGAGGACACAAAGAAACTTTTCAAAAGTTTTACCCAACTGGATAGCTCAACAAGTAAAATTTATAAAGGCACAGGGCTAGGGCTATTCATTTCAAAAAAATTGACCGAATTAATGAAAGGAGAAATCGGGGTCAAGTCAAACGAAAATGGAGGCTCTACCTTTTGGTTCACATATGAAACACTTGAAGTATCGCCATTACCCGATATTGAAATGTCAGATAACTCATTGATACTGCTTGGTAGTCCTAATATTTTAGTGGTGGACGACAATAAAGTTAATCTCCATCTTGCCTCCGAATTACTTAAAAAAGCAGGCTGTAAAGTAACCACGGCAAGCAGTGGAAAGAAAGCTGTAAAACTAGTTTCACAAATTCAATTTGAATTGATCTTGATGGACATTCAAATGCCAACAATGGATGGTGTTGAAGCTACCGTTCAAATAAAAACTGATGGACTAAATGTAAAAACACCGACCGTTGCTATGACAGCTTATTCCATGACAGGCGACAAAGACAAATACTTGAAAGCTGGCTTTGATGATTACTTATCAAAGCCAATAATCCCGGACGCACTAATAATGATGATCAAAAAATGGACCGAGGATAATGCGATTATTGAACCTATAAAGAATGAACCTGCTAAGGAGGAATACGTTACCTTAAATAACAAAACACTAGATAATTTAAGTAAATACGGAGGCAAAGAAGTGGTAAGCGAGGCGTTGGCTGAATTTGACAGTGAGTGTGATCAACAATTACAAATCCTCCGTTCTACAAAAAATATTGAGGAAATTTTAAATATTTTGCATACCTTAAAAGGCAATGCGGGGACACTAGGTGTTGAAAAAATGGCCTTTTTGGCTGAAATAATGGAGGATGAAGTGAAAATGAAAAAATATCATAATTTTGATAGTAACTTAAAGGAGTTAGAAATACTTTATACTGAATTTAAAGGTTCGTTAAAACAGTTTTAATCAATTATAGAATGGCAAAGAAAATCTTATTAGCAGACGACAGTCCAGTAATCCAAACACTCTCAAAGAAAATATTCCAAGGCCAGGGGTATGATTTTAAAGGCGTGAAAACAGGTGCAAAGGTTATGGGCGAAGTTGAAAATAATGACTATGATGTTGTGATACTTGACATCATTTTACCAGAAACCAATGGCATGGAACTGGCCAAACAGATCAGGCAGCTCAAAGACAAAAAGAAAGCTTCTGTTCCTATAATTGCCATTTCAGGAAACTATAAAAATTATTCTAAAAGTGATTTCGATGAAGTAGGTATCAATGAATATCTTATCAAACCTTTAGATTATGATGCACTTGTAAGTGCTGTGAAAAAATATATCTAAATGAGCTTTAAGTACTCTAATCACTTTCTCCATAAACTTGAAGATTTAATAGCCGAAACATCCTACATTCTTCGATATGAAAGGGGAAATTTCAATTCAGGTTGGTGTATTTTAAAGGATACCAAAGTCATCATTGTTAATAAGTTTTTTGCCACTGACGGTAAAATAAATTGCTTATTAGATATTATAAAAACAATTGATATAGATCAATCCCGATTGAGTGAGAAGAATCAAAAGCTTTACTTCGAACTGTCTCAAACCAAATTGCAATTGTGAAAATCACATTTTTAGGTACAGGTACTTCTCAGGGCATTCCCGTTATTGCCTGCCAATGTGAAGTTTGTACTTCGCTGGATTTCAGAGATCAACGGTTGCGTACTTCAATTCATATAGAAATAGATCAAAAAAGCTTTGTGATTGATACAGGGCCTGATTTTCGGCAACAAATGCTACGTGAAAGAATCAAATCACTAAATGCAATTATTTATACACACGAACACAAAGATCATACAGCTGGGTTAGATGATGTTAGAGCTTTTAACTTTTTGCAGAAAAAAGCCGTACCAATTTATGCAAGACAACATGTAATTGATCAATTAAAAATGGAATACAATTACATTTTTAATGAAAAAAATAATTATCCTGGCATACCACAAGTTGACGTTCATCTACTTGAAAATACTGATCCGTTTAAAATCGAATCGATAGAATTCATACCCATAGAAGTCATGCATTATAAGCTTCCAGTATTGGGATTTCGGGTGGGTGATTTTACCTATATTACAGATGCCAATTACATATCTGATAAAGAAAAGGCCAAAATAATAGGCTCTAAGCTATTAGTAATTAATGCTTTACAAAAAGAGAAGCACATCTCACATTTTAATCTGAGTGAAGCAATAGAACTATCCCAAGAAATAGGTGCAGACCAAACCTACTTTACCCATTTAAGTCATAAAATGGGGAGACACGCCTATGTTGAAAAAGAATTGCCAGATGGCATATCTATGGCTCATGACGGTCTAACCATAACATTATAGTGCATAATAATTACTATTTCTTAAGACAACTTAGCCATAAGTTAAAATCCAAACTAATAGGTCATCTAGTGGATGAGTGTTTCTCGCAAAATAAGGATGAGCTTATTGTAGTTATAGATAAGAATGGTGAGGCCTTCAATATAAAAGCCCACTTGAGCTCTTCATTTTGCTGCTTGACCTTTCCTACTGAATTCCAACGTGCACGAAAAAATAGTGTTGATTTATTTGAACCGATCGTTAATAAAAAAATTGTAGATGTTAGGCAGTTTCTAAATGAACGCTGCTTCGCCCTGATCTTTGATGATGACCATAAGTTATTGTTTAAAATGCATGGAAATCGTTCAAATATTGTACTTTTTGGAGCTGATAACAAGGCTTTAAAAATATTCAATGGCCACTTGAAAAAAGATCTGGAACTTGATTTCACAAAAATTGATAGACCCATTGATCAAAGTAAGCAGGCTTTTATTCAATACTCTGAACTTGAACTCTTTCCAACTTTTGGTAAAGTGGTACACAATTACCTCAAAAATCATCAATATGAAATTAAAGACGTTGATAGTAAATGGGATATCTTAACCAATACACTTCATTTACTAGATCAATCTAACTATTACATTATTGAAAAGGATCAAGGATTGTCTTTAAGTCTTTTACCGTTCCCTGGTATTATTCAGGAATTTCAAAATCCGATTACGGCAGTCAATAACTTCTTTAATAACTATATAAGTACAGCAAGTTTGAGGGTGGAGAAAAAAATGGCTCTCCATCAGATCCAAAAAAGTCTTTCACAAAGTAATAATTATTTAAAAAAGGCTCAGGAAAAGCTGCAGAAGCTCTCAATTGGATCTAGTTATAGTCAAATGGCTGATATTATTATGGCCAATTTACATCAAATAAAAGCGGGGGAAAGTGAAGTAACACTTACTGACTTTTACAATGATAATCGTCCGATTACAATCAAATTAAAGCAAAATCAGTCCCCTCAAAAAATCGCTGAGAATTACTACCGGAAAGCGAAGAATCAATCAAAGGAATTGTCTAATCTTAAAAACAGTATAATAGCCAAACAGAAACTAAAACAATCTTTTGAAACACATATTGACGCCATTAATGCGATAAGTGATTATAAAACATTAAGGGAGTATTTAAAAGAAACCGGACTGGGAAAACAAAAAACAGCTTCTGATACAACACAAAAACCTTTTAAAGAAGTGGAGTTCCAAGGTTATGTGATCTATATCGGTAAAAACTCAAAAAGCAATGATAAAATGCTGCAGTCCTATACATTTAAAGACGATTTGTGGCTTCATGCAAAAGACGTCAGTGGCTCGCATGTCATAATAAAGTACCAATCGGGAAAAGTATTTCCGAAAAATGTAATTGAAAGGGCTGCACAATATGCTGCCTTTCATTCTAAAAGAAAATCAGATAGTTTATGTCCTGTTATTGTTACACCTAGAAAATTCGTTCGTAAGCGAAAAGGGGATCCTGCAGGAGCCGTTGTCGTTGATAAAGAAGAAGTTATTCTAGTAGAACCAGCTTCTAGTTGACTATAATTTAATAGCTATTCTAAGCCCATGGGCTCCACTCTTTTGAAAGTATCCCAAAGAAATTCCATCTGCCTTTCGTTGGTACTCCCTTTGTTTTCTTCCTCCAATGACATTTAATATTATGCCAGCGGTGGTCATAGGCACACCCACCATCACTCCAAGGATACCTAATACGCCATTTGAATCAGTGGTAGTAGTATTATTGTTGTAGTTGTTTGTATAGTAGTAGCCATTCTGATAATACCCGCTATTTTGAGTATTTTCTTCCCAGTCTGCATTGCCAATTAAGACTATTCCCGAAATCGTAATTACCCCACCAAAAATACCAAGTATTGTACCTGTTTTTTTCATTTTCTCATACTTAAACGCCTTACTCCGGTAAAACATCTTTTCTTGATTCGTCTGCCCAAACGTGAATGAAAAACTTAAAAATAGTAAAATGCCGATAGTTAACGCTTGCTTCATAAAAAGAGGTATAATAAAAATAAGGCCGCAAATTTGCGGCATTTTATTCTAATAATAGAATTATTCATTGAATAAAACTGTTTTTATTAATGCAGATATAATAACAATTACTCTACGATATTAAGTTTTACTGTATTTGTTCTGCCTCGGGCATGAATGGGCATACTTGCCGTAGTAATAAATACATCTCCTTTTCGAATATGACCTTTGGCTTTTAAAATCTCTTCTATATCAGCAAAGGTATCATCAGTAGATACTTCATTATCATAAAAATATCCTCTAACCCCCCATATTAGATTCATCGTATTAAGAAGAGGTCTATTGCTAGTAAAAATGAATATGTTGGCTTGTGGTCGGTGTGAGGCCAATTTAAAAGCCGTATAACCTGAAGCTGTCATTCCAATAATGGCTTTCGCTTTTGATGCTTTGGCCAATCTACTAGCGGCTAAGACTAAAGTATTATTTAAAAATAGCTCATCATCCTCCTCCAGAGCATCATGTTTAAAATAGAGACTCGCCTGTTTTTCGACACTTGTTATGGTTTTCACCATACTTTTAATTACTTCTAATGGATACAATCCTGCAGCAGTTTCTGCAGACAGCATAAGAGCATCGGCTCCGTCCATAACGGCATTTGCTACATCATTGGTTTCAGCCCTGGTTGGTCGTGGACTTTCAATCATGCTTTCCATCATCTGCGTTGCAATAATCACGGGTTTAGCTGCCCTATTACACATACTCACTATGCGTTTTTGCGCCATAGGCACTTCCTCCATATATATTTCAACACCTAAATCGCCCCGTGCTACCATCACCCCATCAGTAGCTTCAATAATTGATTCTATGTTCTTTATAGCTTCTGGTTTCTCAATTTTTGCTATGATCTTTGCACTTTTATTAGCTTTTTGAATCAGCTTTCTCAAGTTATGAATATCATCTGCTGTTCGTACAAATGACAAGGCTATCCAATTGACGTCATTATCTAAGCCAAATTGTAAATCCTTCAAGTCTTTTTCAGTCAGAGAAGGAGCAGAAACTTTCGTATAAGGAAGGTTAATCCCTTTTCTGGACTTTACCTTTCCTCCATATACTACTGTTGTAACAACATCTTCTGCATTTATTTCTACAACCTTAAGCTCTATTTTACCATCATCAATGAGAATCATGTCACCTGGAACTACATCTTTATGCAAGTTCTGATATACCGTACTCACCATTTTTGAAGTACCTATCATTTCATTAGGTGTGATAGTAAACTGTTGACCTGGTTTTATTTTCACACCTTTATTAACCTCCCCCACTCTAATTTTCGGTCCCTGTAAATCTTGTAAAAGACAAACACAAGTATCTAACTCCTCATTCAGTTCTCGCACATATTGTATCACCTTAACATGATCTTCATGAGAACCATGAGAAAAATTCAGACGGAAAATATCAACACCCGCCTCAATTAACTGGTGCAATTTCTCTTTAGTATTAGAAGCCGGACCAACGGTGGCTATAATTTTTGTTTTATTAAATAAAATTTCTTCTCTCATGTTAATTTAAAAAATTGTCCTTTGATTTGAGTTTGTTTAAAGGAATAGAGGCAATATATTCAATGTATTCCACTTCACGTAATTCTTTTAGCACTTCTTCTATTGCAAACGATTGAAATGTTCCATTGAATTTTAAAATGTAATCAAAATGGGGCATTTCAGGTACCAGATATTTATTTTCGTTATCTGGGGACTTATTCTTAAATAGGTGAAAAAAACAGTTGTCTTCTTCAAATGAATAATTTAGAAAGGCCAAATTTAAGCCATCTGCCTCCTCAATAAAATAATCGTCCAGTTTTATTAACCTGATATCAAGTAGAGAATTTATAGCCCAAGCGAGTTTATAAAATTTGGCCGATGAGGTAATACCGAACAAATCAAAATCATAATTATTATCAATATGTAATTTAGTCTTCTTCATTATCTCTAAATATCCCAAAATTAAGATGATATTTTAAGTAATTTTAGCTATTCTTGGACAATAAAAGACAGGCAATAACTTTCCGAAAATTGTTTGACATTAAACCATTAATGTATTTCTTTGCAGATATTTTAACTAAAAAAATAAACACATGTCTGAAATAGCACAAAAAGTTAAATCAATCATCATTGATAAGTTAGGCGTTGAGGAGTCTGAAGTTACTCCTGAAGCAAGTTTCACAAATGATCTTGGAGCAGATTCATTAGATACAGTAGAACTTATTATGGAGTTTGAAAAAGAATTTAATATTTCAATTCCTGATGATCAGGCAGAAAACATTTCTACTGTAGGACAAGCGATATCCTACTTAGAAGAAAATGTAAAATAATATATCCATTAGCCCCCAGCTAGAGCTTATTCTATGAGTTTAAGAAGAGTAGTAGTTACAGGTATAGGAGCACTTACCCCAATAGGCAATAACGTTAATGACTATTGGAACGGCCTTAAAAATGGCGTGAGCGGTGCTGCACCTATTACCCGATTCGATGCGGAAAAATTTCGAACGCAATTTGCTTGCGAAGTAAAGAACTTCAATGCTGAAGATCACTTCGAAAGGAAAGATGCGCGAAAAATGGATCCATTTACTCAGTATGCACTGGTTGTGGCCGAGGAAGCAATTGTTGATTCTAAATTAAATTTAGAAACCATCGATCATGATAGAGCCGGAGTAATCTGGGGTTCTGGGATCGGTGGATTATATACATTTCAGGAAGAAATGAAGGCCTACACTCTAAATGATAATACGCCTCGTTTCAACCCTTTCTTTATCCCGAAAATGATTGCTGACATCAGTGCCGGTTATATTTCTATAAAATATTCTTTTAGGGGTCCAAATTTCGTAACAGTTTCGGCTTGCGCTTCTGCAACAAACGCCATAATAGATGCGATGAATTACATACGCCTTGGGCATATGGACATTGCCATCTCTGGTGGAAGTGAAGCTGCAGTAACGGAAGCTGGCATTGGCGGTTTTAATGCCATGAAGGCGTTATCGGAGAGAAATGATTCTCCTCAAACTGCGTCAAGACCATTTGATAAAGATCGTGATGGTTTTGTTTTGGGTGAAGGTGCAGCGGCTCTTATTCTTGAAGAATATGAGCATGCAAAAGCAAGAGGAGCCAAAATTTATGCGGAATTAATAGGAGGAGGCATGTCTGCCGATGCTTATCACATTACAGCACCTCATCCTGAAGGTTTGGGTGCCACTAATGTAATGAGAAATACTCTTAGGGATGCTAATGTTAAACCTGAAGAAGTTGACTATATTAATGTTCATGGTACTTCTACTCCATTAGGAGATGTAAGTGAAACTATTGCCATTAAAAAGATTTTTGGCGATCACGCTTATAAACTCAATATTAGTTCGACTAAATCAATGACTGGGCACTTATTAGGTGCTGCAGGTGCCATTGAAGCTGTAGCTTGTATCAAGGCCATGGAGAATAATTTAGTGCCTCCTACCATCAATCACTTTACTGATGATGAAAACCTTGATAATAAGTTGAACTTGACCTTTAACAAAGCTCAGGAGAGAAATGTTAAAGTTGCAATGAGTAACACATTCGGTTTTGGAGGTCATAATACCTCAATCATTTTCCGTAAACTAGAGGAATAGTGTATCGTGCTGCAAAGCGCTTTATAAATACATTTCGGAAAAAATCGAAAAAAGATAAAAGGCTTATTACTGCAATTGTCACAATTGTTGGTAGTAAGCCTTTAAATTTAAATCTATTTCGATTAGCCACTAGGCATTCGTCTGTGGCTACCACTAATATCAAAGGACAAAAAGATTCTAACGAAAGGTTAGAGTATCTTGGTGATGCTATACTAGGTGCTGCTGTTGCTGATTACCTTTTTAAAAAATACCCCTTTAAAGATGAAGGGTTTTTGACCGAACTCAGATCAAGAATTGTAAGTCGTGAATCCCTTAATGATCTGGGAAAAAAAATTGGTTTGAATCAACTAGTAGAGTATGATAGTAGTAAACGTGATAAGCTATCACATAAATCTATATATGGTGACACTTTAGAAGCCTTTATAGGAGCAGTGTACCTCGACCGAGGCTATGAATTTTGCAAAGCTTTTATTTTGGAAAAATTGGTGATCCCTCATTATAATCTTCAGATGATAGTTGATTCAACTATTAATTTTAAAAGTAAGCTTATTGAATGGACACAAAGGGAAAATAAGGAGCTACAATTCGAAATTATTAGTGTGAAGGATGAAAAACACCATAAAGAATTTGTTGCAGAAGCTATAATAGATAACAAATCAATGGGTAAAGGATTTGGTTACAATAAAAAGAAAGCTGAACAGGATGCAGCACAAAAAACGTTGGTACTTTTGGGTATAATTGATAATTGATGGGTACAATAAGAGTTGGAGGCGCCACACTAAACCAGATCCCTCTGGATTGGTCTGGAAACATTTCAAATATAATTAGTGCTATTGATCAAGCAAGAGCAGATAGGGTAAAAATATTATGTCTTCCTGAATTGTGCATTACGGGCTATGGTTGTGAAGATGTATTTCTTAGTAATTGGATATACGAAAAGGCGCTTAAAAATTTACTAAAAATTGTTCCTCATTGTAATGATATTACGGTGGCCATAGGCTTACCTGTAAAACATAATTCAAAAAATTACAACACCACCTGTGTTGTTGAAAATGGAGAGATTAAAGGCTTTTATGCCAAGCAAAATTTAGCCAATGATGGAGTACATTATGAGCCAAGATGGTTCTCTGCATGGATTCCTGGTAGATTTTCCTCAATTGTAATAGAAAATAAGAGTTACGATTTTGGTGATCTTACATTTGAGTTCCAGAATTTTACTTACGGCTTTGAAATATGTGAAGACGCTTGGAGGCAAGATCGGCCAGCATGTCGGTTGTTCGAAAAAGGTGTTAAACTGATTCTAAATCCTAGTGCAAGTCACTTTGCATTTGGAAAAACCCTTGAACGCGAAAAACTTGTTGTAGATAGCTCGGCACGGTTTAATTGTGCCTATGTATATGCCAATCTACTTGGTAATGAATCAGGTCGAATGATCTACGATGGCGAAATATTAATTGCTCATGGAGGTAAGCTGCTAAAACGTAATAATTGGCTTTCCTTTGCTAATTTCAATGTGCTGTCTGCAGATATTGATATCCTGAACCATGAAAGCCCAGGGACACCAACAAAATATTTAAGAGATAAGAATACAGAATTTGTAAAGGCTGGAGCACTGGCGTTATTCGATTACCTAAGAAAAAGTAAGAGTAGTGGATTCACTCTGTCATTAAGTGGTGGTGCTGATTCATCGAGTATCGCTATTCTCGTTTCTGAGATGGTCAAAAGAGGTGTTGCCGAATTAGGTGTTAAATTGTTTATCTATAAAATTGGGTTAAATACCTTATTAGAAAACATTGTAGAATTAAATGATGAGCAAGCAATAAAAGGAATTATGAAATCACTTTTGTCTTGTGCATATCAAGGAACTATCAATTCTTCTAGTGAGACTTTCAATTCTGCAAAGGTACTTGCTGACGAAATTGGAGCTTCATTTTATAACTGGACAATCGATGAAGAGGTCAATTCTTATTCACGTAAAATTGAAAAATCGCTTGGTCGAAAATTAAACTGGGAAACGGATGACATTGCCCTTCAAAATATTCAAGCACGTAGTCGTTCTCCGATTATCTGGATGATGGCCAATATAAAAAATAATTTGTTGCTGACAACTTCAAACCGAAGTGAGGGAGATGTTGGTTATGCAACTATGGACGGAGATACGAGTGGTAGTATTTCTCCGATAGCAGCTGTTGATAAATATTTTATAATCAACTGGTTACAATGGGCTGAAAAGGAATTGGGGTATAAGTCATTATACCACGTGAACCACCTAGCCCCCACAGCTGAGCTACGACCACTTGAAAGACATCAAACTGATGAGGATGATCTCATGCCCTACTCTATTATTGTAGAGATAGAAAAAGCTGCTATACGAGACCATAAATCTCCTATGGAGGTTTATAATACTTTAACTATTATGAAGTTGGAAAGTAGTCAATTACTGAAAGCTCATATAATAAAGTTTTTTAAACTATGGAGTAGAAACCAATGGAAAAGGGAAAGACTTGCTCCGTCATTTCATCTTGATGATTTTAATGTTGATCCAAGAACATGGTGTAGGTTCCCTATACTTTCTAGTGGGTTTGAAGAAGAATTAAAGGAATTGGAATCTACTTAAAACCTAATACTTACTACATACTGCTTACTACTTAGTACTCACTACTTACTACTTACTACTCAATACTTACTACTTAATACTCAATACTTACTACTTAATACTCAATACTTACTACTTACTACTCAATACTTACTACTTAATACTCACTACTTACTACTTAATACTCACTACTTATTATATTTGTCACATGTCATTTTTAAGTTATATTATTTGGGACGTTAACCCTAGCGTATTTTCTTTTTCAGAAATCCCAAGGTGGTACGGATTACTATTTGCACTTGGTTTTTTAGTAAGTCAGCAAATAATGTTTTATCTCTATCGAAAGGAAGGAAAACCCGAAAAAGATGTTGAAACACTAACGATATTTATGGTGGTAGCAACCATCATAGGCGCACGCTTGGGTCATGTATTTTTCTATGAACCAGAGAAGTATTTAGCTCATCCAATAGATATATTGAAAATTTGGGAAGGTGGATTGGCTAGCCATGGTGCTGCAGTCGGGATTCTTATTGGCCTATGGTTGTATACCAATTATGAAATAAAAATAAAGTTTTTCTGGATTATAAAAGACTTAATTGGAATCCCAACAGGAGTAAAATCAAAGAAAATAAAGCGGGAAGGGCAGGGTTATTTTCAGGTGGTTGACCGGATTGTAATAGTAGTAGCGATTACTGGTTGTTTAATCAGGTTTGGAAATTTCATGAACTCAGAGATTTATGGAATTCCAACAGAATCTAACTACGGTGTATTGTTTGCCAAAAACGTTGAGAATGTATTTATGTCGGATTCGAGTCCAATTGAAAAATTGACAATTGAAAAAGATGCTTCGAGACAGCCAAATGATGAAGGTTATGTTCCTGTGATACTTGATTTGGATTTTAAAAACCAATCTGAGATCCTAACTGAAGCCAGTTTAACTAAATATTTAGAAGGGAGATTTAGTAGCATAGTTACTAATTATAGTTACGTAAACGAGCACATTGTTTTACCCGAAGCAAAGCTTGATTACACTATTAAAAAAGCTGCTGACGGACATTTTCAAGCAAAAGTCAAAGCATTTGGAATAGTCCGCCACCCAACCCAGTTATACGAATCTTTTACTTCTCTGGCTATTGGTGTTTTATTATTTCTGATTTGGATGAAATATAAAAAAGATACTCCTCCAGGGTTATTGCTCGGATTGTTTCTGGTATTATTATTTGGTTTACGATTTGTACACGAAATGTTCAAAGTAAATCAAGTCGCCTTTGAAAATAATATGGAGTTTAACATGGGTCAACTATTGAGCATCCCACTCATCATAGCTGGTATTATCATATTTGTTCGAGCTATACGAATGATGCCAAAAAAATAGCCCGGGCATTTAGATGTTGTTATGCTATCATTTTTACTTATTTTAGATGATTATCTTGATCTCAACAAGATGTATAAAGCTTAAATAGGAGAAGGAAGGAGATGCTGGCAATTTTAATTTCGGTTTTAGCTATTATTTTACCCGTTGATAAAGCGGATAGCTCTTCAATTCACAAATCTAAGACCGAGGAACAGCAACTCTCAAAGGATTCGTATGTCACTATTGATGCCATTTTTATAGTAGGAAACAAAAGGACAAAACCCTCCATAATACTTCGGGAGATGAGTGTAATCAAAGGGGATACTTACACAGAGTCAAGTCTGAAAAATATTTTAATTCTTGACAAAAACAAACTCCTCAGTACACGACTGTTTGTTTCTGTAGACATTTCTATACTTCACTTGTCAGACACACAGGTTGATATTGTTGTTAATGTAAGTGAACGTTGGTACACCTTCCCCTCACCAATATTTGATCTGGTAGATAGAAATTTTAACGACTGGTGGCAAAACCAAAACCGAGATTTAAGTAGGACAAATTTTGGTGTTAAAATTTATCAAAACAATTTCAGGGGTAGAAATGAGACATTAAAGCTATTACTTCAACTTGGATATACACACCAGTTTGGTGTCACCTACCGAATACCATATATCGATAAAAAGCAAAGGCATGGACTAACATTCTATTATAATTATGCTGAAAATAAGAACATTGCCGTTAGAACAGTTGACCATAAACCGGTGTTTTTTGATTCAGAAGAAATATTAAAAGTCACACGCGATTACGGTTTAGGGTATCAATTTAGAAAATCATTTTATAATGTACATTCCTTAGAAGTCCGACTGAATGATAATACTATCAATGATACTATTTCAAACATCAATCAAGAATATTATAAAAACACCTCAACTAAACAAAAATATTTTCAACTCACCTATTCATTTACACATGATAAGCGTGATAACTCTTCCTATCCTATCAGCGGGAATAGATTTGAATTTGAAATCCAAAAGCTAGGAATTGGCATTTTTAATGATGTAGATAAAACCGATATAAGTATTAGTTACACAAAATTCCTTGACCTTAACAAAGGATTTTTATTCGCTAATTACAGTTCCATTTACATAAGCGAACCGGAGCAACAGCCTTATGCGAACATAGGTGCTTTAGGATTTAGAAAGAACTTTATACGGGGATATGAACTCTATTTAATTGAAGGAAAAAGCTATACCCTCAATAGATCTACTATCAAAAAACGAATCTTTTCAACGGTTGGTAGACTGGGATTTATCCCAATAAAACAATTCAGAAAAATACCCATCGACATCTATTTAAAAACCTATTATGACATGGGATATGTTGAAAATTTTGAGAACTATAACCAAAATAAAAGACTGTCTGACCGTTTTCTTTTCGGTGCAGGAGGTGGCATTGATTTCGTTACTTACTATGACACAGTCATCAGAGTTGAATATTCCATAAATAGAGAACAGGAGTCTGGTTTTTTTCTTCACTTCCGAAAAGAATTTTAATACCTTTAACCACCAGCAGTTAATTTTATAGTGGTTTGAAAAGATCCATACTTATTATATTATCAACGTTCTTAGTATGCTCTTCTTACGCTCAGAACGGTAGTAGTCAAATTGGTGCTAGACCCGCAGGAATGGCCTACACATATGCTACTATTTCAGACAAATGGGCCATGTTCAACAATCCAGGTGGCTTAGGCGGACTCAATGAAACTTCGGTAATGGCCGCTTACGAAAACAAGTTTGGAATTGAAGGTTTTAATAGTGTGGGAGCTGCCTTTATTACTAGTTTGTCCCTTGGAAGTGTTGGAGTAAGTGCTTTCCGATTTGGCGATGATCTTTATAATGAACAAACCATTTCTTTGGCCTATGGCAACAAGTTCGGTATTGCAGGACTTGGGGTAAAAGTCAACTATCTTCAGTATACTATCAAAGAATTTGGGTCGAAAGGGGTAGTAACGATAGATTTTGGAGGTACAGCTGAGGTTACAGAATATATAAGGTTTGGAGCCTATATAAGAAATATCGGCCAAGCTCAAGTGGCAGAATTAAATGATGAAAGGGCACCAACCATACTTAATGCTGGACTTGCATTTTTACCGACTAAGCAAATTACTCTTACCCTTGAAGCAGAAAAAGACATTGATTATGAAGCACTTTTCAGAGCAGGGTTAGAATATAAGTTTTTGGAAAAGTTTGTAGCAAGAACAGGCATAAAAACGCACAAGTTCACTAACTATTTTGGATTGGGTTTCATTAGTCAGAGGTTGAATATTGATTATGCCTTAACTTATGACCATGTGTTAGGCCTAAGTCATCAAGCGGCATTGTCATACGCAGTTAAGAAAAAGTGAGGGGTTTCTGTTTGTATATTGCCCTACTATTGGTTTTTTCAGAATCACTAGCACAAAATTATCCACAGCAAGACATTGATATTGAGCGATTTATTGAAAATGTATTTGCTGTACAAAATGGAGATGTTAGCTCCGAAGATTTGTATGAATCACTACTACTTTTTTACTCCAGTCCTATTAATCTTAATAATACTGATATTGATGAATTAAGATCACTTTTTATTTTATCTGAATCGCAATTAAAAAGTTTTTTTGATTATAAAAGAAAGTACGGTGACTTGTTAAGTATCTATGAATTACAGAATATTCCCGAATTTGATTCGAATACGATTTACCAACTTATGCCCTTTGTCATTGTACGTGATCAAGGCCTAAATTCCGACAATCGCTCTATCTTGAAACGGATATTAAATGAAAGGAATAACTATCTATTATTACGCTATGAACGTACTCTTGAGGATAAAAAAGGCTATCTGGCTGCCGAAGATCCTAGCTCAACTAGGTATTTAGGCAATCCGGATAAATTCTATACACGATTTAGGATTAGTCATATTAGAGATTTTAGCATTGGTTTTACTGCTGAGAAAGATCCTGGAGAAGAATTGATATGGGACAAAAAATCCAATAGGTATGGAGCTGATTTTTATAGTGGTCACATTCAATTTCAAAATCAAGGACGATTAAAAAATATAATAGTAGGTGATTATCAAATTCAATATGGCCAAAGTATGCTTTTAGGTGCCGGGTTTAATGTAGGCAAAGGAGCAGAAACCATTACTACTGTCAGGCGCTCCAATCTGGGTGTGAGGCCTTATACTTCAGTAATTGAAACTAATTTCTTTCGGGGAGCCGCAGCTACTGTAGAACTGACCAAGAAAATTGATGTTACAGGTTTCTATTCAAGATTGAAGCAAGATGCATCCGTGAGAAGCGACACTTTAGAATTGGAACAACAGGCATATATTAGTTCTTTACTCTCTTCTGGATTTCACAGAACTCCCAATGAACTTGCTTCAAAAAATACAATCCTCGAACAGAATTATGGAGCTACTTTACTCTATCATAATAAAGTCAATGGCCTTTCTTTAGGCTCTACATTTATACGTACTGAGCTCAGCTCTCCACTGATCAGAGCAGACAAGCTATACAATAAATATGAGTTTAAAGGGACGGAGAATTATAACATCGGAATTTTTGGAGACTATAACTGGCAAAACATTAGCTTTTTTGGTGAAGGTGCCCGATCAAAAAGCGGTGGTTTGGGGGGACTTCTGGGTATTATTACCAGCCTTACCCCTAAACTGGAAACATCAATAGTACTTCGCAACTACGACAAGGATTTCCACTCCGCATA
Organism: Fulvivirga sp.; assembly: GCA_048268855.1. Taxonomy (GTDB): domain Bacteria; phylum Bacteroidota; class Bacteroidia; order Cytophagales; family Cyclobacteriaceae; genus Fulvivirga. Next base: position 99,107 of record JBLWUR010000003.1, read on the forward strand.
TGGAAATGCATTTGGGGAATCTACCAGAAATATCAATGAACACGGTGTGTACTGGGGTATGAAATATTCACCTGAAAGGCGATATGAGTTCACAGCTTATTTTGATTCATTTAGTTACCCGTGGATAAGGTCTTCTATCAATGCTCCCTCATTTGGCTATGAGTATTTGTTTAGGGCCAACTACAAACCAACTAGGAGTACCTTATTCTATGTTCAGTTTAGACAACAATCCAAAGCAGACAATCCCAGTGCTGGGGAACAAACTACTGCCATCAGATATCCTTTAGAAGGCATAAAAAGAAACTACACCATCAACCTTGATTTCCCAGCTAATGACATACTTTCCTTCAAATCAAGAATTCAATGGAGTACTTATGATTTTAATAATATCCTAACAAAGGGGTATGCAGCTTGGCAAGATTTAAATATTGATCTAGGAAAGGTGAGAATCAGTGGACGTTTTGCCATATTTGACACAGAGAATTTTAATAATGCGCAATATGCTTATGAGCGTGACCTCCTTTATGCTTTTTCGATACCGGCCTATAGTGGGCAGGGTACTAGACAATATATTCTGGTGCAATATAAAGCCCTAAGGAATATTACCTTTTGGATAAAATATGCTCGTACCCATTATAGGGACAGAGAAACAGTAGGTACTGGTCTTGAAGAAATAAATGGGAATGTACGGACGGATTTAAAAATACAAGCAAGAATAACTTTATAAAATATGCATGCACTTGAATTAATTGATACTCCCACATTATTGACAATGATTATTGGTGGAATAATATTTATTGTGATCTTCAAACTCATTTTCAGAAAAAATAAATGATCGTTGGGCTATGTTCCTTGTGAACATTACCTTTGTCATTTAAGTAAATTGTAAAGAGATAGATATGAACATCAAAGGGAAAATTTTAGAGATTTCTGATACACAACAAATTTCTGACAGCTTCAAAAAACGTGAATTCGTGCTTGAATATGCAGAAAACCCACAATATCCCGAATTCGTGAAGTTTGAGTCTATTCAGGACAAATGTGCTTTACTTGACGGACTTAAGCCTGGTGAAGAAGTTGATGTTTATTTCAATATAAAAGGCCGAAAGTGGAATGACCCTAAAGGTGGTGTCAAGTATTTCAATTCCCTACAAGCCTGGAAGATTGATGGGGTATCATCGTCAGGACAAGAAGCTCCTACTGCCACACCAGCACCTACAGAAGAGCCAGGATGGGTTTCAGAAAATGAAGATGACCTTCCTTTTTAAAAAATGAACGTGCTGCTTATTTTACTCTTTTTTTTATGGCCCAATGATAACATTCGGCTCATTGAGTATAATGGCAGTTCAGTGAAGACCACATTTGAAGTAGATAATAAATTCATTGGAGAATATACTGGCCGCAAGAAAGGCTATTTAAAACTGAATGCTGACGGCACGGGAGCCTATAATTACGATGTTTATGGATTTTCTTCTGAAAACTGTGATAAAGAAGTCATTCAAGTACAATGGGGCTTTTTAGTTGATGATAACGGAAAGTTGGTAAGTTTTGCACGAGAGTATGGACGCTCCTACCCCATCCTACTCCAGTGTGTGGGAAAGCCAAAATTTCAGGGTTGTCGCACACAAGTACTTTTAGATTTTATCATGGAATATAAAGATGGCAAATTAGGCGTTTCGTCATCTGACGACTGGATAAAAAGCTAAACTAATCTATTTACGCTTCGTAGATAACAACTTTTGTATAACCGCATAGGCATCTATCTTTATTTAAAAATTTAGACGTTTATGATATCTACCTCAAAATTCGCAATATTCATATTTACAATCTCCTTGATTATCCCCTCACTTTCAATGGCCTTGGGACCTGACGTGACTAGGAAAACTTTAGAGTTAGGTGAATTTCAAAGCATCTACGTTAATTCCAATTATACTGTTTACGTCAAGCAATCCAACAAACAGGAAGTAAGAGTTGAAGTATTGACTGAAATTTATAGTATAAGTGAGTTCAAAGTCGAAAATGGCATACTACACGTTAATATTCAGCGTAAGAAAGCTGATCCCAATGCGAGCATATGGGCAAAGATTGATGACATTAAAATCGCACCTACAATGAATCTATATGTTAGTATGCGGGACATAAGTCAATTGAAAGTGAATGGAGGAGGGAAAATAATAGGTGAAAATTCATTAGCCTCAAATAAGCTCGATCTGGCGGTCACAGGTTCAGGTAGTATGAATTTAGACTTAAAAGGCCGTGAAGTAACCACTAAAATATCGGGTTCGGGTTCAATCACATTAAAAGGTTATGCATCTAATAACACTATTGAAATGAGTGGTGCTGGTTCATTATTAGCATTTTCTTGTGAACTTGAAAATGCTCAGACTGAGTTAAGTGGTTCTGGGACATGTGAGATAAATGTGTCTAATGAATTAAATGCGGTTGTCTATGGCACTGGCATTGTAAAAATCAAAGGTGCTACTAAAACGGTAGTTCAAAGAGTATATGGACAAGGTGCAGTGGACAGGGCATATTGAACGCAGTCTTACATGTGTTTTATGATGCTATTCCTCTCTTTAGGGTAATAATGGTCAATTCAGGTGGCATCCCTACTCTACCCGGGTAACCCAAATAACCGTAACCTCTATTTACATAAAGATGCTGATTTCCTTCTGTATATAGCCCGGCCCATTGTTTATAACCATATTGAGCGGGGCTCCATTTAAAACCACCTATTTCAATACCAAACTGAAATCCATGGGTATGCCCGGCAAACATCACATCAATATCGCCATGATTAGGTCTCACCTGAGCATCCCAATGACTAGGATCGTGCGATAGTAATAGTTTTACACTTGCCTCCTCACTTCCTTGATAGGCTTTATCTAAATCTCCATATTTGGCAAACCTTCCTGCACCCCAATTTTCATTACCTATAACGGCCATTTTTTCTCCACCCAATTCAATAATTCGGTTTTCATTCATCAATAAATCATAACCCAAAATTTTATGCGCATCAATTAGATCTTTAAAATTTTGTGATTTAGCCTGTGCAGAATCCCAATTTTTATAATCACCATAGTCATGGTTACCTGTTGTGGAATAGATACCTAAAGGAGCCTTCAACTTGTCAAAAATATTAATGTATTCTTTAACCTCGGATGTTTCATTATTGACCAAATCACCTGTAAAAAACATCATATCGGGTTTCTCATTCATCATCATTTCCACTCCACCTTTAACAGCTGTCTTATTAAAAAAACTGCCCGAATGGATATCAGATACCTGACCAATGGTGATACCATCAAATGATTGAGGAAGATTGGGGAGATATATTGTCTTCCTCCTCACCCGATAATCATGAGCGCCTGAAATAATACCCCAACTCATGGCTACCAAAGGTAATGTACCTGCAACTATCGCTGTTTTCGCTAGAAATTCAGACCGAGGAATAGTATTACCCTCACCCATTGGTACAGGATTTTGAAAAAACGCCACTACCCACTGCACCACCCTTGATAGATCACCAAAGACCAAAACAATAAGTGCAAATAACTTAGAAAAGTAATTGATAAAAATACCTGTAAAGATCAAACTTCTGGAATTGCCTTTTAGCCAGTCAGGATTGCCAAAATTATAGAATAGAATGACTGCAAATGTCACTACGGTTAGTCCCCAATAAGCATACTTAACTACATTTTTAACAGATATTGTTGCATTTCGGCTTGCCAATAATAAGCCTTGATAGACATACCAATCAATGGCAAAAAGAAGAGCAAGAATGATGGATATAAGTACGTGTTTATTCAAAGATAGAGTTCCTAGTTCTAAGCTCAGCACTGACGAGCCCTGAGCTTAGATTTGGGATTTAATGGTTTAACTTAATCCTAATTTCCTATTTATTTTAGCAAAGAAGAGGTACATGACCGGTACAATGATTAAGGTCAAAAAGGTTGCGAAAGTCAATCCGAATATTATCGTCCATGACATTGGTCCCCAGAACATCACATTATCGCCACCGATATAAAAATTAGCATCATAATGACTGAAGAATGTCTCAAAGTCAATATTAAGCCCAATAGCCAATGGAATCAAACCTAATACCGTTGTAATAGCTGTTAATAATACTGGGCGCAATCTGGTTTTTCCTGCTTCTACAATTGACTTTACAATTTCATCAAACGGCAATATCGCACCTTTTAGCTCCGTTCTCTTTCGAGTACGGATAAGCTCAATAAAGTCGATCAGAACAATAGCATTATTTACAACAATACCAGCCAATGAAATGATACCAATCATAGTCATGATCACCACAAAGTCCATATTGAATATTACCAACCCTAGGAACACACCTATGGTACTCAATACCACAGACATCATAATGATAAAGGGTGCAGTTATTTTATTGAACTGAGCCACTATAATTAAGAAAATCATAAATACGGCAATCAATAGCGCCTTGCTTAAAAAGGCCATTTCCTTTTCCTGTTTTTCCTGTTCTCCACCAAATTTAAATTCATAACCAGCAGGCATTTGAAAATCTGACAACAAAACCTTAATCTGATCATTGATTTGAGTGGCATTGAACTCACTTTCCACATTGGAACTTATGGTAATCATCCGTTTCAAATCTTTTCTTCGCACAGAACCATAAGTAGAGCTCAACTCTACTTTAGCTACTGATGAGATTGGCACTTCATGTATTTTACCATCAGATTGGTCTCTGAATACAATTGTTTTATTCATAAGGGCATCTACATCATACCTATATTTTTTGTCCATCCGAAGCTGGATTTCATAGTCATCTTCTCCTTGCTTGAACTTCGAAATTTCCTTTCCAAATAAGGCGGTCCTGATTTCAGTGGCAATCATACCAGTTGAAAGCCCAAACCTCCGTGCCTTTTCCCTATCGATATGAACGATCATTTCAGGCTTACCTGTTTCAATATCTGATTTCAACTTTTCGATTCCTTCAATGCCGGATTCGTTGATCACTTTTTTCATTTTATCAGCCAAATCGATCAAGGTTTCAAATTCTTCACCAGACACTTCGATACTTATTGGCTTACCCGCAGGTGGTCCATCGGCATTTTTATCAACCGTGATGGTCACCCCTGGATACTCTTCAATTCCATCCCTTATTTTATCCAAAATTTCATTAGTTGATTGACCATTACGATCAATAAACTCAACGAAATTGACTGTTACCCTTCCTTTATATGGGGTGTCACTTTGACCAAAAGCTGATGGATCATTGGGATCAGCAGTTCCTTGTCCCACATTGGCGGTCACTGATTCTACCATGTATTGATAGGGCTCGATGATGTGCATCACTTGTTTTTCAACCTTTTCGGTCAACTTATTAGTAGTTTCAATATCAGTACCTACCGGATATTCAATAAATGCATTGATATACTTCGGCTCATTTTCAGGAAAGTACAATACATTGGGAGGAAAAATGGCCATCAACACAAACGAAAAGACAAGTAAAATTACTGTACCCCAGAAAAATAAGTAGGGCTTCCAACCTTTCAACGCAAACTTGAGAACTTTACTATAGTACTCTTCCAACCAAGGTAAAAACACACTTTGGAATCTCCTTGATAGGGGCATTAAAATGTATACATTAAGTAATATCAATAACCCAAAAAGTATAAGAAGATTACCCAAGACAGTCACCTTTAGAAACAAGAATAAAATTCCTGAAACTATCAGTATTCCGCTGTTTCGTAAAGTCTTTTTATTGTCTAATCTTGAGGGGTCGTCTAGCTTCATGAAAGTTGAAATCAACACCGGATTGATAATCAAAGCCACGAAAAGTGATGATCCAAGGGTAACTATCAATGTAATCGGCAAGTATTTCATAAACTCACCCATGATTCCTGGCCAAAATGCCAAAGGTAAAAAAGCTGCCAAAGTTGTAGCGGTTGATGCAATGATTGGCCAAGCTACTTCCCCGACACCTTTTTTGGTAGCTTCAAATGGTGATAGTCCTTCTTCCATTAGACGATAGACATTCTCTACAACCACAATCCCATTATCTACTAGCATACCTAGTGCCATAATTAGGGAAAACAACACCATCATATTAATAGAAACACCGAAGGCTCCCAATACTAGAAAAGCCATAAACATGGAAAGTGGAATAGCCACTCCAACAAAAAGGGCATTGCGGGTTCCTAAAAAGAAAAGCAAGACCATAACCACGAGTATAACTCCTGAAATTATGTTATTTTCCAAGCTACTAACCATGTCCCTGGTTTGTTTCGATTGGTCATTGGTAATGTCTACACGTAATCCAGGAGGAAATATGCTTTCTTCAGCATTTTTCAGCACTTCATTGATCTTGTCAGTGGCTATCAATAGATTCTCTCCACTTCTTTTAATCACGTCCACCATCACCACAGGCTTACCGTTCAATCTAGCATAATTAGCTTTTTCTTTATAGGCAAACTCTACGGTAGCCACATCTTTCAAATATACGATGGCTCCTTTTTCACTTTTAACTACTACATCCAACAAGCTATTTACATCTTCAAATTCACCAACTACCCTGATGGATCTTCTAATACCACCTTCAAGCACGTTACCGCCTGACATTGAGATATTTTCAGAAGAAATTGCTGTTTCAATATCACCGAAATTCACTCTCCTGGCTTCCATTTGATAAGGATCTACATTGATCTTTACCTCTTTTTCTTCAACTCCACGGATTTCCACTTTAGAGATCTCAGGAAATTTTTCAATTTCATCTTCTAAATATTCAGCGTATTCATTCAGTTCTTCTAAACTAAAATCACCAGACAAATTGATGTTCATCACCGGAAACTCTGAAAAATTCATTTCGAATACGTTCGGATCATTTTGAAGGTCGGAAGGTAAATCCTGCTTGGCTCTGTCCACCGCATCTTTCACTTTTACCAATGCGTCTTCAATCTTGGTATCAGAAGTAAATTCAGCAATAATGGTTGAATAATCCTGAACCGAAGTCGATTTAATATTGTCAACTTCGGCTATGGTATTGATTTCCTTTTCTATGGGACGTGTAATCAAATTCTCCATATCTACAGGAGAGTTTCCCGGATGTGAAGTGCCTATATAAACAATGGGCTGTGTAACCTCTGGAAAACTTTCCTTTGGTAAGGTGAGATAAGTGCCTACACCACCAAAAATTATAATAAGCGTTAATACAAAAATCGTGGTCCTGTTCTTAACGGCACCAGAGGTCAGTTTGAACTCCTTGTAATCGATGTCGTCAGAATTGTTTTTATTTTCCTGTGCCATTCTTAGTTACTAGTCTTTTGATTGGAATTTGTTGCGTTAACCGATTTAGTTCTGATTTTTACTCCTTCAGCAAGTTCGCGATACCCATCTTTCGCTACCAATGTATTCAATGCCAATCCTTCTAACACCTCGGTTTGATTATTATAACTTTTACCAATAGTTACATGTGCTTTTTTTGCTGCATCATTTTCAACTATAAAAACAAAATGCCCAATATTATCATTTTGAATAATCCTTGTCGGCACCAGTTTAGCCGCATCGTTAGTATAATCAGTAAGTTTTAGCACCACAACCTGATTCGGTTTTACTGGGAAATTTACAGATGGCATGTTTACCTCAATGCTAAAAGTCCGATTCATGCTGTTGATTACCTGACTAACAGATGCCAAAGTGGTACTTACATTTTTATTCTCAGAAGGGAAATACACATCGACTTTATCTCCTTTTTTGAATGAACTGATATATTTTTCCGAAATATCTGCTTGTATGTACACGTCTTGAAGTTTCACGATTCTGATCAACGGACTTCCTGGCGCGGTCATTTCACCCACACGAGCTGGTATAGCATCTATAGTTCCAGAAAATGGAGCTTTGATTATGGCTTGTGCCAATTGAGAATTGACAGTCGCCAATTTTCTTTCAAGCCCTTCTTTATTCGCCTTGGATTCAAGGTATTTAATTTCTGTTCCTATCTTTTGTTTCCAAAGGTTTGCTTGTCGCTCGTATACTGCTGTAGCCAATTCTAGGTTTGTCTTTAGCTCAGCTATTGTATTATATAGAATATCAGCATCCAAGGTGGCCAAAACTTGTCCTTTGGTTACGGACTGCCCTTCCTTAACTTTAATGGTTTCGATTTTTCCAGGCATCTCAGCACTCAACATTACATTGGTACGGGATTCTACACTACCTCTAGCTTCAATTTTATGAATAAACGGGCTTTCAGTAACTTTAACAGTAGTTATTAAAACTGCGTTTTTATTATTGTTACCGAAAGTAGAATCTAACTCGGACAACTCCTTCTCGGTCTGGGTGATCTTTATGTTGAGTTCGTGGACTTTTTCTTTATAACCTTCAAGCTCTGCTTTCTTTGCCGCTATTTCCGAAGTTTCCTGTCCGCAAGAAACTACGATAAGCATAATCATCACCAGTTGTAATACAATATTTTTCATGTTGTTGTCTTTTTTCATTTTTTTTTAATTGTCGAGTAATTTACCATATGCTTTTTCTAGTTCTACCTTGGCAACCAGGGCAGAATATAGCGCATCATAATAATTAGTTTGAGCTTCTTTATAATCTGCATCAGCAGTAGTTACTTCCAGGTTAGAACCTACCCCTTCCTGATACTTAATTTTTGTTACATTATAAATTTCCTCTGCAAGACCCATATTTTCCCTCTGAGCCACCATATTTTCAATAGCTGAATTTAGGTTAATCTTAGCCTGTTTAATTTCAAGATCAATGGAATTCTCAAGCATCTCAAAAGAATGTTCAATTTGCTTCAACTGTAGTTTATTTTTTTGAATTTTATTACTTTTCAAAAATCCATCAAATATTGGCATACTTAAAGTCACTCCAACAGCACCGTAATTAAGCCATCGGTTTCCATCAAAGTAATTACTTGTGCTTCCAGTTTGTGTATTATAACCATAATTAAAATTGGCGTAGAGAGACGGTAAATATTGAACCTTGTTATTTTTCATATCAAGATAAGCAAGGGCTCTATTTGTTTGCAATTGGGAATATTCTATCCTCTCATTGTAATCAAAATTTGCTTCATCAAGATCATTGAATTCTACTTCTTCTAATTTATCTGTTAATATCAGATCGTCAGATATATTAGCTCCCATCTGAAATTTCAAAAGATCAACCCCTAGTTCAAGAAGCCGTTTTGTTTTATCGTTTTGTACCTTTAAATTATTGTATTGAACCTGAATCCTGCTGATATCAATCTTTTCAGCAAACCCATTGTTGTACATGGCCTTTGTTTCATTTAACAAAGTATCAAGTCTAGTTAGGTTCACTGTTAACAATTGAAAACGTTCCTGGTTTACCAATACGTTGTAATAGGCTTTGGACACTGCCTCTACTACATCAATTTTGGTTTTTATATGATCTTTGGTTGATAACTCTTTATAAGTTTTCGCAGCCTGAAGTCCTACGAAAAACGATCCATCAAACAACAACTGTCGAGCACTTAATACAATATTTCCATCATAGGGCTGTCCAATTGAAAATTTAATTTCCTCTCCTTCAGGTGCATTGGGGTCAAATATTGAAGCAGGCAATAGTGATTTTTGAACTTCATAATTATAATTAAGTCCGGACTGAATATTAACTTGAGGCAGTCCCCTACTAATGGTTTCCCCAACTTGCGTCTCAGCAATTTCTTTATCATAAGCCGCATTGAGTATGTTCTGATTATGTTTAATAGCATAATCTACAGCTTCTTGTAAACTAAATTTCATACTTTGATTGCCTTCCTGTGCATACAGGCTATTGCCAACTAAGATGAGTGCGAGTATTAATGATTTTCTTAGCATTCTATATTCAATTGATTTCACTTGGTTCTTCTTTTTCTAAATACTGTTTGTACAGCTTCTTGCCTTTCTCGGTTACTATACCATGAACAAAATGGTCAAACATCAATAATTGTAATTCCTTTAACCTAAACTTATCAGATGGAAATATGGTCTCATCAAAAGCCATCTGGACCTGTTCCACTCTAAATATGGCCATGGCTTCTGGATCGATTTCTTTCCTGAAATTTTCTTCCTCTATCCCCCGCTTCAGGTTTTCAACTACCTGGTTCTTGATATATTCATTTTTAAAATCCATCCAAAGTTTCCATGCATTTGGATGGTATTTCTGCATGTCAAAAAGCAAGGATGGATTCATATCTTTAAAGTCACTACGCATGCACTTCGAAACTCTTGAGAGCTCTTCAATAGCATCCACACTGCCTTTACAGGCTTCGTCATACTCCAATTTTTCATGATCCATGTGTGCTTTCAATGCCAACGTCACTATCTCATCTTTGTCTTTATAATATTGATATATCGTCTTTTTAGATATAGATAAGTGCCGTGCAATATCATCCATTGATACACTACGAATTCCATACTTATGAAATAATTCTCCTGCTCCCGCTATAATGTTTCCCTCTATGCTCATTGATTGATTATATATTACTGCTGCAAAACTATGGAAACTATTTGTATTTCTATAGTTTCCAACGTTTCCATATGCATAACGAAAGAAAATTATTTGGGTTACAAAATATTTTTAAAATTTATTACAATTCCTTTTTTGATTCTTCGCTATCGGTTTCATGCCACTCATGACAACCCCATCTACTTGCCAATTTGGCTTTTAACGCATCTCTACGTTCTGGTGACATATCTTTAAATTTCTGCTTCCATTTTTGTTCCCATTTGTTTGGCCCATGTTTATGGTGTCGTCCACCTTTAAACCCTCCAAATAAAATTTTAGAAAGTATTAACAAACCCAACGCCTGCCAAAAGGTAATTACAGGCCCTCCGAACAGCACTGGAATTAACCAATTCCAAAGAGACATCACAACGAAGCCAATCAGTGTTAAAATTATTGGTAGGCCTACCAGTACAATAAGTACAATTTTCAATATTTTATATATCTGTTTTTTTCCTTTTGAATATTTCATGATCCTATTTCTTTATATAGTTTTTCTAATTTTTTTCTTAATGCCATAACCGCATATCGTTTTCTGGATATAAGTGTGTTTACTGGCTTGTCTAATAATATTGATATCTCCTTAAAACTCATTTCTTCAAATTCATGAAGTATGAATACTTGTCCCTGGTCTTCAGGAAGTTTCGCTATCGCCTCAGTAATCTCTTCCCATATCAAATCTCTGACGTATATTTCTTCAGGTGACTCGTCTAAATCAGGTAAAATATCACCCAGCATTAATGGAGCCTCTTCTTGATCCAGGTTTTCATCCAATGATACTTTGTAACCCCTTACATTTCGGTAGCGGTACAAATCGATAATTTTGTTTCCAGCTACCTTAAACAGCCAACTTGTAGCCTTTTCTATAGACTCAATAGTTCCGTACCCACCCACAAATTGTTCGAGTACATCTTGTAATATATCTTCCGCATCCTCCAGGTTGTTTACCTTAGATTTGATATACCGCAGAAGCCTACCCTTTTCATTCTTTATGGTTTCTTCCTGCCGTTGTATCATCGTATAGGTTAATATGGAAGTGTTATCTATTGCCATCTACTTTATAATAGTCGGCTGACTCCCAAAAATATTTTATATGTTTAGAAAAATTTTTTATGAAAGGACAATTTATAACATTTGAAAAGCAACGGATACACTATTATAGAATGGGTAATGGCCCTGAAGTAATACTGGCTTTTCATGGTTTTGGTTTAGATGGAAGTAGTTTTTTACCTTTTGAAAACTACTTTGAAAGTAAGTACACGATTTACAGTTTTGATTTGTTCTATCATGGAAAAAGTTTTTGGAGCAATAACAATGAACCACTGACTAAGTTATTCTGGAAAGAATTTATAGTGCATTTTTTAAAAGATCACAAAAGTAAATTTAGCCTTCTTTGTTTTAGCCTTGGTGGAAAATTCGCTCTTGCCACCATTGAGGCTTTTCCTGATCGAATAGATAAAGTCTATTTTTTAGCCCCAGATGGTATTGAGACAAGCACATGGTACAGTTTGGCCACCTACCCCTTTATATTCAGACAGTATTTCAAATCCATGATTGTAAAACCACATAGATTTTTTAGAATAGTAAATTTTTTGAAGGCTCTAAGGCTAATGGACAAAGGCCTTCTTAAATTTGCTTCCAGTCAGATGAATACAATAAAAAAAAGAAGACGTGTATACTACTCGTGGTTGGCTTTTGTAGAGCTCTATTTTGATCTGAATGAGATAGCCCAACTTATTAATAAGAATAGCATTGAGGTCACTATGTTCCTCGGTGAATATGACAAGATAATTACCAAAAAAGGAATGTTCAGGCTGCTGAGATATGTTAATAAGTATGATTTATATACTTTACCTTGTGGCCACAATCACCTTATTAGCCATGCTGCTGAATATTTAAATCAAAATCGTTAGTTTCGGACTTTAACAATGAAAACAAAAATATTTTGAATTCAAGAGTAAGAAACCATCTGATATCATTAGCAAGGAATAGTGAGTCCCCCATTGCCTATCGTAGACTCATCAATCAAACTGAACTAGGTTTAAATTTGGATATCAAGCACGAGAAGCAACTTCTTGGTGAAATATTGGATGAAATTTCGGAGGAAGAGCATCAAAATAACAGACCTCTCATTAGCGCATTAGTTCAAGATAAAAGAAATGGTCAGGGTGATCGCTTCTTTAAGCTTTGCGAAAGACTTGATATGGGAGAATGGAAAGAGCTCAAAAAAGACGAGAATTTCAGAAATGAACAAGTAGCCAAATGTCATGAATTTTGGAGTAATGATGCGAACTACAAAAAATACTTCTAATAGCACTCCTAAATATCATTTCAAAGTATTCAAATCTAAAAATTTAGCTACTTTTGCGGGTATAAAATAAGACCACTACGAACCTGCAATTTCATGATCAAATTTTTCCGAAGCCGTAGCAACACAGTCTATGCAGTAGGATTAAAAACCAGCTTATCACCAACCGACCTTTCGAAATTAGTTTGGCTCTTTGGTCAGTCAGAACCACTTGACGAAAAGATACTTACAGAAAATTATATTGGCCCCAGGCGGGAAATGATTACTCCATGGAGTACCAATGCGGTGGAAATTACCCAGAATATGGGAATTGAAGGCATTGAGAGGATAGAAGAATTTAAGGTTTCATTGCCTGACCATACATTCGACCCAATGTTAGAAGTTCTTTATCCCGAACTTGATCAACACATCTTCACTATAAATAATGAACCAAAAGCTGTTATAGAAATTGAAGATATTGCTGATTTCAATGAGAAAGAAGGTCTGGCATTGAGTCATGAGGAAATAGAATACCTTACTGGGGTGGCCAAAAAATTAGATAGAAAGCTTACCGACACGGAAGTATTTGGCTTCTCACAAATTAATTCAGAACACTGCCGCCATAAAATATTTAATGGAACTTTCATTATTGATGGAAAGGAAAAAGAATCTTCTCTGTTCAAAATGATCAAAAAGACCTCTTCTACTCATCCAAATTTTATAGTCTCAGCTTATAAGGACAATGTGGCTTTTGTCAAAGGGCCGCGTGCTGAGCAATTTGCCCCTGTTACACAAAACAAACCAGACTTTTTTGAAGTTAAGGACATAGATACTGTACTAAGTCTTAAGGCAGAGACACATAATTTTCCTACTACAGTAGAGCCTTTTAATGGTGCCGCTACAGGATCGGGAGGTGAAATTCGAGATAGACTTGCTGGAGGGAAAGGAAGCTTACCACTAGCAGGGACGGCCGTTTATATGACCTCTTACTCTAGATTAACACAAGATAGAAATTGGGAAAAAGGGATGCCTGAAAGACAATGGCTTTATCAGACGCCAATGGATATATTAATAAAGGCCTCGGATGGTGCATCTGATTTTGGTAATAAGTTTGGGCAGCCATTAATATGTGGAAGTCTTCTAACTTTTGAACATTCCGAAAACGGTAGGGCATTTGGATATGACAAGGTTATAATGCAGGCTGGTGGTATTGGCTTTGCAAAGGAGAAGGATAGCAAAAAAGACATCCCACACAAGGGAGATAGAATCGTTATTCTTGGAGGAGATAATTACCGTATTGGGATGGGTGGTAGTGCTGTATCCTCCGTTGCCACGGGAGAATTTGGCAACAAAATAGAACTTAATGCCATTCAACGTTCAAATCCTGAAATGCAAAAGAGGGTCATGAACGCCATAAGGGCTATGCAGGAAAGTGATAATAACCCTATTGTATCTATTCACGACCACGGTGCAGGTGGTCACCTCAACTGCTTATCAGAACTTGTAGAAGAAACGGGCGGAACGATTGATATAAAGAAATTGCCTGTGGGTGATCCTACATTATCTGACAAAGAAATTGCTGGTAATGAGTCTCAGGAACGAATGGGGTTAGTAATCAAAAAGGAGGATCTAGATGAACTTAAAGCAGTTGCTGACCGTGAAAGATCTCCCATTTATAATGCAGGTGAGGTAACTGGTGATGGTCACTTCAAATTCGAAAATAAAGAAACAGGTAAAAATCCAATGGATTGGGATTTATCCCACATGTTTGGTTCCTCACCAAAAACAATTCTTGAAGATAATACCCCAGTCGTTAATTATGCCGAAGTAGATTATAATAGTGACCAAATAGAAACTTATTTAGCAAATGTGCTACAGATGGAAGCTGTGGCTTGTAAAGATTGGCTGACAAATAAGGTGGATAGATCAGTAACAGGTAAAGTAGCCAAACAGCAGACCTGTGGCCCTATTCAGTTGCCTTTGAATAATGTTGCTGTAATGGCCATAGACTATAAAGGCAAAAAAGGTGCTGCCACTTCTATAGGTCATGCTCCAATAGCCGCGTTAATAGACCCTATTGCAGGATCTAGAATGGCGATTGCTGAGGCATTAACCAACCTAGTTTGGGCACCATTGACTCACCAACTTGGAGGGGTCTCATTGAGTGCCAATTGGATGTGGCCTGCAAAAAATGAAGGTGAAAATGCAAGACTTTACCAAGCGGTTGAGGCCATAAGTGATTTCGCCATTGATCTTGGAATTAATATTCCTACAGGAAAAGATTCACTTTCCATGACTCAGAAATATCCTGATGGGAAAATAGTTTATTCGCCTGGAACGGTAATTATTAGCGCTATAGCCGAAGTAAATAACATCGATAATGTAATTAGTCCTAACCTAGTTTTAGAGCAAGGCACTTCTTTGCTATATATTGATTTCTCAAAGGACAACTTCAATTTAGGTGGAAGTACTTTTCTTCAAACTTTGAATAAATTAGGAACCATCTCACCTACTATTAAAGACTCTGCCTATTTTAAAAGCGCCTTCAATGCCGTACAGACTTTAATTAATAAAGACCTCCTACTTGCAGGTCATGACATTTCTGCTGGTGGAATGCTAACAGCACTTTTAGAGATGTGCTTTACGGATAATCAAAGTGGTTTAGATATTGACTTATCGGATATTGCTGAAAAAGATTTGGTAAAAGTCTTATTCAGTGAGCAGTCTGGGGTATTGATTCAAGTGAAGAATAATGATGAAGTGGCTTCTCAATTACAGATATTAGGTATAAACGCAATAAAAATTGGGGAAGTAAATACAAATCGCAAGTTCTCCATTAAAAAGGGCAAAGAGGTTTTCAATTTAGACATTGACAAACAAAGGGATCTTTGGTTTAAAACATCCTATTTATTGGATCGAAAACAAAGTGGCGCAATGCATGCCGACCTTAGACTAGAAAATTACAAAAATCAGGGCCTCACCTATCATTTCCTAGATACTTTTAATGGTAAGTTAGAACACTTCGGGCTCGATTTAAACCGTAAATCCAAATCAGGAATTCGTGGTGCTATTATTCGTGAAAAAGGTGTAAATGGTGATAGAGAAATGGCTTGGTGTATGCACTTAGCGGGATTTGATGTAAAGGATGTACATATGACAGATCTCATATCTGGAAGGGAAGATCTCAGCGATGTGAACTTTATAGCTTTTGTAGGTGGTTTCTCAAATTCAGATGTACTTGGCTCTGCTAAAGGTTGGGCAGGGGCATTTTTGTATAACGAAAAAGCGAAGAAAGCACTAGATAATTTCTATGCAAGGCCTGACACCTTAAGTTTAGGGGTATGTAATGGTTGTCAATTGATGATGGAACTGGGTTTACTTTATCCAGACAAGCAAAATCATCCAAAAATGGAACATAACGCCTCTGGTAAATTTGAGTCGGCCTTTATAAATGTGAATATACCAGAGAATAATTCAGTTATGTTCAAGACGTTATCAGGCTCTAGAATGGGAGTTTGGTTGGCTCATGGTGAAGGAAAATTTGTTTTGCCAGAAGCAGAATCTAATTATAATATAATTGGCAAATACAGTTACTCACAATACCCAGGCAACCCAAATGGCTCAGACTTTGATACAGCTGCAGTATGTTCAAAGGATGGAAGACACATGGCTATTATGCCACATCTGGAGCGTTCTCTTTATCCTCATAATTGGCCAAACTATCCCAATGATAGAAAAAATGATGAGGTAAGCCCCTGGATTGAACCATTTATAAATGCAAAAAATTGGGTGTATGAGAGTCTAAAAAGAAAAAGTTAATAGATTTTATATAATTGATAAATTTATTAAAGTTAAAGTAGACCTAAAAAATCCTAATAGTAGAGTAGTTTTTTTTGCATACACCTTCCTTATTTTAAAAATAAAATTTACATTTGCAATCCCAAATTAAGGGAAAAGGTTACTGCCCGATGGTGTAACTGGCAACACGTCTGGTTTTGGTCCAGAAGAGTCTAGGTTCGAGCCCTAGTCGGGCAACATAAGTAGGGAGTGGCGACAAGCCTGTCCAAGTAAATTTGGAAGCCCTAGTAAGGTATCAAAAGGGGTGAGCATTTGCTCACCCTTATTTTAAAATTAAAGTCATAAAATGTCATCAGTAAAAATTTTTTCCGGGCAGTGCACCAAATACCTAGCGGAAAAAATTGCACATGCTTATGGAAAACCCTTAGGTGAAGTAACATTACAGCGATTTAGTGATGGTGAAATGTGTCCCTATTTTACAGAGTCAGTTCGTGGAACGGATGTCTTTTTAATTCAATCTACTTTTCCCCCTTCAGATAATTTCATGGAACTTTTGCTCATGATAGATGGAGCAAAAAGAGCAAGTGCCAAACATGTAACCGTAGTGGTTCCATATTTCGGTTACGCTAGACAAGATAGGAAGGACAAGCCAAGAGTAGCTATAGCTGCAAAACTATTAGCCAACTTGTTAACTGCTGCAGGTGCTGACAGAATAATGACTTGCGATTTGCACGCAGATCAAATTCAAGGATTTTTTGATATTCCTTTAGATCATCTTGACGGTACATCAATATTCATCCCTTATTTGAAATCACTCAATCTTGATAATATAATATTCGCATCTCCTGATGTAGGTGGGGTAAAAAGAACGCGGACATTTGCTAAGTTCTTCAATGCAGAAATGGTAGTCTGCGACAAATACAGAGAAAGAGCGAATGAAATAGCTTCGATGCGATTAATTGGAGATGTAGAGGGTAAGGACGTGATCATGGTAGATGACTTAATTGATACCGGTGGTACCATGTGCAAAGCTGCTTCACTACTAAAAGAGAAAGGCGCTTTGTCGGTTAGGGCGGTAGTAACGCACCCTGTACTTTCAGGGAAGGCTTATGAAAATATTGAAAATTCTGTATTAGAAGAATTAGTAGTAACAGATACGCTACCAATAAAGGGAGAATCTTCAAAAATTAAAGTATTGACTGTTGCCAATTTATTTGCTAAGGCAATTAGAAAAATACATGACAATGAATCAATCAGTTCATTGTTCATCCAATCTTAAGAAAAATTTAACTAAATATATATTATGAAAACGATTGAGATTATAGGGTATAACAGAGCAAATCTCGGAAAATCTGAAGCCAAGAGGCTAAGAGCCCAAGGCAACGTACCATGTGTAATTTATGGTGGTGAAGAACAAGTGCATTTTTATGCACCAATGATTCTTTTTAGAGAACTTATTTACACGGACAAGGCACACTTTGTGAATTTGAATATTGAAGGGAAGGAGTTTACAGCTATCATGCAAGATGCTCAGTTCCATCCAGTAAGTGAAGTAATCCTACACGTTGATTTTCTTCAATTATTTGAAGGTAAACCAATGAAAATGTTGATACCCCTTCATTTTGAAGGTGCATCTCCTGGAGTAGCTAAAGGTGGTTCTTTAATTAAGAAAAGAAGAAATATTTTAGTAAAAGCCTTACCGAAAAATTTCCCCGATTTTATAACAGTGGATATTACTCCACTTGATTTTGGTCATGCCATTAAGGTAGGCGATATAAAAGAAGATAATTTTGAGATTTTAGATTCCAAAATTGCTTCTATAGCGGTTGTTGAAATGCCTAGAGCACTTAGAGGAAAAACTGAGGAGGAAGAAGAAGCTGAAGAAGCGGCATTGGCAGAGGCTGAAGGAGCCGAAGGAGCTGAAGGAGCCACTCCTGAAGCAGAGGATGGAAAGGAATAAAAATAACTTGTACATATTTATAAAAAATCCTGCCAATTGGCAGGATTTTTTGCTTTTATAGCAAAGTGGTTCTTAATTTAAACTATAAATAAGTTATCATGAAATATTTGATTGTTGGTCTCGGTAATATTGGAAACGAATATGAGTTAACACGACATAATGTAGGGTTTCTTGTATTAGATAAATTGGCTGATGACCATGGAGTCTCCTTTAGCACCTCTAGATATGCGGATGTATCAAAAATCAAATACAAGGGACGTCAGCTACATTTGATTAAGCCCTCGACTTATATGAACTTAAGCGGAAAAGCTGTAAGCTATTGGATGAAAGAGTTAAAAATTTCAAAGGAAAATATACTCGTAATAGTAGATGATATTGCTTTACCATTAGGTAGTTTAAGAATGCGAGCCAAAGGTTCAGCTGCAGGCCATAATGGGCTAAAGAATATTGAAGAACTTACTGGGGGTGCTGATTACCCACGGCTAAAATTCGGTATAGGTAATGACTTTGGCCAAGGCCAACAAGTAGATTACGTGTTAAGCAATTTCACCGCTGACGAATTCAAAATCCTACCAGAAAAAATAGAAAAGGCCATCAATATGATCCTTTCATTCAGTACAGCAGGCATTGCCCGAACCATGACAGAGTTTAATGATTAACTAATTGTTGATCCTGAATTCACCTTATCAGATGGCATAACAAACTTAAGATTGCCCGTTTTATCTTCAGCCATTAATATCATACCCTGTGATTCCTCACCCATTATATTTCGTGGTGCCAGATTAACCAAAATAGATACTTGTTGACCTACAATCTCATCCGGTTTATAATACTGAGCTATCCCGCTCAATACAGTTCTTTGGTCGATACCTGTATCTACTTTTAACTTCAATAATTTCTTTGATTTAGGAACAGCACTAGCTTCCAAAATTGTACCTATTCTGATGTCCATTTTCATAAAATCATCAAAGGTGATTTCCGGTTTTGAAGGAATCACTGGAGTATTTTCCATTTCATTATCTTTTTTTGTCGCTTCCAATTTGGCAATTTGTTTTTCTATCAAATCATCTTCAATTTTCTCAAACAGCAATTCAGGTTGATTGATCTTATGTCCACTTTTTAATAATTCAATACTACCAGCACTTGCCCATTTTAATTTTTCAAAATTCAATATTTTTGTAAGCTTATTTGCAGTACTAGGCAAGAACGGCTCACCTAAAACTGCCAAATTAGCTACGAGTTGCATAGCAATATTCATAATAGTCTCGACCCTATCAGGTGTTTCTTTGATCAATTTCCATGGTTCAGTGTCAGCCAAATACTTATTACCAATTCTTGCCACATCCATAAATTCTGCCATTGCATCACGGAATTTGTAATTTTCGATCGCTTTAGCAATTTTACCCGGAGCCAGTTCAAGTTTGTTGATCACTTCTTGATCAATTTTTTGAAGTTTTCCTTTAGCTGGAATTTCACCTGCATAATATTTATTAGTTAATACTACAGCCCTATTAACGAAATTACCAAGTATAGCTACAAGCTCACTGTTATTTCGTGTTTGAAAATCCTTCCAAGTAAAATCATTGTCTTTGGTCTCTGGCGCATTAGCACATAACGCATATCTTAACACATCCTCTTTCCCAGGTAACTCTTCTAAATACTCATGCAGCCAAACCGCCCAGTTTTTTGAAGTGCTTATTTTATTTCCTTCTAAGTTCAGAAATTCATTCGCTGGCACATTATCAGGTAATATAAACCCTCCCTCTGCTTTAAGAATAGTAGGAAATATGATACAATGAAAAACGATATTATCTTTACCAATAAAATGCACCAACTTAGTATTCTCGTCTTTCCAATAAGGCTCCCAGTCTTTTCCAGTTTTAGCGGCCCATTCTTTTGTAGCTGAAATGTAGCCAATAGGTGCATCAAACCATACGTACAAAACCTTCCCTTCTGCCCCTTCTACAGGCACTTTCACACCCCAATCTAGGTCCCTGGTCATAGCTCTTGGCATCAATCCATTGTCCAACCATGATTTACATTGTCCGTAAACATTGGTCTTCCATTCTTTATGACCTTCTAAAATCCATTCTTTTAACCAGGGCTCATATTTGTCCATGGGCAAAAACCAGTGCTTAGTTTCTTTTTGTATAGGTTTAAATCCGCTAAGGGCAGACTTAGGATTTATAAGTTCGGAAGGACTTAATGTGGATCCGCAGCGTTCACATTGGTCACCATAAGCTCCATCAAAGCTACAAGTAGGACATGTGCCTACAATATATCTATCTGCAAGAAATTGCTTATTCGCTTCGTCATAGTATTGCATGGAAACCTTTTCTTCGAATAGGCCTCTTTCATACATGTTTTTAAATATTTCAGATGATGTCTCATGATGTATAGGGGCTGAGGTCCTTGAATATATATCAAAGTCTATCCCAAACTTTTCAAATGAATCTTTTATCAAGTAATGATATTTATCAACTATCTCCTGCGGGGTCTTATTATCCTTCTTTGCCCTTAAGGTAATTGCCACACCATGTTCATCAGAACCGCAAACAAAAGCTACATCCTCATTGATACTTCTTAAATATCTAACATATATATCAGCAGGTACATAGACACCTGCTAAATGACCAATATGAACTGGCCCATTGGCATAAGGTAATGCGGCTGTTACAGTATATCTTTCAATTTTTTTATCTGCCATTTTGAATCAATTAATGGCGGCAAAGATAAACGATTATTGAACTAATGGTATTTAATTCGGGGGTAATACTTCAATTCATACAAGTGGTAGGGTGATCTTAAAATGAGTTCTACTATTGTCATCCAATAATATTATCGTACCACCAAGTTTCATCACTGATTGTTTAACAATGTAAAGACCAAGACCAAGCGAACGGTGTTGTAGTGCATTTTTGGCAAACAATTCAAACACATCTACAAGCACATTCTTTTGAGCACCTGCCCCCTCGTCAATAACATCGATAAAAAGACTCTTATTATCTGATGAAATTTGGATTTGAATATCATCTCGTTCTACATTTCCATCACGCATTTTCATTACACTCTGTATAATATTAAAGAATATTAAGTCGAGTAATACCTCATCAGAAGAACATTTTAAATTATCTTCAATTTGATAAGATACTTTAATTTCTTCGTCACCTTCAATTTTTCTATTTTGATCAACACAAGTGTTAATGATCTCAGAAAAATCTACGATTCTGAATTTCAATTCTAAGCTGGAAATATCACTAATCGTTTTCAATCTGGCCAATATAGAATTTAACCCAAGTGCTGTATCATATAACATTTGAAAATATTCAAGTGATTGCTCATCCTTCACTTCCATAAGTGCCACGTTGCACACACCCAGTAGTGTCGCAAGTGGGCCTTTTATGTCATGTGAAGATTTGTATATAAAATTATCCAACTCCAAATTGGCAAGCATTAGTTGATCATTTCGCTCTTTAAGCTGATCTGATTTTTCATCAACTGTATTAAGTAGTTTCTTATTATACTTCTCTAGTTGTTCGTTCTGATTACGTATCATACGATGCGCAGACTCCAACTGTCCATTTTTTTCAATCAGAGATTCCTTTTGTGCCTCTATCTCTTCTTTTTGTTGGCTGATCTCTTGGTTTCTAATAGCCAGCATTTTATTTTTTTTCAAGTTCACCTTAACCTGATTGAATGTAAGTACGGCTATTAATACCACCAGTATGATTACTATTATCAGGAAAATGACAAAGCTCTTGTTTTCTTCAATCTGTTTCTCCTTGACCGCCATTTGACGCAAATTCTCTTCTTCTTGAATTTTCAATTTGATATCAGATAGATTTCTTGCCATGTTCTCATTAAAAAGCGTGTCCCTCAATTTCAAAAGCTTAGTTTGATAATTGAATGCTGACTCATGATCACCTATAATGGAATATATATCGACATAAAGTTCATAATTTTTGAAAATCCTGTCCTTTGCTCTAATTTCCTCTGCTAGCATCTGACTTTTATCAAGTAAAAACAAAGCACTGTCGTATTTACCGTTTAATTTATACTCATTACTCTGAAAGTAGAGAATTTCAGAAATTCCTCTCCTATCCCCTACCTCTTCTCTTAAACTTAATGATTGAAGGAAATAAGCTCTCGACTTGTCATATTCCTTACGTACTTGATATACTTGCCCCAAACCACAATATGTAACTGATTTCCATACTTTGTTATCTATATCAACATCCATTGACATTCGGTAATATTTCTCTGCTTCCGAGAGATTCTGCTCACCAACATAGGTCAAGGCGATATTATTCTGAGAATATAGGATTAGATTATTATCATTTTGTTGCTTAGCAATATCAAGGGCCTCAATAAAATAACGTCTTGCCTGCTTATAATCCTTGAGTTTATCATAAACCAAGCCTATATTATTCACTGTAATTGCCAGACCATATTTCTCTTTCTGAGCCTTTTTCATATTTAACGATCTCAGTAAATATTCTAATGCGTTCTGATAACTACCCAGATTGTAATTGGCTAATCCTATATTATTAAGAGCATTGTTCATTAAAGAAGAATCCCTTATATCAACAGCGATATTGTAGGATTTGGTGCAATAGTAGATTACTGAATCATAATCGCCTTGGTAATAAAGTACTGCACCTATATATCTCAAGGATTTGCTTATAAGTGCCTTATCATTGAGCCCGACAGAAAGGTTATATGATTCACGTACAAAGTTCATTGCACTATCAGGGTAATTCAACCAAAGGTTAAATGCTTTATTGTGCAAATGATCGATTTGTTGTTCGACCGTTAAGTTGTCCTGATTTATGTTACCATAAGTCAGAATAGAGAGTGAAAAAAGTAGTAAGAAAAGTGTTTTTCGTATCAATTTTAAAATCCATATAATAGACAGTATTTCAATTTATCAAAAAAGCTTCAGATAAAAAAAATGATACTAGAGTAATGGGAGAATAACACTAAATTGTGTAAGGTTATCTTTAGTTTTAGTAACTAATATATTTCCTTCCAATTTATCGACCGCCAACTTCACTAAATACAGTCCAAGTCCTGCGGTGTCCTGCATTTCTGAAGTTTTTGAAAATATATCAAAAATTTGTGTCACAATGTTATCGTTAATACCTACTCCATTATCTTCAACATTGATATGCAATTTATCATCTTCTACTAAGGCACTTATATTAATAGTCGAAGTAATTTTTGAGGAAGTGTTATGAAATTTAAAGGCATTATTGATCAAATTATTGAGGATTATCCTTAACAAAAGAGCATCCATTATGATTTTCAAATTTTGTGATACGTCAATATTTACCTCTATTTTTTTATCATCAAACATTTGACTGTTCTCCTCCACTATTTCAGTTATCAGTTCCTTAACCAGAACCTCATTATCAGAGGGCATAGAGTTGTTGATCTGATTGATCACCAATAATTTTGATAGTATCTGATTTAGTTTACTTGCCGTTTTACTGAGTTTCTCAAAATAATCGACTGCGACCTTTTCTTTGATATCCATAAGAGCAATGTTACATACTCCTTGAAGCGTTGCTAATGGGCCTCTTATATCATGCGAAGTCTTATATATAAAGTTATCTAGGTCACTATTTGATTTCGTCAAAGCTTTGTTCGTTGAGCGCAATTCTTCAGTTCTTTCTTTCACTCTATCCTCTAAAGCTGTATTTAATTCCGTCAACTTTGAATTTTGGTTTTCAATAGTTCGATTTGCTATTGTTAATTTTCGGTTGACCCTTTTCCTTAGTTTATTATTTCTATATAGAATAATAATTATTAAAACGGTGAGTAAAGAAATAATCACGGAAAGAATCAAAAGCGTATTGGTTCTACTTATTTCTTTATCCTTGAGTTTTATAATTTCAAGGTTTTGACGCTCTTCGAAATCCACCTGTATTTGAAGCATATTTTTAGCTACAGTTTCATTTAGGATTTCACTACTTACTGAATCATACTTTACTTGGTATTCATAAGCTTTTTGATATTCCCTATTAGCATAGTATACCTCGGCAAAGAGTTTGAAATTCTTTTTTGACCAAAACCTAATATTAAGCTTCTCCGCTATATTTTGACTAGTACTTAACCGTTCGATTGCTTTCTCCACTTGCCCACCCTCTAAACTTATTCTTGCAAGGTTGTTGTATATCGTAATTAGATTTGTTTCTGCATTTAGTTTTTCAGCAAGTACAAGACCTTTATTAAGATATATTTCTGCTTCTGTTGAGTTACCCAACTCAAATAAACATCCCCCCGCTCCATTATAAGCTTCAACTAAGATCAACTCATCACACCCGTCATCACAAATCGCAATAGTTTTCTCGAAATTTTCTAGAGCTAAATTAAAATTGGTAAGCCCATAATAAGCCAAACCTAAATTGACATAAGTTCCTTCTATCCCCTTCCTTTCATTCTTTTCTTCTATTTCACGGGCTCGATTAAAGTATAAAATCGCCTTAGGGAAATCCTTTAATTGATAATAAACTAGGCCAATATTATTGGAAGAAATAGCAATTTCATTCTGATTACCCTCCTTTTCTCTCAAGGCAAGAGATTGAAAGTGATATTGTAGAGACATATCAAACTGTGAAGTATTATAATATGCAAGTGCCAACCCATTTAAAATTGATTTTAAACGGTCATTATAATCATTATTTTGAGCAGTCTTAAGCGCCAAAACATAGTGCTTAATCGCTTCATTATATTGTCCTTGGCCTTTATAAAGAAAGGCCATCGCATATTCTGCTCTAACATATGTTAAGCTATCTTTAGCTATTAAAGCAAAATTTCTAGCTTGATCTGCATAGTAAAGGGCGCTGTCATAATTATTTATTGAAACAATGAACAGTTCCATATAAATTGGTCCCTTGTCCACATCTTGAGATGCTTTAACCTTACTTATCAAAGAATCATATCGACTCTCCGCCATTCCAAATAGTGGTAGGATTAACAATACTATTATGATAATAGACTTTAAATATCTATTTCCATAACTGTAGTAATCACACATAAGTAAGCACAAAGGCATATTTAAAGAGTATTGGGGAAATTAATAGTACAACTTTGGACTGTAAATAATAATCATCATAAAATTAAAAAATAGAATCCATATCGTAAGGTATGTAAGATTATAATATAAAAGCTCTTTTTTTATAAGAGCGTTAATATAGGTAAAGTACAATTAAAACCAAACAACTAATATGAAATCTAAAGTACTCATTTTCGTAACTGCACTATTTTTAACGGGTATATTTTCCTCTTGTTCGGAGGAAGAAATTAATCCAAATGACTCATTAAATGGTGAAGTTATTGGACAAGGTGTTCAAAAAGATGACCCTGGATTTTAAATTATAATTTTTAACCATAAAACAGTAAAACCATGAAATCAAAATTACTAGTGTTATTCACAGCCTTACTCTTATCAGGTGTTTTTTCCGCTTGCTCTGAGGAAGAAATTAATCCAAATGATACATTAAATGGTGAGGTGATTGGACAAGGCGTTCAAAAAGACGATCCAGGATTTTAACCTAAGCTATATACTTAAATTATAAAACCATGAAATCAAAATTACTAGTGCTATTTACAGCCATACTCCTTTCAGGTGTGTTTTCCGCTTGTTCTGAAGAAGAAATTAATCCAAATGACTCTCTAAACGGTGAAGTTATTGGTCAAGGTGTTCAAAAAGACGACCCTGGATTCTAATTCCAATGTATAACCATAAAACAGTAACCCAATGAAATCAAAATTACTAGTGCTATTTACAGCCTTACTCTTATCAGGTGTTTTTTCCGCTTGTTCTGAGGAAGAAATTAATCCAAATGACTCTCTAAATGGTGAAGTTATTGGACAAGGTGTTCAAAAAGACGACCCTGGGTTCTAAAAATATATTTAAACAACTACTTAAACATTACTACTATGAAATCTAAATTATTAATACTCACAGTTGCAATTGCAATACTTGGTTCATTCGCATTTATATCATTTGATAAAAGCCATAAAAACAATACTACCAAAGTAGAAACTCAGCATCATAATACTCTAAGTGGAATAACAAAAGACGATACAACGTTTTAACATTTCTATAACATAATAGAAATAAACTAAGGTGTTGTCCGTGTAAGTTTTTTTAAACAATTAGGTGAATATTTAATAGAAACAAGTCTGTATAACAGTGACTTATGTTTAATTCTTCATCTACCATTGATTAGCATTTGTTCATAATTCAATAGAAATAGTGCAATTAATGCACGAAAACTTACATAAGAATTGGGAGATTAACGACCTAAATTGTCCTACTAAAATTTATTTAGGGAGTAATACTTTGTAAATATAGTTTGGTAGCTTTGCAGCTTAATTTTTAAGCATGCAGCAAATACGAAATGTGGCTATAATAGCTCACGTTGACCACGGAAAAACTACTCTGGTTGATAAAATAATCCTTGCCTCAAAAATACTGAGGGAAAATCAAGAATCTGAAGATCTCATCCTTGATGATGGGGATCTTGAAAAAGAAAGAGGTATCACCATAACCTCTAAAAATGTTTCCATTCGATATAAAGACGTCAAAATAAATGTAATAGATACTCCCGGTCACTCCGATTTTGGTGGTGAAGTAGAAAGAGTATTAAAAATGGCTGATGGTGTTCTACTTCTCGTGGATGCCTTTGAGGGACCGATGCCACAAACAAGATTTGTACTTGGCAAAGCTCTTAATCTTGGCTTGAAACCGATTGTAGTGGTAAATAAAGTGGACAAAGAAAATTGTCGTCCCGATGAAGTACATGAGCAGGTTTTTGATCTCATGTTCAATTTAGATGCGACTGAAGACCAACTAAACTTCCCTACCTTTTATGGCTCATCGAAACACGGCTGGATGAGTGATGATTGGAAAAAACCAACTACTGATATATTTCCATTACTCGATGGCATTATACAGCATATTCCACCTGCACCTGTAAAAGAAGGTGTGCCACAGATGAGAATCACTTCTCTGGACTTTTCTTCATTTGTAGGCAGAATAGCTATTGGTAGAATAGCTCAAGGATCTATCAAAGAAGGTGACAACCTTGGGTTGACCAAAAAAGATGGTTCAGTTAAAAAAATCAAGATAAAAGAAGTTCATGTATTCGAAGGACTTGGTAAGAAAAGAGTTGATGAAGCTCTATGCGGAGACATATGCGCTTTAGTTGGTGTTGATAATTTTGAATTAGGTGATACCGTAACTGATTTTGCCAATCCAGAGCCACTACCCCGAATTGCCATAGACGAGCCAACAATGAGTATGTTATTTACCATTAACAACTCTCCGTTTTTTGGTAAAGAAGGTAAATTCGTTACTTCTAGGCACCTTCGAGATAGACTTTATAAGGAAACAGAAAAAAACTTAGCACTTAGAGTAGAAGACACTTCCTCCGAGGATAGGTTCAATGTGTTTGGTCGCGGTATTCTCCATTTGTCTATATTGATAGAAACAATGAGACGTGAAGGATATGAACTTCAGGTAGGTCAGCCACAAGTTTTGATAAAAGAAATTGATGGCAAGAAACATGAGCCTATAGAACATATGGTAGTTGATGTGCCACAAGAATCATCAGGAAAAGTGATTGAACTTGTAAGTGCCAAGAAGGGTGAGCTTAAAATAATGGAGCCAAAAGGTGATTTGCAACATTTAGAGTTTGACATACCCGCAAGAGGACTGATTGGTTTACGAAACAATATATTGACTGCCACTGGTGGTGAGGCCATTATGACTCACCGATTTAAAGAATATGCTCCATACAAAGGAAATATAGCTGGTAGAATCAATGGTTCATTGATATCTATGGATAACGGACCTGGCACACCTTATTCTATAGACAAATTACAAGACAGAGGTACATTTTTTGTAGATCCAGGCGAAGATTTATATGTGGGTCAGGTAATTGGTGAACACTCACGCGACAATGACTTGGTGATCAACATTCAAAAAGGAAAGAAATTGACTAACATGAGAGCCTCTGGCTCTGATAACAATGCCAAAATTGCTCCTGCTAAGAAATTCTCGTTGGAAGAGTCTATGGAATATATCCAGAAAGATGAGTACTTAGAAATAACTCCAAAATCGATCAGGATGAGAAAAATCTATCTTGATGAAAATGAAAGAAAACGTTTTAACAATAAGGAAAATAAAGAGTAGTCTAAAATATTACTTCTAAAAAAAGGTCAGTAGAAACTTCTACTGACCTTTTTTTATTCTTTTTATAATATCTGTCGTATTATACTGCGCTTGGAATTTGTTGAAATTTCACAGCCGCCTCTCCCTTAAATGCTTTCCTTGGTTTTAAATTAAGCACTTGAAACATCTCCTTATCTTCTATGGTGTTAGGGTTTGGAGTAGTTAGCAATTTGTCACCAGCAAAAATTGAATTTGCGCCTGCCAAAAAGCATAACGCTTGCTCCTCAATATTCATTTTCACTCTTCCGGCTGATAACCTTACCATAGCCTTCGGCATAAGGATCCGTGCTGTAGCAATCATTCTCAACATTTCCCAAACAGAAACTCGTGGTTGATCCTCAAGAGGGGTGCCTTCCACAGGAACCAAAGCATTTACGGGAACTGATTCTGGGTGCTCTTCCATTGTCGCCAAGGTATGTAACATCCCAATTCTATCCCCTTCTCCTTCTCCTAAACCTATTATCCCTCCAGAACAAACAGAAATTTTTGCGTTTCTAACATTGTCTATAGTATCCAATCGGTCATCATAGGTTCTCGTTGTGATAATATCGTCATAATGCTCTTCACTCGTATCAAGGTTGTGATTATAAGCATACAATCCGGCATTTTTTAATTTTAATGCTTGTTCTTCAGTTAGCATGCCAAGAGTACAACATACTTCCATTCCCATAGAATTCACTCCTTTTACCATGTCCAATACTCTATCAAAATCCTTGTTATCTCGGACTTCTCTCCATGCAGCACCCATACAAAATCTGGTACTTCCTGCTTCTTGTGCTTCCTTAGCTTTAGATAGTACTTCTTCTGTTGGTAACAATTTATGAACTTTAACATCTGTATGATAACGCGCTGCTTGTGGGCAATAAGCACAGTCTTCAGGACAACCTCCTGTCTTTACTGACAGTAGTGTACACACTTGTACTTCCTGAGCATCATTGTGTTCTCTATGTACAGTTCCAGCTCTATAAATTAGATCCAGTATGGGTGAATTAAATATCTCACTTACCTCCTCTTTGGTCCAGTCGTTTCTCAAACTCATTTATTAATTTTTATTTTCTATTAATGTCTTAAATGATTAATAACAGGGGCACAATTATCAAATCAAAATAAATACATAATTATGAAACAGAATAGGTTTACTTAGTTTATTTCCAATTCGAAAGGTAATCTTGCTTGAACTCCTCTTAAATCTTTAAGGTGTTTTGTTTTCTCAAAATATGGATAAAGATCACCTAATTCTGTTTTTAGCATTTTCGCACTGGTTTCACCACTGATATCCTCTAACAATCTTTCAAAAAATTCTTTTTGTTCTGGATAATATTTCACTTTATAATCTAAAGTCACACCCGCTTTTTCGGCTGCAATAGAAATGGCATCATCAAAACTTCCGAGTATATCCACCAGCCCATTTTGTTTTGCCTGATTACCCGTCCAAACGCGGCCAGAAGCTATTGCCTTTATTTCATCCACCGTCATTCCCCTACCTTGGGCAGCCTTAGCCACAAAGGTTTCGTAGTTACGTTCCACACTATTCTGAATGATAGATTTTTCTGCATCAGTTAATCCTCTACTGACCGTAAGCATCCCAGAATATTCACCTGTTGAAACATCATCATTGGTTATCCCTAGTTTATCATTTAATAGCCCCTCTAGGTTAAAGAGCATCCCAAAGATTCCAATCGACCCAGTAATGGTATTCGGCTGTGCTACAATTGTATCACAAGCCATTGCTAGATAATAGCCTCCTGAAGCGGCATAATTCGACATGGAAGCAATGACGGGTTTCTTTTTTGCTGCCAATGATATTTCTCGCCACATTACATCCGATGCTAAATAACTACCTCCTGGAGAATTTATCCTCATTACAATCGCTTTAACATTATCATCTTCCCTTGCTTCTCTTATTTGCTCAGCAAATTTTTCCGATCCAATTGATTTTGTGTCCCCTTTTCCAGAAACTATTTCTCCATCAGCAACAATAACAGCTACTTCATTTTTTGATGTCTTGTAGGTACTAAAGCTATCTTTGTACTTATTATAGGTTATAAATTTTAACTCATTCGTGGCAGTCTTTTCTTCGAGAATCGATAAAACTTCGTCTTTATATAAGAGGCCATCAATCAAATTCAATTTCAAAGCATCACTTGCATCACGTACTTCCATAGTTTTGGAAATCCCCTTCAATGTTTCCAATTCAATATTCCTAGATGTTGATATACTTGTAAGCATTGTATTATTGAGATCATTCAACATTGCATTTAACTGCAAGGCATTTTCCTTACTAAGATCTTTTCTAATGAAAGGCTCAACTGCACTTTTAAAATCACCAACTCTAAAAATCTGTACCTCAATGCCCAATTTGTCAAATAGTCCTTTGTAAAAAGTAACGTTAGCATTTAGTCCATTCAATTCTAATTCACCTTCTGGATTTAGATATACTGCGTCTGCGACACTGGCAAGATAATAAGCCCCCTCAGTAAAATACTCTGAGTAAGCTATGATAAACTTTCCTGAGGTTTTAAAATGTGCCAATGCAGCCCGTACTTCCTCCAAAGTTGACATACCCCCCATAAAATAATTTAATTCTAAATAAATGCCTTTTATATTGTCGTCCGTTTCGGCATTGAGAATAGCTTTCTTTAGTTTGATCAAGCCAATACTGCTTTCTTCTCCCGAAAATATCCCTATCTTATCAAATGGATTGTCTACCTCTTGTTCTGAAATCGACTTGTTGAGATCTAGGTGCAAAATGGAATTAGCCTCCACTACTACTGGCGGTTTTTCTGAAAGGGCACCTATGGTTCCGATTATTAATAAGAGACCAACTATGCTAAATAACAAAAGTGCTACAAGCGTTGAAAGAATATTTTTTAGAAAGTTCATATACTATTAATTAAGGATGGTAAAATTACCAACTAATAAGTCATTAATAAAGATGTTAATTCTAATTTTGGGGTAATTATGACGGACGGAATATATCTATTGTTAGGAACCAATTTAGGTGATAAGAATATAAATTTAAAAGCGGCAATTACCATTATTTCTTCTTTTACAGATATAGTTAATCAAAGTGCTATTTATGAAACTGCCCCTTGGGGAAAAACAGACCAACCTAGTTTCTATAATCTTGTAATAGAAATTAGAACGAATTTAAGCCCTGAACTCCTACTCTCCGAACTAATGAAAACAGAACAATCATTAGGACGAGTAAGACTTGAAAAATGGGGAGAGCGACTTATCGATATTGATATCCTATACTA
Source organism: Fulvivirga sp. (assembly GCA_048268855.1). Classification (GTDB taxonomy): domain Bacteria; phylum Bacteroidota; class Bacteroidia; order Cytophagales; family Cyclobacteriaceae; genus Fulvivirga. Next base: position 131,146 of record JBLWUR010000003.1, read on the forward strand.
TAATCAGAAAATCATTAACCAGGAAGGATTAATTATTCCACACCCAGGTATCCCTGACCGAAGATTTACATTAGTTCCCTTATGCGAATTAGCACCTGTATTTATCAACCCAGTTAATGGCTTGACAAATGTTGAAATGTTGAACAATCTGCATGATCAGTTATCAGTGAAGAAACTGACCATGCAAATTTCATAATATTATATGCTCCTGACTTCTACTTCAGGGGCAATTTTTTTCACCAATCCTTGCAATACTTTTCCTGGGCCACATTCAATAAATGTGGTAGCACCGTCTTTTACCATGTTTTGAACTGATTGCGTCCAGCGTACCGGGGCAGTAAGTTGATCAATTAAATTTTTCTGTATAATAATTACGTCAGAAGAAGGCTGTGCATTTACATTCTGATAAACAGGACATATTGGTGTATTGAAGACTGTGTTTTTAATCGCTTCAGCCAGTTCCGTCCTCGCGGGTTCCATTAATGGGGAATGAAATGCACCACCCACGGGAAGTGGTAAAGCTCTTCTGGCTCCAGCTTCTTTCAGTTTTTCACATGCAATTTCTATTCCTTTATTAGAACCAGAAATTACCAATTGGCCGGGACAATTATAATTAGCAGCCACAACGACTTCGTCAATCCCAGCACACACTTCTTCTACTACTTTGTCGTCTAAACCAAGGATTGCGGCCATGGTAGATGGATTTATTTCACAAGCCTTTTGCATTGCCAAAGCTCGTTGAAATACAAGTTTAAGGGCATCTTCATATTTCAAGGCCTTATTAGCCACCAAAGCAGAGAATTCCCCTAAGGAATGTCCTGCTACCATGTTAGGATTAAAATCTTGAGATGTAGCTGCTAAAATAACAGAATGCAAAAATATAGCGGGTTGTGTTACTTTTGTTTGTTTAAGTTCATCGGCAGTGCCTTCAAACATAATATCGGTTATTCTGTAACCAAGTATTTCATTTGCTTGCTCAAACATTTTTTTGGCCTGTTCATTGCCTTCATAAAGGTCTTTGCCCATTCCAGTAAATTGAGCACCTTGGCCCGGAAAAACGTATGCATTCATAATTTCTAGTTTATAAATAAGATGTAAGCGAGATCAATTAATTTTAAAAAGAGCTAAATTAATTATTTTGATAAGTATCTAAAAATCTTTCTTTTAAATCCGGTGTAGGTACCCTACAAGTGTTTCTCTTGCCAAAAACTGAATATCGATATTTTGCAATCAGGTTATAGAGCCAATCCCGAAAAAACTTGGGTAATATCTTAAAAACCAGAAGTAATTTTGGCCATCCTTTTAAGTTATTGGCAATAAATAAAGCAGCCGAACTTCTTTCCAATTTATACCCCTTATCTGTTAAAACTATAATGGTATCAAATTGACTTGAATGGATATTTCCCAGAGTATCTCTAGCCTCTAGTGACTGCAAGGAAGCAAATAGAAATTTCTTGTTTTTATCCTTATCAATAATAAAGTTGACAGCTCCATTGCACAGATTGCAGTGACCATCAAAAAATATAATAGGTTTTTTAGATGGATTCTTTATCTGATCAGATGCACCCATCCTTTAATATTCTGTTTGGCATTAGCCGGATCCACTACATCAAATGTTACTACCGCTATATAATAATATACACCTGACGCAAGTTCTTTACCTTTATTATCATTTCCATTCCAGTTAATATAAATATCGTTATTCTCGGTACCTTGTTGACCAAAGTAACTATAGACCACATTGCCCCAGCGATTGTAAACAGTAAAATCTACCGAGTTTACCGAACGGGCACATTTTGAACCATCTTCATTTCCGCACCCACCACTTGCTCCACTACCATAAGCTCGGAATATATCATTACATGAATCGTTATTATCCGGAGTGAATACGTTAGGTAATTCATAGTATGGACAATTGTCAATACATGTCTTTTCACTTAATTCACCAAAATTACCCGATCTGTCTACTGCTCTAACCTGATAACAGCCTTTTTGTGAAGTCAGATTTTCATGTACAAATACTGTATCCCTTACCTCTGCAATTAATTGCATGGGTTGATCCGTTGTAGACGCAAAATATAATTCATAATAAAATATATCATTTTGACATTCACCTTCCACTGCCCGCGTCCATGAAATAGTATTAGAATAGTCATTATTTCCTATATTTTGACAGCGACCGCTACAGTCTACTTCTTCCAATATGACGTTTGGAATACACGGAGGAATTGAATCACTTGTTTGGGAACAGACTACTTGAGAAAAATTAAGTTGAGGACTGTTTATCGATGGATTTCCATAGGTACCTTTAGTTTGTACTCTGTAGCAATAAACTTTATCATCTTCGAGTCCAATCGAATCAATATAACTGAAACCATATTGAGTAACATCCAATTGTGAAATAAGCTGAAAATTACCCTGTGCCTCTCCTTCTACTCCCCTATAAATCTCATGTTGACTTCCAGGTGGGAATGCTATGGTATTTGACCATGGTACCACTGCTGACCAATCCAATTTAATTTGACCAAATTGTGGTGTAGTTTCTAAACGTACAGATGACGCAGCAGCAGAAAATATTTGATCCGTTCCATTACCTGAAGGATCTATTAATGCTACCTGATAATGATATATTTTATTAAGTGTATTTAATCCCGTATCAGTAAACTCAATACTTGTCGTTGTTGATGAAGTTGATGTCTTACTACCTACTTGTACCAAGTTGCCTCCAGTAAATCCTTCCGCTCTATATATTTTATATTGTAAAGGAAACGTTAATCCACCAAGTTCAAATGGTTCTCTCCAGGCCACCAAAATATTACCATTTGTTTCACTTGTAACTTGTACTGAAACATGAGTGATAATTGGCTCCTCTGCAGGGACAAACTCAAAACATATCTCATCTGAAACTATGCTCTCCCCTCCTGGCACTTCTGGGAAAGTGGCTACCAACCTGTAACAATATTTGGCGGCAGCAGCCAAATTAGAATCTCTGAAGGTTGTAGAGTTTACTGGTAACGTAGCTATTAAAGAATAACCTGCATTTTCCCTAATACCCGTTTCACATTCATCGGGAGTATAAGGGTTAGAATCTACCCTACGCCAAACTTGAATATTTTCCGCATTGTCACACAAATAACTATCCCAATTCAACCTTAACCCCTGCCCCTCCTTAGCTATTGATGTTATGTTAGGCTTTGGGCCAACCACAGTAATATTCCATGAAGCAAAACTTACTAATTTCGGTCCCAATTCAGGTTGATCTGTAATTTTAAATACTACAGTATAGGGTTGATCTCGTACATCAAAACATTCTGTATCCCATGAAAATTGCAATTGAGCAGGCGATGCTGAGAATATTGGTTCTTTAGGTATAACCTTGGCGCCTCGTTCATCAATTACTTGTGAGAATGCCTCAATTTTCACTTTATCATTATCTGGATCACTCCCAAAAATTATTTCATTTATTGATTCTCCTGCCTCTACACAAATGTCTTCCGGTATTATCAATTCTGGTCGTTCATTGTCACAATCTTCCACTATGATCTGCATATCACGAGTAACAAAGCCAATAGGAAACCATTCTCCGGCCTTAAAACGGTATTCACGAACAATAAAGGCAATATTGTATTCACCAATTTTTCCTGGAGCATCCCATTTTATTTCTCCAGAAACTGGATTAATGCTGAATGTCGGTTCATTAAGGCCATCTTCACTGCCTGTTGAGAAGTTTTCATAAAACATGCGATCAGCAGGAGAAATATAATTAGCAACCGATGTTCCAACAGCCTTTTTTGGCACTACTAATTCAAAAGATATGCTGTCTCCATCAGGGTCAAATGCACCCGGGTTATGAAAAAAAGCTACTCCAGGACACGCTCTGTCAATTGGTGGAATTAAAAGTACAGGGGAGTTATTGCAACCCAAAAAACCATCAATATTTATCTCCGATTGAACATAAAATCTAGTATTTATAGAATTGCCATTTTCAATGTTTAAAATGCCAGCATTTCTATTGGACTCATTATAGCTGATTGTATACTTGCCGGCCGAACCGTAGGTATGTCTAATGGTAAATGCAGCCTTAGCTACATCTGGGCCCAAATCTTCATTAAAAGGAATTGATGAGGTACTGCCATCAGCCGCATAAAACATATGGGTGTTACTTGGGATGTCACTTGGTAATCTGAAAAACTTATCAGGATCATTCTCATCTCCAAAACGTAACTCCCCGGCACCAAAGAGTACGGGATTAGCTGGACCAACATCGGTATAGACAATAATGGTGATTTCAAAGGTTAAACCATCACAGTTTACCCTTTTCACAATAATTTCACCTGCTCTTAAATGAGTAGCTTTAACCGTTGAGGTCAAAAGCAAACCAACAAGTAGTACAAATCCAAATAATAAATACTTTCTCAAATCCTATCTTTTATTCCCTATCAATTTGTTACCTGATGTGATTCGTCTGACAAGCTCTAAACACTAAATTTAGATAATTAGTTACAAACATTTTTGTTAGTGGAGCAAATATCATGCTTAAACTTTGGGTAATTTCACGTTCAAATAATAAAATTATGCGCGTAGTTAATGAAATTGTAAAACCAAATTGTAAAATCACTGTTTTTAGTTGGAACGGTAAGTATCTGATAAAGTTTGAACAAGGAGACCTAGAACAAACCTTCAAAATAGATGCTTTGGACCTTACAAGTGAAGACGAAATCTATGATATTATTTCAGATGAATTTATAAATGAGGTAGTGGCCTCTTTTGGTCAAATGCGTAACTTATTTTATAAATACCGCAGTCTATAATGTTATCAACTGAAGAGGAAATAATAGCAAAATGTTATGTAGGCAGTGACGGAGACGAAAGAAATGTTTGTTACTTGTCTAAAACAAGTCTTCATCTAAACATCAATAATCATTTGTCCTCCTTTTTTGTCCAATGGATAAGTGATATTTCACTCAAGAGAAAAAAATATCTGATGCCCATAGTTATTGGTGGTATAGTTGCCCCTTTAGCCGCTTTGGGGCTTTTTCAGTATTACCTCAATCCCTGGCTAATGATGGGAATATTATTGGTTTCACTTCTTTCAATTTACTATGGATATGAAGGTGGCCTTGCCTTGTGTGTTGTGACACCAATAAAAGAATATGATTTTTTTATTAAGACTGCAACACCAAATTTGAAGGCCTTCTTGGCCTATTCCAAGCAGGCTATAAATGAAGATTCTATAAAGTTCTATTTTAAGTTGACTGATCGTGAATGGGAGGTTGCTAAAAAAGTTGAAGAGCTCCTACCCAATGAAAAAGGTTTAGAATTATCTATGTTACCAATAAGTAGCAAAACCCCTGAGACTAGCTACTATATTGAGTCTAAAGACTTACCGGTGGAAATAAAATATGTTGACGATGGAAGTGGCAATGTTGTTCCCAAAATATTTAATGCTTTACCTATAGCATTTATAAATAATATTGAACAAGCCGATTAATTTCTTTCCAGTATATTTGGCATTCATACATTGTCTATTAAATGGAGCCAAACGGCAAGTCAAAAAAAAGAAAATCTTACAAACCTATCCTCTCAGGCACCAAGGAATGGCCTGTTGTACAACTTAGCAAAAACAGAAAACTGTTTATTGAAAAAGTTGTAAATGAGGCATTTGATAAGATTGTAAAGGCCAATCTAAAGAAAAATCAACTTCGGGAAGAATTAGAAACAACGCTCTATACCGAGCAGTTAAGAATTAGAAAAAACCCCTGGAAGGTAGATCCAAAAGATGAAAAACGTTTCTGGAACAATATAAAAAATGAATTAGTTGATCTTGTAGGTAACGAAAATACTAGGAAAAAAGAAGAGGAGCTCTTACGCAAAATTCTTGTTCGTTATACTGAAGAAATTGCTGGTAATTTTAGAAAAAGTAGATATAGATTTGCACGTGAGATTATAAAATTTGGATTTTCTAGATTATTAAATGCTACCAGAGTAAAGCGATTTGGCGCTCTTTTCAGAAATGAATACACCTTAAATGATAAGATCCAGATAGTAGGCAAAACTAAGCAAATCCGAAAATTAGCAAAAATTGGTACTGTAGTTATGGTGCCGACCCACTTTAGTAATCTCGATTCAATATTAATTGGATGGATAATTCATGTATTAGGCTTACCAGCCTTTATATATGGAGCTGGCCTCAATCTATTCAATATTAAAATATTGGCTTATTTTATGAACAGCCTTGGTGCATATAAAGTAGACAGGCGGAAGAAAAACTCCATTTATCTGGAGTCACTAAAAACCTATTCAAATTTAGCAATACAAGAAGGTACTCATAGTTTGTTTTTCCCTGGTGGCACTAGATCAAGATCAGGTCAGATAGAATCTTCTTTAAAATTGGGGTTGTTGGGTACAGCTATGGAGGCACAACGCGAAATATTCATAAATCATCCAAATAAGGACGGAAAGAAGATATTTATTGTTCCAGTTACTATCAATTACAATTTTGTATTAGAGGCTCCAATTTTAATTAATGAATACCTGGTTAGTAAGGGACAAGAAAGATATTATGTTGAAAGTGATGCTTATTCATCATCATATAACATGATAAAATTCATGATAAAATTTTTCACCAAAGGATCTGACATTTCTGTATCCATTGGAAAATCAATGGATCTTTTAGGTAATTATGTCGATAATAAAGGTAGAAGCATAGACAAACAAGGACGCTTTATAGACACTAGAGACTATTTTATAAGCAATGGTTTTTTAAATGCCGACAAACAGCGTGAGGCGGAATATACAAGAAGACTGTCAGAAATAATAGTGAAAGAATTTCACCGTATCAATCGAGTTTTTGCTAGTCATTTAGTGGCTTTTGTTGCGTTTCAAATATGGCGCAAAAGATTTGATAAACTAGATCTATATGACTTCCTTCGACTTCCTGAAGAGGATCTCTTCATTGAGTATGATGAATTTAGTACCGTATTTAATAAAGCCAAAAATCTAGTAATGGCTTTAAAGAAGGAGAAGAAACTAAATATTGCGGCTCATATGAAAAACCCAGTGGAGGATTTAATTAAAATGGGTATAGAAAACGTTGGCATGTATCATAGTAGAAGGCCTCTACTAATGAATAAGCAAAAGCAGATTATAACTAGAGATTTGAACACATTATATTATTATCATAACAGAATGCATGGCTATGACCTCGAAAAACATCTCTAAAAAGCCGGTTGGTGTCATTGGCGCAGGTAGTTTTGGTATGGCCATTGCCAATATACTAGCACAAAATAGCGAGGTATTAATTTATGCTCGTGATCCCGAAGCAATAAAGAAAATTGCTGCCCATAAAGTACATAGAGGTCAAAAAGTGCACGTAAATATTACTGCGACAGGTGACTTAGGCTATATTGCTAACTCATGCGATGTCATATTTCCAATCGTTCCCTCCTCTTCATTTAGAGAGATGATGCAGCAGCTATCTCCCTACCTCCACCCCTATCATATATTAATTCATGGCACTAAAGGATTAGACATCAATCTTCCTAAAGGTCAATCTATTGATGATGTTAAAACCCTCAATCGGGAGCAGGTTAGAACGATGAGTGAAGTAATGATGGATGAAAGTGTAGTGGTGAGAGTTGGGTGCTTAGCTGGACCAAATTTGGCCAAAGAACTTGCTGCTGGCCAACCTGCAGCTACAGTAGTAGCAAGTCATTTTAATGAGGTAATATCTGAAGGTGAGCGATTGTTAAGAAATGATTTGTTTCAGGTGTATGGAAATCAAGACCTCATAGGAATCGAATTGGCTGGGGTACTAAAAAATATAATTGCTATCGCATCTGGTGTACTAAGTGGTCTGGATTACGGAGAGAATGCAAGAGGCTTGTTGATCAGCCGGGGAATGATTGAGATGATCTATTTAGGTAAGGCTATGGGCGGAGATATTGAAGCATTTATAGGCCTAGCGGGCATTGGTGATCTTGTAGCAACTTGTAATAGTAAATTGAGTCGAAACTTTACAGTAGGTTTTCGATTGGCACAGGGCGAAACACTGCCTGAAATAATTGCCAATATGGAAGAAGTCGCAGAGGGAGTAAATACTATAAAAATCGCAAAAAAAATTATTGACTTTCATAAAGTGAGGGCTCCCATAACAGAGGCACTACATGAGGTTCTTTTTGAAGGGCTGCCAGTAGAGAAAGCTGTTACCTCATTAATGAAATACCCCTACAATGTTGATATCGATTTTCTTTAAAATCCAGCCTTAATTTTTTCCGCCACTTGCTGTAGTTCATCCTTTGTAGGGTGCAATTTAGGTCGAGAAAAATTAATGTCATCCATCGTATTGAGCGGTACTAAATGAACATGAGTATGAGGCACTTCTAATCCAATAACAGCTACACCGATCCTTAAGCATGGGATTGCTTTCTTCACAGCTTTCGCCACATTCTTCGAAAAAAACATTAATCTAGCCAGTTGTTGATCTTCCAAATCAAAGATATAATCAATCTCTTTTTTTGGTACAACCAAACAATGCCCTTCCACCAGAGGGTTAATATCTAGAAAACTTATAAATTCATCATTCTCGGCAATTATTTGCCCCGGAATTTCCCTGTTTATGATTTTTGTAAATAACGATCCCATCAGATACCAATTTCAATTATTTCAAATTCAATATCACCCCCAGGAGTTTGAATTTTTGCCTTTTCACCTGCTTTTTTACCCAAAAGTCCTTTTCCTATAGGAGATTGAACTGATATTTTACTCGCCTTTAAATCTGCCTCTTCTTCTGAAACTAACGTGTAACTAAATGTCGCTCCGTTCTTATTATTCTTTATTTTCACTTTAGAAAGGATGGAAACCTTTGAAGTATCAATGGTACTTTCATCTAATACGCGGGCATTTCCTACTACCTCCTCCAATTGCGCTATCTTTGCTTCAAGATGTCCTTGAGCATCCTTGGCAGCATCATATTCCGCATTTTCACTAAGGTCACCCTTATCTCTAGCTTCGGCTATTTGCTTTGCAATGTCCGTTCTACCCTTAGATTTCAGCTCATTTAATTCTTTCTTGAGCTTATCTAATCCCTCTTTCGTATAGTATGCTATTTTTCCCATAAATTCAAAAATCAGTTCTTCTATAAAAATAAATAAACGGCCACAATGTAGCCGTTCAACTATTATACTTGTTAATATACACTACAAAGGTAAGTGTTTCCTAATTAAAGGCAAAAACCTATTTACCTACTAGCTCGGGAATGTTTGATTTAATTTGATTTAATATTTCTTCATCAAATTGGGCCAGATATAACGTTTTAGCTTTGGTGAGTTGCTCTATTGTTAATCCTTTGGCGCCCCTTAAGTCTGCTTTATACAAACTGGCATTTTCGAAATCGGCTCCTGTTAAATAACAGCCACGTAAATTAGACTCCATTAGAAAGGCATTTTTAAAATTTGATTTAATTAAAAAGGCATTCTCTAGTTGTGCTTTAATGAGATAAGCATCCTTAAAATTAGCCCCACTGGCATAAGCCCCTTTCAAATTAGCCTGGTTCAAATTAGAATTTTCAAGATTCGTTTGGTTTAACCTTGTGTTTTCCAAATTGGTCTCAATTAAAAAAGCATTGGATATATCCGCTGAATTAAGATTTGATCCAGCTAAATTAACGTAGTTAAGGTTGGTACGTGATAAGTGGCAATTCACCAAGTTTATTTCACGAATATTATGCCTATTTAATCGTTTAATATTACCCACAGTCCTAAAGGCCGCTTCCTCAGATTCCCACAACCGGAAGTCATCTATTTCGTCCTTATAGGTCCTTATTCTTTGGCGCATTTCGCCATTCTTATTTAACCAAAAAATAAGCATACCAATGATGGCAATATCAAATAGCATTCCATGAGCTTCGGCCATAACCTGTTCAAAGAAGCCATTAAAGTCATTTATATAATATTTGAGGCTAAACCCAAGCACTATAATAGATAAAATCACCAGCACGATAGCAGATGTAAGAATAGGCTTCTCAATAATTGAGTTTACATATTCTATAAATTTCTTTTTCTGATTTTCTTTAATCATCAAGTCAATTGCAAAATATCTATTTATCCTATATTACTAAAAATGCACTACAAATTAAAAGCATCACTAAAATAAAACATTGCTATGAATGTAATATTCAAGCCGTTATGTCATGAAAGTTCGTGTTGTAATTTCCCAATAAGAACTTTATTGATCATTACATAAGATTCATAAGACCATCCTGCTACATGTGGGGTAAGTATGATTTTATTCGAATTAGATAAATATTCAAAATTTCTTTTTTGTTGATCCGTAAAATTATTCAATTTTTCATTTTCTAAAACATCTAAGGCTGCGCCAATTATTCGGCCATTTTCAATCTGCTCTATCAATGCAGATAAGTTTACAACTTCCCCACGAGAGGTATTTATCAGCCATAGTGGTTTTTCAAACCTTTTGATAAAATCGTTATCAACATAGTTGTTTGTTTCTTCAGTAAGTGGCACATGTATGCTAAGGATATCCGCATTGATAAATAATTCATCTAAACTTACTTCTTCAAATCCCTTAGCAGCAAAGCCAGTTTTATATTTATCATAGACCAAAATTCTGCAGCCAAAATTTTTCATTTTATCAACAAAAGCCGAACCCATATGGCCATAACCTATAATACCAACCGTCTTATTCACGATCTCATGCCCCCTGTTTGATTCTCTGTCCCAAATCAATCCTCTGATTTCTCTATCCGATTTTACAATATTGTTTAATAGCGAAAATAATAATCCAACGGTATGCTCAGCAAGGGCATTTCTATTGCCTTCAGGTGCATTTATTATTTTAATATCCCTTGATTCTATATATGCAACGTCCAAATTATCAATACCCGCACCCGCCCGACAAATAAATTTCAGTTTGGTTGCATTAGCTAATAGCTCCCTATCGACAAAAGTTTTACTTCGAATAACTAGACCGTCAAACTCTGGAATTTGCTCAATTATCTGAGCCCGTGAAATATCGGGTTGATGACTTGCACTTATCCCTATCTCTTTCAGCATAGCGGTCAAGCTTGGATGCATCTTATCTACAATAAGAAAATGTAAGGGCTTGAAATTTGTCAAAGTATAAGATGGATTATATAAAAGTAAATAGCCAGACCTAGTAGGTCATTTGTAGTGGTAATAAAGGGGCCAGAAGCAACAGCTGGATTTATTCCAATTTTGTTTAACAGCATTGGTGTAACTGTACCTAAGAAAGAAGCAATAAGCACCACAAAAAATAATGCTAGGGAAACTACCAAAGATAAGTTTAGATCACCCCCAGTTATAAGGTTAAACACGTAAACCATTACTGATAGAAACAAACCGTTGATGACTGCTGTTACCAATACTTTGGCCAGTCTTTTAAGCATTCTTCCACCAAAAGCAGAAGGATTGGCAAGGCTTTGCACTACAATAGATGAAGACTGAATACCAACATTACCACCGGTAGCCTGAATAAGAGGGATAAAAAATGCTATGGCTGTAATACGTAATAAATCATCTTCAAATACACCAATAAACTTTGCACTTATAAAGCCACCAAGGACACCTACTATCAGCCATGGTAAACGAGCTTTGGTTAAGTCCCAAATACTATCATCTTCTTCAACATCCCCTGCGATACCAGACATTATTTGACGCTCTTCCTCCGCTTGTTCGGTAATAACATCAACAATATCATCAATGGTAATTCTACCTAATAATTTACCATGAACGTTCACTACTGGTATAGCCTCTAAATCATACTTCCGCATTAGTTGAGCCACCTCTTCTTCAGAAGCATAGGTATGAACAGAAATTAAATCTGAGTCATAGATCTCTGCGATAAGTTTCTTATCACCCGCTAATATTAGCCGTCTTAAAGACACTTTACCTAATAGTTTATCCTGATCGTCCACTACGTAGACAGAATACAGTTTTTGAATATTTTCTGCTTGCCTGCGAATCTCTTCAATACACTGGATCACCGTCCAATTTACGTTGGCTTTAACAAGCTCCTTCGCCATTAGTCCACCCGCCACATCATCCTCATAGCGTAATAGATCAAGAATATTCGCTTCCTTTTCAGCGTCATCCAATCCGGCTATTACTTCTTCACGGTTCTTTACAGATAGCTCATTAAGAATATCTACGGCATCATCAGAATCAAGATGATATACTATTTGCGTGATCTCACCAGGCTCAAAAGACTTGAGGAATTTTTCTCGTAGATCTTCATCAAGGTCGTTTATAATTTCTGCCCGAATATTTGCATCAAGCAAATCCAGTACATACTTCGAATCTTCCGAATTAAATTCATAAAGGAGCTGTGAAATATCTGCAGAGTTTATTCCTTCTAAACTTTGCTTAATAAAGTCAACATCACATTTTATGACAGCTTCGTGAAATCGTTCACGAAATTCATTTGAAAGCTCAAACTGTACTATTGGTTCCAATGCTCGATCTGTTTTGTAAGTAACACAAAGTCGTCAACTGAGAGTGTTTCTGCTCTTCTATTTAACATTTCCAACTCAACAACTTCGGGAGGCAAATTTAGAGGTTTTAGTGCGTTGCGCAATGTTTTACGTCTATTTTGAAAACCCTGCTTTATTACTCTTTTAAACAACTTTTCATCACAATCTAGAGCGATAGTTTCATTCCTTATAAGACGAATGACCCCCGACCGAACTTTAGGTGGTGGATTAAATACATGTGGTTCCACATCAAACAAATATTCCATTTTATAATAAGCTTGAAGTAGAACACTTAATATACCGTAGTCCTTATTTCCTGGAGGAGAAACCAACCTCTTGGCAACTTCATATTGAAGCATGCATACCACATTGTCAACCCTGTCCTTAACTTCAAGTACTTTAAAGAAAATCTGCGAGGAAATATTATAAGGAAAATTTCCAATAATACTAAAATGATCGGTCGGGATGTAATCAATTTCCTTCCTTATGAAATCTCCATATAAAGTTCTTTCTTGAAGTTCGGGATAATGGTTATGCAGATAATCAATGGATTCCCGATCTAAATCAATTAGCATAAGTCTGCTGTTATACTCATCAATCAAATATTTGGTAAGTACTCCAGTGCCAGGACCAATTTCCAAAATGGTTTCTTTGGGATTGGTTTTATTTAATGCTTTAACAATATCAAGCGCAATTGACTCGTCAGTAAGGAAGTGTTGTCCCAGATGTTTTTTGGCCTTTACCATTCATTTTCAATGATTAGAAAATACTTTAACTTGCAACAAAATCTTAATTCAACAGAAGCGAGTAAAGTTATTAAAAATAATGAGCAGTTTTTCACAAGAAAAGGATATTCCAAAAATAGGTATTACCATTGGTGATCTGAACGGGATTGGCCCTGAAGTCATCATAAAAGCTCTAAATGACAATAGGATACTTAATTTTTTTACACCTGTAATATATGGGTCGACTAAGGTATTGTCCTATTACCGGAAGGCCTTTGAAATGACCGACTTCAATTATGCTCAGTTTCGTGATAATCGATTCCACAAAGGAAAGGTTAATGTGGTGAACTGCTGGGAGGAAATGATTGAAATAAATGCCGGAAAAGAAATACCGGAAGCTGGTGCTGCCGCATTTAAAGCTTTAAAAAAAGCCGTTGATCATTTGAAAGAAGGGCTCATTGATGCTGTAGTTACTGCGCCTATCAATAAGAACAATACACAGTCCGATGAATTTAAATTTCCAGGACATACTGAATATTTCACTGAAAGTTTCGGAGCCAAAGATAGTTTGATGCTCCTAGCCAATAAAGACTTAAAAGTTGGTGTGGTAACAGGTCATATCCCATTAAAAGAGGTGAGTAATAAAGTAACAAAGGAGCTTATTGTAAAGAAGCTAACTATTATGGAAAACTCACTGAAAAATGATTTTGGTCTATCTAAACCTCGGATAGCCGTATTAGGCCTTAACCCACATGCGGGTGAAGACGGTCTACTAGGTGAAGAAGACGGACAAATTATCCGTCCCGCAGTTAATGAATTTAAAGAAAAGGGGAAACTCGTATTTGGTCCTTTTCCTGCTGATGGTTTTTTCGGTAAAGGTGATTATAAAAAATTTGATGCAGTACTCGCTATGTATCACGACCAAGGTCTTATTCCATTCAAAACTCTAGCTTTTGAAAATGGGGTAAATTTTACAGCAGGCTTATCAATAATACGAACGTCACCTGATCACGGTACCGCTTATGACATTGCAGGTAAAAATTTAGCTAGTGAAGAGTCAATGAAAGAAGCGCTTTTTATGGCATATGACATTTACAAAAACCGTTCAGAACAAAATAAAACAGAATAGCCCGAAAATTATCCACTTAAAATCAAATCAAACAGTATTCTTTAATCTTAATCAAATCGATTATCTTTAACTGCTCAGTCTAAGATTAAAAATGGATATCATAACCCGAAAGCAACTTAATATTCTAATACAGTTGGCCGTATCTGACAAGCATTTTTCAAATCTTGAAAGAGAAAAAATATTTGAAATTGCCAGGATCAGAAAATTTCCTGCTGAATCAGTAAAAGAACTTATCCTTAATCCCGAACCTATTGGTTCATTTGGGGCTTTATCTGACAATCAAAAATTTGAATATCTGTATGCTTGTATTGACTTAATGCTTATCGATAAAAAAATATTTGAAACGGAAATTACCTTTTGTCGAGATATAGCCTATAAATTAGGCTTCAAAAGAGACGTTGTTGATTTTTTGCAAGAAGAAATCTATAAACACGATAAAGAAGACCTTAAGAGTATGATCTTAAGAGAGTATACCTAGAGACTTCTAATACTAAAAAACGTTTTGCGTTATCTTTTAATATTCAGATTTATCTTATTAACTTTGCAACCTTAAATTGAGGGGTTAGGCTATGAATTTGCTTGATAGATACCATATTGACATATTTAAGCTGAGCAATGCAATTCATGATTACGATTTTAAATTCGATGATGAGTTTTTTGCAGGGTTTGAAGACAGTATTGTAAGTGTTGGGGAAGGAGCCGTAAAAGCTAAAATTGAAAAAAACGAATCGTTCATAAAGTTGACGATTGACATTGATGCTAAAATTGAATTGGAGTGTGACCGCTCATTGGATAAATTTAATTACCCAATAAAGGTATCCAATGCCATCATCTTCAAATATGGGGAGGAAGAGCAGGAATTAGATGATGAAATAGTTGTAATTACGCGTAATACGCAACGATTAAATATAGCTCAATATATATATGAGTTCATTGGAACAGAAATTCCAATGAAGAAATTACATCCTAGGTTCGATGATTCGGACGACAAAGATGAATTGATATATAGAAGTGAAAGTGACACTGAGGAAAAAGACGATAATGAGGTTGATCCAAGGTGGAACGCATTAAAAAATTTGAAGTAAAATACTAACAGTAAATAAATAATAATACAATGGCACATCCTAAGAGAAAAATCTCAAAATCAAGAAGGGATAAAAGAAGAACACATTATACTGCTGAGGCTAAAAATCTTGCCGTTTGCCCTACAACAGGAGAATTTCACTTACCGCACCGAGCTTTTTGGCTTGAAGGAAAGCTTTACTACAAAGGTAAAGTGGTAATGGAGAAAGAAGTACTAGCATAATCCTGTAACTGTGAAAATTGCACTCGATGCAATGGGTGGTGACTTTGCCCCTGACTGTACAGTTCAGGGTGCTTGGCTTGCCTTACAAGAATCACCAGAAGATACCTCAATTGTTCTGGTTGGGAAGGAGTCTGTCATTAATGCAAAGCTTAAAGAGCTTAATATTAATAGTCAACAGATCGAAGTTGTAAATGCTGACGAGGTTATTGAAATGGGTGAACACCCAACAAAAGCACTATCCCAAAAGCCAAATGCAAGTATCCCTGTAGGCTTTGGTCTACTTAAATCCGGTGCCGTTAAATCTTTTGCCAGTGCCGGCAATACTGGAGCTATGCATGTCGGAGCCATGTTTACTGTTAGGGCAATTGAAGGAATCATACGACCAGGTATTGCAGGGTTTATCCCCAAAGAATCGGGAGGATTTGGTGTTATCATGGATGTAGGAGCAAATGCTGATTGCAAACCAGATGTTCTTTACCAATTCGGCCAGATTGCATCATTATACGCCAAGCATGTTTTCGAGATTCCAAATCCTAAGATTGGACTTATGAACCTCGGAGAGGAAGAGCAAAAAGGCACACTACTTACACAAGCCGCTTTTCAATTACTAAAGCTTAATCCAGAGCTTAATTTCATAGGCAATATTGAAGGGAGAGATTTATTTAATGATAAAGCCGATGTTATCATTTGTGACGGATTTACTGGGAATGTGATATTAAAAATGGCCGAATCTTTTTATGATTTACTAGAGGCCAGAAAGATAAAGCATCCTTTTTTCGATAAATTTAATTATGAAGCTATTGGCGGAAGTCCTATCTTGGGCGTCAATGGGAATGTGGTAATCGGACATGGGGTATCGAGCGCAATTGCCATAAAGAATATGTTACTATTGTCATTAAAAATGGCAGAGTCAAATATTCATCTGAAGATCAAAGAAAAATTTGAAGAATAAACCATAAATAATGGGTAAGATTAGAGCCGCAATCACAGGGGTTCATGGCTATGTTCCTGATTATGTTCTCACAAATCAGGAACTTGAGACCATGGTAGAAACCAATGATGAGTGGATTACCAGTAGAACAGGAATCAAAGAAAGAAGGGTTTTAAAGGGCGAAAGTAAAGGCACCTCAGTTATTGGAATTGCCGCTGCTAAAGCTTTACTTGAGAAAACCAATACCAATCCAGAAGATATTGATTTGGTCATTTGTGCCACCATTACACCTGACATGGTTTTTCCGGCCACTGCCAATGTAATATCAGCTGGAATAGGGGCCGTCAATGCTTTCAGTTATGACATAGGTGCTGCCTGTTCTGGATTTATCTATGCACTTACTACTGGATCACAATTTATCGAAACTGGTAAATACAAAAAAATCATTGTAATTGGAGCTGATAAAATGTCCTCCATTATTGATTACAAAGACCGTACTACTTGCATTATCTTTGGTGATGGCGGTGGTGCTGTATTATTAGAGCCTTCTGAAGATGGTGATGGTATTATTGACTCCATTCACAAAAGTGATGGCAACGGTGCGGCCTCTTTAAAAATGATTGCTGGAGGAAGTGTGAAGCCAGCCTCACACGATACAGTTGAAGCCAAGGAACACTATGTTCGTCAGGATGGAGCTACAGTTTTTAAGTTTGCTGTTACTAATATGGCAGACTATGCCGCAAAAATAATGGAAAGAAACAACCTGTCATCAGATGATGTGGACTGGTTGGTGGCTCATCAGGCCAACAAAAGAATTATTGATGCAACAGCAAGTAGGATGGGACTATCGGAAGACAAGGTGATGATGAACATCAGTAAATACGGCAATACAACGGCTGGCACCATACCCCTATTATTATGGGATTATGAGTCTAGACTGAAAAAGGGCGATAATGTAATTATTGCTGCTTTTGGTGGTGGATTCACCTGGGGTTCAATTTATCTCAAATGGGCTTATGATTCTAAGTAAGCAATTGTAATTGTAAAACGGATTTGTAACTTTATTTCTTAATTATTTAAAGCATGGCAACAACAGCCGATTTTAAAAACGGTTTGTGTCTGGAATACAACCACGATCTATTTACCATTGTTGAATTTCAACATGTTAAACCTGGTAAGGGACCAGCGTTTGTACGTACCAAATTAAAAAGTTTGACTACAGGCAAGGTTCTTGAAAACACATTCACTGCCGGTGTCAAGATAGTGACGGCTCGAATTGAGCGAAGACCACATCAGTTTTTATACAAGGATGACTTGGGTTACCACTTAATGGACAGTAGCACTTTCGAGCAGACATTTGTTGCTGAGGAAGCCATAGAAAATGCTAAATTAATGAAAGAAGGTCAGTCGGTAGATGTACTCTATCATGCTGAAAAAGAAAAAGTTATTGGTTGTGAATTACCTCAATTTGTAGAGTTGGTCATTACCTATACCGAACCTGGACTTAAAGGTGACACTGCTACAAACGCTTCTAAGCCAGCTACTTTGGAAACTGGTGCAGAAATTCAAGTGCCTCTTTTTATTAATGAGGGTGATAAAATTAAGATTGACACAGTAAGCTACTCTTATTACGAGAGAGTGAAAGAGTAATATTTTCAAACTAGAACAAGTATCTCAGACTATTATTATGATGATATAAAAGATACTTTAAAACTACGCTACAAATGAAAACAAAGGAAATTAGAGATTTAATCGAATTCATATCGCAAACTGGACTTAATGAAGTCAAGATTGAAACAGAAGAATTAAAGATATCTATAAAAAGAGATCCTGACGTTCAGAATCACGTTATTGAAAGTGCCTCGGCTCCGGTAAGTGCTGCACCTGCACCAGTAGCGGCAGCTCCAGCAGCTCCAGCTCCAACTGCAGCTTCACCAGATGAACCTGCGGCTAAAAAATATGTTGAAATAAGGACACCAATGATAGGTACATTTTACCGATCACCTAATCCAGATTCACCTTCATTTGTTAATGTTGGTGATAAAGTGGAAAAAGGACAGCCCGTTTGTATAGTGGAAGCAATGAAATTATTTAATGAAATTGAATCTGAAGTATCAGGTACAATTGTTAAAGCAGTTGCGGAAAATGCATCACCAGTGGAATACGATCAAGTTTTATTCTTGGTTGATCCTTCATAATTTTTCGATCCATTCGGATCACGGTGCAAAATCATTAACCTTAAACGCGAAAAATTGTGTTCAAAAAAATACTAATAGCAAATAGAGGTGAAATAGCCTTAAGAATAATCAGGACATGCCGTGAAATGGGCATTCGTACTGTCGCAGTTTACTCAACGGCTGATAAAGAAAGTTTACATGTTCGCTTTGCTGATGAAGCTGTATGTATAGGAAAGCCTGCAGGGAAAGATTCTTATCTAAGCATTCCAAACATCATTGCTGCCGCAGAAATTACTAATGCAGATGCTATCCATCCTGGGTATGGTTTCTTATCAGAAAACGCTGAGTTTAGTGCCGTATGTGCTGAATATAATATCAAATTTATTGGTGCATCTGCTGATATGATTAATAAAATGGGTGACAAAGCGACTGCCAAGGAGACCATGAAAAAAGCAGGCGTTCCAACCATACCAGGTTCAGAAGGACTGCTAAAAACCATTGCAGAAGGTGTAAAATTAGCTAAGAAGATAAAATACCCCGTAATATTAAAGGCAACTGCAGGAGGCGGTGGTCGTGGTATGCGTATCGTGCATGATGAAGCGGGATTTAAGAAAGCTTGGGACGATGCTAAACAAGAATCTAAGGCTGCTTTTGGAAATGATGGCTTGTACTTAGAAAAATATGTTGTTGAGCCGCGTCACGTAGAAATTCAAATAGTTGGTGATTGTACAGGTAAAGCTTGTCACTTATCTGAAAGGGACTGCTCAATTCAACGTAGGCATCAAAAATTACTAGAGGAGACCCCTTCCCCGGTAATGAGTCAATTCAAAAAATTACGTGATAAAATGGGTACAGCTGCAGTAAAAGCAGCTGAAGCAATAAAATATGAAGGCGCAGGAACAGTAGAGTTTTTGGTTGATAAACATGGTGACTTCTATTTTATGGAAATGAATACCCGTATTCAGGTAGAACACCCGATCACCGAAGAAGTTACTGACTTTGACCTGATAAAAGAACAAATAAAAGTTGCGGCCGGCATCAAAATATCTGGCAAAAACTATACTCCAAAGCTTTTTGCTATGGAATGTAGAATTAATGCTGAGGATCCAGGAAATGGGTTTAGACCTTCTCCGGGAAAAATCACCAACTTGCATTTACCAGGAGGTCATGGTGTAAGAATAGATAGTCATGTATATGCAGGGTATACCATCCCTCCTTATTATGACTCTATGATCGCCAAACTTATTATCAGTGGTCAGTCAAGAGAAGAGGTTATTACTAGAATGAAAAGAGCGTTAAGCGAATTTGTGATTGAAGGTGTGAAAACAACCATACCATTTCATTTGAAATTAATGGACGACAAACAATTTCAGTCTGGTAAGTTTACGACCGCCTTTATGGATACGTTTGATATGTCAGGACTTAAATAGGTCCAATTAATATATAGAGGCGATCTTAAAATTTCTTGTCATTCCAAACTTGAATTGGAATCCCCATCCAGATACATACTGCCTGAAGGGATTCTGAGTCGAAATCAAAATGACGGTTCCTAAATTTTAAGATCGCCTCTTTTTCATTGTACATGCCAATGAACTTGCGTAATTTGCTTCAACATGAGATTTTTTATCCTATTATTACTATCTATCCCGTTTGCTGCGTCAGCTCAATTACCAGATAAGTTTGTTCATTTTGGTATCGCTATGAATAGTTACAAAGGTGATATGGGGACATATGATAAGTATACCGGGGGTATGCAATTTGGAGTACAATTTAATAAGAAAAAGAGGCTTAACGGAGCTTTCAATTTGGGATTCGGTAGCATTACTGATGATGATCCGTCAATCGAATCATCCGGCCTTGCGGGTGCCACTGAACCAAATACCTACTTTAAAACAAACTTCGTCTACCTTAATTATGATCTTCATTTAAATATAATTAAAAAGCAAAACCTTGTTGTCTATATAAGTCAAGGAATAGGTTTTATGCGATTTACACCAAAAAATGAAGACGGAGAAAAGCTTCAAAGCCAGCAGAACACAAGAATATCAGGAGAAAATTATCGAAATTCTGTTTTAATGTTGCCTACTTCTTTAGGAGCAATTTATTTTCTACCCAATAATATCGGTCTGAGTTTACAAACTGGCTTAATGAACCCTTCAACAGATTATTTAGATAATATTTCTGAATTTGGTAAGTCTGGAAATGACAATGTACTAACTTTTCGACTGGCCTTTTATGTGCCATTATCACTTTAAAGCCTAATTTACTAAGATTAAAATAACGTCCCTTGCTTATTTTCCAATTCAGGATAGAAATGCCGTTTTTGAGTTTCAGCCACATTTCCCAAATAGGATTTTCCTCTCAACTTTGGAACAGTGTAAGCTTCCATCTCTTCGCCCTCATAGGGTATCAGTAATTGTTTACTTGTTTCCTTATCCTCATCATTCAATATCGGTTTGAGCCAAGCCTCCTCATTTTCCTTTGATAAAATAACTGGCATGCGCGATTCACTTAGTTTTGGATTATTATGAATGCTGGCCATTAGGCTATTAGCAGAAGTTGTCAATAATGAAACCGTTCTTTTACCGTTCCATTCGGCCCATATGCCTGCCATCGCAAAAGGTTCATCATTTTTCATTTTTATATAATGAGGATAGGACTTTCCATCATGCCAGTGATGCTCATAAAACCCGTCAACTATTATTAAGCAATGATTGGTTTTGGCCACATCTCGAAAAGATGGTTTCCTAAACATCTCCTCAGAACGAGCATTAATAGTTTGATTGGAAAGTTTAGTAGCAGAGGCAGGATCTTTCACCCAAGCTGGTATCAATCCCCACTCATAGGTCTGGATTTCAAAAGGTTTTTTAGATGTAATTACTGGTATATCGGCATGATTGAAACCTGAGGTATGAAAGGTTGGGGGAAGCCTTTTCATCAAGTCATTCCAATCAGAAGGTTTGCCATAATGCTTGGCATATTTATCAACTTTTTTGGTGAGATAGGCAACATCGTAACACATCACTTTAAGTTAATAGTTTTTTTAATTCATTTTAAGTGTATTCACTTAGATTGATCATCTTTGTAAACAGAACAGAACATAATGGCTTCATTATTGTTTCTAATTCTAAAACCAACATTTATGAGACAATTTAATAAACTTTTTATTGCTACAGTACTTGTGGCTTGTATTTCATGTGAGGAATTACAAACTGGGTTATCGAATGATGAGATAGTTAGTGGATTGAAGGAAGCCCTCGATTTAGGATTAAAGGAATCGGTCAATACCGTTTCAGTAGAAGATGGTTTCTTAAAAGATGAGATTGTTAAAATATTACTTCCTCCTGAAGTGAGTTCATTGCAAGAAGAAATAGCCACTGGCTCCATTACGGTAGTCGCTGGCGTATTAGAAGTGCCTTACCAAACGATTATGGATGCCTATGTGGCAACCAATCCTAATATCGAAACTGATTTATTCAGTGAATTAACAGTGGCCATGAACCGCGGTGCAGAAGCAGCAGCAGACAAAGCACTTCCCATCTTTGCTGATGCTATATTAAATATGAGCTTTACCGATGCTTTGGGCATCCTGCAGGGTTCAGAGACCTCAGCAACAGATTTCTTTTTTAATAGTACCAATGAAGCGTTGTATCAGGCATTCCAACCAGACATTAGAAGTGCTCTTGACCAAACTAAAGCAAATGATATTTATGAAGGTGCCATTGGCTTTCTCAATTATTCCTATACAGCCGATCTGGGTCTCATCACAAAAACAGTTAAAGTAAGTGATTTTATTAACGTAACTCTTTCACCAACAATAGACGACTACGCCACCCACAAAGCCATTGATGGCTTATTTTATTATATCGGTGAGCAGGAAAAGAAAATTAGAGCAGATCCTTTTGCCTGGGGCAGTAACATTATTGAAAAAGTATTTGGTAGCGCTGAAGCCCAGAGCAACTAAGATTTCTTCTTTTTCTTGGCCTTAGGAGGTGGTAGCTCCTTTAATGTAATTCTCACTAGCTCGCTTAACCATTCGTGGTCTTCTAGCTTGTTATCTATGAGTAAACTTGGTTTAGCTCCTGGATAGGGTGGTGCCTCAACAACATTACCAATAAAGGTCCTACCCGTTTCAGTGGGTTTAATAAATAGCTTGTCATCACACACAAGGGCAAATATTTTACCATCAGAAAATAGGCCATAGTCACCAAACATCTTCTTGGCAGTTATTCTTCCAGCATTATGTATTTGATCGAGAATAAATTCTATAGTTTCTGGTTTTGTAGCCATACTTTCAATTTAATCAACCTTCTTCCCTTACAGAGAAAATTGTCAGCCTAATAATAGTTGCCAATGTTCATCGTATTTTAGTTCACCAGCATCCACCATTACTCGTATGAGTTGTAGTAACTCTTCCTTATCCTTTGGATTAATTTTATCGACAAGTTCTTCCACTGGCATCGGGTTCTCACCTAGTAAATGAGACAATAGATGTCGATAATGCTCTATATGCTCTTCATGTCCTACTTTTTTTCGCTCTACACAAACATCACAAACCCCACATTTATCGAAATCTATCTCCCCAAAATAAGATAGCAATTGAGCTGTTCTACAGGCATGATTATTTTTAATGTATCCAACAACTGCCTCCATTTTCTCCTTTGCAACTTGTTGCCTTTGTATCAGCTTTTTATTGTCAAAAGGCATATCATCAATAGCATGACGTTTTTCCACAAAAACAATTTGCGGTTTGTCTTTCTTTTTATCATAAGTGATCACTTCCAGCTCCTGTAGTTTATCTAAACTTTCTGTGATTACCTTTTCACTGGTTTCTAAAATTTTGGCCAATTGCATTTCCGATATCTTTAAAAAATCAGTCATTAACTCTCCACCGTACGTGCGTAAAAGGGTTTTAATCAATGGGTCAAAGTGTGCATTGGCTATTTGAAATTCATACAGTGCCTTATTGTCAATATTAATATGCACCTGAGATGGGTTATGAAAGCTCTCATTAAATTGAAGTAGGCCTTCATCTTCCAACTTTTTTAAAACATAGTAAACCTGAAGGTGGTTAAACTTATATATCTCCGAAAATGAATGGATATCAAAATCAAAGCTTTCTCCGCCCCCACTGCCCACAGCCATTTTATAGTTATTGGCCAAGCTTTGATATAGCCTTTTTATCAATTCCAAAGAAGGGGATTGAAGACTCAATTTATCTTTCAAATCCTTAATGTCGGCCTCATTATAAAGTATCAAGGCAAAGGCTTTTTTCTCATCACGACCAGCACGCCCTGCTTCCTGATAATAGGACTCTAAATCCTGAGGCAAATTCATATGGATCACCAACCTCACATCAGCCTTGTCAATGCCCATACCAAATGCATTAGTAGCAACAATGACCCTTATTTGATTTTTAATCCACTTTGTTTGCTTCGTAGACCGATCAGCAAAAGAGAGTCCAGCGTGATAGAAATCAGCACTTATATTGTTCTGATACAGTTTGGTGGCCAATTCCTTAGCCGCCTTTCGTGTATTCACGTAGATAATAGCTGATCCTGGCACCTTATTCAATACCTCGATCAACTTCGTTTCCTTATCTTCTACCTTCCTCACAGAGTAACTCAGATTAAGTCGTGCAAAACTCTGTTGAAACAAATTTTCTTCTCTAAACGCCAACTTCTCTTGGATATCCACCCTTACCTTTTCTGTGGCTGTGGCAGTAAGTGCAATGAGATTAACAGTTGGAATTATGTCCCTAATCAGACCTATTTCTAAATAAGAAGGCCGAAAATCATATCCCCATTGTGAAATACAATGTGCTTCATCAACTGCCAGTAAAGAAACATTCATTTTTGAAAGTCGCTCCTTAAAAATATCGGTTTTCAGTCGTTCGGGTGAGACATAGAGGAACTTGATGTTTCCATATACACAATTATCCAACTTTATATCAATCTCCCTTTTCCCCATACTGGAATTTATGGCTATTGCCTTAATTCCTCTATTGTTAAGTTGTACTACTTGATCCTGCATCAGAGCAATAAGCGGAGTAACTACAATACAAATGCCGTCCTTGGCCATGGCAGGAACCTGGAAACAGATCGATTTACCTCCACCGGTGGGCAACAACGCTAACACATCTTGACCATCCAATACAGCGTCAATAATAGCCTCTTGACCTGGTCGGAAAGAGGTATATCTCCAATATTGAGTAAGTATGGAAAGTGTGTTATTCATTTGAGGTCTAAATTAAAGAAAAAGGCTACCAAAATTGGTAGCCTGATTTAATAGAGACCCCGGAACAAGTCCGGGGAACTCATTTTTTAATTAACAGACTGAAGGAGCTTTACTCCGGTTGTACCTAAATGATCGGCCAATATTTTCTTGTAGGCAGTAGAATTGGTATAGCCACCATTGGCATTAAAGAATTCTTCAAGCAATGGCTGCC
Source organism: Fulvivirga sp. (assembly GCA_048268855.1). Taxonomy (GTDB): domain Bacteria; phylum Bacteroidota; class Bacteroidia; order Cytophagales; family Cyclobacteriaceae; genus Fulvivirga. Next base: position 156,370 of record JBLWUR010000003.1, read on the forward strand.
AATCACTATTCAAAGGCATGGTAAAGCCAAACTGTTCTGAACTTTGATCACCAATAGGGTGTCGCTTTAATGGCTGTTTTCTTGAAACTGCATCAAGATAGAATGCCAAATCCAAATAGGAGAAAGACTTGGGATCTGATAAAACTTTTTCTAAGGTCTCAGGACTTGAAGACGCATAGGCCACTTTCATAGCGGGATAATATTTGGCCTTAATATCCAAAAGACGTTTTTCGTTAAGTGTGCCCTTGGCAGTGTAGGCCGTAAGGCCAGCAAAAGTATTGCTAATGTCGCTCATGTTTTTCAAAGTAGGTACACTGCTTTGAGTAACCAGAATAGCAAAGTTTGTGATCCATGGTGGACTGAATTTGATTTCCTTTTTACGAGCTTCTGTCATGGTGATGTTTCCTAATCCAAAAACTCCACCCTTGCTCGCTTTTACTTTGTCATACATGCCGCGGAAACTTGATCCATCACCGACAAATTTTGAACTGAGCTTTACTCCTTTATTGGTATTCACATAGTTCACAAAATCATTCATAATGTCTACACAAATGCCAGTAAGTTTACCCGAGGCATCTTTGTAGACAAATCCTGGAGTTTCTACATAGGCAAGTGAAATGGTACCACTACCACTTGACTTCACCGCACTCCAGGTGTCTCCGGTATATTGCGAAAACCCCAATGTAGAAATTCCCATCAACAGTAATGCTAATCTATATCGCTTCATAATCAGTTTTTTTGTTACCATAATTACTGAATTAGCCGATTTTAACCTATCAAAACTGAAGCGATTTTAAAGTCATGTATGTTTTTAGGTGAATTAACTCCTTAATTATCAGGAATAAAGACCCACTGCTGTGCGAAATGTATTGCAATGGGCATCAACAAGATCAACTAATCTTGTGGAATAACCTCCACCCATGGTGATCACAAGTGGAATGTTTCGTAAAAAACAATTACTAATCACGAGGTGATCACGTTGTTTAATACCCACTTTACTTAAGGCCATCTTTCCTAATTTATCTCCAGCCATTACATCAACCCCCGACTGAAAAAAGACAAAATCCGGATCAACCGTTTTAAATAAATGGTTTAGGTTAGTTTCCAATACATTCAAATATTCATAATCATTGATATTACTTGGCAAGGCAATATCAAGGTCAGATTGTTCTTTATGCAGTGGGTAGTTGGCTTTGCCGTGCATGGAAAAAGTAAATACTCGTTTTTCTGATTCAAAAATCTTAGCGGTGCCGTTTCCCTGATGTACATCCAAATCCACTATTAGTATTTTTTTGGCCTTATTCTCTTTGAGTAAATAAGTGGCAGCGATAGCCAGATCATTAAGCACACAAAAACCTTCCCCATGGTCACGATATGCATGGTGCGTCCCTCCTGAAAGATTTACTCCTACTCCATCCACTAGCGCATGTTGAGTGGCAGTTACCGTGCCTGCCACGCTATTACGAGCCCTGTAGACAGACATTTCGGTTACAGGTAGCCCAATTTTTCTTACCTCCCTAGGAGAAAGTGTCAAATCTTTCAAATTATTCCAGTATCGAGCTGAGTGAACGTTTAGGATTAACGCTTCGTCTACAAGGCCGGGGTCAAAGACTTGCGTTTCAACAATAGTGCCCTCATAGACTAGCTGTTCTTTGACCAATTCATATTTTTCGATAGGAAATCGATGGCCTTCAGGAAGGGGGTAAATGTACTTATTGGAGAAGGCGAATTTAATCACCACACAATTGGCTCCTTATTCAAAAATGAGGCTATCCCTTTTTTGCAATCTTCACTTGCTCGGGCCGTTGCATTCATTTCTGCTGCATATTGCAATCCTTCTTCCAAGGACATATTTTGCACATTGGCAATCATTTGTTTAGTATAAGTCATAGACTGGCCACTGTTATTCTTAATGAGCATCTGAGCAAAATCATTGACTTTGGTTTCCATTTCATTGACCTCTACCACTTCATTGATCAATCCCAATGCTTGTGCTTCTATAGCACCAATCAGCTCACCTGTAAGGAGCAGTTGCTTCGATTTTGCCTCCCCTATTTTTCTAAGCAAAAACACTTTTACTATTGCGGGTATAAAGCCAATTCGTACTTCGGTGTAGCCAAATTTTGCCTCAGGTACGGTAAATGAAAAATCACAAACAGTCGCCAATCCACATCCTCCGGCTATAGCATGGCCTTCTATTTGAGCAATTACTACTTTGTTCAGTGTATAAATCTGATGAAACAATTCTTTCAAATGATTACTATCAGCCAAGTTCTCTTCGTAGGTATTCTTTTGCAGTTGCTGTAGGTATTCCAGATCGGCACCCGCACAAAATGCTTTACCATTGGCTTTAAGCACGATTACCTTTACATTATCATCAAGTGCGGCTGTTGTGAAAGCATTCTTTAGCTCTGCCACTACTTCGAAATTAAGAGCGTTGCGCTTATCCGGTCGGTTAAGGGTTATAAATCCGATACGATTAGCTGCTGAATATTGTATGTATTTCATAAGTATAGTTTAGGTCTGCTCTATAATCTAACTTCAATGGCCCCTTCATGATAAATAGAATAGTAATTAAGACTTAGTTTAGTTGCCTCCTCCTTAAGTCGATCCGCAGTAAACTTAGACAGAGAGCCGTCCAAAAATACCTTATCGAATTCAAAGCATTGCATTAACCAGTCCAACTTCCCATTAAATGACTTCCCAAGTAACACAATGTCGAATTTTACCTTCTTTTTCAACCTCATCTTCTCGTTGATTTTATTGTCCAATATTAAAATTGATTTGCCATGCCAGTAAAGTACATCAATATCCTTATCATCTATTTGGTGAGAGCTAGTTTGTGGAAATAAGGTAGTGTTCTGAACCCCTGACTTTAAATGGTTGGGACTAACATGAAACCTTCGTCTATCAGCATCATTCCAAAAGTCCTTATCCGTAAACAGTTGAGAATTGCCTGCAGAAATAAAATCGATAGCTGTATTTCCATTTACCCTATAAAAGGTCATTTTATTTAATTCCTTATTATCTGCAATCCTTGTCCATTGAATATATGAAAATATAAAAATTAGAATCACCCCCGCATACAAGTAACTGATATTTCGAAATTGAAGAAGTAATACGAACATCAAGATGCTTCCAATGATTAACCAGGACTGCGGAGTAGTGATATAAATATCGGTAAGTTGACTGTGTGGAATGTCTTTAATTACAAAAACCAACTCATTGATATAGTAGATGATTCGCTCCAAAATATGACCTAAGATTTCATACAATACTGGAATAGGGCTGGACATTAAAATACCTATTCCACCTATTAAAATAATAAATGCACCTGGTATGACTATGAGATTAGAGAGGAAGAAAAAAGTAGGAAATTGATGAAAATACAATAATCCTAGTGGGAATGTAGCTAGTTGTGCAGCAATCGCCACACTTGTTATAGCCCAAATTTTATCGACAATATAATATTTGCTCACAAAGGCGCTATATATTTTAGGCTGGAGATAAACAATGCCCAATACGGCTAGAAATGAAAGCTGAAAACCTACCGACATGATGAAATATGGATTATATATCAGCAGAACAAAAGCAGAAGCTGCTAGTGTATTGTAAATATTTGTATTCCTTCCAGAGGCTTTTGATAGGGCTATAAAACTAAACATGGTAACTGCACGGAGTACCGAGGGGGAAAATCCGGTAACTGCCGCGTATGTCCATAGGCTAGAAAGAGCCAGCCCGGCAAAAAGCCATCTGCCTGCCACTGAAGAATTTAACTTTCGGAAGAGTAACAAGATAATAGCGTAAATGATACCCACGTGTAATCCCGAAACCGCCAGTACATGCATTGCTCCTGAAGCGGAGTAAGCATTTTTGATATCATCATCTAAACCATCTTTCACTCCCAAAATTAAAGCCAGTGCTATATTTCTTTCCCTTGGATTTACAATAGCAGTTGAAAGTGTTTCTATAGCCCAATTTCTTATTTCAAGAGCATGGGTCATTAAATAATTTCCCTTATTCTCTCCTATTAAAGTAATCTGATTCCTATGAACAAAATCGTTGTGATATATATTTTGAAAAGAGAGAAAACGCTTATAATCAAATTCTCCCGGGTTGGCAGGGGGCTTGAGCAACTCTGGATGACCATGGATCAATAATTGATCTCCATATGTAAATTGGCTTGAATCGGCCTTACTCATATAGATGTAAACATTACCTTCCGCCTCAATCCATTTTGAATTCGAAAGTATTGTTGAAACCTCAACTAAATAACGATAAGATTTGTCTGTTTCGGTAGCTGGTTCTGCAATAGCTCCAATATACGCGTCAGCGGTAGGTAAGTTTTTAATATTGTTTTCATCAAGAGATTGGTTGGATATTGATAGGTTCAAATAACCAAGGGCCGCAAAAGTAAAAAAGCCTACAATCGAAAAAACTACATTGAATGTGGTAAAGGCCTTTTTTCTTAATACAACCCAGAAGATAAGGTACAACCCCGATATTAAAACCACCAAATAAAAGGCTTCTTGCCTTGAAACTAATTGATCAGTATAAATACCTAATAGAATGCCCCCAATAAAGAAAATGGTGATTCTCACAAAGGCATATGGTACCCACTTGACCATGGTTTTTATACCTTTTTCGTCATTTTCTGGTGTATAATATCACATTCCAAAAAGGTATCACCAGCTGGCAGAAAACCAAACTTGGCATAAAGTGGCATAGCTTCAATTTGGGCATTGAGATAAAGAAGCTGACCCTTAAAATTATCATGATTTAAAATACCGTCAAGGCATGCGGACATCAAGGCACTACCAACCTTTTTATTCCGATAAGATTTTGAAACTGCAAAACGCTCCAGTTTGATACCCTCCGGAGTGAAGCGCCATCGGCAAGTACCACATGGTTCAGTGTCATATAGCGCCAAGTAGTGTATTGATTCCTCTTCAAATGCATCATATTCTTCCTCTCGGGGCACTTTTTGCTCTTCAATAAAAACTTCACCTCTGATTTTGAAGGCCTTTTCTCTATCTTCTTTCTGCTGAATAGTAATTACCTTCAAGGTCATTGTTTATTGCTATTATCTGCTACATCGTAAGCGGAAATAATTTCACGTACCAATTTGTGCCTGACTACATCCTTACCCGACAACTCGATAAAACCGATCCCTTCAATGTCCTTTAATATCCCCATTGATTCAATCAATCCTGATTTTTGTCTTGGTGGTAAATCAATTTGAGAAATATCACCTGTGACAATCACTTTAGAATTAGGTCCCATACGCGTAAGGAACATTTTGATTTGCATGGGGGTAGTATTCTGTGCTTCATCTAATAAAATGAAAGCGTTGTTCAAAGTACGTCCACGCATATAGGCCAAAGGAGCTATCTCGATTATATTATTTTCCATATAATATTTCAGCTTCTCTGAAGGCACCATATCATATAGTGCATCATAAATGGGCCGTAAATATGGATCAAGCTTTTCTTTCAAATCACCTGGCAAAAACCCTAGCGTCTCCCCTGCCTCCACTGCTGGACGCGTAATGATAATCTTTTTTACCTGCTTATTTTTTAATGCCTTAACTGCTAAAGCTACAGAAATATAGGTTTTCCCAGTACCTGCCGGACCAACGGCAAAAACAAGATCTTGCTCCTTTACAGCATATACCAACTTTTGCTGATTGATAGTTTTAGGCTTTATAATAAAACCCTTCGTACCATATACCAGTACCTCCTCTTCATCGGTCAATTTTACTTCCGCAATCTCAGAGAGATAATTTTGAACATTCTCCTCGGTCACCTTACCATATTTATGATAATGGTCAATCAGTGAATTGAGAATATCATTAATCTTGAGAATTTCAGTAGTTGATCCCTTGATCCGAATTTCGTTACCTCTAGAGACTATCTTGCTTTGTGGAAAAGCTGAGGCCACTTCATTGATGTTCTTATTTTCTACTCCCAGAAAGTCCAACAACGATACATTTTCTAGAGTTATTACTTTTTCTACCAAACGCTAATTAATTTTAAATGGAATTTTTAATGGGCAAATTTTAACTAGTTTTGCTAAACAAAAATAAGGAATAACATCTGGTGAACAAACAAGGTGTATATTAATTAGAAGCACAATTCCCCGATAATTTCTATGGCCATAATCACATTTTTATCTGACTTCGGTGAAAGTGACCATTACGTAGCAGCGGTAAAAGCAAAAATACTCTCTATCAATAATGCACTTCATATTGTGGACTTAAGCCATCAGATAGCAGCATGTGATGTTGCCCATGGTGCATATGTGCTCAATTCGGTGTTTAGAGATTTCCCGGAAGGTACGGTACATCTCGTAGCAGTCAACTCAGCTGGCCAGCCTGGAGACTCACATATTGCTATTAAATTAGAAGGCCATTATTTTATAGGTACTGATAATGGTTTATTTGGGCTTATCAGTGATCAAAATCCTGAATATCAAGTAGACATTAACATTAGTAAACAAGTCAGTACTTTTCCTGCTAAACAAATATTAGCCGAAGCTGCTGCCAAAATAGCTGGTGGCACAAGTATTACTGAAGTTGGTCAGCCTATTGAGCACTACAAAAAAATGCTCGGTCGTCATTTGAAAGCCAACAAAAGCCTTATCTCTGGCCACGTGATTAGGGTCGATCATTATGGAAATTTGATTACTAATATTGACAAAGCTGCATTTGATATTCTAAGCAAAGAAAAGGCATATAATATCACTTTCAGCAGAGAGAATAGCCGGAGAATACATGAAAATGTAAACAGTGTGGATGCAGGAGATATCTTTATTATTTTCAATGACCAAGGCAAATTGGAGATTGGTATCAATCAGGGGAATGCCGCAGAATTGCTGGGTCTTGGCTATGACAGTCCGGTAATGATAACATTTGAGTAGATTATGAGTAATCAGACAACAGTAGTTAGTATTTAGATAGAGTATTTATTTCAATTCTATTTGCTAACTACAACTGATTACTAACTACTGATTACTAACTACTAAAATATGCTAATACGAACGGTACGAATGACATTTCAAGAAGATAAAGTTGAAGATTTTCTTAAGGTATTTAATAAAAGCAAAGAAAAGATTCGTCATTTTAAAGGCTGTCAGCACCTAGAACTGCTCAAAGATTATCATGCTGAAAATATCTTTTCCACCTATAGTATTTGGGAAGATGATGCGGCTTTAGACAATTATCGGCATTCAGAATTATTTGCAGGGGTATGGAAAAGCACCAAGGCATTGTTTAAAGAGAAGCCAGTAGCCTTCTCTTCTGAGAAATATATTGAAGTTTGATATTGCTTAATACTTAATCATTAATCATATTTGCAACCCTGTCAACGCCAAGGCTCTGACAGGCAAGCCGATTTCATCAAAAAAATCATAAAACATGCCCAGGTGGCGGAATCGGTAGACGCGTTGGTCTCAAACACCAATGTCTTCGGACGTGCCGGTTCGACTCCGGCCCTGGGTACTCTTAAGGTCAGCTTTTTAGCTGACCTTTTTTTATGCACATCTTTCATGGGCCGGGGGAGAAGTTTATCCCGATTAGCGTAGCGAGGTCGGGAACGATGACCCTGGGTACTCTTAAAGGTCAGCTTCTAGCTGGCCTTTTTTATTACACATCTTTTACTAAAGAATCGGCTTTAACTAATGCCCCTAGATAGCGCACGTTTGAGTGAAACTGAAAGCGTGGTAATTTAAACTTTCAGAAGTAACAGGTTTTTACTGTAAAATAATATCCCCGTCTATACTTAATTGGTTATGTAGTTTTCTTGCAACATCAAGGGTTATGTCTCTTTTGCCATTGAGATATTCGCTAATCCTGGTTTTTGGAACACCCAATTTTTCAGCTAAATCAGATTGTTTTAATCCCATTTCATACATTTTTAACCTAATAACATCCACAAGAGAGGGTGTCTCAATTTTGAAATGCCTATCCTCATAATCTGCAACTAAATCTGAAAGCCTATCTAACATGACGAAATCAGGATTATCATAACTCTGATTATCACCAACTTTGATAATAAACTCCTCAATTAAACTGAGAGCCTTTTTATATTGTTCTTTTGTTTCTACAGTTTTCATTTCATTAAATGTTTTTCACGTCAATTCTACTATATTCAGCATGAGTGCCGATCCATCGGATATATATCATTTTTGAAACGTATATTACTATCGCAACTAGCCTAAAATCACTGCCTTTTATGTTAAACACAACTCTACTATTGCCCACATAATCAGCATTTAAAAAGGATTGTTTTAACTCGTTGAGGTTAGACCAATCAGTTTTAGAAACCTTCTTATACCATTCTTCCAAAGCAGTTTTATTGCTTGCATGGTCTACGTAATAATCAACAATCCTTTTTTTACTTACTACTCTACATTATATGTAACTAGGTTACATATAATACCATCAATAGATTTATTTAAATATAGCCGTGGTTTTGATTCATTGATAATTTGATTTGGCTTCCAGATTGCAAATCTGGATAGAGTGAAAACAACCACACTAGAGATTCTTATATATTTTACGAAATTTGGAACCCAAAACGGTGCTTCACTTAGTAAATACATCCTATGAAAAACTATAAAATTCTATTTAATAATTTAGAATGGGAAAAACCAAGTACAGGTGTAGAACTAAAAATAGTATCGGATGGAACTAGGAGCATACGACTCCTTCGCTTTTATGACGACTTCATTGAAAATGAATGGTGCACTAATGGTCATGTTGGGTATGTATTGGACGGTGAAATGTCTGTTGATTTTAATGGCCGATTAGAACATTATAGAAAAGGTGATGGTCTTTGGATTGAAGATGGCGTAGAAAGTAAACATAAAGCCCTAATTGCTAAAGGAAAATATGTAGAACTAATCCTTTTTGAAGAAGTGAAAAAATAAGTTTACAACTCTTATTTTAAGCTATGATTTATATAACACAATTGGTTTTTGTTAAAAAAGGTAAGGAAAATACCTTTTTAGAATTCGAAAATTTTGCTATTCCATTAATGGAGAAATACAAAGGTAGAATACTATATCGAATACGACCTGGTAAGGAAGCTTATGTTTCAGCAACTGAAGAACTACCTTATGAGATTCATTTTATATCCTTTGAGAGTGAAGACTATTTGAAAAAATTTATGGAAGACGATAGTCGCCTTAGCTATATTCATTTAAAAGAAGAATCAATATCTTCAACATTTTTAGTGAAAGGAATGAAAATGTGAAATTATCCTGGATTCGTTGATCTTTAAGCTTCTTCATTATAGTTTTCAGAATTGCTTACACCAATATCAAGGGTAATGCCCCTACTACCATTCTTCTAAATACTAAACCAATTACTAATTATATTCTCTTCTACATTTAGATCATCTTTATGTTCAAATTCATTATTTGCTCCATTGTAATGATATTCTTTGCTCCATTTTTTGAAATTTTTGGAAACCAAGTCGATAGACTCACAAATAAAATCAACTTCATCATCGGTAGTTGTTGGATGAATGGACATTCTTATCCAACCTGGGCGATCTATTAAGCAGCCTTCCAATATTTGATGTTCAATTGCTTTAGATGTTGATTGATTTACGTTTAGTAAATAATGTCCATAAGTTCCTGCACAAGAACAACCCCCTCTGGTCTGAATTCCAAAACGATCATTCAACAACTTCACGATTAAATTGTAATGTGCATCGTCTATATAAAACGAAAACACGCAGAGTCTGTCCTTAATATTATCAGCTAGAATATGTAAATTCTCTATTGAAGATAATCTTTTGAATATCTTGGTGTTTATTTCATGCTCTCTTTTCAAAATATTATCAACTCCCATTTGTTCTTTAAGTCGAATGGACAGAGCCACTTTTATAGTCTGCAAAAACCCCGGAGTTCCACCATCTTCTCTGACCTCAATGTCCTCAATATAGTCGCGATCACCCCATGGGTTCGTATAAGACACAGTACCTCCCCCTGGATTATCAGGAACGAGGTTTTTATACAACTTCCTATTAAATATTAACACCCCTGAAGATCCAGGTCCTCCTAAAAACTTATGTGGTGAAAACATTATGGCATCTAAATACTCCCTTTTATCTTCAGGATGCATATCGATATTAACATATGGAGCTGAACAGGCAAAATCAACGAAGCAAAGCCCATTGTATTCATGTACCATTTTTGCAATAGTATGATAATCACTTCTGATACCTGTAACATTGGAGCAGGCGGTAACAGATGCAATTTTGATTGGACGATCTTGATATTTAATCAGCAATTTTTCAAAGCTAGATAAACAGATCAGACCTTCATTTGTACAAGGTATTACCTCTACATCTGCAATCGTTTCTATCCAAGAAGTTTGGTTAGAATGATGCTCCATATGTGATATAAATACAATCGGTCTTAATTCATCTGGGATTTCAGTAAACTCTTTTAAATTCTCATAGACCTTAAGCCCAAGAATTCGCTGAAATTTATTCACTGCACCCGTCATTCCAGTACCTACAGTAATTAGAACATCTTCGCTAGTGGCATTTACATGTTTCTTTATAATGTTTCTAGCCTCGTGATAGGCATGAGTCATAGTTGACCCTGTGATAGATGTTTCTGTATGGGTATTTGCTACAAAAGGACCAATTGTCTTTTGTATTTTTTCTTCGATCGGTCGATATAATCTTCCACTTGCAGTCCAGTCAGCATATATAATAGTCTTTTTGCCATAAGGCGAATCAAACTCTTGATCTACGCCTACTATATTCTTTCTGAAAGGTGTAAAGTAAGATTCAAGCTTTGAAACTTCTATTGGCTCCATCTTATTATGTTTCTTATGATTTGATCAAAAAAGAATAACTGCTCCCCATAAACGAAAGTGCCCCTATTCTAGCATGACCAAACGGATTGTAAAAATTTATCTTTATAATTCTTAGCTAATTTAACTATAATAATGAATTTAACATTTTTCTGAAGTCATCAATTGATGGCCAGAGAGTATCACTCATAGATGTTCATTATCTTTGTAAATTAACCGTTCAATAATAAAGCCACTGCCCAACTCATGAAATTCGAAGACTACTACATTGACAAGGGTATAAAAGCAAGCATCTCCAAGCTTGGATATAAGAAACCAACGGATATTCAATATAAGGCCATCCCTAATATCCTAAAGGGTGAAGATGTGTTGGCTATTGCACAAACAGGTACGGGCAAAACCGCTGCCTTTGCCATCCCAATACTACATTTACTTCAAGAACGTAAAATTACAAAACGGCCTGATGGCGTTAAATGCCTGATCATGGCCCCTACCCATGAGCTGGCTCAGCAAATACATGGTGTGTTTAAAACATTGGGGCAGCATACACGAGTTGTATCGTATTGTATTCATGGCGGAGTAGAGCGCGATCCACAAGTAGAAATGTTGAACAGTGGCGTTGATGTACTAATTGCCACTCCAGGTAGATTAGCCGATCTGGTGAAACGAAGACAACTTGATCTTCACAGGGTGGAGATACTGGTATTGGATGAAGCCGATCATATGTTGGATTTAGGTTTTATCGATGACATGCGAGCCCTCATGCGGCACCTGCCAAGAAAGCGTCAGACACTATTCTTCTCGGCTACCATTAATGAGAGTATCAAAGACTTGGCTTATTCACTGGTCACCAATGCCATCAGAATTCAGATTTCTCCAAAAGATCCTGTGGCTAAAAACATAGAGCATGGAGTCGCCTATGTTGAGATGGATGACAAACGTTACTTCCTCGAAAATTTGGTAAAATCCCATGCAGATAAAAAGATATTGGTATTTGTTCGTACTAAAGTAAGGGCTGAAAGAGTAAAGAAAGCAATGGAACGTTGTGATGTTATTACAGATACCATTCACAGTGATAAGCTTCAAGACGAACGTGAAGCCACCATGAAAGATTTCAGAAGTGGAAAGCTCAAGATACTGATTGCCACAGATGTAAGTGCCAGAGGTATTGACATTCCTAATGTAGAGCTGGTGATTAATTATGATCTTCCTGAAAGTTCTGAAAATTATATACACCGAGTAGGCAGAACTGGGAGAGGGAGTCAAAAAGGCCAAGCCGTTTCTTTTTGTAGTACTGAAGAAAAAGAGCAACTTGATCTGATCGAAACGAATCTTGGTAAACCCATTAAGAAAATGGATATGTCGGGCTCAGATTATCAAAAAATTCTTGACTTATCGGAAGAAAAACTAACTGACTGGAAAGGGTTAATGAAGGAGTATGAGACCCAAACCAAACAGAAAAAAAAGAAGAAGAAATAATGAACATTGTCTGATCCAATTACTTACCCTTCTATATTTTATAATAAATCCACAAAATAATAAACATTACTCCTACCTTTGCGTTTCTATTCAGAATGAGTTTTAAAAAATCCATATCATTTAAAATCATTGCCCTATTTATGGGCTTGCAGGTGTTCAATATTAGCCTGAACCAAAGTGATTTTCTCTTAGGTAAAATGGGGAATGGAATTGTATATGTAAATGAAATGGAGACGGTAGTTGAATTCATTGTTGAATTCTGTATTACTGGGAATGATGTATTCCCAGAAACACAAGTACCTGGAGGAACATTGATTTTCGAAGAAGAAGAAACTCACAATACAGAAACCAAAAATAGTCTACTCGCTTTTTATAATCCTGATCATCTATATATCAATCATTTTTCACATCAGATGATATTGAGTGAACCCGGTAGTGACGTAACTACACCCCCTCCACAAGCTTAGTTTAAATGCTATACCTTGTTCTTGTAATCGTGTTTATAGAAATCTATTCTTTAAAGCACGACTATAACGTCATCCTTATTAATTATAAATACTTTCAAAAAGCATAAAATAAAAATACATGTCATTTAAAAAAATTTCTAATTTAAAAAACGATATACCCGCAGGGTTAGTAGTTTTTCTCATTGCATTGCCCCTTTGCTTGGGCATTGCCCTTGCTTCTGGAGCGCCATTATTTTCTGGACTCATTACCGGAATAGTTGGTGGTATAGTAGTAGGCGCTCTCAGCGGGTCATCTTTGAGTGTAAGTGGTCCAGCTGCAGGTCTCACTGTCATAGTACTAGGGGCTATCGCCAGTTTGGGCTCATTCGAAGCCTTTTTATTAGCCGTAGTTATTGCAGGTATATTCCAACTTATATTGGGATACGCAAGAGCCGGAATCGTTAGTCATTACTTTCCCTCTTCAGTAATTAAGGGCATGCTATCTGCCATTGGTATCATTTTGATTCTAAAGCAAATACCCCATGCTTTTGGTAATGATATTGATTTTGAAGGAAACTTGGATTTTTTACAATCAGATGGTAATAATACCTTCTCAGGTATTGTAAATGCTTTAGATTTTATAGAACCTGGTGCATTGATTATTTTTCTGATTTCCGTAGCAATCATTCTTATCTGGGAGCGAACACCTTTAAAAAATAAAGCATTTTTTAAACTTGTTCCTGCCGGATTGGTAGTGGTGGTTTTAGGTGTACTAATAAATCAGGCCTATTTAAATTTATCACCCGACATGTTTCTAAGTGGAAATCATGTAGTATCGATTGGAAGTGGATCTGGCATTGCTAATTTTTTCAGCCAATTTAGGTTTCCTGATTTTTCGCAAATCACGAATCCAGATATTTTTGTAGTTGCAATGACAATAGCTGCAGTAGCAAGTATCGAAACCTTACTTTCTATTGAGGCAATCGATAAAATGGACCCGAAGAAAAGAATAACCTCTACTAACCGTGAATTAAAAGCCCAAGGAGTCGGCAATATCATCAGTGGTTTGATTGGTGGTTTACCAATGACTTCGGTAATAGTGAGAAGTTCTGCCAATTTGGATGCAGGGTCAAAATCAAGAATGTCAGGTATAATCCACGGCCTTCTATTATTGGTTTCAGTAACGTTTCTTACCCAGATCATAAATTTGATACCACTTGCTTCTCTCGCTGCCATTCTCGCCCTGGTGGGGTACAAATTAGCTCGAGCGTCACTTTTTAAACAAATGTATGCACTCGGATGGGATCAGTTCACGCCATTTCTTGTCACTATTATTGCCATTTTACTGTCTAATCTCCTTACGGGAATTGCAATTGGCATGGTGGTATCTGTCTTTTTCATATTAAGAAACAATTACAAGTATCCGTTTTACTATCATAGTGATGAGTCACAACAAAGTAAAAAAATTGTTATAAAATTATCAGAAGAGGTAACTTTCCTAAACAAAGGTAGTTTATTGATGGTTTTAAGGGATATTCCTGATAATTCTGAGGTTTTAATCGATGGTTCTTTAACACAAAACATTGATCACGATATTAAAGAAGTAATTCAAAATTTTGCCACTTCAGCTAAACATCGTGGCATCAAACTTGAATTAAAAGCTGTTAATGCATGGAAGAATCACTCCCTGAATTAAAGAAAAGGAATAGACCTTTCAACTAATAACTCGTGAGTTGCGTTATACCTTTTGAATTTTTAATTTGACACCTATGAGAAAAATACATAAAATCTGGATACTTCCCGTTTCGATTCTTCTGGTAATAATGTCTTTGTCTTTTACCAATCCCGGAGAACGTTACTTCGAGATAGCTAAAAACATGGATATTTTTGCAACACTCTTTAAGGAGGTGAATGCGTTGTATGTGGATGAGATTAATCCAAATACGACCATCAAAATTGGAATTGATGCCATGTTAAATTCTCTTGATCCTTATACCAATTATATCCCCGAAGATGATATTGAGGACTTTCGTACCCAAAGCACTGGACAATATGGAGGAATAGGTGCTTTAACCAGCAAAATCGAAGGGAAAATCAAAATTGTAATGGTTATGGAGGGCTACTCTGCCCAAAAAAATGGTCTCAAAATAGGAGATGAAGTATTAAAAATCGATGGTATTGATATTACCAACCTTGACAGAGAACAGGCTAGTGATCTCATGAAAGGCCAGGCTAATTCTGATGTTTCTATTACTGTAAAGCGTTTCAACGAGCCAAATCCCATTACACTAAATTTCAAACGCGAAAAAGTAAAAATTCACAATGTGCCTTATTATGGTATGGTCTCTAGTGATATTGGTTATCTCAAATTATCAGAATTTACTATTGATGCTGGCAAAGAAGTTCGAAATGCCGTGTCAAAATTAAAAGCAGATGGTGCTAAAAAAATCATCCTTGATGTTAGAGGCAACCCTGGTGGCTTACTCATGGAGGCGGTGAATATTACAAACGTATTTTTACCTAAAGGAAAAGAAGTAGTTGCCACAAAAGGAAAAATAGAAGACAATAACCAAATCTATAAAACTCTAAATCAGCCGGTTGATATTGATATACCACTAGCTGTACTTATTAATAGCGGTAGTGCTTCTGCTTCAGAAATAGTTGCCGGCACATTACAAGATTATGATCGTGGAGTTGTTATTGGGCAAAAATCATTTGGTAAGGGTTTGGTCCAAATTACTCGGCCATTGACTTACAATGCTCAACTAAAAGTGACTACAGCTAAATATTATACTCCAAGTGGCCGTTGTATACAAGCACTTGACTATACACATAGAAATGAAGATGGAAGTGTAGGCAAAGTACCCGACTCATTAAAAGCGGAGTTTAAAACAGCACATGGTAGATCAGTTTTTGATGGTGGTGGCATTGATCCGGATATCACAGTCGAAAAAGAGTCCCTTTCCCCAATTGCTTATACTTTGTATACTAAAGGCTTTATTTTTGATTTCGGAACAGAATACTATTACGGGCATCCTACAATTGTAGATGCTAAAAGTTTTAAACTAACTGATCAAGAATATGAAGGTTTTAAGCAGTGGCTTAAAGACAAGGACTATAGCTATTCTACACGAGTAGAAAAAAATCTTAAAAACCTTGAGGATAATGCCAAAGAGGAAAAATATTATGATGACATTAAAACGCATCTTGAAGAGTTAGAGGGGACATTGAAATTGAGTAAAGCGAATGATCTTGACGATTTCAAATCACAAATAAAAGCGCTTCTTGAAGAAGATATTACTTCTCGCTATTATTTGGAAAGGGGCTCAATTGAATCTTCTTTTGATGCTGATAATGATATTATTGAAGCAATGAAAATCTTGAATAACAAAGAAAAATACAAAAAAACACTCAAGCTTTAATCCTGAACCATCAGTATAAAGTGAATGTTTAAACGGGTTTTAAAAAAGACGAGATATATACTCATACTTGGCGGGGTTTTCTTATTATTCCAGCTTACATCAGGCTGCTTTAGTTTTAGAATGAGTAAAAGTGAAATAAAAGAATACTTCATACACTCAGATCAAAAACCCATTATCACGAAATATAAAATTGGTGGAAGGCGTATCAACTACGCCTCCATAGGTGGTGACTCTTTACCAACGGTAATTTTTTTTCATGGTGCCCCAGGATCCTGGTCTGCATTTATTAGTTTTCTTGCCGACACAACTTTATCGAAAAAGGCTAAATTAATATCAGTTGACCGACCGGGTTATGGTTATTCGGATTTTGGAAATAGTATGCCTTCTTTGGACAAACAAGCTGAATTACTAAAGAAAATTCTTGAAGACAATCAAACAACACCAACAATCCTGGTTGGGCATTCCCTTGGAGGTCCAATAATAGCTAAATTGGCTATGAAATATCCTGATTTAGTGAATGCTCTTATCATGGCAGCCCCATCAATAGATCCGCAATTGGAACCTAACGAATTTTGGTTCAGAATGCCATTACACACTCCCTTTTTAAGGTGGGTTTTGCCTACTTCGTTGAGAGTAACAAACGATGAAATTTACTTCTTAAAAGACGAATTGGAGGAAATGCTACCTTACTGGTCTATAATTAGGGTGCCTGTTACAATTATCCAAGGAGAGCAAGATGATATGGTGCCAGCAGGTAATGCAGCATTTGCAAAAAAAATGTTGGTTAATTCATCAAAAGTCAATGTAGTAATGGTCAAAGATATGAACCATTTTGTCCCCTGGACTCACCCCCAGTTAATAAAACAAGCTATTTTGAAGTCAATAAATGAAACAGGGATAGATACCGTTTCTGTTTCATTCAAATAGTCCATTATCAGGTGTTCACACCTGATAATGGACTTCTAAAAAGCATTAATAGAATGGTTTAATTACTTTTAGAAAAGCATTTCTCTATATTTCACAAGAGGCCAATCTTCATTGTCAACTATCAATTCCAATTTGTCAACCGCATAGCGAATTTTATCAAAATACTTGGTTTTTACATCGTCACAATAAGCCAAAGCCTTCTTCTTGTTGTCAACTATCTTATTGATTCGTTTCCTTTCTTCGGTCATATTTTCAACCTCACGTTGAATAGTTTCTATATAATCTGACATTGAGTCAATCATCTTTAATACCTGCGTATTTTTTATACCCAGACCACTCAACCCGTTAGCATTTTGAATCAACTTATTTTGATAGGCTATGGCAGTTGGTATAATATGATTTAGAGACAAATCCCCCATTACCCTAGACTCTATCTGGATTTTCTTAATGTAATTTTCCCACCTTATTTCATTCCTTGCTTCAATTTCCGTTTCATTAAGTACTCCATGCTTAATAAATAAATCCCTTGCCTTATCAGTAAGGTATGCATCTATCGCACGAGGTGTATCCTTTACATTTGAAAGGCCTCTCTTCTTTGCTTCCTTCAACCAATCTTCAGAATATCCATCACCTTCAAACCTAATTGCATTTGACTCCTTAATGTATTTGCGCAACACATTCACAATAGCCAATCGCTTATCTGTCCCCTTTTTGATATCTTTCTCCACGGCAGAATAAAATTGAGTGAGCTGTTCGGCTACTATTAGATTAAGAACTGCCATTGGCGTTCCAGGATTATCGGTACCACCTACTGCCCTGAACTCAAATTTATTTCCAGTAAAAGCAAATGGTGAAGTTCTATTTCGATCAGTATTATCAAGAATAATAGGTGGAATTTTGTCGATACCCAACTTCATATACATATTATCTCCCTTCTCTACTTTTACGTTTCCATTCTTTTCTAATTCATCAAGTACGTTTGTGAGCTGTGAACCTAAGAATACAGACATAATTGCTGGAGGTGCTTCATTGGCCCCAAGTCGATGATCATTACCGGCTGAAGCAATACTCGCTCGTAATAAGTCAGCGTATTCATGTACAGCTTTTACGGTGGTAATTAAAAAGATCAAGAACAGTAAATTCTCTCTTGCACTACTACTAGGTTGGAATAAATTTACACCCGTATTTGTAATAAGTGACCAGTTATTGTGTTTTCCAGAGCCATTTAATCCAGCAAATGGTTTCTCGTGAAATAACACCTTCAATCTGTGACGTTCAGCCACTTTGGACATTACATCCATTAACAATAGATTGTGATCGGTGGCAATGTTGATATCTTCAAATAATGGAGCGACCTCATATTGACTAGGAGCAACTTCGTTGTGTCGTGTACTTACAGGAATACCTAGTTTTAAAGCTTCAATTTCAAAATCTTTCATGAAATTGTAAACTCTTGGAGGTATCGATCCAAAATAATGATCGTCTAATTGTTGTCCTCTGGCCGGGTTATGTCCAAACAACGTTCTTCCTGCCATTACCAAATCTGGTCGGCTAGAATAATGAGCTTTGTCAATCACAAAATACTCTTGCTCACAACCTAATGAAGCCCTTACCCTAGTCACTTTCTTATCAAACAGTTGACAAACCTTTGTTGCAGCCATATCGATAACTTCAATAGCCTTTAGCAAAGGGGCTTTATTATCAAGTGCTTCTCCAGTATAGGATACAAAAACAGTAGGAATACATAAGGTAACCCCATAAATAAACATAGGTGAACTTGGGTCCCAGGCAGTGTAACCACGTGCTTCAAATGTACTTCTTATCCCTCCATTAGGAAATGACGATGCATCCGGCTCTTGTTGGACCAAGGTTGTACCTTTAAATCTTTCAATACCAGATTGAGCATCAAAAAATGTATCGTGCTTTTCCGCTGTGGCCCCATTAAGTGGTTGGAACCAATGTGTGTAATGGGTGGCACCCTTACTTATTGCCCATGATTTGGCAGCAGAAGCTACTGCATTGGCAGTTTCAGCATCTATTTTCTGGCCATCATCAATGGCTATTTTAACTTTTTTAAAAACATCAGAGGCTAAAAGTTCTTCCATTTGACTAATGCCAAAAACATCAGAAGCAAAAAATTCAGATATTTTTCCCTTTACTTCAACTTGAACTTTGGGTCTATTGTTAGCCAAGTCAAGAGCTTTGAATCGCAGATGTGCCATAAATTGTGAGATGTGGTTCGTTTTTTAACTATTTACGAGCAAATGTAATACTTTTTTTTACTTTACAGGGTATTTTTTCACCCTCATATTAAATATAATGGTATATTTTTAAAAAATAACCTTTAAATGATCAATGAATAGATAGTGTATTAGTCTCTTTATGCAATATTTGAATAAATGAGCATTAGCCGCCTACACGAATTACTGATAAGTTAAAATAACAACCTTTAGACCCTTCCATTCGTACAATTGAAAGATTACCCGTTTATTTTTACACCCACACTATTACTTAAAGGCATTGAAGCCTTAAAAATTTGATTAAAAATCACTCCTGAAAAAGTTTTTAATAATTTTTTTTAATTTTTTTTCAACCTAACTTTCATATAAGGCAATCAATAACATTGATTCTATATCTTATATAATAAGTGCATAATATAATTATTCAAACATTATGTAACTATTGTACTTAACCAAGAAGTAGCCTCATTTAAGACTCAAGAAGAAAATTATTTGGATATTATGCATGCCTAATATATCTTCGCATCCGAATTTAATTTCTAACCAAAAAACCAACTTATCATGACTACTGAAACTAAAAAAACAACTAAAAAAGATTTAAATAAAAATACTTTAATTAATACTTTATACTCAAAGTATTCAAATAATGATAAAAATAGTAGCCCTGTGTGTTTAGTGTGTGAAGGAACTGGCGGCAACTTCTAAGGAGTTTATTTAGACAATCATTTGTTAATTATTGTCATCTAATTTTTATTGTCTATTTATCACTATTTCAATATCACAATATGTCACAGTTGGCTGATGCACTTGATAGCGTAGATGCACTTGAGTGCGAAAATGAAGAGAATATTATTTTAGGCTTTATGGATCGCTATGACGTATCTTATGAAGAAGCTAAAGATATTTTCGAGGAGACCAAAAAATGGTTATACCTAGCATCGCAAAGTGAAGAAGAGAGTGTATTTATTGATCAACCCTTACTCATCATTGATGAAATGTGGCATACATTTATTCTCCATACAAAGCAATACTATAATTTTTGCCTTCGTAATTTCAAAAAAATAATCCATCATTTGCCTGCACTCCCACAGGAGAAGGAAGCTTATCAGTTGGCATATGATACCAATCCATCTCAAATGATGCGTGAGCATGAAAGCAAGATGAAGAAACAATTCAGCTTGATTTATGATCACCTGGGAGCCGAAACATTGTTGAAATGGTACGACACTATTCCACAAAAATATACTGTAGATTATATTAAATCTATTAAGAAGGCTTAACCTAATTTGCTTACCATTAAAAACCCTGATTGTATACTACGGATATGATCAGGGTTTTTCATTATATAAGTTAAGGGTTTTCAATCCTGTAATTAATTTTTTTATTGCAGCCTTAAACTTAATTTCGTCATTCACATTACTTCGCTTGATTGGAATTGATGATTAGAGCCCTTATAACTATTTACTTCCTTTTCATAACCTTTTGTGTATTGGCACAAGAAAATTTGGGTGGTCAGTACTTCATTGAAAATTTTTCGAATAAAGAGTATGGTGCTTCTTTTTCTAATTGGAGAGTTATTCAATCACAAACTGGTATTATATATATTGGAAATCTTGATGGACTACTCACCTACGATGGAAAAAGATGGAATAAACCTCTTGATTTTTTAATTACCTCTATTGCAGAAAATGCTGCAGGACAACTATTTATTGGTACTAAGGGAGATTTTGGTTATTTAGAAACAAATATTTCTGGTGAAGTAGATTTTGTTTCATTAAAGTCTGAGCTCAATCAGATCGAATTAACCTCTGTTATATGGGGAATAATACCTACTCAAAATGGAATATATTTCTATAGCAAACAAGGTGTATTCCTTTGGAATGGAAAAACCATGAAGGTTTGGCCAACAGAATACCGAACTAAAATATTCTTTCAGCAATATCCTTACATAATTAAACCTAACGTTGGTTTAGTAAGGTTAACCGACAAAGGTGATGACATAATTAATGGAACAGAAGAATTAAATAGCGCTAATCTATCATTATTACAATTCACTGAGAAGGGACTAATAATTGGTACAAGACGAAAGGGTTTTTACTATTTAAACAAGAATAGTGTTTTAGCAAAAATAGAAGGGACTGCTCGTGACTTTCTAATAAGAAACGACTTTTTTGATTGTGAAATTAATCCTAACAACAAACATCAATTGTATATTGCAGCTACTTTGAAAGGAGGTATTGGATTAATCGACAAGGAGTTTAATTTATCTGGTACGATTGACAGTAAACAAGGTTTACAAAGTGATATAATTAGGGGATTGACATTAGATCTCAATAATAACCTTTGGTGTGCAATGCAAGAAGGCATCTCTTTTATTGAACTCTCGTCTCCTTGGAAAACGTGGAATGATTTAGACCTAGGTACACCTTGGTGCATAAAACGAAATGGGGGTGATCTATTTCTGGGAACAACAAAAGGCCTTTATTATTTAGATGAGAGAAAATTTAGAAAAATTAGTGGAATAAATACGAAAATTTGGTCTTTTGCTAATTTGGATCAAAAGGACTCAAATAATTCAAGTCTAATTGTAGCAACTGAACAAGGTCTATATAAAATTCATAATAAAAAAGCCGAATTAATCAATTCGGAACCCACCACAAATATTCTAAATATAAACACTCCTAGCAAGCAAGTCATACAATCAACCATTACTGATTCTCGATTATTAACGTTTAAATTAAATTCTATTAAGGAACAATCATTGATTTCGTTTGAAAATAGAGATCAGGTCATTCACGATGCTACTGAAGATCAAAATGGCAATATTTGGCTAGGGGCCAAAACGAAAGGTGTTTATAAAATAAACAAATTAAGTTCCAGCGCCCCACAGACCAAACTTTACACCTCTGCAAATGGGTTAACAGGAAACCTAGAGCCCTCGATTGTCTCCATTAAAGAAGGGTTATTAGTAGGTACAGAATCAGGATTATTCAAATATGATTCCATTACTGATAGGTTTTCTGTCTTCAAGAACATTACTGAAAATATAAACCGTATGGCCGTTTTAAATGACACGACCATTTATGCAAGTATTAGATTAAAAAATGGTCAAAACCAAATACTTAAATATGTATTTAGTGGAGATGGATCAGTTAGAAAAATAGTTAAACAATTTGCTAGATTAGAAACCAACACTGTTATTTCTATTTATCCTGACATAAATGGTATAACGTGGTTTGTAACATCTGATGGACTATTTAGTTTCGATGAAAATGTGAAAAAAGACTATGAAGTCCCTTACAATACCTTGATCCGAAAAGTGACCAATCTAGATTCCTTGATTTTTGCAGGCTCCTATTCAGAAATTCAAGACAATACCATTATTCCTTCATTCGTTCTTGACCAGCCTAAATCTTATGAACCAACATTCGATTATAATCGTAACTCTATTCGTTTTGAATATGCAGCCACAAGTTATGAGCTACCTGAAAAGAATATGTATAGTTATTACTTAGAGGGCAATGATAAAACATGGTCTGCCTGGGGTACTGAAAATGTCA
Organism: Fulvivirga sp.; assembly: GCA_048268855.1. GTDB lineage: Bacteria > Bacteroidota > Bacteroidia > Cytophagales > Cyclobacteriaceae > Fulvivirga. Next base: position 179,275 of record JBLWUR010000003.1, read on the forward strand.
AAGAATACAATAATCTAAGTGCAGGTAGCTACACTTTTCAGGTAAAATCTAAGAACATATACGACACTGAAGGGCGTACAGCCACCTATCGATTTTATATCCTAGCACCTTGGTATCAAACCTCATGGGCATATGGATTATTTACTGTTTTAGGTATTCTAACCATTTGGTTTATCGCCCTTGCCTATTCTTATCGTGTACGTCAACAAAGAAAAAGGTTGAAATTGATAGTAGCGGATAGAACTTTCGAGGTACTGTCGCAGAAAAAAGAAATTGAAAAGCAAAATTTACTTCTGAAAGATCAGAACGAGGAGATCACTCTTCAGCGTGATAATATCAATGTGAAAAACCAGGAGTTACAAATGTCACAGGAAGAAATCCTGACTATTAATGAAAAACTCCATGAGCTGAATACCCTCCTCGAAAAGAAAGTAGAACAACGTACATCAAAAATAAAAACTACTCTTAAGCAACTTCAGAAAACGAATTCTGAACTTGATACTTTTATATATCGAGCGTCACATGACTTAAAGGGGCCCATTAGCCGAATTCATGGACTTACGTCACTGGCAAAACTTGAGTCTACCAGCCCCAATGATTTAAAATACTATGACCTAATTGAACTGGTGGCCAAAGACATGCAAAAACTGCTTTCAAAATTAACCTTGGTTCATGAAGTCATCAATCATCGGGTTGAATTACAACCTATTGATTTACCAACAGTGATTTCTGGGGTTCGTGATAGTATCAAATTTCTTGATACTACCTCCGAAAATACAAAATATGCTTTTGAATTAGAAAGTGCTTTGCAACTAAAATCCGATCCATTTTTAATTACCATTATCCTTTCTAACCTCATGGAGAACTCCCTGATTTTCAGAAAAAATTATCCAGGGGTAGAGCAACGTATCTTTATTAAATCACATCAGGATAATGACAATTTCTATTTCAGTATCTCAGACTCGGGGATAGGTATTTCGGAAGAGCATATTGAAAGTATATTCAACATGTTCTTTAGAGGGTCAGACCAGTCCAAAGGAAGCGGCTTGGGTCTTTACCTTGTTCAAATGGCCGTTGAAAAACTAAACGGTAAAATAAAGGTAGAAAGTCAATTTGGTGAATCAACTACTTTTAGCGTTACCATTCCAAAATAATGGACAGTATCTCCTAACTAATCGTCTTAAAATAATTCTGCATTTCTTTTAAAAAAGCCCTGATGTCCTCTGCATATAAATCACCCAGTACCGACAATCTGAATGTAGCCGTCTTTGCCCCTTTTCCGGGATAAATAGTGAAGCCTCTTTCATATAGATAATCATGCATTTGATCAAAGTCATAACCCGCTAGCTTTGGTTCTACTATCGCAAGTAATATCTTCGATTGTTGTTCGTAGGGCAATAAAAATGTAAGGCCCATCTCCTGCAATCCGTTAACCAAAATATCCCAGTTTTCTTTATATCGTGTCCATCGGCCTTGTTCACTTTCTAAGAAATATTCGTCAATAGCCTGACGTAGAGCATAACACACTTGTACTGGAGGTGTAAATTGCATTTGACCTGTCTTTTCAAAACCCACATATTGATTGTAAATGTTAAAATAGAAAGATCTTTTCTGTTCTTGCAATTTAGGTAATAGAGAGGCCCTAAAAATAACAAAAACCAACCCGGCCATTCCTTGGATACATTTATTAGAAGAGGAAATTATATACTCTGCTTTCCACTTTCTAACATCAATCGGAATGCCTGCATAAGAGCTCATGCAATCTACAATTACTTCAGTATTATGCTTATGAGCTAGGTCACAAATCTCCTGAATGGGATTAAGCATACCCGTTGTTGTTTCGTGATGTACTACCGCGAGATGACTTATATCTACATTATCGGTAAGCAATTTTTCAATCACTTTAACATCTGGATAATCCCCATATTTCAATTCGTAGCGCACTACTTCGATGCCAAATGTTTCTGCTAATTTTACCATACGTGTACCATAGGCTCCATTCTCTACTACTAGTAATTTTTTGCCCACAGGTACTGCTGAAGAAATTGCCGCTTCTAAGCCACCCGTTCCACTTGCTGTAAATAATGTTGCTAAATAGTCCTCTCCCCCATGTACAATTTTCACAAGGTCATTTTTAATGCTTTCAATCAATGACCCAAAATCCGCCTCACGTGGACAAATGTCTTCAACTACCATGGCATTCTTTACCGTGTCACTAGTAGTAGCCGGACCAGGGTTCAGCAATATTTTTCTGTTCACTTTTTTCATTATTTGCGTGGATTTACCCAGACCCAAAACTGTCCGAGTGATTGAAAGGTTCTAAAGATCTGTATAATAATATTGGCAATTAAATATATCGTTATTACCAAAAAGGTATTGCCCGCATAAAGGCTTGGCATAAAATAGATTATCAATAAAAATAGAGGTGAAAAAATACCTGGGCTTCTTTCAATTCCATCAATCAAGTGTCCATTCATTATTTTGCCTAGATAAAGACTGGAATAAAGTGTGATCACGATGGCTATCGCCCAATAGGAAAACAGAATAGAACTAACCACACCAATGATAATTAAAGAGATTGTATACATCCAAAGGCTGTATCGCACATTGGGTGTTCTACTTACTGTTTTAACAAAAGTGATTAAACCTCCTAAAGCTGTGAACATTAGAAATACCTCCATCAATGAGAAATCATACAATATTGGTGTAATATAAAACGTATGTACAGGTTCAAAGTGAGCCCAGGAAATAAGTACTGCTGACAACAAAACACCCTCTAAAGAACCAATTTTTTCAAAGATCAACCATCCCGTTTTAAACTGCTCATAGAATACCGAAACATGGGCCATGTAAGACAAAATTAAAACTGAGGTAACCAACCATGGATTGGTCACATTGAATAGATTGAACAAAATAATAAGTAGAATGCCGTTGTTAAACGCATCTAAATAATGATCACAAAATTCACCCAATGCAGAACCTGTTCCTGTCCTTTTGGCCTGTGCCCCATCAAGATGATCGCCAATTAGATAAGCAAGTAGTAACAAAGGAATGACCATATAATTCCACTTTCCTAGTACACTCTGGTCAAACGATAAGTACAAAGCGATATAAAAAAATGAATTAGAAATAATGGTGATGATGTTAGCCGGAAGTCCCCATGGAACAAATTTTAATAATGGTGTAACACAAACCCGTTTAAATACGGGAGTTAGTAGTGAATAATCTTTGCATTGATAGGCATAATCTCTCATGGCTTGCAAATAAAAATAAAAAAGGGGTTACATCCGAATATGAGGTTTCTTCAAGGTCTCAATAACCTATTATATTGCTCCTTGTAAGTAGAAATATATTATATCTTTGTGGCTTATGAAAAAAACGACACAATTTAGGAATATGCTCCTCTCAAACGAGTTGGAGTTCATAATGGAAGCACACAATGGGATGTCGGCAAAAATTGTCGAAGAGGCTGGCTTTAAAGGTATTTGGGGTAGCGGACTTTCGATATCCGCGGCACTTGGTGTAAGAGATAACAATGAGGCATCATGGACGCAGGTTTTAGATGTTTTAGAATTTATGAGTGATGGCACTTCAATTCCAATTTTACTTGATGGAGATACCGGCTATGGCAATTTCAATAACATGCGTAGACTTGTCAAAAAACTTGAACAAAGAGATATAGCTGCTGTTTGCATTGAAGATAAATTATTTCCAAAGACCAATTCTTTTATAGGAGGTGAAAATCAGCCACTAGCTGACGTAGCAGAATTTTGTGGTAAAATTAAAGCTGCAAAGGATACACAGTTAGATTCAGATTTTTCTGTAGTAGCCAGACTTGAGGCTTTCATTGCAGGTTGGGGATTAGATGAAGCTCTTCGAAGAGCTGATGCCTACCATACTGCAGGTGCGGACGCCATTCTGTGTCATAGTAAAAAAGCTGACTCTTCAGATATCGATGCTTTTATGAAAGTTTGGGGTGACCGCTGCCCAGTAGTAATTGTTCCAACAAAATACTACTCTACTCCAACGGATCATTTCAGGGAAATGGGCATTAGCATGTCAATTTGGGCGAATCACAATATGAGGTCTGCAATCAAAGTGATGCAAGACACTTCAAAACAGATTTTTGAAGACCAATCCTTAATAAATGTAGAAGGAAATGTAGTATCAGTGGCCGAAATTTTTAGGCTCCAAGGTGCAGACGAATTGAAAGATGCTGAAAAATTATACCTTCCTACTTCTGGTAGAAAAGTGAACAATATTATTTTGGCAGCTAGTCAAGGTTCATTGGGTGAATTAACAAAAGATACTCCCAAAACTCTCTTGGAAGTACATGGTAAGTCACTTCTTTCTACTCAAATAGACCAATACAATCAGGTAGGTATTAAGGATATTAGTGTGGTGCGTGGTTTTGCCAAGGAGAAGGTGAACTTCAATAATATCAATGCCATTGACAATGATATATACAATGAAACCAAAGAACTCTACTCACTATATCTGGCTAAAGATCAAATAAAAGAGAATACAGTCATCAGCTATGGTGATATCATTTTCAAAAAATATGTTCTCCACGAGCTGTTAAATGACAATAATGATATTACGCTAATAGTGGATGCTGACAGTAAAAAGCAAAATGGGGATAACGACCTGGTGAGAGCGAGTGAAAAGTACAGTAAAATGAACTACATCGGAACTGCCAAGTTCAAAGAAATGGGCCATGATCTAGAGAAAAAAGCACATGGAGAATTTATTGGTTTATGGAAAGTGAACAGCAATGGTGCTGAAATAGTTAAAAATGCACTTGTAAAACTTAGTACAGATAAAAATTTCAAGCAAATGACTTGCACTGATTTGTTTAACGAAATAGCAAAAACCAATACCATTGCTGTGAAGTACATAAGTGGTGCTTGGCTAGATGTGGATACTTTGGTTGATTTGCAGGAGGCAGGAAAATTAAGAATTTAGATTTCACTTACTACTAATAACTTACTACTAAATACCAACAGGTGAACACACAAGAATTTGGAACTGAATTAAAAGAACTGGGCTTCGACTTTTATAGTGGTGTACCCTGTTCATTTTTAAAATACCTAATCAACTACGCCATCAATGAATGTGACTACGTGATGGCAGCAAACGAAGGGGATGCAATAGCCACCGCTGCAGGAGCCTATTTAGGAGGTAAAAAGTCAGTGGTACTTATGCAAAACTCAGGACTGACAAATGCCACTTCTCCGATTACCTCTTTAAATTACTCCTTTCAACTCCCAGTCTTGGGTTTTGTGAGTCTTCGTGGTGAAGAGGGTTTGAATGATGAACCTCAGCATGAACTGATGGGGCAAATTACAGGTGAAATGCTGGCCTTGATGAAGGTAGAGTGGGAATATCTCTCACTAGATATGATCGAGGTGAAGCAGCAGTTAAAAAGAGCCAATGCAGCCATTGAAAATAATAAAACCTTCTTTTTTGTTGTCAAAAAAGGAACTTTTGATGAAGTAGTTTTAAAACCGCAAACACTTAAGTCCACTGGCGACAAAGTGCTAAGAACTGCAAAAACAGAAACAAGCCCAAGTCGAACCGAAGCATTAAAATGCATTTCAGATAATACTTCCAAAGACACGGTACTCTTGGCAACCACGGGTAAAACAGGGCGAGAGCTTTTTGAAGTAGAAGATAAACCTAACAACCTGTACATGGTGGGTTCAATGGGATGTATCAGTTCCATGGCTTTAGGCTTGGCTCTTGCCAAACCTGACAAACAAGTGATTGCCATTGACGGGGATGGAGCTTCGCTCATGCGTATGGGTAATTTCGCCACTAATGGTTACTATCAGCCCAATAACTTACTACATGTTTTGTTGGACAACAACGTTCACGATTCGACTGGAGGTCAGGCTACTATTTCTCATAATATTGACTATGCCAATGCAGCTCATGCTATGGGATATCCTGTGTCAGCTTCAGTTGGCAGCATAGAGGAGTTTAATGCAGAAATCAACAAATGGAAAAACAATCCAAAGGCCACTTTTATACATCTCAAGATCTCTAAAGGTTCTCCGAAAGATTTAGGTAGACCTACCATTAAACCTTTTGAAGTAAAAGAAAGGTTGATGAACTTCATTAATTCATGAAGGAAGGAATAACTACAGCCGTAATTCTCGCTGCTGGTCTCGGCAGCAGATTGAAGGATAGAACTAAAGAAAAGCCAAAGGCCTTTTTGGAAATTGATGGTAAAACGTTAATCCAACGATCAATAGACAATCTGCTAAGTCACGGAGTGACTAAAATCATCATTGGAACGGGCTATCTCAATGAGTTCTTTGATGATTTAAAGAAGCAATACCCCATGATTGAAACGTGTCGGAATGATGATTTTGCCGAGACCGGAAGCATGTATACATTATACAATTTAAGGTATTTGATCGACTCAGACTTCCTGCTGCTAGAGGGTGATCTTCTCTATGAAAAAGAGGCATTGCATTCATTAATAACAGATAATAAGAAGGACATAATTTTAGCCAGTGGTAAAACAGGTTCGAATGATGAAGTGTATATTGAAGCCGATACCCATTGGAATTTGGTTAATATGTCAAAAGTAGTAGCTGAACTCTCAGACATAAGTGGGGAATTGGTTGGCATTAGCAAAATATCATTGCCCACTTTTAAAATGATGTGTCGTTATGCTAGTGATCGCTATGCTGAAGGTGACAAAGGAATTCATTATGAAGATGATTTTGTAGGTATTTCTACCAAAACCAATCTTCATATTAAAAAAATAGAAGACTTGGCGTGGTGCGAAATCGATGATGAAAATCATCTTAATCGTGCTATAAATCTTGTATATCCTAAAATTCAAAAAAGAGACCAATAGTCATTGAAAAAAGGCCTTGAGAATATTGAAACGCTCATCTTTGACTTCGATGGTACCATTGCAGACACCCTAGACTTGGGTCATAAAATTGCTAATAGCTTATCTGAAAAATTCAAATTCAAAAAGATAAATAACAAAGAAGAGCTCGACTTTTACAGGAGCTTATCTACTCAAGATGCCATTAAAGCTGTGGGAATTTCATACTTGAAACTTCCATTTGTGGCTGCCGTATTCAAAAAACGCTTAGCTCAAAATATTGGTCAGTTAAATCCAATTGATGGCATTCCTGAAGTAATAAAGGAGCTTGCGAAACACTTTAACCTTGGTATACTCACCTCAAATTCAAAATCAAACGTAAAGGACTTTCTCAGCAAACATGATTTAACAAATTACTTTCAGTATTTAGCTACTGATATTGGTATATTCAGGAAAAAGAGATCCATACTTTCAATGATTAAAACCAATAATATTGATCATGAGAAAACAGTGTTGATTGGTGACGAAACTCGTGACATTGAAGCTGCAAATAAATGTAAGCTTCCAATCATTAGTGTCTCATGGGGTTTTCATACTAAGGATAACCTGAAGTCCTACAAGCCTAATTTCATAATAGATAGGCCTTTAGAGTTATTAACACTTCTAAATATTCAGTGATAGGAACTACCCTTGTTTTACCGATGCTTTAACCTTTAATTTGGGGAAATTTTAAAAACATGGCTGATCGAATTAAAATTTTCTTCAAATACTGCCTTTACTGGTTTAGCTATTTTGTTTTTGCCCGTATTTTGTTCCTCATTTATCATTATGAAGGCACTTCCACCATGTCCTTTGGTGATATAATTCTTTCAATTTTAAATGGTGCTCGACTGGATCTTTCTGTAATGGGTTATTATACCATTATCCCGGGTTTGCTAATCTTACTTACCACGTATTTTAAGCCTATCATTTTAAATATCTCGCTTAAAATTTACACAGGTATTATTCTTTTCCTGAGCAGCTTCGTTATTGTACTTGATCTCGAACTATACTCACATTGGGGATATAGAATGGATGCTACTCCCCTACTTTACATAGGTAAGGAAGCGGCCAGTTCTGGTGATCCGCTAACCACCCTACTACTTGTAATTTTTTGGCTCCTTATCTTTAGCGCATTTGGCTATTACTACCTAAAATTTATCTCAAAACCCATTAAAAAAATTAACAAAGCCAATTGGCAAACATCAGTAGTAATATTAGTAATGACTGGTCTTCTTATTGCCCCCATTCGAGGCACAGTAGGCGTTGCTCCAATCAATACTGGTACAGTGTATTTTCATAAAACAAATATGTTTGCCAATCATGCCGCTGTAAATGTGGTATACAATTTTGGCTATGCGTTAACCAAACTTAATAAGCTCAAATACCCAGAAGATTATTTGGCTGCTGATAAAACCAAGGCCTATTTCAATGAATTGATAAATTCTGATGGACCTACTACACAGTTAATTAAAAGTGAAAAGCCTAACGTCATGATAGTTGTCATGGAGAGCTTTACCTATAAGTTTATTGAACCCTTGGGTGGATTGCCGGGCATTGCTCCCAATTTTGATAAGCTTGTTAAGGAAGGTGTTTTGTTTGACAATTTCTATTCGTCTGGTGATCGAACAGATTTGGGAATAGTATCTATTTTAAACGGCTATCCGCGTCAACCTTTAACCTCCATTATTAAATTTCCTAAGAAAACGGCCTCATTGCCATTTATAAATAAGGATTTGAAAAATCGAGGATACAGAACAGAGTTTACCTATGGCTATAATATCGATTATGCCAATTTCAGATCATACCTAACCAACGCACAGTTTGATAATATCACACAAAGTGAGGATTTTCCACAAGAATTAAACACTTCAAAGTGGGGGGTTCATGACCAATATGTGTTTGATAAATATTTTGAAGAGGCGGAACAAGCCAAGGAGCCATTTTTTAAAATAATGATGACTCAAAGCAGTCACGAACCCTTTGAAGTACCTATGGAAACGGTAATTCCAGGGACTGACGATGAGCACAAATTTTTAAATTCTGCTTACTATGCTGACAAATGTCTTGGCGATTTTATTGAGAAAGCTAAAAAATCAGACTGGTGGGAAAACACCTTAATCATCATCACAGCTGACCATGGTCATTTTATGCCTGATAATGAGGGTAATTCCAACTCGAAGCGATTCAAAATCCCTATGTTATGGCTGGGGGGCGCATTGGCCAAACAAGATACAGTCATTAGTAAATATGCCTGTCAGACTGATATTGCTAATACCTTATTTGGACAATTAGGTTTTCAAGATACCATCTATACCTTTAGTAACAATATAATGGCCGATAATTACAATCCTTTTGCTGTTTATGTATTCAATAATGGATTTGGGTTTATTGATGGCACCAGAAAGGTGATTTATGACAATATAGGTAAACATTACTTGGAGGAAACTGGTGTAAAAACAGATAAGGATTTGGAGCTTGGTAAAGCTTATATGCAAACGCTATATTCCGATTTCAATAATCGGTAGATTAAGTAGTTGACATCCTTCTAAATGTATACCTTAATATAGCATACCCGAATACACTGATTGGTAAAACAAACACCGCCCAAGTAAAAATGCCAATTAAATGTGCCAACCAAAGCTTTTCGAGTGCACTAAAAAAATCGGTATTAAACATATCTAACAACTGGGTGATGGAAAAGGGAATAGGATTTACGCCTAGCATCCAAGAACCCAACTTTATCATTGGGATAAGTAAAATTAACTGCAATGGATAAACAAAATAATTTATCAGCTGAATAGCAGCTAAATTAAGTTTTAAGGCGAGTGAAACCACTAGACAGATAATTGTCGTAACTCCAATTATAGGGAAAAGCCCTATCGCAAATCCCAGAGCAATTGAAAGTGCCAATTTGTTAGGCGTCATTCCCTGTTTTAAAAACCCCAGTAGTGGATTTAAAAGTTTTCTATTGATGCTATTTTTGAATTTGCCAGCCAAATTAATCTTAATTAGTAGATCAAAGGTAATTTCAATTTTTTCATAAAAAAAACTAAACCTCCCTATTGATTTGTCGTTACTAAAAACTGTACAGTAATCAATTATTTATTTGAACTATTGTATTTTTTATCGTTATTGCAATAAATCAAAACGTGATGATCAATTTTTCTCTCACCAAAACCAAATGGAGTGTTAGAAATTTAACTCCATTAAATTTAGGTAAATCCTACCTTAGAAACTTCAACCAAGCCTTGCAGAATCTAGAAGTAAATATGCAGGAAGATCGTGTTGAGGGCAATTTCAAATTGCATAAAGGATGCAAGTAATAAAAAAAGCCTGCCAAAGATTGACAGGCTAGTAGGCTAGTAAATACTAGAACCTAAATTCTTTAATTAGACTTTCTTACAGAGCCTCCACTACTCGAATCTGTTCTCGACTTATTTGGATTTCCACGAAATCTAATACTTGCTCCACTACTTGCATGAGCATCAATTTCTGTGATAGCATAAACTTTAGAGCCTGAACCGCTGCTTGCTCTTACTCGAACAATCTGAGCTTCTAAGTCATAAGCGTCTACACCACCCGCGCTACTCGTAGTAGCATCCAGATATTTCGTCTTCCCTGACACTTCAATATCGCCAGAACTAGATGCACTTAACGTTAATTCATTTACCTCAACTTTCACTTCAACGTCTGCCGCACTTGAAACATCTATATCCATTCTATCCGCTTTTATTATACCGTCAGCCGTTACAGTAGCAGCACTACTAGCGGCTATTGACTCTAATGACACAAAGGTTACATAGACCTTAACTGATGGGTTCCGATACCTATTCCCTTCTAAATGAATTTTTAACCTACCTCCGTATATTTCTGTCAATACCTCATCTAAAGCAATACCCGAAGCTTCAACCTTAACATTCTCCTTCGTTCCCTTTATAAGAAAAACATCAATACCTTGCGACACTTGAATTTCATCAAAAGAACCGATTTTTCTTTCTTCAACTTTCTGCCCAAATACAACTGCAACGCTTAACAACATCATTGCAATTAGAAGATTCAACTTTTTCATATTTCCGTTTTTAAATATCTGCCTTAAAGACAGGGTAAGTTTAATAGGGTTGCATCATATTATCAAATTACCTTATTCAATCTGCCAATATACTAATTATGTCAATTTTACTTGCCCACCAGTAGGTGCAATTTAAATTTCAGTGTTAGCTACACCGTTTTATGCAACCCTTTAAACTATAGTGAGTCTTTATCATAATTTATTAGACAACAAAAATTTGCGTGTAACCATCTCACCTTTTTAAAGTATTAGTCCTAACTCATCTATAATAATATAAAGGCATGTTCAAAAACTACTTTCTGGTCACAATAAGAAATATTTATAAGAATACGATCTACTCCATTATCAACATTTCTGGATTAGCTATAGGGATAGTTTGCTCTATACTAATTTTGCTTTGGGTGTCTGATGAAGTGTCCTATGACAAATTTATTCCAAAATATAACAGGCTCTATCAAGTTTGGGTCAATGCCCATTTTGATGGGAAAATAAACTCATGGCGATCAGTTCCTTTGCCTACATATGAGGCAATGAAAGAGGCGGATACGAAAATTAAAAATAGTTGTGTAACGGATTGGGGAGGATCACATTTGCTCAATGTCAATGAAGTAAGAATTACAAAGGATGGTTATTGGGCAAGTGAAGAATTTCTTGAAATGTTTGAGTTTCCATTAGAAAAAGGTGACGCCAGTACTGTATTAGATGACCCTTCTAATATTGTAATATCAGCATCGCTCGCCAAGATACTTTTTGGAGAGGAAGATCCTATCAATAAAATTGTACGTGTTGATGATGATAGTGACCTTAAGGTGGCTGGAGTTCTTAAAGATATCCCTCAAAACTCATCCTTTGAGTTTGATTTTTTACTTCCTTGGAAGCTTCGTGAACAAAAAAACCAATGGGTGCGTGATAACATGACTAATTGGGGCAATTATTCCTTTCAAATATTTATCGAATTAGATGATCCTAATAGTATGGTATCTGTTCAAGACAATGTAAAGGACATGCTCACAGAAAAAGGACAGGACGATATGGAACGTGAGTTTTTTATTCACCCTCTTGAAAAATGGAGACTTCACTCATCATTTGAAGATGGACAAGAAAGTGGTGGAAGAAGTGATTATGTTCAATTGTTTACCATTATTGCTTTCTTCATCATCTTAATCGCTTGTATTAATTTTATGAATCTTGCCACAGCCAGATCAGAGAGAAGGGCTAGAGAAGTCGGGATTCGCAAAAGTGTTGGTTCAGGGAGAATGCAGTTGATTTTCCAGTTTATGGGTGAATCGTTATTCATTTCCATCATATCATTTTTAATTGCATTAGTGTTGGCTCATTTACTGCTGCCCGCCTATAACAATCTGGTTGAAAAGGAATTGTTTATAGACTATACTTCATCATCATTTTGGATATTTTCAGCATCCATAATTCTTATCACAGGAATAGTATCAGGCAGTTACCCAGCAATATATCTATCTTCTTTCCAGCCAGTAAAAGTATTGAAGGGAAAAGTATCGGTAGGTAAGGGCGCAAGTACACCTCGAAAAATTTTAGTTGTACTTCAATTTGGATTTTCTATAATTCTCATTGTCGGTACAATAGTGATTATGCAGCAAATTCAGTTGGTAAAAAATCGGGATCTGGGATATGAGCAGAATAATCTTATTTCCGTTTATCGTACAGACGAGATGGACAAAAATTATGAAGCTCTAAAAAATGAATTATTGCAATCAGGAGCTGTAGATGGGGTTACAAAATCTAATAGTAAAATAACACAAGTTAATTCCAATAATTTCCTTGGTTGGCCTGGCAAACCTGAGGACTTAAGAGTGCTTTTTTCAACGATTGTTTTAGATTATGACTATTGTCAAACCATGGGTATTAAAGTTCTGCAGGGAAGGGATTTTTCTAAAGACTTTAAGAGTGATTCTTCAGCCATCATTATAAATAAGGCTGCCCTTGATTTAATGGATCTGAAAGATCCAATTGGCACTGAATTAGATTTATGGGGTAATAAAAGAAACCTGATTGGAGTAGTTGACAATGTGCTCATGGACGATCCATATAGAGATGTTAAGCCGTTATTCATGATCCTTGATGATTGGGGCGGATCGGTAAGTGTAAGGTTACATGGCGACATTACTTATGCTTTGCCAACGGTACAGGCTATTTTTGAAAAATACAACACCGCCTACCCATTTGAATATACTTTTGCGGATGTAGACTTTCAGAAAAAATTTACTAGTATAAATTTAACCAGCCGATTGGCTAGTCTTTTTGCACTATTAACAATTGTAATTACCGGTCTGGGACTATTTGGATTGGCCTCTTTTACTGCCCAGCAGCGAACCAAAGAAATTGGAATAAGAAAGGTGATGGGCGCTACTGTTGGTGGACTGGTAAGTTTGATGTCTTTTGATTTTTCAAAATTGGTAATTGTGTCATTTATTATTTCAGCGCCACTATCATGGTATCTGCTAAATACTTATTTGGATCGCTACCCGATACGCACACAAATTGAATGGTGGATACTGCCATTGACAGGCTTAATTGCATTAATATTTGCCATAGCTATTGTGAGTACACAAGCATTTAAGGCCGCAACAGCCAATCCTGTGCAATCTTTAAGAAATGAATAGAATTGACTCAAAATAACACTTGGAAACAACTAGAGTGCATTTTTTATGAATTTCTATTAGACAAATAAAAAATTTGATTATATTGGTCTTGTCCTTAGTGGAATGTATCAAAATATTCCAAAAGAGGCAGTCTTTAAAAAATTAGTAAAAATGGTAAAGGAACAATTAAATGTACTAATCCAGTTAGCGGCCAGCGATAGCATGGTAGCTGATAATGAAGCTAAATTGATTAGAATGATTGGCATTTCTAATGGAATCCCTAAAGAAGAAATTGATGAAATGCTTAAGCATCCAGCAAGGCCTATCGGCAATCTTGGTTCTTTGACAGATGATCAAAAATTTGAACACTTATATCATGTAGTTCAAATGATGAAAATAGACGGTCAGGTATTCAAGAGCGAAATTGCGTTTTGCGAGGATATAGCTACTAGATTAGGTTATAAAAAAAGTGTTATTTCTGAATTGTCTTCTAAAATATTTAGTGATCCATCTATTACTTCTGATCGTGAAGAACTTAAGAAAAAAGCTCAGAAGTATTTAAAATAAAAATCTCACAATTCATTTGAATCAAGCATGCTTTAGGCATGCTTTTTTTTTGAATAATGATCAAGAAAACGGCCATTGAAGGTCATATATTCACCTAGGCATTCTGCGGTAAGGCAAGAATGTACCGGAAGTACACCCAATACTTCCCCCACCTTCAATTTCTCCATCTCCATATCGGTCATTGAAACTAATCCGTGCTCTTGAGATAAACTTGCTACAAAACAGTCCTTCAATATCGGAGACCAGCCTTTTTTAGTTAGTTTCACTACTTTTCCATATAGTGAAACGCCATTAACAACTAAGGCCTCCTTTGAAAAGTGTATGGCCCCACCATAAATGCAGACTTGGTTTTTCGATTTGTTTATTGAGACTACAGGGCAGGCTACAGCCACCGCTATATCTTCCTCAATACAAGCACCAATCTGTTCTTGCATTAAATCATAAAATACAAGATTGCCAGGGCTTAAGGCATTGATATTTTCGAACTTATCGATTACACTGCAGGTTGGTGTGTCTCCATAGCAGATCTCGAAATTGAGAAATTTATCTTTTATGAGCTGTTTTAATTCAGATAAATGAGAAATGGAATGCTGATACACACTCGTTATTGCCGCTTTATCGCGACAGTCATAAGAATGTCCTGCGTGTAAATACAGGCCTTTGACCTTAGTGTACTTATTGCCATCAATATGAGTCAATAGATCAAGGATCAAATCCTTATCATCAGCCTTCACTCCTGTTCTGCCTTTCCCCGTATCAATCTCCACATAAATATTTACCACATATCTAAGTTGGGTATTCAGCAAATCAATGACCTCATGATTATCAACCAGCAGGTTTAACCTTACCTTTTCTGCCAGTTTATTGATCAAATCTATCTGTAGGATATTACATGGAAACGCAACAGTTATTTCTTTCCAACCGGCATCGGCAAAATAACTGGCCATTCCCAACGAACTGACTGTGATAGCAACGGTCCCTTCATTTTTAAACCATTTTCCAATGTCTCGTGATTGATGTGTCTTGAAATGTGGCCTGAATATAACCTTATTGGCTTTGGCCTTCTCTGCTATCCTTTTGATGTTTCCTTTACAGCGTTCCTCATCAAGAAGTAATGTAGGTTTTACAATTTTTATCATTCCAAATCATCGTTTTCATAGGCTATTTTACCATCTACGATAGTCATGGCAATTTTTGCCGTTAATATATCATTTTCAGGAATAGTCATGATGTCTTTTGAGAAAACAGTGAAATCAGCCAACTTACCAATTTCAATAGAACCTTTTACGTTCTCCTGAAACATACCAAAGGCGGCATTCCAAGTATAGGATTTTAGTGCCTGTTCACGGGTCATTTTCTCCGCGGGCTCATAACCACCCTCAGGTGTTCCTTCCAAAGTCTTCCTCGATACGCTGGCGTAGAACGAGGCCAATGGGTTTATTGATTCCACTGGCACGTCAGTTCCATTGACAACAACAGCACCAGTTTCAATTAATGACTGCCACATATAGGCGCCTTCTTTAATTCTTTTCTCACCCAAGCGGTCAATTGCCCAAGGCCTATCTGATGACAAATGAATGGCCTGCATAGCAGGTATAACCCCCAATTCTCCAAAACGTGGGATATCAGCTGGATCGATATGCTGTGCGTGTTCTATTCTAAATCTAACGTCATGGCCATCTACACCTGCTGCCTTAAAAGCTTTCTCATATCTATCTAATATTTCTCTATTTGCTCTATCACCAATGGCATGGGAGCATACTTGAAATCCATATTTCAATCCGTTCTCAGATGTCTTTAATACGTACTCCATTGGAGTAGTTGGCATACCAAAATGCCCTGGTCTGTCCGTGTATTCTTCCAATAGCCATGCTCCTCGTGAACCTAATGCTCCATCACAGTATAACTTGATTGAGCGAATAGAAAGTAAATGATCTACAGAATCAATCTCGGGACCTCTTTTGTACCATTCTTCCAAATACGCTGGATCACCACTAGAAATCATTACATCAAGTCTCACTCTCAACTTACCTTCTTTCTTATACCTTTGAAATCGATTAATTTCCGCACTGCCAGAACCTGCATCCGTAAAGCTGGTGATCCCATTTCGCAAACAAGCCTCTAAGGCCAGATCAAGGGCCTGACTGCCCATTTCTTCCGTTGTTTTTGGAATGTTTTTGCCAATCAGATTTTGTGCCCGTTCGTTAAAGATACCTGTGGGGTTTCCCAATTCATCACGGATGATTTCACCACCTACCACTTCGGTCGCTTCTAGACTCTCTTTGGCCATAGGACCTACTCCTGAAATCTCCATAGCTTTGGCATTGGCAAAACCTGCATGGCCACTTGCATGGCGTAAGTACACAGGATTATTTGGAGAAACGGCACTTAACTTCTCATGAGTCTGAAAACCTTTAATCATTTTTTCATTCTCATTATTCCATTTACTCTGGTGCCAGCCGCGACCTAATATCCACTGACCTGGCTCAGCTTTGGCAACAGCATCGGCTACCTTTTGCACTAATTCATCATAGCTTTTAACGTTCATCAGGTCAAGATTCATTTCATTGAACCCTAAACCCATGATATGCCCGTGCCCCTCAATAAAACCCGGGGTTAAAGTCATTCCGACTAGGTCAATGACTTTAGTCTTAGAATCAATAAACTTTTTGATATCGTCACTAGTGCCTATTCCTACAATCCGATCTCCAACTACAGCAACTGCCTGTGCCGTGGTATTTGCACTGTCAGCTGTATATACTATACCATTTAGGAATACTAAATCAGCTATCTGCTGTTCTTTGCCAATACAGCTTGTAAGGATAATTATTGCTAATAAAAATTTGAAACCGCTCTTTATAATGACGTTCATATAATTTGTTTTTAATTTTCCTGTTCTAATTTGACACATCAATTTATCAAATAGTAAGGATATTTAGACCAATCTCAATACTTATGTCACGAAAATTTATCGTAATCTTAATTCTAATATCATTCATCAGTCAATATGGCAAGGCACAAGAGGTAGGACTTTCGTTTTCCTATTTTATACCTAAAAATGGAGAATTTTCTACCCCCATCAGCCCATTTTCATTAAGAGGTATTGGCTTCAATATTGGCAATTACATGGCGTTACAAACTGGATTTTCGTTATACAGGATGGCCGGAATGAATGTAAAAAACATTGGTGATATAGAAACCCATAAGGCGGTTATGGGACCTAATTTTACTTTGATGGTACCTGTTGAGTATGTTTTTCAATTTGTAGGCCCAAGACAAGAATTTAGAATTAAAGGCGGTGGGTTTGCCTTTCAAACTTTTGACAACAAACTCAACTATGGCAATATTGATAGGGCAATAAAGGGAAATACCGGCTGGTCTGTTGTTAACGCAGATTTAAACTTTGACAATAGCCTAGGACTAGGTTATTTCTTTGGTGCGGAGTATGTTGTAAAAGTCACTCGACAGTGGGGCTTATCATTGGAGGCCAACTACTTTATTGGTGATGCTGATTTTCCATTGAAGGGCTCCTATACTGGAGTAAACACAGTAGGCAATACCGAAACTAAAGATGTTGATTACAAAGACGCCAAACTCGACTTTACGGGATTAGAGATTTCTATTGGAATAATTATTTCTCAGTAACTAGTTCAAAGTGGTTAGTTCTAAGTTCTAAGTTCTAAGTTGAACTTTGAACTTAGAACTTTAAAGGTCACTATTCTTCAACTTATAGTGAATGGCCATCACAAACAGTACGATATATAATAATACTACGGCCACAGCATCAAAAGCGATATAATCTTGGATCTCCTGAAACCAATATCGGGGAAATGGGATTTCTATTAACCTCGTAAGTGCTTGCATCGGGAAATATTCACCAATAAAATCCCAGTTATCGGGCAACAAACCAATTATAGTCAATTCAATTGGGCGATAGAGCAGCAACATAAAAACTGTAAGTGCAGACCGCTTAAATAGCACGGTGAGAAAGAACGTAAAAATCAGAAATGCAAAAAGATCGAGGAAATAGGCAAATACAAACTCTGAGCCTACAAATATATCGCCATAGTCTAAGTTAGGTGTGTAAATAAGGCCTGTGATCAAGCAGGTGAAAAACACCAAAACAGAAGAGCCTAGAGATAGTAAAAGGATGGTAGCCAACTTTGATTTAATAAAATCAACCCGGCTTAGCCCATCAATAACGTTTTGTCTGATGGTTTTATAAGAAAACTCATTTGACACCGATAAGATGATAACAATGGCCAGAAAAAACCTTAGAAAGGTGTACACATAAGTGGTGTTTTGCCAGATATCGGTAAAATGAAGTACCGGAATTTTCATCGGATCGAAGCCATCAAATTCTGCGCCCTTCACTTTCAGCCACTTTAAAAATTCAATGACACTGATTGGAATACTGACGATCAGAACGGCATACAACCCTATTAGCACATTAAAAGCCCTGTAATTGGTAAGCTTTGCAAGATCAATTTTGAGTAGTCTTAACATAATTCGGTTCTAAATAAAGTTGGATTAAGCGGCATTGTCAGATTCTGCCAACAGTTCAAGAAATTGTTTTTCGAGGCTCTTCTTAAGCGTCAATAAATGTGAAGCTTCTATGCTGTTTTCAAACAAATACTTATTCAGTTCAGCTGCTCCACCTTCTTTTAATTCGACTACAAACTTTCCATTTTCTTCGGTAATTTTCGCTGCATTTGGATAGGCTTTAAGTGTCTCTTCCAAATTGCCTGAAGATGCCCCAACTTCTACATTTATAATCCCTTTATCAATATCGTCCACGAGTCCGGAGTAGAGTAACGTACCTTTCTTTAGCACACAAAAATGGGAACATACCTTCTGTACTTCATCCAATAGGTGGCTGGCCAATATGATGGTTTTGCCATCTTTGGCGATACTCTTTATAAGTTCTCTTATCTCTGCTATTCCTTGTGGATCCAACCCATTGGTTGGTTCATCCAGAATCATCACTTCAGGATCGCATATAAGTGCCGAAGCAATAGAAAGCCGCTGTTTCATTCCTAATGAATAGGTTTTGAAATTATCATCCTTCCTATCAAATAACTCTACCTTTTTTAATGCCGGATCAATGTTATCTTTCGAAACTCCTTTAATCTGAGCTACTATTTCCAAGTTTTTAGTGGCAGACAAATAAGGATAAAAGATGGGTGTTTCGAGAATGGCACCGATGCGCTTACGCATATCTTTAGTAGGCTCCTGACCAAACCAGTAAAACTCACCAGAAGTTCTTCTGATTACATCGAGCAATATTCCCAATGTTGTCGTTTTACCACTGCCGTTGGGGCCAAGAATGCCAAACACATTTCCTTTTTGTACCTCCAACGAAAGATTATTTACCGCAGTAAGTCTTCCGTAACGTTTTGTGAGGTTTTTTATAGATAGAACTGTTTCCATATTTTAATTATCAAGGGCTTTTACTTTGGAAATTACTGTCATCAACTTACTGATTGGAACAGCGCCTTTTATATCTAACACCGATACTGTGGAGTCATCTTGCATGAGCATTACTATTCCGGTGGTCACACCATCCTCCTCTTGGATATAGGCGTTCACATTCATTCCCTCATGGCGCATGTTCATTAAGTCTTCAAAGTCTTCATCGTGGTACTTGGCTACCAGCTTTTTATAATCGTCCTTGGTAAATCCAGCACTTTTAGTATCTACTCTAATAAACTTCATTTTTTCAATGTCCTTTATCAATTCGGCAAATTCAGGATTGTCATCCTGATTGAGCATATTGAGCGTGTTTTTATAGAAAAACAAAACAAAAGCATCTTCATGTGCTTTGCTAAACTCCTGGGTGGTTTTACTTTGGCTGTATCCAAACAGAGGGAGTATGAGTAGTAATAATGCTAACAAACTTTTCATTTGATCCAATTCTAATAGGTGTTATAATGAGATAAAAATAAAAATCGTCACTACGAGGACGAAGCTAATAACATCGTCATTACGAGAAATAGCATCGTCACTGCGAGGACGAAGGACGTGGCAGTCTCCTAATTAGGGGATTGCCACACTCACCGATTACATCGGTTCGTTCGCAATGACGATGCTTTTTTTAGTTTTCGTCTTTTAGTCCGTTTTCGAAGTTAAAAAAATTAATGCCATTTTTTATGATTGTCGGCCATGTAGGCTAAATCTTTCATATCTAATTTGCCATCAATATTGATCAGTATAAATTCATCTTCATCAGAAGTGATAAGAATTAACATGTTATCAATTTGGTTGCCACCAGTTTTGGCCATAAAATAGACTCTTTCTCGACCGTCTCTTACAGTCATTAACTCATCATACTTTTCAGATTTAATTCTATCCTTCAGACTTTCAACTTCTTTCAAATCGATACCTGACTTAAACATAGGCACAGATAAAAGATTCATAGAAGTTATGCCTTTGGCAATACGTGCGGCTACTTGTGCATCTTTGTCTTCATCTGCGAATTGGGCAATGTTGCCGATCAGCTCAAAAAGGCTCCCGTTTAAGGTTACTACTTTAGCATCACGGTCATTCTTATACTTATTTTGGAAATCTTCCACTGCTTTGCTTTGACCGAAAGCTAGTGATACCGTTACCATGGCGATAAATACTGCGATTAACTTTTTCATGTTGTTTTTATTTTGAGTTGTAAAATTTGATTTATTATTCTGTAGTCATCCGAGAGCCGTACCCATCCGATGGCTTAGAGGGTCGGATGGATTTAATTTTAATTCTTCTTCTTTTCATCACCCTTATCCAACTTCTTCAGCTGATCAAGCCCCTCGATATCCATGGCCTTTGAAAGTTTTGCCACTTGCTTCAGGTCGATAACTCCATAAAGTGAGAGGATAAAGAAATCGTGGTCACCGCCCATGATCATGACAAGTTCATTTACTACCTTGTCTTTCTCCTTAATCATAAACTTCATGTCTTTGTCTTCATCACGAATGGACATCAGTTCTTCATATTCGTTCTTGGGGAGCTTGGCCAATGCCTCTTTATACAGGGCTTTGCCGTTGCTTATGTCCTCCTTGGCCAATATTTTCAATCCTTTGAGTTTGCTGATGGCATCCAATACTTCCTGATCTTCCTTCGATTCTATTTCCAAATCGGTAAACAGGCTGAACATTCTGCTGGTGATAGTGACGTTGGTGAAACTCTCATCAGCGGCATATTTTTCAAAAAATCTGGATATAGCGTCCTGTGCACTTAATTGTGCCGAGCAGAACAGTAAGGTTATAATGAGTAAATTTTTCATATTATGTGTTTTTAAAATTCTTTAATTCTACAATTGGTTATCTGACTTCACCTTTTCCTGCGCTTCATTGAATGTGGTGATTTTCTTAGCTTCTTTTCTTCCTTTATTAAAATTCTTAGAAATCAATTCCAAAGCCTTTTTTGTTTCCTCGAAGGCCTTCTGTGGATCATCAAATGTATCCGCCAGGTACGGCTTAATTTCATCCTTTTTCATCTCTTGTTTGATAAAGTAACCCGCCACAATCACTATAAAAGCTACTGCTGCTACTTTAGCGATATTGCTAAACAACTCTACTAATCTACCGGGCTTCTGCACGTTTCGTTTAGTCTCTGTCTTTTCCAATTTCGCGATCATTCGCTCATCGAAAAAAGTATCTAAACTCACGTTTGCTTCTTCTTTGTAGTAGTTGAAAAGTGGTGCTACTGAGTTAAAGCGCGCCTCGACATCTCCACTGGTAAAGTAGTCTTTGAGTTCTTTTTCCTCCTCAAGTGAAGTTTCACCTTCCCAATATTTTTCCAACAACTTATCTATTCTACTGGAGTCCATAGGAATTAATATTTAATATACTTTCTTTAACTGCCTGTCTTGCTCTGAAAAGGTTGACTTTCACTTGGTTCATATCAATTTCCATGATGTCGCCAATCTCCTTATAACTATACCCTTCCACATCACGCAGCTGAATGATCTGCTTTTGCTTGGCAGGAAGAGCGGCTATCATAAGGCCAATGTTTTTCATTGTGTCATCCATTTCTACTGTGCGATAAGGTGTTAAATCATCACCTTGACTTATTTCAAAACTATCATCCAAACTGTCTGTCATTTTTCTCTTTTTTGACTTCAGTTTATCAAGTGATAAGTTTCTGGTTATTCGCATGCACCAAGCTTCCATATTCTCGAGCTGGGCCATTTCATCACGTTTATTCCAGACCTTAATCATCACCTCCTGAACAGTATCATGAGCTTCTTCGCTATCTCCGAGCATTTTAAATGCAAATCGATAAAGTTTATCTTTTACAGGGAGTACTCGGGTTTTGAAAGCTTCTAAACTCATATACACAGGCAAGACGACCCAGTTGGTAGGATGTTACAGAAAGTTAGTAATTATTTTAATAAGTGTTAATATGTGCCTTACCGGACTTGTTCCGGTATCCCTAGTTTAAGAGCACCTTTGCCGGACCTGTTCCGGCACCCCCATTCCCGTACCCCTTTTGCCAATGTTGGTGTTGTCACCAACATTCTTATTATGCCAGTTTCATTGTTTGATAGGGGGATACCGGAACAAGTTCGGTAAGGCATAAAAAAAGTCATCCTATGGTTTAGAACCATCGGATGACTGTGTTATTTGATTATCAGTCGATCTAACTATTTTGTTCTATCACCTGCTTCAACTGGGCGGGTGGTACCACTCCAGACTGTTGCCATTTAATCTGGCCATTTTTAAATAGTATCAGGGTAGGTACTCCGCGTACTTTATATTTTGCCGCTACGGCCTGATTTTTATCTACATCTACTTTTATTATTCTGGCTTTATCGCCTATATCTGTTTTTAACTCCTCCAGCATAGGCGCCATCATTTTACAAGGCCCACACCAGGTTGCGTGAAAATCGACCAACACTGGTTGGTCTCCGTTTATTAGTTCATTGAATTTTGACATTAGTATTTAGTTTACTCAATACTGAAACATATTATCTGATTTAAAATTCCACTAATCAGGTATATTTCTATTGAAAGCCATCCGATGGCTTGGAGTCCTCAACTGCTTCGCAGAAGCAAAGCGGGCAGGCCCGCCAGAATACCGGGCGTGTGTAGGCTAAGCGGGCAGAAGGATTATTCTGGCAAGCGTTTTTGGACACTTTTTGGGCGAATGCAAAAAGTGTCAGAAATAAGCAGTCAGCTTTTTAAGTACTATTTTACCGCTATCCGAGCTAATGACCATAAAGGTTCGAATTTAGAGATCCTTCATCCCTTCATTTTTTGAGGCCAAAAAACGAAACAAAAAAGCCTTGGAAAAATACCGCGCTACTTCCATCGCGCATAACCCCAACCCCGCTGCACCGTCACACACCACCACGCCATTTTTCCGCCCTTCCCTCCTAAGTGAACGAACGATTCCAACATGACTATAAAGGGATACCGGAACAAGTCCGGTAAGGCGTTAAAAAAGCCATCCGATGGCTGGGAAGTGAATGGCTTGAAGTCCCCCACTGCTTCGCAGAAGCAAAGCGGGTAGGCCCGCCAGAATACCGGGCGTGCGTAGGCCAAGCGGGTGGAAGGATTATTCTGGCAAGCGTTTTTGGACACTTTTTGGACGAATGCAAAAAGTGTCAGAAATAAGCGACTAGCCTATCAAGTACTATTTACTACAAGCCTTACCCGAGCAAATGACCTTTACTTGTTGGTGACAACACCAACAAGGGCTCTTACAAATAAAGGGATACCGGAACAAGTCCGGTAGGGAATAGAAAAGCCATCCGATGGCTGGGAAGTGAATGGCTTGAAGTCCCCCACTGCTTCGCAGAAGCAAAGCGGGGGCCCCGCCAGAATACCAGGCGCGCGTAGGCCTTAAGGGCGGAAGGATTATTCTGGCAAGCGTTTTTGGACACTTTTTGGGCGAATGCAAAAAGTGTCAGAAATAAGTGACTAGCCTATCAAGTACTATTTACTACAAGCCTTACCCGAGCAAATGACCTTTACTTGTTGGTGACAACACCAACAAGGGCTCTTACAAATAAAGGGATACCGGAACGGGTCCGGTAAGACATAAAAAAAGCCATCCGATAGCTTAGAGGCCATCGGATGGCTTTATGACTGCATAACTTGTGCTATTTGATAATCAATCGCTCGTTGTGCATGGGTTTACCTTTCTCAATAATTTGTAAGATGTAAAGGCCTGCGCCCAACTCATCAATGAGAAGTTCAGCAGTGCCACTTGCCTGCTTTCGTTTCACTACATTTCCCTTATTATCAATTAAGTGAAGCATAGAATCTTCAGAAAGCCCAGTAATCACTACCGAAGTGGTCACTGGATTAGGATAAATTGATATATGATCACGTGCAAATGCATCTTCCGTTGCAGTAATCACTAGCGCCTGATCTGTACTGGCCGTACATCCACTGGCATCTTTTACTGTAAACGTGTATTGCCCATTGCCCAAAACGAAATTACTTCCACTTTGAAAAGTAGTACCCTCCACTGAGTAGGTATAGGGCGCTGTACCCCCTACGGCAGTCAATATCGCTTGACTACCGTCAAAAGTAGCTGAAAGCGTAAGTGCATTAGGTTCTGTGATTTCAAAATCCTTTACAAAGGTGCAGTTATTTGCATCTCTAATCGTAACAGTGTAGTTACCTGCATTTAAGCCTGATATTTCGTTACTAGACTGAAAATTAGTGCCGTCAATACTATACTCATAGGGCGCTGTACCACCTGAGGCTGTTATTGTAGTTACTCCATCACTTGCACCGTTGCACTTTACATCTACAACAGAAGTGGATGCTGTCAATTCATCTGGGGAAGTAATAGTTAATTTCTCAGAATATGTGCAGGCATTACCATCAATCAAACTTATGGTATACTCGCCCTCAGAAAGATTGCTGTAGGTTGTACTGGCACTAAAATTAACTCCATCAATACTATACTCATAAGGAGAAGTCCCACCTGTTGCGGCAAGTGAGATACTTCCATCCCCGTTACCACTACACGAAACGTGAGTCAAACTAGCATTCAAATCAAAAGCATCAGGTTCTGAGATTTGAATTGTTTCAGTGGTGGTACAGGAGTTATCATCCTTTATAGTCACGATATAACTACCTGCAGGCAAACTTGAAAAATTTGTGCTGGACTGAAAAGTCGTGCCATCAAGTGCGTATTCATATGGAGCAGTTCCTCCTGAAGGTGTTACGTCAATTTCACCCGTTAGTCCACCATTACAAATAAGATCCACTTGAGCCAAAGTCAACCCTAAAACAGGAGGCTCATTGATAATAAAATTCTCAAATACAGTACATCCTTTACTATCTCGCATGGTCATAGTGTAAGATCCAGGGCTCAAATTATAGAAAGGCGAACTTTGAAAGTTAATGCCGTCTAAACTTTGTTCGTATGGTGGAGTTCCTCCGCTTCTTGAAAAACCAAAAAAGCCATCATCAGCCCCATTGCATGTAACATCAATTTTATTGACACCTGGGATAGATAGAACAGCGGGTTCAGTTATTGTAATAGTTCCCGTTGAAACAGCACAACTGATGGTTCCTTGATCTCTTACTGTTACATTATACGAACCAGTACTTAGGTTTGAAAATGTATTGGAATACTGAAAAACTCCAGAATTGAGTTGGTACTCATATGTTCCAGTACTACCAGTGGCATTTACTGTTATGCTGCCATCATCTGCTCCATTGCAAGTACTGTTTTCACTTGTAGAGGAAAGTATCATCTCAGTAGGTTGGCTGATAGTTATTGGTGAGGTGACAATACAATCATTTGCATCCTTCATGGTTAAAGTATAGGTACCTACATCCAACCCAGAAATTATGCTATTGGTAGTGAAAGTTACACCGTCAATACTATAACTTAAGGTGCCACTCCCACCTCCGGTATTATATTCCACCATTCCATCTGCTGCACCATAGCAGCTAACATCTGCAGTAGCAATAGAGTTGAAAAATGGTTTAACATCTTGTGATTCATACGCTCCAACGTCAACAGTTGTATTATGAATTCTGCTGTTTTGATCTAGATCTAAAGTAAGTGAAATTGGTAGAAAAGAATTTGTTCCACTATTTATTGCTGAAGAATTAGAACAGTAGTTCAATGAGTAGTCATTATTCGAAGGGTCGTTGAATTCGGGGTTAGCAGAATTATATGACTTCACAATATTGGTAGTTAATGTGGCAAAATTTTGTGAACCCCCAAAGAAAATATCATTACCTATCAAAGCACTATTATCCCAAAAAATATTGTTCGCAAAATCGGCTGCTGCTGCACCATTTATTGATTGGTAATAAATACCACCACCCCATCCATAACCTTGAGATCCTGTATTAATATTATTAACTACAGTATTGTTAATTAATGTTACGCCATGGTTTTCAACATAAATTGCTCCACCTAAATAGTAAGAAGTGTTATTATAAAAAAGACAGTTGTATATAAATGACTCTACCGAATACACTACAGTTGACCTATAAGCAATTGCACCGCCAGACCTAGCGCTGTTGTCATAAAAAACACATGATTGTATTACAGGGCTAGATTCAGATACATTTAGAATCGCACCTCCTCTTGTTCCCGCATCAGAAATTTGTGTGTTTTGATGATTCCTAAAAATGCAATTAATAACTGTTGGACTAGAGTTATTATTCCTCATTCCAGCTCCACCCATTAATGCACCATCATCCATATATCCATCTTCTACTATAAAACCGTTTAGTATTGCAGACAAGGTAAGAGGCGTTGATGGATAATTACTGTTATGAATGACAACCTTAGAGTTGTCAGTATTGTCATTTAAAACACCAATATCTCCCGAGAGTATCGTTTCATTGGCAATCCAATCACGTTGACTTAAAAGTGTTTCTGTACCTGCAAAACCGCCATAAATTTCAACATCATTTTTCATCGTAAATGAGATTGTTCTGTCAGTACCAGTGGTTGGGTAATAGGTGCCTGCCTTCACCCATACTTGGGCAGGTGAATTTATTTCTGCTACATCTATGGCTGTTTGTAATTCAATAAAGGCATTTGCCCAGCTTGTTCCATTATTTGCTCCAGTTGCACCACCATCTACATAATAAATTGTTTGTGCACTTAGGACTGATGACCCAAAAATCATCAATGTCAGTATTATATATGTATATCTTTTCATTGTTCTGATTATTTAATGAGTGAAAATGTAAAATCTCCTGTGATACCATCTACACGGCCATTGACACTAGTATAATTAAAGGAAAGTGTTAATGCGCTTACCGTTATTTCATCAATTGCTACTTCTACATTGTCATTACGGACGAACGTATTTATATCGTTGTCATTGAGGGCATAGGTTCCAGAGTCAGGCCATGGATTACCACCATTTGTAGTGTTATAATTTAGTCCATCAATGGTGAGTGTCATGCCAGTATATTGGCTTGTCACATCATTGCCGTCATTCACTACCTGACTTATTTTCCAGGTCGCCTTTAGCTCATTTATCCGTTGTGTTTTTGGGTCTACGCTATCGTCACCTTTGCAGGACGAAAGCCAGATCATCGCTCCAAAAAAGAGTATTGAAGCCAGGGCCATTTTTAAAGTTGAGGTTACAGTCATCATCTAATATTTAAAGGGTTACTATCTTCAAAACATTCTAATGGAATGTTCTTTTCGAGGATAGATACCTAAGATGATGGATTATTAGAGGATTATTGAAGCAGTATTAGAATCCGCTAAGAAGCCTTTATTATTAGCTGGTAGAAGTTTAGAATTCGCGAAGGCTTTTGTGGTTACCTAAAATTAACTTTTTAGTGATTTGAGAAAATCCATTAGCCCTTCCTTCTTTCTTGATGAAACAGGAATGACTGTACCATCTTTCAAGATAATCTCACCCCCGTCTTTCTTGCTAAACTGCCGTAGATAATTGAGATTAATAATGTGCGACTGATGTACTCTGAAAAAACCATCGTTGGTCAAGAGTTCATCGTAATGTTTGAGAGTAATTGAAATAACAAGCTCCCGTCCCTCGGTAAGATAAAAATGTGTGTAGTTATTTACAGATTGGCATCTGATAATTTCATTCAGCTCCACCACATGAATACTGGAAAGGTCACTTAAAACGATACGCTTTAATTTACCTTCATTCCAATTATGTAAAAAGGCATCAATATTTGGTGTTTCTCCTGCTTGCTCATCTTTGGCCTTGAGTATTGCCTCTTTTATTTCTTCAGGATTTATTGGTTTGAGAAGGTAATCAAGGGCACTAAACTTAAACGCCTTGACCGCATAGCCATCATGAGCCGTTACAAAAACGACTTTGGCTTTCAATGACAAACAACGCGTCAAAAGATCAAAGCCAGTGCCATCACCCATTTCAATGTCTAAGAAAAGTAGATCGGGTTCATAATTGGCAAGTAACTTCAGCCCCTCCTCTACTCCACCGGCCTCTTTTATCTCAGCCTCTTTGAAATAATACTCTATTACCGACTTAATAGTGGCTCTAACCGCATTTTCATCATCAATTAGGGCTATTTTCATAAATTCTAGCTAGTAGGGAGTAACAAACTTACCTCAACTCCAGTGATCTTACCAAGGTCATCTTTAAGGTTTTTTATAGAAAGGTCTGTTTTACCAAGCTTAGTTGATAACATCTGGAGGCGTTCTCGAGTTATTTGCGTGGCAAGAGATTTATGGTCAGCTCGGTTGTCATTATCGTCTAGCCCGGTTCCATTGTCTTTTATAATGAGTCGTACATCATTTCCGGCCTCTTCAAAAGCTACCACTATCTTACCTCCACCTTGTTTTTTGGCAATTCCGTGTTCTAAGGCGTTTTCTATAAACGGCTGCGCAAACATGGGTGGAATTTTAATGGCGTTGATGTCCATATTATCACTCACCTGAATGTCATAATCAAATTGATCTTCAAATCTCAGTTTTTGCAAATCGAGGTAGTTCCTTAATGTTTCAATTTCTTCCTCTATGGTAATAAACTCTTCGCGAGAATGTTCCAGCACCTTGCGCATCAGTGCGGAAAACTTAGCAATAAAAGTAGCGCCCTGCATTGGATCACTTTTAATAACAAATTTTTGAATTGCCCCTAGGGCATTAAAAATGAAGTGCGGATTCATTTGAGTCCGTAAAAACCGTTGCTCCAATCCTAAAAGTTCATTTTGTTTCTTCAAGTTCCTATGCCTGAAAAAGAGCAAAAGGATGAGAATAAGGATGATAAAAATGGAAATGGCTACTATAATTAAGGTATTCCGCTGCTCGATTTTCAGTTCCTGAATCTTGGCCTGGTCATTTAGTCTATCTATTTCTCTTGATTTTTTTTCTGTGTCGTATTTCGTTTCCAGTTCAGCTAGCTGCTCTTTTTGAGTTTCAACAGCATTCATTTTATATATTTCAAAGAACTTAAGATGGTAATTCAATGCCTCGTCAGGTCTTTTAAGATCAGTACTCAGTGAAGAAGCCAGTAAATAAACCTTTTCCTTAATAGATTCATTATCTCCCATTTGTTCAATTAATGTTTTACAAATATCTAATGCCTCGCCAATTTTTTTCAATCCCCTTAGCGCCAGCGCCTTTTTATACATTAAATTCCTAACGTGAATCTGGTCATCCATCTCTGAGAATAGTTTTATCCCTTCGTTAGCTGCCGTTAATCCCAATTCATAATGTTGTTGTTGAGAATAGACATTTGATAAAATTAGTAGTGAACGGGCTACGCCATAGGTCATGTTATTTTCTTTCGACACATCGTAGCATGTTTTGGCGTAATAGAGTGCCGAATCATAATTTTCCCTATTCTCATAAAGAACGGCTAGGTTTATTAGGGTTGGTAATTCTACGTTTAGAAGATTGTATTCCGAGGCATAATTGAGTGCTTTTCTAAAATAGTCTAAAGCCTTTTCATCTCTACCTGTAGCATTCATAATAATCCCCAGATTAGAATAAGCAGCAGCCATTCGTTTCTTCAGACCTAGATTTTCGAAGCCCTCAGCGGCTTTAACAAAATAGCGCAGGGCGCTGTCTACAATATTCTGATAATAATACACACCACCTATGCCCATATTTATCTCAGCTGTAGTTTCATCCTCCACTTTTACATTTTGAAGTGCTTTCCGAAAGAAAAATAGGCTTGAATCGTATTTTGAAACCATTCTTTTGGCAATGCCTAAGCAATACAATGATTGTACAACTCCTTTAGAATAGTTTATTCGCTTTGACAGTTCATGTCCCTTTTTAGCATATTTTTCAACAGAATCTGCTGAACTGGTCTGAAAAGTTCTGGCTAATTCATTCATTACATCAACTTTAACTTCTCCATCTGCTTTTCCTAGTAGTTGTCGAAGACTATCTAGTTGTGCAAAACAGTTTGTTGATAAACACAAGACAAAAACTAAACTCACTACTTTCATCATATATTAAATAAACTAAAGTTTCAATCGCCAAGCAAACTTCGTTTCTATTGTGCCATGTTCGTATTATCACCAACAAGGGCTCATTTAATAAAGGGATACCGGAACAAGTCCGGTAAGGCATAAGAAAAGCCATCCGGTGGCTAAGCTTGGAGTCCTCAACTGCTTCGAAGAAGCAAAGCGGGCTGGCCCGCCAGAATACCGAGTGTGCGTAGGCCAAGCGGGCGGAAGGATTATTCTGGCAAGCGTTTTTGGGCACTTTTTGGGCGAATGCAAAAAGTGTCAGAAATAAGCAGTCAGCTTTTTAAGTACCATTTTACCGCTATCCAAGCTAATGACCATAAGGGTTCGAATTTAGAGATACTTCATCCCTTCATTTTTTGAGGCCAAAAAACGAAGCAAAAAAGCCTTGGAAAAATACCGCGCTACTTCCATCGCGCAAAACCCCAACCCCGCTGCACCGTCACACACCGCCACGCCATTTTTCCTCCCTACCCTCCCCAGTGAACGAACGATGCCAACATGACTACTAACTTGTTGGTGACAACACCAACAAGGGCACTTACAAATAAAGGGATACCGGAACAAGTCCGGTAGAAACCAATTCTAAAATGGGAGTCCGGTAAGGCGTTAAAAAAGCCATCCGGTGGCTAAGCTTGGAGTCCTCAACTGCTTCGCAGAAGCAAAGAGGGCTGGCCCGCCAGAATACCGGGCGCGTGTAGGCCAAGCGGGTAGAAGGATTATTCTGGCAAGCGTTTTTGGACACTTTTTGGGCGAATGCAAAAAGTGTCAGTAATAAGCGACTAGCCTATCAAGTACTATTTACTACTTACCCGAGCAAAATGACTTTACTTGTTGGTGACAACACCAACAAGGGCTCATTTAATAAAGGGATACCGGAACGGGTCCAGTAAGAAGTCCGGTAAGTCTGGTAAGTCTGGTAAATATTCCGAGAATGGTTACTTATCTTCGCACTTTTAATACGGATAGATGAGCGGCTTTACGGTAGAACAAGAACTAAAAAAACTTCAACAATTACTTAAGAAGGAAAAGGATGAAGACCTTGAGCAGTACAAGCTCAAAATGTCGGGTACCTCATTAAAAGACCGAAGAAGGCAGGGCGTTTGTTGGTATCCCGTTCATGTAGAGAAAACCCAGTTTGATGCAGGCGAGAGACTGCTGGTGAAGGTTTCCCGTCCCCCTGAGCATAAAGAGTCGCATATGTTTCAGTCTGGTAAATTGGTAAGCTTCTTTTCCAATGCCCAAGGCAATACGGAAGGCAGCGAAACGGTCAGCGGTGTAGTCAATCAAGTAGGTGAACACCACATGCTCATTACGCTCAATAGTGATGACAAGCCAGATTGGATTACTGACGGCCAATTGGGAGTTCAGTTATTGTTTGATGAAAACTCCTATAGAGAAATGGAGCGCACCTTGAAATTTCTCTTAAAAACCGATGACCACCGGGTCAATCATTTAATGAATGTGTTACTCGGTGATCGAGAAGCCCAATTTGATGAAGGTGAAAACATTACCATTCAAGGGCTTAACGAAAGTCAGAATGCCGCATTAAATAAGGTAGTCAATGCCTACGAAGTGGCTATCATACACGGCCCTCCGGGAACGGGCAAGACCACCACACTCATTGAAGCTATTTTACAAACGTTATGTACAGAAACACAGGTATTGGTTTGCGCCCCAAGTAATGCTGCGGTAGATCTTCTGGTGGACAAACTGAGTCAACGAGGGGCTAATGTCTTACGGATTGGCCATCCGGCTCGTGTAACGGAAGAGATGCTGGGCAAAACGCTTGATGCTCGTATTGCCCATCACAGTGATTATAAGGATATGAAAGCACTGCGAAAAAAATCGGAAGAGTATTTCGCACTAGCAAAAAAATACAAGCGCTCCTTTGGACATGCCGAAAGGGAGCAGCGAAAGCTACTTTTTGATGAGGCTCATAGTTTGAAAGATGCCGCTGATCAGTTGAATTTCTATATCACCAACGACATTTTATCCAACGCACAGGTAGTGGCTAGTACTTTGGTAACAGCCAATAGCCACATTATGAAAGGGCTGAAGTTCAAATCGGTCTTCATCGATGAGGCCGCGCAGGCACTGGAACCCGCAGCGTGGATTCCGATCATAAAATCAGGTCGAGTGATTTTTGCAGGTGACCATTGCCAGCTGCCCCCTACTATAAAATCATACCAAGCTGCTAAAGAAGGACTGGAAGTGACACTTTTCGAAAAGGCCATTAACAGAAATAAGGCCGAGGTCATGTTGTCTGAGCAATATCGGATGAATGAAACCATCATGAATTTTTCAAGCCAATATTTCTATAAAAACAAACTCAAAGCCAATAAAGCCGTAGCCCATTGGTCAGTTTTTGAAGGGGATTTGCCAATAGAATTTATTGACACAGCAGGCACTGGCTACTTTGAGCAAGTAGATCCCGAAACGAGAAGCTCTTACAATCCGGAAGAAGCACAAATACTTCAAACACATTTCAACCAATATCTCGAGCAAATTAACGCCATGAATAAGTTGGATGAAGTTGATAATATCGGCATCATAGCACCGTACAAAGCACAGGTTTCTCGATTGCAGGAAATGTTTTTAAACCAAGAGCAGTATGAAAATCTCAAAGGTAAATTGTCGGTGAATACCATAGATGCTTTTCAGGGTCAAGAACGAGATATTATTTACATCAGTCTGGTACGGTCAAACGAAAGTGGTACAATTGGATTTTTAGCTAATAGCCGTAGAATGAATGTGGCCATGACTCGGGCGAGGAAGAAACTAGTAATTATTGGCGATAGTGCAACAATAGGTCAGAATGATTTCTATGCTGCCTTTCTTGACTATGTCAACGAAATTGGAGCCTATAGAAGTGCGTTTGAATTGATGTAATATTCTACGATTTCATATAAAAAATTACATCATCCTGAAATTATCCTCTTCAATCTTTAGATTGAGGGTTTCGCAAAAAATATAGCTATTTAGGACTTACTTTATTGCCATGATTAAACGGTTGATAATCCTTCCCTTTTTGTTTATTACTGCCTACACTTTTGGTCAATCAGACACTTCTGTACTATACGAAATATCTGGAAATGGACTAACTAAGCCCTCCTACATAATGGGGGTCATTAATTTTTTACCAGCCAGCAGATTCAAAGTGCCCAATGAAGTTGATAATGCAATACAAAATTGTGAAGTGTTTGTCACTAAAACTTCTTTGGATAATAAAACACAGAAGAAATTTAATGAAGCAATTCGCATTCCTAACAATGGCTGGATCAATGACTACTTGACCGATGACGAATTGAATCAACTCCGTCTATTATTATTGCTTGATATGGATGTTAAAGAAAGTGCATATTATGATTTTTACAGTAGACTACAACCGATTATTCTAGTTACTGCTACTGCCGCACTCAATTTAAAAGAAGATATTGTGTATCCCGAGCGCAGTCTATATGAAACGGCTAAAAAATATAAACTTAAATTTGATGATCTTGGTACCGTTCAAGAAGAGATTAATGCATTTTCTAAGTTTCCAATTGAAGATCAAGTACAAGCACTAAAATATACGGTCAATCACTTTTATGATCACATTGCTGATTACAAAAAAATGGTTGACGCTTACTTAATCGATCAAAACTTAGAGGCTGTGAGAATTGGGACATTAAAAGCCACCAATGAAAGTAGGCCATTTAAGACAGCATATTATGATGCCAGATCTTTAACCTGGCTGCCCAAAATTGAAAAAATGATCCAAGATAAACCCACTTTTCTGACTTTAGGCGCTCCTTTTTTAATGGGCGATCTAAGTTTGATTGCCTTGTTAGAAACGAAAGGGTACTCTGTAAACACTGTATCCGTTAGTTTTGAATAAGCGTTTATTGCAATCAATTTACAATTGAAACCCTTGTCACTTAATTTATCGTGACGTAAAAGACCCAAATGATTTAAACGTACCTTCGCACAATGTCAAGTACGATTAAAAGCCAAAAAGAAATATTGGATAAATTGGGTATCAAAGCGCTCAATCCGATGCAGATTGAAGCGCAAGCTTCCATTATTTCAAGTACAGAAATAGTTTTGCTATCCCCTACCGGAACGGGTAAAACCTTAGCTTTTCTATTACCTATTATAGCCTCATTGGATTCTGGTTGTTCAGAAATACAAGCATTAATACTTGTTCCGTCTAGAGAGTTGGCGATTCAAATTGAGCAAGTCATTAGAGAAATGGGTGCGGGTTATAAGGCCAATGCCGTATACGGTGGTCGTTCTGGCTCAAAAGACCGGCTCGATATAAGACATCGACCTGCCATCCTCATTGGTACACCAGGCCGGATTGCGGATCATATAAGAAGAGATAATTTTTCTGTGACTGACATCACAACCCTTGTATTAGACGAGTTCGATAAATCATTAGAGGTAGGTTTTGAAGTTGAGATGTCAGAAATAATTGGAGCTTTGCCGAATATTCGGAAGAAAATTCTGACTTCAGCCACACAGCGAATCGACATTCCCCGTTTTGTTGGGTTGCAAAATCCTGTTTACCTAGATCACCTGAAGGATGAGGTTATCCAGTTAAAAATCAAAAAAGTGCTTTCCAAATCTAAAGACAAACTGGAATCGCTAGTTGAAACCCTGAGCTACATTGGTAATCAACCTGGTATCATCTTTTGCAATTTTAAAGACAGTATTGAACGTATAAGCGAATATCTTACGGAAAATAATATTGGTCATGGTTGCTTCCATGGTGGAATGGAACAGCGCGATAGAGAAGTAGAATTGATAAAATTTCGTAATGGCACCCATCAACTTTTAATAGCCACTGATTTAGCTGCCAGAGGAATTGACATCCCAGAGCTTAAATTCATCCTACATTACCATCTACCAAATAAAAAGGAGGAGTTTACCCATAGAAATGGGCGTACTGCCCGCATGTTTGCCGAAGGAACGGCCTATGTGCTGCATTGGGAGGGTGACGAGCTACCAGAGTTCATGCACGATGTGCCTATAGAACGATTGCAAAAAGCTCCACTACCTGCGGCCTCTAAATGGAAAACATTATTTATTTCAGGTGGCAGAAATGACAAAATTTCAAAAGGTGATATAGCCGGATTGATTTTAAAACAAGGTAAACTCAATAAAGAGGAAGTTGGCATTATTGAAATCAAATTAGACTTTTCCTTTGTAGCCGTTGTCTCTTCAAAGGTAAATACACTACTTCCATTGATTAATAACACCCGGTTGAAGAAGAAAAAAGTAAGAGTTACTGTAATTTAATAATCAACACCTTTTCGGTTAATGTGGGTCATGGGTTATTGAGTTGAATTATTCTTATACACCTCCAATTAATTCTTTGCAACCCTTCAAAAACAGTATAATATTTTGGGTAATTCCAAAATGAAAGTAGTAGATTACGAGGATATTTTCAACCTAAACCAAAACCAATGAAAAGAATTCTTTTACTCTTCACTGTCTCCATGTTTGCTGTTACAGCATGCCAGGAAGATAGTTCGGTCATCACTCAAGATCAGGACATTATCATTGATATGAGCGATTTTACTACATACACTTACGATGAGGACGGTGCAAGATCTTCTGAAAATGGTAAGCTGTGTTACTCAATGAAAGTTTTGAACAGACAGCTCGAAGAAAATCCAGGTCTTCATAATCGTATGTATAACATTGAAAAAAATTCCCGCAAATTTATTGCTGCTAAGAAGCCTTCCAATCCAGGTGGTGGTAATGGTGGCGGTGGCGGTGGTGGAACACCCCCTCCTACAGGAGATGATGGATTAGGCTTAATCACTATACCTGTTTATGTACATGTGATATACAGCAATTCTAATGAAAACATAAGTGATGCTCAGATTAACTCTCAGATCAGTGTGCTTAACAAGGATTTTAGTAAAACCAACAATGACATAGGAAACACTCCATCTGAATTTGCTGGTTTAACTGCGGACGCAGAAATTAATTTCACCTTGGCTGGAGTTACTCGTAAGTCATCTACAAAAACTTCTTGGGGAACCAATGATGCTATGAAATCATCGTCTAACGGTGGTGTTGATGCTATCACTCCAAGTACTGCATTAAATATATGGGTATGTAACATCGGAGGAGGAATCCTTGGTTATGCGCAATTTCCTGGTGGAAATGCATCAACAGATGGCGTTGTGGTAGGACCTCAATACTTTGGTAATACTGGATATGTTTCAGCTCCATTTAATAAAGGCAGAACAGCAACTCATGAAATTGGTCACTACTTAAACCTTAGACATATCTGGGGTGATGGAAGATGTCGACAAGATGATTATGTTGCCGATACTCCTTCTTCTGATGGACCTAATTATGGATGTCCTTCTTATCCAACAGTGAATTGTAAGTCAACTGACATGACCATGAACTATATGGACTACACTGACGATGCGTGTATGTATATGTTCTCTGAAGGTCAGAAAGCTAGAATGCGATCTATCTTCGCTGCTGGTGGACCAAGAGAAAGTTTTTTATAAATTCTATATAAAATTTCAAAAAAGACCCAGTGGTTGCAAACCGCTGGGTCTTTTTTTATGCTTACCCTATATACATTTGAGCTGCATAGCACTTATCATGCTCAAAACAGTTAGCTTTGCGCCTTATTTAGAAAAAAGCCTCCATGAAGCGTATTAATGAGTACAAGAAGCTATTTAATGTTCAGCCCGATACTGATCTTAAACAACTCAAAACCACCTACAGAAATTTAGTCAAAGAATGGCACCCTGATAAATTCCAGGCAGATGATGCTCTGGCGGAGGAAGCAGAAATTAAAAGTCAGCAAATTATTGATGCTTACCACTTTTTAGTGAGTATCGCCCCAGAAACAAAAACAGCCAATTTAGAAGAGTATACGCTTTCAGCTGATTCAGGTATTGCCGATTTTAAACATAAAGGTCTTTTACTGGAAGTGACTTTTACTGATGGTGCCACTTACGAATACTTCGGAGTAAACAAAAATGCCTATATAAAAATGGTGAATGCTGATAAGCCTTTGCGCTTTGCCAGAAGAAACATTTTCAATTCGTACCTTTATAGAAAATCTAAAAAAGGACATCAATTGGCATAACCCATTGACTCTTAAATATTTACATTATCACATCTTAAGATATTTATTTAAGCTTTTTTCCTTATTTAAAAAAATAGTACTTTAGCCAGATCACTGTCCGCCTGGTGTTTAGTAAAAGACTATTAATTAAGACAAAAAGATGATTAGAGCTTATGAAGAATCGGACCGGGCCGATCTGATTAAAATTTTAGAATTAAACATTCCAATGTATTTTGATACCCACGAGATTAAAGATTTCGAGGACTATCTTGATGCCCATGGCGATACCTACTTTACCGTTGAAAAAGACAATAAAATAGTTGGTGGCACAGGATATAATTTAATGGAAGACAATACTGCTGGGCACATTACATGGCAATTTTTTGATCCTAAATATACTGGGAACGGATTGGGCCGTGAACTTGTTGAATATTGTCTATCAATACTCAGACAAAATAAAAATCTCACCAAATCAGTAGTAACAACTTCTCAAATGGCCTTCAGGTTTTTTGAAAAGTTTGGCTACAAACTTATCCGTACAGAAGAGGACCATTGGGGCGTAGGGTTTGATCTATACGTAATGGAAATGGAATTGAATTAAAACTTCAATTCACATTAGTAATTCCTCGATCGGCTACAGCATTGGAGGAAGCTAAATAAATGTTTCCAAAATGATTAAAAAAAACATTCAATTCGTATTATCACGCATCAAGCAGGCGTGTATAAAGTCTGATAGAAACCCTGAAGAGGTGAAATTATTGTTGGCCACCAAAACTGTATCAGCAGAGAATATAAAACTCGCCTTACAAACCGGACAGCAACTTATAGGTGAAAATAAAGTCCAAGAAATAAAGGAGAAGTACGAACAGCTAAAAACAGAAGTTCACCGAAAGCATTTTATTGGACACCTTCAGACCAATAAAATTAAGGACATCCTTAAATATGGTGTGTCTTGTGTCCAGTCAATGGATCGGTTGGACTTAGCTGAAAAACTACACAATCGATTAGTACTCGAAAACAAGGAAATTGATGTACTGATTCAGGTAAATACTTCTAATGAAGAAAGTAAGTTTGGAATTAGTCCTGAAGAGGCCATTGCATTGATAAGAGAAGTCTCAGTTTATAATAATATTCACATCAAAGGATTAATGACCATCGGACTGTTCAGTGCTGATGCCGACAAAGTGCGCATTTGCTTTAAAAAACTAAAAGACATTCAACAAAAGGCAATTGCCCTAAACATCCCTAATGTAGAAATGAAAGAACTGTCGATGGGTATGAGTAATGATTTGGAAATTGCCATTGAAGAAGGAGCAACAATTATTAGAGTAGGTACCGCTATTTTTGGTGAAAGGATGTACCCCGATAGTTATTACTGGAACGAAAATAAATAAGCCTCCAGCTACATAAAGGATTCTTCTTGCACCTTCCTAAATAAATGCTAATTTCAGGTGTTAAATTTTAGCCTATGGAACTAGCCCTACTTGATTACATTATCATTGTTGTATTTCTTATTATTACCCTCGCTGTTGGGCTCAAATTCAGAAAACAAGCCAGTCAAAATATTGATAGTTTCTTCCTAGGTGGGCGTAACCTCCCTTGGTACATTGCTGGTATATCTATGGTGGCTACCACTTTCGCTGCAGATACCCCACTGGCAGTTACAGAGCTTGTAGCTCAGTATGGTATTGCCGGAAACTGGCTTTGGTGGAACATGCTGGCAGGGGGAATGCTAACCACCTTTTTCTTTGCCCGCTACTGGCGAAGAGCCGAAGTACTTACAGATATCGAATTTATAGAAATGCGTTACAGTGGAAAACCAGCAAGGTTTCTGCGTGGTTTTAGGGCTCTATATTTTGGTGTTTTTATGAATGTACTCATCATTGGATGGGTAAATGTCGCTTTAATGTCGCTTTTACAGGTCTTTTTTAATATACCTACCGATCAATTGATTTATTATGTAGCCGCAGCCATGTTATTGGTTGCCATTTATTCTGCTATGTCAGGGCTATTAGGGGTAGCTTTTACCGATGTTATCCAATTTGTAATTGCAATGGCAGGTAGTATTATTTTGGCTATAATCGTACTTAACTCTGATGAAATTGGTGGAGTAGACAGCTTAAAATCTAAATTACCGGAAGGTACATTATCCTTTTTTCCAGCAATTGGTAGTGAAGGTAGTGGTACCATGCTTGTATTGGGAGTTAGCAGCTTTCTGGCATTTATTAGCATACAATGGTGGGCCAGTTGGTATCCAGGAAATGAGCCCGGTGGTGGCGGATACATTGCACAACGAATGATGAGCACGAAGACTGAAAAAGATGCAATTTACTCGACCTTATTTTTCCAGATCGCACATTACTGTATCCGCCCGTGGCCATGGATAATTGTGGCGTTATGTTCTATAATTCTTTATCCTGAGCTCACTGCAGCAGATAGTAAATTAGGCTATGTTATGGCCATGAAGGATTTCCTTCCCACCGGGCTCAAGGGACTACTGTTGGTGGCTTTTTTTGCCGCTTATATGAGCACCATTTCAACCCAACTCAATTGGGGAACAAGCTATATCATCAACGATTTTTATAAGCGATTTGTAAAACCAGAAGCGAAAAATAAAACCTTAGTGAGAGCCTCTAGGGTTGGCACTTTGATACTTATGGTTATCGCATTAATTATTACTTCTATGATAAGTACCATATCAGGGGTTTGGTCTTTCATTATAGAATGTGGCGCTGGACTCGGATTAGTGATGATCCTTCGTTGGTACTGGTGGCGGATAAATGCCTGGAGTGAAATAGTAGCAACCATTGCTCCATTTATTGCTTACGGTCTATCAAAATTTGTTTTTGTACAATTTGACGCTGCCTGGGGCAAAGGCATTGCTGAAGACCCTAGGGGATTTTTCTTTACTGTTGGGTTTACTACAATTGCTTGGGTGGTGGCTACTTTTGTAGCACCTAAAACAGACGAAAATGTGCTCAGAGCATTCTTTGAGAAAATTAGACCAGACGGAAATTGGCGACTCTTCCGACCGGATTGGAATGGCACACGTTTAATGTTATTAGGAATTTGCTGGTTGAGTGCTATAGGCATGGCTTACAGCATGTTGTTCTTTACTGGAAGTCTGATATTAAAAAATTATACAGAAGTATTGGCGTATGGCTCAGCAGCGATTGTCTCATTCCTAATACTGAGAGCTGTTTCTAGTAAAGTAGAAATCTTTAAAGACTAGTCATGTCTGGCGGTGCAGGGCATATTTATGACATGATGAAAAGGTTACGATCCAATAATGGATTGTTAAATAAATCAAGACGTCAAAAAGTAAAGGATGTCTATTCTCATGTGAGTTTGAAAATGAATTTAACATTTAAAACTGCTTCCAAAGAAGATATGAGATTGATAAGGGAAAGGGTTATTAAGGAAAGAAAAAAAGCTGAAAAAAGAACGATTATATCTATACTCTTAACTATCATCATTATTCCATTTATCATTTACATTTCAATAAAAATCTTAAATGCTTTTTTAACTTAATGTTCAAATCATGTCTGAAAACAAAACCCAACCCACCAATAAATCTGTAATCGACTTCATCAATTCGGTTGAAAATGAAACAAAACGTGATGATTGCCACACCTTACTGAAAATTATGAAAGACATTACAGGTCATGAGCCAGTCATGTGGGGTGATAGTTTGATTGGGTTTGGTAACTATCACTATAAATACGACAGTGGCCGTGAAGGAGACTTCTTCATTGCGGGATTTTCTCCTAGAAAAACCGCTCTTACTATTTACATTATGTCGGGATTTGGGAAACATGAACAACTCATGGCCAAACTCGGTAAGTATAAAACAGGGAGTTCGTGTCTTTATGTTAACAAACTAGCGGTAATCGATATTGAGGTACTTAAGGAGTTAATTCAAGCATCTGTCAACTATATGCGTAAAACATATCCTAGATAATTTATTGTCTCACTTTTCCGCTAAAAAAACTAACATTTGGTGAGATTGGATTGCCCGATGTTCTTCTAAAAGTAACAATCTGTCCAACGTGCCAAATACAATCCGCGATAGGCCCATTCAAATGATTCCAAAACGGATATTCTGTACGGCCTCTTTCATTTTCAAAAATAATCTTCATCGATTCCAAATCATCAGTCTGCTTGAGGATATCGCTCGCTGCTTTCAAATTGGTAAGGGTCTTCGCCCTTTTCTCTTCAAAACTTAGAGACTCCTCTCCTCCTTTGTTTACTATCCCTTTGGTAGCATTTACTATCATCTTACTCATTCCATAGATATGATCAATAGTCTCTTCAGATGTTCGTGCCCCTT
The DNA here is from genome assembly GCA_048268855.1 of Fulvivirga sp. GTDB lineage: Bacteria > Bacteroidota > Bacteroidia > Cytophagales > Cyclobacteriaceae > Fulvivirga. The sequence continues at coordinate 221,235 of JBLWUR010000003.1, forward strand.
CATTGGGTTTAAATGCAAGATCTTCTGCTTTTAATCCTTCAGTAGCCCAATAAAACCTAAAGCCCAAGCCGTCTATCACACGTGCTGCAACCGTACCAGCGTTGTAAGCATCCGGATATTTAGGCACTTCTCTATAAGGCAGTGAATCCTGAGCTTGGGCAAAAAGGACTGATAAGTTAAAAAACAAAATAATTAAGATTGATTTGTTCATTTTAATTAAACTATAGTGAAGCATTAAATATACTCCAAAAAGAGGATTTCAAAAGGGAATGTGGACATCACTTATATCATTGCGCAAACAATTGAATTATATGTTGTAATACACTGAAATAATCCAAATTGTGAGATTAGTAATGTAGTTAATTAACCTAAACAATATTTTATTATCTTTAGTATTATGATAAGTTCAGAATCAATATCACTATTAAAGTCTGAGGACTATATAGTGAAATCAAAAGAGTCCCTTTTGGAAATTGGTCGATCTACCAGTTTAATCCAACTTTGGAAATACTCTTCAGCCATTCTCATTGTAGCAGTTCCCTTTATCGCCATTTATACTAACACCGCAATTACAGCCATTTCAATATTTATATTGTTTTTTCCACTATACAAACTTTTGACCAGCACAGAAATTCCTGTAAACATAGTATTCGATAAAAATAGCCATAGTATTCAAATAGTAACAGCAACAGGTTTGGGTCAACAATCACTACGTTTCGATGAAGTTGCCAATATAAAAATTACTTCTTTTGAAGAATTTCATGATGCCAACGCTTTCAATGACACGGTTTCAAAGCTTCAGTATTTCATAGATATTGAGTTGAAACACAAGAAAATTCCCATATTAAAATTCGTAAACAGCACACCAGAAAAACTCGATGCTTTAAGTAGTGAATTGAAGCAATTTTTGCGTTAATGAGCAAGGATTTTTTACTTTCGCTACTATGATTAGAGCACTGCGTATTTTAGCATTATTGGAAGGAATAAGTACGATAATTTTATTTGGCGTGGCCATGCCACTAAAATACATCTGGAATTTTGATACCATCATGTTTCCAGTGGGTATGTCTCACGGTGTATTATTTCTAGCTTATTGCTTCATTGTCTTCATTGTCTTTATCCGACTAAAGTGGAAAGCCTCAACACTTTTACTTTCCTGGGCAGCATCACTTATACCTGGCGGTACTTTTTATGCTGATTATAAGATATTTAGTAAGGCTTGATTCAAATCAATAATCAAGCCTTTTTTAAATTTAATTGTCACAATTCATCTGCAGGATGTAAGTCTCTGACTGATAATTGTCAAAGATATCATATGCGATACCAGAACTTACTATTAAGTCACCATCGCTTTTATAATCTCCACTGATATCATAATAAGTACCTTTCGAGCTAACAAAAGTACCATCTAAGTTCGTTTTATTTGGATTTACAAGTATGGTAAACATATGATCTACTTGAAAAGGTACTCCATAAATAACATCACGCTCAGTATACTTACTATTCCCAGCCGCCAAATACACTGCGTAATTTAGGATCGTAGGTGAAATTTGTAATTCAGGATATCTAATACTAAGTTCTTTTGCTGTAGTACAAAACAACAATGGGAATTTAAATATTTTTCCAAAAACATCAAGTGATGCATTTCCCTCGCTAAATCCACTAGAGGTAATTGTCATTGGCTGAGTGAAATTAAACCCCTCTGCATTCGTAAAAGCATTGTCCTCCATATTCGTATATAATTGATTTGGGGTGAAATTAATTGTCATCCCATTAGACAGGGTACCTTGAAAGTTAATTCCCATAACCAACTGATTCAATTCATCAACTGTATTGATTGAATATTGGATGTTGGACGTACCATCATAATCCTTTTTACAGCCTAGCAATAAAAAGTTTATTGTCAATAATATTAAAGTTATCCGGTCTAGTTTAAAATGCATATCCTAATCTTATCTGAGCATTTACATTTGGACCTAAGTCAAAAGAACTGCCCCTTTTTGCAGGTTCTGGCTCTGTAAAACCTGTTGCGTCACTCTTAACCTTTATGGCTAGTAGTTTGGTGAAACTTACTCCAAAGCCGAACTCTGTTCCAAGGTACAATTTCTTTGTAACATAATAATCCAGCCCAGCAATAGCGTTGGCACCAATTCTAAAAAAGCCATTGTCATTAATAGTCTTAAAATAATTAACATCATTACCATTTTGGTTTTCAGATTTTGAAGAAGAAGTTTGGTAAGCCAAATCACCTTCAATACCAAAATAAGGTGATAACCTTTCAGTTCCTTTTAAATGTTTTTCGAATCCAGGTCGAGCATTTATTGAAAATGTAAACGATTTATCTCTTAATTCTTTCAGGTTATTGTCCGTATCCTCTTGTTGAGTAATTTGAGAATCGGTATTTATTCCCAAAAATAGATTTAACCTAAACGCGCTTCTATTGGTTGAGAACCACCTTGCGCGAATACCATTTAGTCCAATAGGGTTATTACCAAAAGGTTCAAACTGTAATTCTAATGTTTTCTCACCACCATTGGCTTTATAGTCACTTACGGTTTCCTTAATTACCGTTTCATCGTTATCCTGACTCCACACTAATAATGGAGCAAATATTAATAGCATTATTGAAATTTTGATCTTCATATCTTATTAGTTTAATGTTTCAATTATTTATTTAATGTACTCTATTCATAAAGTAAAATTTTGCCGAAAATAATACTTTATACGCCCTACACCAATATTAAATATTATTTAATTAATATTTTTAATTCAGTTTATTTAGCGGGGCAATTTATAGAATGCTTCGAACTTGCAGTCACTATTAATTCGTACTTTTGTCGTTCACATCATCCCAAATCTTAACCTATTATGCTTGGTTTAAAATTAGCTACCGACCCACGTTGGGCACAATTGGTTGAGACCAATATAGAAGAAATACTAACCGACCATGCCTGGTGCGAACAAAAGGCGGCTACCAATGCCATTACTATTATTTCATTAAACTCGGAGCATGTTGATTTAGTTACTGCCTTATTAAAACTTGCACAGGAAGAATTAACCCATTTTCAAATGGTACATGATATCATTAAAAAGCGTGGTTACACCTTGGGACGTGAACGTAAGGACAGCTATGTAAATGAATTGTTCAGAGTACGAATGAAAGGAGGGAGCCGCCAACAAAGTCTGGTGAATAGGCTGTTGTTTTCAGCTATGATTGAAGCTCGTAGTTGCGAGCGTTTTAAAGTGCTTTCAGAAAATATCAAGGATGAAGAGCTGGCCAAGTTTTATCGTGAACTGATGATAAGCGAAGCGGACCATTATACTACATTTTTAGGTTTTGCTCGTAAATATGGAGCAGGCCTTGATGTAGATAGACAATGGAAAGAATTGCTCTTAGAAGAAGCTAAGATCATCCAGAATTACGGGAAGTCTGAAGCCATTCATGGGTAGTTGATCATCGTTGCGAGTGAACACAATTCGATGATAATCGAATGAGTGAGCGTGGCAATCTCCCAATTTTTTTATGCAGACTTACTGTTTGGAGACTGCCTCGTCCTGCATCCTCGCAGTGACGTTCCTTATTTAAGATCGTCATTATGAAAGAGCTCGAAGGGCGATTAAAGTAATCCCCTGCCATTAACTGAAGATCCCAGTCAAGTTCGGAAGATTAAGCGTATATAATTTTATTGCTATAAATATTACTTAATTCAATTATAGTGTACTATATTCAACGATATTACGGATGTACTTAATATATATCCAGTTATTGGCAGTAATCGTAACTATTAAAATGAAAAAAGTCCTCATACTAATTCTTGTATATTCAATTTCACTTGGCTATTCATTTTGTCAATCCAAGAAATACAGTAAAAGAATAAATTATTTAAAATCTAATCCTTTGTACGTAACTCTTTTTACTTTGAATCAAGATAGTTTGGATGTGATGAATTCTGAAGACAAAGCGGCACTTTCGAAACTGAACGAAAGAGCTAACAAAAATCTAAAATTAGTTTTTGATACATTTTGGGACTTAAATGACACTATCATCTATGCGGATTTCCACCAAATTAAAAATCTTAAAAAAGTACATAAAACTGCGGTATTTATTGAGCCTCTTTCTTATGGACCAAATATTACTTTAGTAAAATTAAATTCCCCAAAAAAGAAAAGTATGTTTTTCGATGTCATTCCCCAATTTCTTAGTGGTGATTCATCAACTGTAGAAATTGCAACACAAATTAGAAGTTTGAAGTTACAGGTTACCGAAGGAACATTTCTCAATAACAAAAATCTTGGAAGCAAAATAATTCTAACTTGTGAATCATTGGCACACGGGAATCAAGCGCAATTGGATTATATAAATAGTATCAAGTCTCAATTTCCAAACAGTTTTATAGAGGTAGGTGAAAACGTAATTATAAATACAATCCTCAAAAAAGATCCTCTGTATTTATATGTCTATTCATTATCTACTTACAACGTTGAAGATGGTTCGATGATTAGAACGAGATAAAAACTCCACAAGGCATAGATAGTTGTTCACCTCCCACAAATCTCACGATACGCACAATACTCACATTTCTTCACATCTTCCGTCTGGTCAAAGGGTTGTGCCGGGTCATAAATGTCTTGTAAAAGCTGCCCTAATTGCTCTTCATAGGCTTCTGCATACTGTCTAAAGTCTTTTATATTGAAGTCTTTGTCCTTTACTATTTGCCAGTTAAATTTTTTCTGAAACAGATCAAGGCTATTAAAAAGCCCTGGCTCAATGGTATCTGTTCCATCGGAATATTTCTTCCAGTATAAGTAGCTATAAAAAAACACCTGAAATACCGCCTTGTTCCTGTTCTTATCCTCTCGGTCAGTAAGTGATTCGAGCGTAGTAAAGTTCTTTTTATCACGTCCCGTTTTATAATCGATCACGCGCACCTTGCCTTCTTTTAAATCAATACGGTCAATGATCCCGTGCATCCTAATTTCGACATCCCTCTCTCCCACTGTAATCGGATATTCTATGCTGTAACCATCTCGAAAGCCTGCTTCAAGTCCAATGATTTTGAAAGGCGCATAGCTGGCATCATGATCCAATATTTTGAGCATAAACTTGCGTAATACATCAGCGGCTATCAATGAACGGCCTTCCAACTTAAATTTCTTTTTTCCTTTTACATTATAATGCTCCTTAAAAGCTTCATTCAGTGCCCCATTTACACCTTCCTTAATCCAAAAGATATCCTGCTGATGGACAATATCTCTTTTCTCCTTTTTGATAAAAGCTTTGTATAAAATCTCCATACTGTTGTGCAGGATGTTCCCGAATATCATAGGATCCATTTCTTCCTGCACCTCGTCCGGCTCATAAAGTTTAGCTACATATTTAAAGTAGAAACGTAACCGACATTCTAGATAAATATTAAGTGCTGAGGGTGTAAATCGAGATTTGTCACGTTCTTCATAACCCACTAAAAATCGCTCCATCTTCTGCAAAACATCGGCATTCTTTTCGATGGTAATGGCATCTGGAGCTTTGGTCTTAATAGGTCCCGCTAGAATTCGTTTCTCAATGGTATAACCAGACTCTACTTCAAGTTGCTGTACAAGTCGGCTCAACTCCCCATTAACATTAAACTCGGCTACCGTATTATAGAAAAAATGTACTTCATTGGCACGTTGGATCAAACGATAGAACAAATAAGCATAGATGGAATCGCTATGATCATAAACGGGCAAGTCAAAGGCTCTTCTGATGTTATATGGAATAAAAGAACCTCGTCTTGGGGCGGCTGGCCAACTTTCTTCATTCATATTGAGGATATACACTCGATCGAAATCGAGATTTCTGGTTTCGAGTATCCCCATTACCTGAAGTCCCTCCAATGGTTCACCAGTAAAGGGCACTTTAAAACTTCTTGAAAGTCTACGGAATAATTTCACCACGAAGTCATAACTCAACGTACTGGCCTTCTCACCCATCATAGTTTGAAGTTGCTGTACTTGCTTGTAGAATCTGGCAATGAACTCCAGCTCCAAGCCATGGATATCATCTTTCCAGCTTTTATATAGCCCTTCGAGCAACTCTGATAAAAATTGGATGGGATCGTTATTCTTTTTGAAAATGAATTGGAGCAATGGATTGTCAAAGTTGAGATCATCCTCATAAAGCATAATCACATTGCGCTTTTTGATGATACCAATTAACTCGGTGATCTTTTGTTCTTCTAGTTTAAAAAGTAGTGGATGCTCCAGCAGCTCCTTCAATGGTTTATAATAATAAGATATCCCATTGATCAAATCTTCCTTTCGCATATGGTGCAATACCAAGGCACTCTCTACAAGGCTATAGACAGGAGTGTCTTTCAATGGATAGCCCATGGTGATATTTATCTTATCAATGGCATCAGGTATGGCATGTAGGGTAGGAAAGAGCATATGTTCCTGAGGTAATACAACGACTGTTTTACCTGTTTCAAAATCAGCCTCTTTGGCCGCCATTTCCAATGATTCTGCCAATGCCTTGGCCTGTCCTACCTCAAGTGATACTCCCGTGGCAGTAAACTTCTTAGCTGTTTTATACCTGTTTGGTGGTTCCGTTGGAAAGGTCTTCCCGAGAATTGAATCTTTGGCATAAGTTCTTAAAAAATAACCTGCTTCTTGATTACGGTTGGTAAAATAGTAATCATCCAAATCCCAAACCACATGCGCCTTATATTCACGAACAAAGTGCTTGATTATTTTCTCCTCCGTGGCAGTAAGTGCATTAAACCCGGCAAAATAAATAGTTCTATCAGTGGTGATCGTGCCTTCTTCTGTTCGTTCTGCAATGTCTCGATAGATCATCCCATTATAGGCACGACCTTGGCCTTTCAGCTTTTCTTTGTAACTCTCATATAAGGGCAGCAATATTTTCCATGTCTCTAAAAACAGCTTTTGAGTCTCGGTAGTGTCAGGCAAGAAGCTACTCCAAAAAGACTGTATAATTTTTTTGTCTTCCTCATCTAGAAAATAGAACTCCTCATCTAATTCCTTTTGCGTCTTTATATTAGTGAACAGATGCTTTGTATTCACCAAGTACTGATCAATTTCCTCGAAATCTCGAAGGATCATCTCACCCCAGAAGAAGAATTGATCAAAGGTTTCTTTGTTTTTTTGTAGTCGCTTGTAATCATCAAACAATTCAAAGACAGCTTCAAGGGTCTCCATCTTTTGATAGGAAGTAAACTGCTTCAAGAAGTCTTCCATACTCACCACCTCAGGCATCCAAATGGGTTTATCAATTCTTTCTGCCATCGCCTTTCTGAAAAACAGTCCCGCCCTACGATTTGGAAATATCACCGTCACCTTATCCAGCCCATCAGGATTTTCCTGTAACACTCGATCTGTAAGTTCTGATATGAAGGAAGCTGAGTTCAAAATTCTAAGTTTAAAGTTATTGGTTGGTGGTTATTGTTAGATTTTAGACATTAGACGTTAGATGTTAGAATTAGATGTTTAGACAACTTTGAACATTAAACTTCGAACTATTTGAACTTTTGAACATTGAACTTAAACCTTTGAACTTAATACTTCAACAACCGTGAGATCATCCAAATAGATAAGTCTCCCTGATACATTCTTTTTGCCCATCTCTTCCATAATTTTTATATATTCTTTTACTTGTGCAATATCCTTATCACGACTTGTTCCTGTTTTATAATCTATCAGTACCGTTTCACTGGCCTTTTTATTGATCCTGTCAATGCGTTTGAAATCTCCCCCAGGAAGTAAAACCGCCACTTCATTGCTCACCTCCCAATTATCATCAAACCAATCTGCTATTTTCGGATGGTTCACAATTTTGGATAGCAATTCGTATTCCACTATCAGCTTAAATTGCTCTAAATCACTTTTATATTTAATTCCACTTAATAGACTATGTAGTCGAATACCTTTCAAAGTAGCTTCCACGAAAAGTGATTCATTCAATTCCGCTGAACCTCGTATTTGCAATTGGATTTTCTTACGCCAGTCGCCAGAATGATACGTTTGCAATCCATACTCAACAGTGGTCGATTTTTTCGGAGTATAGCTCACAATTTCACCACTTTTAAAACGAATCATTTCATTATCCCACCCGATTTTTTCCAGCAATTGTTCATAAACAAAACCATTGACAGTACTCAACGATATTCCTTTCTTAGGATCTATTCTTGGCAATGGTGCATAAGCAAATAATCCATGGATGGGTCTTGTAAAAGCCACGTAAAGTAAATTAATATTGTCAAGTAAAGCCCTGAGCTTTTCATCAAAATATTGATCAGCCCAATAGGTCTTGGCCATGGCGGAAACATATTTTAACGGAACAATTGGCAATTTATTAAAAGGCGGTTCATTGCCACCTTGGCACCACATCACCTTATTCTTCTTTGTATCATTGTCCACCATCCAATTCACAAATGGAAGAATGACCACAGGAAATTCCAGTCCTTTGGATTTATGAATAGTTAAGATTTTAATGGCATTATTTTCATCGGCTATCTGGATTGCCCGTTCCTTTCTCACTTCTTCCCACCACTCTAAAAAGGAAACAATGTCACCACGCTCCTTTTTTGAATAATCGAGTACAGCATCCTGAAAACCTTGTAAATAAGTGAATTCATCTTTGAGCTGGTTAAGATTAAAGATTCGACTTATTGATTCCACCAATTCATAAAGTGGAAGTGTCTTTAATATTTCTTTCTCTTTTAAAAATTGAAGTGGCACATTCACTTTCCAGTTGTCGATACCTGAGAAAATAGCAGCTTCCGTTTTCTCTGAATTAAGAATGTGGTGTTGGTATTCATATTGCCACTGAGCCAGTTCTATAAGGTTACGTTCATCATTTAGCCACTTGATCAATGAGATAATAAAGCGAACTAAATGGCTTGACGTCAAGAACAAAGCTTCTGAACTTACCACATCGTAGCCCAGATTGGGATCGGCTTCTGGGGAATTTCGATAGGTAATAAAGGCATCAGCTACACGCTTACCCTCTTTTGCCCTATTGGTCAGAATAGCGATATCCCTTAATTCAAATCCTTTGCGTTGCAAATCTTCTACTTGAGCAATGGTTCTCCTGATGGATTCTTCCTGCCAGCTATCTTCACTGTCTTTATCTACTTCAATAAATTCTATATTGACTGCCCCTTCATTTGACTGCTTGTTGATGGGTAGCTCTTGTTGTACATCTTCAAACGTTCCAAGTATATCGTCAATCTGTAATTGGAGATTGGTTTTTTGATCAGGATTCAATCCATCAGCAATGTTACTTAGATACTTTCCTTTAACGGTATCTTGAATAGTAGTGAAAAAGGAATTATTAAAATCAACAATATTTGCTGCACTCCGCCAGTTCATTTGCAAGCTATCTTCAATGGTACTTGCTTCTCCAATATCGTATTTCACTTGGTTTTGCAACAAGCGCCAATCGCCACCTCTAAACCGGTAAATAGACTGCTTGACATCCCCTACCACCATACAAAATTGACCCTGATCTGTAGCATTCTTAACCAATGGCTTGAAATTATTCCATTGAAATTCTGACGTATCTTGAAACTCATCAATCAGATAATTGTCAAAGACGGATCCTACTTTCTCATAGATATATGGGGTATCACTATCACTGATGATCCTGTTTAAAAAATCCGGTAAATCAGAAATGAGCATGATGTCATTCTCGTCTCTGTATTTCTGCAAATACCTGCTTACATAACTTAATATTCCGAAGGTGTAAAAATATTTTTTAACCGCTACAGCCGATTGGTGTTTGACAAAATTTGTTTCAAAATAATGGATGAGTTCATTGTATTTGGGGAGGATAAAGTCTTCCAGTGCCTGCATTAATTCTGCTTCTTTTGGATCTTTCTTTTTTATCCATGCATCAGTATTATCTGCCGCCTCCCGTCTTTTATCAGTTATTTCATACCCTTGATTGCTCATTTTAACAAAGAGACCAATTGGCCCGCCACCTTTCCCTTTAAAATCATCTATGGAAAGTCCGTGCTCTGCCAAGTAATCAAAAAGTGCCTTGCATTTTTTCTCTATCTCCTTTTCAAAAGTAAATTGAACCTCGTTTAACTCTTTTTTTAACGTATCAAAAAACTGAGGGTCTTCACCTAAAGCATTTATTTGATGGGCATGTTTTTTGAACTCGTCTTTAACAATTTCCTTGGCCAGAACAACGATATCATCCTTAAATTCCCAACGAGAGCCCTCCTCCACTTTATTCTCTGCAAATTCAGTCAACCAACTACGTAGCGCCTTATGCTCTTCTTCTCCAACTTCCAACAACATCTGATCAATTACTTCTCCTAGTACTTTATCAATATCCAAATCAATGGAAAAGGTGCCTTGCAGACCGACCTCACGTGTGAAAGAACGTATGACCTGATGAAAGAAACTATCAATGGTAACTATGGAAAAACGTCCATATTGATGAAGTATATCTGATAGCGCTTCTTTTGATCGTTTTTGTAGTTCAATCGCATTAATCTCTAATGCGTCACAAAGCTCTTTGGCCATGGGGTGTTCGCTACCAGAGGCCAACGTTTTAAGGATATCAATGATCCTTCGCTTCATTTCTTCGGTAGCTTTATTAGTAAAAGTTACCCCAAGAATTTTTCTAAAGCCGTGTCTTCTGGTTAGAGCTAATGTCAAAAAAGACCTAGCTAAAGTGTGGGTTTTTCCCGACCCAGCAGAAGAACGATAAATAACAAAAGGTTGTAGCATAGTCTCTTGGTAAATTTAAGAGATTGCTCATGTTGTCAAAGAAATTGGGTTACATTTTATGCATAATCGGTATCTTTACACATAAACCAAATTAAATAAACATGAAATATAGTGCCCTATTATTAATACCGTTTCTTTTTGTCTTAGGATGTGCCGATGATATTAAAGAGCTCTCTAGAGTAACCAGAGAATTTGCTCTTACCCAATCTGCGGATGCAGACTTACCAGAAGGACCGGTTAAAACATTCTCAGCAAGTCAAACATTTGATGCAACTGCAGATGTGCAAGCTTTCAGTTCTAATCTAGATGCTGTTACGGTAAAATCCATCACTATGGAATTTTCAAATTACTCAACTACAGGAACTGAAGATGTAACTATTACAGAAGCAAATCTTGAATTTGAAGGAACAGGATTGCCAGCAGTTACACTTACAGAACAAATTAACCTAGCAACAGCAGCTAACACTATATATACGATAAATGTAGATGCTAATGTAATAACTGCTTTGAACGAAAAGTTTCTAGCTGACAAGAAGTTAACTGTTAATGTATCTGGTACAGTAGATAACGTACCTGTAATCTTCACAGTGAAATTCACTTTTAATATTGAAGTGACCGGTACATTAATCCAATAGATTAATTGTATTACAAAAAAAATAGGGCTGTCTAATTAGACAGCCCTATTTTTTTTATTAGGTATATGTTAAACGTAATTGTTCAACATTACTGGCATTACCAGCATCAATATATCTTCATTATCATCTTTATCCACAGGGGTTAATAGTCCCGCTTTATTTGCTTCAGAAAGGTGAAGTTCAATTTTCTTTGAATCAAGATTAGAAAGCATCTCAATCAGAAAACGAGCATTAAAGCCGATTTCGATATCTCCACCATCATGCTCACAGGATAGTCTTTCATTAGCCTCATTGGCAAAATCCAAATCCTCAGCAGAAATCTGAAGTTCACTGCCAGTAATTTTTAGTCTTACCTGATGCGTGGTTTTGTTAGCGTAAATTGCAATCCTTTTTAATGAGCTTAGAATTTCAGACCTATCGATCGTCATCTTATTGTTATTGGCAGTTGGGATCACATTTTCGTAATCAGGAAAACGTTCATCAATCAAACGGCAGATCATCTTAATGTTACCAAACTTGAAAAAGGCATTGGAAACATTGAATTCTACTGAAACATTTACATTTTCTGCCGGTAAGGTAGTTTTAAGAAGGTTCAAAGCTTTTCGTGGAATGATAATGGCATTGCCATTGTCAGAAGCCACATCCACTCTTCTGTACCTGACCAATCGGTGACCATCGGTAGAAACAAAAGTTGTATTTGTTTCTGATAGGTTCATGTAAACCCCCGTCATTGCTGGCCTTAATTCATCATTACTTGTAGCAAATATGGTATTATTAATAGCACTAGCAAGTACATCAGTAGACATGTCAATTGAAAAATCATCAGATACAGCAGGTACTTTTGGAAAGTCAGTAGCATTTTCTCCTGCTAACTTATAACGACCGTTGTCAGAACTGATTTCAATACTGTATGAATCTTGATCAATAGTAAAAGTGACAGGTTGCTCTGGCAAATTCTTAAGTGTTTCTAAAAGAATTCTAGCCGGCACCGCTATGTTGCCACTTTCTTTAGATTCTACTTCAAGCTCTGTGATCATTGAAGTTTGAAGATCAGAAGCTGTAATTACCAGCTTATTTTCACTTATTTCGAATAAAAAATTCTCTAGTATGGGCACCACAGGATTAGTGGTTATAACGCCATTGATACTCGAAAGCTGTTTAAGTAATACAGACGATGAAACAATAAACTTCATTATAAAATAGTTAGTTAGAGTTGTTTATTTTAAAGCATGGTAAAGTTAAAAATAAAATCATTTTTAAGAAATGCACACCTACATTATTAACGCCTATTATCGGCCTTAAAATAGCTCCTAGGGCGCATTACCTTTTTTAGCAATTTTTCTTCCAATAATCCATAGTCCAAAGAGTCTATTTTTACAAGGTATTTACTCTTTTGTACTTTACTGAATATGGTAATGGAATAGTCATTATTCCCAATATCTTTAATACCAATAGTGGCAAAAGGTTTTTCTAATAACCCATTGTATTGTCTAATTTCTTCCTTTGTTAAATAATCATCAACGTACAATAATGAAACGTCATCAAGAAAATCAGTCAACCTAAGTGAGTCAACTTCATTGATACCTGCCACAGTGTAATCACGATCCTCAAATACTATTTCAAAATTATCTCCAGCTTGTTCGTAATAGTTGACTCTCACATCTTGTAAGTTGGCCCAATTAAGATTGAACACCAATGGATTGCGCCAGCCGCTTTCGTCTAACTCAAATAATCCAGCCAAATAACTACGATACCCAGGTATTTCAACTAAATACTTATCGTTGGTAATAGCATCCGCCATATAAGTAAGCGACTTGCCAGGATCACCCACCACTTCAAATTGCTTCACAATAGTTTCTCCTTCATAAAAACTTACTTCTGACCCCTTCGAACTAAACAAGCTATCTAGAGCTGTTTGTTGATTTTTGGCAGTTTGCCGTCTCACTTTTACTTGCTTTAGTATGGCGAATAAAACGTTAATCCGTTGAGGGTCAGCTTCATATTGATCATTAACCCGCCATTCTCCGTTTTCAAAACTCAGGGTCACCAAATTTGCAGATGACTTTAAAGCAACTTTGTTAATATTTACCGGATCAGATAGTGAGAAAAGTTCTTTATTGACATCCAATTCATTCGCAGGTCGGTCAAGCCAATAGGTGACCATGGTGAGGATCAATACAACACCTAAAACAACCAAAAGCCTTATATTTTTCTTCTTTTGCATTTAGTCTGTTTTATATCCAGTATATTTTCTTTTTCTCAGGTAATATCGGACTACTCCATAACCTACCAACAGTAATATTGGAAGAACAAGATTGAGCAATTGCCATTTTCTCCTTTCATTACTAATTTTCACTTTATCCAATGGCCTGATTTTTATTTCCTTATTTCTGGCAGTGATCAATCCTTTATCGTCAACTAAGTAATTCAATGCATTGAGAATAAATGTCTGATTGGCGTAGGTGTTTCTGGTAAACGGATCGTAGCCCAAAGCTTGAGGGCTACCTGTTCTAGGGTTAATATCATTACGGGCTAAGTCACCATCACTTACCACTAGTAATTTTGCTGACTCTTTACTTTGTTCTGCATAGAGATTGTCAATGACACCATCTGGTTTAAACCGATTTTTAAATAATGATTGAAAACTGCCTTCTAGTAAATAGGCTATGGGAATATGCTGCCTATTCAACATTTCTGGAGTCAGGGTTTTTCTTAAATCCTGTAAAGAAACATTTACTGGACTTGTTAATGTCCGTGAATAGTCTGATGTGAAAAGAAGCGGTGTTTTTTTTACGCCAACTGCCTTTACTGTATCAATTGAACTTACAAACCTACCAAGAACAGCATCTAGATTTCGAGTTATTACATGATCCTCAAATCGATTGACTAATGGGAAGAACCACCATTTCATCAATTTGATCTGCGATTGGTCACCTATCTTACCCACATTTACCGGGTAGTTGGCTGCACTGTTATCTTGAACAAGATCATTGTTGATTCTTACCCCGTATTTAAAAAGTTGATCTTCAAGGTTGAGTTGATATGGGAATGAGTAGTTAGCTACATTGGAGGCACTATCCATTGAAGCCTGAATTTGATCTATGAGCAAAAGCACCTTCCCTCCTTGCATTAGGTATTGATCTAGATAATATTTTTCCCTTTCGGTAAATGTAGTCTTCGGTTTGGCAATTAAAAGAGCATCAAATGGATCAACTTTGGTCGCCAGATCAATCATACTCAAACTATAGTTGGCATTAAGCTCGTTAAGTAAACTGGCCATTTCCAGGTCATCGAGTTCGTTATGCCCTCTGACAATACCTAATGTTTTCCGTTCTAATTTGGTCAAACCTTGAATAGTAGAGGCCAGTGCATATTCTATCCCTTCAATTGATTGATTAATTTTTTCTTCGGCAGTGCTTGATTTGTTGCCTTGTAAAAGCATCACTCCCGATTCTACTCCACCATAGGATACTACTGCACCTGGGAAAATCAGTTTTTCAAGTCGCTGGCCATCACGCTCATCTATTACATTGGTAGGTTGAATGCCCCTTGCTATTAATCCTTGCATAAATTCACCACGTGCTTTTTCATTTAATGCCGCCCCAGGGTCATTAAATGAAAATTGAATTTTGTTATAAGAATATACCCTGAATTCATCTAAGGTTTCGCGAATTGATCTTTGTAATCGTTTAAAGCTGGCATTCAATTCACCATCCAAATAGACTTCTACAAATACTTTATCATCCAAATTCTTCAACAGCTCTTTGGTGGCAGGTTTAATGGTATATCGCTGCTCTTCGGTGAGGTCAAACCTTTCAAAAAACATTGACGACAACATATTGATCCATATCACCAGCACAATGCCAATAAGTAGCTTTAGAATATCTTCAAGTTTTTTGGAATTAAAATCTACCATCTTCTGCTCCCCAAAATTAATTTTGTGAACATCAGCATAATGGAAATCACACTGAAGAAATAAACTAAATTGCGTGTATCAAGTAATCCTTTGCTCATGGCACGATAATGATAGAGTATGCCTAATTCTTCTAAGAATACCGATGCCTGACCCCAAACATTAATAGCCGCTAACGATTCGAAACCAGAATACAATATGAAACATAAAAATACGGCTATGATAAAAGACACTATCTGATTGGTGGTGATAAGCGAAGAAAGTACTCCTACCGAAGTGAAAACACCTCCTAAGAGAATTAATCCTACATAAGACCCTATCACTCCTGCGGTGTCGATATTGCCAATTGGATTTCCTAATTGATAAATGGTATAATAATAGATTAGTGTTGGTATCAAGGCGAAAATAACCAATATAAAACCTGATAAATATTTACCAAATATGATCTGCCAGTCTGTGATTGGTTTGGTAAGAAGCAACTCTATTGTGCCAGCTCGCTTTTCCTCAGCAAACATTCTCATCGTTATGGCGGGAATTAAAAACATGAATACATAAGGCCCTAATGAGAAGAGCGTTTCCATGTCAGCATAACCATAATCCAATACCGATGTCTCAGGAAATACCCACATCAATAACCCAATGCCAGTAAGAAATACACTGATGACAATGTAGGCGATCAGCGAATTAAGGAAACCATTAAGTTCTTTGACTAAAATCTGAATCATGACTTAGGCTTGGTTAAATCCTGAAACACATTTTCCATAGTCACTTCCTCTTGCTGAATTCCCACAAGGGTGAGACCGTTAGCGGAAGCGAATTCAAATATCTTTGGCCTAATATCTACTTCAGTGGTAGCTTTAATTTTAAGTTTGTTGGCCGTTATCTGCTCAATACTTACTATTTCAGGAATGGACTCCAACAAACTGGATTTTACCTCCTCGGTAAATTCTACATTGATGATGGCGATCTCCACTTTTTTAGATTTTAGCTGGTTGATGGTATCATTGGCTACAATTTTTCCTCTATCTATTACCACTACTCTATCACAAAGAGCTTGTACCTCTTGCATTATATGCGTACTAAAAATCACCGTTTTATCGTGGCTTATTTTTTTGATTAATTCTCGAATCTCGATTATTTGATTAGGGTCAAGTCCGGTAGTAGGTTCATCCAAAATCAATACTTTAGGATCATGGATTAACGCTTGGGCCAATCCAACCCGCTGGCGATAACCTTTTGACAGTGTCTCAATTTTCTTGTTTTGTTCTCTGGTGAGTCCACACAAATTGATCATCTCATCAATTCTATTTTTTAGTGTAGAGCCATTAAGTCCATGAATCCTTCCAATAAATGCCAAGTACTCACGTACATACATCTCCAGATATAATGGATTATGCTCAGGTAAATACCCTAAAAGTGATTTGATTCTTCCTGGATGTTCGCTCACCTCAAGGTCGCAAATCTTTACAGATCCTTCTGAAGGAGGTAAGAAACAAGCCGCTATTTTCATAGTGGTAGACTTACCTGCTCCATTTGGTCCTAAAAAACCCAATATTTCGCCTTTATCTACCTCAAAGGTGATATCTTCAATTGCTTTCTGTTCTCCGAAAATTTTAGTAAGATTCTTGACCTTTATCGACATAGTGCTGAATGAATGACAAATCTATTACAATGGGCCAACTATGACAATAATATTAAGAAGGCTTTTGATAAAGCTCCTACATTAACAAAAAATAACAAAGTATTTCTTGATTCAAGCCGTATTTTGTTTGAAATACATCCTTCGTACTTGGTCAAAAGATCAATACAGTTTAATATTGAACCGAATTCAATAAAATGTAGTTTTCTTCCTTACATCGTCCAGAGATATGAATAAATATTTTTTTACTTTACTTACACTATGTGGGTTATTGTCCGCCACCATTCTACAGGCACAAGGCTACAAAATCAGTTTTAAAATTGAAGGGCTAGCAGACACCACTGTTTTGTTGGGCAATTATTTTGGTGAAAGCACCTATGTAAAGGATACTGCCATAGTAGATGGTAACGGGAGGTTCACCTTTGATGGTAAAAAGAAGCTGGATGAAGGGATGTATTTTCTAGTATTAAATAAATCACGAATATTTGACTTTTTGGTAAGCAATGATCAAGAATTCGAGCTTCAGACTACTACAAAAGATTATGTAAATGATCTTAAAGTTATTGGAGATATTGAAAACACTGAGTATCTCAAAGACATGTTGTTTAATGTAGAACGCAATCAAGAGGCGGAACCATTTGTGAAAGTGATTAGAGACTCCACCAGTTCAGAATCACAAATTGAGGCTGCACGTAGTGCTTTAGATGCCATCAACGACAAGGTAATCCAATATCAGGATAAGGTCATTGCCGCTCACCCTGACAATTTATTAAGTAAAATTTTTCTTGCCTACAGAAGAATTGATATTCCTGACGCTAAAGAAGGTACTGATAGCAAAGAGTTTGGCTATTGGTATTTAAGAAATCACTACTGGGATAATTTTGATTTAAGTGATCCTGCATTGTTAAGGTTGGATAGGCCCATTTATAAACAAAAAATAGAGAGTTATTTCGATAACATGCTATTACAGGATCCTGACACTATTTTGTCTGAAATTAAAAGGTTATCCAAGATTGCCAAAGGAAATCAAGATACCTATAAATACTTCGTTTGGACAACAACCCTCATGTACCAAAACCCAGAGATCATGGGCTTGGACAGAATTTTTGTTGATCTATATGACACATTTTTTCAAACAGGTGAAATGGATTTTTGGGCAAATGCACAATTGAAAAAAAACCTAAAAGAAAGAGCTGACCAGCTTAGATTAAGTCTCATTGGTAATACTGCTCCCAACATGATCATGATGGATCAGAATAAGCAGATGCAGTCGCTTTACAATGTTAAAAACAAGTACACCATCATCTACTTTTTTGATCCTGATTGTGGGCATTGTAAAAAAGAGACACCCGTTCTTCATGACTTTTATGAAAATACAAAATTTGATGTTGGGGTATTTGCGGTAAGCGCTGATACTTCCATGGTAAAAATGCAAAAGTACATTAAGGATATGAACTTAAATTGGATAACCGTCAATGGGCCACGAACTTCCACTGGATCATATCACAATTCATATGATGCCACTACTACCCCTACTCTGTACGTACTTGATGACAAAAAGAAAATCATTGCGAAAAAAATTCCTGCAGCTCGATTAGAAGATTTTCTGACTCAATATGAGCGAGTTCAAGGTATAAAAGCAAGCAAATAAGAGAAATAAGCAACCTTTAACGTCCGGTATCGTTCAACTCAACAGGTCAATTAATTCAGAATAAAACACAACACACATGTCAATTATCAGTTCTCTATTCGGTAAAAAAAAGAAAAGCTTCAAAGCAACATGCGATATCAGCAACGAGCCTCTTGAAAAAGGCTATGGTTATTTGTTGACAACTGCGCAGGTAGTGTCCTCTCAGAAATTCTGGGACAATATCATGACAGAGCCAGAAACGATGTCATACACGGTATCGCACTTCAAAGATCATGATGAAATGGCCACTCGGATGCGTCAAATGATTTTTGAAAAACATAGTACCGTGGACAAACCCTGGATTGTGTCAGATTCCTATATACAGCTATTTGATGTTGATAAAACGGAATCTCGTAAAAATGCGAAACAGTGGTGGGAAAATGAAGGCCAATACCAACCTGAGCAAACCGGTAAGGCAGAAGATACCTTGGAAGAGTCTTCCTATACGGCTATTAAAAAATATGCTGTAATGGAAGCCGGCAAAGAAAGGGTAGCTTTATTAGCCTAAAACAAACTATATCTAAGTGATAAATTGAGGGAGTTATTATAGGCGTCCTGTATTTTACTAATTGTTTGAAGTGAATACTGCGCCTTAAATGCAGCCACCCATTTTTGTGAAAGGGCATACTCTGCTCCTAATGTACCAAAAAGATCAGGCTTATAAACTGACTTGTTTTCCACTACATCTGATTTTACGTGGATGAAAGCCCCTATACCTAGGCCTCCAATTACACTCCAATTGTCATTGATCATATAATTGCCCAAAAGTAAAATATCAATATAATCAAGTCTCTTAAAGGAGAAATTGTCAGCATCTAGCTCCTTATCGGTAGCACGGCTTCCACGTTGGTAATAGACTATTTCTTGTTGAAATGACCAAGTGTCCTTTATCTTGAACCGCGTGGCCGCGCCAAAGATGATTCCGGCTTTATTGTATCCACTTAGTTTGTCGCCCTCAATTTGAGATACATTAAACCCACCAATAATAAAGGCGTTAAAATTTTGTGAAACAGCAGTATTTGAAATGAATATCGTCAGTAATAGAACTTGTAGTGTTTTCAAAATAAATCCAATTGAGGTGCCATCAAATGTAAAGAAAATGTGGAACGATAAATATTGAATTGATACTAATTAACCGCATAATCAACTACAAAAAGTTATCTTTTTTTGTAACCGAATTGCCTCATTATCATCCAATCGGTATTACTAACATAAATACTAAAAAGATGAGAACAGTTAAAAACATTATGCTTACTGTATTGACAATTTTTGTCATACAATTCATGTCACCAAATTCTTTGTACGCTCAGGAAAATCCTAGTCTTTCAGATGCCGAGGTGGCTCACATAGCTGTAGTTGCCAATCAAATTGATATATACTATGCGGCAATTGCGAAGGATAAATCTAAAAACAAAGATATAATTCAATTTGCTGAGACTATGGCCAATGACCATAATGCAGTAATGGCACAAGCAAAAGAATTAGTAACTAAATTGGGTGTTACCCCAAAAGACAATGCCGTAAGTAAACAATTATTATCTGATGCAGAAAAAATCAGGATTAACCTAAAATCTCTCTCTGCTAAAAATTTCGACAAGGCCTATATTGATAATGAAGTGGGTTATCATAAAGCAGTAATAGCGGCAGTTCGTGATCTTTTGATCCCAGAAACTGATAATCAAGAGCTTAAAGAACTGTTGGAGGGGGTTTTATTAGCCTTAGACACACATTTGGAGCATGCATTAATGGTACAGAAAAAGGTTTCTTAATAATATGAGAAGTGATCTTTTGAAACAATTCAGCTTATGGTACTGCCTTTTTTGCTTACTCGCAATTAGCAGTTGCAATACAACACAAGAATCAGATCTTCCCAAAGAGGAGACCGAAGTACCTGTTATAGCAGGGCCGAAACGAGTTAAGGTGTATATTAAACAAATGAAGTTTCAGCCCGCTGTAATAGAAGTAAATAAAGGCGATGTCATTGCATTTATAAACAAAGACATAGTTGCACATGATGTTACGGAAGAAACAAGTAAAGCTTGGTCTTCTGGGCCAATGCAAATGAATGAAACATGGACTATGGAGGCCAAAGAAAGTGCAGACTTTTATTGTAGTCTTCATGTTGTAATGAAGGGCCAAATTATAGTAAAATAAGGTCAGAAAGAGTTGTCGAATTTCAATTGTGAGATTCACAACTTTTTCTTTCACTCATTCATTAACAATTATCAAATCATTTAAAAATAAAAAAATGGAACAGCATATTGTGAAAGTCATCTCCGTTGAAAAGATTACCCATGATGTACTAAAAATTGTAACAATCAAGCCGAACGGATATGACTTTATCCCAGGTCAGGCAACTGAGGTGGCAATCAACAAATCCGGATGGCAGGAGCAAAAGAGGCCATTTACCTTTACTAGTTTACCAGTTGATGAGCATTTAGAATTTATTATTAAAACATATCCAGCCAACAAAGGAATGACCAATGAGTTGCTTGATTTAAAATCTGGTGATGAATTACTAATACATGATGTATGGGGAGCAATTTCTTATCAAGGCAAAGGGGTCTTTATAGCTGGTGGAGCAGGGGTCACACCCTTTATCTCCATTTTGAGAGATTTAGAGAGGAGAAATGAGTTGGCAGGAAACTCATTAATATTTGCCAATAAAACAAAAGGCGATATCATATTAGAACAATATTTTGATAAAATATTAGGCCCTTCCTTCATTAATATTTTAACACATGAAAATATCGAAGGTTATCATTACGGCTCGCTTACTCAAGATTTCTTAATGGCAAATGTTAATAACCTTACAGAATCATTTTACGTCTGTGGGCCAATCCCTATGATTGAAGCGGTTATTAACCACCTTACTCAAATGGGAGTAGACAGATCGAAAATCGTTTTGGAAGAGATGTAGCGGGGATACATCGAAAACTTTACTAAATATCACACATGCTTTCTTTCAAAGAACCAACTATATCGTTCAGTTCTTTGTCAAGGCGAAGCTGTTCCTGCTCATCTATGACGTAAGAAGAATTCGCAGTTTTCAATGAATAAGAATACTTATTATCACTTAAAAGAATCTCAAGTGTATAAGGCAGTTTTTTAAGTGACACATGTGACACCGGAAGACTCGAACTCAAGATAATTTTTCCCGATGCAGAATTTTCCAGTCTCACCTCCGGATCATTTGCAGTATTGGCAAGCCAATGAATAACTCTCCCGAAGAGTTCATCAGCGGTACCCTCGGTTATTATCATCTCCCGGTGCACATGGTTCACTTTGCCAGCATCACTGATACTGGCAGATAAGGGTATTATCGTACTTAACAATATGACAGCGAAACATCTCATTAGCGTGATACTCGCATTACATTTTTAGGTGCATTTTTAACTTGAAGAATTTTAATTTTTCCCTCACCTTTTGGGAACATCCATTTTACAGTGTCACCTGCTCCATAGCCCACTAATGCTGATCCCATTGGGGATAGTACGGATATTTTATCTTGCTCCACATTTCTTTCTGAAGGAACTACTATTTGTAAATCGTACTTCACACCGTAGGGAGTCTCGACATCCACCATACTATTGATTCTAACAATATGATCTGGCATTTCATCCTCCTCCTTTATTGTGGCGAATTTAATCTCATTTCTAAGTGTGTCAACACACTTTTGGTTGATGGCGTCTGTATAGGAGCTATTTCTGATTAGCTCATCTAACATTTCATACTCCCTTCTTTCTAATATTATCTTTCTATTTTTCATAGTTATTTTATTTAAATCAATGACTCAAGGAAATATTCCCTTTTGTACGTAGGCAGTTTCTATTCGTCTTATTGCCTCTATATATGCTGCCGTTCTCCAATCTGTCTCAAATTCTTTGGCTCTAGCTAGCACCCTGTTAAATGAATTTTTGATGAGTATATCCAGTTTGTCCAAAACCATCTGCATGTCCCACATTTCACCGTTTCTATTTTGAAGCCATTCAAAATAACTGGCGATAACCCCTCCGGAATTGCAAAGAATATCTGGAATAATAGTGATACCACGTTCAATCAAAATGCTATCTGCACTTGTATTAGTTGGACCATTGGCCCCCTCGGCAATTAATCTAGCCTTAATATTATTTGCATTCAATTCAGTGATTTGGTTGCCCAATGCGGCCGGAATACAGATATCACAATCTATTCCGAAAAACTCATTATCTTCCAAATATTGAGCCCCTCTAAAACCTACAATAGAATTACCATTGGATTTGGAGTAGTCAATCAACTCCCCTACAATTATGCCATCATCAGAATAAAGTGAACCGTTTTGGTCTTGTACACCAACCATTATAGCTCCTAAATCTGACAAATAATGAGCCGCCCAATAACCTACCTTTCCAAAACCCTGAACGATAAAGCGCATACCACTAAGTGACTGTCCAGTGGCTGAAGCCCATTCTTTTATGGTCACCACTACTCCATATCCAGTGGCTCTATCCCTTCCTTCTAGGCCTCCTGCACCTACCGGCTTGCCTGTAACCACATGTTGTGATTTCGCCCGTTCATCGGGCCCTTTGGTCGACATATAAGTATCGGCAATCCAGGCCATCATTTGCTCTGAAGTATTTACATCAGGAGCTGGTATATCGTATTCCGGTCCGATATTATCTCCCATAGCGTAAGTGAATCTACGGGTGATTCTTTCCAGTTCTGATTTAGAGTACAAAGCTGGATTAAATTGTATTCCCCCTTTAGCTCCTCCATAAGGAAGGCGTGCCAATGAGGTTTTCCATGTCATCCACGAAGCCAATGCGCTAGATGCGTCCATATCCACGGTCTCATGGTATCTTAAGCCACCTTTATAAGGGCCTAGGGCATTGTTATGTTGTACTCTAAAGCCTTTGAAAATCTCAATTTCTCCGTTGTCCATCTTCACTGGAAAGTTGACCACAATTTCATTATTGTTGATTTCCAAAATCTTCCTCACTCCTTTGTCAAGATCCATCAGATCAGCTGCTTTATTAAACTGATCATGCACGTTTTGTAACAACCCCTTTTTAGGTTTTACATTGGCTAGTTTCACCTCGTAATTATTCATAATGTTCACAATGAAAAATGATTGAATGTTCTTTATACCATCCACAGGAATTTATCAAATCACAAGTCTGACAGATACTTACCATCAGTTCTGCTTCATTTATAGATGGTTTTGAAAGCTGAATTGTAGGTTGAGATATCTGAGGAATTGTTACCTGAAATTCTGAGCAGTCCCATACAAAGCCATTATGACTGAGTGCACATAATTCATTATGATCGCATGTAGTGCAAATGTTATTGTGAGATGTTGCCATGACAGTACAATTAATACTGACAGCGCATTTACAATATGCATACCAATAAAAATATATCAGCTGGAACGCCCAATTGATGATTTATTAGACGAGTGGGGAGAAATTCATCGGCACAAAATTACCCAGTTGGTTCATTTTGTACCGCCATTTTTTGTTAATTTCTGTCGAAGGGTTTTGCGGTTGATACCCAATATTCGGGCAGCTTCAGTTTTATTGTTATTAACAGAAGCAAGTACCTTCAAAATATGATTGTACTCCAATTCCTGAAGAGTGATCATTAAATTGGTGTCATCAACAGCTGGTTTAGAAGTTCCAATGTATTGAGGTAAATGAGCTTCCGTTATTTTGTTGTCGCTAAGAATTAGAGCACGCTGAATTATATTCTCAAGCTCTCTGATATTCCCTGGCCAACTATGCTTTACAAGTTTATCATATACGTTATCCGCCATAGTAACACCAGTCTTTCCAAACTCTTTGGAATACTTGTCTAAAAAATGATTCGCAAGCGATTTAATATCATCTTTTCTCTCGCGAAGAGGTGGGATGGCTACAGAAATTACGTTTAGTCTATAATATAAATCTTCCCTAAAAGTGCCTTGTTTACTCATTTTATAAAGATCACTATTAGTAGCTGCAATTATTCTCACGTCTACTTTTTGCGGACGGTTTGCGCCTATCATAATGATCTCCTTCTCCTGAATTACCCTCAACAACCTTGTTTGTACTGCTGGTGAAGCATTGCCTATTTCATCAAGGAAGATAGTACCTCCATCTGCCGCTTGAAAAAATCCGGAACGAGTTTCATGCGCTCCTGTAAACGCCCCCTTTACATAACCAAAAAGTTCGCTTTCCAGCAAATTTTCGGGTATAGCACCGCAATTAACTGCGATAAAGGGTGATTTGCTGTATCGTCCACTATAGTGTATTGCCCTAGCTACTAATTCCTTACCAGTACCGCTTTCACCTGTTATTAAAGTGGTTACTTTGTTGTTATTAATACGTTGTATTAAATCAATGAGCTCAGTTTGTGCCTCAGAATGTCCAATAATTCCCCAATAATTAACAGGGCCTTCTTGTTTGATCGTTTCTGTTTTCTTTAGTGACTTGGCACCATAATGTTGAACAAGGGTTTTCTCTACGGCCTCCTTTAGTTCTTTCGCTGTAAAGGGCTTAACCAAATACTCGA
The DNA here is from genome assembly GCA_048268855.1 of Fulvivirga sp. Lineage (GTDB taxonomy): Bacteria > Bacteroidota > Bacteroidia > Cytophagales > Cyclobacteriaceae > Fulvivirga. The sequence goes on from JBLWUR010000003.1 coordinate 246,383, forward strand.
CTGCACCCGATTTTACTGCCTCAACTGCCCCCGTTACAGAAGGAAAACCTGTGATTACCAAAATGGGTATTTTAGGATAATGCTCAGAACTGTACTTGACTAGTTCCATGCCACCAATCCCCGGCATTTGCAAGTCGGTAATTAAGAGATCGACATCAGAGTTGGTCATTATATCAATTGCATCATTGACTGCTGAAGCTTGAAAAGTGGAATAATGAAGTGCCGATAACTGGCGTTGCAACACTTCCAACATATCAAATGAATCATCAACAATAAGTATCCTTTTTCTATTCATTATTTCTCTTCAATGGAATTTTGACAATAAATGTCGAGCCGGTATTCTCTTTTGATGTCACTTTAATATTGCCACCATGACTTTTGACTATGCCGTGGACAACACTAAGGCCGAGGCCAGAACCTTCGCCCGTAGGTTTTGTTGTAAAAAATGGTTCAAATATTTTTTCCTTGACAGTTTCACTCATCCCGTGACCTTGATCTTCAATTGATAGCTTTAGTTCGTTTGAATTACTATCAAGTTTAATTGTTATTTCCTTTCCTGCTTTTGAAGCGTGAATGGCATTGATCAATAAGTTAAATACCACTTGGGTAAACTGAACAGGGTCTACACGGGCACTGATCTTGTTTTCTGCTTTTATGAATTTTACACTTACATTGGCATTTTTCAATGAGATTTTAAGTAAATTAAGTGCTTCCTCAATCAACGTGTCAATAGCCACTACACTCATTTGTTGGGGCATCTCACATGAGAAGAACATCAGTTTTTTTACTACCTCTCGTGCATGCAAGGCTGAATTGATTATTTTTTCAATATCTAGTTTTATCTGGTTGTCAGTAGTTTTATCTTGAATGAGCTGCGAAAAACCCAAAATATTACCCAATGGTGTATTAAGCTCATGAGCTATGCCCGCAGTAATTTCTCCTAAAATGGCCAATCGATCACTGTGTTCCAACTTTCTGTTTAGGAGCTCTTCACGTTCCATTTGTTCACTACGCGAAATTATTTGTCCAATTTCTATGGCAAGTGTGTTCAATAAGCTCTTTTCTTCAGACAAAAAGTCTCTTTGGGAAAGTTGTTGGGCATCATAATGTATCGCCAAAACGCCACGATACTCGTTATTAACCTCTATTGGTGACTTTTGGGAAACGCTTTGTGGTGGTACAGAACCCGAATTAAAAGTTTTAGTGCCAAGGGTTAGTTGAGCCACTGCATCTTTTGGATACAACCAGGCTTTAGGCAGCACTTCTACTATTGATTGTAACGTATCATCTAAACTACCTTTGGAAGTGGCAGCGATATTAGATATCTCGTAAAGACAGCCTAATTCTTTAATCCGCTCTTGAAGGTCATCTATTTTTTTGCTGCTCATTCTAAGACAAATATGCTATAATTTTTATTAGTTCAGGGAGCGTACCCAAAGTGGACAGAAGTTCAGATAATGAAATATACCACTATTTAACCCTCTTTTTATGCCTTTTTTTTCTTTATCAATTTCTGCATAAACACATTGCTAGGCATGGTTATTTCCTCGCCTTCATCTGTCTTTAAAGTCAAGAAAAAGATGCTGATGTCTGTTATGCGTCCCTCAATTTGGTAGTCTTTGTCCAACACGGTGATAGCATCACCCACACGGACAGGATGATTGAAATAAATAATCAATGTTGAGGTGATGTTGGATATAATTGACCATTGGGCAAAAAAAGCAATACCTACTACTGTTAACAAAGAGGTGGTGAAATAAACCAATTGATCTTGGTCTACTCCCCAAATAAATAGAGTAATTCCAGTGAGTACAATAAAGAAAATTCCGTTCACCATCTTATTGACCATATTCACCCTAATTTTTGGATAGGAGAATTTTTTCCCCACTTTATTAATTATCTTATTGGTTAGATATTTAAGAATGAAGTAGACACCAATGATTATTAATGTCTCAATTATCTGTAATTTATTTTCTATCAATTTATCTGATGTTTTATAGCCACTAACGTTATTATACCTACATAATATACTGTATAAAGTATATAAACCGTGATTTTGATTATATAAATTTTACTTTGTCAATTAAGGCGAAATCAATTCAGTCGCTTATCCTGATCAAATTTCGGTAGAAGTGATTTCGATGCAAATAATAGGGCCTGAATAATAAGACCAATGACAATTATAAGGATGATCTCTAGGTGGGAATATAGACTATTACTTGCTATGATAGTATCCGAATCAGCGATCAGGTTTTTTCCTTCTTCCAATTGTATATCCGACAATCCATTGAGTATCTCCGCCAGCTTTTCATGATGATTGTTCACAATTAGCCTTAGACTATCAGCATTTTTTAGATTACTCTTAAAATACTGATTTTCATGATGTTGCAACAATGCGTTATCATGTATAAAGTCGTTAAAGAGCTTTGCCTCTTCTTTTGTGAGTTTAGTTTGCTGATATGCAATTATTAGACTTTGAATAGAGTCATTAGTCGTTTTTACAGTGTTTGAATCTTCAAATGCTGAGTTATATAACGCCAACCGTTTTTTATTTAAGGCATGTGAAAGTTTATAGATATAGTTTTCAACCAGTAGTCGATCTTCATATACCGAAGCAAAGGATTGTTGCAGTTTAGAAAAGTGGGTCTGGTTGACCATGTTGGTGCCAAGTACCAATACTACCACTATGGTTAAGGCCAATGCCGTTTTAAATTTCGGTTCTATTTTATAAATCCATTTCATACAAATAGTTTTTGATGATCCGCTGTTACAAGAATAAGCCATTTTTTACTTACTTGTATAAAGGGTATTAGGTTCAGAATTAGAATGAATATCCGATAGCGATGTTGAGTATGAGATTGTTTTTCCGCCAATCGGAACTCGTAAAGTCAATCTCATCGGTTACCCAGCGTTCCTCTGTGGGTCTATCCACTTTGCGCAATGGGAAAGCTAAATCAAATCGTAATACAAAAAAACTGAAGTCAAACCGAAGTCCTGCCCCAACCCCAACTGCTATCTCCGATAAAAATCGATTACTCTCAAACTTACCGCCTGGTTTTTCATCATCATTAGTGAGCCACACATTTCCAGCATCCACAAAAAGGCCGCCATTGACCACCCCATATATTGGAGCTCTGTATTCGAGACTAGCTTCTAGTTTAATATCCCCTGTCTGATCAAAAAATGACTCCTGAGCTATTGAATCATTAGAATAGGAACCAGGCCCTACCGATCTTGCCCTAAATGCCCTGAGGCTATTAGAACCTCCTGATGAGAACTGCTTTATGAAAGGGACTTGACTTGAATTTCCATACGCCTTTGCTGCCCCCACGAGCAATCGAGAAGCTATTTCCTGCTTGTTCTTGATTTTAAAAAAATAGCGAAAATCAGCCGATGCTTTGGCGTATTGTGAATATGCTGAGCTAAATATTCTATACTCACCATCTTCATTCTTTGATGAGCCTACCGTAGATTGAGCGAGTTGCAATAAGTTCCCAGAAATATCAACGTGCCCATTGAGATAAAAATGGTGTCTTCGACTTGATGCATCCTCAGCCGATTTAGTATTGAAGACATAATCATACGTTGAACCTATAATAAATTGATTTTCAAGACTCTTGGCCAAATTAGTATCTGTATTTAATCTTTCTTGAAATGCCTCAGATTGATTACTAAGTAAAACATAGGAAATACTAACCGGATAGTACTCGTGCCTTTTGGTAATGGTCTCTCTCCAACTATAACCAAAACTAGTTTCAAATGAATTTAGCCTGAAAGAATTAAGACGTTCCTGCATTCTAATCCCAAAATTCACTTTTGTATTGGGGATATATCGACTGTTGTAATAGTTGATATTAAATGGGGTGATAAGCCGTGGAAGGGTCAGTGAAGTTTGAAGACCAGCTTCAACGGCTGTCAGGGGCGGCTTATTTTGTCCACCTACCTGCACTTCATAGGAACCATTAAGTTTTACTTCCCACAGTTCAGCACCAGCCATGGCGTTCCTATTTCTATATGTAATGGAAGTTGTAGGACCAATAAAATTATTTGATTGAGAAATCGCCTGCACATCAAATCGAAGAGATTTTTTGGTAAGGGGGGTAAGATAAATCAAGGCATCGAGCATGTTATCACCACTATCTTTAAATTTGATATTGGCGAATTTATACGTCCCCAAATTTATTAAATGCTCCAACGTGTATTTTTCCGCTATCTGAGAATATTTTTCGCCTTTTCTGATATTGATAAGGTTGGTCAATATATCAGGGCGGATATATCTTTTGTCGTTTATCAAATAGAAGTTTTCATATTGTAATGTGTCTGATTTTGCCCTCAACGTATCTTTTGAAATGGTATAATCTGGATAGATATACACGTTGTTAAAAGAATACATTTGCTTGGCTTTGTCAGGTGTATTCTCCGAAACCTTTAAGGCTAGATTGATCTTATTCCCACCAACGGTACTGTCCGCTTCATAAATTAAGTAGTTGTCATCAAAATAATAGAACCCCTCGTTTTCAAGGTAATCTTCTATTCTTTGCTGTTCTTTTTGAAGATTCCCCAAGTCATATCGCTGACCAACTGAAAGTATGGATTCGTTTTGAATAGATTTAATGATAGATTGGAAGGTACTATCAGTTTCGGAATACCCAATTTTATTAATCATATAGGGTTTGCCTGGGTTTATTTTGTAGGTGACTTTACCGCTATTTCTCCCCAGATTCAATTCGCTTTCTACTGTAGCATTAAAAAACCCTTTGTTAACTAGAAATCCTTTAATCCTATTTGAGATTACTACTGGTTTTATATCCTTTATTAAAACAGGTTTATTCCCCAACTTGTATTTAAGCCAATATCTAAATCCTTTTTCTCTTTTTGGTTCACCAGCCAGATGATAGAACCAAACCCCGGGTCGGTTTCCAAGAAATCTACCGTTAGGTTTAGGTATCAAAATGTTATCGGTAATTTGATCATTCATCTCTGATTTTCGATCAATGGTGCTCCCTTCTTTAAAATTGATATCGGCTCCATTATAATAACGTTCACCTTCAGCCAGGTACCTACTACCTGAGCAACTAGCTAGTAGAATTGCCACTAACAATGTCATCGAAAGAATATGTAATCTATTTCTTTTCACTTGACTTGAATAGTTCTTTAAATGAATTATAATCTCTGATGTAAATTATTCCAGCCCCTGTGTCTATTACTTCGCCACTAATAATGTCATAATCACTTCGCCTAAATCCTGTTACTCGCCAACGCCCATCTGGTGTCAGTTTATATTCTAAAATAAGGTCTCCTACATAATCCCCAAAACTCTGCTGTTGCTGCCCCTCAATGTTCACATTGCCCTCTACTCTTGCTTCAAGTCGATTGTTAAATAGTGATTTGCTCACCCCTAATTCTAGCTGCGTAGTAGATTGGGTATTTCCTGATGAATGGTCTTGGTACGACTCAAGATTAAAATTCAGATTTACACTTTTAATATTATCTGTCAATCGATTTAATTGGTCAGACAGAATCCGGCTGACACTTCTTCTAGAGTTGTCCTCCAGACTGTAGCCACTTTCACTTTGTAAGGGATTGTCTGCAATAAATCGATTGAGGATTAACAACGCAAACACCTGTTTATTTAGGTCAGATTCACGAGCATTTAACTCATTGATGCGTGCATAGATATTGCCGTTAAAAGCATTCTGTTTATTTTCAGGCATATCTATTTCAAAGCTAATCTCTGGTTCAAGCAATTGACCGTCAATATTCAAAATAACTAAAAATGGAAGTCTCTGTCTGTAACGATTAAGTTCTTCCTGACTCGCATTGGCCAATTGGTTGATTACCAAATCAATTGGCGCTGCTTCTACCAAATTACTTGCTTTGACATCAAGTCTGGCGTCTAAAATTTCGCCCGTCCAAATAATGCTGCTCCCTTTCTCAATAACGAATTCACGTTTTACCAGTTTATAAAAACTGAAATCATATATCCCTTCCGATACATCATATTTCCCTGCAAGATCTATGTCGCCTTTTTCATTTATTATTAGTGTCAACGCTGCGTTACCCTTTACAAATAACTTGTCTTGAGTAATAGGATCGATGACTATTGTAAGTGAAGATTTGTCGCTGATATCAATGTTAGCATTAAGATTGATTCCCTGAAAAACAACGCTATCGGGTATATTTTCAGATGTGGATATTTTAGTTTGATTTGGATTAACAAACCTTACGACATTATCATGATCCAATACTTTATATTCTGTTTCTGGTAATTCATAAGTGATTTCACTTCCTTCATTAATCACTAAATCCATATCAATATCAGGTCGCATGGACGATCCTTTAATATCTGCCTGAATATCTGCTCGGAGTTGACCATAAAACAATGAGTTGTCCTTACGTTCGGTATTGAGTACAAGGAAATTTTTGGCTTGAACATTCAGGTCGAATCGGTAAAATAAAAAGTCCTCCATCTCCAAACTTCCATTCAAGGTGGTAGAGTTACTATTAAGATCCGTTATGGTAAAGTTTTTAAAATTAAATGTTGAGTTATTTACTTTAATGGTTTCGTTCTTTATTGCCAGCTTATTATTTAGAAAAGCCGGGTTAAACTGTGCTTCCTTTACTGTGATAGCACCCTTTATGTTTGGATCTTTCAAACTACCTGTAAATTGAATTTTACTTGACAAAGACCCGGAAAGACCTTGCACTGAGTTTTTTACTATTGGTGCTATTGTCGCAAGGTCAAAGTTAACTATGTCAATATCCGCATTAATCAATCCGGTAGAAATCCCATAAGTGCCACTAAGATTGGCTTCGTTTACATTATCTTTTAATACCAAACTCCCTTTATATTGATCAACATTTTCATTGTTTACTTTAATGGTGAGGTCTCCCCATTTTTTTTCCATGGAATGGAAATCGGTGACATCCAGATTTGTATTAAAATAAAACTGATTTGGTGGTAGAGAAAGATCAACTGAGCCATTTAGTACACCAGAAACAAGCTTATTGTCTTTGTCCAAAACGGAGCTCAGGGTTTGGAGATTAAATTGACTGAACACAATTTTAAGTAAGGCCCCATCTTCGGCTTTTTTCGTAAATGTGACCTTATTGGTACCCTTAGACAGGATGAAATTTGACGTTTCAACATTATCTTCTGATATCAAAATTTGGTTTTGATCAGGTATATCCCACCAGTCATAATTAAGCATCAATGAATCAGGTCTTAGATGAATGCCGTAACCATTTTCCAGACTTTCAAAATCAGCCTTGAGCAAGTACCTAGTATTGTAAACACTGTCCTTAGCAGAAAATCGACCGAGTATTTTGTTATCAGCCAGCAACCCACTAATTCCTAAATGATGAATGGCAGCTCGGTCGCTGAAGATTTTCGCTATATGTAAAGTTGATTTTAATTGCTGCCTATCTGAGTTGGTAATCAGTTCAATAGAATCGGCTGTAATTCCAGCGAATTTAAGGTGATGGATATTAATATTTATCAATAATTTATCAGTACCACTATCAAATGATCCCTGCAAAACTCCAGGTTCAAACTCCGTTAATTCAGGGACGAATACTTCTGTAATCAAATCAGTATTCTTGATATCAAAATCAAAAGTAAATCGTGTCTCTTTGAGATTTTCGTCCTTTTCAGTGAAATTATAATACTGATCAATATGCTGTGTGATGGCTGTCGCCAAAGTAGTCAGATCTACATTTCCCTTAATATTTCCAGATATAATCTCGGAATCAATGGTAATTTGAGTGTTATCGTCCTGAATTTTGCTGGTTACAATCAATGAATCTAGCTTATAAGTATCTATGGAATTATCAGCCGTAAATTGACTAATCTTCACACCCCCATTAATCTTTCTAAATTCTTTAGTTTCAAAATCAGCATGAGCCAGCCCTTTAATTTTCAGCGGTGCTCTTGCTAACCCCAAAGAATCAAGTAATGCTCTTTTTAAATTCAAATCAGCTTTGTAACGATAAAGACTGGCATTCATATCTACTGACCCGTCAAGTATAAACAGTAAACTCGGGTCATCAATTTCCAAATGTGCTGTAGCTACTTTCTCACTGAAATTACCCTCTACGCTGAGCTTCTTATAATTGTATTGATCGTATTTTATATTTTCTATTGTTCCATTAACCTCAAGTGCTAAATTTTCCATTCGATTTCCACTTCCATTAGCCACAACACTGATTTTCATTTTATTGAAATTACTGTCTTGGCGAATCAGATTACCTATATCAAAGTGCTCAGAATTAATGGTGGCCTGATAAAAAGGTAGATTATCCTCCCATTTCAGTGCGCCATCAACAGTTGCATTCCCATATGTCGTTTTTAGTTTTACTTTGCCTTTGAGGTCATTTATTGTTCCATTTGCTTTGGCCAGTATCTCAAATTTTTCGGGCAATTGAATAGATTTAGGAAGGAGACTATCTGGCAAAATAGAAAATATATCGTTTCGGGTTGAACGGATATTAACTTCAGTCTCTTTGAAAGCAAACCGATCTTTTGATAAAATATTACTTATGGCTCCATTTACTGAAACAATGGTGCGCTTACCTGTTTCAATGATGAGGTTGTCAATTCTTAAAGTGCTAAAATCTCCCTCTACCTTTCCTTTTAAGGTTAACATCTTTACTTTAATGCCCAAACTATCGAAGAGAGTCGGTTCAAAATAGGCTATGTCATCTAAATTAATTGTCGAAGGGTCAAGGTCTATATCAATTTTAGTCTCATCATTAATAATATTACTCAGAGATGGATAAGACATGTTACCATCAAATCCTATTTGACTTCTGCCTGTTTTTAATTTTAAATTTCCCAGTGTCAGAATTGAATCTCCGATGGCTATATCGCCACTCAAGTTTCTAACAGAAAAATCCTCCGATTGTAGAGACAAGCTGGCCACTGAGCCTTTGATCATTGAACCCAGTCCAATGTCACTAACCTTGCCAGAAAGATTTGTAATAATCAGATGGTTTGGATCAAAACCTACCTTTAAACTGTCACTAGAATTAGAATTATAGGTGAAGTTATTCCTATTTAATATCAGCTCATCAAGGTTAATGTTGGGCAACGAAAATGATGAAGAAGTATTTGAAGGTTGTGTAGATGGTTGTATTTCTATATTTACTCTGGAGTCTTCTAACTGTAAAAATTCAAGGTCAGCTGAAATGGTGTTTAAATCAAAACTTCTTGATTCCAACTTGAACAGGCCGATAAAGGCATTTAGCTTAAGTGGCTTTGTGGCTATCTGTATCTCCGATTGATTGATCGCAATTTCACTTACATTAAGTTTAATTGGCAAAGCTTGATCAGCATTAGATGTTTTTAGTGTGTCAGAAGTTGATGCATTATTATTCGTATAGGACAGTTGGGCACCATCGAGTTGAATAGCTTCAAACTCATACCGTTGTTTCTCAAAATCAATAATATCAGTATCAATATCCAATGATTTCCATTGAGCATATGCCCGTGTATTCAGAGAATCATCGACATAAGTGGTACTAAAATTCTTTAGCGCTACATCACCAATACTAAACGTCCAAGGACTACTCTTATTTGTCTTTTGAGTTTCAGAACTGAAGCTTTCAATAATGAAACCAAAATTATAAACTCCCTTATTACTTTTTTTAATATTAGATACTAAGCCTTCTACCCCTACAGATTGAAGTGTGATTTTATTTTGCATCAAATCCCACAAATCAGTGTCAACAACCAGACTTTTAACAAAAAGCAATGTGTCACCCTTCTGATCTTCCAGGTAAAAATTTTCAATTTCTATTTTCTTTGGAAATGAAAGGTAAACCCGCCCCAAGCTCAGATTAGTTTTTAGCTTTTTGTGCAGTTCCAATTCAATTTTGCCAACTATCTTCTGCTGAACGGCAGGTAAACGAACTAACAAAATCAGAAGTATGAGCAGCGTGATGATGGATAGCACAAGCCAACCCACAATCCGAAGTACTTTGAATAAAACTTTTCTCACGCCCAGCAGCTAATTTTTTTTGTGAAAATACAAATTAGATAAGCGTAATAATTATGCCAGTGGAATTAATGCCTTTTTTAGGTAATACTAATCAAATTTTAGGTCAACTCTGTGGAAAAACATCCACATGTAAGGGAGGGTAAATTTGTAATACAGTAATTAATAGATGTATGGAAATACCATAGGCACTATCGCCAAAATTCATCTTCGGTATTTTCAATAAAGGCTTCGTCTTTATGAACTTGCCTAATAGTCTTCATTTGTTCTGGCGTAGCCCTTTCCTGAATCTCTTTGAAAAGAATACGTTCTTCAAATCTGATGTGTTTCTCAAGCTCTTCTTCTAAAAGGCTTAATGATCGTTCATAATCATTTTCATCAGTTATTAATTTAACTATCCTTCGATGTTCGGAAAGGGCCCTTTTTACAAGTTCATTGTTTTCCTCCATTATCGGAAAAAGGTACTTTTCTTCAATCACAAAATGAGGCTTCAAATGATTATTATAGAACCAATTGCAGTATTTCTTCATACGGGTTAGTTCAATCTGCCTGCTAAAACCTTGTCTGATTTTCCAGCTAAGTAGCAGCGCATGATGATGATCTCTACTTATTGGTTGTAAATCTTTGTGTCGTTTTATTGGCATTTTCTTCGTTTTTTCCACCTCGTTAGTTTTTTATTGTCAAAAATTCTCACTCAGTACCCCCTTCCCTATTCTATGCCTTTATTGCATAATAGCACCAACCAGTAAATGGCATTCGGCCTCAGTATTATTCCTAATGGCGTGCCTTTTGCCTACTGGAAATATAAAAAAGTCGCCTACTTTGGACTGATATTCATCGGAGTCTATTTCAAATTCGGGATGCCCTTCAAGGACATAGGCAAATTCTGTTTTATCAGGATGACGATGAAGTGGGTAGCTTGTTTTAGGGTTCACTTTCACAAGTTTGAATGTACCGTTTTTCTGGTCAATCAATTGTTTACCAAGGAAACCTTTCACATTGCCTTCAGTCCACTCCAAATCATCTATTTTAATTTGATGTTCCATTTCAATATTTTGATTCATTATTTATTTATTTATTAATTTTTCCAACTCAATAGACTTGGGAAAAAGAATATTATTCTCTAAATGAATGTGAAGGTGCATGTCCTCTTCAAACTCCTTTAACAAGGCATAAGTAACCTTGTAAGTGTTACAGCCATCTTCAGGCGGAGTATATCCAGAACTTAATTCAAAAATTTTACGAAAACGCTCTCCTTCTGCAGTATGATCGTGCATCATCATTTCAACTGGATTTTCGATTGTGCCAAATTGAGGGCTCTCCACTTTTTCCCCTCTTTCTTGTGCATTTACCATTCTTCTTATAAAAGGGAAGAGCATCATTTCTTCCTTTTTCATGTGCAAGGTAAATTCTCCTGCTGATTCATTGAACAGCTTTTCTATTTCATGCAGTTCGGGATGTTTGTCACCATGTACATCACAAATTTTGCGTAAATACTGTTTAAGTATTGGTATCTGTTTTTCGACATACCCATGATGTGTAGTTTGGATATGCGTGGCCAGTACATCTAATGACCATGACTGATAGTCAATCTTACTTTTGTTGAAATTTAAAGCACTCTCCAACTCAGTTAATACATCGGCAATAGGAATCTGTTTTTCCTCGCAAACATCCTTTAAAAGTCGGTTACCTTGACAGCAAAAATCGATTTTCATCTTTTCGAAAACATCCGCTGCTCTATAGTCAAGTGCTACAATTTCTCCTACTGTTTGTCCTGACATTTCTATCGTTTCATTCATGGCTATTATTATTATATTGTCATTTACTTATTTTTCGTACTCATTATTTTCGAATTCTATTGAAGAAGCAATTGGCATAATTACATTAGCTTCAAATGCCTCAAGAATTCCAAGTGTATGTTGTTCCATTGCTGGAATAATAAAAACCTCACCCTTTTGAAGTAGATATTTTTCACCTTTCATAGTAAGAATAGCCTTGCCCTGCCTCACTATAAGCACAACTTCATGTGTGGCATGATGTTCTGACATGTGCATGCCCACGGTGCCTACTATATGCAATACTTTAAATGTCTGGCCATAGGCTACATTTTCCATAGTTGGACTTTCTACTTCTATCATTGTTCAGAATTTAATTTCCCCCAATCGGCTAGTTCTTCTTCAGACCAGAGTGAAGGGAAAAATCTCCTCTGCTGATATGCAGGATGTAAATATTTTTTCCATTCCGAACCTCCGGTTGCCTGTTTATTTTCACCTTTACTATCCAAGTAATGTTGTGCGGTTCCTAAGTGAACAATCGGCCATTTGACATTATATAAATAGTCAAATTTCTTCAGCACTTTTATTAGTTCATCACTTGGTTTGCCCTTGAGCAAAAGTTTATCTTCAATAGTATTGCCCTCCAATTCTTGGGCTAATGCCATTAGTTTCTGTTGATATTTTTCTTCAAACTGGATCAAAGTCAATGTCTTTTTACCGGTTTTTCTATTTAGACCAGCATCTTTCCAATAGAGCTTCTCAAACCGTTGCTCCATTGTTGTCCTCTCGTCCAAACTGTCCTTCTGGCTATTACTAATAAGGTTATTGAGCCTTGTGCAATAGATCTCGATAAACCTAAACTGTGCACTCTGAAAACCACTTGCTGGCGTCAATGTATTTCTGAAGATATTATAATCATCATAATCCATCCCATCTTTCATTATTGCAAATGAGGTGATTAGCAATTTTGTATACCTGTTCAATCGTGACATTTTGGTGATTAGGTAATCATCACTAGGATTGGGTTCCGATACTATCTGCTTAATCTCATGTACAACCATCTTGAGTACCAACTCTGTCATTTGGTGGTACATGATGAATATCTCCTCATCCTTAAAATCCGTTCTTGGATTTTGTAATGATAGCAACGTCTCCAAATGCAAATAGTCCCAATAATTAATTGGTTTTGCAGTCAGTAAGCCTTTCAAATGCGTTTCTGGGTTTTCACCTAGCTTCTCGTATTTCTCTTTAATCTGCTTTATCAGTTTCGAATTTTCCATTAAGTCCTAATATTTTTATACCAAAAATGAATAAACAGATGATCTTAAGTACCTCCATACCCACATAATAAAAGTGGACATTAGAAGACGGCAACTCTTCCCCTTGGATTAGCTGTTCGGCTCGGAAATCAAGAAAAGGTAGGAGTAGAAATGTTTGTACAACCAATAAGAAAACTGGAATAAAGTAGAAGATATTTTTAGTTGTAAAAATGGGTATTTTGGTAAGAATTAAATTGAGAGCAATACCAGCTGTAAAAACCCATTCAATTTTATTAAGTGCATCAAAAACGAGTCTGCCAATGCCTAAACCGATGGGGATAGTTACCCCCGGTGCACTGAATTTGAGCCAAGCTTCCATGAAACTAATGGCACAAACGAAGCCTATCCACAAAAAAACGAATATGATAGCTATTGAATATTTACTATTTGTGTTCATAATATGGCGTTTGACGGATTCTCTTTAAAATAATTGATCTTTATTTGAAACATCTCGGCCATTCTTTCCGCTCTCCACTTGGCCTCTTCGGCCTTAGGCCCTTCAAAATGCTCTTCCAATGTCTCATAAAAAAGCTTTAGCCATCGCTCAAAATGCATGGCATCCACTGGTAATTTCATGTGAGGTACAAAGGGACTCCCGCTATAGGTGTGTTGGCCAAGAAGTATGGTCTGCCAAAAACGGTACATCTTTTCTAAATGTTCTGGCCATCTATCTTGTATTACATTGTTGAATATATCTGCCAGTAATTCATCTTGGCGAACTTTTCCATAAAATTGATCTACCAACAATTTAATATCGTCTATATCTAAAATTTCCTCTTTCATTAGAAAAATGATTTATATAATGCTTGATCCCAGTTCATGATTAAATAGAACATACCAAAACCAATAAATGAAATAACAATAGCCCATACCCACGCTGGGATGGCTTTAGGAGTTTCTGACCCCCTGATGATAAATTGATCATTCGTCTCACTACCATAAGCATTGATTGTAATGGCCACTTGAGTATCTACTACTTCGTCATCCTTTAAACCTAACACAGATATTGCGGGACCGTTTCGTACTTCAAATGGGATGTATTTCACCCCCTCAACTCCTCTTGAAGATTTGGCTACAATTTTTAATCTATGTTTACCATCAGGTATTTTGGTGGTATCCATATCAAATTTTACTGGCGGACTAAATTCACCAAAAGGAGTCTCCTCCTCATCGAGAAATACCTTCACTACCCGGCCATCTTCTATAATTTCAGTTGTTTTCATTAAGCACAATATTTTTAATATGATCAGGATTATTTTCTTGTGGGCGTATCAAATATTTAATACTTAAAAAAAGTGTTATACAGACTAAAATAATAGCCGACCAAGTAATCACATAGTCTATCATTCCGCTTGGGCCAGCTCCATGGGTCACATTTTCAAGCATTTTAGGTTGGTTACTTTTACACACTTCACAGGCCAACAACACTTGCCAGCCTGAGCCGATTATTAAAAGGATAAATAGCGTAATTTTTTTCATGTTCATTGCGTTGATTCCTGCATTACAAATTCCCTTATTTTTTTTACCTCATCAGCGGTAAAAGGAGGGGCATTATTCCCCCAACTGCTTCTTTCATGAGTAGCAATTGCTGCTATTTCTTCATCACTTAGCTGTGCAGCAAATCCAGGCATCTGACCATAATCACTTCTGGCATCGTAACCTTGTAAGATAATTCTAATCATTAAATCAGGGTCTTTATCATTAACAATTGGACTACCTGCCAATGGAGGAAATGCACCTGCCAGTCCCTCGCCATTAGCCTGATGACAGGCCGCACAAGTACTCTGGTATAGCTTGGCGCCATCGAGCCCAGAAGTTACAGCAACTTCATTACCAGTGCCACTACTACTTACTGTACCTTTCTTAGCTTTTGCCGGAATAAATTTTGGGGCATTACCTGGTAAGGGTGCCTGCTTCAATGACTGTAGGTAGGCTACTAACTCCAGCAGCTCTTTGCTGGCCACAATCTTCTTGTTTCCTTTGTTAAAAAACTCCTTACTGACGGGTACCACTACATCTTCATCGGTAACCTTATCAGCATCTTTTTCTATAAACAACCAAGGGTAGCTAGGCATAACAGACTCACTTACCACAATTCTAGGATTGTATAAATGCAGTAAGTGCCATGCCACTCCGGACTGCCTCATACCAATATTTGTAAGATCAGGGCCGGTACGCTCACTGCCCAATAATGAAGGTGACTGGCGCCATATGTCCATCCTTTGTTTACTATAATAGTAGTCTGACGGCATTGAAGGGCGACTGCCCCAAGTTTCATCCATGGCTATACTTCTTACTTGCTGGGTGTGGCAAGCCACGCAACCTTCAGCAACAAAATGCTTTAATCCCTCTAGCTCCATCTCAGTTGGTACAGGCTGATCTGGCAAAGGCTGTACTTTTTGCATTTGTGAAGCAGGTAAAACTGCAATGAGAATACTTAGCGTAAGGAAACCTGTAATCGCTGTAAGCATTAGTTTTTTATGATCTTTATGAAAATTGAACAGGCTCATAGTTTTATGCATTTACAGTTTTAACAGACACATTTAAAGGTTTTTCTTTCTTTGCCATGATGTAAAAATTATAGGCAAACACAAGGTGCGAGACAAACATTAAAGTTCCTCCTACAGCTCTCCATACCCAGAAAGGTTTCATTAAGATTACCGACTCAATAAATGGGTTACCTTCAATCCAGCTTAACCCTTTAAGTGTACCACCAGCCATTAATGAAATCATGTAAGCAAACAGGCCTATAAAAGCCAACCAAAAATGGGCTCCCACCAAAATTTGGGGTGGTTCTTTGCCAGTAATTTTTGGCAAAATGGTATAAATGCAAGCCCACATCAAAAATGAGATAATACCATACATAGTCATGTGGGAATGAGCTACGTTAAAGTCAGTAAAGTGCCATAAATAGTTAGTAAATCTAAATGCCTGAAAACTACCTTGAGTAGAACCCACGAAATAGAAAACCACCCCGACCAAAAAGAACGGAAGAACGTAACTTTTTGAAATATGGCTCCAACTACCTTTCATCGTCATCAGAAAGTTGGTACTTCCCGCCACTACAGGGATAAACATACCCGCACTAAATACTATGGCAATGGTCTGCAACCACCAAGGCAATGGGCTAAATACAAAGTGGTGAGTACCTATAAGGGTATAAAACAACATTTGTGTCCAAAAGGCCAGTACACCAAGAGAATAAGAATAAATAGGTTTGTTGAGTGATGATGGAAGGTAATAATAAACCAGCCCTAATGTGAACGTCATAAACCACATACCAACGCCTTGGTGCATGTAATAACCCTGAATAATTGTTTCTCCCAGTCCGTCTTGATAGAAAGGCAGATAAGCTATTACGGTTAAAATGATGGTCCAAGCTAGTGATGCGAGTATGAACCAATTAGAAATATAAATTTCAGAGATTTTACGCTGGGCTACGGTTTTGTAAAAATTATAAAGCGTAATTATCAGACCAAGGGCAAATAGTGACATTACAGGCCATATGTACTCACGATATTCTCCACCACCATTGTTGATACCCGCCATAAGGCAAATATTGCCTATAATCACAGAGAGGTTAATGAGCCACCATCCTAGACGTGCTAACTTATAGCTAAAAATTTCAGTGTTTGAAGTTCGTGAGATTACAAAATACCCCAAACCAATCATGGCTAAAGATGCCCATCCCCAAAAAACAGTATTTGTATGTACTGGCCTTAACCTACCAAAGGACAGCCATGAGTAACTATCCATTTCAGGCCATACGAACTTCATGCCTAAGTACTGGCCGATCAGCGTACCTAAAACAAGCCAAAAAACGGAAGCTCCTACATATATTAATACAGTAGCCTTTAATTTTTCAGTTGTTTCAAGACTTAGTTTGGTGTTTTTTTTTTCGTCAAACAATGGGTTCTCAGGCTTATGACTAATTTTAGTAATTAGCCCCTTGTTGTCTGATGCTTTTACTTCACTACCCAGTTCCTTGCCCTCCAACTTAAAACTTAAAGCGGCCTTCCTCAATCTTAATATTTCATCAATTTCGGACTCACTCAGGGACACCAGCTCTTCGCTAAATTCCAGTTTCTCCTTTAGAAGTCGCTTTCTCCTACTCCTCCCTATAAAATCATTTAGCTTAATAATAACAATAATCAGTGCTATCATCAGTACAATAAAAACCAAAATTAGTGTCCCAACTACACCTGGACTTGCAATCCAATTTTCAGTAGATACAGGCTCACTTTGAGCAAATAACATCTGTGGTAGAGTTGAAATTAATAGTAGTAGTGCAGTTCGTTTCATATATTAATACATTAAGACCTTTTTATCTCTTAATCAAATAAATTTTTTTACCTCTTCAAAAATGTTAGTCCCGTTTCTAGTCCTGTAGCTAGCTCGAAAAGGCTTGTACCTTCAAGCATCGTTTTAAGGTCATTACGCACTAATACAAAGCGATTGTGTAGAGGACAAGGTTTATTAGCATTGCACTCCTTCAGGCCTAATCCACAGCCTTTATAAATGCTGTCTCCATCAACAGCATCAACAATTTCGCTAAGCATTATATTATCAATCCTCTTTTTATCAATTTCAAAACCTCCATTAGGTCCTTTAGTTGATACTATTATCTGATTGCGTGCCAATAATTGCAATATTTTAGCTGTAAATGCATCTGGTGAATCAATTTCCGCGGTAATCGCCTTTAGGCTTACCCGTTTTCCATTGAGTGATTCCTGTGCTATAAACAACGCTGCCCTAATACCATATTCACAAGCCTTTGAAAACATATTTTATTTTCGGCAAATGTAATAAAGAATCTATTTAAGACAAATCTATCCGAATTTATTTTTCAAGACTTACCTCGTGATATTTGAACTTGGCCTAATTGCCAAGAGATGAGATTATAATTACTATCTATTTACCATAGTTAACTTTTTCCCAATGCTACTTTTTTACTTTTTCTGTTCTCATTAAAAATTCATTCAATTCTACATTGGCATCCAACCCATAATTATTAACTACTAAACCTCTAATGCCATCGTGGGTTTCGAGGGCCAATAATATAGACGTATCATCAGGATTTGAATTCCCTTCAAATCTATATTCATTGACTATTTTAATTTCATTACTCTCATACGTTCTACCACTTTCATGCTCTATTAGTTTTTTATTTTCATATTGAAAATCTCCCTTAAAGCCTCGGTTTTTTAAGTCGCTCATTACTTCAGACATCGACTTTAGATTATGTTGTTCCATAATTATCATTTTTAATCATGACAATACCAAAGCAGTGCCAACTAGTTGACCTCTCTGATTTATGCCTGTAACTCACAGTGGATAAGGTGTTAATGCAAGACTGGTTGCGGTGGACATATCAAAAGGGTAATAACTACACAAATATGTAGACTTCCCTCCCCATGCCAATTCTCAATAAAAAACTCAGGTTTACATCCATAAATCAATTAAAAGATTGTATATCAGTTGTTTACAAAATATATACAACAGTTTCATGATTGGGGTATGGTAATGGACAGACTATCAATTAACAAATAAAGTATTATTTGTTAATATCATAATCTAATAAAATGGCGATGAAATTCGAATTAAAATTATACTACAACAGCAAGTATCCAAATGACAGACAAACCTTAGCATATGCTAAGTCAATAAATAAATTTATTATTAATGAATTTGATATTAGCAAAGTAAAATTATCAGAAACTCAATTGACTCAATTAGCCGATAGATTGAAGATAGAAGTAACGGATTTAATGTTTAATGAAAACCGATATGAGTTTTCAAAAGAAGACACATTAAAAGCAATTCGTTCAAATATGGATTTATTGAAAACACCAATTTTTAGCAGCCAATACGAAGCAACCTTTATAGGCTCTTCCTATGATTTAATTAAGGTTGGGATGGCAATGGATAAAATTGTTTCGAGCAATGCTAATTCAGGTGAGAACTAATAGATAATGAAATCAATTATTTCATCTGAGCTCAAACCTGTCTTAAAATATTCTCAGTTCTGAGCTTACATCGTTTCAGTTTAACTCTCAAACATCGCAACTAACAAATGAAGTAATTCGAGCATCTCATTTAAGTCTCTAAATAATTAAACTTTTACGAAATATCTTCATGCGTAGAATAATATGTACATATTATTCCCATCTTCATCTAATAAATTATCACTGTAGCCTCTCAGGCTTTGGCACAGTTATGATACCATAGTAATAAAAAGCCCACATGAACAAAAGAGACTACTTTAGGTTAAGGTTTTTAAAACGTACCAGACGGGCACGTGTTATTACCTTTATCGTTTTATTCTCAATTTTTTGTCTGTCTGTAGTTCTTGCCTACTCAAAACTTATTAAAATATATGCTAACAAAATAGTAGGTGAAGCCATTGTAAAGTTGATTAACGACAAATCCAATGAGCATTTGCAAATAACTTATGAGAGCATATCCATAAAGGCTTTTAGTAATAAGGTCGAAGTTGAGAATTTTATGATTTCGGATCAACGAACTCAAGTTGGATCTACTGGTCATAACATTAAAGTAAATGTTCCTTACATGTATTTGGATGTTGATGACGTATTGTTGATTTGGCTTAGGAATAAGCTCAATGTGAATGAAGTAAGGATAGTTAAGCCCAACATTGAAATTGTAAATTTCTACACTGGGTCAAAAGCCAAAAGATTCACTTCAGAAACTGGAGATATAATAGCAGTCCTCCGGGAACAACTGGATGTACTCAAAATTGAACTTTTAAATATCGAAAGTGCCAATATCCAATACTTCGAACAACGAGATACCCAAAAACTTCCTGTACTTTTTATTCCTGACCTATCACTAACACTAGAAAATTTTGAGTGGGATGTGAATAAAAAAGACTTGAAAAAGTTGAAAAGCGATGGCCTCATAATCACCATCAAAAATCAAAATATTTCATTAGCAGACTCTACATATATGTTAGGTTTTGATCAATTGAATTTCTCACTAGCCGCTAATCAGTTAACTATCAGCAATGCCAAAATCTCCAACTTAAATAATAATAGGGCAAGCCGTTCAATGGATAACGAACCACTAAATCTGGAAGTGCCTATCCTACAATTGTCAGGTATAGACTATAAGGCTGCCTATTTAGATAATGAACTTTACTTGGACTCAATCAATATCATAGAACCTGAATTATTGTTTCAGCGGAAAGTGAGTATTAAATCAAATAAAAACGATACTAAAGACATTTTTACAGTTATCAATTCCATTTTTAACCAAGTACATATTGAAAAAATAGCTTTAGAAAAAGGAAAGGCTGATGTAGAAATACAAATCAAATCCAACAAGCATCAGCTTAATTCTAAGCATCTAAACCTCATGATATCTGGTATTACTCTGGACACGCTGTCTAATGTTAAAATTGGCTACCGTTCTATGTTGGTGCTGGCTGATAATTACACCGGTGTATTACAAGATAGTGCTAAAACAATCTTCGTAAAGCAACTAAGCTACTCTACTGCTGATAAATTCATTAAAGTAGATTCTGTTGTTTTAAAAACCACCAAAACTACTAACAGTGCCGATATTGACTTAACCATTCCACTTGCAGAGATATCAGGATTTAATGATCAGCTATATTTTGAGAAAAATCAAATTGAAATCGATCGCTTTTATTTGATGAAACCAATTCTAGAGTTGAATTTGAAAAGCACTACAAAGAATAAGAAACCCTTAACCTTCAATCAAGTTACCAATAATCTATTACTTGACTTGGTAAATAATATTAAAGTCAAAGAATTGGCCGTTGTCGGATCGAATTTAGACCTGTCCACTGCCGATGACAAAAAGATAAAAACCTACCAAACAGATATTGTTACACAAAACTTTGAATGGACCACTAACAGTACCCTATTAGAAAGTTTAACTGGTTTTTCTATCAATTCACGCACTGTTGACATTACTGACGGAACGAAGGTGTTAAAAGGTCAAAGATTTTATGTCAATTTTAATAATAAACGCCTCACCCTTGACCATTTAACACTAAACGAGCAGGAAAATCAAGCCACTTTTAATCAGCTGAAATTGATTTTAAATAAGTGGCCTTACAATATTGATTCGTTAAAAATAGACGCTAAATATCTCTCCTTCCAAGACTATAACATTCAATGGAGTAGTGATGGGACATTTACCAATAATACTTCCCATTTACAGCCCGTAGTGCTCATCGACTCAATAAATTTTAAGAATGGTTTGGTTTCCATACACAATCCAAAGTCTATCAAAAAAACCAATGTGACATTGTTAACAGGAAGCTCCGTAGTATTAAATAATACATTTAACATTGAGCATTTTGGGGTCAATCTGAAAGACGCCAGTTACAAAGATTCAAAAAGCAATATTTCCATTGGTAAAATTGATTTCAATACAAAGAAGGCCTTATTAACGGTTGCCAATGTGAGTGCCAATTTTAATATTGGTCGTGATTCAATTCAATTCATTGCACCATTTGTAACTGCAAATGAAATTCAGACAAAAATTTTAATTAACCAACATACACTAGAGTTTGATCAGTTAAATTTTAATAATTGGAAAGTTGGAATTTATCCATCAAAACAACGACATGAATCTAAAGCAGCCACTAGCTTCAATATCAGTGGATTGAAAAGTATCAAGATAAACAGACTGTCCTTTAATAATGGTGCCATCAACTCCGGGAAAGATGGGCTTTTGGCCTCTGAAAAGGTAAATATTGAATTTAATGAAATCCATATAGATTCTGCCAATCAGGCTAATCCCGACCCTGAGGGAGTATTTTATGCAAAATCAATGAATGCAAACCTTCAAAATATTTTGTACAATAATGGGTCTGCACAAATCAATATAAAACAGTTGGGTTACGAGAATAACGGTGTTCTGAACTCCAAGAATATTACGATACAATACAAAAACAAAACAATTTTTAAAGGTGACAGTGTAGGGTTAACCTCCCTAAAATTTAATGACCTGATCTATCACAAAGCTCTAAAAATGGCTATGTTAAACGTTTTTCAACCTGTTGTGGACATAGACTTAAATAGGTTAACCGTTTTTGAAAACGATAATCCATTTTTTAAATTAATAGACATTGACACCGTAAGTGTAAAGAAAGCAAGACTAGGGGTTGTCACAAAGAACAGCGGAGAGGTTTATATTGATCCACTTGACATAGTGTTTTATCACATGAACTATGATGTGACAAAGGATAATTCAAACATGCTTTTCCCTGTTGACTCTGTGAGCTTTTTAACGAAGAAATTAAAGTACGTTACCAATGATAAACTATCCGATATTACAGTAGATAAGATAGCACTTTCTAAAAATTTGAGTACTGTAAGACTCCAAGGAATTAAGATTATTCCACGTTTTGAAAAAAAAGAGTACCTAAAACAAAAAGGGTATGAAACAGACTGGATAAAGTCATCCATCAAAGAACTGGAATTTAGAGATCTCAATTATCGAGAATTGTTGAATAATAAGTCACTTATATCTAGCAAGGTAATTATTTCATCACCGGTACTGAATGTTTATCGTGATAAAAATTTAAAGGATTCGCTTCCTGATTTCAGACCTATGCCTGGCTCATTGCTTATGGGTTTAAGCTCCATTGTTGACATTGATGAAGTACAGGTTAAAAATGGGACCATTGTGTATGAAGAGGTACCTGAAAAAGGGTCAGATCCAGGAAGTGTTATTTTTGAAAAGCTAAATGCTTCATTTCATAACATTACCAACGTTCCTGATAAAGTGAGAACCAACCCAATATTGGATGTGAAACTGAACACCTTGGCTTTTGAAGTCCCTTTCCAAGCCCAATTTAAGTTTCACCTCGACAGTGAAGATGATCGGGTTGATTTCTCAGGGGTACTTAACGAAACTGATTTGGTACGCTTCAATCGAATAACTGAAAATGTGGCATTTGTAAAAATTGAAAGTGGCGAGAGTAAAACGTTGAATTTGAATGTAACTGCTTTTAATGACATGAGCTATGGAGAAATGAATTTTCATTATAACAATTTGAAAATATCACTGGTAGACAAGCAAACCCTACAAACCAGTAAACTTGAAGAATCCGTTGCTTCCTTCTTTGCCAATACATTTTTGGTTAAGAAGAATAATTTTGCCTTTATCAGACCACGAAAAGGGGATATTTATTTCGAACGTAATCAACAGCGTTCATTCTTCAATTACCTAGCTAAGATATTCCTAAGTGGAGTCCAAAGTAGTATAGGTATGAAAAACAATAAAAGGGTTGTAAAACGAATGAAAAGTCAGGCATTAACTAATTTGGAAGATCAGTAATCTATAATTGTCTGGATCAGTTAGCCGCTCTTTGCTAAGGATTATTCATGGAAGGTGATGTTAGCCTCAGTTTTCAAATAACTCCACAATGAATGATTTTTCATAGTAACAGCGCTCTTCTGAAATTCCATTTGTAATAATTAGACTATCTCCATCAGGGTATATAACCGTATATTGATATGGTTTATTTTGGAGAATACAATGAACATAACTATAGAAGTATTCTGCAAAAAGTTCAATGGCATTTCGTGAACTATACATGGTTGGGTATGATGTGTTATCCAGCGATTTTAATAAAGTTACGTACTCATTAAAATCGATTTTCCCATATTTTATATCTTCATAAAATTGAAGTCGCTCATATATTTTTTCTGATTCATTTTTCTTTTCAAACTCAATTAAGAATTTGTCATATGTCTTATCATAGAATTTAAAATTCTCACGTAAAATCCCTCTCCCATTAAAGTCTGGAGTGAGTCCACTAGTAACTCCAATGGCATGACCAATTTCATGAATTAACAAATTTTCAAAAGTTAAAACAGGATCTAATTCTTCTTCGATTTTAACATTGAATTTATGACCATCGGTTACATTTTCAAAATTCATTCTTTGAACATTTGTTGCCCATTCATTTGGTGTTTGTTGCATTTCAGCTTCATCTATTAATATAACAAATGCTGATTGGTCGTTTAGACTAATTATTTCTGCGCTACTAATTAAATTTTTAACAATAAACACCTTGTAAATAGTAGAATCTACATAGTTCTTCAGCTTTTCAGGCCATTGATTATAAAAGTTTTTGAAGCTAGCTATGTACTCTTCGTGCGAATTATCAGGAACTTCAACAGGACTGTTAATTGATTTGTCAATAACCGTTAAAAAGTAGGAGTCATCCAACACCTGAATTCTATCAGGAAATTTTGTCTCACTTAAATATTTAGACACATCTAATTCACCATTGTCATAACTTACGGGATCTTCAGAAAATAGGGGGAGTAATGATTTAGAGTCTTCAATAAGGAATTGAGTCCAACTCGATTTGAACCATATAAATGTTATAAAACTTGTAAATAGTAACCAGATTGAAAGGACTAAACAAATTACAATTTTCGATGATTTTCCTAGTTTCATGTATTGAGGCTAACACCCAACTAACAGCCCCCAAGTGCTACTAGTCAAATTATATGGATAATAAAGCTATTAATTTATTGTGAGGATATTACTTCAACGTCTAAATACTTGACCCACCCCTACTTTATTTCTACTTCAGACGCCAAGGCCGATACATCAACTACCCTATTTTTGATGTTTGTTAAGTGGTTTTCCATCACATACTTTGTGGTTAAAGGCAAGTTTTTGCTTAGCACTTCTTTATATCGATCACGTATCCGCTCTTCTGCCTTTATACACTCTTTAAGGATCAATTCTTCATCGTTAGTAGAAACCGCCTTTGAAAATTTCTTCCAATTACCATGCAATGCAAAATCGTGAGTTGGGGTCTGTAACATACCACCTAAACGAATGATCTCACTTCTTAAATCCTCACAAAACTGTTTCCTCTGCTCTGCACTATATTCAAAATACTGTTGCAGTTGCTGGTTTGATAAATTCTGCGCGGCCATTTGAAAACCAACTTCTGCCTCAAAATTCTCGTCAAGCAAATAATTGACTTGCTCTATTATTTTCGATTGATAACTCATGACTTAAAATGATTAAATGTTATACTATAAATAGTATTGCATTACTCATGCCATGGAAATAATTAGCCTTCAGTGCTTAATTAGATAGATTCAATAAATAATTAGCGAGGCAAGCCTTACACATTGTGTGGAAAACAATGGCCAATCAATCATACTTATAAATGTAATACTGTTATTTTTTATAACCCTGAGAATAAGATCGTTTGAGTTTGAAACACATACCAAAGACACCCTTTAGGGATGGGGTAACACACCCTTTAAGGACGGGGTAAGTCACCCTTTAGAGATGGGGTGAGGCACCCTTTAGGGACGGGGTAAGGCACCCTTTAGGGACGGGGTAATTTCGAGTAAAACTCGTACTTTTTTTATTTTTTAACTGGCAGTACGATCCTGAAAGTAGTTCCAAAACCTTCTTTACTACTCACTTCTATTCGGCCCCTATGGCTTTGAATGATATTCTGAGTACTCGTAAGTCCAAGGCCCATTCCCCCGTGTTTTTTTGTATAAAACGGATCAAATAGGGTGTCTAAATCATCAGGAGCAATACCAGAACCGTTATCAACTATATCAATATATATTAAATTATTCTTGTAGTATGAACTCACATTTAATTGGCCTTTGTCTTCTTCCATGGCTTCCACCGCGTTAACAAAAATATTTAGCAAAGCCATCTTCATCTTTTCAGTATCGAGTTGGATCTTGGGAATATTAGCACCTAACTCTTCCACAAGTGACATCCCTTTTAGTGTAAGCCGATCTTTGACCAAAACTAAGGCATCCTTAATTAACTTATTTACATCATTGGAAGTCATAGCTAGCTCCTTTGGCTTTGACGCATTAAGCATCTCAGTAATCAACTGATCAATTCGCTTGGCATTTCGTTCGATTATACCAATAAACATCTCGGTATCTTCATCTTCTGGAAGCTCGTCACTTAGTTGATCCAATGCCAAACCTAAATTCGTTAAGGGATTACGAATCTCATGAGCTATGCTACGTGCTATTTTCCCTGTCATAGAAAGTCGCTCGGCCATTAACAAATGTTGCTCGGCTTTCTCTCTAAGTCGGGCATCGCGCAATATTTTAACAAAAAGAAAGGCTATAATAATAATAGCTATCAATGACATAACAAGTAGTGTTGTTGGCGCTTTTATAGCAGATCGATCACTTTTCAAGGTTCGCTTGCGCAACAGATCGTCCTCAATTTTGAGCATCTTATTACTCCATAATTCTATATTGTCAACCGAAGATTCTTCATGAATAAGTAATGTTTTTAAATAAGAATCCAATACATAACGGTGAGACATATAGGAGATGAGGGAATCGGCTTTAGCCCAATGATTATCAATGATTGACCTCAGACTATCAAGGTTCGCACTTTGTTCACTACTATCTAAGATTAGGCTATCAAGAATATTAAAATGAACGAAATCCTGAAAAATAAGGTCTTCCAATTTATTAGTGTTGACAGTATCACCTTTAACTACTGCGCGTCTCAGCTCGATGGATAGATCTTTCGGAATAGAGGTTAAATTTTCAATTTCTACTTTTACACGTTGTGAGTGAGCTACCCACATGGCATCATTTTGATATTGCTCAAATGAAAAATACACGTAGTATGAAGTAAGAACGAGCATCATTATTGATGCCCCAAAAGCAAGTTGAATGATAGATCTATTCATTAATTAAAGATTAATATTATAAGCCTTCAACTTGTTATAGAGCGTCTTTCTATCAATTTTTAAGGCTTTGGCCGTCTTTGATTTATTATAGCCTTCTTTTTTTAGTGTATTGATAATTACATTGCGCTCTGCTACTTCAGAAGCAGATTTTAAATCTTCACTATCTGACAAATAGGAAACATCTTCACTAGGCTGATCGTCAAAAGAATCTGGATTTACAATCTCTTCAGGCAAGTGTTCCAACCCAATTAAAGTATCCTGACAAAGCAAAACTGCACGCTTTATTACATTTTGCAGTTCACGGAAATTACCGTGCCAGTAGTAGTTTTTAATTTTATCGAGTGCCATTTCATCAAAACCTTCTACATTTTTATCAAGCGACTGGTTAGCCAATTGAAGGAAATGTTTACTGAATAAATCAATGTCGCTTTTTCTTTCCCTCAATGGTGCCAGTTCAATCTTAAATTCATTTAACCGGTGATAAATATCCTCCCGAAAACGATGTTCTTCAACAGCATTTTTCAAGTTTTCATTAGTGGCAACTATAACTCGCACATCTATAGCCGTATCGCTATTACTACCTATCCTTTTTATTTTTCTTTCCTGCAATACCCGAAGTAACTTCACCTGGTTATCGTAACTCAAATTTCCAATTTCATCTAGAAAAAGAGTACCCCCATCGGCCATTTCAAAACTTCCCTTTTTATCACTTAAAGCTCCAGTAAAAGATCCTTTCAGATGCCCAAATAGCTCTGAACCAGCAAGCTCTTTTGGAATTGCCCCACAGTCAATGGCAATAAATGGTTTATCGGCTCTTTTGCTTTTCTTGTGGATGGCATTGGCTACAAATTCCTTTCCCGTTCCGGTTTCACCTGAAATAATTACCGACATATCTGTCGGAGCTATCAGCTCAATGTGCTTTTGCACGAGTTCTGCCTGCGGGCTCTGCCCCGAAATAAATTCCTTTACATTCCTTTTCTTACTTTTAACTCTACTTGAAGATTGGTTTACTTCAGATGAGTTCTCAAGGGCACTTTTTATCGTTAGAAGTATCTCATCAGGGT
This sequence comes from Fulvivirga sp., assembly GCA_048268855.1. Taxonomy (GTDB): domain Bacteria; phylum Bacteroidota; class Bacteroidia; order Cytophagales; family Cyclobacteriaceae; genus Fulvivirga. The sequence continues at coordinate 274,253 of JBLWUR010000003.1, forward strand.
ACAGCGGTTTGGTCACGTAGTCATATGCTCCGTGCTTCAATGTCTCTACTGCAATTCTCACATCAGAATATCCTGTAATTATTATCACTGCAGCGTGAGGATTGATTACTTTAATTTTCTGCAAAAGCTCTACTCCAGTCGCATCAGGTAATTTATAATCACAAAGTATCAGGTCTTGAGGCTGATTTTTGATGAATTTAATTCCATCAGTCCCATTTTGAACATAATTAGCTTCGTAGTTATTCTTACTTAAGAATCTTTTAAGCAATTGACATATGTCCTGGTCGTCATCAATTATTAATATTTTCTTCATCGTATTCTAACTACCTATTTATTGAACTTAATATTATTTATCACTTGGGTGATCATGAGCTTATTAAACGGTTTACCCAAAAATACATCAGCACCCAAATCACTGGCTTTATTTCGTTCTGATTCGGTGTTGTAAGCACTAATAACGATCACTTTTACATTTTCCTTTTTCCTTTTCAGTAGTGGTATCGCCTCCAGACCATTTCCGTCAGGCAGGTTAATATCCAAAAATACCAGGTCATGATCCTCAGATGAAAATTTTTCTAGTCCATCAGCCAAGTTGTGTGCTAATTCTGATTCAATTCCCAATTTTCTTAATTGGTATTTCAGCAAAAAACATATTTCCTTTTCGTCATCAACTATAAGTGCGTTCATTAACTTATTTAATTCTGGTGGGTATTCTTTTATTCTCTCCCAAATCAAACTGTCATAACCGTGCCAATGCCTATAAATAAATACACAGCACATATGGAATAAATAAAAATAGGTAATGTGTAGAGACATTTCCACATAATGGGGAGTATTATATTATATATTTTGCCTAAAAGCTTGATTTTGATCTTTAAGTGATAGGCACAATATTTTCACTATTAAGGTTTCAACCAAAATATATAATCATGGGAAATCTACTTTATTTTATAGGTGTCATTTTATTAATTGGATGGTTACTTGGCTTCTTTGTTTTCAGTATAGGAAGTTTTATCCATCTCCTATTGGTATTTGCCATAATTGCAGTACTGTTTAGGTTGATACGTGGAAAATCCATTTAGCCTAACACAAATAAAGAATCCATAAAAAAAAGGGTGTCTCGAAATTCGAGACACCCTTTTTTTTACTCAATAAATAATGATTATTCCTTCAATTTATCACCTGCTTCTTTAATTTTAGTTGATGCTTTATCTACTTTCTGTTTAAAGTCATCATATCCTTTCTCCATTTTCTCCTTAAACCCCGCCCAGTTTTCTTCTGTGGTATTTCCAAGTTCTTCTAGGTTCTTTTTAATATCATTTTGAGTACTCTGGAGTTGTTTCTTAGTTTCCTCCAATTGAGCCTTAGCCTGATCAGATGCATTTTGAATGTTTGTATCGATCTCATCTAATTTACGTTGTACATCAGCCTGCAGCGCGTTGAGATCTTCTCTCAATGCATCACGTTCCTCAACAAATTGCGTACTAATTTCTTCTTTTGCTTGTTCACTCTTAGGTGAATTACACTGTGCAGTAAGTACCAATAGACCTAGTCCAAGTACTATACCTTTTGTTAGATTTATTAGATTTCTCATGTTCTTATAAGTTTAAAATTTAGTTTGAAAAATTATTATTAATTATTGCCTACCATTGGTTTCAATGACATTTCCGATAACTCCTTCCCTCCTTTTATACCAAAGTCCAATGTACGTATAGGAAAAGGTATGGTAATAGACTCTTTATCGAATGCCTTTTTGATCTCAATGATCACCTTGGTTAATACTTTAAAATAACCCGGCTGGTCAGGGTATTGAATCCAAAAACGGATATTCAGATTTATGGAGCTATCTCCAAAAGATTCATAATCAAAAATTGTGTTTTCTTTATCAATGACGCCTTCGATATTATTTACAGTCTCTAATACAAGTGACTGCACTTTCTCAAGATCTTCACCATAAGAAACGCCTATAGGAAGATCTATTCTTCTTTTTCCTAATGCGGTATAATTCTTTATTGGTGCTTGGAGCACTTCCTTATTGGGAATATAAACCTCTTGCCCTTGGAATGTAGTAATGACAGTGACCCTCAAATTAGTTCTGTCCACCTTACCCATTTTGTCATTAATTTCAACAATATCACCAATATGGAAAGGCGTTCTGAAGGCTAGAATTATACCTGAAATAAAATTTGCTGCAATATCCTGAAAGGCAAAACCAAGTGCCAATCCAATGACACCAATACCAGCCAAAAGAGAAGCCACTGCTTTGTCCAGTTTTAAGACACTAAGAATGATAAACATCCCTACACCTATAAAGATGTAGTATATGGTAGTTGAAAACAGATGCTGAAGCGCCAAGTTATCAGAGGTTTTATTGAAAACCTTTGCGAATAGTTTTTGCGCCATTTTAGCAATTAGATAAAAAGTAATCAACAAAATAATTGATACCGCCATGTTTGGAAGCATTGTTATGAATGCATCAATCCAGGTATCTATTTTTCCGACTACTTTATCTACTGGCTTTTCTATTTCAAATTCCATTTAATATAATTAAAAAAGAAACCGAAATTACTTTCGGCATCTAATTGTTAATGATTCCAATTTATTTGCATTGACTACTTTTAGCATTCACAGACTTTCAATTTCTTTTCTTAATTCTTCTTTTGCTTTGCCGGTCTTCTTTTGAAGTTTACCTAAAAGCTCGTCCGCTTTTCCTTCCTGGTATGTCAAGTCATCATCTGAAAGATCTGCGTATTTTTGTTTCATTTTACCCTTTACCGTATTCCAGTTTCCTTTTATTTCTAGCTTATCCATATTGTTGTTGTTTAATAATTGATTTAAAAAAAACTCTTGAATGAAGGTTTTTGATAATTTATTTGGCAGATAACTGACCCTTCACTTTATCAGTGAGGTCGTTAACGGCACTGTTATAAGTAGATGTTAAATCCTGAACAGTACTGTCCATTACTTTATTCAAATTGTTTTTGAATTTATTGGCCTCTTTGTTGAGTGATTTTCTTGTTTTACGACCACTTTCTGGGGCTGTTAATATGCCTATCAATGCTCCAACTGCCACTCCTGAAAGTATACCGCCTATTATTTTTAAGTTATTCATTGTTATTTGATTTAGTGATAAAATTTTATTTCACTTTATACAATGCTATTATTATTCCAAGATTAAGCACTTTGTTTAAAGTACTGATTATCAGTTTATTAACAAATAATAGAAGGTTATAGCAACCTGCGAAGTGGGGATTTTTATCTACAATAAGGGGAAATGTACTCTCTTTACAGAAGTCCTCTTCTGTGTTACGAATGCCATTAGAACCTAAAAAGTGTGCTTATAGCAAGAGTTTTCAAACTAAAAAACCATACTCTGACGCCACTAATTATTAGTAATTGGTGATAAAGAAAACAGTTAGAAACCCAAGAACACATAAAGTAAGGCCAATCATAAAAACAGTATAACTGATCGATAGTAATCGATATTTTTCTTTAAGTACAATACCTAGGTTATATATATCTATGGACATACTATCGTATAATTTCTGCTGATCTTTCTTTAGGTTATCAAGATAGTCAGTAAATTCTTCGCGGCTAACTTCCAGGAAATTTCCAAAGTACATTAGGCTCATAGAATTATTTTTAATCGCCTTCTTTGTCACTTTTTTTGCAGTCACTTTAGGACGCGCAGAGAGCACTGCAAACACCACGGAAATAAGAGCTGAAATCAAAAGAATGATGATGGGGACACTATATCCTAATAGCTGGCTATTAAAACTTAAACTAGCTCCCGTAAGCGTGACAATCACAGAAATCAAAATCGTATTGATACTGATCATCATATTGGCTTTACCATCTGCGATAGCACTAAAGTTGATATGGCTTCTATAGCTCGATCTATATAACGTATCAATGCCTCTACCAAAATCCTTTCCCGTTTTTGACCTGATTGTTATTTTCTTAGCACCAATCTTATTTTCACGCTGCTTCCTAATATTCTTTGACCTCCGTTTCCCGTAAAGCTTTTCTGCTACATGGGTCATAAAAGGATTTTCAAGCAAAAATTTGTATTGTCTTTTTTGCCAATCCAATTCACTGAAGACTAAGTCTTCCTCCGCTTCCAATTCAGCTCGCACAAGTTCTCCTGTTCTAAAAAACTTCTTCATGCCCAGATGAGCAAAATCAGCATCATTGAGTATTTCTTCTAATATATTCTGAGGCTTATGGTCCTTTTCTGTACTCTTGATCAGATCAACTACTTCATTAATAGCGGCTTCATTGTAATTTTCAGATTGCAAAAACGATTTGGCCATTCTAGCACTTACTTCCTCATGCCCTACTCGTTTTTCAATATATCCGACATCATGAAACCAGGCTGCAATTAGTAATTTCTCAGTATCGGATTGGCTTATGCCTGCTAGTTCGGCCAGCTCTTTAGATACGTCTACAACTTGACGGGTGTGATTGATGTTATGAAAAAGAAGTAATCGCAGTTTATCATTTTTAAACAATTCTTCTACATGCAATTGCACGACATCAACAATGTTTTTTTTAGGTGAAGTTTTTTCTTTTGCCATAGTTTAACTCCTATTTCAAATCTTCCGGATCAATAAGTTTTTGTTTGATCAACTCACGCATCACCATTTCAGTCATATCACTTTTAAATGCAAATTCATTCCTAATATCAGCAACGTATGCTTTTAGTCGCATTTTTAAATAAGATCGCCTTTGTTTTACTTCATTGAAAAACAGAACAACTATCGGTTTATTGAGATATATAAACCTAGATACTTGTGCTGCTTCAATGGCTATTTGTCTTACTTTGGCCGTATCAACTGTGATCGGCAAATAAATTTCTGCTACCACTTGACAGTTAGCTTCCCCAGCATTGGAGTTAGACACTGAAGTATTCATCACCTCAGCATTGGGCACACTTACCAACGAATCATCGGGTGTCACCAAACGCGTGGAGCGTAAACCAATCTCAACTACTTCTCCATAAAAACTACCAATTTCCACCTTATCACCCACTTGAAATGGCCTGTCAAATAATATCATTATACCTCCAAATACATTCTTGATAATATCTTGAGCTGCAAATCCAATGGCAATACCTATTGAAGCAGTAACCGCCAATACCGTGGAAATCGGTGGGTGAAAAATACCTGCTATAATGATAAACAACACAAAAACCCACCCTAATATTTTTATGACCGGCACCAGGCCCTTAATGGTGATCCGATAGTTAGTACTTCGCTCAGCAAAAGACTCTAAAATGCTAGAAACAAAACGAATAGAAAAATAGCCTACTAAAATGAAAATAATAGACCAGAATATTTTACCAAATGAAATGAGCTCGCCTACTGATGGGGGTTGTAGATCTTCTTTTAAGGTCTCCCCCACACTTTTGGCAGTATCAACTTTCACAACTTGTGCTATAGAATCAACTTTGGCAATTGGTGAATCAAGGGCAATTGAATCCACCGCCTGACCAGTAAGATCGAAAGCATAGAGACAAAAAATAAGAAAGAGTATCTTTTTCAATGGAGTATGTTTTTAGTCTTTAATAAAGTAACTGCCTGGCGATAGAGCAATGGATTGATCAAATAAGTATCATCATGTCTAATGATAATGCCATCTTCAAATAACGGATAGAGTACACTTCTATTTTTTTGAACACCTTGACCTGTTACTTCAGCCACTTCGTTCTCAGTTAAACCATCATTAAGTAATAGCATGTTCAACACGTTGAGTTTCTCAAATGACAGCCCTTTCATAAATGAAAAGTCGATATCTTTAAGTGAAGTGATTAAAATAGTGTTGTTTGTAGATTGTTTAGTTGAACGTAACCAATAGATCAATGCCAAACTAATGTTACTTCTTGCAACCTTATTTAAATCGCTGAAATAGCTCTTTTTTAGATATTCGCGCTGCTCCGTAGCACTCATCTTTTTATATTTCTTACTGTTTAAATCTTCAGTACTTGGCTCGAAGTCCAAATTATAACCACTTACACGATGTCTTCTTTCAATCACATTAATAATGTCTTCATTGGTAAGGTCTTCAAGGCTCACTTTGTAGCTAAAATGTTCTGAAAGTTGGATGGTTTTATTAAGATAATTAAAGGCATATTCCGTGCATCCAATTAGCCAGAATATGTTTTTACTAGTTAACGAAATCAGTTCTGTAACTAATTTTACGGAATGAAAACCGCCAATTTTTTTCAAATAGAGCTTCTGCAGATTTTCCAAAACAATGATTCGTTTCTCTCCTTTATTAAGCCCGTCTACAAGATCGTCAAACGACTTTATACTGAAATTAAATGCTTTTTCGAATGTGCTAAATAAATCAGCTTCGCCATTAATATTATTGGTAGGTGCTACGCGAACTACCGAACATGAATTCCCAAGCTCTTTTAAATAAAGATTAAATAATGTAGTAATGCCGGCACCTTTTTCGCCCACTACTAATACAGTAGCAAACCTTCCTTGCATCCATTGGTTATATGCTTTATTCAACTGATTTATCTCCACCATTCTACCCTCAAAAAAGTTTGTCTCTTCTAATGGCGCAGCACGAAAAAGGCGTTGATAAACAAAAGGTAAATCATTTATTGACTGCTCAGTTTCTGCCAGGAAATCAGCTAGTTCTGTTGTAATTGATTCCTTACTTTTCCCAATACCTAGTTTTTTGAAATTTGCCCTTATAAAGGTTTCAATTTTCGAATAGTTGGTTTTTATAAAGCTGATAGCAAGAGGAAGGAAGTTTCTTACAATTTCAACCGCTCTATTCTTTAATTGGCGGCTTCTTTCCATCGCTTTGCCTCGGGCTATTCTAACCCTCAGCTCAAGTATATTCTCATTGTTAGTAAATTGAATTAGATTATTGCTAAATGTTTTTAATCCAATTAACAGGCTTTCAGAAAGAACAGCATCAATTTTTAAAAGACTATTTTTTACTTTGTCAATTTGCTCTGAGGTCCGATCAAGACCTTCCTGGGCAATTCTATTCCCTTCACGGCCGTCATCTTCAACTATGGCAGATACAGCTGATTCAAGATTAAAAGTGGCAATTTCAGCTAATTGTAACAGTGTATTCTGTGCTTCACTGATCTGGTCAGTGACCGAGATTTTAACCTCTTTTGTTACTTTATTAAACTGAGGTGCCGATTCGAAATTTATCAGCTCGAAAGGTGAAATGTAGTTGATCTGTGAGCTTTTGATAGGTTCAGTAAAACTTAATCCTTTTACTACAGCCCTTCGTGTACTTACTCTTGCTATTTCATCTGAGGTTACCGCAACTACATTATTGATCAACTCAGGTAGATCTTGTGATAAGACATACTCACTACTATTATCCACCAGACGCCTGATATCATGACTTATCTTTGGTAAATTCTCGACTAATAGCGCCTTTAATTGCTTGTCGTTTTTGGCGCCTTCTAATTTTTTCTTCCACTCTGCTATAAAGTCCGTAATCTCCTCCAGTTTCTTGAAAATCAGCTTTTCAATTCTATGTTTTACTTCTGACTTAACCTGATGGTATTCATATATAGAGGTAAATATTAATCGATATAGCTCCAAGTCAATCTCCCAGTCATCGGTAAGACCTATTAAAGTATTTTTCCAGTTTTTATTGAATGACGCAAATTCTTTCAAAAAAGATAGATGTACTCGTTGGCTTTTAGCAGCTGATACTTTCGAATTGGAAAATTCAAACGTTCCTACTTTTACATATTGATCTTCAAATTTTTTACTTGATGTTTCAAATGCCTCTAGAATAAGTTTGGAAATTGACAATTTGGCCTCGTCTAGCTTTTTCAATGCTTCCTCAATAGGTTGCGTGGAAAATTCAACCGCCTCCTCATCTCTAAAATGTACCCACAGTTTTTTATCTATTTGCTCATCAACTGTCCAGAGCTTTAAACTTGTATTGGTAACCACTTCATAATACTGATATATAGATGGCTTCAATTGACAGATGAAGTCCTCTATTAAATAGTATCTTGTTAAGTCCTGTAATTGGATAACGTGATGCCAAGGTTTTAAAGGCTTTTTTTCTTTGCCTCTTATTCTTCGCACCCCATTAGACAACTTTTCAGGCCATTTAGAAACAGAATAGCCTAATTTTTTGAAGGGTTTAAATATTTTGGTCTTTAGTCCATCTTCCGGCTGAATAGAAAATCGCTCTTCCCCTTGTACTCGTTTTCTTCCGTTTTCAACCGTCAAGAGGTATTGTTCAACAGAGGTTAAAAAAGTACTGAATTCTGTATCAAAATCTTCAAAGGCCGCTGCATTAAGTTGGGTAGTAAGTGCTAGCAGCTTTTCCTTATAATGTGCACTTTTGGCTAAGGTTTCTGGAAGGTGTATATCATTTTTTTCAATAGCCTCAAGCTCCTTTTTACCTAATTCAAGAAGTTCTTTATGGCTATCAATCCGCTTATCAAACACAGTGATGAGCTCATTTTCTACCAGCTTCTTAACTGACAAATATTGACTTTTAATTTCCTTATTCATCAGCCGTTTTCTTTATTTCGATTTCACTACCTATGTGCATTAAAGCATCGCCCATATTCACTACGGGGTAATTATTTATGCCAATAACTACACCACTAATCGGTGATTTTACTTTTTTCTCAAATTGTCCATAAGGGCCTGTAATCAATCCAATAACCTGATTTTTTTCTACCCTGCTCCCATTACGAACGTTGGAATGATGCAAACCTGCATATTTGGCTCTCACCCAAGTAGATTCCTTTATCACAATAGTCGGTTTTTCTGCAATCGGGGCGTCATCTCTCATCCCTAGGTATTTCATTACGCGCAATACTCCATTTACCCCTGATTCAATCACATTTTTTCTAAGTCGCAGGGTCTCTCCACCCTCATAAACCAGCACAGGTTTTCCTGCCTTTGCAGCTGTTTTTCGCAATGATTTCTCTCTAAATGGAGATTTAATAATTAGAGGTGCTCCAAATTGCATGGCTATTTCCATTTCATTAGGCAACTCAAAATTACCTCTTATTTGAGGATAATTATTATGACTCGCACCACCGGTATGAAAATCTAATCCATAATCAATCTGAGGTAGTATTTCGTAAGTAAAGAAATGAGCAACACGACTTGCTAAAGAGCCAGATTTTGATCCTGGAAATGACCTATTCAGGTCCTTTCCATCTGGAAGACCCCTTGAATGATTGAGAAAACCATAAACATTAAATACAGGAATTGCGATAACCGCACCAATTTTAGGTATATACACCTTACTAGAGATAAGTCGTCTCATAATTTCAACGCCATTGGTTTCATCACCATGTACCCCAGCCATTATTAATAAAGTAGGCCCATCAATTTTCGCCCTAGCGACAAAAACAGGAATATTGATAGGTGTCCGTGTAGGTAACCTGGCAATCAGGGCATTGATCTGAATCTTCTGCCCTGGCTCAATTTTATGACCATCAATGATCATTTCTTTCATATACTAAGCGTTAATTTTATCCTTTTGTATCCTCTTTTTAGGAGTATAATTATTTTCCAAAAAGGCTATTATTTTTCCTGCAATATCAATTCCTGTGGCTTTTTCAATTCCCTCCAGTCCTGGTGATGAGTTGACCTCCAATATCAACGGCCCTCTTTTTGATTGCAGCATATCAACGCCCGCGACACTCAAGCCAAGTTTTTTGGCTGCAAGTAAAGCTGCTGCATTTTCCTTTCTTGAAAGTTTAATAATGGATGAAGTACCACCTCTATGCAAATTGGATCTAAACTCCCCCTCTTTACCTTGGCGCTTCATGGCCCCAACTACCTTCCCATCGACAATAAATGCTCTTATATCTGCCCCACCTGCTTCTTTCACAAACTCTTGTACAATAACTCGGGCTTTTAGTCCATGAAATGCTTCAATTACTGAAGCCGCTGCTTTTTGTGTTTCCGCCAGCACCACACCAAGTCCCTGTGTACCTTCCAATAACTTTATGATCACAGGGGCATTGCCTACCGCATTTAATATTGAATCAGTATCTCGTGAATAATTGGTAAACACTGTTTTGGGTAGATCCAATCCAGCTCTGGACATGATTTGTAAACTCCGAAGTTTATCTCTTGATCGGATTAACGCTTGAGACTCCACGGCAGTAAAAACCTTCATCATTTCAAACTGTCGCACTACTGCTGAACCATAAAAGGTAACTGAAGCCCCTATTCGAGGTATAATGGCATCAAAATCCTCTAATGTTTCACCTCTATATAATATTGAAGGGTTGTTTTTCTCCATTACGATTGTGCATCGCAAATGGTCAATGACCTCCACCTCATGTCCACGTGTTTCACAGGCCTCTACCAGTCGCTTGGTAGAGTATAAATTGATATTTCTCGACAGTATTGCAATCTTCATGTTACTTTATTTTGCTTAAAGGATAAATTCTTCTTCGACACATCAACAACAAAATTCTTTCTTAAAAGCTTACGTCCTAGTAATATCGGGAATTTTAAGTTGCCTCTATTACTTAATGAAAATTCTGTCAGGTAATTCTTACCAAATAATGTTACTTCCGTTTCTATGATAAAACGAACTTCACTTTGTCCAAAAGAATTTTTGATTTCCCTTTTATCAAATTTTGAAAAATAAAAACTCCTGTCATTGTATTCAGGATGGGTGGGATCTAAAAGGGTAAAGTGAAGTGTTTTTTTTCCACCTTGAGATATAACCTCAGCGTGGTGGTAGTGAATAGCAGAAGTATTTGCTCCAGTATCAATCTTGGCACTTAAATTAAATAACTCTAACTGAGGCAAATCAATGACATCACTTCTGCCAATAATTTTTTTGACTGGGTTCAAATGTGGTTCTTTATTTTAAAAATAATTACCACCTAATATAACGAAAAGAGGCTGTCATTAAAAACAGCCTCCTTATTCTATATAAAATTAAGTCCTATTTTGATAAACCAAATTTAACTGCTGTATTTTCCCATTCCATATTAACTCCATCTGCCAATACTTCAATTTTAAAGGTTTCAACAAAAGTTTTCGATTTTGCAGGTTTTACTGATACACGTAATACATCGTCAGCCTCCTTGTAGTCATAGGCACCCCATTGTTTAGCCGTCTTGTTAATTATAATTACCCATTCCTTTTCTCCAGGAATAGTGAAAAGTGCATACTTACCTTTAGCCAAGGTCTTGCCTTCAATTTTTAAATCATCACTTAGTTCAATAGTAGTGGCATCGTTTGCACCAGTACGCCATACTTTATCAAAAGGCACTAATTCACCCATCACTTTACGGCCTTTTGCTGAAGGTTGATGGTAATCAATTTTAACTTCTACTCCTCCAATGGTTCCTTCAGCTGTTGCTGCAGGACTTGCCTTTTTTTGTGCGTTGCTCAACGAGAAAATCGTTAGTAGACATAACGTGCTCATTAGGGTAACTCCTAGTTTTTTCATATCAGATATTTTATTGGTTGAAGTAATGGTTACGGATTTGTGAATAAAACGTTGGAAGGGCTCCTTAAAAAAAACAAATGCCGATCAAATATTTGATCGGCATTCATCCTTATTTTCAACCTGTAAACCAATTATTCTAACGGTATGGTTGCTTGAAAGTTGCGTTACCCAAGAAATTAATTTAGATTATTTTTCAGAATGCTTCGGCAAATGCGAAATAGAAGCCACTGGTCTCATGCCCTATACCATAGTCGATCCTGATGTTTATTCGATCAGATTTGTTCACCATTAACCTTATTCCACCCCCAGCAGTCCATTTAAATTCGCTTAGCTCAAACTGATTGAATTGAGAAGCTACATCACCAAAAGCGGAAAATGCAGTTAGGCCAAGCCAAGGCAGTAGCTGTCTTCTATACTCCGCCTGAATGGCCATCTGTTGATTATCTCTGTATCTACCATTGTAATATCCTCGCATGATAGTTTCTCCTCCCAGTAATGACATCTCGCGAAATGGAGTATTAGAAGAATTGAACTCCCCGAAATACTGTGTAGCTAACACATCACGCTCTGATAACGACCAATATTTACGCAAATCCAATGTATATCTATTAAATTCAAAATCACCCCCAATCCCCTTGCCATGGAAGAAAGTTGAAAACTCTAAAAAAGCACCAGTCCTTGCATTCAGGACATTATCCCGATTGTCGAATATAACAGCAACGCCAAGGCCTGAGTTTTTTCCTGTTTGTGAATACACTCGTTCTGATTCAGAAAATAAATATTCTGGCTCAAAATGAAGATCGTATAAATCCGTATATCGATATTGTAAGCCAATAAAAAGATTGTCCTTTACTTTCTTTAAAACCCGCTCTCTGAAAATAAGTACCTGGTATTCAAGATTCTCTTCAAATTCCTTTTTAGTATCATTCCCTACCCCGTAATAAAGGATTGGGAAATCGTAGTAACTCAACTCACCATTATAAACGAGATTTTCCTGCTTACTGAAAATATTGTGCTTGGTCTGAATAATCGTTTGCTTATTCAGTGTGTAGGCTGCCAAAATTTGAACGTTGGAATTACGAGTGTTTTGTTTGTCACCTATGTTAAAAACTCCAGAAGTAAGTACCCCATACCCAAGTCGGGTCTCAGGGGTATAAAATATAGCTGGTAATGGAATAATTTTTAATTTCTTCTCTCTTTTAACTGAATCAGCTTTTTGAGCAAATACGCTAGCACTAACAAGCAGAATTATATTGGCCATTGTGAAGAATTTCACTAGCAAATGAAGTTTTGAAGCCATCTTAAATTTCTCCAACCTCGTTACCATTTATGAAGTAATATTTGCCAAGCCTCTTCCACCTTATCTTGCCCAAGTAGCTCATGGGCTAAGTTATGTGCTTCGTCCATACTTGTTGGTTTTTTGCCACTAAGCTCTCTGGCAATTGGCAAAGTTTCTACATTCCCCAATTTACCAAGATCATTCCCAGTAAGTATATGGCTGTTTCTAATTTCTGAAGGCAACTGATCAACCCCTATGCCAAGCGTAGTTAATGGCTTTGGAAGGGTAAAAATAGCATCACCGTTGGCTCGACAATAGTGATCTCCACCCATACGTGCTATGGCATCCAACTTATATGGGTCAATCCTAAGGTCTTTATCTAAAATATCTTCACTGATGTGAGCCATTACCACCTCACAGATTACGAGATTTCCTGCCCCCCCTTGGTCACCCGTTGGTTTTACTTCTAATACTTTACATTCAAATGAAGCGGGCGATTCCTTCACTCTCGGAGGTTTTACTTTTATGGAGGGAACTGCCGTAAAACCTGACTTCACAAATTCATTAGTCCCTTTAGGGTACTCTGTACTCGACAATGACATTTGGTGAGCCATACTATAATTAACAATATTGATCACCACTTCATCCACTTCTAATACATTCTCATAGGTATGTTTAGTGGTATTGTCCCTACCTCTTCTGGCAGGCGAAAATATCAAAATAGGTGGATTAGCTCCAAAACAGTTAAAAAAACTGAATGGGCTTAAATTTATATTACCGTGCTTATCAACCGTACTGGCAAATGCAATGGGTCTTGGGGCTATAGCGCCAAGTAGGTAGCCATGCATTTTAGGAACGGATACATCTTTGGGATCAATTGTAAGCATAGTCAAATATGTTTATTGCAGTCTACGAAGTATCAATGATAATTAAAAAAAGCTGTTTTCATTAATCAAATGTTAGCCGCAGCTATCCCAACAAAATGATGCTTGTTTATTTGGTAGGTAAAACCTTCGTTTTAACCTCACCAAAACCTATTCTCACACCATTCTTTTCACCGTAACCGCGCATGATCACCGTGTCTCCATCCTCAATGAATTTTCTCTCCGAACCATCAGATAATTTCAATGGCTTGGTACCCTTCCATGCTAATTCTAACATTGACCCATAGGAATCAGGCGTAGGCCCACTGATTGTACCAGAACCATACATGTCACCCACCTGTATATTGCAACCATTGACAGTATGATGCGCCAATTGTTGGTTGATATTCCAATACATGTATTTGAAATTACTTTTACTTATCAGGTTTTCCTCACCTCCCTCAGGTTGCAAGTACACTTCAAGATTTACATCAAAGTTTTTGTCACCTTTTGATTTCAAATAGGGGAAAACTTTGGGCTCCTGCTCAGGACCTGCTACTCTGAATGGTTCTAAGGCATCTAGAGTCACTATCCAGGGTGAACTTGATGAGGCAAAACTCTTGGCTAAAAATGGCCCTAAGGGCACATATTCCCACACCTGAATATCACGTGCAGACCAGTCATTGAAGAGTACAATACCAAATATATGATCTTCTGTTTTTCCTATAGGAATAGGCTCACCTAACTCATTTTCCTTGCAAGTAATGAAGGCAGTTTCTAACTCAAAATCTAATCGCTTGGTTGGTCCAAAGCTGGGTTGATCTGCATCAGGTGCTTTAGTCTGCCCTTTTGGTCGGAATATATCTACTCCAGTTGGAATTATAGATGAAGCACGTCCATGATAGCCTACTGGTAAGTGTTTCCAATTGGGCAATAGCGCATTTTCAGGGTCTCTGAACATGGTACCTACGTTCGTAGCGTGCTCAATACTCGAATAAAAATCTGTATAGTTTTGAACTTTAACGGGCATGAGCATCTCAGCTTCGTCCATTGGGATCAAGGCCAATTCACTATTGGCTTTGTCATTCTGGAGCTCACCATTATTTATGTCAAGTAATTCTGATAACCTTTCTCTAACCGCTCTGGTTTTTTTCTTTCCTAAACCAATAAAATCGTTTAGGTATTGCTGGTTGAATATTCCGGATGGTAAATCCAGCCCGAACAAAAAGCCGTTTTCATGAAGATAAGTTAAATCTAATATGTATTCTCCAATGGCTACCCCAGCACCTGCTTCGAGGTACTGCGTTTTGAATATTCCAAACGGAAGGTTTTGTATAGGGAAGTCTGAATTTTTGGGTACATCTACCCATGACTTTAATTTAGGGTCATTTGCTTTGATCATTCCTGCTTTTTTGCCCGCAAAGTTAGTGTTTTCGTGACACAATTAAAATGTAAACCTGTGTTATGATGCATCCTAGGCAAACCCGTTTTATTAGTCAACTCAACTAGCGAATTCACATTCATTAGCGATTATTTTCATAATTTTGCACACTTAATTTTTAGCACGTTGTAACCTATGTCATTATCAACCAAATACGATTCATCAGCAGTAGAAGATAAGTGGTACCAATACTGGATGGAAAAGGGCTTTTTTCACTCTGAGCCTAATCCAGACAAGGAGCCTTATTCCATTGTCATTCCTCCTCCTAATGTAACTGGCGTGCTGCACATGGGTCACATGCTCAACAACACCATTCAAGATGTGCTTATTAGAAAAGCGCGTATGGAAGGTAAAGAAGCCTGCTGGGTTCCTGGTACTGATCATGCTTCAATAGCTACAGAAGCCAAGGTGGTAAGAATGCTTCGTGAAAAAGGAATTAAAAAAAGTGATCTTACCCGAGAGGAATTCATGACCCATGCGTGGGAATGGAAAGAGAAATACGGAGGTATCATATTAGAGCAGCTCAAAAAATTAGGAGCTTCATGTGATTGGGAGCGTACCTCGTTCACCATGGACGACCACTATTATAAAGCGGTAATCAAAGTATTCGTTGACCTCTACAACAAAGGATATTTGTATAGAGGTTTGAGAATGGTAAACTGGGATGTGGAAGCCCAAACTACAGTTTCCAACGAAGAGGTGCTTTACCGAGAAGGCGGTGAAGTTTCTAAACTCTATTCCGTAAAATATAAACTTAAAGACGAAGATGGCTTTGTGGTAATTGCCACACAAAGGCCTGAAACTATATTAGGAGATACTGCCATTGCGGTAAATCCAAATGACGATCGATTCAAACATTTAATTGGTAAAAAAGCGCTCGTTCCTTTCATCAATAGAGAAATTCCAATTATCGGAGATGAATATGTAGAACTTGATTTTGGAACTGGTTGCTTAAAAGTAACCCCAGCTCATGATCCAAATGACTATGAAATCGGACTGAGACACAATCTTGAAATAATAGATACTATCAGTGATACCGGTACACTTAATGAGAAATGTGAAATGCCTAAATATGTTGGTGTTGATCGCTTCAAAGTAAGAAAGATGATCGTAAAAGATCTCGATGAAGCTGACCTTTTAGTTGAAGAAAAAGACTTTACTACTAGAATTGGTCGTTCTGAACGTACCGATAGTGTGGTTGAACCTAAGTTATCCTTGCAATGGTTCATTAAGATGAAAGACATTTCCAAAAAAGCGCATCAAGCGGTAATGGACGATGAAATATTGTTACATCCACCAAAGTTTAAAAACACCTATAACCACTGGATGGAAAACGTACGGGACTGGTGTATCTCCAGACAACTCTGGTGGGGACAGCAGATTCCTGCATACTTCTTTGGCAGTAATGAGGATGACTTTGTAGTAGCAGAAACCATTGAAGAAGCATTGGAATTAGCCAAAGTAAAAAGTGGCAATAATGCTTTAAAACTAAGTGACCTGAAACAAGACGAAGACGTTTTGGATACTTGGGCTTCCTCATGGTTATTCCCATTAGAAGTGTTCAAAGGTTTTGCCGATGGCTCTTTTGAAGATGGAAAAATAGTGCCAGGCCGTAACAAAGAGTTAGATTACTACTATCCAACAGCCACATTGGTGACTGCTCCTGAGATCTTGTTCTTCTGGGTAGCCCGAATGATCATCGCAGGTTATGAATATACTGGTCAAAAGCCATTTAATGATGTTTATTTGACAGGAATTGTACGTGACAAGCAGCGTAGAAAAATGTCTAAGTCATTGGGTAACTCACCTGACCCCTTGGATCTGATAGCTCAGCATGGAGCCGATGCGGTAAGGACAGGTATGCTTTTCAGTTCTCCTGCAGGTAATGACTTATTGTTTGATGAAAAACTGATTGAGCAGGGTAGGAATTTTGCCAATAAAATATGGAATGCATTCCGACTGGTTCAGGGCTGGGAAGTAGATAGTTCCTTGTCAGGCGACAATAATAAACCAGCCATTGCATGGTTCGAGTCTCGCCTCAATCAAACATTAACTGAAGTTGAAGATCATTTCAAGAAATTCAGAATGTCTGATGCGCTGATGTCAACTTACAAATTAATCTGGGGAGATTTCTGCTCTTGGTATTTGGAGATGATCAAGCCTGATTATCAAAAGCCTATTGACGCACCTACATTAAAAGTAACCATCGGATTTTTTGAGAGAATATTAAAATTACTCCATCCCTTTATGCCCTTTATCACCGAAGAACTTTGGCATGAGTTGGGAGATCGGGACGAGAAAGATTGTATTATCGTGAGTGAATGGCCTAAGGCTGAGAAATTTGATGAGCAGCTTTTGTTGGAAGCAGATCTTGCTTTTGATATCATCGGAAACATCAGAAACATCAGAAATGCTAAGCAGATTGCCATGAAAGATCAGCTTGAACTAAAAGTAAAGACGGCTGATTTCAATGCTTTAAACAGGTTTGCTGACGCCATTAAAAAACTTGGTAATCTTTCAGTTCTAGAACAGACCGCAGATAAAATAGACAACAGCGCTAGTTTTGTTATCAAAGGTGATGAGTTCTTTATTCCCTTAGCTGGTGCCGTTGACCTAGGAGCAGAAAAGGAGGAAATGGAAAAAGAGCTGGCTTATACCAAAGGATTCCTTATTAGCGTAGAAAAGAAGCTCAGTAACGAGCGATTTGTAAGTGGTGCGCCAGAACAAGTAGTAGCCATGGAGAAAAAGAAAATGGAAGATGCCAGAGCTAAGATTAAGGTACTGGAGGAGAGTCTTGCGAGTATGGCATGAATAATTTAAGGGCTAGCTATCATAGCCCTTAAACTACTTAGTAGAATCACGAATTATTAAGGCAGATGTAAGTGGTTCATGTTTCAAAACAACATTGTTTTTATCCTTTATCATCTTCAATAAATATTCCACTGATTTTTCCCCTATTTCAAACAGATGATGACTAACCGTTGTCAACTTAGGTTCAACAATTTTAGATACCGGGTAATTTCCAAACCCAATTACTGAAATTTGATTAGGTATTTTAAACCCTAATTTTTTAAGTACAAGTATCGCCTGTACGCCAAGGTCATCATTCACAGCAAAAATGCCATCAAGGTTAGGGTTAGATTTTAAAATTTTCTTTAACGCTCCTTCAACATTATGCCTGTCAAAATCACAATTATATATCAAATTTTGCTTAACAGGGATATTACTCTGTCTTAGTGCTTCCTTATATCCATTGAGTCTGTTCTTTGAATTCTGCATATTTTTTGGGCCTGCCAAATGCGCAATATTCTTCGCACCGCCATCAATAAGGTATTTTGTTGCTATAAATGCTCCATTAAAATCATCAGCTTCTACTTGGGTGGTTTCAATTGATGGATCTGTTCTATCAAATAAAACCACTGGCATTTCTTCCATGACCTCTTTTACATGGTTTAGTTTATTTGTGCCTTTGGAAATTGCCATTAAAATACCATCTACTCTGCCATTTAATAAAGATTGAAGAAACTTAATTTCATTTTCTTCTTGCTCATCTGTTTGGCAAATAAGAAGTTGATACCCCGCTTTAGAGGCAGCTTTTTGCATCCCACTAATTACTCTCGAATAAAAATAGATCCCAATATTTGGAACAACTACACCAAGACAGAACGTTTTATTAATCCTTAAACCGGCTGCAGCAGTATTTTTTCTATAATTGAGTCTTTTGGCGATAACCTTAATTGCCTTAACGGTTTCTTTATTAATTTGAGGACTATCATTCAAAGCTCTTGATACAGTTGAAACAGAAACCCCAAGTGCCTTAGCAATATCTTTTATCGTAGTGGACATAATTTTATCTTATTTGTCAATAAAAGTATTAAATAATACTTTAACCTGGTTATAATTTTACCCTAAAACTAAAAATATATAGCATATTTCTTTATATTGAGATTAAAAATAACCCTATGTTAACCTCAGGTTGAAATTTGATTATTAATTTAGAATCTGGCTGCGATCAACAAACTCAGGTCTTTGTACTTATGGGCTATGTGTTCATTAGTCACACCACATTTGAACGTATAAACTATTGGTACAGCTAAGATATTCTGATGCAACTGACATCAAGGTAGTACTGGCTATCACACTCATTACTCTAATTATTGGCATACCTCCTACTTTATCTTCGATAAATTCAAAGGCAATAGCAAAGTTTGGCTACTGTGTAGTTGTCACTGATCCAACCACTTTTTAAAATCGGGTGTTCTTTCTGAACTTATAACAATCTCATCTTCTGCTTCTGGAGTCAAATTGATCTTTATGCGACCTTTGAAATAAGGATGAATTTCGCTGATGGCTTCAAATTTTACAATGTATTTCCTATTGGCCCTAAAGAATAACTTTGGATCGAGCTGTTGGTCAATAACCTCCAATGTTTGGTCACAAGGGTACTTTTTGTTATCTGTAGAAATAATATAGGTGAGCTTATTCAGGCTATAGAAATAAGCAATTTTCTCAATGGGGATAGCAAGAATTTTATGCCCCGCTTTAATCATAAATCGGGATTTATACTCCACCTGCTGAGACTTCATGATGTTAATTATATCTTGATACTGAATGGTAGCGGTTTCTGTTTTGTTTTTAACTTTCTTTAAAGCCGTGGCCAGTTTCTCTTTTTGGATAGGTTTGAGCAAATAATCAACACTATTGACTTCAAAAGCTTTAATGGCATACTGATCGTAGGCAGTAGTAAATATCACCGGATTGTGGTAATCAATTGTTTCGAACAGTTCAAAGCTAAGCCCATCTAACAGGCGAATATCACTGATGACTAAATCAGGTTGTTCATTGTTATCAAACCACTCCTTTGCTGACTCCACAGACTTTAGCACATCAAGAACGACCAAAGTGCCGTCAATCTCGTTCAGTAAATTCTGAATTTTCTGACCAGCCAGCGTTTCGTCTTCAAGTATTAGTACTTTCATAGGTTATCGTTAAACAGTCTCCACCTCTAATAAGGGTATGGTTACTCGAAATTCATCTAGTGTTTTGTCAATTTTCATGGTTTCATCGCTAAAATAAGCATAACGTCTACGGATATTGGTTAGACCAGTGCCTGAATCATGCTCCCCTGGCCTTAAATTCAAATTGTTAGTGACGGTTAATGTATCCCCATGTGAAGCAACATTAATAATAAGGGGCTTTTTTTCGCTGGTTATGTTGTGTTTAATCGCATTCTCGATGAGCATTTGAATTGTCAGTGGAGGTACCATTTTCTGCATTTTTATTTTATCAATTGCAATATTGAAAATGATATTCTCTTCAAATCTCACTTTTAGCAAATAGATATAGGCATCAATAAACTCAAGTTCATCTTTCAGAGGAATAAGATCTTCATCTTTGGTTTTTAGCAAAGCCCGGTATACCTCAGCAAACTTGTCAAGAAACGCCTTTGACTCTTCCTTGTCTTTATCGATAAGCGAAGATAAAATGTTCAAATTGTTGAAAAGGAAGTGCGGGTCAAGATGGCTTTTTAGACTATCCAGTTGTGATTTCAAAGTTTCTTTCTTGAATTTTTCAGTTTCCAATTCGGAGCGCTGCCAATGACTAAGAAAATGCAAGCTGAAATAAACGCAAAATGAAGGTATAAATATCACCAGTCCCCAAGCATTGGTAACAGCCAATTGAACCGTAGTTGGCGGTTCGCTAGTGAGTAACAATTTAAACGATAGGTAGGCTACGTTAATGACAATAAGAGAATAAACAATTCCTAAAAATAAATGGCTGAACAATCTTTTTTTACCAAATCTTAACCACGGCAACCAGCGGTTAAACTGTCGTGAAATAAGGCTATTGCCCGCCAATAGGAGCATCAATACTACAATTATCCAAGCTATAGTATAAAGCGTGTCAACCGGAAGATTCAAACTATAGATGTAGTAGGCCAGTGCCAATATAGCTAAAGAAAGAGCGGAAATAAGTAGCTTCTTTTTCAAATCAATTGTGATTTATGGCAGTGGGAAGTCTTTTATTTTACTACCCTTTTCAAATTACTAAAATAGATTATTCAAAGACAATTTCAGTTACATTCTTCCACTCTATGAACTGTGGGTCTTTTTCGCCACTCACCATGACCATTACCCCGGCATTGTTATCCGACACATCAC
Organism: Fulvivirga sp.; assembly: GCA_048268855.1. Classification (GTDB taxonomy): domain Bacteria; phylum Bacteroidota; class Bacteroidia; order Cytophagales; family Cyclobacteriaceae; genus Fulvivirga. Next base: position 295,436 of record JBLWUR010000003.1, read on the forward strand.
GGCCATCACCAAGAAGCAATTCAGAACCGTTACGCAGTTGTACTAAAGAATAGTTATAATTTTTAGGTCTGATTTTTTTAATATTCCTAAATGGAATGGTGTATTCAATTTCATCGTCCTTTCCTTCAAGCATCTCCAACTCCCAGGTTTCATCCAAATCGAATACTATTCTACCTTTTACCTGACCACCATTGTACTTATAAACTGTGCCATAGAGTCCTTTTGGAGATTCATAGGATGAATATGCACGCCCTGAACTATTAACTTCTTTAAAACTAACGAACTTAAACGCGCGCCAAGGTATATCAACATCACCTACCCCATCTACATTGACGATAATTCCACGATTTCCATCATCTACGTCATTAGAATTGGTAAGGTAAAACTGACGCCCTGATCTTAAGTCCACCATACTACCATTACCCTGTTTTTCTATTTTCGATATTTGATCGAAGGCAATGGACATGTCACCATCTCTTGTATCCCCATCGAGTTTGTCTAAGCCAAGTCTTTCATCATGATCCCATTGAACAAATCCTTCAAAACTTCCTTTTCGAAATGTCTCTACCGTACCATATACAGGTTTTCCAAAATGCCTTGATAATTTTTTTGGCGTTTCCAGAAACTCGATTTTGGTTATTCTGTCCCATTTTATTGACATTACTCCTAATTCCAAATCAAGAACTTTCACATCGGTTCCTACATCATTGTACCCTTCACCTGATAATTTTATTTTTTCGCCATTTTTTAATTGTAAAACCACCCTTCCGTTTCCATAATTGTGAAGCTCTTTTATATCTCCAAACTGACAAGAGAATTGATGTATAGTCGTTCTTTTGTCTTCCCATATTGACGAAATCCTCCAATCAATATCTTGCCACGAGTTTGTATTATCTTTTTCATGCTTTTTTACTATTTCTTTAAAGGCATTATCAGTCTTGGAAGCATTAAAAACATCATGCCAATAGGCTTCCTCCTTACCCCACCTTAATTGACCTGTATAGATGTTGTTATTGGTGTAAACCTTGCCATATATAAATCCTTCGGTGTTTTGGGCCTTCAATTCGCTGGCTGTAATAAGTAGCGCAATTAAACAACCTAAAATCAGTTGCAGGGTTTTTTGATTCCTTTCCATATAGTCTATTATGTTGTCCAACTTCTCCATGATACAAATAACTCTAAAACGTATCATAATGGATAGTGTCTTGCTCTCTAGCGGCATATGTTGATACCGAAACGAGACATCTACTTACTGAACCTGACAAAAAATAAAGTTGATTATTATTTATCCACCTGATTGTTTGGCCTTATAGCCTTCATCTTGGAGTATTTCCAATACCTTCTTTCTAAAATCTCCTTGTATAAGAATCTCACCATTTTTCGAAGTCCCTCCTACTCCACATTTTGATTTCAATAGCTTGCCCAACTCTTTCAGGTCTCCTTCTGTACCTATGAAACCCTCAATAAGAGTGACTTTCTTACCCCCACGTGCTTTTTTGTCAAGCAATACTTTAAGATTTTGCTGATTGGGATCAAGTGTATCCATCTCCTCATCACCTGAATTAGAATACTCAAAATTATCGCTGGTAGAAAATACTACGCCATCTCTGTTTTTCCACTGATTTTTTTTGGCCATATTGATGTCTAATTTTTAAGCTTTTATCACCGACTATTAAAAGTCAGGACAAGGGATTAGCATTACATTCTTAGGTGGCTTCCTTGGATCGCGATTGGACCAGGAGTATGATAAAGAAACCTCATGTGCTCCACCACTATTTGCTCCTAATTTGGAAATGGTGTAATCATAGCTATAGCCGATATTTAAAGCATCATCCTTCCCTTTTTTAGTAAATCCAACTAAAAATACGATGGATTCATTGTTATTAAACCCTTGAATCGATTTCGTTGGGATTCCACGATAAAAGGTACCGAAAATGAGTGGTTCTAAAGTGAGATAGAGCCCCAAATCCATTTGATCGAATTCACCCTGTTTTTTATACTGAAAGGTAGGGGTCAAACTTCTTTCTTGTGGTCTAGTGTAAATACCCGAGCCCATTATTCCTGGCTTGAACGGTATTTTTAATCCCCCATGTAACGATATTTTCATAGGAAGTTGTTTTGGATTAGATCCACCTTCAAATGCTGTATTTGGCTTGTTAATATGATTAAAAGTAGCTCCTAGCCAGGCATTACCTGTATAGAAAACACCGCCAAATGAAAGATCAATAAAGTTCTTACTTAGGTTTCCAAAGGTTTCTGCCGAAGGGTTTTCAATTTCACCCGTTACGGGATTAAATTGATCTCCAAAGGTTAGGTCATTGAAATTGACATTTCTATTGTAAAATCCAATTTGAACTCCTGGCCTAAAAGTAAGCCATGGCGTTAAATAGAGTTGATAAGCATACTGCAGACCAACACTCGTTGATTTTAATCCAGCTTGTCCTTCAGTGTCCCGCATCAATAAAAATCCAACTCCACTATTATAATCCTCCAAATAGGTATCAAAATAAGCTGACATTGTCACAAAGTTAGCATCAATCGCAGGCCATTGATTACGATAGTTCAACCCTATCCTTGATTGCTGTGTTGCACCTGCAAAAGCGGGATTTAAATACAAAGGTGCCGAGTAGAATTGCGAAAATTGCGGATCTTGTGCAGTTACCATCAGCGGAGCTGATAGCATAAACAAGCATATTACCGTTAAATATTTACGCATACAGAGTTGGTGTATTATTTGCTCTAAATAGCAAAATATGTATTAATAATGAAACATGTATAGCTTCCAAAAATAAACAAACTTAGACTCATTGCATAACGGCACTTTGCGCTTATTTGTATAATTTAGTATTGAGAATAATAAATTTTCTTGATCTTGGTTGCAATCAGAACCCCAATTAACAGTTAATTATTTGAATATAAATTTTTCGAGAATGCTCCATGGTGATATTCGCAGACTGATTCTGCTTTTTGTTTTTCTAGTTGGTGGTTTTATTCCTGTTCTGGCACAAAGTTATTCCAACCTCAATTGGTACTTTGGAAGCAATCAGCGCAATTTTAGGTTTGTAAGACCCAACTATACTACAGAGAATGTCATACTGCCAGTTAGCCTCGGCACTGGTGCTTCAGCAGTAGCTACAGACCCAATCACAGGTGATTTACTATTTTATACAGATGGGATTACGGTTTACGATAAATTTAATAATGCCCTTTCACCTACTCTAATTGGAAATCCAAATTTTAATCAAGGAGTAGCTATTTGCACCAACCCTGCTGATTCAAATCAGTACTATATTTTCACCAATGATGGTACCAACATCAGGCGTTCTGTTTTTGATAAAACAGCCTACAGCACTTTTACTAATGGATTTCCAGCCCCCGGACAAGGTAATTTAGTAACTCCTGTGAATGATATCACTAATTTGCCAACTGGAACACTATCGGAGGGAATGATAGTTATTCCCAATGCTGTATTAGATGGATTTTGGTTGATTAGTTATGATGAGGCTTCATTAAATTTCAACGTCACCAATATTGACAATTTGGGAGCAATAAGTACCACTTCGACTGCAATAGCAGGTGCTCCTACTTCCGTGGCCAATTTTTCTTATAATGCAATTACTAACCAAATTGCTGTATCACCTTCCAATCCTGCTGAGGAAGTAACCATACTCTCGATTGACACTTCGACTGGAGTGTTGGCTCTAGTAACTTCAGTACCCGGCAGTAACACCAGCTTAAATTTGGGAAGCAATATCTACGATACAGAATGGTCTAATAACGGTCAAATACTATATGTTTCAGGAAACTTTGGTGATGCTAGTGACTCACTGATGCAAATCAATTTTACAGATCCGACTCCTCATTTAAGGGTAGTCAGTGGCCAGCAATTGGTGAGAAGCTATGGCCTACAATTAGGCCCAGATAGTACAATATATCACTTATATGAAACAGCAGGTGGAGTATTTAGATTAGGCAGAATCAATAATCCAGATACAACCGTAAGTCAAACCCTTTATGATCGTAGACCATTGGGAAATCAAAACTTTGCAGGCCGACAATTTCCTGCCTTTTTACCTGCCATTGATCCGATGCAGTCTGTAGATTTTACCTTTTCAGGAACTTGCGCCAATGTACCTACCCTATTCTTCCCAGATATTAAACCACAAGCAGATAGTGTGTTTTGGGATTTTGGTGATGGAAATGTTTCCAGACAATTGAATGGAATAAATACCTATACCACAGCTGGGCAGTATAATGTTACACTAGCGGCATTCCTTAATGGAACGGTAGCAGCTGTCACCAAACCAATTGATATTATAGATTTTGATATTACCATTTCTGGTTTTCCACAGGCGGATACCCTTTGCCCTGAAGATTTTCCAAAGGACTATACCGCCACTGCATCAGGCACTAACGCAGGGAGTGTTACTTTTCGTTGGTCTAATCAAGATAACACCAATGCAGGCCCCACCACAACTATATCGGAGCCAGGAAGCTATTATGTAATAGGTACTGATGGAAATGGCTGTGAAGCATACGGACCGCTACAAGTCGTGGAATATAGAGCTATTGAACAGCGCGCTTTTATATGGTATTTTGGTAATAATGCAGGTATTGACTTTAATCCCATGGCTGATACGCCACCTGGGTCACCAGTCCCTATTCCTTTCGGTGATCCGAATATTTATAATGGCGGTAATCAAATGCAATCACCTGAGGGTTGTGCCATCTATTGTGATGACAATGGCAATCCTATATTTTATACTGATGGAGAAAGTGTCTATGATCGAGAGGGAAATGAATTTGCAATTGACATAGGTGGCGAAAATGGAGCAACTCAATCTTCATTTATCGTACCTGTTCCTGGCGATGCTACGCTTTATTACATTTTTCTTTCCAAACAAGTGTATAGTATCTCCAATGGATTTGAATACGAATTCAGTTTCGTCATGTATGACTTGAAAGAACGTCAAGGCCTTGGGAATTTAGTTCGAGATGCACTGGGCAATGTAATCACAACTGTCCTTTACAATGGCAATACTGAAAGAATAACAGGTAATAATAATTGGGTAATAGTTCATGAATTTGGCAATAATAACTTCCGAGCCTATCCCCTAACTGCACTAGGAGTAGGCAATCCTGTAATATCTAATATTGGAATGTCGCATACCTCTACCGTTGCTAGTGCAAGTCATGGGTACATGAAATTATCCAATTCAGGAAAACTAGCTGTAGCCTTATCACTTTCTAATACGGAAAATTTTGTTGAATTATTTCAATTCGTTGACTCCAGTGGTGCAGTAACGCGACCCGTTTCGTTGGACTTTGGTCCTGAAACTGGTGAAGTGTATGGAGTGGAGTTTTCTCCTGATGAAAACAAACTATTTGCCACTTTAAGAAATGCTGGTGGAACTGGGACTAAGGTATTTTGGTGGGAGATCGATACCACAACAGTGGTTGGTGAGATTACCGACCCCGATTACATCAGGAGCACCCGCGAAGAAATAGCTTTTGAAACTGGGATAGATATGGGTGCTATGCAACAAGGTCCAGACGGGCAGATATATATTGCTAAAGATGGCGCGCCTAACTTGGCTACTATTACTAATCCAAATGGAATCCCAGGTACTGATAATCCCGGGTTTGTAGTGTCAGGTTTTTCATTAACCAATGGAACAACCAGTACTCTAGGTTTACCTAATTTTATTAATCAGTTTAATTCAGCTCCACCAAATCTACTCATCAGTGTAACCAATGGCTGTTCAGGGGAAACTAATGACTTTAGTGTAGTCAATGTCTCAAGCCTGGAAAGGTACAGATGGAGAATAAATGATAACACAGGAGCTGAAGTACTTAGGAGTGCAGTTACTGATGACGGACAATTTAGCTTTGTAATTACAACCCCAGGTCAATATACTGCCATTGTAGATATAATTCCTGACTGTAGTACCTTTGATGTCCCTGTTTCTTCTGTTCAACAGCAGTTTGTAATAAGTCCACTACCTGATTTTACTATTAACAATATCATTGATCCTTCTAGTTGCGGATTCAATGATGGAAGTTTTGATATAAACATTAATAGCATTGGAACATTTGTTTACGCTGTTAGCGGCCCAGTTGCAGTGAGTCCAGATACGGTGCAAGTGACAACTCCTACAGTCATTAACATCCCCAACTTATCTGCGGGGGGATATTCGATAACTGTATTTGACGCTATTACAGGATGCATAAGTACAGATGTTGCCGTTCTGAACGATCCTGTTGGTTATACACTAACTGCAACACCTTTTATTACTGATTGTGAGGGAAATGGAGGTGGAATTGATGTAACTGCAAATGGAGCACCCCTTGACGTGCGATACATTTTAAGAAATCAAAGTAATTCTGCAATTGTAGCAAGTGGAACTGAAAATTCAACAACATTTAGTATTACCATTGGTATTGGCACCTATATACTTGAATTAACGGATGCCTCCAATTGTACCTCCACAGTAAGTGATTTGACTGTCTCTTCTCCGCCTCAAGTAAATTTAACATTACCTACTGAGGTGGTAGTTTGTGATGATCAACCTGCTCAAATTATATACTCATCAACTAATGCAGAGAGTATTACTGTTAGTGGTCCCTCACAACCTACATTCCTAGCCAACAACAGTAGTGATCCAGATACGGTAATAGTAACCACAGCTGGGATTTATACTTTTGTAGCGGCTGGTAATGGAGTCACTACCTGTGATAATATTGGTGGACTTGAAGTAATTTTCAATTCCCCAAGCCCTAACCCATTTGCCTCACGCTATGTGTTATGTCCTGACGATCCTATAGCAGCAAACCAAAGTGTAACATTGCCGAGTCCTCCTTCCGGATTTGAAACTGTGCGATGGTTCAGGTCTAATGGCAATGAAATTACTGGCAATTCTGATGATTATATGTTTAACGACTCTGGTGATTCATTTATCATCTTAACTAATGGGGGTATTACCGCTGAGTTGACTAACTTTTTAGGCTGTGTAACTATTGCAGAAATCAATATCATTGAAGACTGTAAAGCACGTATCAATGCGCCTACAGCCTTTAGCCCTAATGGAGATGGTAAAAATGACACCTTTTTTGTCTTCCCCGTACTTGTAGCAGATGAAGATTTTCAGATTTTCATCTTCAACCGTTGGGGAGAAATGGTTTTTCAGTCAGATCAGCTTGACTTTCAATGGAATGGTTCTTATAATAATGAAGAATCCAGACCACTCCCCGGTGGGACTTATGCCTATAGAATTAATTTCAAGAGTGCTGCTAAACCAGAAGAAGGAATTAAAGAAAGACGAGGTGGTGTAACTTTAATTAGATAAACTTTTTATAAATATGAAAATAATGAAGACAATAATCGCAAGTGTATTACTTACTAGTTTAATGGCTTTCAGTAGTATTCAACTTTTGAATACCTCCATGAAAATCACTGTCAGAAACGAATTAGGAAATATTGAGGAAGGTGTGGCTATCCAACTGTTTAACTCAGAAGAAGACTATCGCAATGAAACCAATCCCGTTACGGAAGTAGTTTATACTGACAAAAAAGGCAATGCAAAATTTAAAGAATTGGAAGCCAAGATTTACTTTGTTAATGCCATTAAAGGTGATAAAAGTAATGTAGGCGCAGGTGTGCAAACCGATAAGTTAGTAGAAGGTAAAATGAATAAAGTGACCATAATAATCGAATAAATTGCACAGAAAAGACCTGATCAATAAACTAGAAAACTACAACCCTGAATCTGAAATTGAAAAAAGATTCAGGGCTTCTTTTTTCAATTTTATCAATAAAAATACTGATTGCTTTGAGCGGTCACTTACCGAGGGTCATATCACTGGCTCTTCATGGATTGTAAATGAAAGTGGTGATAAAGCTTTACTTACACATCATAACAAGCTGAATAAATGGCTACAGCTTGGTGGTCATGCGGATGGGGAAACTGACATCATTAAAGTGGCTAAAACCGAAGCCTTGGAAGAGTCTGGTTTAAAGAATATTCAACTCATCTCCAATGCTATATTTGACATTGACATCCATACCATCCCAACAAAGAAAGAGGTGGCTGAACACCTTCATTATGACGTTCGCTTTTTATTTAAAGCCGATGAAAATGAGGATTTGGTAATTAGTTCAGAATCAAAAGATCTGGCATGGGTTTCACTTAGTGAATTGCACACCATTACTGATCAAAATGACTCCATTGCCAGAATGGCAAAGAAAACTTTATCGCTATTTCCCTGAAATAAAAAGAAGTCCAAAAGCAATAATCACCATCCATAGCATATGTGGAACAAGGACAGGTATTATAAGAATGGATAACTTCATTAAAACAGTTAAGACAACGATTAAAATTGCCACTAACTTCAGAATTGATCGTGTTTTGTTGCTCATGATTATTCGTTTGTACTAGTAAGTAAATATAGATATTCTCTGCGTCATTCATTAATTATTTATGAAATTGATCTTAGCCTTGAAATTCCAAACCGTAAAAGGTATTTGACGCAATTCTAAAAGTCACTTTATCAATAAAATCAATAAGTTTGCACAACTTATTTGGAATGGCAGAAATCGGTAAAAATATAGATACGGCACAAGACTTACTACAGGAGGGGCATCTTGTGGCAATTCCAACGGAAACCGTCTACGGATTGGCTGGAAATGCATTCAATCCAGATGCTGTAGCCAACATTTTTGCTACTAAAAATCGCCCAGCCTTTGATCCGTTGATTGTGCATGTAGCTAATTATCAGCAAGTCGAAGAATTAGTAACTCACATCCCAGAAAAGGCAAAATTACTTGCTGAAAAATTTTGGCCAGGGCCATTGACATTGTTATTGAAAAGAAAGCCAATAATTCCAGATCTAGTTACTTCTGGACTGGAAAATGTTGCGGTTAGAATTCCTGATAAAGAAATCACCTTAGCACTTTTGGCTAAGTTAGATTTTCCTCTAGTGGCACCCAGTGCCAACCCATTTGGATATATCAGCCCAACTAGTGCCCAACATGTTGAAAAGCAGCTGGGGGGTAAGATTAAATATATTCTAGATGGTGGTGAATGTACTGTTGGGATAGAATCAACTATTGTTGGCTTTGAAAATGATGAAGTGATTATTCATCGTTTGGGAGGATTAAGTGTAGATGAAATTGAAAGAGTTGTTGGATCTGTTAATGTAAAAAATCATTCTAGCTCCAATCCAAAGGCTCCAGGAATGTTATTGAATCATTATAGCCCTTCTAAGCCAATATTATTGGGTGATATTCCTTCGTTAATAGCGGAAAACAAAAATAAAAACATTGGCATTCTCTCCTTTAAAGATGATTACAATGCAGATTATCAAATAACACTGGCGGCTGATGGAGAATTGAAAACTGCTGCCAAAAACTTATTTGCGAGTTTAAGATGGTTAGACGAGCAGCCTATTGATTTGATAATAACTGAACTAGTGCCGAAACATGGCCTAGGACTAGCCATCAATGACAGGTTAACTAGAGCTACAGCTAAAAAACATTGAATTTATAACATAATAATTGATAGATGAAAACAATTGACAGCATCAACTTTACGGGGAAAAGAGCGCTTATCAGGGTAGATTTTAATGTTCCATTAAATGATCAATTTGAAATCACCGATGATACAAGAATTAGGGCAGCGGTACCTACCATAAAGAAAATACTGTCTGATGGCGGATCAGTTGTACTAATGTCACACCTAGGAAGGCCTAAGAATGGTCCTGAAGAGAAATTCTCATTGAAGCACCTAATTAGTGATTTAAGTTCTAGATTTTCTACTCAAGTCAAATTTGCTAATGATTGCATCAGTGATGAGGCGGTGAAAATAGCTGATGCGCTAAAAAGCGGTGAAATACTGCTTGTTGAAAATCTTAGATTCCACAAAGAGGAAGAAAAAGGAGATGTTGGATTTGCAAAACAATTAGCGAGATTGGGTAATGTCTATGTTAACGATGCATTTGGTACGGCCCACCGTGCCCATGCCTCCACGAGTATAGTTGCACAATTTTTTACTGATAAAGTTTGTGGTTACGTAATGGCCGCTGAACTTGAAAATGCTAAAAAAGTATTGGAGAAATCTGAACGCCCTTTTACCGCCATCATGGGTGGGGCAAAGATCTCTGACAAGATCCTGATCATCGAAAAATTACTTGATAGAGTGGATAATTTAATCATTGGTGGGGGCATGTCCTACACCTTTTTTAAAGCTATGGGTGGAAATATAGGTTCTTCTTTAGTAGAGGCTGATAAACTCGACCTTGCGAAAGAATTGATTAAAAAAGCAAAAGCAAAAGGTGTAAACCTTGAGCTCCCTTTTGACTCTGTAATTGCTGATCAATTTAGTAATGATGCCAATACGGATATTGTGGCTAACACTAGTATTCCTGAAGGTTGGATGGGCTTAGATATCGGACCTCAAGCTGCCGAAGTGTTTTCAAACGTGATCAAAAAATCAAAAACAGTACTTTGGAACGGCCCAATGGGCGTGTTCGAAATGGAGAAATTTGCTAATGGCACCAATACAGTAGCGAAAGCGGTGGTAGAGGCGACAAATAATGGTGGATTTTCGTTGATTGGTGGTGGTGACTCTGCTGCTGCAGTTAACAACTTGGGTTATGGTGATCAGGTTTCTTATGTTTCAACTGGCGGAGGTGCTTTGTTAGAGTATATGGAAGGTAAAGTGTTGCCTGGTGTAGCCGCATTGGATTGATGGTTTAACCACAAAAAACGCATAGTTACATAGAGGATAATTGCAATTCACTGAGTTCACTGAGGCGTTACAGTGGCGAATTTGAAATCTGTTTTCTGGAAAGGGATTAGCTATTTTCTGCTAGGAGATAAAGTACTGCCATTCTTATAGCTACACCATTTTCTACTTGTTCCAGAATGAGGGAATGATCTGAATCGGCCACATCACTATTTAATTCTACTCCCCTATTGATCGGACCTGGGTGCATTATGGTAATTTCTTTATCCAGGCTATCAAGAAGTTTTTTGTTGATACCATAGTATAGTGAATACTCCCGCAACGAAGGAAAATATTTGATGTGTTGTCGCTCCAATTGGATACGAAGTACGTTGGCCACATCGCACCATTGTAAGGCTTTTTTTACGTCAAGTTCAACCTTTACACCTAAGGAAGATATAAATTTTGGCAACAGCGTGTTTGGCCCACAAACCATCACCTCTGCTCCCAATTTTTGCAAAGCGAAAATATTTGATAGCGCTACCCTTGAGTGTAATATGTCTCCTACAATCGCTACTTTAAGGCCTTCCAGTGACCCGAATTTTTGATATATGGAGAATGTATCTAGCAGTGCCTGAGTTGGATGTTCATGCGTGCCATCACCTGCATTTACTATGTTGGCCTTAATATTTTTTGCCAAGAAGTGGGCTGCACCCGGGCTGCTGTGACGCATTACCACCATATCCACTTTCATTGCCAATATATTGTTTACAGTGTCCAGCAGCGTTTCTCCTTTTTTAACTGATGAGTTGGAAGAGGAGAAATTAACTACATCGGCCGAAAGTCTTTTCTCAGCAAGTTCAAAGGAAAGTTTGGTTCGGGTAGAATTCTCAAAAAATATATTGGCTATAGTAATGTCACGAAGTGAGGGCACCTTCTTTATTGGCCTGTTTATAACCTCTTTAAAGTTATTAGCAGTTTCAAATATAAGTTCAATGTCCTTTCGGTTGATGTCTTTGATGCCAAGGAGATGTTTTTGACTGAGTTGTGACATTATTTATTATCCTTATTTATCAACCAAATTTTATTTTTGCTTCCGCCACTAATTTCCAATTCTACCAATACCTTTTGTGTATCAATGGTATTTACATCAATGCCTACATAATCAGGCTCTATAGGAAGGTGGCGAGTATATTTTCTATTTACCAGAACGAGTAGTTCTACCTTACTAGGTCTACCAAAGGCAATCATAGCATCCAATGCTGCTCTCACCGATCTACCTGTATAAAGTACATCATCTATAAGGATAACTTTACGGTCTTCTATAATAAAGGGCATCTTGGTAGCATTGGCCACCACAGGAGTATCCCTTCTTCTAAAATCATCCCTAAAAAACGTTGTATCAAGGTAGCCGAGGTCAATTTTCTTTCCCGTATCCTCTTCAAGTTTATTGTGAATCATACCTGCCAAATGGATTCCCCGTGGCTGCATGCCCAATATGGCGGTTTGTTGAAAGTCTTCGTGGTTCTCAATAAGCTGTTGACAAAGCCTATTGACGGTGATATTGAGTAGGTTGGAGTCGAGTATTAATTTCTTTTGCATTGCCAAACGTTACAAATATATAATTATATCATTTGTAAATCACCTTATTGATAAAAAACACCTCCCTACTAATTTTTACGCCTTCACTCCGTAAGTTTTTTATTTTCTGAGTTCCGAAGGTAAAAAAGACATCATCATACCAACTTTCCAGTCCATAAACAGTGGTTCCGTCTTTTTCAATCTCATCATCATCAAATTTCATGGCAATAGGGGTAAGTTCTTTATCATCTAAAACATCATTACCACTTATAGTTTTTGATCTGATATTATTATCAAAAACATATAGTAAAGCAATCTTTTCTGGGGTAATACTCGCATGGACGAACTGTTCAAGGTCAAATGAGATAACATCATTTATCTCAAAACTATTGTCCCATAATAAGTTTCCATCAGCATCAAAACCAAGTAAAACAGCATGTGTATATCTGTACCCGTCAAAAACCGTACTTGACTGATAAATACCTCTATTGACTGATGAAACTACAAACAAGCCAGAATATTCACCAGAAACTGTTTTGTATTTAGGATAAAAAGCTTCACCCATAAGTACATATTGATCTCCATTTTTTATGAGATTATGAATTAGTAACCTGTAGTTAAATTTTATCTTTTTCCCTTTAATTTCCTTCCTTTCTATTCTACCACGTATGCGTTGCTCCCTTTTATTTTTTAAATAGTTGAAAAAATTATTTAGCTCAGAATAATTGTAGTATTTAATCTTTTGCTCACCATATTCATTGATACTAGCCAAAAAAACGCCTCGGGAATATTCAGAATTGTTTTTTCCATAAACTCCACCAACCAACTGCCCCATGTTTTCAATCGTTTCTGATCTACCGAAAAGCAACCCCTTATTTTTTTCCGTATCTAGAATAGAATTACTTATCAGTTCACCATTACTGCTGTAGGTATTGATAAATATTGAGCTGCTTTTATCAAAAGTTTTACCAGTTAAAATAATATCAAAAGTTGTATTCGTATTGATCTTTATTTGAACTAATTCACGTTGACCGCCAAAAAGCCCAGGTAATACTGTAGGTACCCCTTTAGTTAGATCAAATAATATCACCAGTGGTCGGTAATTGTAATACCCTGCAACAATGGCAGCGCCATTTGCCACTCTAAAATCAAAAAAAGCAAAAGGGATATAATTTCTTATTACATGACTCTCAGCTCCACCGTCACTCACGTCAAATGTTATTAGCTCTAGATCTCTATCCTTTGGATTGTTTTTACTAAACAAAAAATAAAGTTTGCCTTGATCATAGTATTTACTTAATAATAGATATTTGCTTGGTACATTGTAAGTCCGCTCCCAGATCAAATTAAATGCCGTATCTAATTCTATCACGTGCCATGTAGTCTCCTTTTCGAATGTCACTTCACTTTTTGCCAAAAGGAACAGACCATTTTCCTTGGCTGATACTACTTCGAATTCATTATTATTTAATTCAGTTTCAAACCTTTCTGGCTGGATGATTTGTGCAACTGAATAGGTTGCCGTTAAGAGTAAAATCTGTAGAGTCAAAAGTAGTTTATTCAAAAACCACCTTATTGACAAAAAGTATGTTTCTATTTCTTTTATCTGTTTCAACCTTATTTTCCACTTTATGATAACCCCAAATTAAAAAGTTGTTTCCATACCAATACTCACTTTTCCCTGCGCCTTTATAGGTATGGATAATTTTATCATATTCATTTATCAATTTGATTGGTAGGCTCTTTTCTTCCACCAATTGCGACTCTTGAATAGTTTTAAATCTTAGTTCTTCGTCTGTTTTGTACATCATATTGATCAAATCTCCATCTGCAGAAAATTGAACCACTTGTTCAATGGAATTGGTTTCAACGTCTTCAATTTTAAAACTATTATCCCAAAGTAATTCTCCATTTTTATCCAGCTCAAAGATGATGGATTCCAAATATTCAAAATGGTCTGCATCATCTACATTCTGCAGGGTACTCGGTTGTTTGGCATAAGATTGGGCTGCTCTACTGTTTCTATCTATTTGATCTTGTCCATTATAGCCATAGTAATAACCAGGCCCATAATAACCTTTGAAATCAGGGTTGTATATTTCAGCTGCTAAGACAAATCCCCGAGGAGATTTTCGTATTTCATGGAGTAGCAGTCTTGAGGAATAATGAAAATCTTTTCCATTGGCTAACCTTCTGGCTAGCTTAGCCTTTAACCTCGCAGCCCTTTTTGGGCGCATATAATCAAAAAAATGTTCGAAATCAGAAAACCTAAAATACTTAACCAGATTCATTTGACCTTCGGGCTTTACGATTGCTAAATAAAATCCAACAGCGTACTTTGAACTCCTCAATCCAAAAGTGCCAGATACGGCAATATTTCCATCAATAAATCCGCTGGACTTTGCACTAAGCAATTTATAATTTTCCGCTGTTTGTACTTCTCTCTCAAAAAGTATGTCTCCTTCATCACTATACGTTCGTAATCGAAAAAACGTACCTTCATAGTCTTTCTCAAGCGTCACCACATTAAATGTCCCATTTTTATTTCCCCTCAGATCAACTACGTTGCTCCGATCCTTGAAAAATCCAGGGACAACATTAAATTGATCTGAGCCCAGTTTGTAATCAACAAGAGTGGGACTTAAATTGACATAGCCTGCCAATATCATTCGATCTGACAACATTGTTATGTGGCTCAATTCTAAGGCAATTTCATTTTTAATATCATAGCGTGTGACATCCCCATCCATAATATTTATTGCCATTAAGTGATAATCACTTTTTTCATAATCACCCTCACTAAACAATAAGTACAGTTCGGAATTCTTTAAATCATAGCCCTTAAATTTATATTTCCCATCTATTGTGAGTTCGTTATTCCACCTTTCATTTAATGCGGTATCAAGTGATACTACTTGCCATAAATCTCCTTTTTTATAATTATCGGTATCCCGAAATATGATTACACCCGCTTCGGCTGCTGGCAAGACAGTGAAGTAATCATCAGAATTTTTCTTTTCCAATTCATAAATATCGGTTTGCCTCACTTGAGCTTGTAAGCCAAATGAAACATAGAACACAACTATAAAAAGAAAATATTTCATGCTTTATTGTCCCATAGCTATAACCATATCAAACTCTTCCTTTTTCACTGGCTGTACTGAAAGCCTTGAGTTTTTAACCAATACCATCTGAGCAAGTCGATCATCCCTTTTTATCTGAGCAAGAGTTACAGGGTTTTTAAGAGGTTCTATGGGTGCAATATCGACAACCACCCAATTTGGATCTGTTGTAGTAGGATCTTGATAATACTCCTTTACAATTTTAACAATCCCGACAACGCATTTTTCTTTCACACTGTGATAGTATAATGCCATATCACCCACTTTCATTTCTTTCATGTTGTTGCGTGCCTGATAATTGCGTACGCCATCCCAATGGGTTTTCTTATCTCTTACTAAATCATCCCAGGAGTAGGTTCCGGGCTCCGTTTTCATTAACCAATAGTTCATTTGTAAGTATTTTATCAATTAAAAATTTATACCTCATTACGCCAAGCAATTTAATCTCTATTTAGATTCTGTTTGACATGCGCGCATTTCTTAAATTTACATAAATTAGTCAAAGACATGAATTCAACAAATAAGCCTCATGCAAAATTGACTTTATTTAGCTTTAATCCTTCCCCCAATAAAGGGGAGATTAACATACTAACCAAATCCAAGATTGAATAACAAAAAGATAGTAAAGCTACTCAAGTACACTGTTGCTCTCATGGAGCTCCATGATGAAAATGAGTTCAAAATAAAGAGCTACAATAACGCAATATTCAATTTGGAGCGATTCCAAAGTACATTGGAAGATAAATCTAAGAAGGAGCTTGAGAATATAAATGGAGTGGGGAAAAGCATTGCCACTGCCATTGATCAAATCAATAGCAATGGTTCTTTTGACTATTATGAACAACTTTATTCCAAAACACCTGAAGGACTGCTTGAACTCTTGGAATTAAAGGGGATAGGAGCAAAAAAAATTAAGCAACTCTGGCGAGAGCTGGATATTACAAGTAGTAAAGCACTATTGACATCCATAGAGAAAGGAGAGCTGAAAGCACTCAAAGGATTTGGTGGGAAAACACAGGAAAATATTAAAGCTGCACTAGTACGCAAAAAGGAAAATGAAGGAAAACTACTTTTCTCAGAGGCTGAACCGATTGCTAAGGTACTCATTGATCAATTAAAGGAAGGGAATGAAAACCTTCTAATTGAAGTAAGTGGAGCATTGAGAAGAAAACTTGAAGTAATCGAGGAGTTGATATTTGTAGTGGCACCCGGTGTTGATAAAACTATTGATTGGCAACCATCGGAATCCTCGAGCAATCCACTGGGATCAATTGTGTTTGATATGAAAATATCAGGACCGAGATTGAAACGCGGACTGATGAACAAAACTCCAGTTGCTTTTCACCTTTGTTCAAAAGTAGATTTTGTTAAAACCTTATTTCTGACAACCGGTTCCGAGGAACATATTAATTTTGAAACCGAAGATGGCACAACTTTAAAATCTTTAGTCTATAATGAGTCAGTTAATGATGAAAAGGAAATTTATAATAAGGCCAATTTACCCTTCATCCCAGCTGAATTAAGAGAAGAACCCCTCAATTGGAATAATATTAAAGAAAACGGAGTACCTGAGTTAATTCAAATGAATGATTTAAAAGGCATTCTTCATAATCATTCTACTTACAGTGATGGTCAACATTCTTTAAAGGAAATGGCCTCGGAATGTCAACGATTAGGGTATGAATACCTAGGTATTACTGATCACAGCAAGTCATCATTTTTTTATGCTAATGGCCTTTACGAAAATCGAGTGAAGGATCAGCAAACAGAAATAGATACCCTTAATGCTGGGTATTCAAATTTTAAGATTTTCAAAGGAATTGAATGTGATATCCTTCCTGATGGCAGCCTCGATTATGACAACAATACCTTAGCGAGTTTTGATTTTATCGTATGCTCCATTCATTCGGCTATGAGCATGGATAAGGAGAAAGCAACTGCCAGGCTGGTGAAGGCCATTGAAAATCCATTTACTACTATTTTAGGGCATATGACAGGGCGTATTTTGCTAAGACGTGACGGGTATCCTGTTGACCATAAAATAATTATTGAAGCTTGTGCCGAGCACAATGTGGTGATAGAAATCAATGCCAACCCAAACAGATTGGATATTGACTGGCGGTGGATTAATTATGCCCTAGATAAAGGTGTTATGCTAAGTATTAACCCGGATGCACATTCTAAAGAAGGGTTTTTAGACATGTATTATGGACTACAAATCGGAAGAAAAGGTGGACTCACCAAATCTAATAACCTCAACAGTATGACATTAAAGGAAATAGATGACTATTTTGCAACGCGAAAAGCTAAGGCCATGAGCCTTGCCTAATTTTATGGAGTACAAAAAGATTTTAGTCATTCGGTTTTCTTCTATTGGAGATGTTGTGCTCACTACACCTGTGGTGCGCAATTTAAAGACACAACTTCCTAATGCAGAAATTCACTATTTGACAAAAAAATCTTTCGAACCCTTAGTACGATCTAATCCATATATTGATAAGCAGCATTTCTTGGAAAATAGTCTTAGCAAGGTGATTAAGGAGTTGAGACGGGAAAAATTTGATTTGGTTATTGATCTTCATAATAATTTACGTACACGTATTATAAAAATCAGGCTAGGTGTAAAATCTACCACATTCAATAAACTGAACTGGGAGAAATGGCTCTTGGTAAATCTCAAAATAAATAAGCTTCCCAACCGCCATATCGTAGAGCGATATATGGACACGGTGACTCCTATTGGAATAAAAATGGACACGTTGGGATTGGACTATTTTATTCCTGAAGCTGATGAAGTGCCGAAAGAATGGTTGCCTGAAACTCACCAAAAGGAATATGTAGCTTATGCCATAGGTGCCCAACATGGAACAAAGAAATTGCCTTTGAACAAGATGATTGAGCTATGCGATAAAGTCAACAAACCAATCATCTTACTGGGAGGCTCAAATGATGCTCCTGTTGCTGAAGAAATAGAGAAGTTTTTTGCAAAAACTTCTAAGTCGGAACCCATGGAAGAAGGGTTACTCAGGCTTAATAAAAAATCAATTATCTATAATGCTTGTGGTAAATACAATATCAACCAATCAGCTTCACTGATAAAAGGTGCGAGCTTTGTATTTACTCATGATACTGGCCTGATGCATATAGCCTCCGCTTTCAAAAAACAAGTATTTAGCATTTGGGGAAACACCATTCCTGCGTTTGGGATGTATCCTTACCGCACCAAATTCACTGTATTTGAAAATAATAAACTTGATTGCCGACCCTGTTCGAAAATTGGATATGATAAATGCCCAAAAGGGCACTTCAAATGCATGAATGATATTGTATTTGATTTCTATTTGCCCTAATCAGCCAATTGACGGTAGATAATTCAGTCTATAACTTTTCTAAAGTTGCATTAAGCTCATTCCAAATTCACCAAAGTGACGCATCTTCTATTTTATCTAGAACTTTAGAATTGGAGTCGGCTGGTGGATTAAAAATCCTACTATAATCATTCGACATTACAAATGTCGAATAGTATTGTTTGCGGTAGATAATAGAGAGAATAACTTTTCTAAAGTTACATCAAACTTTTTCCAAAAACACCAAGGTGGCGCAGCATCTATGTTCTGTAGAACTTTAGAAAAGTTAGGCATTTTTGAGCTGATTAACGGAACCCACTAATTCAAAATAGTTTGCACCTTTGACTTAAGTAAAGGAATAACCTCATTCTGAAACCATGGATTTTTGGCCATCCAAAACCGATTGCGAGGTGAAGGGTGTGGCAAGGGAAAATATTGCGGTAAGTAGTCTTTATAGTTTTTAACCGTTTCTGTGAGGTTCTTCCCACTTCTATTTGCTAGATAATACTTCTGAGCATATTGGCCAATCAACAAAGTAAGTTTCACTTCCTTAAGTTGCTTCAATACTTTTCCATGCCATAGCGGAGCGCATTCTGGTCGAGGCGGAAGATCACCAGATTTACCCTTACCCGGATAGCAAAACCCCATAGGAAGGATGCCAACGATGTCTGGGTTATAAAATTCTTTGTTGGATACACCAAGCCAATCTCGTAGAATATTGCCACTAGCGTCTTGCCAGGGTATGCCTGAGGCGTGAACTTTAGCACCAGGCGCCTGCCCAATGATTAAAATTTTAGAATGTTTGCTTACCGATAAAACTGGACGTGCTTTGTGTCCCATCATTGGTTCACATAGAGTACATTGTCGTATTTCGGTTAATAGGTTATCCAAGGACATTGTCTAATGAAAGACTGCTAAATAGTACCTAATAAGCCCTTACCATTTTACCCTCCATATAGTTAACGAAAGCCTGATTAGCAACCCTAATACCCCCTACAGTTGGGAAATTACCTGTAAAATACCAATCACCTTCGTGGTTTGGACAGGCTTTATGAAGATTCTCAACAGTTTGGTAGATCACTTCTACTTCTATATCAAGGCCTTTAGGCTTAACAATTTCAGCTATTTTGGTAGAGATTTCATCATATGTAAATAGGTCGTACAACTCATTTACGTAATTGACAGCCTCTTTATTATTAATAGCTTTTTGACATTTCTCTCTCACTTCGTCCAACTTAAATTCCATGTCATTCTCCTTCAATAAGGCTGTCATTGCTCTAAAGGCAACAAATTCATTGATTTTAGACATGTCGATACCATAGCAATCAGGGAAACGAATTTGAGGTGCTGAGGAAACGATAACGATTTTCTTTGGCTGTAGCCTACCTAACATGGTTAGGATACTTTTTTCCAATGTGGTGCCTCTCACTATGGAGTCATCAATAATTACGAGTGTATCTACCCCTTTCTTAATCACCTCATAGGTAGTATCATACACGTGAGCCACCATTTCATCTCGATGAGCATCGTCAGTAATGAAAGTTCTTAGTTTGGCATCCTTAATCACAATCTTTTCAACCCTTGGCCTAAAAGCCAAATGGTCTTCCAGATTACCCACATGCGGTTTAGCATCGATAAAAATCTCCCTTTGCTTGGCAGTAAGATAATCCTCCACACCTTGAATCATTCCCAAAAAGGCAGTTTCTGCGGTATTAGGAATATATGAAAATACGGTATTTTTTAAATCGAAATTGATAGATTTTAAAATCTGAGGTATAAGGAGTTTACCTAGTTTTTTCCTTTCATTATAAATATCCGGGTCGGTACCTCTTGAAAAATAAATCCTTTCGAAACTACATGACTTTTTCTCCAATGGTTTGATAAACTGATGCTCACCATATTCCCCATTCTTTTTGACAATAAGTGCATGTCCGGGTTTGATCTCCTTAATTTCATTGTACTCTACATCAAAGGCCGTTTTTATGGCTGGCTTTTCAGAAGCCACCACTATCACCTCGTCATCTGCATAATAATAGGCTGGACGAATACCTGAAGGATCACGAGCAACAAAAGCATCACCATGCCCTACCATGCCACCCATCACGTAACCACCATCAAAGTCTTTACAAGCTCGCTTTAACACCTTTAGCAGGTCCAGCTCACTTTCAATAAGTTCAGTTATTTCTGCGTTGGAGTATTTGTTTTTGTATTTTTTAAAAATATCGTCATTCTCTTCATCTAAAAAGTGACCGATCTTCTCCATTACAGTTACGGTATCCACTTTCTCTTTCGGGTGCTGCCCTAGGTTAACCAAAATATCAAACAGTTCATCCACATTGGTCATGTTGAAATTACCTGCTACTACTAGGTTTCTACTTCTCCAATTATTTTGTCTTAGAAACGGGTGACAGTTTTCTACGCTATTTTTACCATGTGTGCCATAACGCAAATGGCCGAGCCAAACCTCACCACTAAAGGCGCAATGCTCACGCATCCAGTCCTCATCATAATAGAGGTCACCGCCTTCTTTCTTAGCCTTTCTGTATTTTCTACCGATCTTCTCAAAGATCCATTTGATAGGCTCATGCCCTACCGATCGATAGCGGCTAATGTAACGTAATCCTGGTTTTTGGTTGATTTTGATGTTGGCGATACCAACACCATCTTGTCCTCTGTTGCGCTGCTTTTCCATCAAGATATACATCTTGCTCACCGGATAAGTAGGCGATCCGTATTTTTCAATATAGTAAGACATTGGTTTTCTTAGCCTTACCATTGCTATTCCACATTCGTGTTTTATACTATCGCTCATGCATTAGATTTAGAATGCAAAATTAATATTATTAATCAAACCCATCAACCACTCTGGTTTAAAGAATATTAATAATATCGCTAAAACCAATATGCCGGCAAAATAATTCTCTATACCAAATTTTATTTTGTCATTATTCATTTCCTTGTCGGCAGTCCTGAAAATCATGTAAAAAGGGACTTTGAGGTAGAAAAACAACGAAATTACCGTATTAAGTAATCCAAAAACGAGTAAATACAATAGCCATTGGTTATCTGTCTGGCTATAACTTTCCCATATTGAAGTAAATATTAAAAGTTTAGCTGTAAAACCACCTGTTGGAGGAATACCTGTTAATGAGATAAATAAGATAGCGAGCAATACTGTTAAAAATGGATACTTGACAACAAGTCCTGCATAATCGGCAACATTTGTTATCCCTTTGTTTCTTTCAAAATAGTTTACAATCATGAAAGTGGCTATGTTCATTATCAAATAAACAACGGCATAGAAAAGGACGTTTTGTAAAGCGGGTTGTGAAAATGCAGCGAAACCTGCTAATAGAAATCCGGAATGGGCAATTGAAGAATAGGCCAGCAACCGTTTTACATTATTTTGCCATAGAGCTGAGAAATTACCAATTAATATAGTGATCATAGCCAAAATTGCGATGATGGTTGGCCAATGGATTGGCCCTAAACCAAAAAGATTAATGACTAGAATTAATTTAATTAAAATTGCAAAGCCTGCTAGTTTGGGCACAACGGAGAAGAAGGCTACTACAGGTGTGGGAGCTGCTGTATAAACGTCAGGAGACCAGACATGTAAGGGTGCTGCAGCTATTTTATAAATAAAACCTGCTACCAACATAACACTTCCTACAATTACCGGCAACGGATTAGCTTGTAACAAGGCATCGGTAAATAGTTGCCCCATAAAATCCAATGTCAAGGTAACTGCATATAACAAGGACATGCCATAAATCATTATGGCTGAGGCTACAGCTCCAAAAAGGAAGTACTTGATACCCGCTTCTGAACTCTTCTTTTCAAATGAAAAGGTGGTGAGTATATAAGAAGTAATTGAGATAATCTCTATGCTGATATAAATCATCAATAAATTCGATGACATGGCCAACAGATTTGCTCCCAAAGTGATCGTGATGATCATCATATGATATTCTGCTGTTTTCCATCTACTTGCCTTCGACTGATTCATTAAAATGGTCAGTAATGCGCCTACAGAAAAGAGCATTTTCCAAAAAGCAGCCAGACTATTCAATGTGACCATCCCCGCAAAAATTGACATCGACTTGTCAATATGAAGATACTGTCTGGTAGCAAGGTACAATTCAAACAACAGCCCAACTATGGCTATAACTCTAACCAGTTTTGGCTGGTTTTTGAATATCAAATCTGCCAGCAGTACAATAAGGATTATTGCTACCAGAATAAACTCAGGTAATAGGTAGGATAAGTCTCCTATTATTGATTGAAGCTTAAAGGATAGATTGTCCGTCACTTATTTAATTATTTGCTCCAAATTCTCCAAGCCTGTAGTGTTTACAAAATCAACCAAAGTAATCACAGACTCATTAATGAGATTTAATAGAATATTAGGGAAAATGCCAAGTAGTACAGTTAACACCATTAATGGAATAAACATTAGCCATTCACGTGTGGTGATGTCTACTAAGGACGATTTTTCAATACCCGCCTTGAGGTGTAATTTGCCAAAAAACATGCGCTGAATAGTCCAGAGAAAATAAACCGCACTTAATACTAAGCCAAATGCAGCAACAATCATCATCCATTTGGGCAACACCATTGAGCTTAATGCACCTATTAAAACAAAAATCTCGGCTATGAAACCTGAAAATCCCGGTAGCCCCAAGGAGGCAAAGAAAAATATAACCACAATAACTGAATATTTTGGCATTGCAGAGGCAAGGCCAGAATAGTTTTCGATCATCCTGTTATGTGTTCGGTCGTATATCACTCCAGCTATTAAAAATAAAGCCGATGAAATAATACCATGGCTTACCATTTGGTAGATGCTACCTCCTACCCCTTCAGAATTCAAGGCTGCAAGTCCTAACAAGACAAAACCCATATGGGATACTGAAGAATAAGCAATAAGTCTTTTGAGGTCTTTGCTGGCAATTGCATTCAAAGCACCATAAATAATAGAAACCGTACCGAGCATACCCATGAGCCAAGCATAGTTTATAGCACCGTCTGGAAAAATCAAAATACCTGTTCTGATAAGGCCATAGGCACCTACTTTTAATAACACACCAGCGAGAATCACTGATATAGCCGTAGGGGCTTCTACGTGAGCATCAGGAAGCCAGGTGTGAAGTGGGACAATCGGTATTTTTATAGCAAAACCGACAAAGAGGAGTATAAAGGCCAGCATCCTTGCCGGATAACTAAAAATTAACTTGGTTAAACTAAGATCCAAAATACTCTCAGGAATCAGATTTCCACTGTCTGTCATATAGACCAAATTGAAAGTATGAACCATATTTTCAGTATCAATGGCCTTTTGTTGAAGAAGCTGTTGTACTTGATCAATTACTTCAGGAGTCACTTGCTCTGTATGAGATACTAAACCAATTTCCACCGCTGTTTGAGCCGGATTGATAGTAGACAGGTTCAAAGCAATCATTACAATCAATATTAATATCGATCCCAATAAAGTATACAGAAAGAATTTTATGGATGCATACTCTCTTCTTGGCCCACCCCAAAGGCCAATTAGGAAGTACATTGGCAACAGCATGAACTCAAAAAACAAATAAAATAATAAGAAATCGAGCGCCAGGAAGCAGCCTATAACTGAGGCATTTAATATCAACAATAAACTAAAGTATCCTTTGGCTCGATCATTTACTTTCCACGAACTGATGACTGCAATAAAAAAAACTATGATAGATAATATCACCATTCCTACACTCAGTCCATCTACTCCTACAAAATACTCAGTACTTAGCTTTCCATAGGAAGATAAATCCATGCTTATCCATTGCACTTTTTCCACAAATTGAAATGTGTCGATATTGTTGACACCTGCGCTCGGTTTAAATAAGATAAAAATCATCACCATGACCAATAGCTGTATGGTGCTAACTCCTAGAGCTATATATCTATACCAAATGGATTTGTTATTGGGCAAGACCATTGTAACAAAAGCCGCAATGATCGGCAGGAAAATTAATATGGATAGCAAGTAATTTTGCATGTTAAAAAATCAAAAATATAATAATTAGTAATCCAATGACAGCTGCCAAAATATAGGATTGGGCTTTACTTCCTTGAATTGAACGTGTTGCTGTTCCCACCCTACCAGTTAGAAACACCATTGCATTGACCGTCCCATCCACAAAGGCTCTGTCAAACCAAGCCACAATATAGGAAATGATTACACTCCCTATACCAAATAGATTGACCAGCCTATCAATAATCTGCTTGTCAATGGCTTTTGCCAGATAGGTAATTTTATGAAATGGATTAATTATAGTGATCTGATAAAATTGATCTAAATACCAATTTTGATATGAAAGCCTCTGTAAAAAATTCGTTGGCATATTCAGTTCTAATGAATAATCTTTGAAATATTGACCATCAGGTCTGTATTTCAAGTAGGCAAATGCCACTCCGGCCAGCAATAATGACGTTGAGAGAACAGAAACCATTAAATGACTCGGAGCAAAAGAGGACGACAACATCCCAATATCAAAGGCGGAGCTTGGAATTTCAATGTGACTCATCAACCAGCTCATTTCAGAATAAAATGGGTTGATAGACCAACAAACCCCAATGGCCATTATTGATAGGGTAATCAATATGCCTTTTATTAGTATTGATTTTTCTTGCACTCCATTCATATCCGTCCCTTTAAAATTGCCAAAAAAGACCAGGAGTATTTGTCGTGAAACATATAATGCCGTAATGAACACACTGCCAAAACCCAAAACAGGAATTAAATAAAAGGACATACTTTGATGTGCATTTGCCCAGGTAAGTGTGTCAAGTAAAATAGCATCTTTTGATAGAAAACCGGAGAATATTGGCATTCCCATAAGGGCTAATCCACAAAGCACGTAGGCTATAAAAGTGACAGGTAGGCTCTTTCTCAACCCACCCATATTTCTCATATCCTGAGCATCAAAGTCGTTTGCTTGTTTGGACATATGCAATGAATGGATGATGGATCCGGCAGCCAAAAACAAACCTGCTTTAAAGAACGCATGAGTAAATAAATGAAAAAGTGCTGCATCGTAAGCACCTACACCCATGCCCATAAGCATATATCCCAATTGTGAAATGGTGGAGAAGGCTAAAACTTTCTTAATGTCATTTTGCGTAAGGGCAGCAACGGCTCCCATCATTGCGGTAAGGGCACCTATAAATGCAATGAAGGTAAGGGCATCAATATTCAACAAAACAAAAATACGGGCCACCAAATAGACACCAGCAGCTACCATAGTTGCTGCATGGATTAATGCTGAAACGGGAGTAGGCCCTTCCATGGCATCGGGCAGCCAAATTTGTAGTGGAAACTGTGCTGATTTTCCAATCGCCCCAAAGAACAGGGCTATTCCAGCAACTGTTAACCAAATTAGAGATAATGAGGAGCCCGAAAAAGATATCCACATTCCATCTACAATCTGAATATTGCCCATCATCTTGTAAAGTGTCGCTAGATCGAAAGTATTAAACTGCAACCAGATAATACTCAGTCCTATTACAAATCCTACATCTCCTACCCTATTGACTATGAAGGCCTTGGTTGCAGCCTTAGCGGCTACTTCTTTCGAAAACCAGTGTCCAATAAGCAGATAGGACGAAAGACCAACTAATTCCCAAAAGACAAATATGACAAGCAGATTGTCGGCCACTACTATTCCAATCATGGAAGCCGTAAATAATCCCAAAAAGGCAAAATAGCGCTTATAACCTTCATCGCCTTTCATATATTCAATAGAAAAGAGATGAACTAAAAAGGCAATGAAATTGACGGTCACCAGCATCAAAGCAGCCGGTAAATCTATTAATAGCCCTGAAGTAAACGTATGTTCAGCCCATTGAAACCACGTGAATTTTGTATGATATACTTCTGACCAGGCCTCCAACAAAACAGCAATTGAAAGTAAGGTAGCTATCAACATTATCAGGCTTGCCAACCATGACATTAGTATTTGATGTTTTACTCTCGAAATACTAATAATAATGAAAGACAATACAGGCAAACAAAATACTAGCAACGCCATAATGGTTACCTGATTCCAATCTAGTATGTTATTAACTTGCGCTATCATTAGCCTTTGAGTTCGTTAATATTATCCAAATCAATGGTTTTGAAATAGTCATAAACCCTCAAAACAATGGCTAAGCCTACGGCTGCTTCCGCAGCGGCTACCACTATTACAAACAAAGCAAAAAATTGCCCTGCACCCACATCTGGGGCTGATTGGCTAATTGCTACGAAATTGATGTTGGCCGCATTGAGCATGAGTTCAATGCCCATGAGCACTAGAATAGCATTTTTTCTGGTAACTACTATTGCCAAACCAATAGCGAACAAAAATGAACTGACAAAGAAATAGAATTCAATTTCCATGATCCTGGCCCTCCTTTTTTCCTGCAATTACTGCGGCACCGATTAATGCAATTAATAACAATACTGCGGCTGTTTCAAATGGAAGCAAATAATCACTCATTAAGCCAACACCCAGCGTCTTTAAGTTAGGATCAAGTGCCTTTGTGATTAGCGGAAAATTGATGTGCCCAATAGTATAAATGAGCATAATGAAAATACTGAGAGCTACTACAAAGGCCATAAATTTATTATGACTTCCAGAAACCGGTTTTTTATCCGCCAGTTTATTGGTGAGCATTACTCCAAAAATGATAAGTACAACAATACCCCCTACATAAATCATAATTTGGGTTACGGCAACAAATTCTGCGTGTGCTAGAACATATAGAGCCGATACTGACAAAAAAGTGAGCACCAACGAGAATGCCGCATAAAGCACGTTTTTGGTAAAAAGTATAAAAGCTGCGGATAGGCAAGCCAATAACGAGAAGAAATAAAAACTTAACTCAATTATCGTCATCCTTTTTTCTTTTAATCACTGGTCTTGGCTTAAAAACTGGTTTTGACATCTTAGGCTTCACTTTTGGAATTGGTGTAAATTCTGTTTTTACCGTTGTTTGTTTTTCCAACTTACTCTTTTCGTGTTCTTCCAACTCCTTTGTCTTTGTTAGAATTTCCAAAGGAGTCATTGTGGCAAACATGTAAGTATGGTCATCAACATCATATTCACTAAAGTCGAATGATTTGGTCATAGTTAGTGATTCTGTTGGGCATACAACTGTGCAAAGACCGCAAAAACAGCATTTGCCCATGTCAATGTCAAATTTGGCGGCATATATTCGTTTTGGAGTACCGTCAGAAGTTTTTCCAAATTCTTCCACCGCCCGAATGGGCTCTATCTCAATACAATCTACTGGGCAAATTTTTGCGCATTTATCACAAACTATACAATCATCTATTTCATTATGCAATTTATACCTGCCGTTGTCAGGTACTGGCATATTCTCATGCGGGTATTGCATGGTCATAATCCCCTTATTCTGCTCAAAATAGGTGGGATCTTTTATGCTTATGGGTTTGTTGGATTTTCTGGCATTTATTATATGCTCGAAGGTTGTTTTAAGCCCTTTTAAGGTAGTGATAAATGCTGATTTTATGTTTTGCCAGTAGCTTAAATTCATAACCTGTCAAAGTGATTGAGCTTTACTGACGTGAAAATAATGAATGTTGGGCAGATCAGGCCTTGCTGATGGTAAATTTAAAAGTACTTCCCTCTCCTTTTGTACTTTCTACCCATATTTTCCCACCCATACGCTCCACAAATTCTTTGCAAAGTCTTAAGCCAAGGCCGGTACCTTTTTCGTTGGCTGTGCCTCTGGTTGTATATAATTCGGTAGTATCAAAAAGCTTATCCATTTGTTCTGTTGACATCCCTACACCGTTATCCCTTATAGAAACAATAACCTCATTATTTGAACCACTTTCTGAAGACACTTCTACAACTCCGCCCTCTTTAGTGAATTTTATCGAATTTGAAATTAGATTTCTTATAATGAGATCAAGCATATTCCGATCTGCATTAACAATATCTGCCTTTGTCACAGTATTTATAAACTCCAGATTTTTGTCAGCTACTTCTTTGAAGAAAACTAAATTGTCATCAACCAGATCCGATAGACTTATTTGTTCATATTGAATCTTAATCTCATGCATCTGAACCATAGCCCAGTCCAATAATGTATCTAGTAGTTTGCGGGTATTGTCAAGTCTAATTTTTAGGGAAACGCTGAGGTCTTTCAATTCTTTTTGAGTCATATTTCCACCATCAAGAATATCAAGTACCCCTACGAGTGCATTGATTGGTGATCGTAAATCATGAGATATGATGGAGAAGAATTTATCTTTCATTTCTAACAGACCGGATAACTCTTTACCTTTTGACTCAATTTCTTTACGTTGTTCAATGAGCACGTCATTTATCTTCTTTCTTTTCTCGCCATTTTTATACAGAGAATATAGTAGTACAGCAGTAAAAGCAAGGATAACAACCAATATGTTCCTTATAAATTCTTCATTGTCGAGCTCTGCTTTTTGTTTTTCTTCTTTTTGATTTAAGAGTTCAATCTCTATATCCTTTTTAGAGGTCTCATATTGCACTTGCATCTGAGCAAATTGTTCCTTCTTCTTTTCACTAAAAACACTATCTTCTAGTTGTTTGTATTTTTTATAAAGACTAAGTGACTCCTTATATTTTCCTATGACTTCGTAATGTTCCGACATAGCCAAGTAACATTTTATCATCAATTCATTATCATTAATGCTTTCAGCTACTTGTAAACATTTCTCATAGTTTCTCTGTGCATCATTGCTTTTACCTTGATGAAGACTGACGTTACCCATTCCAAAATAAGCATCCCCTACACCATTTAGGTTCCCTTGTTTTTCATACAATTTCATGGCTACCTTATAGTGTATCTGTGCATTCTTATAATCACCTTTATAGTCATAGGTTTTTGCCAGTTTGGCAATAATTTGTGGTGTTAATACATCCTCTTTTGTTTCAACACTAATCTTATAAGCTTTTTCTAACTCAGATAAGGCTAAATCATAATCTTTGTTTGCCAAATAAACTTCCGCCAAATCATGTTTGGAATAGGCTATTCCCTGTTTATCACCAATTTTTTCACTTAAGGCCATCGAATTCTCGATGTATTCTTTAGCCTTATCCATTTGTCCCATTGACATCATCACCCTTCCAAGATTATACATGGCTATAGCTTCGGAAAGAGGAATATCGGCTTCTTTAGACTTCTCCAGACTTTGTCTATGAAAATTAAAGGCTTCGTTGAAAAGATCCAGATTATAATAATCTTCACCTATGGAGTTGAGCAAAGTGGCTTCGTTTCTCTTACTATTTAATAATCTAAACATCCTTAAAGACTCAAGGTCATACCTTAAGGCTTCTTTATGGTTGCTTTTTATATTGTAGAACCTCCCAATGGACTGGAGAGAAAAGGCTATGTTGAATGTATCGTTTAGATTTGTAGATAGTTTAAGCGCCTTTTTTGCCAGAAATAAAGCTGTGTCTACATTGTGGAGTTGGCTGGTACTTATTAGACTAAAAAGTATTTCCAGCTTCATAGAATCACTCGCCTGATCATATGAAGGCCGCAATTTCATTAATTCCAAGCTGTCTTGAGCCATTATTTTAAATGGAACTAGAAGTAACAGCGAAAAAATCAGCGATATATACAATTTTGTCTTCAAGCAGCGTTTAAATTAATCAAATCATTAACAATCTCCATACACTAGACAACATTAATAAAAATATACCTATTGGAGTTAGGTATTTCCAGCCCAACGTCATTAGTTGATCTATCCTTACTCTTGGGAATGTCCATCGAACCCACATTTGCAAAAATATCATAACCATCGTTTTTGACAATAGCCAAAAGCCACTTAACAAGTGTCCTGATAATTCATTGGGAATCCCACCTGTCCAAACAGCAAGTTTTATTTCTCCAATATTCGGAAAGGGGGTATTCCAACCTCCAAAAAATAAAATAACGCCCAACAAACTTACCAAAAGCATCAGGCCATATTCCGCAAGCATTACAACACTCCACCTAAATCCAGAATATTCAGTATGATATCCTGCCACAAGTTCTGATTCTGCTTCTGGTAAATCAAACGGAGCGCGGTTGCATTCTGCAAGAGATGAAATGAAGAATATAACCCAAACCAAAAACAAGAATGGCATTCGAATTACGTTCCAAGTTAGTATCCCTCCCACATTAGTTACATCAATACCTAAGGATTTAATACCAAATAAATAATTTACCGCATTTGGCTCCACATCGTTGATCCAGATTCCTTGTTGATAGCTAATTGCTTGCAAATCAAGTGTTTGAGAAATAACAACTACACATAATATACTCAAAGTAAGTGGCACCTCATAAGCTATTATTTGTGCGGCTGAGCGGATTGCTCCAAGTAAAGAATACTTATTGTTTGAAGCCCAACCTGCCATGATAATACCTACCACATCGATGGAAATTATTGCCATTAAAAAGAATACTCCCGTTTCAATAGTAGCACCTTGCCATCCTGATGTAACCGGAACTACTGAAAACCCAGTAAATATCACTACAAAAATGACGATCGGTGCTATCAGAAATAACTTCCTATCAGCAGTACTTGGGACTATATCTTCTTTTTGAATCAGTTTGACTAAGTCAGCCACAGACTGCAAAATACCATAATAACCCACTTCCATTGGCCCATACCTATCTTGTATAAAGGCTGACACCTTGCGTTCAGCATAAATTGCCAACATTACAAATACGAGTAAAAAAGGAAGAAAAAATAATATGGTAGACATCAATTCAAATCTAAAAGACCAAAATGATAAATTTAAACTATTAAACAAAAGACATTAGTCCCAAAGAAGATGTTTCTCCAGCTTAACTTTCTCTTTAAAGAATATTTT
Source organism: Fulvivirga sp. (assembly GCA_048268855.1). Classification (GTDB taxonomy): domain Bacteria; phylum Bacteroidota; class Bacteroidia; order Cytophagales; family Cyclobacteriaceae; genus Fulvivirga. Next base: position 327,091 of record JBLWUR010000003.1, read on the forward strand.
AGTCGAAGCTTCAAAGGATTCGGTATAATCTGAAACGATAAAGCGATCTTCACCAGTTTTTTCCAGGTTGAGAATCCCTGATTCTATTAAATACTGTTTCAAATAAGTGGTCGTGATTTCAGAAGAGTCCAAAATATCCACATTGCCTCCGAAATACTTAGTTATTTGTGAATTAATTAAGGGATAGTGCGTACACCCAAGAACTAGTGCAGAAATATCATCAAAGAGCTTATTATTTAAGTATTTTTCAATGATCTCATGACTTATTTTATTATTAAAAAAACCCTCCTCAATCATGGGTACTAATAATGGTGTGGCCAATGAAACAAGCTCAATATTTTTCTTTAACTGTTTTATTTTTTTATGGTAAACGTTTGAGTCTACCGTTCTTTTAGTACCTATTAAACCCACTTTCTTATTTGCGTAGTGTTCTTCAAGGTATTTTACCATTGGGTCTATTACATTGATTACCTTGGCTTTTTTTCCTGTGTATTCCTTTAACAATTCATAAGCTGCACTACTTGCAGAGTTGCAGGCAATTACAATCACCTTACAACCTTTATTTAATAATACATCGGCTATTTTAATACTGTAAGCCTGTACAGCCGCTTCTGATTTATCGCCATAAGGTAAGTGAGCAGTATCTCCGAAGTATATTAAAGTCTCATTCGGAAGTGCGGATTTTATGGCATGTGCCACTGTAAGTCCACCAATACCACTGTCAAAAACTCCAATTGGGCTGTTCATTTATTGAAAAAAGTTAAGTAAGCTATTCGCTTTTAAAAGCATCCAAAACTATTGAAATAACCTCAGATCAAAAGTTCCAATAGTTATTTTTTTAATAATTAATTATATTGGATTCTTGATTTTGTCCTAGGCTTTAAAATTCATGAAAAAAAGACACCTATTAGAGAACGAGTTCAATGAACTTCTTAAGGATCATGAATTTATGATAAAATTCAAAGGTGACAACGAGATAACCATTATTGGAGCCCCAACAAATAACTTTATTTCTCGGTGCCTGCTTTCAGTTAGTGGTGTGGCATTAGTTACTTACTGTTTGGTAATGGGAGCACAAGAGGAAAATACAGTGTTGATCGGTGGTGCTTTGCTGGGGTTAATATTTACAGCAACTCCTTTTCTTAGTTTTTACTCTAAGAAATACTTCAAGGTTTTGTTTTCAAGACAGTTAAAACAAATCAATATAATGAACAGTGCTACTGGTCCATACAAAAGAATTGATTTTTCTAACATAGATTTTTTTCAATTCAAACGTGTAGAGGTAGATGACTTTGTTAGTCCTGATCTTGAAATTCCAGTCACTTACTCCTATGTGCTTATTGCTAGTTGTGTAGATAAGCAGGTTGAATTATTTTCAATTGACTCACAAGACCGTTCTATTGAAGCTTTTACTAATAAATTCGGTGAATTTCTAACGGAATTTACACATAAACCAATGAAGCTATAACGGGTCGCAAATGGCAAAAATAATTTTGTAATATTGCAACTTAACGTAGAATAAAAATTCAAATCATGGGTAACAATATTTTAAAAGGAAAAAAAGGAATCATATTTGGAGCTTTAGATGAAAAATCAATAGCTTGGAAAACTGCACTTAAAGCACATGAAGAGGGTGCCACTTTTGTACTTACCAATGCACCAATAGCCATGCGTATGGGGGCAATAAATGAACTCGCTAAAAAATGCAATGCGCAAGTTATTCCTGCTGATGCTACTTCAATAGAAGACCTTACTAACCTTTTCGAACAATCTATGGAGATATTGGGTGGTAAGCTTGATTTCGTTCTTCACTCCATTGGTATGAGCCCAAATGTGCGAAAAGGCAAAGAATATGGTGATTTGAACTATGATTGGTTTATGAAAACCTTGGATATCTCAGGCATTTCATTTCACAAGGTAATGCAGACAGCTGAAAAAACAGACGCCATGAACGAATGGGGCTCTATTCTGGCACTTACTTATATAGCTGCACAACGAGTGTTCCCGGATTACTCAGATATGGCACAAGCCAAATCAGTACTTGAGTCAATTGCAAGAAGCTATGGGCAGCGATTCGGAAAACTAAAAAATGTTCGAGTTAATACAATCTCGCAGTCTCCAACCATGACTACTGCAGGAAGTGGTGTTGGTGGTTTTGATGTTTTCTTTGATTATGCAAATAAGATGTCACCATTAGGTAATGCTAGTTCTGAAGCTTGTGCGGAATACATAACCATGATGTTTTCTGATTATACCAGAATGGTCACTATGCAAAATCTAATGCATGATGGAGGGTTTTCATCAACAGGCATCACAGAAGAAATTATTGGTGAAATGACAAAATAATTTGTCGGCTTTCTTTAAATAAAGTGTTAATCCTGAGTCAGTTTCAAACTGGTTCAGGATTTTTTAATTTCAATTATGGTAGTATTCCCAAACGCTAAAATCAATCTAGGGCTCAACATTATCTCAAAACGAGAAGATGGGTACCATAACATCTCATCGTGCTTCTACCCAATAGAGTTTTATGATGTGCTTGAAATATTGCCTTCCAAAAAATTATCCTTTAAGTCAACAGGTATTCCAATCCCTGGTGATATGGAAGGGAATTTGTGTTTGAAAGCCTATCAATTACTCAGGAATGATTTTGATATCGCTCCAGTACAAATGCATTTACATAAAAATATCCCTATTGGTGCTGGATTGGGTGGTGGATCTTCTGATGCTTCCTATACTATAAAATTATTAAATCAATTATTCGATCTCAATCTCACTGATTTAGAGATGGAAAGTTATGCCAGTAAACTTGGTAGTGACTGCCCTTTTTTTATTAAGAATGTGCCAGTACTTGCTGAAGGTACAGGTAACCTATTTAAAGAAGTCAATGTCGATTTGATTGGTAAATATTTGATGTTGGTCTATCCAGATATTCACATTGGTACAAAAGAGGCTTATGCTGGTGTTATACCAAAACAACATGAACAGCCAATATCCAAAGTCATTAACACGGGTATTGAAAACTGGCCAGCCAATCTTATCAACGATTTTGAAACTTCCATCTTCCCCAAATATCAAAGAATTAAAGAATTAAAGGATCAGATGTACGATATGGGTGCTAAATATGCCTGTATGACCGGATCAGGCTCTGCTATTTATGGAATATTTAATCAACCGCAATCCAACTTAGCCTCAACTGTATGGGGTGGTATTTTACCTTAAATTATCTACTGGCTGAGGCTTTCTTTTATTTATTTTATTCAGTACGGGGTAGGCCAGTACTGAAAGTAAAATTATAAAAGTGCCCAAGTAAAATCCTGGCTGCATCTGCTCTTTCTCACCAAAAATGATTACCGCAAGGATAATCCCATATACTGGCTCAAGGTTTACAGTAAGATTGACAACAAATGCCGATATCCTCTTCATTATTTCAACTGAAACTGAAAAAGCATAAACAGTACAAATTATAGCCAGTATTAGTAACCATCCCCAATCGATCAAAGTTGGCACCAAGTTCAGCGCTCCACCTTTGGCGAAGTATATAATGTAAATTGGGAAAAATATCACAGTACCTAAACAAGCACCCAACATCTCATAAAAGGTAATTATATAGGGGCTGTGTCGTTTGGTCAATTTGCCATTAATTACAGAAAATAAAGAAGCCAAAAATGCAGATAGAACTGCCATTCCCAATCCAAGTGCATGATTAAACTCAAATCTAAAAATTACATATAGGCCTAAAATTACCACTAAACCCAAAATGACTTCAAACCCTTTTATTTTCTTTTTATTCATTATAGGCTCCACAAAACTAGTCCATAATGAACAGGTTGCCATTCCAGCAAGGCAAACTGAAGCCGTAGAAACTCTGGCTGCAGCAAAAAATAAAATCCAATGGCCTGAGATAATGGCTCCAGTGCCTAATATTTTTAGAATTTCCCGGCTACCAATTTTAAAATTGACACCTCTGAAATAAAGAATTAACCCAAGTGTCGCGAATGCAATTAATGTTCTGTAAAAAACGATTTCAACAGCAGGAATAGTAATTAATAATCCTAGAATAGCAGTAAAACCCCAGATCCAAACAACAAAATGAAGCTTAAGGTAGTCAGTAGTTTGAGACATCAGCGAGGAACATATTTATACATTAGCAAAGAGATTCCACCAAAAAGCATATTAGGAATCCAAACGGAAATAATAGGATGCATACTGCCTGCTTCGGCAATGCTTTTACTCATTATAAAAAAGAAAATGTATAAAAACGAGAGCAAAAATCCTAAGGCTATTTGAAATCCCGTACCCCCTCTACTTTTTCGTGAGGAAACAATCACTCCCATGAAAGTTAAAATCAAAACTGCAAAAGGTGAGGTGAAGCGAATGTATTTTTCTACTTGAAAAAACTCCACGTTGCTTGCCCCTCGCAGGGTAAGTTTGTCAATCTCGGCATTCAGTTCAGGTATGGTCATACCTTCATAACTACCGTCCATATTCCCAAATTCACTTGGATGTATTACCAATGTGGTGTCCAAGGTATTGCCCTCCGTGATTTTCTCTTCTGCCCCATCAAAGGTGTGTAAGCTCCAGTTAGAGAGCTTCCATTTTTGTATTTCCTCGTCCCAGGTTATTCTAGAGGCGGATAATTTTTCAATGAGTTTGGTGCTATCTACGCTTTCCAGAGTAAAGTTGTACCCTACGTTTGATTGATTGTTATAACTACGCATATACAAATAGTTATTTTTAGCCACCTGCATATGGATATTGGTTTTATCGTAATAGTATTTCCCATTCAAATATTCCATCTCGAATGACCTTTTTGTTTTATTTGAATTAGGAATAATCCATCCGGTAAGGACAAAACTCACAATAGCGATAATTACCGAACCCAAAAGATAAGGAAAAAGCAATCTTGGAAATGAAACTCCACTACTTAAAATAGCAATAATCTCTGTTCTACCGGCCAAACGTGCGGTAACAAATACAGTCGCAATAAACACAGTAAGTGGGGTAATGAAATTAGCAATCCATGGAATAAAATCCATATAATAACCTAATACTTGATAAGCAGAAAGCCCCGCCTCAACAAATTTTTCAGTTTTCTCGGTAAGGTCGATAACTACTATTACCGATACAATAATGAGTACAGTAAAGACAAAGGCCCCTAGAAATTGCTTAAGTATATATTTATCGATTAGTTTCATTTATAATTCAAAGTTCTAAGTTCCAAATTCAAAGCACTAAAACTTTGAACTTATAATTTTGAACTAGTTACAATCTCCGTGCTACTTTTTTTACCATTTCATTTTTCCATGAAGTAAACGTGCCTTTTGCAATCTGCTCACGAGCTTCACCAACCAACCAAAGGTAAAAAGTAAGGTTATGAATACTTGCTATTTGTGCACCTAAAATTTCTTTGCTGATCGTGAGGTGTCTCAAATAGGCTTTGGAATAAAACGTATCTACATAACCACCCAAATTAGGGTCGATAGGAGAAAAATCGTCTTCCCACTTCTTATTCTTTATATTGATAATACCTTCAGAAGTAAACAGCATTCCATTTCGAGCATTTCTGGTTGGCATTACGCAATCGAACATATCAATTCCCAAGGCAATAGATTCCAATATATTTGCTGGTGTACCCACACCCATTAAATAGCGTGGTTTATCTTTTGGTAAAATGCCACAAACCAGCTCTGTCATTTCATACATCATCTCAGCAGGCTCGCCTACAGACAACCCCCCGATGGCATTTCCTTCTCTTCCAAAAGAAGCTATTGCTTCAGCCGATTTCGTTCGTAAATCCTTATACACGCTTCCCTGAACAATAGGAAACAAAGTTTGTCTAAATCCATATTTACCTTCAGTAATGTCAAATCTGTCACAACACCTTTTAAGCCAGCGGTGAGTCATGTGCATTGATCTTTCAGCATAATCATACTCACATGGGTACGGAGTACATTCATCAAAAGCCATTATTATGTCAGCACCAATGGTTCTTTGAATATCCATGACGTATTCTGGTGAAAATACATGCCTAGAACCATCAATATGTGATTGAAATGTAACCCCTTCTTCTTTTATTTTACGTGTACCTGCCAATGAATAAACCTGATAGCCACCACTGTCCGTAAGAATGGGTTTGTCCCAACCGTTAAATTTGTGCAGCCCTCCCGCCTTGCTAATTATATCCAAACCGGGTCGCATAAACAGATGATAAGTATTACCTAGTATAATTTGAGCCTTAATATCCTCCTTAAGTTCTCGTTGATGAACTGCTTTTACAGACCCAGCTGTACCCACTGGCATGAAAATGGGAGTTTTTATTTCTCCATGATCAGTTTTTATAACACCAGTTCGTGCCTGGCTACCTAAATCTGATGTTTCAATTTTAAATTCCATAATTATAAAAAACAGGCGCAAAGTTAATCGAATAATTTTAAGGCTTATGTGTTGAACTTTACTAAACCAAAACTTGGATTGTCAATTTTCAATATATCTTTGTGACCGTTCCAAAAAAAACTCTCAATACTTTTATGTCTTTTGATATTTACCAGATTATTTTTATTGCTTCCTGTTCGCTACAGTTACTCATATTATTCGTTTTTCTAAAAGCATTTTTAAGTTATAAGTCCAAAACTATTGTTAACCCTCAACCTGTTTCGGTAGTAATAGCCGCACATGACGAAGAGGAAAACTTAAAAAAACTTTTGCCCAAGCTTTATAGTCAAAAGCAAATAGAGTTTGAAATTATTATTGTGGATGATAGATCCAATGATGGCACTTATGATCTACTTCTACATGAAACTAAGGAGCAAAGCAACCTCAAAATGGTAACCACTAAAAGTATTCCTGAAAAAATGAATGCCAAAAAATATGCTCTTACTTTGGGTATAAAAGCTGCCAAATATGAAAATATAGTGTTTACCGATGCTGATTGTCTTCCAGAAAGTGATTTATGGCTTGCTTCAATGTCAACAAATTTATCTCAGGAAGGAATACAGCTCAACCTCGGAGTTTCGCTTTATCAAAAATCTAAGGGTTTGCTAAATGCATTTATAAGATATGAATCTATCTGGACAGCCATTCAATATATTGGTTCGGCATTATCAGGTATGCCATATATGGGTGTGGGTAGAAATCTAGCCTATAAAAAATCTCTCTTTCTCAATAATAAAGGGTTCAATTCTCATATTGGTACTATGGGTGGTGATGATGATTTATTTGTAAATAAACATGCCAACAACAAGAATACTAAAGTTCAATTAGGGGCTGACAATTTAGTCTGTTCTATCCCCAAATCTACTTGGGGTGATTTTTTTACACAGAAAATAAGACATTTTTCTGTTGGTAAACATTATAAGTTTGGCCACAAATTAATATTAGGCCTAATCACATTAAGCCATCTTATATTTTGGATTTCAGCCATTGGATTAGTCATTATGCTCAGGGAACCTTATCTAGTAGGCATAGGTTTCATAGTACGAACCTTGATTTTATATATTACGTTTATCATCGCAAGTAAAAAATTTGGTGCTAGGTTTAATCTATGGGGACTTGTCTTTTTAGATTTTATATTCGTCTTTTACTATCTTTCCACCGGGATAAGAACACTATTTACAAAAAGGGTTAGATGGAGTTAAAAAAGCAGTTTTCTGACAAAGCATTAGAAGATTTCAAGCTTATAGATCAAGCTGTAAAGGAAGGGAATGAACAAGCATTCGCTTTACTAATGGAGCGATATAAACGACCTGTGTACCACATGGTACTCAAAATGGTAAGGAATGTAGATGACGCGGAAGACCTAACCATTGAGGCATTTGCCAAATCATTTAAAAACCTGCATAAATTCAAGAAAGATTTCACTTTTAGCACCTGGTTGTTCAGAATAGCTACCAATAATGCCATTGACTTTATTCGTAAAAAACGTCTGGACACTATGAGCCTAGATACCTCATTTACAGATGATAATGGTGAAGCAGTGGGCATTGATGTGGAAGACAAGAACTTAAATCCACAAGAAGAGGCGATAAAAAGTCAGAAAATTGAACTCATTCAAATGTTCGTCACCAAACTCCCAGCCAAGTATCAACGACTAGTGCGCTTAAGGTATTTTGATGAGCTCTCATATGAAGAAATAGCCACCGAACTTGATGCCCCACTTGGTACAGTAAAAGCACAATTACACCGAGCGAGGGAATTGATGTATGACTTGGTAAAAAACAAAAAAGAACACATATAGTAGGGAGATATTAGTAGTAAGTAGTAAGTAATTAGTCTTGCATCTTGCATGCGTCTTGCATCTTGCGTCTAATATCTAATATCTAATATCAAATATCAAATATCAAATCTAATAACCAACAACAAAAAGCCCCATGCAAGCCGATATAATCTTCAAGTACTTTCCAGACTTAACAACTATTCAAAAAGCACAATTTGTGGCTCTCGAAGGACTTTACAATGAATGGAATGCCCAAATCAATGTCATTAGTAGAAAGGATATTGATGAATTATATGTTAAGCATGTGTTACACTCATTGGCTATTGCTAAAGTAGTTAAATTCAAACCCAACGCTGATATCTTAGATGTTGGTACAGGTGGTGGGTTTCCTGGGATTCCATTAGCTATTTTATTTCCAGAGTGTAATTTCCATTTGATTGACTCTATCGGAAAAAAAATCAAAGTAGTAAAGGCCATTTCCGAAAGTTTGGGTCTTAAGAATGTAAAGATTGAAAACATTAGAGTAGAGCAAGTAAAGGATAAATATGACTTTGTGGTGAGTAGAGCTGTTACCCGTTTGAAGCCATTTTATATATGGGTGAGAAATAAATTCAAGAAAGAAAGAAATCATAGAATGTCGAATGGTATTCTATACCTAAAGGGCGGAGATTTACATTCAGAACTCAGCGAAACTAAGAAGAAAACGAAAATATTCGAACTGTCAGAATATTTTGACGAAGCTTTTTTTGAGACAAAAAAGATAGTATACCTTCCCGTCAAATGACTAACAAATTACTCCTTGCCCTCCCACTCACTCTGATTGCTGTAATTTTCTACGTTGGTTTTACTGGTGACCTCACCGATAATATCAAGCATTTATTCTTTCTATCAGCATCCACCTTTATAGTCTACGGTTATCAAGTTTCTAGGAATCAGACCTTCTCATTTCTGAAGAAGATTTACTGGTGTATGCTTTTATTTCTGATTCCTTCTGTAAGTGCAGTTATTTATTGGTTGAAATATATCAATAGAAGCATAAATTAAATTTACAGATGGTCAGTACCTATTTGGTAGATTATCTTTTAAATTTTAATTGATAAGTTACCTTAAAAACAGAAATGACCAGTTAAATAACTGGTCATTTCTGTTTATTTAGTATGAAGGATCAATCAATATTCAAATAAAATATACCTTTCAATCTGGCTTCTTCCCAAGGTTGTTGTGCCCCATCACTTATCTCCTCCACACTATTACGTGTTCTCATAAAGACGTCCTCAATCCTTTGCGGTTGCTTCATTTGTTTGATTAACTCGCCAGTATAAAGTCCATTTTCACCGTCTCCATCGGAAGCCACTTTACCCGGTGCCGTGGAGTAGGCAATTATAGTCCCCCCAGGTGGTGTTGATTTAGCTAACCCCGCTCCACCACGTTTACCAGTTGGGAAAGGATTATTTCGGCAAGCATCTAATATTATCATATTCAGGCCATCTTCATTGGCGTATTCAATAGTCCTTAGTACTCCGGTAAGTGGTATTGTTTTTTGTTTTACGTCTAATGGACTATTGATTTGTGCATCAATGGGTACAAGGTAGTTTACACCTTCAATTTCAAGCCCATGTCCCGCATAAAAGAAAAGTGAGACATCTATATCTCGGATTTTATCACCAAACTCATATACGGCATTCTTCATATCTTCATAAGTACCATCGAATACCGAAGTCACTTCGAATCCCAATTCTTTTAATGTTGCCGTCATTGATTTCGCATCATTCAAGGTGTTTTTTAGAGCTCCCGCCCCCTCATAATCGGCATTGCCTATCACAAGTGCAACACGTTTTTGTTCTGTGTTATTCCTTTCGGCATGCTCTCTTACATCTTCCAGTTCTGGATTTCTAGTTACATATATATCTTTATAAATGGTATTTGATTGGTAATCTTCGGCTATTACCCTGATTTTGTTTTTACCCGGAATTAAGCCCACGTCAGCGCTAAATTTCCCATTGGGTAATATATCTGCTGATTGTCCATTTATGCTGATTTTTTTAATTTTAGCCCCTTCAGATAGTACCCCCTCTAATTCAATATTAGATTTTTCAATGATTGACTCTCCATAATTCCTATTCAATGAGGGCTTGGTAATCTTTATTTCGGGAGCCGAATTTCTTTCTAATGAATAAAGATGAATCGTTCCTTTTTTATCCCCCGCTGCCAGATAGCCATCGTCTTCAGAAATTTGTATAACCTCAGGAAATTCATCTAAGGTTACCGAACTAACTTCAGCCCCCTTATCTATATCCACCAAGGTAACTTCAAATCTCTTTTCTGTAAAATAGGCAATATGCGTTGGCCCGGGTCCTAGTACAATCTGGTCCACCCTGTTATTTACTCTTATTCTTTTTATCTCATTGGAAGAATCCCAATCGTAAGCGATAATACTATTTCTCCGCTCAGGTTGACCTCCCTGGATACCTCCTTTTGGAATAAAAACTTCTTGGACGGCAGTGACGAAAAGGTCACTTCCTTTATTAGATGCAGCCGCATGCATCACTGATGATGAGCCGTGGAACTCGTCACTCCTTAATTTGACTTCTCGTAATACTTTCTGCGTATTTGGGTTACATGTCAAGGTTGTCCCATCATCAGCCATCAATGCTATTTGCTGCCCAAAACGATCATAACCTATGTATAGTGCCTCTTTTAATCTACTTGATAAGTCAATTGAGGTTTGTAACATATTGGCAGACAGCTTAAATACTTTCAACTTATCCTCTTTGTTGATGTAGCTTATATATTGTCGTTCAGGATCAATAGACACTTTTAAAGGAGTATCATCTAACGACATTTGTCTCTTCAGTGTTAAATTTTCTGCACTGAAAATAGATAGTTGACCGCTACCATCAACTACTAATATCTCTTGGTCATCATTTAAGAATTCAGTAAGAAGGACATTGGCTTTTACTTTAGAAGTCCCCTTAGGGGCTAGGTCACCCAAATTCCAAAGCTGGACATTTCCTTTTCGATCTCCAGCAAGCATCAGCTCACTTTTAGATGAAAAACCTATTGAGGTTACTTTATCAAGTGAAGAATTTAATTTCCCTACAGGGATGATGTTTATTTGTTGGGCCTGAACCCTAAGCCCAACAAATAAACAAAGGAGTAATAAATACTTCATTTATCAAGACCCTCTTTTACCAAGGATAACACCTATTCCTATAGTAAACTGTATTATCCCACCTTCTGCATCTATCGATTCGAAGCCATTGCCAGAATCAACCGATGAGGATATTATTGAACTATAGCTCAAATTGGCATCAATATTTGCTCTTTCTGAAAAGAAGAATTTAAGTCCGCCATTCACACCAAACGAACCATTTCTAATTTCGGTATAGGATGATCCTGTACCAGAAGGTGAATCGCTATAGGTTATTGATGCAAAGTATTTTAGACCAGCATAAGGCAATAATTTACCTGCATCGTTCAAAAATGAATAGTTAGCTATTAAACCCGCACCAAACGTGGAGTTAACGATATCGTCAAATGAGGTCCACTGGTAAGTGGGTGCAAATCCTAGTGAAATATTATCTGTGACAAACTGTTGATAACTTAGTACTAAAACTCCAGTTACATTAGAAACGTCAATACCGGTTACACTTGAAATGAAAATGTTAGCCCCAATATTCACGTCACCTCTTTGTACCTGTGCTTGAGAAGGTAAATACGCTATAATAGATAGTAGGACAATAATTGTTAATTGTTTAATATGATTCATAAGTTTTGAGTTTAATGAACTCACAATATATTAAAATTATTTAATTAATTCTATGCCCATAAATAGGGATTTATTGGCTATAAATCCTTTAAACCCGCCAACTTTTTCCGATATTTGATCAATCGTTTGGTCTCCCCTGAATTGAAAGTTCATCGCCAAACAAACCACTACAATTGCTACCGATGTACATAATTTTTGATACTGAAACTACAGGTTTACCCCACAGCTATAGTGCCCCTATTACGGATATTGAAAATTGGCCCCGATTAGTTCAGCTAGCATGGCAACTGCATGATGGCACTGGTAAATTAGTCAATTATGGGAGCTACATAGTAAAACCTGAAGGATTTACTATTCCATTTAACTCGGAAAAAATACATGGAATAAGCACCAAAAGAGCGTTAGAAGAGGGGTTGGCGCTAACTGAGGTACTCAATAAATTCAAAATCGATTTGCATAAAGCAGATGTGGTGGTGGGTCACAATGTTGATTTTGATAATAGAATTCTTGGTGCTGAACTGGTACGGATAGGCGAAGAAGAGGAAGGAAATGCCCTTGTGGCCTTTACGCAAATAGATACCTCACTTGTCTCCAAAGAATTCTGCCAACTCGCTGGTGGAATGGGTGGTGGATTAAAACCACCGAAGTTGATAGAGCTACACGAAAAGCTTTTTGGAATTGGCTTTGAAGATGCCCATGATGCCGCTTATGATGTGGCCGCTACAGCCAAATGTTTTTTCGGGCTTATTGACGTAAAAGTGGTACCGCCACTTGATGGCATTGCTCCTGAAGAGATAAAATATGAAGCTCCAAAACTTGAGGATGCCAATTTTGCAAAAAAAGAAGCTGCCAATGACCTCGACTTAGGAGGTGACGAGATGGCAGCAGAAGCCATTGACACGCCATTTGTTCATCTTCATGTGCATTCCCAATATTCAGTATTACAAGCTGTACCCAATGTAAAGGGAATAATTGCCAAAGCTAAAGAATATAATATGCCGGCAGTAGCTTTGACAGATCTAGGGAATATGTTTGGTGCTTTCAAATTTGTAAGGGAAGCCATCAATAATGAGATAAAACCCATTGTAGGTTGTGAGTTTTTTGTAGCTGAACAACGACTGACTTTAAAATTCACTAAGGACAATCCCGATAAACGTTATAATCAGGTACTCATTGCCAAAAATAAAAATGGTTATCACAATTTAGCAAAGCTAAGCTCCTTTGCCTTTGTTGAGGGACTTTATGGAATTCATCCCCGTATTGACAAACAACTTATTCAGGAATATTCTCAAGATGTGATTGCTCTTACGGGTGGTATTTATTCTGAAATTCCCTCTTTGATATTAAATGTGGGTGAACATCAGGCCGAAGAAGCTTTTGTATGGTATCACAATACATTTAAAGACGACTTTTATGTTGAACTAATCAGGCACAATCTTGAAGAAGAGAACAGAGTTAATGAAGTTTTATTGGGTTTTGCCAAAAAGTACGATGTAAAAGTAGTGGCAGCCAATGACGTCTATTATCTGGATCGGGAGGACTCAGAGGCACATGATGTACTACTTTGTGTGAAAGAAGGTGAAATGAAATCGACCCCAATTGGCCGAGGCCGTGGGTTCCGTTTTGGTTTTCCTAATGATGAGTTTTATTTCAAATCGCAAGAGGAAATGAAAACGCTTTTTAGCGATATACCTGAGGCGATTAACAATATTGATGAGCTGGTTAATAAAATTGAAACCTATAAGCTAGAGCGTGAAGTACTTCTACCGGCCTTTAACATCCCTGAAGAATTTATTGACCAACAGGATATTGAAGATGGTGGTAAAAGAGGTGAGAATGCCTACTTAAGACATTTAACTTATGAGGGTGCAGAAAAGCGATATGAAGTCCTGACTGATGAAATTAAGGAACGGCTTGATTTTGAATTGGAAACCATAAAAAATACTGGATACCCGGGCTATTTTCTTATCGTGCAGGATTTCACACGTAAAGCACGTGAAATGGGTGTAGCAGTAGGTCCCGGACGAGGGTCCGCTGCCGGCTCGGCCGTTGCTTATTGTATCGGCATTACCAATGTAGATCCCATTGCATATGATCTACTTTTTGAGCGATTTTTAAATCCTGATAGAGTATCACTCCCTGATATTGATATTGACTTTGATGATGAAGGGCGCGATAAGGTTATTCAATATGTAATTGAAAAATACGGAAAAAATCAGGTAGCTCAAATTATTACTTACGGTACGATGGCCGCCAAATCATCCATTCGTGACGCGGCTAGAGTAATGGAATTACCTCTGAGTGAAGCCATGGAATTGGCCAAACTCGTACCTGAACGACCAGGTACAACCCTAGACAAAGCTTTCAAAGAAGTAAAAGAACTTGAAGATATCCGAAAAGGCACTGATTTAAAGTCGCGAGTATTGCGGCAAGCAAAAGTGTTGGAAGGCGCAGTGAGAAACACTGGTACTCATGCCTGTGGTGTGATTATAACTCCTGATGATCTCACCAAATACGTACCTGTATCTACGGCCAAAGATTCTGACATGCTTATCACTCAGTTTGATAACAGTGTGGTGGAAAATGCTGGGATGCTGAAAATGGACTTTTTGGGTCTTAAGACTTTGACCATTATCAAAACCGCCTTAAAAATAATCAAAGCTCGTCATGAGGTGGATATTGATATTGATACAATACCACTTGACGATCCGGCAACTTATGAACTGTATCAGAAGGGTCTCACTAATGGTACTTTTCAGTTTGAATCACCAGGAATGCAAAAGCATTTGCGGGCTCTTAAACCGGATAAGTTTGAAGACTTAATCGCTATGAACGCCCTGTATCGTCCTGGGCCTATGGAATATATCCCAAAATTTATTGCTCGAAAAAATGGTGAAGAAGAAATCACCTACGATATCGAGGATATGAAGGATAATCTGGCGGAAACCTATGGGATCACTGTCTATCAAGAGCAAGTGATGCTACTTTCTCAGAAATTGGCAGGGTTTTCCAAAGGTGATGCCGATGTGCTTCGAAAAGCAATGGGTAAGAAAATATTCGCCTTGCTGGAAAAACTCAAACCAAAGTTCATTGAAGGTGGAACGGCAAAAGGCCATGATCCAGATGTATTAGAAAAAGTTTGGAAAGACTGGGAAGCATTTGCGGCTTATGCCTTCAACAAATCGCACTCTACCTGTTACTCTTTGGTGGCCTATCAAACTGCCTATATCAAAGCCAACTACCCCGCTGAATACATGGCAGCCGTGCTTACGCACAATCAAAGTCAGATCGACAAGGTCACCTTCTTTATGGAGGAATGTCGCAGTCTGGGAATTAAAGTATTAGGCCCACATGTGAATGAATCATTTAAAGATTTTGCAGTAAATAAAAAGGGTGAAATCCGATTTGGACTTGGTGCTATCAAGGGATCAGGTGAAGCTGCGGTGGAGGCCATCATTGAAGAACGCAAAGAAAATGGCCCCTTTAGTGATATTTTTGACTTCGCTGAAAGAGTAAGCTTGCGTACCGTCAATAAGAAAACCTTCGAATGTCTAGCCATGTCTGGTGCATTTGATTGCTTTGAAGAGTTTCATCGTAGGCAGTATCTCCATGCTGTTGATGGTGACCAACCATTGATTGAGAAGATTATCAAATATGCCAACAAAATGCAGCTCGAAGCTGATAGCGCTCAGGCAAGTTTATTTGGCGGTGATTCGGGGGTAGAAACTCCAAGGCCGAAGATTGAGCCCATAGAACCGTTTGGTGAATTCGAAAAACTGAATATTGAAAGAGAAGTAGTTGGCCTCTATATCTCAGGCCACCCACTGGATGATTATGCCCTTGAAATAGATAGCTTCTGTAACACACAGTTGAGCGAACTTAATGATGTAGAGGCGTTACAAAACAAAGACATCAGAATAGCCGGTATTGTATCTTCCTTTGCTCACAGAACCACCAAAGGTGGCAAGCCATTCGGCACGCTTACCGTTGAAGATTATAATGGCAATTTCACCTTCTTCCTATTTGGTGACGATTATGTGAAGTTTAAAGAATTTATGATGCAGGGTTGGTTTTTGTACTTGCAAGGTAGAGTGGTTCAGCAAAAGTGGGGTGACAAACGTCTTGAGTTAAAACTTCACCATATCGAGTTGCTTAGTGAATTGAGAGATAAAAAAACCAAAGGCGTTATGATCAATATCAACTCAAGTGAAGTAAGTAGTGATATCATTGACCAAATCGAACAAATCTGTCAGCAGTACAAAGGAGAATTATCGCTTCACCTCAGCCTTATTGATAACGATGAAAAATTTGCTATTGAAATGCTCTCCAGAAAATATAAGGTGAATCCCAGTAATGAGATGATTGAGGAAATGAAGAAGATCCCTGAAGTGCAGTGTAAGGTGATGGTTTAGTTAGATGTTAGATGTTAGATGATAGATGTTAGATGTTAGATGTTAATATTCTTCATTCCTAATTTTTCATTCTTAATTAGTTGTTCGTTCGTTTTCTATCATAAATAAAAATATAGTTGATATATCAATTATATTTTTTATATTTGATGAAAATTATAATTAATGACAAATAAAGAAATTGAAGGCGTAATTCTATTTCAACTAGACATCACCAATAAAATAGCCAAACAATTTTCACAGCGAGAATTTGATAGGTTAAAACTTGGTATCACCATTGACCAATGGGTATTGCTAAAGATTATTGATGATTTTGGTAAACTGTCTCAGGTTGAACTTGCTCAAACTTCCGTTAGAGATCCGGCCTCTATAACTCGCACACTGGACTTATTGGAGAAGAAGGGATTTATTCAAAGAAATGCCATTGCAAGTGATAGGCGACAGTATAGCATAGAATTGACTAACGAGGGGAAGAAGTTCGTCACAAAAAATATGGTGATGGTTAAAGAACACCGAAATAAAAGTATTGCAGGCTTTACTGATGAAGAGCTTAATAGTCTGAGCTCCATGTTAAATCGCATTCAGAAAAACATGAACTAAAAAAATTTGATTTATAAATTGATATATCAATTATTGATATTAATATGAAACTAATTACAACCGTTATTTTATTCCTCAACCTAATGATTAGTACCACTATTGAGAGTATGCAGCATAATCAAGTAATCACCAGAAATAAGATGACAGTAAGCTGGTCATTTAGTAACGACAGAGTTTTTTTTGAAACAAGTGCTCCTACAGAAGGGTGGATAGCCATTGGGTTTAATACGCAAACATCGATCACCAATACCTATTTAATCATGGGAGTAATTGACTCCAATAATAAAGTGGTAGTCCAAGAGCACTATGTTATTAGTCCCGGAAATTATAAATCATTTGAAGCTCTTGGTGCAAAGATTAGTGTTAAAAACATTGAAAGTGAGCAACAACAACATGTTACTCGCTTGAGGTTTTCATTGCCTATTAAAGCCATCGGGCAGTACAAAAGATCACTGAAACAAGGAGAGGAATATGTAATGACAATGGCCTTTAGTCGTGAAAAGGATTTTCAACACCATTCAATTATGAGAACATCAGCAAAAATTAAACTTTAAATATTAACAACTAAACAATTAACAAAATGAAAAAAACAATGGTAATCGGGTTATTCGGTCTTATGGTAAGTATATCTAGCTGTGCCCAAGAGGCTGAAATGGAAAACGTTAAAAAAACAATCAAGGCTTTTGCAAGTGCTGGTGATTTTAACGATGCTAATGAACTGGAGAAGTGTCTAGACGATAACTATAGAATTGTTATGAACCGTTTATTCGGGAGTAATGAAGTTACAATAATGACAAAGTCTTTATATCTCGAAAAAATACGAAGCAAAGAATTTGGTGGTGACAGCAGAGAAGTCACCTTTAATAATGTGATAATCAATGGTAATACTGCAAGTGCTCAGGTCACATTAAAAGGTAACAAAATGACTTTAGTTTCTTTAATCACTTTGGTCAAGGAAGGGGATGACAATTGGAAACTGATAAGTGACATGCCAATAGTTAGCAACTGAGTGCAAATGTCATTCAGTAAAATTAAAAGTGCAATATATCTTACCTAGTCAACTATAAGCAAAGAAGTGAATATTCAAATATGTCATGACCAAAGTTTTAATTATATTGGTCATGACATATTTTAAAATTATCGGTGCTTAAAAAAATTACTTACTTAATTCTATTCATTACACTAATGGGCAACATATGTTTAGCCCAAAATAAAATACAACTAGATAGCCTCCTTCTAGAACTCAGTAACCAAAAGTCAGACACCTCCAAAATAAATATTCTTCTTCAGGTTACCGCATTGTACCAAAAAGAAGACTATTCTCTGGCTGCAGAATACTCAAGACAAGCCTGTGATTTAGCCATTAAAACAGGATCTAAAGAATATGAAGCAAAAGCTTTTCGAGCGCTTGCTTTTACTATGTATGCCATGGGAAACTACAAAAAGGCCACTGAGCATTATTTTAGAGCATTACAGTTTTATGAAGTAGTACAAGATACAATGGGCATTATTGCAATGACTAATAACCTTGGTGCAGTATATGACCGACTCCAAGATTATGATAAAGCCCTTGAATACTTTTTTAAGGCTCAAGAATGGCTCAATAAGCTAAACTCCGAGAAACAAATTTCACAACGTCAGCCTTCACTGTTTAATAACATTGCAAATATCTACCAAACCAAGGCCGACATACCCTCCGCTATTGAATACTATGAAAAAGCACTAGCCATTGCACATAAAACCAATAACAAACAACTTGTTGGGATAGTATCAAACAATTTAGGAAAACTGTATCTGAGTGATTTAAAGGAATACGAAAAATCCATTAAATACTTACAACAGGGATTGAAAGTAAGAATTGAGCTTGGTAATAAGGCTGAAATGTCAAAATCCTACAATATTATTGGCGATTACTACTTAAAAATTGGAAATATAACCAAAGCCAAAGAGGCTGTAACAGAAGCCATCCAACTTGCTCAAGAAATAGGTTCTCTTGAGGAGCAAAAAGCTGGCTATCAAAACCTTGCCGAGATTGAAAAGACAATGGGCAATTACCGTGCATCGCTTGAAGCTTTCACATTATTCAAACAATTCAATGATAGTATACAAAGTCAATTGGCTAGTAGTGAGGTAGCTCGCCTCCAACTCCAATATGACTTCGAAAAAAATGAACAGACAAGATTACATGAACAAAAACAACAACGTGATAGATATATTATAATAATCATAGTGCTTGGTGCTTGTTTATTACTGGCCATACTAGTTGTTTTCTTAATTCGATCGAAGTCACGGCAAACTGAATTGAAAAGAAAAAACCTTTCTCAAGACGTAGAAATTAAAAACAAGGAGCTTACTACTAACGTAATGTACCTTGTTCGTAAAAACGAATTGATAAATGACGTAGCCGAAAGACTACTAAAAATCCAACCTAATGTGTTGCCCGAAAACAATAAAGTGGTACACAGTATTATTCTCGATTTACAAAAAGAGGTGGACAACGATTCATGGAAAGAATTTGAGCTCAGGTTCAATCAAGTACATACTGAATTTTATAAAAACCTCCGTAAATTATACCCCGACCTCTCGCCTGCCGAAGAAAAACTTTGTGCCTTTCTTCGCCTGAACATGAGTTCTAAAGAAGTAGCCGCCATCACCCAACAAAGCACCAAAAGTGTAGAAGTGGCCAGAGCTCGACTTCGAAAAAAACTCCACCTTACAGGAACGACCTCCAACCTAGTTACCCACTTGTCCAATCTGTAATACTCTCGAGTTGTTAGGGTAATTCTAAGGTGGTTCTATTGAATTCAGGTAGTTATCCTATGGTGAATTGCGATGAATTGGTTTTTACCACTGCTAATTTTGTCTTCTGAAACAAAATAAAATAGAATGACAAAATCAGAAATGGAAATCTTCTTTCTTAAAAACATACTTAAAATAAGTGCTGTCTGTATATCTATTCTTATTCTTATCAACATGGGGGTTACAATTACTCATTCTAGGATAGAAATGATCAATATTATTATCTTGATAGCCATGACCTCCACCTACCTAATGCTGAAGAATAAGAAATATGAGACATCAGCACTGCTATTCACATTATTGCCATTGATGGGTATGTTTTATAGGATTATAGCCACTGGAGAAATAATGTTACCACTAATCGCAATTTTTGCCATTGGCTTTACCATATCAGTACTGTTCAAAGATAAATTAAGATGGGTTTTACATTGGATCACTATTATAGGGCTCATTTTTATTTTCAATATCAGGGCTCAACAGGCCATTAAATACGGGATAACCAATATTAATGAATACATCATTTTGAGCATTGCTTTTTTAGTACTTTATATTCTGATGGTGTTTACAACTGGCGTTCTCAAATCGCGATGTGATAGGATGCAAATGGAACTAAGAAATTGCCAGCAATCTCTTGAAAGGCATGATAAATAAAAATATCGAGGGAAATAATGCCCTGATTTAACTTCTCATAATATCAATTGTCCTCTGCCCCAGTTTCTGGGGCTTTTTTTTAAAATTTATTTTAAGGAAGTAAAAATAACCTCAATTACTGTTAATTCTGGTGTATTGGTAAGCATTTAGAGGTAAGTCAAATGTTAGTTTATAGGTATTTTTCAAATTTCATCGAAAAAATAGCCCTATATACTTTAATCACACTTTTTGACCAAAAAGTTATGGTAATGTTAAGGTGGTATCACTCAATAAGAGTGTTAATACTAAGGTGGAATTCTAAACTGTAGTGTTTATTCAAAGGGTTGTTTCTCATTTTATCATTTGAACCATAGTTTATTTGGGAATAGAAATTTTTAACCAAACATAATATGGCTAATGAAGAAGAAGATGAAAAATTGATTGGGAAACTGATCAATCAACGCAAAAAGGAGAATGATGCCTTTATCAAACTTCTCAATGCGATGGAAGTCAAAATGGATTCCAATCAATCAAAGTCAAAAGAGAAAAAATCAAAAAAATAATTACTCAATTAACTATTTACTTATGATTAACTATTTACAAATTAAAACAATCAGAATATTGGCTATTGCCTTATTCCTATTGTGTTCTACCATGGGTTGGGCACAAGTGTTCAAAAAAGGGGTAAAGCAGGGTATGGTCAAGGTGAAATTTACAAGCGCCATGACGTCCACTTTACAATCCATGAAGGTAAGTGCACGTAAATCTGGTCTAACAACTGGTATGGTGGCATTTGATGCCAAGGCGCAAAAAGTACAAGCTACAAACATGTACCGCTTGTTTCCTTATGATGCCAAATACGAGGCAAAACTGCATAAACATGGTCTTGACCTCTGGTATGTAGTTGAGATCCCTAATGAAGTAGACCCTAACTATGCAATTGCGCAGTTTAAGCAACTTAATGATGTTGCGATAGCGGAAGTTGAACATGAAAAGGTTCTGATGCCTTATACGGTAACAGAATATACTCCACACGCCAGCACAAATGATGCTTTACCTTTTAACGACCCAATGTTAAAAGACCAGTGGCATTATAATAATACCGGGCAATTTGGTTATTCTGATGCAGACATTAACCTGTTTAATGCATGGAAAACTACTACTGGAGAAAATAATATTATTGTTTCTGTTCATGACATGGGCGTTGATGTTAAACATGAAGACTTAAAAGCCAATATTTGGGTAAATCAGGCTGAGGCCAATGGTCAACCTGGAGTAGATGACGATGGAAACGGATATGTAGATGATATTAATGGGTATAATTTTGAAAAAAATATTGGAGCTGTTGATCCACAGTTTCATGCCACCCACGTAGCCGGTACAATAGCAGCGGTAAATAATAATGGCATTGGCGTATCTGGTATAGCTGGTGGTAATGGCAGCGGTAACGGTGTAAAAATCATGTCGTGTCAGATATTAGGTGGTGCACCTATAGAAAAATCTTATGTATATGCTGCCAATAATGGTGCGATAATATCACAAAATAGCTGGGGGTATAATAGTACTTACTATTACGACCAATCTGTAATAGATGCCATCGACTATTTTATAGCTGAAGCTGGTGATTACGAAGGTAGTCCAATGAAAGGCGGAATCGTCATATTCGCATCTGGTAATAGTAACTCTGATTCACAATGGTATCCCGGATATTATCCTGAAGTATTGACAGTTAGTGCTGTAGGTCCGGAATGGGCAAAGGCTAGCTATTCTAATTATGGTGATTGGGTAGATATTTCTGCTCCTGGCGGAGACCAGAGCACCTACGGAGGTACTTCAGGGGTTTTAAGTACTATTCCTGACAATAAGTACGCTTACCTTCAAGGTACTTCAATGGCTTGCCCACACGTTTCAGGTGTTGCAGCATTAGTATTGGCCAATAGAACCAAACAACTTACCAATGAAGAACTATGGAATAAATTAGTAACGGGTGTTACTAATATTGACCAATATAATGAGGATTATATTGGAAAAATGGGCAGTGGATCAATTGATGCCGTATTAGCGATCCAAAATGACCAGGGCTTAGCTCCAGCTAAAATTACTGACCTTACTGTTTCAGGAATAGCTCAGGAATTTGCCACATTGACATGGACAGTACCTGCTGATGAAGATGATGAACAGCCATTTTCATTTAATTTATATTACAATACTCAGCCTTTAACTGTGGCTAATCTTACTTCAGCCACAAAAGTGAACATTAAAAATACATTAGAAGCTGGGGAAGAGATTACTTATGAGTTAGATAACCTATTAGGTCTTACTACTTATTATTTTGTGGTTACTTCTACAGACAGATGGGGTAATGTTTCAGTCTTATCTAATTCAATTTCTGAAACCACTAACGAGGGGCCCTCAATAGCAGTAGACGAAAGTAGTCAAAGCATTACAGTAAATATAGATGCTAGCATCAGCGCCACGGCAACACATGATATTTCCATTCTAAATGAAGCAGATGGACTGTTGCGTTGGAACTATTTTATGCGTCATAGATCGACTTCATTAGCTTATGATGCTTCAGCTTTGAACTACCCAGTAGTAACAAAAACTAAATCTCCATCTGAGGCTAAAGTAGCACGAATCAATGTTGCTAAAACTGGCGAGGCTCTAAAAAGTAATGAGCCGATAGTACAGTCCTTTACTTCCATTTCAAAAACATACAATGACTATGCTACCAATATCATTGGTGAAACTGACCTAACACTTACCAATTCTGCTGGAGCCAAATTTTACGTAAGTGAAGCAGAAGGTTTCAACCTGACTCAGGTACGTATGTATTTAAAGCATGATCCAGCTCTTGGGCCGGTAATTGTTGAAGTATATAAAACTAATCCAACCAAAGGCAACTTGGTCTATGCTCAAGAATACAATAACTACAGTACTAATGAGCAAACAGCATATATTACACTTAATGAACAACTGTATTTCGACTCAGGGTCCACTTTTTGGGTAGTCTTTCATGTGCCTGCTGGCAATTTGTTCCCACTAGGTATTGGCTATGAAAACGACCCTTCTTATTCTCAAAACTGTTTCTTTTCTGTAGATATGGGTGGAAGTTGGATGCCATTGGAAGATGCGTTAAATGACACACAATTTGCTTGGACAATGTCTGCCGATAGTTACAACGCTTATTTGGGCACTTACATATCCCTATCACCAGCTTCTGGAGATGTCTCTGGTAATGATCAAATGGCAACAACACTTACCGTTGATGGATCTACATTAATCAATGGTACTTACGGTGCCAATTTGGTATTGGCATCCAATGATGCTCAACAACAAGAGCTTAGAATCCCTGTTGATGTGACTGTGAGTGGTCATAAGGCAGATATCAAACATATTGATATAGCAGATTTCGGAAGTGTTTTCAAAGGAAACAAGAAAAGGTTGGATTTAGTATTAGACAATAGAGGATTTGGTAAAATTAAAAACCTTGTATTTGATATTGATAATCCAGACTTTACAATTGATGGTTATGCACCATGGTCCATTGAAGCACGTGAACAGTATGTGTTAGGAATTAACTTTGCTCCATCTTCATCTGGTAATGAAAATGCCATATTAACTTTCACTGATGGTGACCTTAGTTATCAAATATCATTGTTTGGTGTAGGTGCAGAAACTTCGGAAATGGCAATTACGCCAATTAGCCAAACCATTAATGATGTTACTATTGGCGATGTAGTCAATGCACAGGTTACTATTGAAAATACAGGTGGTTATCCTTTAAAATACTTTGTGCCTGGGTTTGATAACAAAGGTGTTAGCGATAACTGGCCTACCGATTATCATTCGTATGGTTATAAATACAGAACCAGCTATGATGCCATTGACCCAATTACTTATGATTTTCAGGATATTTCCAGTACTGGAATGAATGTAACTGCTACGTTAAAGGATGATGGTGCTTACGCAGAGGTGGATATGGGTTTTGATTTTCCTTACTATGGAGAAGCTCAGGACAAACTTTACATTGCGCAAAAAGGGTTCACCGTTTTTGACAATAGTGTAAGACCTGTCAACAATCCGGTTTTAAACAATTCGTACAGCCCAGGTGGATATGTATCCATTCTAGGTACATTCCTTGATTTATCTGCTCAGGGAGCCATCTACTATCAAGTGGAAGCTGACCGTGTGATTGTACAGTATGACAACGTAACTGATGGCTATAATCCTGCTATTACAGCTCAGGCAGTTTATTATACTAACGGTGACATTCGATTCTTTTATGAAACTATGGGCTTTGATAGCTTCTCGCAAAAGTATTTGAATATCCTTATTGAGAATATTGATCATACCGATGGTATACTAATTCAAGATTTTGAGCACAATGTTCAACTAGGTGACGGTATAGCACTTGGGTTTGACTACCCCGGTCCAAATATCATCACCAGCATCACAAATGGTTCAGGTATATTGTCTCCTGGAAGTTCAGCAGTGGTGGATATTGAAATGTCAACTTCATCTTTGGTGGAAGGTATTACTAATCGATATATAAACTTTATTAGTAATGATCCATTCAACAGCCAGCAAAATGTATTAGTACAAATTGACATTACAAGTGGTGGGGTTCCTGTATCGGTCGTTTCTACTGATAATATAGATTTTGGAGATGTGTTCCAAGGAGCAGTAACTTCAGTGCCCTTTAATATCAAAAGTCAAGGTACGGCCGATGTAAACATTACTGACATGAGCTTTACCAATGGTGATTTTATTTTGGTAGGTGATCATCCAACATCAATAAAGCCGGGGTTATACAAAGGGTATGAAATTCAAATCCCTACAGGATCATTGGCTACTTTAAGTGACGTACTTACTATTACTTATGGTGATGCTTCAACTGACCTAATCACTATTTCTGGTAATGTGGTAGAACCTCCCGGAATAGATGTGGACTTGAGTACTTTACAACAGACCCTAGAATATGGGGAAACGGCTTCAGAACCATTGACTATTGAAAATACCGGACTGGCTCCATTAGAAGTAACACTTACAGGTAAGCAATGGTTAAATTTTGAAACCTCAGAAACTGCCACTGGTAACACCTATGCCTACGAGAAGCAAAATGCAGGGCAATCATACCAATGGATCGACATAAGAAAAACAGGAACAAAATTACCTTTTGCAGAAGATCCTTTTGATAAAAATGACTTCTGGAGAGATTTGACTTTACCATTTCCTGTAACCTTTTACGGACAAGAATATTCCAGCCTTAAGGTAGGTGATAACGGTATCGTTTCTTTTGAAGATGATCCAGAATCGATGTTCTTCAATGATGTGATCCCTTCTCAAACTTACGATGGCAAGTTTATTATGCCATATTGGACTTTTAGTGGATTTGACACCTATACGTATCCTGAAGAAAATGTAGGAATCTTTTATCAAGAATATGATGATCATATCATCATTACCTGGAGTTACTTGGTAAACAATTTCGGTGGTATGGGAGACCCTATTTCAGCTCAATTATTTTTATATGATAATGGCACAATGAAATTTCAATATAAAAAAGAAGAGTTTGGATCGGATCAAACTTCCACTTTCACTGCCATTGGTATACAGGAAAATTCCTCTAATGGTATAGGCATTTCGCTAATGAACAATTTGGATTTTGGCAAAGGACTGGCATATATACTTACTCCTTCTAACAAATATACCGTTGCACCTGGCAACACCTTAACTGGTGACATCATACTTGATGCAAGGAATATTTATGGAGGTATATATAATGAGTCTTTAAAAATACAGACCAACGTACCAGGTAATGAAAACCTTGAAAAACCAGTTGAGTTAACAGTCAATGGTGAAGGTGTGATCACTGCCGAAGCGCAAGTTGATTTTGCTGACGAAATGTTAGGTTCATGGACACCTCAATACGCTGAAGTGAATATCAAAAACGTAGGTTCTGCTCCAGTAGACATTTCATGGGCGCAAATGACTGATGCCACGAAAGGATTGAGTCTTGAAATTTGGGCTGTGATTAATGGCTGGTTTGGACCAGAAGAGCGCTATGCTGACATTTCGGAACTTTATTCGCCATGGGCATGGGAATTCCCAACGTTTACAGTAAATCCTGGAGAGACACTGAAAGCAAGGGCTTCCTTTTTGCCAAATGCTTCCGGACCTGTTACTGATGAATTGGTGTTGACAACAACGGTAGGCGAAGTAAATATTACCATGAATGGAACGGGTTTTCTACCTCCTTCAATGGAAGTGGACACTACACCTATCAAGGTTTCAATGAATGCACTTGACGAAACATCAGTGCAAGGCATCGCTTTCAACAACACCAATGGAAACTCTGACTTGAACTATGAAGTTAGTATTGACTATGGTAGAGTAAACACTTCAAGTACCGAAACAATGGCAACAGCACAAAATTCGGCACTTACTGTCTATTCAATAGCCGCTGATCAAAAAGGGAATGGCACGCAAACCTATGGCACTTACAATAGAGTGATCACTCATACGGATAAAACAATCCCTGACACTTACGTGGGTGTAGGTGAGGGTGAGCCATTTACTATAGCTACTAAATACAATGCCGGAACCGAAGGGTTTAACCTGTCTGATGTTGAGACTTGGTTCATGCCAGCTTCATTAACTGAAGGTAAAATAGAAGTAAAAATTAGAGCAGGTGGAAATTCTATTTCAAATGCAGTAACTATTGGGGAAGGTAAACTTGATTTTACCGCCTCAGGTGATGACGTTGTAGGCGATTGGTACCGCATAACTTTAGACAAAGCTGCGGCAATATATCCTAACGAAGATTTCTACATTGTGATATCCTACCCGCTCGGTATAGGTTACCCACAGGGAACCATTACAGGTGAAGAAACAGTACCTGGTAGGTATTATTATAGTTCTGAAGGCGTATGGTATGATATCCAGACAGCCTCCTCATTTGAAAACGTAGGATGGCTCATGTTTGGTGGTGAGACTACCGCAGGTAATTCTTCTTGGCTAAGCGTGACCTCTGAAACTTCAGGAACAGTAGCAATGGGTGAAACCAGCAGTATAGCACTTTTATTAGAAGGTGCATACTCGCAACGAGGCGATCAGGTTGCTGAAGTAGTAATAACTTCTAATGACCCAGAAAACGCTGAAGTAAGGGTACCAGTTTCATTGCATACTAACACAGCGCCTTACTTTAGTAATGTGCCTACTGGATTGTATGTGGCAGAAATGGATGTACTCAATGTTGATATTGATGTTGCTGACATGGAAGATAATAGCATCAATGTTGAGTCTGTTGAATCATATCCGGAAATTGAATACTCCTACAACAATGGAGTGCTAAGTGTCGAAATGGCACCCAAATTTGGAGATGAAGGTACGTATGACTTTACATTCATTGCTACTGATGAATACCAGGCGACAAGTGAAATGACACTGACTATTGAAGTGTTGCATTCTAATCAAGCTCCTGAATTTATTGGAACAGATAAGAATATTGCGTTTGATAATACTGATATACAAGCAGAGTTTTCAATAAACGACTATTTCGGAGACCCAGATGGCGATGACATCAGCTATACTGTTAGTAGTTTATCAACAGACATTGCTAGTGTTTTCACCTCAGGAAGCAGCTTTCTTGTAAAGTCAAAGGCTGAAGGTGATGCAAGATTGGCGTTTGAAATTTTAGATATCCATGGGGCTATATTGAAGGATACTATTAACGTGGCAGTAGCCATAGTAGTTTCTCCTAATCAAGCACCTGAATTTGTTGGTACTGAAAGGACGCTTTCACAGAATGTGGATGAGGAAATTGAATATTCAATAGATGACTTCTTCAGTGATCCTGATGGTGATGATATTAGCTTTACCATAAGTAGTACTAATGAAGTAATTGCGAAAACGTACATCTCAGGAAATAAGTTTTTGATAAGAACATTAGCTGAAGGTGAGACCTTAATTGCTTTTGAAGTAACAGACACTAATGGAGCATCTATACAAGATACCCTCTCCGTTTCATCAGTACAGACAGTAACTGGTATTGAAGATTTTGATGAAAAATTCGCTATCACTACTTATCCTAACCCTACAAAAGGCTTGTTACACATCCATATTGATGGAGAATTAAATAGTCAATTCAAAGTAAGGGTAATATCTATGATTGGAGTCAATTTGATTGAAACCGAGAATAGTGACCAAAAACGCGATGTGAAAATCGACTTAAGTACATTGCCCAACGGTACCTATTTTATTGAGATTACCGATAATGATGGCAAGAGCATAAGAAGAATCATCAAAGAATAATTTTTAATTAAACTTTAAAACAAATTAGATGAAAATCAAATTAACAATACTTACAATACTTTGCCTGTTTGGAGCATTAATGCTCCAAACAAGCTGCAAAAAAAGTGAAAGCAGTAGCCCTAGCGAAAGTGAGATACAACTAGGTTTGCTTACTAGTACTTGGAGTTTATCTGATGTACAATTGGATGGACTTCCACAGGATGGTTTCCACAATTTCGAACTTATTTTAAGTGGCTCAATAAGCGCATCAGAATTTAACTATGTTACATTGGGCAGGCCTGAGTTAAGTCCGTGGCCAGCAGGTGGTACCTGGTCATTTGGATCATCCGTGAATTCACAGATCATTCGCGATCCAGGGACGGACAGCGAATTGATAATGACCTACAGCATTAATGATTCAACCCTACAAATAAGTTATGCTTACTCCGGTGATGGTTATACTGGGGGACGGTCAGAAAATGTAAGTGGCGAATGGACCTTTACATTTATTAAAAAGTAGTTTTGGTGGTTGAGGATGAGTCCCTCCGACAAGTCGGAGGGACTTTTAATTCAAGTTAATAAAGGAAGCTCCTGATAATCGGGAGCTTCTTTTTAATTAGTTTATTATTAGATATATTGTAAGCTTAAATATTCAATAAATTCCAACATTGCCATACTGTATTAAATGAACTTATTGAAGAAAATCGCCAGTATTGGTATCACAGGTAGTGAGGCTTATAAAGAAAAAAGGTCCATAGCCCTCACAAACTACATGTCTCTCATTTTAAGTGGTGTATTAACTATTCTTTTCATTGTTCGCTGGACAGCTTACAATCGAATTCCTGATGGAATGCAAACTGAGTTCTATTTATTGGGGCTTCTTCTATTTCTTACCCCCATGTTCTTGAATAGATTATTTCAGACAACGCTCAGTAAGTTATTTATTTCCATAGTCCCAATTTGTTTTTTATGGTTTCTATTTATTTCCACCATGCAGAATCTACCCTCGATTGATGTTACTATGCATGATTCTTTAAGGATATATCTACTTGTATTCAGTGTAACCCCTTACTTGCTTTTTGATAATAGCAAGCCAGTTATTTTAGTTATTGCTATTTTACCCTCCCTCCTCTCTTTTTTGTTTTTCGAGAGTATCCTGTCTTTTTTTAACGTAAATCTTAGTATTATCGGACTAGCGACTGAGGATTATCAACTTATGCCTATGCGTTCGTTTATGGCCTATATTATTGTGAGTTTGGCATGCTATACCTTTCAAACGATTATCACTTTATCGGACAGATATAATAATAAAATATTATCTGAATTACAGTCACAAGCAGATGAAATTGAAGCCCAAAATGAAGAGTTGATTCAGAGCCAGGATAGATTAAATGAATTCAATCTTCACCTGGAAAAGCTTGTTAATAAGAAAACACAAAATATTGTTGAGCAAAATAAAGTACTCATAAAATATGCCTACGCTAATGCCCATCATGTGAGGGGCCCGGTAGCTAGACTTCTGGGTTTAGTTCGGCTTTCCAAAATAGATACTGAAGTAAATTATCCACTGCTCTTCTCAAAAATAGAATGTGAAGCTAAAGAAATGGATATAGTCATTAAGGAACAATCGGATGAACTTAACAGCCTTATAGATAGAGAAGATTAGGGTGTAATCATTGGGTGAATCTTGAATCTTAAATAGCTTAATCCATTTATGCCCATCTATTCATACTTCAAGGTCTCAGCAGGGTTGATGAATGCCGTGCGGATAGCATGATAACTAACCGTAACCAGCGCAATAAATAGCCCCACTGCCATACTCAAAGCAAACAATTGCCAGGTCATAGAAATACTATATTTGAAGTCTTCGAGCCACATTTGCATGACATACCATGACAATGGTGCCGCCAACGCAAATGCGATTATGGCTAAAAACACATACTCTTTATTGAGTAGAACAAAGATGTTGGAAAGTTCAGCCCCAAACACTTTTCTAATTCCAATTTCCTTAGTCCTGTTTAGTGCATTAATCCCTGCTAATCCAAATAGCCCTAGGCATGAGATCAAGATAGCAAACAGTGTTGAAAGCCCCATAATACTCATCCACCTCTTATGTGAAGCGTATTGCTTGGCCACATCTTGATCGAGAAACGTATAGTCGAAAGGTTTGTCTGGTGACATTTCATTCCATATTGATTGCATTTTGTCTACGGCTCCTGATATTTTGCCGGGTTTAAATTTTATCAATATCTGGGTTAGATAACCTACTTCCTTCTTATCCATGGATAAAAACATGGGCTCAATGGCATGCTCCAATGACAGGAAGTGATAATCTTTGGTTACGCCTATTACTTTAGCGCCAAGCCCTACAGTGTCTTCACGCCAGTTGAGATATTCTTCCAATGGATTTTCCCAACCCATATCAGCAACCAAAGCTTCGTTTACAACAACGGCACTTGTATCTGAGGGAATAGCCTGGTCAAAATTTCGTCCTTCTTTCATTTCAATATTAAGTGTATTGATATAGTAAGGATCCACAGCAAAAACATAGGCTGATTTTTGTTCTTCATTAATTATATATCCATATCTAGACCAGCCTTGATTGAATGATAAACTGGTACCTGCCACCCCTACTACATCTGGATCCTGACTTAGTCGAGTACGCATTCGCTCAACGGCCTTGTTTGATTCCTCACTCCAGCCCATCTGTGTGGGTACTACCAATATTTGTTCTTGGTTGTAGCCCAAGTTTTTGGTAGTTATATATTCCATTTGTTGGTACATGATCACGGAGCTTATTATCAAAAATGCGGATAGCGCAAATTGCAAAACAACCAATGGTTTAGTAAATCCTGCTTTCATTTTAGTTGTAAAACCGCCCTTTAACACTTGTGAAGGTTTAAAGGCTGAAAGGAAAAATGCTGGGTAAAAACCAGAAAGCAAGCCAATAACCACTGCCAGTGCAAATCCTAAACCAGCAATTTGTAAAACAGTACTGAACGATAGCGCGATCTCCTTACGGGTAAACTCATTAAATGCCGGCAAAAAGACAAACATAAGTGCCAAGCCAATCAACATGGAGGTAACCGCAAGTATCACTGATTCTAGAGCAAACTGACTGATCAATTGGCTTCTTTGGGCACCAATGGCCTTCCTTACTCCTACCTCAGTTTTGCGTGCCGCTGACGTGGTCAGTGAAAGTGAAATGTAATTGATACATGCAATAATTAGTATTAGAATGGCGATTCCGCCTAATATCATCGAGTATTTTGGATCACTCGACTTAGCCCATGACACTTGCGTATTGAGGTGCATGCCGAGCAAAGGCGTGTACTGGTATTTGAATACAGTCATGCCTTCAGGTATGGATACACGCTCTTTGGCCCTATTTAGGCTTTTTTGCATATACTTATCAACCAACTTCGCTAAATTATCTTCAAAAGAAGTCATGTCTGCATTATCAACAAGTTGTACAAATGTAGGCGTGGAGAAGTTGCCCCAATTTTCCAAGTTCCGTTCGTAGAAAGGCCTGTTGACTTGCGAGAGCAAGATTTGGAATTGTAAACTTGAGTTAGCCGGTGGCTTAGAAATTATACCTGCAACGGTAAATTGATGTTCACCAAAATTATCAATCTTAAGCACTTTTCCCAGTGCATCCTGAGTACCAAAATATTTAGTGGCAACTTCTGGTGTAATTACCACTTGGTATTTATCAGTGAGTAATTCATCGTTATTTCCTGCCAATAGCGGAAAGGAAAACATTTTAAAAAAATCAGGATCGATATAACTCAAACTTTCAGTAAACACTTTATCCTCATAGGAGACAATCCCTTGATCACCAGAATTAAACCGAGTAGCATATTTGATTTGTGACACTTCATCTTTTAGCACTGGTCCAAGACCGGTCTGCAAATAGGCTGAGTAGTTGTAGGGTTCATCTGGATTATTTTGCCAGGTATCATAAGCCATTTCTTCTAATCGATAAATATTATTCTTGTTAGCATGAAATTGATCGAAACTCTTTTCATCTATTATAAATAGATAAATAAGGATGCAAAAAGCGATACCAATGCTAAGACCAAAGGCATTGATGAAAGAGAATAATTTTCGCTTGGCCATATTCCGGCCTGCGGTTTTTAAGTAATTACTGACCATGATTGTGTTGATTATATTGAGTTTTGTGTTGTTTCTTAATAGTATCCCAGGCCTGATAAAGCGTAGTGTGTTCCACCAATATTTTCTGCGTGCACGTTTGACCGACATGACTTCCAGATCATTATAAAACTGTTCTTCCAGGTCACCGACAATGCCTTCAAACAAATAGTTGGGACATACCCATTCTAGTAGATTTGTTATGCGTTTCGGTGGCTGAACATTGTTCATAAACCTGCCATTTTTAATTCAGGCATTAGATTCCAAAGCTTAAGTCGTTGCTCTTGTAACGAATGCAATACACTGATGCCGGCACTAGTCAATTCGAAATATCGCTTTCGCCTCCCTCCTCTTTCATTGGTGGCGCCACCCATGTACGACTTTACCAAGCCTTTATCTTCTAATCTATAAAGGGTGACGTGGACACCGCTTAAATTTAATTTTCTTTCCAATTGTGATTGCACTTCCTGTACAATGGCATTACCATAAGCCTCCTCTTTGAGAATGCCTACCATAGTCAAAATAAGCTCCTCCAGCTCTCCTAAATACGTTTTATTCATTTGTATATGATTTGTCAGTCTAATATACGAAGCTAATCAAAATTGGTTATATGTATATGATTTGTTGTACAAATAAATGGCTTTTGATTATTATTATTCACCGGGTGAATCAATATTAGTGAGTAGGATAAATATCCTGAACCTCGAATCTCAACAAGTTCATTCACCCGGTGAATTGTATTGTGTATATGGTAACCAATATCAGTATACACTATTAATGATACCTTGATATGAAAATTATTTCTTGTACAAAAACACAACTAATATATTTGTTGTACGTTTGTACAACAAATTGATAGGCATGAAAAGATCACAACTAGGAGAATTGGAAGAATTGGTGTTATTGACTGTAGGTTCGCTTTATGAGGAAGCCTATGCGGTAGCCATACTCAATGTAATAAAAGAACAAACAGGTAGAAACATTGACGTAACTGCCATCCACTCAGTATTGCGTAGGTTAGAAAAGAAGGGGTTTATCACCTCCTCCATGGGAGGAGCTACGCAAGAGCGTGGTGGTAGACGAAAAAAACTATTTGTATTGTCACAGGCTGGCAGACAAGCACTTGACGAAAGTATGGAAGTAAGAATGTCCCTATATAACAAGATGCCTAAGTTGGCATTTGCAGGAATTGCTTCATGATACCGCAACCGCCAAAGTGGGCTGACCGCTTTTTAGAGTGGTATTGCAACCCTGATCTTTTAGAAGACTTGCAAGGGGACTTGTATGAAATATTTGCAGAGAAAATAACAACAGGAAAGGCCCGATCTGCACGATTCTATTTTGTTTGGTGCGTACTGCGGTCGTTTCGCTTTTCGGTAATAAATAGAGACTCAAAACTCAAAAACACAACACTTATGATGACCAAAAACAACTTCAAAATTGCCTTTAGGGTATTGTGGAATGATAAATTCAACACCTTGCTCAGCCTCGCTGGACTCGCTATAGGAATCACCTGTTTTATACTGATGGGCTTTTATGTAAAACAGGAATTAAGCTACGATCAATTTAATACAAAAAAAGACCGCATTTACAGAGTATGGCTCAAAGAAGTTTACGGCCCAGATCAGATCTTTTTCAACTCTGTTACCCCTATTATCTTTGAAAAAACACTGGAAGATAATTTCGGGGAAATTGAAACAGCAGTACAGTTTGATAAAATCAACTATCTGGTAGGGCAGGGTAACGATCGTTACAATGAAAACGTAGGCGTTATCAGTCCTGAATTTTTTAATGTATTTGACTTCACATTAATCAAGGGTAATACCACCGCTCCTCTTCAAGATCGCAACAATATAATACTCTCTGAATCCTATGCTCAAAAGTATTTTGGACTTAGGGATCCGATAGGGCAAGCACTGCCTGTTCAAATTGGTGAAGAAGTGAGGGAATTTATCGTATCGGCAGTTTTTGCTGATATTCAGAAGGAATCAAGTGTGCGGTTTGATATGGCCATTTCAAATGAAAACAATAAAGACATCTATGGCGAACGTGCAATGACGGCTTGGTTTAATGTAAGCCCAGAAACCTATGTACTTATTAAGGATAATACCAACATCAAATCAGTTGAAGCAGGTCTTCCAGCAGTAGTGATGAGTAATCTTAAAGAACGTGTAAATCCTGGTCAGTATAATATTGGGTTTCAACCTTTAACTGACATCCACCTCAATACAGAAATTCCTGTAGGCAAAGCACCAGTGGGTAACCCCACTTATGTGTACATACTTGCCATCATTAGCATTTTAGTTCTTGTTACGGCTGGGGTGAATTACACTACTTTATCCATCGGGCAGTCATTGAAAAGAAGTAAGG
This sequence comes from Fulvivirga sp., assembly GCA_048268855.1. Lineage (GTDB taxonomy): Bacteria > Bacteroidota > Bacteroidia > Cytophagales > Cyclobacteriaceae > Fulvivirga. The sequence continues at coordinate 362,327 of JBLWUR010000003.1, forward strand.
AAGTGGGAGTAAGAAAGGTGATGGGAGCTATGCGGACTTCTTTAGTCAATCAGTATCTAAGTGAAAGTTTGCTCATCTCCTTTTTTGCCGTATTAGTTGGAATTGCTCTTGCCCAAGTAACGCTGCCTATATTTAACGATCTTACTGGAGCAGATGTCAGTTTGAGCTTCGAACCATGGCACATGTTATTGTATATTGGCCTCATTTTACTGATTGGACTTGCCTCTGGTATCTATCCAGCATTAGTACTATCTAGATTGAGGGTGATAAGTATTCTCCAAGGGAAAAGGCAATCGAATAGTAAGCATTATATCAGAAAGGGAATGGTGGTTTTTCAATTTGTCATCACTGTATTTCTGATCTGCTCCACATTGATCATGCGAAAGCAACTGAATTATATACAAACCAAAGATTTGGGTATTAATTATAACACTACGGTTTCAGTACCGCTATACCCAGATCCTGCTGCTAACAGATTAAGTACCGCCATTAGCTCTGCTATGGAAAAAGGTAATTTGCTAAAGGAAAAACTCAACCAATATGGAAGTATCAGTGATATCGGTATGGGCTCGCACGTTTTTGGGACGGATGGATGGGCTAGTCTGGCCTATACAGATGATGAAGGAAATTTTAGAAGGTTTAGGTTGCTCGATGTTGACCCCTACTACATGAACACTTTCAATATAAAAATTAAAAGTGGTCGTTCGTTTGATCCTGAGAGTGGATTGGACAAGCGACAGTCCATTATTCTCAATCAAGCGGCTGTAGATTATTTTGGCATTAAAGACCCCATTGGTAAGCAGCTGCCGGGTAAAGGATTTGGCGATCATGTAATTATCGGTGTTACGGATAATTTTAATTATTCATCCTTGCACAATGCCGTTGAACCACTGGTAATCACACAAAATGTGGTGCCGATATTTCAAGGAATAAGTGACAATGGATTTGGGGATTCTCCTATTCCTAAGCTGGTATTCCGCTACAGCGGTGCACAGCTTACACAGGTAAAAAATATCCTGGAGAAAGAATGGAAAAACACTTTTCCTGGTGAAGAACTCAATTTCAGTTTTGTCGAAGACAATATGAAAGCACAGTACGCCAGTGAAAATCGAATGAGCAAATTGGTAACTGTTTCTACCATCCTATCTATTATTATTGCCAGTTTAGGTCTGCTAGGATTGATCGTGTTGGTGATTAACAGTAGGATTAAAGAAATAGGCATCCGAAAGGTGGTGGGCGCTTCGGGGTTAACGATATTCAGGCTGTTGGCCAGTAGTTTTGCCTTACAACTTTTACTTGGCATCATACTTTCAATACCTATCACTTACTGGTTAATGGATGGCTGGCTCAATGACTTTGCCTATCGTATTGATATAGGCATTGACACCTTTGTATTGGGGTCACTAATAGCCTTGGTACTTGCGTTCACCGCCATTGGGTATCACACTGTAAAAGCAGCCATGGTAAATCCAGTAGATTCGATAAGGACGGAATAGTTAAGTGTAATCATCCATTTCAAACACAATATGGAGCGTGAATGGCTATTTAAGTGACCCATATCAGGGGATTTTTCAACTACTAAGTGTTTTTTGATTGTTTTAATGTCTATTAAGTCACTATTTACCATCGTATTCTCCAAAACAATCATCATATGCATTTTCTTAACAGCACTTTTCTCCTTAGGTTGGCCGTAGCAATCATTCTTTTCGTCCATGGTGTTGGAGGCATGTTTAACAACGGAGTCAATGACTTTGGTAATTTATTTCTCAATCAAATTGGTTTTGACCCTTTAGGTGTACCAATTGCCTGGGCCATTAAATTATCGCACGTGGCAGCAGCTTTTTGTCTGTTATTTGATAAGTATATCAATTGGGCGTCTATCATTACCATTTTAGTACTGATTGGAGGAATTGTACTTGTCCATTTTAAAGAGGGCTGGTATGTGGTAGGTGCTGGGCGTAATGGAATGGAATTTAATATTCTATTGATATTTTGCCTGCTCACAATCATGCTCCCCAACGGTCTAGCGGAAATTAAAGACAAAGTATTCAACAAGTAAAATGTCAACCACAGTCATAGTAGTAAAAATTCACATCTATTTCTATTACTAGGTAGGATAATATACCTACCTATAGGTATTTGGATGCCACATTGTTATTCTCATTTTTGACTAAACAATAAAGGCATGAAAAAGACACTACTTATAATTTTGCTATTATTCCCCATCACATTATTTGCTCAGGGTGAAAAAAAGAAAAAATTCTCGATAAAGAAGCCAAACCTTCGAATAGGAGAAAAATTAGGCAATCTTGCAGGTAATATGATGACCAGCAAGACTGACAATCTTGGAGAAACCGCACCGGTAACATCACTTATCTCCGGTATTTACGATTTGCAAACCAATACTTCAGAGTCAAAATATTTTCCAGATGGCACTAAAGAAGGTGATCATGTGGCTACCATCACTTTTATGAAACAAGAAGGTGTGGGCATGTACCAGATAAAAGGTGATGTATCGTGCAATGACCACCAAATGGAATATGTAGGGCTGGGTTCTTATGCATATACCTTTGATGAACCATTGACAGCTCCTCGAACCATCAATATAAAAACAGAAACAGGGCAAGAAGGCAGTTTTACTATCTCACCTATTGCTGAAATTGAAATTATAAGTATCAATGATGACCCTACACTGCCCATCATCGATCTTACCGAAGACCTTAAAATAAAATTTACTAACCCAGAAGAATATGATGGAGCGACTATAAAGGTAGGTTTGCTTACCGATGTTGCAGGAGCTCGTGCATTCAATTATTTTGCTGATTTCCCTGCAAAAAAAGGAGAAGTAATCATACCACATGAAGCCTTTAGTAATCTAGAAATAAATGGGGCCTTGGGTGCAGGAAATGTAAATAAAGGCAATAGCTATATAATTTTGGAACGTAAGATTATCACTGAGAAATCTGATATGCCGGATTATCAAAAAGCTGACCTCTTTCCATCAGCTACCATACAAGCTATATCTTATGCAACCAAACCTGTAATAGTAAAAGGAAGACAAGAAAATGGGGTGATTGCCACACTGAATTTTTCTGGTGGCCACCGAAAGACCTTGGGGTATGAAGTATATAAGCCCAATGCAAGGACGGGACTACCCTTTTCACGAGCAAGTAATTTCGGTCTACTCTCTATGACCATCAATGGGCAAACCTATAAAAAGGAGACCGAATCAGGTTCATCTTCATATACAATGGGTAATACCCGCTATACTTCTTCATGGACCAGAACAACAACCTATGAGTTTCCTCAATTACCGAATGAATTTTGGGATACTATGATGGATGATTTTTACCAAAAAATGACTGCTTATTTTAATAATCAAATGAATGTTGACTTTGTACCTGTTGAAAAGATTACATCATCACCAGAGTATAATAATCTATTTACTGATGTGGAAAAGAATACCGAAAAGGTGATTAGCAGAACTTATAAAAACACAAAAAGAGCTACTGCTAGAGGTATTGGAGAGATATTAGGCAATTTAAGTTCTAGCAAATCAGCGGTAAACCCGACAACAAATATGATGGAAAACGCAGGTGTTGATGGACTTGTTACGGTTGAAATTAACTTTGAAATTGGTGGAAATAGAGAAGGAAAAGTGGTGCTATTACCCACAGTTAGATTCAACATATCTGGTATGGACGAGACCAAAGGAAACCGCCAAGGTACTTACGCAAATGGTTATATCTCCTATCGTGAGGGTGTACCTTTCAATGGCGACCTGGCAAAAAGCGATCCTACGTATTTGTCTAATATCTTAAACATTGATAATATCATTTCTTGTATGGGTTATATGCTCGATAACTTGAAGGTAAAGGAAGTTGCCATGGGCTACGATGAGATATGGAGCATAGGAGAGTAATTAATTTGAAAAAATACCAAGCCAATTAATTACTGGTGCTTTTCTAGTAAAGATATTTACACTATTTTACATGACATTTAATATGCCTTTGTCATGAATAAATATATTGTAATCGCAGCTATCACACTTTTAGGTTGTCAGAGTACTGAAAAGACTGCTCCTGATTCAAATGTGTTAGTCCTTGTCGATATGGAATTCTCTAAAATGTCAGAAGAAAATGGTCTCTCCGAGGCATTTATCTTTTTTGCCGATCAGGATGTAGTAAAGTTGAGCCAGGGGGAATATCCAATAATTGGTAAAACAAAGTTAAGCGAAGCTTATTCGAGTATTGATGATTCTCAAATGTCACTTACTTGGGAACCGCAAAAGGCAGAGATTGCTCAGTCCGGTGAACTCGGCTACACCTATGGGAAGTACTATTTTACTACCAAGGATTCGGTAGAGACTACCACTATGGGTTACTATTTCTCCGTTTGGAAAAAGCAAACTGATGGCACATGGAAATATGTGCTTGATGGTGGTGCGGAGGGCCCTGTTGAATAATGCGATATACTTTAAATTATTTGCTAGATAATGGTTTCATAGAAAAAGAGCATTCAGAAAAATTAAATACAGCTCAACATAACAAACCCTTTTCCATTTATTGGCATATACGCGTTGTTCTTTATCTAGGCGTCACTTTACTATCTGGAGGACTTGGCACGCTCATTTACAAAAACATTGATAGCATTGGCCACATTACAATTGTAACACTTATAGGGTTATTATCTCTAAGTTCTCTTTTGTATTGTTATAAAAAGGCACCAGGTTTTTCAGTAACAAAAACGGAAGCTCCAAATCCGTGGCTTGATTATATCTTGCTATTGGGGGTAACCAGTTTTTTAACCTTTGAAGGGTACTTGCAATATCAGTATGATATTTTCGGTACACATTACGGTTTGGCCACCATCATTCCGGCAATGTTTTTATTCTACCTTGCCTACCGATTCGATCATCTGGGTGTGTTGACTATGGCTATTACATTGCTGGCTTCATGGTTGGGCATTGCCCTAACGCCTAAAGAATTAATGGCTGCCAATGACTTTTCTGAAATGTCACTGGTAACTACTGGACTTTCATTAAGTGCCTTACTGGCGGCCACCGGATACCTACATTCACATAAATATATCAAGGCTCACTTTACCTTCACCTACTATAATTTTGCGATCCATCTAGGAGCTATTGCTACTTTGGGAGCCACCGTTTCGTTTGATTATGGTTGGATTTGGATGTTTTTACTGATTCCAATAGTTGGACTTGGATATTTGTATTCCATGAAGGAAAACTCGTTTTATTTTTTACTATTCTCGGCTATCTATGGATATATAGGCATAAGTTATTGGTTTATACAAGTTCTTGTACTGACCGATGAACTCTTAATGATGTACTTGCTATTTTTCTATTTTATTGTGAGTGCAGTATTTGGCTTGAAATTCCTCAGAAAAGCACACAAAAAAATGACCGCGTTATGATTGGCTATGATCGACAAAAACGGGCCAATTATTTCCATTTTGACGAGATCGGCAAATGGAAAAAGCAAGGTTGGATTTCTGATACTGAATATCGAATACTGGATGAAAAACTTATGCCCCGTTATGAAGATACCAATATCTTTATACGGATCGGATTATTCCTGTTGACCACAGTAATACTCAGTGCTGGTATCGGTTTTGGCGGTCTTTTGGTAAGCGGAATCATTAGCAACTCTAATTCTTGGTTTTTTAGCCTGATAGCTGCAGGAGGCTGTTTAACTGTTTTGCAAAAGATAGTCATTGAAGAAAGAAATCAATTTAGATCTGGAATGGACGATGCCGCACTTTATGGTGGATTGCAGTTCATCTTTCTTGCCTTCTTTTTGTTGTTTGAAGAGGCCCTCTTTAATGACTCCCTGTTGACTTCAGTTTTCTGTTTTCTCTTCTTTTTGGTACCTACTAAAATATATCTTGACAGACTACTTACTGCCATTACTGTGTTCTCGGCATATGCTATATTTTTCTTTGCTCTGGATAAACTGGATGGACTTTGGGCTGCTCCTTTTTTAATGATGGCTGTGTCTGCTATTTTTTATATAGCGTCTAAAAAAGCGATCGATAATGCAAAAGGGATGGCACATGAAGAATGTTGGTTGATAGTAAAATGGATTGCAATAGTAATGTTCTATGCTGCTGGCAATTGCTTTGTGGTAATTGAGTTGAGTGTTGAATTACTGGGGATTACAGATAGCTCAGAAGTTCCCTTCAAATGGCTATTTTATATATTCACTGTACTTGTTCCCGCTGCGTACATCTATTTTGGATTACTAAAAAAACATCTATCCTTGTTAAATATAGGTCTTTTGGCAGTTGCTGTTAGTGTTTTCTCCATCCGCTATTACCATCATTTTATACCTATAGAACTGGCATTGATCATAGGTGGCTTGTTTTTAATTGGTATAGCCTGGTTAGCCTTGCGCTATTGGAAATCTGATAAAAATGGCATTACCATCAAACCTGATGAAGTTGCTGACCAATTAATCGTTGAATCACTGATCATTGACCAAACATTGGGCACACAGGATACTCCTTCAGGTTTTGAAGGTGGAGGTGGAAAATTTGGAGGTGGAGGGGCTAGTGGAGAGTTTTAATCAACAATAACGTAGTTGGAAGTAATTGAAAATGCACCAAAATATCCCAATGCAGTATCACCGAAATTTGACAATGGATTAGAAGGTGCCACACCACCACCATCAATAACATCAGCTACAGTTCGATAGTAATCATAAGTACTTCTCTCCAGATTATACATTTCTATATATACTGAATCACCTACTTCAAGTGTGTGTGGAAAATCATAATCATTTAAATTTCCATCAGAAAACTTATCACTCCATATATAAAAGAAGTCATCTTCTTTTTCTTCATCATCGAAATCAAAAACATATACTTCTCCATTTACCAAAACATTAAATCTGTAATAATTGGCTACTCCAGCGGGGTCATTAAAATGAGCCCGCACATAGTACCCCTCATCATTGAAAAAACTATTCTCTTCATATTCACTTGAAATAGAGTCTAATAGAATTTGTTGTTCAGGCATTTTGCTTATAGCCTTATAATTTTGACCTTCATAATCCACATTAAGTGTGTAGGTCACTCCTCTTTCTCCTTGAAGCATGGTTGTCTCGTATACTCCCGCACTAACTTCAGTCAATATATCCTCATTGCCCTGATCATCCGTGATTACCACATTCGCACCACTTTGGGGTGGAAAAATGTTATCATCATAAAATCTGGCAGTTTTACTTATTTTAACCGTATACGGCCCCGGCTGATCTGTCACAAATCCTTCAATAACGAGGCGTGGGTCACCGTCATTCAAATCTAAAACGATAACATCCTCGCAAGAAAACAATAAACCCGTTAATAAAATGAATGTATATCTAATGGCTTTCATCATTATTTGAATTTGAAATTATAGGTGATGGACGGAAGTATACTAAAGAGTGCAATTCTAACCGCCTGTGTTTTTTCGGGGTTATCAGGGTCTTCCTGGAAATTGATGGCGAAAGCATTCTTCCTTGCATAGGCATTATATACCGAGAATGAGATACTTGATTCATACTTGGGACTATTCTTTATCAATTTTGTGGCGCCTAAATCCAACCTATGATAGGCCGGTAGCCTGTTATCATTACGAGTGTCATATAGATTAACAGTTTCACCGTCTACTTCATATTTACCCACTGGGTAAGTCACTGCATCACCTGTTCGATAAACAAATGATGCTGACAGTGTCCATTTAGGGCCTGCTTTGTACATACCTACCAAAGAAAGGTCATGTGTTCTATCCCAATTAGCAGGGTATATCTTTCCAAAATCTACACCCTCAAACTCCCGTTCTGTTCTCGACAAAGTATAACTTATCCAGCCCGAAAAAACACCTACTTTCTTTTTGAAAAAGAATTCTGCCCCATACGATCTACCATCGCCAAATAAAAGTTGAGATTCTACATTTTCATTAAAAATCAGCTCAGCCCCAGTTTTATAATCAACTTGGTTTTGCATGTCTTTATAGTAGATTTCAACAGAGCTCTCATACTTATTGTCAGCAAAATTACGGAAGTAGCCAAGTGCATACTGATCTGCAATTTGTGGCTTTACATTGTTACTACTTGGTATCCACAAGTCAATTGGTGTCCCCGAAGTGGAATTAGAAACAAGGTGAAGATATTGCCGATTTTTACCATAGGAAGCCTTCATTGAGCTCATATCATTAAGCACATAAGTCAAACCCACTCTAGGTTCCAAACCTGAATAGGTTTTGACGACCTCTCCACTACTATAGTTTTTGACACTATTCACATCACCATCAGCATCGTAAGTAAAGATGTCACCAGGGCCTACCTGTGAAAACCATGAATAGCGCAGACCGGCATTCAGCTTAAGCTTCTCGCTCAATTCCATATCATCAGAAATATAAGCTGCTGCTTCCCAAGCAAATTTTTCCTGCAATTGAATGGAGTTGAAATTTGAATTAGTATCTGGGTTAAATTCTCCAGGTACAAATTTGTGGTGTGCTACAGTTGCTCCAAAATTGAATGTATTGGTAGGACTTATATAATATTCAAAATCTTCCTTTATACTAGCATCCTGAATGGCGGATATTATTTTAAATCCGTTGTCTTTACCCTCATCACCATTAATTTCTACTTTGTAATTATAGTCACTAAACAATGCAGTTGAGTTGAGAAACAGCCTGTCATTAAATAAGTGGTTCCATCTGAGTGTAGCCGTTGTATTGCCCCAGTCAAAGCCGAATTGATCACCAAAACCAAATTTATCGCGTCCAAAATACCCCGAAATAAATACCCTATCTCTCTCACTCAATTTATAGTTAGCTTTCGCATTGAGATCATAAAAGTAAAGAATGGATTTACTGATATCAGGATCGTTGGAAGCCTTCAAAAATAAGTCGAGATATGTTCTCCGGCCAGAAAGAATAAAGGAGCCTTTATCTTTAACAATTGGTGCCTCTAAAGTTAATCGTGATGAAATGAGTCCAATTCCACCACTGGCATTAAATTTTTTACTGTTTCCATCATTCATTTTAATGTCCAAAACAGAAGAGGCACGTCCACCATATTCTGCGGGTATATGACCTTTATATATGGTTAAATCTTTGATAGCATCGGAATTGAACACCGAAAAGAAGCCTAGCAAATGGGAAGCATTATAAACCGGAGCTTCATCCAACAGAATCAGGTTTTGATCTGCACTTCCTCCACGAACAAAAAAACCCCCACCTCCTTCACTTGATTTTATTCCCGGAAGTAATTGAATAGTCTTGATCACATCCTTTTCCCCAAAAATAACAGGTATAGTTTCTATTTCCTTAACTGAAAGTTTGTTTACACTCATTTGGGTAGACTGTACATTCACATCTTCCCTTTCTGACAATACCACCACTTCCTGTAGTGTGGTAGATTCTGACTCTAACTCGACATTTAACGTAATGCTCCTATCAAGTGTGATAGTTTTTGTAATCGATCGATACCCAAGATAGCTTATAACAATGGTGTAATTACCTTGAGGTACAGTTACTGAATAGAACCCATAAACATTGGTTGTTCCTCCTGCGCTCAGTTCTTTAACCAATACTGAAGCACCAATCAGTTCTTCTCCGTTGGAAGCATCAGATATAGCTCCACTTATAGTAAACTTTTGCTGTCCATAACAGCGAATACTTGTAATGGCCATACAAAAAAATACCATCGTTATAAATGCACGTCTAAAAATCATAAACAGAATTTGATGCCTCTCAAAAAACAAAACTAACTAATTTACTGCCGTGAGCCTCTGACTTAACTCCTTACCGGTAATTTTACCTCCTGATTGGGGCAAATGATATAACAAACGATTTTCTTAGTACTTCTTAGGCTCGTATCCTTTGGAATTTTTTCAATACACCTTCCAATTCAATAACCAATTGCTCTGAGCATTCAGGTTTGCAAATTCCAATAATTGGATAGACGATGAGTTGTTTATAGATATGAGTCATCGACAGTTTTGATGACGTGCTTATGGCCTGTGTGTATCGCTCTTCTAACATTAATAGATTAAGGGTGATGAACAAATCTATATCTACATCCTCTTGCAAGCACCCAAGTACGTTGGCTTTATTAAATAAGGGCTTTACAATGTCTGAGATTAACTTATTTCGTTGGGTTTCAATTTCGGCACTTATTGTGATTGAATATTTGTTGACAGAGTAGAAATAAGCACTTTCATAGCGAGCAACCTCTTTTAATACTGAACAATAAAACAGTGAAAGCGCAATCAGTGGATGTGGATCATCAATAGCTATTTGTTGATATGCTTCATGGAATTTCCTAAAGATCTTTCTTATTCCATTCAATAAAAGATCTTCCTTATTTTCAAAATAGGTATACAGGGTCTTTTTACTTATAGACAGTCGGTGAGCAATATCATCCATACTCACACTTTTGACGCCATACTTTCTAAACAAAGTAAAAGACTCTTTCAAGATGGTATTCTTATCCATTGATCGCAATTTCGGGTTAGTTATTTATTGATCAATTAACCCTATTTTAATGTATATCGTTTCGACTTAGTAAAGAAATTAACTGTTAGTCACATGATGGTTTTTGTACTAACAGGCATCAATACCAAAAAAGTTTTATTTGGAATAGTTTATCAAATAAAGACTGGGATGGAAAGAATTCGAGCTATTGTGTGTTTGGAATATGAATATTAAATTCTGTTCCTTCATTAAGTTTTGATTCCACTGTTATTCTACCATTCAATTTTTCCAAGGACTCTTTAACAATATAAAGTCCTAGCCCAGATCCCGACCCTTTTTCAGATGCTCTATAAAACATTTCAAAAAGGCGATGTTTAGAAATCTCATCCACTCCCTCACCATTATCCTTAACTGAAATGTCGGCCCCATCTTCAGTAAGATTTACACTCACTTTAATTATTGGTTCTTTTTTGGTTAAATCTGCGTATTTAATGGCATTTGAAATGAGGTTATTAAAAATAATTTTTATTCGAAATGGGTCTGAATTGAACGTGACATTCCCTATTACTTCTACTTTTAGTTTTATTTTGTCCACGTTATCCATGAAATTTAAAAGCTCAAAAGTTTCATTGATTTCCGTTTTAAAATTAATTGGTTTTGACTCTAATTTTATTCGCTTATTGCGTGAATAGTCAACTATTTCCTGAATAAAATAATCAAGTTTGTTTAGGCTCTTTTCCTGCAAGGTAATTAGGTCATTTATTATAACGTCCCTTGATTGCTTTTTAAGCAAATTTACCAGACCTAACAATGATGCTATTGGTGCTCTTAAATCATGTGAAGCACTATATACGAATCGATCTAATTCTTCATTGATTTGGCGGAGTTCTTCATTATTCTTTTGAATCGCCTGCTCTGCCTCTTTTCTTTCAGTAATGTCTCTTACAATAGCTTGAACAAATACGTTGTCTCCAATGTCAAGACGATTCAAAGAAACCTCAGCATCAAAGGGTGTGCCGTCATAATGTATATGCTTCCATTCAAAAAATTGTGCATTACCTTCCATGGCAGACATAATCTTTTCCATAGCAGATTCTTCTGATGAGCGGCCATCAGGTTGTATTGGAGGTGAAAAACGGAATGGAGTTTCTCCTATTATTTGTTCTCGTTTACATTTAAATATTCGAAGTGTTGCAGAATTGCAATCCACAAAGGTCTTACTGTCCATCATAAATATGGAATCGTTGGCTAATTCAAATAATGTCTTGAATCGCAATTCACTTTCTTGAATCTTTATTTGCTTTTCCCTATGCTCCGTGGTATCATTCCAAATCATTAAAACGCCTCTATTATCCTTTTCTGATGTAGGAATACATTTTGTTCGAAAATGCCTATTGTCAATCCTAATCTCATTGACAGTTTTCGAACCCTTTAGTGCTTTTTTTATGTCACTAATTATTATGTTATGGTCTTGGTAAACTTTTAATGCTGATTGGCCAATTATTGAACATGGATTAATGAAGGACTCTATCAACTCATGTCCATCAATAGATATTATCTCTGCGTCTTGATTTAAAAACTGTATTATAATTTTAGACTCAGATATTTCACTCATAATTACTTCTTCGATAATGAATTAAGTTAGTTCATTTATTAATCAAAAATTAATTGATGTATTAAAAATGATGAATATTAAGAAAAATACACTTTTTATATGATCCAGCTGGGGCTTCCCGCTTACGCTGCGCTACTTCGGGACAGGCTTCTCGCCCCAGTCTGATATTAAAAATAATGCAAATAAAAAAGACCTCCATTTCTGAAGGTCTTTCGTGTGATCCAGCTGGGGCTTCCCACTTACGCTGCGCTCCATCGGGACAGGCTTCTCGCCCATAAAATTTGGTAAATAAAAAAAGCCACTCGAAAGTGGCTTTTTTTATGTGATCCAGCTGGGGCTCGAACCCAGGACCCTAACATTAAAAGTGTTATGCTCTACCAGCTGAGCTACTGAATCCTACTATAAAATCCATTAAAAATGGGAGCTTTTATACTCCCGTTTTCCAAAGGAGTTGCAAATGTAATCCCTCCCTATTTAAATCCAAAACATAAGCAGACTTTTTCTGTAAAAAGATTTTAGCCTCTATAATAATGACCAAGTTCCTCCTCGTATTTTAAATACCTCTATCTTATATTTGTGCCGATGAAATACTCATTAGGTTAATTATTAACTCATGAAAAAATCACTTTTAATAACAATACTCCTTTTAATGGGTTCAAGGTTATTGTTGGCTAACTCCCTCTCTCAAGCAGATTCTCTATTCCAACAAAAAAAATATACTGAATCTTTCGAAATCTATAAACACCTGTTGGAGGAACAACGCACAACTAGTGCTGCTATGTTACTAAAAATGGCTTTTATCAAAGAAGGACTAGGCGGCTATAGTGATGCACTTTATTATCTCAATCTTTATTATCTACAAACTTCAGATAAAAAGGTGCTGATAAAAATGGAAGAGCTTGCCAAAAAGAAAAGTCTCAAAGGCTATGAAAACAGCGATTTTGAATTTTTTCAAACCTTATTCTTTAAATATTATTTCCAAATTACTTTCTCTTTAGTGGGTATAGCTATTTTACTTATGGCCACTTCTTTCTATCTGAAGTTCAGAAAAAAAATGCAACCTGTTTTTCCTTCATTTTTCATGCTACTTGTCATGGCTATCTTATTCTATGTCCTCAATTTTGGCAGAAACTATGATAAGGCGATCATTGATCAATCCAACACTTATCTTATGAGTGGCCCATCAGCAGGTGCTGAAGTTATTAAAATCCTTAGTAAGGGCAACCGCCTTACAACCATTGGCCATGAGGATGTCTGGACAAAAGTGGAGTTTGACAATCAAACAGGGTACATCAAATCTGAAAAATTGAAAACGGTAACTTTTTAAAGTCTAGTAGCTGACAGTCACTGAACCTTGATATTGCTTATTGCTGAATTGCAACTGATAATAATAAATCCCTGCAGTGGCCCCTTCACCATACCACTTAAAGTTTCGGTCAGAACTTTGGAATACTTCACGGCCCCAACGGTTCATGATAATCACCCTTTCAAATTGACCAGCGCAGTTATCAGTCGGTAAGATATTTACTAGTTCAGAGGATCTTTCATCAAATTTGTACATGCCAAAAAACTCATTGACATTATCGCCATTAGGGGTAAAGAAGTTTGGGGGTAATAACTCAGTGATACCTGCATCAATGTCCACCACATGTATTTTGAGTATATATGATGATCCTTTGGGTTCATAACAGTTTTTATCCAAAGCAATAAAACGTAACTCCAAATCTCCGATCAGATTTGCACCATTTAAAGTGGTCAAATCTGCACAAGTCGGCACCCAACTAAAAGTAGATTGAACAGCACCTCTCCCACTAACTGCTTCAAATGTAAAAGTATCGGAACCACCCCGTTCAAATAAATCCAACACTATTGAATCACCTTCAATATCGATAGCGCTCACATTTATTTTAATCTCTTCACCTACAATTACGCTAATACTGTCATTTGTAATTGTTGCCGCATTTAGACTGTTCAAAAATATCTCAGGAGCAGTATTGACAGGCGGTGATAGGATAAGATCAATATTAAGCGTGTCAAGATTAGTTAAATGACAATCATCTAAATCTTCTAAATAAAACGCCACTCTAAAAGAGTCCATTTCTGCTTCATACTGGCAGGGAATTGGCCACACAAACTGACTAGTAACTCCTGGATTTCCAACTCCCTCTACATTAGCGAAAGAAGCACCAACATCTTCAATATTAAAATTGGAGCCAATCCCGATCAAGCTGATAAAATCCCCATCTTTATCTTGCCCTTTAATATTTAAATTTATGGTTTCACCATACACATAATTAAGTTTCAGGTATTCAGCACTAGCTTTACTGGTCTCAAAAACCGTAGGTTTTGTTTGATCAGGGAAATCAATCACCATCGTCATTAAAATCTGCTTGGGATCGGCATATAAACAAAGGTCATTGTCGTCCAGAATAAGTAAAATATCAAAAGCTTTACGAATACCTTCGCTCACTTCAACATCCCTCCCTCCAGAGAAATTTAAATTTTCGGCCTTACAATCATAGCTCCAGTTAAATGTAGTAGCCACCTCCGAAGTACCAAATATCGGTTCTGTAAACGACATTCCTACATCAGCTAAATCAAAGCCAAGAGGAAGTATTTGAAAGGTCACTGAGTCCTCGGCATCGAATCCTTTTATATCAATTGACAGGTTTCCACCAGCTGATTCCCTTACTTTTTTGGTGATGTTATTTACTCTGGCCCCATTTCTTGATTCAGCAAAATAGGCCGGAGTATTTGGTGGTGGTTCTATGTTTAGAGTTACAATTACTGTATCCAGCGCTGGCTGCGGACAGGCATCATCCAATGCAATAATTCCCAGCTGATATGGTTTATCTCTTACAAATGGACATTCTGGAAAGCAAACTTCAAATCTGGCGGTATCCAAAGAAGAAGATATAGAGACATTTTGACTGACATCAATGCTTATGCCTTCGAGAGCAGAATTGAAATTAATAGGGATGACTTGAATATTAACTCTTTCAATTGCATCACCACTTCTTGGAATATCATTAACTAATATTTCAATACAACGATCAATAGCGCTATACGGAAAATTTAATTGATTCCCTTCAACATAAAATCCACTATTGCCTTTCTCTCTTGCTCTAATCACTGGGGACTCATTATCACAATCACCATCTATGACCAGCATTTGAAAATCTCTTCGCATCTCCCCAATTTTTTCTCCTTCTCTAAACTCTTCACATTTAACTGCAAACACGAACAATCCCGCTGACCTTGGAGTTACTGTAAGAAGGCCTACAGTAGAAATACTTAAATGTGGTTGTCCACCCATAATATTGTCAAGTCCATAACCTGATACCCATTGAATATCTGGAAAAGGCCCTGGATTTGGTGTAACCGGATAAGCATTTTGAGTATCAAAAGTACTATATGGCGTTACCATTGAGTAAACTAATGAATCACCATCATCATCAATTCCCCCAAAATCAGTATAGTAAAATTTTCCTATGCAACCATAATCTCTCAATGGAGGGAAAAGTCTAGGTGTAGAATTTACAAATGGGACTCCATCCTTTACTACGGGCGGAAACTCTAAATAAAATGTCTGGCCAGCACTTATACCATTGGTTAATGGATCCGCACTTTCAATATTGGTTATGGAATAATTTCGACAACACCTTTCCCAAGCAATATAATAGCCTTGTGGATCATTATATTGATCTGGTGATAAAGTAATATTCCTTGAATAAAATATTCTTGAAGTAACTAATTCACCGTTGTCACAATCAACATTACTATAAGGTACCAGATCTTCTGTATCAAGAGTAAGTGTATATTGATCCATTTGCACGTTATCTGATTTTCTATAGATATATACTACTATAGAAGGCTCTCTGGCCCCGGCAGCACCATTTAATTGGTCAAAATACAGCACCATATTCAGTTTGTACGAAAAGTCCTGAATGTGTAATAATTCGAATTCACCACCTACGATATGCGAAGCAAAAGCGTTAAGTTTGCAGGCCAATAAAACTATTAGAATAAGTATAATCCTCCGCATGTGCTTACTTAATTATAGATTAACCCTTTAAGGTAAGCTAGATTGATTGCGTTTTGAAGTAAAACATGAATATAAAAAATAAAATTCTAACAAACATAGTAATTGAAGGCATAGCTGCTGAAGGCAAGTGCATTGCCAAAAATGAAGGGCAGATTATATTCGTATCTAATGTAGCACCCGGTGATATATGTGATTTGAGAATTGTTAGGCGAAAAAAGAGCTTTTTAGAAGCCGTTCCAGTGAAAATACATGAATATTCCTCACTGAGGAGCGAACCATTCTGTGAGCATTTTGGAACTTGTGGTGGATGTAAATGGCAACATATTAATTATGAAACTCAGCTTAAATACAAGCAGCAACAAGTTGTTGATAATCTTGAACGCATAGGAAAAGTTGAATTTGAAAAGCTGAATCCGATCATTGGTTCTGAAAGTACCAAATACTATAGAAATAAACTTGAATTTACATTTACTGACGCACGTTGGTTGACTAAAGAAGAGATTGACGGAGATGAAGAGTTAGACAGGGATGCACTGGGTTTTCATATGCCAGGACGATTTGATAAAATTTTAGATATTGAAAATTGCCATTTACAGGCTGACCCTTCTAATGCTATCCGGCTAGCAGTGAGGAAATTAGCAAAAGAAAAGGAGATTCCATTTTTCAATTTAGTCCGACAAACAGGTTTTCTAAGAAACCTCATCATCCGAACTGCCTCAACAGGTCAAGTAATGGTTATTTTACAAGTTACGGCCAAAAAAATCGACTGGATTAATCTGATCTTGGATTTCCTATCAACGCAATTCCCAGAAATCACTTCTCTCAATTATGTAGTAAACAACAAGGGAAATGACACTTTCCATGATTTAAAAGTTATAAATGTTGCAGGTAAGCCATTCATAGAAGAGCAGATGAAACATCCTGATAACAATAACTCGATAACCTTTCGAGTAGGGCCAAAATCCTTTTACCAGACCAATTCTGCTCAAGCAGAGGTGCTGTATAAGTTAGCTTGGAGACTGGCTGATTTCAAAGGAGATGAAACAGTATATGATCTTTATACCGGCACAGGAACCATCGCCAATTATGTGGCCTCCTCTGTAAAAAAAGTAATAGGTATTGAATATGTAGAAGCGGCCATTGAAGATGCAAAGGTCAATTCAGAAATTAATGAAATCAAAAATACTTCCTTTTTCGCAGGAGACATGAAAGACATGCTCACCGATGATTTTATAGCTAAAAACGGTACGCCTGATGTAATTATCACCGACCCACCTCGGGCAGGTATGCATCCTGATGTTTGTAATGTTTTACTGAAAAGTAACGCTAAACGAATTGTATATATCAGTTGTAACCCAGCTACTCAAGCACGTGATCTGTCTTTGTTAGAATCTAAATACACAGTAAAGGTGGTGCAACCCGTTGACATGTTTCCTCAAACCCATCATGTTGAGAATATTGCTCTGCTAGAATTGAAAATCTAGTTTAAGAATTCCATCTTTTATAGTAATTTCATCTAAATTCATTTGATTAAACTATTGATTGACTGATATTTAACTGATGGCTATGAAAATTTTTATGACAATAGGTTTGATGTGTTTGACATTTTTAATTCAGGCTCAAACACTCACGGGCTCGGCCTTACTTGAAAAAGCAATAGAGTATCATGATCCTAAAGGACAATGGTCAAATTTTACAGGCAAATTATCCATTGACATGGAAATGCCAAATAAACCCACCCGACATAGTGTTGTATCCCTATCTAACAAAGAGGATTTTTTTAGGCTTGAGGTAACACAAGGAGAAATCTTTATTAATCGAAAGTGGGAAAATGGTGAATGTACTTTCAGCCTAAATGGTTCAAATGATATTACTGAAGAACAGAGAAAAAAACATGGTTTGACATGTGAAAGGACTGCTATGTATAAAAATTATTATACCTATCTATATGGCCTACCAATGAAGCTTCAGGACCAAGGGGCTATTGTTCACCCAGAAGTAACGCAAGTCAAGGCCTTCAATTCTGAATATTTAAAACTAAAAGTGACTTATGACCCTGAAGTAGGCAATGACACTTGGTATTTTTACTTTAATACAGAATCATTCGCTTTAGAAGCTTATCAGTTCTTCCATGATGAGTCTAAAAATGACGGTGAATACATAATCCTTACAGATATAATGGAGATTAATGGCATCAAAATTCCCAAAGTACGTAATTGGTATTACAACAAAAATCAAGAGCTATTAGGAACAGACTTCCTGAGCAAAGCTGAAGATTTATAAAATAATGCTATATTTATTTAATCTCACCAATGCCCAAAGTTGAAAAGACCTAACTATTTACGATTTACCCTCATTATTTGTGCCTTTATACTCTTGTATATCGGACTATTAAGCATATTAATACATATTGAGGCGCATGATCCAAATGTTAAGATTAAAGACTTTGGTGACGCTTTGTGGTTTTCTATAGTAACATTAACCACAGTGGGTTATGGTGACCTTTACCCGGTAACCTTTGAGGGTAAGCTCTACGGATCCATATTTCTCTTCGCAAGTTTGGGATTTTATGGTGTAATTATCGGCCAAATTACGAATATCATGAGCTCTATTAAAGAACATAATAAATTAGGAATGAACGGTACAAATTTTACTAACCATGTAGTTGTGATAGGCTGGTCAGATTTCGGCAAAGCAGTTGTCGATCAGTTAATATCTGCAGGAAGAAGTATTGCAATTGTCACAAAAGATAAGGACAACATAGATATTATACATGAATACTACCCCAAGAAAAATGTATTCACTCTCTTTTCAGATTACAATAATTTTGAATTTCTTACCAAAATGAACATCTCAGAAAGCTCTGTAGTGTTTGTTAATCTGAATGATGATACCGAAAAATTGGTTTATGTACTTAACCTCAAAAAGCATTTTGAGAATCTAAAATTTGTTGTGACATTGGATAATGCCAACCTCAAAAGCACTTTTCATACTGCGGGGGTAACTTATGCAGTTTCCAAGCATGAAATAGCCTCACGATTACTTGCCAGTTATATATTTGAACCAGATGTAGCTATCTATTCAGAAGAAATTATAGCTTTCCCACAATCTGATGAGGACTATGACATCAAACAGTTTAGAGTACTAAATACTAACCCGTATAAAGATCAATTTTATGACAAGGTCTTTTACGATATGAAAAAGGAGTTCAATGTGGTGTTGATAGGTATTGTAAAAGTTAATGGTAAGGAGAAAAAACTACTTAAAAACCCAGAAGAAACAGTCACAATTAATGAAGGGGATTATCTCATTCTTATCACAAATAAAAACTCAGTAAAACAGCTTAAAAAATTCTTCAATGTAGAAGAAGGTTCTACACACTAAAAAGTGATCAATTTTTTTAGCAATTGTACGTCCAAAGGCTTTTCGAGCAATTTTTTCACATACAAGTGATGCTCAGCTCGCTCCAAATCCTTTGAATCAAGAGTAGAAGATAACATTATTATTTCTACCTTATTCTTTAGTTCTTGTGAAAAAGTAGCAAAGGCATCCAAAAAATCAAACCCATTCATTTCTGGCATTCTTATGTCAAGTAAGATGCCAATAATTTCTTGTTGTCGTGTTGCATTATCTTGAAGCCACTCCAGAGCTTCTTTACCGCTTTCCACTTCTATCACTTTTTGATTTTTAAAGTGCACCTCCAAGCATTTCTTAGCAATCATGCGATCAATAGAACTATCATCAACTATTAGGAACATTAGCTTATCGGAATTATTAAATTAAACTTACTACCTATGTTCTTTTCTGACTCTACATGTATTTCGCCACCTAGTTTATCTACTGTTTCTTTTACAATATATAGACCCACACCAGAACCACTCTCGTTATTTTGTGTCATATAAAACATCTCGAAAATTCGATCTTTATTTGATGCACTTATGCCTATCCCGTTATCAATCACGTTTATAATAAGTTTTCCTTCTACTATGTTTGCTTCAATTTCTAAGAACGGTTTTTCTTTGCTCGAGTCAGAATATTTTATGGCGTTTGAAAGAAGATTACTTAAAATAATTTCAAGCCTAACTATGTCCGCTTTTATCTCTCCTACATTGATATTTTTCCTCAACTCGATCAACTCATAATTGGCCATAAATTTGAAATGATCTAAAATACTATCGATGAGAAAGTCCAAATCAAATTCTTCAACAGTGGACTCACTTCTTTTATTCTTTGAAAATGAAATGATCTTCCTAATAAAGGTGTCCTGTTTATCTAGACTTTGATTCATCATTTTGAAGTAACTAGTTAATATCTGATTATCGGTTTCAGTCGATGCCACATTGATTAGACCTTTTAACGAAGTAATTGGAGCACGTAAATCATGTGATGCACTATAAACGAATCGATCAAGTTCGTTGTTGGCTTGAGTCAGATCTCTGTTCTTAATTATTAGCCTTTCTTCTGAGTTAATCAATTTTTTTATACTCATTAAGGTAATAAAACTTGCTCCACCAACTATTAACAATATAAAAATTGTATTTGTAATAAGTAACAAATGGCTTATTCTCCTTCCAGAATTACTTAAACTATCCATAAAAAGTATTCCCAAGTCTGTAAGTTTAGTACTCAAATGATGAATCTTCTGTTGATAGGATTTTTTTAGAGTTGAATCCATTTTGGAACTCTCCATCCTACTTCTAATATCCAGAGCCAATCCATGCAATTCGTCAATATCCTTATCCGCTTTGCTCCATATTTCTATTGGCACTTTCATGAAAGAGTAATCTTTAAAAGTGGTAAACAACCAAATCATCAATTCAATATCGTCAGGATGATTTTTCCCTTGAATAAGAAATATTCCAGCTTTTGAAGGTTCATCACTCAATAAAATTTCTCGGGCTTTTCCGTCTCCCAAATTAATTTCAATGTTTTCTAAAAATTGCGACCAATGCAATTCATCTCCATTGTCTAAATACCTCAATAAGTTTTTACATGCATTATTTTGCCCTTTAGAATAATAAGATTCGCCATGAATATAAGCCCTTACTCCACTCACAATTTCGATGGTATAGTAATTAATTAATAGAAGTAAACCACTTACCAATAAGATTGCTAAAAGTGAATTACTATAGGCACGAAACCGTGAAATTATTTTTCTTACTCTACCACTCATCTATCATAAATATATTATAACTTAAATTCAAAAAGTATTAAATGTAAGTTATTATTGAATAAGTGAGTATAATAAAAGTGAGTGATCACTGCGAGGTATGATGCAGTTCCACAGTTGATTTAGCCTAATAATTTAAGAGCCATCCCAGATTCATCCCGAGGTCTCTTGGTCGAGGATTGCTTCAGTAGCTGAATTTCTAATAATTCAGCTACTTAACAATGACAATAAATAGTGTTTAAATTTCCACCTGATCGAGGTTGATAAACTCAATTTTTTCATCTTCTCCAATGTCGATCCCAACAAGGCCTTCTTTACTGACTTTACCTGCCAATATCTCCTTAGATAATTGATTAAGAATCTCCCTTTGGATTACTCGCTTCAATGGTCTTGCTCCAAATTGAGGATCAAATCCTAACATTGCTAAATGATCTAAAGCTCGATCAGAAATTTCAATCTTAATTCCACTTTCTGACAGCATCTTTTTAAGGTGATTGAATTGAATGTCAACAATTTTTCTAATATCAGACTTGGACAATGGTCTAAACATAATTGACTCATCTATCCTATTGAGAAACTCAGGTCGGAATGACTTTTTCAATACCTCAAACACTTCCGCCTTCGTCTTTTCAATCACCTCTTCCTGGTTTTCATCAGTCATCAATTCAAAATTCTCCTGAATGATGTTCGATCCAATATTGGTAGTCATGATGATGATGGTGTTTTTAAAATTAGCCACACGACCTTTGTTGTCAGTTAACCTTCCCTCATCTAACACCTGTAATAATATATTGAATACATCTGGATGCGCTTTTTCAATTTCATCAAGCAGTATCACAGAATAGGGCTTTCGTCTTACCGCTTCAGTAAGTTGACCACCCTCCTCATACCCCACATATCCTGGAGGCGCTCCTACCAGTCTACTAACAGAATGACGTTCCTGGTACTCTGACATATCAATCCTTACCATTGAGTTTTCATCATTAAACAGATAATCTGCTAATGCTTTCGAAAGCTCTGTTTTACCCACACCTGTTGTTCCCATAAATATAAAGGAGCCGATAGGTCTTTTTGGATCTTGTAGGCCCGCCCTACTTCTTCTAACTGCATCGGACAAGGCAGCAATGGCCTCTTGCTGTCCGGCTACACGTTTTCCAAGTTCCTCTTCCAGGTTCAACAGCTTCTCTTTTTCACTCTGGATCATTTTAGATAAAGGTATCCCTGTCCATCTCGCTACCACTTCAGCAATATCTTCCTGATCAACCTCTTCTTTCAGCATCGGACTATTGGCTTGTAGCTCGGCCACTTTCGCTTTATTTTCTTCAAGTGTTTTTTCAGCCTCAACCAATTTGCTATATCTGATTTCAGCTACTAAACCAAAATCACCTGATTTTTCTGCTTGCTCTGCCTCAAATTTCAGTTTGTCAATTTTTTCCTTGGCATCCCTGATACCCTGCACTATGGTTTTTTCGTTTTCCCATTTTGCCTTTAGGTCATTCTTCTTCTCAGTAAGCTCGGCTATGGTTTTGGACAAATCACGTTCCTTATCTTTGTCCTTTTCACGTCTAATAGCCTCGCGTTCGATTTCAAATTGCATGATACGTCTGTTTAACTCATCCAATTCTTCAGGCATAGAATCCATTTCTAACCTTAATTTAGAAGCGGCTTCGTCCATTAAATCAATGGCCTTATCTGGTAAAAATCGATCAGAAATATACCTACTTGAAAGCTCCACCGCTGCTATTACCGCATCGTCTTTTATCCTTACACCATGGTGCAATTCATACTTCTCCTTAATACCTCTTAAAATAGAAACTGCGTCTAATATGGAAGGCTCATCAACTATTACTGATTGAAACCTTCTTTCCAAAGCCTTATCTTTTTCTATGTATTTTTGATATTCTTTTAGTGTAGTGGCACCGATTGCATGGAGTTCGCCCCTAGCCAGGGCTGGCTTTAATAGATTGGCCGCGTCCATAGCACCTTCACCACCACCAGCTCCAATTAACGTATGAATCTCATCTATGAATAGGATGATTTGTCCATCTGAATCTGTTACTTCTTTTATGACCGCTTTTAGTCTTTCTTCAAATTCACCTTTGTATTTTGCTCCAGCTACCAATAATCCCATGTCCAAAGAGATAAGAATTTTGTCCTTCAAATTCTCTGGCACATCACCATCAACAATACGTTGTGCCATGCCTTCAACTATTGCCGTCTTACCCACACCGGGCTCTCCTAATAAAATAGGGTTGTTCTTCGTTCTTCTAGAAAGAATTTGTAGTAATCTTCTTATTTCTTCATCACGACCAATCACGGGGTCAATTTTACCCTTCTTAGCCATATCATTTAAGTTGATCGAATAACGCTCGAGTGACTTATATTTTGATTCTGCATTTTGGTCAGTGACCTTACTACCACCTCGTAGTTCCTTGACAGCTGCCAATAATGATTTATAATCGAAGCCAGCATCTTTCAATATTGAAGCCGCTTTATCTTTAGTTTGTAAAAGACCGATTAAAATATGCTCTACAGCAATGTATTCATCACCAAGCACTTTCAATTCTTTTTCAGCTTTCTGAAGCACAGCAGCTGATTCATTAGATAGATAGGGCTGTTGACCACTTACCTTTGGGTACGTAGCAATAAGTTCATCTACTTTCGTGGAAATATTTTGCTGATTGGCGTTTAACTTTTTGATGATAAACGAAACCATGTTCTCATCAGAAGACAGAATAGCCTTTAACAAATGACCTGGCTCAATAGCTTGTTGATCATTCGCTCCGGCTATTTCAGTTGCCTTTTGAAGTACCTCTTGTGACTTAATTGTATATTTATCGAAATTCATTTTTTTGTTCCTCCAACCTACTGTTGTCAAATAACTATCCAATTCCATATTACAGACATAATGACATATATTTGCTAAATAATGCAAATATCAATGTGTCATTATGTCAAAATATTTGAAGCTTAATTCTTTTTAAAATGGCTCGTATAAAAATCGATTTACCAGAAACATTTATTTACACATGTAACTACAAAGTTCGTATAGCTGATATAAATTATGGGGGTCATTTAGGCAATGATGCTATTCTCACCATAATGCAAGAAGGCAGAATTCAGTTTTTAAACCATCTGGGTTATAAAAATGAATTGGGTATTGAAGGCGATATTGGCATGATTGTTACAGATTCGGCCATAGTGTATAAATCAGAGTGTTTTTATGGTGATCACATTGAAATAAAGATAGCTGTAGAAGATTACAATAAATATGGATTTGACATGATCTATCTTCTGACAAATAAAGTATCGGGAAAAGAGATTGCCAGAGGAAAAACGGGGATTGTATTTATGCATTATTCTACAAGAAAACTTGCGGCCATACCAACTAAATTTTTAGAAAAATTACAAGACGCATAATAAGTCCATATCTTTGCAGCTTATGGAGGAGAAATTAAAGGACATCAGGCAACTCAAGGTCGAACAAATAGCAGAATATTTCGAGAGTATTGGTGATAAAGCCTTTCGTGCTAAACAAGTCTATGAATGGCTCTGGAAGAAATCGGCTAAAGATTTCGATCAGATGACCAATATCTCTCTGTCTACCAGAGAGCTCCTAAAAAAGAATTTTGTCATTAATCACATTGCCGTTGATCAAATGCAACGCAGTGATGACGGCACTATCAAGAATGCAGTGAAGCTTTTTGACGGCATGACAGTGGAGTCAGTCCTTATTCCGACCGACAAACGCATCACGGCCTGTATTTCTTCTCAAGTAGGTTGCAGCCTTGATTGTCATTTCTGTGCCACCGCTCGCTTAAAGCGAATGCGCAACCTTAATCCTGATGAAATTTATGATCAGGTAGTGGCTATTAAAGAACAAGGGGAGCAGTTTTTCAATCGGCCGCTCACTAATATTGTATTTATGGGCATGGGCGAGCCATTGCTGAATTATAACAATGTTATCGCTGCCATTGACAAAATAACAGGAGATAAAGGATTAGGCATGTCTTCTAAAAGGATAACAGTCTCCACCGTTGGTGTTCCAAAAATGATCAAAAAACTAGCCGATGACGAAGTGAAATTCAATCTGGCCGTTTCATTGCACTCCGCCATTGACGAAACACGTTCGAGTGTAATGCCAATCAATGACATCAGCCCATTAGAAGACCTCGCTGACTCATTGAAATATTGGTACGAAAAAACCAAGCGAAAAGTCACTTATGAATACGTGGTATGGCGAGGCATCAATGATAAAAAAGTAGATGTCGAGGCGCTAGTAAAATTCTGCAAGCACATTCCCTCCAAAGTAAACCTCATAGAATATAACCCTATTGATGAAGGGAGATTCCAGCAAGCAGACGACTCAGCCATTGGCTTGTATGTCAAACTTTTAGAAAGTAATGACATAGTTGTCAATGTCCGTAGAAGCCGCGGCAAAGATATTGACGCAGCTTGTGGGCAGTTGGCGAATAAACTTTAACGCTATTTACTTGTCAATTTTCACCCACAAATTATCCATTTCTTCAAGCGTCTTACCTTTAGTTTCGGGAATGAATTTCCAAACAAAAAAGACCGTAACAATACAAAGAGCGGCAAATATAAAGTAGGGCAATGCTCCATTGAATACATTAGTATTTGTCTCACTACCATTGACCATCGGGAAGGTATTTGCAACAATTGCATTGAATAGCCACTGAGCTGCTACTGCAATCGACATTGCGCTACTTCTCACTTTATTAGGAAATATTTCTGATAATAATACCCAAGTCACTGGCCCCATTGACAATGCGAATGAAGCAATAAAAGTAAGCATTCCAATAAGTGAAATAATCCCTAGTTGGTTTAAATAAATGGAAAGCCCAAGGGTACCAATCCCAATGAACATACCTATAGTTCCGACAATGAGTAATGGTTTTCTTCCCCACTTATCCACCTGATAAATGGCCACAAAAGTGAACACTAAATTAACCGCTCCAAGTAATATTTGCTGCTTAAGCGCATCTTCTGGCCCATAGCCAAGTGCATTACTAAATATTTCTGCCCCATAATAAAGAATGGCATTGATACCAGTGACTTGCTGTAAAATGGAAAGTGTAACCCCAATAAAAAGCACAAATAACATACTCTTTGAAAACGCAGTCACCTTTAACCCCATACTTTCACTATCTATTGAATTCTGAATTTCATTAAACTCTCTTTCCGCCTCTTCGGGTGAGGAAGTTACTTTGGCGAGTACTTTTTTAGCTTCCTCCTTTCTTCCTTTCATCATCAACCATCGAGGACTATGAGGTACAAAGAATAGTAAAGCAAAAAAAGCAACTGCTGGTATCAATTCTGACCAGAACATTATCCTCCAACCTGTATTGACATTGTAATCATGGATTTCTTTTAACAATTCAGGAGATAAAGCAGTAGTATCACCACCACCAATTATGTAGGTAGCTAGAAAAACAACGAAAAAGCCTATGACTATGGCTAGCTGATAATAGGAAACTAAGCGACCACGATCTTTAGGTGGTGCAACTTCAGCAATATACATGGGTGCGGTCATCGATGCGATTCCAACTCCTAGTCCACCAATAATCCTAAAGATTACTAGTACACTAAGTGATTCTGGAATACCCGATCCCCAAGCCGAAATAGCAAAAAGCAGTCCTGAAAGGATGAGAGAATATTTCCTACTATACTTAGCACTAATAAAGCCGGCTATTAGAGCCCCAATTAAACAACCATAAAGTGCGCTACTTACCGCCCACCCTTGCTCGGCCTTACTAAAACCAAAGTACTCTGTAAAGTATAGTTGGGATCCACCGATTACACCTGTATCATAACCAAATAATAGACCCCCTAAGGTGGCTACTACCGTAATGCCAAGTATGAAACCCTTATAATTATTTGGTTTTTCTATCATTTCCGTTTTTTAGTTAATTGTACCTTTATTTCAGATTCTTTGTTAAAAGGTAGCACTTTTATATGCTCTTCCTTATTATTTGAATGCCAGATTATTGCGGCATACTTAAATTTCGTCTTCCATTGTCCTTCAACTTTTCCTAGTAGCAGGTCTCCTTTCGGGTTGTATGAAATCATGCGCTTGTAATATTGACCATCGACATAATTGAAGGTATTCCCATCGTCTTCATAATACTCAAAATTACTAGGCTGATTACCTTCATATACATGAATGTTTAGTGTATCTGAGCTAGGCTGATCAGTGTATTGTACAGTGGTCTGCATAGGTATGATAGCACCTCCTTTTACAAACACTGGTAATTTGTCTAAAGGTGCTTCCACAATAAGCTCCCGTTTGCCGTCATATTGCTCACCTGTCCAGAGGTTGTACCACTGGCCTTCAGGTAAATAAACCTTGTTGAACATTTGGTCACTCCGTGTTGGCGCTACAAGCAGATATTGTCCAAATAGATATTGGTTTTGATATTTTTGGTCATAAATATGGGCATCAAAAGTATAGTCAATAGCAAGTGAGCGAGCTACGGGTATACCTGTTGATGTAGCTTCATAAAATGTAGCGTACAAGTACGGCATCATTTGATATCTCAAATTAAGATACTCCCGCGACATGTTCTCAACATCTTCTCCATAAGCCCATGGTTCATGGTCTTTCGAATTGTAGCTAGCGTGATTTCTTAGAAAGGGGGTAAATATGCCCTGAGAGAGCCACCTAATAAATAATGAGGAAGATCGATCTCCAGTAAATCCTCCAATGTCTGGGCCTGCAAATGGAATGCCTGACACGCCCATACTTGCTACCATTCTGGCGCTTAGCAACATGTGTTCCTCAGAGGCTACATTATCCCCTGTCCATACTGCGGAGTAGCGTTGCACCCCAGCGAAGGCTGCTCTAGTAAGAATAAACGATCGTTTGTTTTCTCTTAATTTATCTACCCCTTCTTTTGTTGCCCTAGCCATCTCAAGGCCATAAATATTATGTGCGACTTTATGCGTACCAAGTTTTCCTTCCATATCAAACTCTACATTGTCGGGAAATTGATTGCCCCAAGTAGCCGGCTCGTTCATATCATTCCAATATCCCTCAACACCTACTTTTGTTAAACCTTCAAATTGATTACCCCACCATTTCCGACCTTGTTCTCCAGTAAAATCAGGGAAATGACACCATCCCGGCCAAACCGCTCCGGTATAGCGACTTCCATCTGGATATTTAATAAAAATATCCTTTTCAATTCCACTTTCATACGCTTGATAGCCTACCTCTTTTTTGATACCGGGATCCACAATAACAGCGAGGTGAAAACCCATATCATTGAGCTCTGTGATCATATTCGTTGGATTTGGAAACCGTTCTGGATGCCAGGTAAACAGTTTATAGGCATCCATATAATGAATGTCTAAATAAATAACATCTCCTGGGATTTTCTTCTCACGAAATGTTCTGGCCAAATTCAAAACTTCAGTATCAGGAAAATAGCTCCAGCGACTTTGCTGGAATCCTAAACTCCATATCGGAGGCAGTTCCATCCTGCCCGTGAGCCATGTGTAATCTGAAATAATATCCCTAACATTCTCCGCTCCGAAAAAGTAATAATCCATTTCACCATCATCAGCACTAAAACTTGAAAAACGATCATTGGAGGCCCCGAAATTAAAACTTGATTTAAAACTATTGTCTAGAAAAATGCCATAGGTCATTTTATCGTGTGTGGCAATATAGAATGGTATCGATACATAAATAGGATCGTCATCCACTTCATAGGCATAGTCATCATTGTTCCAATTGACATAGGCTTGACCTCTTCTGTTCAGCGGCCCTGTCTTTTCACCCAACCCAATAAATTTTTCATCCGCGACTAATTTTTTATAACATGTTACCTGATTACCAATCCATGATATTCCTAAATCGTCATCTTGATTGATTACTTCTCCTGACTGATTTAAAAATTGAACACTCACCGGAGATTTATTGATTTTAACTACGATCGTTTTTGTTTGTAATTCTAAATAATTGGCCTCTTCAATGAATTTAACAAAGGGCTTAACATCATTCTGGATTACGGCATAGGAGATTTCATCAATGAATTTATCCTTAACTGCCCTAACTCTAATGATGTCATCCTGAAGTGTAGATATCGCCACTTTTCCAAAGTCAGTGCTAATAATCACCGCTTTGTCAATAACCTCATGAGATTGATAGGTACCCAATCGCTGACTTAGGCGGGACTGGCCATAACTAACCGAGGCGACTGATAAGGCAATTAAAAAGAGCAGTTTCTTTAACATACTATTTCAATGAAAATTTTCCTTCCAATCCTTCAGATGAATTCGGGCCTACAAAAACCTTAAATTCCCCAGGCTCACTTATGAAATTCATATCGTTATCATAGAATTTTAAATTTTCAGAATTTAAAGTAAATGACACTGATTGACTTTCTCCGGGCTCTAGTTCTATTTTCCAAAACCCTTTTAGCTCTTTTACTGGGCGTGTTATGCTTGCCACCATATCATGGGTATAAAGTTGTACCACTTCCTTTCCCTTTAATTTTCCAATATTTTTAACGGTCGCACTTATCGTTATCGTCTCGTTTTCCCCAATTTCAGTTTTGTCAATTTTTAAATCAGTGTATTCAAAATTTGTATAACTTAATCCGTAACCAAAGGGGTATAATGGTTCGTTGGAGACATCCAGATAATTGGATTTAAATTTTTGAAACCACTGGCCTTTCTCCAATGGTCTTCCAGTATTTTTATGGCTATAGTAAATGGGTACTTGCCCTATATTTTGTGGAAATGTAGCTGTAAGCTTGCCGGAGGGATTCACATCTCCAAATAATACATCAGCAATCGCTAGGCCGGCTTCACTCCCTGCAAACCAGACATTTAAAATAGCTGGGACATTTTCATCTTCCCACTTTAAAGCGAGAGGCCTTCCAGTAAATAAAACCATTACCAATGGTTTTCCTGTCTTTAACAATGCTTGTAACAGTCTGCGTTGCGTAGCTGGTAATTCAATGCTTGTCACACTGGAGCTTTCCCCACTCATTTCTGATGCTTCACCTACCGCAGCTACAATAACATCAGCATTTTTGACAGCATTCAATGCCTCTTGAATCATTGCCGACTCAGAACGATTGTCTCTATGGGTAGTTTTACCGAAAATACTAATTCGTGATTCTAACAATGAATCTGAAACGATATTTGCTCCTCTTGCATAGACAATTTTAACTTGGTCACCCGCTACTTGTTCAAGGCCTTCTTTTAGAGTGATCGCCTTATCTGTCATACCTGCTACACTCCAAGTACCGTTCATGTTTTCTTTGTTATCAGCCAAAGGACCTACTAAGGCTATGGTTCCTCCTTTTTTGAGGGGCAGTATATTGTTGTTATTTTTTAGTAAAACTAGCGTTTGAGCGGCCATTTCTCGAGCCTCTTGTCTGTGTTCTGTTGAAAATACTTCCTTTTTGGCACGTTCAGCATTACAATATCGATAAGGGTCTTCAAATAGCCCAAGTTTGTACTTTGCCTCTAAAATTCTTCTGCATGCCAGATCAATTTCTTTCTCAGTGACTATTCCTTCATCAAGTGACTTTTTCAATGTTGTCAAAAACCCTTCCCCGACCATGTCCATATCCAAACCTGCTTTTAAAGCTAAGGCCGACACCGTTTGAAGATCACCCAGACCGTGATCGATCATTTCATTAACCGAAGTATAATCAGAAGTGACAAAACCTTTGAAACCCCAAGTATCACGCAACATGGTTGTTAACAACCACTTGTTACCACTTGCAGGAACGCCATCTATATCATTGAATGAGGTCATTACACTACCTACCCCCGCTTCTACGGCCGCCTTGTAAGGTGGCAAATACTCATTGTACATGCGCAATCGACTCATATCAGTGGTGTTATACTCTCTCCCCGCCTCCACAGCACCATACAATGCAAAATGTTTAACACAAGACATGATAGTGGTTGGATCGTTTAAATCATCCCCTTGGTAGCCATGTACCATAGCTTTGGCAATCTCTGATCCTAAGTAGGGGTCTTCACCACTGCCTTCAGCAAACCTTCCCCATCTAGGGTCTCTGGCGATATCCACCATTGGAGAGAATGTCCATGATATACCATCTGCACTTACTTCATTCGCAGCAATTCTTGCTGATCTTTCAATCAGTGCCATATCCCAGCTGCATGACAGCCCTAATGGAATAGGAAAAATAGTTTTATAGCCATGGATAACATCCATTCCAAATAAAAGTGGAATATGATTACGAGATTCTTCAACAGCTATTTGCTGAATTTCCCTGATTTTATCCGCCCCTTGAATATTAAAGAGGCCACCCACTTTACCTTCTTTTATCTTCTGCGCAATATTGGTGCTTGAAGCCTGACCGGTAGTGAATGCATCAGAAGTAGGTAAATTCAATTGACCAATCTTTTCTTCAATGGTTAAAACGGCCATCAACGAATCAATAAATTCTACTTGGTGATTACTACTCGATTTTTTAGGTCCATCACAAGAGGATAGCACCACGATACCCGATAATATTAAAAGCGATATATAGTTTTTCATATTCATTTACTATTTGAAAATAACCATGACAACAATTCTGGCTCTGCTAAAGCCCTATCCCAGCTGTTGTGATTGGCCTCTGGGTATAGGCTAAATCTTACATCACCACTTCTTTTCTGTATTTCCACTACTAAGACTTGAGAGTACTTTGGGTCAACCACATCATCTTTAGCACCATGAAATACCCAAAGTGCTACTTCCTTGGCGAAAGTATCGGCTGTATTAGGATTTGCTCCACCACAAATTGAAATAGCAGCGGCAAACATTTTAGGTTTTCTATTAATCAACTCCAGCGTTCCCATTCCGCCCATTGACAATCCTGCTACATAAATTCTGTCTTTATCTACCGATGCTAAATTTTGAATAGAATCCATCAAACTCATTACTATACGCAATGGCTCTGTGGGATTACCACCATTTTTAAAGTCAAAATCACGACTTCCACATTTGTTCTTTACAATATTCACATTGGACCAATAACTATTTATTGGACACTGAGGAAATAGTACAATAGCCGGATATTTGGAAAGGCTATCTAGGAAAAGTTGGCTGCCATGAACTAGTTGTTTTTCATTGTCATCACCTCTTTCTCCAGCCCCATGTAGAAATAAAATAACTGGATATTTTTTAGAGGTGTCAATTTTATCAGGCTGCAATATTTGATAGGGCAATTGACGAAATCTATTCTTTTGGAATTGAGGAAGTGCTTGCCCAATAGCACTAGAGTAAATGATTACCAACGATATGACCATTATTCTATTCATGGCTGAACCCCAATTTTTTCAATCCCGCTTGAACTTCAGGGGCTGACATAAACAATTTCCAAATCAAGCCACTGCGGTGGTTTTCTATCATTACAGGAATTGGTCCCTGATCAATGGCAAGATACCTAGGTAGATACCAACCTTTTTCAAAGCTAAAGGCGTCATACGGACCATATTTACCTATTAAAGTATCCGCATCATTGTAAAGAAATTTTAGAAATTTCATACTCTCCTTGGGTGTATAGGGAAAAGATGCCAATGCCGCAGTAGGTGAAATAACACTCAAATCATTATCTGGACGATGAGCGTCATACCCTTCAATGGAATAACTGGAGGAAAGTCCCCAGCAATTTTCTCCGTATCCTTTATAGTGATTGGGGTTATCTACACAATATTTGTAATCAATTAGTGTATGATTTTTATTCAAGTCCCAATAATTTGCATACTTGTCTTTTAAATTTCTTGGATCGAGACCCAGGTAAGAATAATGAGCCCAGAATAATGGCCCAACAGGTGAATCATCACCTTCATAGTGATCCAATATGGTTCTAAGTCCATAATAGATGGTATCCTTTGTGATCAACCCATCACGAGCCCATCCATGATGATAGACTTCTGGGTCAATGGTATGTGTTGGGGATGAAGCAGCCAATACGTATATGATCAACGCCTCATTGTAGCCTCCCACAGGGAAGTTCATGTCCCAACCATAGTTAGGTGACCAATGCCAATAAAGCACCTTCTCCCCACCTTTGGTGTGCCAGTCAAATTCTATCCCCTCCCAAAGCTGGTTAATGCGGGTTATAAGTGCTGATTCTCGTTCATTGTCGTTACTTAAATATTGTCTTACTGTTAAAAGTCCGGCTGCTAAAAAGGAAGATTCTACTAAGTCTCCACCATCATCTTTTTTACTGAATGGTTTTATCTTGCCAGTTTCACCATTCCACCAATGAGGCCATACTCCATGAAAGTGATCAGCAGTTTCTAAAAAACTAACCATTTTCTCAAATCTGCTAATGCCTTCTTTTCTAGTTATAAACCCTCTTTCAATTCCCACAATTATTGCCATCAATCCAAAACCAGAGCCCCCTGAGGTCACTACATTCTGATCTTGTTGTGGATAAATTCCGTCCAAATGAATACGCTCTCTGGCCATGCCACTTGTGGGTTCCGCTCCTTCCCAGAAATACTGAAATGTTTGATATTGCACCTTGTTGAGCAATGAATCATCAGAAATAGTGTCTTTTGAATCACTTTCGATAGAATTTGTTTCAGATTTGCCACATGAAGCAACTACCACCAAAAATGTTAGTGGGTAAATAATGGTGGAGAATATTGATTTCAAATTCATTAGTACATTATTGCTATATAAATACCCGTCCATATCACTGCAGTAATTAAGAGTATTACTGTCCACATTATTATTTTAATTTGATTTGTTTTTTCGAAAATCATATTTCAAAATTTTAATATGTAAAACCTAGTTTGTCCAAACCAGACTTAACTTCAGTGTCCCCCATAAAAAGGTTCCATAAGAGTCCAGTTCTATAGTTTTCAATCATGTTAATTATTGGCCCTTGGTCTATCGCCAAATACGAATTGGCATACCAGCCATCGGTAATATTATAAGCATCATAAAACCCATATTCACCCCAGAGCTTATCTCCCATCAAATAATAAAAATGGTGAATAGCGGCCATGGATTCTACAGGGGTATATGGCAAAGAACTTATAGCAGCGGTAGGTGTAATAACCCCTTTGTCATTGGTTGGGGAGTGTGCCGAATAGCCATTATTATTGTCACTAGCTGTAAGCCCCCAACCATCAGCAGAATAACCCACATAATCCAATGGATTGGTTATACAATAAGCTCTGTTTATCTGGGAATGAGCAACATTTTGTTCCCAATAATTGGCATACTGATCTTCCAAATTGGTGGGATTAAGACCCAAAAATGAATAATGAGCAAAAAACAAAGGTCCTCCTCGATCTGGCCCTAACGGTAGCGTATAGCTATAGTAGTCATTCCCGTTCGCCATGCCACCATTGCCTGCCCAGCCCTGATGATAAACATCAGCAGAAATAGAATGGGTGGGTGATGAGGCGGCCAATACGTAGATGATGAGTGCTTCATTCCACCCTCTTATTTTAAGATTTTTTTGAAACCCAACATTGGGCGACCAATGCCAAGTCAATACACTTTCACCGCTTTGAACAAACCAGTCCCACTCCACGGCCTCCCACAATGTGGTTATTGTATTTCTGATAGCTTGTTCCTGCGCATTGGCCGCATTTAAATATTGACGAACTGTCAATAATCCTTGTACCATAAAAGCAGTTTCTACCAGGTCTGCACCATCATCATTGGCACTAAACGGAATGGTATTACCGTTATTCCCATCCATCCAATGTGGCCAAACACCATGAAAACGGTCAGCGGACTCAAGAAAATTAACGATCTTCTCTAATCTGTCAATTCCTTCTTGTCGTGTAATAAAACCACGTTCTATGCCCACCAAAATAGCCATGATTCCAAAGCCAGAGCCACCAATAGTGACCGTGTTTCCAGAGGAGTTGCGTTCTCTTGCCAAGCCACTTATCGGATGCCCAAAATTCCAGAAATACTTAAAAGTCTGTTCCTGAATTTTAGTCAGCAATTCATCATCTGTAATTTCAGGGAATTTGTAAGTAGCGTCCAGCTCGGTATAAAATTCCTTTTTGAAGCCTTCAAATAGGAAGCCTTGCTCGCTTTTTAAATTGGCTGAGACATTGAATAAGTATCTTTTTAGGTAATCAGCATTTGGAGCTGTGATGGTAAGTGTTTTTCCATCCTCACTTAATTGATAATTGAGGTCTAGCGGGCTTATCGTTACTAAATTAGAAAACTGAGTTTCTTGGGAAAGTGGAGCTGAAAAAACAGCCTCCACAGTAAAAGTGGTAGGTAAATTTTTTATTCTAGTTCCTGACTTTAGATCCAGATCGTTGACGGTGGCGGAAACCAGAAGAAGCGAGCCTTCAATAGTTTTAAAATGGTAGGTCTGTCCTGGGAATACTTCTCCCGTTGTTGATAATATTTGTCCGATAACTAATTCGTATTCGGTATTGTTTGTTAATTCAGATGCTGGTGTAGTTGTAATGGTCTTATCAGCATCTAGATAGGCATAAGTAAGATCAACACTATTTTGATCCATGTCTTTTAGTGAAATTGCCTTTTCGGCAATCAATTTATCTAAAGGAAGTGTAAAGGAAATTACCACTCCTTTATCAATTGGTACTTGATCAACGACAGAGTTTAAGTCCAAATCTACAGTACCGACTCGAATGGCACTGAGTTGAAGGATACCGGGATTAATAATAGGCTCATTGTCCTTGCTACAGGAAATGCCAAGAAATAAAATAAAACTGTAGATGATTTTATTCATAGATATAAAATTGGGAGCCTCCTTTTAAGAGGCTCCCAATTTTGATAAACATAATTAATTAAGGCTTTTCTGCGTTGTAAAGATCTGCAACTTCCTGATCAGTAAGTGCTACACTAAACATTCTGAAATCATCCATTTGGCCTTTGAAAGCAAAGGGAATATCACTTCTAAATGGTGTAATACCATCACCATTAATGGTAGCCCAATAAGGTACACCTGATCCTAAGTATAAGTTTTTATTATTAGTTTCATCAGCATCAATTCCTACCGCATCAATTATTGCAGCGTCCAAAGAATATTCTGCAGAAGGTGTTAATTCATAAACAGTTGAAGGTACTCCATTAATATAGAAAGCTTTTCTATGACTTGATGCTTCCCAAGAAGTTACTATGTGCATCCAAACACCGGTATTATCTTCTATCCAAGTTGGGTTATCAATCTCAACAACTTTATCCCCACCAGGATTTCCTTCATTTTTCATTTCAATATGACTACCAGCTAAAGTTGATGCACTACCAGAGTTCTGGTGATTGGTGAAATATTTAAGTACATCAATATCAAATCCTAAATCACAACAAGTAAATCTATTCCATTCATGATAGGTTCCATTATTTCCACCAATACAAAATGTTACATATTGCTTTACGTTCCCATCTGTAGTATTACCTATATGGTCTGCATAAGCCTGACTTGCAGGAAGCTTAATCCAGTAACTTACAGTAGTATTGGCATTTGACATGTTAGTACCGTATTCAATTCCTACATAGTTAGTAGTCCCGTTGAAATCTCCTGATGCTTCAAAGTTTCCAAATCTGTCCTCAGCAAAACCAACATTGTCATTAAGCACAGTATGACCCATTTCTTCAGTTACTGCACCTTCAAAAGGTACATATACAACTAATTTATCCGCTTGGGGAATAACTGCTGGAGCCCTACCCGCTGTTGTAAAAGTTCTTGATATTTCAGTAAACACTCCCCCATCTTCCGCAGCAATTGCACTTGTTAACGTAAGTGTGTAAGTAGTTCCTCTTAGAAGATCCTCATTAGAAGATACCGTTATGGCACTTCCACTTGCTGCAACAGATACAGCAGCGTCAGCAGTACCATCATTTAATACTATCGCAGAAGAAGTTGCCTTCGCAGCATCTACAGCTCTAGAAAATGTAATAGTCAAAACACTATTTGGTGGTATATCAGTGGCCGTTGATGCACCATTTAGATCTATTGTGACCGTACTACCAGTTGTCAAATCAGTCCCCGTTGCCGAAATAGATATAATCGTAAGTGCTGCCGGTCCGTCATCATCACTACTACATCCAGAAAATGTCATGATACTCCCAATAAGAAGTATCATTGATAATAATTTTAATTTTTTCATCGTATTCATATTAGTTTAGTTTAAATTATTCTATAAATTATTTTTAGTTTAATTCCATCTTGAATCCTGGGTAATAACACCTTCCGAAATGTCAATTTCTGCTTGTGGTATCGGAAATATCTCGTTCTTACCTTGAACAAAACCAAATGCACTAAGAACACTTGCTGCCCTATTAGTTCTTACTAAATCCCAAAACCTTAGCCCCTCCATAAACAATTCACGTCTTCTCTCATCATAAATTTCTTGCCTCAACTGCCCTTGATTAGTAGTAGTTATATCTGGAAGTATAGCGGCATTTCCTCCACGAGCTCTTTTTCTAACTTCATTTAGATATACTCGTGCTTGAGGTGAATTACCATTTTCATTCAAGGCTTCTGCGGCCATAAGGAGCACATCAGCATATCTTATAAGCCTCCTATTATGCCCCCAAATAGCCGATGCACCATCTCCAGACGCATAGGTCTTCTGGTTATAAGCCTCTATTTCTAATATTTCCGTTTTTGTATTATCAGTGTAAGTAGTGTCTGGCGTACTTGCGTCACCCGTAATTAATACTCCATCAACTACTTCGTTTAGAAAGATAACTGATGCATCTAATCGAGGATCAACGTTGCCAATAAACACCATCCAATCATATGCTGGTCGATTAAAGCCCCACCCATAATTTGGGTTTCCTCTTATCCCTTGTGTATTGGCAAATTGATTACCACCAAGAGCCATATCACTTTCGGGTAAAGCCCCAACTTCAAAAATGGATTCCACACCATATTCTCCTGCTACATTAAAAATGTCAGCTAGATCAGCTTCCAAATCATACTGCTGCGAATTGATGACTTCAAGAGAATATTTTTCTGCATTGGGAAAATCTCCCAAGAAAAGATAAAGTCTTGCCAATAGTGCTCTGGCACTTCCTTTAGATGCTCGACCTAAATCTTCATTAGCATAATCTGATTTTTCAGGTAATTGCGCTATGGCAAACTGTAAATCAGGAAAAATAATTTGATCAAAAACCTCTTGACGAGTAGACTTGGATAATCCTGAAGGTGGTTCTGAAGAAATCACTATTGGTACATCACCAAATGCTCTGGCTAGTATTGAGTAAAAGTACCCTCTCAAAAATCTTGCTTCAGCCAGCAATCGATTTTTTAAGTCTTCATCCATTTCTATGGCTGGAACTTTCTCTAAGACAAGATGTGCCCGTCTAATGCCTAAATAAAGAGTTCGGTACCAGTTTTCAATATTCCCATCAGAAGGAGTAAATGTAAATTGATCAAACTGCGAAATCTGAGCGCCATCTCCCGGATTACTTCCTTTTCTGGAATCATCGGACATTATATCAAGAAGTGGGAATCCTCCTGTATTTACACCCCAAATTCTAAGCGTATTATATATTCCATTAGTAGCAGATATAGCCTCACTTTCACTACTGGGGTAATTACCAGCTGTTAATGAACCCAAAGGAGCTCTATCTAAAAATTCTTCATTACAAGCGGTTGATAATAAAACAATCAATCCAATAAGAGCGTATTTTATGTTTTTCATGCTCATTTGATTTATAATGTAAGGTTTAAGCCCGCACTAATAACTTTTGTAGTTGGGTAGACACCAAGGTCAATTATACCTCCAATAGCAGAATCACTACCTGCCAACTCAGGAGTATAGCCACTATATTTTGTCGAATTCCAGAGGTTTGTTCCACGTACATAGACAGATGCATTAGTCATCTTAAGTTTTGCAACAATTAATGCTGGGATGGTATAGCTCAATGTCACCGTTCTTAGTTTAATGAAAGAAGCATCTTCTATGAAATAATCAGAGGGATTGTAATTAATACCTCCCACAGACGCTCTGGGATCAGTATTAGAGGTGCCGGGCCCTGTCCAGCGTTCATTAAATTTATCTTCGTAATTCAAAGTCGAAAACCTAATTTGCTGTTTACCATTATAGATTTCATTACCTGATTGGCCAGCAAAATCAAGAGATAGGCTTATACCCTTGTAACCAACATTCATATTAAAACCGTAAACAAAATCAGGGATCCATGATCCTATTATTGTTCTATCATCGGCATTCAGCACACCATCTTGATTAGTATCAGCATAAATAAAATCTCCCACACCTTGCTGAGATAATTTCGGTATGCTATTTAACTGATCAGTATTCTGAAAAACCCCAATTACTTTGTATCCATAAAACGAACCTATCGATTCTCCCTTTTGCGTTATAGTTACTCTTTGGCCATTTCCTAAATCTCCAGAAATAATTTGCGTGCCGGCACCAGGGATACCCTCTCCAAGTCCCTCCACTTCATTTTTTACGGTGTTGCCATTTATTCCAAAGCCATAG
Source organism: Fulvivirga sp. (assembly GCA_048268855.1). Taxonomy (GTDB): domain Bacteria; phylum Bacteroidota; class Bacteroidia; order Cytophagales; family Cyclobacteriaceae; genus Fulvivirga. Next base: position 402,096 of record JBLWUR010000003.1, read on the forward strand.
CTTATTGAACCAATTTCGTCCTGCCAATTTAAAACGAAATCAAATCCGCTATTGCGAACATTCGCGGCATTAAATCTTTTTTGAACAAATGCCCCAGCCCCTGCATAACCGGGCAAATCCAGTAATACCAGAATATCACTAGTAAGTCGGTTGTAGTAATCAATTTCACCTGACAATCTACCCTCCAGTAAACCAAACTCAAGTCCTATATCATATTCCCTTGTTTCTTCCCATTTAAGATCTGAGTTGCCCGGTTGGCCTGAAAAGGAAGCGCCTGAATTGATAGACTCATTTGCTCCAAATACAGCGTCTATTCCAGCACCTATAACCGAGTATTGATCTAAAAACGGAATATTTTGATTTCCATTAATTCCCCAGCTAGCTCTTAACTTAAGTCTCTCAAGTGGTATGCTTTTCGGAAAAAATGCTTCATTAGAAATATTCCAACCTAATGCAAAAGCGGGGAAATTACCATACCTATTGTTAGTACCGAAACTCGATGAGCCATCCCTACGAAAAGTAGCGGTTAGTAGGTAGCGGTCATCATATACGTAATTGGCTCTAAACAAAATAGAGTTTATTGCTCTTGCCGATGCTCCATTACTGTTTTGTTGATTAACACTAGAACCCGCATTTAAATACCACAAATCCTCACTTTCTCCCAATAAATTTTCCCTACTTCCGGTTAAAAATTCAGAATTGTTTTCCTGTGCTGAATATCCAACAATTGCATTAATTCTATGTATTCCAAATGCCTTTTGATAAGCTAGTGTGTTTTCAAATATCCAGCTTCTTGTTTCACCAAAATTTACTAACAAATCATTCTCTTCATTTTGCTGGGTGGGTGAGACATAATAAACAGGCGTAAAATTTCTTGTTTTATCATTCCCTAAATCAAACTGATAACTGGACTTAAAGGTAAGATCCTTGAGTATGTTAAATTCTGCGTAGATATTCCCAACTAACCTCAGGTTCTTTGTTTCAGAATTAGAGTAAGCTATTGCCGCTAATGGATTGCCCGATCCTTGTACTTCAGCAAATGTACCATCTGTATTAAATGGCTCATTTATTGGCCAAGCCCAATAAGTAGGATTAACCACACCTGGCACATTAGTTCTGCGCTGAGTTATGCCTGTCATTGACGTTCCAATGGTTAGGAACTTATTTGCTTTGTAAGTGGTATTCAATTTTAGATTTACTCGCTCAAAGTCGGATTTTGGAATGATACCCTCTTGTTCAAATAAACCCCCTGATAAATAATAACTCAACTTATCTGTAGCACCTGATACTGAAAGAGTGTATGTCTGAACGGGTTGCCAGTCTTCATATACTAAGTCTTGCCAGTCAGTATTTGGCAAAACATCAATATTGTTATAAGTTCCTGGGTTGACATCATTAATATATCTGGCAAATTCAGGACCCGACATTAAGCCAATTTTATTCGCAATTTTCTCAACTCCATATTCTGCAGAAAAATTTATTTTCGTATCCCCAGAACCTTTCTTGGTGGTAACGATAATCACTCCATTAGCCCCTCTGGTTCCAAATATTGCCTTTGCTGAGGCGTCTTTTAAAATTTCTATAGAAGCAATATCCTGACTATTAAGGAAATTTATCCCTCCGTCAATTATTACACCATCTACAACATATAATACACGGTTATCATTTAATGTGTTTATGCCTCTCAATCTGACATAACTTTCAGAACCTGGCGCGCCTGACCCACTTAAAATTTGAAGCCCAGCTACTTTCCCTTGTAGTGATTGAATAGGATCAGCTGAAGGCGCCTTTATTAGCTCATCACTTTTAATAGAAGTAACCGAACCTGTCATATCTGATTTCCTTACCGTTCCATATCCTATTACTACGACTTCTTCCAATTGGCTTACGTCCTCTTCCATCCCCACATTGATCACTGATCGGCTGCCTACTTCTTCGCGTTTCGATTTATATCCTATGAAAGAAAAAATGAGTACTGTATTCCCATCTGATAGTTGAATGGAATAATTACCATCAAGATCCGTGACGGTTCCCGTAGTTGTACCTTCTACTAGCACATTGACTCCTGGTAAAGGTTCTTGATCGCCAGTAACTTTACCACTTACACTCTTACTTTGAGCTATTAGTATTCCATTGATTAACATCATTGAAAGCCCGGTGATCAGTATTCTTTTTAACATAACAAAACCATTTCGTTTCAGGTTGGAACTTATCCACGTTAAATCTTAAACTAATTGTATAACTAAGATTTTTGATAAACAAAAATTCAAAGTAAATACTAACGGAAATCGATTGCGGTAAGGGCACTTAGACTACAATATATTGCGCTTAAAAAACAACTATTAAGTGCTACATAGAGCAATTTAATCCATTATTAAACTAACTTATTGCGCATAAGAGACATGATCCCCGTTAGGCCTAGTTTATTTCGGTTTTGTGTTTAATATGCTGGGAGAAAAGATCGGTAATAACAAGATGGGTATTCTCCTTTTCAGTAAATAAACTTTCTATCTTCTTTTTGAAACTCCAGATTGTATTTCTACGCAAATCGAGCATCTTTGATAATTCATCAAGGGTATACTTATTCTGTTTGTTATTAGTAAGGTACAAAATATAAAATGCCTTCTCGAGGGGAAATTTTATTTTATGGAATACTGTATTACTTGTAACGGATTCATCATACCCACATTTCGAACATCTTCTGGAGTATTTTGTATGGCCGTCAGCATACTTATCATTCCCACATTTACTACATATATATCCCTCCCCCCACTTCAATTTGTCTAAAAACTTATAACAGCTGATCTTATCAGGGAATATTTTACTGAACTCCTCCAGAGATAGGTTTTTATTAATTAATCGATCTTGTAGTATTTCTTTTATATTATTCTTGAGCTTCCAATTATCTAAGTCAAGAATGGAATTGATCCTTGAAATATCATTGGTTTGTTGAAACAATTTTTGATTGGCTTCCTCCAACATTATATTCTTTTCCTGAATTTCAACAGTCCTTTTCGAGACTAGATGTTCAAGTTCCTTATTGACTTTATCTTTTAGTTTAACGTTCTCTTGATGTTGCTCAATAGCTCTTTTCAATGCTCTATCACGATTCGACTTCAGTATTCTAACGCGGTCACTTAAAGCAAACGTTAAAAAAAGCATCTCAAGCAAAAAGCAAATGTGCAAACTGTAATAGGTGAATATAGTAAAGGGTATAATGGATGCATTCAGTAAAGCTTTGATCAAAAAGCCAAGAAATAGTACACCATAGGCCATTACAAAGAATCGTGCTGGTTTGTAACCTCTAACAAGGACATGAATACCAATATAAAATATAAGAGATAAAGGTATAATCTCAATGTTTCTCAATTGAAAAAGTGTCTGATCAAACAGCAGTGCATAAACAAAAAGCATTGAGCGTAAAACCGTTACATAGGTGATAAGTTTGAAAAATTTATTTGACCTTACTCTAGTATTCAAAAATAACTGACCAAATACGAGTGCCCAAAATATAAGTGAATAGAGCGCCACTCCATGGGCAATTTGATTCCATTCAGGTGAATTTGGCCATAAATATTGATACGCAATACCATCAACACACATGGCATAAATACCAACACTAAAAATGTAAAATGTGTAGTACAAGTATTTTACTTCCTTAATTGCCAAGTACATTAAAAGATTGTATAGAATGATGATGGCAATCATCCCGTAAAATATTCCATACAGAAAATATTCAAATAGAGAGTATTCGACAAATCGATTTATAGAACGGAGCGCTATTCTGATATCGGCATAGGTTCCTGAATTGATTCGAAAATAATAGATCACCTGCCCCTTAAAATCAGGATTGATTAGTATCTCAAAATTTTTATGATGAAAATTCTTTTGGTAAAATGGGTATTGGTCACCCATTACTTGTTTTTCATAGGTACCTGTAGTGTTAGGAATATAGGCATCAATATGATCGATAGTCTGGTCATAAAATTCAATCAACCATACTCTATCGTAATTTGATTTAATGTTTAATGGCAATCTCACCCAATAGTAGGAATCAGTTTCATAGTCCTTTGGTTCAAATTTTTTAAGCTTTTGAAATTTTACATTCCCTTCCAATACTTCCTGAAAAGATACCGAACCACTTTTATCAACATAAACCTCAAGATCTGTGATTGGGTAAATTACCTCTTCGACACCATTTTGAGGTAATTCTTTAGCATACAACTGAACATTCTGGAAAGTAAGAATACCCACCAACAGTATTTTAATGAATTTTCCCAATCTATCCCTTTTCATTGTGCGGTTAATTAACCAGTTATTTATCTATAATTAAAGCCAAACTCATATAAATACAAGATAACACTAACTTCAAATAACCTCCTATCTATCAATATTTTAAGATTAAAAAGGTCATTTTTGATTAAATGTATTATTGAATAATATCTTATAAAAATTAACGCCTTTTTTTATTAAGTTGTGATATGAACCTTCAAAAAGTTTATAACCTAGGAATTGTTGAGGATCATTCGTTATTCGAAAAACGAAGAATTAGACTTATCAATTCCTTTGTTCTTGTAGCGGCTTTTTTAATTATATTGTTCTCCATATTTAACTTTTTAATTGGAGCCTATATCCACGCCTTACTTATTTTTAGTGGCCTACTTATTGTTTGCCTACCTCCACTATATTTTAACAGCAGTGGGAATAACAAATTTGCCCGTAATTATTTTATTTCTGTCTGTATCATTTTTATAAATTTAATAGCTTTTAGGTCAGTAATGCTTCACAATAACCGATACAATGAAGTATTTATGGTTGGATTTTCTGCCCTCATTATTATTGTTTGTGACAATCCCACTAAAACAATCTACTTCGTACTTACAACTTTGAGTACATTAGCCATGATTACAATGCGTCAGCTATGGCATGATTTACCCATTGACAGTAATTCCTACATGGCTTTTATTAATACTATTGTATCCTTTGCTTGCATTTTTTATTTTACCTCCATTTACAAAAAAGATCTACTAGATAGTGTTCTTCAAATTGAACAAAACAATCAGGAGCTGGAAGAAAAAGAGCAGAAAATTATAAAACAACGAGATGAAATAACTGCCAATCAGCGCCTACTTAGATCAACAATTGATAGCCTGCCACTTTTTATTGGTATGCTTGATATGGATGGTAATTACCTTATAGCCAATACTAAATACCAAAAAACGTTTGGAGTGGCCAGATCAGAAATTGAAGGCAAGCACTATAAAGAAATTCTTTCGCTGGATATTCTTAAAACTCACAATGAGTTAGTTGAGAAAGGCTTAAAAGGCGAAGGGTTGAGTTTTGACGAGATTACAAATTTACCTAACGGGGAGAAAATAAATTCTTATGGTAAATATGTTCCCGTATATAATGCTGATAATGAACAATTTGCCTTGGCCGTCTATGTGGTGGACATCACTAAGCTTAAAGAGACTGAGTCCCAATTGATTACATTAAATGATACAAAAGATAGACTCTTAGGTATTATTGGTCATGATATCCGTGGCCCATTGAATTCCCTGAAAGGACTGCTTTCTGTTTCAAGGACATTGGAAGAATCTACCTTTATTGAGTACACGGAAAAAATTGCCGCTCACTTGTCTGTGGTCACCTTTAGTTTGGATAATCTACTCAACTGGGCAAAAACTCAGATGGATGGATTCACCATTAACCCGAAGGAAGTCGTGATTTGTCGTATAATAAATAACTGCCTTTCTTTATTTGAAGAAGATCTTAAAGAAAAAAGAATATCGATAGTAAGAGATACGAGTCAGAAACCTATTATTTGGGCTGATGTTGATTGTATTACCCTAGTGATAAGAAACCTATTAAGTAATGCTATAAAATATTCTCCTAAAGGCAGTGACATAAAATTTGATTTTACATTAAATAATGATTTGTTAACTCTAGATATTGTTGACTATGGGATAGGAATTGAAGAAACGGATATCACCCAGTTACAAATGGGTGCGGCTTCTTTGGTTTCAAAAATTGGCACTTCTGGTGAGAAAGGTACTGGTTTGGGCTTGTCTCTATGTAAAAAAATCTTAGCTAAAAATTATGGCGAATTGCATCTTATTAGAAATAAAGATTGTGGCACAACAGCCAGAATAACGGTGAGAAATAAGCCCTTACTGAAAACTTAAAAATGAAATGGGGGCTAAATGATAGCCACATATAATTTCATTGTTTTTATTTTTACTATATTAAAGACAAAAAAAATACTGTCATGAAAAATCTAAGGTATTCCCTTTTAATAGCAACTGTTGCTTTTATCAACGTCAGCTGTGAAGCCCAGGTATTAAACAAAGAAGAACAGATTAGTGGAGCCGTTCAGGCTGCCCCAGAAGAAAAAAGAGCAGCGGCTACCGTGCTAGGTTATAACGAGGATGGTGAATTAGTCACATTAAGAGCAGGTACAAATGAAATGATTTGTTTGGCTGATGACCCTAACAAAGAAGGCTTTAGTGTGGCGTGTTATCACAAAGATTTGGAACCATTTATGGCTAGGGGTAGAGCATTGAAGCTAGAAGGAAAGACTCAAGGCGAAATATTCGAAATGAGAGAGAAAGAGGCCAAAGAGGGTACTTTAAAAATGCCAACTAATCCAACCACCCTCCAAGTATTGTCAGGTGATGATCAAGCTACTGCCAACCTACGCTATGTAGTGTATATTCCTTTTGCAACTCAGGAATCTACAGGCTTGCCTATTAGGCCTCTAGTTCCAGGTGGCCCATGGATTATGGATCCGGGAACACATAAGGCGCATATAATGATTACACCTCCACCCGTTAATAAATAAAAATTTCTTGTCCTATTTGGGGATTCAAGGAGTCTTTCCCTTTTAGGGATTCAAGGGGTGAGTCTAGTGCAACACAACTCATGAAAAATAGTATTACCTATTTCTTACTGGCGTTAAAGAGCTTCTGTTTTTCTTCTTTGGACAGGCTTTCGTAGCCTTTCTCAGAAATTTTATCAAGAATGGCATCGATTTCATCCTGACTAGTAGTTGAATTCATGCTTTTTTTACTTGCTCCTACAGTGGATTTCGATTTAAATGCACTTTTCTCCTTTTTATAAGATACTTTAATATTGGGTGAGCGCACAAAAAAGCTCTTGAAAAAATACATGGTACTAAGTACCCAGGCCCCAATATTATTCCCTTTCTGAATTTGAACAATAAAGAAATACCCCATTAAAGCCCCGCCCAAATGGGCAATATTGCCACCTGCATTACCACCTACTGAACCCAAGAAGGATAGCAGAATATAAAATGCTGCAATATATTTGATTTTAACTGGGCCAATAAAGAGTAAGTGAAAGGTATAATTTGGCAATAACGTTGCCGCGGCTACTACTACAGCATAAACCGCTGCCGAGGCACCTACCATACCTGAAAACCCGCTCTTCTCAATATAGAAAGGTACGAGATTATAAACCATCAAATAGGCCACGCTTCCTGCCAAGGCACCCAACACATAAAGGCTAATTACTTTATCACTCCCCAAATACTCTATTATAAGTCTGGCAAACCAATAAAATATGAGCATATTAAATAATATATGGAATATGTCAGTAAGACTATGTGCAAACGCATAAGTAATAATAGTCCATGGTCTAGACAAAAAGTCACTGAATACAGGTGGTATACTAAATTGATTGTAAACAAAATCGAACAGTCCAGTAAACCCAAAAAGAGAAGAGAATACATTTAAAACGGCCAATACCAAAAAAACAACTACATTGATAATAATAAGTTGCGTATGAGCGCTATTCGGCCTATTAAATGCATTCTTAAAATCGTCTTTAATACTACTATACATTATCTGTCAATAAAATTTGTTTCGGTCATTTTTCCAAATCTGGATCATTATAAACGCAAATACCATACCGCCTAAGTGCGCAAAGTGAGCTGTATTGTCTCCTCCAGCTCTATTCAGTCCAGAATATAACGCAACAGCGCCTAAAATCATTACCAAATACTTGGCTTTTATAGGTATAGGTGGAAACAAAAGCATGAGCTCAGTATTTGGAAAGAGCAAGCCAAAGGCCATCAAGATACCATATACTGCCCCAGAAGCACCCAACATTGACCCATAATTATGAGTTTCTGTTGCCAATTGTCTTGCGAGTGAAATACTTCGTTCCCTTGCTTGTTCACTGTCAGGGTTTTGGGCATAATAATCAATGAATTCATATACGGCTTGGCTGGCATTTTCAATATTTTCAACAATCAATCGATTGAAAGCTTCAGGGTCAGGGTGCGCAATGTAATCTTCTACTGCATTGTTTATTTGATTCACCTGATAGTACTCAATGCCATTGTAAAGAACCCCAGCACCAATTCCAGTAATTAAATAAAATATCAGAAAACGCTTGGGTCCCCAAAACTGCTCCAATAACGGACCTAAAAATACTAGGCCTAACATATTGAATAAAATATGCATAAACCCACCATGGGCAAACATATAGGTCACAAACTGGTAAGGGGCAAAATTTATAGAGCCAAATTTCCAAAGTGAAACTAATTCAGTAAAATGTATTCCTGTAAAAATCTGTTGCATAATAAAAAAGACAACGTTTATTATAAGCAGGTTTTTTACAACAGGGGTCAGTCTAAGCATATTCTTTATTTAAAATAATTCTCAATATTACTAATTTCTAAAATATGGAATGTCGATCTACCATTGGGCGAGTAATTGGCATTTTTACAAGCAAAAAGTTGGTCTATTAACACTTCCATTTCCTGTTCATTAAGTCGGTTTCCAATTTTTATTCCTGTCCTTTTGGCTAAAGCGCGTGCCAAATTTTCCTTTTTTGGCAATGATAACTCCACATTCTTTTTAAACTGGTCAATCAGACCTTCAAATATATCCTTTTCATTACCTGAAACTTCAGCAGGCATCCCTTTGATCAAAACGTCACTTTTCCCAAACGGTTCGATTAAAAATCCTAATGAAGCAATTTCTTCTTCCATCTCCATAACGAGTGCAAAGTCCGAAGGGTTGAGTGAAACAGCTTCAGGGAAAAGAGATTGTTGCGAAGCCCCTGATTTCTTTTCCAAATAGAGTGTGTATTTCTCATAAAGCACTCTTTCGTGTGCAGCCTGCTGATCCACCAGTAACATGCCAGATTTCACTTGTGTTACAATGTAATGATTATGAAGTTGGAAAATCGGCTTGCCCTTCTCGTGGCTATCTACCAACTCCTTTCCACTATTTATTTCACTGCCGAAGGTAAGTGTCACAGCCTGATCATCATGCTTTTTAAAATCATCAAAATCTCCTTTTCCCTTATTTTCATCGAAAAGACGATCCCAATTTTCTAGGTTAGATTGCTGTAATTCTGTGCTTCTGAACTGGCCATAGTTCTTGTCCTTTATTGTTTCACGGCTTACCGCCAATTTTTGTCCTAGATTAATGTCTGCTGTAAAATCTAATGCCGGAGTAATGTTATGCGTGGCCAACGCTTGTCGTACAGCGGCCCTTACAAGCGCATAGGCAGTACGTTCATCATCAAATTTGATCTCCGTTTTGGTGGGGTGTACGTTGATGTCAATATGCTTTGGGTCGATACCTATAAAAAGGACATAAAACGGGAAAGTACCCTCCGCAATAAGCCCTTGAAAAGCATTGGATACGGCATGATTCAAATAACCACTTTTTATAAATCTGTTGTTTACAAAAAAGAATTGTTCGCCTCGGGTCTTCTTGGCGAATTCGGGCTTACCCACATAACCATATATATCAATATGCTCCAGAGTCTCTTCACAGGTTACTAGTTGTTCCTGATAGTTTTTACCAAAAATATGAACAATGCGCTGACTCAACTTTCCTTTGGGGAGATTGTAAATCTCCAAATCATTATTATGTAATGTAAAACCAACACCAGGGTTAGAGAGGGCTATACGCTGAAATTCATCAACGATGTGCTTCATTTCAACCCCATTTGACTTTAAGAAATTTCGTCTGGCAGGCACATTGTAAAATAGGTTTTTTACAGCAATGGAGGTTCCTTTATCACATGCCACCGGTTCCTGCTTCTTTATTTCAGAGGCTTCGATAGCTATCAATGATCCTAACTCCTCGTCTTGTTGACAAGTTTTAATTTCCATCTGCGATACCGCAGCTATTGACGCCAAGGCTTCACCTCTAAAGCCCATGGTACGGATGGAAAACAAATCTTCTGACTTACTGATTTTTGAAGTAGCATGACGTTCAAGGCTCATTCTGGCATCAGTAGCAGACATTCCTTTACCATTGTCCATCACCTGGATCAGTATTTTGCCGGCATCTTTTACTATCAATTTAATAAAATCCGCTTCGGCATCTATGGCATTTTCCAAAAGTTCCTTTACCGCTGAAGCAGGGCGTTGCACTACTTCACCAGCTGCTATTTGATTAGCTAGTGAGTCGGGAAGGAGTTTAATTATATCGGGCATTCAGAACAGAGACTATATAATCCGCTTCATTTTCAGGTATAACAATATTGCCGAAGCTGTTATAAAAATATACAACGCAATGCTTCCTAAATAGATATATCCAAATATCATAAATGCTAGTAAAAGCATAATGATAAATTGCATGAGAGAAGCCGATCCACCCGATTTAGATTTATTTGTTCTGAAAGCCCCTACTAATCTTGATGTTCTCCCAGTCAGATCAGCCTCATCACCACTCAGTTCATTTTTTATCTGGGCTGTACGTTGCTCTATATCCTCCTTGATCGGATCATAATGCCTCGGCACTATTTTAAACCTTTGGTATCTTGGTATTCTGAAAAGTGAGGGGACTTTCATCTTCTTTTAAATTAATTTAAACCATAACCCAACATCTGCCAATGGTCACTTGTGGTTTATTTATTTAACTTCGTAGTATTACAAAACTACTCAATATTAGCTGTAATCATAAAAGTAACGGGCTACATGACCAGAAAATTTTTTAGCGTCATAATCTTCATTTTTTTAACGCAAATATCCCAGGCGCAAGAAACAAATACTCATAACCAATGGGCAGATAGTGTATTTCAGTCACTAACCATGGAGCAGCACATTGGTCAACTTTTTCTAGTGCCGATTTACAGCAACGGAACTGAGCAGCAACATGAAAAAATAGAGCACATTATCCAAAAGTATGATATTGGCGGGTTGGTTTTTATGGATAACAATGCGAATAGACAAATAGAGCTCATCAATCGTTTTCAAAAGATAAGTACGGTGCCCTTACTTATTGCTGCAGATAATGGATTAAATTATAGCTCCACCACATTCCCAGATCAACTAGCAATCGGGGCAATTCAAAATGATAGTCTCAATTATCAATTAGGGCTGGAACAAGCACGCCAAATGAAACTGACAGGGATCAATATGAACTTAGGGCCCTCAGTGCTATTGGGTAACGAAAAATTTACGGGTGTAATTAGTGACGACACTAAAACTGTAGAACAAAAAGCTTTGACGCAGATGAAAGGAATTCAAGCAGAAGGACTATTAACCTGCGGAGTATATTTTCCTGGCCTGTATGATGATGGTCTAATTAATAACCGGTTGATTGACAAAAAAAATAATAAAAACTTCTTCCAAAAGTATATTACTCCTTTTCAAAGTCTTATTAATAATAATGTTGATGCCATAATGGTAAGTCACGCTATTACCTCATTAGACAATAAAAACATTCCATCCTCTTTGTCAGAAACGACAATAAGTGTACTTAAAAAAGAATTGAATTTCAATGGGTTGATAATTTCAGACGATTTCAATAAAAAGATCATTCAAGATAAATATAACGCTGGCAAGGCGGAAGCCCTTTCATTTGCTGCAGGCGTTGACATGTTGATTACCTCTGATGTGGGTGCAAGCATTAAAAATATTAAGAAGTTGATCAAAAGAAAAAAATTGAGTCATGGTCGACTTAATGAGAGTGCTACTAAGATACTTGCCCTAAAATCTAATGCTGGAGTAGTACAACCCAAGGAAATAGTGGTTGATAATCTATTTTTCAAACTCAGCACTCCCAAAACCAAAATACTGAGCCAAGAACTCTATCGTCAATCAGTCACCATAGCCAGAGATGTATCTGATGCTATTCCTATTAAAGTATTGGATGAAAAATCTTTTGCTTCTCTGTCCATTGGTGAAGGAAGTGAATTTACTGAAACACTCGATAAGTATACTACTTTTAGTCATTACAATCTTTCCCGTGACTATACCCGATTGGAAAAGAATTTACCTTTATATGACTATGTGATAATTGGTGTGTTTAATGAAAATTGGAATGAAAGTACAGTTACTTTTATAAATAAACTCAGTCTTAAAACGAACGTTATTCTATGCTCATTCATTAATCCTTATAAGCTTAAAGAATTTTATGGAGTGAGCACAGTAGTAGTTGCCTATACTGATGATGAAGAATACCAAAATGTTGTACCACAAATTATCTTTGGCAGCTTACCGGCATTAGGCAAGCTCCCTATATCAATTACCATTGACATACCCAATGGAACGGGAATAGTAACTAATACACTTGATCGCCTTGCTTTTGGCTTGCCCGAGGAAGTAGGGATGGATAGTAAAGTACTCCGCAAAATTGATAAAATAGCTATAGAGGCCATTGAAGAGCAGGGTACACCAGGTTGCCAAATACTGGTTGCGAAAAACGGGAAAATTATCCTTAACAAGTCCTATGGTTATTATACTTACGATAGTATCACCCCAGTAGATGATCATACCGTTTATGATATCGCTTCAATTACAAAAGTAGCAGCTACCACGCAAGCTATCATGTTCTTGGAAGAGAGGGGAGCAATTGATTTAGATAAAAAAGTGTCACAATATTTACCTGAACTGAGAGGCACAAATAAGGAGAATATGATCCTGCGCGACATCCTCACCCATCAGGCTGGTCTTTGGCCATTTCTGCCCTTTTGGAAACAGGTGATGCCTGACACGAACAATAACACCCATTATATGAGTCAGTACAGGGACTCTATTTTTTCCAGTCAAATTTCTGATGGTTTGTTTGGATCGGAGTTAATCCGTGACAGTCTCTGGCAATGGGTGAAAGATTCCAAACTTCGAACCAAGGAATATAGAAAACCCTACGATTACAAATACAGTGATATGGGGTACTACCTGTTGCTTAAACTAATAGAGAAAACTATAAATCAACCTATTGAAGAATTTTTACAACAAAACTTCTATGATCCATTAGGGTTAAGTACACTTTGCTACTCTCCTCTTTGTAAATATCCACTAAGTCTGGTAGCTCCAACGGAGTATGACAACTATTTTCGTAAAACCCTTGTTGATGGTCTGGTGCATGATCAGGGTGCAGCAATGCTCGGAGGTGTTGCCGGTCATGCGGGGCTTTTTAGCAATGCCCTTGATTTAGCTAAATTGATGCAAATGAACTTGCAGGATGGAAAATATGGAGGAAGTACCTATTTCATGAAAGGCACTGTAGAACGATTCACTTCACAGCAATATGAAAGTAATCGAAGAGGAATTGGTTGGGATAAACCAGTATTGGGTGAATGGAATAGCCCAACCTCTCGTTTTTCTTCCTCAAAAACTTTCGGCCATTCAGGTTTTACCGGTACGGCAGTTTGGGTAGATCCGGAATTTCAATTGGTTTATGTGTTCCTTTCAAACCGCATATACCCAGATGCCGAAAATAAAAAACTTATTAAAAATAATATTCGTACAAGAATACAGGATTTAATTTATCAATCAATATGGAGCTATTCTTCCATACATTGTGTTGATGACATAAATAAATAGTAGAAATGAAAATAGGCATAGTTTGTTACCCAACTTTTGGGGGTAGTGGTGTTGTAGCCACCGAATTAGGAAAGGCACTGGCAAAGGCAGGTCATAAAGTTCACTTTATAACCTATTCACAGCCCACAAGACTTGACTTTTTTAATGAGAATCTTTTTTATCATGAGGTAACTTTAAGAAATTACCCCTTGTTTGAATACCCTCCATACGAGTTGGCCCTAGCCAGTAAGATGGTCGATGTAGTGAGATATGAGAAATTAGATTTATTGCATGTCCATTATGCCATTCCTCATGCATCTGCAGCCTATATGGCAAAACAAATTTTAAAGACAGAAAACATTTACATTCCTGTGATAACCACATTGCACGGAACAGACATTACTTTGGTGGGTAAGGACCCATCATACGCACCTGTGGTTACTTTCAGTATCAATGCTTCTGACGGTGTAACAGCAGTTTCTGAAGACTTAAAAAAGGATACTTATGAGCATTTTAAAATCAGTAACGGCATTGAGGTAATCCCCAATTTTATAGACTTAGAACGCTTTAAGAAACAGAAAAAAGAGCATTTTAAAACTGCCATTTGCCCCAATGGTGAAATGTTATTGGTACATACCTCCAATTTCAGAAAAGTAAAGCGGGTAGATGATGTAGTACGGGTTTTTCATAATGTAAGAAAGGTAGTTCCTTCAAAATTATTGTTGGTTGGTGATGGCCCTGAAAGGCCACAGATTGAGGCGCTATGTCGCGAGTTGGGTGATTGTGATGACATCAGGTTTTTAGGAAAATTGGAAGCCGTTGAGGAAGTGCTTTCTGTAGCTGATCTGTTTATAATGCCATCCGAAAAAGAAAGTTTTGGGTTAGCAGCACTTGAAGCTATGGCTTGTGAAGTGCCAATTATCTCAACCAATGTTGGTGGTATACCCGAACTAAATATAAATGGTAAGACTGGATTCTTAAGCAAAGTAGGTGATGTTGAAGACATGACCAGAAATGCCCTTCATATTCTTGACAAAGACAATTTGCCTACCTTTAAGAAAAATGCACTCAAAAGGGCCACAGAATTTGATGTAACTAAAATAATGCCCCTTTATGAAGATTTTTATAAGAAAGTATTAACTAAATCAAAGGAATTGCAAATGAATTAATATATTGAAACTAATAAATTGAATATCCGTTTTAGTTGAGCAAATCATCTTATAATTTTGTTAAAAATGAGATTCAATCAAAATGACTACTGAAGAATTAAAACCTCATAATAGTGGAAGCAAACGACTTTCGAACAGCGCTATTATAGAGCGACTGACCCGAACACACATAGCTATACCAATTACATTATTTTCTATCTATTCCGGTTGTCTTCTCTATTGGAATATTACCAATACAAGCTTATCGTTGGTTACTTCAGTATCGTTATTCTTTATTGGTCTATTGGCATTCTCTCTTGTAGAATACCTTATGCACCGTTATTTATTCCATATGGAAATATATACTGAGACTAGGAAGAAAATGCAGTATATCATGCACGGTGTGCACCATGATTTCCCAAGAGACAAAGACCGACTCGCCATGCCCCCGCTAGCCAGCCTAACTATAGCCACCTTACTCTTGTTTCTTTTTAGGTTGATTATGCAAGATTATGTCTTTGCTTTTTTACCAGGTTTCCTAATTGGATATGCGGCATATCTTTTTGTTCACTACATTGTTCATGCATTTCAGCCACCAAAAAATTTCTTTAAGAAATTATGGGTACATCATGGTATCCATCATTACAAAAATAGCAATACTGCTTTTGGCGTTTCCTCACCACTGTGGGATTATATATTCCGAACAATGCCTTGAGCTGGAAGTAAGTAGAAATAAAAAAATAGTCCGAGCAAAATGCCCGGACTTTTTTTATTCATTCTTTAAATTGTCTACCGGATTGATCACAATTGCTTGAATAGTTTGTGAACCAATGGTAAAAGCTCCGAGTATCATTAATATCAAAATACCGAGTGAAATCGTTATTGCATCTACCGTAACATGAAAAGCAAATTGCTCTAACCACAGCATATTCATATAATAGGCTAATGGAACAGAAACTAACACCGAGATCACCAAAATAGACAAGTAACCCTTAGATAAAATATACACTAAAGATCCATTGGAAATACCTAATACTTTACGAAGAGCTATTTCCTTTTTACGCGTTTGAATGGTATAGGTGGCCATACCTAGCAAACCAAGACATGAAATTACAATAGAAAGTACAGCTACAAAACCAAGTACTCTCACCAAAGTGCCAAATAAAATCTCATATAACTCACCCATAGCCGTATTAAAATCCTTGATATCCACCTTCATCCCAGGGTTGATCTTAGACCATACCTTTTCCACAGTTTCTGACGCATTGCCAAAAGTACCAGAGTAGGCAATCTGGATTATACTAAACTCTTCAGGATTGTACATTAATGCCAGAGGCTCTAATTTTTCGGAGGCCATTTCGTGACTATAATCACGTACAACTCCGATAATTTCCTTTTCAGTAGAATCTCTTGAAAAAATTACTACTTGCCCTATGGCCTCAGAGGCCGATCCAAAATGAAAAGCACCAACTGCATTTTCGTTAATCACAATGGTATTCTTGTTTGATGCTCCAGCTTGTGCATCGAAAAATTTGCCCGCTACAAGTGGAATATTCATATTCTTCAAATAATCTTCGTCCACTGCATAATATCTCAAGTCAGTCCACTCCTCTTCCTCTAAAGATTTTTTAAAGCCATTTCCAAAGACTATTCCTGCATTAGGTATATGACTAGAAAGTGAAACACTGGTTATATTACTTTGTTTTAGTAACTCCGTTTTTAGTACATCTGAAGTATCTCCTCCTTTTTGAATTACAATCTTATTTGAGGGGTCAAAACCATAATCACTATTTAAGAAAAGATTTAGCTGATTATATAAAACAATTACTGTCAGAATAAATACCAATGAAATTGAAAATTGTGCCACTAAAAGCGTTTTCCGTATTCCCATTTTTGACATCAACTTGGTGTTATTAAGGTTCTTCAATACCTTGATAGGTTGAAACCCGGAAAGCACTACAGCAGGGAATAGTCCCGCCATAATTCCAACTACCACTGCTACTACAATAAATAAGGCGAACACAAAATAGTTAGTAGTAAAACTCCATTGCATAGTTTGTGTGAAGGCCAATTCTAGCATGAGTGGTTCTAAGGCAAATAAAAGTACTATAGCGAGTATCAAAGCAAAAAGTGCGATTATGATTGATTCACTGATAAATTGAACGAAAATCTGTCTTCTTAGGGCACCAGTAACTTTTCTTACACCAATTTCCCTCGCTCTGCTCATAGAACGTGCTATAGATAGGTTCGTAAAATTAAAGCATGAAGTGATCAAAACCACTCCCGCTAAAGCAGACATAAAGTAGATAAAAACCCAGGGCATGAAAGGGCCGATCGGATTGTTGATTAATGCACTTGGAGAAATATTAGTAAGGCTTTGTAACCAATAAGTTATTGCAGTTGTTTCTGGCGTAGGCAATTCCGAAAAATGTTCACGTTGGATACTTGCCAAATATGAATCAACTTCTTTTTCTGTACGATCCTTAGATAGCATAATATATACCCAGCCTGCCGTATAATCATACCAGTTGTCCAATTCCTTTTCCCGAATTTTTTGAGCTTCCAAACTCCTAACTGTAGAGATACTCGCATAGGCTTCAGCAACTATGTGCGACTTATTTTCAGTTTCCTTTATTACCCCAGTTACTTTATAGGTACCAAGCTCACCCATTTTAATTGACTCTCCCACCGGATTTTCTATCTCAAATAGTTTCTCAGCGGCCTTTTTTGTAAGCACCACTGAATACGGTTCTACCAATGCTGTATTACGATCTCCATACAATAGCTGATGGTCGAACATATCCAAGACTTCAGGATCAGCAAAAAAGCCACTTAAAGGGATGTTTACATCATGACCAGGTTCAAGTTGGATCCAACCATTACCAAATCCACGCACTATACGAACGACTTTTTCAATTCCGCTATAGTTATTTAACAGTTCATCGTGTAAAGGTAAGGTAGTGGTGGCTGTCTCATTACCTTTAAGATTCATATCTCCTTTATAATAAGGCATTGAATTCACTCTGTAAATCCGCTCTCGATTAGGGTTATGCCTGTCGTTCATCATTTGATCAGCTACAAGCATAATAATGGCCATACAGACACACATCGCTGTGGCCAATCCAAAAATGTTGATAAAAGAAAATGTTTTGTGCTTTAGAATATTACGTAAAGCAATGGTGATATAATTTTTAAGCATAGCGTTGTTGTTTAAGACCTATCCGTTTATTACAGATTGATCATGAGACAGCTGTGCTTGTATAAATGTTACAGTTTTAGATAAAAATTATTTTCTATAGTATTCTGGACATAAAAAAACCCTGCTTGGTAAAGCAGGGTAGGATCATTTTTTTTTGTTACGTCTGTATTTGGAGACTCTATATCTACGAAGTCTATACTCAAAGTATTCCTCAATGAATTCAATTATTTTTATTTTCCATGTAACGAGCGTCATGACATGATTTATTAATTATATTCGATCGTTCTGAACGAGGTCTTTCTTTTCTATCTTATTCGGTTTCTTGGCATATGTTGGACAACTGTATGTTGCACAAGAACCCGCAATAAATCCCAAAACCACAATTACAACTATAGACTTTCTCATTTACTTTATTTTTTAAAACTATATACTTTAACCAACAGTTAAAGTAACTGGATAAACTGATCAAAAGTTGCTTTGTTTTACTTCTAAAACTCATAAAAACTTACATTGTAGAATATAAGATTAAGTTTAGAATTGAATGTTTATTTGAACATAAAATAGCCTATATTGGTTTTAATGAAAATACGATCTATTAAATGGTCATAATTCAATGTTAGGACATAGATTCACTCATTATATACCTGATTCAAAGGGCTTTAAATCAGACTTTGACAAGTTACTTGATGTATTCATGCAGTTATTAATTATTACTGCTGGCAATGTATCGGAAGCACTGAGTTGGCTGAATAATGTAGATAGGCAGTATAACCTTACAGGAGACGGCTATGGAATGGGAGATTTTATTGATGAACTGAAAGACAAAGGATACATCACAGATGAAAATCCGGAGGGAAATTTCAAGCTTACCGGAAAGAGTGAACAGAAGATAAGAAGTAGTGCTCTGGAAGAAATCTTTGGCAAACTTAAAAAGTCAAGTAAAGGAGAGCACAAAACAAATTTTGGAGGATTAGGTGACGAGCCAAGCACAGATAAACGGGAATATCAATTTGGTGATACATTGGAGCAAATATCAGTAACTGACTCGTTGCGCAATGCACAAATCAATCATGGTCTTGATGGATTTATGATGACTGAAGGTGATCTGGAAGTGATGGAGAATGAATATAAAACCCAAACCTCCACAGTACTGATGATCGACATATCTCATTCCATGATCCTTTATGGAGAGGATAGAATTACCCCCGCAAAAAAAGTGGCCATGGCATTAGCTGAACTTATTACAAAAAAATACCCTAAAGACACTCTGGATATAATTGTTTTTGGCAATGATGCATGGCAAATACAAATTAAAGACCTTCCCTATTTGGAAGTAGGTCCCTATCATACCAACACTATAGCCGGTCTTGAATTGGCCATGGATTTATTGAGAAGGCGTAAAAATGCCAATAAACAAATTTTTATGATTACCGATGGTAAACCGACTTGCATGAAAGTGGGTATTAAATATTATAAAAACAGTTTTGGCCTTGATGGTAAAATATTAAACAAAACGTTGAACCTCGCCCAGCAGTGTAAAAAACTAAAAATACCTGTGACAACTTTTATGATAGCCTCTGACCCCTATCTTAAGGAGTTTGTAAAGGAATTTACTAAAGTAAATGACGGGAATGCGTATTACAGCAATTTACAAGGGCTTGGCCACTTAATATTTGAGGATTACAGACGAAACAGACGAAAAAAATTCTAAGCATTAGATATTTTATGGACTACAGTAAAATCACAACTTTAGGTGAACTTAAAAAAACTGATTATCAACCCCGATCAGTGAAACAGGAATTAAGAGACAATTTGATTAAAAACCTTAAAAACAAGGTGAATGTCTTTGAAGGCATTTGGGGTTTTGAAGAAACAGTAATTCCAGACCTAGAAAGGGCCATACTCTCCATGCACGATATTAATTTTTTAGGTCTAAGAGGACAGGCTAAAACACGCATGGCTAGGATGATGACTAAACTACTAGATGAATTTGTGCCTGTGATCACCGGGAGCGATCTTAATGACGATCCTATGCAGCCGATGTCTCGCTTTGGTCATGATACTATTAACGAGTTAGGTGATTCTACACCTATAAGTTGGATGACACGTGATGAACGCTATAGTGAAAAACTGGCTACCCCCGATGTTTCTATTGCTGACCTTATTGGCGATGTTGACCCTATAAAGGCAGCTACCTTAAAATTACCTTACTCAGATGAAAGAGTGATCCACTTCGGGCTAATCCCGCGTTCACACCGAGGCATATTTGTCATCAATGAATTACCAGACTTGCAGGCAAGAATTCAAGTGGCGCTTTTCAATATATTGCAAGAAGGCGATATCCAAATCCGTGGTTTTAAAGTACGTATGCCGCTAGACATCCAATTTGTATTTACAGCCAACCCTGAAGACTATACGAATCGAGGTAGTATTGTTACGCCATTAAAAGATCGTATTGGAAGTCAAATCATTACCCATTATCCTAAAAGCATTGAAATTGGCAGAAAAATTACTGAACAAGAAGCCAAGATCAAACCAGAACAAAAGGAGAATGTATCAATTAACGAATTAGCAAAGGATCTGATAGAGCAAATAGCCTTTGAAGCCAGAAATAGTGAGTATGTAGATGCCAAAAGTGGTGTTTCTGCTCGACTTACCATCTCTGCTTATGAGAACTTAATGAGTGCCGCTGAAAGAAGAGCGTTGTTAAATGGTGGTAAAACTACCGTCAGAGTGTCTGATTTTTATGGCGTAATACCGTCCATTACGGGCAAGGTAGAACTTGTTTACGAAGGTGAACAGGAGGGTCCTGGCATTGTAGCCCACAATCTCGTAGGTAAAGCCATCCGAACAAAATTCATAGAGTTTTTCCCGGATCCCGAAAAAATTAGAAAACAGAAGGCGCCTAATCCATATAAAACTATAACGGATTGGTTTGGAAATGAAAATTCCATTGACATCCTTCACGACTTTAGTGACAATGAATATGAACAGGCCCTGAATTCTGTTCCCGGTTTACAGGAATTAGTAAAAAATCATCAAAGTAAAATCGACCATTCGATGAAGCTATTCTTGATGGAGTTTGCGCTTCATGGACTTTCAGAATATAGCATGTTAAGCAAACATCAGCTATCTAAGGGGCTACAATTTAAAGATTTACTAAGCAGCATGTTTTCAATGCCCGAACCAGGTGAAGACATTGACGATAATGCTTTTCAATAAAATATTGTTTTAGAGGTAATTGAAATAAAACTACTTTGAAAATATTTATTGGAATTACCCAATAAATTCTTTTGAATCCCTTTTGCATTTATCAACAGTTGTCTACTTTTAAACCACTACACAATCCATTTTTTAATCTTACTTGTATGGCAAAAGCGGTGAATAACGAAAAGAAGATTTTTGTTCTGGATACCTCAGTGATTATTTATGAACATAACTCAATAATGAACTTTGATGAGCATGACGTAGGTATTCCAATTACGGTGCTTGAGGAGTTGGACCAATTTAAAAAAGGAAACGATACTAAGAATTTTGAAGCACGGGAGTTTATTAGGCTAATAGATAAGCTGGCAGAGAGTAAGATGCTTCATGACTGGAATCCTCTAAACGGAAAAACCAGAGGGAGTTTCAAAGTACTAATGGATCAGAATAGTAAAATTGATGCCACGGTGGTATTTGATGAAGAAAAGGCCGATCATCGCATTCTGAACGCTGCTTTACAGCTAAAGCAGGAAATGAAAGGGAGAAATGTCATATTGGTTTCCAAAGACATTAATCTTCGATTAAAAGCAAAATCTCTAGGGCTCCCAGCAGAAGATTATAATACCGGAAAAGTTAAAAACGTAAGTTCATTATATACCGGCAAAACGGTTCAAGATAGAATATCTCCTGATAAAATCAACCAGCTTTATGAAAAGGGAAGTTGCGAGGCCTCTGATGTATTGGGTCGAAAAAAACCTTCTAAAAATGGCTATTATATACTGAAAAACGGCAAAAAATCTGTATTGGCTTTTTACAACCCCATCAAAGACTTGATGGAACATGTCGAAAAAAGATCAGTATATGGAATAAAACCTCGAAATGCTGAACAGGCTTTTGCTATCCATGCTATTCTCAACCCAGATATTAAATTAGTTAGTATGCAGGGAGTTGCCGGAACAGGTAAGACATTGATAGCGTTGGCTGCTGCACTTGAACAGAAAAAAGAATTTAAACAAATCTATTTAGCACGCCCGATTGTACCATTAAGCAATAAAGATATAGGGTATCTTCCAGGTGACATAAAATCAAAGTTGAACCCTTATATGGAGCCCTTGTGGGACAACTTGAAGTTTATACAAAATCAATATCACGAGTCTGATAAAGAGTATTCTAAACTTACCGAAATGGTAAATCTGGAAAAATTAATGATTACTCCTTTGGCCTATATCAGAGGTCGTAGTTTGTCCAACATTATCTTTATAGTAGATGAGGCTCAAAACCTTACACCACATGAGGTAAAAACGATCATTACCAGAGCAGGTGAAAACACAAAAATCATTTTTACTGGCGATATTTATCAGATTGATACACCTTATTTAGATTCGCAAAGTAATGGCCTCTCCTACCTAATAGATCGTGTAAAAGACCACGAACTCTATGCCCATGTAACGTTGGAAAAAGGTGAAAGATCTGAGTTAGCAAATTTAGCTAATGAGTTATTGTAGTTTTTAATCCAATAATTTTGTAGATAGCTACTGGTGATAGTTGTTGGTTGTTCTTTTGAATAGTTAATAGAAATACTTTACCATGAAAATAAAGGCCTATCAAATCGCAGATAATATCAATTTGCGCCAGTTTAAAAATGATTATAAAGGCGAGCTTCACAGCTATTCCACCTCTGATCTGTTTTACGCAGATGGGGATAACTATATGTATGTACTGTCTTACGGAGTAGTGGTTTTTTGTGAGTATAAGGATCTGGCCATCTCAGAAACAATAGCCTTTCTCAGTAAGTACACTATAAACCCATTAAGTGAAAAACTTTTTGATGAATTCGCCATCCATAAAAGTAATGACTCTGATCAATTCGGCCATAACGAAGCACATTTGTATAACATTTCGCCAGAAGTAATCAAGATCGTATTGCTTAATGTTGGTCAATCGGTTTCACTGGATTATTACCAGAAAAAGGCCGCTCAAATGTTGGACGAGACCAATCTATATACCAAGCGACTTGAAAAAGAAGGCCGATTGTTTATGACTAGTAAAACTTTGCTCAAGTTCATAGGGAAGACGCTTAATGTAAAAAATAATATTTTCAATCAGCTTTATGTATTTGACCAACCGGAAGCCGCATGGACTGATGAATATCTAAGTAAAGTTGATACCGGATTACGAAACATGTTCGATATTAAAATTCGATATAACAATGTTGAATACAATCTGAAAATGGTGAATGAAAATTTAGATCTTTTTAAAGACCTGATTCAGCATAAGAGAAGTATTATACTGGAGGTAATAATCATAGTGCTTATCCTGGTAGAAGTAATTAACCTATTTGTTGAGAAGATCTTCTAAAAATCAGTTACCGATTAAAAAAATAATGCCGGAAAACCGGCACTATTTCTATTAATTGTGATTTATAAGCTGGATTATTTTCCCAGTACGTTTTTCATCGTTTCCCCAATATCAGCTGGTGATGCCACTACATGGATGCCACATTCTTTCATGATCTTCATTTTCGCTGCAGCGGTATCATCTTCCCCACCAATGATGGCTCCAGCATGACCCATACGCTTTCCTTTCGGGGCAGTTTGTCCAGCAATAAACCCAACTACTGGCTTCGGATTTCCTTGTTTTTGAATCCATCTAGCCGCCTCTGCTTCGTAGTTACCACCAATTTCACCAATCATTACAATGGCCTCAGTATCAGGATCATTCATAAGCATTTCAACGGCTTGCTTAGTAGATGTACCAATGATAGGATCACCACCGATCCCAATAGCCGTAGAGATACCTAAACCAGCTTTTACTACCTGGTCAGCAGCCTCATAGGTCAATGTTCCTGATTTCGATACAATACCAATTTTACCTTTCTTGAAAACAAATCCTGGCATGATACCTACTTTAGCTTCTCCTGGAGTGATTACTCCCGGACAGTTCGGGCCAACAAGCACCACATCTTTACCTTTAAGGTAATTTTTAGCCATTATCATATCCTTTACAGGAATCCCTTCTGTAATGGTTATAATTACCTTAATGCCTGCATCAGCTGCTTCCATGATAGCATCAGCTGCAAATGCCGGGGGCACAAATATGATTGACACATCAGCTCCAGCTTTATCAACAGCTTCCTTAACCGTATTAAATACCGGTTTGTCTAGATGCTTTTGACCGCCTTTACCTGGGGTAACCCCACCTACTACGTTTGTGCCGTATTCGATCATCTGACCTGCATGGAATGTACCTTCAGAACCGGTAAAGCCCTGGACTATTACTTTGGAATTTTTATTAACTAAAACGCTCATGTATCGCTTGGATTAAAATTTTGCACAAAAATAAAATATTATGTGGCATAAGCAAAGGTAATCTACTTTCAACAATGAACACGCAATAAAAAATAAATGCTTTTTTATGTAACCTTTTTGGTAGTACACAACCGACCGTAAAGTGTTCGGTAACGAAACAATGGCAAATTAGTGTATTTACTTATACATCTGATTATCAACAAGTTAACATATTGGCATACCGATTGTAAAAGGTATTGCAGGTCAAAAGTCCCCCGATAAATTTCGGGGGAAGCTCAAAATAAACAACAACAATCATGAACTCATTTATTAACAAAAAGAATCTAATACTGCTGGTCTTAGCAGTAATTTTCATCAGTCCGGTATTAGCTGCAGAAAAAGAAAAAGAGGCAGGGAACTCAAACGAGCTCAATTATGAAATACTCGATCCATTTTATAGCTACCATGCCGAAACTAACATACTCGAATTTTACGATTCCAAAGATAATCTTGTATATAAAACCTCCATTTCAAAAGACAGCCCCTGTAATGCAGTATTGGCTAAGTATTTGAATCTAAGTGATTTTTTAATGGAGTCTGGAGACACTTCATATTTTAGATTGAACAATTAGTTTTTTCAAGTTTAGGTTGAAAGACGAGTCAGGGGAGCAATTGCTCCCCTTTCTTTTTTATGGGCTTTCGGCAAGCTCAACCTGACAATAGTTTCGACAAGCTCAAGCTGGGTTTCGACAGGCTCAATTTGACATGGTTTTGAATTAGTTCAAACTGACAAAGGTCTTTGATTGATACATTAAACCCCTCTGGGGTTCTTATTTAGATTGTCCTTTTTATTTACGTTTAATCCCTACGGGATTTCACCATGTTCGCTGTAGCACACGCAAGCCCACTCAGGTACTGTGTTAAATGCTAAATGGAGATAAAGTATCCATTTTCCTCAGTGTCCTCTGCGAGAGACACTGAGGGGGAACAAAATCCCGAAGGGATTAAATACAAATAGAATTATGTCATGGTTAATTTAAAACCCCAAAGGGGTTTAATAGTTTCTTGACTTTTCTATTAGGGGACTTCTCGTTGCGCTCGAAGTGACGTTTAGACGTGGTGAATTTCAACAGGCTCAATTTGACGTGGAAGGCTCAATTTGACATAGTAGGCAAGTTTTTTATTTTATTTTCCGTTCCTTGTAATAAATCTACCTACTGCGGTTACTACTGTGGTAAGCATTTAAAATAATGAAGGAAAAAGAGCAACGACAAATTTTCAATAACTGGTTAGGGCAGTATAAAGCAATGCTTTTTAAAGTAGTGCGAGTTTATGCTTTCACAGAAGATGACCGTGACGATCTTTTCCAAGAAATTGCCATCCAGACATGGCACTCGATACCAAATTTTAGAAATGAGAGTGCTGAAAGCACATGGATTTATCGAGTGGCATTAAACACTGCCATGCGATGGGTAAGGAAGGAAAAAAGACATCATGATGGACGGCAGTCTGTGGATAAGATAGAATATCTATTGGAGGAGAATACACAAAACATTGATGACCGACTTGCATGGCTCTATCATGAAATAGGCAAGCTTCCTGAAATTGACCGTTCACTTACTTTACTTATGCTTGACGGCTATAGCTATAAAGAGATGGCCGAAATGACTGGAATCTCTGACACTAACATAGGTGTTAAAATCCACCGTATAAAAAAACACTTGACCGATAAATCTTTAAAATATGATCACCATGGAGTTTGACGAACTAAAAAAAATATGGGACACACAAAACAATAAGCCTATGTATGTGATAAATGAAGAGGCGTTACACAGACGTGTTGTCGCCAAGAAAAAATCAGCCAGTAAGATTGCCAATTGGATGGAAGTAATCTTAATTGGGGCAAATTTGATAGCAGGTTCTATGTTACTCTTTGCTGTACTTTTCAAAGGCAAAGAACATGAGACCTTCATTTACTTGATGTTGGTGGTCATGCTTGCAACACCAATTTACTTGCTGTATAAAAGAAGTAAGAGGAAGAAATTTGAAAACCAATTTGAGCTGACTATTACTGGTGATTTGGAGCATGCATTATCCAATGCTTCTTATTCAGAAGTACTTTCACGTACCATGCAGGTATATTTTGCTTTCATTGCCATACTAACTCTGCTTAGCTTATGGATTGATAAGAATACCTCTTTGGTATCCATGATTGGATTTTCACTGTTCTTCCTAATTACGCTCTATGCCTCTACCTGGGAACATAAGATCTATGTTAGAAAAAGACGTGAACTCGACAAGCTAAAAAAGACTTTAGAAGGAGATTCAGAATAAGTTTACTTAAAGCCTTACTTAGATTCAGCCCAACAGAATCCCACATAGAGATCTTAAGATGGGTGAGAAAGGAAAAATTCACCAAATCCTATTAATTTTACTTTAATGAATAAAGTGAATGGTGAGTATCTGCTGCAGAAATTTCCAGGCAAAGGTGGTTGGACTTATGCGGCTATACCAGAGATCCCTCAGGACCGAAAGTCACCATTTGGTTGGGTACGAGTCAATGGCCGTATTGATGCATATGAATTAAAAAAATACAAGCTTATGCCAATGGGTAATGGACAGTTATTCTTACCTGTAAAAGCGGAAATCAGAAAGAAGATTGGTAAACAGGCTGGAGATATTGTGACCGTTATCCTTGAGCTTGACCAATCTACACTAGAAGTGCCACAAGAGATCATTGATTGCTTCAATAATGAACCTAAACAGACTTATGAAAATTTCATGGTATTCAACCAAAACGAGCAAAAACTTTATTTAGATTGGATTTATGATGCTAAAACAGAAGATACTAAGGCTACACGTATTATAAAAATGATGGATCGAGTAAATAAAAATAAGCGATTTTTCGAAGCTTAAATTCACTAGTAACCGCCAAGTATAACTATCAAGAGTTTAGATAAGGAATATCCTTTCGATGAATAAACAAAGCGATTGCGGAGCATATAAATACGGTAATGGCATAGTAAAATAACTGACCACCATCACCTTGTACTTCAATACCCAAAACAGTAAGGTGGAAAAAGATGGCTCCTGAGATAACGCCTAATGACATTACTGCCCCTAACCAAACAGTTCTTGGAATAAGTATTAAAATAGAAGCAATAAGTTCACCAATACCAGAGCCGATACGCCCCCAAGGCTCCATGCCTACTTTGGTAAAAATATAAATACTTTCCTCTGCTCCAGTGAATTTGAAGAATAGGGTTTGAAGAAGGATAATGGCTACTATTATTCGTGATATCCAGGATACTATTTTTGTGGATTTTGACATATCTTCAGGAGTTTGTTACCTGAATTTAACGAATATCATCAATATCTAAGGTACCAATAGCATATTGAAGTAAAATGTCTTGAAACAACATGGTATATTTTGCTTGTGCAAAACTAGCCTGAGCATTAATAAAATTTCTGCTGGCCTGAGTATAGGCTAATAAATCCGCAGCGCCTAATTCATATCTTTCTTTTTCTAAATCGTAAGATAATGAAGCCGCTTCTAGTTGTGCCTTACTTGCTTGATAATTTAGCGCAGCATCTCTAAATCCATTATAAGCAGTTATTACATTTGATTGCACCGCCAACTTTGTGCTTTGAGTATTTAACTTGGCGTTTTCATAATTAACCCTAGACCTAACTGTTTGACTCCTTGTTCGCAAACCTCCAAAAATGGGAATGTTCAATGTCAATCCGTATGTTTTATAAACGTTATCTGTCAAAAATTGAGTATCAAATGATCTTGACAGACTATCTGGTGTGCCTATTAATTGATTATACGCAGACCCATATTGAAAGAATGCTGAAATAGTTGGATGATAGTTGCCTACATTAGACTTGTATTGATATTTTGATACCATTTCAAGCTTCTGTGTTTGTAAAAGATCACTACGATTATTGATTGCTAATTCATATAATTCATCTAGGTTATATTTGTCTAGTTCTATAGAATTGATATCAGTATCGGGAAATTCTACCTCAAAATTATTCGAGGGGTCTATTTGTAATATTGAAGCCAACGTAGCTTTATCATTTCTTATAGTTATTTGAGCTCTCAACTTAACGAGTTCTGCATTCTTAACCTGATAATCTTGATTGATCTTATCTACTTCAGCTAAGCTACCAGATTGGACCTGAGCTGAAATTAGCTCAAATTGCTTGTTCTGAACTTCAAGATTTTGTTCACTAATATTAAGGAACTCTACATCCAAAAGACATTGAAGGTATTGATTTGCAACGTTTCTGATTACATCTTGTTTAGTTCTTTTTATTTGATACATCCGTGATTCGACTTGAGCATCAGTTTGTTTATATGTATTTAGGCGATTGAGTCCATTATACAAAACCATGTTGGCGTTTAAAGAACCATTAACAAAATCCAACTGACCATTGACTACACGGCCCTCCTGTTGATTAAATGAATTACCATCATTTCGGCCTATATTTCCACTAATATTAACGGAGGGTGCCATACTGCTTAGTCCAGATAATTTGTCTGACTGATCAGCTATCAAATTATTTTGAGTTTGTTTGAGATTAACATTATTCTCAAGTGCAATTTTTACAGCATCAGAAAATGTAAGTGTTTTTATTTCCTGTGCAATGACCGTTGCACAGGAAATAAATACAGCAATTGTTGTTATTAAGACTCCCTTATTTATCATTTCAAATTCTTAAATATATTTTACTTAATTCTTTGTATCCGAATCTATTGCACCATCTACCAATCGAATAGTTCGTGTACCATATTCGGCATTTTTCTCAGAGTGGGTTACCTGAATAATGGTCATCCCCTCTTCGTTGAGTTTTTTGAAAATGTCCATGATTTCCTCTCCTTGTTCAGAGTGCAAGTTACCGGTAGGCTCATCGGCCAATAATAACTTAGGTTGCCCTATTATAGCTCTTGCTACTCCTACTAACTGCTGCTGACCTCCCGACAGCTGTTCAGGAAATAAATCTTTCTTCGCTACCATCTGAAACCTGTCTAACATTTCAGCTACCATGCTTTTACGTTGGGATCCTTTCACCCCTTTATATAGCAAAGGTGTTTCGATGTTTTCATACACCGTAAGTTCATCAATCAGATGATAGGCCTGAAAGATAAACCCAAGATGATTTTTATGCATTTCTGACTTCTTACGCTCTTTCATTTTATGAACAGGCTCATCATAGAAATAATACTCTCCCTGTGAAGGTTCATCGAGCATCCCAATGATATTCATTAATGATGACTTACCGGCACCACTGGGTCCCATGATAGTCACAAATTCCCCTTGGTTAATTTCCAGATCAATGCTTTTAAGAATGAAAGTCCTTTGAAATCTTGAGTCGACATATTTGTCGACATTAACGAGTTTAATCATCTTTTATGGTTTATGTGATACTGCTTGCCAATAAATATGCCAACTATCCAGTGGCCTTTATTTACAATTCAAGGATGAATTTAAGGAAAATGAATTGATTTTTTGTCCGTTATTGGAATCAGGTGTCTGATATCGGACAATTATAATCACTATGTTTGAAAACTTGAGTTGCTGAAATTGGAAACTAAAGTATTAACTCAGACTGGGACTCACCATTGGCAAGCTTATTTCAAAGTCGGTGCCGCTATTATCAGACTTAATCAATTGGATGCTCCCTCCCAACTTTCGTACTATGACAGCCTGTACATACAGCCCAAGACCGTAGCCTTTTGATTTTTCACTTGCCTTATAAAACATATCAAAAACTTTGTCTTGAAATTCAACAGGGATACCCTCACCATTGTCTGAAAAGGAGATATTAATATTATTATCCTTTTGCTCCATGTTAAATTTGATAACAATACCTCCTTCGTTATTTTTAAAATTAATCGCGTTTAAAATTAACTCTTCAAAAATATTCGACAGCAAGAAAATATCTGTTTCAAAGGTATTATTAATGCTATTTGACCTTTCAATTTTCAATTCTAAACCTTTGAAATTCTTTCTAACTTTATCTTCTATCGGAACTAAAATCTGCTCGATACTTATGCTTTCAAGCACAATATCTTTATTTCTCAAATGATGAATATGACTCAAACGTGCCAATAATGCATCCATTTGATCAACAGTCAATTTGAATTTATCAAGTACCTCTGCTCTTTCACCCTTATCAATCCTCATAAGTTGGTATAAGCCTAATAGTTGCGCCACAGGGCCACGTAAATCATGAGCCGATTTATAAACGAAGAGATCAAACTCTTTAAGGTTGTCATTTAATTGCTGAGTTCTTTGATCAACTAAATATTCTAGCTTTTTATTAATTCGATGTTTTCGTTTGTTCCTTCTATAAAGCTGGTAAGCCACTAGTATCAGAAGTAACATTATAAGTGCCGAAAAACCATAAAGAATATTGTCCCTTTCTGCTTTGATCCTGGTGTTTTCCTCATTGGCCTTGAGTACTTCAATTTGCTTGTTTTTAGAACTCAATTCATAATCAAGTTGTAGTGCGCTAATCGCTTGGGCCATGTCTTGATCAAAAATTGAATCCTTCAAAATCAACGCATTAGCTTGCATTTGATAAGCTTTTTGATGTTGGCCTATTTGATTATATACTTCACTTAATGATTTTAGATTTTCCAAAAGAGAAACAGTTCTTCCTATTTTCTCATTAATCTCCATTGCCTCCTCATAATTGTCAATAGCCGATTTGTAATTTCTTAGGATCATGAATAAGTCCCCTTTCATGGCATGTACCACAGCTATATGTGTTTTAGCACCCACCTCTTGAGCATTGGTCAAGGCCTTATCGTAATAATTCATAGCCTCTACATATAGCCCACGTTTCGAGTAAATTAAACCAATGTTGAATAAGGCGGAGGTATACCCTTTCTTGTAATTAATTTCCTGCTTTACTTTCAACGACTTTTCAAAGTAATAAAGAGCCGAGTCGTAATCACCATTTTCTCTGAAAGTAAGTCCTATATTGTTTAATGCAGCAGACATGCCACGATAGTTCTTAGCCTCCTTAAACTTTGAATAAGCCTTGGCATTATTTTCTTTGGAATATTCTGTATTACCCAGTAACTTATAAATAATGCCTAGGTTATTATGACAAACAGCGATGTCTTCAGGGCTACCAAACTGTTCAGCTATTCTTAGTGATTTGAGGTAGGAATCAACGGCCTGTTCTAACCTCCCAGTGGTTTTGTAGATTAACCCTAAGTTATTCAAAATCTTCGATACCAATATGGAGTCTCCAGCTACTCTACTCCATTCCAAGCCTTCCGAAAGTTGTTGGAATGACAGTAAATAATTGCCCTTACTGTCATTGTAAATACCCATAATGTTGAATGATTCAGCGTAAGGTTGCCATTGTTTACTTGCTTTGGCGAAGTCCTGCGCCTCCTGAGCATACCTGTAGCTGTTTTCCAATTCTGAAGCATACAACGATTTGGCTAATTGAACGAGTAAATAAGCTTTGGAAGAATCCGATTTTGAATTATTTAATTGTTGAAATAAGCTATCTACTGATTGAGCCGACCCAGTTGTGAAAGGGAGGCAATAAAAGAGTAATATCAGATAATAAGTAGCTTTCATTTAATAGTATATTCTGCATCAATATACACATTGAAATGAAATACTACTTTAGATCTTACACCTTTTCCTCAATGGTCTAATTACTATTCATCCTTCAAACTATCCACAGGATTGGCCAATGCAGCTTTAATCGAATGATAACTCACTGTAAGCCAAGCAAGTGTAATGGCTAGTACAATAGTAACAGCAAATACTTCCCAACCTATGGTTATCCTATATTGAAACTGCTGCAGCCAACTAGTCATTGCCCATAAGGTAAGTGGAATAGCAAGGATGCAGGAGATTAGGATCAAAACTGAAAACCTAGTGTTGACTTTAATAATCAGCTGTCCTACAGAAGCTCCCAATACTTTTCTAATGCCTATTTCTTTGGTTTTATTAGAGGTGACAAAAGAAGCCAGCCCCAGCAAACCTATGACGGCTATCAATATGGCAAGACCTGTAAACACCGTGAATAACTTACTAAGTTTGTCTTCACTTTCATACAACTGCCCTAGTTGATCATCTAGATAGGTGTAATTAAAAGGAACAGTATTATTCATGGCTGACCACTGCTGCCCTAAATACTTTACTAGCTCTTGCTTTTTAGCCATGTCGATAGTAAGTAACAAATATTTAGAATCGTTAAAAACTGGCGCTTCCAGATCTAATAGAATCAGCGGAGCAATAGAGTAATAAAATGGCAGAGAATGAAAATCTTTGATCAGGCCAATGACCGTGAAATCATCCTCAAAATAACTTATTTTTTGGCCGATTACATTTTCTTCGGTCCATCCAAAATCTCGCATGGCCATTTCATTGATCATTACATTTTGACGTTCGGGCTTATTTTTTTCAAAATTTCTCCCTTGCAATAAATCAATTCCCAAACTTGTGACGTACTCCGCATTTACTTTTATGGTGCCCAATGAAATCTTCCTGTCTGGATTTTTTGGCGAATAAAATACGTCTTCAAAGCTTCCAATTCCAGGTACTACACTCGTGATGGCCATTTCTTTTACACTTGGTTGTTCTAGCACCTTGGTGGTAAAAGGCATCAAATTGGTGCCTAGTTTATCAGCCTGTTCTATAACCAAAATATTATCACGTTTGAAACCCATATTTCCATTTTGGAAAAACGATAACTGATCGCTGATTATAAATGTTGAGGCCATTAAAACGATAGCTATTGTAAACTGAACAATTACCAATGCATTTCTAAAAAAAGAAGCTTCTTTCCCGGAATTCATTTGCCCCTTAAGTACATTGATGGGTTTGAAAGAAGTAATATAAAATGAAGGATAAAGCCCAGCAATCAACCCAATAATGAAGGGTATAGACAAGATGGCAAGCACAAAAAGAGGGTAAGAAAATATATTGATGCTAAAATTAATGTGTAGCATAGTCAATATGGCAAGACGCATGAGTTCTGCCAAACCAAGCCCTAGTCCTGTGGCAACTATGCTTAGTAATAGGGTCTCCACTAACAATTGTCCTATTAGCAAACCCCTTGTTGAACCTAATACTTTTTTAACTCCAACTTCCTTAGCACGGATGGCCGAACGTGCTGTGGTAAGATTAACAAAATTGATACAAGCAAGAATCATTATAATTACTCCGATCAAGGCAAAAGCATAGACATAGAAAATATCACCATCGGTGCCTAATCTATTATCTATACCCCTACTATGAAGGTGGATATCAGTAACAGGCTGTAGGTAAAAGGTTAGTTCTCCTTTCTCTTTTTCAAAATCAGCCAAGTCCATGCCCAATCGACTAAAGGCTCCCTTCGCATACTTATCGGCCAAATCTGGAAGATGTTCTTCAATGTTTTTTGTACTGCCTTTTATCTTGATATAAGTCACTGCTTGTGTCCAAATCCAGCTCCACTCGAACCGTTTCACATTGGGGTTTGTATAAATGGAAAGTAAAATATCAAACTCAAAATGTGAGTTAGGCTGTTCTTTTTGCAAGACTCCCGTTACCGTTATGGGTTGTTTGTCATTGCCAAGCAATAGTGTTTTTCCTAAAGCAGGCTCTTCTCCAAAATATTTCTTTGCCATTTGATTCGAGAGTACCACACTATTAATCTTGTCTAATGCGGTATTTGGATCTCCTTCTGCTAGCTTGAATCCGAAAAAATTGAAAAACGTAGAATCCGCTCCTAGCACATCCTCCTCTTGATACGATTTTGAGGTGCCATCAACAGTGATGAGCTGATCGAAAACAGTGTTAATTCTCAAAGTAGATTCCACTTCAGGAAATTCGGACTTTAGCGCATCTGCCAATGGAAGAACGGTTGACCCCATTATACCACCATCTGGGGACCAGAAATTAGTCTGGTTGACACGATATATTTCATTAGCCTCGGAATGGTGCTTATCAAATGATGTTTCAAAAACGATGTATTGCGCAATCAACAAGCACGCCCCTACTCCTACAGCCAGGCCCAGTAAATTGATAAAAGTGTAAAACTTCTCTTTCAATAAATTTCTGACGGATATTTTCAATATATTTTTTAGCATGATGTTAGAATTGAGTTCGAAGTTTTAAGTTTTATCAATCAAAGTTTTAAGCTCCAAGTTCAAAATTTTGAGCCAATTTTTTTCATAATTAACGCCTATTCATCTCTTAAGCTATCCACTGGATTGGCACTTGCCGCCTTAAACGACAGGTAGCTAACCGTAAACCAGGCGATTACTAAGGCTGCTAAGCCTGAAAAAAGGAAGGTGTAAACATTGAATACAGTTTTAAATTCGAAATTTTGCAGCCACCAATCCATAAGGTACCAGGCAATAGGAATAGATGTGAGAATTGAAATCAAAACCAGCTTTGTAAAGCTCGAATTAAGTAATAATATAACACCTTTAACCGAAGCACCGAAAACTCGTCTAATTCCTATTTCTTTCTTTCGCTGTTGAGCCATAAAAGCGGCTAGACCAAAAAGACCAAGGCATGAAATAAAAATGCCAATGGAAGTGAAAAAGGTAATTGTTTTACCTAAAGTTTTTTCTTTTTCAAGAAGCAGCTCAAAATTATCATCAACAAACGAATAGTTCATAGGTTGATCGGGCGACAATGCCTGCCATTCATTTTGCATGTATTTGATAAAACTTGCCGTCTGATTTCCAGCCAGCCTCACTGATAAACGATATCCATCAGGGTCATACACTATCACCACAGGATCAGGTTTCTCATAGAAGTTTTGAAAACTAAAGTCAGAAATAACGCCAACAACATGCATTCCATCAGCCAACTCAGTGCCTGAAATGGGCTCTTTTAAGAGTAATTTTTTAACCGCTGATTCTGTTAGAATAACGGCACTGCTGTCCGAAACAATGTCTTTCGAAAAATTTCTACCTTCCAACATCCTGAAACCCATAGTTGGTAAATACTGGTCATCTCCAATAAAGGTCTGAAAGCCTTCTCCTTGTTCCGTTGATTTGTTCTTAAAAGTATAAACCCAAACTGAAGTTCCGGCTGGAATCCGCTTATTAAAACTTGCTGATTTGACCTCACTATGCTGAAGTAATTTATCTCGAAAAAATGATTTATTATCATTTAGAGCCTCCACATTATTCACAACTAATATATTTTCTCTGTTGAAGCCTAAATCCACATTCCTAAGTAGTTGAAGCTGCTCATATACAACCAGTGAACAAATAATAAGCGCAATAGAAATTGTAAACTGGACGATGACAAGGATATTTCTAAATCCGCCACTTTTACTTGCAATGAAGCGTGATTTTAGAATATCTGCTGGTTTGAATTTACTTAAATAAAAGGCTGGATAAATTCCTGCAAAAACTCCTACCAGTAATCCGAAAAACAGGTATATGACGAGCTCATAGCCATTATTAAAAAGGTCTGTTAATAAGTGCTCATTGGTGAAATTCTGAAAGAGGATAAGGAAAATTTCGGCCATTCCCACTCCCAGTAGTAGAGCAATGAAACTCATTACCATTGATTCTGTTAAGTACTGAAATACCAAATGACCTCTTGATGTACCAAGTGCTTTTCGCACGCCTACTTCTTGGGCTCTTTTTGCAGACTGTGCTGTGCTCAGATTTACAAAATTAATGGTAGCAATGACTACTAGAAAGATAGCGACCGCTAGGAAAATATATACATTAGCTCTGTTACCTCCTGGTGATAGTTCGAAACGCATAGGAGGATCTAAGTGTATGTCCTGAAGGCCAACCACATGAAAATCAAACATGCCTTGTTGAGCCCACTCTTTATAAGGTATCTGAGCATTAAAAGAAGGGTAAACAAGATCCTTTTTAAAACCGGCAAGTCTATTTAAAAGAGCCGATTTCGATGAGTTTTCCTTCAATTTAATATAATTAAAGAAACGGGCTGACGTCCAATTGGTATTATTTTTTAATTCAAGGGGAAGCCACATTTGCGCTTGGAAATGACTTGGTACTTTTGATTCTTCTATCACCCCCGTAACAATATGGCTGATTTTGTCCTTACCAACCACTATTGATTTACCTAAAACATCGGGGGTGCCAAAATATTTCATAGCCAAGCCTACTGTGATAACCACATCTGTTGATTTTGATATTGCAGTCCTTGGGTCTCCCGCAATAAATGGATACATTAAAGTTTGAAAAAATGAAGAGTCCACAAAATAAGGTGACTCCTCAAAAGTGGATTCATTTATAAGTATTTCAGTTGGTTTTCCTTTGGCGAGTCTTGCAGCTATTTCTACTTCTGGTGCTTGCTCGGACAAAGTATTATTCAAAATCTCTGGTCCGCTGGCAAACGCACCCGAATTATAAAATGAAACTGATACCCTGTAAATGCGCTGGCCATCTTGAAACTGGCTATCAAATCTTAACTCTTGCCAGACCCAACTACCAATAACAAAACTACCCGCGAGACCAAGGGATAACCCAACTACATTAATTAATGTAAATGATAAATTTCGTCTGAAATGTCGGAGAGCTATGGTTAT
The DNA here is from genome assembly GCA_048268855.1 of Fulvivirga sp. Lineage (GTDB taxonomy): Bacteria > Bacteroidota > Bacteroidia > Cytophagales > Cyclobacteriaceae > Fulvivirga. The sequence goes on from JBLWUR010000003.1 coordinate 439,281, forward strand.
ATAATTCTTGATCATTGTTCCTAATTTTAACTTAATTCAAAAATTTACTCATCTCTTAAGCTATCCACTGGATTGGCAATAGCTGCACTAATGGATTTGTAACCCACAGTAGCCACAGCAATGAATGCCGTTATAAATACGGATGTAATAAAAATCATTGGCCCGATATTAATTCTATATTCAAAACCCTGTAGCCATTGGTTCATTATATACCAAGCTAAAGGTGCTGCAAGTAGAAAGGCAATGACAACCAAGGTTATAAATTCCCTTGAAAACATGTATAAAATCTGACTTACCTTGGCTCCTAGTACTTTTCTTACACCTATCTCTTTGACTTTTTGATTGACTGTATAGGAGGCTAGTCCATATAGACCTAAGCAACCAATAAATATGGCGATGCTTGCAAACACAGCAAAAATTGTTGACATCTTTTGCTCACCTTCATAAAATTCAGCAATCTGAGCATCTACAAATTTATAATCAAAGTCATAGTCGGGATAGAGTTCTTTCCATACACTTTTAATCATTGGGATAGTAGCGGCTATATTATTTGTATTTATTTTTATTGATGCCAATCTATAGGTGTTGATCCCACTAAAAAGTGCCACAGGAGCTATTTTTTGATGTAACGATACCGTATGAAAATTATTCATTACCCCAACAATAGGCACTGTACTTCCCCAAATTTTAACCTGTTTCCCAATAGCTTCTTCAGGACTTGAGATGCCAGTCACCTTCAAAAATTCTTCATTAACGACCATTTCAGAAAGTGTATCTCGCGCTTGTAAACCATGACCTGCCAGTAACTTAATGTCAAAAATTCCAATATAATTTTCATCTGCTAGTTTTACTGATACATCATATGATTCCGGGTCGTCTTGTACATGTACATTGGTGATAGAAACAGATCCCGAAGATGGGTTGGTGAATGCCAAGCTCACAGATTCGATAGCAGCTATTTGTTGTAACTTGCTCTTAAGCGTCTTCTTTTTATCATTATCCTTTCCTATTGGAAGCCCAACATCGATCACAGCACTTGGATTGAACCCTAGTTCAGCATTCTTAACATAGTTAACTTGTGAGATTAAAATAATTGTACCTATTATAAATACCTGAGAAATAAAGAATTGGAATATGACCAACCCTTTTCTTAACCCCTGCCCAGATGACCCCTTCCCTACCAACTTGCTTTTCAATGCAACTACTGGCTTATAACTTGACAGTACAAATGCGGGATAAATACCAGCAACTACTGTAATACCGATTAACAAGGAACCTATAAATATCAACTGTCTCGTATTACTCAACAGTTCTAAATCAAGGTGAACTTCTAAAAATGGGTTGATATATAATAAAAATGCTTCTGTCAAGCCCATACTAATCGCAAGTGACACCAATGTGATGAGAAAAGTTTCCCCTAAAAACTGTCTGACCAATTGACTTTTTGTACTTCCCAACACTTTTCTTATTCCTACCTCTTTTGCTCGTTTTACAGCAACAGCAGTAGATAGATTCACAAAGTTTACACACGATGTAGCCAATAAGAAAAGGGCTATGATAGCAATGGCTTGTAAGTTCCCATTACTGATAGATTTATAAGAGTAGTTACTATATTCTTCATTGAAGTGAAGATTACTTAATGGTTGTAGCGACATTATCCTATTGTCCTCATTCTTTTCATCAAAGTACTTTTTAATGAAATTGGGAAACTGAGCATCTAAATTTTCGGAGTTTTGACCTGGCTCCAACAATACATAGCATTGATTATCGCTACTGATACTTCGCCAACCTGACTTTAAGCTTTCTGATTTAATGGTTGCGTATGATATCAGAATTTCAAATGGAAAGTCTGTGTTGTCTGGAGTATTTTCCATAACACCACTTACAACTAAATCAGTGGTTTTATTAAGTAACAATACTTTGTTTAATGGGTCATTCTCACCGAAATATTTCTTGGCGAGCCGTTCTGAAATCACTACTTTATTAGGCTGATCCAAAAGGTGTAAGCGATTACCTTTAATCAGTTTAAAATCAAAAAATGTGAAATATGCTTGCTCCGTATAAGCCATTCTTGTTTCATCATTTTCATAAAAGGCTTTCAGTTCTATGCCATTTTTTATCGATATCAAATTGTCACCTTGTACACCAGATATAAATAAAACCTCCTTCAAACCAGAAAAATCTTCTCTAATTGCATCAGGTAGAGTTGTCGGTACTCCTCCAGTATAAGCTCTGTTACCTCCTTGTCCATCTGCCTCTGAAACAATACGATATATACTGTCATAATTAGTATGAAACTTGTCGAAACTTTTTAAGTGATTTAGTAGAAGAAACAATACTAAACTTGAGGTGATACCAAGAGCCAACCCAAGTATATTGATGATAGTGTTTGATTTATTTCGCATCAAACTTCGCATCGCTGTTTTAATGTAATTTTTAAGCATGTTGTTTGAGTTTATTCGTTTTTTAAAGAGTTAACAGGGTTTTCAAGAGCGGCTTGCAACGATTGATAACCTATTGTAATGAAGGTGATCACCACAGAAATAAGCATAGCCAAAGCAAAAAACCATACTTGAAAATCAATTCTATAAGCAAAATCTGCTAACCATATTTTCATCAAATACCAGGCAATTGGAGCGGCCATTACAAACGCAGCTAATACCAGTACTATAAAATCTTTGGTGAATAAAACAACTACGTTTAATATATTAGCCCCCAATACTTTTCTAATACCAACTTCCTTGGATCGCTGAGTAACAATGAAAGAAATCATTCCCAAAAGGCCGAGACATGAAATGAAGATGGAAAGTCCACTAAAAATCTTAAGCATATTATAGGAGCGCTGCTCCTTTACATAAAATTTCATGATATCATCGTCCATAAACGAGAATTCAAAAATGCTATTGGGGAATAAGCCATTAAATACTTCTTCAACATGCTTTAATGAACTCACTCTTTGATCTAGAGAAATTTTAATCCCCGCATTGTAGTAGAACATTGGAAAAGGGATAATAGCGGTAGGCCTGATTTTTTCACGAAAAGAAGTGACGTGAAAATCCTTTACAATGCCAATGATAGGGGCTGATATATCTCCAATCCCTGAAGTGATCATAGTACCGATGGCATCTTGAGGATTGTTAAATCCCAAAGCTTTAACTGCCGTTTCATTTAGAACAAAACTTATATTTTCTCCTTTTTTCTTGTCATCTCCCAATCTCTCCAATGCTGATTTTTCATCTGCTTCCGTATACCATCGACCGTAAAGCAATTGAACTCCATAAGTTTCATTGTAATAACGATCGGCCGGTTGTATTTGAATGTCAATTCTACTTTCTTCTGACTCAGTACTCAGTCGGTAGTTTGTTTCGAAAGTGTTTGTAGAAGCTGGAGGCCCCAAGGAAAAGGTGACTTCTTTAATGCCCTGATTAGCAACCAATTGATTTCTAAACCTATCCAATACGCCACTATTATTGTCAGGGATTGGCACATTAATAATGGCTTTTTTGTCAAACCCTAAAGGTTCATTCATGAAATAAGCCATTTGGTTAGCGATTACGATGGTACTAATGATCAAAATCTGAGAAATAATAAATTGAATCACAATCAAGCCTTTTCGTAGAAACAATGAGCCATTACTCTGCGAGTGAATATTGTTTTTGAGTGCTTTTATAGGGCTATAGTCGGCTAGAACCAGTGCAGGATAAATTCCGGCCAGTAATGTAACAATGATTATAATAGAGAAGACAAAGAGCAACATGTCCATACTCTGGAAAATGTTCATCTCCAATTTCATCTCAAAGGCACTATTAAAAAGCGGCACTATTCGTTCACTGATTCCAACGGCTAGTAATCCAGAAAATGAGGTGATTAGAAAGGTCTCACCCAAGTATTGAGCTACAAGTTGTGCTTTTCCGGCACCTAGCGACTTCCTCACCCCCACCTCTTTTGATTTTTTAACAGCCATAGCTGTAGAGAGGTTGATAAAATTCACACAACCAATTAACAGTAGTATTCCTCCTATTGCCCCCAAAGCATACAATGATTTCATATCAGTAGCCGCTTTGTTCCATTTATTATCAAAATGTATTTCTGTTAGAGGCTGAAGGTGGAAATGCTTTCTTTTATAATTCTGATCTGTTAAATATTTTTTCATGGCAACAGGAAATTGCTTTTCGGCCTGTTCTTTTGAAATATTATCCTTCAGTTTTACAAAGGCATATGCCTCAGCACTCATTTGCCATGTGTCAATATTCAATCCACCGAGGTAATCACTTGAAAAAGTGGGAAAAGAAACTACCGCTTCAAAATTAAAAAGTGTATTAGAGGGTAAGTCCGCAAATATGCCTGCCACCTCAAGTTCAAGCTGTCCATTAACGCTTATCTTTTTGCCAACTGGATTTTCACTTCCATAAAATTTAGTTGCCGTTGTTTTAGAAAGAAAGACAAAGTTTGGTTGCGAAAGAGCCACCCTTGGGTTTCCTTCTACTATTTCAAAACTAAATACTTCAAAGAAGTTGCTATCTGCAAAAATCAGATTCTTGAGTTTGAATTTTTTTTCATCTACTACTGCTGTAGGCTCATCATCTGAATGGTAAAGTGTTGAGCTTTCGAATTGAGTGAAATCCTGATGCAATGACTTGATCATCGGATAGGGCACATTCGGTTCATAATCAATAATTGTTGGGGTATCAGATGATCTGGTTACGCGATATATTTTTTCAACATCACTATGAAAATCATCAAAACTCAATTCATGATTGATATACAGATAGATAATTAAGCTTCCAGTGATCCCAATAGTAAGCCCAATGATGTTGATGAGAGAAAACCATTTGTTTTTTCTTAGGTTTCGAAAGGTTACTTTTAAATAGTTTTTGAGCATTTCTTCTGTGTTACTTGATTACCATCCTCTTCCCAAACCGAATGCCACCCTTTACAATATGCTCAAATTAAACATTAAGGCTCCTTTGAATAAATGCAAAATCTAAAAGTGTATCATTTTTGATACACTTAACTGTATGTTTTTGATACAAAATACACTGCCACCTAGATATTTTGCGGAAATTCTTGACAATATATAAGTAATAGCTTACAAGAGTCCATTCCCTTTTTATGAAAAAAAAATAAAAAAACATTTGCATTAACAATTAATATACCTAAGTTGCCGATATATATAAATTGATATGATCAATAAAGAACTAATAAGAGGAGCACTAAAGCCAATTATACTTTCAGTTTTGAAAGAAAATGACAGACTTTATGGCTATGAAATCAATAAAATGGTTGCTCAAATAACTGACAAAAACATACAATTGACTGACGGTGCTCTTTACCCTATGCTACATAAATTGGAGAAAGACGGTTTACTAAAAACAGAATTAGTCAATGTAGATAATCGTTTAAGGAAATATTATAGCTTAACAACTTCTGGAGAGAGTGAAAGTGCAAAAAGAGTGAATGAGCTACTTGAATTTATAAAATCTGTTACTCTACTTGTCAAACCTCAGACTACTTGATATGAAAAGTTTAAGCTCAGACGAAATTGTATTAATTGAAAGTCATTTAGATCAATTAGCCTATTCCAGTTCATTAAAATCGGATCTTTTGGATCATATCTGCTGTGACGTTGAAATCAAATTAGAAGAGGGTTATGATTTTAACATTGCTCTGAAAGAGATTTTTGAAGTCTTCAATCAAGAATACATTACACAATTATATAATGCAACTCAATTTTTAACCAATAACAACACAATGAAAACAAAAACCATTATTATCGGAATCGTAGGATTCAGCATGTTTCTTTTGTCTCTAGGAGGCAAATACATGAACATCACAGGCTCAAATGAATTGCTTATTCTTGGAACTGGAGTAATTGTCTTCGGATTTTTACTCTCCAATACACTATCTTTTACCAAATCATTCGAGCTTAATTTATTAAAGAAATTGAGTTGGATCGGATTTTTCGGTATGAGCTCGGTTATAACGGGAACGATGTTCAGCATTCTTAAACAACCCGATTTGGCACTCTACTCATTCTCTTTAGGTGGGATTTTGCTAATGGTTTATTTCTTAGCCACATCCATGAAGATGAAGTCGCTCCTGTCATAAGAAATAAAAAACTCAAAGGTCTTAAAAAAAAGTGTATCAATATTGATACACTTTTTTTTGTGCTTTAGAATTTAAAACTGACATTTATTCCTTCATATGAAAACACCAGCCAATATACTGATAGTAGATGATGATCGAGACGTACTGGAGACTGCACGTATGTTCTTAAAGCAAGAATTTTCATCGGTGGACATTGAGGAAGATCCTTCTAAAATTGAAGGTTATTTCAAAATCAAGGACTACGATGTCATTCTGCTTGACATGAATTTCAAGAAAGGTGTTAATGATGGAGAAGAAGGATTTCATTGGCTTTCAGAGATACTTAAAATGGATACAGAGGCTATAGTCATCCTTATCACAGCATATGGTGAAATTGATTTAGCAGTAAAAGCTATGAAAAAGGGGGCCACTGATTTTGTCCTGAAGCCATGGAAGAATCAAAAACTATTGGCCACCATACTCTCGGCCATAAAACACCGTCAATCTAACAAAGAAATATCGAGATTAAAGGCAACACAAAAACAAATGAACGTGGATAGTAGCCACTTAAATGACTTAATAGGTGAGTCAATGGCTATGAAGCGTACCAAAGATTTGATTAGAAAAATAGCTGGTACAGATGCAGACGTACTCATTCTTGGTGAAAATGGCACTGGTAAGGAATTAGCTGCCCGTGCTCTGCATAGTCAATCTGCAAGAAAGGACGAGTCTTTTATCTCGGTTGATTTGGGTGCAATCTCTGAAACGCTGTTTGAAAGCGAATTATTTGGGCATGTAAAAGGCGCATTTACAGATGCAAAATCAGATAAACCAGGTAGGTTTGAATTGGCCCATAAGGGTACCATATTTCTTGATGAAATCGGCAATTTGTCTTTACCACTTCAAGCAAAATTATTAACCGTCCTCCAAAGTCGTGTGGTTAGACGAGTAGGGTCAAATAAAGATATTTCAGTTGATTTCAGACTCATTTGTGCCACCAATCGACCGCTATATCGTATGGTTGAAGTGGAAGAATTTCGGCAAGATTTACTCTACCGTATCAATACTGTAGAAATCAAATTACCAGCTTTACGGGAGCGTATTGAGGATGTAGCGCTACTAACACATTATTTTATTAACTTATATTCAAAAAAATATAATAAAAGTACCTTGACAGTGGATAGTCATCTTTTAGAAAAACTTACAAAATATCAATGGCCTGGGAATATCCGCGAACTTCAACATGCTTCAGAAAGGGCAGTAATCCTTTGTGAAGGACAGAAGATTGACTCCATTGAACTTTTTATTGGAAGCAATACACCTACTCAACCCAATGTACAACCAAAAACATTAGATGAAATGGAGCATGAATTTATTTTGCAAGTGCTTAAGAAAAATAATGGCAATGTAACTAACACCGCTAAAGAACTAGGATTAACAAGAACTGCTTTATATCGAAGGATGAACAAATATGGAATTTAGTAAGATTGTGGGTTTTGGATCATTTCTTCTCGAGCATATTTTTTTTCACTTTCTACCCAAAGTACGATAGCCGCCAGTCCCACGTTGGTAATATTGACCAAAACCTGTATTATTTCGTCATTCATTAAGTGTGTATAAAATGCACCGACCATAATTATCATGACTATAAAGCTGCTTACATTTCTATAAGGCCTAAAGAATAAGCCAATTGATGCCAAAATCTCCAAGAACCCGACTATGTACATAAAGTCTAATGAATAGCCATTATCAATGAAGAATGAGCTCATCTCACCTAGTAATTTAGAATAACCTAACAGTAGAAATTGAAACGTTAATATTAGTATAAATAACCACTGGAGAATATTCTTTGCCTGATTTGTCATTGTAAATTGTTTATACATCTTCTTACGCAATTTTGCTTTCAGTTGATGGACTATTTTGTCGAACGCCTATATTTTTACGATAGAATACGAATCGAACATTATTAAAAGAGATCAATCTTCCCGCATTACTTCACTCGGATTCAGCAATGCTGTTTTAAAAGATTGGGCAATTACAAGCACTATTATAAATCCAATAGATAATATTGAGCTTAGAATAAATAGTTGAGTCGGAAAATCAATTCGATACGCAAAACCTGTCAGCCAAGTATCTATTAAATACCATGCAATAGGCCATGCTATTAAATTGGCTATAATACCTACTTTTATAAAATCGATTGAAAGCAAAGTGATTATTTGAGAAACAGAGGCACCGAAAACTTTTCTAATTCCGATTTCCTTATACCTCCTTATTACATTATAGGTAGATAACCCAAGGATTCCGATTAAGGCTATCAATGTTGAAATAATAGTTATACACATGGAAAAATTGCCAATAACTTTTTCATTTTCATATTGTTTTTGATAGTTATTATCGAGCAGACTATATTTCATTGTAAAAAAAGGCTCAAATTTTGAATATACAGCATTAATAGAATGGATTGACTCCTGTGGCCTTTCTTTGTTATATCTTATGTAAAATGTACCTGCATTTTTGGGCTCTACTTTATAAAGTACAGTAGGCAAAATTCCTTTATGCAGCGATTCTGAATTAAAATCATCTACCAAGCCAACTACCCTTGCCCGATCGCCATACACTTCAATTACGTTGCCGACAGCATTGGTTAGATTCATTTGACTGGCAGCATTTTTAGTCAGAATAATCTGATCTAGTGAATCTTGTTCGTTAAACAATGTTCCTTCCAACAAACTCAAGCCCAATACATCTATTAATCCATTATTTATTCCGATCAACTTAAAAAGTAATTTATCCCCTTCTAATTTACCTGGCCATCCAATCCTATCAGTTGCAAATGATGCATCCACCAAGTTTGCATTACTTACTCCAACTGCTTTAATTAAATTATCCTTCATCAATTCATTAGTAAAGCTTTCGTAATTTTTAACATGCTGCCAAGTAGGTTCGAGCATCATAATCCCCTTTCTATCATATCCTATATCCTTATTTTTAAGATATTCTATTTGTAGATATATTGAAGAGGTTACTGTTATTATAATCACAGAAAGACTTATTTGAACTATAGTTAATGATTTTCTAAGTCTATTGCCCCCACTTTGAGTACCCTCTTTATTTTTTAGTGCTTTGATGGGATTAAATTTAGACATTACAAATGCTGGGTAGGCCCCCGCTAAAATTGTACTTATTATTATCATTGATAAAATAAGCGAAATAAGGTATTTGTTAAATTGAAAGTGAATTTCAACACCTGTCATTTCATTGAAAAAGGGTAACAAATAATAAACCACTAGTAGAGCCAACAGTGTCGCAATCACAACTTTGATTAAGGCCTCAACTAAAAATTGCCCCATGATCGATAGTTTCGAAGCTCCAGTGACTTTTCTCACACCTATCTCTTTACTCCTAATAGCGGATTTGGCTGTAGCTAGATTAATAAAATTTACAATCGACATTAAAAGGATAAATAATGCGAACAGTAAAAACATTTGAACATAAATTATCAACCCACCAACCGAATGTCCGTTTTCAAACTTTGTATATAAATGTGCCTCGCTTAATGGTTGTACAAAGTATTTCGTATTCTGATAATCCTTCATTCTTTCAAGGCTGTTAATAGCTTTGTTTACTTTAGTTTCTGCTTTATTAGGGATATCCAAATATGTAATGAAACTCCATTGTGACATTTGCTCATCTGATTGACCCATTAGCCTTTGTGCAACTGCGATGGGTGCAATAAATCCAAATTGTAGAGATGAAGTAGGTACAATATCTTTATAAATAGCCGCTACCTCCACTTCCAAATGATTATCCATTTTATATATTTTGCCGATGGGATCTGTTTCACCATATAACTGCTTGGCTAGACTCTCGCTTAAGGCAATGCTTTTTGAAGTCAGTAAGGGATTAGATGCCCCTTTAATAATTTCAAAGTCAAATATTTTGAAAAAAGAAGAATCAGCATAAATGCCTTTGGTGTAAATACAGGGTTGGCTTTCTTCAATTTTAAAACATTGTTCTGATGGCCATCGCCAGTTGGCAATTAGTCGAGTCATCATATTTATGTCAGGAATTTCTGCAAGGGCATCATCCATAACTTTATAAACTGCTCCAGGCGTAGTTTGTATCTCATTGGTTGAAGATGAGCTTACATTAGTCATTACCTGATAAATTTCATTGTACTTACTATGAAACCCATCATAGCTCTGATGAAAATTTACCCAAAGGACAATTAACATTACGGTAGCTAAACCAATGCTTAGTCCAAGTATATTAATGGCACTATGAATTGGGGTTTTAAGTATACTCCTGATAGTTGTTTTTAATATATTCTTAAACATAAGCTGGGATTTGATACTCAATTATCCATTTACATGCCAATATTAAAAACGTACTTTAAACTACTTCTAAGGCGACCCATATATCCGAAAACGATCGGTGGTGACCGAAATCGGATAATCCAAATCTTAGTATTGTAAAACATTAAATCTATTTTTACCAACAATTAAAATAGTGAGAACGTGTTTTATAATAGGTTTAGCTTCAAAGTAGTATTGCGGATTGCGTTCATAATGGCCAATTCATTTGCCATAAGTATCATCTTTGGGGACGATCGTCTATTCTTTAATCAAATTATTTTGTTTATCATACTGATAATTCAAATAGTTGAGCTACTAAAATTTGTAAAGCACACTAACCGCGAACTAGCTAAATTTTTATTAGCAATCAAGCATCAAGACTTTTCTATCAATTTCCAGAAATCAAACTTAGGTGACTCTTTCAAAGAGCTGAATAATGCTTTTAGTGAAATGATTGAGATTTATAAAAAAACAAAAACTGATCAAGTAGCGCAATTTCAGTATTTACGAATGGTGGTGAGTAATATCAATATTGGCATTATCTCTATCGAAGATGGTTTGGATATTACATTAATGAACAAATCTGCTGAAGATATTTTAAACATTACAGGAATCAGAAGTTGGAACATTTTAAAAGAAAAACATCCTCTCTTCTCAAAGGAGATTGATCAACTCGGGAAAGAAGGCAGAAAATTAATTGAGTTAAAACAGTCTGGAGATAGCAAAACCTTGTCAGTTGATGTCAGCTCAATGATCATGCTTGATAAAAGTTATAAGCTCATCACCCTTCAAGATATTAAGAATGAAATAGAACAAAAAGAAATAGAAGCTTGGCACAAGCTTATTCGTATTCTCACACATGAAATCATGAACTCTGCTACACCAATTAGTTCACTTTCAGAAACAATGCAAATGATGCTAGAGCAAGATGGCAAGCAGATACCGCTAGATAATCTTACTGAAGAGACCATAAATGACCTCCGGTTTTCACTAAAAACCATCAGAAAGAGAAGTAATGGAATGTTGGATTTTATTGATGACTATAGAAAATTAACTAAAGTCCCGACACCAGTTAAAGAGCTTACTAATCTTACTAATTTGATTAAAGAAGTAGAAGTACTTGTAAAACCTGGTTTAACAAAAAAAGGAATTCAATTAAAAGTGAAATCCGAAATAGACTTAGAACTTAAAATAGACGCTAAACTTATACACCAAGTACTACTCAATCTCATCAAAAACGCTGAGTATGCTGTTAATGAAAGATCCAATCCCAGTATACAGCTATCTGTATATGAGGTTGATAACCAGACTATAATCGAAGTATCAGATAACGGCATTGGCATTCCTGAAAAAGAAATCAGCGAAATATTTATCCCATTCTATACCACCAAGAAAACTGGATCTGGTATTGGTCTAAGCTTATCAAAGCAGATTATGCATCTTCATGGTGGTACCATAAAAGTAAAATCTATAAAAAATCAGGGGGCTACTTTCTTGTTATTTTTTAAAAACTGATTATTACTCCATTTTCTTACATGTGATTTTAATGGATAATAATAGAATTTAATTAATAAAATAGCCGAATTAACGACATTAAAATGTATATTTTGATTACCTTTGACGGTTTTACGGAATTACTTACATGAATCATTACTCGAATCTTGGCTCTGTATTATATTTTTTATCTCACCATTCTTTAACTGAACTATGCGTACTATTTACCTAATCATCTTCTGCCTTTTCATCATTAGTACAACCTTCGCCCAACCTGCTAATGATGATTTTGCAAATGCTATTGATGTAACCGGGATAATAAACTCGTGTTCGACTGATGCAGCCTATACCACCTTAACCGCTACTTCTGACGCTACAGGTTCAACTTGTTTAGCTGGTTCTCCAAACTATAATGTTTGGTTCTCTTTTACTGCCCCTGCTTCCGGGAATATCACAGTAACAATTGATCGTGATGGAGCTAGTAAAGGGGATATAAGAAGAGTAGTGTCCACTATTTTTGATACCGATGGAACTACAGAATTGGCCTGTAACAGTTGGGTCAGTGATAACGATGTCGTTAAGGTTAGTGCACTTGGGTTAACTCCTGGGCTCACCTATTTCATCTCCGTTGACAATCATAGTACAGGAGGATATAGAGGCACTTTCACTCTATGCTTGGATGATGTACTTGATTATGACTATATCGGTGGGGCTATTGATGTAGATGCGTTCATCAATTCTTGTTCGTCTGATGCCGCATATACTACTATTGGTGCTACTGCTGACGCCACAGGCTCTTCCTGTTTGGCCGGCTCTCCTAACTTCAAC
>JBLWUR010000003.1:452147-469677 GCA_048268855.1 Fulvivirga sp.
GTAAAGGGGATATAAGAAGAGTAGTGGCTACTATTTTTGATACCGATGGAACAACGGAATTGGCCTGTAACAGTTGGATTAGTGATAACGATGTTGTTAAGGTTAGTGCGCTTGGATTAACTCCTGGACTCACCTATTTCATCTCCGTTGACAATCATAGTATCGGAGGATATAGGGGCACTTTCACTCTATGTTTAGATGATGTACTTGATTATGACTATATCGGTGGTGCAGTGTTGTTAACAGATATTAATAATTTCTGTTCAACGGATGCAATATACACCACTAATGGTGCCACGCCAGATGCAACAGGATCATCTTGTTTGACCGGGTCACCCAATTATAATCGCTGGTTTAAATTTGTGGCTACTACTTCATTCATTAATGTTGTAGTGGATAGAAATGGTGGAAGTAAAGGTAATATCCGAAGAGTAGTGGTCACCATTTTTGATACTGATGGAACTACAGAATTGGCCTGCAACAGGTGGGTAAGTGATGATGATGTTGTTAAATTAAGTGCCATTGGATTAACTCCCGGGCTTACCTATTTCATTTCTGTTGACAATCACAGCGCAGGAGGATATAGAGGTACATTTACTCTTTGCTTGGATGACGAGCCAGATTATGATTTATACGAGGGTGCGATTGAATTAACTAACTTGAACAACTGGTGCTCGTCAGATGCTGAATTTACAACAATAGGGGCTACGAGTGACAAAACTGCAGGTTCTTGTTGGGTTAGCGGGCCCACCTATAACCGTTGGTTCAAGTTTACAGCAATCTCAACAAATGTTACCATACAAGTGCTTCGTGGAGGAAGCCAAGGAGACATAAGAAGGATTCAATTGGCATTGTGGGATAGTAATGGGACAAGTGAAGTGGATTGTAGTAGATACGTTGGCGATAACGATAATGTCACTATTACAAATACAGGGTTGATAATTGGAAATACTTACTACATCTCTGTAGATAATCATAGTGCAGGTGGCTACAGAGGCTCATTCACACTTTGCATTGATAACGTAGACCAAAATTATTACTCAATTGCCAGTGGTGCCTGGACAAATGGCAATAACTGGTCATTTGCCAGTCATGTTGGACCGGCAGCTGGATCATCACCTTCAATCGGTGATGTTGCCAACATTGAAGGCCATACTATGACCATTACTACTACAGAAACCATCGCGGTTATGAATATAAATGCAGCGACAAATAATACGGGACTCACTATTAGTAACGGTACGCTAAATGTAGCAGGACAATTCAATATCACTAACCCCGGCAATAATTTCAATAATGTTCTTACCGTATCGAATGGTGTCCTGAGTATAAATGATGATTTTAATGTGAATAGAAACGGAGGAACAGCTATTATATCAGCCACAATCTCTAATTCAACAGTGAATATAAACAAAGACTTTACTATCAACTCTACAGCTGGTTCAGGGAATAACACTATTAGCATTAGTACTCTGTCAAACTTTACAATTGGTGGTGAATTAACACTAAGTAACTCAGGGGGGCCTAATACATCTATATCTGTAGATAATTCAGACCTAACCATTGATGATAATTTAAATTTTACGGCCACCAGTGACAACCAAGTTGGTATTACAATCTCAACAGGGGCTGATTTATTCCTTGGTCGGAATATTATTAGAGGCACTCCCGCCTATGGATATTTGACCAGTTCTGGTAATTCGATAGTCCATTACAACAGTGCAAACAATTTGCAAACAATGGCTGCTACAACAGGCAGTGGTACTGGGGATGTGATTTCCTATGAAAACATAACTATTAATAATAGCAGAATTACCACCCCACAAATTACAGCGGGTGGCGTGGTCAATATCACTGGCATATTAAATTTATTAGATGGAGAAGTAAGAACTACCTTAACTAACCTAATTACTCTAAATGCAGGGTCAACTCTTTCTGGTGGTTCAGCCGCTAGCTTTATTGATGGTCCTTTGAAAAAAATTGGAAATACGGATTTTACCTTTCAGTCTGGAAACAACAATTATTGGGCACCAATTGATATTGCCAACCTAACTGGTGATGCCGCTACAGAATTCACTGCACAATATTTCCAATCTGCATACGGTGATATTTCCAATTTACAATCTCCTGACCCTAATGGTGATCTAAACAATGTGAGCTCAGCCGAGTATTGGACATTAGATAATTCAGGTACAGCTTCCAATGCAGATGTGACTTTAAACTGGAAAGATCAAGATAACAGTGGTATAGATGATTATGCTGACTTGGTAATCGTTCATTACAACACAGGTAATTCAGAATGGGAAAATTTAGGTCAAAGCTCTATAGTTGGGTCTGATCCTGGAAGTATAACAGTTACAGGAGTATCCTCTTTTAGTCCGCTTACATTTGGGTCAATGAGTAGCACCAGCAACCCACTACCAGTTGAGTTAACTAGTTTAGAAGCAATTGTAACCAGTAATTCTGTGATTATTAAGTGGAGTACCGCCTCAGAAATTAATAATGATCGCTTTGATATTGAACGCTCTCATGACGGATTGAAATTTGAAAAAATAGGCGCTCTTAAAGGCAATGGATCCACTACTGAGATGAATAAATATCAGTTTGAAGACCGCAATCCAATCATTGGTGCATCATACTATAGGATTAAACAAGTAGATTTTGACGGTAAGTTTCAGAACTCGAGTCTTCTTAGCGTCAATTTTGATCAACTAAAATATTCATTGTTTCCAAACCCAGTTATAAAAGGGGAATTGTACCTTCAACTTATAAGTGGTGTAACTGGATATGGAAAACTTACCCTAATCAACGCAATGGGTCAAAGTGCTTTTACAGAAGAATTTACCTTTGAGCCTTTGACAAATCAAAATCTTCAAATTGATTTAAAAAATCTACCTAAAGGCATTTACATCTTAAAAATGCAGATTGACAACAAAATTTTAAAGGAACGGGTAATAATAAAGTAACGATTTCAGGCCATAAATATTTTTATTAAATTACCTCATGGCTTCAGTAGTTACTTCTGTTATTCGAAGTATAGGATCAGGATATGTACTCTCCAGTATTTCAAGATATATAAATCCAGAACTCCTTTCATCAATGATGTTTCTTGGGGTTATATTGGCTTCAGATCATTTAAGCGTTGAATTTTTAGAAAATTTTAGTAATTGTATCATTATAGAATTTATCATGATCCATTCCAGTGCTGGTATTGCCGGAGTGAGTATGATGGCCACTTCACAAAAAACAAAGCGGAACATCCTTCTGTTAATTGGCAGTTTCTATTTTATGTTTGTAATTGCACTTGCTCTTGGTTTTGGAGCATGGTGGGCGGCAGTAGTTTTTGTACTGATTATTTATTCACGTATAATGGCTCCCTATGACAAAAACCAAACGCCCAGTTTAATAATTGAAATTATAATCACATTTGCTAGGTTCGCCATTTACATGTTAACCGCTGTTCTAGCAGCGGTATTAATCGGTGGAGATGATACTTTTATAATGTTACTTTGGGGATGTATTTACTACTTAACTCTATTTCTACTAAGGCATCAAATTAATAAACTCAGGACCTCGACTATTTTTACTAGTAAAAGATTTGATAAAAGTGAAAAGAATGACTTCCAGGCTTAGAATAACAAGAATTACAATGGATGATGCACCATTCATTCTTCGACTAGTAAATTCACCCACATTTAAACAATTTATTGGTGACCGTAATTTAAAAACGAAAGAAGATGCCGCCAATTATATCCAGTCATGGGCATTGGATAATTATACTAAACATGGTTTTGGTCCCTATTTAGTCAGAATAATTGATCGCAATCTTCCAGTAGGAACCTGTGGCCTTTTCAAAAGAGAAAAACTAGATTATCCAGATTTAGGGTATGCTTTCCTTCCAGAATTTACGGGTTTAGGATATGCCTCAGAATCGGCTCAAGAGATTATAGAATATGGATTTAATGAATTGAAAATGCCTATTATCTATGCAATTACCAATCATGACAATGTAAACTCCATTAAGCTGTTAGATAAACTGGGATTTAAGCATATCCCCTTAAAATACGATTTAAATACAAAGGTTTTTGAGTTGAAGGTCTCAACAAACAATTAAAATAATATCTATTTCATTAGTTTTACGCTGCACTAAAAAAGGGAGTAGCCATGACCAAAGCCAACTGGAAAACAGCAAAAGAATATACTGATATAACCTACAAAAAATCAGAAGGTGTAGCACGAATTGCCTTTAACAGACCGGATGTTAGAAATGCCTTTCGACCTAAAACCACGGCCGAGCTATATGACGCATTCCTTGATGCTAGAGAGGATCCTGAAATTGGTGTCGTCTTACTTTCTGCAGAAGGACCTTCGTCTAAAGATGGTATTTACTCATTCTGTAGTGGTGGTGATCAAAGGGCACGTGGCAAACAGGGTTATGTAGATGAAAGCGGAGTTGCCCGACTAAACATTTTGGAAGTACAGCGTCTTATTCGATTTATGCCTAAAGCCGTTATTGCCGTTGTACCCGGTTGGGCTGTTGGTGGTGGTCATAGTTTACATGTAGTTTGTGATCTTACTTTGGCCAGTAAAGAACATGCCATATTCAAACAAACTGATGCCGATGTCACCAGCTTTGACGGAGGGTATGGATCTGCATATCTTGCTAAAATGATCGGACAAAAAAGGGCCCGTGAGATTTTCTTTTTGGGAAGAAACTATTCAGCACAAGAAGCCTTTGAAATGGGTATGGTCAATGCGGTTATACCTCATGCAGAGTTAGAAGATACCGCATTTCAATGGGCACAGGAAATTTTAGCCAAGTCCCCCACCTCCATTCGAATGTTGAAATTTGCTTTTAACCTTACAGATGATGGCATGGTAGGACAGCAAGTATTTGCTGGGGAAGCCACTCGTTTGGCATATATGACAGAAGAGGCAGAAGAAGGACGTAATGCCTTTTTAGAAAAACGTAAACCTGATTTTAAGAAGTTTCCAAGAGTTTCAAGTTGATGTCTTGAACAATTTTCTTTTCTTCTTGTCACGAAGTATTGAGTAGACCGGCATTAGAATTGGGTAAACCCAATATACCATCCCTGAAACCGTAAAGCTTCCACTAAAGTGGAACATGGCAACTATGGCAGAAATTATTGGTACAGAAGCCATTAACATGTTATTATAAATATTGGATTTAGTATCAAAAACCTCCTTTGCATTCAATGCTAAACTATCTTTTCTCCTATATGCCACGAGATACATGAAGGCTAAAATCAAGAAAATTGCCGCTGCTCCAAGTCCATAAATGATCATAAGTGTGCCCGTTTCATTAGGTTTAATCACCTCAGTAAATAAATGATTCAACCCATCTTGGTCTCCTATTATCAATGATGAAAATAGCTTGAAAAGAACTTGAAAAAGAAACTTTAAGGGATAAACATAAATCAATAATAAAAATAGTAAAACGGTGTTCAGGGCTACTATTTTAACATCTCTAAAACCGTACCTGATAAAAAAAATATAATGTTGATACCATATTACCATTAACAGGGTAATGCATATTCCAAAAGGAATCAGATTAGCAAAGGAGGCGTATAGTTCCTCAAACGTAGAAGGTACAGTAGATGAAAGAACTAGTAATGTTACCGCTAAAGCAAATACAGCATCACTAAAAGTCTCAATTCGAGTTTGTTCTTCCCCACGATTCCTAAAATCGGGATTCATTCCAATATTTGCGTCCTTCAGCGATTTTCTTACCATAAGAATAAGTTTAGGATAACTTTTAACTGATTAAAGTAGTCAATTAACGCTTACAAGTCAATATTTCTTTGACTGACGCGAGATACAAGAAGATTGAGTAATTTTCTACCAAGATGGTGAAGACGTAAGCTATAAGATATGCCCTATCCCAAAGAGTAAAACAAATATCAAAGTACTTATTGCCATTTGCTTCAGGTAAGGATCTAAAGCTGAGGCCTCCTCCTTAGAGCTCACAGCTTTTATATTAATAACCAAAAGTGGAGCCACCAATAAAAACAAAAATTGATACCATGACTGAAAATTGAGTATTACATAGATAGATGCTGCCAACATTCCACCCACCAGTAAGATTATGTGGTAATTGACTGCTGCCTTTCGACCAATACGAACGGGTATTGAATATTTTCCAGCTATTTTGTCTGATTCGATATCCCTGATATTATTAACATTTAAAACGGCCACAGAAAAGAGTCCACAACTGAGTGCCGGTAACAAAAGAGAAGTTGAAAACGACAGTGTGTAAAGGTAATAGGTGCCTAAAACCCCAACCGCGCCAAAAAAGATTAACACCGATAAGTCTCCAAGTCCCATGTATCCATAGGGTTTTCTGCCTGCTGTATAAGCAATTGCGGCAAGGATGGCCAGTACTCCCAATAACAAAAAGAAGGCAAATACCTTTGTATCTAAGCCAAACGAAAAGTAGAGCAGACTTATTCCTGAAAATAATGACAACAGTATAAAAATCACAATGGCCGTTTTCATGGCTTTAACAGAAATAGCTCCAGATTGTACAGAACGCTGCGGTCCTTCTCGAACCTCGCTATCTGCACCGTTTATCGTGTCTCCATAGTCATTGGCGAGATTTGATAGTATTTGTAAAAAAATAGTGGTCATAGCGCAAAATATGAAGATTGTCCAATCGAAATACCCCGATGACAAAGCTAAAAAACTGCCCATTCCAATGCTCGCTAAGGCTAAAGGTAATGTGCGAAGTCTAAATGCTGATAACCAAATTTTCATTGTAAATCCATTTTTAAAATGGTAAATTTAATATGCTCGCTTCAAAGTCATGATGTAAACTTACAAGCCATGAATAAGAAATTGCTACTTACAATACTATTTATAATATCTGCTTTTATTACTTCAATTGCTCAGATAAATAAAGAATTCATTAAAAATACCCCATTAACTATAATAAATAGTAACACCTTCGATACTAGCCAATATTCTGAAAAGATGCTAATCATGGCGCACATTCTACCCTATTTGCAAACAACTTCCGGAGCTCCAACTTTTAATTCCTATATAGGACCTGCACAAAATATTTGGATTTCTGAAATTAAGCATTCAGAAATCCAACTGAATAATATCATGATAAGAACTGATCATTATTATGGTCTTAACAGTACGCTTATTAGTTCTTCAATGAATATACAGCTTACTAAGCACGTAAGTTATAGGATATTCCCAAATTAGAATCACATCCTCTCAGGGACTTTTATCCCCAACAGATTCATCCCCTTTTCAATGGTTTCTGAAACGACTGATGAAAACGCAATTCTAAACTCAAGTGCTTTTGTGTCTTCCTCCTTGAATATGGCTACCTCCTGATAAAATCGGTTGTACTCCTTGGCCAGATCGTACACATATTGTGCAATGACATCTGGGGAGTAGTTTAGTCCTGCTTCCGCCACTTTCTGTGGATATTGATTGAGTAAGTTGATTATGTTTAATTCGGAAGGATGAAGATTTTCAGGTGAATACACATTTTCTTCAAGCTTGATACCTATCTGATCTGCTTTACGCAAAATAGCTGCAATTCTTGCATAGGTATACTGAATAAAAGGTGCTGTTGTTCCATGAAACTGGATAGACTCCTGTGGGTCAAACATCATCCGCTTTTTAGGATCTACCCTGAGTAAAAAGTACTTTAGTGCTCCCATTCCCAATATTTCATACAGTTCCTCGGCTTTTTCTTCCGTAAAATCATCTACTTTACCAAGTTCTGCAGTGTGGTCACGAGCGGTTTCAATCATTTCTTGCATTAGGTCATCAGCATCAACAACTGTCCCTTCGCGCGATTTCATTTTACCTGATGGAAGGTCTACCATTCCATAGGAAAGGTGGTAGCACTCTTTGGCCCACTCATAGCCCAGCTTCTGAAGTATAATAAATAATACCTTAAAATGATACTCCTGTTCGTTTCCAACAGTATAAATCTGTTGGCTGATATTAGGTACATCTTTAAACCTTAAGATAGCCGTACCAATATCTTGTGTCATATAAACAGAGGTGCCATCGGCTCGAAGTAAAAGTTTTTGGTCTAGTCCTTCTTCCGTTAAATCAACCCAAACTGAACCGTCTTCTTTTTGAAAGAACACTCCTTTCTCCACACCTTCCATGGCTTGCTCTTTGCCCAACAAATAAGTGCTTGACTCATAATACAACTTGTCAAAATCGACCCCCATTTGCTTATAAGTAGCATCAAATCCGCTATACACCCAACTGTTCATGGTTTCCCATAATTGGTACGTTGTAGGCTCTTTTTGCTCCCATTTCAACAACATCTCTTGTGCTTTGAGCATAATTGGAGCTTCCTTTTCCGCTTCTTCTTTAGTCTTCCCTTTTTCAACAAGCTCCTGAATTTCCTTCTTATACTCCTGATCAAATTTCACATAGTACTCTCCAACCAGCTTATCACCTTTTTTTCCTGATGATTCCGGAGTTACTCCATCGCCAAATAGCTGCCAGGCTACCATAGATTTACAAATATGAATTCCTCGGTCGTTAATTATTTGTACTTTATGTACAGTATAACCATTAGCTTTTAATATTTCAGCCACAGACCAGCCAAGAAAATTATTTCTTAAATGCCCTAAATGAAGTGGTTTATTTGTATTTGGTGAAGAGTATTCCACCATTACATCCTTTCCATTGGAGGGCATGAAACCGTAGTTTTCCGCATTCCATATATCATTGAAAACAGCCAACCAGGTAGCATCCGTCAACACTATGTTTAAAAAACCCTTCACTACATTATAACCAGCTACTATTTCAGAATGACTCACAAGGTACTCCCCTATTAGTTTACCTGTTTCTTCAGGATTCTTTTTTGACAATCGAGCGTATGGAAAGCAAACAAAGGTGTGAGAACCTTCAAATTCTTTTCGTGTGGGTTGTAGGCTCACCTCATCTAGAGGTAAATCTGACTGGAATTGTACATTAAATGCTTTTGAAATATCCTGTTGAAGGGTTTTCTCTATATTCATCTACTTCTTTAGTTTAACCTCGTAGAGATCATGTCTACGGTCTTTCAAGTTTCGCACACTGCCGTGCGAATGAAGGTGTTTTAAATCATTTAAATCAACATCACAGATAATAGTATTCTCAGTATTAGGCGTCCCTTCTGCAACAGTGGCATTAGATGGAAAGGCAAAATCAGAAGGTGAGAAAACAGCAGCTTGTCCAAATTGGATATCCATATTGACTACTTTTGGCAAGTTGCCTACACTACCGGAAATAACAACGTAACATTCATTTTCAATGGCTCTGGCCTGAGAGCAAATTCTCACACGGAGGTAACCATTTTGCATATCTGTGGCAAAAGGAACAAATAATATTTGCATTCCTTCCTCAGCTAAAATTCGGCTTAACTCTGGAAATTCGGAATCATAACAAATAAGAATACCAATTTTACCGGCATCGGTATCAAACACTTTTACTTTATCACCACCTGTCATGCCCCAATCCGCTCTTTCTGCTGGTGTTACATGTATTTTGGCTTGTGTCTCATAGGTACCGTTTCTCCTCAATAAATAAGAAACATTATATAGCTTATCATCTTCATAAACCGGCATACTTCCCGCTATAATATTGATATTATATTCCAGCGCAAATTGCAGCATTTTATCTCTAATTTGATCGGTATAGCCAGCCAAATTTCGAATTGCCATCGCTGGATTGTCTTCGTTGAATTCTGCCATCAGAGGTGCGTTGAACAACTCTGGAAATAAAACGAAATCTGCCTTATACCCGCTTACCGCATCAACAAAAAATTCAACATTATCAAAAAAGGATTGCAAGTTACTCACAGCACGCAATTTCCACTGAACAACACCTATTCGTGCCGAAGATTTTGAGGCTCCAATGTCAGTACTTTCTTGATAATAGATATTATTCCATTCAATAAGTACTGCGTTCTGCTTCGAATCCTTATCATCGGGAAGGTAATTTTTCAAAACCTTCTTCACATGAAAATCATTGCTCATCTGAAAATAAAGAACAGGATCATAAATCTCTTTGTCCCTTACTTTTTGAATGTATTCTTTCGGAGATAGCTCGTTACTATGCTTATGATAATTAGGCATCCTGCCCCCAGCCATAATTGACTTCAGGTTTAAATTTTCACAAAGCTCCTTTCGGGCATCATATAACCTTCTTCCTAATCTTAATCCCCGATAGGCAGGGTCAACACATACATCAATACCATATAGCACATCTCCATCAACGCTATGCTCATCAAAAGCAGCTTTATTGCCAATTATTTGCGAATATGTATGGTTGTCACCAACCTTTTTATAATCTACCACTATGGACAATGCAAAAGCGACCAACACTCCATTATCTTCTACACAAATCTGACCCTCCGGAAAAATATCAATCAATGAAGCAATATGGGCTTTACCCCACATTTCATTCATCGTAGGGTAACTCCTATTCATTACCTCTATCATGGTTTCGTAATCATCAATTATGATGTTTCGAATATTTAATAGATACGAGGTGTTGTCTACAACTTTGGTTTCCATAGGGTTTACCAGTTTAAAATATAAGCGAAGATCAACGGAGCAACAATGGTGGCATCAGATTCAACAATATATTTTGGGGTATTAATATCCAATTTTCCCCAGGTAATTTTTTCATTGGGCACTGCACCGGAATATGATCCGTAACTTGTTGTAGAATCAGATATCTGACAGAAATAGCTCCAGAATGGAATAGTTTCGATTTCCAAATCCTGGTACAACATAGGCACAACACAAATAGGGAAATCACCAGCAATTCCTCCACCAATTTGGAAGAATCCTATGCCCTTATCTTCGGCATTTTTTGTATACCAATCGGCTAAAAAAGTCATATACTCAATGCCTGACTTCATGGTGGATGTCTTTAACTCACCTTTGATGCAGTATGAAGCGAAAATATTACCAAGAGTAGAGTCTTCCCATCCAGGAACTACCATTGGTAAATTCTTTTTAGCGGCTTCCAACATCCAGCTATTCTTAGGATCAATTTCATAGTATTGCTCCATTACACCTGAGTTCAACAGTCTAAAAAGATATTCATGAGGAAACAGTCGTTCCCCATTGTCCTCAGCATCTTTCCAAACCTTAAATATGTGTTTTTGTATCCTTCTGAAAGCTTCTTCTTCAGGAATACAGGTATCTGTAACTCTGTTTAGGCCTTTTTCTAGTAGATCCCATTCGTCTTGGGGTGTTAGATCACGATAGTGAGGCACTCTCTTGTAATGCGAATGCGCTACCAAATTCATTACGTCTTCTTCCAAATTGGCTCCTGTACAGGAAATAATGTGCACTTTATCTTCTCTGATCATTTCAGCAAAAGATTTACCTAATTCGGCTGTACTCATGGCACCAGCCAATGAAACAAGCATTTTCTTGTTCTCACTTAAATGTTTCTTGTACCCTTTAGCTGCATCAACTAAAGCCGCTGCATTGAAATGCAGATAATGTTTTTCTATAAATTCTGATATTGGGCTATTGGCCATTTTATTATTGGTTATTACTGGGTTCAAAGGTACATTATATTTTTTTCGCCAAAAAGATTTCTGCCATCATGCATCGGGCACTGCCTCCGCCTAGAGTTTCTATGGTTTCAAGGGGACTGTGTAGGATTTTGCAACCTTTTTCTATTTGTCTGACTTGATCCTGTTCTAGTGAAAGGTAAGCTGTCGATGACATGATCATATATTTATCACCTTTCGTTGAAACTATCTCCAACATGTTCCCTGCAAAATGTCCTTTCTGCTTTTCACTTATTTCAATTAGACTTTTGGCTGATTCCTTTATTGTAGATTCAACTAGTTGTCTTTCATCGACATCATCAATAGCATCTAAGCAAATGACTACAAAATGATTGGCTACACACATCAAAACGTTGGTGTGATATATTGGCAATCTTTTACCCTCTATGGATTGAAAAGCATGAAATACTACTTTTTGGTATTTAAATTTATTACAAAATTCATCCAATACCTCTTCATTCATTCGCTCGGAAATAGCTGCATAGACTAACCTGTTATCTCTATCGAGCACCATACTTCCTGTACCTTCAAGGTATTTTCCTTCATTTTCAAATGCAGTAAAATCTAATGTATTAGTAACTGTAAATTTCTTGGAGATGAACGAAATTATATCTTCTCTACGCTCCAACCTTCTATTAGAGGCGTACATTGGATACAAACCTATTACCCCTTCTTCATGAAAAGAGATCCAATTATTAGGGAATATGGAATCAGGGGTTGAAGGCTCTATCGTATCATCAATTACCTCTACTATTATATTATTTTTTCTTAGTACGGCTACAAATGTGTCAAACTCATGCAAAGCCTTTTGCTGTACCTGTTCTGGAGAAAGGTTCTTTAATTCCCGTTGATAATAATTATTGGTGGCAGTCTGTTCGTTATAGCGAAAACCAATTGGCCTTACCATTAAAATGGTATCGGTATTTTGGCTGGTCATTTTTATTTCAGAAGATGGTTGGTAGTAGCTTCCAATATTTCGAAAGCTGTTTCAGCCATTTTATTTTCTGTATCCAACGTGGGGTTTACCTCTACCATCTCCCATGCTACTACCTTAGGGCTTTCTATTAAAGCCATATTAAGTTCTTTAGCTTCTCGAGCGGTTAGTCCATGAGCAACCGGGGTCCCTGTACCAACAGAAATACGAGAATCCATGCTATCGACATCGAAGGAAATATAGATGATGTCGCATTGATCAAGAAGAGCAAGTGCTTGTTTAGCCACCTCTTTCGTACCCAGACTCCTTACCTCATCGGTAGTGAAATTACGGATGTTATGCTTTTCGAGTAAAAATTTTTCCGGCTGCTCAAGGTCCCTTGCAGAAATAAAAACAACATCAGAAAGGTTAATTTTAGCTCCTTTGTGACCTATATTTTTAATCTTTTCCCAAAATTCTATAGTCTCATTTTGTGGAGTATTAATAGCGCATTCCTTATTATCTATTGCACCAGCCATGGCCAATGGCATCCCATGCATATTGCCTGAAGGTGTAGTATAAGGTGTGTGCAAATCAGCATGTGCATCAATCCAAATAACTCCTAATTTTTTGTCTTTATAATGCTTTTTAATTCCCATTATGGTACCAGCGGCAGTGGAGTGATCACCTGCTAAAACCAACGGAAAGTAACCTTCACTAAGTGTTTGATCAACCATATCACATACACGTGACTCCATGGTAAATACTCCATCAATAAACTTTGCATTTTGGTGTTCAAAACCATCGAATAAGATATCATTTACCGTTTCTACTTCCTCAGAATCAAATCTTGTAAAATAATCTGATTCTAGATCCAGGCTCGCTATTTTCAATGCGTCTATACCCATACTTGCTCCTCGGGTTCCTGCTGCAATTTCCGATTTAACCTGAACAATCTTAATCTTGGACTCTGACATTGAAATTTTCATTTTTAATTAACCTTTATATAATTCCGTAAGTACTAGAATTACTTTGCAAAGATTGCTAATTTATACCAATATTGCATCGTAAACTTAAAACACAAAACACATATATGTGAATGAAAAAGTACGTTGACTTAATAGAACAAACATTTGAATTTCCTCAAGAAGAATTCAAAGTAGTAAACAATGAGTTGCATTTTAATGATGTACCTCTCATGGAAGTCATAAAAAAATATGGCACCCCCTTGAAGTTGACCTATCTACCTAAAATTGGTGAGAATATAAATTACGCCAAGAAAATATTTAATGATGCCTTCAAGAAGCATAATTATGCAGGTTCTTATACTTATTGCTACTGTACTAAATCTTCACATTTTCGCTTTGTGTTGGAAGAAGCACTTAATCACGATATCCATATCGAAACTTCGTCCTCTTATGATATTCCGATAGTGAAGAAACTTTATGAGAACGGTAAAATAAATAAGAAAACGTATATCTTATGTAATGGGTTTAAGAGACCTTTATACAGAGAATACATTACTGATTTACTCAATGATGGGTTTAAAAACTGTGTTCCAATATTGGATAACCTTTCTGAGTTAGACCATTATGAAGAGAATGTGAAGGGCAGCTATAATGTGGGTATTAGGATTGCAGCCGATGAAGAACCAAATTTCGAGTTTTATACTTCTAGACTTGGCATCCGGTACGGGGATATCAACCATTTATATAAAGATCAGATCAAACCAAGTACTAAGGCCAATTTAAAACTTCTCCATTTCTTTATTAATACAGGTGTTAAAGATACCGCCTACTATTGGAGTGAACTGAGTAGATTTATTTTCAAGTATTGTGAGCTAAAAAAGGATTGCCCAGAACTTGACACCATCGATATAGGTGGAGGCTTCCCAATTAAAACATCATTACAGTTTGATTTTGATTACAAATACATTGTTGAGCAAATTGTAGAAAATATCAAGTGGATATGCGGTAAGAATAATGTACCTGTCCCAAATATTTTTACAGAATTTGGAAGTTTTACTGTTGGCGAGAGCGGTGCAGTACTTTATTCCATACTTAACGAAAAACTTCAGAATGATAAGGAGCTTTGGTATATGATAGACGGTTCGTTCATTACACATATACCTGATGCGTGGGGCATGAATCAAAAATATGTAATGCTGCCCATCAATAAATGGAGTAACATGTATCACAAAGTAAATATTGGGGGGTTGACCTGTGATAGTATGGATTATTATAATTCAGAATCTCATTCAAGCGAGGTGTTTTTGCCTATGAATGACTCTCAAGATACCGAAAAATTATATATTGGATTTTTCCACACTGGGGCCTATCAGGAATCATTGGGCGGTTATGGTGGTATTCAACACTGTTTAATACCAGCACCAAAACATGTGTTAATTAATAAAACAAAAGATGGTAAGATAGAAACTCAACTATTTGCTGATGAGCAAAGTAGTGAATCTATGTTAAAGATTTTAGGTTACACCTAAAATGATATCAAGTGCACTTGGCAGGCTACTCGCTTTGTAGTCTGCCACTTCACTATCCTGATTATCAACTTGTATCGTCTTTATTCCCAGCTTTTTTGCAGGTACCAAATCGCGATTTTTATCCCCTATCATCCACGATGAACTGATATCAATCTTATATTTCGCTATGGCTTTCTCGAACATCAAAGAATCTGGTTTGCGAGTAAGGCTTTCTGAAATATTAGGGTGCCAGGGCGCAAAATAAAAATCATCAACACATCCTTCCCAATCTTTCTGCATCAATTTATGGACATTATGCATATCCGCTTCAGTATAAATGCCCTTTGCTATGCCAGATTGATTAGTAATAACTACCAATAGATAACCTGCTTCTTTCAAGGATAGTAATGCTTCTTTCACACCTGGCAATATTTCCAAGTACTTTTCAGAATACACATAATCTACTCTATCTTTATTTAAAACCCCGTCTCGATCAAGAAAAATACACTTATTCAAAATATTATATATTTGGTAACAACTTAATGGTTCAAAAATAGTATAATGGGAATAATTACAGGTCATGTCAGAAACATTTTGACACGTATTTATTATTTTTGAATTTCACTCTAACAAATAAGCGTGAACGATAGCTTAGTAATCATTCCTACATACAACGAAAGTGAAAACATTCGTTTGATTGTTGATGCGGTAATAAATCTTAAAAAGCCATTCGATATTCTTGTGGTGGATGACGGTTCTCCAGACGGAACCGCTACAATTGTTAAGGAGCTGCAAGAATCAAATTCAACTGAAAGCACCATTCATCTTATTGAGCGTAAGGGAAAGCAAGGCTTGGGCACTGCCTATATTAGAGGTTTCAAATTTGCAATGGAAAAAGGTTATGATTTTATTTTTGAGATGGATGCAGATTTTTCCCATAACCCAAAAGATCTGATACGTCTATATGAATCATGTGCAAAAGATGGAAATGATGTGGCTGTTGGTTCCCGTTACGTTTCTGGTGTCAATGTAGTCAATTGGCCTATGGGTAGGATAATCATGTCCTATTTCGCCAGTATCTACGTACGGTTTATTACAGGCATGCCGGTAAATGACACTACGGCAGGCTTTGTGTGTTTCCGTAGAAAAGTATTAGAGACTATTGATTTAGACAACATAAGGTTTATCGGTTATGCATTCCAAATTGAAATGAAGTTTACTGCGTTGAAATTTGGCTTTAAGATTAGTGAAGTTGGTATTGTATTTACAGATCGAACCCGCGGTAAATCCAAAATGTCAGGCTCAATATTTAAAGAAGCCTTTTTTGGTGTTATCAAAATGAAAATTGATAGTCTATTCAAAAAATACATCCCGGCCTCAGTTTGAACATCAATTTTCAAATTGCATATTAAAATAAAGATTAATATATTTTATTTTTTTCAATTGTTATTTCTTCAATTAGGCTAACTGTTTGATTTCTAGCAAAGTACCCTTTTATTACTTCAAAGTAATTAGGTGAATTCACCTAACAATTGAGGGTATTTCACCCAACGAATACCCCTCCAATCGCCATTTTTTGATTTTTTCAGTATGGTTCTTTTGACTACAATTGATCAATGAATTATGGTTTAAAGCAGAATATTGAATCAATTATGCCTCACAGCAATACCTATACAGTTACGTCTGGCTATTCCTTTATTGGATTTGAAACTAAATTGTGCTACATCCTTGAACATGAAGAAGAGCTTCCAAATGATCATTTACTTGTTGATTTCTTTATGAATCATTTTATTATGTCGGACTTGGACATTAGGCAACTTAAAGCCTATATAACCTATCAGGGAATTCCCTCATTTTTAAATTTGATTGCTCACTTATCAGCAAAGACTACACATTAGTATCAGCCTTCAAATCCTTCCCTTTTATGTGATCCGTCACAAAAGGGTTTATTAGTTGAGTGCCCACATCTACAGAAAGTAGCCACATTTTCTTTTGTTTCAGTTGAACCATCTTTGTGTGTAATCTCAAGCTCACCTGTGATTCGTAGTGGCCCATTTTCAATTACTTGAATTTTAACTTTGCTCATATCACTTATCGTTTTAGGCCCTTCTGAATTTCTGTATGTACTCAAAGCCCCTGATGGGCATTGGCTTACCTGATTGATAATTGCTTCTGACTCAGCACCAGTAGCATCGATCCATGGTTTATCTTTTGGTTTGAATACGGATGACAGTCCACGCCAACATTTTTCTGAATGGATGCAAGTTCGTGGCTTCCAAACAATTGTCACCTCCCCGTTTGTATATTCTTTTACAGCTTCCATAATTTAAAATAATCATTTGACTCGAGAATTCATGATAAATAAACAATATTTTACTTAACTCTCCCGAACACACTCAGAGAGGAGGACAACTAACAAATTAGATTTGAGGCAATTTTCAAATACCTGTAATGCTATTTTTTAGGTGCATTTCCCACGCTGGCGAGGGCTAGGGGTGGTTCTTAGATAATTATTCGAAACGTTTAATGATTGGGTCAACTCCCCCAAACCCCCTCAGAGAGG
>JBLWUR010000003.1:469777-502708 GCA_048268855.1 Fulvivirga sp.
AGATTTGGTGTAATTATGCTAAATACATTTCGCACTACTTCCTGGGGCACGTTTCCCCCGCTGGCGGGGGCTAGGGGTGGTTCTTAGATAATTATTCGAAACGTTTAATGATTGGGTCAACTCCCCCAAACCCCCTCAGAGAGGGGGAAACCTAACTAATTAGATTTGGTGTAATTATGCTAAATACATTTCGCACTACTTCCTGGGGCACGTTTCCCCCGCTGGCGGGGGCTAGGGGGTGGTCGGAGAACTAATCGAACTTAATACTCTTTATTGGATTGATCCTTACAATGAAAAAGGTAGGTATGGTAATGATCAGACTTACTGTTACAAATGTGAGTGCATTTAGCCCTAAAACTATCATCCAATTCCAACCTATTGGCACATAACTCATATAATAATCTGCGGGATTGAGGTGAATGATCTTAAAATAATATTGAATAGCACATAAACCTAAACCCAATACATTCCCAATTACCAGGCCTTTGAGCATCAATACTATGCCATTGTAGCTAAATATTTTCCTCACCAAAGCATTAGGACTCCCAAAAGCCTTCAGCATCCCGATCATTTGTGTTCTTTCCATGATAAGTATCAAGATAATGGAGATCATATTAACACAAACAACAAACAATATTATCCCTAAAAAGATGTTTACCTGTCGACTTATTAAAAACAGCCAATCAAATATCTGTATATATTTATCACTCACCTTTTCAACATATAGATCAATAGGAACCGCTTCATTTAAGGCTTGTTCCGCCTCATCAATTTGATTGACATCCTTAACAAAGACCTCCATACCCCCAGCTGTTGAATCCGACCAATTATTGAGACGTTGTATAAGTCGAATATCTCCGATTAAAAATTTGTTATCAAAATATTCAGTCAGATTGGTTTCGTAAATTCCCACAATCTTTAATTTCCTAACCCGGGGTGGATTTTGAAAAAAATGGATAACAATTTCATCGTTAATATTGAGTTTGAGCTTGTTGGCAATGACTTTACTTATCAACACCTCCTTTGAGTAATCTGTATCATTAAATTTAATAAATCGGCCTTCTATCAGGTTGCTATTAAAACGAACCGTATCGTATCGGGCACTCACCCCTTTAAATACAACTCCCAAAACCTCCTCACTTGTTTTTACCAGACCTGCTTTGTGACTAAACTCTTGAACATGATCAACAAATGGAAAACTATTAGGATGATTAAACAAGGCATTATTCAACGATATTGGTGATTCCTCAAAAGAGTTCTCCAACGTATATTTGGTAACATGGAGATGTGAGCTAAATCCATAGATTTTGTCCCTGACAGTATTTTGAAACCCTTTTAAAATCAAAAATGATACAATCATTACCGCCAATCCAATACCAATACTGGCTACAGCAATTTTATGAATAGTAGAAGAAAAGCTTTTCTCCTTTCCTTCGGCAATTCGGGAGGCTATGAAATAGGAAAGGTTCAACTGATTTGTTTAATTTTAACGAGATTCAAAGTAAGACAAAAGTATGAAATTGAGGCAACTAATTAGTTTATCATTTATTCTTATCATAGTAGGGAGTCAAAGCTGTAAATCTCAGCCAAAAGCCACACCCATAATACCTGGTGACGAGCAACTAGATAGGTATCTTCCTTTGATTAAAGATAAACGAGTGGCTGTTGTTGGCAACCATTCAGCCAGCATCAGTGGTACTCATCTTATTGACACCCTACTAAGTCTTAATATCAATGTTGTTAAGGCACTGGCTCCTGAACATGGCTTTAGAGGAGATAAGTCAGATGGAGCCGTGATTAATGATGATGTTGACGCCAAAACAGGAATTCCCATAATTTCCATGTATGGACAAAACAAAAATCTAGACCCTAGTATTTTTAACGATATTGATATTGTGATATTCGATATTCAAGATGTTGGCGCGCGTTTTTTTACGTTTAACAGTGCCATGCATTATGTAATGGAAACTTGTGCCGTAAGTGGTACTCCTCTGATTGTACTTGACAAACCTAACCCAAACGGCATGTATATAGATGGGCCTGTACTTGATTCTGCCCATCAATCTTATATTGGTATTCATAAAATTCCTATTGTTCATGCACTAACTACGGGGGAGTTGGCTAAAATGATCAATGGGGAAGGTTGGCTTGCTAATGCAGCAAAGTGTGACCTCACGGTAATTCCAGTAAAAAATTATACGCATAAAATGAGCTATCATATAGCGATGAAGCCTTCTCCCAACCTTCCCAATGATTTAGCAATAGCGCTGTATCCTTCATTGGCACTGTTTGAAGGCACAGAAATAAGTGTAGGTCGCGGTACTTATAAGCCATTTTTGAAAATTGGCCATCCTTCATTTACTGATTTGGAATATACCTTCACCCCTGTTTCCATTGAGGGTATGTCCAAATACCCACCTTTGGAGGGGCAAGTTTGCCATGGTTATAATCTCGAAAATGTAGATTTCAAACCTCATTTTACTTTAAAATACTTGATTGAATTCTATCAGAAATTTGACGACAAGGAACATTTCTTTAAACCCTATTTCAACAAGCTTATTGGAAATATGGAAACCATGAAGCAAATCGAAGCAGGGCTTAGCGAAAAAGAAATAAAAGCCAGTTGGCAACCTGAGCTAAGCAAATACAAAACCATGCGAAAGAAGTACCTTCTTTATCCAGACTTTGAATAATCTGGTGATTACTAGGTATCGATCCTGCAATTTACCAGTTGGACTTTGCCAATTTCCTTTCAATATCCAATAGATTTGTAGCCATGCAGGATTTAAGAATTATATACATGGGAACGCCAGAATTTGCCGTTCCTGGATTAGAAATATTAATTGAAAATAAATTCAACGTGGTGGCGGTCATCACGGCACCTGACAGACCAAAAGGACGTGGGCAACAATTAGCTACCTCACCTGTTAAAGATTGTGCAGTAAAGAACAAGATCCCTGTTTTACAACCGACTAACCTTAAATCACCAGAGTTTATAGACGAACTAAAAAGTTATGAGGCCAACTTACAGATAGTAGTGGCTTTTAGGATGTTGCCCGAAATGGTCTGGAATATGCCTAAGATTGGGACGTTTAATCTCCACGCTTCTTTATTACCACAGTATCGTGGGGCAGCACCCATTAATTGGGCAATCATCAATGGGGAGAAAGAAACAGGAGTGACTACCTTCTTTTTGAAACACGAGATTGATACAGGAGCTATTATATTTCAAGAAAAAGAACCCATCCATAATAATGATACAGTGGGTGATCTTTATGCTAGGTTGATGAAAAAAGGCGGTGAATTGGTTTTGAAAACCGTGCAGGCCATTGCCGCGGATAATTATCCACAAATAGAACAGAGTGAGGCTACTGAGCTGAAATCTGCTCCTAAAATATTTCGTGAGACCTGCCAGATCGATTGGAACCAGCCTACCAATAAGGTTTATGATTTCATCAGGGGCTTATCACCCTACCCCGCAGCCTGGACTACCATTGGAGGAAAAAATCTAAAAATTTATAAGGCTGAGATGAACAAAGCTTCTAAAAAAGCCATTGGTGAATTTGAAACCGATGGAAAAACATTTCTTAATTTCGTTACGGCCGATGGTTCGATTAAACTAACAGAACTACAAATAGAAGGAAAGAAAAGAATGGGCATTGAAGAATTTCTGAGGGGAAATAAATTAAACTAAATGACAATCTGAGTATGTCAGTTGTATGTCAATCTGAGCTTGTCGATTGTCAGTCTGAGCTTGTCGAAGACACACTTCGACAAGCTCAGTGTGACGATAAAGAGTTAAATCCTACTCAGAGTCACCTGCAAGGGACTCTGAGTAAAACATTAAGTAATTCCTCAGAGTCCCCGCCTAGCCAGCAGGCAGGCTCTGCGAGTGACACTGAGGAAAAAAATAAACTAAATGACATCTGAGTATGTCAGTTGTATGTCAGTCTGAGCTTGTCGAAGACGGCAAGCACACTCGATATACTCAGTACGACAATAAGAAGGTATGAAAATAGCAATGATAGCGGCTGTGGCCGAAAACAGAGTAATAGGTAAAGACAACGACCTCATCTGGCGGCTGCCAGATGATATGAAATTCTTTATGGAGAAAACTTCCGGCCATCATGTAATTATGGGGCGAAAAAATTTCGAATCACTTCCTCCTAAATATAGTCCGCTCCCCAATCGGACAAACATTATCATTACACGCCAAGAGGATCTTTTTATTGACGGTGCTCATGTTGTTCACCACTTAGATGAAGCTTTGGAAATTGCCAAAGACAATGACGAGGAGGAGGCTTTCATAATTGGTGGTGGTGAAATATACAAACTAGGATTGGCCGTTGCCGATATTATGTACCTTACAGAGATTAAAGAATCCTTTGATGGGGATGCCTACTTTCCTGAATTTGACAGGACCCAATGGACAGAAGTCGCTCGTACACATCACCCTGTTGACTCTAAACATAAATATGCATTTGACTTTGTTACCTACAAGCACAAATAAAAGAAATGGATAAACCACTGACTAAAGAATTTGAAGTGAAATGGGCTGACCTTGACCCCAATAGACACATGCGGCATTCCGCTTACAATGACTATGCAGCACACATGCGATTGAAAATATTAGAATCCGCTGGGTTATCAGTCAAGCTAATGGAAGAATTGGCCTTGGGGCCCATCCTATTCAGAGAAGAAACAAAATTTTATCGTGAGGTGGGTATGCAGGGAAACATAACCATGACAGCTGCCTTACTCAAAGCAAGGAAAGATGGCTCACGCTGGTCGTTTATCCATGAAATGTATCGAGAAGACGGTATAAAAGCCGCCACCATTGTGGTTGATGGCGCTTGGCTTGACCTGAAACTACGTAAACTAGCTATACCCTCAAAAGAGATCCTCGACTCGTTTATGAGTATGCCAAAAGCGGAGAATTTTGAAATGGAATAAATATCATCTGAACGAATTTTCTTCTCAAATCACCCCTCACGCTAAAGGGGGTTCCTTAGTATGTCCTTTTAGGGAATCAAAGGGTGTTTATAATGGTAATTCCAATCCAAAATTTTTTCTCGGATGCTTTAATGGTATATTAGAAATTTAGCAGGATGACAGTAAAATGGAATGACCAATTGCAATGAAAGTATCCAATAAAGTAATCTGGGTAACAGGTGCCTCCTCAGGAATTGGGGAAGCGGTAGTTTATGAATTGGCCAACCGTGGCGCAAAACTCGTAATCTCTGCACGTAGAAAGGGTGAACTAGAAAGAGTGAAGAGTTCTTGCCCCGAGCATGCACAAAAACATATAGAACTTCTTCCTTTAGATTTAGCACAGTCCAATTCATTAAAACTAATGACCGAGGCGGCTATCAATCTATTTGGTAGAATTGACCTACTCATCAACAATGGCGGCATTAGTCAGCGCTCATTAGCAGCTGCTACTGACCCCGAAGTGGACAGGAAGATCATGGAAGTCAATTATTTTGGGACTGTGGCTTTAACCAAGTATTTGTTGCCACACTTTATCGAACGAAAACAAGGTCATATAGCTGTAGTTTCCAGTTTGGTTGGCAAGTTTGGTTCACCCTACCGCTCAGGGTACGCTGCCTCTAAACACGCTTTACATGGTTTTTTTGACTCATTACGGGCGGAGGTTTATAAAGAAAATATCAAAGTGACTATGATCTGCCCCGGATTTATCAAAACCAATGTCTCAGTCAACGCGCTAACTGAACGTGGCGAAAAACTAAATAAAATGGACGAGGCACAAGCCAAAGGCATGAAGGCTGATGACTTTGCACGTAAAATGATCCGAGCCATCGAAAGAGAAAAAAATGAAGTCTACATTGGTGGCAAAGAGAAGTATGCCGTATACCTAAAGCGTCTATTTCCTAATCTGTTTGCTCGGATTTTAAGAAAAGCTAAAGTGAGGTAAGATTGTTTAAATTTGTTTTTCATAAACTTTCATCTATAAAACTTACTTATTCTAAGGAATGTACTTATATTTAATAATTATTAGGCTAATCAGCAGGTGTTGATATAGGTAGCTAACAATACTTTGGTGTTGATAGCCAATTGTTAGGCACATTTTTATATGAGCGATTGGACTACTGATAAAACATTTGACGACTTCTTCCCTGACCTAGTTAAGGAAAGTAAAGAGATTACTATTGAGTACACTCACCGGAATCATTATTTCAAAGAGGATAGTTTCATTGACTTTGACATCGTTTCCGTAAACGGGTTTCAAACAATATATTTATTCAAAAGAAGAATTCAAGAACTATATAGAGAATCTCTAAAAAAGTTGACTCAATTTATGACCACTGTACCTTACGAGGACAGAATTCCATACCTAGACATAATCAAAAACGAAGCGGACTATCTTCAATCCATTGTGGTTGACGAGACTCAGACATTTGAAGAAAATGAGTATGGCCCA
The DNA here is from genome assembly GCA_048268855.1 of Fulvivirga sp. Taxonomy (GTDB): domain Bacteria; phylum Bacteroidota; class Bacteroidia; order Cytophagales; family Cyclobacteriaceae; genus Fulvivirga. The sequence goes on from JBLWUR010000003.1 coordinate 476,220, forward strand.
AGAGAAGAACATCACTTTAAAACATTTAGAAAAGCTACACTTAAAGGGACTCAAGACGACAAATTGAATTTTTATCAGAAGAGTATCAAAAGAAAGGCGAGCCCTTATGCGGAAACGTGGCTTGAATGCATTGGAGAACTAAAACATAAAATTGATTTCTTGATCAATCAGATTGATTTGTTACCGCAACCCAAAGACGCGATTGAAAAAGAGTATGTGAATCTAGGACGGCTTGAAGAACTTAGACAAATTAGTTCGACAGATTTTGACCTAACGCGACTTCTGAAAGTTTGTGAAGAATTAAACATTGCATCAATAAATGGGAACAGTTATTCTGTAATCATGCTCGTTAGGAGCATAATTGACCATGTGCCTCCGATCTTTGGTAAACCATCATTTCCAGAAGTTGCAAATAATTACGGACCAAAGAGCTTTAAAGATTCGATGACTCGACTTGAGACATCTTCTAGAAAAATAGCCGACTCAGCTTTGCACCAGCAGATAAGAAAGAAGGAAATACTTCCGAATAAGACTCAAGTAAATTTTTCAAATGACCTAGACGTGTTGCTAGGTGAAATAGTTAGATTGTTGAAATAAAAACGGTGCACAACAAAATGTATAAAACATGGCTGGGGCGCAGTGTAATTTTGTAGTCTGGCTTTCTTAATTTCGTTCGGTCACGTGGGACAGGACGCAGCTTCGAAAACCCAGCCACGTTTCATACACAAACGTTGGGCAACATGCAAAAAGACGAACTAGAAACAGACAAAGACATACTATGGAAACACTTAATTTAATCGCCAGTATATGCTCAATCTTAGGATTGTTGATTGCAATATTTGTGGCGAATCAGGTAATTACCATTAAGAAAACAATTAATGATAATTCAGTCAATAAGGTTAAACAAAGCAAAAACAAGGTGAAAAATGGAGACATAGCAGGTCGTGATGTCAACAAGTAATCTCAAATGGCAGACAACGATAATACAAACAAGGTAACTCAATCAGGCAATACTGTTGAAAGTGGCGACATGGCGGGTCGTGACGTCAATAAACCAACCATAAATATTGGAAGGATGTCCTTTGGTGGGAAATCTCAACTCCAAATACTTTATGACAGATTAGAAGAAGAGAAAAAAAGTAACACGGGGATTGCCGAAATGATTGAAGAACTTCAACACTTCAAATCATACGCGAAAGATGAAGAAGTAATAGGTCTTGAGAAGAAACTAGAAAATGGAAACAGGCTGAAGTATTTAAATTTTGCAGAAAGATCAAAAGAAAAGTTCAGCATGAAACTTCTTAAAAATGAGCACTCTGAAACAGCACAAGAGATTTATGCCTTCTTACTTGCCAAAGTTTACAGAAGATTTGAAGACCACATATATCCAAGACTATCAGAAGGACATTCTGAAGAATTCATCAATCAATTGGTAGATGAGTTTATCATAAACCCAATGGAAGATCTTTTGGGAGAAAATCTATTGAGATTATATGAAGATGAGATAAGCGGAATGATTTATTTTCTAATGGGTAATTGTCATATAAAATGGAACTAAAATGTTAATCTATAGCCCTGCATATGATTTGTACCATACAATGTTCAGAATCCTTCAGATAACTGAGAAAAGTGAACATGTAATGGAAGTAGATAAGCTCAGGATTCTTGATTTCTACCTCGCATTCCCAGCAGAACTATTAGAAATACAAAGCTTTAGGGGTTTCAATAAGTACAGGAAATACCTGAAAGCAGAAAAAAATCAATACGAGAGAGTAATAGACCGTAAACGTTTGTTCTTCAAAATGGAGCAAATTCAAATATCAGCGATGAAAGCTCTAGTGTCTTATTCACTATTGGATGCAAATGAATTCAAGAACGGCAAAGTTAAAAGAACAGAAACACCATTAAATGTGCAACTAACTGCTAGAATTCAAGAAGAATTTAAGACTAATCAAAATTTGCTAACCCTAATAACAGGTCCGCTTGCATCACTTGATCTTTATGGTCATTTAGGCCTTAAAGTAAAAACTAACCTTATTGAATTTAAGTATGACGCAGTATAACCCATTTATAAAATTGAACAAACTCGTCATCTTTACTCAAGACGGCAAAGTTGCATATAATGAGAACTTCCATGATGGAATAAATATCATACGTGGTAACAATAGTGCAGGGAAGTCTACAATTGGAAATTTCATATTCTTCGTACTAGGTGGTGATTTTAAAAAATGGACTACTGTGGCACTTTATTGCAAGGATGTTTATGCCGAGATTTTTATTAATTCAGAGCCAATTACCGTAAAGCGAACCGTAAGTGAATCAGGAAATCAGCCGATGTCAATTTTTTGGGGTACTTATGAAGAAGCCACAAAAGCAGGCAGTGAAGGATGGCAAATATTTCCTTACAGACGCATTGAATCAACGGGCAAAAAAAGCTTCTCAAATGCCTTATTTACTGCACTTGGATTCCCAGAATTAAGGGGTGATGTCGATAGCAATATAACAATGCATCAGATTTTAAGAATGTTATATGTCGACCAAAAGAGTTTGACTTTAGACCTCTTAATGACTGAGACTTTTGATTCTTCAATCACTAGAAAAACCATTGCGGATTTGTTATTTGGCGTTTATGATGACACTTTATACTCGGAAAAAATTGAGTTGAGAGAGTCAATAAAAGATCAAGAAGTAAAAAAGAAACAGTTTGAAGGAATAGAACAAATCTTTAAATCGAGTGAAAACGAAACCAGTGTAGAAACAATAAAGGCACTGATTGAAGAAAACAACTCACAAGTTGAGAGTATAGACAATTATTTATCAAAGCTTACAAATAATGAAGCAACGGTAGAAAAAGAAAGTGAAGAAAAAGAATTAAAAGTAGTAACAATTAAAACTAACCTTCTTGCAACCCGAAACAGTTTATCGGTTCTACAGTCTAACATTAATAACTACGAATTTGAGCTACTAGATTCACAAGACTTTTTAAGAAGTTTAGAAAAGAGAGCTGCAGCATTATCGGATTCACTTCTGACTCGAGAGACTTTTGACGACCTTACAATGAAGCATTGTCCAAATTGTCTAGCTCCTCTAGAGCCTGCAATAGATGACAATCATTGCGAGCTATGCAAACAGCAACTGCCAGAAGACAAAGGATCATCCCAAATTAAACGAATGCAACAAGAAATAGACAATCAAATTAGAGAGTCTAAAAAGTTGTATTTAGATAAAGAGCATAAGCTTCTTGAGCTTAAATCAAGTTACCCTACCCTTGAACAAAAAGTAAGAGCACTTCAAGCCGATCTTAATGAAGCTTTGTCAACCACTAGAACTGAAAGAAATCAAGAATTTGACGATCTACTTATTAAAAAGGGGGAACTCAAATCCAAAAATGAATATCTAATAAAACAATTAAGTGCTTTGGAGCAAATTGAAGTTTTGAGAAAAGAACTCGCAGGTCTCCGTTTAAAAATTGACGCTTTAAATGCCAGCATAAGATCTAAAGAATCAGATCAACGAAATAGATTACAAAGTGCTTATCAAAAAATACAGTCCTACGCACTCAGATTATTACATAGTGATTTAGGACGTCAAGATGAGTTTAGAACAGGTAGCAAAATAGACCTTGATTTCGAGAGAAATACATTTTCATTGGATGGCGAAAACAATTTTTCCGAAAGTTCTAATGTCTACCTAAAGAATAGCGTGCGTTTTGCAATCTTTTTTGCCTCATTAGAAAAAGAGTTCTTTAGATTACCAAGATTTATTCTATGCGACAATATTGAAGATAAAGGTATGCAACCTGACAGAAGCCAAAGCTTTCAAAAAGAACTTGTTGCGATTTCCTCAGAATCTAATGTTAGACACCAAGTAATCATAACCACATCCATGATTTCACCTGACTTAAATGACACAGAGCTATGCGTTGGAGACTTTTATACTGAATCGAATAAAACCTTGAAAATTGAATAAAAAAAGCACGATTGCCCAACATTGGCTATACGTAATGAGGGGAAAAGTGCTGACATGAAAGTAATTACATTTAACAAACTTTACGGCACGCACTAGCATTATGATTCGAGAAGTTGAAAACTATTACTTAAACAAAGAAGAACCCGTCAAGGGCTGCCTACTAGCTTTGAGAAGTATTATCCTCGAACAAGATCCAAATGTTACCGAAACAAAGAAGTATGGTATGCCTTGCTTCTGCTATAAGAAAAAGATGTTCTGCTATCTATGGACGGATAAAAAGACCACAGAGCCCTACCTTCTTTTTGTAGAAGGAAAACATCTTGACCATCCAGAATTGGAAACTGGCAATCGAGCTAGAATGAAGATTTATAGAGTAAATCCAAATAAAGACCTGCACTTAATGACTATTGATTTGTTGCTAAACAGTGCATTAGATTTGTATAGAAATGGAACAATTAAAATTAAATAATACTGACAATGAAAAAGAGAAATAGTGTTTTCATTGCCACCAGTCTTGATGGCTATATCGCAGATAAAAATGGCGGGATAGATTGGCTTGACAGCACACCAAACCCCGAAAATTCTGACATGGGGTATTATCGATTTATGAAACAAATAGACGCCATGGTGATGGGACGAAACACATTTGACACAGTATGTGGTTTCGATGTGGAATGGCCTTATACTGTGCCAGTATTTGTTTTAAGTAATTCTTTGCAAGAGATTCCGGCCAAATATCAAGGTAAAGCTCATTTGGTAAAAGGTAGTTTATCAGAAGTATTGTCCACTATTCATAAGCAAAACTACCATCGCCTTTATATAGATGGTGGAATTACCATTCAGCAATTTTTAAATGAAGACTTAATCGATGAGATGATCATCACCACTATTCCAGTGCTTCTAGGAGATGGTATACCCCTATTTTCGGCTCTTAATGAGAAATTGTACTTTGAGCTTGTAAAATCAGAAGTTCACCTTAATCAGTTGGTTCAGAGTCATTTTATTAGAAAGAGCGCGTAAACCGGCCTGAAAGAACGAACAATAAAATTGGTTGACTTTCACCCCGGCTCATTAGATACCTTAGTCCTTATTGCATCTGCTACTAAACTATTTAATGAAGTCTTAGTTCTCATAGCTAGTAAAGCTGCTTTTTGATGTAGCTTAGCTGATATTCGAATATTAAAACTTCCTTTGAATGGCTTTTCTGGTGTTTTCCCATCCAATTTACAATCTGCCAAATAGGTATCTATGGCTTCCTTAAAGTCCTTTTCAAGAGATTTACCTGTTTCTCCCTCATACGAGATCAAACTCCGTATTCCTAAAACTTTTCCAAAGAGTAAATTATCCTCAGGACTATACTCTATACTCCCTGTATAACATTTATATTCTAGATAGTTCATAACTCTAAAATTTCCTTTATTTGTTTCATTTGATACCTCTTCATGATCCCACTCGGATGTGGCTTATGAAGTATAATAACAACTCCGTCTATATTTTCAAACTTTACTCTTGATCCAGATGTCTTTCCTTTTTTTACTTCATTAAAGCCAAAGTAAGTTAACAGGTTAACCATTTCATCATAATGAAAATCCGTTGGGATTTTTAAAAACCTAATAATCAGTTTGTCCTTCTTAGACATATACTAAATGTAACTATATATAGTTGCAAAATAAGGCCTTTTATTTCAATAGACAAATAATAAATGAGGATTATCTCTTCATTATGAGTCATTCATTTAGGGCAGATTACTCCAGCAAAGGCATAAAAAAAGGTTGGCTTTCACCAACCTTCTTTATTATGCTATGTTGCTAGTTAATTCTACTTCTTCAATAAAGTCTTATTAAATAATTCAAAAATCCTTCTGTACTCATCTGCCCAACTGGATGATTCAATAAAACCATGGCTTTCCATAGGAAATACCGCCATCTCCCAGTTTTCTTTCCCCAGTTCGATCAACCGTTGTGACAATCTCACCACATCTTGAAAATGTACATTTGTATCGACCATACCATGTAAGATCAACAGGTTTCCTTTGAGTCCCTCTGCAAAGTAAAGCGGTGAGCTACGTGCATAAGCTAGGCTATCTTGAGTGGGAGTATTCAAAATATTTGAGGTATACCCGTGATTATAATGTGACCAATCGGTAACAGACCGTAGTGCGGCTCCACTTTTAAAAGTATCCGCTTCTTTAAACAGTGCCATTAAAGTGATAAACCCACCATATGAGCCGCCATAAAGGCCTATCCTATCGCTATCAACGCCATGTTGTTCAACGAGGTACTTTGCACCATCCACCTGGTCACTAAGGTCTTTACCACCCATGTGACGGTAAATAGCTGTACGCCAATCACGGCCATAACCAGCACTAGCTCGGAAATCAATAGCCAAAACAGTATACCCGTTATCGGCCAGCATATTATTAAACATATACTCACGAAAGTAAGAAGGCCACCAGCGATGTACATTTTGCAAATATCCTGCTCCGTGTACAAAGATTACTGCCGCTCCATTTTTCTTATCGGCCGCTGGTTGATAGAGTGTAGCAGGCACTTTGACACCATCAGCTGCTTCGAACTGAATGATTTCTGGGTCACGCCATGTATAAGAATTAAATTCTTTTGTAGTTGAAGTCGTCAACTGCTCCATTTTGGCTCCAGCTTGGTTAGGCATGAGATAAACCTCCCAAGGTTTATTGCTATAAGAATATCGAACCGCCAGTTTTTTCTCATCTGGAGAAACGGTCACTTCATGGCCACCTTTCAGAGAAGTGATTTGCACCATTTTGCCTCCTTTTACCGGAAGGTGATAAAAATGCTGCTCATGTGGACTCACCATATTACTGGTGATGAAAAATGTTTGTTTGTCTTTTGATAGCTGTACATCCAGAATCTCAAAACTCCCTTTGGTTAAGGCCTTTGTTTTACCATTATTGACATTAGCGGTATACAAATGTGAAAAACCAGTCACTTCAGATTGGAAATAGATGTTGTCATTATCAATCCAGCCAATTACGCCATTGGCAAACCAACCAACACCCGGGCCACCAATCCATGCATCATCATGCTGGTGATCTATCAGTTTCAGTTGGCCACTAGCCATATCCAGTGTCATGATCCAACGGTCTTTGTTGTCTTGTGAAGTAATGTTCAGCACCGCCTTTCCGTCATTTGAGAATATAGGTTGACCTATGATCACACTCCGGGGTTTATCAAAAGTGTCCTTATACTCTGAAGGGTTTTTAGCATAATCCTTCATAAATTTTGGCTTGTCAAAGATACCTTCAATGGCATCAGTTTTTATTTGATAGGTGGTATCACCCTTGATGTCATATACCCATGATTCAAATTCGTTTTCTGGGCCACCTACATTTGGTCGTGCACGTAGCTCTTCGGTGTAACTAGATTCTGTTACATAATCAGGAACCATAGTATTTTTATCCTTCGCATCTTTATAAAGCCGATAAACCACATACTGCATATCAGGTGAAGACCACATTCCTGCCAGTTTCAAATCTCCAGTATAAATCGTTTTAGGTCTATTTGGCTCAATTAACTCATTTCTGTATTTACGGGCATCGCGCTCTCCCTTTCGCTTTCGCAAAATCTCGATATTGGCCATTTGATCATTTTCAAGCCATTCTGCCGCTGCATCTTTCTTTGATTTGCTCTTATTGCCATCTTTAAAGTCAGTCAATTGCTTCAGGCTCCCGTCATTTATAGTCCATGAGTAAAGGTTATTATCAAGGCTGAAAACCACGGCCCTTTCATCACCGGAAAACCCAGGGTTTGATTCCCTGACAAGGGTGTTTGTGATTTGTCTAACTGAAAAATTTTTGTTGTCCATGAGGAAAATGTCCCCATTTGACGCATAGACCTTTTTGCTGTAATCTTTGGTGTACTCCCCATCAGAAGTGAGTGCTTTCAACTCACTCAGCGTCAGCTTACTGATTTTTTTCGTAGCTACATCTGCCTTATAAGTAGAGCGTAAAGTATCCCCATCGGGGTTCCAGCTAAAATAAATATACTTGCTATCATCAGACCAGTGTACATTACCTGGTAAATAGCCTACAAAATCCTCGCCCTTCATTATCTCACGAAGTACAAGTTTTGAATCATTTTGGGCCTGCGCCCCAAGGGTAAGTCCCGTTAATACTAAAAGAAGTGTAAAAAGATTTTTCATAGTTATAGTTTATTCAATCGCCTAAATGTAACCCTTTATACCTCTCAATAGAAAGTGGAATTTGACGAATGGTTAAGATAGATTACAAAATCAAACCTATTTCTAATCTATCAATTTGATATTAATATGACAATTGCTGAACCAACTTATAATAGCATTAAAGTCGGATATGCTTTTGTTAAGGTTTTATTGTAAATTTTTTTTATATTGACTTCTTGTTTAAATCTATATTATATAATCCTGAGCTTTCCTTTAAAGATCAACGCATCTTCATGATTTTTAACATTATGCAAGTTCTTGCTATAGTGGTGTTGACATTAATTTCCGGGTTTTTATTGAGTATTGGCGCATTTGTACCATTTTGGATTTGCATAGGTGAAATTGTAGTATTCTCAATTCTCCTATTAATTCACTTAAAAGGCCATTATCTAATCTCTAGATACATTTTTTTTAGCTTTTCGATTATAATGGAGATTTATGGCAGCTTAATACATGGAGAAAATGGTGGTTATGATTATCTGTTTTTTGTTACAGCACTTTCACCTGTTTTATTCTTTGATAAAAAGAAACATTACCTCTCTTTGTTTATTTTAAGTATGACGGCCCTTGTTGTAGTCAAGGTGCTATACAATCATATTGAACCTGAACTGCCTCTGGAAAGAACACTATTTCCCTATTACACCATGATAATAATAAGTTCTCTTTTAATTTATTTTGGCTACAGCCTTTTCAAATCAGAGCATTTAAAATATGAACAAGAACTTCAGGAACAAAAAGATGTAATTTATAATCAAAGGGATACACTTCTTGTTACAAAAACTCAATTAGAAGAATTATTACAGGTTAGTACACAAAAATTGAAAGAACAAAATCAAGGTATCACTAAATATGCTTACCTGAACTCTCATAAAGCAAGAAGTCCACTGGCGCGTATATTGGGATTAGTAAATCTCACACAGTATGAAGATTTAGATGAAGGACAAACTAGAAGTTATTATTTCAACGAGCTTAAATCTAATGCTAAAGAGCTTGACAATGTTCTAACAGAAATAAGTGACATTCTTAACCGTGATATTGAAAACGATGGAAACGAATTTTCTTCCTAGGTTTAAGACTTAAATTCCACAATGAAATTGGCGCCCTTTCCCGCCTCACTTTCACACCACACTTTGCCATTGAGTTCTTCTACATACTTTTTTACAATAGAAAGACCCAGGCCAGTGGAGTCTTCTCCTGCTGTAGGACGTGCCTTCAATTTGTGGTATTTACCAAATAAATTCTTCATATCCTCTTGGTCAATTCCCTGTCCATGATCAATAAATTCAATCCGAACATGGTTATTTATGCTTCTCAACTTCACGGTCACTTCAGCGCCTATAGGTGAATATTTAATAGCATTAGAAAGTAGGTTTTGAATAACCTCTGATGTGAGTGTCCTATCCAGTTTCAAAACCGGAAGCATATCCGCAATATCTTCATTGATACTAATGTCCTTATTGGCAGCTAAGACTTTAAACTGACCCACTATTTCTCTCATTAATTCTGGGAGATTAACGTCTTCTAAATCAATATTCAGTTTTTTAGATTCAATGGCACTCACATCCAAAATCTTGGTTACCATGTTTTTTAAACGATTGGCAGACTGGTCAATTTTAGCAATGTATTCTTGCTGTTCAGCATCCTGATTTTCAGCGGTTAGTTTTACAATATCCAAAATTCCAATGATCTGATTGAGCGGGCTTTTTAAATCGTGGGCAACTATACTTATCAGATCATTCTTTTCTTCGTTGAGCTCAACAAGTGACTTATTGATGTCTTCTATGTGCTCCTTTTGCTGATTGATCTCCAAAAATTGATTTTTAAGTTTCTCATTATCTTGTCGTTTAATAAAGTACATAAGTAAAATCAGTAACAAGATAATTAAGAATAGTACGGCAGCCCCTGCAAGGTATTTTTGACGGATTACTCCCTTTTCCAATTTTGATTGCTGAAGTTCAAGTTTAGATTTTTGGAGCTCAATTTCCTGTTTTCTTTCCTGCTCAAGTAATGCATTCTTCTGCAACTCAATGGTTTGTAAATCTCTTTTTTGCTCAAGTAATAAAATCTCCTGGCTTTTACGTTTCGTCTCCATCTGTTCCTGCTGAAGTAACAAGCGCTGAAGGCTCCTTTCCTGTATCAATTGGTCATTTTTAAGCGAAACATTTTGCAACTCCTTTTCTCTTAAAAGCAACTGTATTTCATTCCTTTCATTTTCAGTTCTCACTTTTTCATTCCGCAATTCAAGCGCATTCATCTCCTGATCAATAATATTAAGTTTAGATTCTTTCTCGGTAGAACTCACAACATATTCCTTATACTTCTCCCTTTCCTGAGCTAGCTGTTCACGGTATAAAAGACTATCTTTTATTAAAGAATATTGCTCGTAGCTTTCTAATGCTGACTTATAATCACTAGTCTTTTGATATATGTCAGACATTCTTTTGTAATTGGTGGCGAGCATCCTTTTATTGTTACTACCTTGAAGGAGGTTTATTGCCTTCTGGGTTTGCTCCAGTGCCTCTTTATTTTTACCCAAGTTGTAATTGATAGAGGCTAGGTAGTTATGCATTACGGCTATTTCCACTGGTGATCCTCGTTTTTCTTTGAGCTTAAGTGCCTCATTAAAACTTTTCATGGAATTACGATAATCACCAAGAGATTGATAGATCACCCCTATATTGATCAAATTCGAGACAATATTATTGTCATGATTTCCCTTGTGATTCAACTGCTGGTTAATGACCAATGCCTGTTTATAATAATCAAGTGATTTATTGAGGTCATTCAAATCTTTATAGAGAGAACCTATCGAATTTAAGCTAACAGCAATATTTACAGTATCCTTAACCTGCCTGTTAAGGTCTAATATTTCAAAATTGTATTTGATTGCATTTTCGAAATCCTTTTGCTGATTATAAATAAGGGCAATTTGCTTAAGTGCAGATAATGTTAAATCTGTATTATCATTTTCCCTTCCAATCGCAAGTGCTTGTTGATAGCGCGTAAGAGCAGTTGTATATTCACCTAGTCTAATATGAATTTCGGCTATCTTATTCAGTAAGTCTATTTGTGAAATACCAAATGGTTTGCCGCTTAGTTCAAGAGCATTATCAAAATATATCAATGCCCTTTCAGGAATACCCCAATCAAAAAACAACTGCCCCAGCCGTTCATTTACTGTTAATAGATCCTGCTGATTTTTTTGCTTTTCAATCTCAGAGAGCGCCTGCAAATAATAATTCAGACTCATTGAATAATCCGACTTAGCCTTAAATCCATCCGCCACAATCAATAAACTATTAATTATTCCATTTTGATATGATAAATTATTGGATTTGTTAAGAGCCTCCTTTGCCAAAGTAATAGCACTATCATAGTTGTAATTAGATAGTCCATCCTTCGCTTGTTCAATTGTTGAATCAATCTCCAATGTATCCTGTCGGATATTCTGACTAATTGTAAGATGGGGAAAGATTCCACATAGTATTATAACGAGACCAGTGACTCTTAAGTAAAGGCGGACAACGGATTGGCCAAATAATATCATGTTTATAAGGTAGCCATATAACTTAGTAAAGGAAATAGAATTTAGCTATCATTATTGAATCGACAAAAATTTCAGGTTGACTTTTTGCTTACTTAATAAGTTGTTAAACTGCTGAATTTAAATTTTCCTGTTTATTATATTTATTACGATATTCGATGGGTGTCAAACCAGTGATTTTCTTAAAAACGGTTCTAAAGGCCTTCGTGTCGGTATATCCAACATCAAACATCACCTCGCTGATGTTTTTGCTGCTTGATTCAAAGCTACGTTTGGCTGCTTCAATCTTTACGCGTTGTACGTACTCAATAATAGTATTATTTGTCGCCTTTTTAAATCTTCGTTCAAAGCTTCTTCGGCCTACAGCCACCAAGTCAGCAAGGGACTCTACTGTAATTTTGTCACTGTAGTTTACCTCAATAAAATCCTGAGCTTTAATTATTGCGGTATCTCCATGTTCCTTTTGACCTTTGAACATCATAAAAGCTGCTTGACTTTCTCTATCAATATCAACAGCAAAGTATTTGGAGGCAAGTATTGCTGTATCCCGATCGGTATATTTTTCCACCAAATAGAGTAGAAGGCTCCAATAAGAGTTTGCCCCGCCACTAGAGTAAATACCTTTTTCCTCAGTTATAACACTACCATCTACTAATTCGACCTCAGGAAATCGATTTCTGAAATCATTAGCGGCATTCCAATGGGTAGAGCATTTCTTCCCATTCAACAATCCGGTGGAAGCCAACACAAATGCCCCAATACACAATGAAGCTAACTCTGCTCCCTTCCTATGTTGTTCAATAAGCCATGGAATTGTTCTTTCATTCAAATGTAAAGCGTTCGAAATATCTCCACTTATAGCTGGGATCAAAATAAGGTCTGTTTTATCAACATCCTCAATTAGTTTATCGACATGTACCGAATATAAACTTCCATTCAGCTTTACTTCTTTGGTCATCCCAACTAATTGTACTTCAAACAATGGAGCTTTACCAGAAGCCATTAAAAATTGATTAACAGCCGAAAACATATAATGTGGATCGGCTACAGCTTCTATTACAGCCGTTTCTGGTACGAGTATCGATACGTTTTTCATTATATAAAAGTATATACACAAGTTGTCATTATCAACCCCTCAAGTTGACGTTTTTAACACTTAATAGTTTTAAATACACTTTGCATCTTTGTATTATTAATTTCAATAAAAATTTTATCATTATGAAAAAAGCTATATACCCTTGCTTATGGTTTGACGGTCAAGCCCAAAATGCAGCTAATTTGTATTGTTCTATTTTTAAGAATGCAAGAATTACCTCTGACTCACCGGTGGTGGTAAAGTTTGAAATTAATGGTCAGGAGTTCATGGGTTTAAATGGTGGTCCTAATTTCAAATTCAATGAAGCTATGTCGCTAGTGGTAGAGTGTGAAACTCAGGAAGAAATAGACACCTACTGGGAAAAGCTTACTTCAGATGGTGGGCAAGAAAGCCAATGTGGGTGGCTAAAAGATAAATTTGGTGTGTCCTGGCAGATCATCCCCACCATCCTGAGTAAATTGATGGGTGAACCAGAAAAAGCCTCAAGGGTGATGGACAAAATCTTAAAAATGAAAAAACTGGGTATAGAAACACTCATCAAGGCCTAAATACAATGCAAATTCATTCTTACCTCACATTTAATGGCAACTGCCGCGAAGCCATGTCATTCTATAATGAATGTCTTGATGGCGAACTTATGCTTCAAACAATTGGGGAAACACCCATCGCTGAAAAAATGCCGCAGAAGATGAAAGATTTTATTGTACACTCCACTTTAACCAAAGGTAATCTTGTACTTATGGCATCGGATATGGTGGGTGACACGGGATTGAAAAAAGGCAATACCATTTCATTGATGCTCAATTGTACTAGCGAAAGTGAAATTTACGATCTCTATGAAAAGTTATCAGAAAATGGTTCACCCACTCATCCAATTGAAACAACTTTCTGGGATGCTCTTTTTGGTGATTTAATCGATCAATATGGCAACCAGTGGCTACTACACTATCAAAAACATTAACACCTATAACAATACTACAATGGAAAATAATAAAATAAACACGCCTATAACAATTGAAACTATTGTAAATGCTCCCATGGAAACAGTATGGGATTGTTGGAACAAGCCAAATCATATAACTAACTGGGCATTTGCCTCAGACGAATGGCATGCTCCTTATGCCGATAATGATTTGAAAGTAAAGGGAAAATTCAAAACCACGATGGCCGCTAAAGACGGTAGCATGAGTTTTGACTTTGAAGGCACCTATACTGAAGTGAAAAAACATGAATTAATTGAATACGATATGGACGATGGCAGGCACGTAGCTACACATTTCGCGAAATTGGGTAATGACGTTAAAATAGTACAAACATTCGACCCTGAGTCTACTAATCCTGTGGAAATGCAGAAAGGTGGGTGGCAAGCTATCCTTGATAATTTCAAAAAATATACTGAGACCAAAATCTAACTCTAATGAAAACAACTAAAATAATATTTTGGATTACAACTGGCTTTATCTTCTTATTTGAAGGTGTTATGCCCGTATTGACAGGGCATTCAGAAATGGCGATGGAAGGGGTAAGGCATTTAGGCTATCCTGAATATTTCGCCACTGCCTTTATTGTATTTAAGGCATTAGGAGCACTAGCTTTGATTATACCTAATGTAAATAAAAGAGTAAAGGAATGGGCCTATGCTGGATTTGCTTTTGATTTTATCTTCGCTACTATAAGTTTATGGGCTGTTGATGGATTAAATCCAATGTTGAGCTTGCCTCTATTTGTCCTGGGTATTCTGGTGACCTCATACATAAGTTACCATAAGCTGAACAAAGTTTTTGTAGATTAAATGACCACGTTAAGAATGGGATAAGAAACAGGTTTGGATCAATTACAACCCTACCATTTGCCCTTTTTCCTGATCCCAAACTTTCAGCTTTAAACAAGCAATCATATCCTTTAAATTAAGGCTTGTCGTTTTAGGAGATTGCAGTTCAGGCATTTTGTCCATTGCCTCTTTCAACCTATAAAACGGAATTCTGTGATTAATATGATGCACATGATGGTAGCCAATATTTCCAGTGAACCAGTTTAAAACAGGGTTCATAACCATAAAACTGGTAGAGTTTACAGCAGCATTGGCATATTCCCATTCTTTATTTTCTTCAAATGTGGCATCCGGAAAATTATGCTGGGCATAAAAAAGATAGGCTCCAAACCCATGAGCCAGGATAAAAGGTATAAAGAAGCTTAGCAACAATGCCATAACTCCACCATAGTAATAAATCAAAACACCTAATACAATATGGAGGCCTAGTGCCACAAATGAATCCCAATGTGTTTTAGGGCTTTTTGCAATTGACATTACATTGAAATCAAAAATAAATAAGGTGATGTATCCAAAAAATATTGTGAGTGGATGTCTGGAGGCCAGGTATTTAAATCGCTGTGCCGAACTAAGTTTAGCGAATTTATTCTTACAGAGTAATGGGTACGAGCCAATTCCACTGTTGGATAGTTTAGAATTATGCTGATGGTGATGATCGTGCGTACGCTTCCAGATATTCGTGGGCGCCAATACGAACATGCCAAAAATAGTCATTATGAATTTCGCCAATTTTGATTTTTGTAGAATGGCTTTGTGCTGGTAATCATGATAGATTACGAAAAACCTTACTATTAACAACCCGGACAATACGCTACAAAGGAGCTGAAGCGCAATGTGAAAATTATAAAATGTTCCGGTTAGTGCAATTACCAATAAAGCCATAGTCAAGAAGGTCTGCAACCAGCTTTTATTTCTGTCTTCCACAGAAAACTTGATACTAGATCGAACCAATGCCTTTCCAGAAAGTAGTTTTGTTGCTTTTAAAGAAACAGGTTCTTTCAAATTGCTCATTTTTAATATTTCAGATAATTAATAATTTAATCACCGGGTATATTTCCATCTGCGGTGTGACCATAGCCAAGTCGCAGGTCTTTCTCTTATCCCCTTTTCCAATGTTCTAAAAAAAGTAGAAGTGATCTCATTATCAACAGTTTCTTTAGGTTTTTCAAAAAGTAAGGTAGGAGTAATTTCATAATACCCTCTTTTTACTCTGTCTACATTAATGTTCACAATTGGATAATCTAACATCTTACCTATTTTTTCCGGCCCGTTAAATACTGCAGTATCCTGATTCAAAAAGTCCATCCAAACTGCTGTATTTACTGGAGTTGGTGCCTGATCAGCGATAAGTGCAGTAGCACTAATTGTGGCCTTATTGGCGATCATTGACCTTAACGTATTTTTTCTAGGGATTATTTTTGTGTTGAATTTAGTCCTTGAGTTGATAAACATCTTCTCAAATAATGGGTGCGAAAGCGGTTGGTAAACCACATACAATTGATGTTTACAGTTAAGCGAAAAACAAGGGCCAGCCCATTCCCAATTCCCCAAATGGCCCATCACAATTATTATACTTTTACCCTGATCGTATAAGCCATTGAGCATGTCAACATTGTTAATTGTTACCCTGCTTTTAACCTCCTTTTCAGTCCATTGCGTAGTTTTTAAGCTCTCGAGCAACAAGTCACACAAGTATTGATAATAAGCCTTCCCTATCTGCTTGATTTCTTGCTCAGACTTTTCAGGAAATGAATTCTTAAGATTTTGAAATACTACAGCCTTTCGATATCCTGCTAAGTAATAGATAATAATGTAGAGGAAGTTTGAAATTCCATATAACACCCAAAATGGACTTTTGGCTACCAAATAGATGATGGGGTACAGGAGGTAATAAGTTAATGCACGCATATTAACTAACTAAATCAGAATTAACCTATTATTCAATTTGCAAAATTACTCAATACCACAGGTTTTACCAAAGATAGCTCCTTATACAACCTCCAAACTAAGAATGTTAAATAAGTATAAAACAAAAAACCCACTGTTCACACAGTGGGTTTTAATTGTATTGTTAAACGCTTGACTAGAGCAAGTCGTTAGTTTTTCTTACTGCATCAGCACTTTCTTTCAATTTCGCCTTTTCAGCAGCATCCAATTCTATTTCAACAATTTTCTCAATTCCATTTTTACCAATAATAGCTGGTACTCCTATAGAAATATCCTTCAAACCATACTCCCCATCAACCAGACAAGAACATGGGAACATTTTCTTAGTGTCACATCCAATAGCCTGCACCATCGCAGAAACCGCTGCCCCAGGTGCATACCATGCTGATGTGCCTAATAACTTAGTAAGTGTTGCACCTCCTACTTTAGTTTCTTCCAACACATAGTTTAATTTGTCGGCACTCAAAAATTGAGAAACGGGCACACTATTTCTTGTGGCCAATCGTGTTAAAGGAATCATGCCTGTATCACTATGCCCACCAATTACCATTCCATCAACATCAGATGCAGGGCAATCTAATGCTTCAGATAATCTATATTTAAATCTTGCAGAGTCAAGTGCTCCTCCCATACCAATAACTCTATTTTTTGGCAACCCAGACACTTTATGTACCAAATAAGCCATCGTATCCATTGGATTAGAAACTACTATGATAATCACATTAGGTGAATGCTTGATTAGATTTTCAGCAACACTTTTTACAATGCCCGCATTGGTTGAGATCAGTTCTTCACGCGTCATACCTGGCTTTCTTGGAATTCCAGAAGTTATTACCGCCACATTACTGTTGGCTGTTTTTTTATAATCATTGGTAGTACCGGTGATTTTAGTATCAAACCCATTCAATGATGCCGTTTGCATTAAGTCCATAGCCTTGCCTTCAGCAAAACCTTCTTTTATATCAATTAGAACTACCTCTGACGCAAAATCTTTAATGGCGATATATTCAGCACAGCTTGCTCCTACTGCACCTGCACCTACTACAGTAACTTTCATATTTATAATAATTTAAAATGATTTATATTTTGATCGAGCAAATTTATACAATCAACAAGACTTGACTAAAGGATAAACAATATATTCCTATCCTTTCTTGTAAACCTGCTTCAAATTGAAAAAGCCCATTGATGACCGATAAGCCTTGAATAAACTAGAATTATAGTCATTATATATTTCTGCAAGACACTCAAGCATTTTTGCCTTTATTTTAACGTTATCTTCAAATATGGAAAAAATATTTCCCTGTGGAATAACATAGAATTCAGCCGTTTCTGAAGTGACAATAGCATTAAATAGTCGCTTAGAATTTTTTAACAAACAGCTTTCACCAAGACTATTTCTTCCATTAAGCTTATTCAATGATTCAAAGGAATCATTGACATCAATATTTATTAATACCTCCCCCTTCTTAAGCAAATACAGAGCGTGACTTGGATCGTTCCTAAAAAAAACCACCTCATCTTTTTCATAATTCCTTGTATGCATATGAGGTATAAACTGAGCTAGTTGCTTGTAGTTCAATTCTGAAAACAGCTTGATATTAGTGAGAAACACAAAAATCTCATGCTCCTTAGGTGTAAACGTTTTCTTAAAAGGATTAATCATATGTCATTATAATATGGTAAGCATTACGTGTTTCAGAAGTAATTTTAAACCGATCATCAATTCGATGACCTACCACCCAAACGACCTTATTATCAGATAATAAAACGAAAATGCGCTCTTTCAAGTTTAGAGGAATTTTCTCATCTATCATAAAATCACTAAGCTTTTTTTTGCCCTTCATACCCAGAGGTTGAAAGTTATCGCCTGTATCCCATTTCCTTAGTTTGAGTGGAAATGTAAGTTTATCGATGTCAAATTTTACCTCATGTTTGTCAGTCGTTATCGTCAAGTCCTCATTTGCTTTAAAACTTAGGTTGAAATCACCAATTGCCAATTCGCCTTCTTTCTCTAACGTATACTCAATGTCGGCCTCATTTTGGACTCCCGAGATAATTACTTGCTTTCTATCTAGGTTTAACCGGTACTTATTTGTTTCTAATACTTTTCCTGAAAGCCCTGCTCTAATACTTGCCAGTAGACTTTTTATTTGATCTATATTGAAACCAAATGGTTTTAATACTTCCTCCAATACAACTATTTCGGTCCGTATAATTTCATTAATTTCAATATATATATCTTCTCCTTTCATAATCCACTTAGATCTAAATTGATCTGCAGTGCGTTGCAGTAACGACTCAAGAGAAAGCATTCTTTCCGATGTGATTTTGTAGGTATCTTCCAAATTAGGGTTGATTTCCTTCATCAAAGGCACAATCTTATTCCTGATGAAATTACGACTATATTTTATCGAGGTGTTGCTGCTATCTTCACGCCATTTTATTTTATTCTGCTTAGCATATAGAGCAATATCCTGTCTTCTAGCAAAAATCAATGGCCTTATAAGTTGTTCATTTTTTGGTTTTATCCCCCGTAGCCCAGCTACACCCGTTCCTTTTACAAAATTGAAGATGGCTGTTTCAATAGAATCATTAGCATGATGAGCAGTAATAATGGCATTGTAATTGCCTTCTCTCTTTAGTTGTTCAAACCAGGAATAACGCAATTCCCTTGCGGCCATCTGAGTAGAAACACCTTCATTTTCAGCATATGCTTTTGTTTTAAACCTTTTTAAATAAAACTCGCATCCGATAGATTTGGCCATTTTAGCAACAAAAATTTCATCTTCATCAGATTCAGCACCACGTAATTGGAAATTACAATGGGCGATACCAATATTAAAACCACCTTTAACCAATAAATCCGTGACTACAATAGAATCTAACCCTCCACTAACTGCTACCAATAGGCGATCGTTGGTGGTGAACAACTTCTGTTCAGAAACAAAGGCTAAAAACTTTTCTAACATGGATGAGCGTTACTTTTTTGGTTAGTTTTGCAATTGCAATTATAGACATGATAAAATTAATCATAAAATATTCATTACTACTGTGCTTTTCTTTTGTGATCACCACACAAACAATAGCACAGAAAAAAGTAAAGCTTCAAAATGCCGATCGATTGGTGGGTGGCATTGATGCCTCGGGAAAACGCTTTGACAGATTTGTTGGAAATGTAGTTTTCAAGCAAAATGAAACTATAATTTACTGTGACTCAGCGATTCTATTCAAAAAAGAAAATTTGGTAAAAGCTTTCGGTCATGTAAAAATTCTCGAAGGAGACTCGGTAACTATAACCGCAAAAAGATTGGTTTATAAAGGTGACGAAAAAAAAGCTGAGCTACGCGAAAAAGTGGTATTCAAGAAGTTAAATGGCGCAACACTTTACACTGATTTTCTGGATTATGACCGATTAAGACAACAAGCAAAGTACTTCAATGGAGGCAGATTGGTAGACTCTATCAACACGCTCACAAGCAATAAGGGGTACTATCAGGTAAATACCAACATGGCCTCATTCAAGAAAAAAGTTGTGGGTAAAAATCCCGATTACACCTTAAAATCAGACACGTTACAATATAATACCAAAACAAATATTGTATACTTCAGAGATCACACGCAACTTATTGATGTAGAAGGTAATGAGTTTTTTTATGAGGAGGGTGAGTACAACACTAATATCAGAAAATCGAATCTTGCCCAAGGTGAAGTAGAAACTATTTCATACATACTTACAGGAGATCAGCTTTTACTTGATGACATCAAAAAACTTTATCAGGCCAAGGGCAATGTGGAACTGGTGAGCAAAGAACAAGAAATTATCATTACTGGTGACAATAGTTCCTATCAAAAAACTAAGGGCATTGCCAAAGTTTATGGTCATGCACTTATGAAAAAAATTATGGATCTGGATACTTTATTCTTAACCGCAGATACATTAATGGCTATAGAAAGTAAGGATCCGACAAAAAAAAGAATACTAGCTTATAACAATGTACGTATTTATAAATCCGATTTACAAGGTCAGGCTGATTCTCTTGCATATGTGACGGCCGATTCTATACTATTTTTTTATAGAGATCCGGTACTATGGTCCGGTGGCAATCAAATGACTGCAGACTCTATCAATATGACTATAAGTAATGGCACTATTGATAAGCTGAACATGAATCAAAATTCATTTGTGGTATCACTAGATAGTATTGATAATTACAATCAGATTAAGGGCCGTACAATGGTGGCCAGATTTAATAAAGGCCGAATAAACAAAGTAAATGTAGATGGCAATGGTGAGAGTTTGTTTTTTGCGCTCAATGATGAAGAAACTGAATTGGTAGGGATGAATAAAATATTCTGCTCTTCGATGATCATTAATTTTATACTAAACAAACCGGATAACATTTCCTTTTATGTAAAACCTGATGCCTCGTTTATTCCTCCACATGAGTTAAAAAAACCAGAAACCCAACTTAAAGGTTTTAGCTGGAGGTTAGCTGAAAAACCAACAAGAGTTGAAATGAGGCTGTTGGAGCTTGAAAAAAAAGAATTGGATAAACGCCCACCTGTAGAAAAGGGAAGAACTACAGAAGGTCTCTCAGCCAAGCCGAAGGTGCTTTTAACTAAACCAGAAAGCAATAAAATTAATTAATTACAAAATAAGGTTACCAAATTCATATAAAAAGGTATTCATAATTAGATTTTTTTCACTATATTGAAATCTGTTTAAACATTCCGAACTATTGAAAATGGATTCTCTATGAAGTCGCTTCTTTCAACTACACTTTTGCTCTTTCTGGCATTTGTTTGCCAGTCACAGAGTTTTGAAGTGGTTGAAACTCACCAAGTCTTCAAAGGAAATGTAGGAGAACAAGTCAAAGCAAAAATAGGAATAAGAAACCTCACCGATCATCCCATTCAAATTGTAGTAAAAAGATTAGAGAAGGTTATTGGTACGAGCCAAAAGACTTTTATTTGCTGGAGCGGTGATTGTATTACCCCTGATCAAGATCAATTGCCACTTTCCAAAAGGATATCCCCTAAAGAGACGTCACTGAAGTTTGAAAGTGTGCTCGAAGCAGGACTAGTACCGGGTATAAGCTCTGTTAAATACTTGATTTACAATCGTGATGTTCCTGAAGAATCTTTAGTGTATGAAGTCAACTATACCATTGAAGAAGAAGATAATTCCAAAACCTTATTTAGCTCCCCTAAGATTAAGTTGAATGATATTTATCCAAATCCAGTAACTGATTTTGCCATTATTGATTATAATCTTTTCGATGAAGATATAAAGGCTAAGATAGTTTTGCACAATGTTCTTGGTAGTATTGTAGGTGAATATGAGCTTGCACCGTTTGAAAGCAAACTAAAAATCAAAACGGAAGAATTTAATGCCGGGGTTTATTTCTACACCCTTTACTTGGATGGCGATGGTGTGATGACACACAAATTGATCATCAGAAAATAATTATTCAATATTCAAATAATTTCTAGTGAAATCTTGTTTGTAGAGTAGGTCAACATTTATTGATTATTAGTTATTACTGACCTATATTTGCAGGCTTATGTTAAAACAGAGGTATTTTCAGTATTTTTTAGTGCTATTTTTCATTTTCATCTTTGCTGGGTGCAGTAAATTTAGAAAAATTGAAAAAAGTACAGATTGGCACGTCAAGTATGACGCAGCTATAAGGTACTATGAAAAAAAGGACTATTTCAGGTCCAGTACGCTATTTGAACAAATATTACCAATAGTAAGAGGATTGCCAGAAGGTGAAAAAGCGCAATTCTATTTTGCTTATACACAATACTATCAGGATTTTTATCTGCTAGCAGCGCATCACTTCAAAGTGTTCTATGAGACTTATGCCCGAAGTGAGTTTGCTCAAGAAGCAAGATATATGCATGCTTATTCGCTATATGCCAACTCACCAAATTACAATCTTGATCAGACATCAAGCATTGAAGCTGTGGTTGCTATGCAAAAATTTTTAAATAAGTATCCTACGAGCAAATTCAGTAAAGACGCTGCTGATGTCATCAATGACATCCAGATTAAATTAGAAGAAAAGGGTTATCAAAATGCCAAGCAATACTATAAATTGGAGCGTTATAAAGCAGCGGTAGTTGCTTTTGAAAGCTTTGCAAATGATTTTCCAGATTCAAAATATAATGAGGAGATCTCATTTTTAAAATTTATGTCTCAATACAAACTGTCAGAAAAAAGTGTTTACTCTAAGCAATTAGAAAGATACCGACAGGCCAATCAATATTATATTGAATTTATTGATGCTTATCCTAATAGTGAATATCTTAAGGAAGCAGATAAAAAATATGGTGACAGTTTAGACAAAGTCAATCAACTAGCAAAAAAATAAATTAACAAATAAAATTATGGCTATTCAAGCATCAATTGTAACGAGGGACATGGACAAGATTGCTGACAAAACAGGTAATCTGTACGAATCGTTAACAGTAATTTCTAAGAGAGCACGACAAGTAGCAGTAACTGTGAAAGAAGAGTTGAATTCTAAACTTGCCGAATTCGCGTCTACTGTGGACAATCTTGAAGAGATCTTTGAAAACAGAGAGCAAATTGAAATTTCAAAATTCTACGAAAGAATGCCTAAGTCAACTAGTGTGGCAATCGAAGAATTTATTGAAGATAAAATTAGTTCAAGGTATAGGGACGCAGAAGAACCTAATAAGTTGGAATTATAAAATTACATGCTCCACGGAAAGAAAATAGTACTAGGAGTATGTGGAAGCATAGCGGCATATAAATCCGCTCTATTAATTCGGTTACTTACCAAAGCAGGTGCAGCAGTTCAGGTTATCATGACCGATGCTGCACTTGGTTTTATTACCCCCCTTACACTTTCTACCCTTTCTAAAAATCCCGTTCTCAACAAATTCAGCAATTCCGAAACCGGAGAGTGGAATAATCATGTTGATCTGGGATTGTGGGCAGATTTGGTGCTTATTGCACCAGCAAGTGCCAATACTATAGCTAAAATGGCAAATGGCTATTGTGATAATTTACTTCTTGCCACTTACCTATCAGCAAAGTGTCCTGTACTAATAGCGCCAGCGATGGACCTGGATATGTATGCCCATAAAAGCACTCAGGACAATATCGAGAAATTGAAATCTATTGGAAACCAATTCCTTGATCCCGATAGTGGTGAATTGGCTAGTGGATTAATAGGAGCTGGTAGAATGCAGGAGCCTGAAGAAATCTTAGCCTACCTCAATGCCTACTTTGGTGCTGGAAAATTAAAAGGTAAGAAAGTAATGATAACCGCTGGCCCCACTTATGAGGCCATTGACCCAGTGAGGTTTATTGGTAATAATTCAACAGGTAAAATGGGTTATGCAATTGCTGAAGCTATGGCCAATGAAGGGGCAAATGTGGAGTTGGTAAGCGGGCCATCACATCAAGTGGTCAAAAGCCCACAAATTAAGGTACATAAAGTAACTTCCGCAGAAGAGATGTATAACAAATGCGTTGATTTGTATGGTGGAATGGACATTACCATATTTTCAGCAGCAGTGGCCGATTACAGGCCTGATACAGTGGCCGATCAAAAAATCAAAAAGAAGGGGAATACCTTGGATTTGAAACTCGTCAAAACCCATGATATTGCGGCTGCATTGGGAAAATTAAAAAAGGCCAAACAGTTTAATGTTGGTTTTGCTTTGGAAACTGAAAATGAGCAAATTAATGCGCAAATGAAAATCGAGGCAAAAAACTTTGACCTCATAGTACTAAATTCACTCAATGATAAGGGAGCTGGTTTTGGACATGATACCAATAAAATCTCTATAATTGATAAGAATAATAAAATCGTGAATTTTGAGTTAAAGACTAAGCACGAAGTTGCTAAGGACATTGTAAATACTATTATTAATGTTTATAAGGGTTAATTTATTTGCGCTAATTTTATTTGCAATAGCTCATCAGGGTTTGGCCCAGGAGCTTAACTGCAGAGTGCAGGTAAATGCGGATCAAGTACAAACTTCTGACAGAAATGTTTTCAAAGACATGGAAACGGCTTTCACTCAGTTTATCAATTCCCGACAATGGACGGACGATACTTTTGAAAGTACTGAAAAGATAAATGCCAATATTATCATTACCCTTCAAAACCCTAAAAGCATTGGTATATACGATGCCACTGTACAAATACAATCTGCCAGACCTGTTTATGGCTCTAATTATGAGACCATCTTACTAAATTTTGCGGATAGAGATTGGCAGTTTGATTATATAGAGTCACAACCCTTACAATATAACGACAATAGTTACCAGTCAAACCTTACATCATTACTAGCCTATTATTGCTATATCATCATAGGCCTTGATTATGATTCGTTCAGTGAGCTAGGAGGTACGGAATACTTTCAGGAGGCACTAAACATTGTAAACAATGCTCAACAGTCCAATCGTCCGGGATGGAATACACTAGGTAGTACGCGAAACAGGTATTGGCTGTCAGAAAATCTGAATAATCAGCAAATGATTTCCTTAAGAAAAGGCTTGTACAAATACCACAGACTGGCTTTGGATACATTTGAAAAGGATCCAGAAAATAGCCGCAAGCTCATACTTGAAGTGCTTAAAGACCTTAAAAAATTAAAATCTGCCTACCCTAATTCAATTTTAGCCATTGCGTTTCTTGACGCAAAAAAGGATGAACTCATCAATATTTTTTCAGAGGGCAACATTCAAATCAGACGTGAGGCTTATGACATTCTAGCTGCTATTGACCCCTCAAAAAGCAGTGATTATGAAAAAATAATCAAATAATTCTGGAATGGCGAAGCGTCAAATAAGATATGCGACTAAGCAAAGCATAATTGAAAGTGCACCGGAAATTATAGGTAAAAAAGCTAATATTGTATTAAAAGACGGCCAGGTGGTGTTCGCAACTGTTTTGAATATTTCTTCTTCAACATTGAAACATCAAAATATGCGATTGGTACAAGCTGAAGTCGATTTAAATAATATTACTGAAATAATTATAGACATTAACGCCTAGATGCTCAAACATCTCTCGATTAAGAATTATGCACTAATTCAGGAGTTGAGTATTTCTCCTTCTGACAATCTAAACATCATTACTGGTGAAACCGGTGCCGGTAAATCTATTATGCTGGGTGCTGTTGGTCTTTTACTGGGCAATAGAGCCGATACCAAATCACTTCTCAATTCAGATGCTAAGTGTGTAATTGAGGGGCAATTCGACATATCAAATTATAATATCAAACCACTATTCGAAAAGGAAGATTTAGACTATGAGGCTTTGACTATCCTTAGGCGCGAGATAAGCCCTTCAGGTAAATCCAGAGCTTTTGTTAATGACACCCCGGTAAATTTAGAGGTTTTGAAAAAACTAGGTGTGAAATTAGTGGATGTCCATTCACAACATGAGACCTTACAGCTAGGCAAGAACAACTTTCAACTACGCCTAATTGACGTTTATGCCGAGACTGTTGCTCTTCGAAAAGACTATTTCTCCTCTTTTCATACTTATAAACAAGCACTTCAGCTTTTCGAACAGTTGAAAAGCGAAAAAAATGAAGCCGATAAAGAGGGTGACTATAATAATTACCTGCTTGAAGAATTAGTGGCGGCTGATCTCAAAGCAGATGAACAAGAGACTCTGGAAGAGACTGTTCGGCTTATGGAACATGCGGAAGAAATAAAATTGAAGCTTAATCAGTCGCTCGATTTGCTCTCCAATAGCGAGTACTCTGTAACCAATGGACTTCAACAATTAAGGAGTCTTTTTAATCAATTGGCTAAATATGGCGAGCATTATAGAGCACTCCTAGAGCGAATGGAAAGTGCCTTTGTTGAAATAAATGATATTGCATCA
>JBLWUR010000004.1:0-415258 GCA_048268855.1 Fulvivirga sp.
GGTTGGATCTGTTGGTACGCCTAAGGTGATGGTAGGAGTATTTGTTACAGTTGCCACAGCTTGATCGGTCAATGTTACGTCTGAACAGCCATTTATACTTGCTACAATATCATAAGTCGTTGAAATAGTTGGTGCATCAGCTTGTAAAATAGTTAATGTCAAATTTGCCCCTGTACCTAATCCTGTCACAGGAGGCGTAAGTGGTGTTCCTCCAATTGTAACTTCATAAGTAACTCCCGATTCAGCTGAATTTACAATTATATCAACATCAGATGTTACTGGGTTACAAACTCCCGGATCACTTACTGTTAAGCTATTATCCGGCTGGTCATTTACTGTAATAGTAGGTTGATCAAGTAAATCAATTGGTGTACAAATACCAGCAACGGCATGAACCTTGTATGTTGTATTTGTAGTTGGAGCATTTGCTTGTAAAATTGTTAGATTTAAATCTACTCCTGTTCCAGTTCCTGTAACGGCAGGAACCAAAGAGGCCCCACCAACAGTTTGTAATTCGTAATCAACACCAGACTCAGCATTAGTAATAGTTATGATAACATCAGATTCTGCAGCATTACAAATGGTGGCATCGCTAACCGCAAGTGCGTCACTTGGAAGCGGGTCATTAACGGTGAATGGCCCAAATGATTTTGAGCAACCTGTAGTACTATTATCAGTGACTACTACTGTATAATCACCTGCTACCAAATTACTTATGTCTTCATTGGTATCCGGACCAAATCCATTGTCACCAGTCCAGGAATATGTAAAAGGCCCTACTCCTCCTGAAACAGTAATATCAATTGAGCCATCAGGTGTTATACAATTTGTATTATCAGATATTATTTCGGTTTCGGAAATTTCCGCAGGTTCAGAAACAGTAAGTCCTGATACCGTTTTTACATTAGCTGGCGGTGCCTGACTTCCTGTAACTCTTACACGATATTCATTACCCACGCCAAAAAATAATTCTTGTGTAGGATTATCGCTTGCTCTTATGCCAAAACCAGGATAGCCAGGGCCATAAGTAACACTTCCAGTGGCTAGGGTTATTGATGTATTTAGAACAATAGTTGCATCACTTGTTCCAGTAATAGTAGCAACTTGTGCTTCACTTGAACCATCCCAAACAAAAAACTCAACAACAAAAGGAGGTGTGCCATCTGTAATATTTAAAGTAATTTCGGCATCTCCTGCGTCAAAACAGGTCACATGCTGTGTAACCGAAGCATTTATTGAAGTTTGTGCAAAAACACCTACCAACGATCCCAATAAGAATATCAAGGTCAGTGCTGTACGATTCAAATAAGTAAAGAATATCTTCATAAATTAAAATGTTATCCCACCCAGTTTTCTTGTTCTACAAACGCCTTCTTCTTTAAGAAACTCCACTTCAACCAAATAAACTTTGTTTTTTGATAGATTATCAAACCTTTGTGTGGATGTGTTGTAACCGTCCATTGATTCAACCTGTATATATTTCCCTTTTTCAACTACATACAATGTACAAATATAGTTGCCATTAGTTTTAATCTCTATATTCAAAGATTGGTTCTTGGTGTTTTCAATTACAGAAAAAGTAGAATTACAATTAGACTGCGAAATGCCACTTATTGTTGAAATACCAAACAAAAGAACTAAAAGAAGATGTTTTAACATTATCCTACACTAAAAAATGAGTAAATACAGCTATTTATATAGTTTAAAAAATCAAAGTAACCGTTTTAGAAAAATTGTATTTTTTCAACATGCTACTAAAAAGTAAATATGGCGGTTTATTTTTTCGTTTCAAATAGAAAATGTATCAATTCTATTAATTTAGCCCTTTAAGTAAGATATTAATTAAAATAGTACCGTTTTTAATGAAAATCGGTAATAAAACTTCCATTTATATAACTAAAGCTCTTATTTTCAGTACTTTCTATTTATTATTTCACTTAAGATTATTGCCCTTTTCGCACTATTTTCATCTTGAAAAAGTTCAGCATATTCATTCTCTTCCTCTTCCATATCTTCTTCAGAATAGCCTTCAAAATGCTTAAAATTACCGGTATGCTTGTCTTCAGATACCTTGGCCATCTGTTCGTATCGCTCCGTAGCAGCTATTGATTCCTGATATATTCTCTCTGCTTCATCATCATTTTGATACTCTTCTTCAAAAACCTCCTCTACTTCCTGACGATATTCTTCCTTCTTAGGCCCTTCCTTAGGTCCTTCAGTAAATTCTTTTAACAAGTCTTCGAAACTGAACTCACGCTCTTGAACAGTAGGTTCCTGTTCCGATTGAACTGGTGGTTTTAACTTACCAGCCTTCTTACTTTTTAACACCCTGGATACAATCGCAAATACAACAAATGCGATATACAGGATCAATTGAATATCATCCATAGTTTGACAAATTTATCAATTTTAATTTTAAATTTGTTGACCTTGCTTCTTTCAATAATTTGAATAGCCAAGAACTTCCGATCTTCTCATAACTTGCCTATTTTGGCCGTTCTGAAGGTCAAAAATTATTTAAGTACTCAAACTACAATTTTTTAATGCAACTAGCTAAGCTTGAGATCAAGGGTTTCAAAAGTTTTGGGGATAAAGTCACAATTAATTTTGATGAAGGCATCACAGGCATTGTGGGCCCTAACGGTTGTGGAAAATCAAATATTGTAGACGCAATTCGCTGGGTACTTGGTGAACAAAGTAGCAAGACTCTCCGCTCCGATAAAATGGAGAACGTGATCTTTAACGGCACCAAAAAGAGAAAACCTACCCAACTGGCAGAAGTATCCCTTACTTTTAATAACACCAAAAATCTTCTTCCAACTGAGTATTCTCAGGTCACCATAACAAGGCGCTATTATCGTTCAGGAGAGAGCGAATATCTTCTTAACGGGGTTACATGTAGGCTAAAAGATATTACCAATCTTTTTCTTGATACTGGTATCGCCTCTAATAGCTACTCTATTATTGAATTAAAAATGGTAGATGACCTTTTGAATGATAAAGACAATTCAAGGAGAGGGTTATTTGAAGAAGCCGCTGGTATATCGAAATTTAAAAAACGCAAGAAAGAGACTTTAAAAAAACTTTCTGATACGGATGCGGATTTAGAGCGTGTTGAAGATTTGCTGTTTGAAATAGAGAAAAATATGAAATCTCTAGAGCGTCAGGCAAAACAAACAGAAAAGTATTATGAGTTGAAGGAGGAGTATAAAAAATGTAGTATCGCTCTTGCCCGTCTCACTATTAAAAAGTCAACAGAGCTTCATCAATCACTAAGCAAACAAATAGAAAGTGAAAATGATAAAAAAATAAGCCTGAACAAACAGGTAAAAGAGAAAGAAGCACTGCTTGAAAAGTCTAAGACGGATTTAATTGTTAAAGAAAAGGCATTATCCTCCAGACAAAAAGCACTTAATGAGCACGTGAGTAAAATACGCCAGTATGAAAGTGAGAAGAAGATCAAAAATGAGCGCCTTCGGTATTTAAATGATAAATCTGAGAGTCTAAAAGAACAAATACAGCAAGACCGAAACAGTAATGAGCGCGCTGCATTTAGTATTGAAAGTTTAAGTCAGGAGCGCGTGTCTGCTGAAAAAATGCTGAAGGAAATTGAGCATAAAGTGGCATCGCTAAAAGAAGATTTTGATACTCAAAAAATTAAAACTTCTAGGCTGAACGATGAACAAGAAACATTAAGACAAATACAGAAAAGTAAGCAGGAGGAGGTATATCAACTGCGAAAATCTGTTGAAATAAAAGAATTACAACTCTCCTCTCTGAAGCAAGAGCTAGAAAAAACCGCGACTGACTCTACAGAGCAAAATGCCAGTTTGCTAGAGTTTGACACCAAAGTAAACACGCTTCACGAGTCATTAACTTTAAAGAATAAAGAGCTTGCTAAAAAGAAAGAGGCACAGAGTGAGTTAGACAATAGAATCCAGTCGACAGAGAAAACCATTGAGGTTATTCGTGAAGAACTCACCCAAACAAACCGAAAGCTTGATGCGCGACAAAATGAATACAACTTAACTAAATCCCTTGTTGAAAGCTTGGAAGGTTTCCCTGAAGCCATCAAATTTCTAAAGAAAAAGGCAGGATGGAATAAAAATGCGCCTCTCCTATCTGACATTCTTACCTGTGATGATGAATATAGGGTTACTGTTGAAAATTACCTTGAACCTTATTTAAACTATTATATAGTAGAGAAAGAAGCAGATGCTTATGAAGCCATTAATATTTTAAGTGATGCTGCTCGGGGCAAAGCCAATTTTTTCATATTAGAATCATTTGAAAAGTTTGTGGCTGCTGATGCCAAGATTTATGATAGTGCATTTCATGCCACGGAAATAATGGAATATGACGGCAAGTATAGGAAGCTCATGGCTTACATACTAGATGGTGTGTATATTTTCGAAGGCGAATACAAGAATATACCTAAAGATGATAACAATACCTTCATTACAAAAAATGGTAAAGTTACGCGTAGAAGGTTTAGCCTTTCAGGGGGATCAGTCGGCTTATTTGAAGGTAAGAAAATTGGGCGGGCCAAAAATCTTGAGAAACTTGAGAAGGAAATTAAGCAACTGAACAAAAAACTTCATGAAGTAGAACAGGGATTATCCGATAAGTTAAAGGAAATTGAAAAACTAAAGGCCAATTCCTTAAAAGAGATAATTGAAGAACAGCAAGAGGAAATAAGACAGGTGCATGAGGAATATGTATCAATTAAAACAAAGCAGGAGCAGTTTAGCAAAATGCTTAATGATGCAGATATGCGCAAAGAGGATATCATCATCAAAGTGGATGAACTTACCTCTGAAATTAGTATTAAAAAACCACAGCTGGAACAAGAGGAGAAAGACCTAGTATTATCGGAATCAAAGCTAGTGGCACTTACAGCTGACTTAAGTGAGCAAAATGAAATGCTCAATGAAAAATCGGCAGCTTTCAATGAGCAGAATATCTTTTATCATCAGCAGGATAACAGAGTAAAAAGTGTCACACAAGAGATTAGCTATAAACAAGATGCATTTAACAGCAGTAAGGCCAGGATTGAAAAGAATCAAGAGGACTTAAAACTGACTGATGAAGAAATAAAGGCTCTACTGGCCAAAAACGAAACCAATGATGACGAATTGGTAGCCATGTACGAGGAAAAGGAAAGTATTGAGCTGGCTGTAAACGAAGCTGAGAAGGAATACTATAGTCTTCGTGGCGATATCGATGAAATTGATAAAAGTGAACGTGAGATTCAACGAAATAGAGAGGGTATCGATGCCATCATAATGGAGTTGCAAAACAAGCTCAATGAAACCAAATTAGAGCTTAGCGCTGTGAAAGAAAGGCTTTCAGTAGAGTTTAATATCAATCTTGATGACCTTATATCCGAAGCACATACTGAGTCTGAATCAGAAAACGATGAGAGTAAGCTTCGTGAAGAAGTGACAAAAATAAAAGATCGTTTGGAGCGAATGGGGCCTATTAATCCCATGGCTATGGAGGCTTATAATGAAATTAAGGAACGGAACGACTTTATTATTGAGCAGCGAGAAGATTTAAGTAAAGCCAAAGAATCGCTACTTGCGACCATTGGTGAAATTGACTCGGTAGCGAAAGAAACCTTCTTGGAAGCCTATGAGAAAATTAAAGAGAATTTTGTGAAGGTATTTCGAAGCCTGTTTACTGAGGAAGATGATTGTGATCTAAGATTGAGTGACCCTGATAATCCGCTGGAATCAAGTATTGATATTATTGCTAAGCCAAAAGGAAAAAAGCCGTTGACTATTAATCAGCTTTCGGGAGGTGAGAAAACATTAACAGCTACTTCCCTACTCTTTGCTATATATTTAATCAAACCTGCACCATTCTGTATTTTTGATGAAGTGGATGCCCCCCTTGATGATGCCAATATTGATAAGTTCAATAATATCATTAAGACTTTCTCCAAAGATTCTCAGTTCATTATAGTGACACACAACAAGCGTACTATGGCAAGTACAGACGTTATATACGGCATCACAATGATCGAGCAAGGGGTTTCTAGAGTTATACCCGTTGACCTCCGTGAATTAGCTGATACCTAAATTGACGACCTTCGGATATTGTCGCAAATAACGGCCGTGGCCATGGCTACATTTAACGATTCTGCTCCACCAAATTTGGGTATTGTGATCTTTTGATTTACAAGGGTTTCAACCTCTTTTGAAATTCCATTAGCTTCATTACCCATAACTAGTACGCCACCTTTCTTAAATGAAATCTTATGCACGTTTTCACCATTCATGAAAGTTCCATAGATAGGGGTATTTAGATCCTTCAATGTTTCAATTAAATCACAATAGTGAAAACCTATTCTTGTAAAAGATCCTTTGGAGGAAGAAATGACCTTCGGATTATAAAAATCTGCTGTTTCCTTTGATGCAATTATGTTTTGAAATCCATACCAATCGGCAATTCTGATGATGGTACCTAGATTACCAGGATCGTTGACTCCATCAAGTGCAACTATGAACTCATTAGTAGGTATTGATAACTCAGTCTCTGGTTTCATTTCTACTACTGCCAATGCTGTATCATTAGTTTTAAAGGTGCCTAATGCCTGAAGTTTGGTGGATGTAGTTGGGATTACCTCTAAGCCAGTCAATAAAGGTTGGTTTTTAATAATAAAATCCTCGGTACCTACTATCACTATTACTTTAAATCTTGATTGTATTACCTCTAGAACACTCTTTTCTCCTTCCACTAGAAACTTTTGCTCTTTTTTGCGGTATTTTTTTAATTGAAGCGATTTTATGAACTTCGCTGTAGTATTTGAAATCATAATTCCATCACATATTGAGGCTGGTTAAAAACCAATTAATTCTACTGACGGCAACGCTTATACTCTCAGGATGCCTCGGCACAAAGTACCTGAAAGAAGATGAAAAATTACTTTATAAGCAAAGTATAAAGGTTGAAAAACATATAGACAAAAGTGATTTGGATCGGCTCTTCTCTCAAGAGCCGAATAGAAGATTTCCCATAATTCCATTTTCCACCTATGTTTGGTTCTATTATTGGGGGCTGAAAAACTACGACATTCAAAAATATCAAGACAAAAAAGCTGAAATACAAGCTAAATTTGAAAGTAAAATTATAAAAGCCGATAGTAACAAAACTAAAGTGGCCCGGCTGGAAAAAAGAAAAAAGAAGAAGATTGCTAAAATGGACAAAAACATTGAGGATGGAAATTTCTTAATGCGTATTGGAGAACCAATTGCTATCTATGATTCCGCCCAAACCGAGGCTACCATAAATCGTTTTGACTTGTACTTGGATTCGAAAGGGTATTTTAATTCAAAAATTGAAAATAATATTTCTATACGCCAAAACCGAGTGACCTCCATTTATCAAATTGAATCTGGCCCACCCTACAAAATTGACACCTTGTTTCTACAAGCAGGAGATACTGCCATTGCTAAACTGATTCATAAAAAACAATCGGAAAAACTATTAAATATTGGTGACAACTATGAGCAATCCAATTTATCAAAAGAAAGGGAGCGACTTGATTTGCTTATGAAAGACAATGGGTACTTTGATTTCAGTAGGCAGTATATTGAGTTTGAAGTGGATACCTCCTATTTACAACCACAACATGTGGTCGTTAAAACAGTTATAAATCAACCGGCTAATAGGGATCATCATAAAATATTTCGTGTTGATTCTGTCAATTTCATATCTGCAGCAAAGGACAAAGGCATGGAAGAATCAGCAATACAGTCGGAGGTGTATAAAGGTATTACATACCGTTTTCAGAAAAATCGTTACAGTGAAAAGGTGTTGAATCGAAGGATTTTCATCAAAAAAGACAGCCTTTATAGTAAAACGAAAACCTATAATACACAACGACAGTTGGCAAATTTGGACATATTCCGGTTTATCAATATCAACTATGACTCCGTTGGTGGTCAGTTAGTGGCTAATATATTTACCAGCCCATTAAGTAGATATCAGTGGACTAATGAAGTTGGAGTTAATGTAACACAAGGCTTTCCTGGGCCATTTTATAATGTGACTTTTAAGAAGCGAAACATATTTAGAGGACTGGAAATATTTGAAATGAGCAGTAGGTTTGGTGTTGAAGGTGTAGCGTCAGTAACAGGAGCCGATGATATTTATGCAAGTATTGAAGCTGGAGTAAATGCAGGTTTAACATTTCCACAATTTATATTACCCATTAGTAATTCAATAAAGGAACAATTGGGACAAGTAAACCCAAAAACGAGGTTACTGGCGGGGTATACCTACACTAGGCGGCCAGAATATATTCGAAAAAACACCAATTTCTCTAATACCTATAGCTGGCAGAATGCGAGAACCACTTTTTATCAGGTTACGCTTACCGATATTAGTTTAATAGAATCTGAAATTACTGACAGTACTTTTCAGGTGAGGCTAAACCAATTAGAAAAAAATGGTAATAGATTAATCAACACTTTTAAACCTTCATTGGTAACCAACATGAATGGTAGTGCCACATGGAACGTCAATAGTTATGGATTAAATTTCACCAATTCTTCATTTTTTCGCTTGTATTTAGAAAGTGGAGGAACATCTTTGAATTTTGTAAATACGGGTTTTTTGGAGCGGGAGAAATTAGAATTTTATAAATATTACAAACTCAATGCCGATTACAGAAAAATACATCCCGTTAATATAAACACAACAATTGCCTATAGACTTAATATTGGTTTTGCTAAACCCTATAGTAGCAACGGTATTTTACCCTATGAGAAATACTTTTTTGCGGGAGGTAGTAATGGTATAAGGGCATGGAGACCTAGGCGACTTGGCCCAGGTTCTTACGCTCCTATTGATACTGTCAACAATGTAATAGATTATAGTTTTGAGCAACCTGGTGAAATATTATTTGAAGGGAGCCTAGAGCTAAGAAAAAATCTTGTCGGCTTTGTTGATTATGCCTTTTTCGTAGACTTTGGTAACACATGGACAATCAAAGCCGATGAATCAAGACCAGGATCGCAATTCAAAACTGACAGCTTCTTTAAGGAAATCGCGGTGGGCGCTGGGTTTGGTATTCGCTTAGACTTTTCGTTTTTGGTACTAAGAGTTGATGCAGGGCTAAAAGTATATGACCCTGCGCGCCCCGAACTTAAGCGGTTTATTTTGACAAAAGGATTCTATGATGCACCATTCACTACAGGTAGTTCGGAAGCTGTAGTGTTTAATATAGGAATTGGGTACCCTTTCTAATCCGGGTATTTCAATTAATATTCTAAGAGCTCTTTTAAAACAATTCTTACCTTATCAGCATTTGGCAACATCTGCTTCTCTAAATCTACATTCAATGGAATGGCAGGTAAATTGGCAGCACCTAAAGTTTGAACTGGGGCATCTAAGAATTCGAAACATGTTTTGGAAATTCTTCCTGCAAGTGATTCGGCAAAAGAGTTCATCAATGGCTCTTCAGTAAGAATGAATGCGCGGCCGTGCTTTTGTACACTGTTAGTAATTGTATCCCAATCTAGCGGATTCAATGTCCTTAAATCGACAATCTCCACCTGTCCTTCAAATGATTTTGAAGCTTCCTTGGCCCAATATACACCCATTCCATAAGTGATAATTACGGCAGTCTGGCTATTGTTAGTTTTTGCCTCATCGGCCTTTTGAGTAATATTAGCCTTACCCAAGGGAATAATATATTCCTCATCAGGTTCAAAAGTTTTTGCTTCTCCCGTTCCCGGCACTTTAGACCAATACAAGCCCTTATGCTCAAGCATCACTACTGGATTTGGGTCATAAAAAGCGGCTTTCATTAGTCCTTTCATGTCAGCAGCATTACTTGGGTAAACCACTTTAATACCTCTAATTGTTAGCAATGTTGATTCTATACTTCCTGAATGGTATGGGCCACCACCACCATATGCCCCTATGGGTACTCTGATTAAAGATTGAATCGGAAATTTCCCATTGGACAAATAGCAGCTTTTCGAAAGTTCCTCTACCAGTTGGTTCATTCCTGGCCATATGTAATCAGCAAATTGTATTTCTACAATTGCCTTTGCCCCTACTGCTGACATACCTGCGGTGGATCCTACAATATATGCCTCTTGAATAGGAGTATTAAATATGCGTTCATCACCAAATTTTTGAGCCAGAGTCGCGGCTTCTCTAAAAACTCCACCAAGTGTACCTCCTACATCCTGACCATAAAAAAGTGCTTCTGGATGTTTCTTTAAAATATCTTCTACTGCATGGAGTCCTGCATCCACCATTACTACTTTTTCAGCTCCTTTGGGCTTCCTTACCCCTTTCTCTTCAATTACTGGTGTTTCTTCAAACTCATGTTTATCGAAAGAACTAAGCTCGGGATCTTCTGAATTTAATGCATATTCATAATCTTTGGCTACTAGTGTGTGAGCGGACTTCTTCAGGTCATTAAGGGTCTTTTTATTAATGCCAATGTCGATTAAGTACTTTTCTAATTTGATAATTGGATCATCTTTAGAATGAAGTTTTAAGTTTTTATCGCCCCGATACCATTCCTTCCTTACTCCTGAAGTATGATGACCAAGAAGTGGACATTTCGCATGAACCAATATTGGCCCCTTCCTACTTCTTACGTGATCAATGGCCTTCTTTATTCCTAAAAAGGAATCAACAAAATCAGAACCATCGACTCGCATTCGTGACATCCCAACAAATCCTGCAGCAAAATCATAAGCATCCATATTGCGCATTTCTTTGCTAGTAGCTGAAATTCCCCAGTCATTATCCTGAATCAAATAGATGATTGGCAAATCTTTAAGTACCGCCATTTGAAATGCCTCAGAAACCTCCCCTTCTGTGACCGAACCATCACCAAGCGAGCACAACACTATGGGTTTGTCGTCCCCGTCAAGTAGGCCTTGGCTTTCAAGGTATTTAAGTCCGTGAGCCATACCGGTCGCAGGTATGGCTTGCATACCCGTGGCAGAACTCTGATGAGGGATTGTTGGAAACCCGTCACGTTTTAATGATGGATGAGAGTAATAAGATCTACCACCTGAAAATGGATCATCGGCTTTGGCCATCAACTGCATCATCAGCTCGTAGGGCTGCATACCAATGCCAAGTAATATGGATTCATCTCGATAGTAAGGAGCCGCAAAATCACAGGCTTTAAGTTGCATTCCTGCTGCTAATTGTATGGCCTCATGACCTCGTGAAGTACTATGAACGTATTTACTACAAACCTCCTTATACTCTTCATATGTCCATGCCATTCTCTCAGCAGTACACATTAGCTGATAGGCTTTCAGAAGGATATCTTCCTCTATTTTAATCTCTTTAGCACTAGTTTTAATTCTAATAGGATCCTTAGATTTTATAAAAGGCATAGTTGGTATTTTGATTATTTCAATCAACTGTGAAGTTAAAGAATTTAAAAAAAATTGAAGTCATCATGTATGATTAAAAAACTAAAATAGATTCAATAGCTTTGTCAATATGCTTGAAAAAGAAGAGATCACCAATTGGTTCCGAAGTTTACAAGATAGTATCTGTTCTCAGCTACAAAAAGCAGATGGGCAGGGTACATTTCATGAAGATAAGTGGGATCGTGAAGGCGGTGGTGGTGGACGAACCAGAGTGATGACCAACGGTCACATTATTGAAAAAGGAGGCGTAAATTTTTCAGCCGTAGAAGGTGAATTGGCAGAGAACATTAGCAAGGCCTTAGGATTGGATCGCTCAACATTCTATGCCACGGGAGTATCAATTGTTATACACCCACAAAATCCAATGGTACCCATTATCCATATGAATGTCAGGTATTTTGAAACTACATCAAAGGACGGTTCTTCTAACTGGTGGTTTGGTGGAGGTATTGACCTTACCCCACATTACGTAGATGAAAATGATGCTCAGTATTTTCATAAGCAACTTAAGAAAGTCTGTGATCAACACGATTCTAGTTATTACCAAGAATTTAAAAAATGGGCAGATGACTATTTCTATATTAAGCATAGGAATGAAACCAGAGGTATTGGAGGAATTTTCTTTGACAGAATGAATGAAAAAAGAGGGAAATCCAAAGAAGAGCTTTTTGCTTTTGTACAGTCAGTTGGTGAATCATTTGCACCTATTTACACTCATTTTATGGTGAAAAATAGCCTCATAATGTATGGTGAAAAGGAGTTAAATTGGCAAAAGCTAAGACGCGGTCGTTATGTAGAGTTTAATCTGGTGTGGGACAAAGGGACTAAATTTGGACTAGACACTGATGGCCGTACAGAATCTATACTAATGAGTTTACCTCCACAAGCCAATTGGGAATATGAATACAAGCCCATTCCAAACTCTGAAGAGGCAAAAACACTTCCTTTTTTAAGAAAAGGTAAAGATTGGATAAAATAAAATCAAAGATTTACCAAAAATTTGGGATGCTTACCCTGACTGACATTCACTCAGTGGGATCACTACCAAATGGTTGAACTCACATAAGTCGGCCAATTTGAAAGTGTCTTCTGCGCAATCGGAAAATGAATATAATTATATCACCAACCCGTAATATGTTGATGTGGCAAAAAATTACCATTGTTTCCACAGAAAAAGTTACTTTTGATTCAAGACTACAGCTCAAATGATCGATTATCTAATCTCCCTCGACAAACAACTTTTCTTCTTCTTAAACGGTCTTCATAATCCCTGGATGGATCAAGTGATGTTTTGGATTTCTGATAAGAAAATATGGATTCCCTTTTATTTGGTATTAGCCGCGTGGATCATAAAAACTTATAAATGGAAATCGTTGATATTTTTAGCTGCTATCGGGCTGGTGATCACTTTCACAGATCAAATTATCTCAGGTTTTATGAAAGGATATTTTGAACGATGGCGACCTTCTAGAGATCCTGCATTTCAACATATGGTGCATACGGTAAATGGCTATGAAGGAGGCAGTTATGGTTTTGCTAGTTCACATTCAGGCAATTCATTTGCGTTAGCTATGTATATATTTCTATTATTTCGAGAATATAAATGGACTTGGCTCATGTTTATTTGGGCGGGTGTAGTAGCCTATAGTAGAATTTATTTGGGAGTTCATTACCCCGGTGACGTTATTGTAGGTGGATTGATAGGGATACTCATTGCCACTGGGCTCTACTATGCGAGTAAGAAAGTCTTTCAAAAATATACCTAGATTATACATTTTGTATAATACATTTTGTATAATACATTTTGTATAGTATTTTTACATAATGAAAACTAAAAGCCCACTGACTCCATTTCCGATCAGAGGTTATCATGGTAAAAAATACTTCTGTGATAGAAATGAGGAGACCAAAAAACTGATTCTAAACCTTAGTGGAGGGATCAATACAACTCTATTTTCAATAAGAAGATTAGGTAAAACTGGTCTTATCCAGCACGTTTTTTCACAAATGGAGACAACATCAATCAAAATATTTGTTGATCTCCTACCCACAACCAATCTTAAAGATTTTGTTTCAGTTCTCGCTTCGGCACTTTACCGGGGAATTCCTCAAAAGTCATCATTTGGGAAGATATTCTTTAACTTTCTAAAATCCCTAAGACCTCAAATTAGCTACGATTCCCTTACAGGAATGCCTGAAGTAACCTTAAATATTGACAAATCGAACACGGAGGAACTTACATTCAATAAGATAATCGAATTTTTAAGAGGACAAGACAAGAATATCATAATCGCTATTGATGAATTCCAACAAATTACAACATATCCAGAAAAAAATATAGAGGCCATACTAAGAACTGGTTTTCAACATTTATCGAATACAACTTTTATCTTTTGTGGAAGTCAACAACATCTTTTAACAGAAATGTTTACAACCGCTAAACGACCATTTTTTGGGAGCACACAAATGATGAAGCTTCAGAAAATTAACCATGAATCGTACAAGAAATTTATCAACAAGAAATTTACAGAAAGTGATATAAAAATTTCACCTGAAGAAATTGATACTATACTGAATTGGACTAAAAGACATACATTCTATACTCAATTAATCTGCAATAAATTATTTGTATCAAATATGAGAGTGATAGATAATACCATTCTCAGTGAGATCTTTAACCAAGTTTTACTGGAACAGGAAACCGTGTTTTACAATTATCAAAAATTGCTTACGGCATCTCAATGGAAGCTGTTGAAAGCTATTGCGAAGGAACAAGTGGTGTACCAACCTACAAGTAAAAATTTTATAAATGATCACAATCTCGGAACACCGGCTATGGTCAAACGCTCTCTAGAGGCTTTACTTAAAAAAGAGGTTATTTATCAAGAATTTGATGAACACGGGAAATCATATTTTGAAGTATATGATGTTTTCTTGTCGCGCTGGTTGGAGTACAAAACTCTATAGATTCATTAACCTCTTCACGTATTTGCCAACAATATCGAATTCGAGATTTACGGTGTCACCCACTTTCAAATTCCCCAAGCCTGTATTTTCAAAAGTA
Organism: Fulvivirga sp.; assembly: GCA_048268855.1. GTDB lineage: Bacteria > Bacteroidota > Bacteroidia > Cytophagales > Cyclobacteriaceae > Fulvivirga. Next base: position 14,485 of record JBLWUR010000004.1, read on the forward strand.
TAGGGAATAATTGCCACTGTAAATTGATTTTTCTTCGAGTTAAAACAAGTTAGACTTATACCATTTATGGTGATTGAGCCTTTTTCAACTGTTACATTTCCTTGTTCAGCATCATATTCAATCGCAATCAGCCAACTTCCCTCCTGCTCGGTGATACCTATACATGTACCTACTTGATCAACATGACCCTGTACAATGTGGCCATCGAAACGGCCGTTGTTTACCATGCATCGTTCCAGATTGACTTTTGAGCCGGGGATGAGGGTATCCAAATTACTTTTTTCAAGTGTCTCATTAATGGCCGTTACCCAATGGGCGCCACTTTCCAATTTGGTAACTGTTAGACAAACTCCGTCATGGGACACACTCTGATCAACTTTGAGCTCCTTTGAAATTGAGCTTTCTATACAAAAATGTTTGTTACTGCCCTCTGTTTGAATGGCGGTAACCTTTCCAATGGTTTCAATTATTCCGGTAAACATGCTCAAAGGTACTTTTCCATGAGGATAATAAAAATTTATTTGGTTTATAATATAAACTACTTTACATTTGATAAAAACTAATCACATATGGAACAAAACAAAGACTTAACAACGGAACAGAGTTTGGCGATCATCACGAGTATGATTAGAAATGCCAAGGGAAATATGCGCGATTCGAGCTTTTACTATCTCTTTTGGGGTTGGTTAGTTGCCTTGACGAGCTTTGCCCAATTTTATCTAGATGTATATTCAAATTTTGCACATCCTTATATTGTCTGGTTAATTGGTATCCCCGGATGGGTCATCACAATGATCTATAGTTTTCGACAAGGCAGAAATGAAAGTGTAAGTACCTACAGTGACAGTTTGGTTAAGTGGATTTGGATTGGATTTACTTTCAGCATCCTTATCGTAATATTTGGAGGCAGCTATTTCAATTTCCAGATTACAGCATTAATATTACTCTTTTCAGGATTTGCCACTTTCATTAATGGCCTCGTTATACGCTTTAAACCACTTATAATTGGAGGAGCAAGTTTCTGGATATTCACACCTATTGCACTTTATGTTGGGGTACACTACGCTCCATTGATAATGGCGGTAGCCATTATTATTGGCTATTTAATCCCTGGATATATTTTGAAAAAATCAAAATAATGAAAGCATTCAATGACTTAGACCCCTTGCTCCATTCACAACTCCGTTTAGCTGTGATGTCACTACTTATGAGTGTAAAATCTGCTGAATTTGTCTATATCAAGGAGAAGACTGGTGCAACAGCTGGCAACCTCAGTGTACAATTGGATAAACTTTCTACAGCTAATTACATAGAAGTACAAAAGTCATTTAAAGGCAAAAAACCCTTGACTACTTGCAAAATTACGAAAGTAGGTATAGCGGCTTTCGAAAACTATGTGAATCGAATTCAAAAATACCTTAAACCTTAAAAAAATCTCACTAACCCCACTATTATGAAACTTTCACTCTACCTTATTCTCGGCTATCTGATGATCGGATTTCATCCTTCAGCCTTCTCACAAACTAGCTCATTGGAACTTCTCAAACCACTCGAAGGCAAATGGTCTGGTAGCGGCTGGGTAAGTCTACCTGATCGAACAGTGGTCAAATTCAATCAAACAGAAGACATTCAATTTAAACTTAATAATACGATTGTTTTGATCAATGGTAAAGGCAAGGACGTGACAGGTAACACTCCAAATTTTGAGGCTTATGCCATTGTATATGAAGAAGCTCCCGGAGTGCTAAAAATGTCTGCTCACACTATGGAAGGTCAACATACACTTGCTGACTTGACCTTAGAGCCAGGAATAATGACCTGGTGGTTTAAAGTGCCCAATGGCGGAACAGTAAAATATTCGACCACTTTTACTGATACTACATGGACAGAAAAAGGCAACTATTCTCCTGATGGACAGCAGTGGTTTCCCTTTTTTGAGATGACTTTAAAGAAAGACAGCAAACCTTAATTGGTATAACTTATTGGAAGATCGGTAATTGATGCTAATTTTGGAGCCTTGAAAAAGACTTTATAATTAGCATTAATTTTTTACTGCATGTCGTTGAAGGAACAATACCCAATAACTTTATACAATACCTTAACCAAGTCAAAAGAAAAGTTTGAGCCGATCCATCAGGATCATGTAGGAATGTATGTGTGCGGGCCCACCGTATATAGTGATGTGCATTTGGGTAACATCCGAACCTTCATGAGTTTTGATATGATTTATCGGTACCTGAGGTATGTTGGCTATAAAGTGCGCTATGTCCGTAACATTACCGATGTAGGTCACCTTGAAAATGATGCTGATGAAGGAGAGGATAAAATCGCAAAGAAAGCACGGTTAGAACAGTTGGAACCAATGGAAATCGTACAGCACTATACCAACGGTTTTCATGATGTATTGAAGCAGTTTAACCTATTGCCTCCGAGTATCGAGCCCTCAGCTACAGGCCACATCATGGAGCAAATAGAAATGGTGCAAGACCTGCTCAAGAAAGGGCTTGCGTATGAAGTAAACGGTTCTGTTTACTTCGATGTGACCAAATACGATGAGAAGTATTCGTATGGAAAACTATCAGGCCGTAAGATTGAGGAGATGATGGAGAGTGGTCGAATGCTCGACAGCCAGGATGAAAAACGCAATAAAATTGATTTTGCCATTTGGAAAAAGGCTTCCCCAGCTCATATCATGCGCTGGAACTCCCCTTGGGGCGAAGGCTTCCCCGGTTGGCATTTAGAATGTACTGTAATGAGTACCAAATATTTGGGCGAAACATTTGACATTCACGGAGGAGGTATGGATTTATTATTTCCTCACCACGAATGTGAGATTGCACAGTCTGTAGCATCAACGGGAAAAGACCCGGTGAAATATTGGCTGCATACCAATATGCTGACGGTTAATGGCCAGAAGATGAGTAAATCACTCGGTAATTCATTTTTACCAAAGGAGCTTTTTGTTGGAGATCATGAGCTCCTTGACCGAGGCTACAGTGCTATGGTTGTAAGATTTTTCAATCTACAATCTCACTATTCCAGCACATTGGATTTTTCCAATGAGGCCCTAACAGCAGCAGAAAAAGGCTACAAACGATTGATGGAAGGTTACAAAATTGCTACCAATTTAACCTACCAAGCAGGAACAGTAAATGCCGAATTTGAAGCTAAAATAAAGCAAAATATCAGTGGCCTCTTTGAGAATATGAGCGATGATTTTAACTCGGCCAAAACCTTGGCGGTGTTGTTTGAGCTTACTACTACTATGAACAACTTCAAAGTTGGTAATAACCAGGTAGGCCAACTCTCTAAAGCCATTTTCTATGATCTCATTAAACATTATACCGGATTTATCACCGAAGTACTTGGCCTTAAAGAAGAACAGGAAGGCGATCAAGAACTAGTAGGAAGTGTGGTAGAAATGTTGATCAAACTACGAAACGATGCTAAAGCAGCTAAAAATTATGCACTTACTGACAAAATCAGGGACGATTTGAAGGCTTTAGGTGTTTCCCTAAAAGATGGAAAAGAAGGAACCGAATATACTATCGATTAAAGGCGTACTCTCAGCAATTTTAATTTTTCCGATAAGGATCTATCAATACACGATAAGTCCACTGTTGGGTTCCAGCTGTCGGCACACCCCTACTTGCTCACGGTATGCCGTAGAAGCCATTCAAATTTGGGGGCCTATCAAGGGTCTTTGGTTGGGATTGAAGCGCATTAGCCGCTGCCACCCTTGGGGCACACATGGCTATGATCCTGTGCCAGAGAAAAATAGCTCTACTCGATCTTCTGACTCATAAACAATAATTAGTTGCACTTAAAATTTGCCTTTCAATTAGTTGCTTCCAAGCATCATAATAAACCCATGCTGTACCCTCAATTTTAAGCTGTTTGGTTTCTCGTGATTCCCATGATCTACCTCGAAATCTGATTTTAATCATTGCCAAAACCCTCAATCGTCATATTTAAAATAAGATTTGAGGCTTTGTTTTGTAGTATAAAATAATCCTAACAGGCATTTAATACTAGAACAATGAAAAAACTACTCATATTGGGAGCAGGTACGGCAGGAACAATGATGCTGAACAAACTCACAAAAAAACTGGATAAAAAGGAGTGGGAAATCACTATCGTAGATAAAGATAAATTACACTATTACCAACCTGGATTTCTATTTATACCGTTCGGTATTTATAAACCTGAAGAGGTAGTGAAACAAAAAGCAGAGTTTTTTCCAAAAGACACTGATGTAATCTGGGATGAAATAGATCAAGTTATCCCAAAAAGTAATGAAGTCCTTTTAAAAAGTGGTAAGTCCATAGCTTATGATATCCTTATTATTGCTACTGGTACTACACCCGTTCCTGAAGAAACTGAAGGCCTTAAAGGGAGCCTATGGTACAAAGATATTTTTGATTTTTATACCTATGAAGGTGCAACAAAACTGAGTGATAAACTCAAAACATGGAAAGGAGGCAAACTTGTTATTAATCTTGCCGAAACCATTATCAAATGTCCGGTAGCGCCATTGGAGTTTGCCTTTTTAGCAGATGCTTTTTTCACCGAAAAGGGCATACGTGATAAAGTTGAAATTTATTATGTAACTCCTTTATCTGGTGCATTTACTAAGCCAATAGCGACCAAAATGCTCAGTCAGATGATGGAATCTAAAAACATAAAGGTAATTCCAGATTTCTATTTAGAGCATGTAGATAATGATGCAAAGAAAATCGTCTCTTATGATGGTAAGGAAGTGGATTTTGACCTTTTAGTATCAATTCCTACTAACAAGGGTGCCGAAATGATAGAGAAGAGCCAGCTTGGAGATGAAGATGATTTGAATTTCATACCTACTAATAAGGAAACACTCCAATCAAAGGATTTTGATAACATCTTTATCTTGGGTGATGCCACTAATTTACCCACTTCTAAAGCTGGATCAGTAGCTCATTTTGAAGGTGAAATCTTGATTGAGAATATTTTAAGTTATATAAAAGGAAAGCCATTAACAGCAAAATTCGATGGTCATGCCAACTGCTTTATCGAAACTGGATTCAGCAAGGCTGCACTTATAGATTTCAACTACACCACAGAGCCACTACCGGGAATGTTTCCATTTCCAATCTTAGGCCCTATGGCTCTTCTAAAAGAAAGTAGAATCAATCATTTAGGAAAATTGGCCTTTAAATGGGTATACTGGCATATGCTTCTAACAGGAAAGAAAATCCCTGTCGATACACATATGTCAATGAGAGGTAAAAAAGTACAGAAAGTTTTAACATAAATAATAAAATAACTATGGGACAATTAATTTTTAAAGAAGCAGAAATCACAGTCAATGAAGAAGGGTATTTAACGGACCCATCTCAATGGACTAATGAACTAGCTTATGAACTAGCAAAAGGTGAAAATATTGAGTTGACTGACAGACATTTTGAGGTCCTCAATTTTCTACGAAGCAAACAAGCTGAAGGAGTGCCACTTTCCATTAGAAAAGTTGGTAAATCAGGTATTGTTGATATTAAAGAATTCTATCAACTATTTCCTGGAGGACCCCTTAAAATCTCTAGTAAATTAGCAGGAATTCCAAAACCAGTAAGTTGTGTTTAAGAGTAAATTTTTAAAGTAAATATCATGGAAGATCTAAAAGAATTAACGAAAAACGAGGTACCCATTACTGACAAGAAAACAGTAAAGAAAGTATTGGTAATCTGTGCCAGAGGTAATCTCGAGGATGTATATGCAGCACTTATAATGGCAAATGGTGCCTTAGCTGAAGGTAAAGAGGCCAAAATGTTCTTTACTTTCTTCGGCTTAGATGCCATTACAAGCAACAAGGCTGATCATCTACATACAGCAACTGTTGGTAACCCAGCGTTTATGCGAGGCTTGCCGACTATGATTGGTGGTTTACCAGGCTTTGAGGCACTTGCTTCTAATATGATGAAAAAAGAAATGGACAAACTTGATATTCCACCGGTTTCAGAATTTCTTGAAATGATAGAAGCTGGAGGCGGTGAGATATATGCATGTAAATTAGCGGCAGATATGTTCCACCTTAAAAAAGAAGACTTTGTACCTGAAGTAAAAGACATTATTACTGTGGGTCAAATGTATGAGTTAGCTGATGGTGAAGGGACACATATTATATTTGTGTAATTAATATTATCCAAGATATAATTCAAAAGCGTTAGGTGCCACTTTTCCGATCCGGATCTATCAGTACACTATTAGCCACAGTTGAGCTCAAACTGTAGGTGCACCCCTACTTGCTCCAAATATGCGTGCCCATCACCTTGGGGCACTCATGGCTATGATCCAGTGCCTGAGAAAAAGAAGAAATAACATATTTACTGATCAGTCAGCTTCATTTAAATTACTTGTATGTATCCTTTTTGACTATAAGGAATTCGTTTTCTTACATTTGTTTTTTTATGGAAAAACTACTTCAAATAACTAAATTTATAAAGTTGACTGTGTTTTATGAATAAATAATAGAGCAAGTGAGAAATCAAAACTAACTAAAATGACAGTTAAAAAAATTCATTTTATATCAGGATTGACAATTACCCTATTTATTGGACTGCACTTGTTCAATCATTTTTACAGCATTTTTGGTGCTGACAAACACATAGAATTAATGGATGTCTTGCGAAAGTTCTACCGCAATATCTTTATTGAGACCGTATTATTTTTTATTGTTATCACTCAAATCGTATCGGGACTCAAACTCTTTAAAATAAGCCGAAAAATAGCAACCACAAGATTTGAAAAACTTCACATTTGGACAGGACTCTATTTAGCCATTTTCTTAATTCTTCATACAAGTGCCGTTTTAGTTGGGCGGCATTTTTTGCAACTCGACACAAATTTTTATTTCGGAGTGGCCGCACTAAATACTTTTCCCTTCAACTTATTTTTCTTCCCCTATTACGGACTTGCCATACTTTCATTTTTCGGTCATATAGCTTCCATTCATAACAAAAAAATGAAGGCCACTGTACTTAACTTAACACCAAAACATCAGGCCAATACCATCCTTGTATTCGGATTTATCGTGACACTTCTTATTTTCTATGGGTTGACAAATCATTTTCAAGGAGTTCCAATTCCAGAAGAATACAACATTCTAATTGGTAAATGAAAGCCTAAACTCAATGGAGAATTTAGACGCCTTAAAACATAAGTAATTCAACATGAAAACAACACCGGAGCACAACGAGCGAATAGCCAATATGACCTTCTCATCTGTGTATCCACACTATGTAACAAAAGTGGAGAAGAAAGGCAGAACAAAAGAAGAATTGCATCAAGTGATCGAATGGCTGACCGGATTCGATGAAAATAAATTACAAGAACTTATTACTGAGAAGGTTACGTTTAAAACATTCTTCCAAAAGGCAAAATTAAACCTCAATGCACATCTCATTACAGGGGTAATCTGTGGCTATCGAATAGAGGAAATTGATAATCCGTTAACTCGACAAACGAGATATTTGGACAAGCTTGTAGATGAATTGGCGAAAGGCAGAAAGATGAATAAGATATTGCGCGATACGTAAAAGTGTTTTTCCTACAGCATCGTAGTAATTCTTCTCAGCCTAATCCATCACCTTTTTTGATTTCTTCCACCAAGCAAAACCAAAGTAGAATGAGGTGGCGACTATGAAGAATATACCAACGGCTCTAAATTCATTGAAAGGCACATAGGAAAGCACCCAAATTAGTACAATTAATGCAAGAATAGGAACCAACAACCCTCCCGGCACTTTGAACATAGGAGGATTAGACAAATCTGGCTTTAGCCTACTTTTGATCATAGCTAATATCACCCCGAGATAAACGATCAGAATAGAAGAACTCGACAAGATGGCCAGAGTTTTGAAGCCACCACTTATGGCCATTATAAACATGACACAGCAATATAAAATAATAGCAACATGAGGAGTCTTATATTTTGGATGAACTCTACTCAACACTTTCGGTAATAATCCATCTTGTGCAGCAGCAAAGGGCAACCTAGAAGTAACCATTGTATCTCCTCCTATTACCGCATACATTGAAATTACTCCTGTAGCAATTAAGAGAGTACCTCCAACTGGGCCTACTAGTCGAATAGCGACCTCAGCAAGTGGAGCTTCTTGAAACAACGCCAATTCAGCTCCTAAAATACCTGTGGCTACAAATTGAATAAGCAGGTAGATGACCAGTATCCCAGAGATTCCTATAAAAATGCCCCTAGGGATTGTTTTGCCAGGATTCTTCATTTCTCCACTGATGTTTAATGCCGTTTCTGAGCCCTGAAAAGCAAAAAAGAGCAACAAACAAGCTGCCCCAAAAGTAGATATCTCTGGAAATACCGTTATAGCCAGATTTTCGGACTGGACGTTGAACAATCCAATTCCTACAAGCAATACTAAAGGGGTAAGCTTTAGGGTGGTCAATATGACCACCATTCTGACACCAGACTGCACTCCACGAATATTGATGATCGCAAATATGGTCAGCACTACAAAGATAAAAACCACTCGAAACCAGTACTCTCTAAAGATTGGAAACCAGATTCCCAACATATCTGACATCACGTTTAGAATGGCTGCATCTGAGAGAATACTATACCCTAACCAGAACAGCGTATTTGATAAAAATCCAGCAAGGGGACCAAAAGCATCTCCGATCATGGTGTATGCTCCGCCAGTACTAGTCTCTTTGCTACCCATTTCAGCAAAGCACAGCATTACTAGTCCCATCAAAAGCGAGCAAAAAAGATAGGCCATAAAACTCATGGCACCTAAATAATCCGCGACATAAGCGGGTAAAATAAATATACCTGTCCCGATAGTCAGGTTAATGGCATTAATAGCGAGTGATCCAGCGCCTAATTGCCGTTCAAGTCCTTGATTTTCAGGTGAATTCATTTTCCAAGGATAACCAAAAATGGTTAGTATTTGACCATTATTTCATGATATAAAGCAAATAGTACCATTTTGAGTTAGACTAAACTTCAAAATACTAACTAACAAACCAATTCAAAAAAGCAACCTCTTTACTTAGAAGATCGTAAAGAAAAAACATTATTGTCGCTTGTTAATGGGTGCCATGGTGAGCAAAAAATTCATATAAATGAAAGCAGTCCTCCTAAATCAGGAAACGAATAAATTGGAGTATCGGGAAGTAGAAAAGCCCAGTATATCAAAGTCTGAAGTGTTGATCAAAATGGTGTCAGCTTCAATTAATCATCATGAACTTTGGTCATTGAAAGAAGGGGGTTTAAAAAGTGATTCCGAAATTATAATGGGATCTGATGGCGCAGGAATTATAGAAGAAATTGGGTCTAATAGGAGCGCCTTCAAAAAAGGGGAAGAAGTAATCATAAACCCGTCCATTAGTTGGGGTAACAATAGTAGAGTACAAGGTCCTGAGTATGAAATATTAGGATTTCCTACCCAAGGAACGTTTGCACAGTACATCAGCATCAACAACAAATACGTGTACCACAAACCCAAACATCTCACGTTCAATGAAGCGGCATCCATACCACTTGCAGGATTAACCGCTTATCGAGCTTTATTCACACGGGGAGAATTTGAACCTACTAACAAAGTACTCATTACAGGAATTGGTGGAGGTGCAGCCTTGTTTGTTTTGAATTTTGCTATAGCCTGTGGTGCTGAGGTATATGTCTCCTCTGGCAATGAAAGTAAAATAACAAAAGCACTTGCTTTAGGTGCCAAAGCTGGTGTCAATTATAAAGATTCCAATTGGGATTCCGAACTAAAAAATAAGGCTGGGGGTTTTGACGTAATTGTAGATAGTGCAGCTGGAAAAGACTTCAGTAAACTAACTGAATTGGCAAATCCTGGAGGTCGAATTTCATTATTCGGTAGAACTGCTGGCGTTATCACCAATTTAAAGCCGAGTATTCTTTTTTGGAAGCAATTGTCTATTCACGGCACTACAATGGGGAGTGATAAGGAGTTTGGTGAAATGATAAAGTTTATCGATGACAAGAAAATCCATCCTGTTATAGACTCAGTTTTTTCACTTAAAGATATTCATCTCGCATTTGATAAAATGGATAAAGGCGAGCAATTTGGGAAAATTGTAATCGACATGAATGAATAGAAAATCTTTTATATCAAGACTCCTACTAGCATTAATAGCCATACCATACGGACTGTCAGCTAAATTTATGAATGAGACTAAAATAAAAATCAGACTTTTAAGACATGCCACATTAATTATAGAAATTAATGGTACGAAAATTCTTGTTGATCCAATGTTGTCACCAAAGGATGCAATGGATCCCGTTCAAAATTGTGGTAATGAAACACGGTTTCCAATGATGGAATTACCCGTTACCAATGCTCAATTGGTAAATTTACTTTCAGAAATGGATGCCGTTATTGTTACTCATCTACACAGAGATCATTGGGATGAAACAGCTCAAAAATTAATTGAGAAAAATAAGCTCATTTTTTGCCAACCAAATGACCAAGAGACTATCGAAGGACAGGGCTTCATGAATGTCCAGCCCATTTCGACTTCATTCAATTGGGAAGGTATGGTCATTCATAGAACTAACGGGCGGCATGGAACGGGCGAAATCGGCAAGAAAATGGGTGAAGTTTCGGGCTTTGTTTTAACTCATAATAAAGAGTCTATTTACCTCGCTGGAGATACCATTTGGTATACAGATATCGAAAGAACACTTTTGAAATACCAGCCCACAATTTCAATTCTCAATGCAGGGGGAGCCCAATTTCTGACTGGAGATCCTATCACAATGACACCAAATGACATCTTAAATGTCCATAGGACACTTCCATCAACAAAGATTATTGCAGTACATATGGATACCGTAAATCATTGTTTTATAAAACGAACAGACCTTTTAAAAACAGTACATCAAAATGGATTGGAATCAAATATTTTAATACCACAAGACGGAGAAACGATACAAAAATGAACAAAACATGATTAAGTAAAGAGATGTTGGTGACACCTCTTCATCTCTTCATTTCTTGAGGCAAAAAAAAACGAAACAAAAAAACCTTGGGAAAATACCGCGCCTACTTCCAACGCACATAATACCAACCCCGCTGCACCATCACACACCGCCACGCCATTTTTCCGCCCTGCCCGCTTTGAACGAACAATTCCAAAAAATTATTGAAAGCCATCAGATGGCTGGGGCTTGGAGTCCCAACTACTTCGTAGAAGCACAGCGGGTAGCCCGCCAGAATACCGGGCGTGTGTAGGCCAAGCGGGCAGAAGGATGATTCTGGCAAGCGTTTTTGGACACTTTTTGGGCGAATGCAAAAAGTGTCTGAAATAAGCGATTAGCCTATCAAGTTCTATTTACCACAAGCCTTATCCAAGTTAATGACCTTAACTTGTTGGTGACAATACTTCATCCCTTCATTTTTTGAGGCCAAAAAACGAAGCAAAAAAGCCTTGGGAAAATACCGCGCTACTTCCTGCGCGCATAACTCCAACCCCGCTGCACCGTCACTCACCGCCACGCCATTTTTCCGCCCTGCCCTCTTTGAACGAACGATTTAAGAAAAATAATACCCTATGTTGGTTAAACGGTCTCCACCCCAACTGCTTCGCAGAAGCACAGCGGGTAGCCCGCCAGAATACCGGGCGTGCGTAGGCCAAGCGGGCGGAAGGATGATTCTGGCAAGCGTTTTTGGACACTTTTTGGGCGAATGCAAAAAGTGTCAGAAAATAGCCACCAACTCATTTACATAAAATTTGATTCGAGCCTAAACCTTTATACATTTGTATCGTACACGATATAAACGCACACGATAATATAAAAATCATGAAGAGCCACGTACAAACGACACTTATCCAAAACATATTCCGAATTCTACTAGCACTCTTTATGATCTATGCGGGCTTTAGCCACCTCACTTTTAACAGGATCGAATTTCAAGCACAGGTGCCCGATTGGGTACCGCTCAGCAAAGACCTAGTAGTGATCTTGTCAGGTATTGTAGAGATTATATTAGGTCTTGGGCTTGCTTTTGGAAAAATCAACGCGTAAGATTTGGTTGGGCACTAGCGCTCTTCTTTATCTTAATATTTCCCGGCAATATAGCGCAGTACATGGACGGTAAAGATGCCTTTGGTGCATTGAATTCAGACCGAGCACGTTTTATACGTCTGTTTTTTCAACCCTTACTCATCATTTGGGCATTGTGGTCGGCAGGATCATGGAAGGCTTGGAGAACGCCTAACAATTAAATCAACTTCTTATGGATGATTCACAATTAAAATTAAAAAATCAGATCTGTTTTCCTATCTACTCCACTTCTAGACTTTTAACTAAAGCCTACAAGCCGTTTCTGGAGAAAATGGGCCTCACTTATCCGCAGTATCTGGTACTGATGGTATTATGGGAAGAAGATGAACTTTCCGTGAATAAGATTACAGAGAAGTTAATGCTTAATACGAATACGATATCTCCTTTACTCAAGCGAATGGAAAAAATGGAGCTCCTTAACCGTAGACGTTCTAATGAAGATGAACGTAGTGTAGTGGTCCAGCTAACAGAAAAAGGAAAGCAATTGAAAAATGAAGCCAAACCCATTCCTGAAAAACTGCTTACCGAATTGCTTACCGAAAACATCACGCTATCTGATGTGTTACAATTGAAAGATATGCTCAATGAATGGATCAAAATACTCTCGAGTAAGACTCAGCATATAGACTGAGCTCTCTCCATTTAAGACCTTATTAAATGAAGAACACAAGCAGCCTGAGTCTCAGGTTGCTTTAATGAATTTTTAAAAATTAAAACAAATTATGAAAGTATTACAAATAGTAAAGTACGGAGAACTTAAAGACGGTTTGTCTTTTGACAACACCGAAAAACCCAACACCAACGCTACAGATCTTCTTATTGAAATCAAAGCTGCTGGCCTCAACCCTATCGATTATAAATTGGTGAGTGGCGGCTTAAAAGAGATCGTTCCTTTGGACATGCCGAGCACCATTGGCTTTGATGTAAGCGGTGTGGTAGTAGAGAAAGGTGATTCTGTTACTGGTTTTGAAATAGGTGATGCAGTATATGCACGAGTCCCTCAAAATCAGATGGGAACCGTAGCTGAGTATGTGGCCGTTGAGCACACCGTAGTTTCGAAAAAGCCGGACAATATTTCATTTGAAGAAGCAGCCAGTTTTCCCTTAATCGGGCTTACCGCTATACAAGCACTGGAACGTGTGGGTATGAAAGCTAACGACCGAATATTGATTCATGCAGGATCAGGTGGAGTGGGCAGTTTTGCTATTCAATATGCCAAAGCAAAAGGAGCCTATGTGTATACCACCACCAGCACTAAAAATGTAGAATGGGTGAAAGCACTTGGCGCTGACCGAGTGATCAACTATAAAAAAGACGATTACAAGACAATTGTATCGGATCTGGATCTAGTTTTTGATACATTGGGAGGCGACTACACGTTAGACGCATTCCAAGTTATAAAAGCAGGTGGAAAAGTAACCAGTATTGCGGGCATTCCCGATGAGGAAACAGCCGCCATGATGGGAATGAAAGGGTATCAACTGCCTGAAAATTTCTCCAAGCTGATCGATGAAAAGTCAGCCAACTATAAACTGACCTGGATGCAGCCTAATGGCAAGCAATTAGATGAAATCTCAGTGATGGTGAAAGAAGGTAAAATCAAACCGGTGATAGATAAGGTATATCCTTTTGAAGAAGGCATTGACGCCTACTTATATTTGGCTACAGGAAGAGCCAAAGGAAAAGTGATCATAAGCATGTCCTAATAGTAAATTTAGATAGAATAATTATGAGCGATAAAGAGACTTACCCCAAATCATTTTCACACATTGGAATTAGCGTGCCCGACATTAAAAAGGCAGTAACCTTCTATTCAGAAGTAATGGGCTGGTACGTAATTATGGCACCTTCTAAAGTTAAAAAGGAAAAAGATACCGCCATAGGTATCATGTGTATCGATGTTTTTGGAGACGATTGGGAAGAATTTGAAATTGCCCATATGTCCACTTCAGATGGGATAGGCATCGAGTTGTTTTCTTTTCCACATGGCGTCAAAGAAGCCCCAGTATTCAATCCGTTTAACACTGGACTTTTCCATTTCTGTATTCAGGATCCGAATATTGAGGAGCTGGTAGAAAAGATTGTTTCTTCCGGAGGAAAACAACGGATGCCCATTAGAGAATACTACCCAAAGGACAAGCCCTATAAAATGTGCTATGTAGAAGACCCTTTCGGAATTGTCTTTGAAATCTACACACATAGTTATGAATTGACCTATTCTTCTGGTGCTTACGCAAAGTAAGACGGCCAAGTAACACGGGTTAAAAGTAATAGCCCTAAAGTACCCACCCAATAGTCCTCGTTTGCAACGAGGACTATTGGGTGGGTACTTTAAGGTACTTTATTTAACCTTCCCATTTAAACCATGCCATCCGCCACCGTTGTACACTTCTTTGTAGCCTTTATCTTGAAGTATATTTTTTGCAATACCACTACGCATGCCCGAAGCACAACAAGTGATAATGGGCTGTTCTTTAACTTTTAATTTAGACAGGTGTTTTTCCAGTTCATCTACTGGGAAATTTATAGACCCTTGAATATGCCCTGATTGAAACTCGCCCCTACTCCTTACATCAATGATAATCGCTTTTCTCTCCATCAACTCACTATAATCAACAGGGGTGAATAGATTTTTAATTGCATCAAACATAGATTTTCAAATTTTTTGGCAAAGTAAAGCGATTTCAAATTTAGAAACGTAACATTTGTTACAAATGAAGGGGAAATGTTGCCAATATAGGGACACCAGACAGGTCCGACAAGAATTCAGCTTATGGTAAGTGTTTTTGGGCACTTATTGGGCGAATGCAAAAAGTGTCAGAAATAAGCGACTAGACTATCAAGTACTATTTACCACAAGCCTTTCGATCCTTAATTATTGACGGACATCATTTCATCCCTTCATTTTTTGAGGCCAAAAAACGAAGCAAAAAAGCCTTGGAAAAATATCGCGCTACTTCCTGCGCGCATAATCCCAACCCCGCTGCACCATCACACAACGCCACGCCATTTTTCCTCCCTACCCTCCTAGTGAACGAACGATTCCAACATAACTACTAGCTTGTTGGTGACAACACCAACAAGGGCACTTACAAATAAATGGATACCGGAACAAGTCCGGTAAGGCATTAAAAAAAAACATCGGATGCCTTGGGCTTAGAGTCCTCAACTGCTTCGCAGAAGCAAAGCGGGCAGGCCCGCCAGAATACCGGGCGTGTGTAGGCTAAGCGGGTGGAAGGATTATTCTGGCAAGCGTTTTCTTGCCTATGTTGGTGTTGTCACCAACATACTGACTTTAAATCGTTTTTGGGCACTTTTTGAGCGAATTCAAAAAGTGTCAGAAATAAGCGACTTGCCTATCAAGCACTATTTACCACAAGCCTTTCGATCCTTAATTATTGGCGGACATCATTTCATCCCTTCATTTTTTTAGGCCAAAAAACGAAGCAAAAAAGCCTTGGAAAAATACCGCGCTACTTCCTGGGCGCATAATCCCAACCCCGCTGCACCATCACACACCGCCACGCCATTTTTCCGTCCCTCCCTCCTAAGTGAACGAACGATTTAAAAAACAATTGATATAGGAATTGAGATTCAGTAAATACCATATCACCCCAACTGCTTCGCAGAAGCAAAGCGGGCAGGCCCGCCAGAATACCGGGCGCGCGTAGGCCTTAAGGGCGGAAGGATTATTCTGGCAAGCGTTTTTGGACACTTTTTGGGCGAATGCAAAAAGTGTCAGAAATAAGCGACTAGACTATCAAGTACTATTTACCACAAGCCTTATCTGAGCGAACCCCTTTAACTTGTTGGTGACAACACCAACAAGGGCAACCAAATAAGGGATACCGGAACAGGTCCGGTAATTGAGGCGTTAATTAATTGTCAGCGAATTACAATCAAATGTATCATTGAGTAATTCATCTTTCCCTACTTCCTTATTAAAAGACACTTCTGTAATGTCCACGGCAATGGTACTAGACTTACCAGTGCCTGTGTTCTGTCTTATTCCAAAATCAATATAAAGTGTTTTTGGGTCCGTCTGAATGGTGGGAATAGTGAATGTGCCGCTCACTCCCGCAAAGCTGATGCTTTGTCCCGAGCCGCCAAACTGTAAATGATCAGGCGCCTTATCATCATACCCATAATACACAATATTATTAGCCTCAGCTCGCACCCCAAACGTACCCGTAGTAACGCCAGCTAAAAGAACAGTAGGAGAATAATTGTAGGCATACCAGGTTTTTAATTGCATATCAAAATTATTGGCTCCGATGGTTTCGCTATTAAAATTTTCAAAATAGACATATACCCCCAGATGTGCAGGTGTATGATAGTCCGTCTGGCGCTGGATCAACCTGATATCGTGATCGGTTTGTGGGTTTTCCACCCGCAGTTGAAGCTTGCCATTGACCACCTCAGCGGTAGCACCTTCATGAAGTAGTTCTACTTCCCAAATGCCCACACACTTTTTGGTGGGTTCGTTATCTGCAATACACGCTCCCATAAAGGGCAATAAAAGGATAAGAATTAATCTATTCATAATCTATTTTCGATAAATTTTAACATCGGATGAAGGGATATTGGTATACTTAGCCAAGTGGTAACTTTCTCTTGGGTAGATTATCAGGTTTCCCAAAGCAGCACCGTAACCCATACTGGTGTGAGGCGCGAATGGCTCGTAAGGCTCATGGGGTCGTGGTTCATAAACTTCCACCGTAGTGCCATCATAGGTCATAGTTTTGGTATTATAACTTCCGTACATCACCCCATCCAGTTCCACCGGATTGATGCCAAAACCATTTTCTACGTTAAAATCATAGTTGTTTTTTATCCAGGTATCGGTAGCAATATCATAATAATGCTGCCCTACATAGATGCGGTTTTTATAAGGAAAAATGTAGTTTGAATCTTCATGCGTTTCAGGGTAACTGGCTTTTTCCGTCCATGTTTTTGTGGTCGGGTCAAATTCCCAAATCCGATTCTGATCACCCAAACCGAAGTAGCCTTTACCTCCTACAGCCGTTCCTAGGATAGAGTGAAAGTATCTATCAGCTTCAATACTGGTCAACAGCAGGTATTCTGTCACGTTTACCGGAAACTCACCAATAGAAGTCCATGTATCAGCCGAGGGATTATATTCATACACCAAAGAATTGGAGCCCACTATATAGCCTTTGCCATTGAGTGAAAAGCCACTAAATGCTGTAAACGCAGTACTTTGAATATTGGCCTTCTCTTGCCAAGAGAAATCAAGTGTATCGAGTTTATACCAAACATTAGTATTGCCAAAGCCACTGTAAATTGTATTATTGATGTTGAGTGTTACTGTGTTTACACTTGGATCAGATGGAAACTCAGGCCCTAATGACCAGGTATTTTTACTTACCACTTTTATTTGCTGACATGCCTTTGCTGTAGTCTTGCCATTGCCTACAAATTGTGCACAGAGTGTACCACTGGTGTAGAATAAGGCCGCCAAATCGCCCCTATCACCTTGAGATAATATTTCGAAATCGCCCGTGTACTCCCAATTGACTCCTACACCATTTGGGCCGCAACTTCCTAAAGAATAATACAATTCAGCTCCTTTTAATGTTTTGTAAACAGCGGTCTGTACCCACTGGCTATTGCCATTTACGTCATAACCCGTGGTTAACGATTCGTTCGTGATTGGAAAAGCTGTTAGATCACAGTCGTCATCCTCTCCACCAATCGAACAGGATTGTAAGGTAAATAAGGTGGCTATTAGCAGCCCTGTTAATAGGTATATAAATTTCATATGATGATTAGTTAAAAGGGTTACAATCGGATATACCTTGGTAAGACAAAAATTTGCCATTAGTAAGAATAGTCTGACTTCCAGAGTTTGGGTTTTTGGTAATCATATTGAAAGTACCTGACCCACAATAACTCCCATTAACCACCGGTTCATAGGTTAAAATGGTCATTTCTCCACTCACCAATTCTTCTACTCCAAAAAAATCAGCAGTAGACATTGGATAAGCCTTATTTAGCTCAATACCAGACGCTGGCACCTTAATCGTTGCTGACAGTGACACTGCACTTTTCTCAGCTGGCGTATACAGTTCTATTTTAAAAGTAGCATGTGATGTATTGGCATCATACATAAGAGCACTTGCCTCAGGAAAGCAGATAGCAGTTCCATCACGCTCTACCGAGCCCCAATTGCCAACGGCACACTGGTCTATTCCCGGGGTCTCGTCTTCAAGGCACGAACTGAAGTTCAATACGGCAACAAGGCAACAAATAGACATCAATAATTTTTTCATAATCATAAATTTTAAAACCAAACGCCAATGAATATATCGCTACGTGTAGCATTGAAAGGATTATCCCCTCGATTAACAGATCTTATTTGTTCAAATCCAGCATATATTGGCGAGTTAGTCCGCAGCTGAAGACTTAAATTGATAAAATGTGGTTTTGGATATGCTCGATCAAAATTCATATCAGTAGCATCCATAAATTTTGCTGTGAAAGCATAGGAACCTTCAAAATGAAGATTTACCACGTCCAATACATTAAGGTCCATCATAATTGCCGGTCCTAATGCCCCATACCATCCAGCTGGTTCGTTCACCACTTCGTACGTGTTGCTGCCGGCATTGTAGGGCTCGTAGGCCAAAAAGTAATCTCCCCAATGTGCACCAATGGCTGCATTGAAATTATCCAAACTGACGACATTTACCACGTGGTTATGCCAGCCCAAAATAAAATCAGAAAGTGAAGTCGAAGAGTTCTTAAAGCCCGTTTCAAAATTGCCTCCATTGATCATGTCAATCAAAAATCCTGAGAGCGATTCGGTAATAAAAGCAAACCGGTGGCTATCCTGATAGCCTCCCTGATCGAAGGTAACATGATCAAGACTAAATAAACGAATGGTAAAGCCTTTAGGATTTTTGATAGAGTCAGGGTCAGCCAACAACGTGTTTATAGTGATGTAGCGTGGTTCAAATTTTATCATAGCCCCATCATCTACGTAGCTATAGCTGTCGAGCTGAGCATACCCATTACTTAGTATAGAAATAAATAATACAGTTATTAATTTTCTCATGAGTGTTATTAATGTGTTAAACCCAAAGCTTGATTACATCTTCATGTCTACAAAAGTGAAAATGGCATAACCCATGATGGGCGTGCCCAACTCCCAGCGTATCGGAGCCTGGCTAGTAATTTTTCCTGAAATCAATTTATTCTCCTTATCTAGGCTGGTTATTTCTAGCGTGGCTAGTGAGAAAAAGGTGGCATTGCCGGTTCTTGCATCCGCCACATAGCTCTTCCCAACTTCAAATACGCCATTGCTTTCAATAACATAAGATCCATCTTTATAATATGAATCGTAGGTGGAGTAAGTGACATAGAAGTCACGATTGAATTCGAATAAAAGTTCTTCAGCATCATTGTCAAATGAGTCTTTAAGGCCATAGAAACCAGCTTTTCCATAGACACATTTAACCTCCTTTTCTTCGGCATCCAATATGGCATTTTTGCCTTCATCATAAGTGGTACATTGCAGCTGAGCGATTGGATCATCACTACCGCAAGCCAAAAAAACTGAGTTAGCGATGATTAAAATGGCGGTTAATTTATACATGTTTTTCATAATTCTAAGTAATATTAATTCACACTATCCGTTAAGATTTGCTATAAATTGATCTACTACTTGTCCTAAATATTCATTGAGTACTTGTTGTGTTTTTGATTTGAAAGCCTCGCGATCTGCTTTAACTTGATGTGAAACTTCAAGTTCCTTTTTGTTAGTGTATACAATACCTGAGTAAGAAGTGGAGTAATTTCTGTCAGGCGTTACGTATTCTTTAAATTTCTTTTGTTCTACTACGCCCGGTATTTCAATTCTTTTCTTTGGGCTAAACGCCATTATGGTAGTTGCTCCTAGCCCACTTGCTCCACCTTTCCACACTACGCGAGTCATTACCGGAGAGACTTCTATTTTCTCGCCAAAGAACCCTTCTGCAGATTTTGCAATTGCTGATTCAGGCATTTGGTAGTTTACTACACCTTTCATCCTTGAAGCATCCGTTACCAATGAACTACTACCCTCTATGGTTACAAACTGGAAACTTACGTTAGTCTCGAATACAGGAATGTCACCCAATTCCTTCGATAACTTTGGTGTAGTGTCAAAAAAAGTACCTTTATTTTTACCCTTTTTCGTTACTTTTTTTACGTAAAAATCATACCCAACAGGTGCTGTTGAAATATATCCTAATAATTGCGCTTGTGAAGGTGTCCCTCCTTCAATTCTTGTCCAATCACTGAAAAATTCAGTTTTCCCTGCTTCATCAGCTCCTACAATTTCAACCCCTGCCGCTTTTAATTTGTTAACCACCATGGCATAGGCATTATTTGTGATTTCTTGCATATCTTCAAGCTCTATTCCCACAAGACCTACGGCCATTTCTGCTCTAGTCTTACCTCCAGCACTAGACTCAGTACTTGAAGCAAGCACCTGATAGTTGATAAAGAATTGATTTAAATAAATCTTCTTTGGGGCTTTCTTTAATTTTTTTTCACCGTAACTACCATCTCTAAGATTTTTCTCTGTTACTAGCTGTCCATTAGCCATAGTAAAAGCAAACAGAGCAACGATTATTAATAATTTTTTCATAGTACAAAATTTATATTTGTACAAATAACTCTTTAATAAAGCCTTGCTTCAATAAGGTTGATTCGGTATTTTTCCGTACCTAGTACTAGGTATTTATCATTTAACCTATGGTTTTTAAAGCTCCGGTTGCTCCTCTAATTTGTATCATCGCCTTCGTGAATCTGAACTACGGGGGTAATGCATATGCAGGTATTTATCAAATTGGGCATAGTGATATAAGACAGGAGGAACAGAAGGTTGATAGCATTCTTACCAATTTCTACGCTATATACAGTGCCAATTTTGACGAGGCCATCAGACTCACTGCCACAGCGCGTAAAATAAGTGCAAAAAATAAGTGGCCTGATAAAGAAGCTAATGCTTTAATGTATAATGGCATTGCCAATAGCCTTAGAGGTAATTATGAAACTGCTCTTAAGGCTTATTTGACGGCTGCCGAAATTTTTGAAAGAACTAACAACCATAGCGACATTGCCAGATTATATAATGAAATATCTGTTATTTACCGGCATCAAGGTAATATGAATCGTGCCTATGTGGCATTAGATAAAGCCGAGGCAGCAGCCCTAGCTTCTAACAACCTTGAGCAATTAGGCACCAATTATGGAATGAGGGGTAATGTCCTCTCCAAAAAAGGAGATCTAGATTCTGCCCAAATCTACTTCAAAAAAGTAATGGACATCCGCTTACAACTGCATGATTCAGTTGGCTTAGGCTATGTATTATTGGATTTCGCTAACTATCAGTTTTCAAAAGGTAATATTGAATTGTCTGACCAATATATTAAACAATCTACAGACATAAGAACCAAATTGGGCGATATCCAAGGAGTAGCTGAAAATGAGCATCTAATTGGTAAAAACTTTTTCAAACTTCAGAAATATTCAACTGCCATTGAGCATTTTTTAAAATCTAATGAAATCGCCAAATCTGTCAGTTACCCTTGGTTAATGCATCAAAATCATGACTGGCTTCAGCGTTGTTATGCTAAGCTGACTAATTTTGAAGCTGCCTACTTTAATGAATTAAAATACCGAGAATTTAACGATAGCTTATTCAACATCAATAAAACAAATGCTATTGAAGAGATCCAAACTAAATACGAAACTGAAAAGAAAGACCAACAAATTACTTTTTTGGATCAGGAAAACAAACTGCAAAAAGCAACCAATCAGCGTAATAACATAATTATTTTAGCCTTGATGGCGGGGGTAGCTATTCTCCTTTTAATTTTTTATCTATGGCGTCAACGCATACATATACGACAGCAGAAAGTGTTAAACGAGCAAAAGGTCAGGCTCCGTGAGTCCCAAATTCAAGCAGTTATAGACAGTGAGGAGAAAGAGCGCAAACGTTTTGCTTCTGACCTACATGATAGCATGGGGCAGTTAGTTAGTGCATTGACCATGAACATTCAAGGGCTGAAAGAGGCAAGTAGTGACGCCCTAGTTAGAAATGAAATCGTAGATAATTCAACGACCTTACTAAGTGAGATTCAGCGTGAAATACGAAATATTGCTTTTAACCTGATGCCTCAGGTGCTGACTAATGAAGGTTTAATCCCTGCCTTGCAAGAGCTAACGGCACGTATTGATAAATCCAATCAGGTAAAAGCTCAAGTTAAAGCCTTTGGTTTGAAGGAGCGATTTAACGAAGTTTTTGAAATCTCGCTATACCGAATATTGCAAGAGTGGATCTCAAACGTGCTGAAATACGCCAAAGCTTCTGAAATCCTAATTCAATTTACAGCACATGAAAATGAAGTAATAATCACGGTTGAAGATAACGGCATTGGATTTGATTTACACGCTTTTGAGCATAGCAAGGGCAACGGTTGGCGAAGCATCAATACACGATTAAATCTTATCGCTGGCACTATGGATATTGATACGCAACAAGGTCGGAAAAATACGACCCTGACCATCACAATAAATAAAGACCTTGCCTATACTACATCACAAGTAGAACTGAATACCCAGTCATAGGTATTGAAATAGACATTATACACCTCTTTCTTTGTAATAAAAGATAAGATGCGTTTATTTAAAAGTATAGTAGGCAAACTGAGTATGGAAAAATACCGGATACTTTTAATAGATGATCATAAAATATTGCTTGAAGGTACTCAACGGCTCCTTAGTGGATTGGAGCTGTATGAGGTAACTGGTACAGCAAGTAGTGGCAAAGAAGCAATAGAACTGCTCAAAAAGTATGATTATGATATATTAGTCACTGACTATGAATTACCTGATTTATCAGGCTTGGAGATCATAAAGATTGCTCATTCAGTTAATCCTGAAATGAAGGTAATCGTGCTAAGTATGCATGATGATCCCTCGGTTTTGAAAGATTTACTTAAAGAAAATATCGATGGCTTTGTATTAAAAAATGACGCCCATTCCTCTTTAATGCAGGCATTGGATAAAGTCACGTCAGGAAAGAAATACTTTAGTGATGATATCTCTGAGATCCTTGTTAGGCAAATCAATTCGCCCACCGAAAAGAGCGACCTCTCCCCTAGAGAAACAGAAATCATTAAGTTAATCGCCAAGGATTTTTCTACAAAACAGATAGCAGAAGTGCTTTTTATAAGCGAGAAAACTGTTGAAACACACCGAAAAAACATTCTACGAAAGACCAACTGTTCCACCGTGGTTGGCCTTGTGAATTACGCCCATGCACGTAAATTGATATAATGTTTTTGTGTCTCATAAATCCAATGAAATTTCATAATTTTTTTATATTTTAGAATTCCTTAAACTTTAATTATAAGAACATGAATAAGCTATTGATTTCATTCTACAGTCTTTTCTGTGTGGGGTTCATCTTAAAATTCTTTCATATTCATTATAATGCGGTTTTAATGCTTACTGGACTTGGAGGAGCTTTAGTTGTTAGCCTAATTCTACTCTACAAAAAGGACAAACGATATCTTCTAAATATTGGTATTTGCAGCTGGTTATTAGTGCTCCTAAGTTCGCTCAAGTTTTTCCCTCTAGGAAATACAGTATTAGTTTTAGCGGCTGTTATATCAGTATTTATAATTGTTGTATTAATTAAACAACATAAATATTTGAGTCTAATACCATTGGGATTAACTGCTGTAATTGCCCTCCTATTTCATTCATTGCCAACGGATAGTAGATATTACTTACTTAATGTGAAATGGAATTATGAAATAGAGATGGATTTTATCACTCTAGACAAATACTCCTGGCTACTTTACAATAATGGAAATAGTGAAGAAGCCCTTAAGGTATCAAATCAGGCCTTAAAAATTGCTCAGAAATCTGATCAAATGGAATGGGCGGCTATTATTGAGGAACACGCCATCGCAATACGTATGAATAACTGGGAAAAATATCGTTAAAAAGGATTCTATATCCACTCAGGATTCTCTACTGTTTTTTCGTGTATCACCTCACCAGTATGTTTGGTAGACGCAGGCTCGAAAAGCATCACCCAGCACTCTTCCCCTTCGGGTACAGTGGGAAAATGTTCTACTCCTTTGGGCACGATTACCATATCGCCTTCATTTAGCACTTCAGTACGGTCGCGGTACTCCATATTTAACGTGCCTTTAAAAATCAGAAACAACTCATCTTCGTTTTCATGACTGTGCCAAACTAATTCATTTACCAATTTCGCTAGCTTGACCTGCTGCCCATTAAGTTCACCAATTATCTTTGGCGTCCACTTTTCATTGAATAAGCTGAATTTTTCTAATACGTTGATCTTTTTCATTCAATTCTATTTATAATACTTACCAATTCGCTCAACATCATGGCCGTAGCACCCCACACCACTTTGCCTTCTACGTCAAAGTAGGGAGCCTTGAGTTTATAATTTCCTCTAACGGTAATGTCCTTGGTTTTGATATTAACATCGTCCAGTAAATGTGCTAGTGGCACTTCCATCAGCTCTTTTACCTCATAAGAATCGATAACAAATAGTGGAGGTTTTTGGGTGTAACCCACGAAAGGCATAATCTTGGTGTTACTGGGAGGGATAAACATTTCCGAAAGGTGACCAATCACTTCAACATCAGCTCCATGTATTCCAATTTCTTCAAAGGTTTCTCGTTTGGCGGTAGCTACCAGATCTTCATCCTCTTTTTCCCATTTACCTCCAGGAAAACTCACCTGGCCACTGTGTATGCCATCATACTCTTGCCGTTGGGTGAGAGGCAAATAGAGTTCACCTTTCTTTTCGTAAAATAAAATCAAGACACTACTGGGTCGAGCAGTTTTTAATTTACTTTCATCAAACCGGGCATTGGAACTTTCCTTGGGCATCATGCGCCTGTGTGCCTCATGTCCGGGCAACGGTTGGCTCAGACGCTGTTCCAATTTCCTTAAAAAGTCATTCATTTGCATTCCAAAACCGTACTGACAGTTTCCTTTCTTTCAATGGCCTTTTTGTAATTTTCACATGCCTTGTCCGGCTGATTGTCAGCTTCGTAGGCTTGTCCTAAAAATGCATACACACGATCAACAAAAGGATCCATCTTAGCAGATCGCTCCAATAAAGTGATAGCATTTTTTAAATCTCCCTTTTTATAATAATACCAACCTTTGTTACGGTATGCCCAGGCGTTACCCTGATCTTTGATAATACTTCGGTCGATATCCTCACGAGCAGCCTCTAGTTCGCCTAGCTGAAGTTTGATATACCCTCGATTATTAATGAAATAAGGTTGCTCAGGTTCAAAATCAAGCGCCTTATTGATCAGGTTTATTGCTTCAGCAAAATTATCCTGATCTACCTGGATGAGTGCCAATGCATTATATCCATTGGCTTCTAATGGATTAATCTTCAAAGCTGCTTTGATATCCACTTCGGCCTCATCATATTTTTTCATATAATACTTTACTGTACCCCGATTGATCAATGTTTCCGAATTATTAGCATCCAAACTTAGTGCCTTATCAAATTCTGCAATGGCCTCAGGATAGTTATGCATCTTGGTTTTTACCAAACCCATCATAAAATATATCCGGGACGAATCGGGAATATTTTTTTGTAAAAATTCCAAATCGTCAATGGCACTGTAAAACTCATTAAGTTCATAAAAGGCATTGGCTCTATTGAACACTGCATCATAAAACTGTTGGTCGCAGCTTAGGGCTATGTTATATTGCTCTAATGCTTTAGTATATTGTTTTTGCTCATAGTAAACAATGCCTAGGTTATTTAAGGCATCGGTATAACAAGGATCAAGATTGATGGCCTCCTTATAATAACGGATGGCGTCCTTGTTGCTTTGTTGTCTAAAAGACTCATTGCCTTTAATTAAGAATCGTTGCTTTTGAGTATCTGAATTGGATCCGCAAGAAAGGAGTACCAAAAAGAGTGAAAAATATAGGAATCGAATCATGTTTTCAAAAGTACTGAGAATAGTAATTTAACCTGACAATTTCTTATACTAAAAACATTAATTTTGATAATCTGTCGTTTTAAATCCATCAACAGGATGAGGTGATGAAAAAATATTTGAACCTAATTATGGAATTTGATCAATAGATACATCTTAAAAGAAAAATAAAACTATTATGAACAAAATATTAAGCATCGGAATTTTATTAATGGTATGGACAGCCAGTATTGGCCAACCCAATTCAACAGACAGTAAAAAGAGAATCGAAGTGAAAGGTACAGCCGATATGGAAGTGGTGCCTGATGAGATATATCTCAAAATTGCACTCAAAGAATACAAAAATGGGTCTAAAATTGTCAATTTAAATACCCTTGAAGCTGGACTAGTAAAGGCTGTGAGTCAAATAGGTCTGCCTAAAGAGAGCTTAACAGTAGATAACATCTATGGTTACAATTGGGATTGGAGAAAGAAAAAATCTGATGATTTTTTAGCCACCAAAAGTTTCAAACTTAAGCTAACCAAAGTAAAAATGATGAATGACCTGATCGAAAAACTCGATGCTGAAGGAGTGAATAGCATGAACATTGGTGAAGTATCGCATTCAAAACTAGAAGAGTACAAAATGGAGCTCAAGATCAAAGCATTACAGAACGCCAAAGATAAAGCCAATGCACTACTTACCTCAATAGGTGAGCAAATGGGTGGCGCCATAGAAATCCAGGAAATTGACTATGGTAATAACAACTACCAATACGCTCGAAATACCATGTCATTAAAGGCTGAATCTGATAGTTACCAGTCCGACCTAGAGTACAAAACAATCACTTTGAATGCCGAGGTGAGAGCTGTATTTGAAATAAAATAAAAATATTAAGTTCAAAGTTCAAGGTTTAAAAGTCTAAGGTTTAAGGTTTAGATTTGAACTTAGAACTTTGAACTTTGAACTTTGAACTTAGGACTCTGAACTCTGAACTCTGAACTAATTATGAGGTTACTCATCTTACTCTTTATTGTACTTCTTCAAGCATGCGCAGTGAAGGAAAACCCAACAATACAAACTGTTAATGTACCTTCAAATACAAACAGTGCGCAACCCTACCTTACCACTACACCAGATGGACAGCCATTGATGTCGTGGGTGGAGGAAAATGAAGATGAATATACCCTTAAATTTTCTCGATGGGAGAATGAATCCTGGTCAGTGCCAAAAAAAATTGCTAGTGATACCACTTGGTTCTCTAATTGGGCAGATTACCCAGTAATCGCACAAAACGGGAGTAACATGATTGCTCACTACCTGTCACCGAATGGAGAAGGTGTTTATGCTTATGATGTCAAAATCATCCAGTCCAATAATAAAGGAGATTCGTGGAGCACTCCTTGGGTTTTACATGATGATGGAAAGCAAGCGGAACATGGGTTTGTAACCCTGTTGCCTTATCAGGACGGCTTTTTTGCTACCTGGCTTGATGGCAGAAATGCTTCAATGGAAGGTGATGCACATAATATGGAGCATATGGGGGCAATGACCGTTAGGGCAGCAGTTATAACTGTCGATGGCACCAAATTAACAGAAGTAGAATTGGATAACCGGGTATGCGATTGCTGCCAAACTTTTGCTGCCATTACAAATCAGGGACCAGTGGCCATTTACCGTGATCGCTCTGAAGAGGAAATTCGGGATATAGCTATGGCACAATGGAAAAATGGCAGCTGGTCAAAATCAAAACCCGTTCACACTGACAATTGGAATATTGCAGGCTGTCCAGTAAACGGCCCAAGGATGGACGCTAAAGGAAATGATTTGGTGATTGCTTGGTTTACCGCCCCAGATGGGAAAGGTACAGTGAATGTGTTGTTTTCACATGATGCCGGTGACACAATGACCAAGGCTATCCAAGTAGATACTGGCAACACAATGGGACGTGTCGATGTGTTACTTATAGATGAAGGTAATGCCATCGTTAGTTGGTTAGAAGGTGACGAAATTGCTGCTCGCAAGGTAAATGAAAATGGTGAATTGGGCGAGGTAATAGTTGTTGCTCAAACTTCATCAGCACGCTCTAGCGGATTCCCTCAAATGACCAAAGCTGGGGATGCCGTGTTGTTTGCATGGGCTGATGCAACTGAAAAGAAAGTGAAGAGCGCACTGTTAACCTTGTAAGTTTGTTTAAAACTAAAACAACCTACTGTAGTTAAATAATACCCCTTTACTCCTGCCTCAATGTATTCACAGGATTGATTAAAGCTGCCTTGCCCGATTGTACTGTCAGTGCAATACTTGCAATACCAATGGTAATCAGAAAACCCAATACAAAATAAACTAGGCCTAAATCTACCTGATAAGCAAAGGAGTTGATCCATTGACTAGCAAAGTAATAGACAATAGGCCAGGTAATCACGTTGGCGATAACAATCAGTAGTACGAAAGACTTAGACAATGTATATACTAGCGAACCGAAAGTGGCTCCCAACACCTTTCTTACTCCTATTTCCTTCATTCTATAGCGACATATCAATGCAATAAGTCCATACAATCCCACTATCGCTACGATCATGGTAATCCATGAAAATATTTTAACTAGCGAAGCAAATTGCTTGTCGGAAGCATAGAGATTTTGCAAGTGGTCATCTAAAAACATAAAGTCAAATGGCACATCTGTTATAACCCCTTTATAACTATTTTCTATTGAAAGGACCAGATCATGAACCTTACCGGGCTTTAGTTTAATATACACATCTGTCAATCGTGTATGGGGATAAATCAAAATAAAAGGTGCTATTTGTTCATGTAACGAACTGAAATTGAAGTTTTTTGCCACACCCATTACATGTCCTTCTCTTTGATCACTTACCTGCATCTTTTTGCCAATAGCCTCTTCTGGCGTCCATTTGAATACTTTAGCCGCACTCTCATTGATGATGATACCATCAGCACTGTCATATTCATGAGTTGCCGAGAATTCCTTTCCTGCTAACATTTGCACGCCTATGGTTTTCAGAAAATCTTCTCCAATGGCCGTTATCTTCATCGGAATTCCTTCATCAAAACCTTCAGCCAAAACAGGTCCACTGCCATTGTCACCATCCATACGTGTACCTCCAATCGAAACTGCCTGTATATATGGATTTTGAAGCAACTGTTGTTTCAAGGGTGGATAATATTTTTCAAGGGTTTCACCAGGTATTTGTAGAATGGCTATTTGATCTTTGTCATAACCAAGGTCTTTGTCAAGCATGAAATTGACTTGAGCAGAAATAATAAAGCTACCTATCAACAATGCCGAAGTAATTCCAAATTGCACGGTCACTAAGGTAGTTCGTAAGAAATTACCCTTATGGCTCACTTTCATATTCCCTTTCAAAACCGATGCAGGTTGGAAAGATGACATGATGAAAGCAGGGTAAAAGCCCGAAAACAATCCGATAAGTAAAGCCAGAGGTAGAAAAAGGATTGATAAACGTTGGAAAAGTAACAAGTTCCAAGAGTACTCGAAACCTAACGTACTTCCGATCCAACCCAAACCATAGGGAGTAATAACAAAGGCAATAATTACAGCGAACAGGGTTAACATCATGGGTTCCATCAGGTAACGAAACCACAATGCTCGTTCAGTTGAGCCCATGGTTTTTCTCAAGCCAGTTTCCATGGCTCGTGTCAATGATTTAGCCGTTGAAATGTTGGTGAAATTAAAGGCGGCCAAAATCAATATTAATATACCAACGCTGCCCAGTACATACACATAATTGTAACTTCCAGAGGCAATTTTATCATGTTTAACGTCACCAAAATAAATATCGAGCAACGGTTGTAACCTATATCTAAATCTAGAAATACGATCTTCATCAAAGTGGGTTTTGGCAAATGATGGGAGCTTAGCTTCTAGTTCCTGAGCGTTAGCATCTGGACTAAGTAGAACATAAGTATGGAAAGAAATCCACCCCCAGGTGTCAAGAGTAACAGGATAGCCAAATGGCACTTTGAATGCCTCAAACGGTCGGATAAAATCGAATGGAAAGTGCGTGTTTGATGGTATCAGAGCAAAAACTCCAGTTACCTGCAAAGTAGTACCATCAATGTCCATTAGCTTTCCAATGGGATCTTCTTCTCCAAAGTATTTAATGGCCATCTCATGGGTAATTACTATACTATTGATCTCAGTAAGTGCTTTGGACTCGTTGCCTTTTTCCAATGGGTAGGAAAACACATTAAACAAGCTCGGGTCAGCAAACAAAATCCTCTTTTCATAAAACTGCTTGTCTTTATATTTAACAATCTGATCGGGTGTATCTCGGAACCTAACCGCATCTTCTACCTCTGGAAAGTAAGTTTTAATGGCTGGTCCTAACGGTGGCCCCACGGTAGCCAATTTTCTATCGCTATTTGGGTTTAGAGTTTCATCATAGGTGACTTTATATATTCGACTGGCTTTTGTGTTGAACTTATCATAATTAAGTTGATAATCAATAACGGTATAGATGATCATGGCACAGGTAAATGCCACGATAAGCCCAATTAAACTCAAACTAAGGTTTAGCTTGTCTTTTTTAAAGCCCCTAAGAGCTACCTTAATATAATTTCCGTTCATCCCCATATTTGTAATGTTTTGATTGAAAAATCGTTTGGTTGCAAATGGCTTTAGAAAACTAAAAACCTGTCTCAGGTAGTAAATTTTGGCTTTTAAAGCGCCTTTATTTTCCGCTATCTGGTAGTACTCTTCCTCAATATCTCCTTCAATCATTTCGAGGAGGTCACTTTTGCAATACCAGTGCAAAAACCTCTGCGGCCATTTAGGTGGGGAAATATTTTTACTTATTCTCATTAATTGCCTTGTAAAGCTACCTTACCGATGTCACCCCACATTTGCTCACGAAGTGACTTCACCTCCTCGAGTGTTTTAGCCCCATATGCAGTGATATAGAAATTCTTCTTTCGTTTCCCTCCTCGTTTTTGTGAGGCTTCGCCAAACTCGCTTTGCAAAAAACCTTTCTCTTCAAGACGATGTAGTGATGCATGAACGGCACTTAAGGTCACGCTTCTTCCAGCTCGTGCTATTATTTCGTCTTTGATAGCCACTCCATAAGCGTCTGGATATAAAACACCGATGGCCAGCATGACCAACTCTTCAAATTCACCCAAATTTGATCCTTTCATAAACTTCAGATTTCTATATTATTCGTAAATGTAGATAATAAGGTTACATAAAATTCTACTTTGTAGATAAAATACATAAAAACAGCTATGGGTGGCTTAGAATGTAGTACAGACAACCGGTAAGTTGAATGCTGATGAATTACTTCGAATGCTTATCTTTAATTCGGACGTAAATTAACTTAGAGCGGCCTTTGGTACTTTCTCGCTGTTCCACTTCAAAATTAGAAATAGATTTGATCAAGGGAGTTAATTTCTGAAAACCGTAGTTTCTGGAGTCAAAATTTGGCTGTTTTTTCTGTAATAAACTACCTACATCGCCCAAAAATGCCCACCCGTCATCTTCTGCCAAATCGGAGATGGTGGTAGAAATCAGCTTGATCTCCTTTGGAGTGATTTTATCTACCTCATTTTTTTGACTACTCTTTGTTTTATTAGGCTGTGAGTCATCTTCATCTGAATGACCCTTAAGGATTTCTAAGTAGATAAATTTATCACAAGCTACGATAAATGGATTAGGTGTTTTCTTTTCACCTATTCCAATTACTTGCATACCCGCCTCCCGAAGTCGGGTAGCCAATCTGGTAAAATCACTGTCGCTAGAAACAAGACAAAAACCATCTACCTTTTCAGAATATAGGATATCCATGGCATCAATGATCATGGCTGAATCTGTGGCATTTTTTCCTGTCGTGTAGCCGTATTGTTGGATGGGTGTAATGGCATTTTCCAGCAATAGGTTTTTCCATTTAGACAAATTGGGTTTCGTCCAGTCACCATAAATTCGCTTAATGGTTGGGTTGCCATACTTAGCAATTTCTTCCATCATCTCTTTTACATTGGCTGAAGGAATATTGTCACCATCTATAAGTACTGCAAATTTTACATCCATTTCACTAGAATTATTATATCCAACTAAATTACACTAATTATCCTATGAGTCCCTCCTCTTCAAGAATGATACTGATTTGTTTTACTATATCGTCAAGCTCCACAGAGCTAAGTTTCAGTTTGTCTACAATCAATGCTTTTTCAGTGATGTCAATCTTATCGTTGTTGAAAAGCTCTATCAAGCCTAAAATGGTCGCAACAGGTGCTCGTAGTTTATGAGCATTAATAAAAGCATATTCTGCTAATTTTTTATTGTTCTTCTCCAGTTGAGCATTCTTTTCTCGTAATTCATTTGTACGATTGATAATTTTAAGTTCAAGATTATCATTGACCATATTCAATGATTCATTAAGCTCTTTGAGTGTTTCCGCTTGTGCCTGTAGTTCTTCTTTTTGCGTGCTAATTTCTTGGTTGAGTGCCTCTAACTTATGATTAGCCACTAATTTTCTTTTTACATTCAAGTACATCAAGAATGCAATTAAAAGCATCAAAATGAACCCTACAATAAACGAATTTCGTATCCAAACTTCTCGCTCCAATAACTTCTCCTTTTGTAATTCATTGATTTTCCTTTGGATCTCCTTTTCGTTTTGTTTACGCTCAAATTCATACTTAGCCTCAAGTCTGCCTATTTCTTTTGCATTACCCCCATGGAACAAAGAATCCTGCATGCTATAGTAAATTTTTGAGTATTTAAATGCACTATCCACATCTCCAATTAATTCATAAGTTCTCGTTAACAATTTGGCGATTAGACTTGTTTCTCTTTTTAGGTAATACCTGATTCCAATATCATAGCCTTCGTGAAGCAAAGTAAGAGCTTGCTTATATTGTTTTCTACTTATACTTACTTGTGCCAATTCCGAAATTGTACCGGCTTCCACAATACGGTCACCACAAAATTTTGCACCAGCCAGTGACTTCTCCAAATATGTCTCTGCACTATCTAGCTCTCCAAATTTATAGTAAATGCTTCCGATATTTTCGTAGGGATAAATTTTGGCACAAATGGTCATATTACTATAAATTTTTGTTGCCCGATCATAGTAAATCAAGGCTTCATTCAAATCGCCCATCTCAGAATAAGCCAGTCCAATATTGTTCAAAGCAGAAGCAGCAGCTACTGTATCGTTAATGTCAAGTTGAAAACTGAATGCTCTTTTCCAATAAACCAAGGCTTGATCAAAATCGCTAAGGTTGTAATATATTCCACCTATTACATGAAAAGCACCCGCCTTTATCGACACGTTGTTAATAGACTCCGCTAAATCCAGAGCTCTTTGATAGTAGTCAAGGGCCTCAGAATAGTTGCCCTCATAATTTTGAATTAGGCCAATATTTATTAAACTATTAGCTTGAATTTCAACAAAATCATGTGCTTCGGCTAATTGTAATGCCTTTTCACAATAGGCTTTCCCCTCTTCCAACTTCCCTTTTTTCCATAGAGTAAACCCAATTATCAAATCTGAACTTGCCTCCCCTTTTTTATATTTAATTTTTTTTGAGAGGTCATTAGCGAGGTGCCCATAATAGTTCATACTATCATAGCTAACATTCTTAAACACATTGGCTATTTCAATGAGGAGGTCAACTTTTGATATATCTTGATTTGTGCTATCCAGTGTTGTCCGTAAATTATCAATTTGATTCGTCTGACAGAATGCAGAAGAAACCACAAAAGGTACAACAACTAAAATGAATAGAATTTTTCTCAAAGATAAACGTGGTTTAGTCTAAGAATCTACATACATAGTAAGATTTCCACAAGATGTGACTTTTATTCTAAAAGTCATCTTCCCCGTCATCCTCCTCTTCCACTGGAGGTGGGTCTTTGGGTGGATTAATCGGTTTTACTTTTTCAGGTTTTGGCTCTTTCTTTTTTTTATCTTTCTTCTTTAAAAATGAAAAGAAGCCTTTCTTTTTGGTGGCTCCATCACCTGTTTCTGTGGCTGAAGTTTCAATATCAAAATTGGTACTATCGCCTTTATTCTTTTTGCCAAACAAGCGTTTAAAAAATCCCTGCTTCAGACCTTTTTGTTTAGCCGTATTTCCTTTCGAGGAGGCATTTTGCTCCATTTGCAATTTCACATCTGGATAGACGAGTTGATCACGCATGTACCACAGATACAATTCCTGATCAATGTTAAACTTCTCTCTCTTTTGGGAAATGACATAAATGCTGTCCGAGATAGAAGCCACTGCAGTTGAATCAATGGAAGGTGTATCTTCAAAATCCCGTTCTGCAAGAGCAAATTCGTCATTGAATTCCAGAGAATCAGGTTTTACCGGATAAATATCTTTCATTTCCACCGTTCGCATATTTCGCAACTTTCTACGGTAGGTAACTGGGTCTATAAGTAGGTGCTTACTTTTACTTGCCTCCAGTACTTTAGGGAGTGAATCTTCACCGAAATAGCTGAATTTACGATCTAATGTGGCTTTGTCATGAATAAAGGCACTCTGATATGCAGGACATATCATACGCTGAGTGCAAGCCGAAGCCACCCAAGCCATAATAAGTCCAACTATAACATGCCTGATTCTGATCATCCAATAAATCAATTATGGGTTACGATACAAAACGTATTTTTCCCGGGTCAATTGTATACAATTCACCAATCGATAAAGGTAAGGGCAAAAAAGCAATATATAAAGGATTATTTAACCGAAATGACTCAACTCATCATTTAACGATTTCAAAGTTCCTTTCGAAAATCTCACCATCCTCAGATACTAGAGTTAAATGATGCTTACCTACACTTGGTTGTATCTCAATTTGATGCATTCCAACACTTGAGGTTACAAATTCGTCATCAAGGTGCCAATAGATACGTATATTTCCTGATCTGTGCTTAGCTTCAAATACTAGCTTCTGCATCTCACCGTTAAATCCTCTAGGAATAAACAATTTAGCATTATCCTGTGGATAAATGAGATCTAGGTTATTCAATTCTGGGATACATCCCTTCATATACTCAGGTAATCTTTTATAGTAAGGGTTTTTAGATTTATAGTACCATTCCATTACAGGCGGTAAAACAAACCAAGGTTTTGTCACCATTTGAGTCACTCGATAACAGTCTCCATTCACCCTAAATTGTTCTGTATTATCAAGATAAATTCTTTTATGATAGGGGCATTTTTCAGTTCTTTCACCATTAGGCGTCACCCAAATAGAAGTGACTGGGCATAAATCAGTAGCTTGATAACCAGATTCTGAACATACTTCCAATTTCATCAGATCTGCCTCAGGGACTTCAAACCAAGAATTTGAGGGTAAAGATTTGAAAATATCGAACATAACGGGTGCAGCAACTGATGAACCTGTCAAACCTGGTCGTCCTTCCCCATCCGCATTTCCAACCCATACTCCTACGACATAGTCAGGAGTAACTCCAATAGCCCAGGCATCTTTAGATCCAAAGCTCGTACCTGTCTTCCATGCGATTGTCTTTGAAGAACTGTATAACCTCCAATCATTCCCCTCTATAGGTCTATCCATCACCTTTAGTGCTTCAAGAGTGATCCAACTGGCTCCAGGTGAAAATTGCAAATCATTTATATTCAACTGATGAGTATCCTCAACCGCTAAACGCATTTCATTTATTTCAATAATTGGGTTATGAAACAGCTCCAAACTCAATGCCATTTTTCGATAATTTTTTACAAGATCCCAAAGGGTAACCTCCGCCCCACCAAGGATAAGGGATAGTCCATAATTTTCAGGAGTTCTGTTAATCGTTTGGAATCCTATATTTTTAAGATCATGATAAAAACTCTCAACTCCATAGTCTTGCAGCATTCTAACTGCAGGTATATTAAGTGAGCGTGCCAGGGCGTTTGAGGCTGCAACTGCCCCATCAAATTTTTCATTGAAATTTTTCGGAGCATAACCTGATATATATGTTGGGATGTCTGGCAATAGTGTATTCGGTAATAGTTGGCCTTTTTCCTGCATTTTATTATATAAAAATGGTTTTAGTGTACTTCCCGAACTTCTTGCCGATTTTACAATATCCACTGCATTTTCATTACTATTCTTTGGATCTTGGGTATTACCCACATAGGCCTTTACTTCGCCCGTTTTGGTATCCACAATAAGTGCCGCAGCGTTGTGAATTTCGTTTTGGGAATATACACGATGGTACTTCTCAATTATATTATTAGCCATTTTTTGCAATCGCTCATCCAATGTTGACGTGACTCTGGATCCTTTAGGATTAGAAATTTTATAATTGGCCAAAACATGGGGACTAATTTCAGGCAATTGCTGAGGTTTCGCAGGTAATGGCTCTTCTTTGGCAAGGGAAGCGTCCGATTCTTGAATAATTTTGCGTGTAACTAATTTATCCAGTAACCTATTCCTTTTTGCTAAAAGTAATTCATGATTCTTTCCAGGAAAAATTAAAGAAGGTGCATTAGGCAACACAGCCAAAGTAGCTATTTCCCCCCAAGAGAGTTTAAAAGGAGCTCTTTTATAATATCTCCATGATGCAGCTTCAAGACCTACCACATTCCCGCCAAAAGGTGCATGTGCAGCATATAAGGCAAGAATATCTTGTTTTGAATACCTTACTTCTAGTCTCAGTGCAAGAAAACATTCATATAACTTTTCCAAATAGGTCCTTGGTTGAGCCCTTGACAACCGAATTACCTGCATCGAAATAGTACTGCCCCCTCTTATTACTTTATCGGCTTTCCAATTTTGATAAAATGCTTTAGCAAATGAAAATGGGTTTATACCTGGGTGATAAAAAAAGTATTCATCCTCAAAATGAACAATGCATTCTGTAAATTTTGACGGAATAGAATCTGAAATTGGAAAACGCCATTGTTCATCTAGTGCCGTAGTGGCACCTAACAACTCCCCATTTGCACTATTTAAGACTGTACTATATGGTGTAGTAAATAAGGGGTCTGGTAAACAAAAGTAGAACCATACAAGTATTATAATGATTAGGCCAAGAAATATTCTGCGTTTTTTCATAAATATATTAGCAGCCGCGATTGATCAATTACGGCTGCTAATTTATAGTTCAATTTCCTGACTTCACCACTTCTACCCATTGACCCGCTTTATATGAGCTTACTTCATTGTCATACATTGCACCGCAGTGGACTGCTGGAAGGTAGAATTTACCCATATAGGCAGCATTCAATACTATCCTAAATGTCTTAGATTTTAAAGAATTTAAATCAAAATAGGTATACACTCTGTCATCCCTAATGTCCTGGTATTCAGGTATATCACCTGTATTTATTGCAGTTGATAAATCCATTCTTAAGTTTCTGATTTCCCACCCTGATGGAAATATTTGTGTCAACGCCATTTCATCATAATTCATTCTTAATCCGGGGTGTTTGATATTTACCTCAACCATAAAATCAGTACCCTGTTCCAATTTACTTACATCAATGGGCTGACCTTTCATATCAATATAGTTTACAGTCATTTTCAAATCCTTTTCTTCATTGATTTGATCGCTAACAAGAGGTACGCCAGTATTTTTCAGTTTTAAGAATATGGTTTTGCCGCTGTTGTTGGTCACTTTGACTTTTTTATTTCCAGTGAAGTTCAGTTTATGCTGTACAACTGGTTTTTCAGGACTTATACTCTTTTCCTTTTCATCATTAATAGTAATGTCATAAGTGAACTTGGAGTTTGCGTCTTGAATTGTGACAAACTTCGAAATAGAAAGTAAAGTATAAGCAATAGTTTGAGTGCTGAACCACCTTGTTGATCCAATCTTTTCAACCAATTTATCAAGTACTTTCTTGGCTAATACTTTATCGCCCATAAGTACTAGTGTTTCTAGCATCATTGCCTGGTCGCGAGTATCACTTCCATAAGTATAGGAGAATTCGCTATATGGACTCACATCAATAGATGCATTACTTGTGAGTTCACGTGCTATATTTGACCTTCCAGCTAATTGATACGCAGCAGCCAGTCGCCATTTTGCTTCAGCTGTAAGCGTAGTGATTTCTCGCATTCTATTCATTGCTCCCAATGCAGGACTACCCGCTAATGCTAGGGTGTAAAGTCTATATGCCTGCGTTAATTGATTGCTCCTATAGTAATATCGATAATCACTATTCTTGGAATTTGTCCATTCGTTAGCTCGGCTCTTTTGAAAATTTATCCAATTTTTCTTAAACCCTGATGGTAGTGAATATCCAGCGGCCTCAGCTTCAATCATGAAATGACCGGCATAATTTGTGCCCCATTCACTGTAACTATCACTATATCCGGGCCAATAAGATAGACCTCCACTGCTATTTTGAAAATTCTTAAGCTTATCAATTGCTGCTCTAATATTACTCTCTATCTCTACTTTTCTCTCCTGACTTAATTCAAGTACTTTATCTAAATGCAGTTGAGGAAATACAGAAGAGGTTGTTTGTTCAACACATCCATGTGGATATCGGATAATATATTGAAGCCTGTCTTCAAGGTTTAGTGGTGGGAAAGAGGACACCTCCACCATGGCATTATTTGTTCCTATTACTCCAATCTTATCGTATGTGCCAGACCATGATTTCCCTGGATCGATGACCGCATTTTGAAATTGGCTTAGAGGCGGATTTGCCAATCGAACATCTAATTCAATAAAATGACTTGCTCGCTCACCATGACCAGAGGCCACCACTTCTATCTCTCCAATTCCCACCTTCTCTATTGCCTCCAGTTCAAAATAGACAATCTGATCACCAACCTGTGAAAACTTAATGTTTTGCTTGCCAGGACCTACTACTTTGAACAGATTGTTAGCTTCAATTTCGACTGTTACATTTTTAATTTTCTGGTCCATTGCAAAAACAGTAACAGGTACCTGTACCCGCTCGCCTGGCCCCATTACTCTTGGCAATGTCGATAATACCATCAATGGTTTTTTCACAGCTGTTGTTTTCTCTGCCTTACCATAGGCTATTTTATTCCCTGCAACAACCATGGTTCTCACGGATCCTACATAATTAGGCATTGTAAAAGTATGTGATGCTGATTTACCAGCTTCTAAATAAAAAGGCCCTGCAAACTTCACAACTGGTTTAAATCTGTTTGCTTTATCTCCACCATCTTTGGCACTCAGCTCTTCATCACCACCCAGTGCCAATAATCCGGACATTTCTCCTGAAAAAGCTCCCATTACATATTTATACATATCCCAGGATTTAACTCCCAAAGCCTCTCTAGAGTAAAAATAACTCCACGCATCTGGAGTTTTGAATCTAGTCAAATCCAATAGTCCATCGTCAACAACTGCTACTGTATATGCCATCCCTTTTCCACTTGTTTCTGAGACTTTGACAGTGAATGATTTCTCAGGTTCAAGTACATCAGGCATTGTTATTTTAGGTTGTAGATGTGTATCAGGATTTTCCACAGTTATGGATTGTACACCATACATCCGTATTGGTAAATCATTTAATTTTGTATTGTGAGGCTGAATATATGTTATATGCACATACACATTCGGAGCCATATCCGCTGTAGTTTCAAAACTAAAGGTCGATTGATTTTGCTTCGATTCTACCCAAAAAGCATCAACCACTTTAGAACCTGATTCCAGACTCACTAATGCTTTACCGGTTTCGTTGGCAGGTAAAGTAACTTCAACCTTTTCACCAAGCTGATATTTATCCTTATCCGTTTTAAATGTCAACATCTCCGCCCCACCCGGACTATCCTGCCCTGAATTCCACCAACCTTTATATGAAGTATAAAATATCTTACCAGTACTATGGCCTGATACAGGATCAGTGATCCTTATGAGTTTTCTTCCCCAAGATTGCATGTTAAGGTTCAACTCGTACATGGCTCTACCATCATTTCCTGTACTTACATAGTCGGTTTTAAGTAGGTTAGAACTAGAACTTCTGATGTATCTGGAAAGATCTTCCTCTTCACTTCTTTGCCACCACCATCTCCAGCCGATATTGTATACCTCTATTTTTAGTTTTTGTCTGCTTACTGGTTTTCCGAGCTCATCTATAGTAACTACGGGAAGTAAATTCGGTTCATTTGAATATATAGCGCCATTCCAACCTTTCCCTTCAGGAATTTTAACCCCCACATAAGAGGTAAATGGTGAGTATGACTTACTAAATCTGTCTACGCTAAAATCTCCACCTTCTTCATATGCCCTTATTTTAAAATTGGCTGCCAACATTCCTGGTGCATTGTTATCTACATTAAATCCTGCTGAAATATTAGCAATCCCTTGTTCGTTAACTCTTCCATCAAAAATAACCTGACTTTCAGAATGAAATGATTTAATAGGGTCATTGAATATGTATTCGTTATAGTCCTTAAATTGCGTTGGCCCTTCGGTTAACGTTACTTCAATATCTGCTTTAAGGTTTTTGCCGACTGCTCCATGTAACCATTTCAATTCCAATTTACCCTCAGAGACTTTATTACTTCTTAAAATTTCATCATCGAAGTCTATTTTAATTTTAAGTCTATTTGGTTTTACTGTCT
Organism: Fulvivirga sp.; assembly: GCA_048268855.1. GTDB lineage: Bacteria > Bacteroidota > Bacteroidia > Cytophagales > Cyclobacteriaceae > Fulvivirga. Next base: position 55,140 of record JBLWUR010000004.1, read on the forward strand.
CGATTTTCAATGTTTTCGTAAATGATACCCCACCAACTTTCACTTTAGCCAGCCAATTACCTGTTGGTGCCTCGGGTTTTGTAGCAGTTCTAAAATCGTACAATCCATTAACAGAGTTTGTCCTAACCTTTCTTAAATAAAGTTGATTGGAAGGTGTAAATAATTCAAATACAATGGGATGGTCTTTTGGAATCAACTTCATTTTATCTTCCATCATAAATGAAATAAATAACGAGTCACCGGGTCTCCACACTCCCCGTTCTCCATAAATGTATCCTTTCAAGCCTTCTCTAACTTCACTTCCCCCAACATCAAACATACTTAAGGACAATGATGAGCCATCATCAAGTTTTAAATATCCACGTTGGCTACCGTACTTGGCTATAAGATAGAATGCCTTGTTTTTTGCAGGTATTCTTACCATACCATTAGCATCTGTTGGGGCAGAGGCAATTAATTGATTTTGTAAATTGTACAACTCTACATTGACACCTGCCAACGCTTTTGTGCTTTTTAAATCAGTTACTGCAACGAATATTTCCTTATTGTTCCCTCCTTTCGCAACAATACCTAGATCTGAAGCCAAAACACTTTTAGTAACCATGTTTTGATCTCTCATGTAATAACTTGGGCGACAAGGATTATCTCGATCATTGTAATTGTACCCATCATTATAATAGTAATCGTAGTCATAATAATACCCATCCGAATCATCATAAGAAGACGCTTCTGGATCTTCGATCAAATAATTTATTTCATCATCTTCATCAGCAGCATTTTCATCACATGGGTATAAAGATTGATTTTTGTCAAAACTGAGAGATACTCGATAAATCGCTCCGGGTTCTACGGCAATCAATTTAGAGAGATCGAGGGCGAACGTATTCCATGATGCCAAATCCGTTCCTGATTGTGATTTAAGAGGAACTTTAGATTTATGAATTATACGTGCTACTCTTTTAAGCTCTCTCGTGCCATCGAGTTCATTTACCTGTAGAAACTGACCAATATTATCTTCAAATATTTTCAGAATCTTGACATTAACAGAATTTAGATTTACGGCTTTAAAAGGGAATATTAAACCGTTCGTACTTGGAAGGATAACCCCATCACCTATTAATTCTACTTTAGGTTTTAGGTTGGAAAATTTCACTTCTTTGGAGAATTCTTCTTTCAGTTGATATCCCATAGAATTCCTTACTCCTTTTGAAACATTGAGGGTTGTTTGTTCCGTAAGTCGCTGTTTTGGATAAACCATGATCGTATTTTCTTTGGCAACAATCCGAAGTTCATTACCAGATTTTAAATAGATCAATCCCGTCAATTCTTGATTAGGCTGAATTGGGTCTGAAAAGTAAAGTGTGATGAATTGCTCAGGTTGCTGAACAATACGCATATCCATTACTTTAAAATCACCTAAGGGTGGTATTTCTATTGACTCCTCACCGCTTTTAGGTGCCCCAATTACTCCTCCATTCCATTGTAATATAACTTGACTGGCACTTTTTCCTCTACTGATACTATCAATAACAAATGCATGGTTGCGACCATTGGCAGCATGTTGCCACTTTAAGCTCACTCTTTTGCCTCCTTGAGTTGCTTTTAGCGCTTCCTCAACTTTATCATCATTAGCATAATCAGCAGTAATTAGTTCTCCAGTAAACTTTTGCCAAGTTAAATCCTTATTATCATAGGCCACTAGTCCTTCAAAGTTCACATTGATATATTGCTCCATGGTTTGGAACTGAAACGTAAGCGTTTTTAACTTCTCAGGAACTTCAATTACCTTCCCTAGTTTGAAAGAAACTTCAAATAATTTACCTGACGGAAAGTTCTGTTCTGGTGTAAATTCTATTATCCTATCTGATACCCAATGAGCCTTGCCTTTTATAGAGGGAGTAATATCAAACAAATTTGCATCGGCCTCACCCACTTCTACTCCACTGACGCTTTCTCTAAACCTAACTTGAATACTACTTTCCCTAGAGATAACACCCGATGTAAATGCCGCAATATAGCCCGTAAAAGCAGGGTCAATTTCCCCTGTGAGTGCAGTAGGTTCTTTTTCACTACACGAACTAAAAAGAATGAATAAAATCGAAATTATTGAGAGAACGCGTTTCATTGAGTTGGCTTTTATAAATGAACACGTAATTTACAAGAAACTATATTCTCATGTTATATTTAAAAATATTTTTTAAATAAGACTATAATAGGAATATTTATGTAATCTGCTCGGATGATCACTTACGAGCTTCTCCCTTAATTCAATGGTTATTTTGTATCACGTTTTAAAATTGATATTACACGATCAAAAAGGATTACAGCCAGATCCATCGTCTTGATTATCTTGATTTACAACTCCCATGAAATAAAGGAATTTTCCATCTGTAAATTCAAAACTAGCAGGGGCATTCGGATTATTGGCCTTTAATGAAAAAGTACCTGCAATGCATCCGTTTTTTGATTGATCGGGCATATCGAACAGTAAGAAGTTAATCTTACCTTCAGTAAATGGATCAGCTCCCGATAATTTTCCCTCTTTTAAAGGGTAGTCTCTATTCAGTTCAATACCTTCAACGGGTATTGAAAACTCTGCATTAATCTCATCCATCAATAACTGACCTGCATCAAAAATAATTACCGCATTTTTTGTGTTCGGAAAAAAATAAGTAACACTTATTTCTGGGAAGCAAACTTCTGTTCCATTTTTTAAAGCAGTTGCCCACTTTCCATCATTACAGGGATCCACCGGTGTCGGTGTTTCTTCACAGGCCACAACTAGGGTAATCGCACATAAGTATATGATTCGCTTTATTTTATTATTCATATCTCTATTATTTTAGTGAGTTGCAATCAAATGAATCATGTGAAAACCCGTAGTTGGAAGGGTTAAATCCTGTGGGTAGAACTATTGGATTTTGATTGCCAGTATATTGCCCGAAAATAATTATGTCTAGTTCTACATGAATGGATTGAGTCGGATTCTGCCTAGTAAATCCGGTATTGATACCGAAATCAAGATAAACTATTTTAGAAGCAACAGACACTGGCTGAGCAGGGAAAGTCCTACTGTCTCGTTCAAATGCAACTTCTTCTTTAGAGGCAAAAAACATTAATTCATTACTTATTCTACCAAAACCAGATAGTCTTGAAAAAACTTCAGTTCCCTCTACATAGTAGGTTGATTTATCGGCACCATTAACCGCCTCTACAAATGGAGTATTTGGTCTTGATACATAAGCCACAGAAGTACTTATCTGAGCATCACGAGAAGCCCCGTTATTAACGCCAACCCACGTAAAATCTGCGATTGTAATAGCCAATCCGATTTCAGGATCGTTGATTGTAGGATCTTGTATCTGAATCAGACGAACATCTTTTGATGATTTTGGATTCTCTATATCAATAATCAACTTACCATTCTCAACCCTCACGGTCGCTTCTGGATTATTAATTTCTACTTGCCATTTACCACAACTAGATGTGATATTTTCTTCTTCCACGCAACTTGCGCAAAAAAGTCCCAGAGTAACTGCTAATAATATTTTCTTCATGGTTATTAAATTAAATTGAGATGCCAATACCTAATTGTCTTCGAACGATACGATTACCTGTGGTGTTAAGACCATTGACAATCTCTAGATTGAGATATAAATTGTTCCATCGTAGCTCAAACATTTGATTTAAGATTTCAGGCTGTACGTCTGGCAACACTGGTGTTTCTCCAAATGTGAAAGCATAGGATCCTTCATAATGAAAGAATAGGCCTGAGTCGAATAGTGCGAAATCAACAAAAAGAACAGGGCCTACTCCTCCATAATAATTGATAGTACCGCTTGTATTTTCTGGTGATTTTCGATTACTCTCATGTAACCCTTCTATCCCATAAAAGTAATCACCAATATGGCCTCCTATTGACAGTTGGAAATAGTTAGTTGAAAGCAAAGAAATACCGTAATTATGCCATCCTATAACGCTGGTGATGACTGGGGTTCCCGGGGTAGGTTTTTCCGAATAACCAGGTTCAGTATAAAGCATGGATATGACGTCTCCAATGATTTTATAACGATGGCTTGACTGAAATTTAAAATTTTCAAAAGTAGAACGACTATTGCCAATATCAATTACAATGGCGCTATGGCTTTCATTCTCAACTTTTTGTGACCATTCGTTGGTTATTTTTCCGTGAAATACTGCAAATCGCATAACCTTCTCTCCTTTATTAGGGTATTTTGAAAGTTGCGCTTCGCAGAAGAAAAAAGATAGTATGTAAACTATAGTAATAAGGTATTTCATATTTTTATCATTTATTGTTTACTACAAATTTGATTTTTAGAACACTTGAGTTCAATCCGTACTTCTTGGTAATTTGCTCCTACCGAGTACTCGGTAGTTAAATTTTTTATAATAAATGAATTGTATGAATGCACTCAAACTATTGATTGGTTCTTTCCTCCTGAGTTGCCTTATTTACACGCCTTTGAATGCTCAAAAGCAATCAAAATTATTGGCAATGATTGATGAGAATGGAAATTCTGATATTGATGGAATATGGCTGATAGCCAGAGAAAACAAGGCTGATAGTACTCAGACTAAAGAATTAATTAAAGATATTGAAGCATTAATGTGGTCAGAAGAAAATCAATTAAACACATTAATGATTTATCTAACTGCTAACTTGGAAAGCATTAGAGGTAATTTCGATTTAGCTATCAATAATTATGAAAAGTTAGCCGCCACTTTCAGGGATAATAATGACCCTTCCAATGAAGGTCTTATTTTGCTAGACTTATCCGCTCTTTTATCGAAATCAGGCAACTATGAAAGTGCAATAAAGCACAGTTTCGATGCCATACATTCATTTTTGGCCATTAAAGACTCTTTTAATCTTATATCCTCCTATTCTAACATAGGCAGAAGCTATCAGTTGTCTGGGAACTTGGATTCGGCTTTGGTTTACTTATATAAAAGTATAGATATTATAGAAAGTTATAAGCCCATAAATTCACAAGAAGCAGCTTACTTAAGATTGGCTGGTAACACTTATAACAACACCGGAATATCCTATATGGAAAACGGGGAGTTGGACAAAGCGTACACCTTCTATCAAAAAGCAATGAGCAAAAAAATGCAAATTAAAGACACCATTGAAATAGGTAATATGTATATCAATTTCGGAGGACTGATGTTCACCAAAAATGACTTAAGTTCTGCCCGAAGCTACCTTGATAGTGCAGCCGAGTATTATACCAGGAAAAATTACATACAGGGCATTTTGCTATGTAAAACCAACTCAGCTGCCGTATCAATTGAATTGAAAGAGTACAACAGCGCCATAAATTATGCTTTAGAAGGATTATCAATAGCCAAAAAAAATAGTGACTCATACCATACGTCTCTCAACTATTTTCACATCGGTACGGCCAATGGTCATAAACAATTAAGCGCTGCATTTTATACTTATCTAGACTCCGCATTAGCTATAGCGAAAAATATAGATTCGAAAAATCTAATTGCCGAAAATTATAATGCCCGATATGATTATGCTTTAAAAAACTCTGACTACAAAGAAGCCCTTGATTATAGAAATGAATATTTCTCTGTCCGAGACGCCATGTTTCAAGCTAAGCGATCTTCTGAAATAGCCGATCTAGAAACTAGATATAAAACAAAGGAAAAGGAATCTGAGATTAGCTTTTTAAATCAGCAAAATGCCTTAAAAGAAGCTTCCCTTCAACGAAATACACTGTTCATTTTTGGATTGATAACTTTATTAATATTGGTGGTTGTAATATTCTATTTTCTAAGGTATCGCTCAAAGCAAAATTATAAGGCCGTACTTGATGCACAAAAAATAAGAATGCGAGAAAGTCAGATGCAGGCTGTCATAGATTCGCAAGAAAATGAAAGAAAACGATTTGCCGAAGATCTGCATGATGGAATGGGACAACTTGTGGCTGCTCTCCAGTTAAATATTAAATCGCTACAATCTGATGAAAAAGACATCGAAAAAAGGGCAATAATATTTGATCATTCCACTGAGTTGTTAAAAGAAGTACATCAAGAAATAAGAAATGTTGCATTTAATTTAATGCCTCAGACGCTCGTGAAGGAAGGCCTAAACGCTGCATTAAGTGAACTTACTCTTAAGATCAATAAAACAGATCAAATTGCCATTCACTATTCCTCCTTAGATGTACCCGATTCTTTAGATGAAATAGTAGAAGTATCGCTATATAGAATCACTCAAGAACTATTATCAAATATTCTAAAGCATGGTAACGCCAAAAACATTTATTTAGATTTGACTGGTCATGACGATGAAATCGTACTATCCATCGAGGATGATGGCACCGGATTCGATATTGATCTATTTAAAAATAGTGTGGGGAATGGATGGAGAAATATAAGTACCAGAGTTTCCTTGATAAAAGGTGAAATTAATATTGAAAGCATCACCAACGTAAAAGGAAATAATGTCATTATAAATATACCATTGGTAGCTAAGGGGAAGTCAGAAGTTATTAACAACTAATTACTACCCACTAATGGGTATTCGATAAATACCGATTATTACGGCTGTTCCCAAATGAAGCAGATTGTCATCTTTGCAATAAAAGGATGGCAGGATTTTTAGGAAATACATATCTTAAGCATGTTAAGCGAATGAATAAGTACAAAGTACTACTTGTAGATGATCATCCAATTCTGCTTGAAGGCAGTAAAAACCTAATTAATTCTTCGGAATTATTTGAAGTTACATTCACCGCCACCAATGTTATGGATGCCATGGAATTGATTAAATCAGAAGATTTTGATATTCTAATTACAGATTATGAGATGGAAGATCTTACAGGTGCCGAGCTAATTCAAATGGCAAAAGTGGCGCAGCCTGAAATTAAAACTATTATTTTAAGTATGCATGATAGCCCTTCTGTAGTAAGAGAATTATTGAAGCTTGGAGTAAATGGCTATATATTGAAAAGTGATTCTCATGACAGTATGTTAGCTGCGCTTGATAAGGTAACTAATGGTAAAAAGTATCTAAGTGATAATATTGCAAGCATATTAATCGAAGGAATAGATCAGAAACCAACGAACACACTTACTCCACGCGAAAACGAGATAGTCAAATTAATTGTGAAGGAATTCTCTACTAAACAAATCGCAGAGATTCTATTCATAAGTGAGCGTACGGTTGAAACCCACCGAAAGAATATTTTGAAGAAAACAAAAAGCTCGAATTTGGTGGCGTTAATTAAATACGCCTACGATCATAAGTTAGTATAGAAATTATGTTTTAGAGGTGCTATTTTTCTAAAGATTAGCTAATTCCTCTTTTAACTTTTTAGGTAAGCTTTCGACAATCAACTGATAAGAATGATCAATCAGCTCAAGGAACAATTTATCTGGTACGGTGCCATCATTTTGAATCGTGTTCCAATGGACTTTATTCATGTGATATCCAGGATTTATAGCCTCATATTCTTCTCTAAGCTGAACAGCTCTTTCAGGATCACATTTTAGGTTTACGCTAGTGAACAAATCAACATCGCAAAGCGCAAACATTTTATTCATCACCTTAAATACAAGTGTATTATTATCAAAAGGAAAGCTTTCGGTAACCCCTGGTTTTTTTAAACAATACCCCCTGTAAAATTCAATATTCACTAGAATAAATGCTTGACAATGAGATAGATGATGGCTATTAGGAATATGCTCATCGAAATTTTATTGATAACGTGCATCGATCGAATATTGAAATTGGAAGGCCTATTAGCGTCCTTTCCTCGAAAAAAATACCCTGCTACTTCGCCTAACCCAAAGAATTCTTTTAAGCCATTACGTCCTGATTTTACTTCTGATTTGTTTTCCATCACTTCATGTATTTATTCATTTGTAGCTTCCATTTCTATCCAACGACCATCTTTTTTGATAATATCAATGAGCTCATCAACGGCCTTGTCTGAAGGTACGCCACGTTTCACTACTTCTTTACCTTTATATAAAGTTATTTTTCCTTTTCCTGATCCAACATATCCAAAGTCAGCATCGGCCATTTCTCCAGGCCCGTTTACTATGCATCCCATTATACCTATTTTCACTCCTTTCAAATGATCCGTACGTTTCCTGATCATAGCAGTGGTCACCTGAAGATCAAACAACGTCCTTCCACATGAAGGACAGGAGATATATTCTGTTTTGGTCATTCTGGTACGTGCTGCCTGAAGAATACCAAAAGCTGTCTTATTATAAACACCTATCAGTGTTAAATTGTCCTCATTTGAATCGGTAGCAGCTAACTCTGTTCCAAGCATGTCTCCATCCCCCAGTCCATCTATCAACAAACCTCCAATATCAGTAGCAGAATACATCTGAAGTTGATCATCGTTTAGCGGTCCATAAGCTCGCTTTATGATGACGGGATTTTTAATACCTTTTTTAATTAATGTAAAAAAAGCCCTTCGGATGGCTGACATCGCATGATCATTCTGCGTTTCCAGTAGTAATACTGCGGTGTTATCACTTCTTAATTTTTCAAGAACTCTGTCATTCAACTCAGCTGAATCAATCAGCACAAAATTCAACTCCGCATGCTTTATATCTGTTAAACAATAAGCCCCCGCAGTGATCAGGGGCAACTTATTGATCTTATCAGCCACATTTAACCACTGTTGATAGTTGATGATTTCCTTTAAGCCATTTGGTAACATAAAAGGAATTGGAGAGTCTCCCGAGTAAACATAATCAGCACCAATGTCATTCATTTTCCATTTATCAGGTTCTGGCAAATAGAAGTGGCCAATGTTTTTAAGGTCTTTATATGATTCTATCTTACAATTACTTAGATCGGCTATTACCCTTGGCACATTGGAGCCACCAAAATTGCCTACTTCAATAGTTTCTCTCCTGTTATAATGAAAAGGGTCAACGGTAATCTTATCTATTTCTTTGATAGGCTCGTGCCCATGTCTGGTCGCATACCTGTCCACCATCATTTTGGCCACTGGAGCTTCCAATTCAGGTTCTTCTGTCAATGAAACTCGGACAGTATCTCCTAATCCATCCTCCAAAAGAGTACCAATGCCTACAGCGCTCTTAATCCTACCATCCTCACCTTCCCCTGCTTCTGTTACACCGAGGTGCAGTGGATAGGGTTCAAATCCTTCTTCATCCAATTTGTTAACCAACAGTCGGTAGGCCTGAACCATGATTTGGGTATTGCTGGCTTTCATTGAAAGTACAATATCATGATAATCATGATCAGCACAGATACGCAAAAACTCCAATGCAGACTCCACCATCCCAAGAGGCGTGTCACCATAGCGGCTCATGATCCTATCTGATAAAGAACCGTGGTTGGTTCCAATACGCATGGCGGTGCCATGCTCTTTACAAATTTTTACAAGTGGAGTAAATTTTTCACGAATCCTATCGAGTTCGTTGTTATAACTCTCATCGGTATACTCGATCTCTTCAAATCGTTTCTTATCAGCATAATTTCCTGGATTGACACGTACTTTCTCTACTATTCTAGCCGCCAATTCCGCGGCATTGGGTGTAAAATGTATATCTGCTACAAGTGGTACATGGCAGCCTCTTTTAGACAGCTCCTTTTTGATCTCAGCTAGATTCTGTGCCTCTTTGATGCTTGGTGCAGTGATGCGTACGTATTCACAACCAGACTCCACCATCCTGAGTACCTGTTCCACACTACCCATAGTATCCATAGTGTCAACTGTTGTCATGGACTGAATGCGAATGGGATTATTGCCACCCATGGGTACATCTCCAATATAAACCTCTCTGGTTTTACGCCTAGAGTATTTTGTCAGGCTATTGCAATAATGTAGTGATTTGATTATTTGTGTTTCCAAACTGTTCATAATTACCTTACAAAGATAACCGATTTATATGCTTAATGTTATTGCCAAAGCATACTAAATATCCCCTAATTGCGGTCGCATTACTATTTCTTCTACTACAGTTCTATCCGACATCTCATAAGCATTATAAATTGCCGCAGCTACATCTTCAGATTTCATAAATCGTTCTTCTGGTATGTCAGCTTCCGACCAACTCGCAGTATAAGTTGCTCCTGGCATAATCGAAGTTACTCGTACATTGTGTTCCTTCATCTCTTCACGTAATACCTTACTCATTCCTAATAAGGCAAATTTAGCTATGCAATAAGATCCGCCATTTACATAAGGCATAAAAGAAGCTGTTGAACAGATATTAAAAATATGTCCCAAGCAATTCTCTTTCATCCCTTCAATCAGTCCACGGGTCATATGATAAGCACTGTACAAATTGGTGTTAATCATTTTTTCCAGCGCCCCATCTTCTTCAGTATGCATTTGTCCAGGTATAAATAATCCAGCGTTGTTTACCAACACTTGAATTTGGCCATTGATTTTATTAATCTCGGCAACAAAATTTATTACCTCAGGTTTTCGGCTCATATCAACGACAAATGTGTGTACACCAACGCCAAATTTTGAGTTTATATTAGTTTTTAGTTTATCTAAGTCTCTTTTTCCTCGAGCACAGGTGATTATGTCAAATCCTTCAGACGCAAATTTCTCAATAACTGCTTTGCCTATGCCTTTTGTTCCACCAGTAACTACAGCAATTTTTTTCATTATTAATTAAGATTATCGGTTAAAACGATTTAGGATCAAAATCATTTATAGTATTATTGTTTATCTTTCGCAAGATGGCTGATTTGAGAGTAATTAACATAAAATCAGCAGTTTTTTAATTGTTAAATGGAAACACTAGGCAAGTATTTTATATTTCTCGGAAAACTGTTTGTAAACAGAGAGACCTTCAAAACTTACTTCAAACTCACTTTAGAGGAAGCTATTTCTATCGGGATTAAATCTATCTTTTTGGTGTCGCTCGTTTCTTTTTTCATGGGAGCAGTTACCACCATTCAGACTGCCTATAATCTTATTAGCCCACTTATTCCTAATTACGTTATTTCACTTGTAGTAAGAGACATGACTATCCTTGAATTAGCACCAACCATCATTGGAGTCATCTATGCTGGTAAAGTGGGGTCAAGCATGGCTAGTGGTCTTGGAACTATGCGAATAACTGAACAGATTGATGCATTGGAAGTTATGGGTATCAACTCTACCAGCTATTTAGTACTGCCAAAAATACTTGGTTCGCTATTAACTTACCCAATTCTGGTGGTCATATCAGGTGTATTGAATATAGTTGGAGGTTATCTAGCCGGTGTATTAGCTGGAGTAATCACACCTCACGACTTTATATATGGAATTCGTTATGGATTCAATGAATATACAGTAACTTTTGCATTGATAAAATCTTTCGTATTTGCTTTTTTGGTCTCTTCTATTTCTTCCTTCAAAGGCTATTATACTGTGGGGGGTTCGTTAGAAGTGGGTAAAGCCAGTACCGCTGCCGTTACCTCAAGTGTGATTGCCATATTATTAGCCGATTACCTTTTAGCCCAGCTACTTTTATGATCAGAGTCGAAAATATTAGTAAAGCCTTTAATGGCAAAGAAGTGCTTAAAGACATCAGTGGCACTTTTGAAAAAGGCAAGCCCAATTTGATAATTGGCTCTAGTGGTACTGGAAAAAGTGTGCTTTTAAAATGTATTGTTGGCCTTATTAAACCAGACGATGGTTTTGTTTATTACAATACCAAGGAGTTCACCTTTGCTTCTAGAAATGATAAAACTGAAATTAGAAGGCAAATTGGGATGCTTTTTCAAGGTGGGGCACTATTTGACAGTAAAACGGTTGAGCAAAATGTCATGTTCCCACTTGATGTGTTGACCAAAATGCCACTAAATGAAAAAATCGACAGGGTCAATTTTTGTTTGGAACGTGTTGGGCTAGCTGGCCAAAATCATAAAATGCCTTCGGAAATCAGTGGCGGTATGCAAAAACGTGTGGGTATAGCAAGAGCAATTGTCAACCATAGTAAATACTTATTTTGCGATGAACCAAACTCAGGGCTTGACCCACAGACCTCTATATTAATTGACGATCTAATTCTTGAAATCACTGAAGAATACAACATTACTACAATTGTGGTAACCCATGATATGAATTCGGTAATGGGTATTGGAGAAAATATATTATTCCTTTATGAAGGAAGAAAACTATGGGAAGGAACAAAAGATGAAATAATGAACAGCGGAGTTAAGGAATTTGATGACTTTGTTTTCGCCAATAAGGTAATGCAAAAACTGAGAAAGTAAAGCATCAGAATAAAGCACTCACTTGCACCCTTCCAATATGTATTGGATCGTTATTCTCTGATTTTCTGCCATTGTATGACAGGTTGAGTTGTAAGCCACTGGTAATTTTTTGTTGCCAGTTTACTGTCCATGTGATATTAGTGCCTGGGCGTAACGCCTCCAGCAAATCATAACCAACAGGACTGTTTTCTTCCCCATTAAAGTCAATCTTAACCCACCTCAATTGAGCACCAAAATTACTTTGAATTGCCTTGTTTACCCGTAATTCAGCAGTGAATTCATTCAAATGAGCACTTTCCGTTGACTCAGGTGTAAAATTATTGGCTTTTTCTGTTAACCCATATTGGAGCGACAACCTAAATGAGCCCGTTGGTTGCCAGGCAATTTGAGGGCTAAATTGATACGTGTCAATTAGATAGTTTCTGTCCGCCAAGTAGTCAGAAGCCACTTCCTTATTACCCGATTTGATACGGAAGTTAAAGCTATATTGTCTTGAAAAATTGAAACGGATGTTGGAGGAATATTCACGTACATTGCTGGATTCAAACCCATTGGTTAGCAATTGCTTTTGTTCGTTATCCGATAACGTAAACTCGAGCCCATATACTGGGTTGGTACGATTGTAGAATAATGTAGTCCTTAAAGAATTGCGTTCGACCAAGAGCTCTTGATCATCAATGTTAGTTGCAAATGCTAAGAGTCTGGTTTGCAAATCCCTATCCGTAGTTTTAGTATCAGCCGACCATGAGGTATTATTGGAAAAATTTCCAATAAACTTTTTTAGGCCATTTGCACTGTTCCAGGATCTTGGTGCTTCAATACTAATGCGATAAATAAAAAGGTTCTGAAAAGCTGTTATGAATTCATTTGATGGGGTAAATATTTTGGCAAAGTTTCTTTCATCAGCATTGATAGCTTCAAAAAATTCCCCTAAATCCTGAACACCATCCTCATTAAGATCACGCCAGGTATGTGTTCCTTCTCCCGGGGGCACGCGAATAAATACGAATTCTCTTTTTAATTCCTGGCTGTTTGCAATTGAATAGGTTAATTCTGAGCGTACATGCCCATCAAAATAAGTACCGTTCCAATCCACCCTACTCGATACGGTCTCCTCAGTTTTATCCAGTCTAATATTGTCAAGATTACGATAAATGAATACAGTATTTAGAGTTTGATTTTCAAAATTCTTTGCCAATGAAAGTTGAGTGGTATTGGATTTTGAATAGTCTCCTATCTCTCCATTTTCAGGTTTTTTGTCTTCCCTAATGCTATGCCTTAAATCGAAATCTAATTTTGAAGAGGACCCATTGCGCAAGAAAAATGTATGCTCGTCAAAATACAAAGCTGAGGATTGGACACTGTCAGTAACAGCTTGTCGTACTATATTATGATCAACACTATATCTGTATCCTGGCACTACAGAATTGTTCTTGTACGATAGTTCTGCGCTATATCTATTCCATGATGAATTAAATGTGTCCACACTGTTATTCATGCTAAATAAATTTGAACGCCATTGAAATTTTCCCAAACTGTAATCAGCTTTCACCTTATGTTGGAAACCATTTACCTGTTCCCCTCGGTTTCTGTGTGATAGACTATAGTAGAACTGGTTATTCTGGTCTTTCTCCATGCCAATTCCTACATTAAAAATGCGGTCTTCAAACTTTCTAGAATCACTGGTTGGATCAAAGCTCCAATCACGATCGTATTCAATATATCTAAATCTATCAATCCCATTAAAAGTCTTTTCATCCATTTCAAAATCCACAAATGTTTCCAACTTATATTTTGGCAAAAAAGCAATGTCCCTACCCGAACTTTTAACTCCACCTTTTACTGCATAGCCAACATTATCCTCATCATCAAGGTCCGAATAGAGGTTTTCATCTTTATCAGAAAAGGCCAGTTCGGCAAACACACTCTCATATTCATTGATGGCATACTCAGTATTAAAAGTCACCATTTGCTTTTTTTTGGGTGTTGGTAATACCACCACGGGCGCATATTCACCTTGCGGGATTCCCTGCACAGGAGAAACCCATTTAAAAACCCTTCCATTTGCCGTTGACTGAACCGCTACGTAATCACCCTTACCTTGCCCCACATTACTAAAAGTGATTCTAAATTGGGCGCTATCGGGATTGGTCGAATATTGATAGATCAAAGCATTATTTCCATCACTATCTATTACACTCAATTTCCGATATAGTATTTGCTCATTCGAAAAAGCAACACTATCAACTGTTGATGCTACAGCAAGGTTTAAACTATCTCCTATGCCACTTAAAAAGCGTTTATCTTCATTTGTCAAATCAAATAACAATGGCCTATTCCGATTGTCTTTTTCGCTATAGGCATTTACTGATAGCATCAGTTTACCGATGGTTTGGTTATGCGATCCCACTGCTATCGATCTACTATAGTTCTGATCGGAAAACTCATAATCGACCCGAATTCTAGAAAACTCAGTAATCAGGACTTTATTGGTAAAGGTCAGTTCCCCACTATTGTAATCAATTACATAGTCATTGTCGAAGCCTCTATCCAATTGCTGTCCATCCAAAAAAACCCGTTCTGAATTGGCCAAAATAAGAATAAATCGTTCATTATTTGGTCCAGGAATCCGATATGGCCCAGATAATCCTTCAACAGCATTAAGAATAACAGAAGCAAAACGGCCTTTGGCTACTGAAAATCCAGCTTTAGTTTCAGCCTTAGTCCCTTCTATATCATATTTTACTTCCGCCAGTCCGCCTTGGACATTCTTGTAATATTTTAGAAAGTTGGAAGGCTGGCTTTTGAAAACAACATCCCCACCTGTTAACGAAAAATTATCATTATAAATCTGAAGGTAAACATTGTCAAAATCCTGCAATTGCTGTGTGTTCCCTTCCGGCTGATAAGGAACATTCTGATCGGTTATTGCTGCCCGTATGTTAAGGTCTTCAGTCAATTTACCTTCTATATTCAGGTTTAAGGCAGAATTAACAAAGACATCCTGATTATTCCCAAATGAGATCCCCCTGCTAATACTTCCGCTTTTATAAAGGCCTTCTGTGGCAAAAAGCTCCTCTTTTTTCAACAGTGACGAAGGTATTACAGGGTCTTTAAAGTAGGCATTGGAATCATAGACTGTAAGGTCTCTATTAAAGTACTTTTTATGAAAGGTGTATGGAAACACTTTATAACACACCAGGATAGAATCAATGGCATCAGATGGGGTAATGGTGACAGTACCTTCTGTTATATTTTGAGTTACCGATATATCACCTTGTGCAGTTATGCTTCCCGCTACTATAGTGAGGCTATCGAGTTCAATGGGTTGATTGAATGTTGATACCCACTTGCATTTTTCATTGGACAGCTGTGCATATACTGCTTGGGTTGTAAAAACAAACGTCAATATGAATATATATCGGACATTCATTCATGAATAGTTGGCAATTCAATATAAAAAGTAGTGCCTGAGTTTAGCTTGCTTTCAAACCAAATTTTACCTCCAGCATGCTCAATACCGTGTTTAGCTATTGCCAAACCAATACCTGACCCGCTATCTTTAGTAGTGAAATTAGGAATGAATATTTTAGGCTGAATTTCTTCATCAATTCCTGGTCCATTATCCTCTACTTGTAAAAGTAAACGGTTCTCCCTTTTAAACAGCTTTATATTTATTTGCAGTGGAGTGCCTTCACTTGCTTGAATCGCATTAAGTATAAGGTTAGACAATATTCTACCCATAAGCTGTGTATCCCCAATGGTAAATACCTTTCCTTTAGGAATTTGTAAGTCAATAGTAACCCCCTCTGTAGCAGAATGCAGATTAACTATACTGTTAAGCACCTCATTAAACTCATATTTTTCACTCTCAGGAATAGGCATTTGGGCAAAGGAACTAAACGAGGAAGCAATATCATCCAGTGTATCTATTTGTTTTAAAAGAGTTTCAACTGGTTTACTCCTTTCAATATCCGCACCTAAGCCAATTAACTTTCTACTTAAATGTTGCAGTGTGAGTTTCATTGGTGTTAATGGATTTTTAATCTCATGTGCCACTTGTTGAGCAATTTCCCTCCAAGCACTTTGCTTTTCACTGCGTGCTAATGCACGCTTACTTTCTTCAAGGTTTATAAGCATTTTATTGTACTCTCCTACCATTAAACCAATTTCATCATCAGTGTCCCAAGTCAAGGGTTCATTAAATTCTGTAAGTGAGGTTTTCTTTAATTTTTGGGTAATGAACGCCAAAGGAAAAGTGAGCCATTTTGCTGAGAAATAGGATATGATAAGAAATACAATAAAAACTATAGTGAAGACATTGATTACACTAATTACAACAGCAATTTGGCTCTGTTCCAAGGCATATTCAGATTGAAAAAAAGGAATACTTACCAATCCAATCAATTCACCAGTATCAAAGGATTTTACACCGAAATAGGTTGTATTAAACTTTAATAAACCAACAGATTCATCCGTTGTATACGCTCGATCCCCTTCAGTAATTAAATGTCTAAACGCATTGGGGTTAGCATACTCCGATAAGAGACCATTTTCATATATGGATGGTTGACTAGTTGCCAATAATTTTCCTTTTATATTAAAAGTGTTAATATCCGTTCCTGAAAAACGAGCTATTTCGGTCACTTTTTTGCTAAGCTCTTCAATATCGGTAATGTCCTTTACATAGTCCTCTAAAATTGCACTTAGATTATTACCTACGCTCTCAGCCTTCTTAAAATACTCATCATTTACCTCCCGTTCAAAGTTTGCATTGATTAAACTTAGGGTAGTGATACTTACCGCAAAAAGTGGAAGAAAAAAGGCAATATTTAAATACAACTGAATTCTCGTAGAGTAATTTAATCCCGATTTATTGTAGTTGAAGTAAAAAGAGTACACAACGGTTAATAATAAAACCACAAACACCTGAAGTAAAAACAGAAATGAAAAATTGCTGATCAAATCAGAAAGCATATGTTCATTGGAACTAATGACTATATTTCTACCTGCTTGGTCTTTCATGATCACGTGCTTATAGCCACCATATGACACATTTTGAATCCCATCAGGAAATGAATTTGCCGGAATGTTAGTGAGGTAGTTAAAATCTCCCGAACTATAGGTTATTTTCCCATTCTCATATACCGCATAGCTATAATTGGTATTTTCATACGGGGTAAGAAATCGGTTATCAACTAATAATTCAGGATATACATTTTCGGGTATAATCCGTTTCAATTTCATATCCATTACGATATATCCAACTATGATTCCTCTTTTTTTAATCTGAATATTATTGATATAACGTTTAGATGTGTTCCCATCTAGTTTGTTGATAAAATAGATGCCATCATATCCAGTTTTAAATTTATCTACATTTAGAGCTTCTAATTGTATGGGTGGCTGCAATCTCTCATTAATAGGTTTCTTTGTGGAATTAAACAAACTGATTTTTACATCATACTTATCAAAATAGCTGTTGAGGTAGATTTGCCTGATTTTAGACTCAACAATGTCCTTAGATAAAAAGGGCGAAGCCATCCTACTCTGTATAAATAAATCATTTCTTATTTTTTCATCCGCCTCCGAAAGTAAGAATTCAGCCATATGGTCATTCTCGATCAAAAATTGATAGGCAAATTTCTTTTTCTTATCCACTACCCTTTCATTTTCAAAATTATAGATCGCCCAGGCACCAATAATAGAAGTGGCTAACAACACACTAAAGAAGTATAGGAAAGTAGCGTATTTTAACCTGTTCATTGATGCAGGAAGTTGAGTAATCACCAACACCAAAAACAATATCGTTACCACAATTAATGAGGGTATGAACTCCTGGCCAATTAGTGCATTAATGATTGTAAACAAGACGGCACTACCAATAAAACAAATTAGCAGATTTTGGTCTTGACCAAGTAATTGTTTGGATATTCTAAATGACATATGTGCCATTAGAAATACTGCAAATGAGAATAAAAGATAAATAATAAAGCTTACAATTCTTATAAAGTCGAAACGGATGGTTTCGTTAATATCAAAGGTGACTTGTGAATTATGGTATATGGTCTGGAATATTAAATACAACCAATGAAACATGAAAATAAAAAGGCCTAGAAACAACGTACTAATGATCCATTTTTCAAATAATGACCAGCTTAAAGTATGTCTGTAAATCTGTGATCTATGGAATCTTTTAAAAATAAAGGAACAAATTATCACGAGCAGAAAAATATTAAGAAGTAAATCTCCAAATGAAGAATTGAGTAAGGAGGAAGCGAATATTCTTGAATCCAAAACATCCATACTCATCAGTTCCTTAGGGATTGAAAAAGTTACCATTAAATATCTCATCCCTAAAACAAACCCTATCAATAAAATCAACCCGATGGTAAAGCTCTTGTGAGCTACTTTTAGCGAAATTCTAAATATGAGAATTAAGAAAGAAATAAAGGCAAGTAAATAAAAAACAAAGGCGGCCCGTCTATATCCGAGTTCATCCGACTTGTAATCAGATTGAAAATCAATACTAAAAAGGCATTGGTTTTGGTAACATATCTCATTGCTGCCATTTGGCTGAAGAAGTGTTAGATGCTGGTCAAAGAAGATATTTTTATTAAAAGAAGAGGAGATATATCGGTTATCGATTTTATAACCCGTATAAATAGGCACAATTCCAATTATTTTATAATCTCCTACTTTCTGCTGAACAGCAATAAACTCACGCCTAATGGTTTTAATAAGCTTAATATTGAAGTCACCGCTTACAAGATTAGATTCAGGAACAAACCTATATTCTGACCAGCTCTGCAAATGGCCCTTTTTATATACATAAATAGGCTGATCTATTGATAACAAGCTTTCCCACAAGTCATTTCCTTGCAACAACTTGCTTGACAAAGTGGATAAATCATTCTCTAGTGTAGAGATTTTGTTATCTACCTGGCCTTGTATTTCGTTAACCCAAGTTGTTTGATTCTTAGCCTGATGCTTTACAAGTAAATGCATTGATAGTGCCGTGACTAAAAAGACACTTCCAAAACAAAGTAATATAGTATTGATTGTAAGTTTCAATCTGCAATGGTGATGTAAAACACTAAATATAAACAGAATTCAACTGTTTATATTCTACCATTACGGATGTTTAAGATAGTCAGGTTCAAAATCTACCCCACCGAACATATGTAAGTATATTATTCTGGAGTATCTGAAAAGATATGGCGTTAATAATAATATCATTGCTGCTATCGTACTCATAAAGGAGTAAAAGTTGTATAAATCAAGGATGGCCAATACTACCCCTACCGCTACTACTATGGCCACAGTAAATGCATAATTCACATACATGGCCCCAACAAAAAATCCTGGTTCTCTTTCAAATCGAAGATTACATTTTGGGCATTTTTCATGCATTTTATAAAACTTCGACAAGTTATAGGCATTTGTTTCAAAAACATTTCCTTCTCGACATCGAGGACATTTTTCTTCAATAACCGCTTTTAGCATGCTCATTTTTTCTTGCGTTACGTTTGCTGCTTTTATACCAAAAATATCCAATTACACTGAAGACAATGTATGGCATCACCAATAGATACATTATTCCAAAATTGAGTCCTGCACCAATTCCCACATCACCATTACTAAAATTATTTTCAACAGTTACCCTACACATTGCGCACTGCGAAAATGAATTGACGATAGGAACCAATAAGGCAACCAATACTAATGTTAATTTCTTATGTGACATCAATTTTACAAACATCATTGAATAAAGTATAGTTCTAATTAATGTATATAATATGGACTGATCATTATGTACACAATTACTCCTGTAATAGCCACGTAAAGCCATATTGGAAATGTAATTCTGGCCAATTTTTTATGCTTGTCAAAACGTTGAGCCAGTGCTCTCACAAAAGTAAAAAGAACTAAAGGTATAACTGCTATAGAAAGAATTATATGGGAAATTAATATAGTAAAATAGAAACCTTTTAGGCTCCCCTCATATGAAGTGCTTTCACTGGTCATATGATACATTACATACATAATTAGAAACAACCCTGATAAGGAAATACAGGTTTTCATCAGTCGCTCATGGAGCTTTTTCATGTTATTTTTGATCGCTAATAGCGCTGCCACTAATAATACCGCGGTAAGTCCATTAATTGAAGCATAAATAGGTGGAAGGAATGAGAAATCATATCCCTCTATCTTAATTCCGAATAATGCAGCCACAGCAAGTGGAATGACTATTGAGAGTGCTATTATTAACTTATGATATTTATTTTCTTCACTCATCTCCTTTGTTCTCTAACAATATCTTTATTTCAACTACCAGTCTATCAATTTCATCTAGGTCCGTTTTATAGTAACCTCTGATCCGTCCTTCATTATCAACAAGTACTAATTGTCCTAGGTCAGCCAATACAAAGTTACAGTTCATTACCTGTTTTAAATTATCTGTAGTAACTTGAAACAAATGATAGTCTTTTGTTTTCACTGCGGTTTCTGAGATGAGCTCAATCTTAACCTCCGTACTACTGAAAAGCTCATTAATTCTCTTGGCCATGTTTACAAATGCCATAGAGGGTTCTCCTTTACTAAAACCAATTACATTTATACTTTGATCCGGTTTGAATAAAAATTCAACAGGGACATGAAATTGACCTTCAGGGAAGGTACAATTATTTACAAAAGTGCTATCCACACCATTTTTATAGAAAATATCAACATCAAATCTATTAGTGCCGAATGCTCTTAGAAATAAAAATATCGCAACTGGAACACCCAGTAACACTACTAAAATAAGAGCCTTTATAATTTTATTCATTTTTGATATTAGTTGAAATAAATAAGGCTAAGGTTGCAAATCGCAGCCTTAGCCTTACTTCATATTTTATTTGGAGTTGTTTTACAATCTGGCACCATAAATAGCCGATCCCTCATATATAAATGCTATCAACATCCATACAACAAATATCATCGGGATTAATATTGACCAAATCAGCACCTTTACTTCATATTTTAAGTGCATAAATTCACCCACTATATAAAAAGCTTTTACTATTGTCATGGCTACAAATATTGCCACGCGTAAGGTTTCCATTTCATGAGGAACAGTAAAAGCAACTAAAAATTCTAAGGCGGTAATTAACCCTAAATAACCGGCCGTTACCCATATCTTTTTAATCTTTTCTTTATCCGCAGGAACTACCTGAAATTGCGCTGTTTCTTCTGTATGCATAGTTTATAAGTTAAATCGATTAAACAAGATAAAAGAAAGTGAATACAAATACCCACACTAAATCTACAAAGTGCCAGTAGAGACCAACCTTTTCGACCATTTCATAATGACCTCGTCTTTCATATACGCCTGTAACTGTATTGTAGTAAATTAAAAAATTCAACAGTACACCACTTAAAACGTGAGTTCCATGAAACCCAGTAATGAAAAAGAAAAATGCCGCAAAATCAGATGGTCCATATTCATTCCATCCCAATCCTGCACCTCCACCGCCAGTACCATGAATAAAGTGTGACCACTCCCATGCCTGACAACCTAAAAAGGTTAATCCTCCAATGATGGTCCATAGCATCCATTTTTCAACAGATTTTTTATCCATTCTATGACCAGCCTCTACAGCTAGTACCATTGTTACACTACTCATAATCAATATGAATGTCATAATCCCTACAAACACTAGTGGCAATGATACTCCGTGAAGGAACGGAACTGCCTCAAATACTTTTTCAGGAATAGGCCAATAGGTGTGTGAGAAAGTGAATGCTTCTACACTACCATCATAAGATGGATGAGCAGATCTTATTAGTCCGTAGGTAATTAATAATGCTGAGAATGTAAAAGCATCAGATAACAAGAAAAACCACATCATGAGTTTTCCGTAGCTTACTTTTAGTGGCGATTGGCCACCATCCCAGATGTTCTTACCTTTCGTATCAATGGTATGTGCGGTAGTTGACATATGATTTGTTATATCTTTAAATTAATGGTTCAATAGTAAAAATATGAATAAATATATCCAAAGTCCTCCTAGAAAGTGCCAATAAGTTGTGCACATTTCTATTTGTGCCAAATTCTTAGAGTGTGTTTTATATTTAAAAGTTGAATTTAATACAATTATCAGAAATATAATACCACTTACTATATGTAATCCGTGAAGACCCGAAAGAATGTATAAAAACGATCCTGAAGGATTCCCAACTAGGAAAACATTTTCATCAACTAATAGCCCCCATATGTAAAGCTGACCGACTAAGAACAGAACTGCAAGAAGTACCGTGATAGATATTGCAATTTTAATTGATTCTAAATTATCTCGTTTGGCCGCGATGTATGCCCAATGCATCGATATACTACTCACAGCTATTAAACCCGTAGTCACCCAAAGTTGCCAAGGTAGCTCGAATACAAACCAATTACCTTCGGCCTGTCTTACTATGTAAGCACTTGTTAATGAAGCGAAAATCATCACAACAGTTACAATAAATAACCAAAGCCCAAATTTTTTGGGGTGCATCGATAATTGCTTCTTAGCGTTATCTACTATTTTGATATCTGAAGTCATATCTAATCCCATTTTAAACTTTATCTAATAAATATGCGATTTGAACTATTGGCAAATACAAAAACGAACCAAACATAATTCTCAATGCAGATTGTCTTGTTCCGGTCTTCATCAGAGCAAATGTTTGACTTAAGAATAAAACACCACAAACAGTCACAATAATCGCTGAGTCAATACCCGTAATACCGAATTTTGCTGGCAATAATCCCACAGGAATCAGTATCAGCGTATATATCATTATTTGAATTGCAGTATTAAGATTTTTACCTCCGCCCGAAGGCAATAATTTAAAACCTGCTTTTTTATAATCTTCATCTGATACCCATGCAATAGCCCAAAAATGAGGGAACTGCCAAATAAATTGAATACCAAATATTATAAGAGCTTCGATGCTAATAACACCAGTAGCAGCAGTCCAACCTAATAATGGAGGCAATGCACCCGGGATAGCTCCAACAAATACAGCTATAGGTCCAACCCTTTTTAAAGGAGTATAAACAAAACTATACAACACCATTGAAAGAATGGAAAGTAACATAGTGAGCATATTAGTATAAACTCCAAGTATTAATATTCCCAATGCCCCTACTAAAAATGCAAATGCAGCAGCCTCTTGTGTGGTTAATCTTCCGGTGGGCAAAGGCCTATTTTGTGTCCTCGTCATTAACTTATCAAGATCTTTCTCAATTATCTGGTTAATGGTAACAGATGCGCCTGATACTAAAAATCCACCAAAGCATATCAATAAGAAATGTCCCCAGTTCATCACTCCATTGGAACCTAATATATATCCGAAACCACAAGAAAATGCCACCAGAAATGAAAGTCTAAATTTCAATAACTCAAAATAAGATTTAAGTTTTGAAACTCCTTGTAACTTATGGTCACTGTTGACAATCATATCAATTGAGTTGATTTAGAATTGAGTTGCAAAAATAAGAAAAATTGAAGACCAAAGCCCAACGTACCAAGTAATAAATGCACCGGTTGTAAGGCAGAAGGAATGTTAAAATAGGCCATGATTGCACCTGTAATCACAGTAATTAAGATTACACCTATTAGCGATTTAACAATTTTTGAATCAAGTTTTAGTTTATAAAGTTGATAAAGCAACAAAACATGAAGTAACGATACCACCCATGAGAATGATCGGTGTATATAAAACTCAAGCCCCAAATTTGAAATCCACATATCTCTAGGTAAATCTGAAGCCAAGTGATCAATCACCTCTCTAACCTGTGTCCCGAAAACAATCTGAAAAACCAAGGCAACCATACACAACACAAGAGTAATTAATGGCCATTTCATCTTAACCTCTTTTGTATTGATTAGCATGTCAGGATTACTTCGTATAACTATCCAACAAAGTAAGGCAACTAAAAGCAAGGCGATCAGCATATGTACCGTAACCATGACTGGTATTAAATTAGTTGATACCACTAAGGAACCTACCCAACCTTGAAAGATAACCAGTATTAAAGAGGACAAAGCCACTATGAATACCTTTGTGTCCTTTTTTATGAATTTGATTGAAAGGAAAAAAGTGATTATTATAAATATACCAATAAGTACACCGGTAAGTCTATTGAAATATTCAATCCAAGTTTTGGTTGGATTGAAATCTGCTTCTTCTAGTACAGATTCATGTGAGACCTTATCAGCTAGTTCTGTAAACCCAAGAAAGTCGAGATATCTTGCCAACTTAACATTTTTATTGGCTCTTTTTTGAGAATAAATATCCTTATAGTTATCCGGAAGCTGAGATATGTCTGTCGGTGGAATGTAACTACCAAAACACTTTGGCCAATCAGGACAACCCATACCAGAACCCGTGGTTCTAACCACACCTCCAACAAGAATTAAAAAGTAAACAGCAATGAGGGTGAGCAAACTGAATTTTCCCAATTTGCTCATCGCTCGATTATTGTTATTTTCCATCTACAACAATGGCCTTGCTATCGGTACCTTCAAGTTTAATTAACTCGTTTTCCTGATCAAGGTTAGATTCCAGTGTTTCTGAGAAAGGTACATTTTGAGGTATATAATCCTTTTCCGCTCCTGGCTTACTATAATCATAAGACCATCTGTACACTGAAGGAATTTCTCCAGGCCAGTTACCATGTCCTGGGTTAATTGGCGTTGTCCATTCCAAAGTATTTGATTCCCAAGGATTAGCTGTTGCTCTTCTTCCTCTCCAAATGCTATAGAAGAAATTAAACAAGAATATAAATTGCGCACTAAGCGTAATTATAGCAGCAATACTTACCATCATATTCAAATCAGAAAATGAATTTAAAGTATCAAAGTTTGTAAAAGAATAATATCTTCTAGGATACCCTGCTATTCCGATGTAGTGCATTGGAAAGAATACCATGTAAACACCTGCAAACGTTAACCAGAAGTGAATATGGCCTAGTTTGGCATCCATCATTCTACCGAACATTTTCGGGAACCAATGGTAAACTCCTGCCATCATTCCAAAAAATGAGGCGCTACCCATTACCAAATGGAAGTGAGCTACTACAAAGTAAGTATCATGTAATTGGATATCGATCGCGGCACTACCGAGAAATATACCTGTGATTCCACCCGATATAAAGAATGACACCAATCCCATTGAAAAGAGCATTCCAGGAGTAAACCGTATATTTCCTTGCCACAGTGTAGTGAGATAATTAAATACTTTAACTGCAGAAGGTACTGCTATAATTAAGGTCAGTATCATAAATACAGAACCTAAGAATGGATTCATCCCTGTTACAAACATGTGGTGCGCCCATACAACAAATGATAATATTGATATAAAAAGTAGCGATCCAACCATTGCTTTATAACCAAAGATTGGCTTTCTAGAATTGGTAGCTATAATTTCAGAAGTTATACCTAAAGCAGGTAGTAATACAATATACACTTCAGGGTGTCCTAAGAACCAGAACAAATGCTGGAATAGTATTGGGCTACCACCTTGGTTAGGTAAGGCCTCTCCATTTATGTATATGTCAGATAAGTAAAAACTTGTTCCGAAACTTCTATCGAAGATTAATAATAAAACTGCTGAAAATAAAACCGGGAATGATAGTAATCCGACAATAGCAGTAAAAAAGAAAGCCCAGATAGTCAGGGGCAATCTTGAAAATGACATCCCTTTAGTTCTAAGGTTTATTATAGTGGTGATATAATTAATACCTCCTAGCAAAGTAGAAATAATAAACAATGCCATGGCCACTAGCCACATGGTCATCCCTAACCCTGAACCACTGATAGCTTGAGGCAATGCACTTAAAGGAGGATAAATCACCCACCCTCCAGAAGCAGGACCAGTTTCAATAAACAATGAGGAAAGCATGATCACACTTGAAGCGAAAAAGAACCAGTATGAAAGCATGTTCATAAACCCAGAAGCCATATCTCTTGCCCCTATTTGCAAGGGGATTAAGAAATTACTAAATGTGCCACTTAAACCAGCTGTCAACACAAAGAATACCATTATGGTACCATGCATAGTAACCAGTGCTAAATAAAACTCTGGATCAATTTTTCCTTGAGCTGTTATCCAGTCACCCAAAAATGGCTTCAACCAGCCTAATTGAGCCTCTGGAAAACCAAGTTGTAATCTAAAGATTACAGAAAGAGTTCCTCCCAGCAGTGCCCAAAAAATTCCTGTAATCAGGAATTGCTTAGCAATCATTTTATGGTCAGTACTAAATATATAGGTAGTCCAAAAATTACTGTCGTGTTCGTGATCATGTTCATGACCATCGTGGTGTGTTTCTTCTGTAATATGTATGTCAGCAGTAGCCATAATATATTCTTCTTATAATGATGCGTCTAATTCAGTATCTTCAATTCCAGCCTTAATCTTAGCCAGTTCTCTTTTCTCAGCAGGTATCTGCTTCAAATAATCAGGATTTAATTTCAACCATGATTGTTGTTCAGATTTCCACTTGTCATAGTCTTCTTGTGTATCTACCACTACTTTTAGTTTCATAGAAAAGTGGCCTCTTCCACAAATTTCAGCACAAGTGATAAAATAATCAAATTCAGGATTACCAACTTCTTCCCTCAATTCTTGGGTTGTTTTAGTGGCAATAAACTTAAAATGCGTAGGCATACCAGGTACGGCATCCATTTTCACTCTTTGATAGGGCATGAATACACTATGTAGTACATCTCTAGCTCTGATGACAAGCAATACCTCCTTATTTACTGGCAAGTGCATTTCTAATGGCGTGAAATCATCATATGAATTTTCATCAGTGACATCAATTCCAAATAGATTACCATTTTTGTCATCAATCAGTTTATAGTTATAATCTCCTAATTGATTATCCTTAACACCAGGATAACGAACTGCCCAAGCAAATTGGTAGCCCATTACTTCTATTACTTCAGCATCGTCTGATGCTTTGCCCGTGATATCATGCCATGCCTGAAGGCCATAGAATCCTAATAACACCAATACAATAGCTGGTAATATTGTCCATATTAACTCAAGTTTAGTATTGTCAGGGTAGAACTTTGCTCTGTGCCCTTCTTTGTGTTGGTACTTATAACCAAACCAGAATAAGAGAATATTGGTAAGCACAAATACAAACATACTTATAGCAGTTGTAACCCAAAATAATTGATCCGTTAACACCCCATGTTCTGAAGCAACGGGTAGAGTATAGTGATCAAAATAAACCCAAGAGTACCAAGACATTAAACCAAATCCACCGATCAAAAACACCAGCATTAAGGCGCCATTTACCTTATTGCTCATACTTACAACCTTCTTATCGGTTCCCTTTACTACATTGACGAGTGATCCTATTCTAAAAAGTGTATATAGAATAAACAGTAGAAGTAGAACACCAATTACAATTATTACTTCGAACATATTTTTTTAATTTATCTTGTTATCAATTAAATGTGATGGTGTAAACTTTCTTCCAACATTGGATCATTTTTTGCAAACAACGGCATTTTTGATAAACTTGAAAGAGTAACGAACAAGAAGGCAGCTAAAAACATCATTGCCATTCCTATTTCCATAAACCCAAATGATCCTTCAAATTTCATCACACTAGGTGTTACCATTAGGTAAAAATCAAACCAATGACCTACTATCACTATTGGACAAACTACCTTTAGCATAGACATATGTCGTTTTGCATCGCGCGTCATAAATAACAAGAAAGGTAGGAAGAAGTTTAAAATTAAATTAAGGAAAAACACCCAACTATATTGACTATTATTTATTCTTTGAACAAAGTAAACCGATTCTTCCGGTATGTTGGCATAGTATATTAATAGGAACTGTGCAAACCATAGATAGGTCCAAAAAATACTAAAGGCAAATATGTACTTTCCTAAATCGTGCAAGTGATTGGAATTAATCACTTTCAAATACCCTTGTTGTTTGAGTAGTACTACAATTAATGTAATTGATGCAAGTCCAGTTACCCACCAGCTAGCAAATACATACCACCCTATTAATGTACTTTTCCAATGTGGATCAATAGACATAATCCAATCCCATGCAGCCATAGAAGACGAGAACGCAAAAATAACTAAAAATATAATCGATAATTTTTTCGCTTTGTACCAGTGTTTTACATCGCCATCTATATCCTCATTAAGCATTTCTTTCTTAATCCATCTGAAAAACATCACCCAAAGACCAAAGAATAAAACCAATCTCATGAAATAAAATAATGGAAAAGTGCCTGACTCTAAAGGCCAATACCAATATCCCGCTTTACCTTTTATCAAATTATCACCTCCGTGCTCAGCATATAATGAGGCATGTGTCCAGTGAAAAACATCGCCTTTAACTAGAAACCAAGTGGCAATCATTAAAATACCTGCAATAGGCAACCAATGTGCCAAGGCTAATGGTATTCGGTTTACCCCTGCTGACCAACCAGCTTGTGCAACATAGTGTATGGCTACAAAAAACAATCCGATTAAAGCCAATCCAGTAAAATAAACGTTATTCACCCATAAGTTACTATAAAGCCTCTTTACCCAAGTTTTACTACCATGATGCCCTTCTTCTCCTCCTTCATGTGCCTCAGCTTCCCCATGTGTTGGTTGTTCTGAACTAGCAACCAGTTCGGATTGAGATGTCAAGTTATTAATGGCTTGTTCACCTTCTTCAGCATGCCCATCTGACATCGATGATATTGTACCAATTACCAATAGTACAATACCAATCAGTCCAATAATCATTATGGTCTTCTTTGCACTTGCTGTAAACGAAAATCTTTCTTCAGTCATTTGTTATTCGATTTACTATTTAATAACTCTTGTGAGCCTTTACTTTTGTATAGATTTAACATATTTCGCAATCTTCCATCTGTCTTCAGGGCTAACCTGAGAACCATGAGAACCCATAAGGCCTTTGCCCCAGGTAATTACATGAAAAATATGCCCTTCTGACATGTTTTTGAATGCAGCACCTTGCAAATTGGCCACACCCGCAAATACTGGCAGTCCGTTAGGATCATCAGCTCGAGGCGATGCTACAGGACCATTTCCCTCTCCTTTTGGTCCATGGCAATGATTACAATATTTTCCATATAAAATCTGTCCATCCTGGATAGCCGCTGCTGTCATCGAACTGTCAATAGGACTCTTTAAAACTCTAGAGGCATAATCTAAACTGTCTTTAGGTATTCTATAAGGTAAAAAACCATACTTGTTCCTCTTCACCGTATTGGCAGGAGGAGTACGCATTGTCATTCTATCCTTGTTGTGTGGATTAGAGTTATAGTATTCACCATGTCCATCAGAGGTATTATTAAGGAATTGCGTTGCCTCTCCAGAACCTTCATCAGTAATTTGTGATAAACCCTCATAGGGTACTGAATGATACATGTTTGGTGCATATTCCAATCCCTGATTATCACCCCCAGCACCACAGCCAGCAGCCATAATGCCAATGGTTATTATTACTGCGTAGTTAAAATTTTTATATATTCTCATACCAATTTGAATGTTCTTAATCTTAAAAATTTTTATCATTCACCTCACTAGCACCACTACCTTGAATTACCTTTTTAATGTCTTCTTTAGTGATACTATTTTTTGCAAGATCCACAGCCATTACATGCTTATCATCTGTAATTCTGATGTCCATTAATCTTGGTTTTTTATAAGGTTTTAGATCACTAACAATCATAAATGTCGCTACCATTCCCAATGCTGATATAAGAACTGTTAGCTCAAATGTTACTGGAATAAAAGGAGCGAAGGAAATAAAGTTCTTACCACCAATAATCATAGGCCAATCATAACCAAGCATCCATATTTGCATGGTTAATGCAAGTGTTGTACCCAACAAACCAAACATAAAGGCAGCAATAGGAAGACGTGTGCGTTTATATCCTAAAGCATCATCAATTCCATGTACTGGAAATGGTGAATACACCTCGTGGATTTTTATACCGCTGTCCCTTACTTGCTTAATAGCAGTAAGCAGCACATCTTCATCGTTATAAACCCCTAATACAAAGTTCTTATTACTTTCCATTTTACTTATTCTCTTTTGAGGATGATGACTTAATTATACTTTTCACTTCAGTCATGTTTATTACTGGGAAGAACTTCGCAAATAATAAAAACGCTGTGAAAAATAATCCGAATGTGAATAAAAAGACTCCTACGTCATATCGTGTTGGATAGAACATGGCCCAACTTGAAGGCAAATAATCGTGACTAAGATCTATTACGATAATATCAAATCGTTCAAACCACATTCCTATATTCACTACAATAGAAATGATAAAAGATAAAACAAAATTGGTACGTACCTTCTTAAACCACAATGTAGCTGGTACAATAATATTGCAGAGGATCAATGCCCACCAAGCCCACCAATAAGGGCCAGTAGCTGCTCCATACGACATGTAGGTATAATCTTCAAAGTCTAAACCGCTATACCAGCCCATGAAAAATTCAGTAGTATAAGCCACTGCTACAACACCACCTGTTATAATAATTACAATATTCATTAACTCAACATGACCACGAGTAATATAATCTTCAAAGTGCATCACCTTACGAGTAATGAGAAGCAGCGTTTGTACCATGGCAAAACCTGAGAATATGGCACCCGCAACAAAATAAGGTGGGAATATTGTACTATGCCATCCAGGAATTACTGAAGTAGCAAAGTCCATGGATACAATGGTATGAACAGAAAGCACAAGTGGAGTAGCTAATCCAGCAAGTATCAAGGCTACAGATTCATATCTCGACCACGTCTTTGCCGCGCCATCCCATCCGAAACTTAATGCTCCGTAGACCATTTTTGAAATCTTATTAGTTGCTCTGTCACGTATAGAGGCAAAATCAGGGATAAGGCCAATGTACCAGAATACTAAGGATACAGTAAAATAGGTACTTACAGCAAACACATCCCATAACAAAGGTGAGTTAAAGTTTACCCATAAAGATCCAAATGTATTAGGTAACGGCAATGCCCAATAGAAACCTAACCAAAGACGACCCATGTGTAATCCTGGGAAACAAGCAGCACATATTACTGCAAAGATGGTCATCGCTTCAGCGGCTCTGTTAATTGACATTCTCCATTTCTGTCGGAAAAGTAAAAGTATTGCTGAAATCAACGTTCCAGCATGACCAATACCTACCCACCACACAAAGTTGGTAATGTCCCAAGCCCAGCCTACAGTTTTATTCAGTCCCCATACGCCAATTCCATCCCAGACAAGTACAAAAACGGCACAAGCTCCTATACCTAAAGCTGACAATGCAACGGCAAAACCAATCATCCAAGATTTTGAAGGTCTTCCCTCTAACTGGCTGCATATATCTTCGGTAACATCGTGTACGGTTTTGCCACCGGTAACTAATGGCTCGCGAACGGATGAAGTAACTTGCATATTCTCTTTATTTTTAGTTCTTATTTTAACAATTTCTTATTCAAGGCTTTAGTAAAGTTTCTAAGCCTCAGATTGCTCCTTATTTCTAATTTTAGTCAAGTAGGTCACGTTAGGCTTAACTCCAAGTTCCTCTAATACATGATATGCTCTTGGTTCACCTATCTCGGTCTCAATTATATAATCAGCTTTCTTAGTATCCTTAATTTTTAAAAGCTTGCTTATTCTACTTTCCTTATCCTTCATGTCACCAAAAATTATGGCATCTGCAGGACATGCACTAGCACAAGCCACTTCAATTTCACCATCTTTTGGACGTCTCTTCTCTTTCTTAGCCTCCAATTTACCATACTGGATTCTTTGCACACATAGAGAACATTTCTCCATTACACCACGTGACCTTACAGTAACATCAGGATTAAGTACCATTTTGCCAAGGTCATTGTTCATTGAAGTGTTAACATCTTCAAACTGAGAATTGTCATGGTATTTAAACCAGTTGAATCTTCTCACTTTATACGGACAGTTATTGGCACAGTATCTTGTTCCGATACATCTGTTATATGTCATCTGATTTAGTCCTTCAGTACTATGAGTAGTAGCTGCAACCGGACAAACAGTCTCACAAGGAGCATTGTTACAATGCTGACACATCATAGGCTGGAATGTAACCTCAGGGTTATCAGTAGCCTGAATCATATCATCATAGTCCGCTGCACCTTCCTTAGAACTATAGTATCTATCTATACGAATCCAGTGCATATCTCTTCTGTTAACTACCTCTTGGCGGCCAACTACAGGTATATTGTTTTCTGATTGACAAGCTACATGACAAGCACTGCAACCAGTACATGAGTTAAGGTCAATGACCATTCCCCAATGATGATTCTTATATTCATGTCCCTCCCACAAACTTATATTTCCAGGACTGGTATGTCCACTTGGTTCCATCCAGTTGGAAACTTGCGGGTGATATCTGCCTGCATATGCATCTTTTTGATATTCAGAAAGTGTTGACTCTTGGATGACATATTCTCTATCCATCACAGTCTGGTATGTCTGAGTCTGTGCAATATGATATTTTTCGTCTAGCACCTCTACAGTTACTCCACTAGTGACATTATAATTGGTTGCACCATTTAGACTAGTTAATAAAGGATAAGCATCAACGCCTACACCGTTAGCCACTTTACCAGCACTTGTTCTACCATATCCTAGCGCTAAACCAACTGTACCCTGAGCTTGCCCTGGCTGAATCAATATTGGTAGAATAATAGATTGACCTCCAATAGTTACTTTGGCTTTATTGCACTCCCCTTGAAAAGAAGTTACATTATTATCTCTCGCCCATGCTTGAGAAACTGTCAAGTAGTTATCCCAAGTGGCCTTGGTCACTGGATCAGGCATTTCTTGCAACCAAGGGTTGTTTGCCTGAGAACCATCACCAATACCTAAATTGTAATAAAGGGCCAACTCTGTATCTGCTCCTTTCACGGCAGTAGCCATTGCTGCTGCAGTATTTACATCTCCAGCAAACTCAAAAGATTGACCTTCCGTGGCAACATCTAAAACTCCATTATAAAGAGTTTGATCCCAAAATGTATCAAAACTACCTGTAAATGACATGTGTCGCCTCCAGTAGTTTCTTAAATAAGTATAGTACTCTTCCTCCGAACCTGCCCAGGTTAATAATGTGTCCTGAGCCTGTCTTGTATTAAATATCGGTGTTATTGTAGGTTGAGTTAAGCTAAAAGACCCTTTAACTGGTTCAGCGTCATTCCATGATTCCAAGAAATGATGATCAGGAGCCACATAGTCTACTAAACTAGCTGTTTCATCAGGTCGAGCTGAAGTAGACACTTTTAATGACACTTTACTAAGAGAAGCTTTTAATTCCGATCCTCGCCTATGGTCATATACAGGATTGCAATTAAAAAATATCAATCCTGCAATAGTTCCGCCTTTAATGTCAGAAATCAACTTATCCATCGCTGCGTCATCACCTTGTCGGTAATAGACAGGCTTAGACAAATCTATTGTTGATCCGTAATTGGACAACAAACTGTTGATTCCATTAATCAATATCTGAATAGCAGGGTCATTTGAACCTGAAACAACAATTGATTTTCCTTTTGCTTTAATTAAGTCATTAGCAGCTTTATCAATATTCGCATACTTCCCAGCTCCTGCCACTGAAGTTCCACCTGTTTTAGCTGCAACTGCATTGTATAATGCCGCTACAGCCTTTCCTTCATCAGATGGTTTTATTGGTGTTCTATAATCAGCATTAGATCCTGTCAAAGACAAATTGGATTCAAACTGATAATGGCGAGACATTTTCTTCTTGTTTTCACCAAGTTTTCTTGTCTTGCTATATTGTTTTGTGAATTCAATAGGTGAAATCCAAGTACCTAAGAAATCAGCACCAAAACTTACAATAACATCTGCTTTGCTGAAGTCATAAGTTGGTATAGCCCTTACTCCAAACGAATCTTCGTTGGCCTTAGCCATTCCATAAGCGGAAATAGTATCATAAGATACATGCGAAGTATTTGGATATTTTGACTTAAAGTCTTCAATTACCTGCTTGGTGGTAGGGCTTAATATAGAATTAGAAACAATTCTTATTTGACCACCTTGTGCTGCAATGCTACCCAATTTGGTAATTACTTCTTTATCAAGG
Source organism: Fulvivirga sp. (assembly GCA_048268855.1). Classification (GTDB taxonomy): domain Bacteria; phylum Bacteroidota; class Bacteroidia; order Cytophagales; family Cyclobacteriaceae; genus Fulvivirga. The sequence goes on from JBLWUR010000004.1 coordinate 89,544, forward strand.
GTAGTCCAGTCGGTATCTTTACCAGTAGCTTTTGGGTTTCTCAACCTTTCATTGTCATACAAGGTAAGCACTGAAGCTTCTACCTGAGCATTAACACCCCCTTGAGTTAATTTCGAAAGCTTGTTACCTTCAATTTTGATGGGTCTACCTTCCCTAGTTTTTACAACGATACTACAATAGTCACCCCCATTAACATAAGTAGATGCATAATAATTAGGCACACCAGGGTCAACATCCATTGGTTTGTTAACGTAAGGAATGGCCTTTCTAATAGGAGCTTCACACGCAGCTAATGAAACAGCGGCTATACCGAAGCCCATCATTTTTAGAAAATCTCTTCTGCTGCTTCCTCCACCTTCATTTTGATTTATTGGAAGAAAATCAGGAAACTCCTTCTCTGCGTTCTTGACAAATTCAGGATCATTAGATAATTGCTCAATACCTTTCCAGTATGTCTTTTTATTATCTTTCATCATGTTTTTTATATCGATGTATTCTTAAAATCTAATTTTATTAATAGTGACATTTTGAGCATTCAATACCGCCAATGTCCTCAACTTTAAGAGCTGTTTTACTTTCTTCATTATGAAGCTCTACAAGATTGTCATAATATTCGTTGCCCTTGGTGTTAACATCTGTTTTTCTATGACAGTCAATACACCATCCCATAGTTAGTAGAGATTGTTGTTTCACCACATCCATTTCCTCTATCGGTCCGTGACAGGTTTGACATTCAACACCACCAACAACTACGTGCTGTGAGTGATTGAAATAGGCCAAATCAGGCAAGTTATGTACTCTAATCCATTCAATCGGTTTATCATTTTCGATAGCCGCATAGATCTTTTTTATTTCTGACTCGCCTGTAAGCGTACCTTTAGTAATTGTAGTGTGACAGTTCATACAAATACTTGGTGATGGAATATTCGCACTCTTACTCTTATTCACACCTGTGTGGCAATAATTACAATCAATCTGATATTGACCTGCATGAATTTTATGTGAGAAAGCAATGGGTTGCTTTGGAGCATAGTCTTTTTGAATTCCCACAGCATATAGATTATTGATAACTACCTTGAAGGCTATTGCTGCAAAAAGGAAAGTGACAATAAATATAAACGGTTTACTTCTAACAAGTAAATCAAAGCTGAATGATGGATTAATTATTTCTTTATCGGCATCATCAAGATCGTCACGCTGATTAAGATACTTGCGTAATATGGTAGTAATAAGTACAAGTACCACCAAAATAAGGACCAATACGATAATCAATCCAACTAAGATCGCATCTATATAGATTGCAGGGACGCCTGCTTCTCCACTTGCATTAGCGTTGTCACCACCTGTATTAACTTCAGCTGCAACTGCAGGTCCTTTTTCTGTTTCCTGTTTAATATATCCAATAATTGATAGAATCTGTTCCCTGCTAATAGATGGGAAAGAAGTCATCATCGTGTTATTGTATTCAGCATATAAAGCTGTTGCATACGGATCACCACTAGCAATAACCTTTGAAGAATTGTGAACGAAATTTACGATCCAATCAATTGATGGAGCGCGGTTGTAGACATCGCTCAAAGCAGGGCCTACTAATTTATCGTGAACTCTATGACATGTTTTACAGTTGCTATCAAATATAGCTTGACCTTCACTTATTCTTGCCGCATCTGTTGGTATTTCATCAGCAGGTGTTTGAGCTAGAGTGTTGGAAATATAGAAACATCCAATGAGAGTGAAGGAAAGAAAAACGCGAGTTAGTAATCTTTTTTGCGTCATATTAATGTGTAGTTTTTAAAACAGCAAATGCAATAGTGCATTCTTGTAACCCGGCACAAATCTAATATCGGATTACTTTATTTCAAACATATTTCAAGTACCTTTTAAGTGGTCTGACAACAAAAAGCGATTAGACTACGTAGTACGATCTTAAAATAGCTTTATTTCAATGAAAATAGCTATTCTGGATTATAATTTAGAATATTTATAAATAATAATTCGATATATAATACCTCATTTTAACACTTTTTATGCTTGCAAATGATACCGCTATTTATTATTCAAATTTGATTACCTGCGGTCTATCAACCCTAAAGTCTGGAATACCTAAAACATTCTGACCAGAAAAATCTGCATTAAAGGAGTCAATACCATCGGGCGTTTTTGGATACCATGCCAGTCGTATTTGAATTGTATTAAAGGCTAAATTCTCATTCCTAAATCTAAATCCTATGCCATATCCTTGGTAAAGAGAATTTTTTAGCAACTTGGAATTTTTGTCATTAATAAAAGCAAGGTCGGCAAACGCAAATACAGCCAATCGAAAACCTGCAACATAAAAAGGTGTGAAAGCTACTGTTTCCGATCTAAACGTTAACTTTTTCGTTCCTCTTAAAAACGTATCGGTCAGGCCTCTGATACCATTTGCATTATTAATACTAATAAATTCATCGGCAAACCGCCTAATACCAAGCACGTAGCGTAAGTTAAAGAACTGTCTGAAATTTGTTTTTCCCACGCGGTACAGATAACTAAAATAGGATAGCTCCGGTTTAATTACTGTTTGCTCCATCCGGTGCTCTTCAATAAATCCACCTATACTTAATGATGGCCTTAAATATCCTATGCGTTTTACGTAATCACCCATAGAGATTATGGATCCGACATAAGTACGGTCAACGAACTCATTGTTATCTCTACCAATAGTAAACTCCAATAAATAACCTATTGGAATATCCTCCGTTCTACCGTACCCAACAATTAAACTGCTTCGTTCAAACCTTTGCTTTGTAATACCAAACGATAACAATTTTAAATTACTATCGAAATAGGACTGATTGGTATCGCTCCTTACTATAGGCCTGTCCAGATATCTTCTTCTGTCAAACCGAAAAGCTGTCTGAAAATTGGTACGGCCACTTTCCGCCTGATCAATTAGAAATGAACGACCTAACCAAATATCTTGAAAATTATACTTTGCTAGAAAGGTTATAGTTGTGTCTTTATAAATCCTAGCCTGCTGAAGTTTTTCTTGAGCAATCTCAATACCAACCGCATATTTAATATCTGGTGTGATGAAATTTCTAAAGAATTTAATCCCTTTCCTATCAAATGGCTCGGATCGAGCATAGGTAAGTTCACCTGTAATGAACGTACTTTTAATATTGTTTACAGTATAGGTTCCCGAATAACCAATTTCAGGAGCTGTTTGAGCAGAATAAAGAAATTCGTTTTTAAGTTGTTGACCCAGTCCTAAAAAGTTTTTATCTGTAATATCAATGTTAAAATTATCTACATCATTATATTTAAACCCTGCTGATATACTCCAGATTTCTCTAACTACAACTATTACATCAACTATTTTCGTGCCTTTTTTAGGCATTATATATATACGAGCATCTTTAATATAGGATTGAGTCCTTAATATTCGTTCACTATCTTTCAGTTTGTCAGGATCAACTTTATCACCTTCCTTAAAAAATAAACCAGATTTTATTATTTTTTTACGTGTATTGATATGAATATCATTTGCCTTTTTGAGTATCCATTTGTCTGTATGCAGGGTGGTATCTGTAATCCGGGTACCAAAGGGTTCTAATTTTGTAATCTTAATATTTCCAATTGTGCTTCCTTCAAATTTCTCAAAATGATCAGTGGCTACAGTTACAGTTTGAACAGGTACCTTGGCTTTATTCACATCATTAAATAGAAGGTTGTAGAGTTCTTTGGTAACCCTTCGTTTTGATAGTTTATCACGGAGTTTTTGATAAAACTCATCACTACGCCCTTCACGATCTTTCTTGAGTCGACTGGCAACAGAATCTGGCAAATAAAAAATGGTGTCCTTTTGGATATAAATGGCAGAGTCTCCTAAAATCAAAAAACTCCGCCCCTTAACATGGACGCTGTCCATCCCACTCTGTTTCATTTTTTTTTGTGCGTTGGCACAAATTATTATGGCAAAAAACAACCAACAAAAAGTGAATATTTTTTTCAAACAGATCAAATTCTATGAATACAAATGTCTCAAAAGGTTCTAGGTATGAGATAACTTTTGAGACAATTATTAAAACTACAAAAATGAAGTTGGAAATTATTTCTCTTACTACTTTTTTGAAAGTTTGATGAATAATTCTGTCCCTAATCTCGGAGCTATTGAATTATAACAACGTTTGAACACCTCAAAATTGAATAAGGGTTCAAATAATTTTCTATATGTTTTTTCGCTACCTCCGAAGGGTGGGCCCTCACGGTTAAAAATAGTATCAAATAAAAGGCCAACTAAATGTCCGTCATCCTTTAATAGTTTATGCATTTGACTTATATACTTATCGCGCTCTGTAGGATGTAGAGAACAAAAGAAAGTTTGTTCTATTATTAAATCAAATTTATCGTTCATTTGGAAGAAGTCCTTATTGATAATGTGATCAGTAGGGAATGTAGGATGTTGTTTTGAGAAATTAACTAACGGTATAGTCGAAATATCTATGATATAGACATTAGTAAATCCTTGTTTATGCAAATAGGCAGCCTCATGCGCATTACCACAACCAGGAATCAATATTCTAATCGACTTATTAGGGAGCTTATCTACATACTCTTTAATTGGTGTGGTGATTTCGCCAACATCCCATTGGGTAGAATGATTGGAGTACCTTGCTGTCCAATATTTCTCATCAAATGCCATATTATTCTTCCAGATAACTTAATTCTCGATACAAATGAACCTCATTCCATTGAATAGTATTAAATAAACAATATTTTTGCTTAATAACATCAAAACCCAATCGATGAGTGAATTAAATAAAGGATCCGAAAACAGTAACCCTTCTAATCCGATCCCTGAGAAAAATAAAAGTAATAAAACAACTGTAATAGTAATAGTACTTGCCTTAGTGGTTATTGCTCAGGCCATTAAAATATACGTTGACCATAAAGATAGCGTGGAAACAGAAACTCAGTTAATGAACACTGAGGAGGATCTTGCTTCTACCATGCAAAAATTGACAAACATTAGTAAAGAGTTGGATCAGAAAATAGTGGAAATCGAAAAATTAGGTGGAGATGTTTCTGAGTTAGAAAAGGCAAAAGCTGATGTGGAAGCCGAATTGGCCCGGACTAAGCGAAGGGATAGGCAGGCCATCTCAGACTTAAAAGATAAAGTGGATGGATTCCAGGAATTACTAAAAATTAAGGACGAAGAAATAATTAAACTCAAAGAAGTAAATAAAGTGTTGTTGACTGAAAACACCACTCTAAAAACTCAAACCAATGAGTTATCAGACTCACTTAATCAAGTTAATATTTCTAAAAAAGTATTAGCTGGAAAAGTAGCCATGGCTTCACGACTTAAAGTGGAGAATGTAAAAATATTAGCTGTAAATGAAAGAGGTCGTGAACGAGAGATGCCAGCCAAGAGTAAACAGATAGATAAAATAAAAGTGAGCTTTAATCTTGCTGAAAATAATGTGGCTCCAATTGAAGGAAAAAATATCTTGATTAGAATTGTAGATGATAAAGGTCAAGTGATCTTCGATGTAGCAAAAGGATCTGGTACGTTTATGTATAATGACAAAGAAGAGTTTTATACCGCCAATCAGGAGATACTGTTCGATAACAGCAAGCAGTTGCTAACATTTGAATACAGCAAGGGTTCCAGTTATGCACCAGGGCTATACCTGCTGGAAGTATATACAGAGGGTTATAAAATGGGAAGCACTCAGTTTGAAGTTAAATAATGATTATTTCGCATCATTAAGATTCCAATCATAATCCATATAATCTATTTCAGCCTCTTTATTGATCTTCACTTTGGAATACTGATTCAAAAAGTCAATCAGACTCCCTTTCTTAGTGAAGTCTTTAGTGAACCAGCTGAATATTTTTGAGATTACTATTTTATCTGATGTAATTACATTTCTGTCTTTGTCATTGATAAACTTGACCGCTTGTTCATTGAGTTGTTGATCAATTTTTTCTGGAACGAACGCCTCTGCTCTAAGAGGTGGGCAAGAGAAAGAGGCGCAATTGATAGCAAAATGAATCCGAGGTTCGTTAAACTCCGTTCTTAATATACTATGCTCGATCTCATCTAGATTCGTGGGTTCCCCTCCTATCTTGAAGAATTTTTTATGCCATACGGTATTTACCAATGGCACATATAATGTGGGGTGCAAGTCTCGAATACTACTTATGGGGTAATTGTCAATGATCAATTTTAAGGTAAAGGCATTATAGGCGTTGATCCAATAAGCCAGTTGTTCATTGCTACTCCACGTTTTTTTATTTGGAGGATTCTGACTTAATAAATCTAGGTATTTTTGAAATTCCTTACTTTCACTTTTCAACCCATTATAGTCTACAAAAGCGCCTTTAACATACTTCTTTAATAGGCCATCGAAAATCTCATGTGGAGGGGGAGAATCTACTTCTTTTCTGCTTTTAACATCAGCAGTACAGCTTAGAACCAAAATTAAAAAAAGGCTTGTCAATGCAATGGGTTTCATCTTCATAATTATTTTATCATCTAGCTAAGTTGAACGGCCTGCAGTTTTATTGGATGTGGCCAATAGACCAAATGTCATGAACATGACTTTGACGGCTTCAATACGTGTTGTTTCAAAAAACTAAGCATCTTCTCTTGAGGCGCTCCAATAGCATATAAATAAAAGACGTACGCATAAATAAGCTGAAGTCTCACTGCTCCATTGTTCCGATAATCACGAGCAGAAGTGACCGCATTTTTTTTTATAATAGTGAAATTAGTTTCTTTTTTCAATCTACCTATAAATTCATATTCTTCCATAAGTAGCATTTCAGTTTTAAATCCCCCTAGTTTATGAAACAGACTTTTACTAACAAACATGGTCTGCCCACCTCCTCGACAAAACCAAAAAGGTAACTTTGAAAAGAAATTACAAAAGCGAAGAAACGGATGATTCCAGTCAAATATAGAAGTGAAGCAACCCGCACGATTATTTTTACTGTATTTTTCAGTAATTAAATTGTCAAAACTTTCGGGAGGTTTAGTATCAGCATGTACAAAATACAAAATATCTCCAGTGGCCAAGGAAGCCGCTTTATTCATCTGTCTTGACCGCCCCTTTTCAGATGATTCAATAAGTCGCACAAAACTTCTCTTTGCTTCGTTAATCGTATTATCTTTACTCCCGCCATCTACAACAATTATTTCATGAATATGGCCATTGTTACTATTGTAAATTTCATCAACCAGATTACCTATTCTACGCTGTTCGTTATATGTAGGAATTATTACACTAATTTTCATTGATATTATTTACGATACTCTCCCATGTATTGGTTTAAATATATTCCCAAGACATTATTTTGTTTAAAAAACATTTAGTTTATCTTTGCAATCCGAAAAATTAACAACTAATAAATTAATTATGAACAATTACGAGACGGTATTCATTTTAAATCCCGTTTTATCTGAAGAGCAGATGAAGGATACTGTCAAGAAGTTCGTACAAGTGATCAAGGATGCAGGTGCAAAAATGATCAACGAAGAGCAGTGGGGGTTGAAGAAATTGGCATACCCAATTCAACACAAATCCACTGGTTTTTACAATCTTGTCGAATTCGAGGCAGCTTCTGACGTTGTGGACAAACTGGAAACAGAATTCAGACGAGACGAAACAGTAATGAGATTCTTAACAGTAGCTTTAGATAAGCATGCTGTAGAGTACAATGCAAGAAGAAAAGGTGGAGCATTCCGCAAAGACAAGAAAAAAGTAGCCGCTAAGGAGGAGCCAGTAGCATGACATTAGTAAACGAGCCTATCAATAGAGGCGAAAACGCAAAGAAATATTGCCGTTTTAAGAAAAACGGAATTAAATACATTGATTACAAGGATCCTGACTTCTTATTGAAGTTTGTTAATGAGCAAGGTAAAATATTGCCTAGAAGGTTAACAGGAACAAGCTTGAAATTTCAAAAGAAAGTTGCTCAAGCTGTTAAAAGAGCAAGACACATTGCTTTGTTGCCTTACGTTACTGATTCTCTTAAATAAGATTAACCATGGAAGTAATATTAAAGCAAGATATACAAGGACTTGGTTATAAGAATGACACAGTAAGTGTAAAGCCAGGGTACGGAAGAAACTATTTGATCCCTCAAGGATTTGCGATTATCGCGAACGAGTCGAATCAAAAGATGTTCAACGAAAACATTAAGCAAGCAGCTCACAAAGCTGATAAGCTTAAAAAGGATGCTGAGGATTTAGCTAAATCAATCGGTGCATTAACTCTTGAAATTGGCACTAAAGCCGGTGAAAGTGGGAAGATATTCGGTGCTATAACAGCTATGCAGTTGTCTGATGCTTTGAAAGCTAAAGGATTTGATATTGACAGAAAGAAAATATCTTTCAATCCAATTAAAGAACTAGGTGAATACAAAGCAATCATTGATATTCATAGAGATGTACAACATGAAATAGATATCAAAGTGATAGCTGAATAAGCTACACAACTTAAATATCAAACCCCCAACCAATGGTCGGGGGTTTTTTTATGCCTTTTTGTCAAGCCTTTCTTTTAAAAGTTAATTTTTGCCGGATTCATTTCGACAACCCTAATCAAGGGACCTCGGAATACTCGCCTGCCGATCGGGCAGGAATCTAGGGAGATTAAGCATTATATGTTATGCAAATTAACTGACATCACAGGTAGGCTACTTGTTTTAGACAGTTCGTCAGCCGTACTTTTATAAAATTTCCTAAGCAATCCCCCTTCTGCATGTGTTAAGATTGCAATAATAGAAGTTTTCATAGTTCTTGAATAATTCACCAATCCATGCCCCTTGTTATCGTTTTGGATAATGGTAACAGTAAAATCTTTAAACCCATGTTTTGTTGCAAAGGCATCGACTTTTTTCTCAAGTTCTGATTTATTAGCATTTAAATTTGCTACATGTACCAAATGCAATTTTCCATGTACTGATTTAGCGAAATCATTAAGGAAAGCTGATGCCTGGGTAAAATTATCATGGCCATCTTTTTCTAAATCGATGCCTACAATAATGTTCTTAAAATCTGAACCCTTGTATTCATCTTTTAACGAAATAACAGGACATGTGGCATTTTCAATCATCTGAATGGTATGATTACCACTGAAAAACTCCTCAAGACTTTCTTCTCCAGAAGTTCCCATTACGACCAAATCAATATTGTTTTCTTTAATGTATTTTTCAAAACCATCTGAGTAGTCCTGATCATATACCTGATATTGTATTTTCACAGAGATGCCATGTTTATCGGCTAGTTTAGCTAGTTTGCTGTGATTTTTTCTAGCTAATTGTAAAGTAAACAGATCTTTCTCGGAATCTCCTTTGTCCATGGTATCCCCTAAAGTTGAAAAAGAACTACCAAAGGAATGTTTCATAAAATTCACCAAGTATATTTCTGAGCTCGAATACCTACCTATGTCAACTGCGAGTTTTAAGGCACTTTCTGATATTTTTGAGAAATCTGTCGGAACGAATATTTTTTTCATGCTAGATATGGGTTAATTGCTTTGAAAATATACCAAAAACGAAACGAAATAAAAAAACATCTAGTTCCAGACCGTTGGACATACTAATTTTGTAATTCTATATCTATAATTATGAAAAGGAAAATCTTGACTACTTGCCTACAGCAAGTGACAGATAAGCTTAAAAATCTAAAAGGTGCTATCGCTGATTTACAAGAATCGGCTGGTGAAGATTCTAAAAGCTCCGTTGGTGATAAATATGAAACGAGTAGGGCTATGATTCACCTTGAACAGGAGAATTTAATGACCCAATACAACGAACTGACAAAAGTTCATGGTTTGCTTTCGCAAATTAGAAGTGATTCCGTTTTAGATGTTGGAATGGTTGGGGCATTGATAGAAACTAATAATGGCAATTTCTATATTAGTGTCGGCCTAGGAAAAATAGAAATTGATGGATATAACGTGTTTGCTATTGCACCAAACTCTCCTATTGGAAGTGCATTTTTAGGTAAAAAGGCTGGAAGTAAAATAGAGTTGAATGGCAGGGATTATGTCATTACTAAAATTGAATAGCCAATTGGTAAATTACTGGGTTGCTGGGTACTGAAAAAAATTGAGTCCTCAGAAAAAATCAATTACCTTCGCAGCTCATGTCTAAAGAAAAAATCCTACTCTTAGTACTGGCTTCTGCATTGTTTTCACATATCATGGATTTTATGATTGTGATGCCGCTAGGCCCTCAACTGATGCGGATTTTTGACATTACTCCAAGACAATTCAGTTTTCTAGTATCTTCCTATACTTTTTCTGCAGCAGCATCTGGTTTAATAGTAGCTTTTGCAATCGATCGTTTTGATCGAAAGAATGCATTGACAGTTATATTTATAGGTTTTACACTTGGCACGTTGGCCTGCGCTTTCGCTCCTAGCTACCATGTACTGCTTTTTACCAGATCAATTGCAGGTGCATTTGGTGGGGTATTAGGTGCTTTAGTTTTATCCATTGTCAGTGATGCCATTCCACAAGAGCGGAGAGCTGCAGGTATTGGATTCGTGATGGCTTCATTTTCGGTAGCCTCAGTTTTTGGAGTTCCTTTTGGGCTGTATCTCGCTACTCTCTATGGTTGGCATGCCCCATTTCTTTTCCTTGGAGCATTTGGCGTGTTAGTCAATATATTAATTATAGTCTATGTGCCCTCCATGTCACAACACATGGAAAACGGCAATGGAAAGCAGTCACCTGTTCAAATTATAAAATCAGTATTGGGTAAGAGAAACCCACTTATGGGGCTGGCTTTTACTTCAGTTCTCATGTTAGGTCATTTTACAATTATTCCCTTCATCGCACCTTATATGGTTGGGAATGTAGGGTTTACTGAACATGAATTAACTTATATTTATTTAGTAGGTGGTGGATTAACAATATTCACCTCGCCCCTAGTGGGAAAATTAGCAGACAAGTATGGCAAGAAAAGAGTATTCACTATTTTCGGAACATTGGTCATGATCCCAATTCTGGTGATCACTCATCTAACCACAATACCCTTGTGGCAAGCTTTGGTGATCACCGGGATATTTTTTATTCTTTCAAATGGGAGAATTGTACCTTCCACTACTATGGTAACTACTGTTGTAAAGCCTGAAAATAGAGGGAGTTTTATGAGTATACGTGCGTCAGTACAACAATTTTCATCAGGATGTGCTGCATTACTGGCGGGGGCTATCATTACCGAAACACCTTCCAAAGTAATACATGGCGCAAAAGCACTTATTGGGTATCAATATGTTGGTTATATTGCCATAGTATTTAGCATTATTGCTCTATTTATCGCACAAAAACTAAGGGTTGAAAAAGGAGCCTGACTCTATTTTAGCATCTTTATAAATTCGGGATCAGCCATTAAAACATCAACCCACATACCATACTGAACAGCAGAGGGATGCAGTCCATCGGATGCCACTAAATCAGTTTTATCAGATCTAGAAATGTCGGTGATGTTATAGTACTTTACACCAAATTCATCAGCTATCCTCTTGTTAGCAGCATTATAGGCATCCAAATCCTTCGTTATTTTATCTTTCTTAGCTAACCCGAAAGGTGTATAGCCATAATCTGGAATTGAAACTACAAAAACCTGTTCTTTATTACCTCCAGCCAGCGCAATAGCTGTTTCTAACAAACCTTTAAATTCTGGTATATAAGACTCTACCGACTTACCTTGATATTGATTATTGACTCCAATTAACAAACCTACAAGATCGTAGCTGGGCAATAATTCCGCTTTGCTAATGGCCGCAGCCAGATCATCGGTTCTCCAGCCAGTTTTAGCTATTATTAAAGGCTGATCAATGGAATAACCCTTCGCATTGAGTTTGTTGATAAGTTGAACAGGCCAGCGACCACTATCCTCTACACTTTCACCAATTGTATAGGAATCACCTAGTGCTAGAAAAGATTTTTGTGCATACATATGTGAAGATATCAGGGTTAATATCAATAATACTAATTTTTTGATCATGTTTACTAAACAGTATGGTCCAAATGAAGCCGTTTTTCTATCACTTTAAATAATGTAGCAAGTACTACAAATATTATGATATATCCTTTTAACTCAAGGACACTATTAAATATCGTAAATCCAGCAGTAGTCAATGTAACTGCATATACACCGGATGTTAAGAATATAATTACTCCCATAGTTAACCAGAATTTATCACCATATGGTGACTCTTTTCTTGACTTTATTCGATGCATTACACTATTTGAAAAATCACCTTTCAAGGCGAATTTCTTTGGGTTTGACTTCAGTCCATCAAACACTAATTTATAAGTCTCAAAATCCTCCTCCGTGGAAGTCTTCCCTTGTTCTATTAATCGTTGAAGTTCATCGTCATTTATCATAATTCTTCAGTTTTCATGAATAACTCCATTTTCTCTTTTAATAACTTTCGACCTCTAAAAAGGTAACTTTTGATTGTACCTGTTGGCAATCCGGTCACCTCTTCAATTTCAGGATAACTCATTTCTTCTAAATGAAATAACGTTAATACCACCCTATATTGTACTGGAAGCAACATAACCAGTTCTTGTATATGTTCTGCGCTGTCCTTCATTTCCATCCTTTTACCTGGTGACAACTCCTCAATGTAATTTTTATTAAATGAGATATCGGCCATTTCTGGATCAACTAATTTAAGTTGTTTTTTATTTATAAAATTGATACTTAGACGATATGCAATAGTTGCAATCCAGGTTGAAAGTTTAGATTCAAATTTAAACTCATTCAATTTTTCGAATACACGTATGAATACATCCTGACAGATCTCCTCATGGTCCTCCTGTCGGCTAATTACCCTTCCTACCATGTGCGCAACAAGTTTTTGATACCTCTTTATGAGTATTTCAAAAGATGCCGTTTGGCCATTCAATACTTGTTGGACCAGATCCTTATCGTTCATTGTAGTATGAGACCATTCTGTATTTCGAAAGGTTGCAAATGGACCTTTCATTGTACTAAATATGTCCCTTAATATACGATTATCCTTGTTACTTATTTCACCTGAAATTTTCGTCTAATATAATTATTTTAACTATTTGCAACCTTTGCATTACCCACCCCTGTCCAATGGATGATTAAAATATCAAAAACTTAAAATTTAGAAATAATGAATATCAATGAAGTATTAATGCCCATAGCAGTTTTAGGGTCAATAAGCTTGGGACTCTATTTATTTACAAAAACTCTTACAGACTATTATTTGAAAAAGAAAATGATAGATAATGGTTTTGTGAAAGAAGAAAATCAGACACTATTTAAGAATCAAGATAGTACTAATAAGTATGGTTCACTGAAATGGGGGTTAATCATCTTTTTCGGTGCGCTGGGATTAATTCTTATCGATGTGATACCAAGTAGACATGATTCTCCACTCCCATTTGGAATATTTGCACTTTGTCTCTCTTTCGGATTTTTGTGTTACTTTTTCTTAGTAAAGAATTTGAACAAAAAAGATGAATAATAAGGTCTAAAAAAAGCCATCTGGTCAGATGGCTTTTTATTTATTCAAAGTATGAAGGATCCGGTTTATCAATACTTGCCAGTTCCGCTACTTTTTTCAAGGATAATGTTTGTTTTACTTTCCCATTGGCAGACTTCCATACTCCTTTAATTTCTTTGGCGAAATCAATATCCACAGAGACAATTTTAGCTTCAACGGCAGCTACATAGTTATTCTTATCATCATAAACAAGAAGACCTACTCCGCTTTTATCTACTGCCAATCGGCCTTTGAATACATATAAATCGCCAGAATTCAATAATATATATGATCCAGAAACGGCATAACCGTTCATCTGGAAATTAAGCTCCACTTTATCATGTGAACCTAATGTGCCTGAGTAATAAAAGAGGCTATTTGTTGTACCTTGTTCTTCGTTTTGAGCAAAACTCTGGCCAAAGCCAACCACCCATAAAATAAGGACGAGTGGAAAGAAGTGTTTATTTATCGAAACCATTTTAAACATATGTTTTGCAAATTTAACTTTATAAACCAATTAAATCAATTCAAAGTTCTGAGGTTCGATCAATTGTGAATATATAAAATAAAATTGTGTTCTTGTAATAAAAAGTAATGAACTCATACTATTAACGTATAAATAGATTTAAAATTGGCCAAAACAGAGGAGGAATTCCTTGATTTAATAGATCAGAATCAAAAATTAATCCACAACGTGTGTAGAATGTACACGGATAACGTTGATGACCATCAAGATTTGTTTCAAGAAATAATGGTGCAACTCTGGAAGGGTTATGGAAATTTTAAAAATGAGTCTAAGGTGTCCACATGGATGTATCGTGTATCGCTTTATACAGCTATTTCATATATAAAGAAGGTCATAAAACTAAGAGAGGCACTACCTCATTTGGACCTTGACTTGAGTTATGAACAACCTTCTTTAGAACCAGATGCTACACAATTACAAAAAGCCATTGAAAGACTAGATGATGGTGACCGAGCTATTGTATTGCTACATCTTGATGAAAAAACCTATAAAGAAATGGCGGATATTTTGGGCATTAGCGAGACTAATGTTGGAGTACGCCTCAATAGAGTGAAAAAGAAATTGAAAAATTTATTAATCAGTGATAAATAATGGAACTAGAAGAGTTGAAAGAACAAGTAGCAAGAAATGCAGTTTCCTATAGTCGCTCAGAGTTAAATGAAATTTTTACCTTGAGAACAAAAAGGACTGTCAGTAAAATCAACAAAAAGATGTTAATAGATGTACTGTTGATGATTTTGACAACAACTTTACTGGTAGCCGCGACTTTCATTATTGGACTACGGAGTAGATATGTGGTTAGTGCACAAATAATTGGATTCGCATTACTAATATTTGTCCACTATAGAATAAAATTCATCTTGATAAAAAGAGCCTTTAATAGTGAGTATGGGCTTCGAATTGGGGCAAAAAAACTAGTTAGCTTACTTAATAAATACATCTTCGCCTATAAGATTGTACTTACCAGTTTCTTTTCCATTTTAACAATAAAACATTACTCTGACCTTGCGTACGATTGGTCTGCAATAGTCGAACAATGGCCTATCATCTTTATTGCAGCTGTTACCGGCTACCTAGCAGCAACAATCACAGCTAAAATGATCTACGGTAAAGAATTAGAAAAACTAAACAAGATAATAGTGGCAATGGACTGGACTGATTAAAATCAGTCTACAAAATTTGGGTCAAATAGTTATATTTGAAGCCATGGAAATATTTTTGGACCCTTCAACATGGGTTGCGTTACTTACGCTTACTTTTTTAGAGATTGTATTAGGCATAGATAATATTATTTTTATCTCAATAGTTTCCAACAAACTGCCGGCTTCGGAACAAGGAAAAGCACGCAACATTGGTTTGTCTTTAGCACTACTTTTCCGAGTGGGATTGCTCTTTGGCATCACATTTATCATCACATTTACCCAACCCCTATTTACGATAATGGGCCACAATTTCAGTGGGCGAGATTTAATATTATTGGCTGGTGGAATATTCTTGATATTCAAAAGTACAATGGAGATTCACCATAAAATGGAAGGTGAAGAACAGGATAAAATTACTGGAAAAGTACAGTCGCTATTTAGTGCTGTAACTCAGATTATATTATTAGACATTATATTTTCTTTTGATTCAATATTGACTGCAGTCGGATTAACAGATGAGATAATTTTAATGATAATTGCAGTTATCATCTCAATGGGTGTAATGATGTTCTTTTCAAAAAGTATTAGCGACTTTATAGGCCAGCATCCCACATTGGAAATATTGGCACTTTCGTTTTTGATATTAATAGGGTTTATGTTAAGTATTGAGGCATTTCAGTATCACGTACCTAAAGGCTACATTTACTTTGCGGTGTTCTTCTCGATGATTGTGGAATTTTTAAATATCAAACTCAGAAAAAAACGAAACCCTATTAAATTAAGAAAAAGAATTTAGAGGATTAAATACTATTTCCTCGAAGAGATAAAAAAAATATGATTAAAAAAATAAAAGATTTTTATAATAAATACAAGGCGTATATCGGTGTAGATATTATTATGTATTTGGTCATGATATTTCTTATAGCACTTTGTTTCCTCTATGTTGCTTTAAGTAGTTAGTCCTTCAAAATTAACTCCCTTACATTATTCTTTATTTTTTCTACCAGTTCGTCTGTCGGCAAATCGTTGATATCTTTCCCGAAAGGATCTTCAATTTCCTCCGCAATTAATTCCACACTTACCAGTATAAAAAACACCATTAAAACAATAGGGATAGTCCAATAGTGGAATTCAGTCATAAACGCATATGGCAATGTTACAGTGAATGTGAAAATAAATTTCTTGATAAACATGCTGTAAGAATAAGGTATGGGCGTATTTCTAATCCGTTCACAGCCACCTAGAATGTCCGAAAATTCCTTTGTTTCTTTATCCAATACAAAAAATTGATCCCCGGTAATTACGTTTGATTTGTAAAGTGTATTGATCCGTTCTTGAATCATTTGTAACAACGCATTGGGTATATGGCCTTTCCCTTTTAGTTTGGTTAAAAAGCCTTCTTCTACAATATCCAAATCTTCCAAATCAACGCCTTTGCGTAAATGTTCCTTCATTGCCATTGCAAAATTGGGGACCATCTGAGCAAAATAACTCCTTGATTTCTGATCATCCTCAGGAAGAAATGCACTGAGTTTTGAAACCAAATTTCTCGAATTATTGAGCAATAACCCCCATAATTTACGGCCTTCCCACCATCGGTCATAGGCCGAATTAACCCTAAAAACTAAGAATAGACCTAAAACTATTCCCAATAAAGAATGTACCATAGTAGTACTCATAAAGGATAACTCAAAGTAATCTATAATGATATATGTGGAAAGGGTGGTATACAGCCCCATAATCAATAGTGCAGGAAAGAGTGTTCTAACCACCTGCCGACTATAGGAATGAAAAATAAGGGTAAACCAGTTCTTTGGGTTGTACTTTACCATCGAGTCAATTTTGGAAATAAGTAACAAATTAAAACCTTCATGTGATAGAAAACAAAAATCCTTATTTCAATACTGTATTTTGATATAAAAAATTTAATTGATACATTTATGATATCATTTTGATATCACTTTAGAAAATCGAACTATGAAAACTGAAAAAGACTTTCACCCCATCTCAGGCTATTTGATGGCATTTGTTGTATTAATCACTTTAGTCATCTCCATTTTTGGATTAATTGCAATAAAAGTTCCGGCTTTTGCATTTGGAATTTTTCTCGTCATTCTATTATCACCCGGGTTTTTCTTTGTAAACCCTAACGGATCACGCGTCTTAGTACTTTTTGGAGATTATAAGGGTACAGTTAAGAAAAATGGATTTTTTTGGGTAAATCCCTTATTTGCTAAGAAGGCCATTTCACTTCGTGCTAGAAATTTTGATAGTGAACGAGTTAAAGTAAATGATAAAGTAGGTAATCCAATTTTGATTGGGGTTATATTAGTTTGGCAAGTAGCAGATACTTTTAAAGCAGCTTTTGAAGTCGACAACTATGAAAACTTTGTTAGGGTCCAAAGTGATGCGGCAGTACGAAAATTAGCTGGACAATATCCATATGATAATTTTGAAGATGGTGATGCCGAAATGACCTTACGGTCAGGACTTGATGAAGTTAACCATGCGTTAGAAGAAAACCTTACTCAGCGTCTAAATATTGCTGGTATCAAGGTAATTGAAGCAAGGATCGGTTATTTGGCTTATGCTTCTGAAATTGCAAGTGCTATGTTGAGAAGACAACAAGCCACTGCTATAGTAGCAGCCCGACATAAAATTGTTGAAGGTGCAGTTAGCATGGTTGAAATGGCATTGGAGCAACTTTCTGTAAAGAAAATAATCGATTTGGACGAAGAAAGAAAAGCTGCTATGGTCAGTAATTTGATGGTGGTACTATGCGCTGACAAAGATGTAACTCCGGTAGTAAACTCAGGAACTCTAAACCATTAAAAATGGAAAATTATAAATTTCTAAAAAAAGGATTCTTTGAAAGTATTAATACGTTTGAAGAGAAACTCAATCAAAAGGTGAGGGAAGGATGGAAAGTGATCAATTTTACAAATGATCGCCACTCACTCATTGTATTGTTAGAAAGAATTAAATAGTGAGCATCAAATATGGCTAAAAAGAAGCCCTTTGTACTTAGGTTGAACCCGGATTTATCGAAGGCCGTTGAAAAATGGGCAGCCGATGAATTCCGGAGTACTAATGGACAAATAGAATGGCTAATAAATAAAGCGTTGAAAGAAGCAGGAAGACTTAAAAAAGATGAGAAAAAAGACAATTAATTCTATTTTTGCCGTCTAACCTAACAGACATTATGCGAATACTTCTTCTAGCAACACTAATCTGCCTTCATACTATTGTTACAGCACAAGATTGGGTAATCACCACCACACAAGATTCTATTAGCGGTGCAATCAATATTGAAATGGCTACTGACAACTATGAAGAAATTGTTGTTAAAAATGATGCCGGCAAAACCCGACTAAAAGCTCATCAGTTTATAGAGTTTAATTTAGATGGCCAAAAATATAAGACTGTCAAACAAGCTGGTAAATACCGAATAATGAAAGTGGGGAAGGAAGGATACCTCAGCCTTTATTTCTTTAGACAAGATGGTGCGTTTGATTTTGGAACACAGTATTTGAGTAAGGTCACTGGAGATGGAATACTCGTGCCAAATATCTCATTCAAAAAAGGGATGTCTAAGTTTTTAGCAGATTGTAGTAGTATCGAGCAGGGATTTGAACAGGGTAAGTACAAAAAATCAAAACTGAATGAATTGATAGATGACTATAACAACTGTATTGCCAATAATACTGTAAGCCTCGAAAATGAATCTCCCGAAGATAACGATAACCCACTAACCCTTCTCATTGATTCAATCAAGAGCAAAATTGATCCATCAAACTCGGAGCTACAATCTTTATTGAATGATATAAAAAGCAAAATAAAGCAAGGCAATACTGTACCAGGCTACCTTAAATCGGCACTTACTGACCAAACTGCCGGTATGGAAAATATTAAAGCTGAAGTGGAGGAATTGTTAAATTCCATTTAATGAATAAACAACCTTCACCCCTATTGGTATTGCATGGAGCCTTGGGATCGGCCAAACAAATGCAGCCATTAATAGATGAACTCGCTAATAAATTTGAAATACTTACACTTGATTTTTCAGGACATGGGGGTTTAGAACTTCCGACAAATTTATCGATAGAGTTATTTGTACAGGAAGTCTCCCACTTTCTTGATGTAAACAAAATAAATCAGATCCATATTTTTGGCTATAGCATGGGTGGTTATATCGCTTTAAAACTCGCCTCCATTGACAAAAGGGTTAATAGCATTTTCACATTTGGCACCAAATTCAATTGGACTCCAGAAACAGCCAAACACGAAACGGGTATGCTTAATCCTGAAAAAATAGAATTGAAAGTACCTGCATTCGCAAACACGTTAAAGGCAAGACACTCCCCTACAGATTGGAAATTGCTAATGATCAAAACTTCGGAAATGATGATAGAACTTGGTGAGCAACCTACACTGACACCAGAACTTTTGCAGAGCATTAAAATACCTGTCATTATTGGCATTGGAGATCAAGATACAATGGTTAGTATTGAAGAATCTCAATGGGCGGCAAGCCATCTACCCAATGGAAGAGCGAAAATATTCAAGGACTTTAAACATCCTATTGAACAAATTGACAACAAAAAGTTAGCTGAAGAAATAACTCAGTTTACACATACCTACACATGAATGACTTCATAATTAAAAACCTAAATGACTTTTGGCAGTTTGCTAAAAAACCTACTGATGTAAAATCCAACCTGACTGATAAAGATATTGCCAAGAACATGCTCGTCATATTTGGTTTCGAATTATTGGTAGTCGTGCTTTTTATCCTGATCCTAAGTCCTTTTGAAGATCAACTTGGTCTTGACAAGAACATGTTGGAAGAATTTTTAAAGACTAGTCCCTTCTTATTTTTAATTCTTGGAACATTTGTAAGCCCTTTTATTGAAGAACTTATCTTTCGATTTTTCATTACTTTGCGTAGGGCTTTTTATATTTTATGGCCCATGTATCTCATTGGATCAATACTAAATGTAAATAGATTCAAGTTGTTGAGAGATACTGCTGGTTTATGGAAACTGATATTTCCTTTCATTCTTTATCTATCATCTATTTCATTTGGACTGATTCATTTGGCCAATTTTGAAAACTATCAGGACATAATCTGGCTAGCTCCTTTAATCACCTTTCCACAACTATTTATTGGCGTTGTGCTGGGTTACACACGGATTAAATATGGATTTAAATGGGGCTTCTTTTTACACATGGCACACAATGCCATTATAATAATTCCCACGGTTATTATTCAAATGTCAGGCGTGAGTTTGTGACTTAACATGGCAAAAAAATAGTTAAACCCCTTAGGGGTTTTATAGGACGGTATTTATAGTTATTCATATTTAATCCCTCTGGGATTAATAGTTTTTAATACGGGCAGAAATCCTGAAGGGATTTAATTCAAATAAAGAGACTTGTAGAACACTAAACAACCCCGAAGGGGTCTAATAAATCTCTAGGTAATATGGTACGGATTGCTTGTTGGTGACATACTAACAATGGCTAAGAGGCTCAGGTTTCTATTTACCATAATCCGCTAATTGGTGGTAGATAATTCAGATTATAACTTTTCTAAAGTTGTATCAATATCATGTCGACTACCTTGGCGGTACTACAACCATTTTCAGTAGAACTTTAGAAAAGTTCTGCCATTTATAAATTTCATTTCCTTTTAATTAAGTGCTAACCGCTTAATCTGCTATTTTTGCAGCTTCAATTTTTTATTAAGCAATGGCAGAATACAATTTCAAAGAAATAGAAGATAAGTGGCAATCATATTGGCAACAAAACGGTAGCTTCAAAGCGGATAATAAGTCAGATAAACCAAAATTTTATTCTCTGGATATGTTTCCCTACCCTTCTGGTGCGGGACTTCATGTAGGCCATCCGCTGGGTTACATTGCTTCTGATATTGTATCTCGTTATAAAAAACTCAATGGGTTTAATGTACTGCACCCTATGGGCTTTGATGCCTTTGGTTTGCCTGCTGAGCAATATGCCATTCAAACAGGTCAACATCCTGCTATCACTACCGAACAAAACATTGCTCGATATAAGGAGCAATTAAAGAATATAGGCTTCTCATTTGATTGGGATCGGGAAGTACAAACCTGTGACCCTAAATTTTATAAATGGACACAGTGGATATTTATGCAGCTTTTTAATAGCTGGTACAACCAAAAATCAGACAAAGCCGAATCTATTGATCAACTGATTGAGGCATTTACAACCAATGGAAATACTAATATTCAGGCCAAATGTGATGAAGACACCCCCATCTTCACAGCAGCTGACTGGAATGCTTTTAATGAAAAACAGCAGCAAGAAATATTGCTCAAATACCGTTTGGCTTATCTCGCCAATACTACCGTAAACTGGTGTCCCGCATTGGGTACAGTATTGTCGAATGATGAAGTAAAAGACGGTTTTAGTGAAAGAGGAGGGCATCCTGTAATTAGAAAAGACATGCTTCAATGGATGATGCGTATCAATGCATATTCTGAACGGTTATTACAAGGCTTAGAACAAATTGATTGGCCGGAGCCCATAAAAGAAATGCAGCGTAATTGGATTGGAAAATCCATAGGCGCAGAATTTGAATTCAAAATGGATTCATCTGAGAAAACGATTAGCGTCTTTACTACCAGATTAGACACCATTTTTGGTGTATCCTACATTGCTTTAGCCCCAGAACATGCATTGGTTAAGGAAATAGTAACGGAAAATCAAAAAGAAGCCGTGAGCCAATATGTTGAGGTGGCTAAAAACCGGTCAGAGCGAGAGCGAATGACTGAGGTAAAAAACATTACTGGAGCTTTTACAGGTGCTTATGCTCTTCACCCTTTTAGTGCGGAGAAAATACCGGTTTGGGTTGCGGATTATGTGTTGGCGGGATATGGAACAGGAGCAGTTATGGCTGTTCCCGCAGGTGATCAACGAGATTATGATTTTGCCAAACATTTCGATTTACCTATTCCACCCATTAATGATTCGGCTGTAATCGATGAAAAAGCAGACTCTACTTGGGAAGGTAAAATAATCAATTCAGATTTTCTCAATGGCCTTTCTCCAAAAGAAGCCATCAAAAGAGGTGTTGAAGAATTAGAGAAAAAAGGAATAGGATCGGGTAAAATCAACTACCGTATGCGTGATGCCATTTTTACAAGGCAACGCTATTGGGGTGAACCCCTTCCCGTTTACTTCAAGGAAGGTATCCCCTACTTGATGGATGAATCTAAGTTGCCCTTAATATTGCCAGAAGTAGACAAATACTTACCTACAGAAGATGGCGAACCGCCATTGGCCAGAGCCGAAAATTGGGTAACAGAGCAAGGAGATGCAATTGAAAGAAGTACCATGCCAGGTTGGGCAGGTTCCAGTTGGTATTTCTTCCGCTACATGGATGCGCATAACGAGCAAGAGTTTGCCGGACAGGACGCTTTAGATTACTGGGAAAATGTTGACCTCTATATTGGTGGATCAGAACACGCCACTGGACACTTATTGTACTCAAGATTCTGGACAAAATTTCTTTTTGACAGAGGATTGATAAAAGTACAGGAGCCTTTTAAAAAGCTGATCAACCAAGGGATGATTCAAGGGGTTTCGAGTTTTACCTATAGACTGAACCTTGCTTCAGATGAAGATCAAAAAGCTACCCCTGAAATATATTTATCAAAAGGTATTGTTGATCGAATTAAGAAATCAAATCTTACAGGAGCTGAAAAAGCGATTATTGAAAAAATTATCACGCAAAGTTTGGTAGAATTCAATTCGGCCAACTCCACACAATGGAAGTTTGACAATCTATTGGCCTATTCCATTTCACCACGTCATGTTGATATTGGTCTTGTTAAAAATGATATACTTGACGTAGAAGCATTCAAAAACTGGCGTCCAGAATTAAAAAATGCTATAATAATTCCTGAGTCCGACAAAAAATACATATGTGGCAGTGAAGTAGAGAAAATGTCTAAATCCAAGTATAATGTGGTCAGTCCAGATGACATTATAGAACGATATGGAGCAGATACCCTTCGAATGTATGAAATGTTTTTGGGGCCATTGGAGCAATTCAAACCCTGGAACACCAATGGCATTGATGGAGTTTTTAAATTCTTAAGGAGGTTCTGGAACCTGTTCCATACTGATGAGAATTTTTCGGTATCCGAAGAAGCACCTACCAATGAGGAATTGAAAGTACTTCATAAGACCATCAAAAAAGTGAAAGAAGATGTAGAAAATTATTCTTTCAACACCACCGTTAGTGAGTTTATGATCTGCACCAATGAGCTTACCGCAATGAAGTGTAACAAAAGACAGGTGTTAGAACCATTGGTAATTGCATTGTCACCCTATGCCCCTCATACGGCTGAAGAACTATGGGAAAAATTGGGTCATGATACAAGTATAACCAACGCTTCATTTCCTAGCCATGACGAAAAATATTTAGTAGAAAGTACCCACGAATACCCTGTTTCTGTAAATGGGAAAATGCGTGCAAAAATCAGCTTTCCATTAGATATGCCTAAGGAAGACATTGAAAAACAGGTACTTGCCTCTGAGAGCATTCAAAAATGGCTTGAGGGCAAAACCCCTAAAAAGGTAATAGTTGTGCCCAATAAAATAGTGAATGTAGTAATCTAATTGTCAACAGAATATCTCCAATTATCCCGTTGGCAATATCATCTTGCCACTGGTAAACAATTGACGTGACAAACAGTGGATTATTAGTGTACTTCACAGATGGCTTAGTATTCATTGGATGTCATTTCCAAACATGAAACCAACCAAAGCTTGAACCTATAACCAAATGACTATGCGAAAAATTTTACTCTCTTCATTTCTATTAATCTGGGTGACGTTCTGTTTTGCACAGGACAATTTCCCGATTAATGATATCAAAGACAAAAGGAGCAACTCCTATGCCTTTGTGAATGCTACCATTCATACAGATTACCAAACCACCATAGAAAACGCTGTAATGCTGATCAAGGATGGTGTAATTCAACAAGTGGGTAGCGGTATCGGTGTTCCTAAAGGATATACTACTATTGACGTGAAAGGGAAGCATCTATACCCCTCTTTTGTCGAAATTTACGGTAGCTACGGCTTACCCGATCCTGAAAAATCAGGTCGATTTAACTGGGGAGCAGCGGAAAAAATCGAGCCTCAGAAAAAAGGAGCTTACAATGCAAATGACGCCATTCGTTCCTACTATAAGGCTTCAAAAGAATTTTCTATAGACAAAAATGAATCTAAATCATTAAGAAATATAGGATTTGGAACAGTCTCATCTTTTATGAAAGACGGGATAGCAAGAGGTTCTTCAGTGATTGCCACATTAGGAAGTTCTTCTGATAATGAGGTAGTCATCCGAGAAAATGGAGCGGCCTATTACTCATTGGATAGAGGTAGTTCTCAACAATATTTTCCAGTATCTGAGATGGGGTCAATTGCCCTTCTTCGTCAAACCTATTTGGATGCACAATGGTACCAATCATCACGTCCTTTTACAGATATCGCATTAGATGGCTGGATAGCCAATCAATCCTTACCTCAGATATTTGAGGTGGGTAACAAGTACACACTTTTGAGTGCAGATGCTGTGGGTGATGAATTTGGGGTGCAATATATTATCAAAGGTGCAGGTGATGAGTACCAGCAAATTTCAGCTGTAAAAGCTACACGTGCTCCTCTGATTGTGCCTATTAATTTCCCTTCGGCCTATGACGTAAGTGATCCAATTGATGCTATGCAGGTTTCATTAGCAGATATGAAAAACTGGGAATTGGCACCTACCAACCCAGGTGTCCTTGCTTCCAACGGAGTGTCATTCGCATTAACAACAAGCGACTTGAAAAATAAGGGTGATTTTATCAAAAATATAAAAACAGCTTTGAAGTATAACCTTACAGAAGCCCAAGCACTTGAGGCATTGACAATGACGCCCGCCCGATTGTTGAAAGTGGATAACAAGGTAGGATCACTTCAAAAAAACAAATTGGCCAACTTCCTTATCACTTCTGGAAAATTATTTGACGACAAAACAGTCATTTATGAAAACTGGGTTCAAGGTGAGCAATTTGTAGTGAACAAAGAAGATGCTATTGTTAAAACAGGTGACTATAAGCTTACTGTTGGAGATAAGAATTACAATGTAGTGGTATCTGGAGATCCAGGGAGTTATTCATTTAAAATTGTAGTTAACGATTCTACCAACATCAACCTCACACAAAAACTCGTTGATAATTTGATCACGATAAGTTTCAAACCTGAAGAGGAAGAAACGGTTACATTAAGTGGATGGAGAACGACTGATGGATGGAAAGGACAGTGGCAGGCCAAATCAGATTTATGGAATGCTTGGCAACTGACTTTTGATGTTGCTGCAGAGAGTAAGTCTACCGAGAGTAAAAAAGAGGCGAATGAAGAGGACAATGAGAATGATCTGGGCGATATGATCTATCCTTTCGTAGCATTTGGAAATAAAACGCTTCCAACACAAGAAACGATACTCATCACCAATGCCACCGTTTGGACTAACGAAACTGACGGCATTCTAAAAGATACTGATGTACTGATCCAAAACGGAAAAATCACCAAGATTGGCAAATCATTATCTACATCTGGAGCTAAGGTTATTGACGGCACTGGAATGCATTTAACTTCCGGTATTATCGATGAGCATTCACATATAGCTTTGAGAAGCGTAAACGATGTTGCCGTTAATAGCAGTTTAGTAAGAATGAAAGACGTCATTGATCCAGAAGATATTGACATTTACCGCCAACTTTCAGGAGGAGTTACTGCTTCACAGTTACTACATGGCTCTGCCAATCCTATTGGAGGCCAATCGGCAATTATTAAACTTCGTTGGGGTGCTACTGCAGAAGAAATGTTGATTAAGGATGCAGATCCATTTATCAAATTTGCCTTGGGCGAGAATGTAAAGAGATCAAGTAATAGCAGTTCTATTCGTTACCCTCAAACACGAATGGGTGTTGAGCAAGTTTATGTAGATGCTTTTACTAATGCCCAGGCATATGCGAAAGCATGGGATACTTACAATGCCCTTTCTTCAAAAGCAAAGGCCAAGGCAATTGCCCCCAGGAAAGACTTGGTGAATGAGGCGATGTTAGAGATACTTAGAGGTGAGCGTTTTATTACATGTCATTCTTATGTACAGTCGGAAATAAACATGTTAATGAAAGTGGCTGACAACTTCGGATTCCATGTAAACACATTTACACACATATTAGAAGGGTACAAAGTAGCTGATAAAATGAAGGCCCATGGCGCTGGTGGCTCTACATTTGCTGACTGGTGGGCATATAAATGGGAAGTGCGTTATGCCATTCCTTACAATGCTACACTGATGCATGATGAAGGAATAACAGTGGCTATTAACTCAGATGACGCTGAAATGGGAAGACGTCTTAATCAAGAAGCTGCCAAATCTGTGAAATATGGCAATATGAGTGAGGAAGAAGCTTGGAAAATGGTGACTCTTAATCCTGCAAAACTACTTCATTTGGATGGTCATATGGGTAGCATTAAAGTTGGTAAAGATGCTGATGTGGTGTTATGGACTGACAATCCCTTATCCATCTATGCAGTAGTAGACAAAACCATCATTGACGGTAAAGTTTACTTCGATACTGAAAAAGATGAGCTGATGAGAAAAAATATACTGCTAGAAAGAGAAAGACTTATCAGCAAAATGAAGGGTGATAAAAAGGCCGGCAAACCAGTCCAACGAGCCAAAAAGAAGTCTTTCCATAATTTCCATTGCGATGACGTAGTGGAAAACCATTTAATCAGTCAGGAGTAATAATTTAAAATAGAGAAATTATGAAAATCATATATACACTAATATTCCTTTTAAGCCTTTCTGTGTTGACTGTCTCAGGTCAATCTAATGACCCGGCACCCAAGCAAACAAAGCCTATTTTATTAATGAATGGAGTAGCGCACTTAGGTGACGGCACGGTTATAGAAAATTCTGCTATTGGATTTGCTGATGGAAAAATAACCTTAGTGGCAGACGCCACAACAGCCAGAATTGACATGAGTCAATTTGAGGTTATTAACATAGAGGGTAAGCATGTTTACCCTGGATTCATCGATCCTAATTCTGAATTAGGACTAGAAGAAGTAAGTGCGGTCAATGCTACAGTTGATATACGTGAAACTGGCTCGATAAACCCTAATGTCAGATCAGTGGTGGCCTATAATACCGATTCGGAATTGCTCCCTACCACGAGACACAATGGAGTATTAACTGCTCAGGTGGTGCCTCAAGGTGGTATAATAGCTGGCACCTCATCTATCATGCAGTTAGATGCATGGAACTGGGAAGATGCCGTGATAAAGATGGATGATGGCATTCATTTAAATTGGCCAAGTAGAAAGATTCGACCAAGATGGTGGATGGGAGAAACTGAATATTCAGATAATAAAGAGTATGATAATTCTGTAGCTGAAATTGAAAAGCTTTTTAACGATGCAAAAGCATATAATGAAAGTAATCATGGAGTAACAAATATTAAATTGGAAGCCCTGAAAGGCCTTTTTAGTGGTAGTAAGCAACTATTCATCCATGAGAATGCCGCTAAGACAATTATAGAAAGTGTACAGTTTGCTTTAAAATCCGGTGTAAAGAAAATAGTAGTAGTTGGTGGTAGAGATGTTGAAATGATTACAGAATTTATCAAAGACAACAATATACCCGTCATCCTTAATGGTGTTCACTTGTTACCACAAAGGGAAGAAGAAGACGTATTTATGCCTTATAAAACTCCGGCATTGTTACACGAGGCTGGAATAAAATTTTGCCTTGCCTATGGCAAAGGAGCTATGGGCGAACGAAACTTACCGTTTATTGCTGGAACTGCAGTGGCTTACGGTATGAGCAAAGAAGCGGCTTTAATGACTATCACTTCCAATACTGCTGAAATATTGGGCATCCCTGATCTTGGCACATTGAAAATTGGTTACAGAGCTACGTTATTTGTAAGTGAGGGTGATGCCCTTGACATGCGAACTAATCAGTTGTCCTATGCTTTTATTGATGGTAGAAAAGTGAAAATCAATGGAATGCAGGAAGTGCTTTATGAGCGATA
The DNA here is from genome assembly GCA_048268855.1 of Fulvivirga sp. Lineage (GTDB taxonomy): Bacteria > Bacteroidota > Bacteroidia > Cytophagales > Cyclobacteriaceae > Fulvivirga. The sequence continues at coordinate 117,885 of JBLWUR010000004.1, forward strand.
TAAGGCCAAATACGGGCAGAAGTAATAATTTATAAGACCTACTAATCTCTAAAATCTTAGTAGGAAAAAACCTATAAAGCCTTACCAAACTTTTAAAGCTTGGTAAGGCTTTAATTTTTAATTAACAATCACCCTTTTGGTGATTTTACCTCCCCCATTTTCGATAGATAAGATGTAAATACCTTTTTCAAACGCACTCACATCAATTCTAACTTCTTCTGAATTAGTATAATTCCTATCTATCATTATCTTACCAGAAATATTCAGTAGCTGCAAATGCGCTCCGTCTCTGGCTTCCACCATTACAACAAGTACGTCATTAGCAGGATTAGGGTATAACTCACTATCAGTATTATCAACTACAACAGTTGGTGTATTTATAGCACTTGTTGCGCCACTTTTTCTTGCACCGCTACTGTTAGAAATATTGATTGTATAATCCTCTACCTCGCCATAACTGAATGTTTCGCAAGAAGAGGCATTACTATTGTACTTTAGGGTTACCCTCATTCTGGTTGAACCTAATAAGGCCGATGAAGGAATTGCTATCGAACCAGTAATAGAATTGTTCTTGTTTTTAGAAATACTATATACTGCCTCACCGGAGTCATTAAAATCTCCATCTTGATTATAATCTATCCAAATATTATAAGCTTCATTATAAACAGTACCTGCCCAAGATGGATAAATTGTAAAACCATAATTGCTGCCTGTAGTAAGAGATGTGCTCATAGAAGTGAAATTAGCATAGCCGCCATTCATTCCAGAATTATTATCAATGGTGTTAAGTACAAATCTGTTGATCCATTCTTCAGTACCATTATTACCAGAAGATGTACAATAGTTTACTGGTGCTGAGGTTGAAAAAGTGATTGAAGCTGAGTAACTAGAGCTCGTAGCCCCACACTGAGATCTTACCTGACACTCATAATTTGTGGCAGAAGAAAGCCCCGAAAGGGAAAGTGAATTACTGCTGTTATTCACATCAGTCCAAACAGAGGCGCCTGTAACCCTATATCTAACCGAATAAGAAGCGGCACTCGTTAAGTTCCAACTGATCGTTGCACTAGATTGCGTAATACTGCTGCTAGACAACCCTGTTGGTATATCACAAGTTGGTGGTGGTGTACCTCCATCAAAAGTATGTGATCCCAAATCAGAGAAGGTATCTACTGAAAATACTGTCCATTCTGAGGCAGAATATGTATTAACGGGAGCTGAAATCGTTGATTTACGTACCAGTGTTTGATTTTGAGCGTAGTTGGCAGCACTATTAAAATCCCCAATAACATCTATCAATGTCCCATTTTTAAATAAGGCCACTGGGTCATTACCATTAAAAGAGAGAGCCCCACCACCAGTGGAAAGATCAGCTGCGGCTTGCATAGCGGAAGTGGCACCTGAATTAACTACAACAAATACATCTCCTGTTGCTAATGTTCCTGACAAAGGTAGTTCTGAGCCCCAAGCCCCTGATCCATTGGTTTGTTTTAATATTGAATAGCTTGATAGATTAACTGATGTACCAGTGAAATTGGCTATTTCGAGTCCCTTATTTAAAGATGACCCTTCAATGTATTCTGAAAAGAAAAGCTCCGTAGCTCCTGAACCTCCACCTACGGCACTTACCGTAATGGTAAATGATTGTGAAATTGGAGCAGCAATACCATCACTGACTTCTAGCACCACAGAATGTGAACCTACTTGGGACGCACCAGTGTTGCCGTTTAAAGTTGCCGTTCCATTGCCGGTTAAAGTGAAAGAAAGCCAAGATGGTTTGGTACTTGCTGAAATGGTAAGAGAATTTCCATCGGCATCACTTGTGGTTACATTGTAAGTATAAGCTTGTCCTTCCGTAGCCGTTGTAACAGGAGAAGATGTAAATACAGGGGCGTTGTTACTTGAAGAACCACAGGCCCATATTTCACAGGCATATTCTGGATGATCTATAAATGGGTTCCTATTCTGCTGATAACTATATACAACGTCATTTCTGGTTCTTTCGGCATCATCAACAGGGTCGTCATTGTGCCATTGCAGCAAAGTCGTCATTCTGGCATGCAAGGGTGATTTATCTCCGTTAGAAAGATTAGTGTCAGTGAGCTCTAAGTCCGGTTCACCATTAGAACCTTCATATCTTACTACCATATAAAATATCATCCGGGCAATATCGCCTTTTATAGCAGCTCTTGGTTGCCATACCCAATCAGTACTACTGGTAAATGAGGGTGTTGCGCCTGAGTAATTACCACCAGAATCAACATATGGTTCGGAGCAATTATCAAAGTTTCTATTACTACGGGCTGAATTAGTAGTTACATCAGCAGCACGTAAGTGGTGAACGTCAGTTCCAGGACCAGGAGCAGTACCAAAATCTCCTCGTGACTTGGCCCATACATGCTCTTTATTCCAGCCATTTCCTCCGTCATATTCCAAAGCAGCGTTCATTGAAAAACCGGAATAAATGCCTATCACATTATTAGGGTTATTGGGATCACGATCGGCTTCTTTGAGAATGTCCCATACATCAGTGGAATCTGATGAATAAGGAAATTCAATTTGACCATCGATAATAGTGTGCAAAGCGTTCTTTAATGGATCACCTGACAACCCAGCTGCATCATTGTAATACCCAGCAGGAATCTGTGAAAAGAGGGGTAATGTGAAAAGAATCATTGCACACAGCAATACTTGTTTAGTAAAGTAACTGTGTTTCATTTTGTAGTGGTTTTGGTTTTGAAAATTGGGGCAAAGTAGTATTTTATACTTTGATAGCAAGGGATAAAATCACCTAATTTTCAATCCAAATTGTAACTCCCTTTTAATCAATAACTAACGGAAAATCCTGCCCTCTCGAAAAAGTATGTGGGAATTGCATGGTGCCTTTAAATTTCTTGGAATACTCTGGCACCTGATCATCGAGATAAGATTTGAGTTCATAAATGGTGATTTTACCATCTTTTGGAGCACCATCTGCTTTGCCTGACAAGGCTTCGAGCAGCACATAGGTAAAAAGGCCATGCCCTAAATCGCTGAATTCGGTAGCAAACTGCTCACTACCAGCCGCAGCTAAAATATGGATGCCTGTACTACGTGAAAGCTGTGCCAGTGCCTTCTCCTCCCCTGCTCCTCGTTGGGCTAGCATTTCTACCCCACCACCCGATTGACAGGCATCAATGATGATCACCTGCTTTAATGCGGCAATATTCTTTAACTGCTGCTGGAGCTCCTGCGCTTGGATTCCGTTTTTTCGTAGTTTCTCTTCGCTGTACAATTTCACATTGTCAGTAGGTACAAAATAAAAGTCGTTACCGATCATGCTGCCATGCCCTGCATAGTAGAAAAAGAGCACGTCATTGGGTTTAATCACTTTTGAAAGTGCGGTTAATTTATTTAGAATATTCTCCTTAGTCGCTTCATGATCATATAAGGTCACTTCTTCAATTTTATCATATAGTTTTTCTGAACTTGACAGTACTCGCTCCTTAAAGCCCTTGGCATCCGCAGCAGCATAATTGAGATTTAAGGCCTCATTTTCATATTGATTAATGCCAATGACTACGAGATAGAGTGTTGATTTCATTTTTTCTCCAAACTGTACAGTCACTCTGTTTTTCTTCGATTCGATGTTTCCCTCGCTTTTAGCAGAAGCTTCAATCACATTATCTCCTGGTACTAGATTAATCACTTCGTTGAGTACAATGGATTTTCCAGGCTTCACTTGTATGGGTTTATCCACGATCATTTTACCGTTGTGCATAATTCGAGCAGAACTGGCGCCTCCCCCGGCATCTGATATTCTCACGTACACCTCGGCCTTACTTGTTTTATTGATTTGTCCATTTTCAGGAGCTATAAATTCCACCTCTGGTGGTGGGGAATTTCTGATCTTATCATCCATATCCATTTGCTCGCCTCCTCGCAGATTGAATGATTTTTTCAGAAAATCGGGCTTATAAAATTCATCGAAAAACTGATCTACGCTGTAGCTCTCCATCCCCCGTACAAAAGCAATGCTTTTCATGGCTCCCTCGGTAGCATTAAAATAGCCGCTAGCATTGATGGCCATCCAATCTTTTTGACTAAGTATTATGTAGGAGACCAATTCAGCACCACTTTGAACATCCCAAACTTTCACCATTCCATCTTCACTGGCACTCACTAATAAAGTATTGTCTTTGTTAAATTCCAATGAAGTGACTGAGGCCACATGGCCTTCAAGGAATTTTATCACTTCTCCATTTGTACTGTTTCTTAAACGGATTGCTCGATCCAATCCGGCTGTTGCCAACCATTTACCGTCATTGCTGAAAGCACAAGAATAGACTGGCCCGCTGTGGTCGTTGGTTCTGGCAATTTGAAGACCTGTTTCTAAATCCCATACCTTCACTTTACCATCCCAACTTACCGAACTGATGTGTTTTTTATCAGGACTCAGACTAAAATCATGGATGACATCGGTGTGGCCAATGAAATTGCGGACTTCTGATTTACTATCGATTTCCCATAATTTCAGGGTTTTATCAAGCCCAGCAATCAATAGGTAAATGTCATTATTGACAAACTGCAATTTATAAGGGGCGCTTTTTTCAAAAATTAGCGTTTCCTTTAATTCTCCAGTTTTTACGTCCCAAATTTTTGCAGTGCCATCCCAACTGCCCGTGGCTATAGATTTGCCATCAGCGCTGTAGGCCACTGAAAAGATCACCTCTCTGTGGCCCTTAAACTCTTGGACAACTTTGCCTGTGGCTATATCCCAAATTCTAGCGGTATTATCCGCACTGCCGGTGAGTAGGTAATTTCCATCAGCAGAAAACTCCGTGCATAATACGGCTTTTTCATGACCTACAAATTCCCTCACAATCGCGCCAGAGGCTATCTCCCACATGCGCACAATACTTCCAATCTTACCTTTTATTAGATATTTTCCATCAGGACTGATCCTAACATCGTTTTTAAGATCCGTATATTTCTTAATGTAATAATCCCAACTCGAACGATCATATTCTAAACCGCCTTTATCAGTTAGGTTGAGAAACCCTTGCAATACTTTTATCAATTCACCTGATTTGGCATTGTACAAATGCACCAACTGATCGTCACTAGATACGGCTATCGTTTTCCCATCAGGACTGAAACGTGCATCGGTGATTGGTTTATCCAAACCGAGGTTAATGCCCAACTCAAGTTGCTTACTTGCTGCATTATATATTTTCAGTGAATCTTCAGTAGTAATCAGTATCCTGTTATTGGCCGTCAAGTTCAGTGAGGTAAATTCTTCCTTATTGGTATAGTAGGTTTGCGCAGTATTCCCTGCATTAATGTTCCATAGTTTAAGATCACCTTTATTACTTGCTGAATATATTTGACCTGCCGATTTGTACTTAATAAAAGTGCCACAGCCACCACACCAGCCTTCATCTGGTTTAAATTCCTTAACCTTTTCACCTGAGGCAATGTCATAGATGGTCACGCTTCTATTGTCTCCACCAAAAGCGATGTACTTATCATCTGGACTGAATTCGGCATTAATTCCGTACCCTATTCCTTTATCAGGATTCACTTTAAAAGTTTTGATAAGCTCACCAGTTTCGATATTCCACAGATAGGCCTCCCAATCGAAGCCAGCTGTTACCAGAAATTTGTTGTCATGACTAAGTGCTACAGAAGTTAGATAGTCTTTTGGCCCCGTAAAGGTTTTGATCAGTTCACCAGTGGCGATGTTCCACATTTTTGCCGTTTTGTCAGCACAGCTACTGATGAAGAACTTACCATTATTGCTCACTGCAATATCATTGATGGTAGACTCATGACCCAGGTAGGATCTCAATTCCCTGCCCGTGGCCACTTCCCAAAGTTTGATGGACTTGTCACGGCTACCAGAAAGTAGATATTTACCATCAGGAGTAAACGCCACGGCCTTCACAGCCGCATAATGGCCGCGTTGTACTACCGTCTCCACTTTTTGGGCGCGGGCATAAGTGCCTATGAAAAGGAATAAATAACAAGTGACTTTAAGGAGGTTTTGAAACATGGATTGAAATTATAAGTTCTTTTTGGGAATGTTCTTATATTGGCAGCAGTAATAAATAAATAATATTGGCAGAAATAAAATTGAATTGAAGAAATCCTTTTTAATAGTTATTGGAGCATCAATATTGCTCGGTGTACTAACAAATTTTTTTCTTTCAGACCCGACATTTGATAACATTTCAGATAGAATAAAAAATGCTGAAAAATCAAATTAAATTAAAAAAGTGGAGACCCTCTACTTAAAGCAACTGCAATCTGACCCTAGTAACCTCGATTATAATTACAACTATATTGAATCTCATTTCAATCTACCAAAAAGGAAAAAGAAAGGGAAGAACAATTATGAATATAGGGACGATGAGACAATATCAAACTATTACAGTTCTAAGACACTAACTGACAATCAACATGAATTGGATATTGGTCATTATGGATTGGGACTAATTTCGGTCAACTTAAAGGACTATGAATTAGCCTTGGAAGAATTTCTTAAAGTTAAAAATAGAAATATTAAGTACTGGAACAATTCAATAGGTAATGTATACAGGCAATTGAATCAAGATTCAATTGCCTGTATACATTTTCTTAAAGAAATTAATCTTGGTGGGAATGTAAGTGGAGCCACAAGCAATCTCTCAAGCTACTATTTGGAGAAGCATGATTTAAAAGGTTTAAATAGACTGATCAACCACCAAATAACTAAAAGAGAAATACCCACTTCAGTATTTAGAAAATATTCCCTTTTAACTGGTGATTACATTTCATATCTCGGAATTCTTTTCAAGTCAGTTTTTAATGGATTGACAATTATTGGGTTTCTGGGTGCTGTTTTGATCTTAGGTGTATGGGTAACTTATATTAGAAAACTAGATATTTATGAACCCGAAAACTGGAAACCCATTCTCCTAACAATCGGATTGGGTATGTTCTTCGCCTTGTTTACTTTTTTATTATCGGATATCATTCAAGAACTTTTCAGGTTTCACTTAAACGGAGATCTTATTAATGATTTTCTATATTCCATAATTGGTATAGGAGCCATTGAAGAGCTTGTGAAAATTGTCCCTTTACTATTGCTTTTAAAATACACCAAATATATAAACGAATCATACGACTATATATTCTATGCATCATTGTCTGCCCTTGGCTTTGCTTTTCTGGAAAATTTGCTGTATTTCGACCAATACCAACTCCACATTATTTCCTCCAGAGCGTTATTAACTTCGGTAGGACATATGTTTATGACTTCAATTATTGCCTACTCATTTGTACTTAATAAATATCGCTATAAGAAAAATTCGGTTTTAAGAATTATACTTTTTTTTGTATTTGCAAGCATTGCCCATGGGTTTTATGACTTCTGGCTAATCAATGAAAAGGCTCGAAGTTTCAGTATATTGTCTATACTCTTTTTTATCTCTAGTATTTCAGTTTGGAATTCCTTTAAAAACAATGCTCTTAATAACTCTGAGTTTTTTGACCCCAAAAAGAAACTAAATCACCAAGAACTTGCGGATTTCTTAGTTTATGGACTATTTGGTGTAATTCTATTTGAATATGCTGCCCTTTCACTAAAGTTTGGACCAACTGTTGGTAATAGTTCCTTTTTTGATTCACTATTATCTGGAGCTTACCTACTTATATTTATCACTTCTGGTTTAGGTCAATTCAAAATCAAAAGAGGTAAGTGGTTTAATATCCGCTTTTGGGGGAAAAAGGAAAAACAAGATTTTGACGGTGACCCAAATAAAATTTTAGGTCAAACTATTAAGTTGACACCATTTTCAAATCACGATTATCAAGCTTACTATATACCTAATGAAGGAGTTGTTTTGAATAGATACGAAATTAAAAATGACTTTAGCTGGTACCTCGTCAAACTAAACAATCTTGGATCCTTACCAGGCTTTAATCAGGAATATGTATTTATACGTTCAAAAGAAAGTGGAGAAACAGTTAAGGAAAGTTATAGAATTCTAGTTGGTCTATATATAATTAAGGAACACATATCAGTGAAAAAAGAGGAATTTGAAAGAGATGATCTCGAATTCATCCATTGGGCAAGAGCAATTAAAGTTTAAAACCCCGGCAGGTGCGAGCTTTTAGCTCGTACCTATTCACACCTCAAAGTATAGCCCACCACTTTGTAAAAAAACTGATAATTTTATAGAATGAGCCGTAAGTATAAATTTCACAATAAATAGGGGCTGTACTTTGTAAGTTTTGCTACGGTATATTGGATTGATGTTTTTATAAGGGAACAATATTTCTGGGAAGTAGTAGAGAGCCTAGATTTCTGTCGTAAAAATAAAGGCATGGAAATTTACACTTGGTGTATCATGCCAAGTCATATTCATTTAATCTTTCGAGCAAAAAATAATAATCCAGGAGATTTACTACGAGATTTTAAAACTCATACTTCAAAGAAAATACAAAACTTAATAGCTGAAAACATTCAGGAAAACAGGAAAGAATGGGTTCTTTGGTTGATGAAAAGAGCAGGTTCAAAAAACAGCAATGTTAAAAACAGTCAATTCTGGCAGCAGCATAATAAACCAATTGAAATATGGAGTTCAGAGGTGATTGATCAAAAAGTCAACTATATTCATTTCAACCCCGTAGAGGCTGGTTTTGTAACGGAACCTCATTATTGGAAATATAGTAGCGCAATTGATTACAGTAGAGGTAAAGGAGTGCTGGAAATTGATTTTGTTTGATTAGTACGAGCTAAAAGCTCGCACTAGCGTAAGACTTATAGTTTTAAAAACAAGTTACAATGTAGTAATGTCGTCTACCTGAAATATAATCGTTCAATAAATTGTTGTAAATTTATATCATGGGAACAATTGAACTAAAATCTAACTTACTTAAGATCTTGAATAAGATTGATGATGAACAATTGCTTCAAACAGTCTATGATTTTTTAAAGCATAGTGAAAATACTAAGGAAGGTCAGATTTGGAAGACATTGACTGAAGAGCAAAAGAAGGAAGTATATTTGTCTTATCAAGAATCTGAAGAAGCAGAAAATCTGACTAACTGGGAGGACATTAAGAGTAAATATTAAATGCAGGTTTTTGTCACCCAAAGAGCCGAAAAACATTTCGACTCAATCGTTAATTATATCAAGCATAAATGGGGCGAAGGCACGGCCAAACAGTTTATTCTTAAAACTGATGAAATATTTAAGCTCCTTAAAAGCTACCCTACCATGGGTCAAATTGAAAATGGAGAGATAAGGGGTTTCCAACTTACACGGCAGACTAGATTGCTTTATAGGGTTCAAGGAAAGAAAATTATCATCTTAGCTTTTTTTGATGTGAGACAAAATCCGAATAAAAAACTAAGCTAGTAGAGCAACTCACTATTACTTTTTTGAGATGTTCTTATATTGTGTATAATAATGTCTAGCTGTTAAAATCCTCTTCCATTTACCCCCTAAACTGAATTTAATGTTTCTAAATAACCTCAAGATTAGATTAGCCCAAATTGGTGATTTACCTGTACTTCAGAAAATTGGGAAACAGACATTTATAGATGCTTTTGGTAGTTTAAATACAGCGTCTGATATGGAATTGTATCTTGAAAAGACTTTTAACTTAAAACAGTTAGAGACAGAAATACAAAATCCTGAATCAGAATATTACTTTATCGAAGACCCAGATAGAATTTTGGGATATTTAAAAGTTAATGTTGGTGCTGCTCAAACTGAAACTATTTCCAACGCACTTGAAATAGAAAGAATCTATGTTATTGTTGGTTATCAGAGCTTAGGAATTGGAAAAATATTATTTAACAAGGCCATTGACTTGGCTAAAGAAAGGAATCTGGATGTAATTTGGTTGGGAGTTTGGGAGAAAAATCTGGATGCCATAAGGCTCTATAAGAAACTTGGATTCATTCAATTTAGCAGTCATCCTTTCCTCCTAGGTCAAGATGAACAAACTGATTTGTTGATGAAATTAAAATTGACTTGACTCCTATGACGCAACAACTTTTTGTTGATGGTAGTGTCAATAACCATTCGAAAATAGGCTATGGTGCTTTCCTCCATTTGTCAGGAGAAGATATAATGTTCGAAGAGTTAAAAGAACAGATCAAAGTCAAACAATTCGAGGGTACATCTTCTTCGAAACTTGAGTTGCAAACCTTATTATGGGGGCTCAAATGTATCAACCCGAAAGGGAAGATCAAAATTTACACTGATTCACAGAATATTATAGGTCTACTCGACCGGAGAAAGAAATTGGTAAAGAACAATTTCAAATCTCAGAACAATAGGTTAATCAGCAACCATGAACTATACGAAAAGTTTTATGAAGTCTGTGATCAGATAACAGCAGAATTCATCAAGGTATCAGGACATATGAAATCAAATGAAAAAGAAGCTATTGATCATATTTTCACTCTGGTCGATCGCGCTTCCAGAAATGCATTGAGGAATTCTGTCTAACTATTTTATCGTCACAGGAGGACGTTAGGACGAAGCTGTCCCCCATAATTAGGAGATTGCTTCGTTCCTCGCAATGGATGGCGGGAATTGGCAGTTCTTTTTAGGAATGTTCTTATATTGAGGTAATAATATATGGTGGATATGGCAAATAAACTATAATAAATTATTGTAAGCCATTGATTCAAACATCAATTTAATGATTTTGGCCCTCATCAGGTATAATGATATAATTATGATTAAAACTTGACTGAAGAGTGTCGTCTCAAATCAAATGTTAAGAATAGTTAACCAAAAATATCCCGCCCCAAGCCCTGAATTAAGGAGCTTGATTATTGCAATACTGTTCGGGTTATTTATTGGTCTATTTTTATTATTTTTCGAGCCTTTTGGCATCAACCTGTCTACCAATAAAAACAAGGTATTTCAAGTACTTTTCTTTGGCTGTATATCAACTAGTGTTTTATTACTCTTTCTATACGTTCTCCCTTTATTGCTTCCCAGACTATTTTCTGATGCACATTGGAAAGTAAAGCATCAAGTACTATTTTATTTAATCATCCTATTTGCCATTGCCACATTAAATGGAATTTACACCAATTTCATAAACTCCTTACCTTTTAGTTGGTCCAACTATTGGTGGATTATTAACAGAACATTTGTTCTTGGTGGAATACCCATAGCCTTTCTTACGCTCATTGATTATAAGCGAAAAGCCAAAACGAATAGAAATGAGGCCCATGCCATTCTTAGTTCAAAAAAAGAGTTTTTAGTGGGCTCAGACGAAACCATACATCAATTTTCAACCGATTTAAAAAATGAAACAATCACTTTTAGCGAAGCTGATTTTAATTATGCTGCAGCAGTCGGCAACTATATTGATATGTGCATATTCGTTGAAAACACATTAAAAAAAATAACCTATAGAGTTACCCTTTCTTCGTTTGAAGCGCAGTTAGAAGAATCTTCTAGTTTAATAAGATGTCACCGCTCCTACTTGGTAAACCTTAATAAGGTAAAAAACATCTCGGGAAATGCTCAAGGCTTAAAACTTGAGCTTAAAGGCCAATCAGAAATCGTTCCTGTATCTAGAAAGTATATCCCAGCGGTCAGGCAGTTTTTTGCTAAATAATCAATAATTATAAACGTCTTTGGTACCTCTAAAACGAACAAGTAGTAATTAGCTTGACATTCAAATCATTTCTTTGACGTTCAGCACATTCTCCAATTTGTTCTAGAATACTACAATACATTTGGAAGATGAGAAAAACAGCTTTTATCGCATTTCTATTAATTGGTGCAACCAGTATGGTAGTAATGTCCTTTCACTACTTTCTATCAGATAGTGCGGGCATACTTAAACGAAAGGAAGTGGCCAATAGCTTTTGGTACCTCTTTACTTTCAGAACACATATATTATTGGGACTAGTCGCTATTACTATTGGTCCATTTCAGTTTATAAAGAAATTAAGAAGTAGATATAAAGCTTTACATCGAAGTATTGGATATGTTTATTTTGTATGTGTACTTCTAAGTGCTTCAGCAGGGCTTATTATCGCCCATTTCGCCATGGGTGGTTGGATAACTACAATTGGTTTTTCCATATTATCAATTGCGTGGCTTTATACTACCATTAAGGCAGTTAGCGCTATAATAGGTGGTGACGCAGTGAATCATGAAAAATGGATATTTTTAAGTTATGCGCTAACCTTTGCTGCCATTACCCAACGAACTTTGTTATTGGTTCCTCTTTTGACAGAAATACCGTTTATGCCCATTTACCAGCTCTCTGCCTGGTTGCCATGGCTTCTGAATTTAAGCATTGCCTATCACTTGTCTAAGCGTTATACCATTCAGAATTAGAGTCACTACATGCCAGTTAGGATTTTCTGGATTTGTTAAACTTATGGGAGAGCAAGAGTTCTTTTTGAGATTGTTCTTATATTGGGATGATTATATAGTGTTGATAGTTTATAACAATATTTGATGTTGTACCCAACAAGAAATAAATGATGCGATCAAAAGAAATAATTAGACAAGGTGAAGGCGAAAATTATAATTACTCACAAGATCACTGCTTTATCAAACTGTCCTCACGACATACGAATGGAGAATTATGCCTGATCGAAGACACCATAAAACCAGGATTCCATTTAAAACGACATCATCATAAAATAATGACAGAGGTTTTCTATATGCTAGTTGGAGAACTTGAACTCATTTTCGATGACGAAACAATAATTCTTAGAGAGGGAGATACAATAACGGTCCCTCCAAATGTTTGGCATGAGGCCAAATCTGTGGATGGAGGGAAAATGCTTACAATATTTAAAAATGGTGAATTTGATATCTTCTTAGAGCAACTCTCCACCATGAACGAAGATGATTTTTCTAATAAAGAACTAATGAAATCGTTCTCTGCCAAATTTGATATTTATGAAGAATGAACGTTGTGCGTCTACAAGTAGGTTAATAGCTACTTTGAGTAATTTTCTACCACATGAACTCCCCAGTCTGCAATAGATTGTATTAAAGGCACTAACGTTTTTCCAAATTCCGTTAAAGAATATTCAACTTTCAAAGGTGGTTTCGAAGTATATACCTTACGCTTGATTATTCCATCTTCTTCTAATGTTTTCAGCTGTAGACTTAGTGTTCTTTCCGTTACAGTTGGCATTTCCTTTCTTAACTCGTTATAGCGTAGTGGTCCTTGTAGCAAGTGAAACAAGATTACTGTTTTCCATTTTCCACCAATAATACCCATGGTTAAACTTGCACAGCAAGGGTATTCTTTTCCATTAAATTTATACATAACTCAAATAAAATTTAAACTATCCTTTTTGACCGTTATTGCAAATAAAACAAACTATCAATAAGTTTGCAACTATAATTATTATAGTACTAAAAACAAGTCATGAAAGCAATAGGATTCAAACAATCATTACCCATCACTGAAATTGAAAGCTTTATTGCTTTTGAAACAGAAAAACCAACCCCTACGGGATATGACCTCTTAGTTAAAGTAGCGGCAAATTCTGTCAATCCGGTGGATTTCAAAATAAGATTAAACGCAGCGAAAGACACCATTTTGGATACCCCAAAAATTATTGGCTGGGATGCAGTAGGCACTGTAGAGGCTGTGGGCAAAGAAACTTCAAAATTTAAAGTTGGCAATGAAGTATATTATGCCGGTGATATTACTCGAAGTGGCAGCAATGCCGAATATCAATTGATTGATGAACGTATCGTTGGTCATAAACCCAAAAAACTAAGCGTGGCCGAGGCTGCAGCAATACCTCTTACTGGCTTAACAGCATGGGAATCACTATTCGATAGAATCAAAGTAAACCCTGCAACCGATAAAGGAAAAACGGTTCTAATTTTGGCAGGTGCAGGTGGTGTTGGATCCATTGCTATCCAAATAGCCAAGAAAGTAGCCGGACTTACTGTAATCGCTACTGCATCACGTCCAGAATCAGTTAAATGGTGTAAAGAAATGGGCGCTGATTTTGTTGTAAATCATAGAAATCTGACAGCTGAACTTGACAAAATAGGTCACAGCCAGGTAGATTACATTCTTGATTTTGTCGATCTTCAAGGCTATTGGGAGACCATTGCAGAAATCATTAAACCTCAAGGGCACATAGTTTCTATAACTGGAAATGGTGAACCTCTCAATCTAGACTTACTTAAATCTAAGAGTGTGTCTTTTTCTTGGGAGTTGATGTACACAAGATCCATGTTTACAACTGATGACATGGAAAGACAGAACCACATTCTAAATGAAATCTCAAAGCTACTAGATGACGGAACACTGAAAAGCACCTTGACTACCACTCTTCAAGGATTTACAGTTGAAAACCTTAAAAAAGCACATCAATTGCAAGAGTCAGGGAAAACTATTGGGAAAACGGTGATTGAATTCTAGGTTGCTGAAATATTAAGGCATTATTATTTATTTGAAGCGGTATTAAAGTGGAGTGGCTTTAATACCGCTTCTGTTTTTAAGACCTGTAATGGAAGTTCTTTGGGATTGTTCTTATATTAAGGTAATAATGGTTATTGCAATTAACTATATCCGATTGTTAAATAGTAAATTTTAAAATTATGAAGAATGAAAACCCAGTGGTTTGGTTCGAAATTTATGTTGATGATTTAAAGAGAGCCAAAAAATTCTATGAGACAGTATTTAAATTTAAAATGAGTGAATTGCCGATGCCTGAATCTGCTGAAGACAATATGAAAATGCTCTTTTTTCCAAGTGATATGGAATCTAAGAACAGAGCCTCAGGAGCATTAGTCAAAATGGATGGATTTAAAGCTGGCAACAACAGCACAATTGTTTATTTTCAAAGTGAGGATTGTAGTATTGAAGAAGCGAGGATAAAAGCTGCAGGCGGAAGTATCTTTAAATCTAAACTGCCACTTGGTGAATATGGTTTTATGGTTCTCGCAACAGATACTGAAGGAAATATGATTGGAATACATTCTATGAAATGAACTGGTTCCCTTCCATCGTAATGTTTGAAACTTTTGGCTAATGGGTTGAGTGATTGATATGATAATCCAATTAATTTTAGGGGTGCCGGAACAAGTCCGGCAAGGTGCCAATCTATATACCCTCCTATTTTCATAACTGATTTTACTTTCCTACCTTGTTGTATGTCAGAGATAGTACTTCCTGAATTCATCGAATCTCAAATCCCTACGTTTATTAAACAAAAGACCATTCGGGTCGAAGAGTATGATATTCATTATATGGAAAGTGGGCAAGGAACGCCCGTATTTCTTATGCATGGAAATCCAACTTGGAGTTTTCTTTATCGTAAAGTTATTGCCGCTTTAGACCCTAATCAATATCGGTGTATCGCCCCTGATTTGGTTGGTTTGGGATTTTCAACCAAACCAACCAATGGTTCATTCCATACCCTGGAAAACCATCAGCGTATCATGTCAAAATTAATTGCCGCCTTGATCAAAGAGGATTTTATATTTGTCGGTCAAGACTGGGGAGGCCCTATTGGATTGTTGGCCTCTATCAATCATTCGTCAAAAATAAAGGGAATGGTTTTGATGAACACCTCGGTATTTCCACCTAAGCCTAATTTCAAACCCACCGCTTTTCATAAATTTAGCCACAGACCGCTACTGAGTGATTTTGTATTTAGGGTTTTGAAATTCCCACAAAGTTCATTGCATAAGGTGCAGGGAAATGCTGCGTCAATCAAGGGTAAGGTGGCCAAAGCCTATACCTATCCGCTCCGTAAAATAAGATATAATAAAGCTCCGCTGATGTTAGCTCGAATGGTACCCAATAGCCTTGACCATGCTAGTATCCCGTTTTTAGAAAAAACCAAAGCTTTTGCAGCGCAATATACTGGTCCTGTGGCCTTAGTGTGGGGCAAGAAAGATCCTATTTTGGGGCGGCTAGCTTCTGCCCATCAAGAATTGATGCCTCATGCTACATTACAATTAACTGATGGTGGTCACTTCATCCAAGAAGAGCATCCCGAACTTATTGCCAAGGCCATAGTGGAGGTCAATACAAAGTAAAACGCAGTGATTATTTTCACCAATTGGATTTGATCTCATTGAAGCTAGCAATACATGATTTAATTCATATTAAAAATTAAATATTTAATGTGTCGGAAAGAATACTTAGGTTTGTAATTTCATTTTCATTCCTGAATTTACTATGCGCGCAAATATTATCTTGATCCCATTTTTTCTGGCTTTTTCTGCCGTCATTGCACAGAAAAGATATAAATACCCAATTACTCCAAAAGACTCTGTGGTCAACATATATTTTAAAACTCCCGTTAGCGACCCATACCAATGGATGGAGAATCCAAACGATCCAAGACTAGAAGAATGGCTAGAAGCAGAACGAAAAATTACCAATAAAGAGGCCAATTCACATACCAAAGAATGGACACTAAGGGCACAGCTTGCAACACTTTATAATGATATAGAAAACGAAAAACTAGAAGGATATGTAGAAAAGGATCCTAGTAAAATAGCTAAATATGAGTTTGACTTTGTTACAAATTCGGATAGTCGAGCACCAGATTTTCGTTATCGTAAAGGTAAAACGGGCAACTATCGAATGCTTATACGATCCAAGGATTTTCGTTTATCTAAAGATGATAACATAGATATAACAAGCAACTACATCAATGAAAAATATGAATTGACAGCGATTGAAATATCTCACAATGGTGGAGATTGGACTGAAGTGTACTTTTTTGATTTGGCTACTGGTAAACAGTTACCTGACACACTTAAATATCTCAGAACTGGCAGTAGAGTAATTTGGAGTGGTAAGGATGTCTTCTACGATAGATACAACCCACCAAAAGCGGGTAGAGAACTTTTGGATAAGGCTACAGGACAAAAACTTTTTTACCATAAATTGGGCACAAGACAATCAGATGACATTTTACTCTTTGAAAACCCAGATAAAACTGGGACTAATTCCTTTGATTGTTTGAAAATTGGTGATCAATTATTTCTTGATCACTGGTATGAAAGAAATGGTCAAATATTTAAGGCTTTTTCAGTTTCAGATATTAATACTAACAGTTTTTCGTTTAAAAATTTCCTAATCTACCCTAATAATGTAACCCTTCGAATTGAGAAAATATTCGGTGATTCTGTAGTACTCTACACAACATGGAACTCACCTCATGGCCGAGTACTTTTGGCCAACATTAATGAACCTAATAAGCTTTCTGAATTTATCCCAGAATATGATGTCATCTTAAAAAGTATAAATCGTTTGGGCAAAGATAAGATCGCCTGTGTTTATAGAACTGAGGGTCAATACCTTGCTTTGATTTTTAACATGTCGGGTGAGTTATTAAAAAAAATTGATTTTCCTGAAGGGAAAAAGGTGAATTATTTCTTTGAAAATAGTCCCGATGCTGAATATACCGACTTTTGTTTATCCTCTTTTTATCATCCCGATCTGTGGTACCAACTTTCCCTAAATGATCTAACATTTAAACCAAGTGAATCAGTATCAGTACCGTATGATGCCAGCACTTTAGAAACTAGGTATGTAAAATACCGATCAAAAGATGGGACAATGATACCTATGTATATCACCTGTTTAAAGGAAACCAAATTGAATGGTAAAAACCCAACATTACTTTATGGCTATGGTGGTTATGGAATAACAGTGGAGCCAAGTTTCGACAAGAATAAAGCACTATGGTTATTACACGGTGGCATATTGGCTATTCCTAATATAAGAGGAGGCGGTGCGGAAGGAGAAGAATGGGCCAAAGCAGGCAGAAGGTTAAACAAGCAAAATGCAATTGATGATTTTATTGGGGCTGCTGAATATCTAATTAAAGAAGGGTATACCAATAATCAAAAATTAGCCATTAATGGCAGTTCGCATGGGGGCATGTTGGTAGGTGCGGCAATTACGCAACGTCCTGAGTTATTTCAGGCAGCAATAGCAGAAGCTGGTCCATTTGACATGCTTCGATACGAAAACTTTGGTGCATTATTAGTAAATACCAATATTAATGAGTTTGGAATAAGTACAGATTCTACTGACTTCTATAACTTACTAAGCTATTCACCTCTACACAACATTAAAAAAGGAGTAAAGTACCCAAATGTTCTTTTAATAACTGGAGATCAGGATGATCGTGTTCCTCCTTATCATTCTTATAAATTTTTAGCCACATTACAGGCAAATGAAGATCCTGAATATTTTTCTCACCTATATGTAATACCTGGAGCTGGGCATCAAGGGGCTCTGACAAACGATGACTGGGTTGCAGTATTGCTGCACAAATATTATTTCTTGTTTGATCAACTTGGAGTAAGATTCTATTAAATAAATTATCTAGTTTCCTCTCAAGGATATTACCGTACACTCTCTATGTCCCATTTCGTACATTAAAAGTATAGAATTTGCATCAGCGTCTAGTATAGGCAATGGCATTAATCTTGTAATAGAAAATATTTTACCTAAACTCACGTTTTCTGTTTCATGGAAAAGATCAAAACATTTTTCTGGTACTGCTCGGGAGCAGATTCCAGCCTATTGAAGGATTGTCCCACCGAATCGAGTCGGTATGTGGGCATTGGCGCTACAATCTTTTTTACTGGTCTTTTTGCATCATTAGCTGCTGGATATGCACTATTTACTGTATTTGACAGTGTTGCAATAGCTTTTATACTTGGGTTAGTTTGGGGCTTGATGATCTTTAATCTAGATCGATACATTGTATCGAGCATGCGTAAAAGAGGAAGTGTTTTCAATGAATTCAAAATGGCCTTACCAAGAATTATTCTGGCCTTGTTTATTTCTATTGTTATTGCTAAGCCACTAGAGCTCAAAATATTTGAAAAGGAAATAAACGCTGAATTGACGGTAATGGAGCAGGAGATTTATGCTCGTCAGGAAAATCAAGTGCGGGAGAAATTCATTGCCCCTCGAAATGTACTTACCGAGGAGATTGCCCAACTCAAGCAAGAAATTGAGATGAAGGCCAATAAGCGCGATGAACTTGCTACTATAGCACAAAAGGAAGCAGATGGAACAGGTGGAACTGGGAAACGCAATGCTGGCCCAATTTATAGAATTAAAAAGGCTGATGCAGATCGTCAGGAAATGGAATTTAAACTATTAGTAGCTAATAATACCGTTTTGATTAATTCAAAACTTCAACAACTTGGCAAACTAGACTCCATCAATAATATGGAGTTGGCCAATTTGAAACGCGAAGGTATTGGCGGACCCGCTGCTCGAATTGATGCCCTCCGTAGATTGACTGAGCAAAGTACCGCCATTTGGTGGACTAATATTTTCATCATTTTACTGTTTATTGCCATTGAGACCTCCCCTATTTTTGTAAAGCTGATCTCAAAAAAAGGCCCCTATGATTATTCTCTTGAAACCAAAGAGTATCTATTTGAAACTGGAACTTTAACGGATAAGGCATATATCCACTCACAATTGAAAAAGCAAAGTGAGGCGATGGCCAAAAAAGAGAAGGATTTTGTTTCTAGCGCCTTGGATTTGAAACTTGATGGGATTTAGAATCACTCTTCAAAACCTACTAGCAAGTGGCATTTCATAAATCTTCATTACTATATGAAGCAATTATTGGCTTGTGCTAATTAAAAGTACAGGAGATTGTGTATTTATATTTTAATACTCGCAATGTTTACTATTCCTGTTAGAAATTCTATCACCCTAATTATTAGATGCTTACATTTTATCATTCCTTGAGTTATAAACAAAAATAGAACTCGGATTAAATCGTACCCCATTGATTAACAGCTACATAATAGAATAAGAATACGATTTTTCAAATATTCGTATTTAAATTCGATTATTATGGTTTTATCACAGCATAAAATTATTTATGTAATAAAATACTAATGATTCAACATTTTCGGGTTTGAACAAGAACTACATTGCCCTCTGAAGTAATGACAAAACCTTAAACCAAACCAGAAATGAAAAAAATGAACCTTAAACTAAAGCTAACTTTTGTGTTAGCCCTATTTGCTTTCACTTTCGCAAATACTTCGTGTAATGAAAGTGAAAATTTAAAGCCGGATAATAACCTTATCCCTGATAACGTAAAAGCTGATTTCACCTCTATGGGCTTTGACGTATCGGACCTTACTACAACTACTGGCATGGAAATGCTAAGCCCTCAAACAGGAAAATTCCTTTTAGAAGGTGATATAGTTGTGAGTGAAGCTGAGTTTGAAAACATGCTCTCTGGTGTTCCTATCAATGGTGATCCGATGGAAGAGCAGTACCGAACTAATAACCTTGTAAGTCAGGGACGTACCATTAATGTTATTGGCTACACTGGCAACAACTCCAATGGCTTGGACTCAAAAATGCAAACTGCATTATCTTGGGCTGTTGATAATTATAATGCATTAAATATCAATCTGAACTTCACACTTACTTACGGCACTAACTATAATTCTTATGACATTGTGGTTTACAGAGTGAGTGGTTCTGGTGGTGGATCTGCTGGTTTCCCTAGTGGAGGAGCTCCATACAAGTGGGTTCAGATTCAATCAGGAACAAGTAACTACAGCACAAATGTTGTTGAACACGTAATTACTCACGAAATCGGCCATAGTGTTGGACTACGACACACTGATTATTTCAACCGTTCTATCTCTTGTGGTAGTGGTGGAAATGAAGGAGATGGTGGAGTGGGTGCTGTCCACGTACCTGGTACACCTACTGGCGCAGATATGAATTCCATTATGCTTGCTTGCTTTGGCTCAGGTGAAGATGGCGAATTTGGCCCATACGACATTACTGCCTTAGAATATCTATACTAAAATATTTAACTGTCATTACTTTAAAACAGCCAAGGAACCTTGGCTGTTTTTTTATCCTACAAAATCGCCAGTTTCAGCTCTGCATTCCCTTCGTTTCTTTTTAAGTTTAAACTTCCAAAAGGGTCCATTCCGAAAGAATATGGCAATTTTCGCAAAAAAATTATGGGCGTTGCGCTGAAATTCATTCTTGTTAGGAGCATGACCTTTGGGCTGAACTAGATATACAAAGCCCATTTTTTTTGTCGCCTCCTCCATGCAGGGGTTTCCTATCAATAAATTCCGGCCATCATTTTTAACCCATTGAATCGGTCGTTGTTTTCTGAATTCTTTGCGTTTGGATTTGTATTTAGGTGCTTTTGTAGTGGTGCCAGTATCACCAAATTGGAGACCATCCTGCGCAATTGCAGTACTTATTAAGAATGTGGTAAACAAGAAAACTAGAAACATCTTCATAGCGGCTAATTAACACAAATTATGTCAATTATAATTACTTAAGGTATTTACGAATTCAGAAGGTGTTAATTATTCCACATTCATGGTACAGGGCTAAATTTCTCTATATTTGCGGCCTGTTATGAAGAAGTTTATCAGTTTTATCATAAGGAAAGTACCCCGAAAATACCTTCAGCTGGTCAGTGCCCCTGCTTTGAAAGTAACTGGACTATTCTTACGGGGAAATAACGTTACCTGCCCCATCATAAACCGCAGCTATAG
Source organism: Fulvivirga sp. (assembly GCA_048268855.1). Classification (GTDB taxonomy): domain Bacteria; phylum Bacteroidota; class Bacteroidia; order Cytophagales; family Cyclobacteriaceae; genus Fulvivirga. The sequence continues at coordinate 139,420 of JBLWUR010000004.1, forward strand.
AAAATTTCTGCCTTATGGAAGAATTAACCCCCGTGACAACGCCCTTTGTCCTGATTCACTTTCATTGGAAAGACACCGGCTGTTATGGCTATTTTTAAAGGCTAGGACAAACTTTTTCGACCAGCAGCTTCATTTTTTACACATTGCTCCCGAGCAGTGTTTTATGAAAGCCTTTGAAAAACAACATGGTGATGGCTACATTACCGCTGATTTAGAGTCGCCATTGGCCAAAGTAAAAATGGATGTGCACGAAATTCCATTTGAAGACAATACCTTCGATGCCGCCATGTGTAACCATGTTATGGAACATGTTGCCGATGATATTAAAGCAATGAGCGAGATTTATCGGGTGTTAAAACCGGGTGGTTGGGCTATATTGCAAGTTCCTTTTTTTAGCCCCGTACCTGAGGTCACCTTTCAAGATCCTTCGATCACCGAACCTGCTGAACGAGAAAAAATATATGGCCAGGATGATCACGTAAGACTTTACGGCCATGACTATGGTCAACGTTTGCAACAAGCTGGCTTCGCAGTAACTGAGGACCGTTTCATTGATGAACTGGGCGATGAGTTAATCGAGAAATATGCACTTCAAAAGAATGAGACTGTATATTTTTGTAGAAAGGCGCTATAATTTTAGGCCTGATTGAATTAATTATCTTTGTTGCCTATGTTGGTGTTAACTTCAATCTAAATATGCGATTTAGAATAACATATCTGTTCATATTTCTAATTGCATGCAATCAGTCTTACGATTCTAATCAGACCAATTCTGATGAGACAGATACGGTTAAATTAGATAGCGGATATCTAATTAATTATTATTCATCGGGTATTAAGAATAGAATTGACTCCACTTATAAATTTGAGTATAACTTTGACACACTCATTAATACCCAAATAGTGATTAACTCTTCAACTGCTTATAAAATTTCATTCCAAGAACTTACAGATTCCGTAAACATCTCCATAATTGAGCCAAAATATGAATATTTAGCTATTCTTAATAGTGACACTGTTATTTGGGGGCCTAATCATACTAACACATCAATAACAATTTCGAAGGACGAGCCAATATTATTGGACTCATTCTACGTACAAAATTGGGGAATAATTTCATTGGCCGATACGATTGGTGCTCATGGTGTTCAAGTAAATAAGCTAATAAAAACGCATTGGAAAAGTGCCGACAGAAACTGACCAACATATGACAATCATAGCAAAGTATATCGTAATTCTCTTTGGTATCTTTCTTATTGGGGTTGGTCTGTTAATGCTCCTGAATCCAGTAAAGGCAAGGGAATATTTGAGGCAAGCGGGAAGTACAAACCTAATAAACTACACTGAAATTACGATTCGAATGATCCCGGCTGCAGGACTCGTGCTATATTCGGAATTCTCAAAATTCCCTGAACTATTTAAGTACTTCGGTTACTTCATGATTATGACTTCACTCGTTCTGTATTTCGTACCGCGAAGACTACATCATCGCTATGCAATGTTGTGTGCCGACTTGTTATCACCAAATCTTATTAGAATAACATCACCTTTCTCAATACTATTTGGAACTGGTATTATTTATTCAGTGCTCTAAATTGAGCCATTAGTCGCAAATTAAAAATAGCTAAAGCATCATGACTCAAACATTAGTAATAATTGAATGCTCAATACTGCTCCTATTATCACTACTTCATTTCTATTGGGCATTGGGCGGAAAATGGGCATTTGCAGACGCTTTACCAACCAATGAAGAAGGAAAAAGAATTCTTAATCCAACAAAAATTGACAGTATACTTGTAGGAGTTGGCTTATTACTTTTTGCTATTTTCTATCTCGCAAAGACAGCAATTTTCATTTTCCTATTACCCAATTGGGTGGCTCATTATTTTGGGTGGGTAATCGCTGCTATTTTCTTTTTACGATCCGTGGGTGACTTTAAATATGTTGGCTTCTTTAAGAAAATTCATCATACTCCATTCGCGAAAAATGACAACAAATACTACTCACCGTTGTGCTTGTTCATAAGTTTGATTGCAGTATTGATTCAGTTGATTTGATGTATGGTACTGGAATATAGGGATACCATAACAAGTCTGGTAAGGTCTTGGCTGACTATGTTGGTGACAACAACAAAGTAAATCCATGGTTCGTTGGGGACAACACCAACGAGGGCGATTATGGGGTTCGTGTCTCACGAACCCTTTTTGAGGGAAATAAAAATGGCAGCTTTTAAAGCTGCCATTAATTTTACTTTCTTTATTTAATATCTACTCCAAACCGCCTTTTCTGGTCGGGGAACGATGTTCTGGCCATTCACTTGGTTCACCTGTTCTTGGGTTTATAGGTAACACACTTTTCTCACGTGAGGTTGTTTGTGGGTCTTCACTTGCCATGTAAGCCAAAATAGCCGTTAATATTACATTACTACGTACATCATCGAATATTATTTTATCATACGTATCTAAGTTGGTATGCCAGGTGTAATCACGGTAAGACCAATCCAGAGAACTTAATCTAAAAGCAGGTGCGCCCGGAGCCAAAAATGCTGCATGATCTGATCCACCCCTTCCAGGAGCACCAGGAAATTCAGTTTCAATTTCACTCTTTATTTCATTTGGTACAGGGTAAAGCCATCTGCCTATATAATCATAAGCATATAGAAAACCATTACCAGAGATATTGGTCACTCTACCAGTACCATTATCCTGATTAAATAATGCTTGAACGTTATTTACAATTTCAGGGTGATCCTCTACAAAAGATCTTGATCCGTTTAACCCTTGTTCTTCACTCGTCCAGTGGCCTACCAAAATGGTTCTTTTTGGATTAGGATATATTTTTTTAAGAATCCTCATCGCTTCCATCATCACAATGGTTCCAGTTCCATTATCAGTAGCTCCTGTGCCGCCATCCCATGAGTCTAGGTGCGCAGAAAGAATTACATATTCATCCGGTTTTTCAGTACCTTTTATTTCTGCAATGGTATTGAAAGTAGGCATTGCTCCTAGTTCTTTGGATTCAGCAACAATTTTGATTTTTGGCTTCTCACCATTTTCTACCAATCTGTAAAGCATTCCATAGTCTTCCAATTGAAGGCTAATAGTAGGTATTTTTTTAGTTTGAGCGCTAAATATCTTTGTTGCTCCAAACCCCTTTGACCAGGACGAAGAAGCTATTCCTGCTGCTCCAGCTTTTTCAAGCGGTTCCGAAATTGTACGACTTGAATATCCAGTCCGTCTAATATTGTCATACCAGTTTTTCGTTTGACTTTCACGCTCACTCTTCATTTTTTCAAATGATTCCTTAGTGGCAAATTCCTCCCAATTATCATCTGGCCGTCCTGTTGGCTGTTTCATCGAAATCATAACAATTTTTCCCTTCACATTGGGCAACCAAGCTTGAAAAGCAGCAGAATCTGCAAAAAATGGAAGTACAATTAATTCTGCAGTAACACCTTTTGATGGAGTACTTGGGCTCCAGGCCAATTGTGTACCTGCCAGTGATTGTACTCTTGGATATACCATGTCGATATGCGAAATTCCACGATCCCAACCTCTCCATTCACCCCATTGTTCATTTTTAGCTTCAATACCCCAGGTTTTATACTTCTCCACTACCCAGTCATTGGCCTTTTTCAATTGCGGAGTTCCAATTAATCTGGGTCCTATCATATCAATAAGCTCATGAGCAAGTGGCTCCAATTGTGAATTTTCGTTCGCTTCTTTTACAATGCTATTTACTATTGTTTCATCTTGTGCGCTGAGCATTCCTGTGGATAGCAATAATAGCATCACCATTAAGTAGTTCTTCATCATCATCTTATTTTAAATTTGTATTATAATTTTCAACGATTAGTTGCGATAGTAATGAAAATTATGGGGGCAAAAGGTGATAATTATCCTAATGGTAATACAATGTTTTGGAAGGTGGCGCTGTGGCTATTTGGAAACAACAATCCCCAGTACTTTGGCCAATTCTATTTCAGATTTTTTAAGCTCACTATGGATCATAAATAAGCGCTCCTGCTCGCTGGCGTCTTTTGCACTCTTCATTTTAACGAGGTTTTCTGAAATGAGCTTCTGAATTACTCTGAATTTTAATCGGGCTACATTTGTGAACACTACAGTTTCAAGTAATTCATTTTCATGAGGGATATGGATGTGGTATTTTTCCTTCCAATTAGGGCTGATTTCCCAACGTTCGGTCATTAAACCAATGACCTCATTCTTTACTTCTTTAGAACCATTGGCCAAGAGGTAATCGCTATCTATCACTTCACCCCCTACCAATTTCTTTTTGAACACTTCAAATATTTCTAAATAAACAGGAGTTACAAATTCAACCTCTTCCAACTCTTCAAGTAAATAGTCACTTAACTTGTATTCTTCCTCTATCTCATTAAACCCATAATTAATCAACAGCCTGATACTTTCTCGCTCTTGAATTTTTATAAGGCCATTTTGGTCAATTTCTTTGGGTTCCTGATCACCGATGAGCTCTTCGAGCATTTGTTCACCCGCAGATTCTTCAATACGCTGTTTATCGCCTTTCCTGCGTTCACTGATCAGTATTTTATTGAGTTCAGCAACAAGCACCGACTCGTCCATTTCGAGCAGCTTAGAAGATTCCTTAATATAAACAGCTCTTTTAATGCCGTCCGGAATTTTGGCTATGGTACTTACAATCTCCTTAATAGATTGTGCCTTCTTTAGCGGATCTTTAGCTGATTCTTCTGCATATAGACCTGTTTTAAATGAGATGAAATCAACAACATTTTCCGACAAATAGGCCTTAAAGGCTGAAGTACCTAATTTTCTCGAGTAACTATCAGGGTCATCACCTTCCGGGAATACTACAACACGCACGTTCATCCCCGCTTCGAGTATCATATCGATCCCTCTTAGAGAAGCTCTGATTCCAGCGGCATCACCATCAAATAAAACGGTGATGTTTTGTGAAAATCGACTGATTTGTTTTATCTGTTCTTCAGTCAATGAAGTTCCTGACGAGGATACCACATTCTCAACATCTGACTGATGCAGAGAAATCACATCGGTATACCCTTCTACTAGATAGCAATTGTCGTCATGTCGGATTGCATTTTTTGCTTGATAAAGGCCATAAAGTATTTTACTCTTATGGTAAACATCACTTTCAGGCGAATTTAAATACTTTGGTTTGTCGTCCTTTTTTAACGTTCTGGCACCAAACGCTACTACTTTCCCAGTTACGTTATGAATTGGGAAAATTACTCTACCACGAAAACGATCGTACTTCTTGTCTCCTTCTTTCCTTACTATCAGTCCAGCTTTTTCAAGAATATCTTCATTGTAAGCATTGGCTAAGGCTTCTTTCAAAAATCCATCCCAGGCATCCACACTGTAACCCAGCTCAAATTTTTCTATAGTTTGTTTGGTAAATCCACGTTCGGAGAAATAACTCCCCCCGATAGACTTACCTTCATCTGTTTTTAATAACTGGTTTTTAAAATAATCTTTAGCGTAGTTGAGGATAATATAAAGACTGTCACGTTCATTTTGCTCTTCAAGTTGGCTATCGGTTTGCTCATCTTCAATGATCTCTATCCCATACCGAGTAGCCAAATGGCGTATAGCTTCAACATAATTGAGCCCATCGTGATCCATTACAAAATTGATGCTGTCACCCGCTTTACCACAGCCAAAACATTTATAAATCCCTCTGTCTGGCGTTACAGAAAAGGAGGGAGTTTTTTCATCATGAAACGGACAACAAGCCCATAGGTATTTGCCACTACCTTTTCGCTTGAGCGTTACAACATCAGATACAATGTCTTCAATATCGACACGATCTTGTACATCCTGTATGGTCTTTTTAGATATCAATGATAGAATTTATATCAAAGTTAATTTTTTGAGTTCACAATGCCTTCCGCATCAACTTATTTTGTAATTCAATTGTTACAAAAAGCAAAACATTCGGGCTAAATTGCGGATACATTTAAAAAATACGGCTTTTAGGAATTACAATGGTTCTAAACCCATGTAATGTAACCCGAGATAAGAACTTCTCATTTTAATTAGAAGCCTTTTTGTAAAAATTAGAATCAACAAACAAATGACCTATACAAAATCTGATGTAATAAAAGCACTCTCAACAGTAGATGACCCAGACCTAAAAAAGGATTTGATAACCCTTAACATGGTGAAGGATATTGAAATTTTTAGTGACACCATCAAATTTACGATAGTACTCACTACTCCCGCTTGTCCGTTAAAAGAACTTATTAAGAATAATTGCACCGAAGCCATTCATCAGCATTTAGATAAATCTTTGGCTGTAGAAATAAGTATGACCTCTAACGTAACGACTACACGAGACCAAGGGCCATTGTTGCCAGGAGTTAAAAACATCATTGCCATTTCATCTGGTAAAGGTGGAGTAGGAAAATCTACAGTGACCGCCAATTTGGCCGTGGCGTTAAAAAAGTCTGGTGCCAAAGTAGGAATTATCGATGCGGATATCTCTGGTCCTTCGATACCCACTATGTTTAACTGTGAAGGAGAACAGCCAGAAGTAAGGCAAGTAAATGGAAAAAATGTCATTGTACCTCTTGAACAGTATGGCGTAAAATTGATTTCCATTGGTTTTCTTGCCCCTGGTGATAATGCCGTAGTGTGGCGTGGTCCAATGGCTAGTTCAGCATTAAAACAATTTATTGGAGATACGGATTGGGGAGAGCTAGATTATCTACTTATTGATCTACCTCCTGGGACTAGCGATATTCACCTTACTCTTGTACAAACTGTGCCCGTTACTGGCGCTGTAGTAGTAACTACTCCGCAAAAGGTGGCCATAGCTGATGCTCGCAAAGGCTTGATGATGTTCAAACAACCACAGATCAATGTGCCGGTATTGGGTATTATTGAAAATATGGCGTACTTTACTCCAGCGGAACTACCTGATAACAAATACTATATTTTTGGCAAAGATGGCGGCAAGAACTTATCGGAAAAATATGATGTTCCGTTTTTGGGTCAAATACCATTGGTTCAGAGTATTAGGGAAAGTGGTGACAGCGGCTTACCAGTAGTAATGAAAGAAGAGATAGTGGCAAAAGCATTTACTGATTTGGCAGAAGCTTTGGCTCGACAAGTAGCCATAAGGAATGCAAGTATAGAAAAAACTAAAAAAGTAGAATTCAAAGTGTAATGGATACAATAACAGAAGATTTGCATAGCAGGATCGACAAAGCATTAGACAGCATCAGACCCTATTTGGAAACTGATGGTGGCGATGTTCGACTTGTTGAAGTTACAGATGACATGACCGTTAAACTTGAGCTCTTAGGGGCTTGCGGGTCTTGCCCTATGTCTACCATGACTTTAAAGGCAGGTGTAGAAGAAGCTATTAAGCGCGCTGTACCTGAGATAAAGCATGTACATGCTGTCAACATTACATTACCAGATGATCCTAAGGCAAAATTGCCTGACAATATGTTGTAAGCCTTCGTTAAAATCATTAATTGACTTGTCCTGAAAAGCACCATACATAGTAACAAAATAGCATTTAGCCTGTTAATAACAGGCTTTTTGTTTTGTTTCCAGTTAGGCTATGCTCAAGAAAGATGTGGCACAGTAGTCTATCAAAAGTTACTTCAGCAACATAATCAAAAGCTGGAATCCTCTGACCAGTTTGAAGACTGGATAAGCAAAAAGATTAAATCAAAAAAGCAGGCTAGTCAAAAGGAAGAGGCTACCATTGTCACCATTCCTGTTGTAGTACATATCATTCATAATGGTGAACCTCTTGGCACTGGAAGGAATATCTCCGATGATCAAGTATTTTCACAAATTGAAGTTTTGAATGAAGATTTCAGAAGGATGAATGATGATCGATTCGACACTCCCTCAACATTCCAACCTGTAGCCGCTGATGTAGAGCTCCAATTTGTACTAGCGGCACGTGATCCAGAAGGTTTGCCCTCAAATGGCATTACCAGAGTGAATGGTGAGCGGCCTCTTTGGGAGCTATCTGATAATTACACTTTAAAATCTATAAGCTATTGGCCTGCAGAAGATTACCTCAATATATGGGTAACAGATTTGGGAAGTAGTTATTTGGGTTATGCTCAGTTTCCTGTTTCCGATCTGAATGGCTTGGAAACTTCTAGTGAAAATGCCCTTACTGATGGTGTTGTAATTGATTATTTCACCTTTGGATCGAAATTAAAAGTGCCTTCGGCCAACATACACTCCACTTATGATCGTGGCAGAACTGCCACACATGAAATCGGCCACTTTTTTGGCTTACGCCATATCTGGGGTGATGGAGGTTGTTCTGTAGATGATTTTTGTGCTGATACACCATTGGCAAGTACCGATCATGGCAACTTAAGTAATTGCTCCTTCCCCGGACCAAACACATGTAGCAATGAGACTCCCGATTTAGCGGATATGTTTCAAAACTTTATGGACTATACAGATGACATCTGCATGAACTTATTTACGTTGGATCAAAAAACCCGTATTCGAACAGTGCTCGATAATAGTCCTAGAAGAGCAAGTTTGGTTACGAGCAAAGGTGGAATTGCCCCAGTAAATGTTGCCAACGACATGGGAATAAGAAACATCATTTCACCACAATCGTCAGTATGTGGAGAAATGCTCACCCCCGAAATTGAAATTCGCAATTATGGTACAAATGCGGTAAGTGGTGTGTCAATAAGCTTCAATCTAAATGGTGAGCTAATAGAGTCGAAAAGTTTTAATATAAATCTTAATCCACTTGATATTACTACAGTTTCTTTCAGCGAAATATCTTTGCCTGCCATTGGGGATAATAGTTTCAATTTTGAAATTACTACTGTAAATAACGGTACAGACAATAATGCAGATAACAATCAAAAAGTAATAAATGTTACTATTCCACCCAATGGCTTATTGCCAGTCAGAGTAAATTTTGATCAATTACCAACTGATTGGAGTATTATTAACTCAGATGGATTGACTACCTGGGAAAATTTGCAAGCACCGAATTCCGACCCAACCAATATGGCTTTGGGTATTAAATTTTACAATTATGAAAATGAAGGTGATTTAGATGTTTTTTCCTCACCTGTTTTTGATTTATCTGAGCGTACCACTGCACAGCTTTCATTTGATGTGGCTTATGCTAAATACTTTGGCAATGAAGGTGATGGTCTGATCATCACTATTTCTGAAAATTGCTCCAATCTGAGTAGTGATACCATCTATTTTAAATCAGGCGATGAACTTGCCACAGTGGTGCCCACCTCAAGTAATTTTGTTCCTACCTCTTCATCAGATTGGCGCAATGAAACCATTGATTTAGCTCCCTATTTAGGTCTTAATGCAGTGCAAATAAACTTCATCGCTAAAAATGGCTATGGTAATAATTTGTATATTGACAATGTCATTGTGGATGATGTACAAAACCAGATCCTCTCTCCTTCCCCAGCCTCCTGTATTGCATCTCAGGATTTAACAGTAGAAGTAGTAAATACTGGCAACACGGCAATTGGTAATTTTGACATTCATTACAGCATTGATGGCGGAAATTCCACAACTACTTCATTTACTTTATTAAGCCCTTTAGAAGTAGGTTTCAGCACGGAAGTGAGTACTACTTTGCCTAGCCTGCCTATTGGAGGACACGTGTTGGAAGTGACAATTGATTTACCCAACAGCACTGAAAGTGAATTGATAAAGCACCATTTTTATATTGATCATTCGGTAGAGGTTATTCCGATAAGGGAGAACTTCGAAAATTTTGAAACGAGTACATGGCTAATTGCCAATCATGATCAGGGTATCACTTGGCAGGTGGAGAACGGAGAAGCAGGGAAATATATAATGATCAATAATACAGACTATAACAAAATAGACCAAAATGACTGGTTGATTACCCCGTCATTGGATTTTACTAAATCTGCCTCCGCAACACTAACTTTTGAAGTGGCATTTTCAGGCATTAATAACCCAAAAGATGGCCTTGCCTTATACATTTCTACGGATTGCGGTGAGAATTATTTTCTTGGGGGCTATAACAAAATTGGAATAGAATTATACACTTCAGATTTTCAAGATAGCCCTAGTATCAATGACTGGCGTTTGGAAACAGTAGATTTATCACAATATTTAGGAAACGATCAAATGCGCTTAGCTTTTGTTTCCACCAATAAAAATGGCAGTAATATTTACCTCGATGATGTGCAGATTTATGTCACAGATCTTTTCCCAACCAGGCAAAATGATTTATATCCCAATCCTACGGTAGATGGAAAATTCAATTTAATTTTTGACCTGGACAAAAAGGAATTAGTAAAGGTAATGGTCTATGATCTTAGTGGGCATTTGGTGTTATCAGAAACATTGGAAAACACATTGAATCAGCAATATACCTTTGACCTTAATGGTCAACCCCAAGGGATATATATAATAAGAGCTATTGGTGAATCATTCGCACTTTCAAGAAGGGTTATGAAGAATGATTAAATATTGAATGAATAATGAATAGGATGTGGTGTCGGGTAATTAATTCAATTATATTTGACGGTATTACAGCTTAAAATATGACTAAAAAATCTGTTGCCATAATTTTCGGTGGCAAATCTGTAGAGCACCAAATTTCAATCAACTCGGCAAGGAATATTTTCGAGTACATTGATAAATCAAAATTTGATCCTATACCAATTGGTATTTCACAGCAAGGTGATTGGTTCTTAAAAACGTCCGTAGACGATAATTTCGAATCACAGCCACCGCTGGCATTGGAATTATCTACTTCAAAAAAAGGTTTTAAAAATCTGGTAGATGGTAATATTGTTTCACCTGATGTCATATTTCCGGTATTGCACGGTACTGATGGAGAGGATGGCAGTATTCAGGGCTTATTGGAATCATTTGAGTTTCCATATGTTGGCACTGGGGTTTTAGGTTCTGCCCTATCTATGAGTAAGCTTTATTCCAAAAGACTATTAGAAGCAGCTAAAATTCCGGTAAGTGCCTATTCCACTTTCGAATTTTCACAAAAAGAGACTATTAAATTTGACGAAATAGAGTCTAAACTAGGGCTGCCCTTTATGGCCAAAGCAGCTAATCTCGGCTCTTCAGTAGGGGTGGTAAAAGTTAAATCTGCAGTTGACTTTGAGGCGGCCGTTGAGGAAGTTTTTAAATTCGACAAAACCATCATTTTTGAAGAGTTTGTTGATGGAAGAGAGCTTGAATGTTCTGTAATGGGCAACAGTAATCCCGAAGCCTCCATGCCTGCTGAAATAGTGGTTAGTAAAAACTATGAGTTCTATACTTACGAAGCCAAATACCTTGATCCAAATGCAGTAGAACTTCATGTTCCTGCCAAAGTAGACGATGAGGTAGCCAATAAGATCAGGGAAATGTCTGTAAAAGCTTACAAAGCGCTTAATTGTGAGGATTTTGCTCGGGTAGATCTGTTTTTAAAGAGCAACGGTGATATTTTAATCAACGAAATAAATACCATTCCTGGTTTTACCAATTCAAGTATGTTCCCAATGATGTGGAAAGAAAGAGGCATTTCTTTTACTGATTTGATCACTCAATTGATCGAGATGGCCTTTGAACGACAAAAAAACAATCAACGAATAACGAATCAATATAAACCCTAAGGGTTAAATATTCTTTTTCTTCGTCAGCAAACAAGTTTTGGTTAAGTTTGAACGTTAAAAAATAAAGTAACTCAATACTGTGAAACTACCTTTTAAATTTGCATCCAATACGATCCAGGGATTTATCGTCACAATTGCTTTGGTTTTAACCATTCTTGCAGGTTCAGTGGCCATTTTCTTTTATGTCTATCTTCCGGCCTATACAAATCATGGCGAATCGGTTACCGTGCCCAATTTGGAAGGTATTCATATGGACGATATTGATGAATTTTTATTGAAACGTACTCTAAGGTTTGAGGTGAATGACTCAAGTTATTCTGATGAATACCCGCCATTGACTATTTTAAAACAATATCCAAAAGCAGGTTCATTAGTAAAAGAAGGGCGAAAAATATTTATATCGGTAAATCGGGTGAAACCGCCTACCGTACCTGTTCCTGAACTTGTAGATCGTTCATTAAGAAATGCCGAAGCGGTATTGACCAGTAATGAACTAAAACGGGGTAAGATTACCTATAAGCCGAGTCCATTTTTAAACTTGGTATTGGAAATGAATAGCAATGGTAAAGAATTAAAAGCAGGTGACCGAATTGACAAGGGTTCTGTTATTGATTTGGTAATTGGTGATGGTTATGCCAGAAGCAACTTTGCTGCTCCAAATTTGGTGGGCAATGATATAGAAAATGCTCGCTTTATCATTTTAGGTTCAAACCTCGAAATTGGTTTAATAACGCTTGAAGCAGATACTGTGGGTAAGAAAAGTTTCGTTACCAAACAGTCCCCTGTTGCCGGTAGGCAGGTAAGAATTGGTGATCCAATCGATATTTGGATAGCGCCTGAGGGATACGTTGATAATGAGCAAGGAAATTAATCTATGCGACTAAAGGTATTCATATTTTTTATTGCTCTTTGCTCTACTTCCCTAGTGAGCGGACAGTTAAAATATGCACCTATTCAAAAAACAATTGTCGACAAAAATTCCACAAATGCACGTACAGAAAACGCAGCTATCTCCCTACCCTTTTGGGATGATTTTTCCTTTACCACAAATACTTATCCATTAGAAAGTCTATGGCAAGATAGCCGAGGGGTTTATGTTGGCAATGGTTTTGCCATTGATCCTCCAAGCATAGGAGTAGCCAGCATGGATGGCATCAACGCTGCAGGTGGACGATACGATGGTGGTCAAACAGCCAAAACAGATTCTTTAAAATCATGTCCCATCAAACTGGGGGCACTTACGGTAGCTAATAACGTCTACATAAGTTTTTATTATCAGTTTGCAGGCACAGGTGATGCCCCTGAAGCTACAGATTCATTAACCTTAGAATTTAAAAATAATTTGGGCGAATGGGTTACAATTTGGCCTTCAGTCGCTCCCATTGACAGATCAGGTGATTTTGTACAGCAGTTGATCAAAGTCAATGATGCTTCATTTTTTCACGATGATTTCCAATTTAAATTTCAAAGCTATGGATACCCCCAGGGAGTCTATGACCTATGGAATATAGATTATGTGTACATTAATAAAGGCCGAAGTCTAACGGACGATAATTATCCTGATCGAACCATTGGCTCACCGTTGACTTCTATATTTAATGGCTATACCTCCATTCCTGCCAAGCATTATACAAGTGCGGTAAATAGTGTACCTAATTTTGTGGTGGCTTCGGTAGATAATCCAACTGATGGTGCACAATCATATAGTAATTACTATATCCCTGAATTTATATCATGGAAGGATAGTATATCCAATGAACAGACCTTCCCTTTAGTTTTTGCTGGCAGTGAGAGTGTTCAGGCTCCGTCAAGAAACATTGAACCCTTGGACAATATATTTCCAGCTTTTACCATACCTGAAAATCAGGACTCCGTGTTTATAAACATCAAAGCATATATTGATTCTAATGATAATAAACTTCCTGATCCTGGAAACCCAAATAATTCAGGAGATTATGATGTAAAATATTCACCAATTGATTTCCGTAGCAACGATACTATTCAATCCATTTTTGTTCTGAAAGATTACTATGCCTATGATGATGGCACTGCTGAGGCATCGGTAGGTTTCGAGAATCCCGGAAATAGATTGGCTATCGAATTTCCAATTCCAAATAATATCAAAGACACTTTAGTGGCAGTAGATATGCATTTCCCGCTATCAATCAACGATCCGGCTGGTAGGTTTATTGAAATTACAATTTGGGATGTGTTACATAAAAACGATTCTTTGAATTCCATTGAGCCAGGAAAAGTACTCTATAAGGAATCGGTTTCAATACTTCGTGACACCGTTCCAAATAAGTTCATACGGTATAAATTGGGGGTTCCTGTACCATTGGCGGACACCTTTTTTCTTGGCTATCGTCAAACAGACGTTGGTGATCTTTATGCCGGCTTTGATGTGAACACTGACAGTAGGTCAAAATTCTACATCAATGTGGATACTGAGTGGAAGCAAAAAATTTCTGATGAGCTGCACGGCTCTTTTATGATTAGACCGGTTTTCGGGAAACCGGATACTACAGATTTAGTAACTTCAGTAGATCATCGTGAATTAAAATTTAAAGTGTACCCGAACCCCAACAATGGTAATTTCTATGCTGAAGGGGACTATCAGTCTTATGCTATATATAACGTTCAAGGTATCCTCATTAGCCAAGGAAATCACGATGGAACTGAACGACAGCTAATAAGTCTGGCAGAACAACCCAAAGGGCTTTATATTATCAGGCTTATGGCCAATAAAACGATTAAAACTTTCAAACTGATCAAAGAATGACCTCTATCAATGCAAAAGAACTAAAAGAAAAGATGGGTGGAAATAACGTCATCATCATTGATGTGCGTGAAGTATGGGAATTTGAAGAACTAAATATTGGAGCGATTAATATGCCTCTTGCAGAAATTCCAAATAAACTAAAGGAATTGGAAGTTTATCAAAACAAAGAGGTAATTGTTCATTGCAAGTCAGGCAATAGAAGTAATCAAGCAATGAAATACTTACACAAGCATGGGTTTGACAATGTTAAGAGCCTTACCGGGGGTATCGAAGCCTACATAAAACTGGCTTAATACCAGTCGCTCTTTTGGGGTGTGGTAATATGTCTTTATCTACTGGATGGAGTCCGAGTAAAAGTGACGTTTAATCGATAAAAAACGAATTTTTTTGCATTTCCCAAAGACCCCCTTCCCCTAAAGGGGTGCAGAAAAGTCCCCTTTAGGGGATTTAGGGGTAAGTGTGCGGTAAAATTTCGATTAAACATCCCTTTTATAGCTAATAAATTTTAGTCGGACATCAATAATTTTTATCCAAAAATAATGGGTGTTGGACTAAATGATATAATGAATATAAAAAGTGAAAGCCAGCCTAATACTTTTCTATTAAAATCCAATGGTTCTTCAATAGGTGCTGGTGGATGATAAATCCCTAAAAACCTCCCTACCAATAGTGCGAAAAACAACCACCCAGAATAGCCAACTGCATGAGGAAATACAAAAGGAGTTAAAAACTGAATTGTGAAAATGATAAGGGCATACATTAGTGTTTCTTGTGTAGATTTTTTTAATCCACGTAAAGCAATATAAAGAAACCCGATATAGAGCGGCACATTCCACAATAGATTTTCAAAGCCGTCAAATGGTGTAACATACCCCAGACCAGCAAAAAGTAAGAAAGCAATAAAAACTAAAGTGGCTATTTTCCGATGCCAATGGGTTCCTACCAATCCATACAGCACATGTCCCCCATCGAGTTGACCAATAGGCATCAAATTAAGAGCTGTAAATAACAAGGCTAAAAACCCTGCCATCAATAACGGATAATGCATGAGTTCGCTAGCATTGGGAATCAATTTTTTATCCGGAGCAAAATTTTCGAGAAATAGAATTAACAATGGTTTGCCAATAGATATATTAGGATAGCTGGCCTGGACCTCATAAGGAGGGAAACTCCAACCTTTGATTTCACCATTTTCTACTGCCTCCAAAGAGTCGGCTACACGGGCTTCCTGGTATAAACGAAGTGATTGTTCTTTTTGAAACTCATACGTGTACACATGATCAGCGTAATCGTCACCGTATTGTGCATATTCAGGATGTATATTGAATAAATAATCGAGGCTTGGTAAAGTAGAGTAGCCATAAGTAAGTAGCGCAAGAGCCACTACAAAACCAGCCAAAGGGCCCGCAATACCAATATCGAAATGTATTTTCTTTGACTTGATATGTTCCTTAATTCGGATAACGGCTCCCATGGTACCTATAGATAATGGAAACGGAGGCAAGGGAATATAATAAGGTAAAGAGGTCTTCACTTTATGGTATTTGGCCATAAAATAATGGCCGAATTCATGGACGGTAAGGATCAGTAAAAATGGAATAGAAAATCCCATTCCTAGAATAAAATCATCCCAACTATAAGGTGTGTAAGGCCATACATTGCCATTTATCCAGCCCGTGCCTGCTATGCTAGCGGTGATGAATGTAATAATGAAAAGGCCTAAATGCTTGAGGTTAGTTTTTAATTTATCGTCCATTAAAAAAATCGAATATCAATTGCGGTGAAGTTACATGAAGTGTCTTTATTCCCAACTTTGAAGCTCCATTAATATTGTCAAGGTTGTCATCCAAAAATAGAGTGTCCTCAGAGAGGATGTCATTTTCATCCAGTACCTGTTCAAATATTTCTGCATCTGGTTTGCGCTTGCCCATCAAGTGGGAATAATACTCTTTAACAAACAGGTTTTTAAAAGGTTCAATGCCGGTGTCTGCCAGCACCTCCTCTACCCGCTGGAGATGAATGACATTAGTATTACTTAGCAGGTAAGTGTCATAGATTTTGCCTAACTTCTTGAGCAGGTCAATTCGTTCAATAGGCAAATCCAGGATCATATCATTCCAGGCGGTATCTATAGCGGCATCTGTTAACGATTGGGTGGAAATGCCTCTGATTACCTCACGAAATGCAGCGCTCTCGATTTGCCCTTTCTCATATTGGTGAAAGGCTGGATGGCTGGAGGCAAAGTCTAGAATGTACTCAGGAGATTTATCCGTTAATTTGGAAAAAGCATGGATGGTTCTACTGGTTTGGAGGTTGATAATGACCCCTCCTAAATCGAAGATCAAATGTTTTACTTTTTGTTGGTTCAATTTTAAAAAATTTGCTTGTGATATTGTGGGCAAATATCTAATATTGCACTCCGAAAAACAATGAGTAATTGTCAATTATCAAGGTTCAATTGCTAATTGTTTTCTGGGCCTATAGCTCAGCTGGTTAGAGCACTTGACTCATAATCAAGTGGTCCCTGGTTCGAGTCCAGGTGGGCCCACAAACACCGCAGTTTACTGCGGTGTTTTTTTTTGCCCACCTGGACGAGAAGTTTATCCCGCTGAAGCGCAGCGGAAGCGGGAAGTCCAGGTGTTTTACGAAAGTAAAGAGGGTTTTTGCTTTGGCGCCCAGCTGGACGAGAAGTTTATCCCGATGTAGCGCAGCGATTCGGGAAGTCTAGGTGGGCCACAATAGTGAAATGAATTAATTGGTTGATATCTATTGTCATTTCTCTTACATTGGAATGTAAATTTTTAGCTGATTACCATGAGAACACAGTTGATAACCCCTGAAGGGTTAGAAAAACTAAAGGCAGAGTTAGACCATCTCTGGCGGGTGGAGAGGCCCGAAACTACAAAAAAGGTGACTTGGGCTGCAAGCCTTGGTGACCGATCTGAAAATGCTGATTACCATTATAATAAAAAACGATTACGCGAAATTGACAGTCGAGTGCTTTACTTGCGGAAATGCATAGATGATTTTAAAGTAGTGCACTTCGACCCTTACCAAGAAGGCAAAGTGATGTTTGGTGCTTGGGTAACCATAGAAAATGATAAAGGTATGACAAAAAGCCTACGCATTGTTGGCTATGAAGAACTCATTGGCGCCAAAGATTACATCTCAATGGATTCACCTATGGCTCAGGCATTATTAAATAAAGAAGTAGGTGATGAGGCTATTGTGAAGACTCCTGTAGCTGAATTTGTATGGCGCATCACCAAAATTGACTATCAGAAATGACACGATGGAATCAGCAGTCGTCCTCCTTCCTTGTAATGACGATTAACAAATAGATGGTTATTGCAATTAGGTCTAGCAACAGTTTTGGGCCTTATTTTACCAACTTACACAATTTATCAATCCTCCTTCCTTGGCAATGGAATTGATATTGATCAGCTTGATCTCCTTACTAGGGAATGCATTAATTATAACTTCAACCGCCTTATTATCTATCTCCTCCTTTTGCTCAAATATTGGGAATAAGATTATATCTTCAAGCTCAAGATAATTGACATAGATCCCCATGGCTGACATGGACGTTGACTTATCCTCGTAAAATGGCATAGGTATATAATCTAATCCATGCTCTGCGAGAACGGATTTAATGCCCTCTCTGAGCCAGTCTTCCTCAAGTTCTAAGTCATTGCCAATCAAGGTATCTGCATCTACCCAACGCATCATTCCATCGATATGACCTGTCATGTCCTTTTTTTGTGAATAGCAGGGCATTACAATTAGTTCTACTTCTAAAAGTCCTTCAATCTCTTTGAATAGCCTGGATTTGTCAGCATATTCAGGATTTTCAGAATCAACACGGTTAGTGATGATCGCTTTCTGACCATGCATGATTACATTACCTCCATCCAAATTGATATTGTTGAATTTGGCTTTAATACCATTTTCTTCCAACACCTTCCTGGGGTCTGATTGTAAATAACGATAATTTTTCAAATAGGACGGTTCGTATCGAAACTGGATAAGCTCACCTTTCGAATTTCTTATCGGCATGTAATCCCTGCACCAGATATCCTTGGTTCCCTTCAGGTAAATGATCTTTGTCATACTTCCTTCCAAAGTATTCAAGATGTTCTGAAATGCTTGCCTGTGTTTTGTGCTGTCTTTTAGCAGAGATGAGAAATAGAACTTCATCATTTGATAGCACGAAGTCTCTTTATGAACACCTCTCCTATTGCCTTCCCTATCGGTAAGAACTCAACAGCATCAAACTCATCGGTTTTGGCATTGTTGCACCAGTAGCAACATAAAAGTATGTTTCCTTTTATATACCCTTCATTCGGCTTAATCCTATCAACTTCCATTTTTCTTCCACGGGTTGATAGACGTTTGGTAGTAATTAATTTAGCCTTAATCAATTTGTCAATATTCGATTCACTTATCTCGCAATATTCACAAGCCCTTTCTAGTTCATCATGTCCATAAAAATTGATGAACTCATCCTCCGAAATAAGTCTATTTCCGTTGAAGTATTCGTTGAATAATTTAATCTCAAGACCAGTTTGATTATACCAATCCCTTATAGCATCATCTAATACCTTTACTGGCTTATCATTAAACTCGGAAGAATCTGATCCTAATTGAAAAGCTTCAAGACACTTCGCCATCTCAAGGTCATCATAATTGAAAGTATAAAAGGATTCCAGTGTTGCATTTGCTAATGTCTCATCTGAGAGATAGCACTTAATGAGAAATAGATCCAAAAAAGTTTTGAAGCTTCTATCCTTTATGGATTTGTATCTTGATTTTGCTAGTTTATATGTCATTTGGTTCAGTTAATACGCCCAATCCTCATGCCTTACGGGCAAACTGTTCAGTTTATCTCGATGTAATCTCCATTTTGGCATAAACTCGTCCATGTACTTTATGAATCTATCATTGTGGTTTCGTTCTAACAAATGAACCAACTCATGCACTAATATATATTCCAAACATTTAGTCGGTTTCTTTGCTAATTCCAAGTTTAGCCAGATCCTTTTTGCATCAGGATTACAAGAACCCCATTTTGTTTTCATTCGCCTAACGCCCCAGTCATCAATCTTTACACCAATAACTTTCTCCCATTTCTTAATTAAATCTGGCATTTGAGCTTTGAGCTGCTTTCTATACCATTCACGAATAATTACAGCTTTCTCCCCAACACCTAATTCTGATTTACAGAAAAGTTTTAGAGTTTTAGAATTGGACCACTCAACTTTCGAATATCCATTATGGGTTATCACCTCTAGTAAGTATCTTTTCCCCATAAAGTAGTGGCTCTCTCCAGATACATACTGCCTCGGTGTCTCTCGCACCTGCTCACGAAATGTCTTAACATGCTTCTTAATCCAACCCAATTTGGAAATAGCAAATAGCCTCAGTACTTCCTTATCTGTATTTTCAGGCACAGCTAAACGCACTCTTCCTTCAGGTGGGTAAACCGCTAAATGCATATTTTTAATATCCTTGCGGACCACATCAATATGCATATTAGCTATCGACAATGTCTCCAAATCAATACTCATTTTGTGCTTTGATTATTTCCATGAGTTCAGATGTCTTGTCCAAATCGTTAAGTACGATGTTGACTGCTAACATTAACTTCTTTTCCTTGATCCCTCCGTCTCTAAACCCATCTAATTTATTCTCCAATATCACTTGATGAACTCTAAGTGCCAAGTCCTCATTTTCATCGAGATTATCGTATAGTGCTTGTTTAGCTCTGGAATTAAGTGTTGAAGGGTATGAGACACTATTTTCAGGTTTAGTGACACGATCAGCCAATTCTAAAATTCTCTTCAGATACTGCTCATAGTTATCAACCTCCTCTATACGAGCCTTAATAATTTCATTTAAAAGCAACGACATACTATTAAAATATTTGGGGTTTGTCTGCCGTTCATCATTAATTACTTTTCTTACATTATTGACAATGGTTTCGGCAACTGCCTCTTTATTTTTTGATTTGTATTCCCCTCTCGGATCACTAATGTTGACAATTAAATCAATCAATGAATTATTCTCAAAATTGGATATTTTACGACTTGATTTGGCATCAATATACATATCCATCAATTGGCGCATACCAGGCTCATAACTCTTCAGATCAATACCATCACCGCTCGCTATTTTTATAGTATCTCGTAATTCTGAATAATATTTAACATCTGCCTTTAATTGAGAAATTTCCTTATCTGAGAATCCCATAGGCACTAGTTCAGAAGCTGACTCAGCAAATGCTCGAATCAAAGACGCAACTCCTTGATAGAGCTTAACCCTCAGCTCTTCTCTTTCCTTAACCTCCTCAGGATATTCAGTATTGCCACAGAAGTATCTAATAAAAGCTGGCTCATCTTGTGGATGAACGGGCTCACAATAAGCTTTTACTTTTTCTAGGGCCGTTTCTAATCTATCCCGATTTACTTTCAGCCTGTCTTTTAGCAAACCCGATACATCCGCTTGTTCATATTGATCAAAAGCGGCTGAAGTATAGTCATTAATTGAATTCTGAAGACTGCTAAACAAATCTTTGTAGTCGACTATATAACCGTACTCTTTATCTTCAGTATGAACCCTATTGACCCTACAAATTGCTTGAAACAACCCATGATCTCTCATAGACTTGTCAATGTAAAGGTAGGTAGCGGAAGGTGCGTCAAAACCAGTAAGAAGCTTATCCACCACTATTAGCAACTTCATTTTGGACGGCTCATCAATAAACTTGGCTTTTGCCTCTGCTTCATAGTCTTCAGTTGATTTCCCATTGAGCATTTTTTGATAAATCTCATATTTCATTAACTCATCGGTAGGTACTCCTTCACCTGTCACTTCTCCCCTCAAGTCCGCAGCCATGGGTTCATAAGAAGTGATGATGGCGCACTCTTTAAATCCTGCTTGCTGAAATAAATCAAAATATCTACATGCTTGATAAACACTTCCTGAAACCAGCATTGCGTTCCCTTCCCCTGTAGAAAGCCTAGGTTTAGTATTAAAATCAAATAGAATATCGCCCACTATTTTTTCTAGCCTTGATTTGGAACCCAATACCTTCTGAATATTTCCCCATCTTTTCTTGAGTTCAACTTTAGCTACATCTGTCAATCCCTTTGTTTTGGCATCGAACCATTCATCTATCCTATCCTGATCAGTTATGTACTGCTCCACATCTCTGGCTTCATAAAGCAAATCAAGAACTACACCGTCCTCTACGGCCTCATCAAACCTATAGGGTTCGCCAATATAAGGACCAAAAATTTCAATACTTTTCTTTTTGTCATGCTTTAACAAAGGTGTTCCTGTAAACCCAATAAAAAGTGCATCGGGAAGAATTATCTTCATAGCCTCATTAAGCCTACCTGATTGTGTACGATGACACTCGTCAACAAAAACATATAAGTCTCCTTTGGCACTAAAATCAGTAGGGATATTATTTTTGATCTCTTGGATATACTTATCAAAATCTCCTTCATCAGACTTTCTCCCAAATTTATGAACGAGGCTACACATGAGCATTTCTGTCTTTTCGTTTAAGACTTTTATTAAGTCCCTACCACTACTAGTTCTGTAGATTTTTTCATCAACTCCTACAAATAGCTTTTCAATTTGGTCATCTAACTCTTCTCTGTCAGTGATAATAAGCACACGGCTATCATCCATATTTTCACGAATCCATTTGGTAAGCCACACCATGGTCAAGCTTTTACCACTTCCTTGTGTGTGCCAAATGATACCCCTTTCTCTTTTTCTTACATGTTCATAAGCGGCCTTTATTCCAAAATACTGGTTTGGTCTGCATAGTTTTTTAGTTCCCTTATCGAAGATGACAAAATCATGAACTAGCTCTAAAAGTCTTTCCTTTTGGAATAATATGGACAAATGGGCATCTAAAGAATAGTCATATTTTTTGGGTGATTCCTCTTTCCATTTAAGGTAATACTTATCGGTAGTCTCAATAGTGCCATATCGAAGTCCTTCCGTATCATTTCCAGCCAACAACAGTTGCATGGTTGTGAAAAACTTAGGGATAAAATCGTTCATTTGATTTCGGAGATTTTGGCTTACACCCTCCCTTACCCCTTTTGAGCTTCGTTTAAGTTCTATCACACCCAAGGCAATTCCGTTCACATAAATAACCAGATCAGGACGAGCAGTACGTCTGCCCCTTACTGTTACTTCTTCCGCTATAGCAAAGTCATTCTTTTCAGGTTCCTTCCAATTAATCAGCCATACGGTCTTGCTGGGTTCATTTAAATTGTCTTTTACGTTTACACCATATCGTAGCAGGTTATAGATTTTTTTATTGGCTTCATAAATACCTCCTGTAAGGTTATTGACTTCTTTTTCGAGCTTATCAATAGCTCTATTAATTAATATATCAGAGTAACCTTGAGTATTCTTTAAAAATGATTTCAGCAGATTAGTTTCTAGAGGGCTACTTCGGGTTTCCTCCTCCCAATTGCCCAGATAGCGATAGCCTAGTTCATTCTTAAAAAGCTGAATGACTCGTCTCTGCGTAACTATTTCCTTTTTACCTATATCCTTATTCATAATCATACTTGTTCGTGAGTGAGCTAACTCTTCTCAAAAAATACATTTCTTGTTGTTTAATAGTCTCCTCATTAACTTCACTGAAATCAATTCCATCTATTATAAATTTTGTAACAGAACTATCAGAGCCAAACAAGGAATTTGAGGTATTAGCCTCAATTCGGTTACCCACGAATTTTTCAGAAAATGGATATAAAAGACCTCCGGCTATGACGCTAGTTGCTTGTTGATAGTATTGTATGTATGTATGTATTTGGAAAAAATCTGCTCTATCATAGTCATAATTTTGAAAGGCCATGCGTTTATATTTAGCATCTAAAACAATTGACTTGTTATTCTTTTCAAGAACAATATCAGGGATAATAGATCGACTAAAGTCTTTGCCCTTGTAAATTTGAGACCTGGGCGAAGTAATTGACCAACCCTTAGGAGCAAACTGCTTTTTGATTATCAATCGCAGGTAGAGTTCCCATAATTCAGCCATATCAATAAAAAAGCTCTGACCATCTTTAGCACTATCTTTATTACCATACTCTCGTTTCTTAATAATATCCCATGACAAGTCAATTACTGGCTTGTATGAACTATATATACTTTTGAGTTTTAGAGTGTGATATTCATGATCACTGACATATTTTTCAGATGACAAGGATGCCTTTAACTGTTCAATAGCATTTCTTGCTGCCGTTGGTTGCTTTATTTGGCCTAGCCCATACTCTAAATTCAATATATCATATGCGCGATTCAATATTCTAACTACTACCTGATCTGCTTGCTTCTCTCTATAATGACTTATTAGTTGCTTTTCAGTGTAATATGGAATACTTGATTGCCGTACATGCAGCCTGCCTTTTATCGTAGTTCCTTTATGAGTTCTAGTCACAGTATTTCTCGGAACACCATGTTTATTTGCTTTAGCAAGCATGCTCATCCACATAAAGGCTATTAACCTTTTAATCAGTACTTGATAGTCGATATCTTTTTCAATGGATGATTTCGAATCGGTTAATCGTATATTATATATTTCCTCTAACATCCGAAATAACTGCATTGGCCCAAATCGGGGCTTAATCAGAATTTTATAGTCTCTATTATTGAATGAAAAATTCGCTTCGCCAACTAATCTGCCTGCATACCACTGGGCATCTCGTGTATTGAAATAAGCAACCTCGTTATCATTCGAATCTTGAGCCTGTATGAACCGAAATATGTTTAAGTTGGAACTTTTGGAAACAAAATATTGGATGGCATCAGCATGCCCGAGCTGATTGCTAATTGCTAAACAATCTTTTCCCTCCAATAAAATTTTTTCCGCTCCCATTATTTTCGATTATAGATTTCGTGCAATTCTTTAAGAATGCTGGTTTTCGATTCTACATCCATATTTCCTAAAAAGCACTCAATCATAGGTTTTATTGATATATCCCATAAAATTTTGACCGCACCATCTTTACGATATAATTGAGTTTGCAATGACTTATACCCTCCAATTTCTTTATATCCTTTGTAAATATTAACGACCTCAGCAAAAAAGGTATGACCAATTTGATATTGTTCACCAAGCTCCGGAATTGTAGAAATTTTACCGTTCAATTTCGTTGCATTTCGAATAAATCTCTCTGGCTCTTCTTCCAATTTTAATCTCGTACCTAATTCAGTGTTCTTATGATGAATTATAGCTCTTAATGTTGATTCATCATATCCATACTGAAACCACAAAAACCTTCTTCTTAAAGCAAAATCTACTCGCTCTAGTGAGAAGTCAATTTCATTCATAGTGCCAATAACATACAAATTTCTTGGAATTGTTAGCTCAAGTCCTCCTATACCAACCTGAATGGGTTCATCTCTATTTTCTAATGCAGAAAACACTTCTCCAAATAATCTGGACAAATCAATTCTGTTAATCTCATCGAGAATGAGAATGTGTGGTTTATCATTTTTTTTATCATCATCTAAGTCATTAGCTGCATCTTCACAGATTTCAAATAATGTACCCTTAGTCTTTACAGTATTACCATCTTTTAATTGATAACCAGCAATAAAATCCTCATAGGTATAGTTAGGATGAAGCTGTAAGTGATGTATTCTTCCATTTAAAAAATCCTCCTCCTTTTTAAAAAATTTTACCACATTATCACGATCACTTAAATAATGATGTGTTAATAGTGCTTTGGCAAGATGTTTAGCAGTGTGCGTTTTACTTGTGCCAGGAGGGCCATAAAGAATGATTGCCTTTTTATACTGAAGCCCTTGAATCTCATCATAGCCTTCGTCAGTCAAGGCATAATCCCAAATTTGTCGAATTTCTTCATCATAGAAATCAAATTCTGGGTTATTTATAAGTTTTGAAAGTTCCTGTCTTATCGCCAAGATCTTTCTATCTGTATTTATGTACTCTTCCTTTTTTAGTTCATCATAAATAAGACTCTTGAAAGATTCAATAATTTGGTATTTATGACCTTCAGATGCTATACGCTCGTAATTAGAAGGATTTGAGATGTATAGGAGGATGTTTGATTGGGCGAGTTTTCCAAATTCCAGTACGGGTTCAAATTTTTCTGTGATATATTCTGAAGTATCCTGCTGATACTTTATATACAAGCAAACCTGTTCAATCCATTGCTTAATGCTTTCAACATTTGGGCTTACAATATTCTGTTCGATAGCCGTAAATAAATTATCTACTAAGATCAGGTTGAATAAAATTTCAAAGTATTTATTATTGGTATGACGCTGGCCCGCACTCCCGAATCCTGAAGGAAATATTGGCTTTAAATCTTTTTCGTCTATTTGCGTTAAGCGCGTTACATAATACTTTTTGCGATTAATTGAAATATCATGAACAGCGAAGGCCCAGAGCCATTCAATATGTGCAAAAACCAATTTAGTTTCTAAATCAGCATTTTCGAATTGTAGGTTAACTTTTTCATCAAAACTCTTATTGGTATCATCAAAGTTGTCATGGTAATTCTTTAAGCATTGAGCTAGCCGATCTTTCGTTAAAATGCCCTGATGGTTAGTTAGTATACTGTTTTTATTGAGAACAAATGAACTTATAAACTCATCTAATAAATCATAAACCTCTTGATCAACTTGTCGTATCATATTACACTTTTTACTTATTGAATTTAATCCATTTTCCTCACACCAACCTCGTTTTACCCGTTAACAACTCCTGCATCATGCCTTGTTTTATGTGGCTATATTTATCACGTTTACTTTCAAGTGTTTCTATTTCCACATCCATATCTGAAAGGACTCTAGCGATTGCCTTTTGCTCTTTAATGTCTTTTGGCATGATAATTCTAAAGCTCCTAATTTTGGTCATTGATAAACTTGGCTGGGCTCCAGTACTTGTGTGAAATTCTATTTCCTTTTCGATTAACCAACTCTTAAAGACGCTAAGAACAAAGCCAATATCGAGATTATCATCTACTGTAATTCTTGCGGTATTAGGGCCTAAGTGAAATCTATTATCTTCCTCTATAAGACAAATTGGTCCGATTGTACCAACATATGCAAAGACTAGATCACCTTTATTTAATTGACTTCTTTTTAAAAATTGAGAGGTTTTACGTGGTATTGTTTTTATATCTGAAAAGTCAAATTTATTGTTTGTGATATTCGTACCTCTAACTACAATAATTTCTCCTCCATCTAAATAACTGTTGAAATATTTTGAGTACTCAAAACCAGCCAACTTTGAGATATCAGACCTGTCTCCTAGGGAAACCTCCTCCCACTCCCCTTCAAACCCTGGCAAGCGCTGGCCGCCCTTGTGAGGTGGGGTGAGTAGCCGCTGCATCGCACCTTGTTTTATGGCCTTTTTCTTTTTGATAAGGGATTCTATGCTATCTATCAATGCATCGACATCGCTAAGGGCTGTGGCAATGGCATTTTGTTCGGTTAGAGTTGGGGGTGATAAAAACTTTGAACTTTTGATAATGCTGTTATATAACCTCTTAATAGTACTTCCTTCCGTGTTATATTTTACTACCTTAAGAATATAGTGTAAGTACTCATTGGTAATTAGATTTTCATCATTGTCTATCCAAATAATATTAGAATCTTGAAAATAGGAGGCTTCTCCATGATATACAACGGTTCTGCCAATAGTACCTGATGCTGAAATTAATAGAGATCCTTTCTTAGGAAATGAGTACTTACTTCTAAATTCTTTATATAGCATCATACTTATAAAAGCATCTGGCGACTTCCCAAATGTTCCAATTTTATAAAATGGCACTTCACCTCTTTTACTGGTCTGATAGTTAAAAATTCTTTTACACATCTTAATATCTCCGACATCTCCTAGTGTATTAATCTCCCAATCTTCAGGAATTAATCCCAATTCAGTGAGTTTATAGCCCTTTTTATTCTTTATTCCCGCTACTTCCATACCAAACCCATTTTTTCCAAATGTTGATGCACACTCCCTTCCAGTTTTTGGGTCTGGCCGTCAAGTTCTCTCAAGGTAAAAACATAGCGTTCTGCTAGTTCCTTAATACGCGTAGTCAGTTTTTGAGAGATTGCATCTATTTCAGTCTGTATCACAGCCTGCAAACTGGCCAGCCATTTGTCTTCCACTACCAATTTATGAACATCGGCCTCGGTCAGTTTACTGTATTGTGCTAGTGTTAATGCATCTAGCTCGTCTGTTTTAGTTTTAATTTGCTTCTTTAACTTGCCACTTTTCTCATACAATGTAAGCCATTGTTCGGCTAGCTCAAGTGGGCTGTTGGCCTCCCCATATTGGGCTTGGTCTTCTGCAGCCATCGCCATTTCAGGTTCTTTCTTCAGTTCCTTAATCAACTTAGCTACTTCAGCTTTGTTTATTTTATCCAACTCAGCAAATACTCCTTCATCGCCAGCTTGTTCTTCTTCCAGTTGGGTGAGTTCGGCCTGTGCACTTTCCAATTCTGTCTCCAACGTTTGCAAAGTATTGGCCTCTACTTTTAAGTATTTCTTAATCACCAGATCTTTAGGAATCAAATCACATATCCAACCCTTATCCACTTCTTTGCCCTTGGCATTTTTCTCTAATATTCGCCTCACTTTGGCCTCCCAACCATCTTCTTTCAGCATGTACACATCATCCTTCATGGTATCATTCCAATAGTCGAGTAAATGCTGATATACATCGTAGCTCACTATTAGCGGTATTTTATTGTAGCGCTGCAATAAATCTTCGGCTATTTCTACTATAAAATTTTTGGGCTTAGTAGTATTATTGATTCCATTGAGTTTGGAGATATTATGTTCCCGAAATTCTTTAAATAATTTATCTAGCTCAGTATTGTATTTCAAAAAATCAGGATGCTCATAAATGGTACTTTTAATTTCCGTCATCTCAACATTGAGCTTTACAAAGCCTTCACGTAACTCAGAGAAAAGCTCTTTGCGCAGGTTTGGGTACACTTTCCAATAGACCTGTAGATCATCAATATCAGCCGTGGGTATGCCACCGTTTAAGTGGGCATCCAAATTCTGAATATCTTCAGCTTCCTGTGTATCGATATAGCGTGGGATGTTAAGGTTGTATTCATTCTTTTCAATCTCACTAAACGGTACCATTCGGGAGTATTTATCAATTTCCCATTGGCGGTTAAAAGCATCTACTATTTTATGGATGTCTTGCTCTCGAAGTCGGTTCTTATTCCCCTCTTTAATAAAGCCTTTACTAGCATCAATCATGAAAATGCCTTTGCGTTCACTGGTATTCTCTTTATCAACTACGATAATGCAGGCTGGAATGCCCGTGCCATAAAACAAATTGGCAGGCAAGCCAATAATGCCTTTAATCCATTTGCGCTCAATAATGTTCCTCCTAATCTCTGCTTCTGCATTGCCTCTAAACAATACTCCGTGTGGCAGAATTACAGCACCCTTGCCAGTGCTTTTTAACGAAGCCAAAATATGTAGAAGAAAGGCATAGTCGCCATTTTTTTCTGGTGGCACCCCAAAGCCAATAAATCGTCTGAACTCATCGGCCATAGGGGTAATACCACTGGTCCAGTTTTTTACTGAAAAAGGAGGATTCGCCACCGCAAAATCGAAACGCTTCAGTGTTCCATCAGCCTCTTTAAATTGTGGCTGTGCTATCGTGCTTTTACCAGCAATTGAGGCTTCAGGGTAGCCATGTAGCCACATGTTCATAATGGCCAAACTTTTGGTAGCAATGTCTTTCTCCTGTCCGTACAACGTCAGCCCACCGGGAGATTCGTCCGCAACTTTTAACAACAATGAACCACTACCACAGGTAGGATCATATGCCGTATAAGAAGGCTTGTCCGCCTTATGCACATCAATTACTTGAGACAAAATGCGAGATACCTCTGCTGGTGTATAAAATTGGCCTTTACTCTTCCCAGATTCAGTCGCAAAATGGCGCATGAGAAATTCATACGCATCGCCAAGGATATCATCATCCTCTGCCCTATTGTTTTTAAAATTTAAGGCTGGATTTTCAAAAATGGCTACCAGTTTAGAAAGGGTGTCTACTTTCTCTTTTCCCGAACCTAGCTTTTCGTCATCATTAAAGTCCACTAGCTCCACCGAGCCCTCTAGATTATTGGCAGCAAAGAGCGGTCTTAGTATTTCTTTATTTATTCGATCACCAATATCAGGTTTGCCTTTCAAGGCTACCATATCGTCAAAAGAAGCTCCTTTTGGCACTTCTATCAAACTCATAGCTTGTCCTGCATATTTATCAGACACATATTTGACAAAGAGCATCGTCAGCACATAGTCTTTGTATTGTGAGGCATCCATCCCTCCTCTCAGTTCATCACACGAAGCCCACAACGAGCTATATAATTCCGA
Organism: Fulvivirga sp.; assembly: GCA_048268855.1. Classification (GTDB taxonomy): domain Bacteria; phylum Bacteroidota; class Bacteroidia; order Cytophagales; family Cyclobacteriaceae; genus Fulvivirga. The sequence goes on from JBLWUR010000004.1 coordinate 169,260, forward strand.
TTTCTTTATCGCCATTAGTTATTATTGGATTGGATTGAAAAAAGTTAAATATAGGTTTTTTGAAAAATCTATCGTTTCATTTCACCACCATTTTCTTTCTCCACATTATTATTGTAGGTAAGGATTGTTGACACCCTTTAGTTTGTCATAAAAATCATTTATAAATTGATCTAATCTCTTTCCGTTACTTCCATAATTAAAGTTTCTTTTATGTGTATCATCAACCCTGCTATGGCATAGAACGCAAAGGCACTTAAGATTGGAAGGACTATTATTGGTCTTATTACCAGATATATGGTGTGTGTCTAAATAAAAACCTGCTGCACCATCTAATTTAATATTACAGTTTTCACAAGTGTACCTTTTGTTTGCCCTGTAATCACGAGATTTTTGGTACCAATCTGGTGTGTATCCCCACATTCCAGTCTCAGAATTAATTGGCCTATCACGAGTTTCAAAGTTTCCATCAATATTAGGGTCTTTCACAATTCTTTCCACAAATTCAGTAGATGTAATTACATCTATTATAGCATCATAAGCTGCGTCACCAGTTGGGTTCTCTAGTATATGATTAATGCAGTTTTTACAGGATAATAAGTCTTTCGAAATATCATCCAAATCAATCATCCAAATCGGTTCATTAGAAAAAACATAATGACCATTAAAATTATCCTTGCTCTTTTGTTCGTGAATAGTTTTGCAATTAACTATATGAAATTTGGGTACGATGGTACGAAACCCCCTTTGTATAGCAGTTGCTCTATTGTAACCTCCTTCAATATATAGATACCCTTTATGTTTAAGACCATCTTCAGAAAGAAAGAAAATTCCCTTATCACTAAATTCAACTTTGGTCTTAAGATCAGACGTTTTTAGCTTAATGTTAAGCTTTGGAGGTGGCGTGAAACCGCCTTCTACGTCATCGGGATCTACTCCGAACTTTTCCTTAACGATATCTTTTAGAGCATCAAAATTGATCATTGCTCTTCTTCAAGTTGCTTCATGATTGTTTTAACGAGTTCATCAGTCTTAGTAATAATTCTAAACTCAACTCTCCTTGATCTGTCACGGTCTTCTTTATTTCCAGTTTTAATTGTGTACTCACCCGATGAATCAACTGTCCGCCCATATGAAAAACCGTTTGCGGTGAGCCAAAAACGGATGAGTTCTTTTTCTTTGTCTGTAAAGCTTTGAATTGTAGACTTGCCTCTAAACATTACATAATCCAATACATTTGCTGTTCTTCGTTGCGAAAGATTTACATTATACATGTAATCTCCTCTTGAATCAGAATGCCCTTCAATTCTTATTTCTGCAATTTTATTTTTATAGATAGGTCTCATCACGATTGCCATATATCGAGAAAAAAAATCATCCAGTATAGATTTGAATTCCTGCGTTATCACATCACTATCATATCCAAAAAGAACCCTTTCATTCAGGAATCTAATTGACAAATCTTCGTCTAAGCTGGCATTCCATTTATCTTCTTTAAAATCATCTTCAAACTCCTTTTTCAAATCAAGATAGAGGGCAATCTTCACTTGTTTAAATTCCTCTAGAATCTTATTTCGATCTTCTTGTTGTGCCTTAATTTCACTTACATAACTTATCGCAATAAACATAAAAATAACCATTAGACCGGTCATCATATCAGAGAGGGAAATCCAATAGTTTTCCTTTTGATGCTTTCTCATTGTTTACCGTTCATTCTGTCTGCAAAACCCATCACCATTGCCTGTAATACTTTGTCGAGGCTTTCAAAACTCGCATTCATACGTTGGTTAAAGGAATCTTCAAGTGCTTCAACTTGTTTCATCAATTCCTCATTTCCTTCACTTACAATCCCAACAGATTCCTGAAGTTGATCTTTGATGTCAGAGAAAAATCCGTCTGTTTGGTTTCTCAACTCCTCTATTTCTTTTAAACCATCTATCAAACCTTCTACTTTTTCGGAGAATTGTTTTTGATCATTCATCCATTCATTCAGCTTATTGGCAGCATTCTCAAATACAGTAGTGACATCATTGAGTGATTCTATACTTGCCTTCAATTTATTCTCTTCACTAATAACCTCTTCAAGTTCTTTAATCATCGTTTCAAGTCGACCACCATCAGATACCAATTTTTCAGTGCTCTTGGTAATATCTTTAAGACTGGTTGAGCTTATTTTTATGTCATCAGATACCTCTTTGTATTGTGAAATCAATCGCTCCACCTGATCCTTATTTTCCTTCTGCCATTCATTAAGCCTGTTTACACTAGTATTGAGTTCTTCAAAATTCTCCTTAACAAGTCGCTCAATTAATTCATTTAGTCTATCATTGAATCCCCCGATGACATTTTCAATGGCTTTTACTAGAGCCTCGGTATTGCTTTGTTCAAGTAGCTTCGAAAACTCATCAAACTTCTCAACCATAAGGGCTCCGTTTTCTTTCACACTTTTGTTAATATCAGAAACATTTACCCAAGTTTCTTTTGCAATCGTCAATTGTTCATCCCTCATTTTTTGAACCTGTGTTAACAGACTTGTTTCGCCATCACCAACAATACCCTGCCTCACTGCCTCCAATGAATTTGATTGGACTTTTGATTGACTTAACATCTCTTCAAGATTATCTCTCATACTTGTCCTCATCTTCATTATTTGTGTTGCCAAACTATCCTCATTATCTCCAGAGATAGATGCAATTAGGCCATCCATCTTAGTTGCCAATGAATTCAAAGCATCTAGTTCTGTTGCAGCTTGTCCTGTTCCAATTTCATTCTTAAAATGAATACTTTCAATTATTTTAGATGAAATAATTGAAAGTACTATACCAATAATGGAAGACCAGAACGAGACCTTTAAACCATCTAGAAGCAAGGGGATACTCCGGTCAATATCATCAGTTTTAAAATCTTGCAATCCGATTACAATCCCAAGAAAAGTTCCAAATACACCAATAGTTGTAAAGAGTGATGGGATAGATTCTAACCAATATCCATTGACTGATTCGTATTGAGTATTTGCCTTATTAATTTGAATGATAGCAAATAAAATGGCAATCGCCAGCGCAAGATAGGGAATGAGTAAAACCATCTTTAGATTTAAATATGTATATGAATATATTTAAATCTACCTAAAATAATTTTTTATATCACTTAAACCTTATTAATTTTTAAACCTTCTTTGACCTACCTACACACCCTAACTAGATAGTGCTAAATTATACCAATGATACCTCCAATCAAGTAGATGGCGGCATGGTCAATTACCTGCTCGAAGACACACTAACGGACAATTATGTTCTTCATGGAAATATCAGAAGACCGTTGGACATTAAGCTGGTCCGGTTGAAGCTGGAATGGAAAGATGACCAAGGCCACGAGTTTGAAACCTCCATGACTAATATCCACCTCCTGAGAAATTTGTTTAAGTCCTACCCTGAAGTGGCCAAGGCGTTTGGGTCGAAGAAGGTTTAATCAAAAATTGGCAGTCGTGTTTATCTTGGGTATAAATTCAGCGTATCCTGTACGATTGTAATGAGGTGGAAAGTGTAAGCACTACACCAATGGCTTCAACTCAGCTAATGTGGTTGGTATGAGTTCAGATACTGTGGGATGAATATGTACTGCCCGCTGGATCACGGTGTAAGGCACGTCCGCATACATGATATCCAAAATAGAATGAATGATTTCATCTCCTTCGATCCCCAATATACTGGCTCCCAATATCTTTTTTGTTTCTGCATCCACCAAAATTTTCATAAATCCATTGGTTTCTCCTTTTTCTTTGGCACGTGCGATGCGACTCATGGGACGAGTGGCAATCAAAGCTTTTCTTCCTGACTTTCTCACTTCATTTTCTGTCATCCCTACCCTTCCAAGAGCTGGGTCAATGTACAATCCATAACACATTATTCTATCTGACACCTTACGTGGATCATTATCAAATAAATTGGCAGCCACAATCTCAAAATCGTTATAGGCAGTATGTGTGAAAGCTCCTTTTCCATTACAATCCCCCAGTGCCCAAATGCCGGGAACGTTGGTCATCAATTGGTCATCAACTTGAATGTACCCCCTATCGTCTATTTTAACTCCTGCTTTATCCAAACCTAAATCATCCGTATTGGGCTGCCGACCTGTAGCCAACAATAAGTGACTGCCCGCAACCTGTGGATCACCATTATTACAATCCACATTGACTTTTACTCTGTCTCCCTCCATTTCACCACTTAAACAGTTGGCATTTAAACGAAAGTTGACGCCTTCTCCGGTAAGAATTCTTTCTATTTCTTCAGACACGTCTTCATCTTCTCTTCGAACTAATCTTGAACCTCTGTCAATAATCGTCACCTTGCTGCCAAACCGTCTGTACATCTGACCAAATTCCAGTCCGATGTAACTACCACCAATAATAATTAGATGTTCTGGTACAAAATCCACATCCATTATAGTGCTGTTGGTGAAGTATTTAACATCGTCAAAACCCTCTGGTACAATCGCCCGACCCCCTACATTAATAAAAATTTGGTCGGCCTTTAGTAATTCGTCTCCTACACTTACGGTATTCGCACTTTCAAACCGTGCATGCCCTTCAATAACGGTTAAGTTTTTAGTACCCTTGAGCCAATTTTCAACACCTGTTGTGGATTGGTCCACAATCTTGTCTTTACGAGCTTTTACCACTTTCATGTCCACAGTAACATTACCGCCAATGGTAACTCCATATTCCGAGGCACGTCTGGCAACATGGGCAGTGCGCGCACTTGCCACCAATGCCTTGGTAGGAGTACATCCATTATTCACGCAAGTGCCTCCAAACAGTTTTCTTTCAATGATGGCAGTCTTCTTACCTTCTGCGGCAAACCGTGCTGCCAAAGATGGCCCAGCTTGTCCGGTGCCAATAATTATTGCGTCAAATTCTTTCATCCTTTTTGATTTTAATAAATTCAGTGCTATTCGAATTAGTCATCGATCAATTTTCAGAAATGTATAATTCAGAAGACTTGTACAATTCTTCATAGCTAATCATTTTATTTGGCCCAATCCTATGCAGGATAGTTGAGTCTCTTAAAGAGTCCAACAAGTCAAGGTTTTCCTCATTGGGTATCCCAAAGATGTATTCCACTCCTTCGTTTTCTAAGGCTTTAATAAATAGGTCTGATGCTTTCATGGGTTGTTATTAAGTGTTATTAAATATATCAAGCTTAACTAGAAAATCATATGACATAGTCCAAACGCTAAGACTGATATAATTAATCCTATTATAAAAATGTTGTAAGCGATTTGAATATATCTGTATCGATGGCTCAAATCAACCCCCAAACGATGAATATCGCGAGTAATGGTTCTGTACAAAAAAGATCCGTTTTGCATCAGTTCCTCAACTGCATCCTCATAATCCTCTAATGGCATTTTATAGAAATCATCAAATGTCATTAAAGCAGAAGTTTTACTTTCTACCTCCTGTTTAGTAAATACTCCCGTTGACATCTTGGGCCTTGTAGCAAGAATAGCGTAGGTAATGGAGATTAGATTCGCTATAACCATGGGTATTATTCCCCATAATAAATGCGGATCATTATCTAACCTCGGATACAAAGTCCCCAACACTACGGACAGGATAATAGCATTGATAGAAATTAAAATATTGGACTTAGTGTCCACAATCTGTCTGCGGGTATAGAGATTTCTTGATGCAAGCCTGAACCAGGTTTCTTTTCCCCTATCAGGATATCCTTCAACTTTTGATAATTTCTTTTTAAGACTCTTTAATTTGGCCTCATCTACCTGCAATTCTTCCATTAATTGCTCGTCTTCAAGCTTTTTGATGGCCTTAAGTCTTTTCTTTTCTGGTTTCTTAAGTTTCTTAAGTTTCTTTTTGTTTTTTTCTCCCATGTTATACTTGTTTAGTTTGGTCTGAGGCCCTAATACTTGGGGTCATACATATAGAAACACCCATCATTACGTTCATGGTACTTTATTTTAGGGATAGTTATTATTGTACACTTGATTAGACTCCTGCTAGACTAATTCCTGACAGTTACCTTAGTGTTTTTTTTGTTTTTTGATAATAGTTCAACAGGTACTCCAGCGAAACGGAATTGAGAGCAAGAGTAACATAGCCTGCAATTAAAAACCTTATTCGTTCTTAATTTATCTCCCGCAAAATACTATGTAATCTTAGTTTAATAGTGACAGGTAAGAGACAATAACGTGTTTAATCAAAAGAATGGCTTTGTTATATACATACCCTAATTTATCCTTTCAAATATCTAGTTTTCGAACGCAGGATGAAGATAAATGTATAAAATCAATAGGTTCTATAATTGTTCGAAACCGCTATATTCCTTCACATGTTACTTTGATCAAATCTAAATCCCTTGTTGGATAAGTAATAAGCTCATTGGTGAATATTGTAGTGATTATAATCACGTAAGTCCCTGATGCATATCATCGTGAGTATGCTAAGCATCTAGTTTATTTGTTAAGAGTGGAAACAGTCAGATTATTCGATCTTAATTACGAGAAAAAGCTCATTTTAAAATAAACGATATCATGAAAAAGGAAATATTTTATAATGCGGATTTACATTTTGAACACAAACTATGGAGGCAGGAACTCCTATTTTGGGAAGATGAGTTAAAAACTTTTAACAACCGATTGGGTGAATTGGTAAGACGATGGACTAACAAGGAAATGCTTGCCCAATTAGAGCACTTTCAGAATGAATTTATTATTCATGCAGAAGTGATAGATACTTTGCAACATGATATAAATGTGCATGAAACTAATATGTCTGAGCATTACAAAAATGGAGAAGATACACTAAATGAAGAACTTGTAACAATACATGTAGAATTTAGAAACCGAATGGAGACACAAAGGCACATTTACGCTGGCCTTAAAAAAGAATTCTTCCGTTTTCTTTCCAAGTATATGTAAACGATATCTTAATCTATGCTAATTAAAGTACCCTTTATTGATTCGCTGAAACGCTATTTTATCGAAACTGGTGAATTATCAGCTTTTGCTGGGCGCTATTTTAAAGAAGTATTTAAGCCACCTTACGAATTTAATGAACTTCTGCGGCAGGCTTATGAAATTGGTTATCGTTCCTTACCGTTGGTTGGTGTTACGGGGTTCATTATGGGAGTGGTTCTTACCTTGCAAACTAGGCCTACTTTAATGGAGTTTGGTGCAGAATCTTGGATGCCCGCCATGGTGAGCATTTCCATAGTTCGGGAAATTGGACCTGTCATTACTGCTTTAATTTGTGCCGGGCGCGTGGGATCAGGAATTGGTGCTGAACTGGGCTCTATGAAAGTAACAGAGCAAATTGCGGCTATGGAAGCATCAGGAACTAATCCATTTAAATATTTAGTGGTAACCCGTATAATGGCCGCTACGCTTATGCTGCCAATACTAGTCTTTTTTGCTGATGCCGTGGCCTTGTTTGGTTCCTATTTGGTTGAACACACTAAAGGTAATGTGAGCTTACAGTTGTATATTAATCAGGTATTTGAAAATTTGGATTTTGGGGATATTATTCCCGCTACTATCAAATCTTTCTTTTTTGGATTTGCTATTGGTTTAGCAGGTTGTTATAAGGGCTATAATAGCACTAAAGGCACCGCTGGTGTGGGTTTGGCAGCCAATTCCGCAGTGGTATTGGCTTCCATGATGCTATTCATCATTGACTTTATGGCGGTACTGGTGGCAGAAATATTTTATGAACTATAACCCATGGAATCTACAGGTTTAAATATTCCCATACCAAAACCAACAGATGTTAAAAACCAGCCTGTTGTAGTTGAATTAATAGATGTTCATAAATCTTTTGGGCAAAATCAGGTGCTCAAAGGTTTTAATCTAAAACTATATGATGGTGAAAACCTGGTAATCATTGGAAAATCGGGATCAGGAAAATCAGTGATGATTAAATGTCTCATTGGTCTTATCCCAATAGATAAAGGTCAATTAGTTGTCTTAGGAAATGACATCTCCGAACTAAATGATGACGATCTAAATGAGATTAGAACTGATATTGGATTTTTATTTCAAGGTAGTGCTTTGTATGATTCCATGACGGTGCGAGAGAATTTGGAATTCCCAATGCGTAGGCATAACAAAAAAATGGGGGCTAACTATGATTCTGAAAAGCTCGTGATGGAAGCACTGGAAAGTGTTGGTCTTGCACACACCGTAGATATGATGCCTGCCGAACTTTCGGGTGGTATGCAGAGGCGAGTGGCACTGGCGAGGACGTTGATTCTCAAGCCAAAAATCATTCTATATGACGAACCCACTAGTGGACTTGACCCTATCACTGCGAAGGAGATAATTTACCTAATAATGGAAATACAGAAAAAATATAAAACCACCTCGTTGATTATAACACACGATATGGATTGTGCGCGTGTAATAGCCAATAGGATGGTCATTATACTTGATGGAATTAATTACGCTGAGGGCACCTTTGCTGAACTTTCAGGATCAAATGATCCAAGAATTCAAGCATTCTTTAAATAGATAAATATGGCTGGTCAAATTATAAATCGATTAAAACTTGGAGTATTTGTTACTCTTGGATTGGTATTCTTTGTTGTCGCTATTTACTACATTGGCAACAAACAAAACATGTTTGGCAATACCATCACCTTGAGTGTAGTTTTTAGGAATGTCAATGGCCTGCAAGCAGGAAATAATGTTAGGTACTCGGGAATCAATGTAGGAACTGTGGCCCGTTTACAAATTAAAAACGACTCTTCCATACAAGTTGACATGATCATAGAAGAATCAGCTGCCAACTACATAAGAAAAGACGCCATAGCCACCATAAGTTCTGATGGACTGGTGGGTAACATGATGGTAAGTATTATACCCACAAATAACAAACTGCCAGTTATAAGTCAGAATGATTTTATCCAATCGTATAGTCGAATTGGTTCTGATGACATGCTTAATACCCTAAGTGTGACCAATGAAAATGCAGCATTACTTACATCAGATCTCTTGAAAATTACAGGGAGCATCCTCGAAAATAAGGGTGTTATTGGCACATTGCTTTATGATTCCTCATTAGCTCAAGATTTACAAAAAACCATTTATAACCTTAAGGTTTCAAGTGTTAATATCAATGAAGCTACCGAAAAGATCAATAACGCCATGAATAATATAAGTGATCCGGACGGTTTGTTTAGTAAACTTACCAGTGACGCAACATTATCCTCTCAACTGGATCAGACCATGGAAAACCTCAAATCTGCAAGTGAAGATATTACCCAGGTTACTACGCAGTTAAATAAAATGATAGGTGATGCTAGAAATGAAAATGGAGCTGTTCAAACTATGATCTACGATACCGCTTTTGTTTATGATCTAAAGCAAAGCATGGAAAACATTAACCAAGGCACCGAACGGTTTAATGAAATTATGGAAGCCTTAAAACATAATTTCCTCACAAGGAGATATTTCAAGAAACAAGCAAAAGAAAAGGAAGGGAATTAAAAAGCTACTCAATTATGAAACCTACACCTACAGACCAATAAAATACATTGTCCAATACCTCTTCAAATACAATCGCTTCATCTACTCTCACGGTAGATGGGTTTACTGGTATAACATAATTTGGGGTAAATATCATACGCCATGAACCCGTTTTAAAAGTGATCTCCAAACTAAATTCATAATCTAGAATCTGAAATTCTGATTCCTCCTCAACTACTACATTCATAGTATTCAAATTGGTAGGGTTTTGTGATCCTTTGCCAGAACCCATACTGTAACCATTCCCTTGGGTGATTTTCGAATTTCGAGTTCTATAATATTCGTTGTAATAATTCTGCGATCCAGCATTGGCATAAACTGAAGGGGTAATTAATAGTTTGTTTTTAAGCATGTAAAAAGTTCTTAATACTTCAATGCCAACAAATGCATCCAAATCTTCACTTAATCCTAGACTTCCATCAACACTCAATTCGAAAAGTTGAAAATCATAGCCTAGATAGCCGTTTAAAAACCCTGTCATAGATGAGGGCACGGCATAGCTATCCTCATTAAAAAAATATGCACTTATAGATCCACCTCCGTAAATATTCTTACCTACCTTATTATAGCCTGCAGAGAAAATAGATAGATCGATCCTGTTTTGACCTGAAGAGGTAAGGTAGGAAAATGCCCCTTTGCCAAAAAATCCACTTTTGTGGAAATAGGCCAAGGAAGGTGTAAGGTAGGGAGCTTGCAAAGAATCTGTACGTCCCATAAATACAAAATCGTTGGTGTATTTAAGACTTACTTTAGCGTAAGAGTTGTCATTTTTTTCTTCTTCTGATTGCGCAAATAAATGAACCCTTAGCAAAACAAACAACACTAACAAAATGGCTTTTTTCATGACTTGTCACTGTTTTATTCTTTTGCTAAGGGTTGATTTGATAAGTATTAGCGGGTTAATTCTTATTACCGCCTTTACTATTTCCTCCACCTTTCTTCTCCTTATTTCCTTTCTCCATGTTTTTATTGCGCTCCTTCATTCTCATTTCCTTATTTTTCCTTTGGTTCATCTTGTTTTCGAATTGTATTTGGTCTCGATAACGTTTTCCATCCATATCTAGACACTCACCTTCACGGAGTTGTTTCCCTTTTCGTTCCTTTAATTGATATGTGCCATCAGGGTTCACTACCATGCCATTTTGCAATCGCATTTGTGTTTGAAGCATCTGTTGTTCACCGTTTTTGATTTGAATCATTTTACCATCTTTAAGCATCAAATGATCCTGCAATCTATCGCGATCCCTGTCGCGTTGTTGATCTTGCGCAAATGCGACACCTACCGCTATAAATAGTGATAAAAGCATCAATATTATCTTTTTCATGACTTTAGTTATTTAGTTATCTTATTATATAATCACGTTTAGCATCTTTTAATTGGATAGTTTTTATATCAAAATACAATTATTACTGCATTACATTTTTCGCTTTTACATTTATTACTTCCTCGGCCAGGTTGGCCAACTTACGGTCGGTCTCCTTCTTTTCCTCAAGGTTTTTATGTGTAAGTGCTGCTACATGTGGTAAATCCAATGTGTTGGCATAATTACTAATGGCACCATACCCAGCCACCTGATAATGGATAATGTGTTGAATACCTGTAATAATACCTGCATCCATCACCGTTGAATCCATACTTCTACTCATTAGATCCTCTCCTTCTTTGAGTAGGGCCTTAATTGCATCACACCTCTCCCCTCTCTTAAGTGTATATAGTAGATTGAATGCTTGACGCAATCGCATGATCTGATTTTCACATTTCTCCTGATAATCTTCAATTAGCACTTTCAAGCCCTGATCAGTGGCCTTATTATAAAATTTCGGAAGAGCTTCCACTACTTTCTTCTCACCATCATACATATCACGCAGTTGTTCTTCCATTAGGTCATTGAGGTCTGTTATCTTTTTCATGGCTATTTTTCTTTGTGGCTAACGATAGTGTAAAGTTAGATGAGGATAATCGATAAAATAATGACCCTTATCAATCACATAGATGATTGCCATCAGGCGACTTATAATCATTATTTCTCTTCATCGAAGTTGATGAAAATCATCTTTATAAGTAACAATTGTAACATACCAAGAGGTCCTTATTTCCGAACTTTATGATATAGAAAAAGGAAATATAAAAATCAAATCACTATGGAAGATCAAGTAATGGAAGTGGCCCAAATGCCACGAATAGGTGATCCCGCTCCAGATTTTGAAGCGATGACCACTAAAGGAAAAATAAAATTATCAGAATTTGCCCAAGACAAATGGATTGTGATGTTTTCACACCCAGCAGATTTTACTCCGGTATGTACAACAGAAATGAGTGGTTTTGCCAAACGGAAATCAGAATTTGACGCGTTAAACACCGAACTCCTCGGTTTAAGTATTGACAGTATCCATGCTCACTTAGGTTGGGTAAACAATGTCAGGAAGAACACAGGTGTCTATTTTAATTTTCCGATTATAGCTGATCTGGACATGAAGGTATCTAAGCTTTATGGAATGCTACAGCCAAACGAAAGTGAGACAGCTGCTGTGAGGGCCGTGTTTATAATCGATCCAAAGAAAAAAGTACGGTTACTAATGTACTATCCACTTAATATTGGTAGGAATATGGACGAAATATTAAGAGCGTTAGAAGCTCTTCAAATATCTGATAAATATGGTGTTGCCATGCCTTTGGATTGGAAAAAAGGGGACAAAGTGATTGTGCCTCCACCAAAAACTTTGGAAGAAATGGACGCTAGGATAGCCGATGATTCTGTTGAAAAGGTAGACTTCTATCTCGCTACAAAAACATTGGATTTAGTTTAATTTATTTGAAGCTTAATAAACAAGGGTTCTTTCTAGTAGATTGAACCCTTATTTATTGTCTTATGATAAATATCAAGGTTCAAAAATGAACGAGTCATCACTAAAACGCTTATTCGTTATTATGATTTATGGATGTAGGAATAAAGTTTTTAGAAGCTGACCAACCCTTGATGCCTCGTTAGTTTTGGGTGATTTGAGGTTCGAGAGGAACCATTAAAACAGGGCAGTTTATGTCTTTTATCAGAGAAGCATAATCCATTTCTACTCGTTCCATAATCTTTTCTTGTATGCTACTGCATAATACTACAAGATCGACTTGATGTTCTTCTACATTAGAAATTATTCTATCTGAAATAAACCCTACCTCCGAGTAAAAAACATATTGTAGAGGTGATTGTTTAAGGTATTTTTCATCGATCATTTTAAATTCACTAATAGCATCCAATTCTAGATCTCGCTTGGCATTAACTAAAGTTTTATCTTTTGCCCCCCCTCCTGTAAGCCGAAAAGTGTGCAGTATGATTAAATCTGAATTATGCTTTTGAGCTAAATCAACAACAAATTTCAAAGCCAGATTAGATTGCTTTGAAAAATCTGTTGGAAAGAGAATTTTATTAAATAGTTGGGGGCTTTCCATTAATGTCGATTCATTTGATTAAATACTTCTGCTAAAGTATTTGATTTATTAGGTATGAATCAGGACGGGTATCAATGCTAAATCTGATTTTCGTCATGATTTTTCTTCTATATTTGAGGTGTATGGAAGAAAATTTTGATAATGCTAATGCAGAAGCATTCAAAGCTATTTATGAGGCGTGTGAAGAAGGTATAATTGCTGTGAATAAAAGTGGTAGGATTAAAATGGCCAATACTGCAGCACATGTTATTTTTGGTTATGATAAGAATGAATTGCCAAACTATGGTGTTGAAGATCTTATACCCGAGTCACTCAAAAAAAATCATGTACACGATAGAACAAAGTTTCATGCCAATCCAACACCTCGGAGAATGGGTGCAGGAAGAGAATTATTAGGGGTAAAAAAAGATGGCGAACTTTTTCCTGTTGAGATCAGCCTAAATGTGGCCACTTTGAATGGTGATAGTCATGTGATTGCATACATTATTGATATTAGTGAAAGGAAAAAAATTGAAGCAGCACTTAAGAAGAGTGAGGAACAATTGATACTCTATGCTTCCCAATTAGAAAAAAGGGTGAAGGAACGTACTGAGGAACTACTACACTCCAACAAAGCACTCGAAGCGCAAATAGCTGTTACCAAAAAAGCGGAGAAAGAAGCACTTGTAGCATTAGAAAAGGAACGGGAATTAAATGAGTTAAAATCACGATTTGTATCAATGGCTTCTCATGAATTTAGAACACCCCTTAGCACTATTCTTTCCTCGGCATCATTGATTTCAAAATATAGTGAACCTGACAGCCATGACAAAAGGATCAAACATGTAAACAAGATAAAATCTTCAATAGGAAACCTAAATAGTATCCTCAATGATTTTCTCTCATTGGCAAAGCTAGAAGAAGGAATGACTGATCTAGTGAAATCAAAATTCAATCTTATTGAATTAATTGAGGAAACAATAGGTGAGATGGAAGGAGTGTTGAAAAAGGATCAGAAGATAAACTTCAGTTTTATAGATAAGAAGTTAATTGTGAATACTGATAAAAGAATTATTACGAATATTCTGATTAACCTTATTTCTAATGCTACCAAGTACTCTTCAGAAGGAAAACCTATAGATATTTTTCTGACCACTGAGAGCACTAAAATTCAGATAGAAATTAAAGATTATGGTATGGGAATCCCAGTCTCTGAACAAAAGCATCTATATGAGCGTTTTTTCAGGGCAAAAAACGCTCTAAATATTCAAGGTACTGGGCTCGGGTTAAATATTGTCAAAAAATATGTGGATATGCTCAGTGGTACGATTACTTTTGATAGTGTTGTAAATAAAGGAACAACTTTTAAAGTTATATTGCCATTATGAAGAGAATACTTATAATAGAAGACAACAAAGATATAAGAGAGAATATTGGCGAAATACTTGAACTCGCTGATTTCGAACCCTATCTGGCAGAAGATGGAAAAAAGGGAGTTGAGATGGCTACTGAACTACTTCCTGACCTGATTGTATGCGATATAATGATGCCTGAACTAGACGGCTACGGTGTTCTTCACATCTTATCAAAAAAAGAGTCTACTACTAACATTCCTTTTATATTCCTGACAGCAAAGGCAGAACGTGCAGATATGAGAAAGGGGATGTTACTAGGAGCTGATGATTATCTAACAAAACCATTTGAAGATACCGAACTATTAGATGCCATCGAAACAAGGCTCAAAAAGGCCGAGGCATTAAAAAAAGAGTACCAGGGTAACGCTGAAGGTTTAAATGAGTTTATTAAAGATGTAAAAGACCTCCATGACCTTAATCACTTACATGAAAACAAAAAGCCAAGGAGCTACAAAAAAAAGCACGACATATACAGAGAAGGTGAACAGGGCAACTTCTTGTATTTTATAGTTTCTGGCAAAATAAAGAGCATCAGAACCAATGACGATGGAAAGGAATTGATTACCTCAATTTATATTCCTGGAGATTTTTTTGGTTATGAAGCCCTACTAGAACATAAGGAGCACCAAGACAGTGCTGAGACCATGGAGTCTTCAGAAATAATCCTTATCCCAAAGGATGAGTTTTTTGAGCTGATTTATAGTAATAAGGAAGTATCCAGAAAATTTATAGAAATGCTTTCAAACAAGGTCTTAGAAAAAGAGCAGAATCTACTTAATCTGGCCTATAACTCTGTAAGACAGCGTACAGCTGAAGCACTATTGACTATCAGTCAAAAATACAATGTTGATGGTTTACCTGAATTCGAATTAAGTGTTTCTCGTGATGATCTTTCTAACATGGTAGGCACAGCAACGGAATCTGTAATCAGGGTAATTTCCGATCTCAAAGATGAAAAAATACTTGAAACCAGATCTGGTAAAATCGTGATCCTAGATGAAAACAAACTTCGCCAAATTCAGAAGTGGCATGTAGCTAGATAGTTTCAACTTAACAACAGGGGTGAATAACTAAAATTATTCATTTTGTTATGACAATTGTCATTACTAAAGTTGAGCTATATAGGCATTTTAGAGGCATTAAACCCATTATTTTGCATTTATGGATGTACGGGTAAAATTTCTTGGTGGTGCCAAAAGTGTAACTGGCTCTAAATATCTATTAGAGATAGATGATTTCAACTTACTAATCGATTGTGGTTTGTTTCAAGGTCTTAAGGAATTAAGATTAAGAAACTGGGATGAATTTCCAGTTGATGCGAAGAGTATCAACGCTATCGTTTTAACACATGCCCACATTGATCATTCAGGTTATCTTCCTCGTCTTGTTAAGCAAGGTTTTGCGGGACCAGTATATTGTACACTGGCTACCGCTTCACTGTTAGACATTATGCTTAAGGACGCAGCAAAACTACAGGAGGAAGAGGCAGAATTTGCTAGAAAAAAAGGTTACTCAAAACATGAGTCACCACAACCGCTTTTTGATTCAAAGGATGCCGAATTAGCACTCAATATGCTTAAACCAATATCCTATTTAGATAAGTTTCTGATAAATGAGGGAATTAATGTTGAGTTTTTTGATGCCGGTCATATATTGGGCTCTTCAATAGTTGAACTTTCGCTTGAAGGAAGTACACAAACCAAAAAAATAGTTTTCTCAGGGGACTTAGGTAGATATGATCAGCCACTCTTGAGAGATCCATATCCCATAGACCATGCCGATATACTTTTTATTGAATCAACTTATGGTAATAGAAATAATGAGGAAGCAGATACGAATAAAGAACTCGCTAAAGTTGTAAATGAAACTTTTGAGAATAATGGATGTCTTTTAATACCCTCTTTCGCAGTGGGTAGAACACAGTTATTACTTTATCACTTTAACTATTTATTCGAGAATAATCTAATACCCAATTGCCCGATTTATATAGACAGTCCGATGGCTATAAGTGCCACTTATATTCATAAAAAGCATAGAGAAGATCATAAGCTTAGTATTGGTAAACATGAAAATGAATCCATTTTTGATAATAAACATTTTCAATATTATCAATCTCAGGAGTCTTCCATTAACCTCAATAGTGTTACCCATGGTGCCGTCATTATTTCTGCCAGTGGCATGTGTACAGGGGGCAGAATAATGCATCATCTTTATAATCGATTGACAAGAAATAACGACACTTTGTTGTTTGTGGGATATCAGGCCATCGGTACTCGTGGAAGAAAATTAGTAGATGGTGAAGAAACGTCCAGGATATTTGGTATCGATGTGCCCGTTAAATGTGCGGTAAAGCAAATTGGTGGATTATCCGCACATGCCGACCAAAGTGAGTTGATGCGATGGGCTGGTAATTTCAAGTCGGCACCAAAGATGACTTTTATTGTTCATGGTGAAATAGAAAGTGCAAATGTATTAGCAGAAAAAATAACCAATGAGTTAAAGTGGTCGAACGTAACCATTCCTGAATACTTGGAAAGTTTCGAGCTTTTTCAATCCATTTGATTACATTCAAAGTACTTTTTAGAATACTGACAGTCATCAGTTTTGACTGTGATAGTCCTCATTTGAACCGAAATATCATTTGCATTTCTTTGATGCGTATTAATAGTCATTCATGAGATTCAATTACATCGCAGTATTCTTGCTTTGCAGCCAAACTTTGGTTGCTCAATCAATCAATAAAGTCGAGTTAAGTAGTGAAAGTTCATTCCGTATTACGGGAACGTCAAATATCAATCAGTTTGAATGTGAAATAAAACAAGGCTTCCATGAAAGTCAAATGGCTATTTGGTCGAGCATTGAAGGCAATAAAATAAGCTTTAAAAACACAAAGGTTAGCATCAATGTAAACCAGATTGAATGCGCAAACAGCCATATAACTAATGACTTAAGAGAAGCTCTCAAGGAAGAGGAGTATCCTACCATCAGCCTTGAGTTATTAAGTATTACAGGTCGTCTGACGAAGGAACAGGATGTAGCAAAGACATTAATTATTATAGCTGGAAAATCTAATATCTACTATCTTAAGTATTCGGTTAAGTTTCTAGACGAAAAATCTTTCCAAATAAAATTAAATGCTAACCTACAACTACAAGATTTTGACATCACCCCCCCTACTGCATTGATGGGATTAATTAAGGTCAATGATACCATAACCATTGACCTTAATTTTGTTATCAGCGTAATTTAATCAGTGCATTAAGCTGATGTATCATATTCTATTGTTGTAGTAATCTTTGCAGTCTTACTTAGCATGAAATACACCCCGCAATACCTCTCTTGTGAAAGATTTACTGCCTTCGCTATTTTCTCCTTATCGATATCCATACCTTTAAAAGTGTATTTTATGTGAATGTTTTTGTAGTACTTAGGGTGCTCTTCTGTTAATTCACCTACAACTTCAATTTCAAAATCAGATAAAAAAACACGCATTTTTTTGAGTAAGGAAGTTACGTCCATACCCGTACAACCAGCCAGAGAAATAAGTAGTAATGGTTTTGGTCTTGGCCCTTTTCCAGTTCCTCCAAATTCACTATCGGCATCTATTGAAATTACATGACGGTCTATTTCGGCTTCAAAAGCCATTCCTCCTATCCACTTTGTTGTGATAATATTCTCCATGATATAGTTATTTAAATGACAAAAAGACTGCCACATTTATCGTGACAGTCTTTTTTCCACATTTTTATATGAAACTTACTAGAATCCTATTGTAGCCTCTACGTTAACTCCTTCGAATTTAGCTCCGGCATATTTGGTTCCAGTATATCCGTCACCGTCATATTTTTGAGTTACATATTCGAGTTTCATCATCACATTTTTTGTAATGAACCAACCACCACCAAGGTTAACTCTGCTTATCTCAAGTTCTGGTGCTCCATCTACAGAAGCTCCTTTTACTGTGTTGTATCTTCCACCCACATAGAGCTGATCTTGGCCACCAAATCTGTAAAGCAATTCAGTAGCAAATTGAGTGTAAGATCCATCATTACCATCTGCACTACCAGAAGCTACTTCGTAGATTCCGAAGAATTCCAATCCTTTGAATTGTACGAAAGGGTTAATTTGGATGGCTGTTAACTCTGTAAATCGAGCGTTTAACCTTCCTTCAAAATCAGATCCTCCATCAGTAACATCGTGTAATACACTGTAATATCTAGATCCACCACGGTCTCCACCATAAAGCCAAGTACCAGTACTTGTACCTTTATTGATGTACCATGATCCTGTTAATCTAAGTCTTAAATCATCACTCATTTGATTGTCATAACCTAACTTTCCAAAGAATGATGGTTTGTTGTCTTTGGTGTCATTTGTTACCACATTTTGATTAAGCTTTCCGTTGGTTACACCAAGTACCATCAACATGCCGTTCTTTTGCAAGGTAAGTTCACCAAATGCTTCTGTTGAGAAGGCGTCCATAATATAATTACCTACAAATGGGTTGTAAATCGCTCTGGCATTATCTGTTCTTCTAAAGTGTGCATCACCATAATTGAATTCATCTAATCCCACTCTTATGGTAGCAATACTCATGAAACCTTCAAGAAATCCCGGCTTAACAAAATCAAGCTTGTCAATTTGAATATGACCGCCTTTCACCCAAGATTCCTCATGGTGCCTTGCAGATAAGTAAGTTCTTAAGTGCATTTTAACACCATCTGCTAATTGTACATCTAAATTTAGATTGGCTGTTGGCAAGTTCATATCCTTACCTAGTACAACAAGGTTATTCATATCATTACCTTGTGTCAATCCTTGGAATTGCATGGCAAAATCACCACCAATTCTGACTTTTAATCCTTCGAATTCCACCTCATTAAACTTAGGTGTTTCGAATACGTTGAGTCCGTCTTGTCCAGGAACCCTGTCATATTGAAGGGCTCTGTTTATCTGTGCATAACCCAATGTGGTTAGCCCAAATAGTGCGATAAATAAAGTTGATTTTAGTAACGTTTTCATTTTTTTAGAGTTTTGTGTTAGAGTTTCTAGTTGAATTGAATATTAAATTTTATGGTGATCTCATCACCTGTTTTAATTGTACCCATGATTGCTGTGGGTGGATCTATATTATAATCGGTCATTTTTAAGGGTATTTCTCCCGTAAAATTTGTTTTACTATCAATTATTTTGGTTTTCACTGTCATTTGGATGGTTTGCGAAACACCTGCAATAGTGAGTACGCCCATTGTTTTAATCTCATTAGCAGCGGTGTTGTGCGATTCTTTGAGCACGTATTTTATATGTGAAAACTGCTCACTTTTTAGTGCCTCATAAGTATTATTATCCATCGAACTTTTACCACTTTTAAGCCCCTCTACTTTTATATTAAGAGCAAGTTGAGTGATCTTTATCTGATTATTCTCAATAGAATAATTAGCCGTTCCGGCCATTTCTTCAGCTACAATTTCCCAATCATGGATGGTAGAGGTACCTAGTACTTCTAATTTTGAATTGGTATTGTCAAGCTTATAGTTTTGAGCATTTACAGTAGTAAACCCAGCAAAAATTAGTAATAATATCGTGGCAATGTTTCTCATAATTTCTCCCTTTATTTATGATACAATATTAGCCCCCAGCGCAAGGCCTATGAATGACCACGGTCACTAATAATTATGATTTTTGATAGGGTTTATGTAGAATGTGGGGCAACCAATAAAAGGCCCATATTTTGATAAATGGGCCTTTTGCTGTTTTTTTTTGCAATTAGAAATTTATCGAAATTATCCTTGACGGGTAAATTGCCAGATGTGAAATATAGTAGCTGGTATTCCTATCGGATAGGCTAAAGGTTAATACCAAATAACCACCCAACTAGTGCTGTTAACCCCATAGCTACCGTGCCCCAAAAAGTGATTCTTATGATAGCCTTGAATATACTTGAGCCACCGGTTTTGGCCGCCAAGGCACCCAAAAGAATGAGAAATATGATAGCAAAACCATAAAGGGAATATTCCATATAATTTAAGGGAGAAAATAGGGCAACTAAAAGTGGAAGTATACCACCAACAGTAAATGCAGCACCTGAGGCGAAAGCAGCTTGAATCGGCTTGGCTTTGCCTGTTTCATTAATTCCCAGCTCATCTCTGACATGGGCTGCCAGTGGATCTTGTGCTGTTAATTCCGAGGCCACAATTAATGCTGTTTCGCTTTTTAATCCTCTTTGCACATAAATATCAGCAAGCCTTTGAAGTTCCAATTCTGGAGTTTCTTCCAATTCTACTTTCTCTCGCTGTATATCCGCTTTTTCAATATCCGTTTGTGAACTGACAGAAACATATTCGCCTGCTGCCATTGAAAGTGCTCCGGCTACTAATCCTGCTAGGGTTGCCAATACAATGGGCTCCCTTAAATCACTTGCTGCCGCAACGCCAATAGCAAGACTTGCAGTAGACAAAATGCCGTCATTGGCACCCAAAACTGCTGCTCTTAGCCAGTTGCTTCTTTGAATATAATGATTGTCTAAATAATCGTCAGTTGTATCGCTCATTCTTGATAAACATTTGCACTAAAAAAGGTGTACCCTCTTTGAAGGTACACCCTTTGTTTTGTTTCTATTTTATTTATTTGACAATATTACCTTCATCGCCTTTTCTTTAGACGCGTTTCCAAATACTTCATAGGCCTTAAGTATTTCATCTAATTTAAATCGGTGGGTAATTAATTCTTCAGGTTTGATTTTGCCTGACTCCACAGTTTTAAGCAACATAGGAGTTGTATTGGTATTGACTAAGCCCATGGTGATGGTGATATTTCGGATCCATAAATCCTGAATTTGCAGGTCCACAGGTTTACCGTGTACTCCAATATTCGCTACATGTCCACCTGGACGAACGATATGCTGACAGATATTGAAAGTAGCAGGAGCACCTACCGCTTCAATGGCGACATCCACTCCATCTTTAGTTTCCAACATAATTTTTTTAATGGCATCCTCTTCTCCAGAATTAATAATATGAGTAGCTCCCAATTTTTTAGCCAGCTTTAATCGGTTAGCATCCAAATCAATCATATAGATTTTGGCTGGAGAATAGAATTGTGCAGTGAGCAGGGCAGACATACCTATTGGTCCGGCACCCACAATGGCAATCGTATCACCTGGTTTTACACAACCGTTGATAACGCCAATCTCATGTCCGGTTGGAAGGATATCACTTAACATGACTAAGGCCTCTTCATCAATTCCTTCAGGAACTGCATAAAGGCTATTGTCAGCATGCGGAATACGCACATATTCTGCCTGTGTACCATTGATCAAGTGACCCAGTATCCAGCCTCCATCTTCACAGTGTCCATACAATTGTTTTTTACAGTACTCACAAGAACCGTCTGCAGTGATACAAGAAATGATGACTTGATCACCTTTCTTAAAATTTGTTACGGAGGTACCTACCTCTTCAATTATACCGATGCCCTCATGGCCAAGGGTAGTTCCTGGTTTTACTGTAGGCGTCTTGCCATGTAAAATACCTAAATCTGTCCCGCAGATGGTAGTTTTAGTCATTTTAACAATTGCATCTGTAGGTTTATCAATAACCGGTTTGGGTACATCTTTCCATTCGATCTTGCCAGGTCCGTTATAGACGAGGCCCTTCATGGTTGAAGTGGCAATTTTGCCACTTGAAACCTCTTTGCTTTTTGAAATAATTGCGGTTGACATGATATTTATATTTATTGTGACCTAATTTTTCT
Organism: Fulvivirga sp.; assembly: GCA_048268855.1. Taxonomy (GTDB): domain Bacteria; phylum Bacteroidota; class Bacteroidia; order Cytophagales; family Cyclobacteriaceae; genus Fulvivirga. Next base: position 191,388 of record JBLWUR010000004.1, read on the forward strand.
CTATTCTCTTAACACACTATTTTGTTAATTAATAATCTACCACAAAGAAGACATTACTTATTGCCATTTCTGTTGATCTAAGTCACAGTTATTTATGTTATTTATCATCAAATTTCTTCTCTTTAATAGGTATCTAAACTAGCTGTATTCATAACAGGAATACTACGCTCCTAATAAGAAATCATGGGAGATAAATCAGATATCAAATACCCATATCATATAAAACAATCAAAATCATTCCTGCCTATGACACTTGTCATTTAGCCAGCATGATGTTCATTGTACCTTCACCAAAAGTGCACGGATCTTACGATTTTGTGAATAGTCGTGCGTGCTGTAGAGTATGATCAATAAACAGAAGAATGATGAAAACGATAAAAATATTAGGGACTGGTTGCCAAAAGTGCAAGCAGACAGAAGCAGTGATAAAAGAAGCTCTAGTAAAACTCAATATTGAAGCAGAGGTACAAAAGGTAGAAGATATTCAGGAAATCATGCAGTACAACGTCATGTCTACACCAGCTGTGGTGATTGACGAAGTAGTAAAACTAAAAGGTCGGGTTCCTACATTAAATGAAATCGAACAAATGCTCCAGTAGCCACCATGTTTGACTGGATTCAAGAAATAGCTGATTGGCTGATTTTTTCGGTATTTAAAATAGCTCCCGAAAGTCATTTAGGCGAAGCACTTAACTTCTTTGTGTATGACACATTGAAGATCTTATTGTTACTATTTCTTATCACCTTTCTGATGGGCATTGTAAATGCTTATTTTCCTGTGGAAAGGTTGCGAAACTTCCTGAGTAGAAATAAGCTTTACGGATTGGAAAACCTATTAGCTTCAATTTTTGGGGCAATAACACCATTTTGCTCATGTTCTTCCGTTCCATTATTTATCGGTTTTGTACAAGGAGGAATTCCCCTAGGAGTAACATTTTCCTTTTTGATTACTTCTCCCCTAGTCAATGAAATAGCCTTAGCCATGTTCATCGGTATGTTCGGTTGGAAAATTACCTTAATTTATGCTGTTACTGGTGTTATTTTAGGCACACTGGGCGGATGGGTTATCGGAAAATTAAAGCTTGAAGGCCTGCTCTCTGACTGGGTCAAGAAAATTTGGGAAAACGCACAGTCAGATCTCCAATCCTATGAGAACGAACCCCAACCATTTTTTCAGAGATTACCAGCAATTATACTTGGTGCGTGGAGTATTGTAAAAGGGGTACTAATTTATGTGGTCATCGGCATTGCTATTGGAGCAGCCATGCATGGTTATGTCCCTGAGAATTTCTTTCAACAATACCTCAGCGGTGGTGAGTGGTGGACGGTCCCGGTGGCAGTAGTGCTAGCAGTGCCTATGTATGCCAATGCAGCTGGGATTGTTCCAGTAATACAAGTATTGGTTGTAAAAGGGGTGCCGCTTGGTACCGCACTGGCCTTTATGATGAGTACTGTGGGCCTTTCTCTACCAGAAGCCACACTACTTAAAAAAGTTATGACCATGAAGTTAATAGCCATCTACTTTGGAGTGGTCACGCTGTTTATAATGCTATCTGGATTTGTATTTAATCTTATAATGTAAAATCAAAATTTATAAATCATGTTAGAATACCAAATATCGGCACAAAGTAAGTCAGGAGGAGCAGCTTATGCAGAAGCCAATCATACTCAAGTGTATTTTGATGGATCAGCTGACGGAAAGTATAAATTACCCAATCCGACAGAGCTCTTACTTACTTCTTTAGCCGCTTGCATGTTGAAAAATGTAGAGCGCTTTTCCGAGATTCTCAAATTTGAATACACTCAGGCAGTGGTGGATATAATAGGGGTTCGTAATGACAAACCCCCTTTTATTGCTAAAATCGAATATTCGTTAAAAGTAGAATCTGAAATGGACGAAAACATGCTCAATTTGCTACATAAAAACATCTTGAAATTTGGTACCATAACGAATACACTGGCCAAGTCTTCTGAGCTGACCGGCACAATACAATTTCTCACAAGCTCAAAGTGACGTTTGAAAACAGCAAATCAACCTTGACTATTCTGTAATTAAGTTAAAAGCCCCTTTTGTTAGAAATTGTGCACTTTCATTAAAATCTTTCGGATTTAGTATTTCAACAAAACCATTATTGAATTCACCAGCGTTAATCACCTTTTTTGCAAATGTATACCCATTATTTGTAGGGCCTTGAAGTGCTAGGGCATAGTATTTACCCTCAATTTCTACCAAAGCATCTTCCGGCAATGATAATTTTGAAACAGAAGTTGAATAAATTTCCGCTTCCACATACATGCCTGGGTTGAGCATAGACGATTGCTTTTCATCCACCAGATGACCATGGATACCTATCATTCGATTTTCTGGATCTACCGTTTTACTAACAAGATAAACCAATGCTTCATACTCCTTAACATTATCTTCTTGAATTCTGAATCGGATAGGTTGGCCTATGCTCACTTTGGAAAGGTCTTTTTCGAAAATATTCAATTCAAGGTGTAAATGATCCGTATCAACGATAGTAATGGCTGACTGTGAGGGATTTAAGAAAGCCCCTCTTGCGATATCCACTTGTGTTACATAGCCATTTATTGGCGATGTTATATTAATGGTAGTACGAATATTCTCTAAAGTGAGTAAATCCGGATTAATGTTCATTAAGGTTAGTTTCTTTCTTAATGATTCCACTTTAACCCTTATTACCGTATAATCTGATTCCGCTTTAAGAAAATTCTTCTGTGATGAAATATTGTCCTCCGCCAGATTCTTCTGTCTTTCATAATCTGATTTCAGATAGGTCAGTTGGCCCTTTGCTTCTAAAAAATCTTGCTGTATCTGCACAAAATCTGGATTTTCCAAAGTAAATAGGTGTTGACCTTTTTTTACCCGCTCACCTGGTAGTAGTTTTATAACCTTCACCGTCCCACCAAAGTACGAACCAACAGAAGCTCTATTTTCAGGTGGGACATCAATCACTCCGTTTGCTTTAACTACCTCATGAAAAGTTTTCATTTCCATTTTTCCCAATTTCATAGCTGAAGACTCAAATTGTGTTTTGCTCAGTTCATAAATATGTTCCTCTGGAGTATGGACAATTTGTTGATCAGCCAATTGGATTTCGGTGTTCGATGAACAAGATGCCAAAACCAGCAATGCGATAGCAATCAAAAAGCCTGTAAGACTCCCTTTCATTTTATTATAGTTGTATTTTTCCATTATTAATTCATTAAGTAATTCGCTTCCAACACAGTCATATTATACCGGAAAAGGGATTTGAGATAATTGGCTTCAATCGTCTTTGTATTTTCCAACAGTTGAGTGTATTGGAGAAAGTTTATTTCCCCGTTCTGATAAGCTTTGTTGGCATGATATAAAGTCTCCATCGACAGTTTTTTACCAGTTGATTCATAGTAAGTAAGTCCTTCTTCAAATTGCCTTAGATCTGATTGAAGTGCCTCATACTTCGATATTAACTGTAACTTGTAATTGTAGCTTTCAGACTTGAGTATATTTGCCCCTGTTTTTGCAGCAGCTATTTTCGACTTTTGACTTCCGAACCATAATGGAATAGCAACGCCCACTTGAAAACCAGAATAAGATTGAGAGCCTGATCCCATATTTGTACCTTGGAAAACGGAAGCATTTATATCCGGTAGCAACTTTTGTTTCTCCAATACCAATAGTTGATTAGAAAGCTTCAATGCATTGGTATAATAGCTAAGTGTAGGATGGGCAACAGTATCAAGCTGTTGGAGGGTAATTCTGTTCAATTGTTCATCACTCACAGTAAAACTGGTGTCAGACTGTAGCCATTGATTTAGCATGATGTAGTTCTTTCGAATACTTTCACCAATTTGGCTGAGTTGAATAGAAATCTCTTTCTTCTTAGTTTCAGCCGTTAACTTCTCCAAATAGTTAGACTCACCTTGTTCAAACCTTCTGCTTGCTGCATATTCAAATGACGTGTACAGGCTATCAAGATAGTAGTAGTTCTTGAGCATTTGCTGCCAATACACAATTTCATAATAGACCTTATGGACTTCTTTAGTGACCATACGTTTATCCATCATGTATTGGTCTTTGGTTAATTGCGATTTACTCTGCATAACATTTCGCTGTGCACCATAAACCGTAGGAAATTGAAAGGTCTGATTTACACCCCATACATTGAGCGGAAGATTGTTAGGAGCAATATTATTTTGATCTTTATTGTAATAGACTTCAGTTTTATTGATGTCTATTGCACTCCCAATAAGTTGTTTACTTTGGTCAATTCTTTGGGCCGAGGCCTTTAATCCAAGATTATTTCGCAAAGCGATTTCTACTGCCTGATCTACATTGATTTTGTGATCCTGACTTTTACTTAAAAGAGGGATGGTAAGTAACAGAAATATTGTAATTACTGTTGCAGGAATTTTAACCTTTGGAAAGTGTCCTTTCCTATCAAAAAGTGCGTATAGTACTGGCAATACGATAAGTGTAAGTGCAGTTGCAGAGATGAGTCCACCCACTACAACTGTAGCTAGAGGTCTCTGAACTTCTGCTCCAGCCGAAGTGGAGATGGCCATTGGTAAGAAACCCAATGCAGCTGCTGAGGCTGTGAGTAAAACAGGTCGTAACCTGTTCTTTGTACCCATAAGTATTCGTCTATTAATATCTGTAATGCCATGTGCCTTTAGCTCTTTAAACTCTTCTATCAATACAATTCCATTCAATACCGCTATACCAAACAGTGCAATAAACCCAACACCTGCGGAAATACTAAAAGGAAGGTCACGTAGGTAAAGGAGCATTACACCCCCCACTGCTGACAAAGGGATGGCACTATAGATAATCAGGGCTTCTTTAACAGAATTGAAAGCAAAATAGAGTAATATAAAAATTAGCAGTAGCGCAATAGGCACGGCTATTAATAATCTATCCTTAGCGGTTCTTAAGTTTTCAAATTGACCACCATATTCTATTGAATATCCAGTTGGTAATTTGACTTCTTGATTAATAATTTGTTGAACATCATTCACTACCGATTCCAAATCTCTGCCCCTTACATTAACCCCAACTACAATCCTTCTTTTGGTGTTATCTCTGGAAATTTTAGCAGGTCCTTTTGTATAAATAATGGTTGCAAATTCGCTCAATGGTAACTGATTGCCATTCGGAAGTTGGATAGTGGCAGTTTCAATATCTTGAATATCCTGATGGTGAGCTTTATCAAATCGTACGACTAAATCAAATTGTTTTTCGCCTTCAAAGACCGTTCCGGCAGTTTTTCCTGCAAATCCCATGGTGATAATGTTGTTTAGGTCTTCCACATTCAAGCCATATTTAGCAATCTTGCGCCTATCGTATTTGACTGACATCTGAGGTAATCCTACCACCTTTTCTACTATTATATCAGCAGCACCATTTACCCCTTTTATTGACTTCTCAACTTCCACCGCTTTTTTATAGAGGATGTCCAGATCTTCCCCAAAAATTTTAATAGCTAAATCAGCACGAACTCCGGTAATCAGTTCATTGAAACGCATCTCGATGGGCTGAGTGAATTCAAAATCCACTCCGGGTATTTCAGCCAATGCCTCTTTAAATTTATCCGCTAATTCGTCCTTACTTTTTGCTGAAACCCACTCTCCTTTTGGTTTGAGTTTGATAATCACATCACTCTCTTCCATAGACATTGGATCTGTTGGTACTTCCGCTGCTCCAATTCTGCTTACTACCTGTTCCACTTCAGGAAATTTTTTAAGAATGGTCTCAATTCTAGTGGTGGCAATCACGGTATTACTCAAAGAGGTACCCGTTTTTAATACAGGCTGTATCACAAAATCACCTTCATCGAGTGTGGGTACAAATTCGCCCCCCATCCTAGTAAAAAGATATGCTACTGCCATCAAAAGAATGAATGCCGTACTCAACACCAACTTTTTGCTGCGTAAAGCCCAGGCAATGGTTGGTTCGTATTTATCTTCCAAGAAACTCATGAGTCTTGAAGAAATAGTTCTCTTATTTGGATCGGTAGGTTTGATGAATAATGATGCCATGACAGGTACATAAGTAAAACCAAGAATCATGGTACCAGAAAGTGCAAAAGAAAATACAAGTGCCATAGGTCTAAACATTTTCCCTTCTACGCCCACCAATGACAGTATAGGGATAAATACAATGATGATAATGAGCTGTCCGAATACTGCAGAGTGCATCATTTTACTTGCACCCAAATGGGTGATGTTGTCTATAAAATTTTGCTTCTCAGCCTTTGGTAAAGTCAATAATTGAGTCCTTTCGGCCGTTATTTTAAAGGCTATAAACTCCACAATGATTACTGCTCCATCAATGATAATCCCAAAGTCAATGGCCCCGAGGCTCATCAAGTTGGCATCTACACCAAAGATGTACATGAGAGATAGTGCAAAAAACAATGACATTGGGATTACGGAGGCTACCACTAACCCTGAACGAATATTTCCTAACAGCAGGACCACCACAAAAATAACGATTAAGACACCTAAGGTTAGATTCTCAGCTATGGTTAGGGTGGTTTTTCCAATCAATTCGCTTCGTTCTAAAAAGGGATTAATACTAATACCTGGAGGAAGTGTCGGTGATATTTGAGCAACTCGGTCTTTTACAGCTTCAATTACCGCATTTGTGTTGGCTCCCTTTAGCATCATCACTTGGCCCAATACTTTTTCACCTTCACCGTTTCCGGTAATCGCACCAAAACGTGTGGCATGCCCAAAACCTACTGTTGCAACATCTTTTATGAAAATTGGGATGCCGTTTCTGTTTTCTATAACGATGTTTTTAATATCTTCTAGTGAACCAACCAGTCCTTCGCCTCTAATGAAATAAGTCTGATTCGATTTTTCTATATACCCTCCGCCTGCTACACTGTTATTTTTCCCCAGGGCAGAGAATGTCTGAGATATCGATAAGTTCAGACTTCTTAATTTTTCGGGATTTAAGGCCACTTCATATTGCTTGAGATAACCACCCCAAGTGTTTACTTCTACCACGCCCTGAATACCAGAAAGCTGTCGTTTTACTACCCAATCTTGAATAGTTCTTACATCAGATAATGAGTAATCATCTCTATGAGCAGTGTCTACCTCAATCACATATTGATATATTTCTCCTAAACCCGTGGTGATAGGCCCCATAAATGGCTTACCAAATCCAGCAGGTATTTTTTCTTCTGCAGCCTTAATTTTTTCCGCAATCAGTTGGCGTGGCAAGTAAGTTCCGATGTTATCGTCAAACACAACCGTCACCACCGAAAGGCCAAACTTCGATACAGACCGTATCTCCTTCACACCAGGTAGATTGGCCATTTCCAATTCGACTGGATAGGTAAGGAATTTCTCTACATCTTCAGTAGCCAAATTTCTGGAAGTAGTAATGATTTGTACCTGATTGTTGGTGATATCCGGAACAGCACCAATAGGAATCATGGCAAGAGAATAAAGTCCAAATCCAATGATTCCCGCTGAAAATAAAAGTACTATTAACTTGTGATGGATACTGTACTGAATGATTCGTCCTAACATTGAAGTGAAGTGTCTACTTTCTTGCGATTATTAATAATAGATAGCCTATAATCGTTAATACTAGTACACACCGCTTCGGATACATATCCTTTACGGAGTGCCTAATCTTTACAATTATTGCTTATCTCTGCGCAAAGAAGCACTTAGATAGACGCTTTTTAAATGACCTATATCAATCCAACTAGCTGACTTTAATCATTGGTAAAGAGAAGCTCAAACAATACAATTAAACCTTTCAGAAGCCTCCTTTTCAAGATGTTCCTGATGATCGGGATGAGCAATTGATATTAAGGCTTTGGCTCGTTGTTTTAAGTTTTTACCATATAAGTCCACTACTCCATTTTCAGTGACTATATAGTGTACATGGGCTCGTGTAGTAGTTACCCCCGCACCTTCTTTTAAGAAAGGCACTATTTTAGATTGCCCTTTAGAGGTAGCAGATGGCATGGCAATAATGGCTTTACCTCCTTCAGATAAAGACGCACCTCTAATAAAATCCATTTGGCCGCCAACCCCTGAATATTGGTATTTGCCAATGGTATCGGCACAAACCTGTCCTGTGATGTCAATCTCTATGGCACTATTAATGGCTGTTACTTTTGGATTCCTCCTTATGACGGTGGTATCATTAGTATAAGAGGCCTCCTTCATGTGGATACTAGGATTATCATCCATAAATCGATATAATTTTTCAGAGCCTACGGCAAAACAACTTACGATTTTGCCTGCTTTCACCACTTTATCTTCGCCAGTTATCACTCCAGATTCAACTAAAGGAAGTATGCCATCTGAAAACATTTCTGTATGGATTCCTAAACGTTTATGATTTGTTAGATTGGCCAATACTACATTTGGAATAGCTCCTATGCCCATTTGGAGAGTGGCTCCATCTTCCACAAGTGAGGCAACATGTTTACCTATTCTTTTCTCAATCTCATTAGCTTCGGGTAGTTCGGTGCTAAAAATAGGTTGGTTTACTTCTATTCCGAAATCAATTTTACTTCGATGAATTATACCATCTCCGTGTGTTCTCGGAACATTAGGATTGACTTGAGCAATGACAATTTTGGCAGCTTCTAATGCCGCTAATGTTACATCAATAGAAGTACCCAATGAACAATAACCATGTCTATCAGGTAATGACACTTGAATAAACGCTACATCAATTGGTAAAATATTGCGCTTAAAAAGCCAATGTATTTCACTTAAAAATATGGGAATATAATCACCATTATCAGAATTAACTGCAGACCGTACATTACTACCAACAAAACAGCTGTTTATTCTAAACGACTGCTTATAAGGATCTTTGGTGTAGGGCGCATCACCTTCGGTATGAAGATGGAGGATTTCCACATCCCTTAGTTCTCCGTAGCGTTGACATAAGGCATCAATCAAAATAGTAGGCGTCATGGCCGCTCCTTGAATGAATAATCTACTACTAGATTTTATGTGTTTTACTGCCTCTTGGGCGGTTGTTAGTTCTAATTTTTCCATTAATAATATTGTTGAATGTTATCTACAAATAGTGATTTGATCGAATCCTGATAGTGCCAATATAGGGCTAAGGTATGGGATATCTAAAGCTAGCCCGCGTACTATTAACAATGAGCCCATAATTAAAGATACTGCAGGAATTATATACTGAAATTGATTTCGATACCTTGATATGACCCACGATCCTCCCAATGCTATCGCCAACATTATTGGCCAAGTACCAAGTCCAAATCCTGCCATAAATAAGGCTGCTTGAAACGGATTGGCCGTTGCCAATGAAGCCGCAATAGCTACATATACCAGTCCACATGGAAGTAATCCGTTTAATAGTCCCAATGAGAATAAAGTGGAGTTACTATTTCCTTTAACGGCACCCAATAGTTTAGACTTCATGGGTGTTAAAATCGTACTTTGCCACTTGTTTTGAATAATTTTTAGTTTGGGGAGCAAGGTGATTGAAATAATAATAAGCCCTGCCATTATTGATAGACTTTGCTGAAATCCAGCAAATGAAATACCTAAACCAGCCAAGCCAATAATAAGACCCAATGACATATAACTTATAATTCTACCCGTATGGTAAAGAAGGTTCTTGAATAATCCTTTTTTAGTATAATTAACGGCCATAACAATAGGCCCACACATACCTACACAATGAAGACTTCCTATAATTCCTATTAATATAGCGCTTACAAAAATCATCCTTAAATTACTACGGATTGTTCCGAATAATACTCCTTACCATCAGATGACCAGTTGATTTTCACTTTCCAAAAGCCTTTTTTAAAGTCTTTAATATTAAACACTTGCAGTCCATCTTTATCTAATTGCAACTTGTATTTTTTATCAAGCTTGGCATCAGACGGTCTAAAGAAATGTACCTCACCTATTAGATTATTATCTGGGATACTCAGTCTCATAGTGCCAACTTCCACATCTATTTCTATATGTGCTTTATTTGAAAGGTTGTTTCCGTTTTCAATACGATCCATCTGGTCTTGATAAGCCAATTCTTGCACATAATAATCTTCAGCTACAAGCCCAATATTTTGTCGCATGGAAATGGCAACCAAGGTTGCAATAAGCCCAACGAATAGAATGAGTGTAATTGTAATTCCATTTCCCCAGTTCATAATAGTAGCTAATTTAATTTCACCTTTATCGGGGCGAGAAATTTTGTTGTTGTTTCCTCAATCAATTCCCCATTGCGATAAACCCCAATCTTCAAATTCGTTTTTGCTTTTAATAATTTGTCTCTAGGTATTTTGATAAAGAAGATACCTTCTGCCGAAGCATTAGACTTTACAATAATATCCCCATCCCCTACTTTTGATATTTGAGCCATCGGCATATTTTCCACTTTTACCTCCAACTTCACGTCATCAAATGTTTTATTGACAAACTGCAAATTGTAAAGGTTACTAATTTGTCCATCATCTGTTTTTTGATAAAGTTGTCCTGGTACTTTCAAAACTGTTACTTCAATATCAGATCTAGTAGCTAGTGAAAAGCCCAATACGGCAATTAAAGCAACAAGTACAGCAGTATAGGCCGCCACTCGAGGAGTAAACAATTTTTGAATCCCTTTTTCAATTGCTTCATAGGATGAGTACCGAATCAATCCCTTGGGTTTGTTGATTTTTAGCATCACTTCATCACAGGCGTCAATACAGGCAGTACAGTTGACACAATCTAGTTGGGTGCCATTTCTGATATCGATACCTGTAGGGCAAGCGTGTACGCATAGCTTACAGTCAATACAGTCTCCTTTGTCTTCTTGAATTTCGCCTTTTTTCAAGCGGCCTCTTGGCTCACCTCTGAGCCAATCATACATTACTGCTATTGACTTCTTATCTAACAATACCCCTTGAAGACGGCCATAAGGACAGACTGTAACACAGGCCTGCTCCCGAAAGTAAGCGAATACCCAATAAAAAATTCCGGTAAAAGCCACCAAACCTATAAACCCCGTTGGATTTTTAGTTGGTGATTGCTTTACTAAAAGTAATACCTGATCAACACCTATCAAATAAGCCATAACGGTATGGGATATCAATATGGCTATTGCTATAAAAATAAGGTGTTTTAATCCCTTCTTCCTGATCTTTGTAGCGTTTAAGGGGCCATTATCTAATTTTCTTTGTTGATTGGCATCGCCTTCTATCCAATATTCTATTTTACGAAATACCATTTCCATAAAGAGTGTTTGAGGACATGCCCAACCACACCAAACTCTACCAAAAACGACCGTGAATAAGATAATGAATACGAAAAAGATAATGAGCAGCAAGGCCAACAAGAAAAAGTCTTGAGGCCAAAACGCCTGACCAAGTATTACAAATTTTCTTTCAAAAACATTTAACAATAAAAAAGGGTGCCCATTGATGGTAATAAATGGACCTGTAAATAAAATACCTAGTAAGACTATTGTAACCCAAACCCGTGCATTATGAAAAGCCCCTTTTGGTTTTTTTGGATACACCCAAATTCGCTTGCCTTTCTCATCCACCGTTGCCAAGGTGTCACGAAATTCCTCCTCATATTGATATAATTCGTCATCTTTTATCATGATAGGAATTTAATTATTTACTGCCACTTGCGTAGAATCGGTGGGTGTAGTTTTATTAGATGCAGGTACATATAACTCACCTTGTGGTTCTTTAGGCGCTGCAGGTGTAGTACCTGCCAAAGTCATAATGTAGGAGGATACATTTTGCATTTTTTCTGGTGATAGTGTTGACTCCCAGGCAATCATCCCTTTTTCGGGTACACCTACTTTAATCGTTCTGAAAATATCATGTATACTTCCTCCATGGATCCAATACTCATCAGTTAGATTTGGCCCGATACCTCCGCCCCCATCTTCCTTATGACAAGGTGCACAACTCATCGTGAATATCTGTTTCCCTTGAGCCAGAGCCTCAGGCTCCTCTACAAAAGCTACGTTATTTTCATCGATATTGCTTTTGGGTTGATCTGCTACCCTCAATAATCTCTGCTCTTCAGCAATTGCCATCTCAGTTTCATATTCTTCAGTTTGAAGTGGCATTGTCTTGAACACATGATATACCCCGAGGTAAACAAATGCAAAAACAATGGACAAATAAAAGAGCCATTTCCACCACGGTGGCAAATGATTATCAAGCTCACGTATACCATCGTAACTATGAGCGAGTATTACTGTTTCTTCCTTCTCTATTGGCACTGAATCATTGACTTTGGAGATCAGCTTACTCCACCAACTTTGCTTATTCTCTACAACTACTTCACCGCCCTTTTGCGCTATCTCTTTTTCATAAAATACCCGGAGTACTCGCAATACAACTATTGCCACTATCAAAACAAGTATTGATATAACAAGAAGAAATCCCGAAACTAAATAAAATGCCTGCGTTGAATTCATAGTTTGCGCTTGTACAGGCTGTCGGCCTACAAACATTAAAAACAGAATAATTAGTGTAATCCATCTACTTTTCATCACTTCAGAATTTTGGTTTTTTCAATTGATTGCTTATTGTCCTCCTCAAGGGGCATATTTTTCATTGTATTTATATAGCCATTATCAGCTCTCCAAACCCAAATTATCAGGCCAACGAAAAAGATGAAAAATATACTTAGTGATATGATTGGCCATATCTCTACATTGTGTATTTGTTCGAAATAATGCTTAAACATGGTATTATTCGTTAGATGATGTTTGTTCGGGTTTTACTTTTATGTCTGTTCCCAGTCGCTGTAAGTAAGCAATCAACGCTACTATCTCAGCTTCTGAGGCCACTTCTATACCATCTTCGTCTAAGAGGCTTTTGGCTATTTTATCGGCTTGTCGCATAAGATCCTCATTGGCAATGTCTTCATACCCCTCGGGATAGGGAACACCTATTGTTCTCAAGGCATTAATTTTTCGAGCGGTCTCATCTAAATCGATAGCTGTAGTGAATAGCCAAGGATAAGGTGGCATTATAGAGCCTGATGATACTGCTGCAGGATCTAGCATGTGATAGTAATGCCATGAATTTGGATACTTGGCTCCCACCCGATGAAGGTCAGGTCCAGTACGTTTAGATCCCCACAAAAATGGATGATCATACACAAATTCTCCTGCTTTTGAGTATTCACCATATCGCTCAGTTTCTGACCTAAAAGGTCTTACCATCTGCGTATGGCAGCCAACGCAACCTTCTCTTATATATAGATCTCGTCCATGAAGTTCCAACGGTGTATAAGGTTTTACACTTGCTATGGTAGGTACATTCGATTCGATTAGGAATGTAGGTACCATCTCAACAATTCCCCCAATGAGGATGGCCACTAAGGCTAGTGAAGAAAATAACAATGGCTTACGTTCCAAAACGTTATGCCAATGTGAATCTTTTTGCTTATTGTGTTTTTCTAATGGGGGCGCACTGGCCTCTTCATTAGCAATAAAGCTGCCAATCTTAGCAGTTTTAACTAGGTTATAAGCCATTACAAATACCCCTGTCAAGTATAAGGTGCCACCAACTGCTCGCAACATATACATGGGCAATATCTGGACAACCGTTTCAAGGAAATTTTTATAGGTTAGAAAACCTTCCGCATTAAATTCTTTCCACATCAAGCTTTGAGTGATGCCGGCTACATATAAAGGTAGTGCGTAGAATATGATTCCTAATGTGCCAATCCAAAAATGGAAGTTGGCCAATTTGTTGGAATACAGCTTAGTACCCCACATTTTTGGAACCATCCAATAGAGCATTCCAAAAGTAAGGAAGCCGTTCCAGCCTAACGCACCCACGTGAACGTGAGCAATAATCCAATCCGTAAAATGCGCTATTGCATTTACTGATTTCAAAGACAGCATTGGCCCTTCGAATGTAGCCATACCATAAGCTGTAATTGCCACCACCATAAATTTAAGTACTGGTTCTTCTCTTACCTTGTCCCACGCGCCTCTAAGGGTAAGTAGGCCATTGAGCATACCACCCCAACTTGGAGCCAAAAGCATAATTGAAAAAACAACTCCTAAGGACTGTGCCCAATCGGGTAATGAAGTGTAAAGCAAGTGGTGTGGACCCGCCCATATGTAAATAAATATTAAGGACCAGAAGTGGATAATGGAAAGTTTATAAGAATAAACTGGCCTGTTAGCGGCTTTAGGTAGGAAATAGTACATTAATCCCAAATAAGGTGTGGTAAGGAAAAACGCTACCGCATTATGTCCATACCACCATTGAACCAAAGCATCTTGCACTCCGGCATACCAACTGTAACTCTTCATAAATGTTACCGGTATTTCAAATGAATTGACTAGGTGTAATACAGCAACTGTCACGAATGTGGCTATGTAAAACCAGATGGCCACATACATGTGTTTCTCCCTCCTTCGTAACATAGTACCGATCATGTTAACCCCAAAAACAACCCAAATTATTGTAATGGCGATATCAATTGGCCATTCCAATTCTGCATATTCTTTGGAGGTAGAGAATCCCATTGGTAAGGTGATCACCGCTGCAATAATAATGAGCTGCCAACCCCAAAAGTTAATCCAGCTTAGGGTGTCAGAAAACATTCTTGCTTTTAACAACCGCTGGAGCGAGTAGTACACCCCGGCAAAAATGGCATTGCCCACAAATGCAAAAATCACTGCATTGGTATGTAGCGGACGGATCCTGCCAAATGTGGCATAGGGTGAATCAAAATTAAATACAGGATAGAAAAGCTGTATGGCTGCTGTTAAACCTACTAGCATGCCTATTATTCCAAATACTACTGTAGCTACAATAAAATATTTTACAATCTTATTGTCATAGCTGAACCTTTCAATTTCCATAAGCTAATGAGTTGATATATAGTTTAAGTTATGAAAGCGAAGGTAAATAGGCAACTACAAGTAGGGTATGATAGTAATTAGTGGAAAAACTGATTTTCATCAGGATATCAAATCTGAGCTTCTGTATAGAGGAGATTCAAATCTGTCACACAAAAAGTGATACATATCATGCCCTCATCATGACAATGATCATCTGATTCAATTTAAGAAATTCCGTACTTCGTAGAAGGTAAATTTTTATAAACAAATTTAAAAAAGGAGGACATTATGACACTATTAAAAAGAGCCTCTCTACTACCAAGTACGGGCTCATTGTTTAACAATTTTTTTGATGACGATCGATTGATGAATTTTGAGCTTGCCAATAGTTGGGCCAAAGTTCCATCAGCTAATGTAATTGAAGATGAGAATGAGTTCAAAATTGAATTGGCTGCTCCAGGAATGAAAAAAGCCGATTTCAAGGTGGATGTTGACAATGGAACATTAACCATTAGTAGTATTAAGGAAGATGAAAAAGAAGAGAAAAATGAGAACTTCACTAGACGGGAGTTTAGCTTCAATTCATTTTCTAGATCATTTTTACTACCCGATTTTGTAGATACTGAAAAAATATCTGCAAAATATAAAGATGGTATTTTGATATTGGATGTTCCAAAAAAACCAGAGCTTAAATCTCAAAAGAAAAAAACAATCGCCATCATGTAAGTTAAAGAGCTGCCTTCTAGTGAGGCAGCTCTTTTTTATTCTTAAATCACAGAAATAATGATTAACACAATACTAGTTCCAACCGATTTTTCTGACTGTTCTATAAATGCTATTAGGTATGCAGCCAATTTAGCCCGGAAAATAACTAACACTAATTTGCTTATTGCACACGCCTACACTATGCCAATTACCTATGGCGAAGTAGGCTTATATTCCCCGATAGAGGAAATTAATAAACAAATGGCGCTAGAGATTAAAAAACAGTTCAAAAAAATAGAACAGCTAATTCCTGAGCTAAAAGAGGTGTCTTTTAAAACCGTCTCTGTAGCTGGATTCGTAACAGAAATGGTGGAAACCCTCTGCCTCGAAAATAAAATCGAAATGATAGTAATGGGTACCAAGGGTGCTAGTGGTATTGATGAAGTGTTGCTAGGCACAAATACAAATTCGGTAATAAGGAGTATAAAAATACCCACTGTAGTGATTCCAGAAAATGCTCATTATAAGGCTATAAGAAATATAGCATTGGCTGGTGACTATAAGCCAATTGATAGCAAAGTATTAGATCCATTAAAAAAATTAATTAAGGTAACAGCGAGTGATTTACATATTATTCATATCGGTGACAACGAAGGGATCTCGTCTACCGAAGCAAATGTGGCTAAGAAATTCGAGCAATTTCTTAAAAATATACCGCATCATTTTCATTATATAGTTAATGAAGATGTTGAAACTGGACTTAATGAATACATAATTCGTAAGCACATTGATTTGCTAGTTCTGATACCCAGAAAACATAAATTCTTTGATATGATCTTTGGAAAAAGTGAGAGCAGAAGAATAATTTTTCACACAAAAACACCCGTCATTACTCTTCCTAGTTAAAGTAGTTAAATGGACGGTATTAGCGAATTAATGGTATTATTAATGACTTACGCTCATTTCCTTGATGACTTATGTCATTCATAAAATGACCTTAATTTCTCTTATTTGTAATTGAACAAACCGATATCACAATGAAAAATATATTAGTTCCTACTGATTTTTCACCTACAGCAGAGCATGCCGTCCAATTGGCATTGGAAATTGCCAAAAAAGAAAATATCAATGTCTATCTACTCCATGTTTTAGGGTTCAATTTTGATTCTGCACTTGAGCTGGATAAGTTGTTTCCTGAGAGTCCATTCGGTAAAGAAGCTTTGGAGCATTTTATGAAAGGTGGCTATGATAAACTCACAGACTATATAAAAGAACCTAAATCAAATTATGATAACATAAAAAAGGTGGTAGAAATAGGCGTGCCCAGTGATATAATAATAGAAAAGATAAAAGAACTCGATATAGACTTGGTGGTAATGGGCACACACGGAGCGACTGGAATGAAAGAATTCTTTCTAGGATCAAATGCCGAAAAAGTAGTTCGGTATGCAGATTGTCCAGTGATTACAGTGAAACATAAAATTCAAATTAGTGAAGTTAAAAAAATAGTATTTGGATCTGACTTATTAGAATTAAGTGATAGGGTAATTGAAAAACTCAAAGAACTTCAGAGCTTATTTCAAGCCGAGGTTAATATAGTACGTGTAAACACTCCAAATAACTTTGAACGAGATATAGTTCTTGAGCCTTTGAAGCAAAATCTACTCTCCAAGATTAATTTAGACAACTTGACCATACAGACTTACAATGACCAGACTATTGAAAACGGTCTAAGGCATTATGCACAGCAAAATGAAGCTCAAATGATCGCCATTGCTACACACGGAAGAAAAGGTTTTGACTATTTTGTAGCAGGAAGTATAGCAGAAGATATCACTAACCATACTACCAAAATGGTATGGACCTATCATTTTCAATAAATAGGTCTAAGCTGAAAATTCAAAAGATACATGAAACAAACTGATCGGTATGCAGGTCAGTTTGTGATGTGAATAATCAAAACCATTT
Source organism: Fulvivirga sp. (assembly GCA_048268855.1). Classification (GTDB taxonomy): domain Bacteria; phylum Bacteroidota; class Bacteroidia; order Cytophagales; family Cyclobacteriaceae; genus Fulvivirga. The sequence goes on from JBLWUR010000004.1 coordinate 208,900, forward strand.
ACAATATTGAGATGGCTTTAGGTATGATTTAATCCCTCAAATAAATTATGGAGCTTTATTAGTCCAAAGTGACCTCAGATCGGGAGGTAGAGTACTTAGAATATCCTTAACCTCGCCTTCACTTATATGATTGTTCTTTATTACTTTGAGTACAGCTTTCACAGCGTTTTCTCCATCTTTAGCAGTTCTAATATCATGGTGTCCCGCACCTGGATCATTTTGAATCACCGTTTTTACAAATTGCCCAATATTTTTTATCTTATTTGGTTTGTCTCGGTATTTCCAACCATCAACATAAATGGCTTTAATCACCATTGGAAACTGCGCCATCATCTGAAAAGATTCCTGGATAGTAAGTCGCTCACGAAGGGTATGTAATACACCCCGTAATATTCGGGCGGCCAGTTGCAAATCTTCAGGAAATCCAAGCTCTTGGGCTATTTCTTTTAAGATTTTATTACCCTTTTCTGCATATTGATTAAAGTTCATGATGATAAATGGTTTAGTTCATAAGTAAATTACTGAATACACGTCCAAAGCAATGCTGGCATATTTTGTAATACCCTTTCGGTAATGTAATAATTGTTTAAACGAACTTTTTCCTCATTTAAACTGTGAATTGACATCGCAATCATGTCTGCATAAATAAATTCGTAATAATGTAGAATTCCTAGTTCAACAGATTCACTATTGGCTACATGGAAGTGAAAATCACTAAATTTATGTGTCTCATTAAACTCCTTCATTTCATTTTCAATGGCTATGTCACTCATCCAACTGTCTTTAGTATTAACTTTAAGAATGTGGATGGTGGCTCCGGTAATTTCTTGTAGCCTTTTCAACTGTTCGGTAATAAATGTATGTGTTGGCTTGAAATCGGTAGCAAATACGATATTTTTTATATCTTCAATTTTTTTGTATTCTTTTATTGTGAGTACGGGGCAGTTCGCATACCTGAGAATTCGTTCCATAGCAGATCCGGCAAGCATTTCATCCGCATCTTCATATTTTTTTGAACCGAGCAATATCAACGAAGCTTGCTCCTTGTTAGCAAACTCGACAACCTTAGAACCTGCATTGCCGGTGACTACTTCACATTTAATTTGATTACTCGGCATTGAGCAACGCGTCACCCAATCTTCCATCTTCGTTTGTGCAAAATACTTGGCTTCTTCTGTAAAATGATTGATTAATTTATCGTCCATACCCTTATAATCAGGCATGTCAATTACATGAAGGAGTATTATTTTGGCCTTCCATTTAAGGGCAATTTCTGTTGCCATTGTCAATGCCACATTTGCATGATCAGAAAAATCTAATGGAACGAGTATTGTGTTTTTCGCGTATCTCATGTTACTTAATTTTATATTTCATTAAACCTATCTTTTTTCATATCTCCCTTTTGCCTTAGTTATTTTGATACGAAATACTACTGTTTTCCTATTTGTTCCGGCTCCCTTTCTGTCCAATCCATATTTAGGTCGGTTCGTTTCACTTGACATTAGAGGCTGAACTCTGTTGACAAAAATCTGTAAAGAATCCTCCCGAAGTTCCCCTTCCAATTCTTCATAGTTTCCCCAAACTATGGCGCTCTGCCAATTCGCTAAATTCTGAATGGCATCAACCTGAAAACAAACATTGGGATTACTTCGCATTATTTCGATTTTGGTTCCTTCCGTAGTGTGCCCGTATATATAGCCACCTTTGTATGCGTACGTGATTGGAACAACATAAACTTCGTTATCAAAACAACATCCAATTCTACCTATCACCTGACTGGTAAGTAGGTAGTCTATTTGTGTTTGATTTAAAGCTCCAAGCATGATATTTAGCCCTTTTGATTTTCTTTTAATCAAATTAACTAGATATTATGTCCATGTACGATGACAATTGTCCGCTATATTGTTGATTTATGTCAGTACACTCATGCTTGAGTTTTAGATCATTGTATTGCTAAAAAACAGTGCTGTACGTAGTATAAGGCCAGTTAGGAAAGTCCACTTTGAATATTAACCATAGAGAATATTTCAAGTACATCCCCCATTTATTCTTAGATTAGTTTGACTAGTTTTTCTTTTTTACAGGACAGGAATTCATTCCGAATATGGCGTAAATTGGGCAAAAACTGATGAAGCTGGTCATTACAAAAACTCCCGCTAGTATTACTAAAACCAATCCCCATAGGCCAATTATAATTCCCTGATAATATAATGTTGCAACCACTACAGCGATTATCATTCTGATAATTCTGTCTGCATTTCCCATGTTCTTTTTCATTGTAGAGTATTTAGATTTGTTTATTATGATTTTAAATTCTTTGCTTTTATGTTTATTACCTCATCGGCAAGTTCAGCGAGTTTACGATCTGTAGCTTTCTTTTCTTCCAAATTTTTAAAAGTTAATGACGCCACTTCATTAAGATCCAAGGTGTTAGCATAATTACTTATTGCACCATAACCAGCCACTTGATAATGTATGATGTGCTGCAAACCCGTAATAATTACTGCATCTTTTACTGTTGAATTTTCCGTGCGATGTATGAGATCATTACTTGTCAATAACATGGAATGGATAGCCTTGCATTTCACCCCAGTATGTTTTTTCTTGAGCGCATCAAATACTTGTCGTAGCCTGGTGATATGACAATTATTCTTTTCCTGATAATCATCAATGATCCATTTTAGCCGTTGATCATTAGCTATTAAAACGAACGCTGGAAGTGCCGCTGCAACATTATTTTCCGCGTCTATGATATCGCGCAGCTGAGCTTCCATTAGGTCTTTCAAGCCTTTTATGATTTTCATATTATAAAAATATACATGATTGCGATGCCAATGAATGACGTTAGTCACTTCCTCCTGTGATATGCATCAGATCGAACCACTCCCAAAAATTATTAAGCCTTAAATGCGATAGTACGGCCAGGTTCTGGATATAATAATAGAATGAAAATCTGTCGAAACTGTAACCTATTCTAAAACTAACTGACTCTCATGAGCCCCTTTCATTTTATTAATGATCTGTCTACTCTCTTCCAAGGCTTTAAGTATTTCAACTCTAGCTTCCTTAAATATCTCGCGGCTTTTACCGATTAAATTTTCATAGTAATCGATCCCCTCATTCAAGTTGTCTATAAAAGACATGAGGCTGCGATCGCTTTTAGGGGTTATGGCTTCTTTACATTTATTTTTCAGCACATCTATGTACATACCAAGCTCTTTGATAAAAAGATTGGGACGATTAGGTGTTGTGAGGCTCTTACCCCTTCCATAAATATGATCGACCATTGTATTTAGGGAAATAATATTAGAAAAATAGGCAAGGTTAGGCCCGGGGCAAATTGATACTCCAGGCCCCTCTACTTTGGTATTTATTCCATTGCTTAATAAGGCTGAAGTGCCCAATCCCACACAAATGCAGGCTTTTTCAACAATACTGTCATATTTATTATTATAAGTTTCTTCATCAAGACCAGCCTCATCTAATTCCTTTATTTTCAAACTTTGATATTGCCTCGATGCCGTGCATATGGCCTTTTCTGTAAACTCTTTGTTTAAAGACAGAAACTTCTTGGGACAGGGACTCCCAGGTTTTCCTCTTTTTTCTCGCCTTTGCTTTTCCTGATCTTTGGTGTTACTCCTAAGGTTGTGAAAAGGAACTCCAAGTGGTGAAATATGGCTTAGGTACAAATCCTTTTCTTTGGCCTTAGCCAGCTTGGCTCTAGTACCTTCGTCTACTGTTGTTGCCTCAGGTACCAACAAGAAAGGAGTACCCCACCCTACAGAACTCAACTGATAATGGTTTATTAAGAATTGGTGTTCCTCTGCCGTTCCAACTCCTCCCTGAGCGGTAATTTTAAGGGCTAACTTGTTTTGCGGAACTATGCGATTCACACGTTCCAAAGCCTGAATGAGAATTTCATGTAATGTGTCTGTCAGCTCTTGTCTTTCATCTCTAAATTGTGCCAAAATAGGCCCCATAAGATACCCTTCAGTGGCAAATGCGTGACCTCCGCAATTTAGCCCCGATTCTATCCTGAATTCTGAAACCCAAAGGCCTTTTTTAGCCAAGAACTTGCCTTGAATCAAGGCCGACCTATAGTCACTCACCTTCAGCACAATCTTCTTTTTTATTTCACCCAATTCATTAGGAAAAAAATCGTCAAAATTTTCCATGTAACTGAAAAGCCTGGGGTTAAGGCCTGCAGAAAGCACTAATGATGAGGTCAAATTGCTGTTGGCATAGCCACGCACGCCAGCGTGTGCATCATTATATTCTACAGGAAGTTTTTCATTTTTTACATAATTTTCCTTGTCCACTTTAGTCATGATATTAACATCTATCTTGCCTAGTGTTAGGTTTTCTTTAATCACCTTTTCAATAGCTGTTAGATCAGTTGATTTCAGATTTTTTAGCTGTTTTTTAGTAGTTGAATTATTAGGCAACAAATTGTAAATCTTACGAAGCTGGCTTTGCCTTTCCAGATTGTCAGAATTTAGCAATTCAAATTTCTTGTCAACTAAGTCATTTATTAAATTGAGGTAGGCTGTTATTCTTTTAGCTCTATAATCGTCTTCTGAAGATTTGATTTCCTTATACGCTATACCATTCTCCTCGGCATATACTTTTCTCATCTTTTCAATAAGCATATCGTCACCAAGAGATATCACCGAGTCGATGCCATAGTGTGCCACTTTTAGTGGTGTATCAATGGTAAAAGCCAAGCCCATTACGGGTATATGAAATGAATGTGTTTTAATCATTATATTGATTTTATTATGAATTCTAAATTATTATTAGTGCGCAATTGTTGCCTCTTTTATGTGGTTAGCCGCATTTAGAAGCACCACAACTCACACATTTAAGACAACCTTCTTCATAGACTAACCCTTCAGGATCACCACAAGCACTGCATACCTTATCGGCTGCAGAACTGCCATTGGGTATAAACCTTTTTAAGGCTCGCTCTACTCCTTTTTTCCAATTATTGATACTATCATCATAAAGATTGAGATTGCTCACTAAATTCACCACATAGGGTAATGGCATACCGTGTCTTAAGATGCCAGATATAAGTTTGGCATAGTTCCAATACTCTTTATCAAAGGATCTAGACAACCCTTCAATGGTAATTCGGTATCCCTCATTATCCATATACTGGAAGTCGTAACGACTCTTTTTGTTGTCCTTATTTTTTATTACCCAGCCGCTATCAACCCAGCCTGGCAAGTAGAATGAATCTTCAGCCTTTCCTGTAAATACTTCATAAGGTTTCCCATTTAATAAGCCAACCACAGCAATCCATCGCTCCTGATTATTTAAAAACCTTACCACTTCTGCCTCCAATTTTTCGGGTCGTGAAGGTGCTGTAGTTTCTTTAATTTCACCTAAGCAGGCATTTTGTTTTTCCTCCTGAGCTATTAGCACCCCACTACGTGACTGATCTCTGTAAACAGTGATTCCTTTCAATCCTTGTTTCCATGCTTCCATGTAAATATTACCCACTTTTTCTACGGTAGCATCCGCTGGCAGATTTATGGTTGAACTGATGGAATGGGTAATGTATTTTTGAATGACAGATTGGATTTCGACCCTTTTTAGCCAGTCTATTTCCGATGCAGTAGCTCCATGATAAGGGCTTTTAGCAATATCCATTTCACCGGATTTTTCCATCCAAGTGGTTAGTTTCGGGTGAAAAACGGTGAACTCTTCCCATCTATCCCCATGGTTGTCAACAAAATCGGCTTTTTTGTCTGTGTTATCGCTTATTTTTCTTCTTCGTTTGTACGAGGTCATAAATACAGGTTCGATACCTGAAGAAGTCTGGGCAAGGATACTTAGTGAACCCGTGGGGGCAGCGGTACTTATAGAGATATTTCTACGGCCATTTTCTCGCATCCGCTGACTTAATTCGGGCAGTTCTTGCGAAAGCATCTGCACAAATTCCGATGATTCCTCCACCGTGGCATCAAAAGCCTCAAATTTGCCTCTTTCAATGGCCATATCTATTGAGCTGTCAAATTCTGCTGTACATTTCGATTTCATTATTTGCTTCATCATTTCGATCGAATCATCCGCATCAAACTTCAGTCCCAATGCTGCAATCGTATCAGCCAATCCTGTAAAGCCAAGGCCCGTTCTACGACCCTTTTTTCCTGACTGATATAACAGCTCCCAGGTGTCTTTCTCAACCTGCTTAACCTTATCAGGCTCTTTATCTTGATCTATCTTTTTTAAAATCCTATCAATGGCTTCCAACTCAAGGTCCACCAAGTCGTCCATCAATCGTTGAGATTCGTAGGTAGTCTCATAAAATTTATCAAAATTAAACTGCGCTTTGGGCGTAAATGGATTGCTAACAAAGCTGTATAGGTTTAAGGCAATAAGCCGACAACTATCGCCCCCCTGCATGGCTATTTCTGAGCAGGGGTTGGTAGATACATTTTTAAAACCCGGATAGATAGATGATGTAGAGTATTTATGTTGTCTATCCCAAAATATAATGCCTGGTTCGGCTGTATTATGTGCGCATTTTACCACAGTATTCCAAAGTGTTTTGGCCTTGACCACTTTCTTATACTTTGGCTTTTTCGCCTCAATGGGCCATCGCAAAGTAAACTCCCCATCCGCTAAAACGGCTTTCATAAACTCATCGGAAATTCTTACCGATATATTAGCCCCAGTCACCTTTGACAAGTCTTGTTTGGCATTAATAAATTGCTCTATGTCAGGGTGAGCAATATCCATAGTAATCATCAGCGCACCTCTCCGCCCATTCTGAGCTACTTCACGAGTAGTGTTTGAAAACCGTTCCATAAAAGAGACTGCGCCTGTAGTAGTGCCTGCGGCATTTGATACTGAGCTATTACTGGGTCTCAAAGTCGAAATGTCTATTCCTACTCCACAACGCCTTTTAAAAAGTTGAGCCAGCTGCTGATCAGTATTGAAAATCCCGCCATAAGAATCTTCAATTTCAGGCATTACCACACAGTTGGATAGAGAGGCCAAAATATTTAGGTTGCCCAATCCCGCCATTACACTGCCTTGTGGGATGACGTATTTAAAGTTTTTAAAGTAGCTGTAAATCTTTTGCTCAGTAAGTGATTGCCTTTTCCTTCCATACTCAGAAAGTCGTGATTTAGTACCATTTAAATGACAAGTAGTTTGATAGTGTTGTTCAATTCTATAAAACTCTTTAGCCATCCTTTTATGCATGTTGTCGGGTGATAGCTCTAGGTAATTACCCTCTTTGTCCCGCATGGCATATTTATTTATCCAAGTGGTGGCGGCTAGCTCATCACCGTTGAAATAGGAAATCGTATGTTTTAAAACTGAATCATGTGTAAAAGCGATTCCTTTTGAAAATTGGGTTTTGTCAACAAATGTTGTCATATGTAATGCTTAATATGGAGTTAAAACTAGTGCTCCAAACTCTGTTTGAAGTCGATGAATATACAAGGGTAAAATAAGGTCTATAAAAAGATCGAAACTATGATCTCGATCATAGTTTGTGTGGAGGTTTTGACTAGTTCTATTATCTTTTTTTATTCCTGTAAGTCGGCTAGTATTTCGAGCTTGCTGAGGTCTACCAGCGCAATTTTCTTTTTAAGCAGTTTTATAATACTTTCCTTATCAAAAGCAGCGAGTGCCCTAATGACGGATTCGGTAGTTGTGCCTGTCATCTCACTAATCTCCCTTCGAGTAAGCGTCACTGTTAATGTGCAGCCATCCTTTTCTAAGCCATATTTGGATTTAAGCAAAAGAAGAACTCGCGCAAGTCTCTGCCTGACACTTGCTTGAGAATGATGCATAATATTGTCCTCAGATTCTGCTAAATCGTGAGTGAGAATTTTTATAATATTGGTCGATATCAACTGATTGCTGGACAGTTGGTCTAAAAAGACTTTCTTTGATATTTTACAGATATAGCTATCTTCCAGAGCAGTGGCGGAAGCTCGGTACACCTCATCAGCCAATAAGGCCCTATAGCCCAACACCTCGCCTTTGCCAATCAATCGAATGATTACATCTTTCCCCTCAGTACCCATCTTGGTAAGTTTGGCTTTTCCTTTATAAATACAGAAAAGGCCTATAGCCCTCTTTCCTTCAGCAAAAATTTCTTCCCCCTTTTTATAGAAATGAAATTTCTTATTTACCGAGAAAACATCCTTATCGATTGATTTTAGGCCACAGAAAAATTCATTGTGATTGGAACATGTACTGCATAGGGGTGTTTTCATCAATCTAAATATTTCTCCATCCTTGCATATTATAAATCAATACCCCACCAAAAATTGGGATGGTGCTGTAAAACAGCCAGTGAAAATAGTGATCTGGAGTGTAGAATGGCTGTATGAATAACAATAAATCCATCAATATAAATCCACTATTAAATAATATTACACCCAGCAATGTAGTCCTGTCCAATTTGATAAATCCAGACTTCATAAAAAGGGCAATCACGCCATTGGTAATCACACCAAGAAAAATCAAATGAAGAAAACCAATAACTGGATTGTGTGCGTGAATGATCATTGAAGAAATAGAGGGAAATACCACAGCTACTTGAAACAATGACTTCACCAATAAGCAAATGGACGCTACAAAAAATATAATCTTATAAATTATATTTTGTTTCACGAAAGTTTGAAAAAGCTCTATTAACAATATAACTACCCCTAGCAATTGGGCAATTGCTCCTGCTCCACCTATAATCCTATAAATGGGGTTTGATTCTATGATTTCAATAGTCACAAAAAATAAAGGGATCACCGACCAACCCAGCAACCAAAATAGCAGCTTCTCATTTTTTAGTTTTAGATCGAATATTTTGATAAGCAACCCAATAATAGCAACCACAAACCAGCCATTGTATTGAAAATGGAGATAGTGCTGTAACGACAGGTAGTAAACAAAAGTGTCTTTCAAATGTGACGCCATAATTGGCCCAAGTGAAAGAGGGCCAATATTAGAAATAACCATATAAAAAGCCCCCATTTTGATCCATTTAATGCTTATATCACTTCCTTGAATTTTGGTAAGGGTGCTAAAATAAAACCATATTGAGATGAAAATGTGTAGGGTGCTGAAGGCAATGGATACAGCAGTATAACCTTGAAAAGGGAAACTCAGTAACATTCCAATGACGGAAACCTGAAACAGATAAAATTGCCATTTTACTGTTTTAGTTATTTCGGTAAAATAATGGCCGATAATGAGGACAAAAAGTCCATTAAACACCCACCCTAGAAAAGCAACGTGTGAATGGGTATGCTTGAAATATTGAAACACAAAACCTAATGGGTTAACAAAAGTATATCGCAACAACATTCCAAATATGGTCACCAACAGCAGGTACAAGAGTGTTACCCTAACCCAATTTCCCAATTTCAATGATTGTTTCACTGCAACTACTATTATTTAGCCAATCGCATAATTGTCTCTACCGTTTCGCTGTTATCTACCCCAAGCCCTTCTTGCTGATTGACCAACTCACCCTTCTGGTTGAAAACACTTATGATGTTAGAGTGAGAAAAATCCATCGGTGAAATTTTCTTGTATTTTACTGCTAATACTGAGGCAAATTCTCTGGTAGTTTCTTTAGTCCCTTGAAGGAAAATCCATTGATCACCATCCATATTATTTTCTTTGGCAAATGTTTTCAGCCTTTCTGGAGTATCTGTTTCTGGATCTATGCTGACAAGCACATACTTAACGTCTTGACTTACTTGTTTACTTACTTTCTCTTCGATATTACGCATATCAGCCACCAGTCTTGGACATGCTACTTGACATGTTGTATAAATCATTACCATAACTAACACATTCCCCTGAAGGTCATTGAGTTTAATAGTTTCGTTATTTTGTGTCTTCCATGTTGATGGCAAATGAAATAGTGACATCTCTGGCAGTTCACTTTCACTTAGAAATTCCTTAGTAGGTTTATCCACAACTTCTTTTTGTGAATTGGTGCAACCAACAAATACAGCCAGTATTATTAATAATTTTTTCATTACTTATCTTTATTTTCCAAATCCTTAACACATCTAAATCCTAAATTTTGTACGGCATAGTTGGACCTAATACTGCCCCGAAAAGCATAGCGCATAAATGCGGCATAGTTCATTAAATCAGTGGCGCCTACGGCCCCAGCAGCACAAAAGAGGTTTCTATCTAAATCTTTATCCGCTCTAGATTCTCCGGTGATCATTACCGAATTAAAATCCATTGTCCATTCCCAAACTAGTCCGTGCATATCATAAATGCCCCAATAGTTTTTAAAGGTCTGTCCTACTTCTTTTTCAAAAGTCTTGGGCGACTCGTACCATCCAAGGATATACTGATTATAGGTGCTATCCTTACGTGCATCAGGTTTATTTTGGTCTGACATTGCCGCATACTCCCACTCGTCTATAGTGGGTAACCTTTTGCCCTCGGCTTTACAATAATCTTTGGCTACAAACCAAGAAACATTGGTTACGGGACTATTTGCTTTGAGGCCTCCATAGTCAAGATCCGATGGCCAATTTCTTAAATAGTTACCATCAGCAAAAAGCTTCACAATTTTTGATTTTTGTTTATTGGGCTGTTCTTTTAGGAACAATAGAAATTTAGCATTGGTCACAGGATAGACATCCATCATAAAATCATCGACCGTTACTAGTAAAGAGTCTGAGCCATAGAGTGGTATAAAACTCCCTCCTTTTACAAGAGCCATGTTTTGGGTTTGCCCATTTGTACTTAATGATACAACAAACAGGCAAACCAAAAACAATGGACTATAATATTTCATTTTATTATTTTCTCGCTGCTTTCACCATAGCGGGGGTCACTACTTTCTTGCTGTTACCCCAGCTATTATAAACATAGGTAAGTACACTAGCGATTTCATCATCAGTTAAATCCTGTCTGGTCATCACACTATTGTATTCCACACCATTTACTACTATTTTACCTGATTTACCATTGATCACTATATCAATAGCCCGGTTTACATCGGCATTGAGGAAATCAGATTTAGCCAATGGAGGAAAAGCATTTGCAATTCCCTGACCTTCATTTTGATGACAGGCTAGGCAAGTCCTTGCATATATTTGCTTACCAAATTCCACCTGTTCCTTTATTGATTCAGCCACCACTTCAGGTACAGCTTCCGTTTCAGGCATGTTCTGTGGTCTACCGCCTTCAGGGTGATAGATACCAGTTTGTTTAGTACCTGAATAAATGTCTTTATTTTCTTCGCCACTCACCTTGAGCATACCGAGCGCCCCTTTGTTGAAAGCTCTAAATATGGAATGATCTACTAGTATTAATGTTCCTGGTACTTCCACCTTAAATTCTACCATGGCTGCACCACCAGCAGGAATAAGCGTTGTTTGTACATTTTCGTTAATTAAACTCCCTCCTTCGACATGTACTCGATCAAAAATTTCTCCAATTACGTGAAATGAAGAAACTAGGTTAGGACCGCCATTACCCACAAACAACCTTACGGTTTCGCCAACATTGGCCGTGATAGCTTTATCCCCGTTAAGCGCTCCCACTTGACCATTAAATACCACATAATCAGGGTCTTCATTGATAGCTTTATTCATATCGAATGGTTGCAGTCCACGCATTCCATAAGCACCTTTGGTATAAAAGTCTCCCTGCATTATGTAATATTCTTTATCAACCTTAGGCAGGCCACCAGCAGGCTCTACGAGTATCAATCCATACATTCCATTTGCAATATGCATACCCACAGGGGCAGTAGCACAGTGGTAAACAAACAGACCTTCATTGAGTACTTTAAATGAAAATACAGTTTCATGACCTGGAGCTACAAACGAAGACTCAGCTCCTCCTCCAGGGCCAGTAACGGCATGTAAGTCAATATTGTGAGGTAATTTATTGTCAGGGTGGTTTTTAAGGTGAAATTCCACTTCATCCCCTACTCTTGTTCTAATAAAACTGCCTGGCACACTGCCTCCAAAAGTCCAGTAGATGTATTTTACACCATCTGTCATTTCCATTTCCTTTTCCACTACCTCCATGTGTACTATAAGTTTTTTAGCAGGACGGTTGACTACAGACAATGGCACTAATGGGGGTGCGATCATGTCTGCCACGAGTTCTCCTTCTACTTTTATAGTAGTAGGATCAATGTCTTTTTTGTTCTCCGAAGGCTTATTACAACTAAATAAGGCCATAAGAACAAACAGGCTTAAAATATTCGAGGGAATTTTATAAATTACTTTCATTTTTAAATGGTTTGAGTTGGTACAAATTACGAACTTTAATGCAATTCATTTGTATGACGAAAATCATGTAGACCAATGAGATTAGTCAAAAATCATGTGTAGAAATCTCCATTACTTACTCAATGTAACGAAATACATTCAATTATGAAAAAACAATTAATAATTACTTTTCTTATATTATTTCCATTATTTATTACAAACACACTAAAAGCACAATTTACTCTCTCGGGAGAATATAGACCCAGGGCAGAATACCGCCATGGATATAAAACTATTGCTGAAGAAGATCAGCGTACTGCCTTCTTTCTAGACCAGCGTTCCAGACTTAATTTTGATTATGAAAATGACAAGTACCAATTTAAGTTAGTAATACAGGACGTACGCACCTGGGGAAGTCAGCCTCAGTTGGTCACCGATGACGGGGCATTGACCACACTGCACGAAGCCTGGGCTTCCATTAAAATAATCGACAATATCTCAGCTAAAATTGGAAGACAGGAAATTATTTATGACAATGCTAGAATATTTGGAAATGTGGCATGGGCGCAACAAGGGCGAAGCCACGATGCAGTGGTGTTCAATCTCACCCCCGGAGATAGTAAAATAGATGTAGGGTTGGCCTTTAATCAGGATGGCCCTCAAATAAATACAGGATATTACTCCGTAGCCAATAGTTACAAGACCTTTCAGTTTATTCATTACTCACAGCAATTCAATAATTTAAAGGGAAGTTTCTTATTCCTTAATAATGGAATGCAAGGAGGTACTCCTACTGACTATAAGACCTATTTTAGTCAAACCGTAGGGACGCACTTAAGTTATAATTCAGGGTCATTAAGTCCTAGTCTGAGCTTCTACTATCAAGGTGGAAAAGAACAGGATGGTGTTACTAAAATCAAAGCATTTGAATTTCAGTTGGATGTAAAATATGCTGTTACTGATAATACAAGCTTAACAGCAGGTATTGAGTATATGTCAGGTAATGATGAAGTTAATCCTAATGCAGAAAACAATGCCTTCAATCCATTTTTTGGCACTAACCATGCGTTCAATGGACTCATGGATTATTTCTATGTGGGCAATCATTTAGGTAATGTAGGACTTCAAGATATATTTTTGAAAGCAAAAACCAAGGTTGGTAAAATTAGCCCAAGTGTAGATCTTCATTTTTTCTCATCTGATGGCAAAATTCAAGACCCCAATACTTTACAAGGAATGAGTAAATACTTGGGCACAGAAGTAGACTTGGTGATTGACTATCAGCCTTCTGATATGATCAATTTTAAAATAGGGTATTCTCAGATGTTTGCTACAGATACAATGGTAGAACTAAAAGGAGCTTCAAATAATAATGCCACTAGTAATTGGGCTTGGGCAATGTTGACTCTAAAGCCGAAATTCTTCACCACTAAGAAGGAGCAACAAGATATTGACAATTAGAATTCTTTGATCATGATTGTTGAAAACGGATTTCAATACTCCTATGGATATTAAAATCCTTGCGCTCTGCTGAAATTATTTATTTTCAGTTACACATTAAAAGTCTTTACTCTTTGATTTTTTAAGCATTATGCTCACAGGGATTACTACCCATAAGATGAGAATAAAAAGTGAAGTGATTAATCCTGCACCAGTACCAAAGAACCTCTGAAATAATGCCCCGGTATAACCTAACAGAGCGGAAATATCCAGTTTTAATAAGATCATGATTCTTGACAAATCGATGGGGTTAAAAAAACTGGCACCTAATGCCAAGTTATCCAATGGGTAATCACGAAACATGACCATGGCAATTAAAAAGGCACCATCGTAGATAACCGCCATAAAGAGCCACATGAGTATTGCATAACCAAACCCTTTGATTTTGTTGGAATTATAGAGTCCAATGAGCACGGAAAGAGCAACAAAAATAAAAGTAAGGAATGCTCCAGATACAAGGAGCATAGAAAAGTTAAATATTTCAGTCGACTCAAATATGCCATAAATTAAAAATGGAACTCCTAATCCTATAATTAAGCTTAGACTTAGTGATAGGGAAATACCCAGATATTGGCCAAAGAATATCTTCGAACGACTCACAGGTTGGGCCAGTAGTAGCTCGGTAAATTCCCTTGAGCTATAGTAATACATGATACCGAATATGGTACCAATTAATGGAGTGAGAACCACTATGAGGTTCATGAGGGTTATTATCGCCTTTGAAATATCATTGTTTAGAAACAAGAGGGCAAACCCAAGGATCAAATAAAAAATGAGGTAGATATAGCTCCATTTACTCCTCATTAGATCCGAAAAACTATATTTCAATATTTTTATCATGGCTTAAGTAATGAGGCAATTGCGTGTTCTAAATCTTTTTCCTTTGTCTTTTCTTTCAATTCGCTAAGCGAGCCCTGAAAGTAAATCTCACCTTCCAATAAAAAGATTATCTGGTCTGCCAATTCTTCCACCAGGTTCATGATGTGAGAAGTGATTAGAATAATCTTTCCTTGCTTTCTTGCATCGGCAATCAAATCCTTAAGCTTAATCAGTGAAACCGGATCGAGTCCTGCCGTAGGTTCATCAAGAATAAGCACTGAAGTATCGAACATAAATGTCAGAACGATATTCACCTTTTGCCTTGTGCCACCTGAAAGGTTACCCAGCTTTTTATCTAAAAAAGGATTTAAATCAAATAAGTCAACTAAAGGTTCTGGCTTTGCAGGCACCTGACGGATATCTATGATCATGTGAATTAATTCACTTACAGTGATATTATCAGGAAACCGAGCGATTTGTGGCAGATAGCCAAGGTTTTTTCGATAGTCATTAGATTTTGAAATATCAGCCTCGTCAATAAGTACGGTGCCTTTATCGGGCAATACCATACCTAAAAGAACTTTAAGAAAAGTGGTTTTTCCTGACCCATTGGGGCCAAGTATGGCGTAAATTCCTCCTTCGTTCAAGTCCAAAGTGAGGTCGTCCAAAACGGTGAGTTTACCGAATGATTTTCTAAGGTTTTTTACAGTTATCATTAAAAAGCACGAATTGAAGGTGATTCATCAACTAATTTGTCTGGGGTAAATACAGGGGAAACTTTTTCAGAAAAATTAATAATATCTACAAAAAGACTTCTCAGTAAAATGATGGTCTCAGGTGTTTGATTTACAATATAGGAGAACAATTTTACAGGTCTGTAAGGCACATCTCCTTTATTGTCTTTGTCAAGATCGTATCCGGTGTATTCACTCCAATAATTATTATTAAAGGTATTATCATTGAGTTGTGAATTATAAGAGAGGTCAAAGGAATTACTGATAAAATTATTTTCTTTAAAAATGTTCGCATAGCAGCCTCCTGATACTTTTACAGCCCAACCATTTTGTCTTAGGGTATTTCTTGAATATGTCATCCGTGTTGACCCATCGATATAAATGCCAATGGTATTTTCTTCAAATCTGTTTTCTTCTACCACACCATCATATATTTCTTTGAGTAGTAAGCCATAAGAGGCCGTACCCCAGTTTTTATAAAAATGATTACGCTTCATTACTATCCACTTTGAGAACATGACAGCCACACCCGCGCCATTTTGTTCAAACTTATTCTCAGTATATTCGTCATGGTTGGAAAACATGAAATGTAATCCGTATCTCAAATTGTGATGTGTGTAATTATTTTTCACCAAACTACTATCCACAAACTCGAGGTAGATACCGTCCCTCATTCCCGTAACTTCATTTTTGATAATTTTCATATTATCACAGTGCCATAAATGGATGCCATTACCGGATTGTAATTCTTTCTTGGCTGTACCCAATACATGGTTGCCTTGAATAACCGTATTTTTAGATTTTTCAACCAATATCGCAAAAAAGGCTTTTGAGATTTTATTATTAATGATCTTGACATGAGAAGCCCTATACACATAAACTGCTGCATAGTCTTTGGTATAACTTCGCCCAGAGTTAAGTATGGAAAAGCCACTGACAGTGATACTATCTGCCAACAGTTTGAGGACATAATCTTTACTAGCTCCATTAAGAATTGCTCCAGGTTCTCCCAACAATGTTAGTGGTTTGGTAATCTCGAGACTTACAGTTTCGTATTCTCCTGCTTGTACTTTAATGGTATCATAAGGTTGGGCCATTTGAACCGCCTGAGTCACCGTTGATACAGCACAATTTTGACAGACCGTGATAGTTGTAGCTTGCGCGTAATTAAAGATTAACAGAAAAGTAATAAACAGACTAAAGCATTCTTTATTCAATGGAACATATTGTACAGACTGGTAACTTTTTGGCATCAGATTTTTTAATTGATTATCAATGTTGATGATTGTTATCAATTTTTAATTTTAATTCTTCCCAATTAAATGTTTCACCGCCCCATTGTTCTTGGGCTTTCTTTAATTCATTTGGACTTTCAAAAGCTGAGAGAAACGCACCCATGGGGCTAGGTATGTTTTTACTAATGAGGTATTGTGCATTTTTGGCATTTGTGAGTTTGCCAGGGTTAGCATAGTCTGCCACTAATAGTTGATCTGCTGTTGGTCGATCCCAGTCTTTAAGGTCATTAACCATACATTCTATAGCATCGTATTTATAGTTTCTACCTTTCTCAGTTACTATTTGAGCGGCATGCTGTTTGTCAACAATAGTCATTCGGCAGAAATCACAAGCATCCTGGCTATAAGATATAGGCTGTGGCCCGTTATTGCAGGCACTTAATCCTAGAGCCAGAACAACTAGTGAAATGCTATAATTTATAAATTTCATGTAAATATTAGTTAGCCTTCAAAGTAGATTTTCTGCCAATAAAAAAGGCAATTAATGTAAATAACATACCAATTCCGAGCATAATACCCCCTAATCTTGGATAAGAGAAGGCATCAAAGTTTAATAGCTTTTTATGACCTATAAGTGGTGGATTATATATCATAGGCGTACCGTCAGGGTTGACTAATTTTAATATGGCATGTGGTTCAAGGTCGGTACCATAATCTACAAGCCACATATTAAAGTCATAGATACCTAATGTACCTAAAATACTCATTACTATAAACCACAATAAAAACCAGGTTGAAGAAACTTTCCCTAGCAGGCCGAAAATTCCTAGAAGTACACCAATAACGACCATGGTTAAAACCACTTTTGGAAATACAGAAAACTCCCACATATCCATTGGTTTTGGCAGTGTCTTCATACCGATATAATGATTCAACCCATCAATGTTTTGAATGTCAAATTCACTTTCTCCTTTCAGTCCGTTGATATGTATATCAATACCGAGTGGTTCAGGGTATTGTGGGGCTCCAAGTCTGATATTCCACATAGGAAATATGAACAAACCCAGCAATAGAGCACTACCAACAATCATCAATATGCTTGCCTTTTTCATTTTGATAGTATTTTGAATTAAGAATTTAGGAAAAAATAAGAGTGGGTTATTTAACCCACTCTTATTTTAGGTTAGTGTTACTCGTCTAATGACCAGCTTAACTCGATATTTGAGTTTGCAGGAGATACACGAATATATCCTTGCATTTCCTGATGCAACGCAGAGCAGAAATCGGTACAGTAAAATGGCCAAACACCTTCTTGTTTAGGTTCCCATGTAATGGTTTTGGTTTGCCCTGGCATTATTAGCAATTCAGAGTTATTCGCACCTATCATGGCAAATCCGTGAGGTACATCAAAATCTTGTTCATGATTTGTGATGTGGAAATACACTTTATCACCTACTTTAATACCTTCTATATTGTCCGGTGTAAAGTGACTTCTAATCATTGCCATAGAAATATGTACTTCATTACCTTTTCTTGTTATTTTCGCTTGATTTGGAGTAGTAATGGCGTACGGATGTTTATTTTCATCCAATCTGTAGATTTTTTGAGACTTATCTTTTAATATACTTGCAGGAATACCTGCTGCATAATGGGGCTCACCATGCGTTGGAAAATCTAGCAGTAATTGCATTTTTTCACCTGAAATATCATACAACTGTGCGGAGTGTTCAAGCTCAGGACCCGTTGGTAAATAACGATCTTTGGTAATTTTGTTCATAGCTACCACATATTTACCAAATGGCTTACGTGAATTTCCACCTGGAATCATTAAGTGACCAACTGAATAATAAGTTGGTTTTCGGTCAATAACTTCCCATGTTCCCACTTTCCATTTTACAACTTCAGAAGAAATAAAGAAAGTAGTATAGGCATTACCTTTATCATCAAATTCTGTATGCAATGGGCCTAAACCACCAGATTTAACAGATCCTGCTAAAACATCTTCATATTTTAAAATTGGAATACCATAAGCATCACCATCAAATTTTTTGTTTTCGATAGCGTCTAGCATTTTAGTGAAAGAGTGTACTGTTAAATCAGCAGATAATTTACCGTTACCAATAATATACTCTCCAGTTGGATCAACATCACAACCATGAGGTGATTTAGGGGTAGGTAATAAAAAGATGGCACCTGGGACTTCCGAAGGGTCAATTGTTAGCACCTCCTTTTTCATCGTTGAAGTTGCTGTATGTGTTGACTCATCATAGACATTATGCGCATACTTTGCAGGCATCTTTTTACCGCCTCCATTATTCACATATTCCTCTATCTTTTTCCAGTTTATAGCAGCAATAAAATCCTTGTCATTTTGGGAAGCATTTACTTCTAACAATGAGTTAGCTTCTTCTGTATTATAAGTCGTGAAGAAGAACCAACCGTGAGATTTACCTCTACCAGGGTGTGACAAATCATAATTGAATCCTGGCATAAGAAGCTGGAATTTAATATCCATATGACCATGTTCGGGTTCTACAGCGATAAAAGTTAATGCACCTTTGAAGTTACCTTTATACTCCTTAATAGGCATATCTCTTTGAGGTACCGGTACGGAAAAGCGTGTACCAGCCACAACATATTCTGTATTCTCTGTGATAAATGAAGAACTGTGGTTACCTGCACTATTTGGTACTTCAATTATTTCTTCGGTTTCAAATGTGGTAAGGCTTATTCTAGCTATACGAGGTGTGTTATTACCATTGATAAATATCCAGCGTCCGTCTAATTCACCTTTTGTTTGAGAAATATCAGGGTGGTGAGAGTCATCCCACGGAACCATCCCAAAAGAAGTGTTCAACATAGGTTTAGTCTCTTCTGAATACCCGTAACCTGTGGTTGGAAATTGAGAAAAAACAGGAATTTCCTTAAACATTCTGCCAGAGGGTAAGCCGTAAACCGTAAGGTTACCACTATATCCACCAGATAAAAATGCATAAAACTCGTCATATTCACCTGGAGCAACATATACTTTTTCGGCAATATTGCTACTCAGAGCGCCATTTGAGGCACCTTCGCCTCCTTGATTGCACGAGAAGGCAATAAATGCCAAGCCTGCAATCAGTAAACTATGTACTTTAACTAGTGTCTTCATATTTTATTTAGGTTAAATTAATTTTTAATTATTCAGGTAAAATCACCTTGTTCACAACATGAATTACACCATTGGAAGCAGGTATGGTTGCTACTACTTCAGCCCCATCTACGATGATTTTGTCACCTTCTACTACAACTTCAAGGTAGTCTCCCGTGGCCATGTATAGTTTTCTTCCTTTTGTAGCTTCTCTCTTCAGACCTTCTAAATCGTAAGAGCCAGGAGCAGCATGCCTCGTAATGATAGTTGCTAACTGTGCTTTGTTTTCGGGCTTCAATAAACTCTCTAATGTACCCTCTGGCAAAGCATCAAAGGCCTCATTTGTTGGGGCGAAAACAGTTAATGGACCGGCATTTACAAGCACATTTTCAATTTGTGCAGCTTGTACAGCAGCAACTAATGTAGTATGCGCTTGTGAGCCGGCCGCCACCTGTAAAATATTCTTATCAGATACGTTATCTACCACAGATGCCTGCCCTTGAGGGTGGCTTTCTACTGCAGTTGAAGTATCTTCCACTTGCTCACTTTGCTGTGGTGTACACATCATCATGAGTGCGGCTACCAGGCAAAGCCCTATGGAAAATATAATCTTGTTTTTCATAATATTATGGTTTTGGTTTACACTTATAGTGTTCTTATATATTCAAGTACTTTCCTGGCCTGATCCTCTGTTAAATTTTGATTTGCCATTGGCGAGCCATTGGCTTCAATCAATAATTGCTTAGCAATTGGATCTTTTGTAGTCATTTCATCAGGATTTAGAATCATATTCATAATCCATTCGGGAGTCCTTCTTTCAAGAAGACCTTTTGGTGCAGGGCCTATAAATTTCTTATCTACCTTGTGACATGCTGTACACATAGATTCATAAATCTGTTTCCCCTCCTCGGCCAATGCTTGGTCTATTTCACCAAGATCAACTGAGGTCACAGGCCCAATCCCCTTGTTAGTTTTCCAGTTTTTCATGGCATCTTCAGGGCTCGCCATTTTTGCGGATTCCGAAACGTGTTTTGGTGGTGGTAATGTTTTCTTTTCACCTCCTCCACAAGAAGAAAGTATTAAGGATGTCATTACAAATGCTGCTGTATATATAATTTTTTGCATTTTCTATTAGGTTTGGTTGTATACAAATTTGATTTTAAATAATAGGACTCTCGCCAATGTAGGTCATGTCTAAATATGATTTTTATCAGCCCTTCAACTTAGATTCTAGCTCTATAGCTTTTGGAAAAAGAATATTGTTCTCCAAATGAATGTGTTGAAATAAGTCTGCCTCAAAGTCCTTTAATTTCTGGTAAAGCACTCTATAGGTAGTACAAGCGTCTTGTGGGGGCTCATACTTTGAGGTAACAGAGGCTATTTCTTTCATTATGCTCCCAGCTTTATCATGTTCGTCAAGCATGGTATTTATCGGGTTTTTAATTGTTCCAAAACGCACTGGATCTAGTGCCGCTCTTTTCCTTTTAACCACTAATAATTCTTCGATATACGGAAAAAGGATGGTCTCCTCTTTTGACATGTGTGGATATAATTCATTCTCCATTTCCTCCACCATATTTAACAAATCCATTGTTTCAGGATGCCTACCTCCATGAACCTGAGTGACTTTCTCAGAATAGGCACGTATCATTGGCAAATTATCTTTTACATATGTATGATGTACGTTTACTATATAATCTGCCAGCTTGTCGAGCTCCCAATTATTAAAATCACCTTCCTCGTCCACTTTAACTACAATAGCTCGTAACTCATTGATTAACTGCTCTTCATCCAAGTTATGTTTTGTGCATGCGGCATTTATTGTTATTCCTCCACCACAGCAAAAATCTATTCCATATTTTTTAAAAACGTCAGCATAGCGATAATCCTCAGCTACCAGAGTACCGATTTTTCTTTCTTTTAAATTTTCCATGTTTATAGTTTTTTTTACAAAGTATGGTCACAAATCATAGTTCTCATATGATCCAGATCATATTAGAATAGGAGTGTTATCACGTTTTTTGTAATACAGAAGCATAAAAAAAATTACTATGAATGCACACTATTATAATGTAGATGTTAGTTGGAGTCGGGACCGGAAAGGAACTATGAGTTCACCAGAGCTTAACGATGACATAGAGGTGGCTACACCTCCCGAATTTCCAAAAGGAATGCCCAATATTTGGACACCAGAGCATTTGTTCACCGCTGCGGTTAATAGCTGCCTGATGACAACTTTCTTGGCCATTGCCGAAAATTCGAACTTATCTTTTGAAGATTTCAACTGCCAGTCTAATGGCAAATTAGAGCAGGTGGAAGGCAAGTTTCTAATGACTGAAATAACCCTTAAACCAACTGTGATAATAGCCGATGAAAAGGATTATGAAAGAGCATTACGTGTGTTGGAAAAATCAGAACGTGCTTGTTTGATTTCTAATTCTATCAAGTCTGAGATTGTATTTGAACCAACAGTGAAAATCTCCAAACATAAAAGTTTAGCTATATAGTAAATACATCATTTTTGAACTACTTGTAGGGAACACCTGATCGCACTTTACACACTAGGTAGTCAGGTGTTTTACTTCATTTTTAATAATAGCTAACGGCCAATTAATCAAAGTGGTGTTGCAATTAAGGGGAAATCTATTCTAATATTACCTTGCGGTTTTCGATTCTAAGCGCTTGATCTTGCGCCATTTTTTTTATGGTTTTAATCACAGTCTCTACACGTAAACCCGTCATATCAGCAATCTGTTGACGAGTAAGAGGCACCTCAAATGGATCGTTTTCATTACCATACCGCTTTCTTAAATAGTTAAGTACCGTTTGGATTCTATGGGGTGGTGGGTAGGAAGAAATCTCATTGAGGATCATTCCTTTGTACCTCAACCTTTGCGATAACTCACGATTAAAATTTTTGTGTATTTCAAAATTCTCTTCGAGTAGTTTAAAAAATCTTTCTACTGATAGTTTGTACACTTCTGAATCCACATTAGCCTCTGCACCACAGGGATAGGTAAACTCTCCAAATATTGCCGGTTCACCAAAACTTTGACCTGGCCCAAAAATCCCTTGAATAAATTCCTGACCATCTGCATTATAATGAGCCATTTTGACTTCCCCGCTTTTCACCTGAAAGTAGTAGGTAGCTTTCTTATGTTGATGAAAAAGCAATTCACCACGGTTATAGACTTTGCACCTACCCCCGTAATGTATTAGTTTCTCTTCAGGAATCATTTTTAAATAGCTTTACTAAACGTCTGATAGGTAGAGATCGGTTCATTACTGGTCATCCGTTTGTCAAATACCGCACAGATATTTCTCAAAAAGGCCATACCCCTGTCAGTAACTCTTAGACCGTCATCATATAAGTTTATCAATCCTTCTTGTGCCATTGTCAGTAATGCAATGTTCATTGAAAAATCTAGAATGTGAGGATAATCATGCCAGCGGACTTCACCTTGACAAGCTATATTCATAATGAATTTTCTAATCACCAAATCTTCATTTGTTAGAAAATGCCCCTTGGTAAGTGGCAATGTATTATGCTCTATGGTCTCTTTATAGGTTTCTATCTTTTTTTCATTTTGAGCAAATGCATATTTTGCATCGCTTATAGCCGAAGCGCCAAGTCCAATAAGAAGATCTGTCTGTGCAGTAGTGTAGCCCATAAAATTACGGGACATGGTCTTTCGTAAATAGGCTTCGTAAAGGTCATCCCCTTTTAAGGCAAAATGATCCATCCCCACATCAATATATTCGTTTCCAATCAACGTTTTCTTTCCTATTTCATAAAGTTTTCTTTTTTCAGAATCGTCAGGCAAATCTGCTTCGGTGTAGGCTCGTTGACCTGGTGATTTCCATGGTACATGAGCATAACTATAAAAAGCGATCCGCTCTGGTTTCAGCTCTAATACCTTTTCGATGGTATCAAGTACGCTGTCTTCTGTTTGAAATGGAAGACCATAAATCAAATCAAAATTAACACTTGTATAGCCAACCTCTCTTGCGTCTTCCGTTGCCCTTACCACTTTTTCCAAAGGCTGAATTCTATTAATGGTTTTTTGCACTTTTGGATCTAGATCCTGAACTCCATAGCTCACTCTCCTAAAGCCAACATCATAAAGTGTTTGTAAATGTTCTCTGGTAGTATTGTTAGGATGCCCTTCAAATGAAAAGTGATGCTGCTCATGTAGTACCGAAGTGGTGGTAATACCATCTATTAATTTTTTCAGATTTTCAGGGCTAAAAAATGTAGGTGTGCCTCCGCCCAAATGTATTTCTCTTATCAAGGGTTTCCTTGCGAATGTCTCTAAATAAATGCCCCACTCTTTAAGTACAGCTTCTATATATGAATCCTCAACTGTATGGTTTTTAGTGATTCTTTTATTACACGCACAATACGTACATAAACTCTCACAATAAGGAAGATGAATGTATAAACTTATACCTTCCTTATCATTAGACTC
The DNA here is from genome assembly GCA_048268855.1 of Fulvivirga sp. Classification (GTDB taxonomy): domain Bacteria; phylum Bacteroidota; class Bacteroidia; order Cytophagales; family Cyclobacteriaceae; genus Fulvivirga. The sequence continues at coordinate 233,008 of JBLWUR010000004.1, forward strand.
ATCAAAAGTTCGCTTTACTACGTTTAACCATTCGGTATTTTTCATTGCGTCCACTTCCCAATAAGGTACAGTTGGGTAGCTTGTATAACGTGGTGCTGGTACATTATACTTTTTTATCAATTCAATAGGGATATTCATATACAAATATTATCCTATCATCAGTAAAAAAATATGACGTAAATCATATGATACATTGATACCAAACAGTAGATTATTAATACGTTTTGCGCTTATTACATACAAATACAAAACATATGAAAAGTTTAATTAATCTAACGTTGATCCTGTTTTTAGTCAGCTGTTCTACATTAAAAATAAACACCCAATACGACCATACAGCTGAATTTACAGAATACAAAACGTGGTGTTGGTTTAATGATTGTACCCCTACATTCGAAGGACCAGATTATATATATCCAGATCGTATTATGGATGATATGGTGAATTTTATTGCAGTAGAAATGAACGAAAAAGGATACATTATGGGGGATGATCAATCCGATTTACTTGTTGATTTCCACGTAACCGTTTTAGAAGACTCTACTCAAATGGGGTACGTATTTGAAGAAGACCTACCTCTATGGGATAAATATGAAAACGACAAATACTATCATTACCTGAAAGGAACCTTAATCATAGACGTAGCTGATAGAAAAAAAGGGAAAATAATATACCGAGCAATACTTAAAAATCAGATGTCAAAATATAGCCAGATTTCCAACAAAGAAATAATGAAAGGAATCAATAAAGCCCTTAAAGATTTACCCTCAAGAAGTGAACAAGTTACTACTCATCCTTAACCTGCTTTTTACTCTGTTTATCCTCAAAAAGCATCCGTATTGAAGGTGTAATGGTATCGTCAAACTGCCCACTTTTAGCCGCCCAAATAAAGAGGCCAAGAAAGCTGCCGGCTACTATCATACTGATAATAATAAGTACATATATCGCTGACATCAGATCAAGTGTTTTTTTCGTGCCAAATAATTAGTCATAAATGTAGTAAACCCTACCACGGAAATACTACTAATGGGCATTAATATGGCTGCAAATATCGGTGTCAGCGCACCGCTGACAGCAAACCCAAGCCCAACTGCATTATAGAGAAATGAAATAGTAAAACTACTCAAAATGACCGTTTTACCCTGTTGTGCATAAGAAAGGTATTCGGCTAGATTCTTTAACTGGCTGCCCTCCATAATCCCATCGCACGCTGGCGAAAATGTAGAAACATCTTCTGTAACGGCAATTCCTACATCACTTTGTTTTAACGCCCCTGCATCATTAAGCCCATCACCCAACATCAATACTTTCCTATTTTGCTGTTGCAAATCTTTGATAAAATCGAGCTTATCCTGTGGCTGTTGACCAAAATACATAGTCGTGTTTTCTGGAAATAATTGTTCCAATTGCTTGCGTTCACTATCGTTGTCACCAGACAAAACCACAAGCTTATATTCATTTAACTTTTTAGTTAGCTGACTTATACCGGCTCTAAATTTATTCCCAAACGTAAAATACCCTCTTTGGCTCCCATCAATATTAAGAAAAACACTAGTCGTGTCATTTATTGTCTCGGCACCAGTAAAAATTGAATTTCCTAGTTTTATTTTATGGCCATCTACTTCTCCATATAGCCCTTGCCCTGGTATTTCCTCAAAGGAATCAATTGTCAAAGAGCTCTTTGCTAATCTTTCGTTGATCCCTCTACTCAGTGGATGATTAGAGTTTTCGGTGAGCTTACTTACCAACATTTCCTCATAATTAACAAGTGGTTTGCCCACAAATTGAAGAGCCTCATTATTTTTCTCTGTAAGTGTACCTGTTTTGTCAAAAACCAAAGTGTCTATTTCACTTAACTTCTCCACCCCACCGGCATTCTTCAAATAAAACTTATTCCTGCCAAACACTCGGATAACATTACCATTGCTGAACGGAGCTGATAAGGCCAATGCACAAGGGCAAGCCACAATCAATACTGCAGTAATCACTTGCCATATATAAGTCGCATCATTGACATACCAAAAAATACCAGCCACGCCAGCAATGGCTATAATCACAATTGTAAAGTATTTGCTTATACTGTTAGTTATTCCCTCCAGTTCAGGGGTAGTTTCCTTCTTAAATACCTGGTTGTTCCAAAGCGAAGTGAGATAACTTTGCGAGCTAGGTTTAATAATCTGAAGGCGGATACTTGGCCCTACTTGCCGACCACCTGCAAATAGCTGCTCATTGGCATTTTTTGATTCTGGCTTTTCCTCTCCCGTCACAAAACTATAATCAATATTTGCTTTCTCACTTAGCAATATAGCATCTGCTGGTATTATCTCCTGATTCCTAACCTGGATGACGTCACCCTCAACAAGTTCAGAAATAGGTATAGATTTTGTCGTTCCAGCTTCTGTAATCACAGTTGAAGCAAGTGGAAAATATGATTTATAATCGCGCTCGAATGAAAGGTGTTCATAAGTCTTATTTTGAAACCATTTACCAATGAGTAAAAAGAATACCAGTCCCGCCATGGAATCGAGATAGCCGGCTCCTAACTGAGTAACAATTTCATATACACTTCTAGTAAAGAGAATCACAATACCAATAGCAATGGGCACATCAATATTTATAAACTTACTGCGCAGACCTTTATATGCAGAAATAAAGTAGTCCTGAGCAGAATAAAACAAGACCGGTAGTGCCAAAAGGATATTTAGATATGAAAAAAACATCTTAAAATCCGCATCAATATCTTCGATTCCAAGGTATTCAGGAAAGCTAAGCATCATGATGTTACCAAAACCAAAAGCGGCTACTCCAATTTTTATTGAAAGGTCATTCTTTCGCACCTTTTTCAATTCCTTGTTAAACTGCGGAGCATAGCCTAGCCTGTCTAGTAAAGTTGACACTTCCTTTAAAGAGATTAATTTCGGATTATAATGAATATCTGCTTCCTGTTTTCCGAAATTCACACTGACTTTGATAATTCCTTTATGGAAAAGTGAAAGATGCTCCAACAAATAAATACAAGAGCTACAATGTATGGCCGGCAGTTTTACCCTAAAACTATTGTGTTCGGCAGATTGAAAGTCGAGCAGCGAATTAGAAATCTCGATGTTATCCAAATAGTCATATACATTCTCAACTTTTGGTTTTAATCGATTGGTCTCTGCATATATATCCTCTAGGTCGGTATCTACAAATAATTGGTAAACAGCAACGCATCCATCGCAGCAAAATGATTTTTCATTGAAAATATGCCCTTTGCCATTGCAACTGTCACCACAATGGTAGCAAACCACCTTTTCTTCAACCCCCGTTGTACTCACTGATTACTATTTACTGATACGGTATGTCCAACTTAATATTTTGTTGTGATTAACAATATCTTCGGCCAAACTTCCAGACACAAAATGATCTAATCCAGTTCTTCCATGCGTAGCCATTGCTATTACATCGGCATCAATACTGGTCGCGAAATTCATAATTCCGATATCTACAGCAGCATCGTTAAAAATGTTTACTGTATAATCTTTCAACATAAATCTTTTAGCGAGTGTATCAAGTAAATTTTCTACACTAACATCCCTTTCAAAATTATTTGGTGTGTTAATTCGGACCATATGTATTTTAGCTCCAGTCAAATTCTGAAATTGTTTTAGGTAGGTTATTAAGTCTTCGCCCATCTCTTTACCATTGGTTGGGAATACTATATTTTTTAATGTTCCTAACTCTACTTTTTCCCTTACGGCTAGTACTGGGCAAGGTGCCATTCGCACTATTTTTTCGGTGTTCGACCCAATCAAAAACTCTTTGACCCCTGAAGCCCCTTTGGTTCCCATCACGATTAAGTCGATATGTTCCTCATTCTGAGTTTCCATAATCCCATCAAAGACATTGCCCATATTAACAACCAGTTTATAGTTTGGCATTTCCTCAATTTTTGAAGCGAATTCGGTCAATCTCTTTTTCCTCTCCTCCTGTAAAGTGACCATAAAATCCTTATTGCCAAGAGGTGAAACGCTCATGCCAAGAGGATCACCAACAGCTGGTATTTCAACCATGCTTAATAAAAATAAGTTTGAGCCACTCTTTTTGGCCAATTGCACTGCCAAGTAAAGAGCATTTTTTGCTTGTATAGAGAAATCTATTGGAACGAGTATATTTTTCATATCAGTTAGGTTTTTGATACTCAAATTTACTTATTAAATAATCCTACTTCGAATGAGGGCTATCAGGTATTAAGCTGATATTAGTCATTCAAATTTAGTCTATCCATTGCAATTGGACACAATGTGAAGCTAATACAATACCAGTCAGCTTTTTAAATACCATTTTACCATAAACCTCATCTGAGTAAAGGACCTTTACTTGTTGGTGGCAACACCAACAAGGGCAAGTACTACTAATTCAGGGATACCGGAACAAGTCCGGTAAGGCATAAAAAAGCCAGCGGATGGCACAGCTTGGAGTCCCCAACTGCTTCGAAGAAGCACTGCGCGTAGGCCCGCCAGAATACCGGGCGTGTGTAGGCCTTGCGGGCGGAAACATTATTCTGGCAAGCGTTTTTGGACACTTTTTGGGCAAATGCAAAAAGTGTCAGAAATAAGCAAGCAGCTTTTTAAGTACCATTTTACCGCTATCCAAGCTAATGACCATAAGGGTTCGTAGGGATACTTCATCCCTTCATTTTTTGAGGTTAAAAAAGAAGCAAAAAAGCATTGAAAATAAACCGCTCTTCAATCTAAACTCTCCCCCAACTGCTTCGAAGAAGCACTGCGCGTAGGCCCGCCAGAATACCGGGCGTGTGTAGGCCTTGCGGGTGGAAGGATTATTCTGGCAAGCGTTTTTGGACACTTTTTGGGCGAATGCAAAAAGGGTCAGATATAAGCAAGCAGCTTTTTAAGTACCATTTTACCGCTATCCAAGCTAATGACCATAAGGGTTCGAATTAGGGATACTTCATCCCTTCATTTTTTGAGGTTAAAAAAAGAAGCAAAAAAGCATTGAAAATAAACCGCTCTTCAATCTAAACTCTCCCTCAACTGCTTCGAAGAAGCACTGCGCGTAGCCCGCCAGAATACCGGGCGGGCGCAGGTCTTGCGGGCGGAAGGATTATTCTGGCAAGCGTTTTTGGACACTTTTTGGGCAAATGCAAAAAGTGTCAGAAATAAGCGACTAACCTATCAAGTACTATTTACTACAAGCTTTATCCGAGCAAATGACCTTACTTGTTGGTGACAACACCAAATAGGGCAAGTGCTACTAATTCATACCGGAACAAGTCCGGTAAGGCGTTAAAAAAGCCAGCGGAAGGCTGGGGAGTAGACGGCTTGGAGTCCCCAACTGCTTCGAAGAAGCACTGCGCGCAAGCCCGCCAGAATACCGGGCGTGTGTAGGCCTTGCGGGTGGAAGGATTATTCTGGCAAGCGTTTTTGGACACTTTTTGGGCGAATGCAAAAAGTGTTAAATATAAGCAAGTGACTTAGTCAAATCCATTAATCATCGTCATTGCGAATGAACACAATGTGACGCTAGTCAACATTGTGGAAAAAAGCCTGCTTGTCGGCAGACAGGCAATCTTTTAATAATGTCTTTCAGATTTTCAGCTCCCTCGCAATGATGATAACCTACTTCTCCAAAATCATCGTCACTCCTTGCCCACCAGCAGCGCAAATAGAAATAAACCCTCGGCCTGATCCCTTTTGATTCAATAACTTGGCCATAGTCGCAATCACTCGGCCTCCTGTAGCGGCAAAGGGGTGTGCCGCAGCAAGGCTACTGCCATTTACATTGAGCTTGTTTAAATCAATACTTCCTAATGCCTTATCATAGCCAAATTGCTTCATGAGCTCTGCATCATTCCAAATTTTAAGCGTAGCAAGTACCTGTGCAGCAAAAGCTTCATGGATTTCATAATAATCAAAATCCTGTAAGTTCAACCCCGCTCTTTCCAGCATACGGTAGGAAGCATGAATAGGCGCCAACAGCAGGTTTTGTTTGCTTTCCACATATTCAATGGCTGCTACCTCTGAATAAGTAATATAGGCCAAAATAGGTAGGTTGTGTGCCTTAGCCCATTCTTCGCTGGCAATCAGTACACTCGAAGCGCCATCAGTAAAAGGTGTAGAGTTTCCTGCAGTCAATGAGCCATTTTCTTTATCAAATGCCGGTTTTAGTTTGGCCAGTTTTTCAAGGCTGGTGTCTCTACGCATATTGTTGTCTACCCCAAGTCCAAGGTAGGGAGTGATCATATCATCAAAGAAGCCTTCATCATAGGCTTTGGCCATCTTCAAGTGACTTTGCAAGGCAAAATTGTCTTGGTCTTCACGGGCAATATTGTAATACTTGGCAGTGATTTCCGTGTGGCCTCCCATGGATAAGCCTGAACGAGGTTCGTCAATACCTGGAGCTACTGGCACAATGTCCTTAAAACGTAACTTTGAAAAAGCCTTGAGTCTACCACCAAAGGTTTTTGATCTGCGTGCTTCCAATAACACTTTCCTTAATCCTTCACTTATCACAATCGGTACGTTACTAGTAGAGTCCACTCCACCAGCAATACCTACTTCTATTTGACCCAATGCCACCTTATTGGCCACATAAATTGCCGATTCAATGCCCGTATCACACGCTTGTTGCAAATCACAAGCTGGAGTAGATGGATCGAGAAAAGATCCAAGCACACATTCGCGCATGAGATTGAAATCACGGCTATGCTTGATAACCGCTCCACCAACCACTTCACCTAACCGTTGTCCCTGAAGTTGATAACGCTCTACCAAGCCGTTGATAGTGGCCGTCATCATGTCCTGATTAGAGACCTTGGCATAGGCGGTATTATTTCTGGCAAATGGAATTCTGTTGTAGCCAATCACTGCGGCTTTACGTAATTTATTCATCGCTTTTAGAGTATGTATTTAGTAGTATTAACTTATCCGTTAATTGACTTTTGAATTTATACAAATCGTGGTTAATACCCATATAAAGGAATTATTATGTAGTAAACCAGAAATAGAAATTTTAAGTGCCTTAACCCTCTTGTAAATGGTTCTAAATACATGACTAAAGTCATTAAAAAATGTCTCTCACATCATCATAAAAATAAGTCCATTTGAACTTAATTTGCAGCAGAAAAAATTTAGGGATTAAAGATGTCTTCGCATCAACAAAAAAAATGAAATTCGATATTCTAAAAAGAGGGGTACAAGTTCTAGCTTTGTGTTTTTTGTTGCAAATAATAGTGCTAATGGTAATTGCTGAAATGTAAATTGCGAACCGTCATCCTGAGCCTGCCTGCCGGCAAGGCAAGCTTGTCGAAGGAAAAGGTGAAGCCTGCCTGTCGGCAGACAGGCAATCTTTCGATACTCGAGCATTTGGATAAAGTCAACTTTAAGTTGATTTTTAGGGTATGAACCGTTTCGACCGCATTACTGCCATTCTCATTCAGCTGCAATCCAAAAAAGTAGTGAAAGCGCAAGACTTAGCGGATCGGTTTGAAGTCAGCTTACGCACCATTTATCGCGACATCAGAACCCTCGAAGAGGCAGGAGTGCCTTTATTTGGTGAGGCGGGTATCGGCTATTCCATTGTGGAGGGCTATAGCCTCCCTCCCGTCATGTTTACCAAAGAGGAAGCAACTGCCTTTGTAGCTGCAGAGAAACTGATGGAAAAATTCACTGATGTGGTGATCAAAAAGAATTTCGAGTCGCTGATGTTTAAGGTGAAATCTGTACTGAAAAACAGCGCCAAAGATTTGATGGCCGATTTAGAAGACCATATTCAGGTCAATCAAAGGCGAACCAACGTGGACGTTCCTGATAATGTGTTAGATGTATTATTCAAAGCTATTTCAGAAAAAAAGGCCGTTGAAATGACTTACAATGCCTTGGGTAAAGAACATACTTCCCGCCTGATTGAACCTATTGGGGTTTATCATGAACATGAACACTGGTATACTATCGGCTTTTGTCATCTCAGAGACGGTTATCGTCACTTCCGAATTGATCGTATTCGACAAATAGCACTCACAAATAAGGATCGTGCGCTTGAGCGTTCTACACTAAAGGAATATCAAGCGCAGTTGGCCAAAAATAGGATGCCGTTTACCTTACAGAAAGCGGTGATATTGGTGGAAAAACAAACGGCCTTGTACTTAAAAGAAAGGAAGCACTACTTTGGTTTTGTCTCTGAAGTAGACAAAGGCGATCAAGTGGAAATGACTTTTCTTACGCAATCCTTAGAAGATGGCTTTGCTCGTTGGTATCTCATGTTTGCTGATTATGCCGAAATCGTAGAGCCCCGAAGCATTGAAAGTAAGGGTAAAAGCACTCATCGAAAAAATTTCAAAAAAATTATACTGATTTCGGGCTAATATCTATTAACTATTAAAAATGAAGCTTAATTGAAAAAACGAAGGTTTTCTGTATTTCCCAAAAGACCCCTTCCCTGTCAGTTGGCTGGTGCCGGAAAGTCCCCTTTAGGGGATTTAGGGGTAGTGTGAGGTGAAATTTCAATTAAACGTCATTTTTACTCAGACGCTAGAAAAAAATATAATCTTCTAAAATCCTACTGACATAGGGCTGTCATTAGCGCGGTTAGTTTTGTATTAAACAACAATATAAAACGATCAAATTATGGAAATTATACCGATGTTACAGAAAGAAATGGAGCTAGAGGCACAGACTACTAGAAAAATGCTGGCTTTAGTTCCCACCGATAAGTTTGACTGGCAGCCACACCCTAAAAGCATGACCATGAAGCGTCTGGCTACCCACATTGCAGAACTGCCTACTTGGGTGACTATGGTGTTGAATACAAGTGAGCTGGATTTTGAGAAAAACCCGTACCAACCTGAACCTATAAAAAATACCGAGGAACTTTTAGAATTTTTTGAAAAGTCATTGGAAGATGGAAAAACCTCATTGGCGAAAGCAACACTGGAAGAATTAGGCAAAAAGTGGACATTGAGAAGTGGAGATCAGATCTACAGTACGGACAGCAAAGCCGAAGTGATAAGAATGGCTTATTGTCAAATTGTACATCACAGAGCGCAGTTAGGGGTTAATTTGAGACTGCTCAACATTCCAATCCCTGGAAGTTATGGACCAAGTGCCGATGATGTAAGTTTTTAACACCGAGTTAGATGGAACAAAATCAATTAAAAGAGATCTTACACATGAGCCATAAAGTGGTTCATGTGTTTAGTACCAACATTGCCGATTCGGAAACCGCGAGCAAGGTGGCGAAGGAATTAGAGCAGCTCACGGGTGTTTTTCTAGCCACCATGGACTTAGAAGATTGGGAGAAAATATTGCGTGTAGAGTGTGATCCAACTGTGGCTGTCTATACTATTGAATTGGTGGTCCGTCAAATGGGGTATACATGTGGGGAGCTGGTTTAGGAAGTAGCTCCGTACAAGAATTCAAACTATTACTCTTAAATCTGAATTAACTTCTTTTAGTTGATCTATCTAAGAGAGAGATCAGATACTTATAATAAATTATCTTTTATACTTAATGGTATTTTATAATACCAAGAATCCCAACATTCTTCTGTAGTTGTGTTTTCATACTTATCTGGAATTGGGTAAATAACTCTAACATCAGGGTTATGAATTGCATAAAGACACGCTCCAAGTGCCATTGGCTTAGTTCCTAATGGGGCAATATTTAAATACTTTTTAGAATCCATTTTTGATACAATACTATCTAATAAGTTGTAAGTCTCGAATGGGTTATTTGCTTTACTATAAAGAAGACCAATATTTTCGTTACTCACCAGTTTTTCATTATTGACAAGGCTGATATCTTTGAATTTTGGAGAAAATCCTGGAAAACCATTAACTATCAAGGTGTTTTTTGGCCCTATTTCCTCATCAATTTCTCTTGATATATCGCCATCAAATCCTAGTAGAATTACCAAAAGTCTTTGTTGATCTTTTGAATCACTTCCAGTAAATAATTCTTTAATAATAGTAGGCCCACTACTTGATTTAAATGAGTCATATAATCCAGTATTAAATAGATATGATTTAGGTTCTGTATAAAAAACGCTAATCGTTTGCAAGCCAATTACCTTTTCAAAGTATTTCAAAAATGAGAAAAAGTAAGGTTTGGTGAAACAAGATATATCAATTGCCAAGTTATCCTTATTGGAGATCTGAACTCCCTTTTCATTTAATTTTTTTATGCAATCTGATGGGTTTCTTATTGAAGTATTTATTTCTTTTATATTAGTTTTACCTACAATATCTTTATACAGGTTATAGCTTTTTTTATATTCCAAATCAGAATCCTCCACCCTTTCTCTGAAGCAAATTATTAATATCTGACCAATATGAACCTCTGCATTCTTCGCCTTTCTTAATACTTCATAAGATCTATAATCAGCACCAGCTGCAATTATTAGTAAATCTATAATTTCAGGGAAGCTTTCTTGGCTATCTGATATTTTCCGCATTTCATAGATATATCTATTCATACCCTTTAGAATCACCTAAATCTAACTTTTGTTGCCTCGACTCTTCAATTATGAATTCTGCTCTTTTACTTAGATTTCGTTTGGGCTTAAATCCACTCTTCTCCATCAAATCTCGAATATCATTAGCATCAAACTCTTCATTAATTCCACCTCTCGTACGGTATGATATTTGAAATTCAGGTGAAAAAACTCGGCTTAATGTGTACAATTCTGTTCGGCCTTCTCCAGGTGAAGAGCCTTGTAAATTAGGTTTTCGCTGTATTAAGGACCATTTTAAAGCAGCCTTGAAAGCTTCTTTATATTTGTCTTCTAATTTGTTGTCTAATGAAAATTGGTTCATTTCGGGATATCTAACAAATTCATCCATATGGTATTGTCTGAATATATTCCCAAGGTTTTCAACCATTTGATATAAAAGGTTTCCATAGTCCTCAATTCTCTTTATCTGTTGTAGTTCCTTTATGGAATAATCTCTAGCGGCTTTGGTTTGAACTTCTTTAGGTATCTCCCCTTTGAATAGCTTTTCCTTGGATTCAAATTCGGCATAACGAAAACTATACCTGCATAATTCAATAAAATGTCCAACTATTCCAGATGACAAATAGCTGAAAGTGTTAAAACTATAATACCCCTTGCCTTTTTTTGATCTATATATGGAGTTTAAAAGTATTGTTAGAGATAGCTTATATTTATTAACAAGATCATACTGAAATTTTTTAGCTAAATCAGACTTCTTATTTGAATGGTAATCTCTTATAGCCGTGGAGGCATCATCTAATTTTACACCTCTAGCTACCCAAAGAATAGCCAATAATTCGGAAAGTGGATTCCCTTCAGATTTTAATTTTTCATAGGCATTCTTAGGTAATACTGACTTAAAAAGTTTATGCTCAAATAACTTTTTTGGATTGCTTTGAGCAATTTCAAAAGCCTCATTCTCTAAAGATTCTTTTTGTCCAAGAAACTTAGTTATATCCAGTTGATCATTCTCTTTGAATATTTCGACTCTTTCGAGTCTCTTTCGAGCTATCTCTTTTAGATAATTTTGATAACCTGTTACTTTATGATTCAGAAAATCCTCAAACTCAATCTTTTGATAGTCTCTTCCCTCTTTTATAAAATCATCCTTCGTAACTGTTGCATAAGTTCTAAAACCTTCAAGTCGCATCCCAATTCGAAAAGTAAGTCCTTTCTTGACAAATTTTAAAAGCGTATTAATCATCCTTTGTTGAGAAGGCAAGAAATTCTCGTATTCATCAATCAAAATTAGAAAGTTTAATTTGTTATCGATTCCTTGAAAGTTTTCCTTAATCACTTCGGGAATGCTAAAACTTAAACTTTGAGAAGCAAAGGCCTTGGATGGTTTAAAATCAGTATCCACAAAAGCGATCTCTCCACGATAATCAGTTATCTCTTGCAGTCGATCGTCAATGATTTCTATTAATTGAAATAAATTAGCAATGGAGGACTTGTGACCAAGTAGACGTGCCAATTTTTTGAGAAAATTGTCTATTTCTTTTTGATTTTCTATATCTCCTGATTCAATTAAATCATTCACTAGTTTTATATATGATCTGGAAGTTATCAACTCAAAATACTGAATGAAAATTGCCATCCATTTATCTTCCCCCAATCCATTACCTTCAAAAGATCTTAAAACAGGGCCGTCAATTCTTAAATAAATGCCAACACCACCATTTCTATTAATGTAATTAGATAAACCCTCTCCCTTTTCTTCTTGTGAATGATAAAGCTGTTTTTGTACTTCGTATGACCAATATCTAAGGAACATAGTTTTGCCAGACCCCCTTCCTCCAATAAATACTAAAGGATTTCCTTCACAATAAATATCTTTTTCACTTAGCCCGGCAAAATTTTCAAAAACGGAAAATGGACTACACCAATAATCAACAATGGTTTCTGCCTCCATTACATTAGCACTATAATCACTAAATGGGTTTCTATATAAATCTTCCGAGCTGGCCATAATCAGTTTTTCCGTAATTCTTAGCGTAACGTTTTATAATTGGTTTCCATCCGCCTTTATCAGCCCATAATATGGGTAATGAATTATTTGGAGTATTATAAAAGAATCCAAAAAGAAGTTGGCCGTCCTTGTGACCAAGGGGATGTTTTGGATAAAGTTTTTCACCATAATGACTAGCTAGTCTCTTGCAATCCTCCAAATGTTCATTGTGCAACTGAAAAACATTGGATTCACTAGAAAAACATTGATTTCTTTCAGACAGTGTTACACAATTAATCACTCCATATCCTTCTTTATTTAATGTTTCAATTGCCTTTTCTGAGGCTATTAGCGTCAATAGTGTAATTCTTTTATCTCTAAAATAAGTATTAACATCTTCTTTTAAGTATCTAATTGCCTGATTATTCCCAGAGGACAATGTGACATCATCTATAAATACCACATGCTTTATATCTTTATGAAGTTCGGTTGGTTTGCCAACAAAATCAGTATGTGCCAGCTTATTTTCTTTACTGAAATAATACGTAATAAATCCCCCACTTTCTCCAGACCTACCTAAACTGCGGAACATTGTAGTTTGTCGAATATTATTAAGTCGTTGGTCTACATTAATTCCCTCTGAGTAATCTGATGTAACAACTGAATGTATAAAATCTTTATAAACTGATTTACACAAATGTCTTACCTCCTTCTCATTATAATAAACAAAATTCGTAAGTAACCAAAGAGCGAGATTGTGCTCATATTTTTTATCAAATACCTCTCCTTTAAAATTAGCTAACCAGTCATCCAAATTAGCCCTTGTTATTTTTTCAGGCCAGGAAAGCTCGCTGGTTAACATAATATGGTCAACCATATCTTCAAATTCAGGTAGAGAAGTCTTCATGGAATAGTTAGCTTCATCTTTTCCTTTATTTTCTTTAGTTCAAAACGTCCAATAGAACCCTTAATATAATCCTCATCTGCTTCAACTGAAAGCCACTTTCTATCTAACATCTCAGCTGTTTTTCCCGTTGTATTGCTTCCTCCAAATGGATCAAGTACAATATCACCTGGATCTGTTAGAAATTTAATAAAAAAATCAGGTATATCTTCAGGCATTCGAGCAGGGTGTGGTAATAGTTCTTTTGATTTACAGTATTTTAAATACTTGGTATTTGATTGTGTGTTACTTGATACTAATACATTGGACGGAATAGATCCACCATTATTTGACAAGAATGATTTATCACTTATCACATGTTCTGAGGGCCTTTTTCCAGAATTATATTTTTTAGAATTAAGTAACTTTTCCATCCGATCACTGTATGCATCAAGTACTTTTTTATTGTCAGCCTTTGGTCTTTCAGACTTACTCATCCACCAAATGTTAGTAAATGAGTCCTTTACTCTAATCCTTTCAATTGTTACCCATTGAGCTGGGCTTGGAAGTTTTGCAGTATTGAACCAAACAAACTGTTGACAAAGATGGTACTCATTCCTTTCAACAAATTCAAGTAAAGCTCTTATAGCTAACGTTGACATGGTCGGTTTTCCTGGTTCCCATGAATTTCCCAACTCTATGACTATTGAACCATTTTCCGCTAAATACTCCTTAAATAGTGTTCCTAAGCACGAAAACCATTCAAGATATTCTTCATCTTGTAAATTCCCATACTTTTTCTTTCGATTCAGCGGAAATGGAGGGGAAGTAAATATAAGATTGACCTTTCCTTTATATTTCTCAAATTTCTTCGACTTTAAAGCATGTTCGATTCTTCCAAAGTATGAAATACCTAGATCTGTTTTATAAGCAATTTTAATCATTAACCAATATTAACCATCTCACTCACAGGTGTTTACTCATCCAATAAGCCTTATTCAGTCATACAATTACAATATTTAATCCGAAAATAAGGTAATAGTATCCGAATTTCTATACTTATTGATTATTTAATTGAGGGTTCATTAAATCATACACATTTTCCACTACTAATTAAGCTGAGTCAGTCAGGTAATGTGTGGAGCTATCTTAGAACTCCTCACATTGTTGTTTGTTAAGGTTACGTCATCGCGAGGCACGAAGCGATGCCAACAAAGCTTCATTAAATTAGGGATTGCTTCACCTTATCCTTCGACACGCCTGCCAGTTAGGCAGACAGGCTCAGGATGACGGCTCGCAATAACGATAATGGGTGTCCTTCAACATTTTCTTATTATACATTCATCATTCTATATTCAATGTTCTACATTCCCAATTCTAATGTCTCACATCTAATGTCTCTTGTCTAAAGTCTAATGTCTCACCTAAAATTCTTCATTCATCATTCCTAATTGCTAGCTTTACCTTATGCGCTACACAATCACATTGTTGATCATTTGGCAATCAATCGCCTGTACCTCACAAACTAAAGAAACCATGACGGACACCCATAAAAAACCTAACCACTTAATAGAATCTACCAGTCCGTACTTGCTGCAACATGCCTACAATCCTGTAGAATGGTATCCGTGGGGAGAGGAAGCACTCACGAAGGCAAAGAAAGAGGATAAACCCATTTTGGTGAGTATTGGCTATTCCTCCTGTCATTGGTGCCATGTCATGGAGCGAGAGTCTTTCGAAAATGACAGCATCGCCAAGGTAATGAATGACAATTTTATTTGCATCAAAGTAGATCGTGAGGAGCGACCTGATGTAGATCAAATATATATGGATGCCGTACAGGCTATGGGTGGCAATGGCGGCTGGCCACTCAACGTATTCCTTACGCCAGATCAAAAACCATTTTATGGAGGCACTTATTTCCCACCCGAAAACTGGACGCAACTCCTTCAAAATGTGGCTGCTGCATTTAAAAACAATCGTGAGGAGTTAAACGCGTCAGCTGATAAACTGACCGCAGCGCTTTCCACCAGCGAATTGGCGAAATACAATCTACTCCCCACAGAAACAGATTTTCCGAAAGAAAAACTGACCGACATGTACCAGACCATGGCCAAAAGGTTTGATAAAAAACTAGGGGGCTTTGATCGGGCACCAAAATTCCCCATGCCAGGCAATTGGCAGTTGCTCCTTCAAAATTATCACTACACCAATAATGAAGCTGCCCTCGATCAGGTAAAACTCACTTTGGATGAGATTGCCAATGGCGGGATCTACGATCAGGTAGGTGGTGGCTTTGCTCGTTATTCCGTAGATGCGGAATGGTTTGCTCCTCATTTTGAAAAAATGCTCTATGATAATGGCCAGTTGGTCAGTCTATATTCCGAAGTATATAAACTCACAAAATCTCCTTTGTACAAAGAAGTGGTCTACCAAACCATTGCATGGCTAGATCGGGAAATGACTAACGAGGCCGGTGGGTTTTACTCCGCATTGGATGCCGATAGCGAAGGCGAAGAAGGCAAGTTTTATGTGTGGACACAAACTGAATTAGATCAAATTTTAGGAGACAACGCAGCACTTATTTCTGACTATTATAACGCCACGAAAAAAGGCAATTGGGAACATGGCAATAACATTCTGAATAAAAGTATGTCTGATCAAGCCTTTGCCGACAAGTACAATATTGAAGTACAACAACTTCGAGAGAAAGTACGCAAGGCAGATGAACTACTCCTGAAAGCCAGGACTTCACGCGTCAGGCCTGGCCTTGATGACAAGGCTTTGGCGGGATGGAATGGTTTGATGCTAAAAGGTCTGGTGGATGCTTATGATGCTTTTGGAGAGCCGAAATTTTTAAAGTTGGCGATCAAAAACGCCCATTTTATCAAGGATAAAATGACCAATAATGGCCGATTGAATCGTTCCTATAAAGAGGGAAAAGCTACTATTGATGCTTATCTGGAAGATTATGCTTTTGTGATTCCTGGTTATTTGGCCTTATACGAGTCTACCTTTGATGAGCAATGGCTCAACGAAGCGAAGACTTTATTGGAATACACGAATTCACATTTTTTCGATGAAAAAGAGAAATTTTACTTTTTTACCAATCACAATGCTGTTGAATTGATCGCCCGTAAAAAGGAGGTTTTTGATAATGTTATTCCATCTTCCAATTCACAAATGGCCATTAACCTCTATTTGATGGGAACGTTACTTGATAATAGCGATTACTTGAAAAAATCTAAAGACATGCTATCGGCTATGGTAAAGCTAGTGACACAAGAGCCTGCTTATACTTATAACTGGGGGATCTTGTATGGCTATATGGCCAATAATATGGCCGAAATTGCCATTGTTGGAAATGATGCTGAAGCCATGCGTGCTCAATTTGCCAGTCATTATCACCCTAATAAAATATTGATGGGAACTACCACAAGCAGTACGCTGCCATTATTAGAAGGTAAATCCTCAAAAAATGGGGCGGCAACTATTTATGTTTGTTATAATAAGACTTGCAAATTGCCCACAACGGAATTTGAAAAGGCATTAGAACAATTGAAATAAGGAATATTGAATTTAGAATGTAGAATAAATGAGATGACGTTTTTGATGCCAAATTTTTCTCCCTTTGGAGGGAGGTAGAGGGAGGAAGATAAGTGAACTATCAAACACGTCATCGGTTTGAATTGAAAATTAAGAATGTGGAAAACAATTAATGATCAACGGATAACCAGATTGCTAGCCGTTATAATGAGGGCTTGGCAAGCTCACCTCCTTCCTTCGACAAGCTCAGGATGACGGTTCGCAGTGAGATTTCGGTTATAAAAAATTAAGAATTGTAGTATAACTATTAACTAATAACTAAACGATAGAATGAATGTTGAACTTTGAACCTAGAACTTTAATATTTCAATTTCGAACTTAGAATTAAAAACTTTGAACTAAAACTTGACCCAACTCGAACTAAATAACCCATCAGATAATCCACGTCAAACATTTTTTGTTGACGTCATATTACCTGTACCTATTCCCAAGATGTTTACTTACCGCTGTCCACAGGAGCTTAATGAGTACTTGCAGGTCGGTTGTAGGGTGATCGTTCAATTTGGTGCACGTAGAATATTGACAGGTGTTATTGGCAAAATTCATGAAACACCTCCAGCCAAATATGAAGCTAAGTATATCCTAGATGTACTTGACCCTGAGCCGATTATAACTTCTCTGCAATTCCCCATTTTCCAATGGATCGCCAATTACTATATGTGTACACTGGGCGAAGTACTCAATATTGCGATGCCCTCTGGCCTAAAATTGAGCAGTGAATCCCGAGTACAACTGCATCCGGAATTCGACATTTTTGAATCCACCTATGATTTCAGCGACAATGAGGAATTGTTGATTGATATATTAGGTAAAAACGATTCACTCACCTACACTGAGGTGAGCAAGGCTCTCCAGATAAAGAATATTTTCTCCCTCATCAAATCATTGGTACAAAAAGATGCACTTATCATTTTTGAGGAGATTAAGGAAAAATACAAACCCAAGAAAGAAACAAGAATACGGCTTACTAAAACCTATGCGGATAAAACAGCTCTGCAAGCCTTATTTGAGACCCTAGCAAAGAAACCCAAACAAGAGGCTATTTTGCTTCAATATCTTCAACTCGTACCCATTTATAAACAGCAACATTTAAATGAGAAAGGGATTGCTAAATCTTCATTGATTGCCCCTGACTTATCAGCCTCAGCGATCAAGACATTGACTAAAAATAAGGTGCTGGAAGAATTTGAAATTACCGTTTCAAGATTTCCTGATGATGATTTACCCGTAGTAGATATTCACCTTACGGAATACCAACAAGCCGCCAAAGAGAAGATTTCAGCAAGTTTTAAGGAGAAAGATACAGTCCTTTTGCATGGTATTACCGGAAGTGGAAAAACTGAAATCTATATCAGCCTGATCGAAGATGCATTGGCTGGTGGCTCGCAAGTTTTGTATTTATTACCAGAGATCGCCCTTACCACACAGATTGTTGCTCGACTGAAAAAAGTATTCGGCAATAAAATGGGGGTCTATCATTCTAAATTCTCTGATAATGAACGTGTGGAAGTCTGGAATGGGGTCTTGTCGGGGCGCTATCAACTTGTTCTTGGTGTGCGCTCATCCGTGTTTCTTCCTTTCGACAATCTGGGTCTAATCATTATTGACGAAGAGCATGAGTCTTCCTATAAGCAATACGACCCTGCGCCACGGTATAACGCCCGAGATGTGGCCTTGATGATGGCAGGAATGCATCATGCTAAAGTACTGTTGGGTTCGGCCACACCCTCAATGGAAACGTACTACCAAACTCAATTGGAAAAATACGGGCTAGTGGAGCTTACTCAAAGGTATGGAGATGCACAACTCCCTGATTTTCAGGTGAGTGACATGATCAATGAAGGCAATAAAAAATTGCTGCACGGTGATTTTTCATCGGGCTTGGTCAAAGGCATCACCGATACATTACAAAATGAGGAACAGGCTATTATCTTCCAAAACCGAAGAGGCTACTCGCCTTTTATCAGTTGTAACCAATGTGGTCACATTCCAAAGTGTAATAACTGCGCAGTGAGCCTCACTTATCATCAATATAAAAAGGAGCTTATTTGCCACTACTGTGGCTATAAAGAACCTATGCCTAAGGCTTGTGAGGCATGTGGCTCTACCCATCTTAAAACTGTTGGTATAGGCACCGAAAAGCTGGAAGAGGATCTTTCCTTACAATTTCCAGGTGCCAAGGTACAGCGCATGGATTTGGATACTACTCGTAACAAAAACAGTTACGAGCGCATCATTAAAGATTTTGAGAATAAGGAGATCGACATACTCGTAGGCACACAGATGGTAAGCAAAGGCCTTGATTTTGACCATGTAAATTTAGTAGGCATTATTGATATTGATAGGATGCTCCACTTTCCAGATTTTCGGTCATTCGAACGAACTTTTCAGCTTTCTACTCAGGTAAGCGGCCGGGCCGGGAGGAGAAAGAAAAAGGGATTGGTGATCATTCAGTCGCGTAATCCAAAATTGACCATCATTAATGATATTATAAACAGTGATTTCCATACCTTTTATAACCGGGAAATCAACGAACGGAAAGTACACCTCTACCCTCCTTTCACGAGATTGATTAACGTAACAATAAAAAATAAAAACAAAGATCTGGCTACCCGAACAGCCAATAGGCTAGGCAATCTTATTAAAGAGCAGCTGGGAGCTCACCGGGTGTTGGGGCCACAGGAACCGTTTATCAATAAAATTAGAAACGAATATCTCGTTGAGCTTTTAGTGAAACTGGAGCGAAGTGCCGTTGACCTAAAAAAGGTCAAGCTACTTATGCAAGCTGCAGCCGATGAGATTCTACTTGAAAAAGACTTAAAATCATCACGGATAGTTTTTGATGTGGACCCGTATTAGGTTCAAATCTATGAGCATAAAACTTGTGGTTCATGAACACGGCATATGGTACAAAGTTTGCTATTTTTGCGGCCAATGAGGAAAGCGGGTTATATCGGCATTTTTATATTTTTGACAGCGATGGGTATCATCAGCTGTGTTGATGACAACATACAGCCTGAGGAAGTAGAACCGTATATAAGTGTGAAATTCATTAATAATAGAAGTCTTGATACACTCACCGTATCATTGGCGGACATTAAGGCAAAAATTAACACAATTACAAAGAGAATAACCGCCATTGACGCAATGACGGATAAAACACCCTTTCTAGACGAGAAAGATTCACTCAATAAAGTGAAGACAAGCCTGACAGCAGAACAAACAGAAGTCAATAATAAAATAAGCAAACTTAAAAACGGCTATGTCAAGTTAACCACTTTGCAAAGTGTTGGAGGTATTAGTCCTATTTCCAAACTGGATTCAACCGGTACTAACGAATTCCCACTTAATAGTAACGCGACTAAAAGTCGTTTTATAACTACTATTCGACTGTCTGATACTAATTTGGAAGCGAGATTGGATACCATTGAATTTGAATATACACTTGACACCATATTCGTTGAGAATGCCATTAGAATTAGCGCCATTTGGCCTAAAGTAACTTATTATAGCTTCGATTCAGTTTCGAACATATTATGTAAAGATTCTATCACTTGTACCAGTAATAATGCCTCGCTTACTATCTATTACTAGCCTACTTTTCTGCCTTCTTATAGCAAGCAGAACCTACGCTGGCGATTCGACAAGAATGGCTGTTAAAAGTGGTGCCCAACTTTATATTGACTATGGTAAGTTACTCACCATAGCCACTGACTTCGAAACTAAATATGAATTTGGTGCTGGATTCCAATTTAAAAACAGGTTTCAACCCAACTTTAAATTTGGTATGGCCACCTTAGAGCCCTCATCGGCCATTGAAAATGGCACATACAAATCTGAAGGGCAATACTGGAAAGCTGGTCTTAACTACATGATCCCTTTTGATGCCGTTAATAGTTTTTATCTGGGAGCATACTATGGTCAGTCAAAATATGAAGATGAGGGTACTTATGAAGTGATAAGCGAATTATGGCCCACGTTTTCCGCTAGTTTTGAAAGAAAAGATTTAGAAGCCGAATGGTTTGAAGTAGTTATTGGCTCCGAAAAATCAATGCTAAAAGGCCATGTAAAACTGGGTGGTGTATTTGGGGTAAGATTTATCAATAGCCGTACAAAATTTGACTTCATTGACGTCTATGCTATTCCCGGCTATGGCCGAACACTGGACAAAACAGTGCCTTTTGCTAATGTCTACATCAAATTTCAGTTATAAAACAGATTCACTGCCTTATATGTCCCATTCCTCATTGAGTTGAGAAATAGCATGATGAGCAGTTAGATCATATTGGCAAGGAACTATTGATACATAGTTATTTCCAATGGCCCATTCGTCATTGTCCTCTCCTTTATCATGGTTCACAAAATTGCCGGCCATCCAAAAGTATCTTCTTCCATTGGGATCATGGCGTTGATCGAAATCTTCTTGCCATTTTGCATTAGCCTGACGGCAAATTTTAATGCCTTTGATATTCTCGTTTCGTTTTGGCGGGATGTTAACATTTAAGGCTACTCCTGTGGGTAATCCTTTTTCCAAGGTATTTAATACAATTTTCCTGATGTGACTCTTAACATGAGAAAAATCTGCATCCGAAGAATAATCACATAGTGAAAAGCCAATGGCAGGGTATCCTTCCAAAGCACCCTCTATGGCCGCTGACATGGTGCCACTATACAATACACTAATGGAAGTGTTGCTTCCATGATTGATTCCACTTACTACCAAATCAGGAATTCGGTTTTTTAAGACAAAATGCTTCGCTATTTTAACGCAGTCGGCCGGAGTGCCACTGCATTCATAGGCCTTAATATCTCCAAAAATATCTGTCTCCTCAAGTCTGAGGGTATTTCCAACGGTTATTGCATGACCCATCCCACTTTGCGGACCATCAGGTGCTACTACTACCACTTCCCCTATTTCTTTCATAATCTCAATAAGAGTTCTAATGCCTTTCGAGGATATACCATCGTCATTAGATACTAGAATAAGGGGTTTTGCCATTTGTATTAAGGGGTTTTTGTCTCCGTAAAAAGTGAATTGTAATAATCTACTGTTTTTATCAAATCCTTGCGCCTTTCTGGACGAATTTTGTTGGTTTTCATAAACTTTTTGATCAGTTGAGATTTGTCTTTCAACATCCATATCAAATCCTTCTTGGATCCAGGAAAGACTTTTATTTTTCCATCTTTACCTAAGAAATAATAGGTATAAATAAGTTCGAGCCTACTGTAAGTACCCGAAACTGCATACGGATAATTTACAACTTTATATTCTACCCTTTCCCTACTCAATATTGTAATTGGGCGACCTTCCAAAATCACTTCAAAAACAACAGGAGTTTCATAGTCGCCTTTGACAGCAAAAGGCAAGGCATAAAATTCACGGTATCGATTTACCGAACGATCAAAAATTTCAAAGTACAATACTTTTCTTGCAGAAAGTGCAATGGCCGTATTGGCTTTACCTCTGGTAAATTCAATTATATCTGTTTCCTGACTATATTTTACTTGTCCTTTGAGGGTATCACCTTCAAGTAATACGATCTCACCATCATGCCAAACTTGGGATGGAAATTCCTGAGCAACAACTTGGGTTGTACAGGAGATTATGAAAACAAGTAAAAGTGCTCTTATCAATTATTGATTTTTAAGAATTTGATGGCCCATTTTATCACGTTTTGTCTCCAAATATTTATGGTTGTGTTTATTAGGAGCAATCTCTATGCCGATATTATCAACAATTTCAAGGCCATATCCAATTAAACCCACACGTTTTTTAGGATTATTTGAAATCAATTTAATTTTTGATATTCCGAGATCACGTAAAATTTGAGCCCCCACTCCATAGTCACGTTGATCCATGTCAAAACCTAATTTGATATTTGCTTCCACCGTATCTAGGCCATCCTCTTGAAGTTTATACGCTTTTAATTTGTTTACCAATCCAATGCCACGGCCTTCCTGATTCATATACAGTATCACTCCTTTGCCTTCTTTTTGAACCATTTGCATGGCAGCATGAAGCTGGCTTCCACAGTCACATCGACAAGAGCCGAAAATATCTCCAGTAACGCAAGAAGAGTGTACTCTTACCATTATTGACTCATCTGATTTCCATGACCCTTTTACTAAAGCCAAATGATTTTCGCCAGTATTGGTTTGCTTATAAACATGTAGTTTAAAATCACCATGTTCGGTTGGCATGTCCACCTCTTCTACTTCTTTTTCAATTAAGCTTTCCTTTTCTATTCGATATTTGATCAGATCTTGTATCGACACCAACTTCAAATCAAATTTCTTTGCTACATGAACAAGATCAGGTAATCTAGCCATGGAACCGTTTTCATTCATTATCTCTACCAAAACCCCTGCTTGCCTGAATCCTGCCAACCGCGCAAAATCAATAGCCGCTTCTGTATGGCCGGCTCTGCGCAATACGCCACCAGTTTTTGCCCTTAACGGGAATATATGACCGGGCTTGCCTAATTCAGCAGGATCAGTCTCCGGATCTACAAGCGCCTTAATGGTTTTAAATCTATCATGAGCAGAAATTCCGGTTGTACAGCCATGACCAATAAGATCAACAGATACGGTGAATGGTGTTTCAAAAGCAGCCGTATTACGACCAACCATTAGCTCCAGCCCTAGCTCCTCACATCTACTTTCCACCAACGGTACACAGATCAATCCACGCCCATGTGTTGCCATGAAATTGACGATCTCTGGAGTAATACTTTCAGCAGCACAAATGAAGTCACCCTCATTTTCACGATCTTCATCATCTACTACAATAATAACTTTGCCGTTCTTGATATCCTCAATGGCTTCTTCTATGGTATTGAGCTTAATTTCCTGCATGAGTAAGTTTAAAATATTTTGCAAAAATACGGTTTTCGATCACGATATAAAACCTTGATGACAAGTAAACAAAGTTAACGTGGAGGATGTTCGTTAGATGATAACTATTTGTGCAAGTTGGACTATCTTCCCAATTTATCTTCCCAGTCTCTACCTTGTTTTAATTTATTGATCCTTTGCTGGGTATTGTCATCCTTTAATAGTGGGTGAAGCTCACCCTTCGAAGTAAAATGATAACAGTTACATATCTCGCACATGTAAATATTTGTTGGTCCCTGTCCAACAGAATAATTATACCTAGCACGGTTATCTATTAATGCGGCCTCAGCCATTTGCTGGGTCAAGTAACATATCTTTCCTGATGAACAGTCAATCATAATTATCGTTTCCACAAAATTCGCCAATTCGAAAAGAAATATAGTCCTTCAAATCATGGATTTATTTAAAGATCTAATACGTGCATAAGACCATAAATTGCATTATACTTGGAAATTACAACTAGTTGAGAACTTAAATACTCCCCTTACCACGTTTATGCCATTTTTATATTACATTATTCTAATTCCAATTAGTTACCTACCTAGTTGGTTACTTTACCGAATCTCCGACTTCTTGTATTTTATCTTATACCAAATCATTGGTTACAGAAAAAATGTGGTCCGAAATAACATACTAAATTCCTTCCCTAAGCTCTCAACAAAAGAAGTAATATCTATTGAAAAAGTATTTTATATTCATTTCTGTGACCTGATTGTTGAATCAGTAAAAGCATTCACAATTTCTGAATCTGAAATAAAAAGGCGCTTTACACAGCGTAATCCAGAGATCTTTCAAAAGTATTATGACGCTCATCAAGAGATTACTATGGTAGGGGGCCATTATGGCAATTGGGAATTATATGCTATTAGTGTTGCTAGTCAAATGCCTCATCAACCCGTGGCTTTGTTTACCCCACTTACCAATAAATTTATGAGTGATAAAATAATGGCTAGCCGCTCCAAATTCGGACTTTGGATGAAAAATTATGAGGAAGTGAAGGAGCTCATAAACAGGAAACATGAACAGCCATTAGCTATAATTTTCGGGACAGATCAATGCCCTAAACTTTCACAACAACCCTATTGGATGGAATTTCTAAATCAGGAAACAGGGGTGCAATTTGGCGCAGAGAAGTTTGCCAGAGAAAATAATACGCCAGTTATATATGGGGTTATTCATCGCCTGAAACGCGGGCATTACGAGGTTGCTTATGAATTGGTTTGTGAAAACCCAAATGACCTACCCATTGGCCAAATTACTGAACTACACACGAAATGCCTGGAAAGAGATATAGTGAACGAGCCAGCGTTTTGGCTTTGGTCACATAAGAGATGGAAGAGAACCAAAAAAGACTTTGATGCCCAATCAGCTAACACTTAATTAGAGGCAGGTAATCTTACAGTTATGGTAGTGCCCTTCTTCGGTGTACTTTCAATGTCAAATTCACCATTAGAGCCACGTACAAATTCCTTGATCATATTTATTCCTAAACCACTTCCCTTTTCATTGGCTGTACCATCGGTGCTCATAAAATGATTGGCGGATTTAAGCGTAGCTATTTTTTCTTTTGAAATACCAATGCCATTGTCATTTATGGTAAACTCAACCAAG
This sequence comes from Fulvivirga sp., assembly GCA_048268855.1. GTDB lineage: Bacteria > Bacteroidota > Bacteroidia > Cytophagales > Cyclobacteriaceae > Fulvivirga. Next base: position 258,438 of record JBLWUR010000004.1, read on the forward strand.
GACTTATTTCGTATCCTCCTTATTGAAGCACTAAAAACTATTTTACCTCCATTTTCAGTAAATTTAATTGAATTTGAAAGTAAGTTTCTGATAATCGTTGATAGTACATCATAATCTACAAATACAAATATCGCTGATGAAACCTCATTGACCATCTCCAGGTTCTTATCCTTTATTTGGTAATTAAAAAGTGTTATTGTTTGTTGTATGCACTTCAATAAATTAACCCGTATTGGCTTAAAAACGAAGCCCTCCTGTTGTGAAATTGACCAGGCAAGCAAGTCATTTAAAAGTATTGACACAGATTGGGAAGAAGTCTGTAAATAAGAAATGATTTGATCACGTTCAGCAGTATTTACTTTATTTAGGTCATTTGATGATAGTAATTCAACAAGTATTTTAATGTTACCAATTGGTCCCTTCAGATCATGTGCTACAATACCAAAAAGTTTATCTTTAGCAATATTGGCTTTTTTAAGAAGCTTTCTATTGTTGTACAATCTAATCGAAAGATAAACTGCTACAGCTAAAAATATAAACAATAGTATTACAACTAGCTTCTGCCACTTTATAATATCTTGCTTGAGCGCTAAATCCTTCTCTTTTATTTTGTTCTCGCTGGCTAGAAAATAATTTTCCTGATCTCTCTTTTCTATTTCATATTTTGCTTTAATTTCTTCCAATTGGTTGTTCTTTGTGACATTGAATAGTGAATCTTTTTCCTGCGCGTACAATTGATGGTAAGTGAAAGCTTTATTGAAGTTTTTCTGTCTAGCATAATTGTCGGCTATCAGGGAATATACATGCTGCTTCTCCCTAGTTTCACCTATTTGATCCATCAAATCAATACTCTGACGGTAATAATCTTGCCCTTTATTATACTTTTCAAGGAGGGTATAAGTTTCTCCGATACTATAATAAAGAAAGATCAGCCCAGAATTAAAATTAAATTGTTTTTCAATTTCAACTGCTTTGTCAAAGTAATTTAACGCCTTTGTATACTCACCCATTTTACAATAAGCCTCACCAATATTGCCGTTATTAATTCCTGCCGCTAGTTTCCTATTTGTTTTTACATTAAGCTTCAACGCCCTTGAATAGTAGTCGATCGCTTTATTATAATCTTTATCAAAAAAGTAGATCACACCTTTGTATTCATAGTTTTTAGCAATGTTGATTGTATCTTTTGTTGCTATGGCTATGTTCAGCATATCATCATAGATTTTGGCTGCATCTGTAGTATTCCCAACGCTTGTATATATTTCAGCCAACACATTGGACGCTTCAATAAAGGAAGAAGTGTCTTTAAGCTGATTAAATATTTCAATACTTTTTATTATCGTAGAGATGGATTTGACATTATCACCATATCGCCAGTAGATGTCTGCTAACCCTTTTAAAGATTTGGCTCTTTCGTTTTCTAACCCTTGCTCAATGGAAAGCCTCAATGAGGTGTTATATAACTTATAAGCTTCATCCAATTCACCAAGTCGAAAATTCAGTTGAGCGATTTTAATACCAATTGCCGTTATTTTAGCTCTTTCATTTACCTCATTAGCCATTGATAGAGCCAACTGATAATTTATTAAAGCACAATCATTGTCTTTTACCGTTAGACATGAATCTGCCTTTTGCTCAAAAAGTCCAAAATCCTGTTTAACATTACCTGCAAAAGTGAAGTAAACACAACTACAACATAGGATAAAAGATAATAAAGTGCTTTTCATAGATATGTAAAAAACTATCTGTTTGAGTGGTGATGTTTTTTTATCAAATAAAAGGTTTCTATCATTGGCAGCGCATCAAAATAAATACTACAATACCACCTTTTCAATGAAAATTCAAGTATTCACCTCAGAAGATTTCAAAACCGCTAATTGGTCAGGCGGCACAACTACAGAATTATTCATTTATCCCTTAGATTCGGCCTTTGGTAACCGAAATTTTAAATTCAGACTAAGTACAGCTAAGGTCGATATTGAAAATTCAAAATTTACTCCACTTCAAGGAATTTCCAGGAAACTGATGGTATTGGATGGGCAGATACAATTGACCCATGAGAATCACCATACTTCGCGATTAAACAAATTCGACTTAGATGAATTTGAAGGTGCATGGAACACACTATGTAAAGGTACTTGTGTGGATTTTAATTTAATGACTCAGGGTCATACTAAAGGGAATATCAATGCTCTCTGCCTTGAAAGTGGACAAGTTAGTCATCATAGCATTAATGATAATATCGATTGGTTTTTTATTTATACTTATAGGGGTAAAATAAATTGTGCTATTAAAGACACCACTTACGATCTAAATAAAGGTGATCTACTGATGGTTAATTCTGTTTCAATTTCCAATCTTATACTTAACAGCCTTACGAATAGTGAATTGATCTTGATTGAAATCACACTTTAGAAAGCCTATCCATTTCGATTTTTATTTAAAGTTTATTTCTGTCTTCAACCTTCCTTTTAAAAAATACTAACGTACGGGTTAACAAACCTGGTGGTAGAAAAAAAAGAAATTCACCACGTTTTCTGCCAATGCGTTATGTATTTAGCCTTACACTTTTATTGTGCCCTATAGCTAAGATCATGTGTCAAAATGAAACTGACTATACTGATTACTCCACAAAAGCTGGGGTAACCTATCGTTATGAAAACCCAAAAGTTTTTGGATTCTTACTAAAAGTACCGAGGTCTATAGGTATTGGATTTACAAGACCATTTAAATCAGATAATTTATGGAAAACAGGTGTCATGATAGGTGGTACCGCCTTATTAGTGGCCTTTGATCAGCCGTTAATTGACGGGTCGCAGCAATTTGGAAAATATATCAATTTGTCAACAAATAGAGACATAAAAACCATCCATGAATTTAACTTATTTGGACAAAGTGCACCTATTGAGGTACCGGATACATTTAGTTCAGGTATATATTATATTGGTGAGGGATGGCCATCGATTGCTACTATGCTCGTATTCTATGCCACTGGGAAAATAAAGAAAGACCATAGATCGCTTCAAACAGCAAGTCAATTGGCACAGAGTATGATCAGTGTAGGTATTCTTTCACAATTCATAAAACATATTTCTGGAAGAGAATCCCCTTTTGTATCTACCCGTAATGGTGGTGAATGGAGACCCTTTTCATCGCCAGCAGATTATGCTGAAAACGTGCCCAAATATGATGCCTTTCCATCAGGACACTTCGCTACTTTGGTAGGTACATTTACCGTTCTCCAATTAAATTATCCCGATTCCAAGATATTGAAACCCTTAGCTGTCGCCCTATTAAGTATTGTAGGCTACCAAATGATGAATAATGGTGTACACTGGTTTAGTGATTATCCTTTGGCTTTTGCCATAGGTTATGGAATGGGAAAATTAGCAGTGGAAGGTGGGAGAAAAGAAGTTGGAACGGAATCCAAATTAAAAAGAAAGAGCAATTGGAATTTTGTTCCCAGATATCTCGGGAATGGTACTGGTGGTATGAGTCTAACTTACAATTTTAAATAATGCTTCAAGAAATGGCTTATATGGTAATTTCTTTTGAAGATTTGAAAGTGAAATTCAAAATAGACGATATTATCTTCATCATCAATCCCAATTCTGGTAAACAGGACTCACATAAAATTATTAATTCACTTCTCGAGATAAACCCGAAGGCTCAATATTTTATCAGTAATACCATTGAAAAGTTTGACCATTTTTTCAGCTCTAACATCGATAAATACAAAGTCGTAGTGATCTGTGGTGGGGATGGCACATTGAATAATGCCTTAAAATTCGTTGCGAAAAATAATCAATTGGTACTGGCCATGTTACCCAACGGCTCTGGTGATGGCTTTGCTAATGAAATGGGATTTAAAAAAGACATTCCGGCCTTAATCGAACTAATAAAAATTGGTGAGACAGAGCTTATTGATTTGATAAAAGTAAATGACGATTACAGCTGTAATATGATTGGAATAGGTCTTGACAGTCACATAGCAGCAGCTTTTGAGGGTAGTAATAAAAGAGGTCTAAAATCGTATATCTATTTGACTATCAAATCACTTTTAAAATATAAACCCATAACGGCAACCATACAGGTAAACGGTACCACTATCCACGGATCATATCAGATGATAAACATTGCGAATACACGACAATATGGAAACAATGCATATATAGCTCCCAATGCAATGTATAATGATGGATGGCTAGAATTGGTTTTGGTCAAGCCAATACCATTTTATCTAATGCCTGATTTTATAATTAAACTGTTCAGAGGAAAATTGAAATCCTCAAAATATATACATTTCATAAAAACCAAGGAGTTAACCATTAAGTCGAACTCTGAAAACTATCATATAGACGGTGAATATAGGCGTATGCCGGTAGAACTTAATATTTCAATAGGCCAACAATTTAAAATAATTAAAGCAAAATAAACTATGCGTATTCCAAAGCGATTCAGCTTGTTGAAAGCGATAATCTTACAATTTTTAGTCATTTCGACAATTGTTAGGCTGTCATTAATTATATGGTCATACAACGAAATCAACACTACCATTTTACATTTATTAATGACTTTAATTACTGGGGCATTCTTTGACCTTGGTGTCATTTCTTTTTTTATTATTCTATTTGTACTTTACCTTCTTGCCCTGCCTAACAAATGGGTTGGTAGTCTTTTCGATAAGGCATTTTGCTATTTTTTCTATTTTATTACTACCCTCATCTGCATGCTTTCCTTTTTTGCAGAATTTACATTTTGGCAAGAGTTCAAAACTCGCTTTAATTTTATAGCCGTTGATTATTTGATCTATACCTATGAGGTAGTGGAGAATATCAATGAATCCTACCCCATCCCAATGCTACTTAGCATTATGTTTATCATTGTACTACTGCTCTTCATTTTCCTAAAATATCTAAAGGTGTTCTCCAATACTTTTAGCGATGGTATTAATCTCAATCAAAGATTATTACTAGCCTCTTTCCTAATTGTTCCAATTTTTTATACCTCTTTTATCAAAAACAATGCAGCTGAGTGGTCAAAAAACACTTATGAAAATGAGTTGTCAAAAGCAGGGATCTATTCCATTTTTGCTGCATTTAGAAACAATGAATTAAGCTATAATGACTTTTATATCACTCAAGATTTAGATGAGTCATTTGACATTCTAAATGAGAATTTGAAATCTAAGAATGACACGTTAGCTTCTGCAGAAAAATATAACATCAGTAGAACTATTAAAAGCAATGGCCCGGCCATAAAACCAAATGTGATATTTATTTGTATTGAAAGTTTAAGTGCCGATTTTCTAGGCCATTTTGGAAATACAAAAAATATAACTCCCACTATGGACTCCTTGTTAGAGCACAGCATATATTTCGATAATCTTTATGCCACTGGAACAAGAACCGTTCGTGGAATGGAGGCCATTACTTTGTCAGTGCCTCCCTCTCCTGGCCGAAGTATAGTAAAAAGAATTGATGACAAGAATTTACATAACATTGGGGATGTATTTAAAAGCAAAGGTTATAGCCGTACTTTCTTTTATGGTGGTGATGGCTATTTTGATAATATGAACGACTTTTTTGGTGGTAATGGATTTGATATTGTTGATCGTGGTCGTGGTTATTTGTTTGGAGATACCTTCACCGCCAAGAGAAGTAATATTGAAGATGATGAAGTCACTTTTGAAAATGCTTGGGGCGTTTGTGATGCTGACATTTATAACCGAGTGATCAAAGAAGCAGACAAAAGTTATGCTAACGCTACCCCTTTCTTCAATTTCATAATGACTACTTCAAATCATAGGCCTTTTACTTATCCTGAGGGTAAAATTGATATTCCATCTGGTGCCAGTAGAGAAGGTGCTGTGAAGTATACTGACTTTGCTATTAAAGAATTCTTAAAGAATGCTCAAACCAAACCTTGGTTTAAAAACACAGTATTTATGATTATGGCAGACCATTGCGCCAGTAGTGCCGGTAAATGGGAGCTTAACGTAAGTAAGTACAATATACCGGCATTGATTTTTAACCTACCAGATCAACCGTCACGAGCTATTGATACACAATGTTCACAAATCGATATCTTCCCAACCTTGTTTGGATACTTTAATTGGTCGTACAGATCGTACTTTTATGGTAAAGACGTCAACGCATTTAGAGAAGGTGATGCCCGTGCATTTATAGGTAACTACAGAAAATTAGGCTTACTAAAAGGCGATCAATTAAGTGTGCTTGGTGATCAAAAAAAGGTTAACTTTTATCATTGGGATCGAAATACAAACACGCTACTTCTAGAGCCTGCAAATAGCAAAAGTTACAAGGAAGTAGTGTCCTACTATCAAACCAATGATTTCCTTTACAAGAATGGTTTTATGAAAGAAACAAGACCTTTAACTAGCAGCCTTTCTTTTACCAAATAGAATACCCTTACGGAATGAATCAGATAAGGCCATTGGAATTTCTGCTTCGGCTTCAATAACCAAAGCCCTAGCCTCTTGTACTCTAGCTGACATTTCTTGCTCTAACGCCACAGCCATGGCCCGTCTTTCTTCAGCTTTTGCCTTGGCTACATGTAAGTCAGCACTTGCCTGATCTATTTGTAAAGCCGCTCCAATATTTTGCCCAATATCAATATCAGCAATATCAATGGATAAGATCTCGAATGCCGTGCCTGCATCAAGGCCGTTCGCCAATACTTCTTTGGATATGCCTTCGGGATTTTCGAGTACCTCTAAGTAACTCTTGGCATTACCTATATTTGAAATTATGCCCTGTCCTACTCTTGCTTTTATGGTCTCTTCACCTGCTCCACCCACTAGGCGCATTAGATTTGTTCTTACCGTTACCCTTGCTACAGCTATAAGCTGGATTCCATCCAGAGACACTCCAGTAATGGCTGGTACAATAACCATATAGGGAGTTACAGAAACCTGCACCGCTTGCAATACATCACGACCGGCTAAATCAATAGCTGTAGCTTGTTTGAAACTTAAGTCCAAATTAGCTTTATCAGCCACGATTAATGCTTTAATAACTGCCTTTAGATTACCATGAGCTAAGTAATGGGTCTCCAATTGACTTGTGGTAATATCCTTCAACCCTGCTTTGGTAGCAATAATCATTGAATTAACAATAAGTCCAGGAGGCACCTTCCGGAAACGCATAAATACAAGCTCAATTAGCCCAATACGTACACCCGAAAATAATGCTGTGATCCATAAATTGAGCGGGAATATGTATAGGAATAGCCATATACCTACAATACTTACACCAATTATAATGAGGATTGATTCATCCATAATAAAAAAAGAAATGATTTAAGCTAATTCTCCACCAATGTACCGGAAGTTTATAGATTTTTTACAATTTGAACCTGAAAATAAATGGTTGTATATTCAAAGTAGATTGTCAATTATTGGAACAATATTATGAGAACTGCAGGATACTCAAAGACACCACTTTCGAAAAAATTGGGTTTCAAGGAGGGGTTTGTCGTTAGGTTGATCAATCCACCGGCATATTATAATGATCTGTTTGAATATCTCCCAAGTGATATTGTTTACCAAGAAAAGACCCACGAATTGAATGATCTGATTCATTATTTTGAAACAGATGCCAAATTAATGACCCAGACACTAAAACAACTTAAGAATGAAATCAAACAAAATGGTATGATCTGGGTAAGTTGGCCAAAGAAAGCATCTAAAGTGGCCACTGACATCATTGAAGATACGATAAGAAATTATGCCCTAACCATCGGATTAGTAGATATTAAAGTATGTGCTGTTGATGACATTTGGTCGGGATTGAAATTGGTAATTCCAGTAAAAAACAGAAAGTAGAATAGGTTAAAAAATAATACTCGAGCCTAATGTTCCATCACCAAAACAGGCAAGTATCTGGGCATTAGCATTCTACAAGTTGTTCTAGGAATTGTCAGATAATTTTATTAATTTTTTCATAAAGTTTCAACTTTAATCAATTAGTCCAATGAGAAAATTATTGATTACTCTTTTCGCCTGTTTTTTCCTAAGTTATACATTCGCTCAAAATACTTGGGTAATTGATCCAGTGCATTCACGACTAGAATTTGAAGTATCTCATCTAACTGTTTCATCAGTTACCGGTTTTTTTACGGCTTTCGGAGGTACTTTAACAACTACTAAGAAAAATGATTTTGAGAATTCTAAAATCAACGCAACCATTGAAGTAGCTAGTATTACTACCAATAACCTAGAAAGGGATAAACATTTAAAAGAAGATGATTTTTTTAATGCAGAACAATATCCTGAAATAAATTTCCATAGTAAAGAATTTAAAAAAAATGCAAATGGCTCCTACACATTAATTGGAGACCTCACCATAAGAGATGTTACCAAATCTATTAATATGGATGTTACGTTTGGCGGCATAGTATCAATAGACAACATGAAACGTGCTGGATTTACCGCAAAAGGCTCAATTAATAGATTTGACTACAAACTCAAGTGGGATGACTCCTTAGATAGTGGAGGACTAATTGTCGGAGAGAAAGTTGATATTATTATAAGAGTAGAAATGGTTAAACAATAATCAAATTATTAGAGTAATGAACGAATCTCAGCTAATTTGTTGTCTGTGAGAGGTTTTGAAACATAAGTGAGTACATCAGGATTTGCTGCTACCTTCTCCCTATCTTTATAATTATCTGAACTTGTTAGAACAACTATCTTGATTTTGGATTTTACAAGTTCATCCAATTGCGAAAATTCAAATAAAAACTTAAACCCATCAATAACGGGCATATTAAGATCAAGAAAAATAACATCAGGCAAATTTTCAGATGTTAATGATTTTAACTTATCAATGGCAAGTTGAGCCGCCATGACGCTCGTCATCTCACTTGCGAAATCATTAAATTCCAGCACTTTTTGATTAATGAATATATCAATTTCATTATCATCAATCAACATTACTTTTCTTTTATCTTCCTTGCTCATTGAGCCGCCTTTGTGAAATTATAATAATTTAGTCGGACGATTATAGCATTTCAATCCTCGTCAAACAACATCACAATCAATAAAATTCTTTTTTATTGAAAATGTACAATTTATTGAGATTTATTCCCCAAAATATTTTTTACTACGAAAACTATGTTGAACAAACCAATTGTAAACGAATACTACCAAAATAATGACTGATTATGTTTTATTCGCAGAAAAAATATATTAAAATTGAACATATTTGTTATACTAATTTTAAAATTATGAACTACAGAAGACTGGGACATTTATCCTTTGTAATATTATTGTTTGTGGGGCTAAGCTCCTGTGAATCGAACAAGAAAGATGAGCAAGATAAAAATGCAGAAGAATTTGATCAAGCCGGAGCAGAATTGAAAGACCAAATTCAAGAAGTAGTTTATGAAATTCCTTCACCCTCTGAAATTCCATTTTTACTAGAAGCAACTGGTGCTGAGTACAATTCATCTTTAATACATGATATTAATCAAGCTAATAGATACACCTCTATTAACGACAAGTCTGCATTGAATTTGGGCATTTACGCTACAGATATCGGGTACTTGGTTTCGTATGATAAAGTACAGGAATCACTAACTTATATGGGCACAGCTAAAAAATTGGCAGATAATTTAGGTATTACTGGTTCATTTGATGTAAGTCTTGTGAAGAGGTTTGAAGAAAATTTATCCAGAAAAGACTCCTTGTCATATTTACTGAACGAAACCATTCAAAATACTGAAAACTATCTTCGTGATGATAACAGAAACAAACTAGCTGCGTTAATTGTATCTGGAAGTTTTATTGAAGGTTTATATATTTCTACACAATTGATAGCAAGCTACCCTAAAGATATTTTACCTGAAGACAGTAGAAATCTAGTACTAACACCTTTAATTCGTGTGGTTTTAGAGCAACAAAAAGCATGTTTAGATCTTACTAAAATGTTGGAAAATGTGGAATCTTCAAATCCTATTGACGAGCTTTTAGCCAATATGAACTTACTGAACAAAAGCTATGCTGCTTTGAATATTGCAGAACAGATCAAAAATAACCGTGCTGATCTTGTGCTTTCAGACAAAACCCTAACTGATATTACATTGAGAGTTGCTGATATGAGAGCTTCTATAATAAAGTAGTTTTTAAGAGTAACCATCCGAAAAGGGATTGAAAATATTTTCAATCCCTTTTTTTATTATTTCATTCCATTATATTAGTATTTCTAACCACCGTACCCCATGAGTGAACCCCTGTTAAAAGCAATAATTCAACTATTTGCCATTGTTGCTAAAGAGGATGAGGTCACCACACAGGAGAGGGAGCAAATTGAGGCTTTTTTAGTTGAACATTTAAATAAAAATGCTGTCAGTCGTTATTTACAGCAATTTGATGAATATAGTAGTTCCATTAAGATTGGATCAGAAGTAGATACCCAAGAAGAACATAAGCGGGTTCTGTCGATATGCCATCAGATAAATACAGAACTAACCCAAAAACAAAAAGTAGTTATTGTACTAGAGTTGATGGGTATAATCTTGGCAGATGGTCACATCTCCGAACGTGAAGATGAACTTGTCAAAACGATTGCTGGAGCTTTTAACGTTTCGACTGGAGAACTGGAAGCGGTAAAGAAATTTGTGATTGGTAAAACAACTGATGACCTTCAACTGGAAAGAGTTCTCATTATAGACGACAATGAGTACGAAAATATCACTTTCCACCATCTTAGAAGAAAGGGGTTAAAGGGGTTTATAGCATTGTTACATTTAGATATTGCGGACACTTACTTCATCAAATACCAAGGAACGTCTGATATTTTTCTCAATGGTGTGCCATTAAAATCTGGCAAAAAAGTTGTCTTGGCCATTGGTTCCACTATCAGGGCTGACAAAGCTCACCCAATTTATTATGGTGATGTTATTAGTCAGTTTATGAAATCTGGCAATGAGAAAGTCATTTCGTTTGAAGCCAATAATATTTCATTTCAATTCAAAGGTGGCAAACTTGGACTTCGTGATATCAATATTCAAGAAGAATCAGGAAGGTTAATAGGACTAATGGGTGCAAGTGGAGCGGGGAAATCCACATTACTAAATGTGCTCAACAGCACCGAGACCCCTTCTCAAGGTCAGGTACTTATCAATGGCATTGACATTCATCAGCAAAAGGAAAAAATCAAAGGGGTAATCGGCTTTGTTCCTCAAGATGACTTACTCATTGAGGAACTTACAGTTTATCAAAATCTATATTACGCAGCTAAACTCTGTTTTGATAAAAAAGATGAAAATGAGGTAGATAAACTCGTACTAACTACACTCGACAATCTAGGGTTAACAGAAACAAGGCATTTAAAAGTAGGTTCACCCTTGGATAAAACGATTAGTGGTGGACAACGGAAAAGGTTAAATATAGGACTAGAATTGCTGCGCGAACCAGCGGTTCTATTTGTCGATGAACCCACCTCAGGCTTATCTTCCAGAGATTCAGAAAATATTATGGATCTGCTTAAGGAACTAACATTAAAAGGCAAGTTGATTTTTGTAGTTATTCATCAACCATCCTCTGATATTTTTAAAATGTTCGACAAATTGGTCATCCTTGATACTGGTGGATATCAGATATATTATGGAAATCCTGTTGAAGCAGTTGTCTATTTTAAAGATACCATTAACCTGATTAACAGCGATCAGGGAGAGTGCCATGAATGTGGAAATGTAAACCCTGAACAGATATTCAATATTATTGAAACTCGGGTAATCAATGAATATGGAAATTTTACAAATGAGCGCAAAATATCTCCTGAACAATGGAATCAGCTCTATAAGGATCAACATTCGATTGCTGAAGTGCAAACTGTTACAGATCCACCTGAATCAACACTAAATATCCCCAACAACCTCAAGCAGTTAACCCTATTTGTAAAGCGTGATTTTCTCTCAAAGCTTAGTAACAAACAATATCTTATTATCAATTTGTTGGAGGCACCGGTTCTGGCATTTGTACTGGCCTATATTGTGAGATATCATAATACTGACAATACTTTGAATATCGGGTATCTCTTTAGTCAAAACCTTAATGTGCCCGCTTATTTGTTTATGAGCGTTATAGTTGCCCTTTTCATGGGCTTAACCGTAAGTGCAGAGGAAATTATTCGCGATCTGAAAATACTTAAAAGAGAAGCCTTTTTAAATTTAAGTCGGAGTAGCTATCTACTTTCAAAAGTATTTATTCTTTTCTCCTTGTCGGCTATCCAAACCTTTACATTCGTATTGGTAGGTAATACCATTTTAGAAATTCATGGTATGTTGCTTATTCATTGGATGATTCTTTTTTCCACCTCTTGTCTGGCTAACATGATGGGATTAAACATATCTTCAGCTTTCAATTCAGCTGTCACAATTTATATTCTTATTCCTATTCTACTTATCCCACAATTGGTTTTAAGTGGTGTTGTGGTCAAATTCGATAAGCTTAATCCTGATTTGAGTAGTGCTGGTAAGGTACCATTGGTAGGAGATCTAATGGTTTCACGATGGGCTTTTGAAGCAGCAATGGTCGCTCAATTCCGGGACAATGACTACGAGCGACAATTTTACCCTTATGAAAAAGTGTTGGCCGAATGTGATTATAAGAAGATATACTACATTCCCAGCCTTGAAACGAAATTGGAGTATAGTCTAAATAATTACCATAAAAAAGACGACAATGAAATCCGTCAAAACCTCGAGGCGAGTCTTACACTATTGAGAAATGAAATTGGTCATGAGCTTTCTATTATTGGAGAAAAGTTTGATTTTATGGATAAGTTGAATGTTAATGAATTCGATTCCACTGCCTATCAAAAGACTTATGAATTTTTGCAGACTTTAAGGAAATTTTATACAATCAGATATAACAAAGCTGATCAAGCTCAGGAGAAAGTGATCAGGGAAATGACCAATACTCCTGAAAAAAGATCAAACTTTGAGAGCTGGAAAGATCGATACAGAAATGAAACTATAGTTGAAATTGTAAAAAATCAAAATGAACCTCACAGGATCATTGAACAAGATAATCGACTCATCCAAAAGATATACCCCATTTACAAGGATCCCAATCCCGATAATTTATTGGACTACAGAGCACAGTTTTATGTACCTAGTAAGCAGTTTTTAGGGTTAACTCTTGATACGCTACACTTTAATATTTCTGTGATCTGGCTCATGTCCATCATCCTCGGTTTTACCCTTTATTTCGATGTACTAAGAAGATTGATATCAAAAATTGAGAACACCATGAGGCGCCTTAAAAAATGAATCACCTAAAAGCCAGTTGCTCGAGACAATATGGCTATTGCCTTTAGCTTAGCCCAGTAATCTTTCCATTGTTATCAATATTCATCCCCTCAGCTGATGGAGTACTTGGTAATCCTGGCATTCTTAACATATTACCGGTTATTGGGATAGTAAATCCAGCCCCAGCAGCTATCTCAATTTCCCTTACCGTAAGCGTAAAACCAGTTGTCGTACCCAATGATTTTGGATCATCACTAAAGGAATATTGGGTTTTTGCTATACAAACAGGTTTGTCGTTAAGCCCTATACGTTCTATCTTCCTCAAATTCTGTCTTGCTTTGGGTAAAAACTCAACGTCCTTGGCTCCGTAAATTTTCCGAGCTATTATTTCAATCTTTTCTTTGACAGATAGGTTCCAATCATAAACAGGTTGATATGGACTTTTACAGCTATTCACAGCGTCCACTACTTCCGAGGCTAGGTCAGTACAACCTTTGCCTCCGAACTCCCACCCCTCGCAAAGGGCTACTTTCACCTTTAGTTCACTGCACCTTTCCTTTATTAGATCCAATTCTTCTTCCGAATCCGTTACAAATTTATTGATACATACAACGGCTGGAAGTCCAAAGATTTTAATATTGGCAAGATGTTTTTCCATATTGGCTAAGCCTTTTACCAATGCTACGGTATTGGGCTGCTTTAAGTCACTCAAAGCCTGTCCTCCATGGTATTTTAATGCCCTTACTGTTACCACAAGTACCACGGCTTTAGGGCTTATCCCTGAATAGCCACATTTGATGTCTAGAAATTTTTCTGCTCCCAGATCTGCTCCAAAACCGGCTTCTGTAACCACATAGTCAGAGATGGACATGCCCATCTTCGTGGCAATGGCTGAATTGGTACCTTGAGCTATATTAGCAAATGGTCCACCATGAATAATTGCCGGATTTCCTTCTAATGTTTGCACCAAGTTGGGCTTTATCGCATCCTTTAGCAGGGCGGCCATTGCTCCCTCAGCCTTAAGATCCCGTGCAAATATTGCATTACCTTCGTAGGTGTCCCCGATATAGATATTGCCCATCATGGTTTTTAGGTCATCGATATCTTTAGCCAGGCATAAAATGGCCATTATCTCAGATGCTGCTGTAATATTGAAACCTGTCTGGCGTATCATCCCACCAGGCTTGCCACCCAATCCTGTTACAATTTCTCGTAATGACCTATCATTCATATCCATCACACGCTTCCATTCTACTGTCCGTGGATCAATTCCTAAATTATTAACGGTGGTCTGTATGTTGTTGTCAATAAGTGCAGCCAAAAGATTATTGGCCTTTTCAATAGCTGCAAAATCCCCCGTAAAATGAAGGTTAATGTCTTCCATAGGAACTACCTGACTATAGCCACCTCCTGCAGCACCGCCTTTCATACCAAAGACAGGGCCTAACGAAGGCTCACGGAGTACAACACAGGCTTTCTTTCCAATTTTGTTAAGACCCTCAGCCAAACCAATGGAAGTAGTTGTTTTTCCTTCACCTGCAGGTGTGGGCGTCATAGCGGTAACCAGAACTAAGTTACTCTTCGCTACTTTTTGATCGTCAATAAATTTCAATGGCAATTTGGCTTTGAATTTGCCATACATTTCAATTTCATCTTCAGGGATTCCTACATTTCCTGCTATATCTTTGATGTGACGAAGTGTTGCAGATTGGGCAATTTCCAAATCAGATTTATACTGGCTTTTGGTCGATGGATTACTCATTTATTTGAATACTTTTAAAACAACAATTTGAGATAGGCTAATTTAAATAATAAATGGAAGAGCCTCGAACTTTTCAGTTTAAACAATTCAATATTATTCACCAGCATAGTGCCATGAAAGTAGGTACTGATGGAGTGCTTTTAGGAGCCTGGGTAGATTTGGCAGATGCTAAAAGAATTTTGGATGTCGGCACAGGAAGTGGATTGATTGCACTCATGGCTGCACAGAAAAATGATCATTCACTAATTGATGCTATTGATAACGAGAATGGGGCAGTGAAAGAAGCTCAATTAAATATTGCTGTTTCTCCTTGGCCAGAACGCATCAAGGCACATCATATACCGCTACAACAATTTAATCCCAACTATCTTTATGACCACATTGTGAGCAATCCACCGTTTTTTAAGAATGGCTCAGCAAGCCCAGTAGTCAATCGACATAACGCAAGACATACCAATACCCTTACCTATGATGAGCTATTATGTCATGCAACAAGATTATTACATGCAGAAGGTAAATTTTCTATTATTGCTCCGAGTACAGAATGTGATCTGATGTTAGAGCTAGCTTTGAAAAACAGATTACACCTCATAAGGAAAGCGACATTTGCGTCCAGAAAAAACAAGAAACCAGTACGAGTTTTATTATGTTTTTCTAAAGATCAGAGAATTATTGATGAAGAACATATTATTCATTACAATGAAGATAATTCTTGGTCAGAGCAATATCGAGCACTAACTAGAAATTTTTATATTAAATAAGCACTTATGGAAATTAAACACACTTATACAGATACTAAGGGCCGATTCTTTCTAGAAGATGAGGAAGGATTAGCTGGTGAAATGACCTATTCAATTGCAGGACACGACAAAATAATTATTGATCATACTGAAGTAGCTGATCGTCTCCGAGGAAAAAAAGTAGGCTATTTATTAGTTGAGGCCGCGGTTTCCTTTGTACGTGAAAAAGGAATTAAAATATTACCCTTGTGCCCGTTTGCAAAGCGGGTAATGGAAAGGAATGAGGAATATTCGGATGTTTTATGGTAATATAAACCTTAATTAAGCATTAGTATTAATCGTTATCATCCGTTATATTTGATTAAGCTTTGATTGCGATAAAGGTGTATTATATCCAATTATCATTCTGCTTCGCTCCAAGGCAACTTTAAAATAATCAAATTTACAATGAACATTTTCGTAGCAAAATTAAATTTTAAAACAACCAGCGAAGCACTGCAAGCGCATTTTGAATCGTATGGTGAAGTTTCATCGGCCAAAGTTATTTTCGACAAAGTAACGCAGCGGTCCAAGGGTTTTGGATTTGTAGAAATGCCAGATGATGCAGCAGCAGAACAGGCCATAGAGGCTCTTAATGAAAGCGAATTTGACGGTAGAACCATAGTGGTGAAGAAAGCGAATCCAAAAACAGAAGGATAGTTTAATCCTTCTTTCATAATATTAAGGCCTCCTATCTCGATGGGCGGCCTTTTTTTTTCGCTTATTTCTGACAATAGAAGCTGTTTTTTAATGATAGTTAAAAATTAATATTCGGAACTATAAACATTAATGTTTAAACATCGTTTATATTTGCATCACATAAACCAAATATTAATAATGAAAAAATTATCATCAATACTAGTTCTGTTGGCAAGTGCAACACTTAGCTACGGACAAACTAATTGGGCCATAGATAAGGCGCACTCACAAATAGGTTTTTCTGTAAGTCACCTTGTGATCTCAGAAGTAAATGGAAAATTCGATGAATTTGATGCCAAGGTTACTAGCAAAAGTGAGGACTTTGTTGGAGCTAATGTAGAATTCACCGCAAAAGTATCCACTATCAATACAGATAACGAGCAGCGCGACACCCATCTTAAATCTGAGGATTTTTTTAATGTTGAAAAATTCCCAGAAGTAAAGTTCAAGGGCACCGTCCAAAAAAATGCAGGAAAATATGAACTCGTAGGTAAGTTTACCATGAAAGACGTGACCAAAGATGTTCGTTTCGCAGTAAAATACAATGGGACTATCAAAGATCCTTGGGGCAACATCAAATCAGGTTTTAAGGTAACTGGTACTGTAAATAGAAAAGAGTACGGTTTAAAATGGGGTACTATGACCGAAGCAGGTGGTGCAGTTGTAGGAGATGAAGTAGAAATTACCTGTAATATTGAATTACAAAAAAGTTAAATCTTTAAATTTGGGACTTGCTTATATAGTAGGTCCCAAATTTATTACATGAAAATCGAAGACGAAATAAATCAAAAGGAATTCATTAGCGAATCCCAAAAGGCAACAATCAATTTGATATTTACATCAAGTTGGCTCATGAACAAGCACAAAGAATTTTTCAAAGTTTATGGGCTCACCCCTCAACAATTCAATGTTTTACGTATTCTCAGAGGTCAACACCCGGGGTCTATTTCTACAGCCGAAATAAAATCAAGGATGCTAGACAAAAACTCAGATGCCTCCAGAATTGTAGATAGACTAACGTTAAAAGCCTTTGTAACAAAAATGATTTGCCCTAAAGACCGTAGATTAGTAGATGTTACCATTTCCAAAGATGGGCTAAACCTGCTAAAGCGTATGGACAAAAAAATAACTGAATTGGATAATGAACTTGGTATCAGTGAGACTGAAGCAATTCAACTTAATAATTTGCTTGACAAAATCCGAAGCGTCTAGGGGACTATTTCGTTAAATTGTATTTCATTAAGACAGTGGGGCTTGCCTCCTCTTGTAAAAATTCGTTGTTTTTATTGTAAGCTGCCCATGGGCTATTAGCTATAAACCAAAAATCCTTATCGAAAATAATCCCTTGAGTGGGCTCATTAAGCACCTCCAGTGCCTGAGCAATGATTTTACTTCCTTTCACCCTAACTCCATCATCCTCTAGTTCAAGTTGGAATACCCTTTTAGGGTTAGTACCATTTTGTAGGGCAATTAATTTTCCTTTGTACCAATATAACCCATCAATTCCCTTTGTTGGAATCTCCATTGGAAACCGTACTTTGTCAATTTTCAAGGTCGCAAGATCAATAACATAGATTCCAGTAATGTAGTCAGAAACATATAACCGAGATTCATCCCCATTAAAAGCTAAACCTTGGAGATTTAGAACCTCATTTGAAAGGTCAATGAAAGGCTTTAGCTTTCCATTACTCACCATATAAATTTTATTCGACTGTCCATCTGAGAGATAAACATTTCCTTTGCTGTCTAATATCAGATCCCCAAAAGTATTGCCTTCACTGATCTTTATACTTTCTACTACCTGTCCAATATTTAAGTCAAAGGCTATTACTGTTGAAGTGCCTGCAAGCGAATCATAATAATCCTTCATCTGTGGAAGTGCGGTGGTACAGGCCCATAAAATATTATTCTGATGATCAATATCAATACCCATAACAGCCATTAACGAGGGTGTTTTTTTATAATCCAAAACAGAAGTCAAGCTTCCTTCCTGATTTACCTTTACTATTTCCCGATTATGTACTCCACCGAAATAAAATGATTTTGATGCAACATTATAAGCGATAGTTTCGGGATGTAAACTGCCCAAATTTGTTTTCAGTCCGATTTCACAATGTTCAATTGGCTCATTCAACTTTTTAGCCAAAGCTGTTAATTCAGTAAATCTTGGATCCGCTTGAAGTATAGTATAAGCAGAATCAGCTAAATTCAATTCGGCATTCATCAATACAATATTGTTAAGCGTACTGAAAGCCAAGTCCTTATTGCCAGTTAGTAATGCACCATTTACCAGATGCCTTAATATAACCGGGTGATTCGGTCTAAGTGTATTAGCCCTCACCAAAGACTTAGTGAAAGTCTCATAATCCTGAACTTTATTAGCGTCCATAGCAGTCTGATAGTAATATTGCAGACTATCAACTTGACAAAACGTGCCAGTACTTACAAAAGCTAATAAAACAACTATCGATATCTTTTTCATAGTGATGAAAAGATAGTCATTTGACATGAAAAATGGATGCCGTTCGTATAATAAGCAACTTTAAAGTGCCTCCATCTCCCCTTTAACAAATCCCATCAACTCCTTGATGTATTCTCTACTAAAGTCGAATTTTATATTGGCCGCTTCATATACCTCTGGTATAGAACGTGTATATCCCAATTTTAAGGCGTTCATGTATCCTTCCAATCCTTTAGTAGGATCTTCCTTATAGTTCTTCCATACAGCTACTGCGCCCAGTTGAGCCATCCCATATTCTATATAGTAAAAAGGGACTTCATAGAGATGAAGTTGCTTCTGCCATAGGTAGTTCCTATTCTCTTCCAACCCACTCCAATCGGTTACGTCATCGGTAAATGCATTGAAAATTTCTAACCATGCTGTTTTGCGTTCTTCGGCTGTATGATTAGCATTTTCATAAATCCAATGCTGAAATTTATCAATGGTGGCTACCCAAGGAAGTGTTTCAATAATTTGTTCCAAATGCTCAAGTTTTGCGCGTTTTAAGTCCTCCTCGTTATCAAAGAACAAATTCCAATGATCCATTGAAATCAATTCCATACTCATTGAGGCCAACTCGGCCACTTCAGAAGGAGCATTCTTGAAATCGCTTAACTCCAAATCCATGGTTAAGAAGCTGTGTACTGCATGTCCACCCTCATGAAGGATGGTAATCATATCACGCAAAGTAGAAGTGGCGTTCATAAATATAAATGGTACACCGATCTCTGACAACGGATAGTTATACCCTCCTGGGGCTTTGCCCTTCCTCGATTCCAAATCCAAATGCCCCATTTCATCCATTATTGATAAACATTGTCCTAAATACGGGTCAAGTTTACTAAAACAGGCTATTGTTTTGTCAGTCAGGTCTTTACTTGTCTCAAAGGGTTTTAGTGCTTCTCTGTTTTCAGGATCAACGGCTTTGTCCCATGGTCTTAACTGATCAACCCCTAGCTGTTTTTTTCTAATTGCTGCTAGTCCATTTAACATGGGCACTACTTCCTGCCGCACAGACGTGTGGAAATCGAAACAATCTTGCGGGGTGTAATCAAAGCGCCCCATCGCTTTAAACATATAATCCCTGAAATTATCGAAACCAGTATTATGAGCCACTTTGTCCCTCAATCCTATTAGTTTTGAGTAAAGTTTATCGAATTTTTCCTTTTCTTTTAGTCGTCTGTCAGCAATTAGATGGTATATTTTTTCCCTTAACACTCTGTCTGGGGATTGTAATTTTACAGCAGCTTGTTGCAGAGTAAGCTCGTTGCCATCAATTTCTACAGTTAGGGCCCCACTCATTTGGCCATATTTCTGCGTTTCAGTTTGAATTTCTGTATTTATAGGAATGTTTTCTTCTCTGAAAATTTCAATATCCTTGCGCATCTCGCGGATCATGATGTCAAAACCTTCTTCTTTTTCTAGCTCAACGAGGTAAGGCGAACTCACGGCTTTTTTATTAAGTTGATCTGAAACGGGGGCAATCTTCGGCCCTATTTCTTTAACAAAATATTGATACGCTCTACTATATCCCTCATTGTTGGTGAAGCAGGTCATTTTAATATAGCGCCATCCAGCATCTTCAGAAATAATAGCCTCTAGTTCACTGCGATCCTTAAACCACTGGCGAAGATCTGAATTGCTATTAATTGATCTATCTGCAAGATCTTTAAAAAATGAAGCCAACCCTTCCCAGTCTTTTACTTTAAAATCTTCAGGAATAAATGAACGGGTAGGTCTTTGGGGAATATTTATAGTCATTAGTAGTGGGTAGTTAGTAGTTAGTAGTAGGTAATTTGTGGTTTGTGTATAGAAGCAAGATTCAAGTCCAACTTGTATCTTATGTCTTGTGTCTTAAAACTTACCTCTCTATCCAATTTCAATCACCACATCATCTGTAAGCGGGTGGCCAACGCAAGTGAGTACATAACCTTCGGCCAATTCAGATTCAGAAAGTCCTTCTTCTTCATCAAGTTTCACTTTTCCTGATAGGCATTTACCTCGACAAGCGGTACAAAGGCCACTTTGACAGGAATAGGGCAAATCGATTCCTTTATCTAAAGCTGTTTCAAGAATGCTATTTTCAGGCTCGACCATAAATTTATGCTCATCACCATCATAAATTACCGTTACCTCTCTTGCAATGATCTCGCCATCTACAGCAGGTTTTTTTGTTTCTTTATCAATCGTCCCAGCAACAAAACTTTCCTTAAATATTCTGTCCTTAGGTATTTTTTGCTCTGCCAAAAGGTTGTCTACATTTTTCATCATGCCCTCTGGGCCACACATTAAATAAGTAGTGTTTTCCATGCCCCATGCTGGGATACGCTCAAAAATTTTAACCAGCATTTCATGATTTAGCAATCCGCTATGTCCTTGCCAATTCATTGGAGCATCATCCAATATATGAATGACATGTAACCTGCCTTCAAAGTCGGTTTGCATTTTATCAAACTCGTTTTTAAAAATAATGCTGTCGATATCTCTATTACAGTAGATTAATGAGGCTATGCTGTCCGGTTCCTGATTGAGCATTGACTTGATCAGTGACATCATTGGTGTGATCCCACTTCCTCCAGCAAACATGATCAGATGTCGTTTTCTAGCTGGGTCATAGTCAGTAGTGAATACACCCATCGGTTCCATCACCTTCATAGTATCACCAACATTGAGGTTATCGGGAAGCCAGTTGGACATAAGTCCTTTGTCAACACGCTTGACAGTTACAGCTAAGTCTTCATCCACAAACGGGGAAGAACATAAAGAATATGCTCTACGTACCTCTTTCCCATCCACTTCCGTGATTAAAGAAAGAAACTGACCCGATTTATAGTTGATCTTATTTTCTGGCTGGTTAAACTCAATGGTAATCGCATCTTTCGTTTCCTGAATGATGTTCTTCACTACGAGATTAAAATATTTACTACTGGCTGAAGATTTATCTTCTTTGCCTTTATTCTTTTTAAAAAAACTAAATGCCATATGTTTTGATGGATTATAAGAGCTTATATACTGATGTGTCAAAGTTAATAAGTAATGTTTAGAAGTTGGAATTATTAGATGTGAGATGTGACATTAGATATTAGACACGAGACATGAGATTCAAGATGTGACACTACTTACTACTCTATACTTACTACTTACTACTCTATACTTACTACTTACTACTCTGTACTTACTACTTACTACTTACTACTTACTACTTACTACTTACTACTTACTACTTTGTACTAACTACTTCAATTGAATTTCTTAATTTTGCAGGCTTCTAGTAAATACATAAAAATGAAGCTCAACGACCTAACTGCCCTGTCTCCTATTGACGGAAGATATAGAAAAGTAACAAATGCCCTAGCACCTTATCTTTCAGAATTCGGATTGATCAAATACAGAATGCGTGTGGAAATTGAATACTTCATTGCTTTGTGTGAATTGCCTGTCGAGCAGTTGAGTGGAGTTGATCATGCCATATTCCCTCAATTAAGAGCTATTTATGAGGACTTTTCAGAAGAAAGCGCTCTCCAGATAAAGGATATTGAGAAAGTGACCAATCATGATGTAAAAGCCGTGGAGTACTTAATTAAGGAGAATTTTGACTCGCTCGGACTAGCAGAATACAAAGAATTTATCCACTTTGGATTAACTTCTCAGGATATTAATAATACATCGATTCCTCTTTCCTTAAAGGAAGCTGTTTCAACTGTCGTATTGCCTTTACTTAATGAGGTGAATGCCTTAATAAATAACTATGGAACTGAGTGGAAGGAAATTCCAATGCTAGCCAAAACACATGGACAGCCGGCTTCTCCTACCCGATTGGGTAAAGAACTGATGGTTTTTCACCAAAGGATCATAAAACAATTGGAGCTACTCAGCACTGTCCCCTACTCAGCTAAATTTGGTGGGGCTACGGGTAACTTCAATGCCCATCATGTTGCTTATCCTAAACAGGATTGGGCCAAATTTGGTGATAATTTTGTGCAAAACTATCTAGGTTTGGTAAGGAGTCACCCTACTACACAAATAGAACATTATGATAATCTTGCTGCTCTATTTGATAATATCAAAAGGATCAACACCATATTGATAGACTTCAGCAGGGATGTTTGGCAATATGTGGCTTCTAACTATTTCAAACAAAAGATAAAAGCTGGTGAAGTAGGCTCCTCTGCTATGCCACATAAAGTAAACCCGATTGATTTTGAAAATGCCGAAGGAAATTTAGGGATAGCTAACGCACTATTTGAACATCTTTCAGCCAAGCTCCCTATCTCTCGCTTACAACGTGACCTGACTGATTCTACTGTATTGAGAAATGTAAGTGTGCCGCTGGCACATACAATTATTGCACTGCAATCTCTAAAAAAAGGATTGAACAAATTGGAACTTAACAGAGCAGCCATTGATGCTGACCTAGAAAATAATTGGGCGGTAGTTGCTGAGGCTATACAGACAATTCTACGAAGAGAGGGATACCCAAAACCTTACGAAGCTCTAAAAGAGCTCACACGGAAAAATGAGGCCATTACTAAAAATAGTATCCATACTTTTATTGATACACTAGATGTAAGTGATGCGATCAAAAATGAGTTGAGGGTGATTACTCCGTTTAATTATACTGGGGTGTAGTTAATAGTTTAAAGTTCTATTGTTCAAAGTTTAATAGTTATCATCATAACATACCAATGAACTCAGTTGATATCATTTTATTGAATTTCTCTGAAATAAGAAGACGAAGCATCAAGCTTTGGCAAGGGATTCCAAATGAACACCTAAACTGGAAACCTGACGTGGAGGCCTTTTCGATTATTGAAATGATCCGACATGTATTGGAAGGAGAACATCTATTTCATAAAATAATTGAAAACAGAGGAAATCTAGGTGACTACCCATCTCCTTGGAAAGATTTGCCTTTTTCTGATGTGAAAAATGAACTCGCCTTTGCAGAACAATATCGAGCTAACTTCATTAATACGATTCAGACATTTTCAGAATCTGATCTGGAAAACATTAAAATTGAAAGGCGAGAAGTTGGACAAAGTAAAATTCTTGGTGATTATCTAAATAGAATTGCCTATCATGAATCCGTGCACACTGGACAAATGCTTGGTTATTTAAGGAACATCGGTGTAAATAGACCCAATATTTGGGATTAACACCAATCTAAAACTCCGCAAGATTCGGGTTTAATGGCTTCTTATGACGGCCTAAATTTGTTCTTAAGATTCTAAAATTATGAGCGAACAGGAACATATTAACTTTACCCGAATAACGGAGGCCATTAAATATATCAATCACAATTTCAAGGAACAGCCTAGTTTAGACCAGGTAGCTGAAAAGGTACATCTAAGTCCCTTTCACTTTCAGCGGCTGTTTACCGATTGGGCAGGAGTGAGTCCGAAGAAGTTTTTGCAGTTTGTAAGTGTGAAACATGCTAAGCAAATATTAAGCAATCAAAAGGCGACCCTGTTTGATGCTACCCATGAAACGGGCCTCTCCAGTACCGGAAGACTGCATGATCTCTTTGTGAAAATTGAAGGTATGACCCCTGGAGAATATAAAAACGGAGGTGAATCTCTTACCATCAATTATAGTTTTACCGATAGTAAATTTGGCAATATTCTAATTGCTTCTACCTCTAAAGGAATTTGCTACATGGGATTTTCTGATCACAAAGAACAAGCCTTCAAAGATTTATCGTACCGTTTCCCAAAAGCGACATACCTATTGAAAAAAGATGACCTTCAAACTAATGCATTACAAATTTATGCTCAGGACTGGAGTAATATTGGTCAGATAAAGCTGCATTTGAAAGGCACTGATTTTCAGCTTAAAGTTTGGGAGGCATTATTAAAAATTCCCATGGGCCATCGTTCTACCTATGGTCAAATAGCTAGTGCCATACAAAAGCCAAATGCATCCAGAGCAGTGGGTACTGCCATTGGAAGCAACCCGATTGCCTATTTAATTCCCTGCCATCGGGTGATCCAATCAAGTGGAGCTATTGGCGGCTACATGTGGGGCACAGCTCGCAAAACTGCCCTATTGGGTTGGGAAAGTGCTACAACAGAATAATTATCCTCTTAACTTCTAATATGATACACCACAACCATATCGAATATCCGCAACTGAAGTTAATGATTTCAAATGATGAACTTAGGCTGGGCGGCAACCAAAAGCTGAAGATTTACGGCCGATTGGACTGTAAATCCGGTAAACGAATGAAGAGTAGTAACAGGGTATTCTTTATCAATGAACAAGAAGCCCAAGCCATGAATTACCGTCCTTGTGGTCATTGCCTCCCAATACAATACAAAACTTGGCGCAATGGACTTATTTAATCAATCCCAAACCGCCAACCTGCTTCCTTATGACGGTGAGGTCAATTACTATGGTAAGATTATCGATTCAGCACTGTCAGCGCAATACCTCGAGTATCTATTAAATGATATCGCTTGGAAGCATGATGAAGCCAAAATCATGGGTAAGCATATTATTACCAAACGAAAAGTGGCCTGGTACGGTGATGACAATTTCGACTATACCTATTCCAATACCACCAAGCAGGCCTTGCCTTGGACCAATGAACTAATTGAGCTCAAAGACATTGTAGAAGCCACTACTAAAACGGCCTTCAACTCCTGTCTCCTCAACCTTTACCATGATGGAAGTGAAGGTATGGCTTATCATAGTGACGATGAAAAATCATTGGGGAAAAACACAGTAATTGGCTCTTTAAGTTTTGGCGCAGAACGAAAATTCTTATTCAAGCACAAACACACTAAGCAAAGTGCTTCAATTGTATTGGAACACGGTAGTCTTCTAGTCATGAAAGGAGCTACCCAAACCAATTGGATGCACCGACTGCCCCCAACCACTAAGGTGACCCGACCTAGGGTAAACTTGACGTTCAGGACGATTATTATATAAAAAGCATTTCTATTTTAGGGATTACTACATAATTCGTTTTCATTCTTCGCAATGCCGACTTCTCTGAAACCCAACTTTGAATACTGCCGTTTGAATTTGTATTACTAAGTTTATTACACATGAACCTAAACCAGATCACCCTTCCCTCCCGTGATTTATCCAAAGCAGTACCATTTTATCAAGGCCTTGGATTGAAATTGATTGTGGACTCACTGCCCCGATATGCACGATTTGAGTGTCCCGATGGAGAAGCCACCATATCGATACACCATGTAGAGCAATTGCCAAAAGGAGATGGCATCCATATTTATTTCGAATGTGAAAAGCTGGATGACCAAGTGCATGAATTAGTAAACAAAGGGTATCATTTCCATGAAATGCCTACGGATAAAAGTTGGCTATGGCGTGAGGCTACTTTATTTGATCCTGACAATAATCATCTTATATTGTTCTTCGGTGGGAAAAACAGAAAAAATCCACCTTGGAGGGTTTAATGATGAAAAAATATCTGATTCTATATTGTTCAATAATTGCATTTACCACCTGTCAATCACAGCCTAGCAAGGAAAGAGAAACTAAACATGTAGGTGGTCCTTGCGAGGGGTGTGAAGCCCTGTATGAATATGGTGATAAAGTACTCTCACCTGTTGATACACTACCAGATTTTGCTGCCGCAAAGTCCAAAATAAAAATCACCGGTACTGTATTTCAAAAAGATGGCCGTACTCCTGCCAAAGATGTTATCCTTTACATCTATCAGACCAACAGCAATGGTATTTATGAAAAAAGAGGAGGTGAAACAGGATGGGCAAGAAGGCATGGCTACTTTCGCGGTTGGATAAAAACGAATGCCGATGGCCAATATACCTTTTATACCTTCAGACCAGGCTCCTATCCTAACAGCTCGGAACCACAGCATATTCATCTCACCGTTAAGGAGCCTGACAGAAACGAATATTACTTGGACGAATATGTTTTTGATGATGATCCGCTACTTACAAAAGCCAAACGGGAGCCGCTAGATAACCGAGGCGGGTCGGGGATCATAAAACTTCAATCTGCAGACAACATTTCTATAGCGAAAAGGGATATCATATTAGGATTAAACATCCCGGATTACAAGTAACTATTCATTGGGCACATATAAAACATACCTTCAAAATAATGCTGGCATCACAGAAGCGGAATATGAAGTGCTTGCTGAAAGTTTAGCTACAAAAACCATTGCCAAGGGCAGCTATGTTTTACGCCAACGGGAAGTATGCAAACATTCTTTTTTTGTAGAGTCAGGGCTACTCCGCTCCTATACAATTGACAACCAAGGCAAGGAGCATATTATCCAGTTTGCCCCAGAAAACTGGTACATCTCTGATCGGACAAGCTTGTTTTGCAACGAGCCTTCTGAGTTATTCATTGACGCCATAGAAGAAACTACTTTTGTATTTGTTGCGCCAAAACTAATTGACAAAGCCATTGAGATGAGTCCATCCTTCAGACAATACAATGAAAAAACGCTACACAACCACATCAGACATATGCAGAACAGAGTTAACCTGTTATTAAGTGCGACAGCCGAAGTACGCTATTTGAATTTTATCAAACTATACCCCGACCTTACTTTACGTGTACCCCAATGGATGATTGCTTCCTATCTGGGCATAACACCCGAAAGTCTCAGCCGCGTACGTAAGGAGCTAGCACACAAGAACTTTAATGTTTAAGCTATAGTCACAACGAGTATAATTAACAGCATATGTTTGATTTCTAATATTAGCGTTTTAATTTGGATGAGCATCTTACGCGATTGGTATCATTTTAATGAATATATTATGAGTACAAGAATAAAATTAATGACGGTTTTGTTCCTATTTCTATCCAACTTGGTCTACGGACAAGATAAGTGGACAAATTCACAGCAAGAGGTGATAGAAACCATGAATAAACTGTCCGAAACAACATCAATTGAAGGAAATGGAGCTGATGAATATGGAAGCTACCTATCCGATGAATTTAGTAGATGGACAATTGGAAGCGCTATTACTAATAATAAGACGAAATGGGTTGAAGGAGTTCGAGAATGGTTTGATGAGGGGTGGCACGTTTCAGAAAGAACACAACAAATCTTGGAAATTCTAATAGTAAATGACTTCGCTCACACTCGAAGGATAGTAACTGAAACATATTTAGGCCCTAAAAAGGAAACCTCGATTTCAACGGCCGCTCTTGCTGAACTTTGGATTAAAAAGGACAATAAATGGCTGCTTTATAGAGTCAATGTGCATCCAATTCCCAATGATCATAAATAAAATATTGGTTGAGTGGAAAGAATAATTGCGCACGTTACAGACTTACATTTAGATGAAATATTTCCTATTGAGCTTGGAGTGAAGGCCAAAGAAAATTGGGAAATAATTCTAAAAGACATTTCAAAAAGACAAATTACAGAAGTAGTATTTACAGGTGACATAGGCACTTATGAATCTAACCAATGGTTTTTCGATTCGTTAAAAGATTACCATTTTGACTTCAAGATTGTATTAGGAAATCATGACCTTTTTTCAGAAGTACTAAATTATTATGTTATTAACCTTCCGAACAATCAGAAAGAACTTTACTATTTTCATGAAGATGAGTTCAATAAATACCTATATCTAGACTCCTCACTAGCTGTACTGAGCAATGCCCAATTCAATTGGTTTTTACAACAGCTTATTACTGATAAAAAGATAGTATTATTTATTCACCATCCAATTCTTGAAACAGGAACTACACCTCAAAGAGAATATCCATTAAAGGAATGTGAAAAAATTAGAGATATACTTTTGAGGCATAAAAATGAAGTCTATGTTTTTTGTGGACACCTTCATTTCAACGATGTTCAGAAAGAAAAGAATATCACTCAAATATTAACACCAGCAGCTTGTTATCAAGTCAAGAGGCATTCACAAACTACTGAAGCAGATAATATTAATTTTGGTTATAGAATTATTAAGATTAATAAAAATAACATAAGTACTGAAGTAGTAATGTTTCAACCATCTGAAAATAAAACTATAACCAAAAGCCAAGTTAAATAACACTTTAAATTTAGAGTTGCTAAAGCACTTCATTTTTTATTTCTTACCATACATCAATGTACAGGTGTAATGGTCGCTTTAATTTTGTGTAACAATTAACAATAAAAGCGATGAAAACGAAAAACGTAGAAATCATAGTAGCCCCACCTGCAGCACATTATGTGGGTGATGGGTTCAGAGTCCATAATTTTATTCCTAGTGGTTATCATTTAGACATGCAGCGCATGTCTCCGTTTATCATGATGGACTATAACTCTAAGCATTACTTTAGTCCAACAGATCAGCCTCGTGGCGTGGGTGTACATCCACACCGTGGATTTGAAACGGTGACCATTGCCTACCAAGGCAAAGTGGCGCACCATGACAGCTCAGGTAACAGCGGAGTAATAGGCGAAGGCGATGTGCAATGGATGACAGCCGCCTCCGGTATTTTACACAAAGAATACCATGAAAAAGAATTCAGCAAAGCTGGTGGTGACTTTCAGATGGTACAGCTTTGGGTCAACTTGCCTGCTAGAGACAAAATGTCGAAGCCCAAGTATCAAGGCATCACCAAAGAAGGCATCAGTAAATTTCAGCTTCCAAACAATGGTGGAGTAATTGAAGTCATTGCGGGTCAGTATAAAGACGTAAAAGGTGCGGCCTCTACATTCACACCGGTGCATCTTCAAAATGCTCGGTTGAATAAAGGAGCTACAGCTGACTTTACCTTCCCTGCCAATTATAATACAGCATTAGTCGTTATCGAAGGGTCGATAGCAATAAATGGAATGGAAGCTGTAAAAACAGATCATCTTGCTCTATTTGAAAATGAAGGAGAAACATTTACCATTGAAGCCACTGAAAATGCTGTGGTTTTGGTACTGAGCGGGGAGCCAATTAACGAACCAATTGCCGCCCAAGGGCCATTTGTAATGAACACAAGAGAGGAGATCATCCAAGCGATTGATGATTACAATATGGGCAAATTTGGTTATTTGGAAGACTAATAAAAATCAATGAAAACTATGGAGATCAGGAACAACGAGGCAAATATGCAATTTGAATACCGTGAAGGAGATACATTAGCGAGCCTAGAATATCGATATTACAAAGACAACCTTGCTATGATGCATACCGTTGTTCCTCCTTCACTTGGTGGCAAGGGTATTGCTAGTGCATTAGCGGCATTCGCTTTTGATTACGCCAGTAAAAAGAATAAAAAAGTAATGGTCTACTGCCCGTTTGTGGCGCAGTATGTAAAGAAACATCCAGAACTTAACAATCAGATTGTCAGCAATTTATAATCTTTTTTTAAGTAGAAAAACAGTCATTTCAGAATTTTTAAAATTTTGTATCTTCGAGAACAACTTAATCTAAAAAATATAAACGATGAATATAGCCGATGTATTTGAAAACAACCGTAAATGGGTTTCTTCCAAACTAGAACTTGATAAAAATTACTTTAGTGACCTTTCCAAAGGTCAAAACCCAGAATTGTTGTATATCGGTTGTTCTGATAGTCGTGTAACCGCTGAAGAACTAATGGGTGTGAAACCTGGAGAAGCATTCGTCCATCGAAATATTGCCAATATGGTCATCAGTATTGATCTCAATGCCATGTCGGTGTTGAATTATGCCGTTCAGCATTTGAATGTAAATCATATCGTAATTTGTGGGCATTACTACTGTGGGGGAGTGAAAGCAGCTATGCAGTCATCTGATCTGGGTATTTTAAATCCATGGCTACGTAATATCCGCGATGTATACAGAATACACGTGGATGAGCTAGATGCTATCAAAAATGAAGATGAGAGATATAATCGCTTAGTAGAACTAAATGTTCAAGAGCAATGCATAAACGTGATCAAAACTGCCGTGGTACAGAAAGCCTATTATGAAAGAAATATAACCATTCATGGATGGGTATTTGATGTACATAGTGGAAAACTAATCGATCTCAAAATTGATTTTCCAGAAATCTTAAAGGACATAATGAAAATATATTCACTCAAGTAATAGTGCCTTTCTTAAATTGATTCAGAATCCCTTATTACTGAAATAAGAGATTCTGAATCAAAATGTTTATTTTAATAGTGGCAAAGATTCCTTCATTCTATTACGGAATGACCTCCTAAAATTGTGCAGTCATGCCGTAGGCATCTTTACCACTAGCTTTAATTAGTAATTTCTCTCTATCATTTACTCATACCTCAACGACTTCACAGGATTTACCTTAGCTGCTTTAAGTGACTGATAGCTCACTGTTAACCAAGCAATAACAATAGCTGAAAGGCCGCTGATTCCAAAGATCCAATAGCTGATTTCTATCCTATTGGCAAAATCATCAAGCCAAAGGTTCATGGCATAATAAGCAGGATAAATGGAGAGTACAAAAGCGATGATCACCAGTTTGGCAAACTCTTTTGACATCAAAGAAGTGACACTCCAGAGGCTCGCACCCATCACTTTTCTGATACCTATTTCCTTGGTTCGCTGCTCCGCCATGAAAGCCGCCAATCCAAATAGGCCAAGACATGCAATGAATATAGCAATGACTGTGAATATAGTAAACACTTTACCTAGACGCTGCTCAGCTCTAAATTGCGCATCGAAATCTTCATCTAAAAACGAATATTGTAAAGGCTCTCCTGGCAAAAGATTTTTCCATTTAGCTTCAATACCATCGAGTACTTTATCTGGTCCTTGACCAGCATAGCGGACATAAAGAATATTACCCTCAGTTCTCAATGCCAAAACAAGTGGGCGTACATTCATTTTTAAGCTTTCAAAATTATAATCCTTCACTATTCCAATCACATTCATTGGTGGCTGACCTTCATCATTAAAGTTGATTAGTCTTTCTTCCAATGGGTTTTTCCATCCTAGTTCACGAACAGCCGCCTCATTTAAAACCACTGCACTACTGTCGGAAGGAAAATCCTTACTAAAATACCTGCCCGCCACTAATTCAAATCCCAACGTTTTTAGATGATCATGATCAGCATAGTATATGCCCATGATATGATCTTGAGCATCTCCAGCAGATCTGAAGACCGTTGTATTGTTCACTCCTGGGATCATATTATTGGAATAACTTGTGCCAAGTATACCCGTTTCAGTCTCTAACTCATTTTTAAAGGCCAATGAATTGCCCTCTAATCTGTTTGTGTCTTCAATAATTAGAATGTGATCCTTATCAATACCCAAATTTTTATTTTGAATAAATTTCAATTGTTGAAAAACCACTGCAGTACAAATAATCAAAACAATGGAGATCCAAAACTGAAATGTGACCAAAAAACTCCTAATTGTTCCACTTTTCATACCCGCTCTAAGCTTTCCTTTCAGCACCTCGGTTATCCTGAAACTTGTAAGATAAAAAGCTGGATAACTACCCGCCAATAGTCCTACAAAAAGAACTAGCGTCACAAAGGTAATAGCTATGACTGGGGTTGAAATAAGATTAAAACTTAGCTCCTTCCCCGCAAGGATATTGAAAGCCGGCAGTAAGAGATAAACAGTCAATACGGATAATATGCCTGCCACAAGTGCATAAATCATTGATTCTGTTAAAAATTGAACAATTAGCGTGCTTTTAAATGACCCCAATGTTTTTCTCAGTCCTACTTCCTTGGCACGTCCTGCTGACTGAGCTGTAGTCAAGTTCATGAAATTGATACAGGCCAAAAGGATAATAAATAAGCCTATTCCTCCCAAAATATACACATAGGATATGTCGCTTGATGGCTCCATTTCATCTTGAAATTTAGACATCAGGTGCAGATCATAAAGTGGGAAACTTGAAAGTTCATAAATACCCCCTTCAGCGCGGAATTGTTTGAGAGTTTTACCCATATATTGCTCCAATACTGGAGAAACATTCCTTTCCATTATGGGTTCCAACTTGGCATCCACCTCAGCCGCACTTCCCGTTTTACTCAGTACATAGTAGGTAAATATACTGTTGCTTAACCAATTACTTTCTTGCATCCATTGGAACGAACTTGAAGAAAGTAAGGCATTAAACTTCAAATGCGTATCACTCCTTTGGTTCTCAACTATGGCTGTTACCTTATATTCTTTTTTATTGTTCCCAATGGAAAGTGTCTTATCTAACGCATCAGATGCATTATCAAAATACTTTTCAGCGAGCTTTTTGGTAAGTACAAGACTATTGGGTTGAATGAGCGCTGTTTCTGGATTCCCGTATAAAACCTTAAAGCTGAAAACCGAGAAGAAATTAGAGTCTGCTGCCAATATCTTTTCTTCATTAAAGGCAATGGTCCCATTTCTAAAAATCCATTCACCCATGTCGTTTATTCTAGTAGCCTCCTCTATTTCAGGAATTTCTGCTACCAAGGCACTGGCCATAGGGTAGCTGGTATTGGAAGTATGAATCTCTTGCCCACCCAATTTACCATGAAGATTTACCCGGTAAATTCGATCGCCCTTTTTATTAAAATGCTCGTAATTAAGTTCTTCATAAATATAAAAAGTGATGAAGAGAGCCCCCGCCAGGCCTATTGTCAAGCCGAGGATATTGATGATTGAAAAAAATTTGTGTCTTTTGATGTTGCGAATAGCAACTTTAAAATAATTTTTAAGCATGTTGTTAGTGTTTTATAATGACCTTATTTTTGAGACGATACCTTAATTTAAAAAGTTACACATTATCTATTCATTTCGAAGTGAGTCTACCGGATTTGCTGCAGCAGCACCATAGACCTTTGACCCCACGGTAAGTACCGAGATTAATAGAAAAATTAACCCTGAACCTATAAATATCATGGCTCCCAGCGAGACGTGGTAGGCCCAGATACTACTCATCAAACCTCCGATCATGAAATAGCTCATCAGAGAACTCAACGCAATGGCTATTAAAATGATAATGATAAATTGCTTGTTCAGTTTAATAGCTATACTGCCAATTGAGGCACCTAAAACTTTGCGTACTGCCACCTCTTTTAGTCGCTTAATTATATTGAGTGACACAAGGGTGAACAATCCGGAGATAGATAAAATGAGGGCAACTGTACCTAAAAATCCGAACATCTTGAGAATATTGTTGTTGACAAGTGCCGCTTCAGTAATATCTACATTTAGGTATTCGCCATTATAAAGTTTATTGGGAAATATTTCTTTCCACTTAGCCTCCATATAGCTATTGACTGCAATTACCTGTGATGGTTTTGTGTTTACAGATAAAAATCGATAATCTTCTTTATCTGCCAATCGAAACATAAGTGGTTCTAGTGGACGCCAAAGGGCATTGGTATAAATATCATCCACCATGCCAACAACAAAAAGTTGAACTGTATCCGCCCAGACTACTCGTTTACCAATTGGATTGTCCCAATTAAACAACTTCGCAAATTTTTTGGTCACGATAATCGATTCCTTGATATCCGTTTCACTATCCCGGTTAAAATTTCTCCCTTCTAACAATCGCATATCCATGGTTTTAAGATAGTTATCATCTACATTGAGTATATCCACCTCTTCCTCCTGATCTTCGAATTTCACGGGGTCATTTCGGTACGACTCCATCAACTGATGTTCTGTACCCGAATAGCTTAAAATCCGAGGATCATTGACAACGGTATTTTTATATATCTCATAATCATTTGTGTTGTTAAAAACCACATGGATGATTCCGTCCCCTTCATACCCAAGGTCAAAATCATTTTGATATTGGGCATTTCTCACAAAGGCAACGCTTGCAATAATGGCAAGTAATGCTATCGTTAATTGAAGTGTGAGTAAGGTTTTGGTAAACGGGCTGGTTCCACCAAATTTCTGTGTGCCTTTAAGAATACTTACTGGCTCAAATTTACTGATGTAGAATGCGGGATAGCTACCTGCAATTATACCAGTAATTACCAATAGTAGAAACAGAAAACCGATTAGGCCAAGGTCTTCCGTGTAACTCAGTTTGATTTCCAGAAAGTCCCACATTTGGCTATAAGCGGGAACAAAAAATTCAGCTATAATTAGCCCTATAATCATAGCCACTAGACATAAAAGTATATTTTCGACAAGGAACTGCCTGATCAATTGGGACCTCAATCCGCCCATCACTTTTCTCAAACCAATTTCTTTGAGCCTTGTTCCTGAGATGGCGATACTTGTATTTGTGAAGTTAAAACAAGCCAATAACAACAAGAGTCCTGACATAATCAAAGGGGCCAATACCGCTGCTGATGGCAATCCTTCACGGGTAGAAGAACCCACTTGTAATTTTTCGTCTCTTATCGCCATCCCTTCAAATGGGTCCAGATAGTAACTCGTAACCTGAAAATCCTCTCGAGCTTTGTTTTGAGGTGCTATATAAGTCTGAAGCTGTTTTTCAATAATTGGAATCCTACTGGCATCATCTAGCTCAATAAAAATCGTATTCCATACTTTCCAGTCGCCTTTATCATTGTCATCCTTAAAACTTAAAAAGTAATTGTCATAATTGGTAATGGCTTCTACAAACATGAAACTGGAATTGGAAGCTTGTTTTTTAAAGACTCCAGCTACTACATAATCCCTGACACCACTATCCAACACATGTGTTATTCCTTTGCCTATCGGATCTTCTTGCCCAAAATATTTTGTTGCCAATTCATCACTTATATAGATATTGGAGTTGTCAGTAAGATCTACTGTTCCTGACACCATATCAAAGGTGAAAATTTTCAAAAAATTGGGATCAACATAAGAAATGCCTGTATCAAAAAAATCATCTCCAATTCTAACATTAGCCCCCCTTCTTTCATATTGAGCGAGCTTATCAATATCCTTGATGTTTTCCTCTAATAATCTGCCCATCGGGCGTGGGGTATACCCCAAAAGTCTTGTGCGGTCCTGAAATATTCGCTTACTATTGATACGGTAGATTTTATCAGCATTTTTATGCTCTACGTCAAATTTTTGATTGTAATCAAAATTTAAATAGGCCACAATACAGCAAGATATGGCCACAGCTAAGCCTAATACATTGATAGTAACAAACCCTTTACGTTTCCAAAGGCTTCGAAAAGTGATTTTTAAGTAGTTTTTGATCATAGTGTTGTTAGTTACGCATGCCTAGGAGGCTAGCTGATTTTGACCTTGTTCTAACCAGAGAAAATTAAATTTCCCCTTTATTTTGAGTTCTTGACCTTGACTAATAGATGACTATACTTTAATACTAAAGGTTGCACGGCCATCAAAATTTTTTTACCAGTACCTTGTAATACACAGTAACTTTAGAAAAATAAACGGCCGAAGCCGTAGGTATAATAGTCATCCGATAGTTTAAAAACCATCGGATGACTTCATATAATTAAATATGAAATTGTTCCTTAATATTTTCTGTAACCACCTTACCATCAAATAGATTGATGATTCTATGGGCATAGTTAGCATCATAAGGAGAGTGAGTCACCATGATTATGGTTGTTCCTTCCTCATTCAATTCAGCTAATAACTTCATCACTTCTTCACCATTGGCTGAATCAAGATTACCAGTAGGTTCATCGGCAAGTATCACTTTTGGGTTTGCTACTATTGCACGTGCCACTGCTACTCTTTGCTGTTGACCACCAGAAAGTTGTTGAGGAAAATGGTTTCTTCTGTGCATAATGTTCATTCTCTCCAATACCTCTTCTACTCTTTGCTTTCTTTCGGCAGAAGGTACCTTTAAGTATAAAAGTGGAAGCTCAACGTTTTCAAAAACAGTCAATTCATCAATTAAGTTAAAGCTTTGGAATACGAATCCAATAGAGCCTTTTCTTAATTGTGCTCGCTGTCTTTCAGAATATTTAGAAACTTCATGTTCCCCAAAATGGTATTCCCCATCAGTTGGGTTATCCAATAATCCAAGGATATTTAATAGTGTAGATTTTCCACATCCTGAAGGCCCCATTATGGCTACAAATTCTCCTTCTTTTATTTCAATGTTAATGCTATTCAAAGCTGTAGTCTCAACCTCATCAGTAGTATAGACTTTTTGTAAATTTTTAATTTTAATCATCTCAATAGTGTTTTAGTTTTTGTTCAAGTTGTTTGACCATTATTTATTTAACATGAGTACTTCGTTGTCTCCAAAATTGTCATACGATGAGGTAATCACCCTATCACCTGGTTGCAGACCTTCCAGCACTTCAAAATGTTCTGTATTCTTTCTACCTAATCTTATATTTCGTTTTTCGGCTTTAGTGCCATCTTTATCCACTACAAATACCCAGTTACCTCCAGTATCTTTGTAAAATCCACCTACTGGCAACAACAGCTCTTCAGATGACAATCCTAATTCTATTCTTAATCTCAATGACTGCCCTCTTCTAATGCCTTCAGGCGCTTCCCCTACAAATTGCATATCTACCTGAAACCTGCCATTGTTAATATTAGGATAAATATAAGTAATCACAAGTTCATAATTTCCCCCAGCAAAGTTAGTAGTTGCCTTTAGCCCTGTTGAAATCCTAGGTAAATACAGTTCATCAATTAAGGCACTTACTTTATAGCTTCCTACTTTATCCACTTGACCTAAACGTTGACCTGGGTTAACTGTCTGCCCTTCATATAACTGTGGAGCAGTAAGCTGGCCATCAATAGGTGATTTTATAATCAAATTATCCAATATTTTTGATACTCCGTTTAAACTTTCCATCATCCTACGTTCAGATTGATTCAACTGAACGAGTTGTGTCATTCTGGAAATAGAATCACTTCTGTAACTCTTGTATGTGATTTCTCTACGCTTAATGTTGTATTCATAATTGGCTTCAGTTTGTTCAAATTCCTGCTTAGCGATCAATTTCTTTTCGAACAATACTTTCTGCCGCTTGTATTGAGGCTCTAAAATATTCAATTGATTTTCAATCAATGCCAATGTTTGTTGCTGTTGCAAATCATTTTGCTCCAACTGTAATCTGGTTTGTCTCAACCTGTTTATACTTTCATTCAAACTGGCCTCCTGGCTCAATACACTCAATTCCCTGTTTAAGTTAGAAAGCTCCACAATTACATCTCCTTTTTTGAGCATCGCTCCACTTTCTTTGAGTATTCTCTTTATTTGACCTCCTTCGATAGCGTCAAGAAAGAATGTTACACTTGGTTCAACCGTACCCGTTTGTGGAATAAATTCCTGAAAAACACCTCGTTGCACTTCTGCAATTGTAATTTTTTCCACTTCAACGTTCAGTTTTGAGCGTCTGTCTGCGAACAATAGTTGGTAGCCAACAAATACGACAAGCAAGGTGGCGCCTCCTATGGTAGCTATCCTTTTAAATGTCCAGTTCTTCTTTTTTATTTTCTTATCCATCAAAAAACTTTATTTTGACTTGCATTTGCCAACAAGTGTGCCAATTGATGAATTGCCCGTCAGAGCCCATTATCTACAATTCAACAGTCCGCTATCGTTCATTCATGGACGTGACCGTCCGCCAGCGAACAAATTATCAGCTAGTTCGTATACTTTGTCAATTTTATTAATTAATATAAACACCGATAATCAGTTGTTTGAACCCTTTGCTGCTATTAATGTCATTTGTGGTCACCTTCGGTATCAACTTTGATAAGATTACAGCATGTCCAACACAAAGTCTATAAGAATATGGTAGAAAAAATTCAAAAAACTGGTCGCATCCTAATTGTTGATGACAATGAAGACTTACTCAAAGCGGCCAAAATATTCTTAAAACGGCACTTTCTAATTGTTGATTTGGAGAAAAACCCTGAAGCCATTCCTTCCCTTCTCCATAACGATACTTATGATGTCATATTACTCGACATGAACTTTACCAAAGATGTAAGTAGTGGTAAAGAAGGGTATTATTGGTTGGAAAAAATATTGGAGATTGACGCTTCTGCCGTAGTAGTATTAATTACCGCTTATGGTGATGTGCAAATGGCTGTAAAAGCCATTAAAGCTGGGGCAACTGATTTCGTATTAAAGCCTTGGGAAAATGAGAAACTTTTGGCCACATTATATTCAGCCATGCGCCTTAGGGAAACAAAAATGGAAGTCGAGGATCTCAAATCAAAACAGAAAGAAATAAACCTAAGGATAAATGACAGCTATGATGACATCATTGGTCAAAGTCCGGCCATTAGGAAAATGTTTGAGACTATTGACCGCGTAGCGGCTACTGATGCCAATGTATTAATACTTGGGGAAAATGGTACTGGAAAAGAAATGGTGGCCAGGGCCATTCATAATAATTCTTCCCGGAGAGATCAGGTATTTATCAATGTTGACCTAGGCTCGGTAAGTGAAACATTATTTGAAAGCGAACTATTTGGGCATAAGAAAGGCTCCTTTACAGATGCGAAGGAAGACCGTGCCGGGCGCTTTGAAATTGCTAACGGAGGCACTTTATTTCTTGATGAGATTGGCAATTTATCTATGCCCCTTCAAGCCAAATTGCTTGCTGTTTTACAAAACAGAAAAGTAAGTCGAGTGGGTGCCAACAAAGAAATAAACATTGACATAAGGCTGCTTTGCGCTACCAACCTACCACTTTATGATATGGTGAAGGAGAATAAATTTAGACAAGATTTATTGTATAGGATCAATACCATTGAAATTGAATTACCACCTTTGCGCGATCGCTTTGAAGACATTCCATTGCTTTCAAATCATTTTTTACATCACTACAACAAAAAATACAAAAAGAATGTGGGTAAAATAAGTGAAGCAGCATTGGCCAGAATGCAAAAACATACCTGGCCCGGAAACATCAGAGAGCTCCAACATTCATTAGAAAGAGCAGTAATCATGAGCAATTCACAAGTATTACAGCCTGAAGATTTTAACCTCAACAGCCAAAGTCAATCTACCGGACATGCAGATGGTGAGAATGTATTATTAGATCAGTTTAAATTAGAAGACGTTGAGAAAATATTAATTAGAAAGGTGTTGAAAAAGTACAATGGCAATATTACCCAAGCGGCTTCAGAATTGGGACTGACACGTTCCTCACTATACAGAAGATTGGAGAAATATGGCCTTTGAGGATTTTCGACTTCGGGTCGCTCTACGTGTAATTTTAATGGGACTATCCATGGCGGTATTGGTGTACACAGCCATGGATTCGGCCATGATTATTACCACTTCCATATTTTCCATTGTAGTTATACTACAGCTTTTTGAGCTTTACAGGTATATTTCTAAGACAAACAGGAAATTAACACGGTTTTTGGAGTCAGTTAAATACTCTGATTTTGCCTCTGGTTTTTCTGCAGATAATAAACTTGGGAAAAGTTTTAAAGACCTTAATCTTGCTTTTAATCAAGTATTGGAAGCCTTTCGAAAGGCGCGTTCTGAAAAGGAAGAACACTTACTATATCTCAATACTATTGTAGAACATGTAAGTACTGGCCTGATATCTTTTGACATGGAGGGGAAGGTTGAACTTATCAATGCTACTGCAAAGAGATTCCTCAAAATAGAAACCCTTCGGAATATTGATGACCTTATTGAAAAACAATCAAGACTATATAAAGTATTATTCGATCTCCCCACAGGTAAAAGTGAGCTGTTCAGGCTTGAAGGAGATATTCAACTATCGGTGACCGCTACCGAGATCATCCTAAGGGGCAAAAAAGTGAAATTAGTGGCATTGCAGAACATTCAACCTGAATTACAGAAGAAGGAACTTGAAGCATGGCAAAATCTGACAAAAGTACTG
The DNA here is from genome assembly GCA_048268855.1 of Fulvivirga sp. GTDB lineage: Bacteria > Bacteroidota > Bacteroidia > Cytophagales > Cyclobacteriaceae > Fulvivirga. The sequence continues at coordinate 299,105 of JBLWUR010000004.1, forward strand.
CGTCATGAGATTATGAACTCTATCACTCCAATTGCCTCCCTAACCTCCACCCTCAAAGACGTTTTAATGGAAGATCTAACTGAATTAGATGGACGATATGAATTAAATGAAGAAGCTGTAGACGACCTTCAAGATGGGCTTAAAACTATTGCAGGCAGAAGTCAAGGGTTGATCAAATTTATTGATGCTTATAGGGATTACACTTCTATACCGTTACCTCAGATAAAAACCATTCCTATTGAAGGGCTATTTGAACATATTGCTCAGCTATTGAAGGCTGAAATTCGTAAATCAAAAGTCAAATTAACATGCCATGTTGAACCAAAGGAAATGGTTCTTCATGCAGATGAAGAATTAATTGAACAGGTACTGATTAATTTAATAAAAAATGCAATTGAAGCAATCGGAGAGAACAAAAGCCCCATAATAGAATTAAAAGCCACCTACAACGAGCTAGAAAACCCACGGATTAGCATTACGGATAATGGACAAGGCATTGTAAGAGAGGCTTTAGAACAAATATTTGTTCCCTTTTACACCACAAAAAAATCAGGGAATGGAATCGGGTTGAGCCTCTCACGTCAGATTATGCAGCTTCATAATGGAACACTGACCGTGGAATCCGAATTGGATGTTAAAACTGAATTTACCTTAAATTTTTGATGAATCATTCGGTGGGGTTTTCAGGTAACCTCCTGTTGTGATACCCTGCATTAAATGTCATGCCAGGCTTCCGCCAAAGGGAGGACAAGTGATCAGGTTTCGTGTTCTGTACAAAATTGACACTATTCTTTCATAGTGGCTCCGATGCACTTCGAAATGACCTACTAATTAAGATTGCATTCCCCTAAATAATATTTATTAATGTCTTTTTAATTTCAAAAATGGCCTCCACTCTTCACATTGAAAACCTGACAAATCCCTTAAAAAAAGAATATACGGTGGTTTAAAAGGCTTTGTTTTTAACGTCATATTGGCTTTTTCAGGTGTTTCATCACCTTTTTTAGCATTACATCTTTTACAAGCTGTTGTCAAATTATCCCAGGTTGTTTTACCTCCTTTAGACCTTGGAATAACATGATCCAAGGTGAGGTCCTTAACATTTCCGCAATATTGACAGGTGAGGTTGTCTCTTTTAAAAACATTCTGACGAGTAAGCGTTACTCCTTTGTAGGGAACATGAACATATTTATTGAGTCGGATCACCGCAGGCATTGGAAAGGCCTGATCTACCGAATGAAGTTTAAAGCCATTAGCGGGTTTTACCAATTCTGACTTGTTCAAATAGGTAAGCAAGAAAGCACGCTGTATTGTACATACAGAAATAGGACTATTGTCCTGGTTAAGTACTAACACTTTGCGGTTCATTCTTTAAGATAGGCCGTATTGCCAATGTATGCAAAAGACGGCCGTTATTTAATAATCAAACTTATCTTTTAATATCCGTTTGATACAGTCAAGCTTATGGGTCAATATGCCAGAGCTTGAATTGATTATTCCTTTTTGACTCAGTTCGTCTATTCTCACTTTTCCAGATGCGTGTATGATCTGATTGTTTTCCAAAACAATACCTACATGTACTATTTTATTTTCCTCATTTTTAAAGAAAGCTATGTCACCTAACTGAAGATCTTTAAAGTTTACTTTGACGCCTTTTTCAACTTGTTGTGCAGCATCACGGGGTAAATTATATCCACAAATTTTAAAAACAATCTGGGTAAACCCTGAGCAATCGATACCAAAGGGTGTTCTACCACCCCAGAGATATGGTGCATTCAAATACTTCGTTGCTATCTGACTAAGAAATTCACCATCCCTTTTTGATCCGAGGCTCTTGGCCTCGCCATTAAATGCCAATTGCTCTTCCATTTTAAAAAGCTCATTGGTAGATATTGGTAAAATGCTTCCAATAACAATTGGTGTTTGGTGTTTTTGATATAAAATAGTAGAAGTTAAGTCTAAGCATATCTTGTAATCAGCATGACTGATCTGCTCATAGTATGCCTCTGAAATGCCATTAAATTGTTTAGTATCAATCCATCCTTCATACTTATCATAATAGAGTTGTATACGTAGCCACTTCTTATCCTCACTTTGACCAGTGATAGCATAATGATCTCCAAAAAGTAATTGAGTAACCATCTCCGATGTATCAGCCCCCTTAGCCCTTACGGGAATAACACTCAAACGGCAGATACCCTTGTCTCCTATTTCCATAAATTAGAATTTCATCCTTTCCATTTCCCTTTTCACATCCTTATCCTTGATACTGTCGCGCTTATCATGTATTTTCTTACCCTTTGCTAGAGCTATTTCCAACTTTGCTAAGCCTCGGCTATTGATAAATAGTTTTGTTGGGATTATGGTTAATCCCTTTTCATTCATTTTTGTTTCTAGCTTATTAAGTTCCTGCTTATTGAGTAATAGTTTTCTTTCCCTGGTCTCTTCGTGATTATAAAATGAGCCTTGAGTATAGGGAGATATATGAACTCCTTTAGAATATAATTCACCTTTTTTGAAATAGCAATAGCCATCTTGCAAAGTCACCTTCCCTTCCCTAATGGACTTTATTTCAGTTCCTTTCAACACAAGTCCAGCAATGTAAGTATCGATAAATTCGTATTCGAATTTTGCCTTTCGATTTTTAATGCTGATGTCGTTTGAAAATCTATTTTTTTCCTTCTTGCTACTCATTGTGGCCAAATTTAGAGAAAATCTCCTTGATAGCAGTCTTCTTTAGCACCTTCTGCCCAGTCTTTCCAGTAGCTACTATTCTATTTTTAACCTTAGCGGTGATAGAACAAATCAATTCGTTATCATTCAATTCAGTTAGCACCGCCTCAATCTCAATTAATTCGCCCACAAATGCAGGTCCTTTATGGTCTATAGTCAAATGTGTACCTATCCCCTCCTCGTCCTCTTCTTTCATTTTCAAAACGAATTGTCTGGATGACCATTCTATTTCACGAGCAAGTGCGTAAGTAGAGCATACATCATGAATAGTTACCCCGTTGAAAGCTGCTACATCTTTGCCACTCACCACATGACTAATACTTATACGATCCCCTATTTCAAAAATCACTTTCATCAAAATTTCATTCTTGGCAATGGTGAAGCATCTAACGATACAAAATCACTTTGTAAATATTTAAAATGCGCAGCCATTGCAATCATACCAGCATTATCGGTACAATATTCAAATGCGGGAATATACACATTCCACTTTTTGTCCTTAGCCAATCTTTGTAGTTCGTTTCTTAATCCACTGTTGGCCGAAACCCCTCCGGCAATGGCAATTTCTTTGATCCCCAATTCCTCACTTGCTCTTTTAAGTTTCTGCATTAACATTCTTATTAAACTAAACTGCAAACTTGCACAAATGTCGTTTAGGTTGTTTTTTATAAATTCCGGGTCTTTGGCTTTTTGATCTCTTAAAAAATAAAGGAACGAGGTTTTAATTCCACTAAAAGAAAAATTAAGGCCTTGCATTTCGGAATCGGGAAATACGAAAGCCTCTGGATTTCCCATTTTTGCATACTTATCAATCAATGGACCCCCTGGGTAAGGTAAATCAAGTAATTTGGCTGATTTGTCAAAAGCTTCTCCAACGGCATCGTCTTGCGTTTCCCCTATTACTTCCATATCCAAATAGTCTCTTACAAGTACTATCTGTGTGTGCCCACCGCTTACTGTCAAGCATAAAAAAGGGAAAGTAGGCTTAGGGTCTTCAATAAAATGAGCCAGGATATGCGCTTGCATATGATTGATACCTATTAGAGGAATATTGAGGCCTTGCGCAAGGGACTTGGCAAATGATGATCCTACTAACAGCGCCCCAAGTAAACCGGGCCCCTGGGTAAATGCTACCGCATCAAGGGATTTGAGATTAATACCAGCTCCTTTCAAAGCTTCATCTACTACGGGCACTATATTTTGTTGGTGTGCTCTAGAAGCTAATTCGGGAACTACTCCTCCATAATTTTCGTGTACTGATTGCGTAGCTATAATATTATTCAGTACTTTACCATTTTTTATAATAGCAGCAGAGGTTTCATCACAAGATGATTCAATGGCAAGTATGATAGGGTTCATTTTTTAAATTTTGGCGCAAGTTATTAAAAATCGTATTGTCAAGACAATACTCTGGTTTACCTTCTCTCTTTTTCTACTTCTTGTCATCACAGCAGGAGCAGTACAGTTCCCCTATGTTCAAACGAAATTAGTCAATTATATATCTACTAAATATTCTCAACTTTTAGGGTATGATATCAGTCTTACAAAAATATCAATTCGTTGGTTCGATAGCATTGAAATAAATGGTTTAAATGTTATAGATCCAGAAGACAACCAAATGTTCTTTGCGAGTTCAGTTTTTATTGATTTTGACGTCTCATCATTACTCAACAAAAAGGATCATAATGTAGATAACATCGTTATCGACCATGCTGATCTGTTGTTAACCAAATTATATGCTGATGATGATTCTCTACAAACACTAAACATTAATGAACTAATACATAGAATAAAATCACTGCTACCAAGTAAAAAACAAGAAGGCTTAAGGTATCTACTCACAGCTGATAATCTATCAATTACCAATACTAAATTTTCTTATGCTGATCAACGTAAAGACTCTCTTGATAAACTATTTGATTACTTTCATTTCAGTATAGACAGTATTAATGGTGATTTTAATGAAATATTTACAGTGCGTGACACCTTCTCTGTCAATATTAAATCTTTGGAGGGTATAGATCAATCTAGTGGATTGCGACTTAAAAAATTGGTCACCCGGTTTTCCGTTTCAAATCGCGCTATGGAATTTGATAGTCTTGAACTACATGCAGGCAACAGTATCATCAAAGATTTTGTTCGCTTCGAATACTCTAGCACCTTGGATTTAAGTGACTTTAACAATAAGGTGAACATTATCGCTCATTTGGAGAATTCCAAGGTGAATACTAAGGATTTATCACTCTTCGCTCCTGTGCTCTCCAACTTAAATGAAAATTACCAGATATCTGGTGATATGAAAGGTCCTATAAAGTCCTTTTTGGTTAGAAATGCACATGTATCCTTTGGCTCTGGAACTTCCCTCAAAGGAAATCTAAGAATGGATGGCCTGCCTAACGTTCAAGAAACTTTTATGAGCCTTAATTTAACCTCTTCCTATGTGACCATTGCCGATATCAAGAACTATACAAAGCCAAGTACATACCAGAAAATGGAACCTTTTGAACATGTAAGTCTAAGTGCTGAATTTCTTGGTTTCCCTAATGACTTTGTTGCCAAGGGTAACTTTTTTACTGAATACGGCAAGGTTAGTTCAGATATCAACTTAAAAATACATGACGACATTAGTAAGTCAACTTATAGTGGATCCATTTCAATGCAAAATTTCGATATTGGAGGTTATACAAAAAGTAATTTGCTGAGTAATGTTACAGTAAAAGGAAAGATAAAAGGCTCGGGTTTTACCTTAGAAACTGCCGATTTTACACTAGATGGAAATATAGAAAAAATCGGCATCAATGGTTATGGTTATGAAAACATTTCAACCAATGCACGATTTACAAAAGAATTCTTTGAGGGCCAGTTGAATGTTAATGACCCTAATTTGAAATTGGCAGTAAACGGTTCAATTGACCTACGTGCAGGCTTAAATTTTTTCAATATTAAAGCCAAATTGGATACCGCAAACCTGAAAACCTTAAATATCACTCAAAAAGATCTTTTCATTCATTCTACAGTTGATATAAATGCGCGTGGACTGAAAATTGATGATATATTAGGTGGGGCAAATCTTAGAAATACCTACATAAAATATGGAGAAAACTCCATTCAAATTGACTCCTTATTACTGATATCAGATAAGGATGAGGATCAACGCATTGTTTTATTAAATTCCAATTTACTCAATGTGAAAATCTTGGGAGACTTCCAACTCACTCAGGCTTATAAAAGCTTAATTGAAGTTATACGAGAATACAGACTAAGTCTGCAAAACGATCAGGAAATACTTGCACATTATTACGCATTCAAAAGCGAGCGAGAGTATAAAGACTATAGTTTGAAATACGACATAAACATCAAAAATCTTAACCCCCTACTCGATGTATTTACTCCCGGTCTATTTATTTCACCTGCAAGTAAAGTCAGTGGAAGTTTAACGGGGGGTTATACTACTATTTTAGAAGTTGACACCAAATTGGATAGTGTGAACTACAAGAACAACATCTTTTTGAACAATGAAATTCAGTTAAATATTTCAAAAATATCTGATAGTACAAACGTTCTGGCCATGGTTTATCTTGCCTCAAAGGATCAATATTTGAATGATATTGGAACAAAGGACCTTATGTTTGAAGGTATTTGGGACAACAATCACATAGATTTTGAATTTGATCTTTATCAAAAAGACTTTGAAAATAGAGCACTGATTTCTGGTGCCATTGATTTTCTTCCCGATACTACTAAACTTAAATTAGAATCAACTGATCTTAAAATTTTAGAAAAGCAGTGGCATATACAGACGAATAATGTTATCGCTATTTCCAAAAAAGAAGTAAATGTTAGCAACTTTAGTATTTACAATCAAGACCAAAAGATAGCTTTAAATGGGGCCATTTCAGAAAATCCAACTACAAAAATGGAGCTACTTCTTACAAATATTGAGCTTGGGAATGCTAACACTCTGATCAATAAAAATCTATCGGGAACCATAGACGGATATGCCGAAGTGCGTGATGTCTATAATGACATTCTTATTGAGAATTATATTACTGTGAAGAAATTGACTATTGATGATTTCTTAATTGGTGATGTAAAAGCTTCAAGCTCATGGAATAATACTAAAAAAGCTTCCGTAATAAATTGTGATATACAACGATTAGGATTTAAGGTTCTTACTCTTACAGGCACTTATGAGCCTTATCAAACAAACCAACTCAATTTAGAAGCTGATTTGAATAATACTGAACTGAAGATTCTTGAACCATTTATTGATAACTATTTCACTGAAATAAAAGGCACACTATTAGGCAAATTGAATATAACTGGTGAATTGACCAAGCCTTTAATCAATGGAAAAGGAGATATCAAAAATGCCGGGCTCCATGTTAATTACCTGAACACAACTTATTCACTAGATGGCAATTTCTACCTCACCGATCGCAAGATTGGTTTTCAGAATATTGATGTGATTGATACTCGGGAAAATCATGCTTTAGTTAACGGCTACATTGAACATGATTATTTTAAAAGTATGGCTATTAACCTAACAGCCAACATCAATGAATTTCAGGTTTTGAATACTACTAGTAAAGACAACAACCTATTCTATGGCAATGGTATTGCCACTGGAACAGTTAATTTCATTGGCCCCTTTAGTAACATGAACATTATAGCCAATGCACGGACTGATAGAGGAACACGGATTTTTATTCCAATTGGAGATTCTGAGTCTATCGCCAAAGAAGATTATATCAATTTTGTCGATTTCGATACTAACCAACAAACGCTATTAAAAAATGAGTCTCACAAAATAGATTTACGCGGATTGAAGTTAGACTTTGATCTAGACATAACCCCTGATGCTTATTGTGAGATTATTTTCGATATAAAATCAGGTGATATCATTAGAGGCCGTGGTAACGGAGATATCAAACTGCAGATTGACACAAAAGGTGATTTCAATATGTTTGGAGACTATAACATACAAGAAGGGGGTTATAATTTTACACTTTATAATTTAATCAACAAAGAATTTGAAATTCTACCTGATAGTAAAATTTCGTGGTTTGGAGACCCTTATCAAGGCATCTTGGACATAAATGCCAAGTATAACCAGCTTGCCTCATACAAACCACTATTGTCTAAAGATCAGTATGGTGAAGATAATTTGAATAATAATGTAGAGATAAACAGAAAATACCAGGCTAATGTTCTTTTGGAAATTGATGGTGCATTATTATCCCCAACAATAAATTTCGACATTACCAGCGGTAGTTTACCACGGAATATTCAACTTGCTTCTGGTGATGTTGTAGATCTGGAATTTGAGTTTTTAAAATTTAAAAACAGCATAGATGAGCAAGAACTAAAGCGCCAAGTATTCAGTTTAATAATCCTTAGAAAATTCTCCTCACTACTATCTTTTGATACCGGTGGATCAATAAATAGTAGTGTGAGTGAACTCCTCTCTAATCAACTCAGCTATTGGATCACTCAAGTGGATGATAATCTGGAAATTGATGTTGATTTTGGTAGGCTAGATGATGAGGCTTTCAACACTTTTCAGTTGCGTTTATCTTATACCTTACTTGATGGTCGCTTAAGAATTACTCGCGATGGCGGTTTTACTAATCAATCAAATAAAGCCGATGTATCGAGTATTGCAGGAGACTGGACATTAGAATACTTACTTACAGATGATGGTAAATTTAAGGTAAAAATGTACAACCGCACCAACTACAATCCAATAAACCCTACTGAAGAAAACCAGAATACTGTAACTACTGGAGTAAGTATTATTCACACTCAAAGTTTTGATGAGATAAAGGACTTGTTTAAAAAGAAACGTGATAAAATACAGACAACGGAGCAGAACAATAAGGAAAATCAAGATGAGGACGCCTCATTAAAAAATAATAAAGCCATAAGAGAAGATGAAATGGAATAAATTATTATTTCTTTTCGTTTTTATCATCCTTGTCCAGTCAGGTTTTTGTCAGGATAGCCTTCGGAATAAAAGACTAAAACCCCTTATCGTTGCCGGAGCCGTCACTTATTCATTATCATTGGTGGCCCTTAATCAACTATGGTATGCCGATTTCGAACGGGAATCGTTCCATTTTTTCAATGATAATAAAGAATGGAAACAAATGGACAAACTAGGCCATTTTTACTCAGCTTTCCATATTAGTAAAATCTCACAGCATGGACTTCAATGGTCGGGATTGAATAATAATAAGTCTGCTTTTTGGGGGACAATGGTAAGTGTAATTGTAATGACTCCCATAGAAATATTTGATGGGTTTTCTACCGAATATGGTGCGTCAACAGGTGATTTAATTGCAAATTCTATGGGGGGTTTACTTTTTTATTCACAGTACCGCCTCTGGCATGAAGTAAGAATCCACCCAAAATATTCTTTTAATAGAACTGACTATCCTGCCTTAAGACCGGAAGTGCTAGGATCAAATTTAAGTGAAGAGCTTCTAAAAGATTATAACGCTCACCACTATTGGTTGTCTGTTGATTTATCAAGGTTTAATGATAAAGTGCCTAAGTGGTTGAATATTGCCATCGGATATGGCGCTACTAACATGGTTTTTGCTAATGATGACCAAAACTCGGCACAAGGTTTCGATTCACGGAGACGATACTTTCTTGCCCTTGACTTTGATTTAAATAAATATAAATCGAAGTCCAAAGTATTAAATACGTTGATCTATTTGGTTAACATGACTAAAATACCGGCTCCTACATTAGAATTCAGTAAAAATAAATTCAAGTTTCATCCATTTTATTATTAGTGGTATTTTTCTAACTTACTGTCCTGAATTCAACAAACCCCAAAGAAAAATGGACCTCAACGCATTCATGGAAAGTTACGCTAACGAAATTGGGGGTACCTACTCCGAATACGATAGTCGAACGTCAATTATCATTGTACCACTTCCCGATCAACGGTTTCAAACGGTTTTAGGTAAACTAAAACATAGTGAACGTTATAATAGAATGGGTATAGAATTTACCTCAAAAGTCTGTAACTATAAAAAGGGTATTGATTTAAAAATCCTTTTGGAAGAAAATGCACATCTCAATCATGCCAAGTTTGCCATAGTTGACGATTTCATTCATGTAGAAGCATCTAGTTTTATAGAAAGTGCCACCGAGCAATTATTGAAAGAAATAATTCAAGAAGTGGCCAATGTTGCTGACGAATATGAGATGAAACTAACAGGTAAAGACGTACACTAGAAAAGTCAGCTTCTTATTTGGTATTTATCAAAGTGCAATTCATGTTCATTTATTACTAACTTTGCTCTGCAAGCCGCCTTATCGTTCCCGATAGCTATCGGGAAAGGAAAGTCCGGGCAACATAGAGCATCGTACTTCCTAACAGGAAGGCCCCCGACAATGTCGTGGGGACAGCTAGTGCCACAGAAAACAAACTACCCTTGACTATGTCGGGGGAAAAGGTGAAAAGGTGGGGTAAGAGCCCACCGTTCTTGATAGTGATATTGAGATGCACGGTAAACCTTACGAGTTGAAAGACCAAATATGTCCCGCTCGTTGATATGTTATCTCTTAGGAAATAACTCAACAACCAGCTGCTCGCTGGTACATTGTTTTAGGACAGTTAGTGGGATGGGTAGGTTGATGGATCCCGACAGTGATGTCGGGACTAGATAAATGATAAGGCCCCGACTAGTCGGGGACAGAACCCGGCTTACAGGCTTGCTTTTTTTAAACTAAACACAACTCATGGCCAAAGTTCTAATTATTGATGATGAACAAAGTATCAGACATACCCTCAGAGAGATACTTGAATATGAAAAATACACAGTAGCCGAAGCAAAAGATGGTGAAGAAGGGCTTAAAATGTTGCAAAAAGAACGTTTTGATGTGGCCTTATGTGATGTAAAAATGCCCAAAATGGACGGATTGGAAGTTCTTGCCAAAGCCACAGCTGAGGGAGTAGAAACCCAATTTATAATGATTAGTGCTCACGGCACTATTGAGACAGCCGTTGAGGCTACAAAAAAAGGGGCCTATGATTTTATCCAAAAACCACCCGATTTAAATAGATTATTAGTTACCCTTCGTAATGCTATTGACAAATCAAGCCTTGTAAAAGAGACTAAGGTTTTAAAAAAGAAAGTTTCCAAGGGATCCGAAATCGTTGGAGAATCTGAAGCTATTAACAATATCAAAGAAACAATTGATAAAGTTGCCCCTACAGAGGCACGTGTACTTATCACAGGTGAAAATGGAACAGGAAAGGAACTAGTAGCTCGTCAATTACATGAGAAAAGCAGTCGATCAAAAGGCGCTTTAATTGAAGTAAATTGTGCGGCAATTCCATCAGAGCTTATTGAAAGTGAGCTGTTTGGCCATGAAAAAGGCTCCTTTACTTCTGCAATAAAACAACGAATTGGCAAATTTGAACAGGCTAATGATGGCACGTTGTTCTTAGATGAGATTGGTGATATGAGTCTTTCTGCTCAGGCAAAGGTACTGAGGGCCTTGCAGGAGAATAAAATTACCAGAGTAGGTGGTGACAAGGAAATAATGGTAAACGTAAGAGTAATTGCAGCAACCAATAAAAATCTCAAAGAAGAAATCGCCAATAATAAATTTCGAGAAGATTTATATCACCGGCTTAGTGTGATTCTAATTAAAGTACCACCATTGCGTGATAGAACTGAAGATATTGAGTTGCTGGTTGATAAATTTTTAAATGATATTGCAGCCGACTATGGTTCAAAAACTAAAAGCATTTCATCTGGCGCAATCAATCTGCTGAAGAAGAATTCTTGGACAGGAAATATTCGGGAACTAAGAAATGTTGTAGAAAGGCTTGTAATTATGGGAGGTGAGGAAATTAGCGAGCAAGACGTTGCTCGGAATACTGATATCCAATAAAACTGAGGGAAAGATTAAATCTTTTCCTTCTGAATTGTTACCTCCTTCTTCTTAACATCCTTTTTAGAGTATGTAGGACAAGTATATTGAGTACATGCAGATGCAGCAAAAAGAACTAAAAGAAATAATGCGAGTCTTAATTTCATCAGTAGTGGTTTTTAATTAAAGCCAAAATATAGAGTAAAAGTACCAAACATAAAATAGAATTCAAATTTTTTGATTAATTCATCACTATCTATTTTCAAATAAGCAGGTTACATCCCCGTATATCTGAATTATCAAACCTCCCTAATATCTCAAATCCATTTTCTCTAAACCGACCTATATCTTGGGTTTCAATAAAAGCACATGTATTATAATTGCCCAAATCAATAATGTTAATTCCGCCTTGGCGATGATTTGTTTTCATATCGAATGGATCATTAAGATCCCGTAAAAGTACTCGCATGTTTTTATCAGTTTTAAAAATTCCATTAGAAGTCGCGTATGCTTGTGACATTAATTCTGTCATCCCATACTCGGAGTGTATGCCACTTACTTTAAATGCTTGTTTTAGTACCTCATGCAACTCTTCTCTAATCATCTCTTTTCTGCGTCCTTTCATACCACCGGTCTCCATTATAATAGCATCAGATAAATCAACAGGATGAAGCTCTGCCAGATCTAGGAGAGCAAATGACACCCCAATTAAAAATATCTTTTTATTAGATTTTTTGGCTCGTTCAATATCCACTAGCAATTGATCAATATTATCCAAATAAAAACCTGACATGCTGGTTCCACTGGCTTCAATTAATTGAGCTACCATATGCACCAAAGAAGAATTTGATCTTTCAAGGTACGAAGGTAAAAGAGCCATAAAATGATACTGAGATGGCTCCCCATAAAAATGTTTGAAGATACTTAAAGCATGATTACTGTAAAAATTCAGACTTTTTACATGATGTTTTGATTTCGTAGTATCAGTTGTACCGCTACTCTCGAAAACTAATTCCGATTCCCATTCTTCAGTTTTTACCTCATTTTCTTTAAAAAAAGAAATTGGCATAAATGGAATCTGAGTTATGTACTTTACTTTTTCGGGATCAATACTCAAATGATCAAGGTAGCTTTTGTAAAATTTATTGTACTTAGATTGGTGTCGAAACAGTTCCAGTGCCAACGCATCAAAACCTGATTCACTCAAGTGGAATAATTTTTGCTCAAAACTTTTATTAAAACTCAATCGTTTAGTTAATTTAATGGTTGTTACCTTAGTACTATGAGATACCCTTTACTATTTATTGGTATTACCCTGATTGCCTCATCATGTTTTGATGCACCACAATTTCCCAATACGCCAAAAATAACATTTAAAAATATTCTTTTTAAGGATCTCAACTCGGGACCAGACAGTTTAAATTTATTTATTGATTTTGAAGATGGTGACGGGGATTTAGGGCTAGATCCTAGTGAAATTGCTGACCCTTATAATCAAAAACACTACTTCAGTAATAAAACAGGATCGAAATTCAATTTTGTAACAGAAACGTCAGAAGATTTGATGGTTTTATCAAACCGAACGGATATAGATTCTTTGCCACCTTTTTCAGGTGATGCCAAATGCTTTAATTGGGACACAAACCCTGAATTGTTTTTTGAAGACGGATCACAATTGGTAGACACCGTCTATTTTCAATTCAACAAGCGATTTAATAATATATACGTAACCTATCTGGTAGATAGAGGAAGTGGCTTTCAAGTATTCGACTGGAGAAAAGAAGTTGATTGTAGCACAAATTATGATGGCCGATTTCCTCTTTTAAATGAAGATGGAAAAAAAAGAGCATTAGAAGGAACGATAAAATATGGAATGGTCTCGGTTGGGTTTAAAAGCTTATTCAAAGATGATCTAATGAAGCTTAGAATAACTATACTCGATCGTAGTGGCAATTACAGCAATACGGTTGAAACCCCACCATTCAGGCTATCTGAAATTGACTAGTAAATATCCGGATATTTTGAAGGATCAACTTCATTCATAAGTTGATATACCTTGTCAAAAACTTCTTCTACATTAGGCTTGGAAAAATAATCACCGTCAGAAGAATACGCAGGTCTGTGTTCTTTTGAAGTAATTGTGATAGGCTTAGAATCTAAATATTTATAAGCTCCCTGTTCTTCCAGTACTTTTTGCATCATAAATGCCGAAGCTCCGCCTGGTACATCTTCATCTGCAAAAACAACTCTATTTGTTTTTATTACTGATTTGACAATATCCTGATTCAAATCAAAAGGTAACAGTGATTGCACGTCAATTACTTCAGATGATATACCCATTCCTTCTAGTTGATCAGCAGCCTCCATTACCACTCTGCACATCGAACCATAGGTAACAATAGTTACGTCACTACCTTTTTTTATTGTCTCTACTTGTCCAATCGGAACAGTAAACTCACCAATATTATCAGGGGTTTTCTCTTTTAATCTATAACCATTCAGACATTCTATAATCAAGGCTGGATCATCCGATTTAAGCATGGTATTATAAAATCCAGCAGCTTGTGTCATATTCCTTGGTACTAGCACATAAATACCCCTGAGGCTATTTAAAATCATTGCCATTGGAGAGCCAGAATGCCATAATCCTTCCAATCTATGGCCTCTTGTTCTAATAATCAAAGGTGCTTTTTGTCCACCTTTGGTTCTATATTGTAAACAAGCCAAATCATCAGACAGTATTTGGATGGCATATAACAAATAATCAAGGTATTGTATCTCCGCAATAGGTCTGAGCCCTCTTAGTGCTGCCCCAATTCCTTGTCCAATAATGGTGCACTCCCTAATTCCAGTATCGCTTACTCTTAGTTCACCATATTTGTCCTGTAATCCGGCAAAGGCCTGATTTACATCTCCTATCTTACCAACGTCCTCACCAAAAGCCAACACTCTTGGATCACGAGCCAATGCAGCATCAAAACAAGCCAGAAGTACTTCTCGACCATCTACCATAGCCGAACTATCAGAATATTCAGCTTTTACTTCTGTTACTTTTAAGGCAGACTCTGCAGACTCACTATATAGTAAAGAATTAAAATTATCATGATTTTCTTCATCGGCTTTCTTTAGCCAATCAAGCAATCCTTGCTTTTTATTCTGTTCAATACCTTTCAGTAATCTTAATGCCTTTTTAACAGCCCTATAGCTATCCAACCTTATTGGATTAACTGCTTTAGTAAGATCCTCTTTTATTTCTGCAAGTCCAGCAATTTCCGGATTCTCATTGATGGCTATTTCCAACTCTGTAGTTGCCTCTTGCTGTTGCTCTTGAATAGAATCATTAAACGCTTTCCAAGCAGCTTCTTTAGCCATTTTTGCAGTCTGTTTAGACTCCTTCTCAATCTCATCTAGCTCCTCTGGGTCGGCCAGGCCTTCTTCAATGATCCAACTCCTAAATTTTTTATTACAATCGAATTCATCTTCCCACTGCAATCTATTTTTTGATTTATAACGCTCATGTGAACCCGAAGTAGAGTGCCCCTGAGGTTGTGTCATCTGTTGAACGTGAACCATTGTTGGCACATGTTCACTTCGTGATAAATAAGCTGCTTTTGTATAAGTTTTTATTAACCCTTCATAATCCCATCCGTTGACAGTGAAAATTTCTAGTCCATCATTTTTCTTATCACGTTGAAATCCCGCCAAAACGGAAGATATATTACCCTTAGTAGTATGATATTCTTTCGGTACAGAAATACCAAACTCATCATCCCAAATGGAAATCAACATAGGCACTTGAAGTACGCCTGCAGCATTAATCGTTTCGTAAAACATACCCTCAGAGGTTGAGGCATTGCCTATCGTTCCAAATGCGACTTCATTTCCATTAACACTAAACTGTTTTAGCATTTTAAGGCTTTTATTCTTCCTATACAATTTGGAGGCATAAGCCAATCCCAATAGTCTTGGCATTTGTGAAGCCGTAGGTGACACGTCAGAACTACTGTTTTTCTGATCAACTAAATTTTTCCAATTACCATCTTCATCAAGTAACCGGGTAGAAAAATGTCCATTCATCAACCTACCAGCCGATGAAGGTTCAGCATTCACATCTGTATGTGCATATAATTGAGCAAAGTATTCTTGAATTGTCAATTGACCAATGGCAAACATGAATGTCTGGTCACGATAATATCCTGAACGAAAATCACCATTCTTAAAAACTTTAGCCATTGCCAACTGGGCAACTTCTTTCCCATCGCCAAATATGCCAAATTTAGCTTTACCCATAAATACTTCCTTTCTTCCCAGCAAACTGGCCTCTCTGCTTTCACAAGCTAATCTGTAATCAGCTAGAATTTCAAGTGCTTTTTTGTTTTTTTTAGGCGTCTTAGTCGAATTCAATAGTCTAAATCTTTAGTGAATGGAATGACTATGGCTAGTCAAAAGATGTGCAAAAATAATGAAATGACACCATGTTACAAATTCGAGTCAAAAACATTGTATAGAAGAGTTATTCTAATCTCTTGAAAATGCATAATACTATATTTCATTTTAAGCTTTACGCAATATTTTATTTCTCCTTTTGGTGTAAACTGAAATATAATTCTGATTAATAATATTTAATCTCTTTCTCCATTATATAATTTCGTTGGAGGGCAACAGAATGAGTCGGACTTATTATATTTGCGCATTATTAAACAGTTTCACTCATGATTATAGGTGTACCCAAAGAAATTAAAAACAACGAAAATAGAGTGGCCCTTACTCCGGCTGGTGCAATAGAACTAGTTAAAAGAGGTCATCAAGTTTATGTTCAATCAACGGCTGGTGAAGGCAGTGGTTTTATTGATAGTGATTACGAAACAGCTGGTGCTAAAATGCTCCCTACTATTGAGGACACCTATGCCATTGCTGATATGATAATGAAGGTTAAAGAACCTATTGAATCGGAATACAAATTAATCAAAAAGGATCAACTCGTATTTACTTATTTTCATTTTGCTTCATATGAGCCTCTAACTAAAGCAATGATCGAGAGTAAATCTATTTGCTTGGCATATGAGACAGTTGAAAAACCCGATCGAAGCTTACCCCTACTTATACCAATGTCAGAAGTAGCGGGAAGAATGTCAATCCAGGAAGGTGCTAAATATCTTGAGAAACCATTGAAAGGAAGAGGTATTTTGCTCGGTGGTGTACCTGGTGTAAGACCGGCCAAAGTATTAATACTAGGGGGTGGTGTAGTTGGAACAAATGCAGCAAAAATGGCAGCGGGACTTGGTGCAGATGTTACCATCATGGATACGAATTTAGCTAGATTAAGATACCTTGATGATGTTATGCCAGCCAACGTCAATACGTTTATGTCAAATGAATATAACATTCGTGAACTTATTACATCTCATGATTTAATAATAGGGGCTGTATTGATACCAGGAGCTAAGGCCCCTAAACTTATTACTCGGGATATGTTAAAAGACATGCTTCCAGGGGCGGTACTTGTTGACGTTGCCGTTGACCAGGGTGGTTGTATTGAAACGTGTAAACCTACAACCCATGAAGACCCTACTTTCATTATTGATGATGTAGTACATTATTGTGTGGCTAATATGCCAGGTGCTGTACCTTATACATCTACATTAGCTTTAACTAATGCAACTTTACCTTATGCTATTCAATTAGCAAATAAAGGCTGGGTAAACGCTTGTAAAGAGAATAATGAACTTAAACTAGGTCTTAATATTATCAATGGTGAAGTAGTTTATAAAGCAGTTGCCGAAGCGTTCAACTTACCTTTTAAAGAAGTCGAAACGTTTTTGAACTAATAAATAATTTGAAGGCTGCCGAAAAAGTGGCCTTCATTTATATTTAGGGATATTGTCAATGAATTTATAATCACCTCCTTCCGATAACTCACAACAAAAGTGATTAATTCCGTTAGTAAGGAGTAAGTATTTTGATTTTAATTTTGCATTATAAAGTGACAATTGATCAAGTGCTATTTGGTTAATTTTGACTTTGAAAGATTTACATTCCACCAATAGCTGACTTGTTCCATCCGAGTTATAAGCTACTACATCTGTTCGTTTAGACAATTTATTATAATAAAGACCAGATTCGACTTTTATCAATGATTTAGGGTAATTTAAATGGTTAATAAGAAAGTGAACGATATGTTGGCGAACCCATTCCTCAGGCTGAAGTATTACGTATTTTTTTCTAATAATATCAAAAATCTCAATATTGCCTTCATTTTTTCTGATATTACACTGGAATTCCGGAAGGTTTAGTTTCAACATGCTCAAATTAAAGTAAAAAGCATCAATCATATGAAAACAAAAAAAGATATTATTGAAAATTGGCTCCCAAGGTATACAGGAACTGCTTTGGAGGATTTTGGAAAGTATATCTTACTGACCAATTTTAGTAATTACGTTGAAAAATTTGCAGAAAAATTTGGCTGTGAAATTCAAGGTGTGGGCAAGGCGATGCAAACTGCTACCGCCAATGACATAACCATAATTAATTTCGGAATGGGTAGTGCAATGGCTGCTACTATTATGGATCTTATTGCAGCCATTGAACCAAAAGGAGCGTTATTTTTAGGTAAATGTGGTGGAATAAAAAAGAAAACTAAATTAGGTGACCTTATTTTACCAATAGCCGCGATCCGTGGTGAAGGTACAAGCAATGAATACCTTCCTATAGAAATACCTGCCCTGCCCTCTTTCAGTTTACAACGTGCTGTAAGTTCGATGATTAAAAAACATCAACTTGATTATTGGACAGGCACTGTTTATACTACAAATAGACGCGTTTGGGAGCACGATAAGGAATTTAAAAAGAAGCTCAGGAAGATGCGTGCCATGTGTGTTGATATGGAGACGGCCACTATATTTACAGTAGGTTTCAAAAATGAAATCCCTAGAGGGGCACTTTTACTTGTCTCTGACAATCCAATGATACCAGACGGAGTAAAAACTTCTGAAAGTGATGCGGGAGTAACTTCTAAATTTGTGGAGAAACATCTTGAAATAGGAATTGATGCCCTAATGGAGCTTATTAATTCTGGTGATTCAGTCAAACATCTGAAATATTAATGACTTTCTCACTCCCCTTGGATTTAATGCCCTTTGTCGTTTTAGGAGTAATTACCTTATTGTTTGTTTTACTATATAGTGAAATTGTAAAACCAACAGTAAGCTTTCTTATTGCTGTCCTTATATTATTGTTATTAGGAATTTTGTCTCCACGTGATGTTCTTGAGGGGTTTTCAAACCAATCAATTGCTAGTATTGTTCTGATCATATTAATTACGGCCGGATTAAGGTCAAATTTCAATATTGAAAGATTCCTTGATGTCTTGTTTGGGAAATCTAAAACTTATAAGGGATTTCTGGCTTCAATGATGTCAAAAGTTGCCTTGCTCTCATCTTTTGTTAACAATACACCAGTTGTGGTATTAATGACCCCCTATGTTTTTGAATGGGGCAAGAAGAATAATATCTCACCCTCAAAACTACTCATACCGCTCAGTTATGCCACCATTGTTGGCGGAATGATAACAATTATTGGAACTTCTACAACACTTGTTCTCAATGGATTCTTAATGAAGAATAATATTGAACCAATTAATGCCATTGATTTACTGATTGTGGGTTTATCAGTAGCTATAGTATCCCTTACCTTTTTATATTTCATCAGTAATAAATTATTACCTGATAAAAAGGATTTGATCGAGACTTTTGAAGGATCAAAGAGAGAGTACTTGATAGAAAAAAGAATAAGTAAAAATTCTGAGTTAATTGGGAAACGGGTTATTGATGGTGGTTTAAGGAATCTTAGTGGTGTATATTTAGTAGAGATTGTCAGAGGACATCAACTTATATCACCCGTAAATCCAAATGAAATAATAGAAAAAGATGATATTCTCATTTTTGCAGGAAATACCGATAAAATTGTAGATCTAACATTGTCAAAAATAGGAATAGAGCTACCAGCTAAATTAAAAACAACCAACAAAGAACAAGTACGGGTTGTTGAGGCTGTAATAAGTGCTAACAATAGCCTAATCGGCAAAACAATCAAAGAAGCTAAGTTTAGGGAAAGATATGACGCAGCAGTGGTTGCTATTCACAGAAATGGTGAAAAATTAAGTGGTAAGATTGGTTGGATAGAGATTAAACCTGGAGATGTTTTATTAATGTATGTAGGTAGTACATTCATTAATAGAGTAGACGTTTATAAAGACTTATACATTATTTCAGGGGATCAAAAAATAGCCTCACCAGTTAAGGTTAGTCGCTGGAAATTAATTACCCTTATATCAATACTATCGATATTATTGATAACACAAGTTTTTGCATTGTTTCAATCATTACTTATCATTTTTAGTGCTATGGTTTTAATGAAACTTGTGACTTTACAAAATGTAAAACGAGATCTCGATATCAACCTTGTAGTAATTCTTGTGTTGTCCTTAGCTATTGGTCAAGCTATGGTAAATACGGGAAGTGGTGCACTAATTGCACATGAAGTAGTTAATTATTTACACCCCTTCGGAAACATTGCTATATTAATTGGGATTGCTGTTATTACAACTATTTTAACCTCATTTATAACTAATGTAGGGGCTGTGGCTATAGCCTTTCCGTTAGCCTTAGCAGCCACTACTGATTTAGGTATTAATGGTGCCCCTTTTTACTTGGCAGTGGCATTCTCAGCTTCTGCCGCCTTTCTTACACCAATTGGCTACCAAACCAATTTAATCGTATTTGGTCCTGGGGGTTATAAATTTAAAGACTTTTTAAAAATTGGATTACCAGTAACAGTCCTGTATCTGGCGGTTGCGTTAGGCAGTATTGTTTTACTTTATCCTGAAGTTTTTAATTAGTTTGGGATTCAATCGGCATTCTCTTTCCTATTTTAGGAAGTTTTAATAGAATTAAAAATCCCATACCTACTATAAAAAATAACATTAGTGCTAATACGCTGTTCCGCATATTATTAGTCAATTGATCAATTAAGGCATAGGAGAATGTACCCACAACAATGGAGAGGTTATATGTTACATCATAAAAACTGAAGTACGAGGCATGATCCTTTGTATTAATAGGGATGAGTTTAGCAAATGTAGATCTGGATAATGATTGTATTCCGCCCATGACCAAACCAACTACAAATGCCAACACATAAAATTCGTATTCATTATAAACAAAATAGGCACCTAAACAGACAAAAATCCATATGAATACCATTGTGAGTAATGAAAACTTATTGCCTTTCAATTTTGAAAGTTTAGCAAATGAGGTTGCCCCCAGAATTGCCACCAGTTGAATAATTAATACAGTAATAATTAACTTCCCCGAATCTAATTTTAACTCTTTTGAGCCAAAAGTAGCTGCCAGATACATTACCGTCTGCACACCCATATTGTAAAAAAAGAATGCCAAAAGAAATATCTTCATCATTCTTATTTTAATTACTGCCTTGAATACTTTGTGTAACTGTCTATAACCTTCTGAAAAAATATTTCCTTTTGGTTTCACTCCAAATACATTATCCGGTACTTGTAAAAAGGTAATCTGTGAAAATCCTATCCACCATAATCCCACCATAAGAAAAGAAAATCGAGTAGCTGTACTCTTATCAACGAATCCAAATGAATCGAACATCTCAATCATAACGAGGTTAACAATCAATAGAATAACGCCACCAATGTAACCCAATGAATAGCCTTTAGCACTTACTTTATCGAATCTGTCCTCTGTTGCTATTTCTGGTAGAAAAGCATCATAAAACACTAGGCTTCCTGAATAACCTATACTTGCCAAAATAGAGCATATTATTGCCCATTCAACATTGTCACCTGTGAAAAAATATAGGCCGATACAAGCAAAAGAACCTATATAAACGAATATTTTCATGAACAACTTCTTCTTACCACTATAATCGGCTATACCGGATAAGATCGGTATTATGGCGGCTACAAATAGAAATGAGAATGAAAGTGAATAGGAATAGAGAACGGAATTAGAAATGTTTAGCCCAAAAAAATCAACGTGATCATTGCCATTGGCTCCTGTAGTAACAGCATTATAATAAATTGGAAAAATAGCAGATGTAATTACAAGGGAATATACTGAATTAGCCCAATCGTACATGCACCAAGCATTGATCGTTTTCTGGTTGTTCAACTCCATTAGCTCAATCTCTTATAATAAAAAAGGGCTACTGAAATTTACAGATAGCCCTTTTATATTTACTTTATCTATTAAATACTTTATTGTGGTACTTCTTGGATTGTGGAATACAACAACTTTCTTGCATTTGCTTTCCTCAATTGAAGTTCAATATCTGAAATCAATCCACGTTTTGCATCTTTATCCACTTTTAGAGCAATTGTGATTTGATCTCTTTCAACCTCATTCAATTTATCTTTCTCCTGTGAAACCCAAAGTACAACGTCTTTAGGCTCAATAAACACGTCATTAGCTTGAATTCTTGGCTCACTTCCCCATTGGTCCGTCTTTTTAGGTTCACCAACATAGAGGTAACTTACCAAAGACTTTCTCTCCAACTTTCGCAATTGAGTTGCTTCTGGTATTCTTTGCTTAACATTTATAGTAACCTCTCTTAATACAGTAGTTACCATAAAGAAAAAGAGCAACATGAAAATAATATCAGGTAGTGCCGATGTCGGTATATCCTGACTGGTATTCGCTTTCTTTTTAAACTTCGACATATCTTAACCTCCAATTTTAGTTGGTTCTGCAATTGAAATATTCATTGGATACTCTACTTCTCCATCCTTTACTCCCCTACCAATGTCATACAATCTCTTATTGTCAGGTTCCTTCAGGTTATCAATTATTTTCCTCCATTGCTGATTAGAAACACCTGCACGATCTGCGTACATTTCATAGTAAGCTGCCTGTACGTTATCCAATACTTCAATGAATTTGGCCTGGGTGGTACCCCTATCAGTTTTCAATGAAACAATGGCTTTTTTGGGGTTATCAGATGACAATGGGTCTCTTCCATTATTATTCACAAAGTCCTTGATCATCTGTTTAATTTCTTTAGTGTCAGCTGTAAAAGGCTCACCTTCAACGAGCATTTTATCAGCAGAGTTTATCTGAATTTTAAACAAATTCCTTTCAGGGATTTTGATATCAATATCCTCCATTTGATCTGGATCAGGAGGTAACGGGATAAGTAAACCTTTGTCATTAGCAATGGTGGTAGTTACCAGGAAAAATATCAAAAGTAAGAAGGCAATATCAGCCATCGAACTAGAGTTTATTTCCGGATTTTCTCTTCCCTTATTACGAGCCATTATTTTAAAGCTTTATTGATTTCTGTATAAACGATGCCAATCATCGCCACGATAAATAAGATGTACATTGCGATTAGTCCGCCACCCACGAATTTTGAAATTCCTGAAGTTACACCTGCAGCTACAGCTTTTGCATTTAAGCCATCACCTGCAAACGCATAGCAGATAAAGAACAATATTATAAATCCTATAAGACCACCAAGAGGTTTTACCAATGACTTTGGATTGTCCATCGACTTGATGATAGGTAGCACAACTGCTCCAAGTATAGCCACCAAAACCATGGTATACGAAAGGTAAAGTGCAATATCAATTATTAACGATCCGTCCATAATTTACTTAATTTAAATATGACTATTTAGTTAACTTATGTTTTACCAAAAGGTCAACTAGTGTAATTGACGCATCTTCCATTTGGTTTACCAAAGAGTCAATCTTCGATACCAAGTAGTTATAAAATACTTGAAGAATAATACCAACAATAAGACCAGCAACAGTTGTTAAAAGTGCTACTTTAATACCGTTAGCTACAATTTGAGGAGAGATGTCACCAGCTGCTTCAATAGCATCGAAGGCACCAATCATACCAATTACTGTTCCCATGAAACCAAGCATTGGGGCAAGTGCTATAAACAATGAAACCCAAACGAGGCCTTTTTCTAACCTGCCCATTTCGACCGAACCATAAGCAATGATAGATTTCTCAACCATATCAATACCTTCAGACATTCTCATTAAACCTTGAGTGAAAATGGAGGCAACAGGACCCTTAGTGTTTCTAGTTACTTCTTTTGCTGCTTCAACACCACCTTGTGAAAGTGCATCTTCAACAGTAACTAAAAGCTTGTCTGTATTAGTTGTAGCTAAATTCAAAGTAATGATTCTTTCAATTGCAATAGCTAAACCAATGATCAAACAAAGCAACACGGGAGTCATAAACTTCCAGTCACCTTCGATAAATTTGTCTTTTATTACCTGATGAAAAGAAGCTTCTTCTTCCACAGCCGCAGGCTCTGGTTCAGCTACGGGTGTTTCTACAACAGCAGGTTCTTCTGCTTGTGTTGAATCAACCATAGAAGTTGTAGTATCTGCCGACTCATCTTGAGCCTGAGATTGCAAACCAAGGGTTAAGAACCCCACCAGCGCCAATAATGTAAATAGTTTTTTCATAGTTCAAGTTTTAAAATATTTCTCCGTTGTGAGAGGTTTTGTTAAGCAATTAGATAAAGTTAAAGTTAATTTAAAAGTTTTAATTCTTCGCAGTTCTGATTAATTCTTAACTATATTGTTAGTTTTTGTTAAGTCATTGTACCTGAGGAGAGGAAGGGATTCGAACCCTCGGTGCCCTTTGACAGGCACACTCGCTTTCCAAGCGAGCACCATCGACCACTCGGTCACCTCTCCAATTGTAAGCCTTTTACTCACAAGAAGCACAAATAAATCAATAAAAAACACTTTATGCAAGCGCAGCTACAATTTATAAAATTTAATTTATGCTCATTTCCCCACATATGGATTTCATCATTCGAGATTTAATATTTTCAATATTTTTTTCTTCAGCCAATACTATCATTAACTTGGTTACAGCAGCCTCAATAGTTAAATCAGAACCGCCAATTACTCCCATGGCATGAAGGCCCTCACTGGTTTCATACCTGCCTTGATCAACTTTACCACCAGGACATTGAGATACATTCAAAATAATTATGCCCTTTTCAATGGCTTTTTTTAAGGGAGCTATAAACCAATCATGGGTGGGTGCATTCCCTGAACCATACGTTTCTAGCACTATCCCTCTTAAATTTGGAATATTAATAATGCCTTCAACTGCTTCTTTAGAAATGCCCGGGAATAGTTTAAGTACTACAATATTAGAATCAAAGTTCCCATGAAATATTAGCTCTTTTCTTTGTTCTGAGCGATGGATAAATTTATGATTATATTTAATTTCCACTCCTGACTCAGCCAACATAGGGTAGTTTTCAGACTCAAATGCATCAAATTGTTGACTTTCTACCTTTTTAGCTCTATTACCCCTTAATAATACCGAATCGAAGTAAATAGCCACCTCCGGTACTACTGGTTTCATATTAACCTTTGTTGAGGCTATTTCTAGTGCAGTAATTAAATTTTCACGTGCATCGGAACGCGATGATGAAATAGGTAATTGCGCCCCAGTAAAAATTACTGGTTTCTGTAAATTTTCCAGCATGAAACTTATGGCCGAAGCACTAAAGGCCATTGTATCGGTGCCGTGTAATACTACAAATCCATCATATTTATCATAATTATTGTAAATCTTCTCTCCTATTTCATGCCAATGTTGTGGATTTACATTTGAAGAGTCTATTGGGTTTTGAAATGAAAGTACTGTAATATTCAAATCCAACTGTCTTAAGGAAGGAATATGATCCATGATGAGACTGAAATCAAATGGGATAAGAACACCATTTTCATTATGAACCATTCCTAGTGTACCTCCAGTATATATAATGAGTATAGATGTGTCTGGCTCTTTAAGTGCTGAAGTAATTATTGTTGAAGTAGTATATTCTATTTTCATTTTATTACTTGAATAAGTTCATTGCATTACCGGTTGTTGTCTTGCACAACTCCCCTACCGATATATTCTTTATTTCCGATAGCTTTTCCGCTACTAGTTGAATAAACGCAGGCTCATTTCTTTTACCTCTATTTGGAGCTGGTGCCAGGTAAGGGCTGTCTGTTTCAAGTACAAGGTGCTTTAGATCTATTTCATTAAGAAACTTATCGATGCCTCCATTCTTAAATGTAACTACTCCACCAATACCCAAATAAAACCCGAGTTCTATAATCCTATTGGCTTGTTCCAGATTACCAGAAAAACAATGAAATACACCACGTAATTTTTCATCCTTTAATTCAGCCACCATTTCAATAGTTTCATCAATTGATTCACGGCAGTGAATCACGACCGGTCTATCATACTTTTTTGCCCATTGGCACTGGATTTTAAAAGCTTCTTTTTGCTGTTCCCAAAATGTCTTATCCCAATATAAATCAGTACCAATCTCCCCTACTGCAGCCCACTCTCTTTTGGCCAACCATTCTTCAACAATATATAACTCCTTTTCAAAACCCTTATCTACAGAACATGGATGCAACCCCATCATAGCTATGCAATTATCAGATCTCAACTCCAACTCTAACATACTATCAATTGAAGTATGGTCAATGTTAGGCATGTAAACCTTGCCTACACCCGCTTCCCATGCACGCTCCAAGGTTTCCTGAATATCATCAGCAAATTTGTCGGAATAAATGTGAGCATGTGTTTCTATTAGTGTCATTTACTTCTGAATAATTAATTCATACAAAAAAGTCACAGGCTCAAAACTAATATTTCCTTCCTTTCCATTTCACCCTGAATGGTATTAAATAAAAAAGAGAGGACGATAACGTAATCAGCCATGAATAAAATTCGTAGAAAAATAGGTGTAACCAGGGAACGTCTTGCTTGGTGGCTGTCAATCCAAGTATGATAAAAACAGATTGAATTCCGATTTTAAAAATTAAAATCACCAATGCCAATTCAATGTTTAACCATGCTACACCAACCAAGAGAGGCAAATACATGGCCTGTATAAATAATAAGGCCACGATTGAAAAAGGCAACTGTACGGCTCCTTTCATCCAGCGTTTCCTTTGGTGCATCAACCCACCAAATGAGTGGATTGGTTGTGTATAGGCAAGAACACCCGGCTCATAAAGCTGAACTACATTAAAGCCTTTCCTTTTTATTTGTTTGAAAATTTCAAGATCTTCAGTAATAGAGAATGGAATTGATTCATAGCCTCCAATAGCTTCATAAGCCTCCTTAGTCACCATCATGTTATTGCCCATGGTAGTGACAGGTTTCCCTAAATTGTGTAACACCTTAACCATTGCCAAAGCAAATGTCCATTCCAAGTTTTGCCAGTGATTTCCCCTCACTGCTGTTATTCCGGTGACTATTCCAACATTTTCTTTCGCAGCAGACAACATATTTGTAATCCATGTTCGGGGTAATGCTATATCGGCATCTGTGATGAATATATACTGCCCCTTGGCTTCATGCGCCAATTGTGCCAATACATTGGCTTTCCCTTTCAAATGGGCAATTGGTTTTTCTATTTGTATAATACTACAATTGCTTTTTTCAGCCAAAAGGAGTTTGGCCTTTTTATACGTTTTATCCGTTGATCCGTCATCGCCAACAATGATTTGAACATTTTCTGGTGGGTAATCTTGGTCCAATAGACTTTGTAAGCACCTAGAAATATTTGCCTCTTCATTTCTAGCCGCCACCAAAATAGAGACCAATGGATATTGAGATAGTGGTATAATTCTCCGAGGCGAATGTGTAATAAGCCAAAAAATGACAAGCAAAATATCAGCTATTAATACTATACCAATGAGTAGTAGCAAGACGTCTATCATAATGACCGAAATTCAAAACCCTGATTTTTGAAATGTTCGAGATACCTTGGCAAGCTAAATTTTAGATTTTTCTCTGCTTTGACGTTATCATGAAAAAGGACTATTGAGCCTTTTCGAGTACTTTTTATTGATTTACTCAGGCATTGCTCAGGTGTAACTGAATGGCTATAATCTCCCGTTAACACATCCCACATTATTATTTTTTTACCTGATAACTGCTTAATCTGGCTCCTTTTTATTTTCCCATAGGGAGGTCGAAATAGATCCAAATCCTGTCCTAATTTGGCCAATTCTATTTCGCACTTGATAAAATTTTCAATGTAATTACTGTCAGTTGTTTGCCATCCATTTAGGTGATTGTAAGTATGATTTCCAAGCTTATGACCATTGTGAATTACCATTTGTGCAATATGCTTATGCTTATGTAAGTTATCTCCTACACAAAAAAACGTTGCTTTGGCATTATAATCCGCTAGACAATTAAGAACGAATTCTGTTAAACCAGGAATTGGACCATCGTCAAAAGTCAGGTAAATCACTTTCTCAGAAGTTGATTTTTGCCAAGTTAATGTTGGGTATAGTTTTTTGACCACCCACGGAGTGCGATGAAAGAACATTACATATCTACTTTACAAGACAACATAGTAATGTCGTCATGATAGCCCATTTTTCCTTTAAACCCATCTAAATTAATTATGATATCCTGATGAATTTTTTTTAAATCCTTTTTGCTGTTTTCATTGAAGTATTCGATAAGCCTCTCTTGCCCAAATTCCTGTTCCTTTTCATCCATGGTTTCCGTCAGTCCATCGGTATAGCAAAATAGTAGGAATTCATCTAAATCGGTAATAAAACCTTCATTGACAAAAGGCAATGGGTTTATTGCTCCTAATACTGTAGAGCCTTCTTCAAGTAAAGTAGTTCCATTTTTATCTATTAGAATTGGCGGATTATGGCCGGCATTGATGTAGACAAGTGTCTTTAATTTATGATCATAGATAGCTGCAAAAAAAGTGATGAACTTTTCGCCCTTGGCATTTTCTAATACCTGATAGTTGAGTTCGTTTACGATCTCTACAAGATTGGGTGTTTGTCGAATGAGGGTCCTTAATGAAGCCTGGAAATTGGACATCATCAAAGCTGCAGGGATTCCCTTCCCAGATACATCAGCAATACAAATCAGAAACTGATTCTGGTTAATGGGAATATAGTCATAGTAATCACCCCCTATTCTGTCATGTGGTAAATAGCTGGCTTCGATTTTAAGTCGCATGCCATAAGGCAATACTTCTGGAAATAAAAATTGCTGTACATCGCTGGCGATTTCAAGCTCTTTTCTAAGAGCTTCCTGTTCCAACTGTTGCCTTGCGAGTTTTTTATTCTCTATGGCCACTATAATAATATTAGTTAGTGCTTGTATGAAGCGGATACTGCTTTTCTTCATTTCCTCATCATCAGCATCGATATGGATGTCACCGACAAATACCACAGCAAGGATCTCCGTTTTATGATAAATGGGAATCAAAAAGTCAAATTCACCAAAAACATCATCACGATCTTTTATCTGCGTAAGGGTCTTATAATCTAAAAAACATTTATCTAAGGGTTGTTCTGCACAGTTAATAGTAGTACCAAAACTGACTTTACAATCCCATTCATTATCATAAACAAATAGGGCAAGTTTTTTAAGATTCAGATTTCCTCGTAGGGTGAAGTCATATATTTTATAGAGAGACTGCTCTGGCAAATTACTGTTGATCGCCTGAGTGATCTCCAGTAAAGCGTTTAGTTCGAGTTCTTTAAGGTTAAATTTATTCTGTAAAGAAAGTGTCTCCATAGGTAATTCTTAGTGGGCTAAACCCTAAAAGCAATATAATTAATAACTAACTGTAACACAAAAGACCCCGCCATTAGGTTGAGCCTGCCTTGCCGTCAGGCAGGCTTACCGAGTCAGGTTGAGCCTGTCGAAACCCGCCTTCGACAAGCTCAGGCTGACATGCGACAAGCTCAGGCTGACATATTTAACAACCTCAACTTGACACAATCAACAATGTTCATATCCGGAATTAGTGCCTTCTGCCCTTCCAACTATAATTACCAAAATTAGCAGCAATACCGAAGACTAGCACATAAATCGGATAAAGTATTTGCGCCAATAGGTAATTTAAAATGGAGAACGGAATTTGAAGTGTTTTTAGTACCGAGTAGATCAAAAATCCATCGAGAATCAATTTCAGGATAAGGGCTATAGCCACCCATTGATTGAAATTCGTCATTAATTCAAAGATTGCACTTATTGTGGCTCCGGCCGATAAAAAAATAAGAATTGCCAATATTGATTTATAGATTCCATTATTAGCTGACCACTTACTTGCCCATCGTTTTCTTTGATTATAAAATTCTCCTAACGTTTTACAGGCCATGGTTGTAACTCGTGCATCAGCCTGCTTGGCATAAAATACCTGTTTAGAGAATTCATTATGAATTTTAGCTAACAAAAACTCATCGTCCCCACTAGCAATGTGTTCATTGCCATCATATCCTTTAACCGTTTCAAAGACAGATTTGCGAAAAGCAAGATTGGCACCGTTACACATTGTTGGAAGTCCTAATTGTAGACTAGCAGCGCCAGACCCAATAAGGGGTGCAAATTCAATCTGTTGCAGCTTTGAAAATAACTTTCCATCATTAATTAATGCAACTCCTCCAAAAACCATTTGGGCTTTTTTATTATTGAAAAAATAGTCAAATACTTTTAGCCAGTTGGGATGATGCTGGCAATCTGCATCAGTAGTTACAATGATATCTCCTTTTGCTGCTTTAATTCCCGCTGTCAAAGCGGCCTTTTTTCCAGATCTCCCTTCAGGCAAGGAAAGTAGTTCAAGTTCAACTGTTGATTCATTAATAATTTGAATTGAATGATCATCTGAATGGTCATTGACCAGAATTATTTCATATCGATCAAAATTCAATTGAGATAAAGAATTGAGTAATACTTGAAGATGGTCACTTTCGTTGCGAAATGGAACAATAATAGAATAGAAAAGCTGGTTATCGCTCGCTTCTTCGTAATCGGATTCAATTTTCAACCATCCAATGATCATGCTGACGAGCCAAAAAAGATAAACACCTAAAATAGTGATGATGATCCAGCTCATTTTCTACTCCATTTTAGTTGTAGTACCAATGGTAAACCTACAAGTGTAGGTACCAGAATATTGATAACCCAAACGAACAGACTGGCACAGACTATAGGTAAAATCTCCACTTGATATTGTTCAAAAAAGTAAATAGCCGAATATTCTCTAATTCCTAAATCACTCAAAAAATTAAAGGAAGGCAGCAGGGATTTAGCCAAGAAAATCCAAGTAACACCGGCCAAACCCAAAATGTGATCAAGTGTTGGTAGGAAAGCTTTTAAAATCAGAATGAATTGAAAGCAAAAAACAAGGTATCTCACCATGGATAAGCTCTGAAGTAGAATCAATTGTTTGACCGAATATTCACCAACAATACTCAGGTATTTTCTTGTTAAACCTATTAGCCATTTGTTCTTAAAAAGAAGAATAAATAATAAAATTAATAAAGTTGCTATCAAAAGTGCCAATAACATTGGTTTGGCTCCCAACAGATAATAAATGCCAAATAGACCAAACACGCCTGTAGCAATCATCTGGCTGATTCTCCCGAGCATTATTGCCCCAACTAATCTTAATCTATTTTCACTTTCAGAGGTTAGAATTCGACCAAAATAATCACCTACTGCATGCGGGGTAATGAACCCTAAGGTAATTCCTGTTAGCACTCCTTTTAATGCCTGAAAAATAGTTACGCGTTCTAATTTTTCACTTAGCAGTTTCCACTTCAATGTTTCCAATAGCCAATTGATGGGCATCAATAATATGACCACAATGAACAGGTACATAGAAGAATTCATTGCTTTTGACAAAAGTGCTGTCATTTGACCAATCAAATCCTCTTGTTCTTCCAGCTTAAAATATAGCATTGTTGTAACAGTGAAAATCACCAATATTTTGGCAACTATCATTATTTGACTAGTCTGCTTTTGGGTTAATTTTGCCTTCATTTATCTATATTGCAAAGTGGCCAAAATAGAGAAAAATAATGAGTGCCAATCGAGAAAATATTTTTCTTTAATGCACAATACTACCCCAACCCTAAAGGGTGTTGATCAAGATATCCCTTTAGGGAATAAAAAGGGTGTTTTTAACGTGAATTTCAAACTTGAACAATCTTTTCACGGATGGCAATAAAAAATAATCATAAAGAGCAGATAATTTTAGGACTTGATCCAGGAACAAGTGTGATGGGCTATGGCTTGATTTCTGTAAAAGGTCAGGAAATGACTTTAATTCAATTTGGTGTCATCCATTTGAGCAAGTATGCGAATCACGAAATAAAGCTTAAAAAAATTTTTGAAAGGGTGATAAGCATTATTGATGAATACCATCCTGATGAAGTAGCGCTTGAAGCACCATTTTTTGGTAAGAATGTACAGTCGATGCTGAAACTTGGCAGAGCCCAAGGTGTGGCTATGGCTGCTGCATTATCTCGAGAAATACCTATTACAGAATATGCTCCAAAAAAAGTAAAACAATCGGTTACAAGTAATGGAAATGCCTCAAAAGAGCAAGTGGCCAATATGTTAATGACGCTGTTAAAAATAAAAGAGATGCCAAAGCTACTTGATGCTAGTGATGCACTAGGGGTTGCAGTTTGTCATTTTTTTCAAAAAGGAAACAACACCGCAAATAGTGCCAAAAGTTGGAAAGCCTTTGTTGGAGATAATCCGGGAAGAGTGAAGTGAGATTTAAGTTCGAAGTTCGAGGTTCAAAGTTCAAAGTTCAAAGTTCAAAGTTCAAAGTTGGAGTACATCTCAATCAAATCTCTGCTTGTAATATCCCAGTTCCAGCGTTGTTCAACAGCCAATTTTCCATTATTTCCTAGTTTATTGGACAACTCCAGATCTTTATAAAGTGTGAGTATCTTGTTGGCGAAATCATTTTCGTTGTCAGCCTCATGTACCAATCCACAATTCTCATCATTCACAACATTTGCTTGTGTAATCGAGTCACTTACTACTACTGGCTTACCCATTGCCATATATTGAAATAATTTATTGGCAAAAGTAGTGTCATGATGTAGGTTTCGCTTTAGAGGGGAAATGCAAATATCAGCTGCCAACGTATAGGATGGAAAGAGTGACACGTCTTGCCAACCCTCAAAAGAAACATGACTTTCTACGCCTTCATTAATTGCTAACGCTTTTAATTCATTGTCTACAGAACTGTTGCCAACTAATACTAACTGAATATTAGGAATTTGATCTACCAGATACTTAATCGCTTTGATGGCGGTATCCGTTCCCCTTCTGAAACTTGTGTCTCCCAAATAGACGATTGTATAACGATCTTTAAACTTTTCAACTATCTGATTATCAATAGTATAATTAAGATAAACCTCAGGCAAAATAGTATTGGGTACTACTACAATGTCATCTGCTTCCTTTATTCCTTTTTCAACTACCACCTTTTTTGCTTCTTCGGTAACTAGAATAAGTTTATCGGCTTTTTTAATTAATTCATCCTGTTCATACTCCCAGAGTTTGGGGCTGATCAGCCATTTGCCTGGGAAAACATTTACATGCTTATAGAACTTCATAATCTCAGGTCTATTTTCATGTAAATCAACCACCACTTTTAAACCAGAATTAGCTTTCATAACGGCTTTTGCAATGACCATATCATGCGCATGTAAAATGTCAGGTCTGACGTCATCTATAAATTGCCGGATCTTAGGAGCGATTAATTGGTGGTATATAGAAAATGTAAATGCCAATGCCGACAGCTTATAAGTAAGCTTACTCGCCTTGTATCGACATACGTTTATCCCATTATGAATCTCTATACTAGGTCTGTTTTCATAATCCAAACTAAACAAATAAACTTCGTGACCTGCTTTGATCAAGCTGATAGCTTCATTTTCCACTCGGGAGTCTGGGGGAAATGCAGTATCGAGAAACATTGCAATTTTCATGTATAAATAAGTGAAATCAGTTGATGAATATTTAAACTTACACCAAACATATAAATACTGGTCTTAGCATACCTCTAAAAATAAATTTTGGGTGTTTAAATGAGTCCATAATATGATAATTCAGTATATGCATTTATTAATAATTCCATCTTACTACCCAAACAGCTATAACCCAATAGATGGCATCTACTTTAAGGTACAGGCTGAATCTCAACAAAAGTTAGGTTACACTGTTGGTGTCGTGGCTCCACTTGTAATTAAGCATTACGTCCTTAAAAAAGTACGAAAAATCGATTTTGGTTACAAAATAACTGATGAGGGCATCCCAATCTATGTTTTTCAATTTCCGTCATTTCCAGTATTCAAAAAGATGAATGATTGGTTACGGTTATATTTTGGTAAAAAACTTTTTAGAAAATATATTAATAAAAATGGACTTCCAGATCTGATTCATTTGCATTCATTCGAAAATGGGATTCTAGCCAGATGGATCAAGAGGGAATACAATATTCCATATGTTACCACTGAACACTCTTCAGGTTTTCAAAGAAATTTATATACTTCTTGGCAATTAAGTCTTGCAAGAAAAACCTATGCCGAATCCCAAGCAACAATTACCGTTAGCGAGGCCTTGAAATCAACTTTAAAAAAGTATTTCGATATAGATTCAATCGTTATTGGAAATATGATTGATGTTAATTTTTTTGCTCCAAAATCGCTGGTGAAAAAATATGACTTTATTACAGTGGGAGGATTCCATGAATCTAAGAATTATACCCTTTTAATTGATGTTTTTGCACAATTACATACTAAACATCCTTCATTTCGGTTTGCGATAATTGGAAATGGACCTTTAATGAATGAGATAGAGGCAAGGATCATGAAATACGGATTATCAGAAAACATTGAGTTATTAGGAAGTAGAACCCCAAATGAAATTGTCAATTTATTAAATCAAAGTTTAATATTTGTATCATCAAGTAAAATTGAAACTTTTGGTGTGGCTATAATCGAGGCAATGAGTTGTGGACTACCTGTTGTAGTAACAAGGTCAGGGGGACCTGACCACTTAATCACGGATGATTCAATTGGAGTATTAACGGATCACAATACTGAAAATTTAAGCGAAGCCATAATTAAGGTCTTAGAAAATATTAATACCTATGACAGTAAGCACATTAGGCAGACTATTGTCGAGAAATATTCGACCCATGCTGTGTGTGAACAGCTCAAAGTGATATATGAAAAAGTAACAGTTTAGAATTTAATCGATTATAAAAACAGCAAATGCTCAATATCTTTAACTGGTTTAAACCTTCTCCAGACCCAACATATTTCAAGTTTAACTTAATAGTTTCTACCGGCAGGACTGGAACCAAATACCTAGGAAAGGTACTCAACCAGCCTAAAATGGGGGTTGTAGCATTGCATGAACCAAAACCCAATCTGGAAAATATAGGCTATGACCTTCTCACTGGAAAGATCACCAATGAACAGGCTAAGGATGCCATATTAAAAAATCGTAGACGAATAATGTCAAAGGTGGGTAACATGACCTACATAGAATCAAATGGAGGTATGGTTTTTCTACTACCACTACTTGCCGACATCTTTCCCTTGCTAAAAGTTGTTCATATCATAAGAAACCCGATAGACTTGGTAAAGTCTGGTGTGAACCGCTCAATGAAAGTAAATGGGGAAATCATTCAAAAATATTCTTTAGAAGAGAGTTGGCGATTAAAAGCTTCAGATATAAAAAATGATCCATATTCACAACTTTGGGCTGAAATGGATATCTATCAAAGGTTCATGTGGTTATGGAATATTAAAAATAAACACGTT
Source organism: Fulvivirga sp. (assembly GCA_048268855.1). Lineage (GTDB taxonomy): Bacteria > Bacteroidota > Bacteroidia > Cytophagales > Cyclobacteriaceae > Fulvivirga. The sequence goes on from JBLWUR010000004.1 coordinate 334,434, forward strand.
ACTGATTTCCTAAAAAACAGTGACCACGGAATTACCATTAAATTTGAAGACATCTTCCATCAAAGTGACAATATCGGTTTTGAGCAATTAATTAAGTATTTTTCATTACCTGAGGAAATAAAGAAATTACTAAATAATATGCGTTTTGAATCAGCTAAAAATAAAAATACTATGACTTTCGCACAGAACTATGAAGACTGGCCATTGGATAGAAAGTTAGCATTGAAAGAAATCTGCAATGACCTTGCAAGTAAATACAAGTATAGCTTTGACTAAGTTAATCACATAAGTAGTCGATCAATATTCCAATTAATATTATTATTTGCAAATGGGCATAGTAAGTAGAACCAGCATAAAATTTTCAATCATTCTATACATAGGCATTGTGCTGGGCTATGTCAATATGATACTTATATTCCCAAATGTTTTAGGGGACGAACTATTTGGACTTACCCGAATTCTATTCACTGCGGCAGCTTTAATTGCGCAAATTGCGCAATTAGGTACGGGCAATATTTTAGTAAGATTTCATCCTTTTCTCAAAGAAGATAAAAAAAATTCAACACTTTCATTAGGGTTAGTTTTATCGTTCATCGGTGTCCTACTCTCCTCCGTGTTCCTCTTTATATTCAAAAACTGGATTATTGCGGTGTATTCTGAAAAGGCTGGTCTTTTTACAGAGTATTATTATTTGCTGCTGCCAGCCGTTATTTCTCTAATTTTCTTTAATCTTTTTGAAGCATATCTAAGGGTTCTTTTAAAAAATTCAGTATCAGCTTTTCTAAATTCAGTATTGCTTCGCTTGGTATGGCTGGCATTGGTTATCCTCTATTCTTTCCAATATTTTGACACGAGTACTTTCATCAACCTATATGTTGGTGGCCAAGTTATAATGACGATTTTGGCATTCGTTTATACTATTACTGTTGCCAAATTAAATCTGGGATTTGATTTGAGTTCGGAAAAATTAAAGATCCTAAAAACGATGTCACAATATGGTGTTGTCACCATATTAAGCGGCCTCTCATTATTGCTGATCAATAGAATTGATGTGGTGATGATTGGCTCCTATCTGGGCCTGGAAGAGGTAGCCATATATTCTATTGCATTTTACATGAGTATGGTAATTATAGTTCCTGCTCAATCCATTTCACGCGCATCAGCTGTTTTAGTGGCTGATGCATTCAAAAAGAATGACCTCGCAACAATCAAATCCCTTTATGAAAAAACTGCATTAAATCAGATGCTTTTTGGATCTATAGTCTTTATCGCGATTATCATCAACTATAAAAGCCTAATGAGCTTTTTACCAGCAAATTACGGTGACAGTTTCTATGTATTCTTCTTCTTAGGGCTCGGGAAAATAATTGATACGGGATTTGGCATGAACGGATTTGTTATACTTACCTCGAAATATTTCAAAGTTGATACGATCATGTCTGTAGGATTACTTATTCTCTCCATCATCATTAAAATCTATTTCATACCCCAATACGGCATTACCGGTGCAGCGCTTTCAACGGCAATAGCCTTATTACTTTTTAACTTTTCGAAGTTCTTGTTCTTAAAATGGAAAATGGATTTGACTCCCTTTACAAAGGATTACATGAAATTGGTTCTTTTATTAATTGGTTCGTGCATCGTAACAATGGTGATTCCCTTTCTTTTCAATATCTGGGTGGATATGATAATACGTAGTGCTTTATTTATGCTACTGGTCATCCCTATAACCTTCTATCTCAACCTCTCTCCAGAATTTAATGAGATCATTAAAAAGGGATTGGCAATGGTTAGAAAAAAATAGCCTTTTATTATTACTATCAATTTTCAATCTTATTGAGAAGCTGTGCTAATTCAGAGGTGGTACTTTTTCGTGAATATTTTTCCAATTGTGTCTGGTCAATTTGAAGCATAACTCCCCCTCTTAAATGCTTTTCTAGTTGACCTTTAATACCTTCAAGGTTTTCCCAATGATATACATGTCCAGTATTGGTCTGATTAATAATTCGAGCACTATCCCCCTCCTCAGGGCCTAGTGCCAGTATCGGCCGTTGACTAGCCATATATTCAAAAAGTTTACCCGGTATGTGCCCTTTGGCATTTTTTGAATCGTTGAGCAACAACAAAAGCAAATCAGATTCTGAATAAGCTTTAATCACCTCCTCGTGTGATACCGGTTTCTTGAACTCCACTAATGGCTTTAAAATTTCGTCAGATCTGATAAAATCAATTATTGATTGGTCAATGGTACCGTATAATTGAATCTTAAGCCTAATTGCAAGTTCCGGTTGTTGAGCCAATTCTTTAATGGCTTTCCAAAAATTTGCGGGATTTCTGAAATGATTGATCAATCCAAAATGACTAATTACAAAAGTTTCAGATTGTTTTGATAAATGCTTTTCAAAATCCGTTTCATCAAATCCATTGGTGATCACGTTGTAATCCCTCTTAACTATACTGTTAAATTCTTTAGCCCAGGTTTCACTCACCGTGATTACCTGATCTGCTTTAGTCAATACCTTTTTTTCTAATCTTTTATGTCCCCATTTGGCAATTGAAGTTAGACTGAAATTATCTAGCATATCCCACTTGCTCCAAGGATCACGGAAATCTGCCAACCATTTTATCCCTGTTCTCTTTTTTAAATTTAACCCTATCAGGTGCATACTATGAGGCGGTCCGGTGGTTATTATAGCCTCAATATCATTATCGTGAATGTATCTAGTCAAAAAATCAGTAGCGGGCGGCACCCAAAATCTCCGTGGGTCAGGAATAAAAAAATTGCCTCTAATGAATAAAGCCATTTTTGTAAGCCACGATTGGTTCTGCCCTTTATTTACAGCCCCTTGTTTCAAATTCTTTCCTTTATTCAACTTTGCAAAAAATAGATAAGGCTCCCAAATTGGTATTTTTAGTACTTCCAATTCAGTTGAGATATCTTTTACCAGCGTTGAATCTTGAATATCGAAATCAGGATTTTCTGGTGTAAATATGATGGGTTCCCACTCAAATTCTGGTAGATATTTGGCAAACTTGAGCCAGCGCTGAACGCCTCCACCTCCACTCGGTGGCCAATAATACGTTATGATAAGTACTTTTTTCATTTACAGTTCAGACAAATATGGTAACTGTAGCCTCAATACCGATAAAATCTACTTAAAAATTGAGGACTGACGCCAAAATAAAATCCGAGTACTAAAAAAACGTTAACCATCTGCTGTTTAAAATGACCATGTGCGTCAAACCTGCGTGACGAGGTGACTATCGCAGCATTGAATTTTACAAATTTCGTTTTCCTTTTAATTCTTCTCACTAAATCTAAATCTTCCATTATTGGGTAAGGCTTGTAGCCACCTAGTTCAGTAAAAAGCCGTTTCTCGATGAGCAGCCCCTGATCACCAAACGTGGTTAATGACGTATTTAATTTTGAAAACCATTCGTACACCCTCAATAACCAACCAGTCTGGTCATACTTTAATTGAAAAGCTCCAGGTATCGCTAATTTAATGAGATGTGGTAATGATTCAATGGCCTTTTTACTTAAAATGGAATCTGCATGAAGGAAGAGTAAGGTAGAACCTAAAGCTTCCTCGGCTCCTGCATTCATTTGATTCGCTCTACCTTTTTTGGCGTTAATCACATTTACACTTGAGTAAGCATCGACTAATTCGATTGTTTTGTCCGTACTCCCACCATCACATACAATTATTTCTGCATCCACAATTTGTAATGAGTCCAGCAGCTGTGTTATATGTTGCTCTTCATTTAGGGTGGGAATAATTACAGAAAGTTTCATTTATTTTTTGTCATGATTCCAACCTATTGCTGCTTTTGAATGTCTTATGTTCAAATACGAACAGATAACAAGTACGCAATCGTTCAATCATTAGGCTTAAAAGGTCTTGGTTCTCCAAAATAAGTACTTTTTACCTGTTGGCATGTTGATTGACAAGAGCCTAGATATGAAATGGATAAATAAATCTTCAGTTACAATTGTGATTGGTATTATAGTAGTATTAATAATTGTCATAACTACTAATCTATTCCCCAATTAAAATTGGTATTCTTTATTGTTTAGGAGAATATCCTTTTCTTCTCCTTCTAATTTCAAATCTTTAATATAACGCTTTAGCGTAGGCCGATTAAGTGACATCACAAAAAGAACTATGACATAGGATACCACAAGTACACCTGAAGTTGTCAACCATAAGCTAAGTGCAAGTAAAGTACAGGCCATCCCGACCAGTAAATAAAAATTGCGTGCGCCATGATAATAAAGCTCAAGCTTGTCCTTTAATATTGATTGGGTTCGAGCCACTACTGCTACCCGAGACTTTATGCGTATGCCCTGTAAAACCAACAAACCGCTTATCAAAGCAATAGCATAACTCATAACAAGGAGGGTGAAAGAGGGTGATAAATATCCTGTAAAACCATTATTTTTAATCTCTAAATAGATCAATACAAAGGGTAAAAGTGGAAGTGCAAGTGAGGCATGAAATACCATTCCCAGCTTGTTATGAAAATCCTCGGGAGTTCTTAATTTTATACTCATAGTTTTAAAGCGTTCAAAACTAATGATTTACTTCTTTAGGAAACAATAATGATTATTTTTGTAACATGGGCGAAGTAGAAAATTTAAGCAGAAAGGAACAAGTAATAAGAAAAGCGGCTGCCCTTTTTCAAAAAAATGGCTATTCAGCTACTTCTATGCGTGATCTTGCTCATGCCCTAGGTATTGAAGCCGCAAGCTTATATTCACATATAAAATCGAAAGAGGAAATTCTTCAAAGTTTATGTTTTGACATGGCTCGCCAATTTCGTGAGTCATTAGATAATGTAGAAAAATCTGATGCCTCTTATAGTGAAAAATTACGTAATGGAATTCTTGGTCATATTGCAGTAATTGCTCAAGACCTTACTGCTTCTGCAGTATTTATGAATGAACACCGGTACTTGAGTCAACCCTATTTGAGAGAATTTTTACTACTTAGAATTAATTATATCAATCGGTTTAAACATATTATTGAAGGTGGGATAAAATCTGGAGAATTCAGTCATATAGATACAAAACTGGCTGTAATGACACTTTTTTCTTCATTAAATTGGATGCCAAATTGGTTTGAACCTTCTGGATTGATTGATCCTGAAAAGGTCGGTAACCAATTAGCTGATATGTTGATTGGCGGATTAAAAACCAAATGAGTAATTTTGGTGTTACTATCACGAAGTAAAAAAATATAATATGTACGGAGGCGGCAATACCTTTGAAGGAATAAAATCTACTGGTCTAGAAACTGAAGATCCAATAAAACTAGCTGAATTTGAAGCTAGAATTGAGAGAGGAGAAAAAATAGAGCCTCACGATTGGATGCCTCAACTGTATAGAAAACAATTGATCAGAATGATTGAGCAACATGCTCATTCAGAAATTGTTGGTGCACTACCTGAAGGAACGTGGATTACCAGAGCTCCGGGTTTCAAAAGGAAATTAGCTTTGATGGCCAAAGTACAGGATGAAGTAGGTCATGCTCAGCTCCTTTATGGTGCAGCCGAAACATTGGGCAAACCACGTGAGCAAATGCTTGATGACTTAATCAGTGGTAAATCTAAATATTCAAATATTTTTAACTATCCGGCCTTCACATGGGCTGACTCATGTTTTATCTCCTGGCTGGTAGATGCCGGAGCAATCGTGAACCAGTTAGCCAATGCCCGCGGAAGTTACGGCCCTTATTGCCGTGCACTAGAAAGGATTTGTGCCGAAGAATCATTCCACTTGAAATATGGTCATCACTGTGTGATCCATTTGGCAACTGGTAGTCAAGTACAGCGCGACATGATGCAAGCCGCCTTTAACAGATGGTGGCCACCTATGATGCACTTTTTTGGCCCTTCCGATAAAGCTTCTGTCCATAGTGAAATATTAATGCGATGGAAGGTTAAGATGTCATCGAATGACGACCAGCGTAATCAATTTTTGGACATGTATGTACCTAAAATTTGGGAGCTTGGTTTTACCCTACCCGATCCAAAATTGAAAAAGAACACCGAAACCGATAAATGGGAATATACTGAACCTGATTGGGCAGAATTTAAAAGGGTAATCAACGGAGATGGCCCATGCAATGCGGAGCGTCTTGCAGTACGTAGGACTGCTGAAGAGCGTGGCCGCTGGGTACGTAAAGCATTGCTCGCTCCAAAAACAGAATACGTTGCCCCATTGGCCTAGCTACTGTTGATTAACACATTGTTTAACATAAATGAAAATGGCCTCTATGAGGTATCATTTTTTATTACCAACTCATGATGAAATCATTAGACCCACGGGTCACTAGACTAAATATTCCAGAAGGGGAACTTGTACCTAAAGTACCACTGGATCAATTCGGAACTTTTGAAGTATTTGTTCAGATCAAAGAAGGTAAAGGATACCGCCATGAAGGTATCGTGCATGCTCCCAATATTGATATGGCCTTTCTTTTTGCCAAGGAACAATTTAGCCGAAGGCTGATGTGTTCAGGTATCTTTGTTGCCGAGACCAGAAATGTTTACGTCACGGCCTTCACTGAGGATAAAGACAATGTTTACAGCCATATCGTTGACAATTTCCCAGAAGACGGGAAAGAAGAAACATATGAGTTTTTTCACCTCAACAAGCGTGGAAAGCAACATAGCCATATTGGTTCTGTGCCTGCGAAAAGTCATCAACATGCGCTAACGTTGGCTAAGTCTGAATTTATTAATGGCGATCCGGTTTATAACGTATGGGTAATAAAAACAAGTGATATTTTGTTTACCAACGAAGAGGATAAAATCATGTGGGATACACTACCAGACAAAAAATTCAGGGACGCTTCAGATTACCGAGCCTCAGATAAAATCAAAGAATTTAAAGAACGACAACAATAGCAGAAATGAACGAACAAGCTTTAAAAGAACTGCTTTACAAAATGGCGGATGACCAACTCATCTTAGGCCACCGAAATTCTGAATGGACAGGTTTCGGACCGCTGTTAGAAGAAGACATCGCGTTTTCATCCATGGCTCAAGACAAAGTGGGCCAAAGTCAGGCTTTATATACTATACTCCATGAATTAGGAGAAGGTGAACCGGATACAGTTGCTTTCATGCGTAATGCTGAACAGTTTCATAATTGCCAGTTAGTGGAATTGCCTAATGGCGAATATGATTTTAGTTTAATAAGGCATTTTTTGTTTGATACTGCAGAAGCCATACGCTTTGAAATGCTTTCGAACTCATCTTATGAGCCTTTGGCTCAATTGGCAAAAAAGATAAAAGGTGAGCTTCGTTATCACACCATGCATGCTAATATTTGGATAAAGCAGCTAGGAGCAGCCACTGAGGAAAGCATAGGCAAACTACAACAGTCATTAGAAACTGCTCTCCCCTATGCACTGGGTATCTTCGAGCCTTCCCCTTATGAACAGGAACTGATAAGTGAAGGAATATTTGAAGGTGAAGTAGAGCTACAAGCTGCATGGTTGCAGAAAGTAGAAGAGGTCATTAGTCAAACGAAACTTACTATGCCTGATATGACTTCATTAACACCAGCCTTTGGAGGTAGAGTTGGTAAACATACTAGCAACCTGCAGCCACTTCTGGATGAAATGTCAGAAGTTTTTAAAATTGACCCGGGTGCGGAATGGTGATATCCGAACTACAATAATTAGTTAATTGTTAAGCAGTTATGATCACAGAAGCAAAAGTTATGGAATGGCTCCAGGAGGTAAAAGACCCTGAAATTCCTGTGCTTTCGTTGGTTGATCTGGGAGTAATCACCGATGTGACAATTGATGAGCATAAGGTCTCCATCACTATGACCCCAACATTTGTGGGTTGTCCGGCCATTGATTATATGAAGCGGGACGTTATTGAAGTGTTAAACAGCTATGGCATTGACAATGTAGATGTAAAAGTGACCTTTGATAAGCAATGGAACTCCAATATGATCTCCGATAAAGGCCGCATGGCTCTTAAAGAGTTTGGCCTCGCTCCTCCTCCAAAACACAATCTAATTGTTGATATTGATATTTTAGAAAATATCGCTTGTCCTAATTGTGGAAGTACCGATTCGTTAATGAAAACCCCTTTTGGGCCTACCGCCTGCCGTTCGATACATTTTTGCAACAGTTGTAAGGAGACTTTCGAGCAATTTAAGCCGATTTAATTAGATATGAGACATTAGATATGAGACACAAGACATTAAATATGAGTCTTGTGTCTCGCGTCTATATACGTCATAACCATCGGATGGCTTAGAGCCATCCGATGGTTTCCGGGCTTAGAGCCATCCGATGGATTTGAGCTACTTAATTAGACATGAGACACAAGACTTAAGACTGGGATATGAGACTTAAATCTTGCGTCTTGTATCTTAAATCTTATGTCTTAATGTCTTAATGCGTTTCCTCACAACTACAACCTACCTTCATATAGCTCTCTCCTAGCTCGTGCCAGTTGAATGACTGATTGTATTTATTATTCTCCCAATAAAATTCCGTTCTCTTTTGCTCGTGATTGCCAATTTCGTTCATCGTATTGGCATCAAATAATCGACCATTGGCCACAGTATAAATCACACTATTTGAATTGGTGATATCTTCCAATGGATTTTTATCCAATACGATAAGATCCGCCAGTTTACCTACTTTCAATGAACCAATCTGATCGTCCATACCTAAATAGTGTGCTCCGTTTAATGTGGCAGCTCTTAGTGCCTGCATATTCGTCATTCCTCCTTGTTGCAGCATCCAAAGCTCCCAATGTGCTCCCAATCCTTGCAATTGCCCATGGGCACCAAGATTTACTTTAACTCCTTTATCAGATAAGGCCTTTACTGTTCTAGAAGTGAGCATATGCCCATTTTTATACTCTTCATCCGGCACCATTGTTCTGTGCCTTGATCTTGAATCAATAATGGCTCGTGGAGTAAACGTGAGCAGCTTTTCATTTTCCCAAACGTTATATTTTTGATAAAAATAATTTTCTCCACTTTGTCCCGCATAATTTACTATCAGTGTAGGAGTATAACCTGTTTTACTATTGCTCCAAAAATCTAGAATATCCTTATAAACAGGTGCAACTGGAATATTATGCTCAATGCCCGTATGTCCGTCCATGATCATGGTCATGTTGTGATAGAAAGTAGAGCCACCTTCAGGCACTACCAGCATTTCAAGTTCTCTGGCAGCTTCAATAATCTGCTGCCGTTGCTCTCTCCTTGGCTGATTGTAACTTTTAACGGAAATTGCGCCAAAGGCCTTTGTTCGTCTTAAGGCAGAACGAGCATCTTCAAGGTTGTTGACTTTCGCTTTGAAATCACCATCTGCACCATAAAGGATAATACCTGTAGAAAACAATCTTGGTCCATTCATCTGACCAGATTTAATCAATTCAGACATGCCGAAGACGGTCTCTGTATTGGCTGAGGGGTCGTGTGAAGTGGTAATACCATATGCTAGATTAGCATACAAAGGCCAATGTTTCTTTGGTAGAATACCATAACCAAAGGCACTGACATGGGCATGAACATCAATGATACCCGGCATGATCGTTTTACCCGCCACATCATACACTTTAGCTCCAGCGGGTATGATCACTTCACCGTTTTTGCCAATGGCTTCAATCTTATTCCCTTTTACTATTATTGTCCCATTCTCAATTACCTGATCACCTTCCATTGTAATAATTCTAGCACCCGTAAAAGCGATGGTACCTGTAGTTTTAAAAGTATTTGCCACTAGGCCTACTTTCAACCCCTCTGTATCAATTGGAGGAATGCTGTCTGGTGAGCCTTCCAAAAAGGTAAATCGATTCTTAATATCATTTGAAAAATACTCCTCACCTAATGTCCAATGGATAGTTTTACTATCTGATGACCAGTGTAGGTTAATACCTGCATCACGAGTGATTTGTGATACTGGTACGGCCTTTGTATCCGGATCGATGTTGATAGATTGGCCTGTCTTTGGTAATGGTGCTATGTAGGCTTTATGCAAATTGATAAAAGCCACCCATTTATTATCCGGACTTGGTACTAAACGATTAGCGTACTTTGATTCCACATGCATTGTTTCGTCCTCCCCATTCAGGTCAACACTTTTCAATTGTTTGGTAAGGTTACCGAAAAAGTAGCCTCCCGTTTGGAAGAAAATTCTATCACCTGTATTGTTGTACTGCGGATATTCTCCATCTTCAATTAAACGTATAGCTCCTCCTCCGTTCATACTTACCTGGTAAATTCCCGGCTGTTTGTCAAAAGTACCGCCTAACAAACGGTTTCCAGATTCCTTAACATAGACTACTGATTTGCCATTAGGAGAAACAGAAGGCGATCTATAAATACCTTTTTCTGAGGTGAGTTTTATAGGTTGATTCTTTTTTCCTGTTAATCCAACTTTATAAACTCCACCCATTTTCTCATCATCCCAAGTCACATACACAATGGTATTGCCATCAGGTGAAAATGAAGGCTCAAATTCAAAATCCGTTGAATTGGTAATTCGTTGTGGCTTGCCATCAGGAAGTGATTTTTTATACAAGGCTCCTAGTGCATTGAATACTAATGTCTTACCATCAGGAGAAGTGACTGCGTGCCTGATTACTTTCACATCGAATTTATCAGTATCAATGTCATGCTTAAAGTGCAAAGCCTCCGCTATTTTGATGTTGTTCTCCGCTTGGAAAGGAACATCTTCAACCGTAGAATTAGCAACATTCAACTTCTTGATTTTACCACCAGCCCACAGATAAATATATTGATCATCGGGACTCCAAGAGATGTTAGGATAGGTACCAAATAAAGCCCAAGCTTCTTGCTGATCTTTGTTTAGTTCATCATAAACCGGCCATTCTTCACCCGTTTTTAAATCTTGAAGGTAGAGCACTGTTTTTACCCTCACACGTTTTACAAAGGCCAATAATTTACCATTATGTGATATTGTTGGTCTGGAAGCACTACCGGGGCCACCTGTTATAGTCTCAAGCTCACCCGTGTTAAGATCATATTGTCTAACTCTATAAATCTGACTGTTGGGGTCTTTATTGTATTGGAAATAACCCCCTGGATAAACATCTTCACAGAAATACAGGTACTGGCCATCAGAAGAGATAGATGGTTCATTGACATCCTGTTGGTCATTGCGCCTTTTGGTAAGTTGGATTCCACTGCCTCCAGTTTTGTGGTACATCCACATTTCTCCAGCTCCTAAGCTTCGCTCAGAAGTAAAATGTTTTCTGGCTACTAAATATTGTCCGTCAGGCATCCAGACGGCATTGTTTAACAATCGATAATCTTCTTTAGTAATTTGTTTGGCATCTGTTCCATTCACATTCATTACCCAAATATTATCACCTCCACCAGCATCACTGGTAAAAGAAATGGACTTGCCATCAGGACTGAAACGCGGCTGGATTTCAAAAGGTAATCCTGAACGTAGGGCTTTTGCCTTTCCACCTGTAGAAGGCATAATATAGATATCACCCAATAGGTCAAAGACGATTTGCTTACCATCAGGACTTACGTCCAAATTCATCCAAGTACCTTCATCAGTTGATAATGGCATTTCCTTAAACCCCCAATCCCCTTCAGGGTTGGCAACGTCCCAGCTTTTTTTATCCTGAGCCTGGATTAGGAATGGAATAGTTAACAAAAGGAGTATCGATATTCGCTTTTTCATAATTAGTGGGTATTTTGAATGACCGAACTTACATATAGACTTTGTAATAAGGAAATAAAGAATTTACAAACGGTGGAAAAAGCCCATAATTCCGTAATTTAATGGTATGAATTGGATTCGGAAAATTGGATTTTTTACGGCTTTTATCATTCCAGGCCTTGTGATCCTAGGGTACTATTTAGGAGGTTATTGGAATTATATCGCTATTATAGATGTATTTTTCATCCTCCCTTTTATAGATCATTTCATTGGTACCGATACAAGTAATGTGCCTGAAGAAAAGGCCAAGCTCATTTCCAATGAATTTTACTATCGGTTTGTCACCTATGTGTGGACTTACTTCCAATTCGGATTTGTAATTTGGGGTTGCTATGTTATTGGTTTTGGTACCATGACTACCTGGGTAGAATGGGTTGGGTTTACGCTCGGTTTTTCGTTAGTAACAGGCGGGATCGGTATCACAGTAGCACATGAACTTGGCCATAAAAAATCGAGTCTGGAACGTTTTTATAGTAAGGTTTTGCTCATGACCACTTGCTACATGCACTTTTATATTGAACACAACAGGGGCCACCATGTGTTAGTAGCTACACCTGAAGATCCTGCTACCGCCACCAAAAATGAAAATTTCTATGCGTTTTGGGTGAAATCGGTTTTTAAAGGGTATGTCCATGCCTGGCATATTGAAAATGAACGGTTGAAACGTATTGCTAAATCTGCTTTCAGTATTCATAATAATATGATTTGGTTTACGGTTCTACCTATTTTGTTTGGCGCGTTACTAACTGCAATATTTAGTTTAATGGCAGGAACCATCCTTTGGTCTGTAGCCGCTTTTTTCTTTGCTCAGAGCATTTTAGGCTTTACCCTATTGGAACTTGTCAATTATGTAGAACACTATGGTATATTGAGGAAGGAAGTAAGCCCAGGTCGGTATGAAAGAGTAACACCTATTCATAGCTGGAATGCGAGTCATCTGGTGAGTAATTTTTTTCTTTTCCAGTTACAACGCCACTCCGACCATCATGCTAATGCCATCAAAAGGTATCAGGTTTTGAACCACTATGATGAAAGCCCTCAACTACCTGCGGGCTACCCCACTATGATAATGATTGCACTCGTTCCACCATTATGGTTTGGAATGATGAATAGTCGATTGGAAAAATGGCATGGCGAGCATACGCTTATAGGTAGTTAAGTAATGTTATGACTTTTGATGCATTTGAACCAACAATTGGATGGGTCAAGACTGCTCGAATAATGGCAGATTTACGATAAATCTAGTTCCCTTCCCTACTTCGCTCTCAACTTCTATAGTACCCTTATTCATCTCTACAAATTCATAGACTAATTGAAGTCCGAGGCCTAAGCCTTTCTCTCCGGCCGTACCATAAGCACTTTTCTTACCATCCATTTCAAAAAGTCTTTTCAACTCTTCTTCTGCTATGCCCACTCCTGTATCTTGAACTGTAATAGTAGCACTTTTACCATTTGATTCTGCTAGTATACTTACTTTCCCGCCCTCAGGTGTAAATTTCAAGGCATTGTTAACCAAATTACGGAATATAGTTCGGGTTGTATTTTTATCCGCCCATAATGCTAGGTTGTTAGGAGCCACGGTAGTAAGTTCAATGTTTTTGGCTCTGGCCATATTTGAGAAGATACCTTTCAACTCATTGCCTAACTCTTCTACCTCTATCTTTTCTGGCACATTGGGAAAATGACCTTGCTGTTGCAGTGCCCAGTTCAGTAGATTATCTAGCAAACCTGAAAGATCATCGGCCGTTTTATCTACATGATCGGCTATTTCAATTAACTCCTCCTGATTTTTGTCTTCAACAGCATACTTTATTAATCTGCTGATGCCGGAAAAGGCATGGACGGGGCCACGTAAATCATGTGAAATGATGGAAAAAAACTTGTCTTTGGTGGTGTTGAGTCTTTCTAGTTGCGCCTTTTGTTCTTCTAGTATGGCATTGATTTTATTTTTATCACGGTAGTTTTTGTAAACCAAACCAAGTAATATGGCAACTAGTAAGGCCCCGCCAGCCGTGGAAAAAATAATGATTTGTTGAATTCGCTTCTCTGAAGTAAGTAAGTCAACCTCCACTTGTTTCTGACCTACCTCATAGTTGGTTCTTAAATCAGCTAATTTTCTGATCTGATCCGCATTGATGAGACTATCACGGTAGGTGTAATATTTCGTTTGGTAATCTAGTGCTTTTGGCAAATCACCAAGTTGTTGATAAGCCTCTGCTAAGAATTTAGCGCCATTCTGGATTTGCTGTTTTAAGCCATATTTTAAGGCTATATTATATCCTTTAGCAAGTTTTTGAAGGGCTATTCCAATATTACCTTCTTCTAGGTATACCCCTCCAATTTCTATCAGACAATCGGATAATCCATAATGGTCTTGGTTTCCCTCCATTATGAGCATAGCCTCATTAAGTTCGCTCTCAGATTCTGTTAATCGCCCCATTTTCGCCAGTACTAGAGCCATATTACTTTGAGCATAAGCCATATAGCCGTCATAGTATGAAAACTGAGAATAGTAAATTGCCTTCTCTAATAATGAAATTGATGAGTCATATAGATTGGCCTTGTACGTAGCGTATCCATAGTTAATGTACAATCCCGCAAGGCGAGACGAGTCCACTTTATTATCATATAACTGAATTACTTTGTTGTAATAGTTTAATGATTTAGGATAATCTTCGTATGAACTATATAAGGTAGCAATATTTGTATAAGCATCCCCTTCCGAAATTAAATCGTTATTTGTAGAAGATATTTTTGCCGCTTTTAAAAAAGCATCTAACGCCTTACTTAAATTTCCTTTTTGTTTATACCCTCCACCAAGTTGGATGTAGCCTAATAAAACATCCTTATAGGTACCATATTCTAAAGCAGCTTCTAGTAACTTATTTGCATAATAGATTGACTGATCGGGTTGAGTTGAGTAGGCACTTATTGAATAGAAAGCCTGTATAGTCTCCTCATTACTAAGGTTTTCAGTTTTTAAGGCTAAAATTAGACTATCAGCTCTCTGTTGTTTTTGCCCGATAACTTGTAATTGAAAAAAAAACATGGCACAAATTAATACCATGTTTCTTATTGGGATGTTTTTTATAGAAATATTAGCCTCAACCTCCAGGTGGTGGTGGTGGGATCGGCTGTTTAATTTCCGGATCTTTCTCTTTATCCCCATCAGCCGTTTTATACATAATAGTGTATCCATTATACTTTGGAGTTTCATCTAATGAGGGGTCAACAATACCTTGCATCGTCTGCCCACCATCCGTTGATTTTGGTTTAACTTGCCAAATATCAGTAGATCGATTGCCATTTTTGTCCTCATTGACATTAATATTATTGATTTTAATAATATTACTGTCATTTGCTAATACCCAACGCATGGTATCTCCTGCATTTACTCCAGTAACCGTATCTACTTCCAAAGACTGGAAATTAACGTTATCCATAGAGTATAGCAAATCATTATCATGCTTGAGATACATAGTAATAGTAGCCATTTCTTTTATTTTTTAGTTAGACAATATATTTACAACTGACCAATCTAAGGTTTTTTTGTATATATCTCCCTAAAAAAAATAATGATTTGGTGAAATTTAACAGAACATACTTGATTAAATGCAAAGAAATTTAACGATAAGTTAAATTTCTTTGCATTTAAGAGGATGGGAAAGGTTTTGAAAATTAAAATTCCATATCGTCACCACCAGAATCTTCGTCCCTCTCTCCTCGAGAGCGCTTTTTAGTTTGATTGATTCGATAAGTGAATGACAATCGAATTTGTCTTGATCTCCATTGAAATTCAGACATTTCTATAAAATCATCGGTAATTGTTTCACCAATGTATTTTCTACTATTGAAAAGGTCGCGTACACTAAGTGTCAGTGTACCATTCTTTTTCATAACATCCATATTAGCTCCCAAATCAATGGAGTATTGGCCGTCCCTTTTGCCTTGGGTAGTGTTTTCTGGCGCTCTGTAATTGCCGCTCAACTGCATATCTACTTTGCCTAGCTTCACTCGCGAATTCAACCTAAACCTTGAGGAATATGTATCTCTATTCAATTCCAAGTCCTCATATGAGCCATTGGTAATCGCTCTGTAAAAGTTGACGTTACCATTAATATTCAACCATTTTAAAGGGTCGGCATTAAAATTAGCTTCTATACCATAGGCATTTTCAGTTCCAATATTCCGAGGTATTGATATGGTACTGTTTTCACTTTCTTCATAAACAGTCTGTACTCTTTCTATTACACCTGTAGTATATCTATAATAGGCTCCTAAATATAAAGATGAGTTGTTAAAGTTATTGAGTAGTCCCATCTCGTAAGAATCTGTAAATTCTGGATTTAAGTCCGTGTTACCAGCCCTTAAATTACGTGGGTCACTGAACGAAAAGAACGGGTTCAAGTACCAGAATCGAGGTCTAGAAAGCCTTCGGCTATAGCTCGCCTGCACAGTTTGTATTTTGGTCAGTTTATATGACAAGAAAGCACTTGGAAAAAAGTTGAGGTATTCCTTTTTCTTGCTATCATCTGTTTCACGTTGATAAGTGGTAATATACGTTTGCTCAGCTCGTAATCCGATTTGATAACCCCATTTATCCATTTTATTTTCAAAAATAGAATATGCAGCATGTACATCTTCGTTATAATTAAATTCGTTTGAGAAATTGGCTAGTGGTGCCCATCCACCTTGCCCGTCCACTTCTTCCACCAAATAGTCACTCCCTATTTCTCTGATAGTACCTCTATAACCTGCTTCAAATTTCTTTCCTTCTCCAAATGGATAGACATAATCTACCTGAATTAATGTATTCCGATCAATTTGTTCATTTATAGACCGCTGATATTTTACTTGTTCACTATTGGTAAATAAATTGGCTGAGTCAATGGATGATTTCTCCAATTCTCGATTGTCTCTATATTGAAGTTCTGCAGTTAGTTCGTGCCCCTCCCCTTTCATTATCCTTCTATACTGCATCTGGTACTCATAGTTGTTGTCATCCTCAGTCTCAATATCTTTTCGATAAGTATTGCTATACAATACTTTGTCTCGGTCGCTATCAAAATAGGTGATCTCGGTTGTATTCTCTTCATCAGAAATTCGGACAAGACCCGAGGCTGTGATGATGTTTTTTTCATTGATATAGAAGTCGGTTCCCAATCTAAAATTATTCGAAATTCCACTCCTTACCCTATCGTTATCAATGAAGGTATAGGTGGTATCATTTCCGAAAGAGGTCCTGTTGGTAAATCCTCCACCGGGATTCTCACGATAACCAATTCCATAGCTACCGAAGAGATTAAAACTCCCTGAGCGATAGTTCGCATTTCCAGAAAATCCGTGATTAAATGGATACCCGGTGTTTGCAGTAAATGATCCATTAAACCCGCTTTCACGTTCCTTTTTCAATATAATATTGATGATACCAGCTGAACCCTCGGCATCATAGCGAGCAGAAGGGTTAGTGACTACTTCAATGCGTTCAATTAAGTCTCCCTGCAGTTGACGAAGTCCATCTGCGTTATTGAGTCCGACAAGTCCGGAAGGTTTGCCATTAACAAGTATTCGCACATTAGAGCTTCCTCTAAGGCTTACGTTGCCCTCTACATCTACACTTACCGAAGGTAGGTTATCAATAATCTCAGAAGCATTAGAACCAATATTGGCTAAATCTTCACCCACATTAAAAACTCTTTTGTCCAATTCTAATTGCATTTGACTTTTATTGGCAGTTACTACCACTTCATCCAATATGGAAGAATCGGGTGACAATTTCACTCGACCAATATCAACCACTCTGTTTTCCCTATTAAAACTGACACTTATAAATTTTGCTTGGTAACTTATGAATTGAAGTTTCAATATATAAGATCCTGGTCGACCTGTGATTTCAAATTTTCCAGTGTCATCGGTTACCACTCCATCTACCAGTGTACTATCAGCAGCCTTTAACAGGCTAATGGTAGCATACTCCAAAGGGTTTCCCGTAGACTCATCTAACAAAATGCCTGATACTTTAAAAGGGTTTTCTCCTTGCCCACCTGATCTACCCCCTTGAGCTTGTGCAAGGAGAGATGTTGAAATAAATGCTAGTAATAATAGTGTTCTCATTATATCTTTTTGTGAATTTGAATGCTAAGTTAAAAACAGGGTTTGATTGAAATCTGAATTAATATTGAAGGAAATCTGAAGTTTTCATATAATTTAAAATACAATTTGAATTTGGTGCTCTTCATTTTTGAATTGGTACTCGATTTCAAACCCACTTACATCGCAAATTTTCTTAACGATGGCTAAGCCAAGACCTAATGACTCTTGACTTTGATTGCCCTTTTTAAACCTGTCAAATAATAATTGCGGCTCTATAGAAAGTGGCTCCCCTGTGTTTGATATAATCAGTCTTTTACGATTAAGTAAAATCTTTATCCGCCCAGATTCAAAATTATGTCTGATGGCATTTTTAACAAGGTTGGTAATCAATATCCCACATAAAACGGCATCCATTTCCACCTTTACATTTCCTTCTATTTCCTTATTAAGTGTAATTGATTTCAACTCTATCAACTCTTCAAAATCAAATATCTGACGTTCTAGTTCTGCGCTTATATTTATATGGCCTACGTTTTCAAACTCCTTGTTATCAATCTTGGTAAGCAGTAACAGCGATTGGTTCATTTTCGACAATCTTTTTAGCGACTGTTGAGCCGATATTATCATGGCCGATTGTTCATCTGACAATTTCTCCGTGTTAAGGAGTATTTCCAACTTTCCTGAAGCAATGGTCAATGGCGTTTGGATTTCATGTGCTGCATTCTCGGTAAACTCCTTCACCGCTTGATAATCTTTCTGCATTTTACCAGTCATTTCTTCTAGAAATTGATTCAGCTTATTAAATTCTGAAGTACTAGAATGTTCATATTTATACTCCTGATTTCTCATCAGACTAAAATCCTTAATTCGTTGCAATGCTTTATTGAACGGTTTCAAAATCCATAAAGAAGTAAGTCCACTAAGGATGAGCACCACAAAAATGAGTAGGAAATACATTTTAAGGAGCGATTCCTTAACCCCATCCGCTATATCATCCTCTTCAATAATTAAGTCAAACATCGATATTTTATATGGTCTATTATTGATCAACCTTATTACATCCAACTTAATATGCGGTTCAAGACGTTGAAGTGTAGAGTGCATCACAATGGTATCAGAATAATGCACCTTGGTTTCCTGAACGCCCGAGTCTAAGGGTATTATTGAGATTTTATCGCGCACAAACGGACTAGAAAGTTTCCTCCGCTCAATCATTTTTTCCGCTGAAGTTAGGCGCTCCCTAAGAAAGCGCTGTTGTTCAAAATCCACCTCCCTTTTGATGACCTCAAAAGTGATCACTCCACCTAGCATAAATACTAGCAGTGAAATCAAAAGGTAAATAATCGTTATTTTTAGTATGAGGCGCATTTAAATATTTGTGTTGAATTTGTAACCGGAACCGTACATAGTTTGGATATAATCTTTACCACCCGCTGTTGCTATCTTCTTTCGTAAGTTTTTAATGTGTTGATAAACAAAATCAAATGAATCCATCGAATCCATATAATCCCCCCAAAGATGTTCGGCAATTGATTGTTTGGTAAGCACCCTGTTTTTATTTACTACCAAATACAGGAACATCTCAAACTCTTTGCGAGTAAGATCGAGTAAAGTATCAGCTACTCTTATTTCAAGGGTTTTGGTATCGATCCTAATTTCGCCTATCACCATTTCGCTGCTGCCACTAAATTGCCTCCTTCTGTAGATTGATTTTATCCTTGCGTTAAGTTCGGAAAGGTGAAATGGCTTGGGTAAATAATCATCAGCACCTAATTCAAGTCCATGAATCCGGTCTTCCAACGCATCTTTTGCAGACAGAATCAACACACCCATATCGGAATTTTGATTTTTTAAATACTTGAGTATCTCCAGACCATTGTTGTCTGGCAACATAATATCGAGCAGTATAATATCGTAGTCAAAACTGGCTAATTTATCAATTGCTGATGCATAAGTAGAAGCACATTCAACTATGTACCCTTCCTTACTTAGATATCCCGATACATTTTGTGTGAGTTCAACATTGTCCTCAACGAGCAATACTTTCATGAGACAAAGGTATCATCCTTTTCTGAAGAGATTTTGAAGTTGATGTGGTAATGGTAATTGTCTGATTGATCCATGCCTAAAAATTGGCCGTAGGGTCAAATACTGGTTAGTATTTTTTCTTTATCCTTCTTGTATTTTGTAATATCCAAGGCAATACCCATATAATTACCATTAGGCAATACAGAATTGACCCAATTAAGCCATATTTCCTTGCCTTCCTTGGTCACTACACAACTTTCCATATTTACTATTTCTTCGGGTATAATATTGGGGTAATTAAAAATGTGATCTCGTGATACCCAACCATTAGACAAGTTTTCATTGTCCCACCATCCAGTTTTTAACAATTCTCCACGATCATATCCTAGTAAACTTTTAGCTGTAGGGCTTACAAAAACGATTTCTCCCTTCGTATTGGCCATAATAGAGAGTACTTCCAGTTTTCGCAATAAAGAATGAGAAAGCCCTACACTAAACCTAAGTTTTTGTTGTAGTACAATTAATGCAGCAAAAACACCAAAAGAAATAAACAAATTGCCCAAAGCAATCATACTTTCCCCATTCATAGGGATAGAATAAACAAGAATTACGGATAATATTGCGATTATCCCTACCTGGATGATATAATAATAAATACTATTGATAATAACGGTACCTGCCCCTATTACCAAGATTAAGATAGTTACTGTACTTGGATCAAAATGGTTTATAAATGCAATATAAACAGCATACACCAAGGTGAGAAAATAGAGTATAAAAGTAAAATAAGTAAGGATGGCAGCAGAAAGGCCTTTATAATAGGTATACAATAATAAAACACACCCAATTACTATTAATGCCCATCTTGCAAAATTCACATCAAGAATATTCGGTAGGTAAATATCAAAAAGTACTTTTGTTATAGCGGAGCAAACAACAAAAAGTGCTGTTATTAACCTTACAGAGCGAATTGATTGTCCTAATACAATATTGGTAATAATGCTTTTACTATTTTCTAGTTGCATAATCGGGTATTAAGTAAGTATTATAATTACAGTCTAATTAGGAAAATAGTGAGTAATCGTTTGAACTCTTTGTTATAGAATTTTCAACGTCTAATCATTTTTCCACATTAAACATAACATAATTCTTAACCAATTCCAGTAATTGAAATAGAAATTAAGCTTGATGTTCCTCAATCAGTTTTACCAAGTCCTTGTACCATACCTCTCCGTACTTTCTGATCAATGGCTCCTTAAGGAATTTGTAAACTTCCACTCCTAATTCTTTACCAAAATCACAAGCAGGACTGCAGATGTCCCAGCGGTCATAGTTGAGTGCTTCAAATTCTTCATATTTGGTAGCACGTATTGGGTATAAATGGCAACTGATGGGTTTTTTCCAATCGGTTTTTCCGTCAAGGTTTGCTTGTTCGATGCCACATTTCAGTATCCCTCTTTCATCATACACTGCATAAGCGCATTCTTTACCACCGATAGTAGTGGTTGAGTATTCACCATCTTCATCATACACATAGCGCCCTTGTTCACGTATGGCCTGTTTACCTTCTTCAGACAAGTAAGGAGCTACTTTATCGTAAATTTCGTCCAGTTTCTTCAGCTCTGACTCCTCAAGTGGAGCACCTAGATCGCCCTCGACACAACAAGCGCCTTTGCACTTCTCTAGGTTACAAACAAAGAATTTTTCCTTTATATCATCCGAAAGAATAACCTTACCATGTTCTATCATACCGCAAAGCTAATACTTAGAAATTCAAAGTTCGAAAGTTTGAAGTTCAAAGTTCGAAAGTTTGAAGTTCAAAGTTCGGAGTTCGAAGTTCAGAGTTGGTTATTCGTTTTTCGTGGTTTGTGGTTGGATCTAAATTTCGTCAATTAGTTTTTTGTGGAAACGTTCATTCACCCAAGAGCGTATGGTGAAAAAATGGCGTGGCATTCTAAAGTTCAAAGTTAAGTGCGGGGACAATGTTATTAAAACTTTAAGCTTCGTATTCTAACTAAAAATTTAACTTTAATTTCTATCATAGTTAAACCCCTCCGGGGTTTTGTAAGGTATTCTTTTTTAGTTATTCTTATTTAATCCCTTCGGGATTCGTGGTTCATTATTCTTGATTCTGGTTCAAAGTTTTAGGCAGAAAGTACAAGGTACATCGTTCATTCACACAAGAGGGCAAGGCGAAAAAATGGCGTGGTGGTGTGTGACGGTGCAGCGGGGTTGGATTTTAGCGCAGGAAGTAGCGCGGGATTTTTTCAAGGCTTTTTTGCTTCGTTTTTTGGCCTCAAAAAATGAAGAGGAGAAGTGCTGTCACCGACAAATTAATGTTATTAGCTTCAATAAGGCTTGTGGTATAATGGACTTGACTAAGTCACTTGCTTCTGACACTTTTTGCATTCGCCCAAAAAGTGTCCAAAAACGCTTGCCAGAATAATCCTTCCGCCCACAAGGCCTACTCACGCCCGGTATTCTGGTGGGCCTGCCCGCTTTGCTTCTACGAAGCAGTTGAGGACTCCAAGCCCCAGCCATCCGATGGCTTTCAATAATTTTTTGGAATCGTTCGTATACTTAGGAGGGTAAGGCGAAAAAATGGCATCGCGGTGTGTGACGGTGTTGCGGGGTTTCGTTATTCGTGGTTCGGAGTTCAATGTTCAAAGTTCAAAGTTCAAAGCTCAAAGCTCGTAACTGATAACTCGAAACTCGTGGCTCAAAACTACGTGGCTCATAGCTCGAAACTCAAAACACATAAAACTTTGAGCTTTGAATTTAAGTCTTAGAACACATTATGTTTTAACTTTGAACGATAGAATTGATAGAGAATTGGGATTAAAAAGAGAGAATGGATTATTTAGAAAGCCTTAACGAACCACAGCGGGAAGGCGTAGTGAACACCGAAGGACCTACCATGCTTATTGCAGGTGCCGGATCAGGAAAAACAAGGGTACTTACTTATAGAATTGCTTACCTTATTCAAAATAAAGGAGTTGATCCATTCAATATTCTTTCACTCACCTTTACCAATAAAGCTGCGAAAGAAATGAGAAACCGAGTAGAAAGTGTAGTAGGGACTGACGCCCGAAACCTTTGGATGGGCACCTTTCACTCCGTGTTTGCGAGAATATTAAGATCCGAAGCACCACATATTGGTTACCCTAGCAACTTCACCATTTATGATGCCGATGATTCAAAATCATTGGTAAAAACCATAGTGAAAGAACTCGGCTTGGACGAAAAAGTGTATAAAGCCAACGTGGTATTTAACCGTATTTCTGGTGCCAAGAATCGATTAGTTTCCTGGCGCGAATACAATAACAACCCCATCTATCTGGCCGATGACGAAAGTAATATGAAGCCTGAATTGGGCAAAATTTACAAAATCTATTCAGAGCGTTGTTTCAAAGCTGGAGCTATGGACTTTGACGATTTATTGTTCCAAACGAACATCTTATTCAAGGAGCACACCGATATTTTAAACAAGTATCAGCAGCGATTCCAGTATGTAATGGTGGATGAGTTTCAAGACACCAATATTTCACAATACCTGATTACCAAAAGACTGGCGGCTGTACGGCAAAATATATGTGTGGTAGGTGATGATGCACAAAGTATCTATGCTTTCCGTGGGGCCGACATCCAAAACATTCTGAATTTCGAAAAAGACTATCCTGACTTACGGGTGATTAAACTAGAGCAAAACTATCGCTCTACCAAGACTATCGTGAATGCGGCCAATTCTGTAATAGTTAAAAATAAAGCACAACTTAAAAAGAACGTTTGGACAGATAATGTAGAGGGAAACCTTATTGAAGTATTCAAGGCAAATTCTGATAATGAAGAAGGCAAATTAATCGCCTCCTCCATCTTTGAAGAGAAGATGCAACATCAGCTTAAGAATAATGAAGTAGCTATCCTTTACCGAACAAATAGTCAGTCACGTGCCATTGAAGAGGCATTGAGAAGGATGAATATTAAGTATAAAATTGTAGGTGGCCTCTCCTTCTATGCTCGTAAAGAGATTAAAGATTTGATGGCTTATATGCGTTTTGCGCTTAATACCAATGATGAGCAATCCTTTCGTAGAATCATCAATTACCCCAAAAGAGGTATTGGTGGAAGTTCTATTGATAAGATTATCGTAGCTGCTAACGACCACAGCATTGAACTTTGGGAAGTACTTGCCAATATTTCCTCTTTCCTTCCCGGCAGGGCAGCAAATGCTATAAGCGATTTTGTAACCATGATCAAACGTTTTCAGGTAGAGATCAACAACAAAGATGCCTTTGAAGCGGCCAATGAGATAGCGAAGCGTTCGGGATTACTCAAAGATTTATATGAGGACAAAACCGTAGAAGGGCTAAACAGGTATGAAAACGTTCAGGAGTTACTAAATGCCGTTAAGGAATTTGTAGATGACCCTGAAAAAGAAGATAAATCATTAGGCTCTTTTCTACAGGAGGTAGCATTGCTCACCGGCATGGATAATGACAAAGACGATGATGACGACAATGTAACCATGATGACTATTCACATGGCCAAGGGTCTGGAATTCAAAAATGTGTACATCGTTGGGCTTGAAGAAGATCTGTTCCCCTCACAAATGATGTTGACAAGTCGAGCAGATTTGGAAGAAGAAAGGCGACTGTTTTATGTAGCCATTACCAGAGCGGAGTCGAAGTTGTTTTTGTCATATGCATTAAGTAGATACCGTTTTGGTAGGTTAAAGAATTGCGAACCAAGTCGATTTATTGAAGAAGTAGATCCTGCTTTTATCAAAGTGAATGAACGAGCCAGAGTTTCTGCTTCCGCGAATGATTATACCAAAAATTTCGTCTCCGGCATGAAGAAGACATTGGCATCAAAACCTGTGACATCGAAATCTAACTATAAGCCATCTGCAGATTTTGAACCTAGTGACACCACCCATCTAGAAAGTGGTATGAAAGTGGAACATCCTAAGTTTGGATATGGCACAGTTGCTGAAATAGATAATAGTGGTTCAAACCACAAAGCAAAAGTTAATTTTGATGACTTTGGTGAGAAGACTTTATTACTTAGTTTTGCTAAACTTAAAATCCACCCGAATTAGGGTAAACCCCACTTTATGAATTACAACACAAGTCTAGAGCCGATCATTCTAAAAGAATACGGCCGCAACGTTCAGAAACTGGTAGAATACCTTCGAACCTTTGAAGACGTTGAAAAAAGAACAGCGCATGCTCATACGCTAATAGAATTGATGAAACAAGTGACTCCATCAGTCCGCGAGACCATTGAAACCAATCAAAAACTTTGGGATGATATGTATATCATGGCAGGATTTGACATTGAATTGAATGGGCCTTATCCAAAACCTGAGCCTGAATTATTGGGCAAAAAACCTGGCAAAGTGCCTTATATATCCAATAGGATAAAATACAAGCATTATGGCCGTAATATAGAGTTATTGATCTTAGAAGCAATAAAGAAGGAAGATCCACAGGAAAGAGAAGATGCAGTTATTTACATAGGTAAACTGATGAAAAGCTTCTACGGCAGTTGGAACAAAGAGGTGATTGATGATGCCGTTATCCTAGAAAACATGAAATCGATTTCAGGTGGAAAACTCGATATAGATTTAGACAGAGTAAGGGAAGAAAATCTATTTGAAAGGCTTTATAAAATCAAGCGAAAAGCTCCTGAAGGACGTGAGGGTCGTGACAACAGGAACAACAATAACAGGAACAAAAACAAAAATAGAAAGGGTGGATCTAACTCACACAGAAGAAGTTAATGAGTTCATTCAAGATTCAAGGTGGCTACAAGTTAAATGGTGAAATAACACCTCAAGGAGCCAAAAATGAGGCTTTGCAAATTATTGCAGCAGTGCTACTTAGTGCTGAGCCGATCACAATCAACAATATACCAAACATTCGTGATGTAAATAAGCTCATAGAATTAGTAGGTGATTTGGGTGCGAAAGTTGAAAAACTGGGGGCGGAGAAATACCGATTCACAGCCAAAGATCTCAATGTAGACTTTCTTGAAACAGAAGAATTCAAAATAAAAGCAGCCTCTCTTCGAGGTTCTATTATGATATTGGGGCCTCTTTTGGCACGATATGGCTATGCAAAAATACCACGCCCTGGTGGCGATAAAATAGGAAGAAGAAGACTTGATACCCACTTTCTTGGGTTTGAAAAACTTGGAGCAAAATTCAATTACGACTCACAAGATGGTTTCTATAAAATAGATGCCTCTAACTTACAAGGCTGCTATATCCATTTGGATGAAGCCTCAGTGACGGGTACAGCCAACATATTAATGGCGGCAGTATTAGCCAAGGGAACTACTACCATTTACAATGCAGCCTGCGAACCCTATATCCAACAGCTTTGTCGCATGTTAATCGGTATGGGTGCTAAAATATCGGGAATAGGTTCCAACTTATTAACCATCGATGGTGTAGATCAGTTATCTGGTACCGAGCACACTATGCTTCCAGACATGATTGAGGTGGGAAGTTTTATAGGACTTGCCGCCATGACTCAATCGAATATTACGATCAAGAATGCTGGTGTTAAACACTTAGGTCTAATCCCAGGTGTATTTCAAAAGCTGGGAATTAATTTAAAAATTAAAGGTGACGACATCATAGTAGCAGCTCAAGAGCAATACGTGATAGACACCTTTATTGATGGCTCCATACTTACAGTAGCTGATTCACCATGGCCAGGCTTTACTCCAGACCTGTTGAGTATTGTACTAGTGACAGCCATTCAAGCCAAAGGAACTGTGTTGGTGCATCAAAAAATGTTTGAAAGTCGCCTTTTCTTTGTCGACAAACTTATTGACATGGGCGCTCAGATAATTCTTTGTGACCCCCACCGTGCTACGATTATTGGAATGGATAGAAAACAGCCTCTCAAAGGAATCACCATGTCCTCTCCCGATATACGGGCTGGTGTAGCTTTACTAATTGCTGCTTTATCTGCCAATGGAGAAAGTATCATCTCCAATGTAGAACAGATTGATCGCGGCTATCAACATATTGATACACGTTTAATTAATCTGGGAGCTAAAATTGAACGCATTGCTTAGATTATAAGATTTCTAAGTTAGCTGGTTTGCATTAACCCCTAATTGGTCTTATCTTTTTGCTTTATCATCATACTATCTATTTATGGAAATATTAGAATCCGGTACAGATTATGTAACAATGTATGCCTTAGAATATGGCATACCCTTATTAAAGGCTCTACTCATTTTCATTATAGGCCTTTGGATTATTAGGATTATAAAGAATGCATTCGGTAGACTGCTGACCAAAAGAAACATTGACGAGTCGTTAAAACCATTTCTTCGGAGCTTACTATATAATACATTATTAACCTTACTTGTACTCACCTCATTAAGTACATTGGGCATTCAAATGACCTCGTTTGTGGCCATTATTGGTGCAGCGGGTTTGGCCATCGGACTTGCCCTTCAGGGCACCCTGCAAAATTTTGCGGGTGGAGTAATTATTCTTGTCCTACGCCCTTTCAAAGTGGGTGATTTTATCGAGGGTGGTGGATTGAGTGGTACAATAAGAGAAATACAGATATTTAACACCGTCATGGTTACTCCAGACAATAAAAGGATAGTCATCCCCAACGGAGGACTTTCTAATGAGGCTATTACTAATTATTCTGCCGAAGATAAGAGACGAGTGGACATGGTTTTTGGAATAGGCTATGACGATGATATAAAAAAGGCAAAAGATATACTAGTTGAGCTTGTCAAAGCCGATGA
Source organism: Fulvivirga sp. (assembly GCA_048268855.1). Lineage (GTDB taxonomy): Bacteria > Bacteroidota > Bacteroidia > Cytophagales > Cyclobacteriaceae > Fulvivirga. The sequence goes on from JBLWUR010000004.1 coordinate 362,078, forward strand.
AAGGGTACTGGCCGCACCTGCTTTCAGAGTAGACGTTTCTAGTCTTGGTGATAGCTCGGTTAATTTCAATGTTCGCCCTTGGGTAGCTACACCAGATTATTGGAATGTATATTGGGATTTTCAGGAAAAGGTAAAGCTTGAATTTGACAAGCAAGGTATCAGCATCCCATTCCCACAACGCGATGTGCATATTTATAATGAAAAATAATATTCATTGAGAACTAAGAAATCATAAAGGCTCAAAACTATGTTTTGAGCCTTTATTATTTTTAAGAAGTAACCATTCACTTAAATTTGAAATGTAAGAGTAGATCAATAACTTGAGGCTTTCATTTTATGCCTATGCAAAACCTTTCCAAATTACAAGGCCTCCTTACAATCGTTTTTATTTTATGCCTTACATGGTTGGCTTATTTGCCATTAAAAACTCCCGCACCAAAAACAGCCAATGAGGCTCCCAACTCCTTTTCTGCTTATAGAGCGCTAGACCAACTAAAGATAATAGCTTCTGAACCCCACAGTTCAGGGACATCTGCACATAAAAAAGTACGTAACTACATCTTCGATTATTGTAAAAAGCTAGGGCTAGAACCTAAGGTGGTGAGTACTACTGGTTTGAGACAACAGGGCAACAGGGCAATAGCAGGCAACCCCATCAATATAATTGTAAAACTTAAAGGGAGCAATCCTTCAAAGGCAGTATTGGTGATGTCGCATTACGATTCCCAACCCAATTCCCCAGGAGCCGCTGATGATGGTTCGGGTGTGGCCGCGATGTTAGAAACGATGAGATTACTCACCAAAATGCCACGACTGGACAATGATGTTATATTCCTTTTTACAGATTTAGAGGAAGTTGGTTTATTAGGTGCTGAAGCTTTTGTCAATTCTTATCAAGAGCTTTCAAACGTAGGAATGATACTCAATTATGAAGCTAGAGGTAACTCCGGTGCGAGCTTTACATTTGAAACATCTCAAGATAATGGCTTTATAGTTAGAGTTTTTGCGGCTGCAGTGAAAAAGCCACTCGCCAATGCATTAGCCTACGAGATTTACAAATTAATGCCAAATGATTCAGACTTTACCATGTTTAAAGACACTGGGATATCTGGGCTGAACAGTGCCTTTGTAGAAGGATTTAGCTACTACCACAGTATGGCCGATACTCCAGAAAATATCAATCTTGGAAGCCTTCAGCATCAGGGCGATTTGATGTTAGACATGGCAAAATATTATGGGAGTCTAGACTTAGCGGACACAAAAAGTGAGGACGTAATATTTTTTAGCCTATTTAATGGGTTGGTCATCTATCCAATTTCATGGGATATTCCACTGATCGTACTTACCATATTTCTATTTATAGGAATAGTGGTCATTGGACTAAAAAATCGTCAAATAAAACCCCTACAAGTATTTATCGGATTTGGGTTATATATTGGATCGATAGTGCTGAGTATGGCACTGATTTGGGGCATACAACAACTCATCCTCTACTTGTATCCACACTACTCCAATTTTTACAGTAACAACTTCTACAATGCCGGCTACTATTTATGGTCTGTCATTGGGTTGTCACTGCTATGTTTTGTGATTTTCTTTCAACCCCTATTAAAAAAAATATCATCGTTATCATTGATGACCGGGGCAATGTTTTTATTGGTAATAATCACAGTTGTTTTAAAATACTTCCTCCATACAGGCGCCTTTATGGTATACATGCCTTTATTGCCAGCATTGTCTATTATGCTCATATTAATGATATGGCCACAAATGAAGCCCTTTTATCAATGGGTGTTGCAAACCTTGCCCCTTATTCTTGCCCTACTCATGTGGGTGCCATTTGTTTATTTTTTATATGTAGTATTCAGCTTAAGTCTCCCCTACGCTTCAGCTATTTTTGTCATTTTCTTCTTCCCATTTCTCCTCCCTGCATTAGCTCAAATAGCTCAATTGCATAAGATATTACCCGTTGTTCTTGCTTTAGCATTGGTACTATTTGGGATTACTGCTGGCCAGCTAACCTCCTCTTACAGTGATGAAAAGCCCTTGCAATCGCAACTTTGTTATATGTTGAATCTGGATACCAATGAAGCAATGTGGGTATCTCCTCAACAAAATAAAGATGAATGGGTTGAGAAGTATATCAGCTCTAACAAAGAAGCTAAAATTGATGACTTCTTCCCCAATGCCAGCGGATATTATTGGCGTGCACCTGCTGACTTGTCCAATGTAGCGACCTCTCGATTACAGGTAGTGAATGATACGATTATAGAGGGCCAACATGTTATAAGAGTGAAATTGACACCTAGTTACCGATCCAATGTCATCAATATGTGGCTACCAGAGGGCTGCTATTTTACTCAAGTTGATGATCGTAATGTCTCAACTGAAAGCCCTGTATCTCAATTACGCTATTATGCCCCGCCCACTTCCGGTGTCGAATTGAGCCTTGTCTCCTCTGGCCAGCCCTTTCAAGTAGTTCTAATCGAATCAAAATGGGGCATCCCAAATCAGTTATTGACCCATCCATTGCCTGATAATGTCGTTTTCGGAACAGGCAGTTTTAGTAATACCCAATTGATAAAACGAACCATAACCTTAAATTATGAATAACTATATCGCCTTACTTCGAGGAGTAAATGTTAGTGGTAAAAACATCCTCAAGATGGACGAATTACGAGAAGCACTTGAAAACGCGGGATTATTGCAAGTAAGCACTTATATCCAAAGTGGCAATGTTATTTTTCAAAGCAATGAATCCAGTGAAACACTAAAAACTAAGATAGAGGAGCTAATTACAACCCAGTTTGGATTAACAGTACCTACCTTAATTCTTACCCTTGATGAGTTGAAAGACATCATTGAAAATAATCCATTTATTGCCACACCGGATACGAACCAAGATATGGTCTATTATGTTTTTCTATTTGATCGACCAGAAGTCGACAATGTGGCCAATTTGGAATCAATAGACATTAGTCCAGAACAGATTATAATCACTGAAAAAGTGGTTTACTTCTTTCCAGCTAAGGGTTATGGCAAATCGAAGTTGAACAACAATGTGTTTGAGAGCAAACTGAAAGTGAAATCCACTGCTAGAAATCACAAAACAGTAAATAAACTTATCTCTTTATGCATTTAAATATTACACAATGGATTTAGAAAAACTGAAATACCCGATAGGAATACTAAAATATGAAAAGCCCACTATTGACCTCCTCAAACAAGGAATTCAGGATATTGAGATCTTTCCTAAAAAGATAAAAACAATAATTAACGGGCTGAGTACCGAACAATTAAATTGGCATTATCGCCCTGACGGTTGGACAATCAAGCAAGTTGTTCATCACTGTGCTGATAGTCATATGAATGCGATCATCAGATTTAAACTTGCATTAACAGAAGACAAGCCTACCATAAAACCCTATATAGAGGCTTTATGGGCTAATTTGCCAGACATGACCAATGATTTAAGTGATTCATTGTTGATTTTAGAGGGTTTACACAATAGGTGGACGACTTTACTAAAAAGCCTCGGTGAGCAAGACTTAGACAGAACATATATACACCCTGAATACAATAAAACTTTTGATTTGGCAACGACCGTAGGTATGTATGCTTGGCATTGCAACCATCATTATGCTCACATAAAACAAGCCTTAGACCATAAAGGAAAATTTTAATGAAAATAAAAGAAAGAATTGAAGCCCTGGGATTAGAATATCCTAACCCAAGCAAACCTGGAGGTTCTTATGAGTCTGTAAATATCAGGGGTAATATTGTTTATGTGGCTATTCAGTTTCCTATCGTCAATGAAAAATATTTCCATCAGGGTAAACTTGGAAAAGAGGTCAGTATCGAAGAGGGTTACAAAGCCATGGAAATGTGTGCCATGAATGTACTTGCGCAAGTGGAAGACAAATTAGGTTTCGATCTTGTGGATGGTCTTAATCATTTTGATGCCTATTATGTTGCTGAAGGTGATTGGGACGAAGCTCCAAAGGTAGTGGATGGTGCTTCAGATTTGTTTGTCAAAATACTAGGTGAAGCAGGAAAACATAGCAGAGCCATATTTGGAGTGGAAAAGCTGCCACGGAATTTTTGCGTGGGACTTACAGCCACCTTGACAACCCAAAAAGACCATAGATTTAAAATTTATAATGAACTAACTTAGAGATATGACTTGGAAAGACGTAATTCACTATGCTGTAAAAGGGTCTCCCAGCCCGACCAGAACGGTGAAAAAGACAGAGCAAGAATGGAAAGATTTACTCACTCCTGAACAATATAGAATAACTCGGCTGAAAGGTACCGAAAGGGCGTTTTCAGGTGAGCATTGTAGTACCTATGATGCGGGAAAATACGAGTGCGTTTGCTGTGGAGAACCCTTGTTTGACTCCTCCATCAAATTTGATTCAAAATCGGGATGGCCAAGTTTCACCGAGCCATTGCAAGACAATGTGATCAAGTATGTGAAAGACGTTTCCTTTGGTATGACCCGGGTTGAGGCGATGTGCAATGTTTGTGAAGCTCATCTTGGTCATGTGTTTCCGGATGGCCCGCCACCAAGTGGCCTTCGGTATTGCATAAATTCAGAATCGATGAAATTGATCAAATAAGATATGTTGAATCTCCGTTTCACTTGTGTACTACTGTTTACGATTCTGTTATATTCTTGTAGCGATGAAGAAGTTAATGAAGTGTACTCCGATATACCTGCTATCGAACTTCAGTCAATAGAATTTATAGATGCATCAGGGATACAAGATACCATCAAAGTTATAATTTCATATACAGACGGTGATGGGGACCTTGGGATAGACCCTCGTGAAACCACTGCCCCCTTTAATCAAAGAAACTATTTTAGTAATAAGACAGGTGGTTTATTTGATTTTGAAACAGAGGGTGTAGATGATTTAATGACGATTAGTGATGCACAAGTAATTGATACGTTGCCACCATTTTCTGGAGATTACATTTGTTACAATTGGGATACAAATCCAGAGTTATACTTAAATGACGGATCACAACTTCAGGACACAGTTTATTTCCAGTTTAACCCTTATTTCTATAACTACATTGTTGATTTTTATATGGATGATGGTTCGGGGTTTAAATTATATGACTGGAGACGTGAAATGGACTGTTCTACTAATTTCAATGGCAGAATGCCTAGAATCAAATCTAATTGTAATGACTGCATCATAGCTGAGGGAGCTTTTACTATTAAGCAATTCTTTAATACTGGGACGATTGAATATAGTCTTGTTAGTATAGGGTTTAAGCAAGTATTTAAAGGTAAAAGCATAAAACTTAGGCTTCAAATAATCGATCGCGCGCTTAACAAAAGTAACAGAATAGAAACTACTGAACTGAGTTTTTGAGAATGTAATTGACTATGGGACACCACCATCACCATCATAATACTACAGGCAATATTAAAGTCGCCTTTTTTCTAAATCTTGGCTTTACTATTTTTGAAATCATAGGTGGGTTGATGACCAATAGTATGGCTATCCTTTCGGATGCTTTGCATGATTTTGGTGACAGTATTTCTTTGGGCTTGTCGTGGTATTTTCAAAAGTTCTCCAACAAGAAGAAAGATGAATCCTTTTCCTATGGTTATCGCAGATTTTCATTGGTGGGTGCTATTGTCAATTCCATTATTCTCACCGTAGGTAGTGTTTTCATTCTAATAGAAACCATTCCCAGATTAATCTCTCCTACCACGCCTGATGCTTTTGGAATGATCTGGTTGGCAGTTATTGGCGTCATTGTCAATGGTGCGGCCGCTTTCAAATTGAGGCAAGGCAGTACATTAAATGAGAAGGTGGTCTCCCTTCACCTCTTAGAAGATGTGTTGGGTTGGGTAGCGGTGCTTATCGGTGCCATTGTCATGTACTTTTATGATCTGCCCATCATTGACCCTATTTTGTCATTGGGTATTGCAGTATATATCTTATTCAATGTATTTAAAAATTTACGTGATGTATTCAAGATCATTATGCAAGGCGTACCACAGGATACTAATTTGAGCAAAATAGAACATTTCCTTAAAAATCTTGATGGCGTAGCCGCCATTCACGACCTGCATATCTGGTCAATGGATGGTGATTACAATGTGCTGACTGTACACATTGTCACCAAAGAGAATCAACCCATGGAAGCTTTAGTGCCTTTGAAAAAGAAAATCCATGAGTGTCTGCATGAATACAGCATTGAACACGCCACATTAGAATTTGAAACGGTGAATGAAAAATGCGTATTGGAAGATTGTTGATGTTAATAATTGGTCAAATAGTATAAGCCATTCTTACGAAGATGAAAACTCTAGGGACATTTACATTACTTCTGATTCTGTCCTTTGAAACTTTTGGACAGAAAATCGAATCTGAATTTAATTGCTTGAACAACACATATAAATTTGAATTACCAGGTGATTTTGAGGCGCACAAATTCAAATACACGGAAGGAAATTATTATTATTATTTCAGAGTGGATACTTTGCTCAAAGTTGATACTACAGTTCTAGTTCTTCACTGTGGCACGAATGTTCAATTACCACATTTGAGTGATTCAACCTATGTAATTGAATACAGTAATGAACTGGAAAAAACTGGCAAACAACTGTATAACAATAAATATTGGCGTGAATTAAATCTTCCGAAGGGGATTAATTTATATTATTACAATGCAACTTTAAGTGAGAAGAAAACACTAGATAGTTTGATCAACAACCTTAAAAATCAAGTTGATAAAACACGAAGGTAGTCCTTCATGACATTTAGAATAAAAAATTATTACCTTTAAAGTACTATGAAGCGTAAAACACAAGACAATAGCCTTGAGCATGAAAAGCTTGAAATTATTAAGTGGGTTACCACCTTAAAAGATGAGACTTCAATTGAACGACTAAAGATGTTGAAGGATAGCAAATCAAAAGTGGATTGGTGGGATCAGATTTCTGAGGAAGAAAAAAAAGCGATAGACAAAGGACTTAATGACATTAAAGAAGGCAGGGTAAAACCACATAGTGAAGTAAAGAAAATCTATGAGAAGTGGCTATAGACTCCAATGGTCGGAGAGAGCTACATTTGATCTTCAAAATATAATTAACTATCTCCAAGACCATTGGACTGAAAAGGAGATCCGTAACTTCGTACGTAAATTGGATTAGAGATTAAGTCTTATTTCTATTAATCCAAGACTGTTTCCTAAATCAGATAAGAAAAATAATGTGAGAAGATCAGTTCTGACCAAGCATACAGCTATTTATTATGAGACATCCGCAGATACAATAAGAATTGTAACGTTGTTTGACTCTCGACAGGATCCAAAAAGGCTAACAATTTAGAAAGCTAGTACCTGAAAAACATATGTTAAACCACCTTATAAATCGTAACTTGGTAACTTTTTAGAATTTGAATTACCCCTACCGTTAGCAATGACACCAATATTCAAAAAAATACCAATGCTCGGCAAACTGGCCTATTCTTTTAAAAAACGTTTTTTTCCTCAAACTATATTTACCAATTCAGAAGACTATTGGGTAAACCGATACAAAAAAGGGGGCAATTCAGGTGCGGGATCGTATAACAACCTGGCTGAATTTAAAGGCGAGGTAATTAATGATTTTGTAGAAAAACAAGAAATCCAAACGGTTATTGAACTAGGCTGTGGTGATGGAAACCAGCTCAAATATTTCAATTTTCCTGCATATAAAGGGTTTGATGTGAGCAGGGAAATACTTGAAAAGTGCCGTTTGGAATTCAAAGCCGATACTACCAAACAATTTTTACATGTAGAAGAAGCCCACAATCATAAAGCTGATTTGGCAATGAGCTTGGACGTCATCTATCACTTAGTAGAAGACGATACTTTCGAAATATATATGAAGCAGTTATTCGCTGCAGCAGACTCCTATGTGATCATCTACTCGTGTGATTTTGAGGATGAAAATTACACCCTGCATGTAAGACCAAGAAAATTTACGGAGTGGGTCACTGCAAATCAACCAGATTTCAAATTGATCAAATTTATTCCTAACAAATTTCCACAGAAAGAAGGCTCAGATGAATTCACCTCGTTTGCTGATTTCTTTATTTATCAAAAAATAAAATAAAAATAGGTTTAGCTTATTGTCTATCACAACCTAGCCTAAAAGGTGGTGTTATCGCTGCAAGAATCAAAATCAAATCGTAACTTCATTCCGAATTTCAAGTTATGTCAAACACAGATTTAATAATAGAAGAACGTAGCCGAGATATTGGTGATTTCATGGTAGGCAGGCTTATCCCATTTAGAAAAAAGAGAATGGTAGGACCTTTTATTTTCATTGATCATATGGGGCCTACAAAAATTGGTAATGGCATCTACATGGACGTTGACCAGCATCCTCACATAGGTCTATCTACCCTCACCTATATGCTGGAAGGCGAAATTGTACACAAAGATAGTCTGGGTTCTGATCAATTGATTACACCAGGGTCAGTGAATTGGATGGTAGCAGGACATGGAGTTACCCATACAGAACGGACCCCTGCTAACAAACGAAATTCTGGAATAATGACTGCCCATGGTTATCAAATCTGGGTGGCTTTGCCTAAAGCAATGGAAGACATTAACCCTAGCTTTCACCATATAGAGGCCACTGCATTACCCACATGGCAGAACAAAAGTGCGAGCTTTAAACTTATAGCGGGTAAAGGATATGGGAAAGTTTCTCCGGTCCCTGTTCATTCAGATCTATTTATGGTTGAAGTAAAAACTACTGAAGATTTTGAATTGGACATTAGTGGGGAGTTATCAGGAGAAATTGGTATTTGTATAGTCTCAGGTGATATTGAAGCTTGTGAAAACAAAGTGGGTGCCGGCAACATGTTGGTTTCAAAAATTGATGGCCAATGTGCCATTAAAGTAAAAGCCAATACTCATTTACTACTTTTTGGAGGTCAGCCTTTTGAAGAAGAGCGACATATTTATTGGAATTTCGTTGCTACCAGTAAAGAGAGAATAGAAAAAGCAAAGCAACGCTGGAAAGACCATAGTTTCCCAAAAGTTCCTGATGACAGCACCTATGTGGTAATGCCAGAATAAATAGAAAAGAAAAACTTGTATCATGAAGTAGCAGCTTTTACCTTGCGACATTGAAATAACTTTCACTTCTACCAGAAATAATGAGCATGATTACCATCAATAATTTTAAAGAATTTGAGGCCTATATTGGAAAGGAAATGGGCGTTTCTAATTATCTTAAAATTACACAGGAACAGATAAATAAATTTGCTGAAGCAACACTTGATCATCAATGGATACATACAGATCCAGAAAGGGCAAAAGAGAGCCAGTTTAAAAGTACGATAGCCCATGGGTATCTTACTCTGGCAGTTACTCCGCATTTATGGGAGCAAATTGCTGAAATTAGAAATACCAAAATGATGATCAATTATGGTATCGAAAAACTCAAATTCAATCAGGCGGTACTCGTTAATAGCGAGGTTCGGTTAAGAGCAAAATTACATTCACTCCTTGACCTTCGAGGCATTACCAAAGCCCAACTGGACATTGAATTAGAGATAAAGGACAGTAAAAAATCGGCTTTTTCGGCCTCTTTGATTTTCTTATACCATTTCAATTAACTCATGTTCCGCACGGAGCTGAATATTGAATCTGCTAAGGTTAAGATCGGTCTTCAAGATCCCATCCTAACTCTAGGCTCCTGCTTTTCCGATAGCATGGGGTTGAGGTTTAAAAACCACAAATTTAATACCTCCTACAACCCATTCGGAACGGTTTATAATCCAATCAGTATTTTTAAATTATTGGAGTACTGTGTAAATAATAAACTGCCAGACGAGAGCGGATTTATTGAAAATGAGGAGTTACATGCCCATTATGATTTTCATTCTTCCTTCTCAGCTTTGGATCAAAAAAACCTTAAAAAAAATATTCAGGAGCAAATAAATAGTACTCATCATTTCTTAAAAACGACCAAATGGCTGCTTCTAACTTTTGGTACCGCCTATGTGTATGAGCGCAAAAATAACGGTGAGATAGTTTCTAATTGCCATAAGATTCCAGCCGGTCAGTTTAATAAAAAATTGCTCACCCAAAAACAGATCCTTGAATCTTTTGAAAACATTTGGCAACAGATTGTTAAGCTCAATCCCGATATAAAGGTGCTTCTGACGGTTTCTCCTGTGAGGCATATTAAAGACACATTAGCATTAAACAGTGTGAGTAAAGCTACATTGAGGTTGACCTGTGATACCCTCGTTAATCAATATGCCAATATCAATTATTTCCCCTCCTACGAGCTGATGATTGATGATTTGCGTGATTACCGTTTCTATAAATCAGATATGATCCATCCTACAGAAGAAGCCGAGGAGTATATTTGGAATAAATTTGCAGCTGCCTATTTTGACGTACCTACCTTAGCATTTATATCTGAATGGTCCAAAATAAGAGCTGCCATTCGCCATCGTCCTTTTAATCCTGCTTCAGATAAGCACCAGAAATTTATAAGAGCCACTATTAAGAAAATCGAATCTATAGACAACAAGTTGGATTTTAGTGAGGAGTTGAACGAACTGAAGAGGCAGTTAAAATAAGTGTTTCTTCATTTTTAAGATTTAAAGGCATTTAAACTATAAAAATATGCCCGCCTCCCTATTATTCTCCCTCATTATTGATAAATTGATAGATCACAAACCTATAAAACCATGAAACATCTTAAATATATTATTCTGTTAGCCATCGGAATTTTTATTATTTACTGGGCGATGGAACATTCTCCGGAAGCGGGTCTTGGTCAAAAAATTTCAAATGAATTTTCAGGCTCCTATACGATGAGCGAACCATGGTATTATGTGTCACTAACTGTCGGTTCTCTAATCTCATTGATGTCTGTAGTTAAGATTTTTAGAAACATGAAGTAAATTGGAATTAGATTATCTCTTCAAGTCTTCAAGGTTAGGTTTTAGAAATTGGAAAGAAAATGACCTGAATCAAATGGCAACCATTAATGCTAATAAGCTGGTCATGGAGTTTTTCCCAAACCTACAAACTGAATTAGAAACAAATGCCTTCATTGAAAGAATGCAGCGACAATTCGAATCAAAAGGCTTTTGTTACTTCGCTGTAGATAGTCTCGAACACTCAGAATTTATCGGCTTTATAGGATTGTCAGAGCAAAATTTCGAATCAGGTTTTACACCTTGTATTGACATTGGCTGGCGATTGGATCAAAAATACTGGAACCTGGGTTATGCTACCGAGGGGGCTAAAACTTGTCTCCATTTTGGTTTTAACAATTTGAAGATGGAAAAAATCTGCTCGATTGCTCCAGTCGTTAACACCAGATCAACCAAGGTGATGGAAAAAATAGGAATGACCAAAGTCAAAGAGTTTAATCATCCCAAGTTATCAGGTAATGAGTACCTTGAAAATTGTGCACTTTATGAGATTAGTAATATCAATTTAAAAAATGAATCCAGCAGATAACCCCTTCGAAAACTCTGAGCTCACCACTCTATTGGTGGTGTCAGATATGACCAAATCAAAGGCATTCTATATAGATGTATTAGGAGCAGAGTTATTTAGAGAATATGGTGGAGACTCTACAGTAATTAAATTACTCTCCCATTGGATATTGCTGGTCACTGCAGGTGGGCCTACTGAAGATAAACCTCAAACCTCTTTCAAACCACCCGAAAACCCAAATTTGGTAAGTCACTCCTACACCATAAGAGTCAAAGACTGTAACAAGAGCTATAAAATACTTAAAGCGCGAGGAGTCGTTTTCATCACACCTCCATTCGATAGAGGTGCTGAAACTAGGTGCTTTTTTCGTGATCCTGATGGGCATTTGTTTGAAATTAGCGAGTATAGATCGTAATTTAATTAGAACTATGAAAACTGCTACCACCGTTGACAGCTATATTGCTAATCAGCCTGACTATTTACAGGAGCTCAAAATATTAAGAGAAATTTTACTCGAATGTGAGCTGAAAGAAACAGTAAAGTGGGGTGCCCCCATGTATACCAATAATGGTAAAAATATTGTAGGAATTGGAGCCTTCAAATCCTATTTTGGACTATGGTTTTTTCAGGGTGCGCTGCTCTCAGATAAGTCCAAAAAATTGATCAATGCGCAGGAAGGAACTACCAAAGCCATGAGACAATGGCGGTTTAAGTCCATTGATGAGATTGATGAAAAGTTGATCAAAGTTTATGTAAAAGAAGCCATTGCCAATCAAAAGGCAGGCAAAATAATCAAGCCAGAAAAAAAACCTTTGATTATTCCAGAATTACTTAAGGAGGCTCTGGCCTCAAATACCGAACTTGCAGAAAATTTTGAATCCTTATCGTTGTCTTGCAAACGCGAACATGCAGAGTACATAGCTGATGCCAAAAAGGAAGAAACCCAGCGAAGAAGGCTAGAAAAGATCATTCCTATGATTAAAAATAAAAAAGGCTTGAACGATAAGTATCGGTAATAATTACAGATCACAACCCTGCACCGGAATAGGCGCCCCTAACTCTTCCGCTTTTTTCCAATCCTGCATTGCCCCCTCTTTATCTCCTTCAATGCATTTAACACTTCCACGATTTACATAGGCAAGGGCGTTTTCAGGATTGAGTTCTATGGCTTTGTTAAATGCTGAAATCGCCTCCTCTAGTCTGCTTAACATGAATAGTGAGTATCCTTTTTCAAAATACACCTCAGCATAAGTTGGATCAAGGGTAAGTGCCAAATTATAATCCTTAATGGCCTCTTCATTTCGTTGTAGCTGTGATTTGCATACACCCAGCAAATAAAATATTTCAGGGTTTTTACTGTCCTTATCTGCTGCTTGGTTAAGGTATTTAATAGCTTCAGTATATTCTCCTAATTCGTAATTTCTATGACCGATGTCTATCAGCCTCTGTGCATCTTGAGCCCAACCATTAAATGGAAACAAAATGAGTAGTACGATTAATCCTATGTTTCTTATCCTTATCATTGATACTAAATTAAGAGATAAAGTTCAGTTGTCTTTATTCGGACAAATTCTTTTAATGTTACAACACTAATTCTAATTTTACGTTATACTCAATTCAACCAAACTAAATTTATTATGAAAAAACTTTTTCCAATACTATTGTCCCTGTCGGCTGTGTTTTTAATGTCATTTATTGTAAAACCTGCAAACAAACTCAAAGTGGACACCACAGCTAGTGTATTAAAATGGACAGGATATCATTTAGCTAAGTCTTACGAGCATACAGGTCATGTTCAGATCAAATCCGGTGAAGTATTAACTGATGGTATGAAAATAACCAGCGCCTCTTTGGTGGTAGATATGAATACCATTACGGATACTGATCTTACTGATGATAAGAAGCGAGCAAAACTAGAAGGCCATCTAAAATCAGATGATTTCTTTGGAGTTGAAGCGCATCCTGAAGCAAAGATTGTGATAAAATCTTCTGAAAAGAAAGCAGATAATGTGTATACCACAGTTGCTGACTTAACAATTAAAGGAATTACGAAAGAAATCACTTTTGATACCAAAATTGAATCCATTAGTGAGACGGAATTAACAGCAATGGCTGATTTAAGAATACAAAGAACTGATTTTGAAGTGATGTATGGCTGGTCTGTGGAAAACGCAATGCTGGACGGAGAATTTAGACTTGAAGTAAAGATTGTAGCTAAGAAATAACATTTTACGGCAATTATTAATTTAAGAAGAGCCGGTATTTATACCGGCTCTTCTTGTTTTCGCTTATCAGTGACATTTACAATTCAAGAAATAAGCCTTTGCACTTGATTGCATAATGTTTACATTGAATAAACAAACCTCACAACCATGACAACTCTTCGATTGAAATTTGTACTGGCTTTCAATTTGGTGATTTATTCATTATTAGCTCAACCGAATATAATTTATCATAACGGGCAAGTGGTCACAATGAATCCCGTTGCCAATGTGCAACAAGCTATTGCAATAGAAGGTGAAAAAATTGCCGCAGTAGGCACTAATACAGAGATATTGGCAATGGCATCAGCAACTACTGCTATTATTAATTTAAATGGTAGAACACTCATGCCTGGCTTTGTGGATGCACACTCGCATTTGTTACAGTTGGCTGCTAATTCTGGTGAATCACTAGATGACGTACAACAAAACTATTTTGAAAATGGCATAACAACAGTGGGCCAACTCGCTGTTGATGAAAGTGCTTTAGGCGTTCTAACCACTTACGCCAATAGTGGCAAATTACGTATTAATCTCAACCTATATCTACTCTATAACTCCAACTGCAATGATCCTGCTGACGACTGGTTTTTGAGCTATCCAGTAACCTCAGATTTAGAAGCAACTATGAGGATTGCAGGCATCAAAATTTTTACAGACGGTGGCACTTGTGGTACCATCGCTGCCTTAACTTTTGAATATCCAGCTGGCGGATATGGCGATCTTTTCCTTACTGAAACACAACTTGACGACATGCTTAAAGTAGTTAACGACAATGGTTATCAGGCGGTTTTACACGCACAAGGCGATGCAGCGGTTAATATGTCTTTGGACGCGCTGGAAAAAGTAATAGCCACAGGTTCCAATCCACTTCGTCATCGCATTGATCATAACTCATTTATAGATCCAGTGAACATGGGTCGATATGGTGAAATTGGTATCCCTGCAGTAATTTTTGGCCATATGAATACCTGTGTCGAATCAAATGGTGATGGGTACACTAACTACTTTGGAGCAGAACATATTAGTTGGCTAGAAAACTGGCGCCTGATGCATGATGAAAACCCAAACTTGAAAATAGGATGGCATAGTGACGCACCTAGCCTCATATTAGATCCCATTCGTCATATGGCAAGCTATGTTACAAGGAAAGACATTGATGAAGACGGTACAACTATGTGCGATCCTCCCGCCTGGTTGTCAGCTCATGCCATTACCATAGAGGAAACGCTGACGCTCATGACCATGGGCAGTGCCTATACATTAAACAGGGAGACTAGTGTTGGCAGTTTGGAAACAGGGAAATATGCCGATTTTGTATTTCTTTCTGATAATCCACTTGCAATAGATCCGGACGATCTGTTTTATCTGCAAATTTTAGGCACCATGTCTAAAGGGGAGATGGTATACTGTCAGAATGATAATGAAGATCTATGCAATACGGCTCCAGTTACCGGAATAGAAAAACACCTCCTCGATAACCTTGTATCCTTCTACCCCAATCCTACAAATAAAGTTGCCCAAATTGTTATTAACCTACCTCGTTCAGCTGATTGTGAAGTCAAAATTATGGACATGAAAGGCCATCAGGTTTATTATACTAAAGGTGATTTGCCAAAAGGACAAACAACAATTAATTGGGATACTTCAAAATTGCCCTACGGCATCTACTTATTGCAGACTACCGTTGACAATCAAGTGAAAACGAAAAGAATAGCCGTGATCAAATAAATTTAGCAATGTGAATTTCCCCTCCAAAATGACCAATTATTTGCAAATAGAATTATACCCTTTAATTTAGATGAACAACTGATCATTATGATTGAATTATTACGAGTAAGTTCTGAAAACAAAGATTTCATTGAACTCGTACAACACCTTGATGCCGACCTAGCTATAAGAGACGGGGAAGAGCATTCATTTTATTCGCAATACAATAAGCTAGATTCCATTAAACATTGTATAGTAGCTTATGAGGACAATATTCCCGTTGGCTGTGGGGCATTAAAATTATTCGCACCAGAGATATTTGAGGTAAAACGAATGTTTACTTTACCTTCTCATCGCGGTAAGGGGGTGGCCTCAAAATTACTTTCAGAACTGGAGAAATGGGCATCTGAATTATCTGCTAAAAAATGTATTCTGGAAACAGGAAAAAAGCAACCTGAAGCCATTGAACTATATAAAAGAAATGGTTACATCCGCACCCAAAATTATGGTCAGTATGCCAATGTGGAAAATAGCCTATGCTTTGAAAAATTACTGAAATAAAGGGACAATGAAATATTCATTCATTTTATGTTTACTCGTATTCTTCTCATGCGAAGAAAGTAAACCAGCTTTTACTATTGATAGTACTTATTTAAATGGCTTACAATCCTATCAGGCCGCATTATTAAACGATAGGAAATCCTATTTACAGCTAACGGGTCTGTTTAAATTGAAAAACGAGGAGAATACGTTTGGATCAGATACATCTAACACATTTATTATTGATATTCCGACACTTCCGTTGAGGATTGGGACTATAAATGCCCTAGCCAACCATGTGTTTTTTGCTTCTGAAATGGGGGTAGAAGCTCGAAATGAACAGGACTCAATAATTACTTCAAAAGAATTTACCCTTAATGAATATGGCAATTCTGAAAAGCTTCATTACAAGCGTTTAACCTGGCAAGTGATTACCCGAGGGGGTGAGCATTATCTCCGTGTTTGGGATATGGAGAATTCAGCAGTAATGGCTTTTAAGGGGTTTGATTGGTACGAACCAAATTCCGATTATATTTTCAATGCTCAATTTACCTATTACAGTCAGCCAAAGACAGAACAGATTGATACTCAGCTGGGTGTTAACGAGCAAATCAATTTTATTGGTAAAGTAACTTTCAGCTATCAGGATAAAGAATATTCCCTGGATGTGCAGCCCGAGGGCTTTACTATTGTTGGAGATGCCACTTCAACAAAATCAACTTATGGAGGTGGGCGCTATATGTACCTTGACGTACCTAAGACCGATAGTTTGGTAGTTTTAGATTTTAATCATTTGTACAATCCACCTTGTGCCTTTTCTGAATTCACTACTTGTCCTCTACCACCAAAGCAAAATATTGTTCCTTTTGAAATACTGGCTGGTGAGAAATACAATAATCAACATTAGTAACGTCATTGCGAATGAACTCAATGTGACGTTAGTCCATTGAGGAATGAAGCCTGCCTGTCGGCAGACAGGCAATCATAAGGTATAATGGTAGTTGTAATCAGATTACTTTTTCTATTTAGGGATTGCTTCAGTCGCTAACCGCCTACAGCTGGTCAGCTCCTTCGCAATGACGACAATAAAAATTAATTTTGTCAAATGGAGAAAGGTGGGGCAATATATATGATAACCAATAAGAATAATACTGTTCTTTATACAGGTGTATGCTCAGATTTATTTGCCAGAATAACTCAACATAAAGAAAAAATTAATCCAAAAAGTTTTACTGCTCGATACAATTGCAACAAATTGGTTTATTATGAAGCTTTTCATTCCATTGAAGAGGCTATTGCTCGCGAAAAACAGATTAAAGGAGGTTCAAGAATCAAAAAAATACTGTTAATTGAAAAGCAAAATCCCAAATGGATGGATCTTTATGATGAAATCTCAGAATGGTGAACAATCTAAAATAGTTTCGTCATTGCGAATGAACTCAATGTGACGTTAGTCCATTGAGGAATGAAGCCTGCCTGTCGGCAGACAGGCAATCTTTTGATTAAAAAGGATTGATAAACTATTTGTTGTTTACTTTTCGATTTAGGGATTGCTTCAGTCGCTAACCGCCTGCAGCTGGTCAGCTCTTTCGCAATGACGTTAACAATAAGTATGACCACTCTAAAATAGTAGCGTCATTGCGAATGAACTCAATGTGACGTTAGTCCATTGAGGAATGAAACAATCTTTTGATTAAAAAGGATTGATAAACTATTTGTTGTTTACTTTTCGATTTAGAGATTGCTTCAGTCGCTAACCGCCTGCAGCTGGTTAGCTCCTTCGCAATGACGAAAGTGAAAGGCGATGGTGCATGACAACCAATAATTAACAACTAAGCTCATTGCTTTCCTCGTTCTTAGGGGGTAAATTAGATTTATAAAAATCTAAAAAAGTAAGGTGTCAAAAAATTTAAGTGAGTTATCGGGTCGTAAAGGTGTAGTAGATAACCTATTTGAAAAAATGGGTGAAGCAGCCTTAGCTACAGGCTCGCCAGATAAAAAAGACCTAGATCTATTAGCTAAAGAATTTCTGATCGGCAAATCAAGTACGTACGGAGCCACAACTTTTTACGACTTTATGAAGCCCGAAAACAAGGGTAAAAAAGTTTACGTGTGCAACGGATCGGCTTGCCTTTGTGCCGGCACACAAGATGTCTTATACGAAACACTGAATACAAAATTCAAGGCGGATGAAATTGGCCACATGACTTGTCTTGGTCGATGTCATGAAAATGGTGCATTTCATTATGCGGGTAAAAATTATTCTGCAAAAGCTGCTGACGAAGTACTCAATGTACTTACAAACGATGAATTAGAAAATACTGATAAGTATACGGTTGAAGCTCAATTACCGGTTTTAACCTTACCTTATGCTGGTTTTGAAGCGCACTGGGAGGTGTTCAAAAATGCCTTAAGGCGTAAGCCCGAAGAAATTCTTCAAGAGATTAAAGACTCTGAAATCCGTGGTCGTGGTGGTGCAGGTTTCACGATGGGTTTCAAATTAGAAGCCTGCAGCAAGGAGAATAACGAAACGAAGTTTATTATTTGTAATGCCGATGAAGGTGATCCAGGAGCTTATTCCGATCGATACTTATTAGAAGAAAGACCGCATTCTGTTCTATTCGGAATGATGATGGCAGGATATGCCGTAGGTGCAGAATGGGGCATTGTCTATATACGCGCAGAGTATCCTGAGGCTGTAACCATAACAGAAGCAGCTATTGCCGAATTGAGAACACACAATTTACTTGGAAAAAATATTCTGGGAACAGAATTCAACTTCGACCTGAAAGTAATCAAAGCACAAGGTGCCTATATCTGTGGAGAAGAAACAGCTCTCATCAACTCCATTGAAGGGCAGCGACCAGAAGTGCGTACGCGCCCTCCCTACCCTACTACACAAGGATTATTCAATAAGCCAACTGTGGTGAACAATGTAGAAACTTTAGCGGCACTGCATTATATTATTCAAAATGGTGGTAAAGCCTACAAAAAACTGGGCACGGCTAAGTCAACAGGTACAAAACTCGTTTGTCTTGATAGTTTTTTTAATAATCCAGGTCTTTATGAAGTTGAAATGGGCACACCGCTAGCGACTGTGGTATACGAAATGGCGGGTGGTTTTAAGAAGCCTGTGAAGGCCTTACATATTGGCGGCCCATTGGGTGGCATTGTTCCAATTGATAAGATAAAGGAACTCACCGTTGATTTTGAATCCTTCGCCAATCATGGATTTTTGTTGGGACACGCTTCTGTAGTGAGTATACCTACTGATTTTCCGATGATAAAATACTTAGAACATTTATTTGAGTTCGCATCATTTGAGAGTTGTGGAAAGTGCTTTCCTTGTCGGTTGGGCACTAAACGAGCACATGAAATGTTAAAGAAGACGGCTGATACTGACTATAAAATCTCTAGGGAATTGTTCGAAGATCTGATGTCAACCTTGCAGCAAGGCAGTCTGTGTGCTCATGGTGGTGGTATTCCGCTACCGGCTAAAAATGCCTTGCAGTATTTCGGTGATGAACTTGATCAACATTTTGAAAAATAATCAAGAAAATGAGTAAAGTAGCCTATATAGACAACAAACCATATTCCATCAAAGAAGGTGAAACCATGCTTTCCTTTCTCAAGCGGAATCGCGGTGAAAAGTCAATTCCAACACTTTGTGATGCTCCCAATTTAGAGCCTTTTGGAAGTTGTCGTGTATGTAGTGTAGATGTGGCTTTTTCAAAAGAGGGAAAAACTAAGGCCATGGCCAGTTGCCATAGCCCGATGCAAGAAGGCTACTACCTCTATCCTGATTCTCCGAATATTCAAAAATTACGAAAGAACATTATTGAGCTCGTCTTAACTGATCACCCGCTGGATTGCCTTACTTGTGAAGTCAATGGCAATTGTGAATTACAAGATGTGGCTGCCAGTGTGGGAATTCGTGATGTACGCTACCCTGAAGGGGAAACTCATTTGAATAAACAAAAGGATTTATCCCATCCTTATATGACATCAGATTTGTCTAAATGCATCAATTGCTACAGGTGTGTGCGGGCTTGTGACGAAGTTCAGGGTGAATTCGTTCTCAATATGGCGGGTCGTGGTTTTGATTCACATATCATTAAGGGTAATGACCAGTCTTTTATGGAATCAGATTGTGTGAGCTGTGGCGCCTGTGCTCAGGCCTGTCCCACCTCAGCAATTAGTGATGTTTTTGAATCGAAATCAGTTGCTAAATCAGAAATTACCCGAACCGTTTGTACCTACTGTGGCGTGGGTTGCAATTTAGACGTGGCCACCAAAAACGGTGAAATATTATCCATTCAAGCACCGTTTGATGCGGCTGCCAATGGCGGACATACCTGCTTAAAAGGTAGGTATGCCTTTAAATTTTATAACCATCCCGATAGGTTACGCACCCCATTGATCAAGCGTAATGGCAAATTTGAAGAGGCTACTTGGGAAGAGGCCTATGATTTTATCACGGATAAATTCAAACAAATAAAAGCAGATCATGGACCTGATGCTATAGCTGGAATTTCTTCAGCCAGAACACCAAATGAAGAAAACTATCTGATGCAGAAGTTTATGCGGGCGGTAATTGGCACTAACAATATAGACTGTTGTGCGCGTGTTTGCCACTCTCCTACTGCTTTGGGAATGCAGCGCGCCTTTGGTACGGGAGCTGCCACCAATTCCATAGAAGATATAAATTATACAGACTGCTTTTTGATTATTGGTGCTAACCCTACCGATGCACACCCTGTAACGGGAGCTAAAATCAAGCAGAAAATGATGAAGGGCGTTACTGGAATAGTGATCGATCCAAGGAAGATAGAGCTGGCAAAATATGCTACTTATCATTTGCAACTTCGACCAGGTACCAATGTAGCTTTGTTGAATATGATGCTTTACTACATTATTTCTGAGGATGTAATGGACAATGATTTTGTAGCGAAGCGTACCGAAGGATTTGAAGAATTTAAAGCCGAAATACTCCAACTTGATATTGACGAACTAGCCGCCATCACTGGAGTAGATAAAGAGTTGGTGCGAGAAGCAAGTTTGGCTTATGCCAATGCCAATGCAGCCATGGAATTTCATGGTCTTGGTGTTACAGAACACAGTCAGGGTACTTTTGCCATTCAGCTTATTGCCGACTTGGCCATGATCACCGGAAATATTGGCAAGAAAGGCTCAGGTATGAACCCGCTTAGAGGACAAAACAATGTGCAGGGCGCTGCCGACATGGGCGCACAACCACATCAAGGGGCTGGCTATTTGGATGTCACCAATCCTGAAATCAATGCACGGTACAACACCTTTTATAATGCCAACGTACCGAGCCATATTGGTTATAAAATTCCAGAAATGTTTAACGCAGCCATTAGTGGTGACTTAAAAGCACTTTGGCTTATTGGAGAAGATGTTATTCAGACTGACCCAAATACCCAAAAAGTGATCAAAGCCATGGATAGCCTAGAGCTACTCGTGGTTCAGGAAATATTCATGACCGAAACAGCAAAACATGCTACAGTAATATTGCCTGGAGCCTCCTTTCTTGAAAAGAATGGGACTTTCACCAATGGTGAACGCAGAATTCAACGCGTAAAGAAAGTAGTTGAGCCTTTGGAGGGAACAAAAACTGATGGTGAAATCATCGTGGATATCATGAATCGCATGGGTTATCCGCAACCCCCTTATACACCCGAAGGGATGTTGGAAGAGATTTCGCAGATAGTACCTTTCTTTATGGGTGTTACTTGGGATAATCTTGGAGATAATGGCTTGCAATGGCCAGTTTTTGAAGGTGGAAAAGATACTCCTATGCTTCATATTACCGAATTTAAACGTGGATTGGGCAAGTTCACCTTTAAGAATTTCAAAGAATCTACCGAAGTAGAGACCCATGGCAAGGACTACCCTTATATCATTACTACTAACCGGGAGTTGGAGCATTACAATTGCGGTACCATGACCCGAAGAACGGGGAATGTAGATATTTTGACAGAAGATGTTTTGTTGCTTAACCCGAAAGATGCTGCTGATAATTTGATTGAAGACGGACAGATGGTGTGTATTGAATCTCCCCGAGGTAAAGTGGATATCAAGGCCTTTATCACTGATGAAGTAAAACCGGGAGTGATGAGCTCTACTTTTCATTTTCCAGAAATAATGCTGAACAACATTACCAGTGACGTACATGACAGCGAAGCGATGTGCCCCGAATACAAAGTGGTGATGTGTAGGATTAGAAAAAGTAAGGGGAAGTTTAAGACGCTGGTATAATTTTAATTTAAATTAGTTCCGAATAATAATATATAACAACACCTTTGTCCAGTTAGCGGGGTGTTGGCATTAATTAAGAAAACTGAATTGAAAATTAGAGAAACGCATAGAAATGATTATACCATTTCAACTGACAAGGATAAATTAGATATTTTGAGCATTCACAAATTCCTTGCAAACGAGACTGATTGGGCTTACGGAATTCCAATGAATACTTTGAAAACATCAATTGAAAACTCTTTGAATTTTGGGCTTTATTACAAAGACAAACAAATTGGCTTTGCTAGAATAATTTCGGACTATTCAACTATTGCATATTTAGGAGATGTTTATGTTCTAAAGGAATATAGAGGAAAAGGATTAAGTAAATGGCTGATATATGAAATAATGGAACACCCTAATCTTCAAGGATTAAGACGCTGGATTTTATTAACCGATACAGCTGAATGGCTTTATCAAAAGTTTGGGTTTACGGAAATAACTAATCCTGAATTTTATATGGAAAAACATAACCCGAATGTATATAACGGAATAGATAAAACTAATGCCAACAACGTATAAAAATATTTGCTATTTTGTACTTAAACAAAGGTAGTTGCGTATTTGCAACATCTGAATTTCCTTCGGAAATTCCTCGTACGTAAACACGCAACTAATTTTATACAAACCGTTGGCAGTAATACACTTGGGAGGAGTTAGCGAATGAAAAAAGCACTAGAAATATTTATCGGACTTCTAATCATTTCAAATGTAAATGGTCAAGAACTTTCAATGACACCACTAGGACCAAAAGCAAGCGACAAGAGTGAAGTAATAAGTGAATTTAGGGACTTCATTATTTACAAGGGAGATACTTTAAATCGTAGAGATGATTCCGGCCTGAAAAGCGGAGAATGGATTGAATATAGAAAAGCATACCTACAAAGAACTAACGGAGCGACAACTAAAACGGATTCAACTAGTGTTTCTTATGTAATTGAAATGAGAGGAAATTATGTTGGAGGAAAGAAAAATGGACTTTGGAACTCATTCTATAGGGACGGGAGAATTAAGGAATCAATGAAGTACAACTAATGTGTACTACTGCCAACATTATGTATGTGTCATGTGCTTCAGTTCGTATCTGAAAGAGCGTAGGTCTTACCGCTGCTTTTTGTGCTTCTCAAGATAGCTTAGTATAGAATTACTTGCCGGAGGTTCTTTCATCACTCTGGCCTCACTCAAGCTCGGCATGCTTAAATTGCATAAAAGCTCTTCGCGGATTTTTTCCGCACTTGAACGGAAGCACAAAAAGCGCTACTTTGGTAGTTATCTATGTAAGGTGGCACACGAACACATACACGGGCGTTGCCAAACATACCTCAAAACCAATTTTTGTTATTCCTTAAACTTATTTTATATTTGGTGCGTTATTACACCAATACAAAGTAATTATGGCTAGACAAAGCATTTCATTTACAGAACCAAATGATAAGTGGTTGAAAACTCAAGTTAATAGCAAGGAATATGCAAGTAAAAGCGAACTTGTCAACGACCTAATACGACAGGCAAGACAGCAACAACAACAGATTGACCTAGTTAGAATGAAACTTGAAAAAGCTGAAAAAAGTGGATTTACTATTGACAGTAAAGAACAAATCTTGGCTCAATCAAAGTCCTTGATGAATGGCTAATTACAAACTAAGTAATGTTGCCAAGGAAGACTTAATTAGAATTCACCACTACGGAACTATTAAATTTGGCATTCAACAAGCGGACAAATATTTTGAATCCTTTTTTAAGTATTTTGAGATTATAGCTCAAAGACCATATTCTTTTGAGTCAATTGATTTTATTAAAGCAGGATATAGAAGATGCGTCTGTGGATCAGATAGCATATATTATAGAATCACAGATGAGATAGTGGAAATTATGTCCATCATAGGACGTCAGGACATTGAAAACTCCTTAAAAAATCTACCCGAATAATAACAAACGTTTGGCAACATTCTGTATGAGCGCATACGCTATACTGCTTTCTTATTAGTAAATGCAACTTGCCCGCTCTTTCTGTGTTTTAGTTATCTAATTATTTCTGAAGGTTTCCCCGTTCTTTATGTGTCAGTGGCCTACAGGCAGGTTCCGGCTCGTAGTTAGCAACAATGTATCTGCCAAGGTTAGAGCAACTTGGTATGAAACACAGAAATCATTATTTTCAACTTTATTTGCTACTGATAGCTTACGTCCATACAGTGGCCGTTGTAGCCAATTCGTTGAAAATTCAATGTCAGTTCGTAGAAGCCCTGTATAGTATAGTAGAAAATGAGCACCCATATCCCCATATCCTCATTCAATAAGTCCATTGCGGTTCTCCCTTTTGTTAATATGAGTGCCGATTCTGAGAACGAATACTTCAGCGATGGCATTACCGAAGAAATAATCAATGCCCTAACCACCGTAAAGGGCTTGAAAGTCATTGCCCGCACATCTTCTTTTGCATTTAAGAATAAAAATATAGATGTTCGAACAATTGGTCAACAATTAGGCGTAAGTACTGTTTTAGAGGGGAGCGTTCGGAAAGTCAAAAATCGAGTGCGCATTACAGCGCAGTTAATCAATACCAATGATGGGACTCACTTCTGGTCAAAAAATTTTGATCGGGAGATGGCGGATATTTTCGCCTTACAAGATGAAATAAGTTTGCGAATAGCTGACCAGATCCGTGAAAATTTTGGTCACCTCAATATTCAGGAACATCTAATTAAAGAGCCTACAAAAAATATAGAGGCCTACAATCTTTATCTTAAAGGTCGCTATCAGCATTTAATGTGGGATGGACCAGGAATCGCAAAAGCAATAGAACTCTATGAACAAAGCGTAGCGAAAGACCCCTCATTTGCTTTGCCTTACTTTGGTTTGGCGTATTGTTATGCCATGTCCATATCATTTAGAAATAATAAAGGTTTATTGCAGATGACAAAAAAAAAACTCAGCAAAGGGTTTAATCTAGACAAACAATCCTTTGTAGGGTACTTTAGTAAAGCGACATTGTCTTTTTGGGGTCAATGGGATTTTATCAATGGGCATAAATATTTTCAAAAAGCAATAGAACTTAATCCTTCCTATACGGAAGCAGAAGAAGGATTATGCGAATTGTATACAGCAGTGGGGTATTTCGAAAAAGCACTCTGGCATGCTGATAATATTCTAAAAATCAATCCTTTGGCTCCGAATCATTATTTTACCAAAGCAAATATTCATTATTTAAACGAGGACTACACCGAAGCTCTTGATTGTATAGAGATCTCCTTAAGCATCAATCCTGATTTCACACATTCTATCGCATTAAAACAAATCTGCTTAATTCTTACGAAAGATTACGAAAAACTAAATGACTTCTTAAGACAAACACCTTTAGCCGAGAGACCAGAAGAATGCAGAGTATTGTATAAGCTGGTCAATGCAGAAGAAAAGATCGACATTGATATCAGCAGAGTGAGTTTAATGATAAAAGAGGATATTGGATCAGCACGATTTCCCTGGCCATTATTCTTGATGGTCTATTTGGGGAAACACGAAATGGCATTAGACTTTTTGGAAGAAAACGTCAGAATTCGAACTGGTCAAATCATAAACTTTATGAATATTCCGCTTCTAAAACATTTACATCAATACCAGAGGTTTCAGGATATTCAGGAATCAGCTTTTCGTTCAGAATTATTACCTCCTGCTGATTCCGAAAAACAGATGCGAATTACACCTCACAAAGCCTTAATGTCAGAAACTGAAATCGACCTGATTTTAGAAGTTTTTGAACAAAGAATGAAGGAAGAAAAGTGGTTTCAAAACCCATCTTTATCTTTACGCACGCTAGCCGAAAACGTGAATATTAGCAGTAACAAGCTGTCCTGGTTGTTAAATGAACGAATTGGCCAAAACTTCAATGAATACATCAATAGTTTTCGTGTGGAGAACTTCAAAGAGAATGCCCTAGACCCTGCTAATAGCCACCTTACGCTTTTAGCGCTAGCTTATGAAAGTGGTTTTAATTCTAAAACGGTATTCAATGCCTTCTTTAAAAAAGTCGAAGGGATAACACCGAAGGCTTGGTTGAAAGCTAATCAAGATTAGGTCTGCCTAAAAGGTGTCAAACCTCACTATTATGTCCTGAATTATAATTCAGGACGATTCACCATTCTTTTCACTTCATCTTTGTGTTATCAATTCGATAAAGCAGAGTGAATAATCATTGGATGATGCTTCTTTCCCCTATGAACTAACGATAACGGGAAATGCTTTGTTGGTATCGAGGGTTTAAAAAAAATATATAATTATCATGAAAAATCTATTTACAGCTCTTTTACTTTCATGCACACTCAGTGCTTTTGCTCAAACTGATTCAACTATGGTTAAAGAAGCTGAAGTTGATTCTAAGTGGAGGGTAAGTATACCTTATTTTGTTCCTGAAGGACTTATCGTGAGTTCCTGGAACGATCATACTAGTACACAACACTTAGAGCTTCATATAAAGCGTAAACTAGATAATAAGAACATCGTAGGAGTTAAGCTTGCCCACTTTCGATTGTTCCAGCCAATGGGAATCCAATGGTGGGATGGTCTTTTGGATAAGTTAGAAACAGAAAGTGAATACTATCCAGGACATGTGCGAACAATGGGATTAGGTATATCCTACCAACGTATGCTATGGAAAGGATTATTTGCAACTGCTGAAATTCTACCACAATTTCAAACCTATTTGGATCTAGACGGCAATAAAATTAAAAGTGGTTTTAAACTTTATACTTCGTATCATCTTGGCTACTATATCGCATTTGGTAAGAAAAAACATTTTTTCATAGAA
The DNA here is from genome assembly GCA_048268855.1 of Fulvivirga sp. Classification (GTDB taxonomy): domain Bacteria; phylum Bacteroidota; class Bacteroidia; order Cytophagales; family Cyclobacteriaceae; genus Fulvivirga. The sequence goes on from JBLWUR010000004.1 coordinate 389,195, forward strand.
CCACAGATTAATTGTATGCTCTGGACGTCTGATAACAATGCTCCAGATGGATTTAAGCAGTTGGACGATAAGTGGAGAAACTACTTTCTATTAGAGCCACAGATTTACTTAGGGTGGAATTTTTAAGCTAACGGCCAAGGATGTCCATTATTAACAACAAACCCCAATTATTTTGTAGCGGGGATCTTTCATAGTATTTATGTTTTTGACACTAATAAGATGATTATAGAAATAACGCCTGACTTTATGGTTGATGGAATTTATTTCAAATCCCAAAAGGCCAGCATACAACACGGTATATAGCAAATAGGGTGTTCAATGGTTTACGAAAGTTCGGTGCTATTTACCAACACCGCCAAATACTAACCGTTTTGTATAATTAACTAAATAGTGACTTATTCGATTTTCTATGATTATGCTAATATAAAAGCATAAATATTACTTTTCCTGCTTAATTGCCTGCGCCCAAACAGACAAATATAATCACGAAATCGGAATAGAGGCTATTTCTAATTGCGATTTAGGATTTGACGTCATTGAAATATCATTTACTTTACAACAATCCTATGAGTAGAAATATTCTGATTAGATTTAATCATTACTGAATATAATCCTCTGGAAAGGTTTGACAAGTTGATACCATTATCAGTTGAAATAGCACTATCTAAAACAAAAACAACTTGCCCCCCGCTATTTATTACTTTAACCCATTCTATTTTCTCCTGACCATTTAATATAAATAATTCACCAGTAGTAGGGTTTGGATATATTTCAAGGCTATTTGCATTTAAATTAGTGGTAGATGCAATTGTATACCCTTGTTCTGTCGAAAATTCAGAGAATTCGAAGGAGTTATAAGCACGAACCTTATAGAAATAAGAGTTTCCAAAATCGACATCAGAGTCAGTGTAGCTCAACTCAGATTGTGTTGAAATTAATTCATAATCTACTTCATCTTCTTGAAGTTTATATACTTCAAATCCAGCCAATTCTGTATCGCTATCTACCCAATCAAGATTAATAGCCCCATTAATAAATGTTAAACTTAGGTTTGAAGGGGCGTTTAAAGATGCAGTTACAGGAGTAGTAAATTCCAAAACATCAGAATATTCTGATTCAAAAAGACCAACTTTAATACTTGTTTTGTAATAATAAGAAGTACCCAACTCTACTGCTGCATCTACATAAGAAACAGCATCTACATCAAGTGTTTCAAGTAAATCATAATTTAAATTATCAACAGATTTATAAACCAATACATCCTCTTCATCAGAAGAATTATCATTCCATGTCAAGTTAACTCCATTAATAAAATCAAATGTTGCATTCAAACCATCCGGGCTATTTAAATCTTCGGTAGTTAATATGGCGACTTCTGAGAAACCAGAATAATATAAGGTACTTACAGATCTTACTTTGTAATAATATGTAGTAGATAGAGATACATCAATATCATCATAGAAAGATTCATCATCCGTTAATGAGGCCAGTAATGTATAATTGATATTATCTGTTGATTTGTACAACTCAAATCCTTGATCATTTTTGGAAGAATTATCAGTCCATGATAAGGATACAGCATTTTGAAAATCAAAAGTAGAATTTAAGTCAAATGGAGCAGATGGAGCATCTAAATTGAGAATTACCAATCCATATGCCGACTCATTGTCAACTCCTCTAAAATAACCACTGGCCAATAACCTATTATCTGCTAATAGTTTGATTGAATTTAAAGAAGAATAGTAATTGCCATTATCATTAAATAGATAATTCACTTCACTGTCTAATGCCCCATCCAAACTAACTTTCACTAAATCATCAACTTGTACAGAATTAATATTATTAAATTCCCCACCTAATAACGCATTGTTATCATCAAGTAATATTATTGAATTAATAGACTCCCATGATTGACCTACGCTTATTGATTGATCATTAATTAATATTCCATCTTCATCCAAAATAACAAGATTGGCGGCATTAGTTTGAGAATAACCTCCTATGACAATGGAATTATCAGATTTAAGCTCAACTGCTTGTATATATAATTCACTTAAATCATAATCATTAGAAAAAGTATCATCAAATGTGCCATCAGCATTAAATCTAACTAAAATACCGCCTGGAGAGGAACTAGATAAATAGTAATGACCGCCTGCTATAATTTTATCATCCTCTCTAATCTCAATATCTTTTATATATGCTTTTGCATCTAATGCATTTGTTGAATTGAAAGATCCATCTATTGTTCCATCTACATTTAATCTTGCCAAACCATAAATATTTGTTCCATTTACGTAACTAAAATTTCCGCCAATCAATATTTTCCCCTCAGAATCAAATTCGATAGCTTCAATGCCAGGACCAACATAACCCACATAAACATCAGGATCGAATGTAGCATCTCTGGTACCATCGCTTCCAATTTTAATTAAAGCTCCAGTTGTAGTTGATTCAAACTTATTGAACGCACCACCCACAATGAAATCTCCATCACCATTTTGTGCTATAGAAAAAACTTCTCTATTTGGGCCTTCACCTAGATTCATTTGAAAATCGCTATCTAGGGTACCATCATCATTTAACATGGCAAGATAGTTTGCATATTCATTGCCAATTCCAATAAAGTTACCACCTATAAGCGCTTTCCCATTGTCTAAAAACTCAATTGCATTAATTTTAGCCTGACCACCCAATGATGCATCAAATGTTCCGATAACATTACCATCATTATCTACTTTACTTAGTCCATATTGAGTAACATTATTTAGTGTTGCCTGTGAACCCCCTATGTAGATTTCATCAGATGAATTGAATCCAAATACGGGCAAATAAATTTCATCAACATGATTACTAATATCGTAGATACCGGTTACATAAGTACCATCACTTGTACCATCAGAATTTAATCTAATAGTTTTGTATTGTACACCTGAACCATAAATAATCCCCCCGATTAATATCTTATTATTATTGTCAAGTTTTGCCACTACTTCATCCCCAAAGACCGATCCTGTAGTTCCAGGAAGCACAAAAGTGTCATCCAAACTTCCATCTGGATTTAATTTAACAACACCTGAAGCTACATTACCATTAAATTCACTAAACCTACCTGAAATCAACAAATCTCCATCTTCGAATTCACTTATATTTCTAGAATAAAAGTAATCAGCTGAATAAGGGCCTGTTCCTATGTCAAAATCATTATCCAATGTTCCGTCAGCATTTAGCTGAACAATTTGATTATATTCTACATCATTAATTTTTATATAATCTACAGCTATAACAATTTTATCATTAGCAAGCACCTCAAGGTCATTGTTTGCAACGCTCCCGCCAAAATAAATTTGATTAAAAGTAAAATCTTGATCTAGATGTCCATTCTTATCAATTCGAATTAGATTTTGATTTGATGGGGTAAAAGACATGATTATCAATTGCCCATCTGATTGTTGATCAATATTTGAAACATACGATAATTCAATACCCAATTCGAATGACCTATCAATCGAGCCATCTAGATTTAATCTTACTAAATCGTTATAACCCTCAAACTGCCCTCCTATGTATATTTTTTCTTCAGTTGGCTCAAAATATATTGCATATATAGATCCAAAATCTTCCGTATTAAAAGTATTATCCAAAGTGCCCTCCGCATTTAATCTTATTAAACGATTTACTGGTGTTGTTCCTACAACTGAAATTTCACCAGCTAATAACACTTTATCATCCGGTTGCATTTCAATAGCAAAAACACGAGGTGCTCCTTTTATTATCGGTAAAAATCCCTCATCTATAACTTGACCATTTACAACGCTAATTGTTAAGAAGTTGAGTAAAATAATTGTTATAAGAAACAGGCCTTTTGAGTAGTTTTTTATCATATCCATTAATTTTAAGCAAAGATAAGTGATTAATGATAATAATGGATTTTATTAAGTTTAAAAAATTATTTTTTTTCTTTATTGTTTCTTTATTTACTAAATCCTTGCAACCTCCTGAATATCTAATACTTAACATTTGTGGATTGACGGGTCAATCCTTTTTGCTACTTTTAGGTGGATGTTTTGGTCTGCACTTCGGGTGAACGCCTTCTTCCGTTTAGTAAAAGTGTTGTGGCAGCAACGACCTAGAATTATCAAATGATTTCAGTAAGAGAGATAGATTACGACACAAACGAAAATTCGGAGAAACTTTTTTCGCGACTGACATGGGCTGTCGAAGAGGTTGATGGACTATTTGGGCAATTAGCTAACGGAGTGACGGTAAATACAAATCGGCACTGGGTTGGAACTTACAATAAGGAAAAAATGGAATTTGGACTGATTGAACCTAGTAGCTATTTAAACCCAAAATTCATTCAAGTCATAGTTCATGGAAAAATCATTCCTTCTGCTGTCAGAACTACTATAAATATAAAGCTCAGACTTGGGTGGTATGCAGTTTTTGTCTCTTCAATAATGATCTTGGGGACTATAGGATTGACAATAATCGCTATTGTTTTTGGAGAACTTCAGGAAATATCGAGTCTAATTATATGGGTGCTTGTTTTTCCAGGACTTTGGACATTAATTCTGAACAGAAAAATGAATAAAGTTGTGAATAAAATCGAGGACTTATTCGGAGTTAATTAAAAATTAACGAACCACAGCATCACCTATACTGCATGGGTTTGTATAGGGACAGAACAAAAAGCTGCATTGAAAACAAAAAAGTAAAATAAAGCGCCAGATGTTTATCATAAACTTAACCTATAAGACAGAATTGGAAAAAGTTGACCAATTTCTAAACGAACATGTTGAATTTTTGAATGAACAATATGAATTGGGAAATTTCCTAATTTCTGGAAGAAAGGTTCCAAGAACTGGAGGAATTATACTCTCTAAAGTTGAAAACAAATCGGAATTAGAAAAAATTATCGAAAAAGATCCCTTTAAAAGAAATGGAATAGCTGATTATGAATTGATTGAATTTATACCAAGTAAAACTTGTGATGAATTAAAATTCTTAATGGCAAAATAAGCACAAACTCACATGATTTGTTTTGATTAATTAAATATTCATATATTTGTACTGACCGTACGTGCAGTCATTATTAAATTTTCGACATGGATAAACGAGATAAACTAATAGAAATAGCAGCCGAACTATTCTCAGAAAGAGGGTATGACAACACTCCTCTTTCTTTGGTTTGTGAAACCGCCAACGTTTCTAAAGGTCTTATTTCCCACCATTTCAAATCTAAGAACGGTTTGCTAAGGGAGATTTTTATGAAAACCACGAATTTGATTGTGGATATGAATACGAGCAACCCTTCAAACAAACCACCTAAAGAACGATTGAAGGATTTACTTGAGGCCTTCTTTTCACAATTAGAAGCCGATAAATTTTTCTTTCAGTTTAACCTCAACATGATCGTTCAACCCAATACTAGAGAAATATTAAACGATTTGATCAAAGAGAGGTCATCGTTTATTCTGAGAGCTACAAAGTCTATTTTCGATGAAATTGATACAAGTAATGCGTTGGTGATGAGCTATATGTTTATTGCTGAACTAGACGGAATTGCATTGAACTATTTAGGAATCTTTGAAGATTATCCTCTGCAACAAATGAAAGAACATATCATAAAAAAATACGCCTAAGATGAGGTTTACAAAAACAGATAATAACGGAACAATTGATAAATTAAGGAAGCAATTTTATCAAACTTTAACCGCCCCCATTGACGCAATGTGGGAGCAACTTTACATAGCTTCCTCACAACATTACCTTATCGATGACGACAATACAACTATTGGGTATTGTTGCATAAATGACGATCAATGTCTGTTGCAACTATTTTTGACAGCGGGGTACCAATTAAAAATGACTAAGGTAATTACTGACTTAATTGAAACGGAGTTAATTACTTCAGCAAGCCTAAGTTCAAATGAGCCCATTTCGTTTAACATTTTCCTGACGCGCTCAAAAGAGATGAAAACCAATACATTCTGTTTTCAACATTCAAACACTCACAGGGAAGTAAAATCGTCATTGAATATAGAATTAGTTACTCCCGATGATATTCCCTCCATTAAAGATTATTTGAAAACGCAAGTTGGGATGGACGACACTTTTGGTTATACCGAAAACTTGGTGGCTAGAAAAGAAATTTTCATGGTGAAGGAATCAGACGTGATTATTGCAACCAGCGAACGAAGAATGAGCGATTCTCAACCTGCCATCGCAGATTTAGGAATTATAGTAAATAAAGATTTTCGAGGAAAGGGGATTGCCACCGAAGTCATGAAAATGCAAGTAAATCGTGTTTTAGACGAAAATAGAAAGCCCATCTGTTCTACTACAATTGACAATATAGCTTCCAGAAAAATAATAGAAAAGTCAGGATTTTATTGTTCCAATGTGATTTTCGACATTCGGTTAACTGATCAATAATTCAATTACAGTAAAAACTTGACAGGCCCAGCAGATTTATTTGCCAAACCATTCAAAAAATTAAAAGTATCAACAACCAGTAATATAGGTACAGTATTAGATAATTAAATAGCGGGCTGATCTGCAATCCGTATCTTTGTCAGCAAGAAATTTTATGCTGAACAAATATCTAAAGATCATCGAGCTGTTTTTAAAAGGCTCCAACTTTTACAGAGGAATTAGGCTAACCTTTGCAGTGGTGGCGCCTCTAGCTGTTCTATACTTTTTAGGCTATTCACAGTTTGCTCCCGGTATAATTGTAGGTGCTTTTTTAAATGCGCCTGGCGATATCCCCGGAAGTTTGAAGCGAAAAGTTAATGCCATTTTAATTAGCATTGGTTTAACCATGTTCATTACTGCCATCATTCTCTTTTTAAAACCCTACTCCCTCCTTTTACTTGTTGCATTAGCTATTATTTCATTTATAGTTGCACTCATATCTGTATATGGTTTTAGAGCATCTTTAGTGTCCTTTTCTGGCTTATTAGCCATGGTACTTGCCTTTGCTATTCAAAAAGAAACGGCTCAAGATATTTTAACACATATTGCGCTAATGGGTATTGGTGGACTTTGGTACTTATTCGTATCCTATTCTTTTCAGAAATTGGCGCCAAAAAAGGATAATAACCAACTCCTGTCAGACACGCTACTGCTCATTGGTGAATATCTAAAATTAAGAGCCAGACTATTAACTAAAAAAGACGAGCGGGAAGCGCTCATGCATCAAACATTAGTGTTGCAAACACAAATTAATGAAAAACATGAAACCCTAAGAGAGGTTCTTTTTACAGGACGAAAACGGTCAGGACGTTCGCATTATGGCGAAAAACTATTACTAATTTTTTTATCATCGATCAACATCTTTGAACTAATAGAAGCAAAACACCTCGATTACCAAGAAATAGACAGGTTGTTTAGTGATAAAAAGCAATACTTAAAGGCCTCAAAAAATTTAAGTAAAGTTTTGGGCAATCACCTCATTAAACTTTCTGAGCTGCTCATTCAAAACGATAAACTCCCAAACAAAAACACCTTATTAAAAGCTCTATCAAAAGCTGATAAGGCCATTTCAGCCTATGTTGATGATGTAAAACTTCCAAAAGCCCGTGAAGGCGCACTAGTTTTAAAAAATCTATACGACTATCAAGAACAGTTATTAGAAGAAGTTAGATCTATCAGACGTGTGATGGCTAATGTAAAAGAAGCCTCAAAAGTATCTCTGAAACGGCAGGATGCAAGTCAGTTTTTGACCTTACAGGAATACCGTTTAAATGTGATCATCCAAAACCTTAGCTTTAGTTCGAACCTGTTCAGGCATGCACTTCGGTTTACAGTAGCCATTGTGTTTGCATATGGATTAGGCACTGTTTTGGACATTCATAACACCTATTGGATTCTCTTAACTATTATCGTGATTATGAGGCCTAATTATGGCTTAACAAAAGAGCGCTCAAAAGACCGTATTATAGGGACACTGATAGGAGCTGCTATAGCCATTAGCATTGTATTATTAACGCAAAACGTCATCGTTTACGCAGTATTAGCCATAGCATCTTTAACACTAGCATTTGCATTAATACAGCAAAATTATAAATCTGCTGCCGCGTTAATTACTATCAACATCATTTTTGTGTATTCTTTAATTAATCCAAATGCCTTTGAGGTTATCCAATATCGCGTCATAGATACTATTGTAGGGGCAATCATCGCCATAGTTGCCAATTATATATTGTGGCCTAGTTGGGAAGTATATAACTTAAAGCAGGTGCTATTAAACGCGCTCAAAAAAAACAAAAGCTATATACTAGCCACTAAAGACTTATATCATGATAAAGAACAAAACCTACTGGCTTATAAAATAGCAAGAAAAGAGGTCTTTTTAGCGATAAGCAATTTAAACGCTGCATTTCAACGATTAACGCAAGACCCTAAATCAAAACAAAAGGAGTTTCAATTAATATACAGTCTTGTTACTTTAAATCAAACCATGGTGTCGGCCATCGCATCTATTGGCAGTTTTATTATTAATCATAGGACCACACCAGTATCAAAAGAGTTTGATGTCATGATATTAAAGATTGCCAATACATTACAAGTATCTTGTGACCGATTAGAAGGTGTAGCTCATGATCAGCATTCAGATGGAGAAACCATAAAAGAGGCTCAAGAAACACTGCTAAAAACATTTCAAGATCTTTCGCATGAAAGAGATGAAAACATCCAAAAAGGCCATACACAAATTAACACCGATACCTTACACCAATTACAAGAAGCGTATTTAGTATCAAATCAACTGGTTTGGTTAAAATCGCTTTCTGAAAATCTGAAAAAAGCTACCGAAAGCTATAATGAAGCAATGCAAATTGCTTAACAGCAATACATTCAATTAGAAAGTTTTAACCCTCCTCCTCAGAAACATTAATACCCTTAACTAAAAGCGAAATGCCCATGGCTAACAACCAGATTACTTTAATGTGAAACACCGGCTTATAAATTTCAAAATTATCTGGGATTGACAAAATTATTCCGACAGCCAATAAACCTAACAGAACTGTAAATCCGCCTAACCCCTTGCTTACAATTTTCCATTTCAAGAAGCCTAATCCCACCAATACTAAACCAACACCTGAGAATATACGACCAAAGCGTACAAAACAAGTTACGTATTGATTTGTAAACAAAATGTTATCCACGAAAGCTTGAATTTCGTCTGGTGACTTACCTGCAGTTTTTCCAACACCCCATGCTCCGAAATTATAATAAAATGCGGCTGCAAGCGCTAAGGTAAATGTACCTACTACTACCATGCCTATTCCAGGTAGTATTACCACGCGATAAGGTTTATTAATTAACATGGACCCGAGGGCAAACATGGCTATGGCCATTGTAACCCATCCAAATATGTGAAACCTATACATCCAAATCCAATACCACACATCCTCGCCTATTGCTTCAAAATCTGAAGCTATAATGTATTCGCCAATGTGATGCGAAGAAAGCGCCCAGCCCCCCCACAATAGTATTGCTGCAAATATAAATGACCAGCCAGTAAATTTCGTTTCTAAGTCCTTTTTCATATACAGTGAGTTGTTCAATTTAGACGAAAGTAATACTATCAAAAATATAACTGTGTAACATTTGTTACACAAGACTAGGGTATAGTAGATTTCCTTTGTTTATCTGTTATCATTTTTGATACTGCAAATGGTGGTATGTAACTTTTGTTACATATATTAAATCAAAGAAGTTGTACCTTGTATTAGTTTAGTTTAAAGTCCTAAATTTTTATCATTTTGAAAAGAAGATATTTTGTTAAAAAAGCAGTCCTAAGTTCGTTTGCGACACTTATTGGGGCTGAAATCGTTTTTGGATCTAGCATGATGAAGGACTACGTCCCTTTAGCCCTACAAGAACCAGATCCTTTTAAAATTTTTAATAAAAATAAGGACATGGTGGTGCTAAATGATAAGCCTTGGAACATTGAGGCGCAAGCACATTTGCTAGACGATAAGATTACCCCTGAAACCAATATGTTTATTAGAAATAACGGATTGGTACCTGAAAACATTGATGTTAAAAACTGGACACTTACTATAGATGGTGAATCGGTTGTACAACAAAAAACATATTCGCTTGCAGAGCTAAAATCGAAATTTAAGCACCACACCTATCAATTGACCTTGGAATGTGGCGGTAATGGAAGAAGCGAATTTAATCCACCAGCAAAGGGCAACCAATGGACAATTGGTGCGGTACATTGTGCACGTTGGACGGGTGTTCGCCTGCGTGATGTGCTAGAAGATGCCGGAATCAAAAGTAACGCGGTATATATTGGCTTTCATGCCGTAGATGTACATCTAAGTAAGGATCCTGAAAAAGAGCCAATCTCCAGGGGCTGTCCCATGGTAAAGGCGCTCCAGGATGAAACCATTTTGGCTTTTGAAATGAATGGCAAGGATATACCATTGGCACATGGATATCCGCTTCGGCTTATTGCCGGAGGGTGGCCAGCATCAGTATCGGGTAAATGGCTAAACAGAATAAGCATTAGAAACATAGTTCATGATGGTACCAAAATGACGGGGGACGCCTATAAGACACCATGTGAACCTGTAGCTCCTGGAGAAAAGGTGAAAGACGAAGATATGTGCATTATTGAGTCTATGCCGGTAAAATCATTGATTACTTATCCAAAATCTGGTGCAATCATCAAAGAAGGAACCGCACTCACAATAAGAGGTCATGCTTGGGCGGGAGAATTAGAAGTGGCCAAAATGGAATATTCCATAGATTTTGGATCAACATGGCAAACATGCACTGTTGAAAAACCTGCAAATCGATTGGCTTGGCAACATTTTTCGGCTTCAGTAAACTTTCCTAAAAAAGGATATTATGAAGTATGGGCAAAAGCTACAGATGCTAAGGGCGTAGCACAACCCATGTTAGTACCGGGTTGGAATCCTAAGGGATACTTAAATAATGCGTGTCATCGGATAGCGGTAAAAGTAAGTTAAATGCCTAGAGATGCAGATTTTATAAAACAATTAAGAAAGTTATATCATTTAATGATATTGATTTTCAGTCTGTTTCTAATCCCTAGTGGTTTGTTTATATACTATCTAGTTGACCCTAACCTTACTGCATTTAAAGCTAAACCAGCATCGGTAGTAAGCGCTGTGGAAGTAGAAGATGAAAATAGAATTGAAAACGGTATTCATGTGGGCACAGGGCTAATTGAAGCTGAAGGATTAATGACTGTTGTTAACAACTGCACCAATTGTCATTCCTCCAAAATAATCCTTCAAAACAGAATGAATGCAGAGCGTTGGAATGCAACCATTAAATGGATGCAGGAAACTCAAAATCTTTGGGATTTGGGCGGCAATCAGGAGGTTATTGTCAATTATTTAGTCACCAATTATCCGCCAAAAGATAAAGGCAGGCGTGAGAATTTATCTAACATAGACTGGTATGTACTGGAGGATTAACATAGCATTCTTACTTGTTCTTTCGGCATGTACGCAAGAGCAAAAACGGGAGACTACGGAAGTAGTAGTCGAGGGAAATTATTTGATTGAAGCAGATGAATTGAAGAAAATAGCTCATCGACCGAATATTAAAATAATAGATTTTAGGAAAAGAAATGATTATGATAAAGCGCATATAGCTGGCGCCTTACCTATGTGGAGATCGGATATTGAAGATGATTCTTATCCATATGGTGGCATGATGGCCAATCACACGAAAATAGAGGCGTTATTCAGCCAACTCGGTATCCAAAGCAATGACACACTTGTTATATATGATGATAGTGGATTATGTGATGCAGCTAGGTTATGGTGGCTATTGCAAAACTATGATTTTACAAATGTGAGGTTATTTCACGGAGGGCTCAACGCCTGGAAAGAAAACAATGGTTCAATTTCGAGCGAAATTCCTTTAGTTAAAAAGTCAGTATTTAAATTGACCAACACTCCTTCAATGAAATATTATCATTCAAAAGAAGCTATGCAAGCCGCTATGAATTCAAACACGGTTATTTTAGATACCAGAAGTGAGGATGAGTTTACAGGAAAACGACAAAAGAAAGGTGCTGCTAAAGGAGGTCGAATCCCCAATAGTATGCATATAGATTGGGCAGAAACTATCGACTATAGTGGAAGCAAGAAATTTAAACCCATTCAAGAATTAGAAGCGATCTATAGTCAATTAAATTTAAAGAAAGACGATCCAATAATTGTGTACTGCCATAGTGGTGTTCGCTCGGCACATACAACATTTGTACTAACACAATTGTTAGGTTATAAGAATGTGAAAAACTATGATGGCTCATGGACAGAATGGAGCTATTTTAATGAATTACCCTTTGAGAAAGACAGTTTAACAACAATAAATAATTAGTCATGACAAAATATTTAGATGCATTTATAAATGCTTTTATGGGCACAGTAGATTGGACTTGGAAATCCATAATCTTTGAAGTGCCGTGGTACACCAATTATTTTTGGGGACTCATAGCCATTTCTCTTTTCGTTTGGCTTTTAGAAATTGCTTTTCCATGGCGAAAGGAGCAATCCATCATAAGAAAGGATTTTTGGCTTGATGGATTTTACATGTTTTTTAATTTTTTCATCTTCTCCATTGCCATTAGTGGTATTTACAATATTTTGGGCGTTTTCTTTGCCGATTTAAGTATCACTGCTAAGAGCCTGGCAATTATTGACATTTCGCAATGGGCAATGTGGGCACAGTTACTGATCTTCTTTATTATTCTTGATTTTGTGCAGTGGTTTACCCACGTATTGCTCCATAAATATGCGTTTCTATGGAAATTCCATAAAGTACATCATAGTGTAAAGGAAATGGGATTTGCTGCCCATTTAAGGTACCATTGGATGGAAAACATATTTTACAAGCCGTTAAAAACTTTTGGTGTGATGTTATTGGGTGGCTTTGAACCTGAACAGGCCTATATCGTTCACTTTTTTGCCATTACAATAGGTCACTTCAATCATTCTAATATTAAAATAACCTGGGGGCCGCTCAAATATATATTCAATAATCCGGTAATGCATTTGTATCATCATGCCTACGTACTACCTAAAGGCAAGTATGGTGTAAATTATGGAATCAGTTTAAGCCTGTGGGATTATATATTTAAAACGAACTATATCCCTGAAGATAGTGGAAAGATAGAGATTGGATTTAAAGGTGATGATAAATTCCCGAAAGATTTTATTGGGCAAAATACCTATGGATTTAAAAAGGGGCAAGTTTAATTACTTGCCCTATTCTTCCATCAATGGATTTTTAAATAGATCACTTTCATCCTCCCCCGCTCTTGGAGCTAGGCATTGAAAATCTTTTTCTACCAAAATGGATACACTTTCCCCATTTTCATATTTCACTTCAGCCTCAAAACCAACTTGTTCGGTAGAAGTCCATTGATTTGCTATTGCTATGGGGACAATTATAGATATAATATTATTCTCAAAAACAGCAGTCATTTTCTCCATGGCTTTTGATACCAACTGGTAAGTAAGGGTTGTGCCACCTAAATGAGTGGTTTCTTTCACCACGCCTCTGCCACTAAATAGATCCACTTCAGTTTTGGTCAACCTTAATCGTATTGAATTGCCTTGTATTCTTATCTTCATTTGTTCTTAGATCTAAGTTTTAAGTTCAAAGTTTTAAGTTTTAAGTTTTAAGTTTTATGTCAATTGAACTTTTAATTTTTAACTCTTTCCTCACCACAATAAATATTAAAACTTTCATTTCTCACAAAACCGAGGAGTGTCAACCCTGATTTTCTTGCCAGATCTACTGCTAAACTAGACGGTGCCCCCACAGCAGCCATTATAGGAATTTGTGCCATTACCGCTTTCTGAACCAGCTCAAAACTTGCTCGTCCACTTACTAGTAAAAAAGTCTGCGCCACTTTTATATTCTCATCATTTACCATTGCCCCTACTAATTTATCTACGGCATTGTGCCTGCCTACATCCTCGCGCATCAGCAACAAATCTCCAGTTTCTACGCTAAATAGTCCTGCAGCGTGGAGTCCGCCAGTATGTTCAAATACCCGTTGTGCTTCGCGTAATTTATCTGGCGAATGATGTACAGTCTCCTCTGCTACTTTATTGTTACTTGAAATAGCATTACAATTCGTATATACAGCTTCAATGGAAGCTTTGCCGCAAACCCCACAGCTGGAAGAAGTATAAAAATGTCGGTCTAACTTGCTGAGATCAAATTCCACTTCAGGTTGAAGTTCAACTCTAATGACATTGCCACGCTCCTCAGGTTTCACTTTCTCGCAGTATCTGATAGATAATATCTGCTTTGGTGATTGAATAATTCCTTCGGTAAATAAAAAGCCAAAGGCCAATTCATGGTCATGGCCTGGCGTACGCATGGTTACGGCAATCGGCTTCTCTTTTCTTTCTTCTAAAACACCGTAACCTAGTCGGATTTCCAAAGGTTCTTCCACAGCTAACAGGTCGGGCTGCCGTTTAGCATTTCCTCCTTTCCTATTGATTACCTCTGTAGCACCTATACTGGTATTTACCATAGATTAAAATTACGAAATACCCGACTATTCACCCCGAGAACTCTAAAGAAAGTAGAATCAAATTACCATTAATAAAGCGTTACGGATATTATCATTCAATTATTTTTATAACATTGTAGCAAGAGGATTGTTAATCATTCGATTAGCATATTAAAAATGGCGAACTATTCAATAAAAGACTTAGAAGCACTTACTGGTATCAAAGCCCATACCATTCGGATTTGGGAAAAAAGACATAACATCGTTTCCCCAGAAAGATCCGATACCAATATCCGAAGCTACACGGATGATGACCTCAAACGCATCCTTAATGTTTCCATTTTATACAATCAAGGGTATAAGATTTCGAAGATAGCTGCCTTAACTAAAGATCAACTTGTCAATAAGGTGAGTGAGTTATCTAATGATGAGAAACCTGAAAATGAAGTTTTTATAGATCAACTCACCATTAGTATGGTGGAATTGGACGAGATAAAATTTGAGCAATTATTATCTAACTGCATCTTGAAATATGGGTTTGAAGATAGTATGTTAAAGGTGGTCTACCCTTTTTTAAGAAAAATTGGCGTCTTGTGGCTTTCCAATAATATCAATCCCGCTCAAGAGCATTTTATGTCGAATCTTGTTCGTCAAAAAATTATTGTAGCTATTGATAGTCTTGATTATCATGTAAAAGAATCATCCAAAACCGTGGTTCTTTTTCTTCCAGAACACGAACTTCATGAAATAGGCCTTCTTTTCTTTCATTATCTGATCAAAAAGAAAGGTTATAAAACTTACTATTTAGGACAAAATGTACCCATAGTTGATCTGAAGAAAGTATGTGCTCTTACAAATCCTGATATTTTAATCAGTATCGTATCCTACGTTGCCAGTGATAAACATTTGATGGAGTACCTTAACTTACTTCATGAATCTTTCCCCGATCAGAACATATACCTGACTGGTAAACCTCTAATTGATCGTAAAGGTCATCTACCACAATCTTTTAATGTTTTTGATACGCCAGAAACACTTATCGAACTACTTTAATTTTTTTTGAATATATTTTTGTTTAATGTTTTAATTTATTTATTGAACATTATCTTGGTTATCTAAATTTAATTCGTATTTTTATTTAATGTTTACATTATAACATTAAACATTATGACAACAATAGAATTCAGCCATCAGATCACATCACTTAAGGGTTCTCTGGAATTATTTACCAGAAAGTTCACGATGAACCAAATGGAATCGGAAGATTTAGTACAGGACACCGTACTCAAAGCATTGCTCAACAAAGATAAATTTAAGATCAACACTAACTTGAAAGGATGGTTGTTCACCATCATGCGCAATACTTTCATTAATAATTACCGAAAGTCGCAGCAGTCCAACACTATGCTGGACAATACTAAAGACTTGTACTTTCTAAATGTAGCAGACGACTACACCTTTAATACCCCAGATGCCAATTTCGAATACGAGGAGCTAATGAACTCCATAGCTGAGTTAGAGGAGAACTTACTTATTCCTTTTAAAATGCATATGGAAGGATTTAAATACCTGGAAATAGCAAACGAACTAAATATTCCTATTGGAACGGTAAAGAATAGAATTTTTATTGCCCGAAAGGAAATCCAACAGAAACTAGCGTCTGATTAACTGATGAAAAAGAAAATAGCAGTTATCGGTTCCGGGTTCGCAGGCTTATCTGCCGCAAGCTACCTTTCTAAAAGTGGCTGCGAGGTAACTGTATTTGAAAAAAATCCAACCATTGGAGGTCGTGCAAGAAAATTCAAAGCGGAAGGCTTTACTTTTGATATGGGCCCTAGCTGGTATTGGATGCCCGATGTTTTTGATAACTATTTTAAAGATTTTGGACACAAAACCCACGAGTATTACAACCTCAAACGATTAGATCCTTCCTATCAAATTTTCTTTAGAGATAACAAAGGAACGGACATCCCTGCTAACCCAAAAGAGCTTCATGATTTGTTCGAGTCTTTTGAAAAAGGGAGTAGTAAACATCTAAAGCAGTTTCTGGAAGAAGCAAAGTATAAATATGAGGTAGGAATCAATGACTTAGTTCAAAAGCCCGGTAGGTCTTTATTAGAATTTGTCAATTTAAAGTTGATCAAAGGCCTTTTCAAACTCCATGTTTTTCAGTCTATCTCACGTTATATTCGAAAGCATTTTAAAGACACCCGCCTTATACAGTTGTTGGAATTTCCGGTGCTCTTTCTAGGTGCCAAGCCCCAAAATACCCCTGCTTTATATAGTCTTATGAACTATGCTGACATCAGTCTGGGGACCTGGTATCCTATGGGGGGAATGCATAAAATCATCGAAGCCATGGAAAAAGTGGCGCTCGGCCAAGATGTAAAATTTGAGTTTAATACGCCAGTAGAGAAAATCGTGGTAGAGAATGCCAAAGCCACTGGCCTAATAGCCAATGGAAAATTTGAGGCTTTTGACTACATCGTTGGCGGAGCGGATTATCATCATGTTGAACAAAATTTACTCGAGAAGCCCTATCGTATGTACAGTGAAAAATACTGGAACAGTAGAGATTTGGCCCCATCAAGTCTCATTTTCTATCTGGGAATTGATAAAAAACTGAAGAACCTACGCCATCATAACTTGTTCTTCGATGAGTCTTTTGACCAACATGCAGGAGAAATTTATGATAACCCACAGTGGCCCAGCAATCCATTATTTTATGTGAGCTGCACCTCAAAAACCGACAATACCGTGGCCCCGGTAGGGATGGAAAACTTATTTATTCTCATCCCTGTAGCGGTTGACTTAAATGATGATGAGGTTACTCGTGAATATTATTATGACTTAGTATTAACCCGAATGGAGAAACTAACGGGAGATTCCATTAAACCACACATCATTTACAAAAGGAGCTACGCACACAAAGACTTTATCAAAGACTACAATAGCTTCAAAGGCAATGCCTATGGCCTGGCCAATACGCTCAAGCAAACGGCCATTTTGAAGCCGTCTATTGTAAATAAAAAAGTAAAAAATCTATTCTACACCGGACAGCTAACTGTCCCTGGACCTGGTGTTCCCCCTGCTTTAATTTCTGGCAAAGTGGCCGCTGGAGAAATTTTGAAACAGATAAACAAAACCCCATGAAAGCAATATTTGATAATGTTTCTATGAAATGTAGTAAGCTGGTAACACAGACGTACAGTACCTCCTTCTCATTAGGTATCCGATGCCTTCATAAATCATTACGCCAACCTATTTGCGCCATTTATGGCTTTGTAAGGTTTGCCGATGAAATCGTAGATAGCTTCCATGAATTCGATAAAAAGATGCTCCTCGATAGGTTCAAAAATGACACCTACCTCGCCATAGAAGAAGGGATTAGTCTGAATCCCATTCTAAATAGCTTTCAAGAAGCTGCCAATACATATGGTATAGAAAGAGAGCTGATAGATCAATTCCTATTTAGTATGGAAATGGATCTTGCCAAAGTAGAATATGATCAAGATAAATATGAAGAGTATATTCTAGGTTCGGCTGAAGTAGTGGGACTTATGTGTTTGAGAGTTTTTTGCAAGGGTAATAATAGTCAATACGAACACCTCAAGCCATATGCACAGAAATTGGGCTCCGCTTTTCAGAAAATCAATTTCTTACGTGACTTGAAAGCAGATTATATCGAGTTGGGCAGAAACTATTTCCCTGGCATTTCGCTTGAAGGATTTAATGAAAATGAAAAAAATGCCATTGAAAAGGACATCGAAAATGATTTTTCGATTGGGCTAGCAGGAATCAAACAATTACCAAGATCATCAAGATTTGGTGTTTATTTGGCCTATGTTTATTATTATTCGTTGTTTAAAAAAATAAAAAATACCGCTTCAGCTAATGTTATGACACGCAGAATAAGGATTCCGAACCGTCATAAATTATCTATTCTTTTTTACACTTATCTTAGGCATTCATTTAACATCATCTAATATGGAGCATGTAATACTGGTAAATACCGAAGACGCTCAAATTGGTACGATGGAAAAAATACAAGCCCATACTACTGGTGAATTACACAGAGCTTTGTCAGTACTGGTATTCAATAGCAAGGGAGAAATGCTACTTCAAAAAAGAGCACAAGGCAAATATCATTCAGGCGGATTGTGGACCAACGCATGTTGTAGCCACCCAAAACCAAATGAAGAAACGGCCGATGCAACCAAAAGGAGATTGAAAGAAGAGATGGGTATTGACGCAGACCCTGTCTTTTTATATAAATTTATCTACAAAACCGCACTTGATAACGGCTTAACAGAACATGAATATGATCATGTGTTCACCTGTACATCTGATAAGCCGCCAATCATTGACAAAACCGAAGTCGAAGACTACAAATACATGGACATGAAGTCACTCCATGAGGATATTGTAGCCAATCCGCAATCTTATACCTACTGGTTCAAACTAATAATCGACCAGCTGAAAAGTCAGATGAAAGAAATTATTAAATAACAATTGGCGAGTTCATTTGTTATTTGAATACACATTAAACAAACATCATGTTCTCATTTTTAAAATCCGATCCAATCGCTTCGTTGCGCAAAAAGAAAGCTAAACTTCTTGAGAAGGCCATGCTCATTCAACGTTCTGGCGACTTAAAATTATATGCCACAAAAGTGGCTGAGATTGAGCAGCTCGAGAATGAAATAGAGGTACTAAAAAAGCAATGAGCAAGCCCGCTGTAAATATCTTTTGGTTAAGGCGAGATTTGAGAATTGAAGACAATACAGCACTTTATCATGCATTAAATTCTGATCTGCCTGTTCTCCTGCTATTTATTTTTGATAGTAATATTCTTGACGACCTTGAGAAAGATGACCCGCGAGTAAATTTTATTCATCAAGAGCTTTTGGCTATTGACCAACATTTAAAGAAACATCAATCAGGCGTATTGATATTGCATGGTGAACCTCAAAAAATTTGGAAGCAGCTTTTGAGTGACTATGCCATTGAGCAAGTATTTATCAATAAAGACTACGAGCCATACGCCCTTCAGCGGGACAAAGCGATAGAAAATTTGTTAGCTGTTAACGATATAGGTTTCAACGCTTATAAAGATCATGTTTTGTTAGAACCACACGAAGTTTTAAAAGCTGATCAAAGTCCGTATGTTGTGTTTACACCTTACAGCAGGGTATGGCGCAGTACACTGAAGCCCGAAGATTTACAAGCACGACCTTCAGAAGAATTGAACAACTACTATCAAGGCAAGATTTGCGAGCCCCCTTCCCTATTATCCCTTGGTTTCAAATCTTCCACCATTCCGATTCCTGATAAAGGAATCAATGAAACTTTGTTGAAAAATTATGCCACTGATAGAGATTATCCAGCCAAAAGAGGGACATCCAAGTTGGGCATACATTTGCGATTTGGTACCATCAGTATTCGTGCATTGGCACGAAAGGCAAAGGGCACCAGTGACGTTTATCTCAATGAGTTGATCTGGAGGGAATTCTACCAGATGATATTGTGGCATTTTCCAAGCGTGGTCAATCAAAATTTTAAAAAGCAATACGATCAACTGGAATGGCGAAATAATGAAGAGGAATTTAAGGCTTGGTGCGATGGTAACACCGGCTATCCCATTGTAGATGCCGGCATGCGTGAGTTAAACTCTACAGGGTTTATGCATAATCGAATGAGAATGGTTACTGCCAGCTTTTTAACTAAGCATCTGCTCATTGATTGGCGATGGGGTGAAGCTTATTTTGCTCAAAAACTGTTGGATTTTGAACTCGCTTCCAACAACGGAGGCTGGCAGTGGGCAGCAGGAACAGGAACCGATGCCCAGCCGTACTTCAGAATTTTTAACCCTGAATCACAAACTAAAAAGTTCGACTCTGATCTTGAGTACATCAAAAAATGGGTGCCTGAATTTCAGGAGCTTTCCTACCCAAAACCCATAGTGGACCATAAACTGGCGCGTGAGCGGTGTCTTGAAACCTATAAAAAAGCACTTAGCGCATGAGAATATTACTAACAGGCTCCACAGGCTATATTGGCCGAAGATTATTACCTATTCTGATTCAAAATGGGCATCACGTAATTTGTCTGGTAAGAGATAGGCGTAGATTTGATTGGGATGATTTTGATGAGGCGTTTTTAAAAAATGTTACCGTTATAGAAGGTGATTTATCATTCCCAGAAACATTAAAAGACTTCGATCTGGATATTGATGCTGCCTATTATATGGTGCATTCATTGTCTAATTCTTATTCTGAATTCTCAGATATTGAACAGGTAACAGCCCAAAGCTTTGCTGATTTAATAGGCAAAACTTCCGCCAAGCAGATTATCTATCTAAGCGGCATTTCAAATGATGATGAGCTATCGGAGCATCTGCAATCGCGACAAGATGTGGAGTCAGTACTTAGAAGTTCAGGGGTACCCGTTACCGTGCTTAGGGCGGCCATAATTATTGGTTCTGGCAGCGCCTCCTTTGAGATCATTAGAGATCTGGTGGAAAAACTGCCTATCATGATTGCACCCAAATGGCTCAAGAGTAAATGCCAGCCTTTGGCAGTAAGAAATGTGGTCGAATACCTTTCAGGTGTTTTGAATAACGAAAAGGCGCTTGGGGAAACTTTTGACATTGGTGGGCCAGATATACTCACCTACAAACAGATGTTGCTCCAATATGCTAAGGCTAGAAAACTAAAGAGACTTATCATTTCAGTGCCGTTGCTATCTCCAAAGCTATCGTCACTGTGGTTATATTTTGTAACCTCAACCTCTTACATACTGGGTAGAAATCTTGTAGATAGTATGAAAAATGATGTAGTGGTAAAAGCGGGCGACATCAATTCAGTTGTCCCTTTAAAACTATTCAGCTATAGCGAGGCCTTGCAAATGGCCTTTAGTAAGATCAGCCAGAAAAATGTAATCTCGAGCTGGAAAGATGCTGTAGCAAATGACACCATTCAGAATAACTTTCTGGACTTTATTGAGGTGCCTAGTCATGGGTGTTTTCACGATTCTAGGGCAGTTCCCTTTACAAGAGCAACTGATGAAGTACGAAAAAACATCTGGGAGATTGGTGGCGAAAGAGGTTGGTACTTTGGCAACTGGATGTGGAGGATTAGAGGTTTTATGGACCTAATGGTGGGTGGTGTAGGACTTAGACGAGGAAGAAGAAATCCAAGTCAATTGAAAGCTGGAGACGCGTTAGATTTTTGGCGAGTACTCTTGGCTGATGAAAAAGAAAACAGG
The DNA here is from genome assembly GCA_048268855.1 of Fulvivirga sp. Lineage (GTDB taxonomy): Bacteria > Bacteroidota > Bacteroidia > Cytophagales > Cyclobacteriaceae > Fulvivirga. The sequence goes on from JBLWUR010000004.1 coordinate 410,988, forward strand.
CTACTACTTTATGCCGAAATGAAATTGCCGGGTGAAGCCTGGCTTGAATTTAAAATCAAGGAGCAAAACGGTAAGTATGTACTACATCAAAAAGCAACTTTCCGCCCACTAGGTTTATGGGGTAGGTTGTATTGGTACCTCGCACTACCCTTCCATTTTATTATCTTCCCCAGAATGGCTAAGAACATTATTAAATATTAATCTTTAATTTCAATATCGACCCTGTTACCCCAACCGCCATAACTTCCTACAGTTCCAACGTAGTCCAACAACTCAGCTTCTGAATACGGACATCCGTCATATATTTCTATCCCCATCTCAACAAGCTCCCACTCACCATCAACAAAATGCCAATTAAACTCGTGGGTATCATTAAAATTATGACCACCACTACCTGCGGCAATCTTTCCCAAAGGAAAAAGCATCCTCGAGTCGGCAGGCAGAGCCAATTGGTCGAGACATTGTTTGATCACTTTGGGATCAGATGTAGCAGCTATAAAAATCTCATTTTGCCATGAATCAGTATGATCACAAGCGCTGAACTTAAAATATCTAAGCCCAATATTTTCATTTTCATTAGGCGAATCATAAGAGCAACTGAAATTTACAACAGCCAAACACAACAACAGCATCCAAATTTTTATCATAGTCTATAATTTTTCTTAATTCCATGACACAAACAGACTGGTTTTGGTTGGAAAGGGTTCCTTTTTTTATAATGGAGTAAAAATGACGTTTAATTGAAATCTTACCTCACACTTACCCCCAAATCCCCTAAAGGGGACTTTCCTGCACCCGTCAACTGGCTGGGAAGAGGGTCTTAAAGGGAAATACTGAAAACCTTACGTCATTTTAATTGTTAAAGAAGCAATGAAAATATACAACCTGACGACAAAGCAATTTCTGCCCATCACTTTGAAGGAAGCTTGGGATTTTTTCTCTTCGCCCAAGAATCTCAAGGACATCACTCCGACTCACATGAAGTTTGACATCAAATACATTTCTGGTTCAGAAAAAATGTACCCCGGACAGATAATTACTTATCAGTTACAGCCAATACCCGGAATTCCCATGTCTTGGACAACGGAAATAACACATGTAGATGAGCATAATTACTTTATAGACGAACAGCGTTTTGGACCCTATGCCTTATGGCACCATCAGCATCTATTTAAAGAAGTTGAAAATGGTGTAGAGATGCATGATGAACTCAATTTTGCCCTCCCACTGGGAATTTTGGGACGGTTAGCACATTGGCTTTTTGTGGGTCAAAAGGTAAAGGATATCTTTGATCACCGTCATACAGTTTTGGAACAACGATTCGGGAAGACATGACATTAACTACTATCCTTATTTGTGCATTTATTGTGATAGGCACCTTCCTATTCATGGAGTTTGTGGCTTGGTTTAGCCACAAATATATCATGCATGGATTTTTATGGACCTGGCACCGTTCTCATCACAAAATTCATGGTCATTCGCTGGAGCGTAATGACTTATTTGCCTTGGTGTTTAGCCTGCCGTGTATTGGTTTGTTTTACTACTCTACGTTAGTGATTGCCAATCCATATCTTACCGCAGTGGCCATTGGTATATTTTGTTATGGGCTGTTCTACCTCATTTTCCATGACATCATCGTCCACCAACGCATAAAATGGCGCCCTAAAAACAGAAGCAAATACCTTAACAGAATCATGAATGCTCATTATGTGCACCATAAAATAAGAACAAAGGAAGAAGGTGAAGCATTTGGATTTCTTTATGCTCCAAAAAAATATGAGGGGGAAACTAAGTCATGAACTTCCTTTACTTAGGATTGGATTTGGGTGCCTTGCTCCTCACTATGGCTTTCAGTTTTTATAAACCTGCTAATTTCTCCAAAACATGGCGAGCACTATTACCCGCATTGGTTTTTCCAGCCGTGGTATTTATTGCTTGGGACATACTTTTCACCCATTGGGGAATTTGGGGATTCAACGAGGCGTATCTAACCGGGATTTCAATTTTCAATCTGCCTATTGAAGAGGTTCTTTTCTTCATTTGCATTCCTTATGCCTGTGTGTTTACCTATTTTGCCGTGAGCACCGTCATCAAAAAAGACTACTTCAAACCCATGGAATCTGCCATCAGCTGGATATTAATTATTGGGTTGGGAATTGTAGGGCTTATTCACTTGGACAAGTGGTATACCGCCACTACCTTTTTATCATTAAGCCTATTTTTATTGATGTTAAAAATATTTGTGAAGCCTTCTTATTTGGGCAAATTTTATATGGCTTTTCTTTTTATCCTTATCCCCTTCTTTATAATCAATGGCATACTTACTGGTACGGGTATTGAAGACCAAGTGGTGTGGTATAACAATGCCGAAAATCTAGGTATTCGGTTAGGCACCATCCCGGTGGAAGATGTTTTCTACGGTTTTCTACTGATATTGATGAGTGTGGTGATTTACAACTGGAAAGCTCCTTTAGAGTCTAAATAGCGAATATAATATAAGGAGTTTATTTGTCCATGTACGGTTGCCACTGGACGAGGACAAACTTTTCAATTTCATGTTCCTTTGTAGCCAAAAATCCGAATTCGTAGCAAAACAAATAGACTTGCCCTTTGTTGTTTTTCCAGTAATGGGTGAAATATTTGGGGTCAAACCCTTCACTTAATAAAACTGACTTACGAACTGTGGCTTTACCGCCTTTGTTGTACTCTTTTAGGATCCGTCTGTTACTTTTCAACTGAACATCAATGGTTTTGAAAAGGCTTTTTCCACTATCCCGATTGGCAACATAGTGATACGAGGACTTGCAATAACTCGAACAGAATTTCTTATCAATTCTACCAGTTATTTCTTTACCACAGGAAGGGCACGTTTTCATAGGCGTTGATTATACGTCTAAATAACGTTTATTTCTACGGATAAATTTGCGCATGGCCTATTTTATTTGGACGTTGCAGCAAATGAGGAAAACCAAACATATTACATTAAAACACCTTTTAATTGATGGTAGAAGGCAAATAGGTCTTCAATTTTATCCTGATAAGGTTATTGAAGCATTAGTTAATCAACTTCCTATCCTATGGTCCGAAGAATTTGGTATGACTTATTTAGAAAATACGCCAGATAATCTTGACCTTGTTTTGGCCACTTTTAAAGGAGTTCTCTGGCTTAATGGTCAGTATTTTTTTGCTAATGATGGTCACGAGTTAAATGAAAAGGCTCCTAGTATCAATTCTTATCGACAAAGAAAAATAACCAATGGCTACCGTGTGTGTCCTGAGGAGTATCTGCAAAAATTAGAGATTAGGAAATATTCATTAAATACTGCCAAGAGTTACATTGCTCATTTTGAGAAGTTTATTAATCATTACAAATCATTAAAGCTATTAGAAATTTCAGAGAATGAAATAAAGAGTTATATCTCCTTTCTTATAAATAATGGGCTATCAGACTCCTATGTCAATCAATCTATTAATAGTATTAAATTTTATTATGAAATGGTATTAGGTATGCCCAACAGGTTTTATAGTGTTGAAAGGCCTATTAAATCAGAAAAAAGCTTCAGCGGTGGCGCGCGTCAGGAAGCTCTGTGGAACGTCACCCTAAGAAGCTGAAAACTCAAATCTTTACTGCTTTCCCCCTCCCTGTTTCAGACAGCATTTCACTAGAAAATGACGTGCGATCTCAGGGGGTCAAGGACTGCCAATTAACTGCCTGATTGCTACTTCAATTCTCTCCCTCACGGCTGCCCTCCATGGCGCAGCGCCAGATTGATTTATCAAATCAAAAGCGCGGTAGCCCGCCAGAATACCGGGCGTGTGTTGGCCTCGTGGGTGGAAGGATTATTCTGGCAAGTCTTTTTTGCTTCGTTTTTTGGACGCAAAAAATGAAGAAACAAGAGACAACATGCTGTATGAGCCCATATGCTAGTTGCTTTACTGGTAAGTGAGTGCTAATTATCCGTTCTTTCTGTGTTTGAATCTCCCAAGTAATGATAGTAGGTCTTCCTTGTGCTTCATTAGCATTTCAGCTTTTAAGCAGATAAAAGCGGCAACTGATGCAAAAAGTTCTTTACCAAGGACAATGCAACTTGGCTGGAAACACAGAAATCACTAGTTTTCATCTTTAATTTGCTTCTGTTGGCATACGGGCCATACAGAGGCGTTGTAGGTAATTATTGAACCACTCCCAAGCGCATTTCACCTCTTAAATTTTTGATCAGCATTAACTTCTGAAGCTATTCGGCTATCAGGCTTATAGCGCCTTCTCTCTG
>JBLWUR010000005.1:0-297842 GCA_048268855.1 Fulvivirga sp.
GCAAATGGACTAGAAGGTAATTGAGAGTTAGTAATGATATTTGAACCACTTGGATTGTAAGGACCAGTAAAAGCGATGCTTCCACCAGAAATAAATCCGGGCTTGCAAGGATCAACAGCCACCTCAACGATGTTGGTTTCTCCCCAATACATGTCACAACCTACGACTCTAGCGCAACGGATGTAATACATAGTCTGAGTCAAACCAGAAACAGAAAGCTCAGTTAGGTTTTCAGAACCAGATACTAAACTCCAGTTAGAATTACCTACTACGTTAGGTACGTTCACTTCACTTTGCAGCCACACATATTCGAAACCTAAGCTAGCAAATGGACTAGAAGGTAATTGAGAGTTAGTAATGATATTTGAACCACTTGGATTGTAAGGACCAGTAAAAGCGATGCTTCCACCAGAAATAAATCCGGGCTTGCAAGGATCAACAGCCACCTCAACGATGTTGGTTTCTCCCCAATACATGTCACAACCTACGACTCTAGCGCAACGGATGTAATACATAGTCTGAGTCAAACCAGAAACAGAAAGCTCAGTTAGGTTTTCAGAACCAGATACTAAACTCCAGTTAGAATTACCTACTACGTTAGGTACGTTCACTTCACTTTGCAGCCACACATATTCAAAACCTAAGCTGGCAAATGGACTAGAAGGTAATTGAGAGTTAGTAATGATATTTGAACCACTTGGATTGTAAGGACCAGTAAAAGCGATGCTTCCACCTTGTATTGATGATTGTGAGCATGTTTCCTCATAATCAAAACAAGCTCCCATGCTGTCTCCGTGTGCTTCGTGTGCTGACCAAGCGGATTCATCAATTTCTATGGTTTGAGGGTTATCTGGATTACCTGGAGGAATATGGCAAATAGTAATTTTATGTTCAGAGTTATTATTATTACTGTCATCATGATCCCCATCATCATTTCCTTCATGATCTCCATCATCATCGTTATTACACGCACCCATAGAATCCCCATGAGCTAGGTGAGCGGCAAGTGCATTTTCAGAAATTCTAATAGTTTGAGGGTTTCCTGGATTACCCGGAGGGATATGGCAAATAGTAATTTTGCCATTATTATTAAGTCCATTATTAGCGAAAATATTAGCGGTATTAGCAATATTAATTGCCAGTAATATTATCAAAAATCTGTAAAAGCCAGCCGTCTTCATTTTTTTGGGATTAAGTTTCTAAACCTTACATCAAATCCAGTTATAAAAGTACAAATTTAATTGCTTTTAATTCTAATTAAATGTGGTTTGAGAGTATTTATTACGAAATGGGGTGACAAGTAACCCAAATCTTACATGAGAATGGTAGATTTTCTAATTTTTTATTGCAAGTATAATCTATGGCAAAAAAAGACAGATTAATCTATCTTTGCAGACTAATTTTAAAAAATGATGTCTATGCAATTGAGCGAACAGGAAATTGTACGCAGGGAAGCGAAAACTAAACTAGAAGAGTTAGGTATAAATCCATACCCATCAGAGATATTTGAGGTTAATGCTACAACTAGTGAAATCCATAATAATTTCGAAAAAAATAAGGAAAAATATCAGGATATTTCAATTGCAGGTAGGCTAATGAGTAGACGTATTATGGGTTCTGCTTCATTTGCAGAGATTCAGGATGCTTCTGGTCGAATTCAAATTTATATTAGAAGAGACGACATTTGCTCAGAAGAGGACAAGACCTTATACAATACGGTTTTTAAGAAACTTTGTGACATTGGCGATATAATAGGCATTAAAGGATTTGTTTTTACCACACAAACAGGGGAAACATCCATTCATGTCAATGATTTTAAAATTCTATCCAAATCACTGAAACCGCTTCCTATTGTTAAGGAAACGGAGGATGAGCAAGGGAATATTGTTAAACATGATGCATTTTCTGATCCTGAAATGAGATACAGACAGCGTTATGTTGATTTAATTGTCAATCCAAACATTAAAGAAACATTCATCAAAAGAACCAAATTGGTGAATTCCATGAGGGAATACCTTAATAATAAAGAGTATCTCGAAGTAGAAACACCGATTCTACAACCTCTTTATGGTGGGGCTGCTGCCAAACCTTTTAAGACGCACCATAATACGCTTGATATGACATTATATATGCGTATTGCCAATGAGCTTTATCTAAAAAGACTCATTGTAGGGGGGTTTGAGGGTGTTTATGAATTTTCTAAAGATTTCAGAAATGAAGGAATGTCGAGATTCCATAACCCAGAATTTACTCAGGTAGAACTTTATGTTGCCTATAAAGACTACAATTGGATGATGGATTTGGTGGAAGAAATGATCGAAAAAGTGGCGTTAGATTTACATGGCACTACAAAAGTGCAGGTAGGTGAAAATGTCCTTGACTTCAAACGTCCATGGAAACGATACACGATGTTTGAGGCGATTGAGCATTTTACAGGAATTGACATTTCAAAAATGGAAGAAGAAGAGCTAAGAAAAACAGCTAAAGAACTTCATGTGCCTATTGACGAAACAATGGGTAAAGGAAAGTTGATTGATGAAATATTTGGAGAGAACTGTGAAGGAAAACTTATCCAGCCAACTTTTATCACTGATTATCCGGTTGAAATGTCTCCATTGGCAAAGAAACATAGAAGTAAAGAAGGTCTAGTAGAGCGATTTGAAGCAATAGCCAATGGCAAGGAGATCTGTAATGCTTTTTCTGAGCTCAATGACCCTATTGACCAAAGACAAAGATTTCAAGAACAATTGGAATTGGGAAAAAGAGGTGATGAAGAGGCAATGACCTTAGATGAAGATTTCTTGCGCGCTTTGGAATACGGTATGCCTCCAACAGCGGGGTTAGGGATTGGTATTGACCGACTGAGTATGATCATGACCAACTCCAATTCCATTCAAGATGTCTTGTTCTTTCCACAAATGAAGCCTGAGAATAAACCGAAAGTAGCCAGTGTAGCCGATTTTGTCAAACTGGGAGTTCGGGAGGAATTAGTACCTATTATTCAAAAAATTGGGTTTAATACTATTCAACAACTTAAAGAAGCAAATGCCAATAAACTCTTCAATGATGTATGTGGGATGCGGAAAAAGATGAAATTGGAAGTGAAAAACCCAGATATTGAAGAGGTAAAAAACTGGATTGAGAGCTAAAATTATAAATCATTAAAGCTTCTGTTTCTGTCAATTTTCAGATCCTGAAGTAGTGATGATTTGACGTGTATAGAAAATCCATAACTCTGGAATGTGCCGAAAGGAGTCCAGTTAAAATCCATTTGCCAACAATGAAGATCTCTTGTAAGACCTAAACTTGTTGTGGTGAAGTCATTTTTATCAAAATCATAACCTGACCTATAGGTAATTTTCCATTTTTCCGTTAGTGAAAGATCCCCAGAAAAAGTTAGTGTTTGTTTAATTTCTGACTCATTAAACCCTACTCTAGTAATATTAAAATTGTACCCAAGCCGGATACTCCAAGGTATGTTAAAGTCGACATAGCTATCAGGGTTGTTGAGTAGATAATCTTTGTCAGCGTCATTGAGATTTGACCCTTGGATTACTTCATTGGTAGTGTTATCCTTATTGCGCCCTTTTGGATTTAAATTGGTGTTCAAAGAAAGCGTGGCAGATGAGATTTGCCCGAGCCCGTCACCATTGTCCCATGCATAGCGGTCAATTCTTCTTTGATAAACTACATTTTCATTTTTTGAATTTTTAGTAATACTGTCCAGAACATATACATAAGGATCTATTGTACTACTAAAATTGACGTTCAATTTATTCTTGAAAAGGGAAGTGTTGGCTCTCAAACTAATATTAGAGAGTTTGAATGCATCAGCCACAAGATTATAACTCGTGCTTATCCCAAAATTATTGAGTAGCGGAACCTTAGTGGATTGATTAGTGGAGTCATTTTTTGACTTAACTTTCATTTCAAGTGTGTTATTTAATGAGAGACCAATTGAGGCACTTTCTCCTTGTCCGGGACCACCATAAACGAAGCCTTCATGCCGCGATTTTAAGATTTCGGTGCCCTCTTCCGTAATTAGATGTTGGTAATACCCGAATTTTTCTGCACTAAAGTCAGGAGTATAATTAAAAGAAATATTTGGGTTCATAACATGACGTATAGCCTGAATATTTCCTTTTTTAAAGAAATAGGTTCCATAAACCCGGGTACTTAGACTTGTTCCAACACTGTAGGTAGATACGCGATTAAATCCATCTAAAGTGTCAACTATTATGGCTTTTCTGCCAGTTGAGTCAAGATCCCAAATTAGTTTTTCAAAATACCAAAGTTCATCATAACTGACAGAGGGTGTTGCTGTAAAGTGCTTCAACATTTTGAAAGAGGTACTTAGAGGCAATGAATGTTTGATTCCTTTTTTTGAATTTTTGAAGAATGTACCAAGATTATCAAAATCAAAAGGGGCGATACTATCCTGAGTAATGTCTGCTTTACTGATTTTTCCTAGATTGTTAGTCACCTGATTTGTGCCGGTAAGACTATACTTTATATTTAGTTTGTCTGTCCACCCTCCAGAAGTGCCCAGCAATCCTTTTAAAGGATAGACATTACCCATATTCAACGAAACAGAAGGGAGCAACAAATCTACTTCACGAGTTCGCACGTCTTGGTTATGACGAGCACTAACACCTAAAGAAAATGGGCTGGTCCCGAAACTTTTTGAATAGTTTACAGATGAACTTAATTGTCTGGTTGTGTTATCAAACCTGGAGTTATTAGGATCTCCATTTACACCGATAAAATTATTTTGATTATAAGTTGATGTAGCAGCATTAATACTGGCACTAAAGCGGCTGTTCCCTTTACTTTGGGGGCTATGATTAAGGGTTAACCTAAAATCGTTTTGAGTAGATTGGTCTTCAACCAGGTCACTCAATCGGATTTGTGTGTAACTAAAATTTAAGTTGCCATTATATGCGTAACGTTTTTTGTACGCTGAATTTATGTTAACCCCATGTCCACCTTTGGAGTATAAATCACCAGTAACAGCGGTTTTAAAATAATCACTCACATCAAAGAAATAACCTGCTCCTCGCATAAAGAAGCCTCTTCTACTCTCCTCACCATAAGAAGGAATAATTACACCAGAGGAAGCCTCATTTTTAGCAGGGAACATTGCGAAAGGTAGCCAAAGCGGAGTAGGAACATCATTTATTTCTAAATTTGCTGGCCCAGATATCACTTTGTCATTAGGAATAGCCTTAGTCCTTTTTGCCCTAATTCTATAATGCGGATGTTCTAAACTACAGGTGGTATAGGAGTTATCAATACTAAATAATTCATTTTTAGAATTTTTGTAAACAGTTTCACCATGTAAAAATCCCTCACCTTGCTTGGTTACTACTTCGGTGATTCGTGCCCGCCCAGTTTTAAAATTATAGGTAATGTCCTTTGTTTCGTAGACCTCCGGTCCATTTTTGAAGATAGGATAACCTATCCGTTGTCCTAATGAATCTCTTTTTCCACTTGCACTGAGCACGTTATTAGTGTAATCAATAGTTATGAAATCAGCTTCTAGTTCTATAGCTCCATATTTAATTTTAGCATTACCATATAATTTGACAATTTTTGAGTTGACTGAAAAATTTATTGAATCTCTGGCAGAATAGTTGATAGTAGTTTCAATATCTCCTTTTTTAGTTTCTGCTTTAGTTGTATCTGAAGGGTTGGAAACGGTAGTGTCGCCCACATTTTGAATGACATTCAGGGGAGCAACACTATCAGGAGGCGTTATGTTGTCACCAAGTAATTCATTTGTAACTTGGAGATCATTTTCAGGATTTTGTGCATAAAGTTGATTTATGAAAAAAGAGCCAAAAAGGAATAGAAAACTGTATTTCACAGAGGTGAGCTTGTTCAATTTGTTTGGCGTATTTTTCGGATTAAGAGAAAAAATTACAACTTTGCTCAAAGTTATTGGATTAACTGTGAAGAAGCGAAAAATTGTAAAGAATATTGCCATTGTAGTCGGTCTCCTAGCAATTACCTTGCTAAATTCTTCTACCTCTCTGAGAAAATCGGATTTTAAAGTAAAAACGGTTGTTATTGATGCAGGTCATGGTGGGCATGATCCAGGCACGCATGGTGCTTCGAGTAAGGAAAAGGACATCGTACTTAAGGTGGCTTTACAAGTAGGGAGCTATATAGAAGAATATTTGCCAGATGTCAAAGTCATTTATACTCGGAAAGACGATAAATTTGTTGAATTAAATGTGCGTGCAAACATTGCTAATAAAAATGAGGCTGATGTATTTATATCCGTTCATGCTAATTCATTACCAACAAACACATCTGATGAACGTAAGGCCTCAGTTTATGGTACCGAAACATATGTAATGGGTGTCCAAAATAGTGAGAGAAACTTGGAAGTAGCAAAGCGTGAAAATTCGGTAATACTCTTGGAGGAAGATTATGAAAAGAAGTATGATTTTGACCCAAAATCTCCAGAATCCCTCATATTATTTTCTTTAACCCAATCAGCATTTCAAGAAAAAAGCATATACCTGGCGAACATGATAGAAGACCAATTTTCCAAACGTGCAGGTAGGAGGAGTTATGGAGTTAAGCAATCTAGCTTATATTTGATGTGGAGCACCTCAATGCCAAGTGTTTTGGTGGAAATAGGTTATCTTTCTAATCCAAAGGAAGAAATGGAATTGAAAAATAGTTCTGTTCAGTCCAATATAGCCTCAGGAATATTTAGAGCATTCCGAGATTATAAAAATGAAATTGAATCTTTAAATAAATAGGAGTGAAGCTGTCAAAGGAATTTAAGGTGGGTTTATTTATGGTGTCAGGAATAACCCTCCTATACTTAGGGTTCAATTACTTGAAAGGGGTAGACTTTTTCTCGTCAAACGATAAATATTATGCTATCTATTCTAACGTAGATGGGCTGAATGTCTCCAACCCAATTTTAATTAATGGTTTTACGGTTGGTCGCGTTAGTCGCATTCAGTTATTGCAAAATAAGACTGATGAAGTTTTGGTTGAACTGGACATCAATGGTGAAATTGTTCTTGGTGATTCTTCAGTTGCAACTCTTAGTAGTGATTTTCTTGGTAACAAGTCTATATCGCTTAGTACTGGTGATATCTCAAAACCTATTAACAAAGGGGATACGCTAATTGCTTTATTGGACAAGGGCATTGCTGACTTTCTTGAAAGTGCGCAACCTGTTGCTAATAGTCTAGATGCCACTATTAAGAAAATCAATGTCATACTGGAAAATTTGGCCAATAATGAAGATAAAATAAATCAAATTTTAGATGGCTGGTCTAAAACGCCTGTGATACTTAATTCAACGCTTTATGAAGTCAAAGGAAAGATTGCCTCATTATCGGAGACATATAATGACCTTGGGCTAGAATTAAAGGCAACTGTGAAGGGGGCTCAACCAGCACTAAATAATTTAACCCAATTTACAGATTCCTTAAAAAGTTTGAATCTAAATCAAACATTAAGTGAAGTGAATAGAGCGGTTGCGAGTTTGAATAAAACCATTGAACATTTTTCAAACAATGACGGTACCCTTGGTAAGCTGATTAATAGTGATTCACTTTATGTTAACCTTAATAGTGCCGTAGAAAATCTGGACAGACTTTTGATTCATATTGACACAAATCCAAAGCACTTTTTGGCACCGTTGGGGAAAAGCCAGAAAAAAATTGAGCGAGATAGGCGAAAAGAGGCTAATGATAATTAATGGTTCTACAGTGTTTTAGGGTCACTTCTTATTTTAGCCAGACATTTTCTCAATATTTACTTTCAATATCTTTAAAATTGTGGCAGCAATGTACTAATCAATTGCACGCACATATTCTAACTTAATCACCAGCATGGATATCGAATTCAATAAAAACGAAGATCATCTCAAACAACTCATCTATCAACTTAAGGGTAAGAGTGAAAAGACTAAACTGGGTGGTGGAGAAAAGAAAATTGAATCTCAACATAAAAAGGGCAAATTAACTGCAAGGGAAAGGATAGATTATCTCACTGATGAAAAATCAGAATTTTTAGAAGTGGGTTTATTCGCAGGTGATGGAATGTACTCCGATGTTGGAGGCTGTCCGTCAGGTGGAGTGGTTGCGGGTATCGGATACGTACAGGGCCGACAATGCATGATTGTAGCCAATGATGCTACCGTAAAAGCAGGTGCATGGTTTCCGATTACAGCTAAGAAAAATCTAAGAGCTCAGGAGATTGCTATGGAAAATCGACTACCAATTATTTATTTGGTAGATAGCGCAGGCGTTTTTCTGCCCATGCAGAATGAAATCTTTCCCGACAAAGAGCATTTTGGTAGACAGTTTAGAAATAATGCGAAGATGTCCTCCATGGGTATTGTACAAATAGCTGCTATTATGGGTAGTTGTGTTGCTGGAGGTGCTTATTTACCAATCATGTCTGATGAGGCAATGATCGTTGATAAAACAGGCTCCATATTTTTGGCAGGCTCCTATTTGGTAAAGGCGGCCATAGGTGAAACAATTGATAATGAAACACTCGGTGGAGCAACCACCCATTGTGAAATATCAGGAGTAACCGATAATAAATTTGACAATGATGAGGCCTGTCTTGACTATATAAAATCAATATTTAATAAAATTGGAGCCTTTGAAAAGGCTGGCTTTGATAGAATCAAATCTGCAGCCCCTAAGTTAAGCCCCAAAGAATTGTATGGCATTATTCCTGAAGACCGGGTAAAGCCTTATGATACTTTGGATGTTATTAAGCGACTAGTCGACAAATCAGAATTCGATGAGTATAAGGCACTTTATGGCAAGACAATAATTTGTGGTTACGGTAGGATTGATGGTTGGGCTGTGGGTATTGTGGCTAATCAACGTAAAGTAGTAAAAAATAAAAAGGGGGAAATGCAGATGGGTGGAGTGATTTACTCTGACTCAGCAGATAAGGCCGCCCGATTTATCATGAATTGTAATCAAAGAAAAATACCTCTTGTATTTCTTCAGGAAGTAAGTGGTTTCATGGTGGGAAGTAAAGCAGAACAAGGGGGTATTATTAAGGACGGAGCAAAAATGGTGAATGCAATGGCTAACTCCACAGTCCCAAAATTTACTATTATCATGGGTAACTCGTATGGGGCAGGAAATTATGCCATGTGTGGTAAGGCATATGACCCTAGATTAATTTATGCTTGGCCAACAGCACAAATAGCTGTAATGAGCGGTGCAGCCGCTGCAAAAACGCTCTTGCAGATACAAGTGGCCACTTTAAAAGCGAAAGGCGAGGAAATTACACCTGAGGCAGAAGAAAAAATATTAAAGGATATTACCGATAAATATAATGAAGAACTAAGTCCTTATTACGCGGCCTCAAGACTTTGGGTAGATGGGATAATTGATCCATTGGAGACTAGAAAGGTGATCTCCATGGGAATAGAAGCTGCTGATCATGCTCCTGTTGAAAAGTTTAATGTCGGGGTAATTCAAACCTAAATATTTTGAAAGTTAGATGAAGTCAGCTATTTTTCAGACAGCTATTAGATAACGAATAAATTATTTTCTTTTGAAAAACAGCGAGCTTAAAGCCTTAATATCCCTCCTTGATGACGATGACCATCAAATTATCACTCATGTAGAGGATAAAATTAAGTCTATTGGTCAGGAAATAATTCCATTATTGGAGACCGAATGGGAAAGTAATCTCAATCCAGATGTTCAAAGGAGAATTGAGGATTTGATTCATTTACTACAGTTTGAGTTACTCCAAGAACGACTAGAATTTTGGCTCGACAATGAAGAAGATGATTTGTTGAAAGGCATGTGGTTAGTAGCTACTTATCAATACCCAGATTTAGAACTGGTTAAACTGAAGCAAGATCTCGAACAAATCTATTATGAAGCATGGCTTGAATTTAAGCCCGAAGCTCATCCGTTTGATCAAGTGAAATTATTGAACAGTGTATTATTTGGGAAGTTGAAATTCAGTGCAAACACAAAGAACTTTCATTCCCCCAGCAATTCAATGATCAACATTGTATTGGATACTAAAAAAGGTAATCCAATTTCTTTATGCGCAGTGTATATGCTCGTGGCGCAAAGGTTGAAGATGCCAGTAAGTGGAGTCAATTTACCAAATCTTTTTATTCTTACTTATAAGGATAATAGCCATCAACAATTTTATATTAATGCCTTTAATCGAGGATTGATATTCTCCATGGATGATATTAATAATTATGTGGCGGAATTGAGAATGAACCCACAAGACAGTTATTTTCAGCCCTGTAGCAATGCCGAAATTATAAGAAGATCATTGAGAAATCTCATGAATTCATTTGAAAAGATCGGGGATCATATTAAAGCTAATGAGGTGAAGATACTATTACAATGCCTTTCTGCAGGGGAGTTCGAAGACCTGGAATAATTATTTAATCATACAACCAATGGGTCGGGTACCTAAATTAGTTGCGCTTCTTCCATTGATTAAGTTTTCAATATTATTTTTCAAGTATCGTTCTTTTACATCAGTGGCTACCTGTGGATTATTATCAATGGCACCTTTGTAAAAAACTGAAAACTTTCCACCATTATTTTTTAGTAAGAATACCTCGGGACTTTTACGTGCGCCAAAAGCTTTTTTTACGCTACCATCTTTATCGACTAAGTATGGCACAGTTACGCCCCAAGCAGCAATTTTATTTCGCATTTGATCCATCGTTTCTTTGTCATCTGTAAAGCTGTTGACTAATAGAAATTGAATATCGTCAGGAAAATCAGCTATTAATTGTGTGATTCTACCTTCATAATAAACTGAGTATGGGCAGACATTACTTGTAAAAATCACGACAACGCCCTTTTTGTTTGTAAAATTCTTGAGAGATACCTCACTCTTACTTTTTGCATCAGTAAGTGTAAAATCAGCAATATTTTGCGAATACAAACTACCACTTACTAAAAGCACAAATAACGAAGAGGTGAATATTTTCATGATGTTTATCATATTAGCCAGTAAAAGTTAAAATATAGTCTTTTTCTACTCTATATTCTAAATTATAGCTTTTTGTGGAATCATTTACAATTATACTGCCAGTTATGCTGCCCTGGTTTTTTGGTTCATAGGACTCAAGCAATAAATTTTCTTTAAATATTAACCCTCGCCTACTGTGCATTTTGTATAATGTCTCTTTTGCGCACCACGCAATACATAATTTCACTATATCATTATTTGTAAAAAGAAGTTCCTTTTCTGATAGAAATTTTCGAGAAATAGTTTTTAGTTTCTCTTTGGGTTGTTCCAAGTCTATCCCTACATTTATTTTTCTATCTATGATAGCAGCCACATAAGGATAGGAGTGGGTCAATGAAATTTCAACATTACTATTGGCCAATAAAGGTTTACCATCGATATTTTTATCTATACCCTTATAATCTATACCCATTTCATCAGCAAGCCTTTTTATTGTTAGTCGTGCGGCAGCCCACTCAAGTTTTTTAGACACTTTCCTAAACCCCTCTAATTCAGGTAAATACTTTGGATTAGGATTTAATTGAGTGAGCAATTCTTCTAAGTCCTCCGTGATATGCCAAATACCAATATATCGTTCTGGTTTTATTTGTTCTAATTTGATTGAAGGCATTTGATTACTAGTCTATTACTTGCTTCTTTTGTCCTAAATTAAAAATTAATTCTAACCACTTCTCCATGACCAAGGTTATAGTAAGTAAAAAAGAAACTTACACCGGCCACAATGATAGCGTCTATACCCTTGAGAGGTCGCAATATCCACATATATTTTATTCAGGTGCAGGTGATGGTATGGTAGTAAAATGGGATTTAAAAAATCCTGATAGTGGACAGTTGATAGCCAAATTACCAAACTCGATATACGGGTTACACTTTCTCGAAGGAGCTAACCTCTTGGCTGTGGGGCATAATTATGATGGGCTTCACTTCCTAGACTGTGATAAGAAAAAGGAGGTTAGTTCATTGAATTTCACTGATGCTGCTATTTTTGATATTATTACTTTTAGGGACAACATGTATGTTGGTGATGGAAAGGGATTTTTACATGTAATTGGTTTAAATCCTCTTAAAGTGCTGGATAAAATTAAAGTAGCTGAGAAAAGTGTTCGATCTTTGGCTGTTAATGAAGCGAGTAATGAGCTGGCCATTGGTACTAGTGATAACACCATTTTGATTTTAAACCTATCAGATTTAAGTTTAAAATATAATTTAGATGATCACAATAACTCTGTTTTCACCATACGTTACTCGCCTGATAGTCAGTTGCTTTTAAGCGGGGGGCGTGATGCCCATCTTAAAATTTGGGACGTAAAAGGGGGATATGCATTATTGGAAGACATTGCGGCTCATATGTACGCCATAAATAACATTGCATTTAGTCCAGATGGCAAACATTTTGTAACTTGTAGCATGGACAAATCGATCAAAGTATGGGATGCTGAACGATTTCGGTTGTTGAAGGTAATAGACAAAGCTCGTCATGCAGGTCATGGAACTTCGGTAAACAAATTATTGTGGACAGAGTATAATAACTTATTGGCAAGTGCAAGTGACGATAGAACAATTTCCATATGGGATATTGAGTTAAATAATTGAGATAGTTGGTATAGTATAAATATTGATATGAAAATTACGCCATTAGAAATCAGACAAAAGACCTTTGAAAAGGCTTTTCGTGGGTTAGATAAAGACGAGGTAGATGCATTTTTAACAACCATGTCCTCTGAGTGGGAAAAGCTTCAGGATGAGAACAAGGAATTAAGAATTAAGCTGGAGTCCTCTGAACGAGAAGTTGAAAAACTTAGAGAAGTAGAGAATTCATTGTTTAAGACCCTAAAAACTGCTGAAGATACTGGTGCTAATATGATTGACCAAGCCACTAAGACAGCTCAGCTCCACATGCGGGAAACAGAGATGAAGGCTGAGGGAATCATGAACGAAGCTAAATCAAAGGCTAAAGACATGTTGGAAGAGGCAGAAATGCGATCTCGCAACGCCATTGAAGACATGGAGGATAAATTACGATCAATGGCCCAAATGTATAGAACCCTTGAAAATATCCGGGAAGATTTATTGTCAGATATAAAATCCTTCACCAATGATGCTTTGGAAAAAGTCAATCGCGTAAAGTCGCAGATCAACAAAGTGAATATTGACGAAGAACTTTTGAAAATAAAAAGGGAAAATGCGTCAGTAAAGAAAGTACATCAATTAGAAAAGGATCTTAAATTGGAACAGGAAGTACCAGAAGAGCCTACTCCACCAAAAGAAATAAAGGAAGAAAAATCTACTGAAAAAGTAGTAGAGGAAAGTAAAGGCTCCTTTTTTGACGACCTCGACTAATGGGTAAGATCAGCTTAGAAGGGCTTTCGTTTTATGCATATCATGGGTTTTATGAACATGAGCGTAAAAATGGAAACACATTTATACTCAATATAACCGTAGAGGCTAACTTTTCATCGACTGCCACGAATGATGACCTCACCAAAACCGTTGATTACGAAAAAATTTATGCGATAGCCGCTGAGGTAATGGCCATCCCTTCAAGATTATTGGAGCACGTAGTAATTCAGATCTGCCAGCGAATACTAAAGGAACTTCCCGTTGAAAATGTGGAAGTAAGTTTGTCCAAAGAAAATCCTCCCATTGCTGGTGATTGTAAGCGTGCAACAGTGTCGCTGAAGCTTGAACGTTAAAAACATTGGTTCGACAAGCTAAATTTTATATTAGCAATTACCACCAACTGAAGCCACGTGGTAATTTTTGATTTGTAAACAATTGGCCACATTACTTTTGAGATATGAAACTCAAATTCATTTAATATTACTCTACTTAAGATCATCATCTAAGTTTACACGCCTTTTAAGGCGTGTTTACAGAAATAAACTATATGGCTTTAGCCATTAACTTTTTTCAATGGAGCCCTATAATGTGACTACTTTACATGGATTCTGAGTTGTTATTTTTAATTAATTTGCTAATTTTATTAACATGTCTATTAGGACGTGTTAATAGAATAAATTCATGGCTTTAGCCATTAACATTAATCAAAATGCCATTTGTAAAAGTTTGGATTCATTTGGTTTGGACTACCAAAAACCGAACTCCATTTTTAGAAAAGGAAATCAGAAAACTTGTATTTGATCACATAAGAAGTAATGCAACGGACAAAGGCATCTACATTGATTTCATCAATGGTTATGTTGACCATGTTCATTGTCTTGTTTCATTGAAATCAGACCAGACAATTGCTAAGGTAATGCAGCTCATTAAAGGAGAATCAGCATTTTGGATCAACAAACAAAAACTTATTAAAACAAAATTCGGATGGCAGGAAGAGTATTTCGCTATATCTGTTAGTGAATCGCAAGTTGAAAAAGTTAGAAATTATATTAAAAATCAAGAAGTGCATCATCAAAAAACTTCTTTCGATCAAGAATACAAATTGTTTGTTGACAAGTACGGATTTGAGAAGCTAAAGGGCTAAAGCCCTTTCTTATCATGTAAAATTACCACGGGCTAAAGCCACGTGGTAATTTTTGTATGGAGGATTATAATGAATTACGGCAACAAATCATTTTGCTTTACTCTTTAATATCTGATAGTTCAGCATAGGGTTAATTTCATTACCACACCTTTTAAGGCGTGATGCAAAACAGATTCAACATGGCTTTATAGCCACTAACAGTAATTGAAATACCACTCATGAAAGTTTGGATTCGATTGGTTTTGACTTTAAAAACAAACATAGCATTTCAGGTAATTTTTTTACCCCTTCACTAATATCATAAAATGCTCAACACAGAAATGCGATACCATATGCAATGATTTAATATACAGGCTTAGGGGTTTTAACACGGGCTGAAGCCGCGTGGTAATTGACCTTAGATTTTAATTTACTTATGCATCTACTTTACTCTTCTTCGCAAAAGTAAAGCCTCTGGCATCGTCTCCGTTATGGAAGTCAACTTCCATGTCTAGTAGGTACATGGCATGTTTTTTCTCAACAAGTACCTGAATGCCACTGGCGTCAAATTCGATATCACCTTCCTTCTTTTTGTCAAATCCCAACATGAACGTAAATCCTGAGCAGCCACCACTTCCTTTAATACCCACCCTCAGTTTATACCCCTCGGGTATATTTTTATTTTGCATGATGTTTTTAACCTCTTCAAGGGCACTTTCGGTAAGTGAAACGGGGATTATGGTCTGCATTTTTTGATCTGTTGCTTATATTTAGACTGACTTTGCTAATTTAACCTATTATTAGAACAAGGATTATATTGAGCTTAGCCAATTAACGTTGTTTTTGGTAAAACACATGGTAAATAATTTTGGTTTGCCCAATTTTGAATATAAACACAACAAAAATATATGGATGCAATAATTGAGTTTGGAAAATTAATAATCCCTGCAGGATTGGTGCTTTATGCAATGTACCTGATCGTAAAGTCGTTTATTAATGGTGAGATTGATAAGAAACGGATCGAGATACGTGGAAAAAGTATTGAAACGGTATTACCTAATAGATTGCATGCCTATGAGCGGGTATGTCTTTTTTTAGAAAGAATCAGTCCTAATAATCTTATCGTAAGATTGAATAATGGCAACTATACTGCCAAGGAGTTTCAGCAAATATTGCTAAATGAAATCCGTGAAGAATATAACCATAATGTGTCACAACAGTTATATATGAGTGAGCAGGCGTGGGAGTTAGTAAAATCATGCAAAGAAGACCTGATTGTAACAATAAATGATGCTATGGGACATTTGTCGGCAGAATCTACTGGCGTTGATTTATCAAAACTGATATTTGAAAGAACACTACAAAAAGAACATGACCCAATTCAACATGCTTTACTTACAGTGAAGAAAGAGATTTGGGAGACCTTTTAAACAATTATTATGAAGAATATTGAAGGAAATAAATTTTTTAAAAACGCCAAACAACGTGCTTCAAACATTCTGAAAAATAAAGGAAAATTGAAACATCTTTTCAATGTTTCAAGTGATAGGATTTCGGAATTAAATGTAGACAATATAAAAAATACTACCGTTGTAAGTAGGATTAAGGTACTTATCAGATTGGTAAAAGCATATGCAAAAGGCAATTACAGAGAGGTTGAATTGCAGAGTATTTTGATGATCGTGGCCGGACTAGTTTATTTTGTAACCCCCTTAGATTTAATTCCTGACTTTATTCCTATTACAGGTCTTGTAGATGATTTTGCGGTGATACTATGGGTGTATAGCAAAGTCCAACAGGAGATTGATAAGTTCGTTGAATGGGAGCATCAAGAACAGCAGATTGAAAATGGGTAAAACAGCTTTACTTATAGGGGCTACTGGCTTAATAGGAGGTCAATTACTTGATCTACTACTAGAAAGTGACCGCTATGACCAAGTAACGACTCTATCTCGAAAGCCCATAAATAGAAACAGTACTAAACTGATCAATCAAATAGCGGATTTTAATCAGTTGGGTAATAATCCGGAATGGTTTAAGGTGGATGACGTGTTTTGCTGTCTTGGCACAACGATTAAAACGGCAGGCAGCAAGGAGGCTTTTAGAAAAGTGGATTATGAATACCCTTTAGAAGCTGCCAAATTGGCTAAAGAGCAAGGTGCAAAACAGTACCTCATAGTGACTGCTTTGGGAGCCGATGCTAATTCAAAAGTTTTCTATAACAAAGTGAAAGGCGAAGTAGAGGAGGCCATTTCTCATGTGCATTTTGATATATTTCATATTTTCAGACCTTCATTGTTGATAGGACCGCGACAAGATGTTCGTATTGGTGAGAAGATAGGTCAGATATTATTTACTACTTTGGGGTTCCTATTCGTTGGCTCATTGAAAAAATATAAAGGAATCCAATCGATAAAAGTAGCCCGAGCGATGCTGGCAAAAGCTTCACTTGATGAAAAAGGGCAATATTATCATGAATCAGACCGCCTTCAGCAATTTTAATTATGCTAGCAGTAATTCAACGTGCTTCTGAAGCATCAGTAACAATAGATGGGCAAGTCGAAGGTGAGATTGGCCATGGCTTGATGGTACTGCTTGGGATTGAAGAAGCCGATGACAAAGAAGATATCGACTGGTTGGTTCGTAAGATTATCAATCTTAGGATATTTAATGATGAGGAGGGCGTGATGAACAAAAGTTTGATTGATGTCCATGGCAATTTGCTGTTAATCAGTCAGTTTACCCTTCACGCAAGCACAAAAAAAGGCAATCGTCCTTCCTATATTAAAGCTGCAAAACCAGAAATAGCTATTCCATTGTACGAGCAGTTTATTGAAAAGCTAGAAGGTGAATTGGGACACAAAATTGAAACAGGAAAATTTGGTGCTGATATGAAAGTAAGCCTCGTCAATGATGGGCCTGTGACTATTATTATCGACACTAAAGACAAAAAATAAATATTTATTCTATTAGATGAGACCTCTCTCCACCAATTGGAAGATCGGGGTGACGTTATACAAACTAGTTTTATTATGACCATTGAAGAAGCCCAAAAACAAGTAGATAATTGGATCAATACAACCGGGGTTCGTTATTTTAACGAACTCACCAATATGACCATATTAACAGAAGAAGTAGGTGAGTTGGCTCGTATTATGGCGAGGCGTTATGGGGAACAATCTGAAAAGGATTCGGATAAAAATCTGGATTTAGCTGATGAGATGGCCGATGTGATGTGGGTTCTTATCTGTATGGCTAACCAAACAGGAGTTGATCTGACTAAAGCTTTGGAGAAAAATTTCGAAAAGAAATCGATACGAGATCAAGACCGGCATAAAAACAACCCTAAGTTGCGTTAAAATTAGACGACAAGCTCTTCACCCACTAACCTGGGCACTATATCAAATTCATCTACTTTAAGGCAGTATTCGATGTCTTTTTGAACATTCAGTCTATTAAGTCGCTTAGCATGTGATGAATTTTGAACGCGATGGAGCATATCATCTTTCATTTGAAGATAGCAGGCTTGTGCCAGTAGGGGGGCGTCACTTTCAAAAGCGAAATCATCAATTAATTTATCAACAAGGGCACCAGTAAAAAGGGAGTCTTCCAAATTGATTTTCCCCTTCCAGCCCGCACATAATATCAATACGTTTTGTCGTTGTTTTTTAACGTGAGCGGCAACAGCAGAGATATTTAAAAATGAACCTATAATCACCTCTATGGCACGTTTTGACTTTTCAATTGCCACAGTACCATTGGTGGTAGTTACCGCTACTTTTTTACCCTTCACACTTTGGTCCATATAGTCGAAAGGAGAATTTCCAAGGTCAAACCCATCCACTTTTTGCCCATCTCGTTCGCCAGCTATTAGATAGCCCTTGTACTTCATGAATTCACATTGCTCGAGATTTTGATATGGAGTAATGCTTTTTACTCCGTTGGCCAATCCTGCTGTCATGCAAGATGTTGCCCTCAGAATATCAACTACTACAACAACCTTGTCAGAAACATCATACAAGTGAATGAGATCCGGGCTTAAGCAAACATCGACAGTTTTCATATTGCAATTATAGGGAATATGGATAATTTCTCTGTGTGGCTCTGTGTGCTCAGTGGTTTATGTTTACCGCAGAGATCACAGAGAAACACAGAGTTGTTATTAAATCAACGGCAACTTACTCACCACCGCCTTCAGTGCCTTGTTTCTTACCGCTATAAATATTTCAGTATCTGCTTTGGCAAACTCAGTATTTACATACCCCATTCCAATACCTTGTGACAAAACGGGAGATTGGGTACCTGAAGTAACTCTTCCGATCTTATTTCCATCAGCATCCTGAATTTCATAGTCATGACGTGGGATACCACGATCGATCATTTTAAAGCCAACTAGTTTCTTGGTTACGCCAGCCTCTTTTTGTTTTTGTAGGGCAGCTGAATTGGTAAACTCTTTGGTAAACTTAGTAATCCAACCTAGGCCTGCCTCCAATGGTGAAGTGGTATCGTCAATATCATTACCATATAGACAATAACCCATTTCCATTCGTAATGTGTCTCGTGCACCAAGGCCAATGGGTTTAATGTCAAATTCAGTGCCAGCCTCCATGATTTTATTCCATATCATTTCAGCGTCTTTATTGTGGAGATAAATTTCGAAACCACCAGAACCTGTATATCCGGTAGCTGAAATAATTACATATTCTGCACCTGCAAAATCGCCAATAGCGAATTGATAAAAAGGTATATCAGATAAATTAACTGATGTCAACTTCTGCAAAGTATCAGTAGCTTTTGGGCCTTGAATGGCAAACAAGGAAAAGTCATCTGAAATGTTTTTCATTGTTGCTCCCATATCATTTTTGGAAACTATCCATGACCAGTCTTTATCTATGTTTGAAGCATTCACTACCAACATATATTCTTCTTCCCTGATCTGATATACTAGTAAATCATCAACGATTCCACCCTTGTCATTAGGTAAACATGAATATTGGGCTTTGCCTATTTCTAATTTTGAAGCGTCATTGGAAGTTACCTTTTGGATCAATGCCAATGCATTGGGCCCGGTTATTAAAAACTCACCCATGTGTGATACGTCAAACATGCCCACGCCATTCCTTACAGTCATGTGTTCCTCAATGTCCGAGGAATACCTCACTGGCATATTGTATCCTGCAAAAGGCACCATTTTAGCACCGAGTTTTTCGTGAAGGTCGTTGAGGGCTATTTTCTTTAATTCCATGAGATAAGTATTTAAAGCGATAAATTTAAAAATTTAATTTCATTGATTTATGGCACTATGCTAAGGCCACTCTTCATTCATTTTTTTAACTAGTTCTTTGTAATTGGTCTCAATCATATTGTATTCAGATTGAGAAATCAAAGGCTTTAATGTTGCTAGGGCAATATTAGCTGAAGTGTTTTGTTGAACCAAGGCACATTGGTAAATATAAGCCTTTAGTAATATGATAGATCTGGGGTTGACTTCTAATGCACTTAGTAAAATGTTATAGCCTTTAAATGCATCTGTCCTACCAAAATAGTGAGCGGAAGCAATGACAGATTCTTCATAAAATGGATTTCGATCGGAAACAAATTTAAAATTAATTGAAGCTCCAATAGAATCTCCGTTAGCCTCATTGATTAAACCTGTATAGTATGCTTTTTCAAGATTGTGTGAAGTATTAAACTCCATATCTTGATTAATTTTTTGTGCTAACCCTCTGATGTTGCCATCGGCAGCCAGCATTCGCAGCTCAAAAAACTGGAGATTATTATACAATTCCTTATCGGTAATATTTAATCCTTTGGCCAATGAATATATATTAATTGCTGAGTTGGATAAATCCCGTTTCCATAGCTTTAGTGCCATATCTAATATCGCTTGTGCTTTATAATTTGGCTCTTCAAAATGGTTTAACAATGTATTGAACAACAATGTGTCTGTTGCACTTAACATAAATCGTTCAAAAAGATACAGCTGACTATCCTCACTTCTTACAGCCTCAGAAGGGGTTAAAGACAATACTGCACTCATACTTTGAGCTATTTGTTTTAGTCCAGGATCATCGTCCTTAACCAGTTCATTCCAATTTTGAATAGCCTGTGGAATATTTTGATTTTCAGCTAAAGCAATTGCTAGGTGCAAAGCAGCATCGTCATACCCTTTATCTTTTGCCCATTGGAAATATTCAATAGCTACATCAGCGGCACCTTGTTCCAAAGCCCAAAGTCCGATGTCATCAAAATACTTGGCTGCCATTTGCTCATTAGTATTAGCCAGCCAATTGAGCCTCCTAAATGCATTATTGATGTCACCATTATTATATAACTGCAGACATGCGGCATATTCCAATGATTCTTTAAAAGCAATATTGGAAGGGTATCTACTATAGGCAGTGATAGACTCAGTACTTGTGGTATCCATATTGTACAGACTGTTGATAGCTGTATTTGCTAAAATACTTGCATCCATAAGGGTAAATGCCGAATCGGATCTACTAAATGGAATTTCTAAAAAGCGTTGTGTTTTATTTCCAAGAACTAATTTATTATTGATGCTAATTGGGTCATCTCCTACCTGATACTCCTTTAACACAGAATCAATAGGTATATTAAAAGTATTCTTAGCTAAAAGTGCCATAATATTGCTTATCGCACTGCCTTTGTCAGGTTGTATTTTACTTGCTTTATCGAGATAATAAATAGCCGAATCTATGATACTCGTTTTCCCATATATCAACCCTAATGTGTTTAATACTTCAGGACTTTCCGGATATTTTTTAACCGCTTCTTTTGCCGTAAAGAGAGCATCAAAAAAGTGCTTATTTTTTAGATGCAGATTTGAAAGATTGACATAAGCTTGAGCGCTAGGCCATTTTTTCGTTGCCTCTTTATACCTGAATAAAGCCTGTTCATCATTGCCTGATCGCTCTGATAATACTGCCAATGTATAGTTTGACTTGTGATTATAGAGTGCGTAATTGGCGGCCTCCTTATAATACCGTTCGGCAAGTTGCTTTTCACCATTGAATTGATGCAGATCGGCCACACTATTGTAGTAGGCGGCTTTACCTTGAAACACGGGTACTTGCCAGTTTGACTTTAATACAAATGCCACAACAAGAATTATCCCCGCAAACCTGAAAGTGAAGTAAGGCATGCTTGTGGGCCTATACAAGACCTGATATAGTGGCAGGTTCTTTTTAAGAAGTGCAACAAAATTGGAAATAATATAAAGCAAGAAAATGATGCCAAAGCCAAGGTGACTATATAAAATAAAGTCACGAAAAACTTCAATTCCTGCGTCATTACCTGTGGTTTGGAGATGTGCGATAGTGACAAAACAGATTATCCCTAGACCGAGAAAAGTCAATGCACCAGAGGGATAAAATTTAAATATGTAATCATACTGATTCTCTCGATGCCTGAAACCCCAAATCCCCAGAAGTGCAGAAATAATCAATAGAATGAAAACATTGACATATAGAAAATCCCAATCGATAATATTTGTTTCGTGAAGGAAGGCCAGAGTGAGATTAACCAAATAAAAGAGTGTGATAACAATAAAATGTATAAATCCATTTTTGGTGCCCTGTGAACTAACTTTACCATAGAGCAGGTAAATAAATGAAGCAATTATTTCGTGAGCTACTCCGAATATAAATAAAAGTGAAAGTAAGAAACCAATACTGATCATTGAAGTGCTCAAATAGAAAAAGGGATGAGGAACATCTGTGCCGAAACCAATAAGTAGGGCTAAAATTATGGCTACCCCAAAGAAAGCAAGGAATCGTTTTGTTAACGATGTTTCGGGTTTGATACTTTGGAAATAGAAGGAGAGTGGTAAGTAGAGTATCAAGGCTATGATCACACCAATCTTCTGCTCGCTCCCGAAAAATAACAGTAGTTCAAGCTTTAGACTAACTAGAAAAAAAGCGAAAATGGCTATACCTACATAGTACCAAAATCGGGTGAGGGTACTTATTACTGTTACCATTAATGTTGCTACTAGGGTAATCGCCAATAAGAATAGGTAATAGGAGAATGCATTTATTGCAGGGGCAGTACCTGCATATTTTTGTATAAATATGGTGTTATCTACTGACTGTGATAGATTGAATGGGCCAACCTTGAAGGTCTTAATAATGATCTCTGCTTTATCTACTTGGGCGAGAATGTTCCAATCTAAAATATTGCCTACGCCTATGATATTACTAATGGCCATCCATAGTATGGCCATGACAAATAATGTCAAGAAAAGTAGATAAGAATATTTGTAGGCATTAGGCCACTGGTTCCAAAAATATTTCGATTGCATGTTACTCCATAACTTTAGGGACCCTGAAATAATCAGCATCCTTTTTAGGCGCATTTTTTAGCGCGCGCTCATGACTTAAATGTGGCTTTACTTCATCATTTCTTAACACATTCATTTCGTGAGACATTGTAGTAAGCGGGGCTACATTTTCGGTATCGACCTCATTTAATTTTTCAACCCAAGTGATAATTTTTGTCATATCCGACATCATTTCTGTTGCTGCATTGTCATCAAATTCGAGCCTTGCCAAATGAGCTGTTTTATTTAGTAATTCCTTATCAATTTTCATTTAACTGAAATTTCAATTCTAAATCTATGGTGTCAAATGTTTTCTCCTTTAACTTTTTAAGGTCATCCAGGGTCATACCCTTTGTCTCAATAGGTTCATGATAAACCACCTTGAGTAGATGTCGATTGGCTAGAAAACTTCCGTCTGGCAAAATTATCCAATTAAAAGGAATAGTGACAGGTACGATTGGAATTTGTTTCTCTATGGCTGCCCTAAATGCACCATCTTTAAATCGTGCCATCCGAGGCACTTCTTGAGAAAGCATTCCTCCTTCAGGAAATATCATCAAATTTTTTCCCTCATCCAGCGCTTGTAATGACCTTATGAAGGTCGAATACTTACTTCTTAAACTATTTCTATCTACAGTGATATGTAGTTTTTTATACATAAACCCAAAAATCGGAACGCGTTCCATATCATTTTTCCCTACGAAAATGGCATTGATTTTATTCAACCCCATTGTTGGGATATCCAGGTAAGAAAAGTGATTCGGACAAAATATATACTGTTGCTCCTTCTGGGGTTTAAACCGAAATTCTATGTCATATTTAAAAAAGGTTAAGGTAAAAAAAGAACGAGCCCATATTCTGTTCAAAATACCCGTCCATTGAAACCTGGATTTAAGAATGATTGGCACCAAAAAAAAAGGTAAAAGAAGTATAAACAGGAGAGTAAATACCACAAAGGCATAACCAACATGAATCCCTTTAAAAAATTTCATTGGCAAATGTTACGATCTTATTTTAACATTTCAAACTATTAATTTCAACGCCCAATCTGGAGCTAATGAACATTATGTATAGCCATTATATAAGTATAATTAGGATTCTTTGCAGAATATTTCTATATTTCTCAATGAATTTCCTAAACTCTCCTGCTATGATTTTACGCGCCATATTATCAGTATTTGTATTAGCTATTATGCTTCACAGTATTTCGTGCAAAAGTAGTGGTAGTGATCCGATCCCTGAAACAGAAATCCAGCGAGTTACAAAATTGTTGATTGGTGATGCCACTTCAGGCACCCAATGGAATATTGAATCAGTAAAAGTAGATGAAATTGATTATACTGAAGTCTTTGCAGGCTTTACTATCACATTTACTGAAACTGGTTTTACTTCCACTAAAGGTACTATTGTATTTGATGCAACAGATAGTTGGTCATTTAAGGATGATACTGCCAAAGTAATAACTACTTCCAATGTTGACATTACAATAGATGAAATTACGGAATCTAGATTGGTTTTCTCATTTACATGGGAAGGAACTGTTTATGGTGATGGTGGTCGTAAATCGGCTGTAGGGGGTGAGAACGTATTTACCATGAATAGATAAGATTTATATGACTCCTCCTCCTCCCTTTAGTTACACGTACACTCCAAATATTCCGGAGTTATTACTCGGTCTAAAGTGCTCTCTTGCCATAAGTACCTATCAAACTGGCAAAGTGGTGATTTTTTCCGCAAAGGATGAAAATCAGCTTATTCAATTGCCAAGGAATTTTGATAAGCCCATGGGAATGACCATCAAAGGGGAGAATTTTGCATTGGCCACGCGTGACGAACTAATTATTACTGGCAATTCTGAGGGTATGGCCAAAAATTATCCGCCCAATCCTAATGTGTACGACAGCCTTTTTATCCCCAGAGTAACCTACCACACAGGTACATTGGATTTACATGATATTCATTATACAAGTCAAGGCCTGATGGGTGTTAATACCTTATTTAGTTGCCTCTCTCTATTTGATGAAAACCTAAGCTTCCAAGAGTATTGGAGACCATCTTTTATTACCGAATTGAAACCAGAAGACCGATGTCATTTGAATGGTTTGGCGATTGACCCAATTACTAACAAGCCAAAGTATGTAACAGCGTTGGGTTCGGGTAATACTGCACGATCATGGAATGACAATATGATGAAAGGAGGAATTCTTATTGATTTGGATTCAAATGAAATTATATTGAATAATTTACCAGTACCTCATTCTCCTAGGTTGTATGATGGCTCTCTCTGGATGTTACTTTCAGCCACAGGTGAAGTGGTAAAGGTTAATGTGACCACTGGGAAATATGATATTATTACTCAGATCAATGGGTTTGTAAGAGGAATGGATAAAATTGGGGACTATTTGTTCGTATCCACATCTAAGTTAAGGCCAAACAGTTCATTATTTAAAGAAGCGCCCATCGCTAACAAATCAATTGTATGTGGCATAACAGTGATATACATTCCCACAGGCCAACCCTGTGGACACATATTATATAAGACATCAGTAGAAGAAATATTTGATTTAAAGGTGTTGCCAGGCAGATTGAGACCTAATATTCTCAATAGTGCTAAGCAAATGCACAAAACCTCTGTGATCTCAAAAAATGAGGTGTTTTGGTCTAATTCGGAAATAAAAGAAAATGAAACTGTTTCATCATGAACAACATCAACCAACTACTCCTCAGAAGACTTAAAGACAAGCACAATAAACTGGCTGCAAGATTTCAAAAAGGTATTGAAGAGGGCTACTTTCAAGAAAAAACCAAACGCAAAAGATATACAGTTGTTGAAAGACTAAAGCGCTTAGAAAAGCAAATTCAAAGTTTTAGTAATCGAACCGGGGAGAAGTTCAAAGTGAGTTATAAACACTGGGCGTTGGCATTGGCTATGGGTGTTGTAGTAAGTGCAGCAAGCGCTCAGGAGAAAAAGGAAACCAAATTTAAGGACAGATTAAATCATCGTATTGAGAATAAACAAAGTGGGAAAGTTGGGAGTGCAAATCGTACGGAAGCACAGACTCTATTTTTTACCCAGGTGCAGCAATTGGGATTACCATATAATGTAGAAGTCTTTCATGGAGATTTGGATGCAGATGGAGACATCGATTTCATTTATGTATCCTATGTTGATATCCCTATACTATTTACAAATGAAGGTGCCTTTACTTTTACTCAATCAGATTTATCAGGAGACGTAATTTATGGCGTGGTAGATGCTAGTGCACTGGCAGATTTTGATGGTGATGGTGATTTAGATTTATTTTTGTATTCTGGAATTTACGGTCAGGGGTATGAAGCAGCCATATGGTTAAATGATGGTAATGGGAATTTTACAAAACAAGTGGCTACAGTTCCTAGTGGTATTGATGACGATTTATTTGCCATTGACTTAGATGGAGATAATGACGCAGATTTAGTATTCCAAGATAATTATGGAGGGGGTATTCAAGTGTTGATCAACAATTCATTTGATTTTCTCGCTACTCCCGGAGCTCCATTTTATGGCCCATATGCTGGAGGAAGCAGTAATATTTTAGCTGTAGCTGATGTGGATGGAGATGTGGATATTGACATTATTTACCAGGGCACAGATGTTTCATATAATAATGGTTTTCGGGTATTAAAAAATGATGGAACAGGATCATTTGCTGATGCAGGGACACATGTTATTTCTAATTTTTCTGAGAGTGCAGTTGCTGATTTTGATGATGATGGTGACATTGATTTAATGGTTGCTAATTCGGTATACCCTAACGTAGATGTTACTCCTTTTCTAAATGATGGTGCTGGAAATTTTACACCTCAGTCTGTGGTGAGCGCAATCAATGGTAAATATCCTGATGATATCTTTGGAGCGGATCTTAATGGGGATAATTTTGATGATATAGTGCTTGCAACTGAGAGTGATTCGACATTTATTTTTCAAGGTAATGGGACAGGCGGGTTTACATTAATGGATGGTTTTGCAGGGGGGGTAATCGCTGCAGATATAGATGGAGATGGTGATATAGATTTTATTCATGCTAATAGAAATATTAGCATCCTTGAAAACCAAGGATCATTTCCTTTTTTAACCCATACTGAGAAAATAGTCATACTATCTTATTCCTATGATCTGGATGTATTAGATGTGGATGGAGATGGAGATCTTGATATCGTGCAAGGTGGGTATTCCAGGGTTTGGATTAACGATGGATCAGGTCAAAACTTTACTGTTTCACAAGAGATTGTAGGTGCGGGGAATGGAACCGTACAGGTTTTTGCTGATCTGGATGGTGATGGTGATTTAGACATGGTCCGAGGAATTGAAGGAGATTATCCAGGTGGGGGCTTTGAGATATGGACAAATACTGGCGGGGTATTTTCATACACGTCAAATTACGGAGCTGGAGTCTTTTCAGTTGATGACATAAAATTGGGCAATGTCGATGGCGATGGTGATATTGATATTGTTTGTTTAATCAATGGATCACCCGCTTATTTAAAAACATTTATAAATCAAGGATCGATGAGTTTTTCAGATCTTGGAAATGTAAACGTTGCAGGGTATGACCAGCTACAAAATTTTTCTCAAGGCGATATTGATGGCGACACCGATTTGGATGTAGTTGTAGCACATGGTAGTACTGGAATATCTACCTATTTAAATGACGGAGTAGGAAATTTAAGCGTAGGTTCAACTTTTGTGCCTGCCGGCAGCAATTTCGATATCGACTATATAAATATGGCCGATTTGGACGGGGATGGTGATTTAGATGTTGTTGCTTCCAATACTTATGATTACAATTCTGACAGTTATGTATTCATTAATAACGGAGCCGGAGTATTTACTGATAATGGCCAAAATATTGTATCTGGATATAGTTATGCGACAGCACTAGCAGATTTGGATGGTGATGGCGATATGGACTTGATCACGACATCTTACCTTTCCAAAAATCAGGTTTGGGTAAACGATGGAGCTGCCAATTTTACCCTAGATGGTGAACTTGGAGTTGGTGATGAATATGCACAACCAGCTGTTGGTGATCTTGATAATGATGGTGATCTTGATGTAGTCATTGGTGGTACTTATGTTTCTACATTAGTTTTTCTAAATAACAGGATAAGTGCCAACCCACTCGAACCCGATTCTTTAGCATTAGTTGATTTATATAACTCTACACTAGGAGACTCCTGGACTGATAAAACTAATTGGAAAACGGGTGATGTCAACACTTGGTTTGGTGTAACAGTAACTACTGATCGGGTAACTGGCCTTGACCTAAACAATAATAATTTGGAAGGAGTAATTCCTGCTTCTTTCAATGGACTGAACGAATTACTAACTGTTGATTTAAGTGGTAATAAGATCTCAGAAATACAAACAGATTTGTCAGGGTTGACCAAACTAACAAGTATTGATCTGTCTGATAATAATTTAGACTTTGCCGATTTCGAACTCATTGGTTCCGTGCCTGGTCTGATGGTTGGGGCTCAAACGACTAATGACACCCCCGAAAATGTTGAAATTCCAGTTGGGGATCCAGTCACATTATCATTTGTAGTAGATGGCACCGGTAATACCTACCAATGGTTTAAAAACGGAAATATTTTAACAGATAGTACTAGAAATCAAATAGTAATTGAATCTATCAGTCGGGAAAATCAGGGGTTATACTATTGTGAAGCAAAGAACAGTGCAGTGCCAAGTTTAGTGCTTACTTCAGCTTTGAAGAGTGCATTTGGCACCGCATCGGTAACAGGCCGTTTGCTGATCGATGAAACTACCCCCGCTAACAATGGGGAGATGACTTTGTTGAAAGTGACGGCAAGTAATGGCTACGATACTACTAGGGTAGTTAATATTAATAGTCTTGGAGAATTTTCATTTGGCAATGTAGTCTTGGCTGATTATCTAATAGTTGGATTCGCTGATACTCTACAACATCAAGGTGCACTACCTACTTACTATCAAACAACTGGAAGGACAGCTTTCTGGGCTGAAGCTGATACGTTGTTTTTAGGCAATAATTTTAATCTTGATTTGGTTTCTGTAGTGTATACTAATCCAGTGGGTGCTGTGGGGGTCTTTTCCGGGTTTTTAGAGGAGGAACTTGGTAATTCAGGTGGAAGGGTAGAAGCAAGGGAGCGAGTTCGTGGGGCCGGTGTTTCTATGAGAAGGGGTAGACGAACATCAAGAACCTCCGGAACTGGAGATTTGGCTTATTATGTTTATACTGACGCGAATGGAGATTTTATAATTAAGGGTGTTGATCCTGGTGAATATAATGTTGATATTCAATACCCAGGCTATCCTATGGATGAAGAATCCTTTTTGGATATTACTATAGGTGACGGAGTGAAAGACAAGGAAGTATCTATTGCTGCATTAGTTGAAGATGGTAAAATAACAGTACGTCAATTGATAATTTTAAGTACGGAGAAAGAATCAAGTGGAATATTAATGTATCCCAACCCCACTAGTGAATTGCTCAAAATCATCGACAAAGAAGGGCGAAATGAGTTATCGGTTGAAATATACGATATGAGCGGTAATAAATTGGAGAAAATATTCTTCGATAAAGAAACTGATATCAATGTGAAAACGCTTCCCAAGGGACAATATATAATAAAATTGCAAGATGTAAGAGGTGATGAGATCTTAACTCAAAGAATTTTAATTGAGTAATATCATCAATCAATTTTAATAATACTCCGCTGATTTTTCAGTAAAGTCAGTGCTTTTTCAGTATCCATTTGAGACTTGGTTTCGTCCATCTTGTCATTAAATGTTTGCATTAGCTCTTTTCGTTTCATTGATTCTACAAACCTTCTGACTTCTATTTGTTTATCGAGAATAAGTGGTGGCACTCGAGCCGGTTTATTATCATCCCCTTTCGCCACCATTGTCACGTAAGAGGTATTAGTATGTTTTACAGTACCTAATTTCACATTCTCGGCAATTATTTTTATACCGATAACTAAAGAAGTATTACCTACATAATTGACTGATGCATGAAGAGAAACCAAGTCACCTACCTCAACGGGTTGAAGAAATTCAACTCCATCTACCGATACTGTTACACAATAATTGCCAGCGTGTTTACTAGCGCAAGCGTAGGCCACTTTGTCGATTAAGGATAGCAGAATACCACCATGAATTTTTCCCCCAAAATTGGCATATGACGGGATCATCAATTCAGTAATAGTTGTTTTGGAGTGTTCTACTGTTCTTCCTGCAAGTTCTTCCATACCACAATATAGTAATTAGCATACGGATAAAACCAACTTAATTCACTTTATCCCACCATTTTAGCGTTCTGTTGTGGATAGTAAAGTGTAAGTAACGAATCCATCTCAATTTTACCTTGTGAAATTTGCTGAACCATTTTCCATTTTTGGTTATCAATAAGGGCTCTTAACGGCTGATCTCTTTTAGGAATCGATTTGAATGGATTAATTAACTTTTTGTCCCAAACCTTTGCATAGCGTACCAAATCATCAGGATAAACCACCTTACGCTTGGTGCCTTCAGGCGCAGCTCTGAAAGGTTCAGATATATTTAAATAACCATAGTCATCGGTCAACTGCTCACCTGGTTTGATATCACGAATTGCAATTTCAAAATCATAGGCAGTTGTAAAACAGTTAGAATTGAAACTATGATTTACAAATCGACCATTGTCCCAGCAAAGTATATAATTGCCCTCTCTGTTTCGATAAGAATAAACCTCAAGAATATCTTGATAAAGTTTATCTAGCTTCTCCACCTCGGAAGGTGTGAGTTCTTTGTCCAACTTGTCCAGTACCCAAGTAATGGTACCAGCAGGGATGAAATCTGTAGCCACTACCCCGTAGCCTATTTCATCATTGATGAATTTTAATTCAGTTTTTGGATGTATCATCGTTTTACTAACAATAGATAGTATGAATATATGAATAAGTTTCTTTGTTTGTTATTCTATTATTCAATTCGCTAAATTTTTTTTAGATTCTATTGGTCAACTTTTTATTAACTAATTAGACTTACGATTTTTTAAAAGTCACATGCGATATGAATTAAATTATCAATGTCTTTTATTAAGCATCTAACTACCTTCTAAGTAGGTTTAAAAATTCTTTTTGTATCGTAGTATTTCTGTCTTTAGCATACCAAGTATGTACTACAATAGCGAAATCTTCATAACTAGCTTCTGGATTTCTTTTAAACTCTGCCAGTAACTTTTGAACAGGCGCAGGTCTTGGTCCCCAGGTGTCTAGTTCATTTAAACTCTCATCTAGGATTATTAACTTAGGAATAGAACGTCCGCCATTAGTCAGGTAGTTGTCCATGATATCTAGGTTTTCATCTCTCAAAACAAACCGAAGCTCAATATTTTTATTTAATTCGGCCATCTTATTGATTACCGGAATGTTTTGAGCGGCATCACCACACCAGGCTTCAGTTATGATCAACCAGTTCTGCTTTTTAGTTATTTTTTCAATCGCAAGCTTAAGTTCATTATTGACCGTAGATATTTTATCCCACTTAGTCATACGCTGAACGTTGAGCTGAGTATATTCAATCAGTTTTTCAGAATGATCTTCACCGGTGGTTTTTTTCTGTTTTAATAAACCCTCAATTAATTGTCGATATTCAGAATAACTGATGGCACCATCCCATCGGGTGTTATCTACTAAAGTTTGTTTTTCTGTTTTCAAAATATTCCGATTTTAGTTTATACCATTGACAAACAAAAAGGCTCACAAATAGTTGTGAGCCTTTTTGTTTTTAATACCTAAAGTCGGTAGTAAGACAAATGTGTTATGCAGCTTTCTTTATATCAGAGAGGGCCACCTCTTTTTGTTTTACTAGTTTGATGATCCCAACTTTATTTAAAAGTTTGATCATTTGATAGGTTGGGTCAATTTCATGCCATCTGATGCCACCAAAATTAGCTCTACTACCATGTTTGTGATGATTGTTATGATAGCTTTCACCCATCATTAAAAAATCAAATGGAAGGAAATTTCTTGAAGTATCGCCTACTTCAAAATTCCTGTAACCATATTTATGGGCAAACCAGTTGATTATGGCACCATGAATGGGAGATAATAGAAACTGAAGAGGTAATAATAACCATAACCACCATACCGTGGCAAATTGCCAGTAGATAGCTACATAGATAGCTCCCCAAAGTACCCGCGAAACCCAAGATCTGGCAAACTTGTCAAATGCAGGCCACTCGGGCACATCTTGTGTAAAACGATCATCTACTTTCATTGATTTGCTAGTAATAGCTGAGTAGATGGTTTTCGTTTTCCACATCATTTTAAATAGACTTTCGTCATATTTAGGTGAGTGTGGATCTTCTGGTGTATCTGCAAATGCATGATGCATTCTATGCATTATTCCATATCCGTAAGGGCTCAGGTAATTTGAACCTTGAAAAAACCAAGTAAGTACGAAAAATACCTTTTCCCATGATTTACTCATAGTAAATGCCTTGTGTGAGGCATATCTATGTAAAAAGAATGTCTGGAAAAACAATGATAAGTACCAGTGTGCCAGAAAAAATGTTATTATAACAGCCATTTAATTATTTTATTTCTTGTTGTTAATAAGGTCAAAAGAAGACCTCTCTATGTTGAGGACAATGAAAGTGTTTTTTTGTGACAAAAAACTTTACTTTTTTTCAATGCTCCCTGTTACTTCTTCTTTTATATGATCAATAAATACCTTTGGATTGCCCATATCACAGGCTTTTTTGAAAGAATCAAGGAAATTGGATTCAGATAACTCAGATTTAATTTTGGAGGTCTCAAGGTTGAGTTTCTCCTTTGCCCTACAAAATAATTGCCTACAGTTCTCCTTTTTCTTGTTAAATACCTCTTGTAAATCATCGTACTCAAAGTCGAAAAATTCGCGTAATACAAATATCCCTTTTTCTAATGGCTCTAATTTTTTATGGATTACGTTAAGAGCTGAGGAGACTTCATTCTCAAAATCGAAACTGAATAACTCCATTTCCTTGTATTTGTCTATTAATTCCTGAGGTTTGATGGAATCAAGACATTGATCTTTTTTTCGCTTGAGCGTATTGAGATGATTAATGCAATTGTTGGTCACTGATTTAATCAAATAAGCCTTCGTATTTCTGATTTTATCCGTGTCAATTGTCAACCATTTTAGTAAAGTATCCTGCACTATATCTTCCGCATCAGCTATAGAACCCAACATACGTTGTGCTATAGTTTGCATCATGGGCTGATAAAGCGCTATTGTATTACTTTGATTCATTCTTCTGCAAAGATAAACTAATAATTTTTAACTGACATGTGTTAGGCTGGTCATCATGCGTTTAGTTAAAACATTAAATCTCCATAACATTGCCACTGCAACAATGGTTAGGCCCATAAGTAAGCCATACCAAACCCCAGCTGCACCCATGTCAAAAACAAATCCGAGTACATACCCAATAGGTAAGGCGAGGACCCAGTAAGCAATGAATGTAAGTAAAGTTGGGATTTTCACATCATGAAGACCTCTCAATGCACCTAGGCTCAGTACTTGAATTCCATCTGATATTTGAAAGAAGCCAGCAATTATCAATAATGTACTGGCTACCTCTATTACAGCAGTATCAGCAATGTAGAGTGAAGGCAGAAAATACCTTCCAGTAATGAATATGGTAGCTGTAACCCCCATAAATACAATGACCATTATGTACAATGTAAAGGCAGCCGCACGCAAAGTGGGGACATCTTTTAACCCTAGTTGGTTGCCTACCCTAATCGTGGCAGCAGATGAGAGTCCAGAGGCCATCATATAGCTTACGGCAGCCAGATTTATGGCTATCTGATGCGCTGCTAATGCCTTTGTCCCAATCCACCCAATCATAATGACGGCAAAACCGAATGCACCCACTTCAAATATGAGTTGAAATCCTGATGGTAAACCAATTGACAGTAGTTTTCTGAAAATAGCCTTACTATAATCTTTTATAGCAAATGCCATTCGGAAGGGTGAATAACGTGAACCGTAATAAATATAAAGTGCCATCCATAACGCCAATACTATTCTTGAGATTAAGGAAGCATAACCTGCTCCTAATAGCCCCATGGCGTCAAACCCGAATTTTCCGTAGATTAAAATGTAATTGAGGCCAACATTTACAAGATTGGAAATTATGACAATTACCATGGCAGGACGTGTATCGGAGAGTCCTTCTGCAAATTGCCTAAAGGTTTGAAAGATCATCAATGGTACAAGGGAAAATGCGATGACATTAAGGTAAGGCACAGCTAATTCTACGGCTTCCTGTGGCTGGTTAAGGTGATAGATTCCAGAATTGGTAGCAAAAACCAATAAGAACATAAAAATTCCAGTAAGAATGTTAATGATAATAGCATGCCTTAAATAATTAGCTGATTTTGATGTATTTCCTTCACCATCGGCAGTAGCTACTAGTGGTGTAATAGCGTAAGATACCCCGATGCCAAACATTAGGGTAATATTAAAGATCACATTGGCAAGAGATGCTCCCGCAAGCGGAACCGCTCCCAGTCTCCCTACCATAATACTATCTGCCACACCTACCATCATGTGCCCGAGCTGACTCATCATCACCGGAACGGCAAGATGTAAGTTGGTTTTAAAATGGCCTAAGTAGTTTTGCTTGATCATCAATTCTTTTCATTCAATAGCATGGCAACTTTCAATAGGCCTGCTACACTTATGCTATCAGTGATCTTGCCGTCTGAGGCCATTTGAATGGCTTCTTTTAGTGGTAGTTTCTTGACTTTTAAATCAGATTCAGTTTCTTCTAAATTAGCTGGCCCATGCTTTAAGTCTTTAGCCAGATACAAATGTGCTACTTCGTCCGTTACTGAGTTGGACGTATGCATAGTCATGAATAACTCCCAATGGTTGGCTTCGATACCTGTTTCTTCTTTCAGTTCCCTTTGGGCGGCCTCTAAAATATCTTCACCAATTGGAGCTCCACCTTCAGGAATTTCCCATGAAAATTCATCTAAAGTGTATCGGTGTTGTCCCACAAGCCAAGTGTTCCCCTCTTCATCAATAGGAATAATGCCAATGGCCTTATTTTTAAAATGAACTTTACCATAAATACCTTCACCACCTCCAGGATTAATTACTTGATCCTCTACTACCTCAATCCACGGATTGTTATATTTAGTTTCTGAAGAAATCGTTTGCCATGGATTGCTATTATTTTTCATGGTTGCAAAGCTATTCATATATGTTTTGAAGTCTATATGATAAAACTAATTTTGTAACAATGTTAAAATCCTCATTTCGTAAGGGAATAGTAGAGGCCGGTTGCGATGAAGCTGGCCGTGGCTGCTTGGCGGGTCCTGTGGTAGCTGCTGCCGTTATATTGCCACCAAGATATAAGCATAAGTTACTTAATGACTCAAAACAACTATCGGAAAAGAAAAGGATACAGCTTAGAAAGGACATTGAAAAAGATGCCGTTGCATGGGCAGTTTCCTTTGTGGACAATAATGAAATTGACAAAGTAAACATATTGAATGCTTCCTATCTGGCCATGAATCGATCAGTAGATCAATTAATAACAGTACCTGAATTACTGTTGATTGATGGCAACCGTTATAAACCTCATAATGAGATTCCTTTTGAGTGCATCATAAAAGGAGATGGTAAATATTTGTCCATTGCAGCCGCTTCAATTTTAGCAAAAACCTATCGAGATGAATATATGATAAAATTAGGAGAACAATTTCCTGATTATCAATGGCATCAAAATAAAGGCTACCCTACCGCAATGCACAGGGAAGCTATTCGAAGCATAGGCTTATCAGCTTATCATCGAAAAACTTTTAGGCAGTTACCGGAACAATTGGAGTTATTTGAAGGTTGACGACATTTACTTGCCATCATTATATTTAAATTTGCCATATGTGTTTAATCTTGTTTGGTTACAAAGTACATCCCACTTATAAGCTTATAATAGCGGCCAACCGTGACGAATTTTACGGAAGGCCAACAAAACCACTTGATTTTTGGGAGGAGGATAGAAGTATCTTGGCGGGAAAAG
Source organism: Fulvivirga sp. (assembly GCA_048268855.1). Lineage (GTDB taxonomy): Bacteria > Bacteroidota > Bacteroidia > Cytophagales > Cyclobacteriaceae > Fulvivirga. The sequence continues at coordinate 35,909 of JBLWUR010000005.1, forward strand.
ACCTAGAAGCAGGAGGTACCTGGTTAGGCATGACCACTTCAGGAAAGATAAGTTTACTGACTAATTATAGAGACTTAAAAAACATTAAACCTAACGCACCGAGTCGAGGACACTTGGTTTCTGATTATTTGAGCAAGGATGTAGATGCTCAACATTATTTGGAAAATGTCGCAAAAAAGGGCAAGGATTATAATGGATTCAATATCATCTGTGGTGATATAGATGACCTTCGTTATTATGGTAATTATCAAAATGGTGTTCATCAAATCGATGCAGGCGTCCATGGATTGAGTAATGCCTTACTTGATTCTCCTTGGCCCAAGGTAGTAAAAGGCAAAGAGAAGATTGATAATGTAATTGCACACAATGAGATTGTTGCTGAACAGTTGTTCGCGACACTTTATGATGATATGAAAGCACCTGACAATCAACTACCAGATACTGGAGTAGGTTATGAAAAAGAAGCCATGTTATCGCCTATGTTTATTAAAAGTAAAAATTATGGTTCACGATGCTCTACTGTAATATTGGTAGATAATGACAATAATATACTTTACTCAGAACGTACCTATAATCCACACGACTTTAGTTTTGAAACCAAAAGTTTCAATTTCACCGTTAAGTAATTTGATATAAATTATTTTTTACTATCTTTGAGACCAACCGGTCGGTACTATGGATAAAATATCTACAAGAGAACGAATAATTGAGAGCTCAGCAGCGCTGTTCAACACTTATGGATATCATGCCTGTTCACTAAGCCACATCATGGAGGCTACTGGTCTTAAGAAAGGCGGTATTTACAATCATTTCAAAAACAAGGATGAAATAGCAGTGGAGGCCTTTAACCATAATTACCAAAGGGTACTCAGGAGATTTCGTGAAACATTGGATAAAGTATCTACACCAACAGAGAAGATCTTGGCCGTGATTGATGTTTTTGTTTCATTTATTGATGATCCGATGGTCCAAGGTGGTGGATGCCCAATATTCAATACGGCTATTGACTCTACCAATACACATCCTGAACTCAAAGAAAAAGCACGGGAGTCGATTATCATTTTGCGAAACTATATTGAACTCAAATTGACAGAAGGTGTAAAATCGGGGGAAGTGAGAAGTGACGTCAATATAAAACAAATGGCCACAGTAATTATCGCCACTCTCGAAGGTGCCATTGTGCTGTCAAGAGTAGATGGAAATAAAGACAGTGTTGAAATTACAGCCGCGCACATGAAAAACTTTATTAAACAGAGCATTTTAGTATAAAAAAATTTGAACCAAAAAAGACCGATCGGTCTGAATAACTATGAAAAAGAAGAGTATAAAAACCCCATTACCATTGAGAATAATCTCATGGACGTTTCCAAAGGTTGAGTTATTCGCTCCTTGGTTAGCCAAAAGATGGTTTGGAAATATATTTTTTTCTACGGCTAAGTATAGGCTTCCCTATGGTGAAGTTGAGGTTGCAGATCAAGCGAATAAATATAAAATTGATTTTGAAGGTAAGGCGATACAAGTGTATGAATGGGGAGAGGGTAAGCCTGTATTGATGGTTCATGGTTGGATGGGGCGGGGCACTCAATTCAGAAAATTCATTTCTTCATATAACGAAGCTGGTTATAAGGTGGTGTCGTTTGATGCTACAGGCCATGGTCAGTCAGAAGGAAAAACTTCCCACATTTTGGAGTTTGCAAAAATCATTGAGTTGTTAAACGAAAAATATAAGGGTTTTGAAATGGTGGTTGGCCATTCGTTGGGTGGTGTGTCAGCCATGCATTCAATCATCAATGGTGTTGAGACAGATAAATTGGTGATGATAAGTAGTCCAACAATCGGAAGTGAAATTATCAAAGAATTCAGAAAGAAAATTGGGGCTTCTGAACGTATGGTTCCTTATTTTGAAAGCTTTATTAAACAAAAATATGGGAAGACATTTAAAGAATTTTCAGCCGAATATGTGATAGATCATCTAAAACCCATGGAACTACTTTTAATATATGACGAGAATGATGAAGAGGTGTCTTCAAAACATCCGGAAGTTATTCTTAAGAAATACCCAACTGCGCAATATATGAAAACACAAGGCTTAGGGCATACCAGAATACTAAAAGATGAGATAGTAATCAAAAGGACGTTAGACTATTTAAAACAAAATAAAGATGAATCTGTCCAATATGAGCACGCGCTATGATAATTAACACTTGCCTGTAATATTCACCGTTTAAGTAAATAAGGTATTATCAATGTTTACTCTTTCCGTTCTTCGTGATAAGGTTTAAATTTGGAAAGGTTAACTTACTACTCATGAGCAAGATTATAGAGACAAGTGAAATTTCGAAGATTTACAAAATGGGAAACCAAACGGTAGAGGCTTTGAAATCTATTACTTTGGAAATCAACAGAGGCGAGTATGTGGCTTTTATGGGGCCGTCAGGCTCTGGTAAGTCTACATTAATGAATATAATTGGTTGTCTAGATACACCTACAAGTGGTTCTTATGTATTGAATAACCAAATTGTAAGTGATCTTACGGAAAATGAACTGGCTGAAATTAGAAATAAAGAAATTGGTTTTGTATTTCAAACGTTTAATCTTTTACCTCGGGCCTCTGCATTGGAAAATGTAGCACTACCGTTGATTTATGCTGGTTACGGCAAATCTGAAAGAGAAGAAATAGCCATGCAAGCGCTTGAAAATGTGAGCCTCAGTGATCGTTACCATCACAAACCAAATGAACTTTCTGGAGGTCAACGACAACGAGTAGCGATAGCGAGGGCCCTTGTAAACAACCCAAGTATTATACTAGCCGATGAACCTACAGGTAACCTCGATTCCAAAACATCTTATGAAATCATGGACTTGTTTCAGCAGTTACATGACGCAGGAAATACAATAATCATGGTAACTCACGAAGATGATATCGCTCATTATGCGCACCGTATTGTAAGAATGCGCGATGGACTGGTTGAATTCGATGATATTAATACAAACGTTTCGCGGCAGCCTGAACATACAAGTTAAATGAAAGTATACACCAAAACAGGAGATAAAGGAACAACTGCATTGTTTGGTGGTGCCAGGGTATCAAAAGCTCATATTCGTATCGATTCCTATGGTACAGTTGATGAATTAAATTCTCATATTGGGTTACTACGTGATCAGCCTGTGAACTCCAATCGACATGATATATTAGTTGAAATTCAGGATAGGTTATTCACACTGGGCTCGATATTAGCCACTGAGCCAGGCAATACCAAAGTGAAAATACCGGCACTTACAGAAAAGGATGTAGTTGCTTTAGAAAAAAGCATTGACCAGATGGAAGAAACGCTGGAGCCAATGAAAAACTTTGTACTTCCCGGAGGGCATCAATCTGTCTCTTTTTGTCATATTGCCCGTTGTGTTTGTCGTAGAGCAGAACGACAAATTATTGCATTGGCCGATCATGAAGAGGTGCCACCAATAGCCATTCAATTTATAAATCGACTTTCAGATTTTCTATTTGTACTAAGCCGTAAAATGACTGCTGAATTAGGTGCCCCAGAGACGCCTTGGATAGCCAGAAAATAGCCAAAGATTTTTCTGCAACTATAATTTTGTTAATTTTGCGATCCTAACGAACGTTAGTTGCGTTCAACACATCTAATACCGCCATGACAGAGACTTTTAACATATCAATTAATAAAACTGCCAATTCTAAAATTGACCAGGTTGATTTTAGTAATATACAGTTCGGGAAAGTGTATTCCGACCACATGTTTACTGCTGAGTATCGCAATGGTGAATGGAATAACCTGAGAATAGAACCTTACGAGGCGATGCGTATTAGCCCAGCAAGTCCTGCATTGCACTACGGTATTTCAATATTTGAAGGACTTAAAGCTTTCAAGGATGAAAAAGGCCAGGTAAATGTATTTCGCCCTGACAAAAATTTTGAAAGACTAAATATTTCTGCAAACAGGATGTGCATGCCCCAGCTGCCCGAACAAATATTTTTTGAAGGACTTAATGAACTTTTGAAGCTGGATAACAAATGGGTACCAGACGTGCCAGGTACAGCATTATACATTAGACCTTTTTTGTTTTCTAATGACGATTATATTGGTATTAGGCCTTCACAAAACTTCAAATTTATGATTATCACTTGCCCGGTAGGTGCGTACTACGCCAAACCAGTAAAAGTGAAAATAGAAGATCATTATGTAAGAGCGGTAGAAGGTGGGAGCGGCTATTGTAAAACTGGATGTAACTATGGCCCGGCAATATATCCAGCAAAATTAGCTCAGGATAAAGGCTATGACCAACTTGTATGGACAGATGGCAGAGACCACAAATACATCGAAGAGTCAGGCACCATGAATGTGATGTTCGTAATTGATGGCAAACTTATCACCCCGGCATTGGGAGATACCATTCTAAATGGAATTACCAGAGACAGCGTACTTGCCTTGGCAAGAGATTGGGGAATGACGGTTGAAGAACGTAAAGTAGAGGTAGCTGAGGTTGTGGCAGCTGCTAGGGAAGGAAGATTACAAGAAGCGTTTGGTGCCGGTACAGCCGCCACCATTGCGCCTATTGATTTGATAGGATATAAAGACGAGGATTTTCAACTTCCTCCGGTAGAAGGTAGAGAATTTTCACAAAAAGTGTTAAAAGAACTCGATGATATAAAACTTGGCCGTATTGATGACCGTTTTAATTGGGTGAGTAAAGTTTAGATTGTTTCACAGACAATTTGGTTTAAGAGGCTGGTTCAAAGAACCAGCCTCTTTTTTGTGCTATGTCGAAGAAAGAACCTCTTCAGGATTTACAATCTGTTGTAGTACCCATGGATTTTCAATCCAATACTGGATGAGGATTATAAATCCAGAGTTAATTATTCGACATTACAAATGTCGAATAGGGGATTTAATTTATTTTTTAGTGGTTATGAATTCGATTGCGCTATCCAATTGAGAAACATCAAAGTATCGTTCTTCATATCCCTTTTGCAATCTTTCAAAGAAAAAATTATCAATAGGTACCAACGCTTTTAAGATTTTGGAATGAGCCACAATGGCGAGATTACCCATATGCTTATAATTTCTTAAAACCCACACTATATCTTCCATGAAAGCCTTTGTACTGCTGTGTCCTATTTTCAATTCATCAAGTTTTACTAGTACATTTACATGGTCATTCCCTTCCTCAATTTTCTCCTTAAAGAATTTCTGAGCTAGTTTTTCATCTGTTTCTGTAAAACCATCTATTACTTCAATGGCTAGCACATTACCTTTAAAAGTTTCAATTTGTTCTATCATGATAATTTGTATTTATTTTACTCTAAAACTGAGCTACTTCTTTCATAATTCTTATCACAAGTGTACATCAGGTAATTGAAATGAAATATGATTTTTATCAACTTTGATTATATATTTTGGCAGGCCAAAATCGTCTATTAATTTTCAGGATGTTTGTAATAAGAACGTGTAACCCTTAAGTACGGCAGCATTCTTAGGCAATACCACAAGTTGCAAACTTGCGGGAGAGTGTGAATAAGGTGGGTATTCTTTTTCTATAATCTGAATCTATTATATCCTATCAGGCCAAATATTTGGCAATTCTCCACTAAATCCCATTTGTGGAAGATTGTTTATTTGATTCATCTCTTCTACTGATAATTCAAAATCAAATAGATTGATATTTTCCTTAATTCGTTCTGGCGAGGTTGATTTTGGGATAACAATTACATCATGCTGAATGATCCAACGCAGACAAACCTGAGAAATGGATTTATTATGCCTCTGGGCAATCTCATTTAAAATCTCATTTCCAAATACTTTACCTCTTGCCAATGGCGACCAAGATTCAACGGTAATACCTTGTTCTTTACAATATTTGGTTACTTCCGGTTGCCAGTAGCCTGGATGAAATTCTATTTGATTAACTGAAGGAATCACTTTCGCAGTTTGAAAAAGTGCTTCCAAATGTTCGGGCCAAAAATTACTGACTCCAATTGATTTGATTTTACCTTCAGCTTGTAATTCCTCCATTTTACGCCAAGTATCAGCATTGACTTTTTGCCAGTGGTCATAGTTTTTGGTATTGGCAGGCCAGTGTATCAAATATAAGTCGATGTAGTTAAGATTCAGCTTAGTAAGAGATTCTTCAAAAGCAGTTTTTGTTTGTTCATAGCCCAAGTTCTCACGCCATACTTTAGTGGTCACAAACACTTCTTTTCTGGAAATCCCACTTGCTTCTATTCCTTTTCCAATGGCCTGCTCATTTCCATATATAGCGGCAGTATCAATTAAACGGTAGCCACTAATTAAGGCATTCTTCACTGCCTCAATTCCTTCCTGCTCCGTTGATTTGTAAGTGCCAAAACCTACTTTCGGGATTTTGTTGCCATCATTTAATATTAGCGTTCTCATTATTTTTGATTTTCCTTCTTAGAATAGAGCTTCTTAAGCTACTGCAAGTTTTGGGATTAAAAATTTAACCTCTTCAGGATTTGCAATCCTGAAGTAGTACCCATGGATTTTCAATCCAATACTGGATGAGGATTATAAATCCAGAGTTAATTATCCGACATTTCAAATGTAGAATAGGGGGCGATACAAATCGCACAATCCTAACTACAAGGTACTTAGCATATGTTTTTCTACATAATTGTTGGTAGCCGTTATTCATCCATAACAAACTCATGGAGAGATTCATTATATGTCATAAAGAATGAGCCGCCCATATGTCCGTCATCTACATTAATAAGTAAGGCTTTCGGTGTTTCCCAAATAGTCACATTTGAAAAAATATCAGTCATTACATTTCCGATTGGCTTATCTTTATTATCAAATTTAATTAAGTGTTTTAATTGATTAGTTTTCTTATCAATAACTTTCAATTGAGTCATTTTGGCCCTTTGATCTAAAGTTGTTTTTAAATAAGTGCCTATAAGATATTCATTTTTGAATGCCGACTCCATCATGATATCCGTAGGTTCATTAACTCTCTTCTCATCTATGTCCGACAGATAACCTACCTTTTCAAGCTGAATTTTAAATGATTTATTAGAGCCGTTCCAAATCCCATCTACATTATCCTTGCCCCATTCCATAAGGAGTTCTGCAAATGGGTTGTCATCATGAAATTCAGTTAATTTAAGTACTCTTTGGTTGAGCAAAACACCTCGCAAGTTTAATGGTTCATTTATCTTATCATATTTATAGATTCCCTTGACGATGATAGAATCTTTAGAAGTAGAATGAATATTCATAAATTGAAGATACAGGTGGATTCTTGCTCCTGCTAATGTTCCTCGGTAAGTATGACATTCATACTATCCAGCAAACGTTTTTCCGTATCCTATCAATAGAAGAGATATTAAAATTATAGATTTCCTCATTTTTCACATCGCATAAATGGCTACCAACGCACTACGGTAAGGTGCGTTTGTTTACTTGTTTTACAAGGCATAAAACTAGCACGTTATTGGGTTTTAACCTAGTTCCAAATAAAGAAGATAGAGACACTGCGTTCCAGTCGATAGTTCTCCCGAGACAGATGAAAGTAGATGTGAAATGCGACCCATAACGTGCGGCCGATCCGCACAATAGTATCTAGGACTTCGCAATGTGGAGACCAAATGCCCTTTTACGGAGTGTTAGCGCGCTAGTTCGTAAATTTCATTCATCACATTACTCCCTAATATTAATCCCAATCCAATAAGTAAAAGTCCTATTAATGATAATGTGATGTTCACATCATAGATACCTTTTACGACTGTCGAAAATCCGATGATAAAACATGCTAAAGCGGCAATTGTTCTCTGTCTAAAAAGGAGTAGATTAATAGGTTCTTTAATACTTAACCTCTTCGGATTTGCAATCCAGAAGTAGTACCAATGGATTTTCAATCCAAAGCCTAGAGTGGATTATAAATCCTGTTTTAATTATTCGACATTACAAATGTCGAATAGGGGAAGAGCAAATAACAACAATTAAGTGGTATCTAATTCTAGGCATATTAATTCTTGACATTTTCACTCAAGTGCCGACTTCAGAGATCAATAGTACGTTCAATATTGACTTGTTCAATAAATGTATCATCGTGAGATACAACTACTAGTGTTCCGTGATAATCACGGATTACATTCGTCAAAATTTCAATGTTTTGAATATCTAAATTGTTGGTTGGTTCATCTAAAATGATAATATCCGGAGATTTACTTCCTATTGTTAAACAACAAAGTATCAAACGCATTCTTTCTCCTCCACTCAATGCACTACAAGGTTTGTCCCAATTGTCCTTATCAAACAAAAAACGGTTCAACCTTATTTTGATATCATGTTCTTGCAAAGCAGAATTGTTGAACAACTGGGACTGATTGTAAACGCTCAGATTGTTGTTAATTAAGGAATAATCTTGGTCAATAAAAACGAATTTGTTGTCTGCTCTGTAAACGGTTCCACTATTTGGTTCTAAACCTCCTAAAATCAATTTGATTAATGTTGTTTTCCCTGTACCGTTTCGCCCTTTAAGCGCAATGCGTTCACCACTTGTGATTTGAAAATTTAGGTTTTGCGCCCAAAGTGGGTTTGTTTTGTAACTAAAATTCATCTCTGTAGCAGTAAACAAGATTTTTCCCTTGTGCAATACCGAACTGTCAAAGCCAAATTTAATTTTATCAATATCGGGCAATGTCGAACGCAAATCTTGTAGCTCCTGAGAGATTCCCACAATCTTTTCAGTATGGACGTCTTTTGTTTTCGAGGTGCTTTTTTCAGCATCATTTTTCATTTTATCCATCATCACCTTGGGCATCCCCGACTTCTCTTGCTTTTTCTTTCCCCGGTTATCCGATTTCAGCAGGCGTTCCATCGTCTCACGTTCCTTTTCTTTCGCTTTACGCAAGGCTTTTTCTTTACTTTGAATACCTTGGTTCAAGGCGTTTTTTTCTATTTGCTTTTGTTCTAAATAAAAATCGTAATTGCCTCCATAAACTTTAATCCCATTCCTACTCAATTCACAAACTTTGTCTAATGTGTTCAACAACTTTCTGTCATGGCTTACTATGATTAGAGTACTAGAAGTTGTTTGAATAAAATCGTATAATTTTTCTCTGGAAGAGCTATCTAAATGGTTACTTGGTTCGTCCAGCAAGATCAATTCGGGTTGGTGAATAGCAATGCCGGCTAGGAATACTTTCGTTTTTTGTCCACCACTCAGATTTTCCAAATTTTGAGATAAACTTAAATCACTTAATTGCCAATAATTTAATGCTTCGTAGCACCTTTCTTCTATGGTCCAATCGTCATTTAATATTTTAAAATTCTCTTCCTCGATACTGCCTTCATATATTTTATTTAACGCATTTATTTTTTGATCAATTGCCAATGCCTGCGCAACTGTCAAATGATTATGTTGCCCGAATAATTGCGGAATGATGTAAGGTTTCGATATTGTTTCTTGATCGCCATTAGAAGGATCCAATTGGTTTGCTATAATTTTAAGTAAAGTAGATTTTCCTGAGCCGTTATTACCGATTAATGCAATTTTTTCATATCTGTTGACCACCAGATTGATATTTTTAAATAGTATATCTTTATTGGTTTGGGTGTATGAAATATTTTGGAGAATAAGCATAATCTCTTCTTTAAAGATTACTAAACAGAGTAAGTCCTTTCCCTGCCCCTAAGTGTTTCTACTTTGTAATGATGATTCCATCAACCATATCTTCCTAGTCGGTTTCTATAATCTAATTTCAATAAATTAATAGTCTCTTTTCTTACTTCAAATTCGAATGTTTCTCCTTTTCTGTATGTAGGAAGATGCTAATCAATAAGATTAAAAGGCAAATTTAAAGATCAATGTATTTTATCCAATAAGATTTCACTGCATTAATTATGTGAGCATGCTATACTTACTATCGCTTTGCTTAGTTTTGGTAAAAAATTATTCGATTATGACATCAGACGAGTTGAAAGACTTGAGAGCCCGAGTTGAGGCTTTGAGGAGGTATCTTTGACTACGATAGGAAACTTGCAGAAGTACAAGAAGAGGAGCTAGTCACCGCTCAACCTGAATTTTGGAACGACCCAAAAGAAGCAGAAAAAATCCTTAAAACAATAAGATTAAAAAAGGTTTGGACCGACAGTTTTACTGACGTGAGCCAGCTTTTAGCTGATCTTGAAACACTTTACGAGTTCTATGAACTTGATGAAGTGAGTGATGAGGAAATTAATGCTGAGTATAAGAAAACAGAAAAGGCCATTGAAGATCTTGAATTCAAAAAGATGCTCAGTGGTGAAGAAGATCAATTTGGTGCAATACTGGAAATCAACCCTGGTGCAGGTGGTACCGAGAGCCAAGATTGGGCCGACATTCTAAACCGGATGTACATCATGTGGGGCGAAAGCCATGGCTACACCGTAAAGCAAATCAACTACCAATCTGGAGATGTGGCGGGTATCAAATCAGCCACATTGGAGGTTGACGGACCCTTTGCCTATGGAAATTTGAAGTCTGAAATCGGGGTTCATCGTTTGGTGAGAATTTCTCCTTTCGATTCAGGAGGCAGACGCCATACTTCCTTTGCATCAGTGTATGTATCGCCTATTATTGATGACGATATTGAAATTGATATCAATCCTGGTGACGTAGAATTACATACCTCACGCTCAGGTGGAGCAGGTGGCCAGAATGTAAATAAGGTGGAAACCAAAGTTCAGCTTACGCATAAGCCTACCGGTATTGTGGTTATTTGTCAAATTGAACGTTCGCAGTTGGCGAATAGGGAATTGGCAATGAAAATGTTAAAGTCCAGACTTTATCAACGGGAACTTGAGAAACGTAATGCAGAACGCGATAAAGTGGAGGCAGGAAAAATGCGTGTTGATTTTGGGTCGCAGATCAGAAATTATGTGCTTCATCCCTATAAGTTAATTAAAGATGCCCGAACAGGCGTAGAGCGCACGGATGTGCAAAATGTATTAGACGGTGATCTAGATGATTATATGAAGGCCTTCTTATTAGGCTATCAGGATAGTAAGAAGGATTAAATAAAAGCTGGAGAGATAAAATCTTGTCATTCCAAACCTGTCTACCGACAAAGGCAGGCATCCCCGACAAAGAGACCCCGGAATGAATCCGGGGAGGCTCTGATATAAAATATTGGGTCTCAGAATGACACCTAACCTCTCCAGCTTTTCTAATTTATTTAATCGTGTACCTCACCGAGATTCCAATTTCATCACCCCAAAACCCAGTGTCATCTACCAGATTAACGCTAGGTTTCCAGTCGGCACTAAATCCTAATGGGACGTCTTCCAGTGTATATTCAAGGCCTATGATACCATCAACACCAACTACTGTATGGGTGTTGTTATCTTCAAACCATGGGTTTTTATCCCCGTCCCAAGTACCAATATGACCACCACCACCTACAAACCAGTAGAAATTTGTAATGTTTCCCATTGGGAATTGATGTTCATAAAGTCCAGTAAGGTTTACTCCACGCCATCTAGAAGATATAATTCCCTCTAGGGCGTTTTGACCTCCTATGAAATGCTTAATAGTGAACCCGTTGGAATTACCAACTCTGACACCCAAAGCTGTTTTATATGCTTGAGAATAACCTGTTAACATGACAACTGAAGTCAATAGAATTGTTAATAATAACTTTTTCATTTTATTTAAAGTTTAGTTGCGCAATAAAAGCCATGAACTATGCCAACGCACCGAAAGGCCTTTTTTTAGGTTCATTAATGATTATTGATGTGGAAATTTGACCACATAGTGTGGTTTTCTGGAGATATCTCATCCTTATGGTTTAGTTTTGGAGCGATGAAAAAAAAGGAAAAGACCTACTCACTTCAATTTTGGCTTTTATGTAGTAGCTCCTTTCTGTTTTTTGCTAGTTTCAACATGATCATTCCTGAGCTGCCGGCATTTTTAACAGCATTAGGTGGTGAAGATTATAAGGGCTTTATCATATCCCTATTTACCTTGACAGCCGGTTTATCACGCCCATTTAGTGGTAAACTAACGGATAAAGTAGGTCGAATTCCTGTGATGCTATTTGGTGCAGCTGTTTGTTTTGCTTTGGGATTTGTCTATCCATTGGTCACTTCCATTTTTGGTTTTTTTGTTTTGCGTCTTATTCATGGCTTCTCTACAGGATTTAAACCAACTGGTACTGTGGCTTATGTTGCTGACATTGTGCCCGTAAGCAAACGCGGTGAGGCTATGGGTATTGCCGGATTTGCTGGTACCATGGGAATGGCAATAGGCCCCGCCATTGGTAGTGAAATAACCTTACAATTTTCATTGGACGCCATGTTTTATGTATCTTCTTTTCTAGCCATTTTATCAGTGATAATCTTGGCAGGTATGAAAGAAACGCTTGAAAAACCTGAGAAATTCAAACTCAGCCACTTGAGCATTTCAAAAGATGAAGTATTCGATAAAAGTGCCATACCACCAACAATTGTAATGTTCCTTACAGTATTTTCATTTGGAATAATTCTAACAATCATTCCTGATTTCAGTGTTCATTTGGGGATGAATAACAAAGGCACATTTTTTACAGCGTTTACCTTAGCATCTTTATTAGTGAGAATTGTTGCTGGCAAAGTATCCGATAAATTTGGTCGTGAGCCAGTTCTGATTACAGCTACTATTCTATATTCAATTGGACTTTTAGTTATTGGATTTTCAACAAATCAGCTCATGTTTTTTACGGGTGCTATAATTTATGGATTAGGAGTAGGGATGAACTCACCCACAATATTTGCTTGGACAGCAGATTTAAGTTTAGAAAAAAGTAGGGGTAAAGCCATGGCGACTACTTTTATTGGCTTGGAGGCTGGTATAATGATGGGTGCTATTTTGTCAGGGTGGGTTTTTGATAACAATCCTGAAAACTTTCCTATCACTTTTGGAATGGGGGTGCTTACTGCTTTAACAGCATTAACCTATTTATTAATTAGAAAAAGAAAACAATCGTTAAATCTCGCCAATGGATAAGCAAAAGGTATTTCGTACATTATTTTTTATTTTGGTAGTGATTGAGCTCATTGGTCATGGTTTTGATTTGGGCACTCAGAAATTTTCTAAACCATTATTAATGCCCAGTCTCATTCTTTATTTTATTTCATCAATGCAGGAGAGGAAAGCAATATTTTGGCTGATTTTAGTGGCACTGGTATTGTCATGGGCTGGTGATGTCTTATTGATTTTTCAACATCAACGTGCACTATTTTTTATGTTGGGTTTAGCTTCTTTTTTAATAGCTCACCTGGTTTATATATACGTTTATACAAAAGCGAAATGGGAGAAGCCAATTAATCCACTATTATTCTCTCAAAAACTGAGACATGCACTCACCTTGTCTCTGGTAGGGGTGGCGCTTGTTTATATTCTTCTTCCCGGACTGGGTAGCATGAAAATACCAGTAATCATTTACGCAGCTGTTTTGGTAGTTATGGCTATCGTAGCCATGTTAAGGTATGGATATACCAATATGTCAAGTTTTGGATTTGTATTTGGCGGAGCTATCATGTTTTTGATTTCAGATTCGCTGTTGGCGATTAATAAATTCCTAGACCCCGTTACGCTAGCAGGAGTATGGGTTATGCTTACTTATTGTCTCGCTCAATATTTTATTGTAGAGGGGATCAAGAGGCATTATAGTAAGGATTGAACGATAATAACATGTCATCATCCTGCCTTGTAAAGCATCTTCAAAAGGAGCTTACAATAAGACGTTCATTGACAATCTTAGTTAGAAGGTCATTCCGCAATGAAATGGAGGAATCTTTGCCATACAGAAGTTTTTTTTGGATTAATGGTAAGGATACCTTCGGTATGACTTGCTAAGTTAGACAGGTGAAATGAATGCCTGCCTTTGTCGGCAGACATTCCAAATCACTACAAGCCTAAGATACTTTTCTCACCTTGCCAGAGCCGGATGACTGTGAATTGATTTTATCTGGATTACCTCTATAATAGACACTGCCACTTCCGCTGATCCGAGCATCTATAGATTTTGAGACATTTACCTCACATTTTCCAGAACCTGAAATCCGAGCTTGAATATTTTCACATTCCATGTCTTCAGCATACAATGTCCCTGACCCACTAATCCGAGTTTCTAAGTCTTTTGCAGTGCCTTTTAATTCTATTTTCCCAGATCCTGATATTGAAGTCTCTATCAGATTAGCTGAAGTTTCTAAAGAGATCCGTCCAGAACCACTTACCTCTATTTCCATTCGATCAGCCGCAAAATTACTTTTACCCATGATTCTTCCCGAACCTGAGACACTCAACTCTTTTAGATTTTTTACTGTGATATACACATCAAAATCGTCACTATTAAATCCACCAAACCAACTATCAGAATCTCGATGTTTAATCATTAATGTACCGCCCCTTACTTCTGTTTCTATTTTTCTCAAAGTCTCTTCACGGCCTTTAACTTCTACTTTCTGGTCATTTCCCTGCGTTAAATATACGTTGCCTGAGGTCGTCAATGATACCCCATCAAAGGCTGGCAGATCACGTACTTCGGAAGTTTGAGCATAAATAAATGAAGTAATGAATACCAGGCATACAATTGTAATGGACTTTTTCATGTAATGTTTTTTTTAAGTGATAATCTTATTAATGACTCAAAAGAGTAGAGATGGTTGCATTAATAAACCTCTTTTTTTTCATTTTAGCTTACAGGTGTTGCAGACTTAATTAGCTTTGCCAGCTTATGACCTATCTTTTACTTTGTATCCTAGCCAATGTAGGCATTTTTGTTTGTTTTCGAATGTTCAAGACATTCGGACTTAATACATTTCAAGCCATAGTATTCAATTATATTACCTGTGTGATTACTGGTATTGTTTTTCTTAGCGATTCAAAATCTATCGAACAGATATCCTGGTCAAGTACATGGGTACAAATAGGGTTGGTGCTAGGAGGTGTTTTTATTTCCACTTTTTATCTCATGGCTATTACTACGCAAAAGTTTAGTATGACGGTTTCTTCTATTGCAGCTAAAATGTCATTAGTGATTCCCGCTTTAATGGCTTTATTGGTTCTAGACATTCAGTCCAAACAATATAGTTTGTTCAACTATCTGGGAATGATACTGGCATTAGTTGCCATTTTTCTAAGCTCTTATAAAGAAAAGAACATCGACAAACCGAATTTTGGCGTTTTATTATTACTGCCTCTATTTGTATTTTTCTTAGGAGGAGTTATTGACTCAGCCATCAATTTTACTAATTTCAAATATCTGACCGAGGCCACAGAGCCCATATTTCCAATAGTAATATTTTCATCTGCTTCTATTTTGGGCATTATTATCTTAGTGTACAGAGGCTCCAGACTAAACCTAAAAAGTGCTATTGGGGGAATTGCACTGGGCGTAATTAATTACTTTTCCATTTATTTTCTGATTAGAACACTTACATCATTTGAAAATGATGGTGCTTTGGTTTATCCCCTGCTCAACGTAGGCATAATCCTCGCAACAGTCTTTGCTTCTGTTCTTTTCTTTAGAGAAAAAATAAGTCGACTTAACTTAGCAGGTATCGCTTTTGCCGTACTATCCATCTTACTTCTTTCTTATCAGGAAATTCAGGCAATAATTAATGGTAACTGAATATTTGACCATATCCAAAGAGGGAACCAGCTTGTTTAAAGACCGTGGAAGCAAGTTTATTGGGATTGCAGTACACGTAGAATCTGAGGAGGATGTAAAACAACAATTGGAAAAGCTTCAAAAGCAATATCATGATGCACGTCATCATTGCTATGCCTACATGCTCGGGGCTAAAAGGGAAGTATTTCGTGCCAATGATGACGGTGAACCCAACCATTCGGCAGGCGATCCTATACTAGGACAGATCAATTCCAAAGAGCTTACCGATACCTTAGTGGTAGTAGTAAGGTATTTTGGAGGCACAAAACTAGGGGTTAGTGGGTTGATCAACGCCTATAAAACCGCAGCTGAAGACGCAATCAGTGAAGCAAAAACTATTCTTATAGAGGTGAGACAAGCTTTCGAACTGTCTTACGGCTATGAATTGACAAATGAAGTAATGCGATTGGTTAATGATTTTACAATAAGCATTGACGATCAGAAATTTGAGTCCAATTGTATGTTGATAGGGAAGGTAAGAGTTGATTTTATTGATCAACTAACAGAGAAGGTGCAATTGCTAAAGGATTTGGGCAATGCAATTGAATTTCAAATTGAAGAATAAGTTGAATCACTTAGCTATGTTGTAAATGCCCCTGCTTCACAAGTTTACTGTGCATAGTGACGCATACCCAGGCATCTGTTGCCGCATAGTAAAGTTGCTTTTCGGTTAATATTTCATTTTCCCAATTCGATACCTGTGCATTTTTTGAAATCCTGAAGCCCAGTATTATAGCTGTCAATTTCCGAAGTCCGTTACTTTCAATGCCTATTTCTTTAACCATTTGATTGAGTTCCTCAAAGCCCCCAGGGTTGAATGGCCTTAATTTTCTTAAGTCTTTTAGGTCGTCCCTTAGTGCCACACCCACTTTGATAATTTTCTTCGACTCCAGAAACATTTTGAATTCATCAGTAATACCGGTCAAATTCACCCTAATGAGGTAGGCCACTTTTAGAGTTGCAATTTGAATTAATGAGACATTGTTAAATTCACCTTTTTTAAAAGCGGGTTTACTCTCGGTATCAAAACCGACTACTTTTTCTTTCGAAAGCTTTATTAATGCTGTTTTAAGCTCTTCAGTAGTATTAATTACCTTAATAGGCCCTTCAAATCTGCCAAGTTCAAGTTCATTAATTTCAGTATTGGAAATTGTTTCTGCAAACATATTACTCTCCTTTTTCTTCTTTCTCTATTCTTCTGATCTTAATATTGGCATAACCAAAAAGAATGGTCATAAATGGGCTTATAATATTGAAAAAACAGTAGGGAAGGTAAGTAAGTGTTGCTACTCCCAATACGGTGGATTGATATGCTCCACAGGTGTTCCATGGGATCAATACCGAAGTCACTGTACCAGAGTCCTCAAGTGTTCTACTCAGGTTTTCAGGTGCCAAACCACGATCTTTAAATTCTTTCGCGTACATTCTTCCTGGTACTACAATAGCTATATACTGGTCAGAAGCAGTTAAATTAAATGTAATACAAGTCCCTGCAGTAGCTGCTATTAGCGAACCTGTAGAGTGGGCATAACTAATGATTTTTCCCGCAATACGCTTCAACATACCATTGCCCTCCATTATTCCACCGAATATCATGGCACAAACTATTAACCACACTGTAGGTAGCATGCCTTCCATTCCAGAAGAAGATAAAAGTTTGTCTACTATGCCATTCCCTGTTATAATGTCTACTTCTGTAAACATGGCCCGCATAACACCTTCATAGGCTGACTGTAAAGTAAAAATGTCACTTCCTGTAATGCTATTAACTACTTCTGGCTGTAAAATGGGAGCCAAGATTGCGGCAAATATGGTACCTATAAATAGCGCAGGTAGGGCAGGCATCTTTTTAACAATCAATAAAATAACCACTCCCGGTACTGCAAAAAGAAACAAGTTAATATTGAATTTTGAAGCTATGGCCTCTTGTACTTGACTGACTGAGTCTAACGCCACATTTCCTTTAATGGTAAATCCCCAAATGAGAAAAATAATCAATGTAATAATCATTGATGGGCCCGTAGTAAAGGCCATATATTTGATGTGAGTAAACAGGTCAGTTCCTGCCATAGCAGGAGCGAGGTTGGTAGTATCTGAAAGTGGAGACATTTTATCTCCAAAATAAGCTCCAGAAATTATAGCTCCGGCAACTAATCCTTCATGGATTCCCAATGCCTGCCCAATACCCATTAACGCAATGCCTATTGTGGCGGCTGTTGACCAAGAGCTACCGGTGGCCAATGAAACAATTGCACTTACTATACAGGCTGCAAATAAAAATATTGTTGGATTTAAAATATCAAGGCCATAATAAATCATCGCAGGAACTACTCCACTTATCAACCAAGTACCTGCTAAAGAACCAATCATTAATAGGATGAGTATGGATGACATTGCTGAACTAATGCTCTTTACTATGGAGTCGAGAATTTCTTCCCAGGTATAATTTAATTTTATGGATAATATTCCAGCAAAAGCTGCCGCAAATATCAGTGCCATTTGATTTGGGCCGTAAGATGAGTCGTCTTTGAATATATATACGTTGGCAGCAAGTAGAACAATTAAAAATAAAATCGGGAGTAGTGAAAGAACCAGAGCGGGTTCTTTATGTTGTTTTTCCATGCGCACTATTTGAGTTGAATTACCGAAGTTATGAAATACCGTCTAATTAGAGCATGTTTTCAGCTAGTTTTTCTCCCATACGACTTCCAATTGCCACACCCATTCCACCGAGCCTTACGCCCAGGAAAACCTTGTCTGAGTGTGCTTTGTAGATAGGAGCTTTATTGGCACCAAAAGCCATTATTCCTGACCAAATGTGATCTATCTCAAAAGGGATATTAGGTAATATTATTTCTTTTAATTGTCGTTTTAACTCAGTCTCGATTCTTTTATTGATCGTAAACTTATCGGTATTTTCACCTTCAAAATCTAGATTACGACCACCACCAAAAATGACCCTATTCCCCTCATTTCTGAAATAGTAATAGCCTTTATCTATATGAAAAACCCCTTTGAAGGGCAGGTTTGGTATAGGTTTGGTAACGAGCACAATACCACGGCCAGGTGTGATGTCAAGATTGGGAACAAGTTGGTTAGTAAAAGCATTGGTACATATCGCCAATTTACCACAATTAAATTCAATGGGCTGTTGAGTAACAGTGTTCTTTACCTGTACACTAACTCTATGTGAGCTATCGTCAAACGAAGTTACTTCAGCTCCCGTAAGTATTTCAATCCCCATTTGCTGCGCAATAGCAAGCAATGAACGCATCATTTTACCCGTATGGATTTGCCCTTCATATTTATTAAATATTAGTGCTTTTACGTCCGTTTGATCAAAGCCAAATGCCTTAGTCCTTTCATTGACAAGGCTAAACACAGAATCTTTGAATATCGGTTTGAGCAGCTCATTCACTTTATCAATTTGGTCAATATACGGCAATTCGTCTTCTCTAATTAGTTCATAACCGCCATACCCATGGTAATCCAACGCCTCATCTCCGATTCGAGAGCGAAGTTTCTGAAGACCTTGCCACCTTTCATTCACTAACTCCAAGGTTTTTTCGGAGCCTAATATTTCTATATCGGCAAGTAATTCCGTTAAACTTCCAAAACAGGCAAACCCTGCATTTTTTGTGCTGGCTCCAGTGGGTAAAATGCCTCGTTCCAATACCAATACACGAGCCTCTGATTGCCGTTCCTTTAGCGAAATGGCAGTAGACAACCCTACAATACCACTGCCAATAACGACATAGTCATAATTTACAAACGATTCTTTTTCCCAGTAGCTGAGCATATATGATTGACTATTTTAGATAGATGTTTGACCAGTTTTGGCTATCTTTTCAAACTTATTTAATTCCAATATGAATACAACTACAATAGTTCAAAAAGCAAAAACCTCTTCATTTTATTTATGGCTTCTTAATGTAGGTCTTAATAGGATGATTCCTTTTAATAAACCCCACGGGTTTAAAGTTATTGAAATTACCGATGATACTATAAAAACTAAATTACCCTATAAGAGAAGAAACTTTAATCATATTAAAGGGCTTCATGCTTGTGCGTTAGCAACGTTGTCAGAATTTTCAACAGGGTTCCTCATGATTTCACGGCTTGATCCTAAGAAATACAGGATAATACTTAAGACGCTAGAAATGGATTACCATTATCAGGGGAAAATGGATGGCATCGGTACTTTTGAAATAAATGACCAATGGCTTGATGAAAAAATTTATAAACCACTAGAACAGGCAGATTCAACAGTAGTCATCTGTGTGATACAAATTCACGACACTGACGGTAATTTACTTACCACAGGTAAGGTGCATTGGCAGGTGAAGTCATGGGATAAAGTAAAAACTAAGTTGAACTAGCCATTTTCAATTAGTAAATTAGAATATGAGAAAAATAGATTCACTGTTAACGGAATATGGTGATAGTCATCAGAATTCCACCAATAAAGCTATTCATTGGATATGTGTCCCGTTAATATTCTTCAGTATTTTAGGGTTAATATGGTCTATCCCTAGTGGATTTTTACAAAGTAATGTTACCGCTAGTCCCTATGCCAATTGGGCCACGGTGCTCTTAGTATTGGTATTAGCCTATTACATAGCGCTTTCCTTATCACTAGCCATTGGTATGGCTATCTTTTCTGCTCTTTGCCTAATAGCTACTAATCAGTTAGTCCAATGGGATTTTGCCCCATTATGGCTTATTTCAATCGTTATTTTCGTGTTGGCTTGGATTGGTCAATTTTATGGTCATAAAGTAGAAGGCAAGAAGCCATCTTTTTTAAAGGATATTCAATTTTTGATGATTGGCCCTGCTTGGCTAATGCATTTTGTGTTTAAGAAATTAGGAATTCCTTACTAAAGACTAAATAGAAAATGCTTAGTGCTAATTTGCCAGAAGGCTATGTTTTTTCATTTGAAGAGTATTTGTTTAATAGGCAAGAACATAGAACTACTCAGATAGCTTCAGGATGGCAAGACTTTTATTGGTTAGATAAAAAAAAGCGATTAGTTGTGGCTTCTTTTCATTGCCATTTACATGATGGAATTGCAGTAAGTCCATTTAGTGCCACATTTGGAGGGATCGATTTTGATGAAAAACTCCCACTTCGTTCTTTGTCATTGTTTGTTGAAAATATAAACAAAGAATTGCAAGTCAAAGGAGCTAAACAAATTACCATAACCATGGCTCCTCAGAATTATAACAATGCCAAATTCATACTTCTCTTTCAAACACTAGTGGATAATGGATATGGTTTAAGAAATTCTAAAGTAGCTTCTACACTACCGGTAGATCAAAATGTATTCGTGGATAAAATCCACAGGAGCGAGCGGTATAAATTAAAACAAGCGCACAAAAGGGAGTATATTTTTAATATTGAAAGCTATGAATCTTACAATGCTATTTATCAATTTTTGGCTTTCTGCCGAAATGAACGAGAAATAGTGTTGTCAATGTCTGAGAAGGAACTTGATAAAGTTATTAGAGCCTTACCTTCAATGTTTCAACTATTTTCATTGTCTGAAGGATCAAAAATAATAGCCGCTGCTATTTGTGTTAATATAAGTTCTGATATTCTGTATATTTTTTACAGCGGCCATTTGAAAGCCTACAATAAACAAAGTCCTGTAGTTATGCTCCATGAAGGTATTTACCGTTATGCTCAATCAAAAAAAGTGAGATTGATTGATTTTGGCACCTCGCATGGCGATGTAAAGACTGATCATGATCTTTTGGACTTCAAACAATTTATCGGCTGTATTTTAGGATTGAAGGTATCACTTGAGAGAAATTTGTAATGGAATATCCCTTGGTATCTGTTATTTGTTTGTGTTACAATCACGAGCGTTTTGTTGAAGATTCAATTCGATCAGCAATTGAACAGACTTATCCTAATATTGAAATTATTGTTGTTGACGATCAAAGTACCGATGGGAGTGTAGGTCAAATAGAAAATCTTCAAAAAGAATATCCACAAATTAAGTTTTACCCCCTCAAAAAAAATATTGGCAATTGTAAAGCCTTTAATATTGGTCTGGCCTATTCGAAGGGTGATTTTATTATTGACTTGGCAGCCGATGACGTTTTATTAGCTGACAGAGTCAGCAAAGGTGTATTAGCACTTGACAGTGCTGGAGAATCATATGGAGTAAATTTTTGCAACGCAGCTATTATTAGTGCTGAATCAATTATTTTAAATCACTTTTATCCGATCGACCAAAATGGACGTGCTCAAGAGACTATTCCTGAAGGCGATGTTTATGCTGATTTAATAAAGAAATATTTTATATGCTCGCCTACCATGCTCTCTAGACGAGCAGTCTATACCAAACTGAATGGCTATGATGAAGAGTTGGCCTACGAAGATTTTGATTTTTGGGTAAGATCCTCCAGAGATTTTAATTATTGCTTTACCGATGAGGTATTGGTCCAAAAACGAAAGTTAAAAAGCTCTATGTCAGAGCAACAATATAAGCGAAAAAGTGAGCAGATGAGGTCTACAATAGCCGTCTGTAAGAAAATAATGATTATGAACCGTTCAAAAAGTGAAAAAAAGGCACTTAGAAAACGGATATATTTGGAAATGCGGCAATGTATAAAAGTGATGGACTCAAGACTTTTTATCGATTATTTCAAACTATTGATTAAGAACAGTTAGCGTCTGTTATCATCATTTTCCAGCATGCTCAAATAGCTTTTATATCGGCTTGTGGCAATTGCACCTTCTTCTACAGCTTTTTTAATTGCACATCCGGGTTCGTGAGTATGCAGACAGTTGTGAAATTTACATTCGCCAATCAAAGCACGCATCTCAGGGAAATAGTCTGAAAGTTCATCTTCTTCAATGTCAATGAGGCCTAATTCCTTAATTCCGGGGGTGTCAATAATGTAGGTATCTTTGCTTATTTCAAACATTTCGGCAAAAGTGGTAGTGTGTACCCCTTTCTCTGCAAAGTCTGATACTTCTGAAGTTTTGAGTTCAAGATTTGGGGCAATGCAATTTACCAAAGTCGATTTACCTACACCCGAGTGACCTGACAGTAGACTTTTTTTGCCTTTGAGGCAATCTTTTATTTTTTCTATACCTTCATTTTGTAATGCAGATGATTCCAGACAAGTGACTCCCAATGAGGTATATAGTTCGATATATTGCTTTTGCTTAGCAAATGCCTTGCCATCCAGCAAATCTGTTTTGTTGAACACGATGACCTGCGGAATTCTGAAAGCCTCAGCAGATATCAAAAATCGGTCAATAAATCCGAGCGAGGTTCTTGGGAAGGTCAATGTCGCAACCAGTACCGTTTGATCAATATTGGAAGCAATAATATGGCCCTGATTTTTGTTTTTTATAGATTTCCTTATAATGTAATTTTCTCTTTTTTCTATAGCGGTTATGATGCCTTCACCTTCTGTAGCTTTGTCAAATGACACAACGTCTCCTACAGCAATTGGGTTGGTGGTTTGAAACCCAGACAAACGTAATTTGCCTTTTGTACGACAACTATACGACTTGTTGTCTTCACCTTTAACGTCATACCATGACCCTGTGGAACGTAATACAAGCCCTTTCATGATGTAAGCACTTTTCTGCAATAAGAAATAATTTTATCAGTTGCCCCTGTATTGTCCTGAACATAATCTTTGTTTACTTGACCCGCAATCTGTAATGCCGTTTCTTCGGTGAAAATGTTAAACTGATCTTGGAGCTCTGTATAACTGCCCACGGCTACAGCGCCACCAAGGTTGATAAGCTCAACAGCTTCATTGAATTTTTGATAGTTTTTATTGCCAAAAAATATAGGTACACCAAAGGCCGCAGCTTCTAGGATATTATGTAGTCCTGATTTGAAGGCGCCTCCCACGTAAGCATATTCTCCATAACCATATAAGCTTGACAGAAGACCAATATTATCTATTATAAGCACGTCCTCCTCACCATTTTGCTCATTCAATTGAGAATACAATATTGTTTTTTTTAACGATTCTTTTTGAATCTGCTCGATACATCCGCCTTCTAGCTCATGCGGAGCAATGATAAAACGTAGATCAGATGCATTGATAAAATTAATCAACACCTCCAAATCTTCAGGCCAGCAACTGCCAATAACCATTAATCTTTTATCGCCTTTGAATTGTTTAACTAAAGGCAGATCCTTTCTATTTTTCTCAATATCTGCCACCCTATCAAATCGCGTATCACCAGCTACATTTACATGATCAATGCCAAATTCATTCAATAAATTTTTCGAAGCTCTGGTTTGAACGAAAAAATGCGTTACATTTTTTAGTATGTTAAGATTAAAGCTTCCAAACGGTTTGAAATATATTTGATCAGGTCGAAAAATTGATGAGGTTGAAAGAATAGGAATATTTTTGTTTTTAAGCTCCTTGATAGAAAAATGCCAAAACTCATATTTCACGAATATGGCAATTGAAGGATTAACTACCTCAACTAGTTTTTTGGCGTTGGATTTTGTGTCCCATGGCAGATAAGTAACGAAATCAGCATGTTTATAATCTTTACGGACTTCATAACCTGAAGGAGAAAAGAAGGTAAGCAATATTTTATAGGTAGGGAACACCTCTTTGAACTTCTCAATGATGGGTCGACCTTGCTCAAACTCTCCAAGTGACGCACAATGAAACCATGCCACAGGGCTTGTATTACCTTTTATTTTATGTTCTAGTGTCTTTAATGCTACCCTATGCCCTTTTACAAATAGACGTGTTTTTAAACTAAACGGAGAATACAGTTTTGCACCAATTCGATATAATAGCAGTGATAATTGATAAATGAAAATCGGCATAGGGACAAAAATAAAAACCCTCCGCTAAGCAGAGGGTTTTTTTAAAATTATTTTAAATTGAATTTAGTGTGAAGATAGGTAGGCAGCTACTCCATCTCTAGTGGCTTGCATTGCGTCTTTTCCTTCTTCCCAGTTAGCCGGACAAACTTCACCATGCTTCTGTACATATTGCCAAGCGTCAACAACTCTTAACATTTCAGAGATATTTCTACCAAGAGGTAGGTCGTTAATTGTTTCATGACGTACAATACCTTCTTTGTCGATATAGAAGGTGCCTCGATATGCTACAGGTGTACCTTCAAAAATTAATTCTCCTTCTTCGTTATAATTCCAATCTCCTGCAAGTACTCCAAAATTTGAAGCAACTGTTTTGCTTGAATCAGCAACTAGTGGGTAAGTCACCCCTTCAATTCCTCCATTGTTTTTTGGAGTCATTAACCAAGCTAGATGTGTTTCCTCAGTATCGCATGAGCAACCAACAACCGCTACTCCTCTTTTCTCAAATTCTGCTAATTCCTCTTGAAATGCAAGGATTTCAGTCGGGCAAACAAATGTAAAGTCTTTTGGGTAGAAGTAAAACATTACTTCTTTTTTGCCAATATAATCAGCGAGTGTGAATGATTCTACAATTTCTTCACCATTGATTACGGCAGGTGAGTTAAATACAGGAGCTTTTTTTCCTACTAATGACATAGTTAAATTTCAGTTTTAAAATGAATAATAAATTATTTGATTTGTATTTCCTTCAATGGGTCAATTTTATCACCATTGATCTGTAAAGTGATATTCTTGATTTTTAGATTGGAAACTTTCTTTTTCCTGAAGAAAGAAACAATCATCTCATTGAGCTCTTCATCATAGTAATCGATGATTTCCTTAGTATTTGAACAATTGATATGACCATGGTTATCCATTCTTGGGTCATAACGCATTTGCCCTTCATGTGTCGATACTTTGGAGAGTAATCCGGCACTTACAAAGGTTTCCAATGTTTTATAAACCGTTGCCTTTGAAATACTAGGATTACTGCCACTAATCGAGGCATATATCTGCTCAACATTAGGATGATTTCCCATTTGATGGACACTATCCAAAATAACCAACCTCTGCTGCGTGGCTTTGAGCCCAGCAGTAATAAGGTTTTCTTTAATTTCGGATAAATGAGACATATTATTATATAATAATGATTATCAACTAATATTACTTATCTACAAAGAACGGAAAGCATTTGGACATGTCCAAATGAAAGTCGGGTAATATTGAGGTTACATTTATGAAAAGTGGGATATGTAGTACTATATAAATTTATTTTTGACTAACTTCTATTATATTAGCGTATTAAATCAAGTTGAAATATTATGATAAAGACATTTTTAAAACTTCTCTCGGCTTCAGCCCTATTTTTATTAATTAGCATTACTACCGTTAAAGCCCAAGATGGTATTGATGGTTTTTTGGATGCAGGCGATGCAGGTTTAGATGATGCGGAAAAATTATTAACCGCCTATATCAACCCATTTATGAAAGGGTTTGGAACAGGAATGGCTAATGGTTGGTATAATACTGCAAAAGCGCATAAAACAGCAGGTTTTGACCTGACTGTGACCGCTAACATGGCGTATGTGCCCAACAAAGATTTGACTTATAGTGTCAGTAGCTTAAATCTTACTGAAATTGAATTGGCCCCAAGTAGCCCTACAAGTGATGAGGTACCTACTATGTTTGGCCCGGCTATTACACCTGTATATAGATTACAGAGTGATCCTTTTAATTCGGAATTCGATGGCCCTGAAGGATTGGCAATAAAAGACGAAATTGGTATTCAAGCTGTTCCGGTACCAATGTTGCAATTAGGCATCGGTATTGTTAAAAATACGGATTTAAAAATCAGATGGACGCCTAAAGTGGATTTTGGCGATGGGTCTTTTAAATTATTGGGATTTGGTATAATGCACGATGTAAAACAGCATATTCCTGGAATTAAAGATTTGCCGTTCGATTTATCCATATTTGCTGGATTCACAAACACTAAAACCGAGGTAGACCTAGATGATGAGGATCCATCAGTAGATAACAAAGGAGTATTTAAAGTAAATTCTTTAACCGTTCAGGCGTTAATTTCTAAAAAAATATCTGTACTCACATTTTATGGTGGAGTTGGTTTTAATAGAATTCGTTCTGACTTAGATATATTAGGACATTATGATCTTAATAATGACTTTGATTTTAACGACAATAGAGAAGTTGATCCAATCTCACTAGACTTTAAAGAGGGTGGTGGCCCAAGATTGACTGCAGGTATGAGACTAAAGCTTGCTATCATTACTTTCCATGTCGATTACACTGTACAGAAGTATGATGTACTTACTGTAGGGTTTGGTTTCAATGTAAGATAAAATAGCCCAAACATTAAAAGCCTTCCTGAAGTTATTCAGGAAGGCTTTTTTATTCCCCTTTATATTCTGGCTTTCGCTTTTCAATAAAAGCTTTCATCCCCTCTTTTTGATCTTCCGTAGCAAATGCCAAATAGAAGTTCTTTCTTTCTATTGTCAAGCCCTCATCCAGATGAGTTTCAAAAGATCTGTTAATAGCTTCTTTAGCTAGTTGTGTTGCTATGGGCGACATACTAGCTATTTCTTTGGCTAACTGGACGGCTTCGTATAAATACATTTCCGTAGGAACTACTTTATTCACTAGACCATACCCCATGGCCTCTTCCCCAGAAATAAATCGACCAGTTAATACTAACTCCATGGCTTTGGCTTTACCAATGGCCTTCGTTAGTCTTTGTGTTCCACCAGCACCAGGCATTACACCTATTTTAATTTCTGGTTGACCAAATTTGGCTGATTCGGAGGCGATTATCATATCACAAGTCATGGCCAATTCACAGCCACCACCTAGTGCAAATCCGCTAACAGCCGCAATCAGCGGCTTCTTAGTTTTCCTTATTTGATCCCATGTACTGAACTGATCTATTTTCAGCATATCAATAGCTGTTTTGTCAGCCATCTGTTTTATATCTGCTCCAGCTGCAAAGGCTTTTTCATTTCCAGTTAGTATGATAACCCTAACGTTGTCATCGTCATCAAGCTCCTTAAGTACATCACGTAATTCACCCATTAATTGTAAATTAAGTGCATTTAACTCTTTAGGGCGATTTAATTCAATTAAAGCAATATGGGTTTCATACTGCCTATTTACTTTTATATATTCCATATTCCGCTAATTTAGCGCAATAAAAAGAAAAGCCGCCTTATTTGCAAAGGCGGCTTAACTAACCATAATAAGCAATTGAGTAAAAGTGCTATTGACTATATATACTTATCTTCACCTGAGAGTAACCAAATTCATAAATAACTAAAAAAATGTCGAAAGTACTGTTTGTCTGTTTAGGGAATATTTGCCGCTCTCCACTTGCCAAAGGACTAGCTATTAAAATAGCAGAAGAAAAAGGCCTGCACGAGCGTCTATACTTCGACTCTTGTGGGACGAGTCATTATCATATTGGAGGGCAACCGGATGCAAGGACAGTAGAAAATGCGAAGAAAAATGGTCTGATATTAAACAACATTGCCCGTCAGTTTGGTAAGAAAGATTTTCGCGAGTTTGATTTCATACTTGTTATGGATAAAGACAATATGACAAATATTAAAAAGTTAGATCAGTCAAATGAGTTTGTTGAGAAACTGTTTCTCATGCGAGATTTTGATTTCATAGAAGCAGGTGGAGATGTGCCTGATCCGTACTTTGGTGGTGAAGAAGGTTTTCAGGAAGTCTATGAAATTTTAGAAAGAAGTATTACGAATTTCATAGAAACCAAATTCAATTAGTTACTAATTAGTGCTCTATAGTTACTTCTTGAAATTTGTTCCAAAAGTATTTTTTTATCTTTCTTATAATTTTCTATCTGTAAAGGCTGATAATTTTTTATAGTTACTAGTGTCAATCCCGTGTTATATCGGATATCAAAATGATCCTTCATAGTATTAATTAGCTGTTCAACCTTATCTGCTCTAAAGTCAATCACAATGGAAAAGGATATAGCCGAGTTTTGCATTATGTTGATTTTGATATCCAAATCTGCCAACTCACGAAATATGAGACTCAGATTCTCTTCATTGATAAAGGTATAATCTATTACTTTGAATGAAACCAAACATTGGTTGTTCATAATAATTGTACTTGATGCCAATGTATCATTAGCACATTCGTGGATGACTGTTCCGGGTTGATCAGGATGATCGAAACTGCGTACATAAAGTGGTATCCTCTTGTTAGCTAAGGGTTTAATAGTTTTAGGATGAATTACTGAAGCACCATAGTAAGTCATTTCTGCCGCCTCAATATAAGGCAGTTGATCAAACAATTTTGCGTTTTCAATCAATTTCGGATCAGCGTTGAGAATGCCAGGTACATCTTTCCATACAGTGAGCGACTTTGCTCCTAAACATGAAGCAAAAATAGCCGCTGAATAATCAGAACCCTCACGTCCAAGTGTGGTTGTCATTCCTTGATCTGTCTTACCGATAAAACCCTGCGTGAGTACAATATGATTGTTTAATACTGGCTTTAAATTCTGAATTAATTTTTCAGATTTTTCCCAATCTACATAAGCTGCTCTAAAATTATCGTCTGTCTTAATAAAATCACGACTGTCAATCCAAATGGCTTTTATTTCACAGGTAATTAAATACGATGATACAATGGTAGAAGAAAGTAACTCACCTTTGGATACCACCTGATCATAGTGCTGATCATAATCTACTTCCAAATTTAACGCATCCTCAAGTTCTGAAAATATTGAATTAAGTTTATTCGTAACTTCATCTGGATCGTCAAACAGTTCATTACATACATCTAGATGATAGTTTCGTATCCCTCCAAAGTCTTTGGCCAAAGGCTCATTATTTCTTTTTTTGGAGAGCAAAGACTCCAAAGCATTTGTAGTTTTACCCATAGCCGAAACCACAACTAGGAGCTTTTCGCTCGAGTATTTACTAATTATTGAACACATGTTCCGAATAGCTTCGGAATTTTTAATTGAGGCACCGCCAAATTTGAAAACGATCATCTTTCCGCAAACGATTGAATGATAAATTTAATCTTTTAAATTTGCACCAAAATAGCAGTTAAATATCAAGAAATTAAAGCCCCACTACCTTTTATGGAAGATTCCCGCATAGCAATACCAATTGGTACCACACTTGATCGATTTATTAAAAGTAAGGAGGATGAATTTCAGTACGCCACAGGTGAACTTTCTCAGCTTCTCCGAGATATCGCATTGGCGGGAAAAGTGGTAAATAGGGAAATCAATAAGGCGGGGCTGATCAATATTGTCGGAGCTATTGGGACTCAAAATATTCAAGGTGAAGAGCAACAAAAACTAGATGTACTAGCCAATATTAGATTTACTCGTGCACTTACCAAAGGTGGTGAAGCTTGTGCAGTAATCTCAGAAGAAGATGATGAAATAGTTGATCTTAATAATGATGGAAAGTATGTTATTGCCATTGATCCACTTGATGGTTCTTCCAATATTGACGTCAACGTTTCTATAGGAACTATATTCTCAATATACCGTAGGGTAACACCTGCAGGCTCTCCCATACAAGATATAGACGTTTTGCAAAAAGGAGAGGAGCAAGTCGCTGCGGGTTATCTACTTTATGGTTCTTCTACCATGTTAGTTTATACGACTGGACATGGAGTGAATGGATTTACTTATGAACCTTCATTAGGTGAGTATTTTTTATCGCACGCGGATATGTCTGTTCCTGAAGATGGAAATATCTATTCTGTAAATGAAGGATCTTTTAAAAGTTTTCAAGAACCTGTAAAAGCTTATATAGAGTATTGTAAGGACAATCGATATTCAGGTAGATACATTGGCTCCTTGGTAGCTGATTTTCACAGAAACTTGCTCAAGGGAGGTATTTACATTTATCCCGCTACAGCTAAAGATAGGAATGGGAAGCTGAGACTTATGTATGAATGTAATGCCTTGGCGTTCATTGTAGAGCAGGCTGGTGGGGTGGCTTCTACAGGTAAAGAAAGAATTTTAAGCGTACAACCAACAGAGTTGCATCAGCGTGTCCCCTTATTTATAGGGTCGAAGAAGATGGTTGAAAAAGCCACATCTTATTTTAGTTAGAACTATACTTTTTTCGGGTTTCTATCTTTTTAAGCTCTCTTTCGATAATTAAGTCGGTAAGTGTCTCACTTAAGTGTTCCGGTTTTTCCTTGCCAAGAATTAATTTAACTTTGGCCTCACTAACGTCTATTCTATATAGTACATTAAGCAATCTGTTGAAATCTTTATCCAATAGATAGGAAACTACTTTGTTAAGCTCAATTCTTAGCTTATCCATTGAGTCAATGGAAGCTGGCAGGTCATTGACCTCTAGGGTAAAATCTTTTTGTATAAGGGCTACTGTTTGATTAAGGTTCTCCACCTTACTTTATTCTGCTTCTTTCTTTGCCTTAGTTTTAGTCTTAGTGGCGGTTTTTTTTTCTTTCTTTTCCTCCACAAGAAGTTCGGGCGCATTTGTTAATACACAGTGGTACCAATTTACCACCTTTTTGATATCTGAAACATATACCCGATTAGGGTCATATTCTGGGATTATGTGTTTTATGAACGCCTTTAATTCCTCACTATCAGAGGTAGGTGTTACCCCAAGATCATCATCAAATTCCTTTTTAATTTTCTTAAACACATCTGCAAGTGGTACTGAACCTTCTTGAGAGGTAGTATAGATAGAAATATCATTCAACACAGAAATTCTTTGTGTAGCTCCAGCAACAAGCTTTTGCTTTTCATTATCAAGAGATTCTAGAATAACCCCGGTTCTTGTTGGTTTTATTACTTTGAAAAGTCCGCCCTTACCTGCTACTGACGCTATGTCGCTATAATCCATGTTTTTATTTATTTTGAGTGGCAAAGCTAAAAATTATTTTATGAATTACCAGTAGAGATTATTTGATCTATATAATTTAGAACCTCATCTCTACCTACTTGTGTTGTGGAAGAGGTGATAAATGAAATGGGAAGAAATTCCCAATATTTTTTCAATTCCTTTTTGTAGCTGGCTATAGCCGATTGTGTCTTATTTTTAGATTGTTTATCCGCCTTTGTAAATATTAATGAAAAGGGAAGCCCATTTTCTCCTAACCAATTAATAAAGGCAACATCAATGGGTTGTGGTTCATGTCGAGAGTCAATTAATACGAAAATATTGATCAAATTTGTGCGCTCTATAATGTAATCATGAATCATTTCACCCCACTTCTCTTTTTCTGTTTTCGCTACTTTAGCCCATCCGTATCCCGGCAAATCAACTAAAAACCAGCTTTGATTAATTAAAAAATGATTGATTAGTTGAGTTTTACCAGGCTTGCCTGAGACTTTGGCAAGCTTCTTATGATTGGTAAGCATATTAATTAGTGAGGATTTACCCACATTCGAGCGACCAATAAAGGCAATTTCAGGAAAATCAGCTGGAGGGCACTGGGTATGTTCACTGCTACTGGTAATAAATTCGGCTTGATTGACCTTCATGGGATAAATGCTTTCAGATTGTTAAAATTAAAACAATTAAGTATATTTAATAGCTAAATAGCAAGGATGTAATTTTTTAGACTTAAAGTAATACTTCAATTCAAATATTAATTTTATAATTGCTTAATAATATGGATATTGAGCAATCTCTAAGGAGGGCACATATTTTTTAAACTAAGTCAAAGACTTGAAATATCATTTGAAAATGTATCATAGGTTAAGGATTTTAATTTTAATAGCACTTTTGTCAGGAGTCAGCCTAAAAGTGTTTTCACAAGAAGTGGACGGCAAGCAACAGGCTTTGGATTATATCGCCCAAGCTGAACTGATGATGCAAGCGGCACAACCTATGGTTGATGTAAAGGATATTTACGTATTTGCAGCTGAAGCAGACCCATCAAATATTGTAGCCAACTATAGAGCAGGTGATTTTCATTTACGGACAGTGGGAAAAGGTAAGGCAGTTAAGTACTTTTTGAAGGTATTGGAGCTTGATCCGGAGTATAGGTTTGATATCACCTACTGGATTGGTCAAGCTTACCAGTATGGGATGGAGTTTGAAAAGGCACTAGCCTATTACAACCGCTACAAAACGAAACTTCTTGATAAAGATGGATATAGAGGACGTGATAGAACAGAACTGTCTGTCGTTGAACGTAGGATTTACGAATGTCAAAATGCTATTGAATTTGTAGCTAACCCAGTTCATTTCTCAATTGTAAATTTGGGTAGTGCAATAAATACTGAATATGAGGAATATGGCCCGACACTTAATGAGGATGAATCCATCATGGTGTTTACCTCACGTAGAAAGGACGGAAACCTTAATGAAAATGTTTTTACAGATAATAAACCTTATGAGGATATTTTTATCAGTACTAAAGAAAATGGCAAATGGGGTTATGCCAAAAATATAGGTGATATAATAAATACTCCCTTTCATGACTCTAACCTAGCCTTATCTGCCGATGGCAATCAATTATTCCTTTATAAGGATGATAACAACGGTGATATTTATGAATCTGATAAAAAACCTGACGGCACCTGGACTTTTCCTCAACCCTTAAGTGAGTACATAAATTCAGAAGGATTTAAAGAAAGCTCGGTTTCTATGACATCAAATGGCCAACTTTTGTTTTTCTCGAGCGATAGACCCGGTGGTCAAGGAGGGATAGATATTTACTATAGTATAAAAGATAGAAATGGTGAATGGACTCGCTCCAAAAATCTGGGAGCAATTATTAATACGGAATATGATGATGATGGTCCATTCATAGATTATGACGGAAAGACGCTTTACTTCAGTAGTCAGGGGAGGAAAGGTATGGGAGGTTATGATATTTTTAAATCTACTTATGATAGCGCTGCTGGAGAATGGGGGGAACCTGTAAACCTTGGTTTTCCGATCAATACTCCTGATGACGATATCTATTATGTAAGTACAAAAGATGGTGAAAGAGGCTACTATGCTTCTGTACGAGAAGATGGACTCGGCTTCACTGATATTTATATGGTTACAGAAAAAGTGGTAGAGGAAAAACCAGAACCAATTGCAAGCACCGAGCCAGTTGAAGAAGTGGTGCCAACTGAAGAACCTGCACAAGAAGTTGAGAAACCAGTGGAAACAATGTTACCAGTGACTTTGGTAGTAAAAGTAGTAGACGAGAGCAACAAGCCACTTGAAGCAAAAGTTAGTCTAGTAAGTAATGATAATATTACAGCTGGTAAAACGAACAAAGGAGCTGGAGTTTTCGAATTCAAGATTAATTCTAAAACATCAAAACAATACAAGTTATCTGTTGAGAATAGTGGTTATGTATTTGAGAATTTGGATGTAACATTACCGGGTACTACAACTAACTCACAGAACATAGAAAGAACAGTTCGAATGAGGAAATTGAAAATGGGTACGCGTTCTGTTCTAAGTAATATCTATTTTAATTTTGACAAAGCTACTTTTAAGGATGAATCATACAACGAATTGAACAAGTTGGAAGGTATGATGTCACAAAATACAGGCATGCAAATCGAAATTTCTGGACACACAGATAACATCGGTTCTAAGGCCTATAACAAAAGTCTATCACAACGTAGAGCAAATGCAGTTAAGGACTATCTTGTGAAGAAAGGTGTGGACGCCAGAAGAATCACTGCTGTGGGATATGGCGAAGAACGTCCATTAGCTAGTAATGATGATGAGAAAGAGGGAAGGGAGCTCAACAGAAGGGTAGAGTTTAAAGTTACTGGCGGTAAATAATCACATAATTTACTTATGATTTAGGAATATCCTTTTGTTCAAAGGATATTTGCCTTTTGTTAATACCCAGATTATCAACCAAGGCGTTTATGACCGTATTACCCTATAAAGAAAACAAGTCAGGTAAAAAGCAGCAGGTAGCTGAAATGTTTAATAACATTAGTAAGAAGTATGATTTTCTCAATCATTTCTTAAGCCTAGGCATTGACATTTTATGGCGTAAACAGGCTATTAGAATGCTTAAAAAAGATAAGCCAAAGTATATCTTGGATATTGCCACAGGTACAGGTGATTTTGCAATAGAGGCATTGTCGTTAAAACCAGAAAAAATCATCGGAGTAGACATTTCTGAGGGCATGTTGTCGGTTGGGCGAGAGAAGATGAAACGTAAAGGCCTGGACAATATTATCGATCTCCAATTGGGAGATAGTGAAAAGCTATTGTTCGATGACAATACTTTTGATTCTGTAATCGTTTCCTTTGGAGTGAGGAACTTCGAAAACCTGGAAAAAGGTATATTAGATATGAATAGGGTATTGAAGCCAGGTGGGAAAGCAGTAATATTAGAATTTTCTAAACCTACAAAATTCCCATTTAAGCAGATTTATAATTTTTACTTTAGAGCAATTTTACCTAAAATTGGTAAGCTGGTTTCCAAAGATAACGCTGCCTACACTTATCTACCAGAGTCGGTTGAAGCCTTCCCTGATGGTGAAAGGTTTTTAGAAGTACTGAAAAATGCAGGATTTAAAAATACTAAATGCAGATCTTTAACATTCGGTGTAAGCTCAATATATGTAGGCGAGAAGTAGTCATTATAATACTACTTCTTGGTGGTTTCGTTGGGCATGTAAACGCCCAACGTAATGTGGTCATGAATAATCCACATTATGATGATAGATTCCTGAGTTATGGTTTTTTAATTGGGATACACACTACTACTTATCAACTAAAATATTCTGATAGATTTACTTCTAATAACCTAGATTCAATCTATTCAATTTCTCCATCTTGGTCACCCGGCTTTTCATTGGGCTTTATAGTTAATCTTAGATTATCGGAGTTTTTTGATGTAAGATTATTGCCCAAGGTTGCTTTTTATGAGCATAGAGTTCAATATTTGAGGCTTGATGCACCTAAAATTGACGAGCTTGTTGAAACAACTGTGGTAGAGTTGCCACTGCTACTAAAATATAAATCTGAGCGTAGGGGAAATTTTAGAATGTACATGGTTGGGGGCATAAAACCCGGATTCGAAGCATCTGGTAAGAATGATGTAGACGAGGTAAGCAAGCAAAATTTACCCATTAAGACTTTTAATCTTTCATTAGATGCAGGTTTTGGAATTGATATGTACTATCCATTATTTAAATTCTCACCTGAAATACGGTTTTCTAAAGGAATCACAAATATGCTTGGCAATGAGGCAAACAATCCGCTGAGTGAAGGTATTGATCGATTAAATACAAATACAATAACACTTTATTTACTTTTTCAATAATGAAGAGAAGGTTAGTTTTTATTTCGGGTGCCACTTCTGGCATAGGAAAAGCCACTGCTGAACTTCTGGCAGATAATAATTTCAATTTAATATTAGCTGGAAGACGATTAGAACGCTTGAAGGATCTATATCATAAACTTGGAAAAAAGGTTGATGTTAAGATTTTGAATTTTGATATAAGAGAGAAAAAGGACGTATATGAGGCTATACAAGGTTTGCCAAAGGAATGGCAAGAGATTGATATACTTATAAATAATGCCGGCAATGCACATGGGTTAGGGCCAATTCATGAAGGTAGCCTAGATGATTGGGATGCCATGATCGATATTAATGTGAAGGGATTACTTTACTTATCAAAATTCATTACACCTCAGATGGTGGAAAGAAATACAGGACATATCGTAAATATTGGTTCCATTGCAGGTAAAGAAGTATACCCTAATGGCAATGTTTACTGTGCCTCAAAACATGCTGTGGATGCGATAAGCAATGGGATGCGAATGGATTTGAATCCTTATGGTATAAAAGTGACAGCTATCAATCCTGGATTAGTGGAAACTGAATTTTCTAAAGTAAGATTTAAAGGGGATGAAGAAAGAGCTGGTAGTGTATACAAAGGTTACACTCCTTTACGTGCACTTGATATAGCTGAAACCATTTTATTTGTGATTACAAGGCCCGCTCATGTCAATGTCAGTGATATGATTGTATTACCAACAGCTCAGGCCTCTTCTACGATAGTTTATAAAAAGAGTTGATTTAAAGTTTCTTTATCTATTTCATGACCTCCCTCAAATTTTATGATTTTGGGATTTACTTTTAATTTTTGTGAAAGCTGTTTCATTTCCTCTAGACGTTCTTTAGTTAAAAAGGGGTCTTCTGTACCATAAACATAAAACATCTTCTTTTTAGCAAATTTTGCTGATGCTTTGTCAAAGTCCATATCCGGGGGGAAAACCCCAGCCCAAAGTATTAGCTGACTGAAATCAAATGGCAGTGATGCCGCCCAGCGTGAAGCTGTGGCTGAACCCTGTGAAAATCCAATAATAGAGACGGATATGTTTTTTTGTAGGTTTGGTTTTAGCGATTCGTAAATTGAATTCAAGTAGACAATATAGTTTTCGATATCTGAAAGCCTATCTTCTTTAGTCATCCAAGTGGCTCCTACGCGCCCACTAAAACCCTCAAGGTAGAATCTTGAAAGTCCTTCCGGGGCAACAATACAGTTACCTTGCTGATTTAAAGATTCAAATTTCTTTAGGAAATATTTAGCCTGTTGGCCATACCCATGGATAACAAATATGAGATTTTTAGTATTTTCATTTAACTCACCAAATTGAAAATACCGTGCGTTATACTCAAATTGAATTCGTTTCTCATTCATAAAAAAACAAGCAGGCCTTTTTAGGGACCTGCTTTATAAATATCGATAGTTATGTCGTATTATCTCTTAAATCCTAAAGCACTACCTCCACAAAATTCTGCAGACTTATCAAAAGTATATTGAATGTAGTAAATACCTGTAGTATTACATGGATAAGCAATAGCTGAGATAAATTGATTGTTTATTTTACTGCTAGCTACTTGATTTCTATTACTATCAAATAGACTTACAATTATTCCATCAGTAGCATCACCAGTAGCACAAACATTAATCATGTATTGTGTTCCTTTTGTGAAAACATAAGAATACTCCACCTTTGATTTAGCACCTGCTTGGCCGTCTATTTTATAACTTTTTAGAAAGTTAAATCCAGTGGCAAGCTTGGGAATGCATGTATTTGTAAACTGTTCTGGATTGCACTGCGCACTTGCCGTACCTGCAATTAAAAATAAACCTGCTACAAAAAATGTAATAAGAGCCTTTTTCATATTTCGAAAATTTTCACTTAACTAATAACTTTTTTTCTGATTGAACTGATCAAATTGGTGATGTTTGTTACATTCTCCTGAGTGATCTTAATTTCACTAGTACTATTATCTTTAATCATCATTACACCATCAACAATCTCAAAGGTAGATTCCTTGTAGGTCTTAATGATCTCAATGTTGTTGTATTCATTTTGCAATGCTTTCATATCTTCCAAAAGTGATGCCATATTTTGATCAACTTCTTGATAGAAACTTAAAAGAAGCACTATATTCTCTAAAATGATCTTTTGTTCACCAATGGTCTCACGTAATTCCTTGTTGTTTTTATTCTTATTAGCTACCTGGCAGGTTATGTGCATGGCTTCTAACCAACCACCAGTCAGAAGAAGAACGCTGAGATTGGCTCTATTTTGGTCTTGAAGATAACTATTGATGCTATTGAAATTTTGTGTTGTAATAAGCAATAATGAATCAAGATTTTTGCTATTGGTGGCCAATCTTCCAATTGTTTCGATATCAAAAAACTGTCCAATACTTAAGCCATTTGCCAACTCCTTAATGGCAGCCATGTAATCAAGTCCATCTTGATTTTGTTCGTAGATATTGGTGTATCCAAGGTCTGTTCCGTAAATACCTAAGTTTAATGACTTTCTATAATTACTGTTGTATTTGGAAATATTATCACCAGAATTTAAGAATGTTTTATCATATTTTGTTCCAGATTCTTTTAATAGTACTGATATCTCCAACGGAGAAGGTATCTGTTGAATTATACTACTAATCACTTCCCCTGAAATAGCTGGACCTTCAATCTTAGTGGAGTCGAGACTTTCAAGAAATGCTTGCTCATCAGGTTTTTTGCTTGAATTACACGCTAAAACAAAAACAGCTAAAAACAATGTTAAAATCCTCATATGCACATTTTTTATGATGTTAACAAAATTAGGAATTCATTTATCTATTACAAACATTATTATTCGTAAAATGCTTGTATAAAATGTATTCCTATATTTATTTTTTCTTTCCGAAATTAATTTTACTAAATACTTGGAGACCTTTTTTCAAGGCTTCAAAGTATAACAATATATAGAGTATCAATGTCATAATCCAAATGACTGTGAGATTGAACCAATAGGTGCTAAAAAATGTACCTAAAAAGTGTTTTTGAGGCGCAAAGAAATGAGCACGATAATCTATTAGTGATGAGGGAGTTGGAGTATTAAAAATAGGGTTTATTTGTTGTATAAGCTCGCCATTGTATTCCAATATCCTATCCTTTTCGTTTACATTCATTACTAAATCAGCTAGACTTTCATTGTAATATTCATTTTTAGCTTCATTTAAATTATAGTCGTAGTCAGGATTGTGCTCAAAGAAATAAACCATCTTATCCTTCTTAGCCACGTTCTCATTATATAATTGCTGATAATGTTTTTTGTAATTGTCCATATAAGCAGCTAATTGCAAATTGATTTTTTCGTTATAGTCTTCAAGGTTCAGAGTTGCAAGCTGCAATCCCTCTAACCCTTCCTTGAAAGGATCAACTTTAATATTATCTACTATGATTTTGAAGTCGCTACTTAATACAATTTTTAGAGAATCATCGGCCGTTTTATAATTCTCTTCTATTCTTTGCCTCTTCTTTTTAAGTTCTTCAATTAGATAGGCTGCTTTATAGTCAGACTGAGCCTGGACTTTTTCTATTTCATAATAAGGTGACTCATAGTCATTATTTTTAAACTGGTAGACGGCCATTGCTTCATATGACCATCGTGAGGCCATCATATCCGCCACTATTGGTACTTTTCCTTTAGTACTCAATATTTCATTGAGTTTATCAAAATTAAATAGTAGGCCACTTAATATCATTTGTGGGATAAGTAACAATGGAATCATTACATACACTGTAACCGCTGAATTGAAGGC
This sequence comes from Fulvivirga sp., assembly GCA_048268855.1. Taxonomy (GTDB): domain Bacteria; phylum Bacteroidota; class Bacteroidia; order Cytophagales; family Cyclobacteriaceae; genus Fulvivirga. Next base: position 75,533 of record JBLWUR010000005.1, read on the forward strand.
ACTAGAGATGTTCAAGCCTAAGACATTGGCTAGGCATGAACAGGTAAACAGTGCAAACCAAAATGCAAAGGTCATTCCCTGAATTTCCAATATCAGATGTCCCACTATTACAAATGTTATTGTTTGAATGGCAGACATTAGAAATAAAATGGTAAGCTTAGAAAGTAAATAGGAGTTCCAGCTTAAGTTTAGAAACGATTCCCTTTTTAAAATTTTTCTATCACGGATGATTTCTTCTGCACTTATTGTGAGTCCCATAAATAGAGCTACAATAATACTCATGAGCATAAATGCAGGAATATTATCATTAAATCTAAATACATAAGAGTCACCAAACGGGCTACTTTTGTATTTAATAATGAAAGCCAAAATAAGTGCTAGTAAAGGTGCCTCAAGCAAGTTAATCATCAAATATTGTTGATTACTCAACTTACTGAGCATGTCTCTTGTTGTGAAAATTAGAGCCTGCTTTAACTTGTTAGGGATGATCAATGAATGTACAGGCTCTTCATTGAGGTCAGCAATTTTTTCTATGGTGAACCTTTCCTTAAAACCTTCATTCCATTGCTGTGGATTTACCTTTCTTTTATTGGTTAGTTGTCCATATTCATCTACAACCTTGGCTTCAATAATGTTAAATATTTGCTCTGGATTTACATTGCCACAAGTTTCACACTGTCCCCTTTGGCTGTCAACCTGATTAGTGGCTTTTTTGAAGTAGGTAACTGCTTCAACTGGATTTCCATAAAACACGGGGTAGCCTCCAGTATCCATAATGTACATTTTGCTAAACATCTTATAGATGTCAGAAGAAGGCTGATGGATTACCACATAAATAAGCTTACCTTTTAAGGTTAGCTCTTTCAATAAGTCAATTACATTTTCTGAATCTCTCGATGAGAGTCCTGATGTAGGTTCATCTACAAACATTACAGCAGGTTCTCGGATAAGCTCCAATGCAATGTTTAAACGTTTACGCTGGCCACCACTGATCGTTTTGTCAAGGACACTACCTACTTTTAAATCTTTACGTTGATCAAGACCCAAACTTTCGAGAACATCGAGTACACGTTTACTAAGCTCTTCTTCTGTAAGGTTGGCAAAGCAAAGCTTGGCATTATAGTACAGGTTTTGATAGACAGTTAGTTCCTCTATAAGAAGGTCGTCTTGTGACACATAACCAATAACTCCATGGATGTTATCCTTCTCCGTATTGATATCAAATCCATTGATCTTAACACTACCGATCGTAGGTTGTTCAATACCCGCCAACACATTCATAAGCGTGGTTTTACCCGCGCCACTGGCACCCATAATACCTATTAGCTGACCTGGCCCTTCGGAAATTAGCACATCGCGAAGGCCTAAAGCCCCATTAGGAAATCTAAATTCTTTTATATCCGCATTGAACGACAACTTAGCCGTTTGCAACTCATCATTAAATAGCGCAATGAGATCACTATAATAAAGTGCCGCTCCAAGTGGTGTTTTAACAGTACTACCATGCGAGAAGAGGTAAACCCTGTGCTTTTGCATGATAAACCCGTTGAGCATGATCTGATCTTTCCCCAAATATTTGGTGAAATACATGTCAACACTGTTAACCTTTAAAAAAGTTATGTGCCCATCGATATCACTATAGAAATGTTTGGAACCTTCTATACTTTCACCATCTTCCGTTAAAGTAGGTTTTATGTCGTGGTTATGCTCACCCTCACCACTTACTATTAATACGTCATTAAAATTAAGCTCTTCAGACTCATTTTTGATAACGAAACTTTCTATTAGCTTATATTCTTCTTTGGTGATATTGAATACTGTACTGATCGTATCAATTATTTCCATCCTCTGAGGAGTGAAATTTTGATCAGACCCTACCAGTTCTAGGATTTTGATCAGTACAACTACCTTTTGTTTTTGGGTAAGAGTTTTATTGATCTTTTTGCAAAGACCAAGTGTCTTTACCGAATCGCGAACGGAGGTAAGTTTTCTTTTTTTTGTGCCTTCTTCTTCTTTTTGTGGTTCTGGAGCTTCTTGGTTGTAGCCTACAAACTGATCATAAAGTTCCAGATACTCTTTAACAGAGTCTTGATCCAGCTCTTGCTGAAAAAAACCTATAACAAATTGCCTTTCCTTCTCAGTAACGCCACCATCTTGTTTGGTGATAATGGCAAAAAGTTGTGTAAGAGCTTTAAGTATTTCTTCACTCATAGGCTAGTCTCTGCTAATGGCAGAAGATTTACTGGCAAAAAATCTATAATCTAAAAATTAATAGGTTTTAAATTCGAAAGGGATTTCAACAAGCTCGGAAAATTCTTCTCCAGCCTCTTCCATATCCTCATCGTCTTCATGGAAGTACCACATGATGGTCATCCCATCAATATCCTCCAATGCTGAAAGCACATCAAGTATCAATTTACTAGAAGCAGTATTAAAATATTCAAGCTTGAACATAAATTCAGTACTTGCATTTGCTTCTTTTGAATACTCGTCAATCCAATCTAAAACGGGCTGATAGAATTCAGCTGAATCTTCAGGAAGGCTTCTTCCTGAGATTTCAAAAATACCATTGCCCTTATCCAACATAATTTTTGGTGTATCTTCAGTGCCTTCTAAATTTAGTATGTCCATTATTAATGCTATTTAAAATCTTTTTGAAACAATTAGGTATTAAAGTCTTTCTATGGATGATCTCAGGCAGAAAAATGATGAGCCATCACCTAGCTCAACAAAATCATAGCCTAATTTTTTGCCAGATTTACGTGCCATATCTACAAATCCAAGACCAGCTCCTCCTTTGTCGGAAATTTCTGTGTTCTTGATAATGCTTTTATATAATTCCTTGAGTCCGTCCTTATCCAGTGAATTGATCTGATCAATTTTGCCCTTAAGACCGTCTATATTTTCATTGGAAATGGAATTGCCAGAAATAACTATGTATTCCTCGTCACTCTTGCCAACCATAAAAACAGCCGCATGTTTGTTAGATACTGCCTCAGCATGTTTGACGACATTTTGAAGACATTCGACCATCACGTTAAAAACCTTTCTTTTTACTGAAGATTCTTCACCTGATGAGTCCATGTTTCTTTCTGCCATAGCAAGCACCGATTTGGTTATTTCTTGGTTGAATTCACCCTCATAAACTAAAATAAGGTGGTTGTCAAGCATGGTTTTGTGTAAATCAAAAATATACTTCATAAGTCTTAAAGCGTTTTACTATTAGTCTTTAAATCACTACTAATTTTACAATCAAATAAATCTACTTATAATCCGTCAAAATACGACAATTAATTATAAGTTCTAAAATTTTATTCCTATTAACAGAACATCATCCGTTTGTTTTTCTTCACCTTTCCAATTTTCCCATTCCTTATCAAATACTTCATGAGCAGCAGACATTGGTTTTTTATATACCTCCATAATATGGTCACGTAAGCGTTTAGGCCCAAATTTCCTATTTTCAGGGCCACCAAATTGGTCAGGGAATCCATCGGAACAGAAGTAAAAAGAATCACCTTCTGACAATTCTATTATATGGTTGGTGAAGTTCGTTTGATTTTTATAAATACCTCCACCAATGGCAAATTTGTTACCTTTTATTTCTTCCATTTCGCCATTTTTAATGACATATAATGAACGATGTGCTCCAGAATACTCTACTTTTTTGAGTTTCGTATTAATTTTACATAAGGCGATATCCATACCATCCTTTGTTTTGGAGTCATCCTGATCTTGTCTCAGGGTACTTGTTACACCTTCATCTAATTGATCTAGTATAATACCTGGATCAGTAATCTTTCTACTTCTAACAATATCATTAAGCAAGAAATAACCAATTAATGAAAGTAATGCACCCGGCACACCGTGTCCAGTACAATCAACTGCGGCTAGATAAATCTCATCACCAATTTTAACATACCATGGAAAATCCCCACTAACAACATCTTTTGGCTTATAAAGGATGAAGGAATCAGGTAGAACCTTATGGATTACCTCATTATTTGGTAGTATCGCGTTTTGTATTCTTTTCGCATAATTGATACTGTCGTTGATCTTCTTATTCTTATTCTGGATTTCCAGTTCTATTATTTTTCTGTCAGTAATATCATGTGAGACAACAAGAACGGATTCCAATTTTTCATTGTCGTCATATTCTGGAATGGCATTGACCTGCATTACACGGTCTCCCATTTCAGAAGGGAAGTCCATTTCAGTAGCCACCTTATCATTGGTAGTATTTACCTCCTCAACTATTTGCAACCACCGAGCAAGTATGTTCTTGTCAAGATCTGTCTCTTCAATTTTTTGATTTAAGTAATTAGCAGGGTTTCGTCCTGTGTACTCTTCAATTACCGGGTTGATATATGAGATACCATCACCCTCTAATCGAGTAATTAGATCAAGAGAGTTTTCTGATAGTGCTTGCATTTTACTTCTCATGCGCTGTTCCTGCTCTGCCAATCTTTTTTCAGTGATATCCCTCGAGTTAACAATGATGCCATGGATGGCAGGGTTAGACATGAAGTTAGTTCCTGTAGACTCTATCCAGATATAATTGCCATCTTTTGCCATGTATTCGTATTGGATGGTAACTTGCTCGTCAGGATTTTCAAGCAGTGTTTTGAACATACCCCTGTACTCTTCAACATGTACTTTGTTAACTTTATCAGCATCACTTGATCCAATCATCTCCTTTTGTGTGTAACCTAAAATAGGTTCTACTGATGGACTTATATATCGGATTGCTTCATCTTCTTCGTAAATGGTAATTACTTCAGATGCATTTTCTAAAAGTAATTGCATCCTATTTTGGGTACGGTTTACTTCTTCGATTTGCTCTTCTAGCTTGATATTAGATTTTTGCAATTCTTCAGAAGTAGCCTGCATTTCTTCAGCATTCTGCCTTAAAATCTCTTGTTTTTCCTGTAACTCGCTACTCATGGCTTGAGATTCTTCAAGCAACATTCTGGTACGTTCGTTTACTTTAATGTTAAATACCGTCCGAGCTAGAATTAGACTTAGTTCTTCTACAAATTTTACTTTGCCACTATCAAATTTCTCAAAACCGGCTAATTCTAATACTCCAAAAACCTTCTCTTCCGTAATCAGGGGAACTATTAATATTGAAGTAGGTCGCTGGTCACCAAGTATTCCAGACGTGATAGTCACATAATCAGGCGGAATTTCTGTTCTTAAAATAGTGTCTCTTTCAGCTGCTGACTGTCCTACAAGTCCTTCAGCGAATTTGAAGCTCACTTTTAAATGTTTTTTACGATTATAGGCAAAGCTAGATTTCATTTCCAAGTAAGAGTCTTCATCTTCTTCATTCACTACATAGAATGCACCTTGAATAGCCCCAATTTTACCAATGATATATTTTATTACCTCATCGCCCAATAGCTCAAGATTATCATGAGCCCTTAGAATTTCTCCTATTTCAGCAACACCAGTTACAATCCAGTTTCTTTGCTTATCACGTTTTTCTCCTTCTACCAGATTGTTTCTCATATTGACGAGTGCCATTCCCAGAGCATCATCATCATTGATAGATTTAAAATCAGCAGTAAAATTTCCTTCACCAATTTGTTGAGCAAATTGTGCAGTGTTTTTGAGGGTATCTACCAAATGATTTACACTATCGGCCATTTGACCAATCTCATCAGTAGTTCTTTGCTCAACATTTTCAGGCAATATTCCATTGCCTACCAATTCCAAAGTTTTCTTTAACGACTGCAATGGGTTGGTGAGATATTTTGAAAAGAAAAGAGAAATAATTGTTGTCAGCAACAATATAATAGCTCCTGCAATTAAAAAATTATTAAATAAACTGTAGGACTCATCAAATATTTCATCGGTGTCAATTTTTACTACCAGTCCCCAACCTTTTACATTAGCAATGGGAGTCCAGCTTGCGAGGTTTTCTTTATTTCGATAATCCACATTGGCTCCAATTCCAATTTCTCCAGCTACCGCTTTTTGAACGGCAGTTGATTTTGAGTCACCTCTTGACAAGAGTTTGAATGCTCCATTCCGATCATTTCGAACTTTATTTAAATAATTGATCCTGCCACTGGTGGAGTCCATCCTAGCCAAAACTGCTTCGCCTGTATTCCCTAAACCAATAGTATCGTTTAAAATCTTATATATTTTATCCATTGACAGTTCAATGAAAATCAATGAGGTTTCACCGTTGTTATGAGTAACTGGCGCTCCAGCATAAATAGAGTATTTACCTTTTTTATCTATGATATTACTAATGTAAATACCCTGCACTGTATTAGTAAAAGTGCTACCATCAGGATCACTTAGGTTGCTACCAGCCGGCAAAGCTGAATTGGTTGAGAATTTAACTGTCCCACCAGTTTTGGTTATTACTATGTCTTGATAATCAAAAGCATTTTTTATTTCAGTAATAAAACCATTTACATCATAAGTTGGAGCAGTAACATTTGGTACTGAAAACGGGTCATCACCTCCAAAATCGATACTGCTATCTTCACTACCTCCAAAATCAGGTTCAGAACTTCCGAAATCAGGTTCAGAACTTCCGAAATCAGGTTCTGAGCTACCAAAATTGGGTTCACCACCAAAACCCATATCTGAACCCCCGGAATTTTCTGAAGCAGAACTGGTAACCCCATCTTTAACGGGCTTAGCTTGCTGAAGATATTTAAGGTTGGAAATTACATTTTCAAACTGCGATTGTAATTTACCAGACATGCTTTCGCTAATCACTTTTAGGTTTTCGCTGTATCTTTCTTCAACGGCCACCTGACTCAGTCTGAACGAAATGTAGCTAATAGCCAATAGTGTCACCAACACTATGCTAATTACTAAAATCGTTATTTTCGTACTTATGGATATCTGTTTAAACATATATTGATATGTTTTTATGCTTTTTTAGTTTTTTTAGTTACGCTTTTAGCTTCCTCAGCTTCTTTAGGAGCTGATTTAGAATAAAGTTTATTGGTTATTATTCCAAATGCTTCAGTTACACCTTTAATATGGTTGTCATTAAAGGCTGTAAATCCTGCGATTTCCACCACACCACATAAGTCCTTACCATATTTTATAGGAATCAGGAGTACATGAGTAGGGGAAGAGCTTCCTAACCCAGAAATAATTTTGATGTATCCTTCTGGTACATCGTCAATGTTAAGTGGTTTTTCTTCTAATGCTACCTGCCCGACTAGACCTTCACCAAATTCAAAAACTGGTCGTTGACTCTCACTCATACTTAATGCATAAGTTGCATTCATTTGAAGTACCTTTTTGTTTTTATCTTTTTTCACCATATAAAAAGCACCTACCCCAGCGTCCATCCTTTTACAAAGTTCAGTTAAACCGTCACTTAGTATTTTCTCTTCTGATTTTGAACGAGAACTTAAAGCATCTTTAATTGAGGAAATATCTAGTTTTTTATCTTCTTCTTTGATGGATTTATCGTCAGTCTTTTTCTTTTCCTCCTTCTTCTCTACATAAATAACCTCCATGCTTTTATTATTAAAGAAGTAGTATAATATACCAATGCCAATAAGTAAGGTAAATCCAGTTGCCAAATAAAGTTGCATGAGAATAGGCTTGGCATTGGTCACTTGTGATAGGTTTAATGCTTGTCCATAAATAAGGTCGTCCTGTATTGTAAACAGCTTATAAGCAGTGAATAAGACACATAGTATATAAACCAGTACGAGGGTCACACTTATTTTTCGCTGATCTAATTTCATTTACTTATACTGTTTATTTAATTGTTTCAAAAACTCTGCAATCTCATCGATTTTTAGCACATGATCAATGGTTGTTAAGCTTAATGCTGCTTTTGGCATTGTATCAATCATACACTCCGATGGCTCCTGCACTATTGTCATTCCACCACGATCTTTAATATACTTCATTCCCAGACCACCATCCCTATTAGCTCCAGATAATAATATCCCAATAAGCTTATCACGGAATACATAGGCAGTCGTTCCAAGGGTTATATCTATTGCAGGTCGTGAATTATTAATCATTTCTTCAGTAGATAAACTAAAGTAGTGACCGAGCTCTGTGGACATGTGATAATTAGACGGAGCCAAGTATACTTTACCTTTCTTTATTGGTTCTTTATCATAAGGTTCTACAATTTCAGCAATACTTTTAATTGATAAAGCCTCTACAAACCCATTTCTAACATGTTTAAGTCTATGCAAACACATAATAATAGGCAATGGAAAATTAGCTGGTAAGTTAGAAAGTATTTTTACAATACCCTGAAAACTACCTGCCGATCCGCCAATTACTATGGCTTTGTAACGATTATCTAATTTAAAGTCAGTCACCGATTTTACAGCCTCTCAATCCTTTATTTTCTTATATATTTTTTCCTCGTTATTAACGATTATAAACTTATTGGCTATTTCACACCATATGAGAGATTCCTTGGAACCGATGGCCAAGTAACCATATTTAAATAAACTTTCATGGAAATTTTTTAGCACCTCATTTTGTAATGTCTGATTAAAATAAATCATCACATTTCTACATAGCACTAAGTCAAATTTGTTGAATACGTCACCTTTTACCAGATCATGTTTTCTAAAAGATACATTTTCTACCAATGATTTATCCAAGACAGCTTTCCCATTTGATTCTTTGAAGTAATCTTTTAATGAAGAAGTCCCTTGATACCGAATATAATTCTTCTCATTGAGTTCCATGTTTTTGAGGTTATATTCTCCTTTCTTGGCCTTCTCAAGAATATTAGTGTCAAGGTCAGTAGCTATTATGTTTACTTTATCCAACAGGTTCATTTCCCGTAACATAATGGCCATAGAAAATACTTCTTCACCCGAAGAACATCCAGCATGCCAGATCCTAATTGTTTGATGATTGAGCAAAATTCCTGGGATGACATCATCTCTTAAAACCCTCCAGAATGAAGGATCTCGGAACATCTCAGTTACATTAACGGTGATTTCATTGAGAAAATCATCCAAGAAGCCGGGGTCATAGAGTCTTTTCATTAAAACCTCCATTGACATGTTATTCATCTCGAGTATCCGTGATATCCTCCGTTTAAATGAAGACATGGCATAATTCGTAAAGTCATATCCATATTTTGACTTCACCACCTCGGTGATCTTCTTTAGGTCTGCTATATCAATTTCCGTCATTAATCGATTGGCTTAGCGGTATTTAGTAAATTGTAAATTAATAAAAATTCACTTATATATTTTTTTTAACGTCATTATAATGGTCAATTTCTATTACCAAATAATTGTAATATTTTCATTCCCATCATTTAAGGCAAAAATCGTAACGTCTACTTTATCTGCATTTTTGTTTTTCAAGGTCAATACTTTGATCTCATTTTTCAAAATCAAAGAAAGTGATTCTTCAAATAATTCTTCCACAGAAGATAAATTGGAGCCAATTGACAATTTAGCCTTTTCATTAACCTCCAAAATAACACCATTTTTATCAATAGTTATTACTTGGTGTAGCGTATTAAATTTTTCGAGCAACTGATTAGAAGCAAGTAGTTTTTTATCAAGTTGTTCTTGCGTTATTGTTAGTTCCTCCAAATTTTGTCTAAGTTCTTCTTCTACCTCTTTTAATTCTTTCCAATCATCAGTTTGGGCGATAACTTCAGTTTCCTTTTCAAACTGAGTAACAAGTTCGATAATTTTAATGACTGTACCCTCCTCATCCATTAAGGTATTAAATGATGATTTGAAATTTCGGGAAGCACCTGATCTGTGATTTTTGTCTATCCATCCAGACCAAGACTGCTCTTTTTTAATTATTTCAAAAATTGAAGGATTTCCATGCAAAGAATGAAAATCGGCACTCATGATTGTCTCAATAGTGTAGCCCAAAGATTCAGAAAACTTATTATTGGCAGTAATTATTGATCCATGAGCGTCATATTCTGCCGTGCCTAAAGAGTTGTTGATTGCATCAAGTTGTGCGGTGACAGCGGTTTCCTTCCTTGCCATTTCTTCTTGAGTGGCTGTGAGTTCTTCCATATTCTGCCGCATCTCTTCTTCTTGTGCCTGCATTTGCTCAGTCAACTGTTGCGAATCTTCAAGAAGTAATCTGGTTTTATTATTATTTTTTACACCTTCTATGGTAGCTGCAATACTCTCGCCTAACTTTTCAACAAACTCAATTTGATAAACTTCATATTCATGAAAGGAGGCCAATTCAATAACACCATAAATTTCATTTTCTATCTTGAGTGGTACCAGCAATATATTTTTGGGGTTGGAATCACCCAATCCCGACTTGATTTCGATATAATCTTCAGGAACTTCCAATAAAAAGATCGTTTTCTTCTCAAGGAAAGTTTGACCGACAAGCCCCTCACCAGGGCGGTAGCTTTTTTGTTCAAACTTTTTAGTGTCGAAAGCATAAAGTGAAATGAGCTCTAAATATGGATTATCCTCGTATTCCTCATTTAAAATGTATATACCTCCCTGATTAGACTTAGTGTAATCTACTAAATTGGAGATAATAGCATCGCCCAATTGTTTGACGTTGTTACTTGCTCTCAGTATGTCAACAAACTTGGCCAAGCCCTCTGTGGTCCACTTGCGTTCCTCATCTTGTTCATCCATGCGCTTCATTTGTTCACGCATATTGATTAAAGCTCCTTGTAAACTACCTTCAATTACTTTCGACTCATCTATACCATCGAATTTTACATCTAATTTGCCCTCACCGATTTTGGTGACAAATGATGTTGCTTGGCGTAAGCCATCCACCAAATTATTTAGACTGTTAGCAATCACTCCAATTTCATTATCCTTATTATAATCTGATTTTTTATCAAAATCACCGTCTGAAAAAATGTGCCCTAATTCATCCAATGGATTAAATAGATTTCTTTTAATCAGTATGATCACCAATATGATGCAGGTCGCATTAAATAGTAAGAAAAAATAAAGTAAGTAAGTCAAATACGCTCCAGCAGCAACCTCTTCTTGACGAACCATATCTTCCATTTCAGTTATTAGTGGACTCAAATTTTTGAGATGAATCTTTAAATAGTTTCTTGCGGACATCACTTCATGATTATCAATGGAAATGGTGTTTGATTGGATTTCAGAGGTGGTACTGTTTAATGAGTCATTCAATGGCACAATAACCTCCTGCTGCACCGTAGTATCAATTTTATGTGGCTCAAACATTACAGTTCCGAGATTAGACTTTATTGGTGACCAAGTTATTTCAAACTTATCTAATACTCTTTTTAGTGGTTGGTCCGCCTCGTTTATCTCAATTTTTGTATGTGGCAATTGGCCACCATACTTAAAGGTGTTGATGGTTTGATCGATGCTTGAGATAGTAGATTCGAGACTATTTTTGGCAGATTCAATATCTGACATAGCCTCTTGTGATTTCAGATTCAAGGTAATGATATCGTCATTCAATCTTTCAATTTCAAGAATTTTATTGGAGAATGACATGATATTATTCTTGGCATTATTTATTACATAGAAATTGACAAATGCCAGAATCAAAAACCCACCAAAAAGGATGAATGTTTGTTGGAGAATAGAAAGGGTCTTCAGATTTAACCTCATGAAAAAGAGTGTGTGTGTTTAGTAGCCAATATTCGAATTTACAATATACTCACAATTTAAAAAGTTTATAAGGATGAACATTAAAGATTGTCCTTGCCAAATGAAAATGGCAAAAGGGCAGAGGCAGTTTTTGTTCGTATCCAATTTTCATTCTCAATTTTAAAAATTATTTCAATAGGAGACGATTGTTTTTGTTCATATTCTAGCATTACTTGTCGGCACATGCCACAAGGGCCGCCACCACGAAGTACCTTTTCACCTCTTCTTTTTGCTACCACTGCTAGCCTGATTATTTTGACATTAGGAAATCGCGATCCGGCTTGAAATAATGAAACCCTTTCTGCGCATAACCCTGACGGATAGGCAGCATTCTCCTGATTGGAGCCTGATATTATTTCACCATTCTCTAGCAATGCAGCAGCTCCTACTTCGAAATTGGAGTATGGGGAATAGCTTGATGCAAAGGCCTGTTCGGCTTTCTGTATAAGCAACATATAGATATCTTCTATATCCTCTTTTTTTTCATAAATGAAATGTGTTGCATTTTCGTCTGATCGTGCCATATATATAATTCGAGCCACGCAATATAATACTACTAAGCCTGCATAAAAATTTTTATGATTAAGAATTGCACATTGCGGGCAGTTATTCTTTTATTTGAGGCCTTAAATTAACAAGTATTTAATTGATGAAGAAGATATTGGTATTAGGGGCGGGTAGATCAGCAACTTCTCTTATAGATTATTTGATTAATGAGTGTAACGATCACCACTGGCAAATGCGTGTTGGCGATTATTCACTGGAATTGGCACAAGAAAAATGTGCCAACCGACAAAATGTTGAAGCTTTTCAATTCGATATATTGAATGAATCACAAAGGGTCGAGGAGATAAAGAATGCGGATATTGTGATTTCTATGCTTCCAGCCAATTTTCATCCGATTGTAGCTGAGATTTGTGTTGAACATGGAGTACATATGATTTCGGCATCTTATGTATCTAATGAAATGAAAGCTCTAGATGCCAAGGCAAAAGAAAAAGGTGTTTTCTTATTGAATGAATGTGGGCTTGATCCTGGGATTGACCATATGTCAGCTATGAAGGTACTTGATCATATTCGAGACAGTGGGCACAAATTGACAGCATTTGAATCCTTTACCGGTGGTTTGCTGGCTCCGACAACTGATGACGATAACCCTTGGGAATACAAGTTTACCTGGAACCCTAGAAATGTGGTACTTGCTGGTCAGGGGATTGTGAAATTTATTCAGGAGGGGAAATACAAATACATTCCCTACCAAAAATTGTTTAGAAGAACAGAACAGGTTCATATACCAGGATACGGCTATTTTGAAGGTTATGCCAACCGTGATTCATTAAAATACTTGGAGGTGTATGGCCTAGAGGGTATTTCAACACTATATAGAGGCACTTTTAGAAGGCCTGGATTTTGCCGAACTTGGGATATTTTTGTTCAATTAGGAGCAACTGATGATACTTATCAAATGGAAGGTGTTAAGGAGATGACTCATCGTGAATTTATAAATTCCTTTCTTTCTTATAACCCTCATGACTCAGTAGAGTTAAAACTAGCTCATTATTTAGGTCTAGAATTAGAAGGCCCCGAAATGCACCGTTTACGCTGGAGTGGGATGTTTGATAGTGAATTGGTGGGATTAGAAAAAGGAACACCAGCTCAAATATTGGAACACATCTTAAAGAAAAAATGGACACTCAAGTCGGAAGATAAAGATATGATTGTGATGTGGCATAAGTTTGAATATCTCGAAAATGGCGCAAAAAGGGAAATTCACAGTACACTAGTGGCATTTGGTGATGATTCCATACATACGGCAATGTCAAAAACAGTTGGTTTGCCCGTGGGTATAGCCGCTAAAATGGTGCTGAAAGGTGAGATCAATGAGACAGGGGTACATATTCCTATCAAAAAGGAAATCTATACACCGATACTTAATGAGTTGGAGAAGTTGGGCTTTGAGATGAACGAAAAACAGATTAGCTAAAGACGTTTTAGGATTTTATTTGCTCGGCTTTTAAAGCCTGCAGAGCCATATGGAAGTTGATCTTCGATGATTAGTCTTAGTTCGTTCTTAAGATCTGGTTCTTTTTCACAAATATTAGCGAGAACAGTCATACCAAATACCTTGACGGCAATAGGTGCATTTGATTCCATGATTTTAAAGCAGATATCAGCGGTAATCCCCCATAAATGTGGCGGGATATCCATGTCTTGAAGAAGTCTTAAAGTATTTCTTACCACTGCAACGTGAACCTCTTTTTTGAGATTCTTGATCATCTTGTCAATATAAGGAATGATCAATTCTGGATGGTTTTTGCCACAATGGGATACCACCCATGCGGCTCGTTGTGTTACTCGGTATTCTTTATCAAAAAAAAGAGTCATGAGCTGATCAAATTTCTTAGGATCATTACCTATATAAGCAGTAATTTTCAATGCCTGAACTTTGGAGTGCTCTCTTAGTAATTCAGTTTTAAGATCCATTAGTAATTATTTGTCCGCTTCATATCCGATATCAGCAGGCAAATTTTTGCCTTCAGCAGCTTCTACGGCCAGCTCATCACAGCGTTCATTTTCTTCTAGGCCTGCGTGTCCTTTTACCCATACAAATTTGACCCTGTGTTTTTTGTAAAGAGGGATGAAGGTTTTCCAAAGATCAATATTGGCTTTGGCTTTGAAGTTTTTCTTTTCCCAGTTCCAAAGCCAGCCTTTCTCTACCGCATCAACTACATATTTGCTGTCGGAGTAAATAGTAACAGGCATTCCAGGCTTCTTCAATTCTTCCAGTCCTTTGATGACCGCAAGCAGCTCCATTCTATTGTTGGTTGTATTTCTAAAACCTTGTGAAAGCTCTTTACGGTAAGGTTTTCCGTTTACATTGGCAAGCATTACCGTTCCATAACCACCAGGTCCGGGATTTCCTTTCGCAGCCCCGTCTGTATAAATTGTTATCATCCTATAAGGCCTACATGTTCTTTGAATATCTTAACAGCTATGGCTAACAATATGATACCAAATACTCTTCTTAATATGCTGAAACCAGATTCTCCGAGTTTTCTCTCCAACCAGTTCGTTGATTTTAATACAAGATATACAAATGCTAAATTGATAACAATTCCTGCCAAAATGTTTGGCGTTTCATAGACTGCTCTTATAGAAAGAATGGTTGTAAGTGTACCTGCCCCTGCAATCAATGGGAAAGCCAATGGAACAATTGAACCCGCTTTGCCTTCCCCATCAGACTTAAATAGGACAACACCGAGAATCATTTCCATGGAAATAATGAACATAACAATGGCACCAGCTACCGCAAATGACCCAATATCTAGCCCGAAAAGTTTAAGTACACTTTGACCTAAAAATAAAAATACTATCATTAATCCACCTGAGATGAGCGTAGCTCTACCTGAGTGGATTTTACCTTGTTTTTTTCTTAAATCAATTACAATAGGCACTGATCCGAGAATATCAATAACTGAAAATAAGATCAGTGTTACTGAGAAAATATCTTTGAGTACAAACATTTTGCAAAGCTATATTAATTTAAAGGTTTATTGCTTTATAAGATTAATAAATAGATGTTAATTTATTGAATGTTTTTAGTTAAAAATGATAACAGTAGTTTCACTTCTCTTTCATTTAATGCTGGAAAATTAGCAATACGAAATGTGGTGTTTTTCCATTCTCCATATCCATTACCGAGCATAAGGCCGTTTTCTTTGGCTTGAGATTTTATTGAACTAATGATTTTTTCTTCACCTTCTACAACCAATACAGTGGTAGACCTCACTTCCGATTCGTCAACCATCAGTTTTATGGATTTCTTGGTTGATATTACTTCTAGATAGTCCTCCATGCGATCTTTAAGTACTTGATCAGTGGTGGTGATAGAAGGTGCTTCTTGCATCGTTCTCAATAACAGATAAATTCCCATGACATTGGGTGTGTGGGTAGTTTGCAAGTGTTCCATATTTTGGACAATATTCACCAAACTGTTGTAATGAATATTTCTATTTTGTGTAGCCTCTATTGCTTTTGGGGAGCAAACCATTACTGCCAATCCTGCAGGCAAACCAAAACATTTCTGAACTGATGCAAACCAAATATCGCCATTGTTGAAATTGAGTTCAACGCCAGCCATTGAAGAAGTTGCATCTACAGCTATAAGATGCGCTGGATATTTTTTCTTGATTGTTGCAATACAAGGATTTGTTAACTGAGTGCCATTGGAGGTTTCATTTTGCGTAAGACAGATGAGACCATTATTATCTCCGAGCTCAATTGTAGCCAAATCCAGTTGATTCCGATAGTTAAATTGATGACCAAATACATTTTCTTTTAATTTCTTGGTGTAATCAAACCATTTTGCACCAAATGCGCCATTATAATAATGTGCACTATTTAATTCATAAGACTCGGCTATAATCTCCCAACATTCAGTGGCTGAAGACACATAAAATATACTGTAATCATCTGGTATTTGGAGTTTTTTCTTTATTTCCTTATTAGTGGCTTTCACTATATTCATGAACGCCTGACTTCGGTGATTGATGCTCAGAATGCCCTTTTCATAGGCCTCATTTACATATTGGGGGACTTTTTCATATACACGTGATGGCCCAGGATAAAAGCTGATCATTTTTTATTAAGGAAATAGTTGATAGCCAAATCGTAGCCATTGAGACCCAATCCACTGATCATTCCAACGCATTCTTTGCTAATGATATTTTTATGACGGAATTCTTCACGGGCATAAATATTCGAAATGTGAACTTCTATAACAGGTGTTTTTATGGCAGCAATTGCATCAGACAACGCTACGGAAGTGTGCGTGTAACCACCAGCATTGAGAATAATGCCATCATATGAAAACCCAACTTGATGTAATTTGTTAATCAACTCACCCTCCACATTGCTTTGGTAATAATCGAAATTTGCATTTTCAAATCGAGTCATTGCTTCTTGAAGGTATTGCTCGAAACCTTGTGTTCCATAAACTTCAGGCTCCCTTATGCCGAGGAGGTTGAGGTTAGGCCCATTGATAATGATTATTTTCATAATTAAAATGCTTAGGTAAAGCTACAATTTTTAAGTGTTTTGCAATGACTAGAAATATATTACATTAGCTTAAACGTGTTTTAACTAATGACCTGGCCTCAGCAAATACAGCAATTTAAAAATTACCTTAAACTGGAAAGATCTCTTTCAGGAAATTCTGTGGAAGCTTACATCCGCGATGTAGAAAAACTAGAGCAGTATTTTATGATCATCGATTCTGATATCATTCCAGAAGAGGTGCAGTCTACAGACCTTCAACAATTTTTAGAATATATCAATCAACTTGGCCTGACCCCACATTCACAAGCTCGAATATTATCAGGCATTAAAGCATTCTATAAATACCTAATGTTTGAAGATATCATTGACAAGGATCCAACAGCACTAATTGAAGGGCCAAAATTGGGCAGAAAACTTCCTGATACTTTAGAGTTCAATGAAATAGTCACCTTATTAGAAGCGATTGATCACTCCACCCCTGAAGGTCAGCGTAATCGGGCGATGCTTGAAGTGTTGTATAGTTCAGGATTACGGGTTTCAGAATTAACTGATTTACGATTGACCAATATTATGGAAGATGTGGGATTCTTACGAGTAGTGGGAAAAGGTGATAAAGAAAGATTGGTTCCCATTGGCAAGGATGCCCTCAAATATTTGAATATCTATAGAAAGGAAGTGCGGGTGCACGTAAAAATCCAACCGGGATTTGAAAACTATGCCTTTCTTAATAGAAGAGGAAAAAAACTCACCAGAGTAATGGTATTTACTATTATTAAAAATTTGGCTACTTCAATAGGGATGAAGAAAAATATTAGCCCGCATACTTTCAGACACTCATTTGCTACGCATCTTATTGAGGGTGGCGCAGATTTAAGAGCAGTACAGGAAATGTTGGGTCATGAATCAATTACCACAACGGAAATCTATACACACCTTGACAGAGACTACCTACGACAAGTGATTCAGGATTTTCATCCGAGGAGTTAAGATAATTAATATATCTTTGCAGGCTAAGAATAAAACGCCATTTAGCACTGTGTACAAGCTACTTATACGCCCAATATTATTTCTTTTTGATCCAGAGAAAATTCACCATTTTACTTTCGGCCTTTTGCGATTTGCAGGAGCTATACCCTGCAAAAAATGGGCATTAAAACTCATTTTCGATTATAAACACAAAAACCTCGAACGAGAATATTTTGGTTTGAAGTTTCCCAATCCCGTTGGATTAGCAGCAGGCTTTGATAAAGATGCCAAACTTATTGATGAATTGTCCTGCTTTGGATTCGGATTTATAGAAATAGGTACTTTAACACCAAAGGGACAAAAGGGCAATGAAAAACCAAGACTTTTTAGACTGCCAGCCGACCAGGCTTTGATCAATAGGATGGGATTTAATAATGGGGGAGTAGAAGAGGCAGTGATTAGATTGAAAAAAAGATCATCATCTATATTAATTGGAGGAAACATTGGGAAAAATAAAAACACGCCAAATGAAGAGGCTTTTAAAGATTACGAAATAGCCTTTGAAGCCCTATTTGATCATGTTGATTACTTTGTGGTCAATGTAAGCTCACCAAATACGCCTAACCTGAGGGCACTACAGGATAAAAAGCCATTGACTGAAATTCTCAGCAAGCTGCAAGTATTGAACAATCAGAAACCTAAAGTTAAGCCTTTACTACTAAAAATAGCGCCTGATCTTACTCCTGATCAATTAGCAGATATTGTTGATATAGTTAAAGAAGTAAAATTAGATGGTCTTATCGCTACCAATACTACCATATCTAGAGACGGATTGATTACCTCAAATGAAAAACTAGAGAAAATTGGAGCGGGAGGACTTAGTGGTAAGCCTGTAAAAGATAAGTCTAATGAAGTGATCTCCTATTTAAGAAAATCATTGGATGATGATTTTCCTATCATCGGGGTGGGTGGAATTATGACTGTTGAAGATGCAGTAGCTAAAATAAAAGCTGGTGCCTCCTTAATTCAGATTTATACAGGCTTTATTTATCAAGGTCCTGGATTCATAAAATCTATCAATAAAAAACTAGCTTCGTTGTAATCAATATCAGATTATTATCTTAGAGGCATTTTATTATCAACCATAGCTTTGTATTTTTGACGGAATGGCCAAAAACACCTATAAATCAAATACTTTCAAGGAGTCTAAGGGAGAGAAGACAAGGAAATGGAAATTTAACTTTGGCTTTATAAAGGACAAAAGGTTTCAGCTCACCGTTGGATTCTTCCTGATAATCAGCTCACTGTACATTTTTGTGTCTTTGCTTTCCTACCTATTTACAGGCAAGGCCGATCAAAGTGTAATAGAATCTATTAATCAGACGGGTATTATTCAATCTGGGCGAGAAGCAGAAAACTGGCTTGGATTATACGGAGCTTATGTTTCTCATTATTTTGTGTTTAGATGGTTCGGGATAGCCTCGTTTTTTATTCCACCACTGCTCTTTTTAATGGGCTATAAAATTGTCTTTAAAAAAGAACTAATTTCAGTTGGTGCTACATTCACGTTCTGCTTGTTTTTCACTATTTGGTTGAGCGTTTTACTAGGCTATACTGTTTATAATACTGATGGCGTAACGGAATGGGGATTTCTGAGCGGTGGCGTTGGGTATCAACTATCTATATTGTTGGAAGGGCTTATCGGTTGGGGTACTTTGTTACTTTTGATCTTTTCTTTTCTCGTATTTGTCATTTACTTCTTTAACGTGACCACACTAATTGGCTTTCAAGATAAAGTAAAAGAAGGTGTAGAAGATGTGGAGAAAAATATTGAAGAGACAGTAGCAGAAATGAAGTCAGATGACTTTGAAGATGACCTGTTTGAAGATGATGAAACCTCAACCTATAATGATGACAGTGACACATGGGTGTTAAAAGGAGAAGAAAAAACAGAAGAGCCAACCCCTGTAGAAGAGCCTGTGAAGACACCACCAAAAAAGGAGGAGCCTTCAATAGAATTAAAGGTTGAAGAGCCAAAAAAAACCGAACCTACAGTTGAGCCTGAATTTGAGGTGGAAAAGGAAGTTGAAGAACAAATAGCTACCAATCAGGAAAACTATGATCCAACACTTGATTTAAGTTCCTATAAATACCCAACACTTGATTTGCTCGATGCCCATGACAGTAGTAGAGTTTCTGTTACTAAAGAGGAGCTTGAGCAGAATAAGAATAAAATTATTGAAACACTAGTCAATTTTAAAATTGGCATAAGTAGTATCAAAGCCACTATTGGGCCAACAGTAACTCTTTATGAAATTGTGCCTGATGCAGGTGTGAAGATTTCTAAAATTAAAAACCTAGAAGATGACATCGCATTGAGTCTTGCCGCTTTAGGTATTAGAATTATTGCACCAATTCCAGGTAAGGGTACTATTGGAATTGAGGTGCCAAATAAGAATCCTGAAATGGTTGGAATTCGCTCCGTACTTAGTACTGAGAAGTTTATGAAGAGCGACAAGGAATTGCCAGTGGCATTGGGTAAGACTATCTCTAATGAAGTTCATGTTATTGACTTAGCCAAAATGCCCCACTTATTAATGGCCGGTGCAACGGGTCAGGGAAAATCAGTAGGCTTAAATGTGTTGTTGACTTCCTTGTTGTATAAAAAACATCCTTCTCAATTAAAATTTGTTTTAGTTGATCCAAAAAAGGTAGAGCTAACATTATTTAATAAAATTGAACGCCATTTTTTGGCAATGCTTCCTGATGGAGAAGAGGCGATTATTACAGACACCAAAAAGGTAATCAATACACTCAATTCATTGTGTATAGAAATGGATAACCGCTATGATCTATTGAAAGAAGCGGGAGCTAGAAATCTGAAAGAATATAATGCCAAATTCGTGAAACGTAAACTGAACCCCGAAAAAGGGCATCGGTTCTTACCTTATATTGTATTAGTTATCGATGAGTTGGCAGATTTAATGATGACGGCAGGCAAAGAGGTAGAAACACCTATTGCCCGACTGGCACAGCTAGCCAGAGCTATTGGCATCCATTTGGTGGTAGCCACGCAACGTCCTTCTGTGAATGTAATCACAGGTATCATTAAAGCTAATTTCCCTGCAAGACTTTCATTTAGAGTGACTTCCAAAATTGATTCACGTACTATCTTAGATACAGGAGGTGCTGATCAATTAATTGGAATGGGCGATATGTTATTGTCTCAAGGCTCTGATTTGATACGAATTCAATGTGCCTTTGTAGATACTCCAGAGGTGGAACGTATATGTGAATTTATTGGAAGCCAACGTGGATATGAGTCTGCCTATGTGCTTCCAGAATATGTAGGGGATAGTGATAGCTCTGCTATAGGTTCGGTGGATTTGTCAGATAGAGATGCCTTGTTTGATGACGCAGCACGACTTATCGTCATGCACCAACAGGGAAGTACCTCACTTATTCAAAGAAAATTGAAATTAGGCTATAACAGGGCGGGAAGACTTATTGATCAACTGGAAGCCGCAGGAATTGTGGGTCCCTTTGAAGGAAGTAAAGCCCGGGAAGTATTAATTCCTGATGAATATAGTTTGGAACAGTTATTGAACAGTCTTGGCTGATCTATGTTATTATAATTATCCTTAAAGAGATATTAAATTTAAATTGAAGTAATGAAGAAGATTTTAACGTTGTTGATTTTGTGTGTGTTGGGAACAGCCGCTATAGCCCAGTATGATCAAAATGCGCTCAAGGTGTTAGACGCAATGAGCGAAAAATATAGAAAAATACCAGCTTATAGTGCGGACATCACTTCCAGCTTAATCAATGAAACTGAAGGAATAAATGAGAATTTTAGTGGTAAAATTTCTGTCAAGGGGGAAATGTATAAGTTAGAACTAGATGAGCAAATTGTGATCAACAATGGTAAAACAGTTTGGACTTACTTGCCTGATGTTAATGAAGTTAATATTGACAATTACACTCCCGATGCTGATGAAATGACTCCTTCGAAAATTTATGAGGCTTATAAAAAAGGCTATAAATATATTTTGATAGGTGAAGAAGCACACATGGGCACAACTTGCTCGGTTGTTGATCTTATTCCCGATAACAAGGATGCACAGTTTTTTAAGATAAAATTATTCATTGCTAAAAATGACCATAGTTTAAAGAGCTGGACGATGTTTGATAAGTCAGGTAACAAGTACAAATACACGATTGAGAATTTTGTTAAAAATCCTAGTGCCAAGGATTCTGATTTCTCATTTGATGTTTCAAAATACCCTGGTGTAGATGTTATCGATTTAAGGTAACCTGAAGAATAAAGATATTGGAAGCCCTGCTTTTGGCAGGGCTTTTTTTATTTTTACGGATATGAACAAAGCACAGCTTTTCGAACAGATTCGTAAAAAGGAATCCTACCTCTGTGTAGGCCTTGATACCGACATCGATAAAATCCCACCACACTTGCTTAAAGAAAAGGATCCTGTTTTTGAATTTAATAAACAGATCATTGACGCAACATATGAACTTTGTGTGGCATATAAGCCCAATATAGCTTTTTATGAAGCACTGGGCCCCAAAGGGTGGGAGAGCCTGGCTAAAACATTAGAGTACATACCTAAAGATATTTTCACTATTGCTGATGCCAAACGTGGAGATATTGGAAATACTTCTAAGCTTTATGCCAAGGCATTTTTTGAAAATATGGATTTTGATTCTATCACGGTTGCACCCTATATGGGCATTGATTCGGTCACCCCATTTCTAGAGTTTAAAGGAAAATGGGTAATATTATTGGCTCATACCTCTAATGTTGGCGCACAGGATTTTCAGTTAATCGCTGAAGGAAGTTCAGGTAAAATGCTTTTTGAAAATGTAATTGAAAAAGGTCAAACATGGGCTACTTCCGAGCAACTGATGTTTGTTGTAGGTGCCACTCAAGCAGATAAAATTGGCCAGATTAGGAAATTGGCACCCGATAATTTCTTCTTAGTACCTGGAGTAGGTGCACAAGGTGGCGATCTCGAAGCGGTAAGCAGAGAAGGGATGAACAGTCAGTGTGGATTATTGGTCAATAGCTCAAGAGGGATAATCTATGCTTCTAATGGGTTAGATTTTGCTGCCAAAGTAAAAGAAGCTGCGAAAAGGATACAGCAGGAAATGGGGACATATCTTCAAAAATACATGTAATCATGCAAGAGGCCTTTTTACATTTTGTTTGGCAACACCAATATTTTGATAAAAAAGAACTAGTAACCACCGAAGGACTGCAACTATTGGTAAAGCGCCCTGGCTTTCTCAATACCAATGCTGGCCCTGATTTCAAAGAAGGGCAATTAACAATTGAAGGCATTGATTGGAATGGAAGTATAGAAATTCATTTGAAATCATCGGATTGGGAACAACATCAACATCAAATAGATGAGGCATATAATAATGTTATTCTACATGTAGTTTGGGAACACAACAAGGAGGTAAAACGTACTGATGGCACCGTTATCCCTGTACTGGAGCTCAAGAATAGAATAGAATTGTCACTGATAGAAAGGTATAAAAAACTAATAAATACGCCAGGACTAAGCATACCTTGCGAAGGTCAATTTTCGCAGGTTAATGACGTGATTAAAATATCGACACTGGATAGTATGGCAACAGAGCGTCTTTATGATAAGTCGATCTTCATTGAAGAGGTACTAAAAAAGAATAAAGGCGATTGGGAGGAAACGGCTTATCAGTTATTAGCCAAAAACTTTGGATTGAAAGTTAATGCCGAGCCCTTTCATTCATTGGCTGGAAGCCTTCCATTTAAAATTTTAAAAAAGCACAGTAGTAAGAAGGCAGAAATAGAGGCATTGTTATTCGGTATGTCAGGTTTTTTGGATGATCCAGTTGATGATGATTATCATCAATTATTAACCACTAACTATAAGTATTTAAAACACAAATATAGTCTTGATCAGCTGCTAAATAAATTTAGATGGAAGTTCCTTCGGCTTCGCCCTGCTAATTTTCCATCGCTACGAATCGCCCAATTTTCAACCATATTAGCCAACAGTCAATCTATATTTGAACGGTTTTTGACTGAAGATGCTAAAACCCTTGCCCTTTGGCTGCGCAGGGAGCCTTCAACTTACTGGCAAAGTCATTATAATTTTAACAGCCCTTCTACCATAAAAATTAAGGGCATTGGTGCATCAACCTTTGATAATATCATTATCAACACGGTGGCTCCATTGTTGGTTGCCTATGGCAAACAGATAGATAATCAAGATCATATTGACAGGGCAATAACATTACTTCAGGAGTTAAAAGCTGAGAAAAATAAGATTACCCGGCTTTGGGAAGACCTTGATTTCAAACCAACTTCCGCCTTAGATTCGCAAGGACAGATTCAGCTTTATAACAATTATTGTTTGCGTAAAAATTGTTTGCGCTGTTCCATTGGTACTTCAATATTGCAGCACCGATGAATTGGATATTCATACCCATTAACCTTGTAGTATTATTGGCCTTCATAAGGGTTTTATACAGTCGATCTGAAGTCCTGAAAAAGTATGTAATACCAGCTGTAGTACTGAAAATGGTAGCCGGATTAGGCATCGGACTACTTTATAAGTATTACTATGGCACAGGAGATACCCTTTCATTTTTTCATGAGGCTGAACAACTTGCCAACATGGCCAGAAATGATATTTCTGGTTTTGTTAATTACTTATTTAACTCTTCGGAACTACTATTCCATTCCTTTTATGTCAATCAGCCGAGAGCATTATTTCTTGTTAAAATTTTAAGTGTTGTCAATCTGATAACCAACAGCAGTTATTGGCTTTCGTGCTTATACTTTTCTTTATTTTCATTTGCAGGAATGTGGTTCCTTGCACGTATTCTTTCAAAATTTTACCCCTTAAAAATTGGAGTTATTGCACTAGCCTTATTTTTTGTTCCTTCTGCTGTGTTTTGGAGTTCGGGCATTATTAAAGAAAGTATCGCACTGGGTTGTTTGGGGTTTATTGTAGGTACAGCATTGATTTTTATTTACAACAAGAAGTTAAGCCTCGTATATCTTTTATTAATGTTGATCAATGCTTTTGTCCTATGGCAAATAAAATATTATTATGCTGGAGTTACCTTTTTAATACTCATTTCAATGTTTGCTACCATGTATATCACCTATAAAATAGAGTTAGTGAATAAAAAGAAATGGGCTCAAATTGTATTATTTGCATTTTTTGCGTTTGGTATGGCGGGTTTAGTTTCTATACTTCATCCTAATTTTTATCCAGAGCGATTTTTGGGTGTTGTGGTAGCAAACAATTATGAGTTTGTATCGATCTCTAATGAAGGAGATTATGTTGATTTTGAAGGATTACAATCCACTTGGTCAAGTGTAATTACTCATAATCCAAAGGCGCTCTTTTCTGGTTTATTCCGCCCATTTCTAGGAGAAAGTACGGAGCCATTCAAAATAATTGCTGGTATTGAAAACTTGGCGTTATTGATTTTGACACTTTACAGCTTTAGTCAGTTGCCCCGTAAACTAAACAGTAGGGATTTTTTGTTACTAATATCCGTTATTGGATTTGTGGTCATCATGACCGTTTTTCTAACACTATCTGCTCCCAATTATGGCACATTGATTAGATATAAATCTGGAGTTATTCCTTTTCTGGTGTTGATCATTGGCATGAGGAATATTTATATCGAAAAGCTAATGCAGAGAATGTTTTGAACCGCTTGAGAATCGTCTTAGCTTTGAGGTGAATTAAAAGTAAGACATGAACAATCCTGTAATAATATTTGGTGCCAAACAACTTGGTCAGGCTGCAAAGGCCATTCTTGAAAGTAATGATGTAGTGATCTACGGTTTTTTAGATGATGACGAAACGCTGCATAACAAAGAGATTGGAGATGTATTAGTATTAGGTAAAACAGAAGATGACGGTTTCCTGAAATTGATAGGTCAAAAATGCGAAGCCTTCGTTGCTTTTGATAATAATACTCTTCGAAAGAATACGGTAGAAATGCTGAACAAAAGGCGCAAAGTGATGCCTGTTAACGCCATTCATAAAACCTCATGGGTGGAAGCTTCAGCGCATCTTGGTCATGGTAATTTCATTAACATGGGTGTGAAAATTGGCAATAACGCAAAAATAAAAAGCCACTGCATCATAAATTCAAATGCTACTATTGATCACGCTGCGGAGTTAGGTGATTTTGTGCAGATAGGGGCTGGCAGCATTATCAATACTGAGGCGATTATTGGTGACGAGGTATTTATTGGTGCAGGTGCCGTAGTGGTATCAGGAGTAAAAATTGGTAAAGGGGCTCGTGTTGGAGCCGGTTCGGTAGTAGTTGCCGATGTTAAAGCTGGTGAAACTGTATTTGGAAATCCTGCCGCTAAAGTGGGGTAATAATCTAATGTAGTTTTTAAACGCAGATATTTTTCAATTTTCTTTATTTATCCCTACCTTATCAGCTATTAATATTAAGTATGGGTAAAATTCCTGAATCAGAATTAATTCTGAATAAAGATGGTAGCGTCTATCATCTCAA
Organism: Fulvivirga sp.; assembly: GCA_048268855.1. Taxonomy (GTDB): domain Bacteria; phylum Bacteroidota; class Bacteroidia; order Cytophagales; family Cyclobacteriaceae; genus Fulvivirga. The sequence goes on from JBLWUR010000005.1 coordinate 101,725, forward strand.
TCTTCTTCCGAAACATATCTCAGACATTGTACTTACCGTGGGCGATCCTAGTAGAGTTTATATGGTAAGTCAGTATTTTGATGATATTGACTTTGAAATGAACAGGCGTGAATTTATCACGCACGTAGGCACTTACAAAGGAAAGAGAATTACTGTAATCAGTACGGGTATGGGTACTGACAATGTGGAGATTTTCATGACCGAACTGGATGCTTTAGTCAATATTGACTTAAAGAAAAGGGAAATAAAACAGCGTAAAAAGAAACTGAAAATAATCAGAATTGGAACGTCAGGATCACTTCAGGAAGATATTCCATTAGGCTCACATTTGGTGTCTGATTATGCAGTTGGTATGGATACCTTAATGTGTTATTATAACTTACCTCAGGATGAATTCGAATTAGAAACGAGTAAGGAACTTCAAAAACAGACCCAGTTGCCCTTTGCTCCTTATGTAGTCCGGGGCTCCCAGACATTAAGGGATCAGATTGGCACTGACATGATTGTAGGGAATACAGTTACCTGCCCAGGATTTTATGCCCCTCAGGGTAGAAAATTAAGAGCTGAATTAAAAAATGATCGCTTATTTGAATCGCTAAATTATTATCATAAAGATGGTTTTTGGCTTACTAATTTCGAGATGGAAACTGCTGGGTATTATTCTATGGGACGAATATTAGGCCATGAAGTACTGAGTGTCAATGCCATCATAGCCAATCGCATAAAAAATAAATTTTCTAAGAACCCAAACAAGATTGTAGATAGCCTTATCCGAAAAGTACTAGACAGAGTTTAAGCTGAACGCTGATTTCTCATTTCACGGATTTGCTTACGGGCAATGGAAGGATCGTAATTGTTATAAAATCCTGACAGTATTTTGTGGGCAATATGGCCAATAATCAATTCCTCATCTGTTTTACCTTCTTTACCTAACCAAAACACCCTTTTGGGGTGGTTTTTCATATCTCGGACATATTCCATGGCCTTTTCATATTGTTCTTCACTATAGGTAAGTGTAAATGTCGTTTCTACTGTCTCCATTGTATAAGCAGTTTATTCCATAATGCCATTACAATACTTATGCCATATTAAAAATGGCTTAAACGCATTATACACACACTTTAGTGATTGGTTTGCTGATCGCTTGCGGTCATTTATGTTCGTAGGCGGATTGAGGGATTTAATAAACAAAAACACTTAAATTTGCATTGAAAAGAAATATATGATTGATCACGAAATACACACGCTACCTAACGGTATTCGTGTTTTACATAAAGAAGTTTCCAATACAAAAGTAGTTCACTGCGGATTTATGCTTGACATAGGCAGCCGTGATGAAAATATGGAAAATCAGGGGATTGCTCATTTTTGGGAGCATATGGCTTTTAAAGGCACAACTAAACGAAAGGCATTCCATATTCTAAACCGAATTGATGCTGTAGGTGGCGAGCTCAATGCCTATACTACGAAAGAAAAAATTGCCTTTTATGCTTCGGCACTTGATACTTATTTTGAAAAGGCCTTTGAGTTGTTAGTTGACATAACTTTCGATTCTATTTTTCCTGAAAAACAGATTGAAAAGGAAAGGAATGTTATTCTTGAGGAAATGTCAATGTATTATGATGCTCCTGATGACGCCATTCAAGATGAATTTGATAGCCTAGTTTTTGGTAATCACCCTTTAGGAATGAATATCTTAGGCACGGCCGAAAGTGTAAGATCATTTCACCGTGATGATTTTAAAAAGTTTATTCATGAGCATATCAATACTGAAAAACTTGTGTTTTGCTCTGTTGGAAATATTCCATTCAAAAAGGTACTGAAACTGGCCAACAAGTATTTAAAAGACATACCAGCCTATTCCGCTCAAAAGGAAAGAAAGGTATTCCACAAATATGTGCCTGTAATAAAGGAAGTGAAACGGAATTTAACGCAAGCCCATTGTGCTATCGGACGTGATGCATATCCAATAAGTTCTGATAAAAGAATGACATTTTTCATGTTGGCCAATATACTGGGTGGACCAGGAATGAATTCAAGGCTTAACCTAGCACTGCGCGAAAAGCATGGTTTTGTTTATTCTATAGATGCTAGTTATCAATCTTATACAGATACTGGTTTATTTGGAATATTCTTTGGTACTGAACCTGGGCAATTAAACAGAAGTATAAGTCACGTAAAGAAAGAATTGAAAAGATTAAGGGAAACTCCTTTGGGTGTTTTGCAATTACACAATGCTAAAGAGCAACTCTTAGGGCAACTGGCTATGGCCGAAGAAAATAACGCTAGCTTCATGTTAATGATGGGCAAAAGCATCTTAGATCTTGATAAGATTGAAGATTTAGACGATATTTTCAAAAAAATAAAAAATGTGACTTCATCAGAGCTTCAAGATTTGTCTAACGAAATGTTTCAAGAAGACCAATTAAGTCAACTAACTTACGTTCCCAATTAATGGATTTTATCGCACAAAATATTATTGATTATGCTGAGAGGTATTCTCAAGATGAGTCATTAGTGTTGAAAGAACTTAATAGAGAAACCAATGCAAAAGTGCTTCAGCCAAGGATGCTTTCCGGCCATTTACAAGGAAGAGCGTTAAGCATGTTTTCTAAAATGATTAATCCTCAACGCATACTTGAGGTTGGTACGTATACAGGCTATTCCGCCATTTGCTTGGCTGAAGGATTGGCGCCAAATGGTCAATTATATACTATCGATATCAATGAGGAGATTGCAGAAATGGCTAATAGTTACTTCAAAAAGGCGGGTGTTGAAGATAAAATCACACATTTGATTGGAGATGCATTGGATATAATTCCAACACTAAATCAACCATGGGATTTGGTGTTTATTGATGCGGATAAAGCTAATTATTGCAATTATTTTGATGCTACAATTGATAGATTAAATAAAGGAGGGTATATTATTGCAGATAATGTACTCTGGAGTGGCAAAGTTTTGGAGGAAATTAAATCAGGAGATAAAGACACCGCGGCTTTGGTCGAGTTTAATGACAAAGTACATAATGATAATCGAGTGGAAAATTTGCTCTTGCCTATTAGGGATGGACTGATGATTTTAAGAAAATTATGATTAGAGTTACTGCGCTTTTCTGTCTACTGACAGTCTATACAATAGCTACGGCTCAATCTGTAAAAGTTCCTTCTCGAATGGAATTTGCTGGTATCAAACTCAGGATAATGGATGATGCTCGTGAAGAAATTCAGGAAGATGTAAATGCACTCACAGCTAGTCCTAAGTATTATGAAATAAAGGCGGAAAGAGCTCGCACCTATTTCCCAATTATAGAAAGAATATTTCGAGAAGAAGGTTTGCCTGACGATTTCAAATACTTGTGCCTTCAGGAAAGCGCTCTTATATCGGATGCGGTATCTTCATCTAATGCAGTAGGATTTTGGCAATTTAAAGACTTTAGTGCCATGGAGGTGGGCATGCGAGTAGACAAACATGTCGATGAACGTATGAATATTGTGTCCTCCAGTAGAGGTGCAGCACGCTACTTACAGAATAACAATCAGCACTTTGATAATTGGCTTCACGCACTTCAGGCTTACCAAATGGGAGCTGGCGGTGCTATGAAAGTACTTAAAAGCGGTGATGAGGGAGCGAAATCCATGACCATAAATAAAAAGACTTATTGGTATGTAAAAAAATACTTGGCTCATAAAATTGCATTTGAGGGAGCTGTCAGTCAAAAAGGAATGTTAGAAGTTTCTGAGTACTATGATGGTGGAGATAAAACGTTAAAACAAATTGCCAATGAAACCAATGTTTCTGAAGAGGAATTGACAAAGTTTAATAAGTGGTTGAAAAAAGGGAAAGTGCCAACTGATAAAAAGTATGCCGTAATTATTCCTAAACCTGGATTCAATACCCCAGTAGCTGTTAAGGAAGAGATAGCCGCAGTAAAAAAACCACAAAATAAAGTAGAGTATACATTTGATGCACCTGGGACATTTCCTAAAATAGAAGATGAAATTGATGCTCGTGCAGGAAAGATTGTTGACATCAATGGATTACCCGGAATTGTTGCCGGCAGAGGTGTTCGTATTCCAGAACTTGCGGTAAAAGCCGATATTTCACTTAGTAAGATATTGAAATACAATGATTTGGGAATTGATGGACAGCTCATCCCCGGACAGGTATATTATTTAAAAAATAAAAGAAATAAGGCCAGGGCCTATTATCATGTAGTTGAGCCAGGGGAAAATTTGTGGTCAATTTCTCAGAAATTTGGGATTAAACTCAAAAAATTAAAAGTTAAAAATAGGATTAAGGAAGATGTAGAATTGAAACCGGGCCGAGTATTGTGGTTAAGATATATTCGACCTTCTAATGTAGAAATTGAATATAAAGAGGTGCCAATTCCTGTTAAGCCATTAATTGTTGAGCCTATTGAAGTCAAGCCAACAATCAAACCACAAACTGAAATTATTGATACAACAATAGTTGAGATTGATACAATAGAAGTGGTTGCAACGGATACCTTAGACAACGAAATTTTGGCAGATTCTAGTGAAGTAATTGATGAGATTAACGAAAAACTGCCGGAACAAATATCTGAAAACGAAGGTCTACCACTGCTAGATACTACCTATACAGATAGCTTTAATGTGACACATGAAGTGAAATTAGGGGAAACTTATTATGCCATATCAAAAATTTATAATGTTTCAGTATTGGATATTTTGGAATGGAACAGTCTAAATATAGGTGATAAGTTGAGTGTAGGACAGAAATTGATAATAATCACTAAAGATAAACCATCAATACATGTTGAGAATAAAACTGAAATGGCCAAAGACTCGACTATCTACCATTTGGTGAAGGAAGGTGAAACACTATATCAAATTGCAAGACAATATGGGGTGAGTGTGCAGAACATAATGAGTTGGAATAATAAGGATAACTTCAGCATTAGTTATGGCGAAAAATTGAAAATAGTTAAGCCCAAGGAGGAAAACTGATAAAATGAGGAAAATATTTGACAGATAACTCTTATATTTCCGTTTTTGATGGAAAAGTTACTTGATCTTCTTTTGATCATTAAAAAAAAAGTTTTTAATTGTATAGTGCAAGTGTAAACTACTAGCATAACTCAAACTTAAACCATTATAAAGTTGACGAATTCTAAAGGAACAGATTTGGTAATGCTTGTTGATGATAATGACACTGATAACTTTATCAGTAAGAGGATCATTGAGATAACAAAATTTGCTAACAGGGTAGAAGTAAAGAATTCAGGTAAAAGTGCTCTGGATTACTTAAGAGAAAATCAAGACAATGCAGATGAACTGCCGAGTCTAATATTCTTGGACATTAATATGCCAATTGTAGATGGTTTCGTATTCCTCTATGAGTTTGAAAAATTCAATGATCTTATCAAAGACAAATGTAAGGTGATCATCCTTTCTAGCTCTGACAATAAACGAGATATAGATAAAATTGTGAACAACAATCACGTAATCAAGTTTGTGACCAAACCCCTTACTGAAACATCTCTAGAAGAAGTTAAGGTGAATAATTTATAACCTTATTGCATTTCACTCCTCTCTGGAGGTTTTAATTTACTACTATGAAATCATATCAATTTATAGTAAAGGTTAGCCTTTTGTTAATTTGCGCTACTTTTTTCACAAACACTAACGCTCAAACAGTACCTGCACCTATTTCTAAAGATTCAGCTTGGACAACAGGAGGAAACCTTGGAATTTTCTTTCAGCAAGTTGGTGTAGATAACTGGGCAGGGGGAGGAGAGAATTCCCTTTCTTATGGTATGGAGGTAAACTTATATGCCAACAAAAAAAGAAGATCCCATACTTGGGAAACCTCCATACAAGCGGGGTACGGTTTAGTTAAACAAGGCGATGTTGGTGCAAGAAAAAATAATGATGTTCTTATTGTTACAAGTCAATACGGTAGATTCTTATCAAAAAAATGGCAACTAGCAGCTGGTGTTGATTTTAGAACCCAGTTTGCAGATGGGTATATTTATAGTGGGGCAGCGGATGGTACTGACACCTTAATTTCAACTTTTATGGCTCCTGGATACTTATCGCCCTATATCGGTTTAACTTATAAGCCTAATGATGCATTTTCAGCTACCATTTCTCCAATAATGGAGAAAATTACCTTTGTAATGGACGATGATTTGGCAGCTGTAGGAGCCTATGGAGTGGATCCTGGTGAGAATATACGTTCTGAAGCAGGTTGGAGTTTATCAGCTCAATATCAAAAGGAGATTATGACCAATGTTAAACTTAAAACAAGATTATTGCTTTTTGATGCTTATGAAGAACTTTCACATATAGATGTCAACTACGAATTGACATTAAATTTAAAAGTCAATAAGTTCATTACTACTAATTTTACCGCCCAAGCTATTTATGATCATGACGTTAATATCGAAGATAGTGACGGTAACACTGGCCCTAGATTGCAACTAAGAAACGTATTGAATGTAGGAGTTACATTCAACTTCGGAGAGAAGCTCAAAGAATAGTTCAAAATTCAGTATCTAATCCAAGCCTATTCTTCAGCTCATTGAGGATGGGTTTTTTTTCTGCTAGGTATTCAAATTTCTCCCCGTTGGTATATGGTATTTTAGAAACATCTTCTTCGATAAGCTCGGTTTCCAGTTTGATATTTCTGTTATTAAGTGTTGATTTTAGATAAGTAATGAGGTCGGATCTAAACTTGTCCAAGATCATTATTTTCACCGAATTTGTAAATGTGATAATGATAATGTCGTTATCTGTTAGTCTTATATCCTGCTTCAATACTGCGTATTCTGAATCGCGACCCTCGGCTTTTGCTTTATCAGAAAATGCTTCCCATGCCGCTCTTAACTGTTCCTCAGTATAACTGTCTTCACCATAATGTTCCTCAGGCTCCTTCTGCAGCTCCTTTTCTTTTTGTTCTGCTGCCGCATCACTTAGGATCGTATCCATTTTGGGAAGTTTTCCAGTACTTTTTAAGCGGGTACTTGATCTAAGAGGCCTTGGCGCTATTACTTCGGGTTTTGGTGTTGGCAATTTGACCGACTCCGTTGTTTCAACTTCCTGTTTTTCTGCAAGGGCTACAGGGGTAGGTTCATCAGGTTTTGGAGTGCCATTTTCAGGCTGGGCTATACTTTTTTTTTTATTTCACTATCCTCGAGTGTGGCGAGTTTCACTGCAGCATTAACATGAGCCAGTTTCATCAAAGTGAGTTCTACATGCAACCGCTGGTTTTTAGCACCTTTGTAATCGAGGTCGCAACGGTTGGCAATATTCATAGCAGTTAGTAGGAAGGATAATGATGCCTTATTGGCCTGCTCAACGTACTTTGCTTTGGCCGTTTCTGGCACTTCCATTAATTGTACAGTACTGTTGTCTTTTGAAACCAACAAATTACGCAAGTGCTCATTCAATCCTACAATAAAATTATGACCGTCAAATCCTTGCTTGAGAATCTCATCAAAAGTGAGTAGTGTATTGGAAATATCTTCTTGTAACATCGCATTGACTACCTTAAAATAGTATTCGTAATCAAGAATATGAAGATTACTTATAGTAGACTGATAGGTAATATTTCTGTCTGAAGAAAAAGTGACAATTAAATCAAAAATAGAAAGTGCATCCCTTAATGCACCATCCGCTTTTTGTGCGATAAGGTGTAAGGCCTCTTCTTCATATTTAATATCTTCTCTGTCAGCAATCTGCTTCAAGTGATCGGCTATATCTGTAACCTGAATTCTGTTGAAGTCAAATATTTGACAACGTGATAGGATAGTAGGGATGATTTTATGCTTCTCAGTAGTGGCCAATATAAAAATGGCATAAGAAGGCGGCTCTTCTAAGGTTTTCAAAAATGCATTGAAAGCCTGAGTTGAAAGCATGTGAACCTCATCTATAATATATACTTTGTACTTACCATATTGAGGAGGATACCGTACCTGGTCAATAAGATTTCTGATATCATCAACGGAATTATTAGAAGCAGCATCAAGTTCGAAGATGTTGAGTGCTCCACCGTCATTCGTTTCATCGAAATCGTTGATCATTTTGGCAAGTATACGTGCACAGGTAGTTTTACCTACTCCACGTGGCCCACAAAACAATAAAGCTTGTGCGAGTTGATTGTTATCAATCGCATTTTTCAATGTCGTAGTGATGTGTGCTTGACCCACAACTTCATCAAAGCCTTTGGGTCTATACTTCCTTGCCGATACAACAAATTTTTCCATCCGCTCGAAGTTAAGAATTGCCAGCTAAAGGAGGAAAAATATTATAGCTTATAAATAACGGATTGATTAAAAATTCCATTTTAATCCATTGGTTAATGAATACACCCAAGGATTGATGTTGATGATTGGTTTGTCATCATATTGGGCCGTAAAGCTAGTTAAAAATGAAACCCGATCGCTGATTTTAACTGTAAGTACTGCGTCACCACTGATTCTACTTCTAAAAACATCGCTGTCGTTGTCATATCCCCCTTGATAGTAGGTGATGAGATTGAAATCAACAAATTCATTTAATTCGATATTAGCGCTAATATAATCAGAGGTTTTCCAAATAGTTTTTTCTATAATCAAGTTATCCATGTTTACCAGTTTCCAATGCTCATCTTCGCGCATTATACCAACTCCAACAAACAGATCTGATTTTTTTGAAGACATCAAATTAAATTTCAGTCCGCCACCGGCAAGAAACCGGTAAGGCATATTTCGACCATTGTCATATTGAATCTGAGTAAATAACTCGTAAGACATTATCTTCTTTCTAAAGAAATTGGTTCTAAAATGTGCGTAACCTGTACTTATAAGAGGACCACCCGTAGAGGTGAAATAATTGATATTATTAATGAGAATATAAGCATGTTTTTCGCTGATGTAAACAAGATCTGCACTTACATCGAAACCTTTGAATACAACTTCTTTTTCAGCTGTGGTACTTCTGTTATTAATATTAAAATTGGCATCGATACTACCGATAAAATAGCCAGAAGAATCAGCATCAATACTTCCTTTGTCAACTTTTAGAATCTGAGCGCTGACAGCGCCAACTAATAATGTGGCAACCAATATAAATACTAAACGGCCGTAAATTAATATCATAGCTGCGAAATTAGCCAACCTAAGAGGCAACTACAATCTTGAGCATTGAAAAACCCCCTAGTTTTTATTTTTTATGAATAACAATGTATAAGTTCTTTGGGAGATATTTAATATTCATGAGAACAATAAGGTAAAACCTAGGTGTTTTATCGTTAAACGAACTTTATTACGTCTATATTTGTAAGACAATTAAGCGATTAACATGTGCAATAAGTTATTAGCAACACATTGCTAATTGCTAATTGTACATTGTTCATTGATATTACACATTGTAACTGGGGCCGACCGGTTTTGACAGGTTGAGTGATTACGTGGGTAAGCATGCAGGCTCATGGGATGAGAGCCTTAAAAGATAGTTCTTTATTACAATTGGCGAATCTAATTACGCCATGGCAGCTTAATCTCGAATAAAGTAGAGGTTATCAGGTTTACTTGTTAGACAAGTACCCTGCCACATCCACCAAAAACTTCGTTTTGCAGTTTTTGATTTTGGGTGTCGACAAGCAAAACTAGCGCTCGTAGGGTTGTGATGCCTGTGCGAAATTTACCGCAACTAAGGAAATGTTTTAGGTTGTTACCGCCTTGGCAGTTCTCTAAAATTTAAGTGTAACTAAGCATGTAGAAGATACGATAGTTTCCTTCTCTGGACGAGAGTTCGAATCTCTCCGGCTCCACAAATAAAAAATGTCTCGCCTAAAGCGAGGCATTTTTTATTTGTCAGATTAAAATGGCATAGTAGTGGATATTTACAATATACAAAATCAAGATTACCGGTTGGAATGATAGTTTATACCGCTTTTACTGATAAATATAGAGCCTACGAATACGAAAAGTATTTAAAATCTGGATCTGGAGGACTTTTACTAAAAAACACCTTTTATTACTTTTTCTTTGTTAGAAGTAGGTTACCAACAACTTTATTATCAAATCACTAATAATCTACTGATTTCAATTTTTAGTCTATTTTTGTTTGAGATATCATAGACGGGAAAAAGTAGATTAGAAAATATTATGGCACATGGATTACTTATTGACATGGATGGGGTCATTTACATTGAAAATGAACTTATCCCTGGCGCGGATAAATTTATAAAACGACTATTGGCAGAAGACATACCTTTCACCTTCATGACCAACAATAGTCAGCGAACGCCATTAGATGGTGTCAAGAAAGTGGGAAAAATGGGAATTAAGATATCTGAAAAACATGTTTATACAAGCGCTATGGCCACTGCTCATTTTATGGCTCAGCAATTCCCAAATGGTACTGCTTATGTGCTTGGCGAAGGAGGGCTCATTAAAAGTCTTCACGAAAATGGCATTAATGTAGTACAAAGTGATCCTGATTTTGTGGTTGTTGGAGAAGGGATCAACTTTACTTTAGAAATGGTGAGAAATGCAATAGACTTTATACTTCAAGGCGCAAAACTAATAGCCACTAACCTGGATGCCACTCCAAAAAAGGAGGGATGGAATAATTTAGGTATTGCAGCCATCGTGGCAATGATAGAAGAAGCAACAGGTAATAAGGCATTTAGTGTAGGCAAACCAAGTCCGGTGATGATGCGTATGGCACGTAAACACATTGGCCTGATGACTGATCAGGTAACAGTAATTGGAGATACCATGGGTACAGATATCCAAGGTGGAGTTTCTGTTGGTTACAAAACCATTCTTACTTTGACAGGGATGACAAAAAGAGAACAATTAATACACTATCCATTCAAACCAGATTTAATAGTAGAATCAATCAAAGATATTGAATTGCCTCTTAAATGGTGGAAATGAAATTTGATAGTCTAAACAATAATAAATACTCCGGGATATTACGGTAGTCTTTTTTTAGTCATCACGCATTACCAAATGTGTAATCGACTAAAAGTAGTTTTTTAAATACTCATAGACCTCACCACTCACTTTTGGATTGGCAGCCAGTGCAATAATAACGGATACAATCAAGCCAAATAAGGCATAAGAAATGTCCTTTCCAATGAGTTTCCAAGTAGTTTTTAACTTGCCCTTTTTCTTAATTTTCTTAGCAAGTTCCCGTCCACCTAGTAGTCCAATAAATACCCATGTGGTACTCATAGGTACTGTATTAACCCATGTGAATATTATTAATATGAGTGTATATACCAGATCAATGATCGTGGCGGGCCTTACATCTTTTACATCAGATTTCTCTTCTACTACTTCCTGAATCTTATCCCCTTTAAGGAAAAAGATGAGTCCTAGTCCAATGAAAATGGTAAGAATGAAAACAAGAAATTCAGTTACATTGAGGCTTCTCGGCAAATAGACAGCGATATTAGCGGCATCTTGCATGATCCATAATGACCACAAAAAACCACTGGTAATCCACTGAAAGATTATCCATTGATTTCCAGCTTTACCTTTAAATTTATCCTGCATTAACCTTTCAAATGCAATCCAAATAATAAAGGCAGAAATGAAAGCAATAAAGTAACCCACAATACTTTTCTGCATTACGCCAGTGATGGCAGCTACAGATCCAGAAAATGAACTGAGTATTAAAAAGGTAGTAGAAACGGGCATTCTCAACCTAGTTAATATTAATAAGAACAGAGGAGCAGCAACTTGCAAGAAATTAAATGATTGGGGTGATTCTGTAAACCCTTTGGAAGCGAGGCGCTGGAAAGTAACATCACCATTATAACTGAACCAACTGACGGATACCGTTATGATGAAAATAAGCCCAATATATAACCAAAGTTTCCACCATTTTTGATTGCCATTAGAGGCAATAAATGTTCCAATGGTTTGAATACTATCATTAGCCACAGCGGAGTAGGCAGCCAGTATAAAGCCTACCCACATAGCTATATTGTGATGTGGATAAGCAACTCCAGCAATAAAAAAACCTATTCCAATGAATAGGATAAAGTTTTTTTGCCTGCGAAGAAGAAGATTTATTAGTACAAATCGTCTAGAACTTATTAGGCCTATTTTTTTGGGTTTCTTTGACATGATTGGTGCCGTTATTACAGAAGATCAAACTTTTTGTAAAATTTGCATTTTGAAACTTATACATCAAGAGAATCAAATTAAGTTATTATTATCATTGTTGAGGTTAACATAACATAAGTTAAACTTGACTGGAACACAGCTATTCATTTTTAAAGAGAGTACATTTCATTTTGATTTTCCAGATGTTCCGACAGGGCATCTGGGAACTTGTTAAGTATGGATTTTAATCCATACGATCTATTCTTCGACAAGTCCTACAGAAGAGGTTGAAGAACTGGTTAGATAAATACTAATGTCCAACTACTGATGTCTAATTACTAAAAACTACTAATATCTAACTACTCAATTTCACCCCATCATTACCAATCAACAGGGGCTCGCCAAATCTGCCTTCTGGGTCTTTGTTCTCTAAATTCAGAACACCTCTAGGGCATACTGATGAACAAACGCCACAACCTACACAAGAAGAGCGGACAATATTTTGTCCACGTTGGGCATACCAGCGTACGTCAATCCCCATTTCACAATGGGTGCTACAGTTACCACAGCTAATGCACTGTCCACCGTTGGTGGTGATTCTGAATCTGGATTTGAAACGTTGTACAATTCCTAAATAGGCGGCTAACGGACAGCCAAATCGACACCAAACCCTATTTCCCATTAATGGATAAAACCCTGTACCGATAACGCCCGCAAATCCTGCACCGATCCAAGCTCCATAAACTGAGCGGACATCATACGAACTCACACCAAGAATTTGACTGCTGCCAGTAAAGTAAGTGTAAAGAACACCGCCAGTCATCACAATGGCAAAGGCCAATACTGCATGAATCATCCAGCGCTCTACTTTCCAAGCTTTTAATGTTTTGTTTGAGAGTTGTCGGTAAGGATCACCCAATGTTTCAGCCAGTCCTCCACAGCCACATACCCATGAGCAGTACCACCTTTTACCAAAGAAATAAACAAAAAAGGGCACGCCAAGGATGATTAGAGCAATGCCCCAAACTAACATAAAAATACCCAATGTGCCGTTGGCCAGAAGCGTATCTAGGTTATTGTCAAAGAAGAAATTGTAGTTCAGAGGCCAGATATTCTTAAAATCATAATAAGGCTGATTGAGTCGTAATAATAACTCTGGAATCAAAAAGGCAAATGATGTTTGAAAAAACATGACCGAGAAGGTGCGAAAGATTTGATATTTAGAATGACGGTATTTAATGATCATTCTTACTCCCATTACCAATATGCAGAGTGTATAGATGAAGCCATAGAGGAAGAAACGTCCCGCGTCAGAGCCTTTCAAAAACTGGCTGATCGGATCAACCATAATCACCCAGTTGGTCATATATTCAGGATAAAAATAAAGGACGATATAGAAAAGAATCAGGAACGAACCAGTCAAAATTCCCAGCCAGCCTACATTTTTCATGGCACTGTGAAAGATGCCGTTGTTCTTAATTCCGGGAGAGCCATCTTTCATTTTTGGTAAGATATAGAGCGAGGCGCCAATGATGCAAAGGCCATAAGTAAGTAAAATGAATAGGGACTGATTTGATTTTACTGGGCCAATGCTTGAAGATTTTGTTAGGGAGTATTTAAGGTCTTTGACTTTGTACTTATCAAACCCTTTCTCATTAATTATCTGATACTTTTTAATGTTGTTGGCAACTTCAGTCAACTGATTTTGAAGATCTTCTTGACTACTGAATTCCCTACCGTCCAGCCAACCACCATAATCTTTAAAGGTCTTTTGTTTGTATTGGCCTACCTCGTTATCTCCAAACAGAGATATTGTAGAAATATTAAATTTACCTTCATTTTGTTTTACCAGCTCACTGATTTCTTTTTCACTGATTCCAAATTGAGCTAACTTCTCTTCATTGACTTTGGCGAAAGCGGCATCAAGTTGGTCAACGAAATTGAAGCTCGATGTTACTGTTTGATCAGGAAGGGAAGTGGCCTTTTCGAAACTTGCTATTTTATCTTGATCTCCTATTTGCTGCTTGAGGATATCTGCTGTTAGCTTATAATTAGCCGTAAAGAAGGTTCCAATAAAAATGGTAAAACCAGTTACGAACATTAATAAACCTATACTCTTGATCACTTTCATTATCCAAATATTTTTTCCATTAAACTCTTATTTCCTTTTAATACCACCTGTTTTTCTGGGTGTGCTTTATTGAAGGCTTCCACAATTTCACTTTCGTATCGTTTAAAAAATTCAGGATCGAAATTCGCTTCCTTTAAATTTTCCATCACTGTATATATGTCGGCTTGCTGCTTTAAAAACTTATCAAATGTTTCATGACGCAATCGAATCCCGAAAGTGTTTAAACCTAAAAACTGCATCGATGATTTATCATAAATGAAATGCATGGCCAGTTTACCTGAACTATGCTCCCAATAGAATTCTTCCTCATTTTCTTTCAATGTATTCCAAACTCGACCATACGTCTGGTATTCGATATCAAAGAATTTAGCTGAGTTAAACCAATGTCCGGGCAAGTATTCAGTTTTTTCACCACAAATGGTTTTAGCTACCGTTTCTCCCATCATTCTGCCGGTATACCACACTTGCTCGATAGGTGCCCTGCCTGGGACAGGTACTCTACGTTCGGCACAATCGCCAATAGCATAGACATCTGGGATATTGGTTTCCATAAATTCATTTACCAGCACTCCACGTTTTGTTTCTATCCCCGATTCTTTTACGATATCAATGTTGGGCGAAACACCCGCTGTCAAACCAACAAATTGGCAGGGAATTTCCTTGCCATCCCCTGTTCTTACTGCTTTTACGCGGCCATTTTCATCTGCTATTATTTCCTTTAACTCAGTCTTGAGTCTGAGATCAACATGATGCTCAAGAATGTGTCTACCGATCATGGTAGCTTCTTGTTTGGGCAGCACATTATCCCAAAACTGCTCTTCACGTACTAACATAGAAACGGGAATATTTCTTGATGAAAGCATTTCAGCGAGTTCCACACCTATTAATCCACCTCCAACGATTACACCTCTTGTAATGCCACTGGTATATTTTTCTATGTATTCTAAGTCTTGCAAACTCACCATGCCACTTACTCCATCAAGGTCTTGCCCTGGCCATCCAAATTTATTGGGCTTGGCTCCAGTGGCTATGATCAGTGAGTCATAGGTAATAGGATCGTGGTTTTCGAGGAGGAGTTTTTTATTTGAATGATCAATGGTATTCACAAAGTCATTTACCAGATTTATTCTGTTTTTCTTCCAAAACCAATTTTCATAGGGCTGCGTATGTTTTTGTTTCATATGACCCATGTAAATGTACATGAGTGCAGTACGAGACCAGAAGTAGTCAGATTCCGCTGAAATAACGGTAATTTGATAATCACTGAGTTTTCTTATATGTCGGGCGGCTGTAATTCCTGCTATCCCATTTCCAATTATTACAATTTGCTTCATATTATCTGATACAGTCGATGTGCAAGATGGAGTCAAATACGTTGAATTTTAGTCAATCGTTAAACATTTCTTGAGTAATGTCAGGTATTTGACTATTGTAGACATAAGTTACGGATAAATATTCTTGATTTAAGATAAATAGACTACTATGTGGAAAATGAAGCATTATGTCCTACTACAGACATATCCCTATCTGTATTATTGCGTTAGTTGAATTAAATAATTGTAATCAATCATGAAAAAAACACTCCTTATCCCACTATTGTTATTGACTTCAATCGTAGTTAATGGCACTGATTTAAATTCGTTTTTCAAAAAATCTGATACCTTTTTCAATAAATACGTCCATGATGGCAGGGTGTCTTATAAATCAATTAATGCAAGTTTTTCTGAAATTCAGTCGCTCTATTCAGACATCAATACCATGAATTTGGCTGCAGCCAGTGATAATGAGAAAAAGGCCTTTTATATCAATGCCTATAATTTGGTGGTGATTTATCAGGTATCTAAATACTACCCTTTAAAGTCACCATTAGATCAAAGTGGATTTTTCGACAAGGTAAAACATCAGGTAGCTGGGCAATCCATGACTTTAAATTCTTTGGAGATACTCAAACTCATACAAACTTATAACGACCCTAGAGTTCATTTTGCACTGGCATGTGCTGCCAAAAGTTGTCCTCCATTACCGAGTTTTGCATTTCTACCAAATGAATTGGAGGCACAGCTTACAGCAAGAACAAAACTATCCATCAATAACAAAGACTGGTTAAAAGTAAGACCTGAATCTAATAAAGTGGCTCTTTCAAAAATATTTGATTGGTATAAAAAAGACTTTACAATGAACGGTTCAAATTCGGTGATTGATTTTATCAATAAATATAAAACGATTAAAATACCTTCTAACTATGAAATTAGCTACTATGAGTACAGTTGGGAGTTAAATGATGAAGGTTAGTCGAAAATATTTGCAATTAGGTTTTCGAGGGTGTGTACAGTGTGCATGCCCTTGTTTTTTATCTGCCAGCGTAAGGGGTCAGAGTAAATAATGATTTGTATTTCACTATCATTTAGCACCTCGAAACCATTTCTTTCAAGAGCATTTTTTGTCCATAAATAGGCGTGCCCCTCACCCGAAAGACCGACATTTCCTTTGCCTACTTTCTTTTCCAGTCTTCCTGTCCGCAGATCAAAGCCTTTCAATTCAAAAACGGCATCTATTTTTCCATTCAATACAAGATCTTCGGGAAAGCCATCAATAATAGGCTGATTCATTCCAACAAGCCAAATCCGATCTGCTGACTGCAAAGCCAAATCCAATTCGTGGGTAGCCATCAATATGGATTTGTTGGTTTCTTTGGCAAGGTCAGAAAGCATGTTGATCATTTCAATGCGGTTGTTAAGATCAAGGTGGGCGGTAGGTTCATCTAATATTAAAATGGGAGTATCCTGACACAACGCCCGGGCGATCATCACTTTTTGGAGCTGCCCATCGCTTAATTCATATATTTTTCTATGTTCAAGTGGTCTTACTTTTGCCTGATCAATAGCCAATTCAATTTGTTCGAGGTCTGCATGATTTGGAGTAACTGACCAATTTAAATGTGGGTACCTGCCTAAAGTAACCAACTCCCTAACCGACATATTGCCAGCGTTGATTTTATCAGTAAGTACTACACTTACCAACTTTGAAAGTTCGGCAGCTGAGATATTTGAGAAATTTTTATTCTCAAAGAAAATATTTCCTGCCAGTGCTTTTTGAGCTCCAATCAATGTCCTGATTAAGGTAGATTTCCCAACCCCATTTGGCCCCATGAAACAGACCAGTTGGCCTCTTTTGAGTTCCACATTGATGTTGCTCATTACTTTAGTCTGATTCTTGCCCGATCTGTACCCTATGCTAAGGTTATCGGTTTTCAATATCGTTTGATTACTACTCATCCGGCAAAGGTATTTTTCATCGAGCCTCTTCTCATGATTATCCATATAACTACTGGAGCACCCAGCAACGAAGTGATCGCATTGATTGGCAATATCATATCACTACCGGGCAATTGGGCTACCATATCACAGATAAGCATTACTATCGCTCCCGTCATCGCCACGGATGGGATGAGCACTTTATGATCTGAAGTATTAAAAAGTAATCTCGTTAAATGTGGAACTGCCAGACCAATAAATGCGATTGGGCCACAAAAAGCAGTAATGCTTCCAGCAAGTAAACTAGTGCTGAGGATGATTAATAATCTTGCTTGTTTAACATTTAACCCTAGGCTTCGGGCATAGTTTTCACTTAACAGCAGGGCATTGAGTGGTTTAATAAGAAATATGGAGAGGAGTACTCCTAAAGCCAAAATACTCAACAGAATAAATACTTCATCCCAATTTAACCCTCCCAAACTCCCAAAAGTCCAGAAGAGATAGACTTGTACTTCTTCACCTGTGCTGAAATATTGTAAGATGCTCACTATCGCACCAGTTAAACTTCCAAACATCAATCCCACAATAAGCAAGGTCATACTGTCTTGCACTCTAATTGATACGGTCATGACCAATAATAACACCATTGCAGAACCTGCACTAGCTGCAAGTACCACCAACCAGCCATTGAAACTTACAAATCCAATTCCAGCTACAGATATGCCAGCTAGTAATAATAGCGCTACTCCAAGACTAGCACCTGAGCTAATGCCCAATACAAAAGGTCCTGCCAATGGGTTTCTAAAAAGTGTTTGCATTTGCAATCCACTTATGGCGAGTCCGGCACCTACGGCAATTGCTGAAAGTGCTTTTGGCAATCTAAAATTCAAAATGATATTGGCCCAACTTGCCTTGTCGGCCTCACCACCAATGAGCACGCTAATGATTTGATCAAAAGGAATGTGAATACTACCTAAAGATATATTCAATACGAACAGACCAATTATCGCCAAAGGAAGCCATATCAGTAATTTAGCTTTGTAACTGTTCTTTTTCATTTATATTAATTTAAACCGCAGAGAGACTTATCAAAACTACCTATGCGTACCTCTGTTATCTCTGTGGTTTAAAATTCACGGTTTATAATATTTATTTATAACTCTTTTCAATCCATTAGTTAATTGACCTACATTGAAATTTATCAAAAGGCCAATTCTTGAATTACTTAATTTGAGATAAGTAAGTACTTGCGCCAAGTGTACATCATTAAGATAATCCACTGACTTAATCTCGACAATTATTTTTTTCTCAACAAACAGATCAATTCGATAGCCAACTTCAAGTTTCACCTCATGGTAAACCAAGGGTAGTGACTTTTCTTTTTCAACAAGCAAGTCTTGTTGTAGGAGTTCATAAAAAAGACATTCTTGATAGGCCGACTCCAATAAGCCTGGGCCTAATTCCTTATGGACTTTAATAGCAGTACCAATTATTTTTTCAGTAATGAAATTCTCCCCCATTTATTATATTTTCTCTGTGTATCTCCGTTACCTCTGTGGTTTAAATAACTGAGACTTTTCAAAAATAACCTCTGAGGATCTCTGTTATCTCTGTGGTTAATAAATTTAAGGTACAAAAGACCTATTCAAATCTAACCGCAGAGTACTCAGAGTTGCACAGAGACTTCTCAAATTTAACCTCTGTGTTTCTCTGTTATCTCTGTGGCTATAAAAAAAACTCACTCCAATCGATGATGAAAATACAAATTATACTCTGGTAACAATTCAGGATGCAATATTTTTATTAAATCAGCAAGAATGAGATCAGGACGTAAATACCCAAGTTCCAAAAACTCACTGCCACCTTTTGCTCCTTTCCTCCAATTAGAGGTGTATACATTTTTACTAGTATAGGCTTTGAAAGAGGCATATCTGGCATCCGCCTTTTTTATGGATAACAAATCTTGGTAATTAGCAACACCAATCCAATAATCGGCATCGATGGCCTTGTTATAAACCGCTTCAAAACTTAATTCTAAAAACCCACTACTTGAATCTTGCGCCCACAAATAATTACCCCCCGCATCACGCATTAATTTTGATGCATAATTATTGCCCCCAGGCAAATACCAAGTATCACCATATACTATTCCAGAAAGAATACTCGGCTGATCCTGGGCTGTTTTTGCTTTGGACTGTAGTTCAAAGTACTTAGTTTCAATTTCATTAAATACAGAATCAGCTAGCTCTTCTTTATTAAAAAAGGCTGCCATAAACTTAATCCATTCAGCTCGACCTAGTGGATGAGCTTCAAGGTATTCAGCATTTAAAACTACTGGTATTCCCATCTGTTCAATTTTATTAAACTGCCCAAAATCACCCCCAATAGTGTAGGCCATCACCATACTTGGATCTAGGTCTATCAACTGTTCTAGGTTCATTTCCTTATCTACGCCCAAGTCACTTACAAATCCACTATCTATTCGATTTCTCATTTTCATAGAACTGATATAATCTGTGGTAGGAAAACCAATGAGTTTATCAGTTTCATTTATGTAATCGAGCAGGGGAATATGAGTTGTAGAGGTACAGACTATACTTTCTATTGGAATCTTGATGAACGGTTTATCTTGATATTTTATTGGCAAAAGTGATTCGTCATTGACAAGGACGTATTCAAACCCACTTTTAGCGCCCATAAATGGCTTCGAAACAGTAACTATTTTATAGCCTTCAAAATAATCGACCGAAAAACCCTTGGCATATTTTAAGTCCAGCGAATCGATTTTGTCAACCTCAACATTAGTTTCTGTTGAAGTTTGGCAGCTAATACAGGCCAATAAAATGACGACTGATAATATACGGATCATTCAATGTTGTTTAAAATGTAGGCCACAATATTAAACAATTTGTTAGTACATGATAAAATCTTACTTACCTTTGATGCATATTATTGGTTCACAGGTGGCATCTGCCATCTGGATTAAAAGGGAACCCCGTGAAAATCGGAGACTGTCCCCGCAACTGTAAGCTCTAACAAAGCTTGTTGATCAATAGACCACTGTCCCGACATGTCAGGATGGGAAGGCAATCAACAAGAGAGCAAGTCAGGAGACCTGCCAGTGATAATTTTAAATTTATTAAGCCTTCGGGAATTAGGGCTATTGAATGGACAAGCTATTTGCTCATATCAAAACACTAATCCGAAGCTTTTACTCAATATACAATGAGGAAGAAGCTGGTATGTATTTTGGCACTTCAGGTGCTGGTCGTTCTGTGTGTTCAAGCACAGATGGACTCTCTTGTTTTGCAAGAGGTAGAAATCTATGGTATACCTAATGCCAAATATGCTGTTGGCCAAAAGGTGATGGAGGTAGACTCTAGCATTATACAACAATATCAAAATGCTAATTTAGGAGATCTCATATCCGCATTTTCTCCAGTCTATATTAAATCATATGGTTCTAACATGGCAGCTACTATCTCATTTAGAGGGACTGGAGCCAGCCATACGGGTGTTTTTTGGAATGGATTAAATATCAATTCACTGACATTAGGACAAACAGATTTCTCTCTGCTCCCCGTTTTTTCAGCTGATGAAATAAGTGTGCAATATGGAGCTTCAAGTACATTGTACGGTTCTGATGCCATAGGAGGCACTATTCATTTGTCAAGTTTACCAGATTGGAATGAGGGCACAGGATTGTATTTAAATCAAGGTTATGGCAGTTACAATACCTTGAATTCACGGATTGGATTAAACTATAGCAAGGCCAATTTCAGTAGTAAAACCAAGCTATATTTTTCTTCTTCAGATAATGATTTTGAATACCAATTGCCTTCCAATAAACAAACCTATAAACAGAATAATGCTGCCTATTCCTATTTTGGATTCACCCAAGATGTAAATATCAGACTAGCATCAAATAAATACATAAGCATTAACGGATGGTATAATTCTAATGAACGCGATTTGCAGCCTGTAATTGGAAATTTTACTGACCAAACAAATCAACAAGATGAAAATTTAAGGTTAACAGCTGCATATCATCATAATGTTAAATATGGTTATATCGTAGCACGAACCGGGTTTATCAATGATAATCAGCTATATGATAAAGCTTCTGAAATAAAGTCGAGGCAATACATAAACCAATTTCAATGGGATAAATCATTTAAAAGAATATCTATTAGGAGTGGAGTGAACTGGAAGCACATTAATGCCGAAGCTGACAGTTATGATGGTGAAAAAACGGAGGACAGAACGGATGGATATGTGTTGATAGAATATGATTTGAATAAAATTCAATTGACTACCAATATTAGAAAAACATTTGTCACAGGGTACTCAACTCCGTTAGTACCCTCATTAGGAATTGGTTACAAAGTGCATCAGCATTTTAAATTGACAAGTAAACTATCGAGAAACTATCGGGTACCTACACTCAACGATAGGTATTGGGACCCAGGTGGTAACCCATCAATACAACCCGAATTGAGTAATAATATTGAAGGGGGAATAGAATCATCATTTGGGCATTTTACAATGAATGTCAACTACTATAAAATGTGGGTAAAAGATTGGATTGTATGGGTTCCTGAGGCCAATTACTGGACACCAAAAAACATAAAAAGTGTAAATTCTGAAGGCATTGAATTAATGACCAAGTGGAAACATGCGATTGGAAAACTCCATATCAAAATCCAGGGTGGATATTCTTACAATATAGCCGAGGATATTGATGAAAGTCGACAGCTTCCCTATACGCCAAAGCACAACGCTAATGCCAACCTGTTTGTCAAATATAAGCAGTGGACTATGACCACGAGTATTCGTTATGTAGGACAAAGACGGGTATTAGGCAGTACCATTTTAGAAGGATATGTACTCAGTGACCTGGAAATAGGGCGATCTATTGGTGATTCAAAAAACAAATTTCATATCACCTTGGCAGCAAAAAATATCCTCAACGAAAAGTATCAAACTTTACTTAATAGGGCCATGCCCGGCAGGAATTATCAATTCAATTTAATCTACCATCTTAAAAATCAATGAATCTATGAAAATGATCAAGCACCTTTTTATATTATTTACAGTCATATTGTTAACCTTTTCCTGTGAGAGTGACAATAACGGACCCGCTTTCACTAATAATGTTCTGGTTATAAATGAAGGTAATTTCTTTAGTGCTGAAGGTTCAATTTCTGGGTATAATTTGGAAACAGAGATATCCGAACAAGGGCTTTATGAAAGCGTCAATGGATTTGCTCCGGCAACTACTATTCAGGCGCTAGTAAAACACAATGAGAACTTTATATTGATTGGGAATAACCCTGATAAAGTGGAGTTACTCAGCAACTCGCTGGAATTTAAAGCCAACATACTTACAGGATTTACTACTCCATATAGTTTTGATGCCGTTGGGAATAAAGGGTACGTAACCAATTGGGGAAGCTTTAATTCAGCAACTTACGGATATGATAACTCATCAATCGTTGTCATAGACTTAGTTAATTTCACTATTTTGAAAACCATTCCTTGGGACAACCAACCTCAACATGTATTGGCCTCCAATAATAAAATTTATATTTCAAACGTCAACTCTAATAGTATCTCCATACTTGATCCAAAGACCGATGAAATAGCTGGAAGTATCGAAACACCTTTTGGGCCAGATAAAATGGATCTGGATAAAAATGGTAAAATGTGGGTAATATGTACTTCTGGTGCATTAGTAAAAATAGATCTGAATTCTAATAGTGTTGAAACTACTGTTAATAATGTTTCAACCTCAGGATTCAATGAAAAGATGGTATTGAATACTAACCTGGATAAAATATACTATTTATCAACAGTTTATGAACCGGATTTTTCTGCCACCACATCAGTTTTTGAAATGGATATTAATGCTACCACCGTTCCAACTGAACCAATAGTTTCAGGCACCGCATTTTATGGTATAGGTATCAATGATCAAAACATACTTTTTGTTGGGGATCACAACAATTACCAGAGAAATGGGACTGTATATATGTATGATTTAGAAGGCAATAGTTTAGGTGATTTTGAAAGTGGAATTGTTCCAAATGGATTTATATTTAGGTAATGGACGACCAAAATAAAAAGGATAAAGAAAACAAACCATTATATTATATGGAAAATGGTTTTGTTGTTTTTACTGAAGCCTATCATTTAAAACGAGGATATTGTTGCAATAGTGGTTGCAGACACTGCCCGTATAAAAGTTCAAAAAGTTAAGTGCGAAGTGTTAAGTTCAAAGTTCAAAGTTCAAAGTTAGGTACTGCACACAACTTTAAACTTCAAATTTTGAACTTAGAATTAGCTTTGCTGCAGCTTGAGGGGTAATTTCGGCTTGCTTTACTTTTTGTTCAAGTCCTTTTATTACCTCCAGTACTTTAGGATTTTCGTAAAACTGATTCCTTAATTCTGCATTGATCGTTTCATACATCCAATCCACATTTTGCTGCTGACGTTGAGTGATCAGTTTATTTTCTTTGGTCATGTGTTCTTCATAAGATCTGATCATTTGCCAAATCTCATCGATACCTTCATTCTCTAATGCTGAGCAGGTAACTACTTTTGGATACCAGCCCGTTTCAGAAGGGGGAAAGAGGTGCAATGCATTTTGATAAGCAATACGTGCTTTTTTACTTGCTTTTATATTTTCAGCATCTGCTTTGGTGATGGCTATTCCATCAGCCATTTCCATTATTCCTTTCTTTATGCCCTGTAGTTCATCGCCAGCTCCAGCCAACATTAATAGCAAAAAGAAGTCTACCATACCCTTTACAGCTACTTCTGATTGACCAACACCTACTGTTTCTATTAAAATGATGTCAAATCCAGTAGCCTCACATAAAAGCATAGTTTCCCTTGTTTTATTGGCTACTCCACCTAGAGAATTTCCAGTCGGTGAAGGTCGAATAAATGCATTTTTATGATGTGATAACTCCTCCATTCTGGTTTTGTCACCCAAGATACTTCCACCACTTCTCTGGCTGCTCGGGTCAACGGCAAGTACTGCAACTTTATGGCCTTTGTTACATAAATGAAGTCCCAACGCCTCAATAAAAGTGCTTTTCCCAACCCCTGGCACACCAGTGATCCCGATTCTTAATGATTTGCCAGTTTTTGGCAATATCTCACTGAGTACCTCCTGACTCATTTTTCGATCAGCAGGTAAGGTACTTTCAATCAATGTAATCGCTCTGCCCAATGTCAAAACGTCTCCAGAAGATACCCCCGAAATATAATCTTCAGGTGGAAGTCGATTTCTTTTTGTTGTTGCCATGTCTACCCGAAAATAGTAAGTACAGGAATAACTATTACCTCTATCCATGTTTTTTTATAATAAATAGTTAAATTGGAATTTACAATTAGTAACAATTAGCATGTCAGAAAATAAAGGAAGAGGAAATATTTGGATCGATAGCATATTTGGGACGATATTCATCTATCTTTTTATGTACCTGGTATCAAATATTTCTGCATTTAAAATTTTTGATGCTTTTGATTCGATAGGACAGGCTTTGCAAGATATGGAAATGACGGATATCGCATTTTCACAAATGAGATCTCAGCCTAAAATGGAAAGCAATATTATTTTGGTCAATATAGGAAACCTTCCAAGGGCTGGCATTGCAGAACAAATTCGAATACTAGACAAATATGACCCTAAAGTAATAGGGTTAGATAGTTTTTTTAAAGGCTATGTAGGTGATACATTGGGTACACTCAGCTTGGCTAATGCCATAAATTCAGCAAAAACAGATATTGTAATGGTCGCTAAGGTGGAACAATCTGATTCATTAGCCGCTGTGAGTCCCGGGGAAGAGATATATGACCAACTTTATGTATCAGACCCCATCTTTACTTCAAACGTAGAGTTTGCGATTGCCAACTTAGATACTGATGCCGAATTTCAAGAAGATGTAAAAATTTGTAGGAAATTCCCCTCATTTCGAACTGTAATAGGCGGTGATACACATGTAGCTTTTGGTGCTAAATTGGCAAGTAAATTAAATCCTGATGCCATAAATACTTTGGTATCGAGAGATAACGAATTTGAAACGATTAACTACAGAGGTGATTTTTATAATTTTTACAATAATGACACTACTGTATTTAAGCGATTCGGTGCACTGGATTATGATGAAGTACTTGGTGAAAATTTTGACCCATCTTTTGTGAAAGGGAAAATAGTTATCATGGGATTTATTGGGGCTGATTTTCTGGATATGTATAGTTGGGAAGATAAATTTTTCACTCCATTGAATAAAAAAATGGCGGGCCGGGCAAACCCTGACATGTACGGGCCAGTGATACACGCAAACATTGCGTCCATGATACTCAATGATGATTATGTTGATACGTTGAGTGATGCTACTGAAATAATCATT
The DNA here is from genome assembly GCA_048268855.1 of Fulvivirga sp. Classification (GTDB taxonomy): domain Bacteria; phylum Bacteroidota; class Bacteroidia; order Cytophagales; family Cyclobacteriaceae; genus Fulvivirga. Next base: position 127,621 of record JBLWUR010000005.1, read on the forward strand.
GGCGTGATATTATGCTACCTAAATGTATTGCTGTTTTCTGTTATTTACAGAAAAATGGGTGCCTGGTACGATGGTCTCACCAAGCTAATTCAGGTAATTGAAGTAATATTGCTTTTGTTTTTGATCATTCAATTATTTGCTTCCTATAGTTTTAAACTGGAGTTATCAATTGGTTTATTTGCTGTTGCTCTTGCAGGTGACTTACTTGAGGTGTATTACGGTGTGATAAGAAATGCAGTTATGAAAATTTCGAACAGAATCAACTTAAGACGTAAGAAATTGGCCGATAAAGCCACCTAGGTATTTTTGAGGCATTTTATATAACAAAGAAATAAGTTAATTTTGAATGCGCCCATGTAAGATTTTTAATAATTTATTAAAAATTTGAGTTTGGTGTTTACCATTACTTAAGGAATAGTATATAATACCAGATTGTGTAAAAAATGTTATTGAATATTAAAAAGTTTAAATAATTTATTAATCATGAAAAAGAATATAACAGTACTAGCGGTTCTCCTATTTGTTGGCAATATGGTGTTCGCACAAGGCTATACTTTCAAAGTGTTGGCAAACAAGGGTGATAATAAAGTCAAATCGGGTGCTGAATGGCAACCATTAAAAACTGGAGCTTCCTTGAATGATGGTGATGAACTTAAAGTTTCTCAAGACGCCTATCTTGGATTGGTTCATGCCAGTGGAAAAACATTGGAGATAAAAGAAGCAGGTGTACTTAAAGTATCAGATTTAGCCGCTCAGATTAGTACTGGTGGGTCTAGTGTAGCAAGTAAGTATGCTGATTTTGTGTTATCAAAAATGTCCGCTGAAAGTAAAAAGAATAGATTGAGTGCAACCGGAGCTGTTCACAGAGGTAGCAATGACGCTATCAAGGTTTTTATGCCAAGTTCTGTAGGTGTGTATAATGACAAAGCCATTGTAAGATGGGATTCTTTACAAGGAACAAATACATACATGGTTACATTGAAAAATATGTTTGATGATGTTTTGCTTTCCATCGAGACAAATAACCCGAGTATTGAATTGAATCTAAATGATGGGAAAATAGCTAATGAGAACGTGATACTACTTTCAGTGGCAAACAAAAATGATGAAACAATTAAATCTGGTACTTATGCCCTTAAAAAGCTTCCAGAAGCTGATGAGGAAAAAGTAAAGGCCTCATTGAGTGAGCTAATGTCAGAAGTTGATGAGAATAGTGCCTTAAATCAGTATATTCTAGCTGGTTTTTATGAAGAGAATAATTTGCTGGTAGATGCAATGACTAGCTACGAACAAGCCATGAAGTTGGCTCCCGAAGTAGATAGTTATAAAGAGGCTTATACAGAGTTTTTGCTTAGAAACAGATTAAGTGGAGAATAGTTTAGTATAAAACATGATAAAAAAAGGGGCGCTAATCTAGTGCCCCTTTTTTTATGAGGTTGTCTCTTAGCAGGATAATCCTAGCATTTTTATTGCCGTAATGGCAGCCTCATCACCCTTATTGCCATGTTTTCCACCGGCTCTATCGAGCGCTTGTTTTTGATTGTCAGTGGTAAGAACTCCAAAAATCACAGGCTTGTTATATTTTAGGTTTACATCAGTTATTCCATGGGCTACAGCACTACAAATAAAATCAAAATGCCTTGTCTCACCCTGGATCACACACCCTAAGCAGATTACTGCATCAATTGTATCTTGTTCTGCCATCCACTGAGCACCTAATGTTAACTCAAAGCTTCCTGGAACATCTTTTCGTATAATATGCTCTCTTTTTGCACCGTGCTCTAAAAGCGTTTCAAAAGCTCCTGAAAATAAAGCTTCTGTAACTTCTGAATTCCACTCTGATACGAGTATCCCAAATTTTTTATCCTTTACATTAAGAACATTCTTTTTTGTAAAATCGCTTAAGTTTTTTTGAGAAGATGCCATAATATTATTTTTACTTAAAATTAAAAAAAGGGACAGGGTTAAACCCTATCCCTTTTCAAATAATGTTTTTATTTCTTTCTTAAGAAGCTACTTTTTCCAAGCGTGCTTTGTATTTCTTAGCATTTTGTACTTCAGAAGAATCCCAGAATTTTTCAATAATTGTACTATATGATTTTTTTGCAGACTCAATATCATTAGCATTTTCATAAGCCAATGCGGCCTTCATAAAATAACGAGGAGAAAAATATTTATTTGACTCATAATTAGCTGCCTTCACATAATATTTAGCTGCTTCTGCAAACTCTCCCAGTTCCATATGAGCATCACCAATTAAGCTGTAAGCTTTTGGTTGAACTAATAAATCCCCAGCATCAAAATCTTCAAGGTACAAGATAGCTGATTTATAATCATTTTTCTTCATGTAAATCGATCCAGCATAGAAGTTAGCCAAATTTGCAGCGTCAGTAATGCCATAATCATTAATGATATCAACAAATCCTAAGTTGATGCCATCTCCTTTTAAAGCAAGGTCTAAACTGTCAGACTCATAGTAGTATATAGCCTGAAACATATCATTCTGAGCTTTCAGATTCTGAGCTTTTTCATAGTAGTTATAACCGAAGTAACCTACTACTAACAAGAATAAAAGCGCGCCCAAACTAAGTACGAGTGTTTTATTATTTTCAATAAACTCCTCAGTTCTTGATAGTTTTTCAGCAAGTGCTTCTGGGTTCTCTAATAATTCGTTCCCATGATCCTGGGACTTCTTTTTGGTCTTACTTGACATTTCTAATTAAAAATTTAAGGCTGCAAATCTAGCAATTAATGCGAAAAGAAGAAACGAACTTCTTCTATTTTGTATTGGCGTTGCTTATTAGTCCATTATATAAGGATAATCCTCTTGAGCATATACATCTTTAAACGCCTCACTTGGATCTGGATAAGCAGATTCTTCAGCAAATTTTACGCATTCGGCTACCTGCTCTTTAATTTGTGCTTCTATTTTTTCGATATCTTTTTCGGTCGCGTACTTCTTCTTTAATATTACACTACGTACTTGCTCTATTGGATCTCTTTGCTTGTATTCTTCTACCTCGTCCTTGGTCCTGTACTTTGCCGGGTCTGACATAGAATGACCTTTATATCTATAAGTTCTAAACTCAAGTAAAGATGGGCCTTCGCCTGCTCGTGCTCTTTTGGCAGCTATTTCTACTGCTTTATGCACTTCTTCCACAGACATGGCATCAACTGGCGCTGAAGGCATAGCATAAGCTGAACCCAATAAATAAAGATCGGTTACATTGGAAGTCCTTTGAACAGAGGTACCCATCGCATAACCATTATTTTCAATAACAAATATTACCGGAAGTTTCCAGTGCATTGCAAGATTGAGGGCTTCATGAAAGGCACCTTGCCTCACAGCTCCATCACCCATATAACATATGCTTAGGTTACCAGTTTTGTTATATTTTTCAGCAAATGCCATTCCTGCTCCTAAGGGTACCTGGCCACCAACTATACCATGTCCTCCAAAAAAGTGATGCTCTTTGTCGAATATATGCATCGAGCCACCTTTACCCTTCGATATCCCTGTCTCTTTAGCGAATAATTCGGCCATTATTTTCTTAGGATCTGTTCCCAATGCTATTGGGTGCGCGTGATCTCTATAGGCAGTTATGTATTTGTCACCCTCTTTTAATGCCGATACAGCACCAGCTACACAGGCCTCTTGGCCAATATACAGGTGGCAAAACCCTTTGATTTTTTGTTGGCCATAAAGTTGACCAGCTTTTTCTTCGAATCTTCTCATCAACAACATACTCTCAAACCATTTAAGATATGTTTCTTTAGAAAAACTGCTTGTTGTTGATTTAGATTTGACCTTTCCTTTTGTTGTACCTGCCATAATGTTAATTTTGAATACAATTTGGACTGCGAAAATAAGTAAAAAAAGTTAATGCACATTGAAAATCTAAGTTTGATTAACTTTAAAAACTACACCGATGTGTCGTTGATTTTTTCTAATAAAATCAATTGCCTCGTGGGGTTGAATGGTAGTGGTAAAACAAATATTCTGGATGCTATATACTACCTATCCATGACAAAGAGTGCCCACAATCCTTTAGACAATCAAAATATTAAATTTGGCGAGAAGTATTTCAGTATCAAAGGAGCATTTAAATTGCCTTCAGGAACAAATGAAACGGTTTGCTATTTTGAAGAAGGCACTAAAAAGTCATTCAAGGTTAATAAAAAGGACTATAGCAAACTTTCAGAACACATAGGAAGGTTTCCTGTTGTATTAATAACCCCATACGACACCGACATTATTCGTGAGGGTAGCGAAGTACGAAGAAAGTTTTTCGATGCGATTATATGTCAACTAAACACAAACTACCTAGGATATTTAATTCAATATAATAACAATCTTAAACAACGAAACAGTAGCCTTAAACAATTTAATAAGTCTGGTAATATCAATAGAGATCTGTTGGAGAATTATAATAATGTCTTAGTTGCGTTGAGTGAAAAAATACATAAAATACGTAAACAATTTTTAGAAACGTTTGACCAATCGTTTCAGAAGAAATATAATTTTATAGGTGACCCACTTGAAAATGTATCGATTGACTATTACTCCCAATTGGAGTCAAATAACTTTAGATTGGATTTAGAACAAGCTACAAGGAAGGACGTAGCATTGGAAAGAACAACTTTGGGTATTCATAGGGATGATTTTAAATTCAAAATAAATGACAACCCTCTCAAAAAATATGGTTCACAAGGTCAACAAAAATCATTTTCAATTGCTTTGAAATTGGCTCATTTCGAAGTGATTTTGAATGAGTTAAATATTACCCCCATTTTGTTGTTAGATGATATTTTTGACAAACTGGACACTAAACGAATCAAGAAATTATTGAAATTGATACTTGATGATACGTTTGGTCAGGTTTTTATCACAGATGCCCGGGAGGAGAGAACAAGGGATATTATGAGCGAATTCAATATAGAATCGACATATTTTACAATAAACAAAGGGGAAGTGTTGGAAAAGGTATGACGTTTTTATCCGGCTACAGCCCTCAATACCCAGCTCCAAAGTAGATTCATTTTTTTATTCTTTCGACTTAGCATATCCACACCATAAACACGCAAACAGTGATAGATTAGAGCTATAGCCCATACAATGACAATAAAAAATAGCCACCAACGGTTAGAAATGTCAGTGAAAGCGGTAACGACAATAAACATATTCACAAAAAAATAGACGATAACATGCAACAGGAAGTGATTTAATTGCCTTAATAATTGCTTAGTTTTTTCGTATATCTCGTTGTCCATTAGTGTTGTGCTATAGCAAATAATGTATCAAAGTATTAAAAAGTATAAACATATACTAAAATATTAATATATACTATATATAATGGGTAATTATAAGAAGTAACCATTGTGCTACGGGTATTTAAATATAAACAACTACTTTTGAATTAGATATGAAAAAGCCAATAATTAAACGGACATCCACCACTACATCAGTCGGAGACGCAATTAATGATCTTTTGGATGATTATAACCTTAAGGGGCGATTCAACGAAAAACGATTAATTGATTCATGGGGATCTTTGATGGGAAACACCATTGCGAACAGAACAGATCGAATTTTCATAAAGAACAAAGTCTTGTTTATTGAGCTAAGTTCGGCTCCTTTAAAGAAGGAGTTATCTATGTCAAAGGATAAATTGCTCTCAATTTTTGAAAAAGAGTATGGTCAAGGTATTGTTACTGAGATTATTTTCATGTAATCAACTGATTTAGCAGCCTTTTTAAAATACAATGCAAAATAACTTGACTTTTTTTTTTAAAAGTTTGATTAAAATAAAAAAGCGTATAATTTTGCGCTTCCTTTCAAAAAGACACACTGGAATTGTCAGATTTTAAAAGGGACGTTCTTAAAAAATAATATAAACGGGGAGATACTCAAGCGGCCAACGAGGACAGACTGTAAATCTGTTGGTGAATGCCTTCGCAGGTTCGAATCCTGCTCTCCCCACATTGATTTTTGATTGCTGATTTCTGGATTCGTTAAAATATCCGTAAATTTGCAGTCCAAAATAAGCGGGAGTAGCTCAGCTGGTAGAGCGACAGCCTTCCAAGCTGTAGGTCGCGAGTTCGAACCTCGTCTCCCGCTCTTTGAGTTCTTGGTTTGATGTTCTGAATATGATTTTATGTCATTACTGGAGGACTAAGAATCAGCAAGCCGAGATAGCTCAGGGGTAGAGTGCTTCCTTGGTAAGGAAGAGGTCGGGGGTTCAAATCCCCTTCTTGGCTCACAATTAAAGGTTCTTGTTCCGATAAAAACGGTATTTGAACCATTATTTTTATTGTAAACAAGTATAACAAAAACATAAATTTTAAAACTAAACTAGGGATTTTCAAATATGGCTAAAGAAAACTTCGACCGTTCAAAACCCCACGTTAATATTGGTACAATTGGTCACGTTGACCACGGTAAAACCACTTTGACAGCGGCTATTTCTAAAGTGTTGTCAGATAAAGGTCTTGCTACATCAAGAGACTTCTCATCAATCGATAACGCTCCGGAGGAAAAAGAAAGAGGTATTACTATTAATACATCACACATTGAATATGCAACAGCTAACAGGCACTATGCGCACGTTGACTGTCCAGGTCACGCGGATTATGTAAAGAACATGGTTACTGGAGCGGCTCAAATGGACGGTGCTATCATCGTTGTGGCGGCTACTGATGGACCTATGCCTCAAACAAGAGAGCATATACTTTTGTCTCGTCAGGTAGGTGTACCAGCTTTGGTTGTTTTCATGAACAAAGTTGATTTAGTAGATGATCCTGAATTATTAGAACTTGTTGAAATGGAAATAAGAGAATTACTTTCTTATTACGATTTCCCAGGTGATGATATTCCAGTAATACAAGGATCTGCTTTAGGAGCACTTAACGGTGAACCTGAGTGGGTAGCTAAAGTTGAGGAATTAATGGAAGCAGTTGATAACTTCATTCCAATTCCTGAAAGATTGATCGACAAAGATTTCTTGATGCCTGTTGAAGACGTTTTCTCTATCACTGGTAGAGGTACTGTTGCAACTGGTAGAATAGAAAGAGGTGTGATCAATACTGGTGACTCAATTGATATTCTTGGAATGGGTGCTGAAAACTTGAAATCTACTATTACTGGTGTTGAAATGTTCAGAAAGATATTGGACAGAGGTGAAGCTGGAGATAACGTAGGACTTCTTTTAAGAGGTATCGAAAAAGATCAAATCAAAAGAGGAATGGTAATCTGCAAGCCAGGTTCTGTAACTCCTCACCAAAAATTCAAAGCTGAGGTTTATGTTCTTTCAAAAGAAGAAGGTGGACGTCACACTCCATTCTTTAACAAGTATCGTCCTCAGTTCTACCTTAGAACTACTGACGTAACTGGAGAGATTTTCTTGCCAGCTGGTGTAGAAATGGTTATGCCTGGTGACAACGTATCTATTGAAGTACAGTTGATCAACAAAGTTGCTATGGAAAAAGGTCTTCGTTTTGCTATCCGTGAAGGTGGTAGAACTGTTGGATCTGGTCAGGTGACTGAAATCTTAGACTAAGATTTTTAAACATAATAAAGCGTTCCGAAATTATCTCGGAGCGCTTTTGTTTTCTAAAAAACTTTATACTACCTTTGCAAACCATTTTGGACTTGGGAGATAGTGTTTACGGGTAATGGAGTTCAGGATTTGGGAAGTGGGGTTGGAGAATTTGCTCGTATTAAAATAAAAACGGGTGTAGCTCAATTGGTAGAGTAGCGGTCTCCAAAACCGTTGGTTGGGAGTTCGAGTCTCTCCACCCGTGCTAAATTATAAAATACAGTTTCAATGCATAAAATAAAGTCATTTATTCTTGAGTCTTATGACGAGATGAAAAACAAAGTCTCTTGGCCAAAGTATAGTGAGCTTCAAAACAGCTCTATCCTTGTGCTAATTGCCTCTTTGATTTTTTCTCTCTTGATTGGTTTAATGGACTATGTTTTTCAGACGGGAATGGATTGGTTTTATGGTGCATTTTAATATTAACCGATACTAAGTGATGAGTGAATTAAATTGGTACGTAGTTCGGGTAGTAAGTGGACAAGAGAAAAAGATCAAAGCTTATCTTGAAACCGAAATTGAAAGAGAAGGTTTGATGGAGTATGTTCCTCAGATTTTGATCCCTTCTGAGAAGGTGTATGAAATGAGGAATGGTAAGAAAAGGGTAAGAGAAAGAAATTTCTTTCCTGGATATGTTATAGTATCTGCCGACCTTTCTCATGGAGAGGCACACCATGCGGTAACAAGTATACCTGGTGTGATTGGTTTTCTTGGTAACAATGGTACTGGGGCAAAAGAGCCTGTAGCACTGAGACAATCGGAAATCAACCGAATATTAGGAAAAGTTGATGAAACCGATGAATTCGAGGAAAAATTGGAAACACCTTATATAGTAGGTGAATCTGTGAAAGTAATGGATGGACCATTCTCAGGATTTACTGGTACTGTAGAAGAAGTTTTTGAAGAGCGTAAGAAGCTCAATGTAATGGTGAAAATATTTGGCAGGAATACTCCTGTTGAATTGAATTATATGCAAGTAGAAAAATTAGATTAAGAAATGGCTAAGGAAATTAGTGGATACTTGAAATTGCAGATTAGAGGTGGGGCAGCAAACCCATCACCTCCCGTAGGACCAGCTCTAGGTAGTAAAGGTCTAAATATTATGGACTTCTGTAAGCAATTTAATGCAAGAACTCAAGAAAAGCAAGGACAGGTACTTCCTGTTTTAATTACAATTTATAAGGATAAGTCTTTTGACTTTGTAATTAAAACTCCTCCTGCACCTGTATTGATTCTTGAAGCAGCTAAAAAGAAAAGTGGTTCTGCTGAGCCTAATAGAAATAAAGTAGGTAGCATCTCTTGGGATCAGGTGAAAACTATTGCAGAGACAAAAATGGCCGACTTAAATGCTTTTGAAGTAAACTCAGCTATGAAAATGGTTGCGGGAACAGCAAGAAGTATGGGTATAAAAGTGACTGGAACAAGTCCCTGGAATTAATAATAGATACAGAAAATGGGAAAGTTGACAAAAAATCAAAAGGCTGTAGCTGGAAAAGTAGAAGCTAATAAGGAGTACTCTCTTGATGATGCATCAAAGCTTTTAAAAGAGATTACATTCACAAAATTTGATGCTTCTATAGATCTTGATATAAGACTTGGAGTTGATCCTAAAAAAGCTGACCAAATGATAAGAGGTATAGTTACACTACCTCATGGTACAGGTAAGGATCTAAAGGTGTTAGTGCTTTGCACTCCAGATAAAGAGCAAGAAGCTAAAGATGCCGGTGCTGATTATGTTGGTTTGGATGAATTCATCACTAAGATAGAAGGTGGATGGACAGACATCGATGTAATTATCACAATGCCTACCGTAATGGCTAAAGTTGGTCGATTAGGAAAAGTATTAGGACCAAGAGGCTTGATGCCAAATCCTAAGTCAGGTACAGTTACATTGGATGTAGCTAAAGCTGTGACGGAAATTAAGGCAGGTAAAATTGATTTCAAGGTTGATAAATTTGGTATTATCCACGTAAGTGTTGGTAAGGCTTCATTTACTCCTGATAAAATCAAAGACAACGTACAAGAAATGTTACATACGGTTTCAAAAATGAAGCCGGCTTCCGCGAAAGGCACATATTTTAAGAGTATTAGTATCTCTTCTACTATGAGTCCTTCAATTACAATAGATAAAAGTACAATTTCAGGATTACAATAATGACACGTCAAGAAAAAGCAACAATCATTGAAGAACTCAAGGATAAGTTCTCTAAGAATGCGCATTATTATATCACTGATGCATCAGGACTTTCAGTAGCTCAAGTTAACAATTTTAGAAGACTTTGTTTTTCTAAAGGTGTTGAATATCGTGTGTTTAAAAACACATTGATAAAAAAGGCTATGGATGAATTGAATACGGACCATGCATTAATTGATGATCAATTAAAGGGTTTTTCAGGAATAATATTTTCTGAAGAAGCGGCTAATGCTCCTGCAAAAGTGATTACTGAATACAGAAAGAAGCAATCAATGACTAAGCCGCTTTTAAAGGCAGCTTATATTGATAGCGACTTTTTTATCGGTGAAGAGAATTTGAAGATGTTGAGTGAACTCAAATCTAAAAATGAACTTATCGGTGAGGTTATCGGATTACTTCAGTCTCCTGCCAAGAACGTTGTTTCTGCTTTGTTAAGTGGAAAAAACACTATTGGAGGCTTAGTAAAAGCATTATCTGAGAGATAAAAAATTAAAAAATTTAGAAACAAACGAATAATTAAAATAGAAAGTAAAATGGCAGACGTTAAAGCACTTGGAGATCAACTGGTAGAACTAACAGTTAAAGAAGTAAGCGAACTTGCAGAGTATTTGAAGGAAACTCATGGTATAGAGCCTGCTGCTGCTGCAGTAGCAATGGCTGCACCCGCTGGTGCTGAAGGTGGAGATGCCGGAGCAGAAAAAACTGACTTCGATGTTATCCTTAAATCAGCTGGTGGTGCAAAACTAGCAGTTGTTAAATTGGTAAAAGAATTGACAGGTCTTGGACTTAAAGAAGCTAAGGAATTAGTTGACGGAGCTCCTAAAGCACTCAAAGAAGGCGTTGCTAAAGACGAAGCTGAAGGCTTGAAGAAGCAGCTTGAAGAAGCTGGAGCTGAAGTAGAGTTGAAGTAAGCCTTTGACGACATATTTGATCGTCTAACTTCATTATGGCCCCTGTCCCGATAGCTATCGGGATCGGGGTCTTTTCCTGTTTGTGGGAACTTTACAAACACTATTTCGTTATCGGCAATTTGCTTGATGGCACTTACAATATCTTGTAATTAAAACTTTTAAAGCTTTGGCTAATAAAAAAGAAAACTCAAGAATCAATTTCTCCTCTATTAAAAAAGTAATAGATTATCCTGATTTCCTTGACATACAAGTGCAATCCTTCCAGGATTTCTTTCAGTTGGAAACTCCAGCCGAAAAAAGAGAACAAGAAGGACTTTTCAAAGTATTTTCTGAAAATTTTCCAATTTCAGATTCTAGAGATAATTTCGTTCTCGAATTTATCGATTATATCGTTGACCCGCCCAAGTATTCCGTTGATGAATCGATTGACAGGGGTTTAACTTATTCTGTGCCATTGAAAGCCAAGTTAAAACTTACTTGCAATGATGACGATAATGAAGATTTTGAAACAATTGAACAGGAAGTATTCCTAGGCAATATCCCTTACATGACCAAAAAAGGTTCATTTGTAATCAATGGAGCTGAAAGGGTAATTGTTTCTCAATTGCATAGATCACCAGGCGTTTTCTTTGCACAGAGCAAGCATACTAATGGCACAAAACTTTATTCAGCCAGAATTATTCCTTTTAAGGGTTCTTGGATAGAGTTTGCTACTGACGTAAACAGCGTTATGTATGCCTATATTGACAGAAAGAAAAAATTCCCTGTTACTACATTGCTTAGGGCAATAGGTTACGGAACGGATAAAGACATATTGGATCTTTTCGGCCTTTCTGAAGAAGTGAAGGCTACTAAAAAAGACCTTAAAAATGCTGAAGGTAGGAAACTAGCAGCGAGGGTTCTTAAAACATGGACGGAAGATTTCGTGGATGAGGATACTGGTGAAGTAGTTTCTATTGACAGAAACGAAGTATTACTTGAAAGAGATCATATACTAACTGCAGAAGACATTGAAACTATTGTAGATTCAGGCTCTAAGTCAATAATTCTTCATAGGGATGATGTAAACGCAACAGATTACACTATCATCTTCAACACCTTATCTAAAGATAATTCAAACTCTAGCAAGGAAGCCGTAGAGCAGATTTATCGTCAGTTAAGAAATACGGAAGCTCCTGATGAACAAACAGCAAGAGATATTATCACTAGTCTTTTCTTTAGTGAAAAGCGATATGATCTTGGTGAAGTTGGTAGATATAGAATTAATAAGAAGTTAGGTCTTGATATTAGCTCAGAACAGCGTGTATTAACTACTGAAGATATTATATTAATCGTAAAATATCTTATTGGATTAATTAATTCTAAAGCTGTAGTTGACGATATTGACCACTTAAGTAATAGAAGAGTAAGAACTGTTGGTGAGCAACTTTATGCTCAGTTTGGAGTTGGTTTAGCCAGAATGGCAAGAACCATCAAGGAAAGAATGAACGTTAGAGATAACGAAGATTTCAAACCTGTTGATTTGATCAACGCTCGAACATTATCCTCGGTAATCAATTCTTTCTTTGGAACGAATCAATTATCTCAGTTCATGGATCAAACCAATCCACTAGCAGAGATAACGCACAAACGAAGAATGTCAGCATTAGGACCAGGAGGACTTTCAAGAGAAAGAGCTGGTTTTGAGGTTCGTGACGTTCATTATACTCACTACGGCAGATTGTGTACCATTGAAACTCCTGAAGGACCAAACATTGGTTTGATTTCATCTCTTTGCGTCCATGCAAAGGTAAATCACATGGGTTTTATTGAGACTCCTTATAGAGAAGTTGAAAAAGGAAAGGTAGATATGACAGGTACTGTAAAATACCTGACAGCTGAAGAAGAAGATACCTTTAACATTGCTCAAGCAAATGCTCCTTTAAAAGACAATGGTACTTTTATCAACGAAAGAGTTAAAGCTAGATTCGAAGGTGATTTCCCTGTGGTGGAACCGAAAGACGTTCGATACATGGATGTTGCACCAAATCAAATTGTATCTGTTGCAGCTTCATTGATTCCTTTCTTGGAACATGATGATGCCAACCGTGCTTTGATGGGATCTAACATGCAACGTCAAGCTGTTCCATTGTTGAAGCCAGAAGCGCCTATCGTAGGTACAGGATTAGAAGGAAGAGTGGCCTTGGATTCAAGATCATTGATCTTGGCGGAAGGTGACGGAAAAGTTGAGTTTGTTGATGCCAAAAGAATTGTCATAAAGTATGATATGAATGACAATGATTTACTGGTAAGCTTTGATAAAGACAGCAAAGAATACGAACTAATCAAATTCAGAAGAACTAACCAAGATACTTGTATTAACCTTACTCCAATTGTAAAAAAAGGACAAAAGGTAACGAAAGGTCAGCCGCTTGTTGAAGGTTATGCCACACAAAATGGTGAATTAGCATTGGGAAGAAACTTAACTGTGGCATACATGCCTTGGCAAGGTTACAACTTTGAAGATGCGATTGTAATTTCTGAAAAAGTGGTGAGAAATGATGTTTATACATCTATCCACATTGAAGAATTTGAATTAGAGGTTAGAGATACAAAACGTGGTGAGGAGGAATTAACTTCTGAAATCCCTAACGTAAGTGAAGAAGCTGTTAAGCATCTTGATGAGTACGGTGTAATCAGAGTTGGTGCTGAAGTAAAAGAAGGTGATATTTTAATAGGAAAGATTACACCTAAAGGTGAATCAGATCCGACACCTGAAGAAAAACTTCTAAGAGCAATATTTGGAGATAAAGCCGGTGATGTAAAAGATGCTTCTATGAAAGCACCACCATCATTGAGAGGTGTTGTTATAGACACTAAACTTTTCTCAAGACCTAAAAAGGATAAGGACTTAAGAGCCAAATCCAAGAAGGAAGTAGAAATACTTAAGAATAAGTATAGCAAACAATTACTAGGACTTCGTTCACAAGTAATTGAAAAGCTTACAACATTGTTAAGCGGAAAAACTTCTCAGGGCATCAAACATAAATTTGGTGATGAGATTATCAGCAAAGGAGTTAAATTCAGTGGCAAAAACATTGAAAACAACCTGTTCCCTGAGAAAAATATCTACAAAGATGAAAGTACATACAATGTGCCTGAAGAGGTGAACCTTGTATCTGATGTTAATCTTGACAATTGGACTAATGATCAGGAGACCAATGATTTGGTATTCAGATTGATCAAACAATACAATATTAAGAGAAACGAGATTGCAGGAGAATTCAAGAGAGAGAGATTTACCCTTGAAGTGGGAGATGAATTGCCAGCAGGTATTGTGCAATTAGCCAAAGTTTACATTGCTAAGAAGCGTAAGCTTAAGGTAGGTGATAAAATGGCTGGTCGTCATGGTAACAAAGGTGTTGTGGCCAAAATCGTTAGAGAAGAGGATATGCCTTTCCTTGAGGATGGAACGCCAGTTGATATTTGCTTGAATCCATTAGGTGTACCTTCAAGGATGAACCTTGGACAGATTTACGAAACTGTTTTAGGATGGGCTGGTCTTAAGTTAGGTAAAACTTATGCCACTCCAATTTTCGATGGTGCAACGATGGAAGAAGTAGCTAAAGAATTGTCTGATGCTAAACTACCTGAGTACGGAAGAACTTATCTATATGATGGTCTGTCAGGTAAGATGTTTGATCAGCCAGTTACTGTAGGTATTGCCTACATGCTTAAACTGGGTCACTTGGTTGATGACAAGATGCACGCAAGGTCAATAGGACCATACTCGTTGATTACTCAACAGCCTCTTGGTGGTAAAGCACAATTTGGTGGTCAGAGATTCGGTGAGATGGAAGTGTGGGCGCTTGAGGCATTTGGAGCATCTCATGTACTTCAGGAGATACTTACTATTAAGTCTGATGATGTAATAGGTAGAGCTAAAGCATATGAAGCCATAGTTAAAGGTGAAAATATGAAGAAGCCAAATATCCCTGAATCGTTTAATGTATTAGTTCATGAATTACGTGGACTGGCATTGGAGATCACTTTAGACTAATTAATTGAAAAATTCATAACCGGAAGAGCAATCTTCCGGTTTAGAAATAAATAAACAAACTATGTCATTTAGAAAGAATAAAAAGTTAAACCTCGATTTTTCTAAGGTTACCATCAGTTTGGCGTCACCTGAGTCTATTTTAGAAAGCTCTCATGGTGAGGTTACACAGCCCGAAACAATTAATTACAGAACTTATAAGCCTGAGATGGGTGGATTGTTCTGTGAGCGAATTTTCGGACCTGTGAAGGACTGGGAATGTCATTGTGGAAAATATAAAAGAATACGATATAAGGGTATCATTTGTGATCGATGTGGTGTTGAGGTTACCGAGAAGAAGGTAAGAAGAGAGAGAATGGGACACATCGAATTGGTTGTTCCTGTGGCTCATATTTGGTATTTCAAATCGTTACCTAATAAAATAGGTTACTTGCTAGGGTTACCAACTAAGAAACTAGATCAAATCATCTATTATGAGCGATATGCGGTTATTCAACCTGGTATCAAAGCGGAAGATGGTTTAGAAAAAATGGATTTCCTTACTGAGGATGAATATCTAGATATTCTGGATAAACTTCCTCGTGAGAACCAAATGTTGGACAATGATGACCCAAATAAGTTTATCGCTAGAATGGGTGCTGAGGCATTAGAAATGCTTTTGGCTCGTACTGAACTCGATACATTGTCTTATGAATTGAGACATCAAGCAGCTACCGATACTTCACAGCAAAGAAAAGCGGAAGCTTTGAAAAGATTGAAAGTTGTAGAAGCATTCAGAGAAGCAAGAACTAGGATTGAGAACCGTCCAGAATGGATGATTATCAAGATGGTACCTGTAATTCCACCAGAATTACGCCCTCTAGTGCCTCTTGATGGTGGTAGATTTGCTACATCTGACTTAAATGACCTTTATAGAAGAGTTATTATTAGAAATAACCGTCTGAAGAGGTTAATAGATATTAAAGCCCCAGAAGTAATTCTCAGAAACGAGAAGAGAATGCTACAAGAGGCAGTTGATTCTTTATTCGATAACTCTCGAAAAGTTAACGCTGTAAGATCTGATGGAAATAGAGCATTGAAATCTTTAAGTGATATGCTTAAAGGTAAGCAGGGTAGATTCAGACAAAACCTTTTAGGGAAAAGGGTTGATTACTCTGGTCGATCTGTAATTGTTGTTGGACCACAGTTGAAGCTCCACGAATGTGGATTGCCAAAAGATATGGCAGCTGAACTCTTCAAGCCATTCGTTATTCGTAAGCTTATTGAAAGAGGAATAGTTAAAACTGTAAAATCAGCTAAGAAAATCGTTGATAGGAAAGATCCTGTTGTTTGGGATATTTTGGAAAATGTATTGAAAGGACACCCTGTTCTTTTAAACAGAGCTCCAACATTGCACAGACTGGGTATCCAGGCTTTTCAGCCAAAATTAATTGAAGGAAAAGCAATTCAATTGCACCCGTTAGTATGTACTGCATTTAATGCTGACTTTGACGGTGACCAAATGGCGGTACACGTACCATTAGGTCAAGAAGCAGTATTGGAGGCTTCAATGTTGATGCTTTCTTCACACAACATCCTTAACCCGGCAAATGGCGCACCTATTACAGTTCCTTCACAGGACATGGTATTAGGATTGTATTACGTAACCAAAGGAAGAAAGGGAACAAAAGAGCATCCTGTAAAGGGTGAAGGTATGAAGTTCTATAATTCTGAAGAAGTAATTATAGCGCTTAACGAAGAAGTTCTTTCTAAGCATGCTAATATTAAAGTTAGAACTAAGATTAGAAATGAGGAGACTGGTGAACTTGAAACTAAAGTAATAGATACAGTAGCGGGTAGAGTTTTATTTAATGAAACAGTTCCTGAAGAAGTAGGATTCGTAGATGAATTATTGACTAAGAAGAAACTTCAGAAGATCATTTCTCATGTATTCAAAATCACTGGAATGGCGCGTACTGCCCATTTCTTAGATGATATTAAGGATCTAGGATTCGAAATGGCCTATAAAGGCGGTCTTTCCATGGGTCTTAATGACGTGGCTATTCCACCGGAAAAAGAAGCTCTAGTAGCGCAAGCTAAAGAGGAAGTAGATGCGGTATGGAATAACTATTTGATGGGTCTTATCACGGATAATGAAAGATATAATCAGGTAATTGATATTTGGACAAGAATCAACTCTCAGTTGACCAATACTTTGATGCAACGTCTTGAAGAAGATGATCAAGGCTTCAACTCAATTTATATGATGATGCACTCTGGAGCCAGAGGATCACGAGAGCAGATCAGACAGTTGGGTGGTATGAGAGGATTGATGGCTAAACCTCAGAAGAACCTAGTAGGTTCAGTAGGAGCTATTATTGAAAACCCGATCTTATCCAACTTTAAAGAAGGTCTTGATGTATTAGAGTACTTTATTTCTACTCACGGTGCTAGAAAAGGACTTGCAGATACAGCATTGAAAACAGCCGATGCTGGTTACTTAACCAGAAGGTTGGTTGACGTAGCTCAAGATTTAGTAATCACAGAAGAAGATTGTGGTACGCTAAGAGGACTTACAGTTTCAGCACTTAAAGACAATGAGGATATAGTAGAGCCATTATCTGAAAGAATATTAGGTAGGGTTACTGTGTTGGATATATACGATCCAAAAACAGATGAACTAATTTGTGCAGGTGGAGAAGAGATTACTGAGGAGATCACAAAAAGAATTGATGAAACTAGCATCGAAGAGGTTGAAATTAGGTCTATTCTTACTTGTGAAACTAAACAAGGTGGCTGTGCTAAATGTTACGGACGTAACCTGGCCAGTGGACGTATGGTTCAGGCAGGTGAATCTGTTGGTGTTATTGCAGCTCAGTCTATCGGTGAACCAGGTACACAGCTTACGTTGAGAACATTCCACGTAGGAGGTACCGCTTCAAACATCGCTGTTGATGCTAACATCAAGGCAAAATTTGATGGTATCATTGAATTTGAAGGAATAAGAACTATCAAAACCACGAATAAAGAAGGTGAGAAGGTAGAAGTTGTAATGGGTCGTACTGGTGAGATTAAAGTAATTGACGCAAAGAAGAAGCAAGTACTTATATCTAATCACGTACCTTATGGAGCTTTCTTGAAAGTGAAGGATGGTGATAAGGTAGAGAAAGGTCAGGAACTATGTTTCTGGGATCCTTATAATGCTGTAATTCTTTCTGAATTTGATGGAACAGTTGAATTTGATGCAATCATTGAAGGAGTAACGTTCAAAGAGGAATCAGATGAACAGACTGGTCACAGAGAAAAAGTAATTACCGACACTAGAGATAAAACTAAAAACCCTGCAGTTGTTGTAAATGCTAAAAGTGAATCTAAAGGGTATAACATACCAGTAGGAGCTCACTTGGCGGTTGAAAATGGAGAGAAAATCAAATCAGGACAAATCCTGGCAAAGATTCCTCGAAGCATGGGTAAATCAAGAGATATCACAGGAGGTCTTCCTAGAGTAACTGAGTTGTTTGAGGCAAGAAACCCATCTAATCCAGCTGTAGTTAGTGAGATTGATGGTGTGGTAACTTATGGAGGTATTAAAAGAGGAAACAGAGAGATATTCATCGAATCAAAAGATGGTATAAAGAAACGTTATCTGGTATCTCTTTCTAAGCATATTTTGGTTCAGGATAATGACTTTGTGAAAGCAGGTTACCCACTTTCTGATGGAGCCATCACACCTGCTGATATATTGGCAATTAAAGGTCCAACTGCAGTACAAGAGTATCTTGTTAATGAAATACAGGAAGTATATAGGCTTCAAGGTGTAAAAATTAATGATAAGCACATTGAGGCTATTGTAAGTCAGATGATGCAAAAGGTTCAAATTCTTGATTCTGGAGATACTAGTTTTCTTGTAGGTGAGAATATTGATAAGATTGTGTTTGCTGAAGAAAACGACTTAGTAATTGATAAGAAAGTAGTTACTGATGCTGGAGATTCAGAAAATCTTAAGCCTGGACAAATTTTATCACCTCGTGATATAAGAGATGAAAATTCAACATTGAAAAGAAAAGACTTGAAGTTGGTACAAGTAAGAGATGCGATGTCAGCGGTGTCAAGACCGGTGTTACAAGGTATTACTCAAGCTTCGCTGAAAACTGAAAGTTTCTTATCAGCAGCATCTTTCCAGGAGACTACTAAAGTGTTGAGTGAAGCAGCCATAAGAGGAAAGGCTGATGGGTTACTTGGACTTAAAGAAAACGTAATTGTAGGACATTTAATACCTGCAGGTACGGGCCAAAGAAGGTTCAATGATATCATTGTAACTTCGAATGAAGAGTATGATAATTTAGTTGCAGCTAATGAAGCTGTAGATGAAGAGAAACAACTACAAGAAGGAAGCTAATGGCTGACGAGAAGAAAGATAAGAACGTAAACGCCAATCAGATTAACATCGAACTAACGGAAGATGTAGCTGAAGGCGTTTACGCTAATCTGGCAATGATTGCTCATTCCAACAGCGAATTTGTAATTGATTTTATCAGGCTGATGCCTGGTGTACCAAAAGCAAAGGTTAAATCGAGAATTGTAATAACTCCCGAACATGCCAAGCGACTATTAAATGCTTTAAACGAAAACATTCAGAAATACGAAGATAATTTTGGAACTATAAAACAGAATGATGAAGCGCCTAAATTCCCAATTAATTTTGGAGGAACCGTTGGGGAAGCTTAATCAAGTTTATAGCCAAAATATATTTCTTTTAAAGTATTTGATAAATAGGAGTGCTTTAGTACCTTTGCAGTCCGAATTTTTCAATCGAATAGAAAAACTTAAGTAAAATATTTTAATAAATGCCTACTATTCAACAACTGGTAAGAAAGGGTAGAACGAAATTGGTGTCAAAATCAAAATCGCCTGCTCTCGACTCTTGTCCTCAACGAAGAGGAGTTTGTACAAGGGTATATACCACTACACCTAAGAAGCCAAACTCAGCCATGAGAAAAGTGGCTAGGGTAAGATTAACAAACGGTAAAGAAGTTAACGCTTATATTCCTGGAGAAGGTCACAACCTTCAAGAGCACTCGATTGTGCTTATCAGAGGAGGTAGAGTTAAAGATTTACCTGGAGTAAGATACCACATCATTAGAGGTGCATTAGACACAGCTGGTGTAAACGGTAGAACTCAAAGAAGATCAAAATACGGTGCTAAGCGACCAAAAAAATAAAATATAGAGATGAGAAAAGCAAAACCTAAAAAAAGGTATATTCTTCCTGATCCAAAGTTTGGAGACACTTTGGTAACAAAGTTTGTTAACTACTTAATGGTTGACGGTAAGAAAAGTATTTCATACGCCATATTTTACGAGGCTATCGAACAAGTAGAAAAAAAGACTGAGGAAAATGGTCTTGAAACTTGGAAGAAAGCATTGAATAATATAATGCCGGCAGTTGAAGTAAAAAGTAGAAGAGTAGGCGGAGCTACTTTTCAAGTGCCATTAGAAGTACGTCCTGAAAGAAAAGTATCTCTTGGAATCAAATGGATGATTAAGTATGCCAGACTTCGTGGAGAAAAAACAATGAGAGATAGATTGGCAGGAGAGATCATTTCAGCATCTAAAGGTGAAGGTGCAGCAATTAAGAAAAAAGACGATACGCATAGAATGGCTGAGGCTAACAAGGCTTTTTCTCATTTCAGATTCTAATAAGATAATATAATGTCAAGAAGAGATTTAAAATATACACGTAATATTGGTATTGCTGCTCACATAGATGCCGGTAAAACCACTACTACGGAACGTATCCTTTATTATACAGGTGTAAGCCATAAAATTGGAGAAGTACATGATGGCGCTGCTACCATGGACTGGATGGCTCAGGAGCAAGAAAGAGGTATTACAATTACTTCTGCAGCTACTACTGTATTTTGGCCTTACAAGGACAATCAATATCACATCAATATAATCGATACTCCCGGACACGTTGACTTTACTGTTGAAGTAAATAGGTCTTTACGTGTGTTGGATGGTTTAGTATTTTTGTTTTCGGCTGTAGATGGGGTTGAACCTCAATCAGAAACTAACTGGAGACTTGCAGATAATTACAAAGTAGCTAGAATTGGATTTGTTAATAAAATGGACAGATCTGGTGCTGACTTCTTAAATGTATGTAAGCAGGTAAAAGAAATGCTTGGTACTAAGGCAGTTCCTCTTCAATTACCAATAGGCGCTGAAGATGATTTCAAAGGTGTTGTTGACCTTGTTGAAAACAAAGCCATGGTTTGGAATGAAGAAGATATGGGGATGACCTATCAAGAAATCGATATTCCAGCTGATATGGTTGATGAAGTAAAGGAATACAGAGAGCATTTAGTTGAGGCAGTTGCTGAATACAGTGATACTTTGATGGAGAAATTCTTCGAAGATCCAAATTCAATAACTCGTGACGAAATTGTTGAGGCTTTAAGAGCTGCTACAATTGATATGGCCTTTGTTCCTATGGTTTGTGGATCTGCGTTTAAAAACAAAGGTGTCCAAACAATGCTAAACTATGTGATGGAGTTATTGCCATCACCAATGGATAAGGAAGGTATTATTGGAACTAATCCAGATACTGAAGAGAAAATATTGCGTAAGCCGGATCAAGATGAGCCATTTACGGCATTGGCTTTTAAAATAGCAACTGATCCATTTGTGGGAAGATTATGCTTCATAAGATCATATGCAGGTATGCTAGAATCAGGATCTTATGTATTCAATACTCGTACTAATAAGAAGGAACGTATTTCACGTATCTTCCAAATGCACGCTAACAAGCAAAATCAAATCGATAGACTACACTGTGGTGACATTGGTGCTGTTGTAGGATTTAAAGATATTAAAACAGGTGATACACTTTGTGACGAGAAGAACAAAATAGTTCTTGAATCAATGGTATTCCCTGAACCAGTTATTGGATATGCAATTGAGCCTAAGACTCAAGTTGATGCTGATAAATTAGGTGTAGGTATTGCTAAATTAATTGAAGAAGATCCAACATTACAAGTTGAGTCTAATCTGGAAACTGGACAAACTATTCTTAAAGGAATGGGAGAACTTCACCTTGACATTATCATTGATAGATTGAAGAGGGAATTCAAAGTAGAGATAAACCAAGGTGCTCCTCAGGTGGCTTACAAAGAAGCTGTACAATCGACTATAGAACATAAGGAAGTTTACAAGAAGCAATCAGGTGGTAGAGGTAAATTTGCCGATATTTCATTTGAAATTGGTCCAAAAGACGAGGATTACGAATTGGATGGACTTCAGTTTGAAAACAAAATTGTTGGTGGTGTAATTCCAAAAGAATTTATTCCTTCAATTGAAAAAGGTTTTAAAGAAGCAATGAAGAATGGTCCTTTGGCCGGATATCCAATTGATAGTTTGAAGGTTAAATTATTCCATGGTTCTTTTCATGATGTCGATTCAGATGCCTTATCATTTGAATTAGCAGCTAGACTTGGATTTAGAAATTCAGCTTCAAAAGCATCACCAGTTTTACTTGAGCCTATTATGGCTGTAGAAGTAGTTACTCCTGAAGAATATACAGGTGCACTAACGGGTGATTTAAATAGAAGAAGAGGAATAATGAGAGGAATGGATACAAGAGGTACTGCTACAGTAATCAAATCTAGTGTACCATTGTCAGAGTTATTTGGATATGTAACTGACTTAAGAACAATGAGTTCTGGTAGAGCTACAGCTTCATTAACATTCTCACATTACGAACCTGTTCCTAAAAATATTGCAGAAACAGTAATAGCAGATACAAAAGGGCAACTAGCTTAAAGAAAGTAATTATGAATCAGAAAATAAGAATAAAACTAAAATCTTACGATCATAATTTGGTTGATAAGTCTTCAGAGAAGATTGTAAGAGCAGTAAAGACTACTGGAGCTGTTGTTAATGGCCCTATTCCGTTACCAACTGTTAAAGAAAAATTCACTGTGTTGAGATCTCCACACGTAAATAAGAAAGCTAGGGAGCAATTTCAGCTTTGTACTTACAAGAGGTTGGTGGATATCTATTCGAACAGCACAAAAACTGTTGATGCTTTGATGAAGCTTGAATTACCAAGTGGAGTTGATGTTGAAATCAAGGTATAACAAGTTAATATATAAAAATAAACCCTGGAAGTGAGCAATCAATTTCAGGGTTTTTTTTTGCAATTACTTCCTAATTCAAATGACCCTTCAACTATAATATGTACGATAAATTTACTAGTTTGCAGTACAACAAGAATCACTATTATGAGTAATAAATTGTATGATGAAGTGCCCTCACTAGATCTAGCTGATTTTACAGAGGGTAATGCTGAGCAAAAAGCAAAGTTTGTGAACAGCTTAGGAGAGGCGTATAATAGTATTGGGTTTGTGGCCATTAAAAATCACTTTTTAACAGACGAACTAACTACTCAGATCTATGATGTAATTAAAAGAGTATTTTCATTACCTGATGAAATCAAAACTAAGTATGAAATTGAAGGTCTAGCAGGTCAACGAGGTTATATTGGTAAGGGGAAAGAGCATGCTAAAGGAAGAACCACTGGTGACCTGAAAGAATTTTATCATATTGGGCAGGAAGTAACGGACGGAGATTCAATTAAAAATGAATATCCTGATAATGTTTGGGTAGACGAAATACCTGAACTGAAACAAATAGGTTTAGAAGTATATCAAAGATTAGAAAAAACTGGGGTATATATGCTCAGAGCGATAGCATTGTACTTGGGTTTAGATGAAAATTATTTTGATAGCAAGGTAAAAAACGGAAATAGTATTTTAAGGCCTATACACTACTTTCCTATTGATAACCCTGATGAAGTACCAGCGGATGCCGTTCGTGCCGCAGAACACGGTGATATCAACCTGATTACACTGTTAATGGGTGCCAGTGCTGATGGACTTCAGGTTTTAAGACGCGATGGTAAATGGATTCCTATTACAGCACTTCCGGAACAGTTGGTAGTGAATGTAGGAGATATGCTTGAAAGATTAACAAATAGCAAACTGAAATCTACTATCCATAGGGTAGTTAACCCACCACGTGAGTTGATGGGAAATTCGAGATATTCGATACCTTTTTTTATGCACCCTAGATCTGAAATGGATTTGTCTTGTTTAAAAGAATGTATATCATCTGATTCACCAAAAGCATTTGAAGACATTACCGCTGGTGAATTTCTAAATCAAAGACTGGCGGAAATCGGCTTAAAGAAATAGCTCGTGTTCAAACGGGTAAGATATTACATTTTTCTTCGTGATGTTTTAATTCTGGCTGTAACTGCATTCGGAGGGCCACAAGCACATATGGCTATGTTTCTTGATGTCTTAGTGAAAAAGCGCGGCTATTTATCTGAAGAAGATTTAATAGAATTAAACGCTCTATGTCAAATACTTCCAGGCCCTACCTCTACCCAAACCATAACAGCTTTAGGTTTTAGAATAGGGGGTCCGAATTTAGCATATTTAACCCTCATTATTTGGATGCTGCCAGCAGTGTCAGTCATGACGCTGGCAGCGATTACTATATCCAATCTGCAGGAACGTAATATTTCGATTGAATTTACGAGATACATTCAGCCAATGGCAGTTGGTTTTGTAGCTTTTGCTGCATTGAAAATAGGTAGAAAGGTCATTAAAACGAAGTTGTCTGTTGTTCTGATGATCCTCACAGCATTGGTTTCATTTTTCTATTCAAGTCCTTACATCTTTCCTGTATTACTGGTGGTGGCAGGCTTGATTAGTTCATTAAAATATAAAGCCCAGCCTATTGAAGAGAAGGAAGCCATAAAAATTGAATGGGCTAATTTTATTCTTTGGGCAGGAGTATTTGTGCTTGCAGCTTCGCTTGGTGGTTTAACCAGAGCATTACCAGTTAGATTGTTTGAGAATTTCTATAGAAATGGCAGTTTGATTTTTGGAGGAGGTCAAGTACTTATTCCTTTCTTGTATACAGAATTTGTTGAGTTTAAGCACTATTTAAGCTCAGAGGAGTTTCTTTCTGGCTATGCCTTAATGCAATCACTCCCTGGCCCTGTATTTTCTTTTTGTGCT
Organism: Fulvivirga sp.; assembly: GCA_048268855.1. Taxonomy (GTDB): domain Bacteria; phylum Bacteroidota; class Bacteroidia; order Cytophagales; family Cyclobacteriaceae; genus Fulvivirga. The sequence continues at coordinate 152,423 of JBLWUR010000005.1, forward strand.
TATGTAGGCTCTTTAGCAATGAGGGAATATGGAATTGTGGGAGAAATAATAGGAGCTTTGGCAGCATCTATCGGTATATTTTTGCCTGGAGCTTTTTTAATATTCTTTGTGATTAGATTCTGGGATGGTCTGAAAAAATATAGAAGAATTAAGGCTTCGTTAGAAGGGATAAATGCGGCAAGTGCTGGGATGGTCGTTGCTGCTGCAATTTTAATGTTTATGCCATTAGAGCCTAACTATTTAAACTTTACAGTTACTATAGGCACTTTTTTAATTTTAACATTTACAAAGATTCCCGCTCCAGTATTGATTATACTAGGGTTGCTAGGAGGAATATTGTTATAGGATTCTTTAGTTCAGATGGAATTCAGTAGCATGAAAGTTAGCTTATAAAAAAAGGATTGAACCTTATTGGATCAATCCTTTTTTTATAAGTTATATATTCCGTTACCCTAACTTAAATGTTATAGGCAGAATAATTCTCTGTTTTACTGGCTTACCTCGCTGTTTTGGGGGACTCCATCTAGGTGCACCTTGTATTACTCTTACGGCCTCTTCATCACACCCAGCTCCAATTCCTTTTACCGCCTGAACCTCAGTTAAAGAGCCATCTTTATCTACTACAAACTGTACATATACTTTTCCTTCAATACCCATTCTTCTTGCTTGAGCAGGATATTTAAGACGTTTACCTACATATTCATAGAATGCTTGATACCCTCCAGGAGGCATTGCTGCATCTTCAACAATAGTAAAAACTTCATCAGCTACTTCTTCTTCTGGAGCTTCTTCTATAATAATATCATCAATAACTGTTTCTTCAGTTATGTCTACATCAAGATCAACTTCGATCTCATCTTCAATTTCTTCATCATCAGGTATCTCAATGATTTCCGGTTGTTGAATTTTTGGTGGTGGGGGAGGTGGTTGCTCCGTTGGTGGAATCTCTAATAATTCTTCAAAATCATCGGATACTCTACCCAAATCTACTAAAGCTCCGTCATCGTAGTTTTTCCATTCAAAGGCCAATACTACAATACACATACTAGCGAATAGACCGATATTGAATAAAAACCCACTTTTATTCTTTAAATCAGCACTCGGTGTCTTTTTTGGTTCCATCGTTCAGTCAATCGTTAATGTTAGATAGTAACGTCTATAGTTTTCAAATATACAAAACTTAGACAAAAAATTACTGCCAGTTTTTCTTTATACTTATATAAAACAAAGAAATTCCCAATATAGATCCCGAACTATTAGCAAGTAAGTCTAACAACTCCATTGATCGGCCGGGAATATAGTCTTGTATTATCTCAATTAGCATTCCATAGATGATGACAGGAAGCAGACTAAGCTGGATACTTTTGCTCATCTGACCATTTTTAGCATAAATTCCTGAGCTCATCAAAAAAGCCAATATAGAAAAAATTGCTAAATGACCCAGTTTGTCATAAGAGAATAACTTATAATCGGGAACTGATGCACCTGGAGTTAAGGTTAAAACCAAGATTAATACAGCCCAGAGCACTGAAGCAACAAGAAATTTATTCAAAATTAGCCGGCTGTAACGGATTTGTAATCTTCAGCACTCATTAAATCTTCAATTTCTGAAGGGTCACTGATTTTAATTTTGATCATCCAACCTTTTTCGTATGGGTCTTGATTCACAGTTTCAGGAGCACTTTCTAATTCTGAATTTAATTCTTCAACTGTTCCACTTAAAGGCATGAACAAGTCTGAGACCGTTTTTACTGCTTCAACAGTCCCAAAAACCTCACCTTTTGCTAAGGATTCTCCTTCTGTTTCTATTTCAACATAAACAATGTCACCAAGCTCGCCCTGAGCAAAGTCAGTAATACCAATAATTGCATAATCACCATCAATTTTGATCCATTCGTGGTCAGAGGTATACTTGAGTGTAGAGGGTATATTCATTTTATCTATTTTTAGATTTCAAAATTACATACTTTTCCCAATTGAGGAAATATTATTGTGCTAAACTAAACCTTACTTGAAAACCAACTCGGGTAGAGGCTCTGGGGTAAGATGACGAAATTTTTGGTTCGGTTATATTCCGTTCAAAATAAAACTGAAGATTTAACTTTTCATTTAATACATAGCTTATGTTGGGACTTATTTGAATATTTAATCCTCCGTCCGTTAATATATTGTCACCATCTAATCTTCGTTGTATCGTTTCAGTATTTTTAATGGTAAAATTGAACCTAAAAGTAAGGTCATTTTTTAATGTTACAACTCGGCCTTGCGATTTCCAGGGCATTTTCATTCCTGCCCGAGTAAACCCTACTTCAAATGCAACATCATTGCCCTTTACTTCCGTCACTTGAGCGTTCGTAATGTTAAGAGCCACTTCACGTTTGGTTCTATACTCAATTTTGGCAGTCAATCGTTTTTTGGTCCTTACATTAATTCCTATTAAGGGGGCAAATTGTTCACTAATCATTACTTGACTAATGACATAAACGGGAACTACTTTTCCATCTATCACCTGAGCGAATCTATTTTCATTATAAGATTCGATATTATTATCTAGCTCAAACCCGTCAGTGTATTCCAATGAATTGCTGTAATTGACTACATTATAACTTGATTGGTAAGCATGGTTTAGGCTTACTGATTGAAATATTTCTTTTAATGCAGGTATTTTACCTAATCCTGCATAATCTATTCTCCAGTTTGGTATTGGTGTTTTTGGGAAAGGGCTGAGACTAATATCCCCCGCGTTTTTACCACTATAGGCGGCAATGAATGCAGGGATCAAAATATCTTGTGAATTTGTATCGTATTCCACTCCACCTGTTCGTTGACTAAATCGTTCAAGAATGGTAAGTCGATTGGATTCGAAATCTTCAAAAACAGTGGAGTTATTATCATCATCATTTTTATCAAAGGCCGTTTTAATTGTTAAAAATGATATGGAATAGTTTCCTGAACGGCTAGGACTAAGGCTCAAATATTCGCCTGTTGGCCCAATATCAGGATCGGTATTATACTTGAATATTTCTTCGTAAGAAGCCCCTTTTAATTTTTTTGCATTGAGTTGAATGTTTAAATCTGCCGTCAAGCTTAAATCAGCTTTAACGTTAATGTCTACTGATTTTGATTGAGTAAATGGAGCAGTTAAGTCGACATTCTTAGTGATTAATCCTCGGTCTTTCATTCTAAATCGAATTGAAGCATCTTGTGAACCTAAAAGAAACGGAATTCCTGGATCAGAAAAACTACTATCAAGTCCAAAAAGATAAGCTCTAGGTGTAAATCCCGGAAGTATTGTCCCTTCTCTTAAGGATACGGTAGCACTTACCGATCGGAGGGACATCAGCAATCTCACGAAACTATTTAAACCTTTGTTTCCAGATTCCGTGGGACTCGGCTGATTTGCAGTCGGATTTAAGGAGCTCCTTCTTGTCCCCGAAGTAGGCGAATTTATTTTTTTCAAAAAGGAAACCTTATTATACAGCATAACCAAGTCGATTTTACTTGTAACAGAGTTATCACGGCTGTTTTGTATGGTATTTCCAAAATCTAAATTTATTGAATCTTGTGGATTTTGATTGGTATATAATGGGCCAGCACGCCAAGCATAACTTGCTTGATATCGATAATCAGCACTAATCCAATCCGTGACCGGAAGTTTATCAAGTGGAAGCTTATAATTTACACCTATACTTTGATCAAAGTTTTTGAGACGCCCTAAATTTTTAATATTGGTTTTTATAGAATCATTATATTCTTTTTGACTGACTGGATTGCCATCTTCGTCATAACCACCATAGGGACTAGAATTTGGTTCATCTATAATCGCGTTTGCTCTTGAACTATAGTCGACTGTTATGTTTTTAGTCAAATTCCATTTTACATTATAGGTTCGATCGAAAGTAAAATATTTTTGAAAATTCTCTGTATTGCTTACATCTTGTGCATTTCGATATTTTGTTTGAATAATTTCTCTTCTCAAATCAGCTCTTACTGCAAGATTTGTAGGTATGAGGTTAAAATTAAAATCCTTGACCAGTTGTAGATATTTTCTGTCAAGAAAACCAACGTTCTTAAAAGGCTCTAGGGGCGCTACCGTTGGGCTATAATTATAAGCAATGGCTCCATTATAATTTTGTTTAAAGTACCGTTCCAAATTGAAATTGGTACGTAATACTTCACTATAGGCGTAAGTGAACGCAAAATTTTCAATGTCCCAAATGTGTTTATTGGCGTCAGGATTCAGTTTTACTTTTCTTACATTGGTAAAATTGATGCTCTTTCTTGTTGTTTGATCTGTCACAATTTCCTTGTATTCATCCCTTGTGTATTCATTAGGGTTATTTTCTGTTTTTTCTGTGGGCAACGAAAGTAAAGCGGCATCCAATTTTATATCAGGATTGGCTGGGTCGAATTTTGGTGTTATGGTTGTATTCTCATAACTAATATACATCGGCACTTTTAATCCTAATTTCTCAAGTCCGATTTTATCAACGTTGATATTAGCTGAAATGTCGAAAGTGTTAGTTTCTTCACGTGTTCTTTCTGCAATCCGTGATTGTATACCACCGAAACCAAATGAAGTGTGTCGTGCTGTAGTTGTCACATTAGCGAAGTCAGCAAGTTTTATATTCATGGTGGCATTGGCTGCCCAGCCCTTCGTTTTATCAAAATCCGATACCCGTAATTCATTGGCCCAGATACATGCAGTGTGGGAACGGCCATCAGATGTAGTTGGATTCCTAACCCCTATAGAAAGCCATTTGACAGAACTTAAATCTGGATTACCTTTCATTCTAATCTGATTGTTACCTACCACTTTGGGGCCTTCCAAAGGGTACAAAGCTCTTTTTGATATATTCAATCTATCCCTTTCCGATTTCAGAGCATAGAGCTCATTTAGTGCCAGGTTTATTTCATTCAGTTCTGGCCATACTTCAGTTGGGTTAATTGATCCATTGGGAGTTATTTTTAATGGTACTTCTATCTCGTAATAGTTAGAGTCTATGTCATCCCCAAGACGTAAAAAGGCGGTAAGTTGATCGTCATTTAATTCACCTTCTGCGTGTAAAAACATTTGAATTTGACCATAGTTAATGAGGTCAAGCTGCACTTGTTTGGTAACTGCTCGAGCGGTACCGTCTTCCAATTCATCTACACATACTTTGAGAGACTGCTCATTTAATCTGATATTAAGTGTCGAGGTATTATCTTGATCACGATTGAAACCAGGTGGCAAAACATAGGGAGACTGTGTGTCGGTACCTGCACCATTTTCCTCAATACTGACTACCGAAACAGAAAGATTTGTAACATCATTGTCGTCAGATGACTTGTTTATATCTGGTTCATCCAGCGATTGTCCATACCTTCTCCACCGGCTCGATACAAATCTGAAGTTGACCATTCTGAGCACTACCGGCTCTGAAAAGTTGGTGAGATAAGTTCTTAGATATTTTACTGATTTAAATCCATTGATATTACCAAAAGTACCCTGATACTGTCTAATAGGTATTCTGAATAAATACCATGTTACGGCATCACCATTAATAGTTTTGGTGATTTGATCAACAACATATTTATTTTCTTTCAAGCCACCATCAGCACTAGGTAAAATAGGTATCTTGTATTCATAGTACTCTTCTAATTCATTGAGTGTATTATCTCTATTTAAATCTTCATTGTCAGGAGTTGAGTAGGAGGAATTAGTGGTGGTTCCGGTATTTACAGGAGAGTTTCCATCCATTCCATTGAAATTTTTATATCTGGATAGTATAGTTGCGTCCTTTTGGTCGAGTTCACCCCCAAGAAAGTACGAGAAATTATCTCCTGAAGGGTCATTTTCAAGCGCTATGCGAGCTCCAGGGGGAATAGCATTTAGAAAATCGCTATATACTGATGATTCTTGATCATTTCTTACACCGTCTAGTCCTACATCCTGATTGGCTCTTGCACTTGGCGAATTATCAAATGAGTTGGTAAGATAAGGTCGATTTGTTGTATACCCCCAAACGCTTAGTTCAGCATCATCATTGTTCCCGTTTGGGTCTAACCCATTTTCGAAACCATGTCTACCATCTGGAATTACATCTTCAGAGATGCTTCCTAAATTGAAATATAAATCCCCTCCAGTGGTATTTGATGTTGGATTAGGACGTCCATCATCAATTATCCCATTTTTTCCTTGTATAAATGGGTTCATCATCCAGAATTCTATGTACTCCACATTAGCACGGTCAAAATCGACCTCAGAGGTGATTGCAGCAGTAATACCTCCCCAATTCTTTCTTGGATCGTAATTTAATTTTCCGGAATTATCAAGATTAACATTATAATTATAGGGTCCCCTTTCATTTGGATAATAGGCAAGGTCAAAAACCTGTTGAAAATTAATAATATTTTCATCACGGTTGAAAATTTCTTGTTGCTGAACACTTCTTACATAATGATTATCAAGGTCTTCATCCGATATAGCATCTGGTTTTCTTCTATCACTTCTGTAGAATAAATTATCAATATTATACCAGGCTAATTTAGCTCTAAAATCATTTACCCCTCTAGCTCCTGCATTCTCATATCGCTTGTCATTTGTTTGTGGTACTGAGGCTAGCCTCCAACCATTAGGACTACTCAGTGATATTGTCGTTGCTGAATTTTCAAAATCATCGATATAAGAGGTGCCTTCTCCATCTACAATGTTAGAAGTTCCTGGAATTAGCTGCGCAAATTCTGCATTGAAAGTAACAGATGAGGGTTCTTTTGTAGAAATCAAAGGTAACTTGTCAAGCATTTTGGTAAGAAACCGGGAGTCTTTTCTGATATTGACATCAAAGCCATATTTTGAATTCCTTATGGGTTCATTGCCAACACTGTTTCTTGAAATTAACGGTCTTTCATTTAAGTGTAGGAATGTAGCTCCAAAGTTCACATCGTCATTAAGTTTATAATCTAGTCTGGTTCCTAATAATGTTCTTGATTGAAAATTGAAAAAATCGGCCTTTTCATACGATATAGTAATTGTTTTTCCTGAAAGTAGCACCCCTTCGTTGATGATATTCACCTTGCCAAAAGTATAGTCTACCTGATAATCTACGCCCTCTTGTAGTGCAGAACCCCCAGCAAAAACACGTACCGATCCTTCGGCAATATTAAATCCCGGAATAATGATTTCATTGGACGATCCTGATTGAAAAGATCCAGTGATCACATACTTGTTTTTGCTTGACACAAGTTCAGCATCACTTTTGGTCAGGTTATAGAGTTCGCTATAAACAAATTTGTCTTTTTGTGCTGTTTCAGTTGGTAGAAATTCGTTGTTAAGTGCAGTGTTGAAAGGTTCCAAAAAGGGAAACATTATCAATCCATTGTTTGTATTTATGGTAACATCCTCTACAAAATCAAAATTTCCATCCGGTTGTGGGTCATTGTTAGGGTTTAATTTATCAAGTCCCAAGATCCTAATTAATGGTTTGGTACTAGCCGTGGCACCCTCCTGTAGTTGTGGATTATCTACACCTGAAAGGTCATCACGATAGATTATTCTAAGTTCAAATCCATCCTGACTTACATTGGTGGCATTCAAAGCATAGATGTTTTTCATCATTAAGTCCCAAGTGGGAATTCGTTTGTTTTCAGGAGCGGGGCCATTAATATTTATTTTTCTAGGACGAAGGAGTTTCAAAAATATCACTTCATTATCAGCAATACTTGAGTAGTCTTCTGATAGTTCACCTACTTTATAATTTTTACCATTGAAGGTGTACTCAAATGAAACCGCCAATGCTTCATCATTTTGCAGTTTTCTAAATAAAGAAATGAATCCTAGTCTTTTATTAATAGTATATTCATTAACATCTAGTTTACGCGCAGTTGTAATTTTTTCGAAATCCAAACCATTTTCCAAACCAATGGATTTTAACTGGTCATTAATATCATCGGGGTTTCGAGAAATATTATTATTTAGATATGCAGAGAAGAGGTTGTTCCCATCATTTCTGGCCGGGTTTTTTGACAGAGGTGACGTACTGGAAATGTTAGAATTATATATATTATTTGCATCTGATTCACCCATATCCATGAATCCAACTACATTTCTTGTGGTTTGGGTATCGTTGTTTCTATTAACCACATAAACTTCTACCCTTGTAATATTTACACCTGAATTTATATTTGGAATAGTTGACAACCATTTTTCATAGTTCTCCTTAAAAAACTGTGCTAAGAAAAAGTGTCTGTTTTCGTCATAATTAGAGGCCTGAAGTTCGAATTTTCTTCCTTGTGCACCTCCACCGTCAATTGTAATACTTTCAGTTGTTCCTCTTTGGGTTGAGGCAACCGTGGTTACATACAAATCTCCAAATTGTAGTTGAGCCTTAATTCCAAACAGATTTTGTGCACCTGTAATAAGACTATTGTTGAGAGGAAGGCTGACATTACCAATTTCAAGTTTCTGAAGCATATCTTCTTCATAACCAGTGTACTCTAATTTTAAATTGTTCTCAAAATCAAATGAGTTGTTATTGTCAAAATTGGCAGTAACCTGAAGTTTTTCTCCAATTTTACCCACTACATTCATACTGATTTGTTGGTCGAACTCAAATCCACCATTTCTTTGTTGACGTATCGGAACCCCTGGATTACTTACTCTTTGCCACCGTCCGCCAAAGTCAAGTGTAACGGCCCCTCTTGGAATAATTTCCACATAAGTACCACCAAAAATTCGATCAAAAATAGGACTAACATAAATTGGGGGAATTAAATTACGACCACTAACCGCACTTTCACCATCTAGTCCTGACGACCTATTTTTCCAATAATCTTTTAATTGCTGCCTTTCCTGATATTGCTTAAATTCTTCAAAAGTCATTGATGAAGTAGGCCTATAATTTAGATCACCTATTTTTTCGTAGATGGTATAATTCATGGCTGTGTCAATTTCCACATCCAATTTCATGCTTGCAGGATCTTCTAAAAGAAGTGGAGAAGGGCTGGTAACATTGCTAAACGGGTCGCCAAATCTGTCTTTGGGCTTGAAGGTTGGCTTTCGTGTAGGTTGATAGGGTTTATTGTCGAGACTGTCCTTTTTGGTAGAATCCACAAATATAGAGGCGTCAAAATTAGTTAATATCCTCCTTGCGTTCCCTTGGCTTGCTGTTAAAGCCAGACCAAGGCACGATATGAATGCACATAGAAGAGCATAGAATGACTTGTCGATTTTCCCAAAAATCAAAACTTAAAAACCTCAGGTGTTTTTTAATGTGAGCTTAATTAATTCCTCCAAAGTAATCGTATTTCCTGAATTTTTAAGGATAGCATCGATACTTTTTTCGGCAGCACTTTTATTAATACCAAGTGTTGTTAAGGCTGATAACGCCTCGGCTCGAATGGTATTGTATGATGACGGCCGAATCTTGTCGACATCAGCGTACATACCTTCCTTTTTAATTTTATCTTTTAGTTCCAAAATAATGCGTTGAGCTGTTTTTGCACCAACTCCCTTAACCCCTTGAATTACCTTTACATCTTCACTTGCAATGGCCTGTTTTAATTCCTCTGCTGAAAGTGAAGATTGAATCATTAAAGCCGTATTTGGCCCTACTCCGGAAATCGATAATAAATTTAAAAACATCTTCTTTTCCATTGTATCACTAAATCCAAAAAGGATTTGCGCATCTTCTCTTACATGCAAGTAAGTATGAAGAAGAATATTTTCTTGATCTTTTATATTTGAAAATGTACTCAGGGAAATATTGACATGATAACCAACTCCATTTACGTCTATCACAGCATGTGTCGGTTCTTTTACTACCAACTTCCCTTTCAGGTATGAAATCATTTTTTATTGTTTTTATCGTACATCTGTGCATCAACGACTGCTATAGCGGCCATATTCACAATCTCTCTAACTGAACTACCTAATTGAAGAACATGTACTGGTTTCTTCATTCCAAGAAGTACTGGGCCGATGGATTCAGCTCCACCAATCTCCATTAGTAACTTGTAAGCAATATTGCCTGCAGCCAAGTTTGGAAAAATTAGGGTATTGGCACCACTTTCAGCTAAAACACTAAATGGATAGTTTTCCTTTTGAATAGTTGTGTCAAGCGCAACATTGGCTTGAATATCACCATCGATAACTAGTTCAGGAAATTTATCTTTAGCCATTTGCACAGCCGCTTGGGTTTTAGAAGGCACTTCACCACTGCTTGATCCGAAATTAGAATAGGAAAGGACAGCTATCCGCGGTTCTACATCGAAAAAACGAACTCCTCGGGCTGTCAGTCCAATAATATCTACTAATTCTTCGGCTGTTGGGTCAACATTTACAGTAGTATCAGAAAAGAAGAAAGTACCTTTTTTGGTAAATATTATATACATACCAGCAACTCTTTTAACATCATCTTCCATTCCTATCACTTGCAAGGCCGGTAAGATTGTTTTCGGATAGTCTTTTGTTAAACCAGAAATTAAACCATCCGCTTCGTTATGAGCAACGAGCATTGCACCAAACATATTCCGTTCGCGCATGAGTTTGGTTGCATCATAAAGAGTTACCCCTTTTCTTTTTCGTTTCTCATAATAGAATTTCGCAAATTTTTCAATTCGTTCATCTTCTTCATAGGTATCAATGATTTTACAATCTCCAAGATCTAGCTTGTGATCTTTAATCATTTCTATGATAGAATCTTTTTTGCCCAATAATATCGGATAACCTATACCTTCGTCATTTATCATTTGGGCAGCTTTCAGAATCCTAAGATCATGAGCTTCTGCAAAAACTATTCGTTTAGGGTCTTTTTTTGCTCTATTTATTATCCTTGAAATAAGTTTTTGATCTATACCTATTCGTTTTTGTAGCTGTATTTTATACTCTTCCCAATTAGTAATTGTCTTACCGGCAACACCAGAATCCATAGCAGCCTTAGCTACAGCAGGTGATATTGTAGTTATTAATCGTGGGTCAAGTGGTTTTGGGATTAGATATTCTGGGCCAAATTGTATTTTGTTATCTCCGTATGCTTTACTTACCATATCCGGCACGGGCTCCTTAGTCAATGCTGCTAATGACTTAACCGCTGCAAGCTTCATTTCCTCATTGATCATAGTTGCCCTTACATCTAAAGCACCCCTAAAAATATATGGGAATCCAAGGACATTATTAACTTGATTAGGATGATCTGACCTTCCCGTTGCCATGATGATGTCTTTGCGAACTCGCATCGCCAGATCATATTCTATTTCTGGATTAGGATTAGCTAAGGCAAAGACAATTGGCTTGTCAGCCATTGATTTAATATTTTCGGGTGTAAGTATATCAGCTACGGAAAGACCCAAAAAGAAATCTGCATTTTTTATTGCTTCGCTTAATGTTTCCAGCTTCTTGTCTGTTGCAAATTGTGCTTTCGATTCGTCTAAATTTGCTCGTGATTTGTTAATCACCCCTTTACTGTCACACATGACAATATTCTCAATTTTAGCTCCCAGCGATAGGTATATCTTTGTGCAAGCAATTGCCGCGGCTCCAGCGCCATTTACTACTATGGAGATTTCTTCAATCTTTTTACCTACTATCTCTAGTGCATTGATCAAAGCGGCTGCTGATATAATAGCCGTACCATGTTGATCATCGTGCATGATCGGGATATTCATTTGCTCCTTCAGTGCTTTCTCTATTTTAAAGCTTTCAGGAGCTTTAATATCTTCCAAGTTTATACCACCGAAAGTTGGTTCGAGAGATTTTACTATTGCAATAAACTTATCAGGGTCTTCTTCGTCAATTTCAATATCAAATACATCAATACCCGCAAATTTTTTAAATAGAACTCCCTTACCCTCCATGACAGGCTTTGAAGCTTCAGGGCCTATATTTCCTAAGCCTAGTACTGCGGTGCCGTTAGAGATTACACCTACAAGATTTCCTTTAGCTGTATATTTATACACGGCCTCTTTATTTTCCGCAATTTCTTTACACGGCTCAGCAACTCCTGGCGAGTAAGCCAATGCCAAATCCATTTGAGAGGCCATTGGCTTGGTGGGTACAACTTCTATTTTACCAGGTTGACCCTGGGTATGATAATTAAGGGCGTCTTCTTTTCTTATTTTGATACTCATATAGCTAACTCAACATTTATGGAGAAACACAAGAGAGTAAAAATACGAATTAAAGGTCGTTATTCTTAGTCTCAATTTCTGAAGATACCTTAAAAGTGTTAAGTATAACTTCAAGTTCTCTCATAAATTCACGTTGGCTCTTGCCGGGGCTATAAAGAAATCCTTCAATGTAGTACAATCGACCTAATTCTTCATCTACCAAGGTATACCCCATAAATGGTCCACCCATTGATAAATTATTGGTTTTCCAAAGACCTCTAGTTTCTATAGCAAATTTTCCATTAAAACTGATTTGTTTGGTTGTGACCGGAATATATGGAACAGATGTTTCTGTTTTGACATAAGTATTCGGAAAGTTAGGGTCTTCAAATAATTGATTTTGAGCTACTGAATCCCTCATATGAATGATGTTCTCCTTTTCAAATGATTTTTCCGATTTATAGTCTTTGTAAGTGATGAAAATATTTTTATCACTCTCATCATTAATTTGCCTAAACCAAACAAATCCAGGTTCATTGAATACCATTTTGTAGCCAAATGGTATGCGCATGGAACACTCATGTTCTTTGATGAGCACTTGACGGAATCCTTCCATTTCTTTTGCCTTATACAATCCTGCTGAAAGCTTATCGTTTTCCGCTTGATTAAAATAATTTTGCAATTTAGACCTGTTAGCCTCAATATTTTTGATCAATTGATTTTCATCATTTCCGAATAAATACATAACATTTTGTCCACGTGCAAATTCGTCAATGGCTGTAAAAACAAATAAATTCGAATCCGATTTAATTTTTTCAAGAGACTCCTTTGTAAAGAAATTTTTAACAGTTCTGGAGCTCAATGTTCGACTATCAAGAGTCATAACAAACACTATGTTTTTTACCGAACGAAGAACACTATTAAACTTCGTAGGATCTACACGGTTTAGCTTAAACATAGACTCTTCTCTTGGCAAGCCCTTTACTTCAGCTTGGAACGTCTTTTTAATTTCATTGCCTAATGCCCCTTGCCATTGTGCAGAATCCATGACGACTATCATTTCACCTGCTCTTCCACTAGCATTCTGCTGTAATTCTTTATTTTTTTTGCCACTACAGCCAAATTGGGCAATTATTATAATACTAATTAATAAGTTGATTTTCATGGATTGGAATTTTTAACTAAATAATGCTATTAAGATGAAAAGTCACAATAATATCCATTGATTTAACTCTCAATAAGGCTTTGAAATTATGTGCCGATGATCAGTTTTTGACCGGGTTTTATATTGTTAGATTCGAGTTCGTTTAAGCTTTTAATTTTCTCGATACTTAAACCGTCAAATTTCCTTGAAATATCCCATAATGTATCTCCTGGTTGAACAATATAGGTTTTAACTCCATCTGGAAGTTGCTGCATTACAGGTTGAGACTTTTGTTGTACGGCATAACCTGGTTTTTGCCAAATGGCAATATTTTGACCTATCCTAATAGTATTTCCACTTAAATTGTTCCAGCTTCTAATGTCAGAAACTCTGACATTATATCTTTCAGCTATTTTTCCCAGCACATCACCACTCCGTACTTTATAATATGTTTTCTCTCTACCAAATGTACTTCCCTCCGTATTTCTCGCTAAATATTGTATTTCACTTTGACCAACTTTACCAGCAGAATCAATTATTGCTAATCGATTTTGATTAAAGTAGGGTTTAAGATTCTTTGGGATATTAACCACATATTTTTTAGCCTCTTGTGGGACAACTCCTCTTTTCAAACTAGGATTTAATTTAGTTATGTCCTCCTCACATATATTAAGCTGCGCAGCTAATGTTTTTAGATGTAAGTAATTTTCAACATGAATGGTATCCAATTCAATACTATATTCCAAATCACTTTCAATGAAATTATATTCTTGAGCGTAATTAATTGTATAGATCATTGCGGTTAATTGCGGCAAGTAGGATCTTGTTTCGCGATATAGGTAGGGATATATTTCCCAAAATGTCTTTTTATAACCTGATCTTCGGATGGCTTTCCTGATATTACCAGGGCCGGTATTATAAGCAGCAATTGCCAATTCCCAATCGCCAAAAATGCCATATAACTGTTTAAGGTATTTGCAGGCGGCCTCAGTTGATTTTTCTGGATCCATTCGTTCATCAATGTACCAGTCATTATGCAAACCAAAGGAGCGACCTGTGGGAGACATAAATTGCCAAAGTCCAGCGGCACTTGCCCTTGAGACAGCTACCGGATTTAGTCCAGATTCAATTATAGCCAGATATTTGAGCTCTTCAGGGAGTCCATATTTAGCTAAATATTTTTCAAATAGAGGAAAATACACGTTTTTCCTTCTCAAAATCATTTGAGTGTATTCCCGATCCTTAATAGTGAAGTAATTAATAAATGCCTGTACTTTGGTATTGTAATTAAGTGGTATTGTCTTTTCAATACAGCTCAATCTATCCTGTACGAGATCATAATTAACCTCACCAGGTATATGTTCATAGTTAGCATCTTCAACAAAAATGCTATCATTTGGAGAATGGGAAGGCTCTAAAATTGGTGTAAAACCAAGTAAAGAAGACAACACTAATGTGAGTGTACCAATCATATCTAATTCAACTTCATCAAATAATTTGAAAATGCCAAAAGTTTTTCCTCTTCAAAGTCATTAGCAATAACCTGAATGCCAATGGGTAAGCCTCGTTTATCTTTACCCAAAGGTATTGAAATTGCTGGAAGACCCGCTACCGATGCTTGCACTGTAAACAGATCAGCTAAGTACATTGCCAAAGGATCTGTATTGTGTTCGCCAAATTTAAAAGCTGTAGTAGGAGTAGTGGGAGTAATAATAAAGTCATATTTTGATAATATCTCTTTACTGTCATCCCTAATCAATCTTCTTACTTTTTGTGCTTTATTGTAATAGGCATCATAATAACTTGCGCTAAGTACAAAGGTTCCAAGCATTATTCTTTTCTTAACTTCTTTTCCAAATCCTTCAGTCCTTGACTTTTTGTACATGCTTTCAAGTGAATCAGCATTTGGACTTCTATATCCAAATTTAACTCCATCATAACGGGATAAATTGGAGCTGGCCTCTGCTGTAGTCAAAATATAATATGTCGGGAGTACATAATCGAGTAAAGGAAACTTTACTGGCTCTACTTCATGTCCAGCAGCCTTTAAAGAATTGATTTGATATTCTACATGTTCTTTTATTTCTGAATCTAGACCCTCTGCCTCTAATGTTTCAGTAATGTACGCCACTTTCAGATTTTGCTGCTTACCATTAAGCATCTTAATGTAGTTAGGAACAGGTAATTTTGAAACGGTACTGTCAAATTCATCAGCACCCGCGATAGTTTCTAATACGATTGCGACATCAGCTATATTTTTGCCAAAGATGCCAATGCAATCAAATGACGAACCATAGGCAACTAACCCATGTCTCGAAACTCTTGAATAAGTAGGTTTAAGACCAATTACTCCACAAAAAGCGGCTGGCTGCCTTACAGAACCTCCGGTATCTGATCCTAATGATACCAAACACATATCCGCCTGAACTGCTACAGCTGAGCCACCCGAGGAGCCACCAGGCACTCGCTCATTGTCAAGATCGTTGAGGACATTTCCAAAAGCAGAATTTTCGTTAGAAGACCCCATGGCAAATTCATCACAGTTGCTGCGACCAATTATAATAGCATCCTCATCAAGTAGGCGCTGAACGGCCGTTCCATTAAATTGAGATTCGAATCCTTCAAGGATTTTACTGCCTGCTTTTAATTGATGATTTATATGGCATAAAACATCTTTCAAAGTCACAACCATACCAGCCAACTTGCCAGATGTACCTGATTTAATTTTCTCATCAATGGCAATTGCTTTAGTACGTGCTTCATTATCATATACTTCAACTAGTGCGTTCAGATGTTCTTTGGTCTGAATGTTAGTTAAATAATGATCAACGAGTTGAATGCAAGTAAGAGAGCCGCTTTTTAAATCTTTCTGAATTAGATCTAAAGAAGTGTAGGTCTTCAAATTAAGCCTTTTTTTCTCCCTCTACATTAGTAGAATCTTCAATGTCTTTTTTGATTTCTTTGGTAGCATCTTTAAACTCCCTTATGCCTCTTCCTAATCCACGTGCAAGTTCAGGAATCTTTTTAGCACCAAAGAAAATTAGGACCACCAAAATAATGATTATCCATTCCCATCCACCAGGCATGCCGATTGCAAATATGCTATTCATTGTTTTATAGTTTTATCTATTTGGTTATCTGCTAGTTAATCCAATCATGTTTTACATTAAATAACAGATAGATTTTTGTTTAAAATCCTAACGGTAAAGATAGTTATTAATTATCAACGTAAAAAAGAGGAGATTGATAAACGGGAAGTATTTTTTTTAACAAGACTAGCTAAGTTTCTATTAATTAAAACAAGTAGACTTTTTGGAAATGAATTGCTCACTAAAATCATGTATTCAAATGAACATTCCAAGATACTGGGTTAGGGTTGTTTTGAGACTGAATAAAATCTCCGTGTGTTAGTTTTTTGCAAGCCATCGTTGCGGGTCTAAAGGCTCTGCACTTTTACGAATTTCGAATTTTAATTCTGATACTCCATCCTTATTCGTTAATACAGAACCAAGTTCCTGACCTGTAGTTACTTCCTGACCAGTTTTAACAAAAACGTCTTTCATTCCGGCATATACGGTAAAGTAGTCCCCATGACTTATTATAATAGTATTGCCAACCAATGGAACAAAAGCCACTGTACGAACAGTGCCTCCAAATACAGTCTTAACTTTTTCATTCTGCTTAGTTTGTATGTTAATTCCTGTACTGTTGACTATTATACGTTTCAATACTGGATGGTTTTGTTTGCCAAACTTTTGTGAGACAAACCCTGAAACTGGCCATGGCAATTTTGTTTTATTATCTGCAAATTGGCTGGCTAGCTTGGTATTTGCCTCGGTAGTAGATTTTTCAGCTAAACGTGCTTTTTCAATCTCTGCTTTAATAATATCATTAATAAGTTTATCTAGCTTGGCAACGGCATTTTTACGTTCTTCCAAATCTCGTTTCAGTTTGTTTTCTTGCTTTTGCAAATTAGTCACCAAGCTGCTTTGGCTTTTCTTAAGTTCTTCTAAACTTCTATTTTCTTGTAAATTCTCAGCCAAGAGAATATTTTTTTCCGAGACTTTACTTTGAATAACTGTTACCCGGTCAGATAGAATAGCTTGTACCTTTGTAATCTGCTCAGCTTGTTTTTTTCTAGCCTCTCCATACTGTTGCATATATTTCAGTCGCATCAGAAACTGATTAAAAGACTTGGCAGAAAATATAAATGTGAGCTTGTTATGCCCTTTACTGGCCTTATAGGCGGCATACACCATTGCCGCATATTCAGTCTTTAATTTTTTCAAATCTGATGCAAGAGATTCAATGATGGTGTTATTTTCATCGATTTCATCACTAAGAAGATACATCTCACTACGTATAGAACCTATGAGAGCCTCCTGCGTTTTTATTCTTTGATTAAGGGCATTTAATTGACCAAGGGTATTTTGTTTTTTTCCTTTAGTCTCAGAAAGGATTTTTTCAGCTTGAGAAATCTTTTCAAGATTTTCCTGCTTCTCTTTTTGTAATTGACTTTTTGTTTTCTGAGCTACAGTTAGGTGACAAATAAGCGATAATACCAAGAGAATAATACCGAATCCCTTATTTGCGATCATATTTCTTGGGTATGTTAAAGGGGAATTTAAGTTCTCGGTCTTCGATTTCTGCTTTGCTATACTCAAATTCTATCACCGTATTCAATGTGCCTGCATTTACTTTGTAAAATAAGGAAATAATAGCAGAATAAGGAAATCCATGGTTTTCAACCATTTGAAAATCATAATATCGGATTACAGCTGTATTTTTCGAGTTAGGTTCCAGCATTTCAACTCTTTCTATTTTCATTGTTTTATGATTCACGAAATTGTTAATGGAAACACCGCCTGATTTCTGTTCTAATATAAAATAATCTTCAGTATCCTCTACCTGATCAGTTCTGTCTTTTTTCTTAATCAAATTACCTAAAGTTACTGCTTGAATAGCATCGTAATCGACATTGAAATTGAATTGTTTACTAAGTGAATCATAGTTAAAAACATAATATTCTTTTTTAACCATATTCATTATAGTTATGGAATCCTTATTAATTAAACATCGGGCTCCTTGTATTCCTATTGCTGAAAAGGAAATCCAAATGACACTATCTTTTCTGATTCTAATATTGGCTCTTGCTTTAATATCCAATTTGTCATCCTTATAATTTACTTTGGCTTTCCCTGAAAAATAATCAAAATCAATTTCCTGAACTTCCAGTTTATTTCTATCAAGAAGGTTCCAGTTAATACTGGTAAATCGATGGCCACAAGCACTGAGAATGAAAATTAACATTAACAGCAGTAGGGAGTTATGTCTGCTATTCATATAATTTTCTATCTGCAATTTTTTTGTCAATTAATTCTGCATTAGGATCCATACCTTTTGCTATTTGCCATTGGGTTACGGCACCGTCTATATTTCCAAGTTTGTATAATATGTCGCCATAGTGCTCATAATGAATGGCTTCTACTCCTCCGATGGCAATAGCTTTTTCCATAATTTTTTTTGCTTCCTTATACTTTTCACGACTATAAAGCACCCATGCATAGGTGTCAAGGAATGTTATATTTTCCGGGTTGTTTTGAATGACTTTGAAGGCCATTTTTTCCGCTTTTTCCAAATTCTCCTTTCTCAATGCTAAGTAATAGCTGTAATTATTAAGGAGACCATAATTATTTGGGTCAAAGTCTAAAGCAGCATCAAATGCGGCATCCGATTTTTTATAATCTTGAGTACTGTTGTAAGCGTCTCCAAGCATGGAGTTATAGGCACTAAGTAATGATAAATTAGAAGAAGCTAATTTTTTACCCTGTTCCAAAGCAAAAATAGCTTCTTTGTATTTTTTTTCTTGAAGGTTAGCAGCTCCATTGAAGTAATAAAAGGCACCTTGGTTGGGAAACAGTTCGAGTGCTCTATTTGATTTGTCAATTACACTATCAATTTCATTTAGTTCAAAATGGAGTTGTAAAACGTTTTGCCATACCGCAAAATTGGATTGGTCTAATTTTAAAGACTCATTATACTGCATTTTGGCCGAATCTGTTTTCCCAGCTTGCTGAAGTAAATCTGCATATATAGTGTGGGCGTCAGCTACATCAGAATGTACTGTAACTAATATTTTTGCTAATACGAAAGCGAAATTTTCTAACTGATTAGCTGGAAGCTCAGTTCTGTATTCAGCTAAAAGTTGAATTTTATTTTGAGCGTATAATTCCGGATTTTTAAATGCTATTGTTAAATCTGCAAGGGCACCTTTTAAATCACCTTTTTTGCGCTTAAGCTCAGCTAGTATAAGTCTTGATTGCGATCTTTCCGGATTTCTTTTCAGATAATCATTCAGATATTTTGAGGCTTCATCGTATTTTTCATACGCAATCAGTATTTCAGATTGTTTTAATACAAAGTTTTCCTCATCAGGGAATGCTGAAATCAATTTATCACCTTCCTTTATTGCTAAATCTAATTTATTAAGCTGCAAATAGATTTTTTGTTTTTGAAAAGCAATTTCCTCCGAAAGGCCATAGGCAGATTCAATTTTATTGTATGTGGTAATTGCATCATCATATCGCTGCTGATAGAGGTAAAGCGCTGCTAATTCAAATAAATAAATTTCCGTTTTTTTAACTTTGCCTATTAATTCTTCATACACTTCAGCAGCTTTGGGAAAATTGCTCATCTGAGTATATATATCAGCAGTTAGAATGTAGAAATATTTATTGGTATCATCCAATGACATAGCCATTTTTGAGTTCTCAAGTGCCTTTTCTAAATCATTACCATGAGCATACACCTGAGCCATTTTATAATAGACAGTTCCATTTTGTGGATTAATATCCAATGATTTTTGGAAAAGGACCAATGCCTTGGCATAATCCTCAAGGATAAAATATTTTTCTCCCTCAGTAAAGTAATATTCTGCTTCGCGAAGCTTACTTTCTGAAATTTCACTTTTATTCTTCCCCTTTTGAGAATTAGCCACAAAAGGAGCTGTTAAAAGTAGTATTAACAGGGTCAATATATATTTGTTATTTTTCAGCAGTGTTAATGATTAGTCAAAGAATGGAATTATAATCTCCTACACTAAGATCATCTGATTTACCTTCCAAAGTAACGAAATTGCCTAGCATTGAGTTTTTTAAGTTTGCATTATTTATTTCGGTATTCGTTTGTACAATGCAGTTTTGTATTATAGTGCTTTTAACAATAGAATTTTGACCAATAGAAACGTGAGGGCCAACTATGCTATTTTCAATTACGACATTTTCTCCCAAATATACCGGAGGTATTATCACGGAATTTTTTAGAGTGACAGTAGAAGCGATTAAATCCTCTTCTTTAATAAACTCCAAATAGCGCTTATTTGTATAAACAGTAGCATCTTTATTGCCACAATCTAACCATTCTGAAACCTGACCAGGCACAAAGTTGACTCCCTTATTCTTCATGTTTTCAAGGGCATTGGTTAATTGGTACTCTCCTTTATCCTTGATGTCATTATCTATCAGGTATTGCATTTCTGATCTTAGGAATGCCCCATTCTTAAAATAGTAAATTCCGATGATGGCTAAATCAGAAACAAATTCTTCAGGTTTCTCTATAAAATCCGTAATGATACCGTCTTCAGTTTTGATAACACCAAATGCCGATGGGTCGTCAACTTGTTGAACCCAGATTATCCCATCTTTTGAGGCATCAAGTTTAAAGTCTGCCTTGAATAGAGTGTCTGCAAAAGCAACTACAACATTACCTTCCAGAAGTTCCTCTGCACACAGTATGGCGTGGGCAGTTCCCAACGCTTCGTCCTGATAAAATATCTTACCTTCGGCTCCTACCGAACTGGCTATGTCAATCAGTGTTTTTTCAACCTCAGCACCAAAGTTTCTACCAATTATAAAACCAATTTTATCAATTCCAGTGTCACATACTTTAGAAATATCTTCTACAAGTCTGTGAACAATCGGTTTTCCTGCAATAGGAATAAGCGGTTTAGGCGTGGTCAAGGTATGTGGGCGCATTCTCTTGCCCATACCTGCCATAGGAATGATTATATTCATGAATATATATTTATTCTAATAGGCCGCAAATCTAACAAAATTCAAATGTTTTTGGCCTTCATTTTATTTTTTTCAAATAGATACAAAGCTCCGGTTATTATACCAGAAAGGATAATTCTCATCGCATAATCCAAATGTAAGTTCGGATAATGGTAATGATAAAGTAGATAAACAATCGCAACTGAGATGACCAAATATGGGATCACCGACTGGAACTTATAGGGTATGGGGTAATATTTTTGACCGTAATAGTAACATAATACAGCCATTACTGAATAACAGGCGATCATGCTTACTACACAGCCCATAAAACCAATTATTGGTATTAAAATAACATTACCCAAAACAGTAATTACTACACCAACTATACTGAAGTAGGTACCGAATATAGTCTTGTCAGACAATTTGAACCAGATACTCAAATTCATATAAATACCATATATCAATTTGCTAAACAATAGTAGTGGGACCAGATATAATGCTACTCTATAGGCCGGACTCCTTAAAAAAAGTTGTGCAATGAGGTCTACATTAATACTAACAAGGACAAATAGTAGAAGTCCTGCTATAATAAAGTAGTGCATTACTTTAGCAAAAAGCTCAGGCGCATTTTTATCTTCAGCTTTCGAGAAGAAAAATGGCTCGCCAGCATACCTGAAGGCTTGAATGGCGAGCATCATAAATATGCCAAGTTTAAAAGTTTGTCCGTATACTCCTAGAGCAGCAGTACTATCCATATCACTATAAAATGTATCTGGTAATATATATTCAAGGAGTAGCTTGTCAAGTTGTTCATTGAACATTCCTGCTACTCCCATAATAAATATTGGGGCAGAATAAATAAGAATGGGTTTAAATTCCTTCCAATTGACTCGAAATCGTAGCTGTCGTATTTCTGAAAATAAAATTACAAACAACATTCCATTGGCAATCAGGTTGGCAAGGAATATAAAACCAATGCCAATATTTGGGATGTGATCTGCAATAGAATAGTTGCTCTTAATAAATGGAAGTAATAGTAAAAAGCCAACTTGTAAAAGTATATTTATTATAATGTTGATGATTTTTGCAGCTGCAAATTTTCGAGCTTTATTCTCATGGCGAAGCTTTGCAAATGGAATGGCCAATACGGCATCTGTCCATAATATTAAGGCGATCCATTTGATAAACATTCCAGTATCTGGATAACCAATTAATGAAGCTAGTGAGGATGAAAATGCGAAAATGAATAATGAAAACACCGTACTTATTATAATTACGGCTGTTGATGTGAGGTGATAAGCAGATTTAGCATCTTTTTTAGCATATCTAAAAAATGCCGTTTCCATACCAAACGTATAAATCACCATGAAAATAGCGGTATAGGCATATAGACCAGTAACTACCCCCATCTGGCCTGGATCTGTGAATACTGTGGTATATAGAGGAACTAAGGCGTAATTTATTAATCTGCCAAATATACTGCTGACACCATAAACGGCAGTTTGCCCCGCCAAGCTTTTTAGCTGACTCATGTTCGAATGTACTAAACCCCTTTAAATTCAGGTTTTCTTTTTTCAAGAAAAGCAGCAGTACCCTCTTTGAAATCAGCAGTATTAGTACAATGTGAAAACTCGTTCGCTTCTGTTTGATACCCGTCTTCAATTGAGAAATTGGCATTTACACAGTGAACAATCATCCCAATAGCTAATGGGGCTTTGCTCAATATTTTGGACATTATTTTATTACTGAGTTCAAACAACTCGTCTTTGGTGCTAACTACATGGTTGACAAGTCCGAGTTGCATGGCTTCATGCGCTGAAATCATATCCCCTGTCATCATTAACTCAAAGGCTTTACCCTTTCCAATCAGTTGGGTGAGACGTTGTGTGCCCCCATAACCTGGAATTATACCCAAATTTACTTCCGGTTGCCCAAATTTTGCATTTTCTGTAGCAATCCGTATGTGACAGGCCATCGCTAATTCACACCCTCCTCCAAGAGCAAATCCATTCACCGCTGCTATTACTGGTTTGGAGGAATTTTCGAACATGGCAAAGACCTCTTGTCCAGTTTCAGATAAGTTTCTTGCATTGGCTTCATTTAGGTTAGCTATTTCGGTAATATCTGCTCCGGCAACAAACGCCTTTTCTCCATCACCGGTTAAAATCAAACCCTTGATTTCAGGGTTGTCATAGACATCGGTGATCAAGGTTTTTAGCTCGCTTATCGTTTCTATATTTAGTGCATTAAGGCTATTAGGTCTTGTAATAGTGGCGGTTAGTATTCCGCTACTATGTTCTAAGGTTATATTATTATATGAACTCATATTAAATGTTAATAATTAGATATTTAAAGATACATGGATGTCTTTTAATAGCAAGAGTTCATAAAGATACATCTCATCCATGTAAGTAAGAGAGTGAAAATGATGATAAATAATCCAATTGTTTGGTGTTTATATTGGGATATTATTCCAATTTTGGGAATATTGAATTAATGAAAAGCGCCTCTGAGTTGATTTAACAACATTTTATTAAAAAATAGGAGTTTGGATCGTACTTTGTAATAAATATTGTGAAATTGCACTTTATTGGGTTACAACCTCTTAGAGTAATGTATGAAGAATTACTTAAATAATGAAAAAATGAAAACGGTATATTTAACAGGACTTATATTAATCACTTTATTGAGTAGCAATCTTTTGGCTCAAGAAACGTCCAAAGATAATTATTCCGGAAAATGGTCTAATAATTCATCATGGGTGGGTGGTTGGACTGATGGTTCGCCATTACTATTGGGTTTACCAGAAACAAACGCCAATATTACTATACAAGGCTATATTGAAGTCGGTTCATCTCCAGCTCCAGCTCCTGGATCAGGAAATATTTTGTCATTTGCAGCAAATAAAGATTCCTATCAATTTATAGTGAATGATACACTTATTGTATATGGTGATGTTGATTTCGCAAACAAAGCAATGGATTTGGTTTTGGGGCCAGGTGCCGTTTTCATAATATTTGGTGACCTAAATATGAACAATAAGATTGATATTGCATCAAGTGGAACATTGGTTGTCTCTGGAAATTTTGGAAAATCTGGTTCACAAGGTTCATTTACGGGTACAGGTAATGTTTACGCAGGCTCATATTCAGGGGATGCGGTGAGTACAATAGATTCTGATGGTGACAGTTCTTTCACAATTGACCAATTGTCAGATGATGGATTTACCGACATAGAGGATTTTGTAGGTAATGGGGGAACTACGCCACTTCCTGTTCAATTATTATCATTTATCGGTAATGAAGTAGAAGGAAGAATTAATTTAAAATGGTCAACAGCCTCTGAAAAAAACAATGACTACTATACTATAGAAAGATCAAGTGATGGTTTGGAATATGAGCACATTGCAAATGTAAATGGAGCAGGAAATAGTACTACAGTACTTGAGTATTCTTATACTGACCATAGTCCTTTATATGGAAGAACATATTATAGATTAAAGCAAACAGATTTTGATGGAACTTCCGAAACATTTAAACCAATTGCGGTTGAATTAACGAGTTTAGTTGAAGGAAGTAAGTTGAAGCTTTCAAACAACCCTGTCAATAAAGGTGATGTGGTTACTGTAATCACCTCAGCAAAAGGTGGAGAATTACTTACAATTGCAGTACATAATATGCTAGGCGAGGTTATCCTAACTGACCAGTTTGATAATTCAAAGTACGAGTTCACACTGAATAATAATATCAAGTCAGGGATGTACTTTGTGACAGTTTCTTCAATAAATAGTAAGAAAATCACCCGTCTAGTAGTTAGATAGGACGGTTTATAAGGTAGTTAAAGTTGATTTAGGAGGGTTTGTTTCCTATTGCGATATTTATTAACCACCTAACTTTCAACTGCTTACAACATTTTATTTCTACTTATTATTAATTTGAAATATTAGATTCTCCTATTTACTTACCATGTAACTAAATAGGAGAATCTGATTATTTAATAGTGTTTTGGTCGTGTATTTTTGGAGTATGGCCAAAACAATATTTTCTTTAATACTCAGCTCAATATTTTTTTATTCATTCTCGCAAAATACCTGCACTTCTAATGGAACTGGTGGAGGAGAGTGGGGAAATGCTGCTACCTGGAGTTGTACAGGGGGGGCTACCTTTCCAGACTTAACAGTTTCCACTGTAAATATTCTTGTTGGTGATAATGTGACAATTACTAATTCCATTGAGGGAGGTTTTAATTATGTTTTTTTTACTCCTCAGGATACACTAAATACAATAATCTATTTGGATGGTGATTTGACATTTGATGGGCTGGGGGCACAGCTTATGTTGGCAAAAGGTTCATCAATCGTCTTCGGTGAAAGTGGTAATTTGGTGAGTAATGGCGCATTAGTAGACGTACTTACAATTGGGGATAATAATGTATGGAATGGGCAGGCAGATGGTGATGTGAGTGGGCCAGGTGTAATGGATGAAACTTCAACAAATGGGTCTTTACCAATTGAACTGGCAAGCTTTGATGTTCACACAATTGAAAGGAAAATTGAGGTAATGTGGACAACAACGTCAGAATTTAACAATGATTTTTTCTCAATACAACGATCTGAAGATGGAATTGTATATGAAGACATTGCTCAAATTACTGGGAGTGGGTTTACAACCAAGCCTGTTAATTACTCTTGGATAGATGACGATCCTTTATTCGGTAGGTCATATTACCGCTTAAAGCAAACAGATTTTGACGGAACCTCTGAAATTTTTGAACCTATTGCTGTAGAGGCAACAAGTTTAATGGATGGTAAACTAACGATTGCTTCTAACCCCGTAAATAAAGGTGATAAGGTGAGAATAATTACTTCTGCAAATAATGATGAAGTTCTTACAATAACGATCAGTGATATGTTGGGAAATATGATTCTTAACGATCAGTTTGCTAGAGCAGAATACGAATTTCATTTAAACGAGTATATTGATTCTGGGATATACTACGTCACTGTTTCGTCTATTAACTCAATAGAAACCGCTCGATTGGTGGTGAACTAGAAATTATTAGGTCATATTAACTCACCTTGGTAACTGAGTTTGACTTATAGACTTAACTGCTTTTTGAGACCTTCTAAAATTTCACTGGTCATTTTACTTAGATCAAAATTGTGATTCCAACCCCAATCCTTTCTAGCTTTGCTGTCGTCAATAGAATCAGGCCATGAATCGGCTATTTTTTGTCTGAAATCAGGCTTATAGCTTATGTTAAACACAGGGATTAGTTTTTTGATCTCATTAGCTATTTCTTTCGGAGTAAAACTAATGGCTGCAATGTTATAGCTTGATCTTACCTTAATTGTGTCAATATCAGCCTCCATTAGATCAATAGTTGCTTTTATTGCGTCATCAATATACATCATAGGAAGAGCGGTGTCCTCAGAGAGAAAACATTCGAAATCGCCTTCTTCCAATGCTTTGTAAAAAATATCAACTGCATAATCAGTAGTACCTCCACCTGGTTTTGCTTTGTACCCAATCAATCCAGGATACCGAAGACTTCGCACGTCCACACCGTATTTCTGGAAGTAATACTCACACCATCTTTCTCCTGCAAGTTTACTTATGCCATAGACGGTGTTAGGATCCATAACCGTATCTTGAGGTGTATTTACTCTGGGAGTTGAAGGGCCAAACACAGCAATAGAACTTGGCCAGTAAATTTTTTCGAGCTTATTTTCTTTAGCTAAATCCAAAACATGGATCAAGCTCTCCATGTTCAATTGCCAAGCAAATTTTGGATCACTTTCTCCTTTTGCAGATAGTATTGCAGCCAAATGATAGACCTGAGTAATTTGGTGTTTGTTGGCAAGTTCAAAAAGTTTGTCGCGATCCATCACATTCAATATTTCGAATGGTCCCTCTGCCAATTGTCCTGATGGATTTCTAACATCTGTGGCTAACACATTGTCGTTCCCATGTTTTTTTCTTAATGCAATTGTTAATTCTGAGCCCAATTGCCCACATGCTCCCGTAACCAAAATTTTACTCATAACAGTCATTTATGATTTGGTTGCGAATTTAGGGATTAAGGAAATAAATTCAGTAAGTAGCCCTGAAGTTTTTGATAGATGGTGCTAACCAAGCTTGCCTGCCGTCAAGGCAGGCTCAGCATGACGAATCAATTTAGTTCTATAAAGACGTCTAATGCTTCGACAGGCTCAGCATGGCTTCGACAGGCTCAGCATGACTTCGACATGCTCAGTATGACATTGACATGCTCAGCATGGTGTATGGCATCAAGTTTATTTATATATATTTGTTGTGCATGAATTTTGAAGAATATCTTAAGAGTAAAAAGATCGATCCGAACCAATTTAAGAGAGGTGAACTTGAGCTATGGAAAGAATTTGAAAGAATTTTTAAAGAGATGCATCCAAAAAGCTTTACTTCGCAAAAACTTTTTTTAATTAATGCAATAAGATTAAAATATCCTTATAATGAAGTAACGGTACCTGTAGAAGGAGAAAAAAAGAAAGTCGTGAAACCAATTATTAGGACAGGTAAACCGGCTATGGGAAAACCCATAATGAAGCGACCAAAAATAAAATAGCAATAGAGAATTAAAATTATGTACACATTAAAGGAAAAGCTGGAAGCTGAAATATCAGAGATAAAATCATCAGGATTATATAAATCAGAAAGGATAATTACTACCCCACAAGGTGCTGATATAAAGACCACCGAAGGAAATGAGGTAATCAATTTTTGCGCAAATAATTATCTAGGCCTTTCATCACACCCTCGGGTAATTAAAGCAGCTAAAGCAGCAATAGATTCACATGGATTTGGCATGTCCTCTGTCCGTTTTATATGTGGTACACAAGATATACACAAGGAATTGGAGTCGAAGATTGCCGAGTTTCTAGGAATGGAAGATTCTATACTTTATGCAGCTGCTTTTGATGCTAATGGAGGTGTTTTTGAACCTTTATTTGGTGCACAAGATGCGATTATTTCTGATGCCCTAAATCATGCTTCGATTATTGATGGCGTTAGATTATGTAAAGCCATGCGATATCGATATGAACATAATAGCATGTCGGATTTGGAATCAAAGTTAAAAGAAGCCCGTGAAGCCGGAGCTGAACATATCGTAATTGTAACTGATGGTGTTTTTTCAATGGATGGCACCATTGCTCAGTTAGATAAAATATGCGACTTAGCAGACCAATATAAGGCGTTAGTAATGATTGATGAGTGTCATTCTACAGGCTTTATGGGTAAAACAGGTAGAGGAGTTCATGAATACAGAAACGTTATGGGACGTATTGATATCATTACGGGCACATTGGGCAAGGCACTTGGAGGAGCTTCCGGAGGATTCACTGCGGGCAAGAAAGAAATTGTTGAACTATTAAGACAGCGGTCAAGACCTTATTTGTTTTCAAATACACTTGCTCCGTCTATTACGGGTGCTTCAATCGAAGTTATTAATATGTTAAGTGAGACATCAGATCTAAGGGACAAGCTGATGTCAAATACTAAATATTTTAGGGAAAAAATGACGGCTGCCGGATTTGATATCAAACCTGGGGAGCATCCTATTGTACCTATTATGCTTTATGAGGCTCCATTAGCTCAGAAATTTGCAGCTGCCTTATTAGATAAAGGGATTTATGTTATAGGCTTTTTCTTTCCTGTTGTTCCTAAGGGGCAAGCTCGTATAAGAGTTCAAATTTCTGCTGGTCATGAAATGCATCATCTTGATAAGGCCATAAAAGCATTTACTGAGGTAGGTAAGGAATTAGGAGTTATCTAGTATAATAATTATACTACCTATTATTGGGGATTACTTCACTATGCGCTCAGTAACCAAATTTATTACTAAGCTTTAGCTTCTTGTCTAATAGGAGGGCTTACATTTTTTGTAACCTCACTTTTAACTTCTTCTTTCTTGTTTTGCTTTTCAGTTAGATATTCATTGATCTTTTTTCGCAATTCCTGAGGGGAAAGATTACTATACAATCTGCCATTACGAGTCAATGAAAGTTGCCCTGTTTCTTCAGACACAACTAAAACAGCAGTATCCGTAATTTCTGACATTCCCATGGCGGCTCTATGTCTCAGGCCGAATTGAGCCGGTAAACTATCACTTTCAGATACGGGCAACACACAACGAGCAGATTTAATTTTGCCTTGATATATAATTACGGCACCATCATGCAATGGACTATATTTATTAAAGATCGACAACAAAAGTCTTTTGGATAGATGTGCATCAATAAGGTCACCAGATTCTGAGTAAAATCTGAGTTCAGAATCTCTTGAAAATACTATCAATGCTCCAGTATTCGTACCCCCGAGTGTTTTTGCTGCCTCTATAATAGGTGTTATATTGAATGTTTCCGAGCTATTATTTTTACCAGTAAAGAAATTTTTCAAAAAGCCGCTACTTTTATTAAAATCAGTGGTTTTACCAATTAACAGTAAGAACTTTCGTATTTCAGGTTGGAAAAGAATGATTGCAGCTAATACACCAACGCCCATAAACTGACCCAGTATTAATCCGAGTAGCTCCATTTGTGCGGCTCGCACTATCAAGTATATCAAGTAAAGCGAGAGAACTCCAAGAAATATTTTAACTGCTACACTGCCGCGCATTAATTTGTATACTTGATACAATAGTATACTTACCAGCATGATATCAATTATATCAACCCAGCTTACTTCTAAAAATCCTATGCTAAACAGAAATATCAACCTAAAAATGTTCTTTTAATTTGGATACGTTAAATTAAACAATTTGACTGTTTCTACAGCCTCTTTTACATCGTGAACTCTTAATATTTTAGCTCCATTTAGTAAAGCTATCATATTTAGTGCTGTTGTGCCATTCAAAGCATCTTCCGTGCCAATGTCAAGTTTTTTATAGATCATCGATTTTCTGGAAAGTCCTACGAGCAATGGCAGCTCTAACATGTTAAATGAGTGTAGATTTTTTAACAACAAATAGTTTTGTTCTATGGTTTTGGCGAAACCGAATCCAGGGTCTATAATAATATCTTTGACACCTCGGCTTCTCAAATCATTTACTTTATGTTGAAAGTATTCTATCATTTCTAAAATTAGATTATCATAATCTGTCTCATTTTTCATGGATTTAGGGGTCCCCCTCATATGCATTAATATATACGGTACGTCTAATTCAGTAACCGAATTAAACATTTCCACATCGAGATTTCCTCCTGAGATGTCATTTATAATATCTGCACCAGCCCCAACAGCTTTTTTAGCTACCTCTGAATTGAAAGTATCTATGGAAATATAGGTCTCTGGAAAATGTTTCTTTATGATTTCCAAAGCTGGAATTACACGTTCCAATTCTTCGTTAATTGAAAGTTCACTAGCACCAGGTCGAGTAGAATAGCCACCAACATCTAAAATATCAACGCCATCAATGACCATTTTCTCAACACGCTTAAGTAATGCATCTTTGTCTTCCATCCGGCTACCTGAATAAAATGAATCAGGTGTAATGTTTAGTATTCCCATTATTAATGGAGAGTCTATACTTACTAGATTTCCACGTAAGTTGAGTAACATTTTGCTTGAAAAAAACGTATTTTGCGGCATTAATAAAGCATTGAGTATTGATAAATAAAACAGTAGGCGAATATACACAGGTAATAAAGGAGTGTAAAGCGCTATTCGAAAAGAAAACCAAAGATTACGGTACTGCCTGGAGGATACTTCGGTTGCCTTCTATAACAGATCAAATATTTATAAAGGCACAAAGGATTCGTTCAATTCAGGAAAAAGGCACCCAAAAAGTGGGTGAGGATGTTTCTAATGAGTTTGTTGGAATTATTAACTATTGCATTATTGCAATAATGCAATTAAGAATAGAAGATAAAGGCAATTTGAATTTATCTTACGAGGAATTGGAACCTCTTTACAATCAAATCGTTGATGATACTTTGGACTTGTTAAAGAACAAGAACCATGATTATGGTGAGGCATGGCGGGAGATGCGTGTAAGCTCAATTACTGACATAATTTTGATGAAATTGATGCGTGTAAAGCAAATTGAAGACAACTCAGGAGCCACTTTGGTGTCTGAAGGGGTTGATGCCAATTATCAGGATATGCTTAACTATTCAGTGTTTGCACTTATTAAACTAAAATTCATAAAGTAGATGCTAAAAAAAGGTATAGATATATTTTCGAGAGTTTTTGTAGGAGGCCTGTTCATTTTCTCAGGGCTAATAAAATTGAACGACCCTATAGGTACAAAAATTAAATTGGAAGAATACTTTCAAGTATTCTCGTCTGATTTCGGATCATTTTTTGAGTTATTTATACCAATGGCATTACCTATTGGGATGGTGCTTATTGTACTGGAATTAGTATTAGGGGTGGCAGTTTTGATTAATTACAAGATGAACATCGCTATGAAAGTGATGTTAGGGCTAATGATTTTCTTCACCTTCCTTACTTTCTATTCTGCTTATTTTAATAAGGTGACTGACTGTGGTTGCTTTGGCGATGCCATACCTTTAACACCATGGGAATCATTCTCTAAAGATGTGATTTTGATGGTATTCGTGACCCATCTTTTCTGGTACCGAAATAGTTATGAATCGATGCTAAGAAGTCGGCCTGCTCATTTGATTATTGGAGCCGTGACAGTGGTAAGTTTTATGGTTGGAATTTATGCAATCAAACATTTACCTTATATTGATTTCAGACCTTACAATATTGGAGCCAGTATTCCTGCCAACATGATACCTGCCGAAAGTCCCATTCTCGAATATGTATTCGAAAAGGATGGTGATGAGATTAAATCATTAAAGTATTTAACAGCTGCGGATGGATATACATATGTTAGTTCATCAATTTTAAACGAAAAAGCATCTACCGCAAAAATCACTGACTATCAAGTAGTAAGTACAGATGGAAATGATTTCACAGAGGAGTCATTTACTGGTAATAAATTATACTTACTATTTTACGATGCCTCCTTTGACAATGCCGATAAAATGAAATTGATGACCTCGTTGGTTGCGGGACTTAAAAATATCGAACCAATGGTTCTTACCTCCTCTGGAGAGGCTGAGTTTGAGGCGTTCAGGCATGAGTATCAATTAGCAGTGCCTTATTATTTTACTGATGCTACAGTATTAAAAGCCATGATCAGGTCTAACCCTGGAATAATGCTTGTGCAGAATGGTGTAGTACTTGGAAAATGGCATAACAATGATATTCCAACGGCAGCTCAAGTTAACAACCTTGTCCATTAAAATTTTCTTGATTGGCATGCCTGCTTCGGGCAAAAGTACGTTAGGAAAGGAACTTGCCAAACTACTTGAACTTCAGTTTATTGATCTTGATGTCGAAATTGAGAAAAAGGAGGCAATGACCATTTCAGAAATTTTCAGTAAAGGTGGAGAGGACTACTTTCGGAAAGTGGAGAAAAATAACTTATTTAATATTATTGATAGTGAAACTTCATTTGTTATATCCACCGGAGGAGGTACTCCTTGTTATGAGGAGAACATGATCAAGATGATTAAAAATGGGACAGTGGTATTTCTCGATGTTCCTGTTGAAGAACTGTTGGAAAGACTACGGAATCAGGATTTAACTTCTAGGCCAAAATTGAGCCAACCTGATTTGGAATCTATATTAGCTGCGACCATCAAAAGTAGAAGGGTTCATTATCAAAGGGCACATTATACTATACAAGGAAATGTGATTACTGCTCAACAAATTCTAAAGGCAATTAATATTTAGAAGAAGAATCCTGTAGTTACTGAAACCCCAGTGTTTTTATTGTTTACTATAGCATTTTCCTGACCTGGGTACGGAGATATGGATGATTGCCTACCAAGACCATTTACTACTGCCAAGTCTATATAGAACTTTTCAGTACGGATACCACCACCAAATGAAATTTTAGATTCACTTTGATCATAATTGTTCCTAACCGGGTCAGCGGCATAAGAAAAGCCACCTCTAAGCCTGAAAATGTCATACCTAAACTCTGCTCCTAGACGGTAATTCCAAACAGATTCAAACGTGTTGACCGTACTATTTTCTTCTGTGAATGATTGGTCAATATCAGAGTTTGATAGTTTGGCACCCGCATAGTTAATTTTTTCCACATCGCCAGTTAGAAAACCATACTTGCCAATAAAATAGGTGGCGCCTAGTCTTAATCTTGATGGAGTAGTAATTACATAATTAAAGGGGTCGTAGTCAAAACCGTAAGACTTTATATCATTCCCTGCATAATTTGCAGTTAGGGTAATATTTCTTTTTTGTTCAATTGCGTAATATGAAGGTGTGGTATATGATATACCCAACAATAGTGGGTTTACAGGCCTTCCTATAAAACCTATGGTGGCTACTACGCCCGATCCTGTCAAATCATAGTTATCCTCCAAAAGCAGACCGTTCAAATCGGCATTGGTGGGTTTTTCCGTGTATCTTCTTTCAACAGATTTTGACATAGTTAGAATGCCAATATTTCCACCAAAATATAATCGATCATTGTAGTTACCCCCGTAAGCAAATGAGGTTTGATAGGTGGCTCCAGTTGATTTCACATTTTCTGATTGTATTACTGGAAAATTGGGTTCACTGTAGGCAGGTATATTGTTTCCATTCCCATCGGTGATAAGATTCCCATTGTCGTCAACAGCATAAAAATCACGATCAACAAAGTAATCACCATTTCCATCTTGAAAAGAACTAATCAAAAAAGTCTCATATGCCAATTCGGCAAAATCATTATCAAAACTTATATTTCCACTAGCATCGCTACTTGAGGAAAGGACGGCAAATTCCACAAAATCAGCAGGTCGGTTGGCATCAAAAACAATGTTGCCATTGCCATCTAGATTATTAAAACTACTCCCTTCATAAGTGATTTGATTTTGAAAGTCAGCAATTCTATTAATACTTATTCCAAATGCTCCTCCTTTGTATAGTCCGCTTCCTTTAGAGTTCTTTATTACCACACCCAAATTACCAAAGTTTAAATTGAGTCTTGCATCATCTGATGAGGAACCCAAATACTTTGAAGTGGAGCTTAAGTAATTAAAAGTGGTACTTAGAGAAACTTCAGATCTGTTAAAGAAACCAAGACCAGCAGGGTTACCTGAGATAGAACTGATATCCCCACCTAATGACGTTTGTGCTTCACCCAATCCCAATATTCTGGCACTACCTCCTGGTGTAGCCCGACTTAGATCCAGTGCTGTACTGGCTAAGTCACTGGCATCCTGACTTTTGCTTTCAACAGTATATAGCAATAGCGTGCTTAAAAATATAAGCTTGGTTAAACTTTTCATGAACTTAAGTGTTTTAAAGTATTTTAATTACCTCTTTTTCGTGTGCTACCAGATGAGGATCTAGACCCTGAACTACTACTTCTACTAGGATTACTACTTCCTGATGATATACGGTTGCCAGAACTAGAACTTCTACTAGGACTACTACCTACATTACCAGAACTCCTGCTTCTACTCGGTGTAGGACTTGGACTAGTGTATGACCGTGATGGACTTCCACTATTACTGTTATAGGTTCTCGACCTACTAGGAGGAGTACTGTAACTAGAAGATCTTGTTGATCTCGAAGTTCCATAATTTGAGTTACTACTTGGAGTAACACTACTTCTACTATAAGATGATCTTGAATTTGTAGTACCATTGTCAACTTCATTGTCAACTCTAGATCTTCTATAATAACTAGATCTACTGTTCACACTTTCTGAATATCTGTTCCTACTGTTGTCAGAATTAGTGCTACTTACCCTTCCAGTGGTTCTACCTGAATTATCTCCATAATTAGAAGCGATACGTGATCTTGTTCCGCTTGAATTACTATCATTAATTCGAGAATCGCCTCTAGATGGACCTACTGATCTCTTATAGGTTCTATTACTTCTTGACTCATAGTTATTGATAACCACTATGTTATTTCTGTATGGATAATAGAATGGGTCATAATATCCACAATAACCATAATAGCTAGAAGGATACCATGAGTCATAATAACCATAGTAACCACCCCATGAGGAGCCGTAACTTAACCTTCCAAATCGATTGTATCCCCAACCAGTACTAAATCCAACAGAAATGGACCATCCCGGATTACTGTATAATGATGGCCCATAGAAAGGATCATACCAGCCCCATCTAGGACTGTAAACCATTCCAGGATTATTATAACTACTATAACCACTTGTATAGTAGTTGTTGGCTATTGGCTGTGAATAATTGTCATTATAATCATCAATGTAATATTCATCTTCAGCATAACCATTCTCATCTTCATAGGAGTTAGCAGAGTATTTTGCTATATAATCAGGATTCACATTTTTCTGTGAATAACTCTCCTGTGGGTCAAAGTTGGTTTGCAAATCTTCTACTTGCGCAACCTTTTCTGCTTTATCTTTTTTCTTGGCCTCACGATCTTTAGGAGTGAAATACATGTCATCGTATTCCTGCGCCTGGATTGGGGCTATAGCTATTAAAGCAGCAGCTGAAAAGGCAAGTAATGTTCTAAATTTCGTTTTCATGGCACTTGTATTTATGTTGGTAACGTAATTTATTAAACGAGAATTCCCAATATAGGGTATATAATATTATTATATTTGCTCGCGTAAATTATCTGAATATAAACAAAAAACATACCAAGTTCTCGATATGGCGAAAGGATTACCAAAAAGAAGTGAAGATTACTCGCAATGGTATAATGAATTAGTGAAAAAAGCTGACTTAGCTGAACATTCAGCGGTAAGAGGTTGCATGGTTATAAAGCCGTATGGGTACAGTATTTGGGAGAAAATGCAGGCTGCACTAGACAAGATGTTTAAAGACACTGGTCATAGTAATGCCTACTTTCCATTATTTGTACCAAAAAGCCTTTTTGAAGCAGAAGAAAAAAATGCAGAAGGTTTTGCTAAAGAATGTGCAGTAGTTACTCATTATAGACTTAAAAACGATCCGGATAACAAAGGAAAGCTGATGGTAGATCCCGAAGCTAAGCTTGAAGAAGAGCTCGTGGTAAGGCCAACTAGTGAAGCGGTAATTTGGAGTACTTATAAAAACTGGATTCAGTCCTATCGTGATTTACCCCTTTTAATAAACCAATGGGCAAATGTGGTGCGTTGGGAAATGCGGACTCGATTATTTTTAAGAACGGCTGAGTTTTTATGGCAAGAGGGTCATACGGCTCATGCTACGAAAGGTGAGGCGGAGGCAGAGACCAAGCAGATGCTTGAAGTTTATGCTGATTTTGCAGAAAGATTTATGGCTATGCCTGTAATCAAAGGAGTGAAATCTGAAAGCGAGCGATTCGCAGGAGCTCTTGATACCTATTGTATCGAGGGGCTAATGCAAGATGGGAAGGCATTGCAGGCGGGTACATCTCACTTCCTAGGGCAAAATTTTGCTAAGGCGTTTGATGTAAAATTTGCAGGAAAAGATGGAAAAGAGGATTACGTATGGGGCACTTCGTGGGGTGTGAGTACACGATTAATAGGTGCACTTATAATGGCTCATTCTGATGATGAAGGATTGGTATTACCACCTAAATTAGCACCTATTCAAGTAGTTATTGTTCCGATATTTAAAGGGGAGGAGCAATTAAAAGAAGTATCAACAGTTGCCTTAAAGCTCAAAGAACAACTACAGAAATTGGACATCAGCGTAAAATTTGATGACCGTGATACTAGCTCACCAGGATGGAAGTTTGCTGAATATGAACTTAAGGGAATACCCGTGAGGATAGCCATTGGGCCTCGTGATTTAGAGAACGGCACGGTAGAAATTGCCAGAAGGGATACAAAAGAAAAGCAGGTGGTGGCCATTGATTCAGCGGTGGATCATATTCATCAATTGATGACCGATATACAGGAGAATATTTATAATAAAGCCTTCGAGTTTAGAAAAGACAATACAACTGAAGTGAGTAGTTATGATGATTTTAAAAAAGTATTGGATACCAAAGCTGGTTTTGTAATGGCCCATTGGGATGGTACAGCAGAAACAGAAGATAAAATTAAAGAAGAAACTAAAGCCACCATTAGATGCATACCTCTTGATTTCAAAGAAGAAGAAGGTAAGTGTATCTATTCTGGTAAACCGTCAAAAGGGAGAGTGGTTTTTGCTCGAGCTTATTAAAATTAAAGTACCATTAGAAGGAGGCGGACAATTTTTGTCCGCCTTTTTTTATGATCTGTCATTTACCTGACCTTTCTACCATCAACCTGTGGTTTAATATGCCGTTTAGCAGATCATTGTCTATGAACTACAAAAGTATTCTTAAAAACATAAGAGGTAAAGACCGCTTAATGCTAGTGGTATTCGGTGGATTATTCGTTTTGTTAGTTTATTTCATAACTTCCTCACATTACCTAATGCTTTCTAAGTCACGAGCTAATGTGCTCCAAAGACTTATGGCCATATCCAGTACAGCAAGCTTACAGATCAACGGAGACCTACATGAACAGTTAAGCGAAAAGTATAAGCATAAAAATGATCTGGTTAAATCGTCAGACGACTCCAGTTATCAAGTCCTACACTCAGTCCTAAAGAGGATAAAGGACGTCAACCATTTGGAAAGTCCAATCTACACGATGGTTTACAATTCTAAAAGTGATGAATATGAGTTTATAATCACATCGTCAGAAAAGCCGTATTACCGACATATGTTTGTAAACTATCCGATGGAGCTTCGTAAGAATTATGATTACGGTGGAGTAATAGATGTCTATAAAAGTGAGAATGGCACTTGGCTTTCAGCCTTTGCGCCCATTATTAACTCAAAAAATCAAGTTGTAGCCATTGTTCAGGTAGATCAGAGTTTTGATTCTTTTATTACAGAAGCAAATAAGGATCTATTTAAAAATATACTTGTAGCGTCTCTGTTATTTATTCCTTTTTCCGTTTTTCTATACTCATATATGAAAAATACCTTGCAAAAGGAGGAGGAAAATATGCGGATGCTAGAAGAGAGTAATGAAGAGATTCAACTTCAAAATGAATTGATAAAGAATAGTAATAATAAGCTGGAAGAAGCCAAGTTTATTATAGAAAAAAGGAACGAGAATCTGGATAAGCAAGTAAAAGAGAGAACAAAAGAATTATTAGTTGCTAATGAAAATCTGGAGACCTTTTTGTATCGATCATCACATGATATTCAAGGACCAATTGCTTCCTTAAAAGGGATATGTTATATCGCAAAAAATGATGGGGAGGAAAGTGAGTATTTGAAAATGATCGATAAAAATATAATGCAACTAGACCAAAGGGTAAAGAGTGTCAATACTGTCTTTGAAGTCAAACAAAGGCAAGTTGAAATAGAACCTTTTTTTGTAAATGACTTGATTAATGAAATACTCACAGAGCAGTCGAAATCAATTGATTATACTGATATAAACTCCCATTTAGATATTGATAAATCTTTGATTCTAAAAAGCGACAAACAGCTATTTAGTATTATAATCGGGGAAATGATCAAGAACGCCATTAACTTTAGGAATGGAATGTCTGTAGTCATAAAAGTCAAAGCTTTAATGATAGGATTCGAACACGTCAAATTGATTTTTGAAGATAACGGTCAAGGTATATCTGAGGAGGTGAAAGATATAATTTTTGATATGTTTAAACGTGGCAACGAGAATTCATTTGGCTCAGGACTAGGCCTATATATTGTAAGGTTGGCTGTCAATAAACTTCATGGTCAAGTAAAACTGATAAATAGTAGGAATTCGGTGACATCTTTTGAACTTATTTTACCTACTCATTAGT
Source organism: Fulvivirga sp. (assembly GCA_048268855.1). Lineage (GTDB taxonomy): Bacteria > Bacteroidota > Bacteroidia > Cytophagales > Cyclobacteriaceae > Fulvivirga. The sequence goes on from JBLWUR010000005.1 coordinate 191,523, forward strand.
TGTGTCATGAGTCCGACTTTGATTGGAGCACTTATTCATTAATTTAGCAAGTATTAAATGAAGCAGTTGATAAAGGTAATAATTCCGGCATTCAATGAGGAGAATGGGGTAGGGTCGGTAATACGGGAAATACCTGATGATCTGGTGGAAGAGGTTGTAGTGGTCAACAATGCGTCTACCGACAAAACTGAACATGTGGCTGCACAAGCGGGTGCCACCGTTTTGAAAGAAGAAGTGAAAGGCTACGGACGTGCCTGTTTGAAAGCCATGGAATATATTAGCCATCAAGAGATAAAACCTGACATCATTGTTTTTATTGATGCAGATCATTCTGATTATCCTGAAGAAATGCATGAGTTGGTGAAACCAATTCTTGAAGATGATGTTGATATGGTTATTGGGTCTAGGGCTTTGGGAAATAAAGAAAAAGGATCAATGACTCCTCCACAAATCTTCGGCAACTGGTTAGCTACAGGACTACTACAGCTTTTTTATAAGGTGAAATATACAGATCTGGGGCCTTTCAGAGCTATAAAATATGATAAGCTGATGGTACTTAACATGCAAGATAAAAGCTATGGATGGACAGTGGAAATGCAATTGAAAGCAGCCAAAATGGGTTTTAAATGTGTAGAAGTACCAGTTAATTATAGAAAGAGGATTGGATTCTCTAAAATATCAGGTACGGTGAAGGGCACAATAATGGCTGGGTATAAAATAATTTGGACGATATTTAAGTACTTATAGATAATGGAGTTAGTGGTTATTATTTTGTATTGCATTGCCTTACTGTTGATTTTTATTTTCAGTCTTGGTCAGTTGCACCTTACTTGGCATTATCTTAAAGACAAAAAAGAGGTGCAGTCAAAGGTGAAGCCATTGACTGACTATCCTATAGTTACCGTGCAACTACCAGTTTTCAACGAAAAATATGTTGTTGAACGACTTATAGATGCGGTCTGTCAATTTGATTACCCTAAAGACAAGCTGGAAATTCAGGTACTCGATGATAGTACTGATGAAACAATTGAAATTATTCAAAAGAAAGTGGAGGAATGGTCAGCTACTGGAATTGATATAAAACAGGTTCGTAGGCCGGATAGAAAAGGGTTTAAAGCAGGGGCCTTGCAATATGGTATGGATATTAGTAAAGGTGAATTCATCGCTATTTTCGATGCCGATTTTTTACCGCAAAAAGATTTTTTAAAGAACACTCTACCTTCATTTACAAAAGAAACAGGAGTAGTACAAACCCGTTGGGGACATATAAATAAAGATTATAGCATTCTTACAGAACTACAGGCCTTTGGGTTAGATGCACATTTTTCTATTGAACAGGTAGGAAGAAGTCATGCGGGAAGTTTTATTAACTTCAATGGCACAGGTGGTGTTTGGCGTAAAGCATGTATTTATGACGCTGGTGGTTGGTCAGCCGATACACTGACTGAAGACTTAGATCTGAGCTATCGGGCTCAGCTAAAAGGTTGGAAGTTTACCTACATTGAAAATTGTGTCGCCCCCGCAGAATTGCCAGTAATTATGTCGGCTGTAAAATCACAACAGTATAGATGGAACAAAGGGGCGGCAGAAACAGCCAGAAAAAACCTTGGTAAAGTATTACGATCAAAGTTGAAAATGAGCAATAAATTTCATGCTGTTTTTCATTTGTTCAACAGTTCCGTTTTCGTTTGCCTTCTAGTTGCTTCCTTGCTGAGCATACCCATGTTATTTATTAAGGATGCTAACCCTGAACTAAAAATTCTCTTTGATATAGGGAGTATATTTTTACTAGGATTTTTCTCCATCGCATTTTTCTACTGGATCGCTGCCAAACAAAGCAAGATGAAGAATGCAGGAAGACATTTTCTACGGGTATTTCCTATCTTTATAACCGTGTCCATGGGACTATCTCTACACAATGCATTTGCCGTACTTGAAGGGTTACTGGGCTTTAAAAGTGATTTTATCAGGACCCCAAAATTTAATATCACCAAAAAATCAGATACCTGGAAAGAAAACACCTATATAAAACCTAGAATCAACTTACTAACTTTATTGGAAGGCCTCTTAAGTTTATATTTTATTGGTGGTGTGGTGGCAGGAATCTATTTACACGATTGGGGATTGATCATTTTTCATGTGATGCTGGCCCTCGGGTTCGCGAGTGTATTTTACCTATCGGTAAAAACAATAAACCATGCAAAAGGATAATAACAAGCTGATTTACACTGGCTTGCTAATATCTGCTGGCCTATATATTTTTATCACTTATTTCCTGGAAAGGGATCAATCAATTCCACTGTTTAGTGCCTACGTGGGGTTGTTTTTGGTTTATGGATTTCTGATTACTCAGAAAGCAGACGACCGAAAAATTACCATTTTACTAGTTGGAAGTATAGTGTTGAGACTCTTTTTATTGGCAGCCTTCCCCAACTTGTCTGATGATATTTATCGCTTCGTGTGGGACGGAAGATTGCTAGGAGCAGGCATTCATCCGTTTGCTGAATTGCCAGGTTATTATTTAGGAATGGAAATTCCGGGAATAGATCAACAATTATATGATAAGTTGAACTCACCAGAATATTTCACCATCTATCCGCCATTGGCTCAATTTATATTTTGGTTATCCACGGTCTTTACCGATTCGGTGGCCATAAGTGCAATTACTATAAGAGCATTGATCATTGTTGCTGAGCTTGGAACCATTTGGGTTATGCTTAAATTATTGAAGCGGTATAACCTACCTAGAGGGAGAGTACTTATTTATGCACTCAATCCGCTAATTATTCTCGAGCTGACAGGGAATCTACATTTTGAGGCTTTCATGATCTTCTTCGTGATGTTGTTTATCTATTTTATAAGTAAAAAGAGTATTGTAAAAGCAGCATTCTATTTGGCGTTAAGTGTAGCCAGTAAATTAATACCGTTAATTTTTATACCTCTTTTGATTAAGCGTCTTTCAATCAAACAAGTATTGTTGTTTGGCCTGTTAACAGGTGTATTCATTTTGATTCTGTTTCTTCCTTTATTCGACTATGAGATGATTAATGGAATGTCAAATAGTATCGGTTTGTATTTTCAAAAGTTTGAGTTCAACGCCAGTGTGTACTATATAATAAGGGAAATTGGGTTTTGGCAAAAAGGCTATAACATTATAGGTACTGCTGGCAAATACTTGGCCTTGGCCACGTTTATCCTGGTATTGATTAAGAGCTTATCGCATAATGAGAAACAAGATATAGCTAATCCAATGATGTGGGTGATGATAATTTATCTTGCTTTGGCTACTACTGTTCATCCGTGGTATATAAGTACAGTCTTGGCTTTATCCATATTCACGCAATATAGGTTTGTTGTGTTATGGTCCTTTTTAGTATTCTTTTCGTATGTTGGGTATACTACTACGGGATTTGAGGAAAATTTGACTGTCACGGTTATAGAGTATTTATTAGTGATATCTATGGCAGGATTTGAAGTGTATAAAAATGTTAAATTAAGAAGAAATGAATATCAAGATATTTAGCCGTTGTTCGGTTTTATTTACATTATTATTTTCAATGTGTATGGGACAAACAGACTTTAATAGCAGAGCGAATTCGATTATCAGCGGTACTATTCCTTTGATTCATCAAGATAGCCTTTCTGCGATACTAGACAGTAATAAGATAGTTTTGCTTGATGCCCGATCGATTGAGGAATATGAAGTAAGTCATATTAAGGGGGCGAAATTCGTTGATTATGATTCATTTTCACCAGACATGGTAAATGGAATAGATAAGGACGAGGAAGTGGTTGTCTACTGCTCTATTGGCTACAGGAGTGAGAAAATAGGAGAGAAGTTGAAAGAGATGGGTTATACCAATGTACTCAATTTATATGGTGGAATATTTGATTGGAAGAATAGCGGACATGAGGTGGTACATGGACCAGACATTGTCACTGACAGCGTACACACTTACAATAAAAATTGGTCGAGATGGCTTTATAAGGGCATAAAGGTTTATGAGTAAACTGCTAATCATTTTTGCCAGAAATCCCGAGTTGGGTAAAACAAAAACTCGCCTTGCCAAAACGTTAGGTGATGAAATGGCGCTGGCGATTTACTACAAACTGCTGAGTCATATTCAGCAAATTACCGAAGACCTTGATTGTGACAAAGCAGTTTACTATTCTGGGCATGTGGATACGGAGGACAATTGGGAAAATAAGATTTATAAAAAGAAAGTGCAAAAAGGCCATGATCTGGGTGAGAAAATGCATAATGCCATTAATGATGGACTACAAGCTGGATACCAATCGGTTATTTTAATAGGTACTGATATTTACGAGTTGACAAGTGAGATTATTACTAGTGGATTTGAAAAGCTTGAAAATAATGATGTAGTTATTGGCCCAGCAAAAGATGGGGGTTATTACCTAATTGGCATGAAACAGAGCCATCCAAACATTTTTAAACTCCATGCTTGGAGCACTCCTAGTGTTTATAGTAATACAATAAAATTGATTGAAGCTGAGAAATTAAGCTGGGCGAAAACGGCTTTAATTAATGATATTGATGAATTGGAAGATTTAAAGGGTACTGATTTATTGAAGGAAATAGACTAACGGTCTAACCAAAGCTTAAAATCCGCTACTCGATCGCGGCTTACGATCGCCTCAATGGTAGATTCATTTATAAAAATTAACTTCAATCGACTGTTTGAGTAACTAATAATATCCTTAATGGAATCCATTGAAATGATAAACTGTCTACTAATTCTGAAAAACAACTCCGGATCTAATTTTTGATCTAGCTGATCCAGTGTATAGTCCAAAATGTAATTTTTACCTTCAGCAATCGAACAAAATGTAGCTTTTTCCCGGCTGAAAAAATAATGGATATTGTCAACTGAGATTGATTTCATATGCTCTCCTGTTTTCACTAGAAAGCGATTTTTGTATTTTCCTGAAAGCATTTCCATGGCGTGCATAATATCCTCAGTTGAATGCAAGGAATTCTTCTGAAGACCTTTTAATTTTTTAATGGAATTGTTTAGGCCTTCATTATCAATAGGCTTGAGTAAGTAATCTATGCTATTGACCTTGAATGCCTTCAACGCATATTCATCATAGGCCGTGGTAAATATTATTGGAGCAGAGATGTTCACATGCTCAAAAATTTCAAAACTGAGACCGTCACCCAATTGGATGTCCATGAAAATGAGATCTGGTTGGTCATGACTTTGCAGCCATTCAATTGATTTTTTGACAGATTCTAATTTGGCTATAATTGTTGACTCGGGTACTACTTGTAATAACATCGTTTCCAATCTCTTGGCAGCCATTTTTTCATCTTCAATAATTATGATATTCATGGCTTAAAATCTAATAGCGGTAAACGAACTATAAATTGTTGGTTTTGTTGCAGTACTTCAACCGCTTTGTCAGACAGATAGTGATAGCGGGCTTTAATATTTGACAAACCAACGCCACTATTCTCTTCTACAACAATGTTCTTTTTTTGTAAGTTATTGGTGACGATCAGATAATCAGATTCGGTTTTTAACGATATACTTAAAGGCTCTTCCTCCGACACAATATTATGTTTTATTGCATTTTCAAGTAACATTTGGAGGGCCAAAGGTGCTACGCCAATATTTGAATTTAAGTCAACTTGAATGTCAATATTCAAACCTTCACTATGTCTCAATTTCTGTAAGAAAATATAAGAGTCAACGAAAATAAGTTCCTCTTTCAATGTCACCATATTTTTTTCTCTGCTATCAAGAACGTAGCGGTACACCTCCGATAATTTCTTAATGAATTTTGCAGCAAGGTCTTGATCTTCATAAACCAGATTGGTTAGTACATTTAAGCTATTGAATAGAAAATGTGGATTAACCTGATTTTTAAGTGTTTCATATCGAGCTGATATGGCCTCTTTATTTATTATTTCAGTGTTTACAGCAAGCTGACGCCATGAGATCAAAAACTCTCTACTTTGAAGAATCAATGTAATGACAAAAGTTGCTCCAATTGAAATCAGAATTGTTGTTTGAGCATTTTGTAGAGTAATATTTAGTATTAATTCATAAATGTAGAATACACTTAGCATCGAAATTACCGTTACTGCGGTGTGACCAACAAGGCCCAAAACCAATCGATGAACGGGCTGCTTTATCCATTGATACTTGAGATCCATGAGGTGAGAAACGTATTGATTTCCCTTCCATAGAACAACCCAAACAGTTGAGGATATCATAATAGCCCAAGACTTATGTTCGCACTCAAGACATGTCAAGTAACCCCAGGGAATACCAATTAGAGAAATAAGGAATATTTCCTTTAACTCTTTCTTCCAACTATATATTATCTGGGATTTCGATACTGACATAAGCGTATAATTAAGCTTAATTCATGTTAAAACACAAAACTCTTATTTCAATTTAATCAACATCTCCTGATTACTGTCAATTTTAAACTTCGCTTCTTCGTAAGGTGCTGGCCCAAACATGGAACTTACATTGTTTGAATAGCCTAATCCTTCCTCAGGCCCCATAAATCCAATATCCAATTCGCCATTTTTATTTTCATCTTGAATAATAGTTATTGCATAAGTTCCGCTTACAATTTCATTGAAGTTTACTTCACTAGCATCGATTTTTTCTAAATCTAAAACCAATTGCTGATAAGGCTTTTTAAGGTATGTTTCTTCAGAATTAAATAGTGAAACTCTTAATTCTCCTTTCCCTTTTTTAATACCTTCAATTTTTACTTTGAGGGTTAGATTTTCCTGAGCCTGGGCCACGTGTACTATACAAACAACAACCAGAATTAATAGTAGCTTTTTCATATTAAGCCTTATAGATTATTTTGAACAATGTTCTGCTGCACCAATGGCTTGATTTTCACCCCAGGTTGGTGCAAGTGGATTTTCGTTGTTTTGATTTTTAAATAGAGTAACTGCTTTTTGTAATTTGGCGCAAGCTTCAGTAGTATCAGCTCCAAAAAATTGAGCAGTACCAAGCTCCATTTGTCCTAAGAGATAAAGTGCTCGTGGGTTGTTAGGGTCAATTCCAACCGCCTTATTCAATGCCATCATTGACAACCCAGAATACTGCTGACCACGTGTTGGAGGGTCAATGGTAACTCGCATCATATGAATAAATCCCTCAAGGGCGATTAATTCATCCTCTATAGGAGAAATTGCCAGCCCTAATTTTGCTTTAGCCAAAGCGTGATCCATCATTTTATCTTTTTCTTCTGGCGTTGCCATTCTCATGCTTACCATTAGATACCCATAGGATGAATAATAGAGGGGCTCCCACTTGTCGGTTTCTTTTTGAGCAATTCGATCAAAATTGTTTATGGCTTCTTGGTAGTCTTCCACTGAATTGGCTGCGTAGATTTTTACGATATTTTCAGCCATTATTTGTTCGTATTTTGATGCGTTTGCAACGTTGACCTGCAACATTGTCAATGCAAATAGGGAAAGTAAGATTGTCTTTTTCATAATCGTGTTTTTTAGTTTTTGTTTAAAGATTAGGGAGTTGGTTCACCAACTTTGATTTAGATAGAGTAATAAATACGCCTAGGAAAATGAATCTTGGGGCTGCTTGTTTTACAGCCCTTCCTACATATTGTCCTTGTGCATTTTGTTGGTCGCTATATTCGTATCCGAAAATATTATCGATGCCCAATAAATTGGTTACCGAACCATGAATGATAATATTGGATTTATAGAGATAACTTATATTCAAGCTCAAATCGTGATAGTAAGGTGTTTTACCATTGTTGAATTCAAGTTGATTGGGGTCGTTATATCTTCTTTTACTGGCAAAGCTATACGTTGCCCCTACTTGAGTTTTTAGATCAGTAATGAAGTATTTAGTAACAACTGAAAAGTTATGGGTAGAACTAAATGAGGGAATTGATTTAGTAGGGTAGTCCCTATAGTCCCTCTCAGTGTCTATGTAGGAATAAGAAATCCAGTAATCTAAATTTTTGAATGTTCTATTATCTCTCCAAAATATATCAAAACCCTTGGCATAACCGTTGCCTGAATTGCTGAATGAAGATTTGTCGAATGGATCATTAAACTTTACAAGCTTTGAATATTGCTTGTAGAAGCTTTCAATTCTAAAAGTACGTTTAGCTGAAATTATTTGATAGTTAAGAATGAAGTGCTCGGCTCGTTCGGGTTGTAAGTTGTTGTCAACTCGGAGGTATTCTGGTTGGGCCTGCTGATTGAAGCGACCATAAGCGAAAGAAACCTGACCCTTATTCCCTAGCTTATGGGCCAATGAAGCTCTTGGAAAAAGATCGACATTGTTTGTTAGGTCGTCATACTCGACACGGACCCCACTTCTAAGTACAAAATCATTAGAAATATAGATATCAGCTTCTGTGAACGCAGCACCGATATTCTGTGAGTATTTGAATGTAGGAGCTCCAGTTTCTTTTATATCAAATGAATTGTTTTTGTGAAATTGCTCACCTCCAAAACTCAATGAAAACGAACTGGTTGGATCAAAACTCAGTACTGCTTTTACATGGCTTCCTTCAGATTGCTCGACAAAATGATCATCGTTTAAATTAATATCATCACTTGATGTGGTATAGGAAGCACCTGTTTTGAAACTCCATTTTTCATTTAGTATGTCTTTATAATTTACGTTGATATGGTTATAATCATTTGACAGATCAATCTTGTCCTCTTCTGTCTCATTTAAAATTTGAGGACGGAAGATGATAAGATCCGATCTGCTGAAATTACCATATACCTTGAGCATTCCATCATTCCCAACCTGTTGCCTGAATGACGCATTTCCAACTATTGATTCGGGGGCTTTTTCATAATTAATTTTCTGATTTACAAGTTGGAAATAAGGTTCAAGATTAGTGTACTGCATCTTTGCTGTAACAGATGCTCGATCGAAAGCCTGCGTGTGCGCCACATCACCACCCACTGACATTAGTGAAAAGTCAGTACGATTTTGAGAGGCAATATCCTTGGTATTAAGTACTAATGCTGATGAAAGAGCTCCACCATATTCTGCGGAATATCCACCGGTGCTGAAGCTGGTACCGCTAAACATAAAAGGTGAAAATCGACTTCTACTTGGGGTATTGGGTGCTGATATACCGTAACTATCGGGCACTTCTAGGCCATCGATAAAAGTTCTTGTTTCGTAACCATCACCTCCCCGGACGAATAGTCGTCCAGTCTCACCAACAGTTTGTGTGCCGGGTAAAGTATTTAAAGCTCCAGCAATATCAGCAGTTGCACCTGCAGTTGTCACAATATCCAGTGGCTTAAGCACTTCACGATTCGTTTCCTCACCTGCAGAAAAGGCACCGGCACTAATAACTACGGCATCGAGTCTATTAATTGCTTCTTTCAGAGATATGTTGATATTGACATTACCCGGCAGTGTAACGAGATGTTCTTGTTTTTGGTAGCCAATAAATGTGATTACCAGTTTTTGATCACCAGTTTCGTCAGTTTTAAATTGAAACTGGCCATCTAAATTGGTTGACGCGCCATCATAAGTCCCTTCCAGAAAAACATTGACCCCTGGAAGTAACTCACCACCTTGTATTGAGACAGTTCCTTTAATGATCGATTGTGCAGATGCAAAATGGGAGCTAACAATAAATAAAGCGAGTAGTATTTTTTTCATGTCTAATTAATTTTAGACAAATGTTGAAAGCTACAAGCTCTATTAAAAAAATGAATTACCGAATCGTAGTATGAGCAGGATGAATTGTAGAAATGGTGGATAATGAATTGTCGATTTATTGTTCGATCATCTTAACGACTTAATCTTTACGCCATTAATACAGTCTTCAATAAGTTGATTGAGCCGTTTTAATCTGGTTTTCTCCTGCTTTGCACTCATTACCCAATGGGTAGCCATTCGTTGATAATATGGTGCCTGATTAAAAAAGAATTCAGCCGCTTTAATGTTCCCTTTCAGTATTTGATTGAATTCTTTAGAAAACTCGATTTTCTGTTGTTCAAAAGAATAGACGCCAGAATTTTTATCTTTTCGCATCTCATAGGCCTTTAAGCCTAATGGGTTTACTAGACCACATTCGATTAACCGGTCAATGGTTTTAATGTTTTTTAAACTCCAGTTACTTGTTGGCTTTCGTGGTGTAAACCTAATTTTATAACTTTTTTCATCAATGGATTTTCTGATGCCATCAATCCATCCAAAACAAAGTGCTTCTTCTACCGACTCCTCCCAGGTAATACTTTCTATTTTGGTTGATTTTTTGAAGTAGCCTATCCATACTTCCGTTAGCTGATCATGGTTTACTTCAAACCATTTTCGAAGTTCAGTTTGTTTTTTGAAAAACGCTACTTCCATTTCGATTAGGCTAACCTTTAATTTTTAAGATCACCATAAATTTTCAATGTTGTATTTCGTAATGAAACGGCTCTATCAGAGCAAAGCCAGAGCATGTTATCTGCAATTTCTTCGGGAGATACCCAATCATTAAAATTGGCATCTGGCATAGCTTTGCGATTTGCTTCTGTATCAATGGTACCAGGTATAATTACGTTGGTAACGACCTTTTTCGAGTTGTTTTCTGCATTCAGAAGGTCAGCTAGCGTAAACATTAATGATTTGGAGAGGGCATAAGCTACGGCATTCTTTCCTTCTTTTGCAATAATAGCAGGTCGACTGCCCACCAATAATATTCGGCCAGGGAGTTCTTGCTGGTTCATTTTTAAAAACAATTGCTTGGCTAAAGTAAAGGCCGTATAGAAGTTAAGGGTCATCATTTTTTTGATCTGATCCGAATCGGTTTTGGCAATGTTGCCGGGTGCAAATCCACCAACTAGTAACAGTGCCGCATCTATTGTATAATTTTCTCTAGAAAGCCCATCGACAAAATTGACCACGCTAGTATCATCGGATAAGTCTAATTCTTTGACTATTATTTCTCCTTCAACATCATAGCCTAGGGACTTGCCGGGTGATATTGTGGCGACAACTCTATAACCTGCCTTTAAAAACTGTTTAACTGATGCCTGTCCTAGATTTCCCCCCGCTCCGGTTATAATTGCTGTTTTCTTCATTGTTAAAATTTACTTTTTTAATATTTGTAACCTGTTCCTGAATCCTCCTCTAAGTTAACATCTAAGGTAAGTACTATTCTATTGACGAAGTTAAAATAGGCAATTACCAGTGTAGCATCAAGAATGGCGCTGTCACTCAACCCTAATTTTTTCAAAGGAACAGTTTGATCCGTTTTAAATGACTTCCCAGGGCGTAATGTTGTTATTCGGGCAAACTCACAAAGGGCCAGTTCTTTTTCTAATAAGTCGGCAGATTGAAAATTATTTATCAACTTTTTTATTTTAAGATCATTTTTCCAGTAATTATTGAGAGCTTCAGCATGATGTTGCGTACAATAATGACATTCGTTGCAGATGGAAACTACCACGGCAATCATTTCTCGTTCAGCCCTGGAAAGTTCTGATTTGGTGTACATGATTTCCATGTACAGATCCATGTGTTTTAATATGCTCTCGGGCCTCAGACTTTGTATGGTGTGTACATTAGCAAGCTTTCCTCTGGATTGATGGAGTCCATCATAAATTTCCCGCAATCTCCCGGTGGACTGCTCATAGTTGATTACATCTATCCGTGCCATTATTTTAATTTTTTTTGAATGATATGTTACATGTAAGTTTAATTAGTTTCCTTAAAAAATTATCTGATGTTTCGTATAATAAGCCAAATTGTTCAGGCGATGACATCTTAAAATAATCTATAATTAATTTTTGCGTTAAATATTACATTGATAAAAAGGTTATAGAGCATATTAGCCGAAAATGTCCCCCATTTTGCGGTATTTTTTTAAATTTTTGCAGAAAAACTTACTTAGATAATCACTTAAAAATACTCCTCATTTCGAGTGTAGCGAATCATAATCTATTGATTTTTAGGCCTTACTGCATTTGTCCGGAATTATATTTTGTCATAGTGACATGATATGATATAATAACTTACATCATAGGGAAAATGCCAAATAAAAATATCATGACCAATTGAGATTACCTACATTGCGATAATTATTTTTAACCAAACCAAACCAAATGAAGTATTTCTACAACTGGCGATATTTACTATCGCTATTATTGATTTTCTGCATGCCAGACCTTATGGCACAGAAAATAGGCAAAATTCAGTCATCACAAAAAAGTGAGTCTGGAGTTTACAAGCAAATTAAGTTTGATGCCGAGCAAGATCCAGCTTTGGTGTCTGAAGTCCAGCAGGTATTTAAGGCCTATTTGGAAACTAAAAAAGACGATGAGCTTAAAGTAAGTCAAACAACTGCTGACAAACTTGGCTATGTTCACGACAGGTACCAACAATACTATAAAGGATTAAAAGTAGAGTTCGGTACTTACCTAGTTCATTCTAAAAATGGACGTGTTGAATCAATGAATGGGGACTACAAAAAGATTGAAAACTTAAGTATTGACCCCTCGATATCTAGTGATGACGCTTTGAACAAAGCTATTAGTGACATCGGGGCATCGAAATATTTATGGCAAGATGAGCAGGAAGCTAAAATGATTGACTACAAAAAGCCACAAGGCGAGTTAGTAATTGTTGAAGGAAGGTTAGCTTATAAATTTGATATTTATGCTTTAAAGCCCCTAAGTAGAGCTTACGTTTACGTTGATGCGAACAATGGTAAGGTGCTTTTTAAAAATTCATTGATACACCACGCAGATGCTGTAGGAACAGCTGCGACAAGATATAGTGGTAGCAGATCAATTCATGCGGATAGCTACTCTGGCAGTTATAGATTGAGAGACTATAGCCGTGGGTTAGGGATAGAAACCTATGACATGAACATGGGCATTAATTATAATAACGCTGTTGACTTTGTTGATAACGACAATAACTGGACAGCCGGAGAATGGAACAACGCCAATAAAGATAATGCTGCATTAGATGCACATTTTGGAGCGGAAATGACATATGATTATTTCTATACTACTTTCAACAGAAATAGCTACGATAACGCTGGAGCAAAAATAAAAAGTTACGTACATTTTGATCTCGTTGAATATGGATATCCTAATAATGATAATGCATTCTGGGATGGAAGCCGTATGACATATGGTGATGGAACAAGTCTTGATCCGTTAACCACATTGGACATTGCAGCACATGAAATTGGACATGCAGTTTGTTCAAATAGTGCCAATCTTGTTTATTCCTATGAATCAGGTGCTATGAACGAAGGCTTTAGTGATATATGGGCAGCTTCTGTTGAATATTATGCAGCGCCTGAGAAAAACACCTGGGTGCTTGGTGAAGATTTGGGAACAGTTGTACGTTCTTTGGAAAATCCTAAAGTAGCTGGACAGCCTGACACTTACCAAGGAACTAACTGGTATTCTGGTTCAGCTGACAATGGTGGTGTACATACCAACAGTGGGGTTCTTAATCACTGGTTTTATATACTATCTGTTGGAAAATCTGGTACTAATGATATAGGAACAAGTTATAGTGTAACCGGAATTGGAATTGATAAAGCAGCTGCGGTGGCCTATAGATTGGAAACTGTTTACCTTTCTTCCAATTCTGATTATGCAGATGCTCAATCCTATGGTATACAAGCGGCTGAAGATTTATATGGCGCAGGTTCTGCAGAGGCAATAGCCACACAAAATGCATGGAACGCTGTAGGTATTGGATCGAAATATGGCGAAATTTCTTATTGTACTTCAAAAGGCAATAGCGTTTCTGACGAATATATAGGAAGAGTTCAGCTTGGAACCATTAATAATGCTACAAGTGGAAGCGCTGGTGGATATGGTGATTACACTTCAATTTCCACTGATTTAAGTAAGGGTGCTTCTGCCACCATTACCATTACTCCAACATGGACAGGTTCTAAATACAACGAAGGCTATAGTGTGTGGATAGATTATAATCAAGATGGTGATTTCTCTGACTCTGGCGAGCAAGTTTGGACAAAGGCAGCTTCACAGACTACACCTGTGAGCGGAAGCTTTACTGTTCCATCCTCAGCCGCTGATGGTGTTACCAGAATGCGTGTTTCTATGAAATATAATGGTATTCCAACAGCTTGCGAAGCCTTCAGTTATGGAGAGGTGGAAGATTACGCTATTAATATAGGTGCTTCTTCTGGAGATACTCAAGCTCCTACCACTCCTACCAACCTTTCTGCTTCAAGTATTACACAAACATCAGCAAGCTTGAGCTGGACAGCGTCAACAGACAACGTAGGCGTTACAGGATATAACATCTATAAAGCAGGAGTACTCGATGGTTCTTCAACAGGAACAACCTACTCATTGACAGGACTTAGTGCTGGAACTACTTATGCCATTACTGTTAAGGCTAAGGATGCAGCCGGAAATCTATCTGGGGCTGCTTCATTGAATGTAACCACTCAGAGTGCTGGAATGTCTTGTTCTTCAACTGTAACTGCTCCCTATTCAGAGAGTTTTGAATCTGGTTTTGGAGCGTGGACTCAGGCGAGTGGTGACGACTTTAACTGGAGTAGAACTTCCGGATCAACTCCGTCAAGTAGCACTGGTCCTTCAGCAGCTTCACAAGGATCCTACTATATCTTTGTAGAAGCTTCTAGTCCGAATTACCCATCAAAAACAACGATGATAGAAAGTCCTTGTTTTGATTTAACCGGAGAGACAAGCGCCAACTTTACATTTAAATATCATATGTATGGAGCTTCAATGGGAACATTATCTCTACAGGCTACAACTAATGGCAGTACATGGTCAACAGTATGGACAATGACTGGGAATAAAGGCAACAGCTGGTTAAGTGCCAATGTTGACCTTTCAGCTTATGCTGGAGCCCCTGTTAAATTGAGATACGTTGGTACAACTGGCTCAAGCTACACTGGCGATATGGCTGTTGATGACATTGCTCTGACTACAGGCGGTTCAGGATCAGGAACAACTGATGTAACACTTACTATAACATTTGACAACTATCCTGAAGAGACTAGCTGGCAAATAAAGAGTGGTAGCACAGTAGTTGCTTCTGGAGGAACTTATGGTTCTCAGCCTGATGGCTCTACGCTTAATGTAAATGTTACTTTGCCTGATGGATGTTATGATTTCGTAATATCTGATACTTATGGCGATGGTATATGCTGTTCTTATGGAAACGGTTCATATTCATTGAAAGCAGGATCAACAGTATTAGCTTCAGGTAGTTCATTTGCATCTAGCCAGACTACCAACTTCTGTGTAGGTGGAGCTAGCTTGAACGGATTTACAGCTGCGGGAGTGGTGACGTCTGAAGGAGTAAGACCTGATGGATTCAGTGTATACCCTAACCCTTCTACTGGTGTATTAAACCTATTCACTGGTAAAATGGGTGCTGCAAACTACTCAATAGTAAATGCTGCTGGTAAAGTATGGAAAGCAGGTTCACTCTCTGGAAATCAGGGAACAATTGATATCCATGAATTAAGAGCTGGATTTTACTTCTTAAAAGTAACTGATGGTCAAAATGTGGTGGTTCAAAAAGTGATCAAGCAATAAAGATAAACCTTAAACCAGAACCGAAAAGGGCCGAAGAGAAATCTCCGGCCTTTTTTTATGCTTAAACGTATTTATTGTAGGATTTGAATCTTTACTTCAAGACTTTCTAAAAAATCAATTAATGAATTGGTGTTGATCCCAAAAGCACTTTCTATCCTCATTATATGGTCACAATCCTGAAGATCAAAATTGGCACTATAATTTTGGAAATGATTTTGAATGGCTGCTACAAGTACCTTTGCTTTTTCATAACAAGTAACGTCTGTTTTAAAGACTTCAACCATAATCTTAAGTTTTGATCCAAAAACAAATTTAGAATCAAATCATTAATCTTAAAATAGGTAATTACGACATTGCAAGAGGCTGATTATGACAGAGCTGTTGACTATTTATCCCCCTGCGATGATATAAATGGAATCCTTGGCGCCAAAAAATATCCTGTTAAGCTAGCAAATAATATGGGGATGAAATACGCAAATCCTGTCAGTGTTGACAATAGAATTGTAGTACTCATAGGGGTTCGTGTAACACATGCGTTTATTGCGGCCATACAACTCACCACGGTAAGGGGTAGGCTAATAGAAGGAACAATTTGATGAATAAAAAGACCCAGAGCAGCCCCGAGAAAAAATAGGGGTATTATAAAACCGCCCCGCCAGCCAGATGTGACTGTTATAGAAATGGCCAAAACCTTAGCCCCAATAATAGCGGCCAATAAACCCATGGTGGCGTTACTGGTCAGTAGATGGCTTATTTCAAAGTGACTGAAGTACCTTGTGATTGGATAATAGTAGGAGATAATCCCTAGTATGACTCCACCAATCAATGTCTTGATGTAAATGGGAGACTTCAATTTAGCAAATAGGGATTTGAAGAATTTAGTGATATAGATAAATAACCAGCCAAGGATGGTAGCTAATAATGCAAAAAATATAGCATAACCTAAATCATACTTATTGTTCATATCGTAATTTGGTAGACTCCACATGGGTTCAAGTCCAATATGAATAATGAAGGCAAATATGATATAACTAAAACAGCTTGCTACAAGAGCGGGTACGATGGCTTTGTAGTATTCAACCGCATGTTTGTGATGAAGTATCTCCAAAGAAAATAAACTTCCTCCAAGGGGGGCGCCAAACAGAGCCGTGAAGCCTGAAGCCATTCCGGCAATACTTAAAGAGCGAAGCTCTTCACCTTTTAGTCGTAATAATTTACCCAACCAACTACCCGCAGAGCCTGTGACTTGAACTAGTGGACCCTCAGGGCCAAGACTTCCACCCGAACCGATACAAAGTAAGGAGGACAAGACCATAGATGTGTTGTTCTTAGGATCTAACTTTCCTTTGTTAAATCGGATGTTGTTAACAATAAGGTTGATCTCGCCTGGATCACCAAAATAATGAATGATTAGCCCTGCAAAAAGCCCTGCTATTGCCATAGTTGGGATTACTTGCCAGCCATCAAAAATGGCCATTTGCTCAGTTAAAAATAACAGCACTATCCAATATACACCTGCCATTAATCCCCCGAACAGACCCAAAAGAGCCCATATCAAAAATGTACGGCTAAATACAAATGGATTGAACTTGAGTGGCTGATCAAGAATACTTAGGTAGGTAACTAATTTTCTTCTTTTCTTGATTTTCAAAACTTCTTCCTTAACTAATTAGCTAGTTCCCTTTTTATTTTTTGTCATGCAGAACGCAAATAAAGGAGTTATAAATGAGAAGATGAAAAAAGTTGATTTCTCATTTTAATCTAGCTCTATTTTATTAATCCAGTCGGTATGTTGGATCAAGAAAAACGAAAAGCGAAACTCGACTAATTACTACGTACCTTTAATTAAAAAAAACTGTGAAATTATTGATAAGATATATTGCATTCTTAACTATTACATTATCTATTAATGGCTGTGAAAGTGATCAGATAAGTTTTCAAAAACAATTGGATAATGAATATGGCAAATATGTAGAATCAGTTACACCTGAAAATCGTAAGTTTTATGAAGCCTACAATAAAGCACTGAAACTTTGGAATACTCCTTATGGTGAAGTGAATATCAAAACGAATTTTGGAAATGCCCATGTCATAGTTAGTGGCCCTGTAAATGGTGAGGCTATAGTATTGCTGCACGGAATGAATGCAAGTTCTACCATGTGGTATCCTAATATAAAGGCACTTGCCGAAAATCATAGAGTGTATGCGATTGACTACTTACTCGAACCCGGAAAATCGGAACAAAACAGAGAGGTTAAAAATTTGGATGAGATCATGAGCTGGCATGATGAAATATTTACGCAGCTTAAACTTAAAGAATTCAGTATAATTGGTGCATCGAGAGGAGGCTGGCTGGCAGTCTATATTGCGCTTCAGCATAAGTATCAAATCAAAAATATGATCCTTTTGAGCCCGGCCCAAACATTTACTATAATTCCTCCAGGTTCAGGCATGCTTACCAATATCTTCTATACGATTAATCCCAAACGGAAAAAGCTGCGTGACGTTTTGGAAACAATGTCAGTGAATGTTGATATCATAAAGCAGGCCTATATTGATCAATATTTTATTGCTACAGAAAAGGCATCGTTAAGTAAGTTCATTTTACAAATGAGAACCTACTCAGATGATGAATTACGAACGCTAACCATGCCCGTGTTAACTTTAATTGGTGACCAGGATATTGTAAACGCAGAGAAAAGCATTGAAAAAGCAAAAGAGCTACTGCCACATTCGGATACCGGCATGATAAAAAATGCAGGTCATTTTTTATCATTTGATCAGGCTGATATAGTAAATTCTAGAATGTTAGAATTTTTGAAGGCGAATAGTCCTGAACCGAAGCTCTAAATTTTACACTAAGTACTAATTTTTTCTTGATAGATAATTATATGCAGGCCATCTGGATCTCTTAAATAAAGATATTGGGAGCCCCAAGGGCGAAGTACAGGCCCTCTAGCTGGCCATTGTTTTTCTTTCAACAAGTTTGCCCAATAATCGATGTCATTGGTCTTTAGCTGGATATCTAATTTATCATTTTCAAGTACTTTGCTAAACGGTGGTTGATAATAGTCATGGCTCTCTAGAATTTCAGAAATCTCTATGAATGCATTACTATTTTCATTGCCAAATCTTAGAATGAGGCCTCTAGAGCCATTTCCGTCATCGTACTCTTCAGTTATTTCTAGATTAAGTATGTTGATATAGAATGATTTTGAGGCTTCAAAGTCTCGTGTCCGGATAACCGTTTTTAAACTGAGTAAATTATGATCAGGTTTTTTTGCCATATTGTGTGCAAGCTCCTTTATAATTTAAAAATACGGATAAATAGAACTTCAGTAGGAGCCAAAATAGTTTATCATTTTTTGTCCTAATCCAGTTAACCCGATTGTCAGATAACTCTTCCTGAGAATACCCATAATCGTTACAATACCCAACAATTTGTTCTCCGACTGTCAAAATTTATATTATGGTACCACTTTTAGTGTTTTTTGGATTCAATACTTCTTGCATCAGAAATGAGATGGGTTACTATTTGCCAATCACTATCTTTTTTGAAAAGGCGATGATGCGTTGTTGTTCTGTCTCCAAGTTCTGATCCATCATTAAGACGCTGACCTTTTCTTGTTATTGATGATATGGCCATTATAGCATTATTAGAAATTAACCGAAGTTTTAATGATGTTTGTTCTGAATCACCAGCCATTACAAAATCCATTTTGAATACTCTGGTTAAATATTCTTCAATTGCTGATTTTCCAATCATACTGAAGCCAAAAGCATTAGTAAAATCTGCATCTGTAGCATACCACATAGCAGCTAGTTTTGCATCCTTAATCTTCCATGCTTGATTCCAGTCATCAATTTTTGAAGTTATTGCCAGACTATCCATCTCAGAGATGGATTGAGTTAGCCCTTGCTGAGCTATTCCAACGATCATGAGTAGTGTTACTAGTGTCTTCATTATTTCAGATTATAAACTTCAGTTTTGTTTTATTTGTTACGCTGCGTTCCTTTTGTCGTTTTGCAGTTCAAAGAAGTTCACAATGCGCTTGAAAAGTTCGTCTGCTGGTTTGCTTTGCTCAATGATGTCGAACAATTCGTTGTTCAAAGATTCGTCAAATGTTGCTGCGTTCCTGATTTTGAGTAAATGTGGGAATCCGTGGTAGTTCTCGAGTCCGTATAACATATGGGAAATGAATTTTCGTTCATACGCTGATTCAGGTGTTCTTCCGTTCAAAAAAATAACTTCAATTGAATCTGGCAAGTTGGGTAGAACTTTCTGGCGAATAAAATTGAGACTTTTTGATTTGTTGTTATAGCAAAAGAAGTTCTTGCCTTCCAGTTGCTTTAGATATACGTTGAATTGCTTTTCCCTAACTCTGTTGCCAATCCAAATGAAAGGTTGAGCAATTAGCATAAAAGGCAATGCAATTAGCATGAACGCTGCGCCAAGAACGATCCAAGGCACTAATTTCAATATGTCGATTACTTTTCTCATTATGCAGTCATGCATTGTAACGTTTGACAATATGAAACGGTTGGGTTTTCGGGCTGCGTTCGTATCCACCGAGGTAAAAGGTTGAAGCTGGAACCAAACCCTCGCAAACCACTGAACCCCAACTGTTTTATATTGTGTGTTGTAGGGCGTAATATTTTGTATTCTCCATATTATTTAATCCATTGTTCTCATTGCTTCATCTATTGCTTCAACAATATATGACTTTGCATCTTCTAACTTCTCAGGAAACTCTGACCAATCAAAAGAGTCCTTACTGAATGCATCATTCGCAATCTGGGTAAACTTAATCTTGTTTCCACCAACTATGCCTTCCCATTGAATTGGGGCTTTCCAAGTATATGGATTGAATGCTTGGTCGGAATTTAAATAAAATTTACTTTTTAATGATTGACTTTGATAATCTGGGTATTCTCCTTGAACTTGATACATGATTTTATTAATTTATCGTTAGTTTTCTATGATTCATTTTATAGTTATGTTAAGTTCTTTGATTTTTAAATTTCGTTATCATTTATCATTTCATAAATCAAATCGAAATTATTGATTTTAGAAAAAACAAATCTTGTTGAATAAATAACTTGAAGCCAATTTAAGTTCTCAATAATCTGAGGTTCACATTTAATATTATCAATTGAGATAGGTACTGTTTTATTACAAAACAAACCTAGAAGCAAAGAACTACTTAGAGGTAAGTATATCTCAATACCAGGTGTGTCAATCCCTAAGTTTCCTCTATGTTCTCTATTATTAGTACTATTTTGAAGTACTACAGGATTGTCTGAAATATAAAAATCATTATCAGATTCTGCCAAAATCCATGTTTTGTTTAAGATATGTCTTACATATAAATTAACTTTGCTAAGATTATCTAACCATAAATCTCTAGAATTAATTGCAATCTTGTTATTAATAAAATCCTGAATATTTTTTGAAAAATGCTTAGAAAAATTATCCGTAAAATTAAGATGTCCCTTAGTTCTGAACATCTGATAGCATATAAATAGAGCAATATTGTTTTTATCTTGAGTGGATAAACTATTTAAATCTCTATTCTTTAGAAGTCTTGTAATTATTGGTGCAACAATATTTTCATTGTCTTTTAATTTATACTCAAAACTACCTTCTGCTACTCCAGAGGTAATATCATAAAAAAAATCCTCAGTTGGAGCACTTGAAATTGCTCTATTTTTCTCATTCTTCCATCTCTCATTTATCGCTGTTTTATCAAAACTCCAAATATTTGAATTATTATCACTGCTAAAATTTTTTAGTAGAAATTCTGGAACAATATGTTGATTTCTCACATGGCTCATTTGTTCGGTTTTATGCCCTACAACAATTGAATATAGTTATTAACTAATATTGACAAGTATAATTATGAACTATACTCACCCTATATATTCAATACTAAAATAGCAATTAACTCCGAATATTTATTATTTATTTGCCTTCCCCTCAATCCACCCCTCAAAATCGATATAGTCTAGAATGCTGTCCTTTTGTTCGTCCGAGTGGTCAGTGAAGAGGTTATTGGAAAGTTCTTGAAAGAGTCGCTTATAGTTGGCCTTTGGTGCCAGACTAAGTTTGGCGAAGAATTTTAATAGTACTTTTTCAAAAGCATACAAACTGCCCCGCCTTTTCTTTAAATACCTGCGGGTGTTTTCTACTGCATATTTCAACAACGTGATATTCCCCAACTCAAAATGGATCATCAAATAGAGTATGCGCGCATAGGTTTGTAGGTCGAGGCGCTCTTTTTCAAAATTTCCGTCAAGGATATGATTGATCATAGAGAGTGCCTTGGAGTGAGCATTTACATGAAAATGGATGTAAGCAAACTGATAATAAAATGAAAGCAAATAGTTTTTTGGAATCACCTGAGTGCTGATAAACTCCTCTATTTCACCGATCAGTCGTAGTGCATTTTGCCATTGTTTAAGATCGCGGTACAGCTCCAATTCCACATTATAGGTTTTAATGAAGATTTTTATGGTATAGCTTTTTTGCTTGAGTGCATACCGTTCAGGTATGTTCCGTATTTTTTTAAGAATTGTAATGGCTTCATTCGTTTGTCGATTGAAGATCATCATGCTCATTTGGTTGTTCAAGGCCGTGACATAAGCATCAGGATTTTCCTTTATCCTAAAAGGTGAAGCCTCCATTTGATCAATTAAAGCACTTATGGCCTTATTTCCAGCATCAGGTTGATGTGTGACCGTGCATAGGATATAATGTAAGTGATAGTAAAGAGTTAAGGCAGCAAAACTTAGTGCACATTTCTCATTTTCTAGCAAAGGGTGTGAAAGATATTTTTGCATCAGTTCTTTGTCGGCAAACCCATGCCCCATTAGTTCAAAAACAAGTTGGTTATAGGCATTGAAATTATCTAAAGTCTCCAGACAAGATTTTTCATGTTTCAATATGGCTGCCAATTTTGGTTGGCCCGTTGGAGAGCCTAGTGCATTGAGAAATCGCCTTTCCCAATGAAGAATTTCGAGTAGTAGTATAAAATGCTCATGTTTGAGAGCCAATTTTTTGGCTTTGGTAATTCTGTCTTCGCATAAGTTGTAAAGCTCCTTTTGGAAAAGCACCTCAATTTCCAACAATAGATGAAGCAACATAGAACGACTTGATTTTCCTTCATTAAAACCCTTCAGGCTTTTGAGAATCAGTTTGCACAGGTAGTTTTTGGTTACACTCAGATCAGGAGAGGGAGCAATGGTTACTGCTTTGCCATTATGCTGGCTTTCTAATTTTTCGAACAGCGTTAGGTATTGTTTGCTACCCGACTGTAAGCCGCTATATAACTTGAAATAGCGCTTTTCAGCTTTGTCAAGCGATGCGATGAGGTTTTCAAGACTCCCTTTTTTAGACATGGGATTATAATAATTGAATGTTAATATCTACTTGAAAGTAATGAAATGATCTATAATTTCAATATTTATCAATTTTAGGATTCTAATAAATAGAATTTTTTGACAAAAATATTAGTAAGTCATGAATTACATTTGATTTGTAGATGATCGAATAGTGGCCGCTTGAAAATCAGTAAATGAAATTTTTAAACATTTAAAGAATAATATCATGGCAAATGCAATCAACTGGTTTGAGATACCAGCTAACAATCTTAAAAGAGCTTGTGACTTCTACGGGGAAGTGTTAAGTCAGGAAGTACACACTCAAGAAGTAATGGGCATGCAAATGGGCTTTTTGCATAATGGTCAAGATGGGGTAGGTGGTGCGCTTGTAAAAGCGGATGGCTATACTCCCTCGGCTGATGGTGCTTTGGTTTATTTGAATGGCGGTGCCGATCTTTCTAGTCCACTTGCTAAAGTGGAGAAAGCAGGAGGTAAAGTAGTACTTCCTAAAACCAAAATTTCTGATGAAATTGGGTACATGGCTTTGTTTCTTGACAGTGAAGGAAATAAAGTAGCCTTTCATTCACCAAAATAATCTCTGTGTGTCTCTGTTAACTCTGTGGTTTTATCAATTAACCACAGAGTACGCAGAGGGTCGCAGAGAATATGTGCTTAAATATTTAACATTTTAACTCATGAGCTACTTCACTAAGGACTTTCTGCAGTTTTTTAAAGAACTGAAAAAGAATAACACCAAAGAATGGTTTGATGAAAACAGAAAGCGATATGAAAATTCTGTAAAAAAGCCGTTAAATGTTTTTGTCAATGAAATGATAGGGCGTATCCATGCTGAAGAACCTGAAGTGATGATTTTGGCCAAAGATGCTATTACACGAATTAATAGAGACATCCGATTCTCCCCTGACAAAACACCTTATAATGTGCATATCGGAGCTGTTATCTCCAAAACTGGCCGTAAAGATAAATCCGTACCTGGCGTATTTCTCCGTTTTGATCCAGATGGATTGTGGGTATTTGGTGGTGCACATGGAATAAATAGCAAGCAGGTACAAAATATAAGAAATGCGATAGCAGAAAACCCTAAAGCATTTATGAAGCTGATAGAAGAGAATGAATTCGTTAAAAAATTTGGTAAGATAAAAGGTGAACAGAGTAAACGAATTCCAAAGGAGTTTACAACAATTGTGGAGAAATATCCATTAATTGCCAATAAGGCATTTTATTATGTTGGAAAAATTGAATCTGACAAAATATTGGATCCAAATCTGCCCGATGTGGTAATGGATTACGTAAGAACGGCCCGACCCGTAAAGGATTTTTTAACAGAAGCATTAAACTCAAAATAATATGGCATACGAAGAACAATTAGCGGATCGTGTTCGCACTTTACTAAAACAACGAAGTGTGCCAAATGAAGAGAAGAAAATGATGGGCGGCCTATGCATTATGGTGGATGATAAAATGTGCATGGGGGTAGTGAAAGACCAACTCATGGTACGTATTGATCCCGATAAGTATGAGGAAGTATTGAATACTCGGGGTAGTAAAGTAATGGATTTTACAGGAAGGCCAATGAAGAGTTTCCTTTTCGTAAGATCTGAAGCCATTGATATGGACGAAGACCTTGAATATTGGATAGATTTATGTTTGGAATTCAACCCAAGAGCGAAGTCAAGTAAGAAAAAGTAATCAGGAGAGCCGATTAATACATGCTGTTTTCATTGGCAGAACTTTTTGGTATTTGTTGAATGGAATCCCAATGCTCGCAGATCTTTCCATTTTCATCGAATCTAAAAAAGTCCATGGTCACATACTGATCATTTCCGGGCCATGTTTGATGTGTATGCAAAGCTACCAAGTCGCCTTCAGCCACACTGCGCACAAACTCAATTGATTTTTCGGGATACTCCCTTTGCATCCTTTCGAAATAATCAATAAAGCCCTGTAGACCATCAGTTACATCTGGATTATGCTGGATGTATTCCTTGCCCACATACTTTGCTATTGCTTCTTTAGGATTGCCCTCATAGGCTGTTTTGTAAAAGGCAATTGCATTTTTCTTGTTCTTATCTAAACTCATACTGATTCAATTTAAAAATTACAAGTAATGAATTTAACTGTTATTTATTAGGTTAAGTTCACTAAGATATCCCCATGGTATTTTAGCAATAATTGTAAAAATGAGCGAAAATAAAATAACGCAAACGGCAAAAGAAGAGTGGTTTAACTCTATTTCACATGGTATTACTGCCCTTACTGCCATAGGTGGTTTTGTAGTATTGATCGTACTGGGAGTAAAGAGTACGCATCAATGGAGTTTGTTTAGTGCATTATTCTACGGCTGTAGTTTGGTTGCTCTCTATATTTTTTCAACTATTTATCATGGGCTCCGCCATGAGCGAGCCAAGAAACTTTTCAATATCCTTGATCATTGTGGGATATTTCTATTAATAGCCGGCACTTACACACCAGTATTATTGATAAGTATGGGTGGTGTAGTGGGATGGGTATTTTTTGGAGTCCAATGGGGAATGGCGACCGTTGGTATCATGTTAAAGGTGTTTTATACTGGACGTTTTAAAGCGCTTTCAACTACTATGTACGCTTTGATGGGCTGGATAATACTAGTGAAAATCAATACCCTCAAATCGATGATGCCGGAGCCGGCTTTCTGGTTACTGATCTCAGGAGGACTAGCTTACACGGTGGGTATTGTATTTTATATTATTGACACCCGAATGAAGTATGCTCATTTTATCTGGCATTTGTTTGTTATGGCCGGGAGTGTATTACATTATTTGATGATGGTGATGTATGTGTTTTGACGTGAAGTGATAGCGGTAAGTAGTTGTTAGTTAATAGTGGTTTGTAATTAGTTAACCTCTTAATCATAATGATAGTCTCGTTGCTCATTTTTTCGTGTTGACAATTCATGACTGGTGGCAGAAAGAGAATTATATTCGTCCAAAGACATAATGACAACACCTGAATCCTTTCCTCTATTGATTATCAAAGTTTCGAAATTCTTGGTCACTTTGTCTAGATATCTCTTGATATCTTTTCTGAAGTCCGATAAAGTTGTAGTTAACATATCTGTATTTTATGTACATAAAATATTAATTACAAATTCATGTTGAGATTTAGTTGTAAAACGTTTTCTGTTTTCCTTAAGTGAAAAATTGTTATCATTTTAATTTCAGTTTCCTACAGTATGGGTAACCATTTTCAGTCCAACTATTGAAGCAATTAGAGTTGTAATAAAGAATAACCTCCAAAATGTAGCTGGTTCCTTAAAAATCAGAATTCCAACTAAAACTGTACCTACAGCCCCAATTCCTGTCCATACTGCATAAGCTGTTCCGATGGGCAATTGTTGGGTAACTCTTACGAGAAGGAACATACTGATTGCCAAGCAAATCAAAAATCCAATGTACCAATAAGTGGTTGCAATGCCTGTTGCCTCTTTTGCTTTCCCCAGACATGCAGCAAACGCCACTTCAAAGAGCCCTGCTACGATTAATAAAATCCAATTAATTATTAATTAGTCATTTATTTGAAAAGGAAACGATCCGTTCCGTGTACGATTTATTGTTTTTGAGGATGTTCTTCAAAGTTGATCATCCAATTGATGCCAAATTTGTCGAGGATCATACCAAAATAAGCACCCCAAAATGTGTTATGAATTGGAGTTGTAATCTGGCCATCTTCAGCTAACGCATTGAATAAATTATCTGCCTCCTGTTTACTTTTTGGGGTAACAGAAACTGAAAAATTATTTCCTTGAATAAATGATGGTGCCCAGTCTCCACCTGTGTCACTTCCCATCAGAATTGAATTTCCAATGGGTAAGCTAACGTGCATAATTTTGTTTTTATCTGATTCAGGAACTTTATAATCATCACTTTCGGGCATTTCACCAAATCGCCCAATGTAGGTAAATTCTCCGCCAAAGACTGATTTATAAAAATTAAAAGCGTCTTCACAGTTTCCATTAAAGTTCAAATAAGTATTTGTAGTAGCCATGTTATTTTATTTTAATAGTGATACATTTCCTAACCTGCTGAGCCACTCATTGTTGACAGAAGTTTTGGGTGGGTTATCGTCCGATTCCAAGATAAATTTACTCAACGTGGTGGACTTTCCAATTTTCATGAAAATATACTAATCGAAAAAGTTGCATCAAGCCTCTTCTGGATTTTTAATCCTGAAGCTATGTCATAGGATTTACAATCCGATATACTACACCCGAAGTGGATTATAAATCCGGTTATAATAATTCGACATTGCAAATGTCGAATAGGGGGTAATAGATTATAAATCCAGTTGTAATTAACGACATTACAAATGTCGAATAGTGGGGATATGCTTTGTTGCACAATAACAATGTTACCAGCTATGTATTGTTTCAAATAATAGAAGATAATCTAAAAGCAATATAGGAAGTCCTCTAGACAGGACTTTAACATATGGTTTGTAAAATTTTTGCCCTGATATAAAACCTACCAAATAGATAATTAAACAAATGGTAATTGACACTCCACCTATCATAGCCATTCTTACATATGATTCTAACGAAGGATTTACTATGTACATAATGAGTCCAAAAACAGAAACACTTGAGCTTATAAAGACAACTTTTGGTGCAATCGCAGTAGTTAGTAAATCAAGCATGCCAAATTCTTTATGTTCATCAGCCTCTTCTTGCGATGAATAAATAGCAAAAGGGACAAAAGCCGATAAAAATAGAACTATTGCTAATCCTACTAATGTCCACATTACAATGGCTTGGGACTGAAGAATATTGAAAAAGAATAGAAAGGAAATTACAATGGATACAGGATATAAGAATTTTTCCAGTGGTTCAATGATTAACTTAAGTTTTGAAGGCTTATTTTCTTGTTCCATATTCATCTTTAATTGTTGGTAACGTACTTGTATAGCATGTCGTGCCGCACCCGTACTTAATTGAGGTGAAACTAATATTTTTTGTGTTTTGAACCAAGTTGCCCAGACTTTGGCCACCACCTTTCTGTACCCTGACCCGCCTCCCGATAACTATCGAGAAGGGCTTTGCGAACTGCAAGTCAACCAAGAAAGACCTTCTGTTAAAAACTAAGAATGCAAACACAGAATGAATGGGTGAGGAGCAGTCACTTAAATATTAAAGCACTTAAGCATATGCGTTGCTAGCCCATGTTACCTTGCGTTTTTTTTGTTCTTCAGTAAAATAAGATATCCATTCGCTTCGTCTTTCAGAACTTCTTCTGGGTCAAGTTCATCATTCTTAAAACGGTTGTGTCCAAGGGTTTCGTAATCAAAATCTGGTTGAAAAAGATAGTCACCATTAAAAGTTTGTTCCATTTTGGAGTAGTTCCAAGTATCCGTATCCACATCGTAGGCATATTGCTTGAATGATTCAACTATATAGTACAATTTGGAGTTCTTAAAGTAGTAGTCGAATTCATATTTACCATATGAAACTCCAACAGTGACATTAATTTTTCTGACTTCATTTCCTGAAAAGTAACCAGTTAACCTTCCGCCACCATCGGTCATCTGTTCCATGAATTCATCATTGTCCAGAATCACCTGTGAGTAGGTTTGTAATTTACCATCAACACTTTCGGTAAAGGTCCGAACTTCAGGATGTCGTTCATTAAATCCCTGTCCAAAAGCTGACCCAGTAATGATGATTAGAATATTAACAAAAAATAGTTTCATGTGGAGTCATGCAAGGTAACGGCCTGGCTATACTGTCGTGGGGATTTAGAACATTCTGTCCTTTCCTCACTTGCTTAGCCACACCTTATTCAAATATATTCAACGTGGCGGAATATCCAATCCCCACAGTACTTTCTGCCTGATACAACCCCATGCAGTATAGGTGATGTTATGAGCTTTTATTCTGCCGGTTTTAGGTAAGCTAGATATCCTTGAACAGTTTCATTTACAACATCCTCATCAATTGAGTGCTTCGTTCGGGTTTCCTCTGTAATTCCGTTCAATGCATTCCAGCTGTCCTTTATTTTTAACCATAAGGCTTTAATTAATAACAATTCCTCTTCTTTGAACTCAAACTCTTGTTCGTCCAAAATCGTTAAAATGTGATTTTGAACTTCCCAGTTCT
Organism: Fulvivirga sp.; assembly: GCA_048268855.1. GTDB lineage: Bacteria > Bacteroidota > Bacteroidia > Cytophagales > Cyclobacteriaceae > Fulvivirga. The sequence continues at coordinate 220,607 of JBLWUR010000005.1, forward strand.
TGTAAGTGGTGAAGAGTATTCTGAATAATTCAGAAAGTTTGTTAGTGCAGTTCAGAGTTTCGAGAGCGTAAACCAAAGTGCCATTTGTATTACTATATTCTTCAGTATTTATGGCTTCAAAAAGTGGCTCTAGCGCGTCCTGATATTTATTTTCCCGAAACGTTAAGGCAGTAGCGTTTCTAATAGCAGAGTCTTCATGTTTTAGCAGTCCTAGTAGATACTCAAACTCACCTTCAATGAAAAGTTGATTTGCTGAAGATTTGATGAGCTCCCAATCCCCTGAGAATAGTTGTGTTTTCAATTGTTCGGATTTGTTGTCCATTTAGAAGTTGTTGCTCATAACACCCCGCTAACAGCACTAAGGTGTTGATATATATTATTATTGGGAATAAATTTAAATAATTATCCGATAAACTGACTACTTAAGCCTTACCCTTCAATACCCCTTCAGATCAATGGTGTCTGCCTCAATCATCTCTACCGTTTTGCCCATCTTCTTCTGGATGATTTTAAAATGGTGCTGATCTTCAGCGGCTACAAAAGTCACCGCCTCACCAGGAGACTCTGCTCGGCCCGTTCGTCCGATACGATGTACATAATCTTTGGGTGACCTAGGCAGTTCATAGTTTATTACATACGGCAAAAACTCAATATCAATCCCCCGTGAAAGCAAGTCAGTCGCTACTAACACTTGTAATCGACCTTCTTTAAATTCTCTAAGTCTTTCTGTTCGTGCTCCCTGGCTTCGTTTACTATGTGTGGCCTCGGCATTAATACCATTTTTTCGCAGCTTGTCCGCTACATGGTCGGCCTTATATACCGAGGAGGTGAAAACCAGCACTTGTTTTAAGTCTTTGGTCTTTATTAAGTATCGTAACAATGGCCCTTTTTGTGCTTCTTCTACTGCGTAGGCAGTTTGATTAATGAGGTCGATGGATTCAACTTCTGCTTCTATTTTAACCACTAAAGGATCGTGCAAGATCAGCTGATTGATATTGTTTACTTCCTTGCTTAATGTGGCTGAAAATAATAGGTTTTGTCTCTTCTTTGGGAGTAAAGCCAAGATGCGGTTCATCTCGTCTTTAAAACCCATATTGAGCATTTTGTCTGCTTCATCCAATACAAGGGTTTCTACCTTGGCAAGACTTAGCGCTTTGGAGTCTACTAATTCCAGTAGTCTGCCTGGTGTTGCAATTAGTACATTGACACCATATAATCCTTTCATCTGTGGATTAATAGAGGCTCCACCAAACACGGCCATGGATTGTACCGGATAGGCAAGCGCATTGCCAAAGGTTAAAAACACCTCTTTTACTTGCATGGCCAATTCCCGTGTTGGTACCACCACAAGGGTGTTCACATTTCTACTTTTAGTAGTCGTTTTGCCTTCCAAGTTCATCAGAATGGGCAGTACATAACTTGCCGTTTTCCCAGATCCGGTTTGGGCAATGCCTAGCACATCTTTTCCTTTTAAAATGGCTGGAATGGCCTTTTGTTGAATAGGATATGGCTTCAAATATTTTTGATTGGCCAATGCTTTGATTAAAGCGGGAGATAAACCTAGTGAGGTAAAAGACATGCTATTACAATAATTGAGGATAATGAAGGATATGTTTAGAAGCAAAGATAGCGAGAATTTAATTTGTTTAATGAAAACATATCTAACACGACTTAGTTTGGGCATCAATTAAGTGACTATAACCATGATATATTTTACTATATTTATATAGTGAGTTAACAATATATAAAATCAAAAGTAAGATTGAATTCCTTTTATTTGTAACATGAAGAATGTCACTCCAAAGATTTATATCATTTGCACCACTGTTTTGGTTATTGGAGTCATCATCTCTATGGCTATATATTTTGGTTTTGAGAGTGCTAATAACATAAAGAGAGATAAAATACTATCAAGCAGTTTTAATAACATTCAAGATCAGATTGAGAGAGAAATAGAGCGAAACCTTAACTCACTGTATGCTTTAAGAGCCAATTATAAGTCACATGGCGGTTTTACTAGAAATGAATTTCAAAGTTATGCCAGCTATTATACTTCAAGGATTAAAAGCATTCAGGCTTTGGAGTGGGTACCAGTAATTAAACAGCATCAACGTGATTCTTTTGAATTAGCCACACGAAAGGAAGGATTTGAAAATTTTCAAATCACCACCAAAGTGGGAGATAGTTTGGTGAGAGCTGAAACTAGAGCAATATATTACCCAGTATATTTTATCAATCCATTAGAGGGAAATGAAGATGCATTTGGTTTTGATCCTGGGCCTACCATTAATGTAAGACAAATTGCCATTGACAAGGCTATAGAAACTCAACGTGCGGCCACTTCAGACGTAATGTCCACAATTCAGAGACGAGAACCACACAGAGCCATATTAGTGTTTGTTCCCATTTATAAAGAAGGTGAAAAAGGTGCCGAAAATGTAATTGGCCTCATAGAAGGTGTATACCTGACGGATCGGCTAATTAAGTCCGCTCTTCAAGGAATTGACTTGACTGATACAGAAGTTATTATAAATAGTAAGAGCTCGGAAGGAGAGCTGTTGTTTGGTGAACCCAGCACACAAAAGTTAACTGCCAATAATTCAAGAAGTGGAGAGTTAGCAATGGCGGATAGCACATGGGATCTGCAAATGATCTATGAAGGCGATCTTGGCCTTTCCATTATTAAACCTATATGGATATTAATTTCAGCCTTGGCATTCACCCTTATGATCGTAAAAATTGTCTTTGATGTGCTTACAGATAATCGGATAGCCTTGCAGAATCATGTGAAGAGTTTAGAACAGAAAAATCAAGACTTGGAACGATATGCTTATGTGGCCTCTCATGATTTACAGGAACCGCTACATTCTATGCAGAGCCTTGTTGGCCTTTTAGAATTAGAATATAAAGACAAGTTTGATGATAAGGGGCAGCAATACCTTCAATACATTTTGGCTTCATCCAATAGAATGAGTTCATTAATAACTAATCTATTAAATCATAGTCGTATTGGTTTTGATGAAGCCATAGAATTAGTGGATTGTAATGTGGTTTTAGACAGAGTGACTCAAGACCTGGATCAAACTATTAAAAAATCGAATGCCCAAATTATAATAAAGACATCGCTTCCAACTATTAAAGCCTACCCATCTGCTTTGCAACAGCTATTTCAAAATTTAATTTCAAATGCTATTAAATTCCAAATGCGTGATAATCAACCTGTGATTGAAATATCTGCTGAATTCATAAACAATCAGTGGCAGTTTATGTTTAAAGATAACGGCATTGGAATTCCTAAAGAATCTCAAAAACAAATATTTGTAATTTTTAAACGGTTACATAACAGTTCAATATTTGCGGGTACAGGAGTTGGGTTAGCTAATTGCAAAAAAATAGTAGATATCCATAATGGCGAAATATGGGTGGAATCAGAACAGAATAAAGGGAGTACATTCTTTTTTACATTGAACTTAAATAAATTATGACATCAGGTTATATACTATTAATTGATGACGATGAGGTAGCAAATTTTGTGAATAACGTTATTATACAAAAAACAATAAAGGAAATCAAAACGGTGTCTTTCCTCACTGCGTCAGAAGGTTTAAATTTCTTAAAAGAATGTAATGCTAAAGGTGATGGATTACCGCAGTATGTCTTTCTTGATATTAATATGCCCGAAATGAGTGGGTGGGAGTTTTTGGAAAAATATGCTGAACTGGATGTGAAAATCAGAGAAAATGTAAAAATATTTATGTTGAGCTCTTCCCAAAATGAGGATGATTATAAAAAAGCCAATATAAATGAATACGTATCAGGGTTTTTACATAAGCCATTGCTTAGTAAAGATTTATTGGGGATAGTTAATCGAATAGCGTAAACTACGAGTTATTATCACTCGGCTCTATATGAATTAAAACATTGCCCAAACCCGAAATCTCGTTTCGCAATGTGTCTTTGAGTTTGTGAGACAGTGAATGGCCTTCTTTTACTGTAATGTTTGCATCTACTATGGCATGCAAGTCGACATAATATTTCATGCCCACTTTTCTGATGTAGCATTTTTCTGTCCCTATTATCCCATTCACTTTCAAAGAAACCGCCCTTATTTCCTCCACCAGATCTTCATACAAATGCTCGTCCATGATTTCACCAAGTGCAGGCCTGAAAATCTTGTAACTATTATAAAGAATAAAACCAGCTGCTAAAAGTGCCGCCCAATCGTCAGCCGATTCAAAACCTTCACCCAAAAAGAGGGCAATTGAAATACCAATAAATGCAATAATGGATGTTATCGCATCACTGCGATGATGCCAGGCATCTGCTTTTAGAGCAGTGCTTCTTGTTTCTTTGCTCCTCTTAATTACCAATCGGTAGGAGATTTCTTTCCAGAAAATAATTGCTCCTAACACAATTAACGTCCATGACCGTGGCATTTCATGGGGGGTCTGAATATTTAAAATACTTTCATAAACGATAATAGTAGCTGAGATGATTAAGAATCCAACAACAAGGAAAGTAATCAACGGTTCAGCCCTACCATGACCATAGGGATGGTTTTCATCGGCAGGCCTGCTTGAATACTTGATGCCGAACAACACCAATAATGAAGCAAAAATATCAGTAGTTGATTCTATGGCATCTGCTATGAGCGCATAGGAATTTCCAAAATAACCTGCTAGACCTTTGATTATAGCCAGAAGGGTATTACCAATGATGCTAAAATAAGTGGTTTTTATAGCGGTTTGTTCTGGGGTCATCCTTTGAATTACTAATGCTGTAAAGTTGCAATCTTAACTATGATATCAAAAGCTAGTACCAACTAAATCAGTTGCTAACCTTCGACAATGTTATACCTTACCATTGGTCTATTTTTAGAGGTGTGATCTACAATTTTGAAACCCGCGCGCTCAAAAGATTTGTATAAACCAATCCATGCAAAGGAGTCAGGAAGTTTTTCTTGTGTTGGAGTAGTGGGGTAAGCCTCAATTGTATTTATGCCATTTTCTTTGGCATATTGAATCACTCCATTTAAAAGAGCTATAGAAACTCCTTGTCGCCTAAAATTTTTATCAATAAAAAAGCAAGGTATAGACCAAACACTTTTATTATCGATTCTCTTGTGTACCCTTGAATTTTCGAGTTTCATAAAATCCTCACGAGGCGCAAAAGCACACCAGGCAATGGGTTGCCCTTCAAAAAAACCAAGAATTCCTGTGGGCCTGTTTTTCCACACTATTTCCTTCATTGCATTTTTATTGCCATCTTCTACTTTTCCTTCCTGAAAGTCCATTTTTTTAAGCCGATAATACATGCACCAGCAGTTGCCACAAGCTCCTTTATGGCCAAATAACTCAACAAAATGCCCCCAATTTTTTTTAGTTAATGGTTCAAAAACAATTTGCTTTAAAAAACTTATGTCAGCCATTATTTCAACTTATCCAAGTCTCGGATCAGTATTTTTCTTCTATCAAAATTGATCAAATTGGCCTCTTTAAGTTCGTTGAGGATAGTGGTAACCGTTTGTCTGGAGGTACCTGTGAGGTTGGCAATGTCTTTATGCGTTAGCTTGGTAGGAATCATAGTTTCAAAACCCACTTTTTTTCCTTTCCATTCAGCGGCCTCTTTTAAAAATTCAATGATACGTGTGCGTGCATCTTTGAATACAAGTGACTCAATTTTACGTTCCAGCTTTCTAATACGTAGTCCTATCAATTTATAGATTTTAAAGCTCAACTCTTTATCGTCAGCCATCATACCACGCATTTCGTCAATACTTACTGGACAAACTATAGTATTTTCATCCATGGCCTGTGCGAAGTCACCTCTTCTTTCTTCACCTGTCAATGCCAGCTCACCAAATATCTCACCCGTACCTAAAATGGCCTTAACTACTTCTTTTCCATCTTCGGTATAGTGGCCTAGCTTTATTCGCCCTTCGGCAATCATAAATATGTATTTGGCAGGTTCTTCAGCAAAGTATACAAATTCACCCTTGTTATAATTGGTGAATTCATGCGTCTCGTGCATGGTCTTTGTTTTTGTTGGACAAAGCACATTAAATAAATCTACATCCTGAAAATACCAAAGACTGGAGGTGTCGCTCATGCTAAAATCTAGTTTAGAGGATTTATAAAATTAGGTAATAATGCTAAGTTAGTAAAGTTAACATAGGGAAAAGGGATAATTATGGTGCTTTTAACTTGTTATAATAAATGTAATAAATAGTAATGACTCGAATTTTAAAAGACATAAGAATTTACCCAGTTAAATCGTTGGGTGGAATCTCACTGCCCTCGGCTAATTTAACTCCAAGAGGCATAGAACATGACCGAAGATGGATGTTGGTAAATGAGGCCAATCATTTTCTTACCATCAGGCAACATCCTGAATTTCTGTTTTTTGAGCTTCAATATGATGAAGATGGGTTTCTAGTTTCCAAAAAAGGAGGGAAGGCGACATTAAAAATTCCATTTTCAATCAGTAGTGGGGCAAATGTTAAAGTAAAAATTTGGGAAGATGAGGTGGACGCCATAGAAGGTGATTCTGCATTTGGTGAGTGGTTCAGCAACGAGCTTGGATTTAAATGCAAACTGGTTTATATGCCCGATACTTCTCCACGTAGGGTACAACCTGAATGGGTGATGGATGAAGAACATGTAAGTTTTGCTGACGCCTATCCATTCACCATTGCTGGATTAAGCTCTTTGGCCGATTTGAATAGTAAAATGACAGAAGATATAACTATGCAGCGGTTCAGGCCCAGCTTCATTTACGAGGGGGGTAAGGCCTATGAAGAGTTTCTTTGGAAAGACATTGAAATAGGTGATGGAAAGTTAAAGTGTGTTAAACCCATGACGCGATGCATTGTCACAACCTTAAAACCTGAAACTGGTGAAAAAGGTAAGGAGCCACTAAAAACTCTTTTTAAACAGCGAATTGATGATAAAATGGTGTTCTCCCAGACAGCTATCATGGTAAAAGCAGCTCGAATTAATGTTGGGGATATTATTGTAGTAAAATCTACAAAACAATCGCCTTATGAGCCATTATAATATAAGCTGTTCATTAACTTTGACGCATGGCATTCCTGTATCTTAAAGCATTGCATCTAATATTTGTAGTCACCTGGTTTGCAGGGCTATTTTATATCGTGAGGATATTTATTTACCAAACGGAAGCCCACGAAAAACCTGAGCCCGATCGCTCAATATTAATAAAGGAATACAAAAAAAATGGGAAGCTTTTGTGGTTAGGAATCACCTGGCCATCCGCTATCCTTACCTTGATATTGGGTACGGCCGTACTTTGGCAGGTGCCCACTTACCTCAATCAGGGATTTATGCATATCAAGTTGACCCTAGTTTTTATATTATATCTATATCAATTCGGTTGCCATAGAGTGTATAAAATGATGCAAGCCGATAATTACAAATACAAATCAATTCAACTTAGAATTTGGAATGAGGTAGCAACTATATTGCTCGTAGGCATCGTTTTTATTATTGTTTTGAAAACGGCCATGAGCCTTGTTTGGGGAATTATTGGGATGGTGATATTTGCGATTATACTTATGCTGGCCATCAGATTATATAAATTAATGCGAGAGAAAAAATGAGAACACTATTAATGATTTTGGTGGTAGTTACAATAGCCACCGCATGCAATGCACCTAAGGAAGAGAAATTACGCATTTTTGGTCGTACAGAAGTTTTAGAAAATGGAGATGTGATTCAGCATCATATTGCAGATTTCAAATTTGTTGACCAGGATAGCAATTTCGTGACACCGGAAACTTTCAAAGATAAAATTTACGTTGCCGACTTCTTTTTCACCTCATGCCCAACAATATGCCCTTTAATGAAAGTGCAGTTGTTACGAGTTTATGATAAATATAAAGACAATCCGAATGTACTTATTCTATCACACTCTATCGACCCAACACATGATACGGTAGCTGTGTTACATGACTTTGCAGAACGCCTTGGAGTGGAAAGCAGTAAATGGCATTTTGTAACTGGCGATAAAGATGAGATTTACAAAATAGGCCAAACGAGTTATATGGTATCCGCTTCTGAAGATGGTACCGAACCAGGTGGTTATATTCATAGTGGAGCCTTTATTTTAGTAGATAAAGATAAAAGGGTACGAGGATTATATGATGGCACATTACCTGACCAAGTTGATCGATTGATGAAGGATATGGATAAGCTGCTTAAAGAATATGAAAACTAGCCTTAACATTACACTGTTACTATTTGCTGTAACCGTATTATTTGCTTGCACAGGCAAAAAATCTGGGGAGCAAGGGATGAAGCAAAATGTAAAGTTTGAGCAGTACATGGTGGAAGGCCAATTACTATATCAGCAGCATTGCACCAATTGCCACCAAGCAACAGGACAGGGACTAAGAAGATTATACCCCCCTTTGGCCAACTCTGATTTTATGCTAAATAATATGGAGGCCGTAATTTGCTTGATTAAAAACGGAATCTCTGGAAAAATAATAGTGAATGGCGTGGAATATAACCAAGCTATGCCCGGAGTATCCAGACTTACCAACCTGGAAATAGCTGAGATCGCCACCTATATTTATAACAGCTGGGGTAATACAGCAGGGCAGATAACTACGGAAAAAGTAGAAGCGGTGTTGAAGACCTGTGCAACAGAGTAAGTCGATACTTATCGGATGGCTCTAAGGCCATCTGATGGGTGACGATTCATTGCCTCCTTGACTTGTGGGTGTTGTCACCAACAAGAATCAAAGTCAAATAGGATTTTTGTAGTGGAAACTCTAGGTCAAACATTCTGGAAGTTTTCAGGTTTATAACGATTTCAATCCAGCCCTTAATTTTTATGGTACTTTTTGCATTCGCCCAAAAAGTACCCAAAAACACTTGCCAGAATAATCCTTCCACCCACTTGCCTGCGCACGTCCGGTATTCTGGCGGGCCTTCGCTCGGTGCTTTTGCAAAGCAGTTGAGGTTGTAGCACTAGCCCTTGTTGGTGTTGTCACCAACAAGAATCAAAGTCAAATAGGATTTTTGTAGTGGAAACTCTAGGTCAAACATTCTGGAAGTTTTCAGGTTTATAACGATTTCAATCCAGCCCTTAATTTTTATGGTACTTTTTGCATTCGCCCAAAAAGTACCCAAAAACACTTGCCAGAATAATCCTTCCACCCACTTGCCTGCGCACGTCCGGTATTCTGGCGGGCCTTCGCTCGGTGCTTTTGCAAAGCAGTTGAGGTTGTAGCACTAGCCCTTGTGGGTGTTGTCACCAACGAGACTCAAAGCCTTAAATACCCATCCGATGGGTTTGGCTATAACCCTAAATGAATGATGGCTGGATTACTGTTGATTATAATATGTAATTTGTCTCCGTTTGCCTCTCCGAATAAGGCCTTTATCCCCAGTAGATTGATGATTTTGTCGTTAACTTTCACAACACTATCCACATAGTAGTTACTCGTAGATTCCATCACTTTGACTGCCGTCAGTTTGCCGGTAGCATTAAACTTGGCTGCAAATGCATTTGTTTGGCCCGTATTTACTTTCGTTCTATATACTTTTCCGCTAGTGTCTTTTATTTCCGAGTAGTTACCTATTACCATAAAACCCTTATCTACATTTATGAGGTCAACAAAGTTGCCGGCATACTCAAGTGTATTCGTCCATAACACATCACCTAAAATGTTGATGCTCATCAATTCCACTTTTTGCTTCTCCTTAATATTTTGCTCTTTACTTGCCCCCTTATATGTCAAAATAAATGCATTAGTATTTTCCACGTATTGCATTTTCCGTGGGTATTGAGAGGTCTCAATTTCATTGTTGAATATCTCCTCTCCATTTTCACTGATATAAAAAAGGCGATTGATAAACCCTGAGCTATTTCTCGATCTTACTAAAATAGCACAGCCTTCAGGGGTAGTGGCAATACCACCTATTTGATTTATTATTGGGTCTACTTTATCCTCGGTAAAGGAAAGCTCCTTATACCATGTCACTTTGTTTTTGTCATCAGCCTTAGCCATAAATATATTAACATGGTATGGTTTTCGACTTGATTTGTTTAAACCTACCAAATAATGACTTCCGTCAGTATTCTCGACTATATGTGTGGTATGCAAAGCGGCATCCAAAGAATCAGGGTTTATATACTTTGCAGTTGTTGGAATCTTGATTCCACGATAATTGAGATACTCGGTTCCAAGGGTTTTGTCTGAGGTTGTCAAATTCAAAAACATCTCTGAAATACCTTTGTCAAGTGCCTCACTCGCCATTTTCGTTTCACTGCTTATATATTGGTTAAGGCCAACTGCACTATTATAATGGGTCTGAAAAAAGACTGGGTATTTACTTATATTCTCCTTGTCGATTCTGCGTTTGGCAATCTGGAGTAGGCTGTCAGCATCTTTCGATTTGTAAATTAAATCTCCCAGTTGAATGAGATACGAGTTAATCGCTCCGGTAGTATCTCTATTATTGACAAGGCCTAACTGACTAATTAGTGATTGTTTGAATTGCTTATACCTTAACAAGGCAACAGGCAATGACTCATTATCATACTTGATCAGATTGAAAATAAGTTTATTGTCTACGTTATAATGTACAAAATCAGGATTGTATACCAATGGGTTCATCCTTATTAAAGAAGCATTAAGCGCAGTTTCGGCTTGTTCCAAGTCTTTTCGTAAGGCAGATATATCCTTGTTAACTTCAGCAATGGCTTTGTCGGCCCAATTTTTATAGTTCCAAATATTAATGTCCTTTACTAGGAAGTTGGGACTGGTCAATAAACCCTGAAGGCGATAGGTATCAATATTTTTTATAGTATATGACTGATCGAACCTATTAGGATCGTATAATTTACCAGTGGCCAAATACTTATCCAAGTTGACTATACTAGAGTCATAGTTCAGTTTCAAAGCTTCTAGTTTTGACTTTAGCTCCTCATTGTACATTAGCAATAGTCTATCACGGCTTGTGAAATTACCGTTGATTTCATTGAATAATTTGATGGCCTTGTCATGAAAATTCACACTTTTGGTAAAGTACTTGTATATCTCAGGCATCTTGTCTGTGAACAGTTTTGCTGAATCATAGCCCGCCCTTATTTTCTTACTGATCGAATTATATTCAACAATCGGCCGTCCTTTTCCGTCAAATCCATTGGCAAAATCCGCATAATATCCTGTGTTTTTACTTACCTCTTTTTCGTTTACAACGGCAGCAGATTTAGTGAAACGTAATTTTGCTTCATTAGCATTCGCTAAAGCTCTTTCATATTGGGTGATCGGATTACAGGCTTTGTATCTACGTTCATAAATTAAGGCCAATCGAAAGTTGCTGTTGGGATGGTCCAAGTCATCGACCATATAGGCCTTTAAAATAGAAAGGGCTTCATCATCTGAGGATTGTACCAAAGTGGGGTATATGTCCTTGTACTTTTGGGCATACAGCGGTATGCCAATTAATAGACAAAATAGTATGATGATTAACTTTTTCATATCCCTAATACCCTAAGTTCAACTCTTCGGTTAATTGCTCTATTTTCATCAGAATCATTCGCCACCTTGGCCATGGATTCGCCATACCCTTTGGTAACAAATCTGTCAGGGTCAATTTTGTTATCAATTAAGAATTTAGCTACACTATCCGCCCGCTTGTCTGAAAGCTGTTTGTTATAAGCATCAGATCCCACGTCATCTGTAAAGGCTGCAACTTCAACTTTTAATGTTGGATTTTCTTTCATGAGCTGAATCACGCGCTCCAATTCAATAAATGAAACCTCTGATAATACAGTAGAATTGGATTCAAAAAGTATGTCTTTCAGCTCCAATTTGGCATTCATTTCCAGTTTAAGCAGCTTTAAATCAAGTGCTCCACCATCTTTTTCTACATCCAATATAGTAGAGTTGAACGCATAACCCTGATCACTAGTGGCTTCAATTTCATATCGATCACCCACGCGTAAAGAAACCATGCTATTACCGTCTACCTCGATACGTTCATCTCTGTCCTTGTTTCGAAGAATGATTTTTGATTTTACTCTAGAATTATTCACTAGATCAGAAACATTGATCATTACCTCCTTTTTCTCTGGGATCAGTGGTATTTCTTTTTCAAAATTTCTGTAAAGCACCAGACCAGAAAGATCCATTGTAAAAATTTCACTTTTAAAATTGAGAGCCGATACGTAAAACTCATAGTGCGAACCAATAGGAAGAGCTATTTGAATATTCCCGTTGGGCATTAAGGTCTTTACAGTTTTGTAAAATGAGGAGGCTCCATCACGCTTTACCTGTATATCGGCTTCCATGCCTTCAAATAGCTCCGAATCACTAACTTCTACATCCAAAAAGACATTTTGAAATAACTTGATGTCAACTTTAGTTTCCTGATAATCGCGAACATCTCTTAGATCGTAGGAGTTGATAAAACTGGAATACCCCTCCTTCACCACTTCAAAATTATAATACTTGCCGGCAGCCAGTACCACAGTATATGCACCATCTTCAGGGTTGTTGTTGATCTCTGATATAATGTTGGAGGTGAGTGCATCTCTAACAATTATTTTCGCAGCTATTCCTTGTCCTGTATCAGCATCTGTAATATTTCCTTGAATGATGTTATTGACAAACTGCCTCAATTTGGGTGGGATAATCACTGAATATATATCCTGATTATTGTAAACAAAGTACATCAAATCACCCTGGGCAGCGATGGTGGGCAATTGGTCACTTTGGTTAGAGTTAGCAAAGGTCAAGGGTACGGGTGTGGACCAATCTCCAAGTGGAGTCAAGGTAGATTGGTACATATCAAAATCGCCAAGACCACCGGGTCTATTGGATGAAAAAATCAGTGTTTTACCATCTGCCATTATCCGAGGTGCTTTTTCACAGTCCTGATTGATAGGGTAGGGCAGCTTTTCAGGCTCTCCCCAGGTGCCATCTTTTTTCCTTTCTGATTGATAAATGGAAGAGCAAAAATTCCCTTGCCTTCTAAGATCTCTATCCTGAGGGCCGTCAGCATTTTGTCTTACAAAGTAGAGATATTTACCATCGGCTGATATCGAAGGAAAGGCCTCATAACCATCAGTATTGATGGGGGCACCTACACTTTGTGGAACACTCCAACCTGACCTATCTCGTGTTGAATAATAGATATCCGCACTATTTCCATAACCCAATGAGGCAAAAAAGAATAAGGTGTTGCCGTCAAAACTTATGCTTGGCCCTCCAATAAGGTCGGTAGAATCACCATAATTATTCACATTTTCAATTGGAGCTGGGGCAGCCCAAGCACCATTTACAAATTTTGATTCATATAACTTAAAATTACCCCCTTTGTTAGACTCGAAGATCATGGTTTTTCCATCAGCAGATATTGAAGGTGCATATTCTACTGCATTAGCATCGCTAAGGTTGTCGATGATTTTTTTGGTTGTGGAATAATCCACAGTATCGGCAATTTGTGAGAAACCCAGAAAAGGTGTTATCACAAAAGCGATGATAAAAAGAGTTCTGAAAAATTTCATCAAATTGTTAATCTGTGCCTAAGATAATAAAAGCTCCCCAATGAAAAGGATCTGAATATTTTTCTTTCAATTGTTTTTGTGCGTCTTTGAAGGCATCGAACTTATTGATGCCTGATAGCCAATTTTTATAGAAATTGATCATAAGCAGTTGTGTAGTATTATCGTCTACCTGCCAAAGACTCATTATTACCGATTTAGCACCTGCCACCATAAAGGCTCGTTGGAGGCCATATACACCTTCACCATTTCTCACTTCACCAATCCCCGTTTCACAGGCAGAAAGTACTACTAATTCTGTGTTATCTAAATTTAGGTTCATGGCTTCATAGGCAGTTAACACCCCATCTTCCCCATCAATTTTACTACTTGTTGGAAGTGATTTGGCAGAACCTGCTAATAATAAGCCGGATCTAAACAAAGGATTTTGTTCCGCATTGTTGAATCCAGCACCATAATCCTTGCCTTGCTTAAAGTCAACATCGCTTTTAAAGAACCCATGTGTGGCGATATGTAAAAGTTTTGGTGCAGGTATTGATTTTATTTTAGCCTCATTGGCGTCCTCCCATAAATAGAGATTGGCCGCCCAGTTTTTTTCTTCAAGTAGGTTATACAATTTGTCTGCTTCTACTTTGGTTCCTGGTAGCTCGGGGATAGATTCATTAAATCCAAATTCACTTGCTCTGGTAAGACCTGGAGAAGTATTTACTGTACTTGAGGCTGTTAAATTATAATCGGGGAAACCAAATACTTCGGCAACATTAGGCGTATTACTAACAAATGTTGGTGTAATCAATAAATCGCGTGTATTACTAAGACTCTGTACATTATATTGATCTAAGACATATTTATTCAATTGATTATTCCATAGCGTATTGATATTTATTTTATTGAATATGCCATCGGTAGAGGCAAATACCTGATCAATGCCTTCTAGTTGATTTTCAATGGGTTGCCAGAACTGTGCGAATGAAATATCATCGCCTACTGTAAATTTGATTGCATTGCGATAATAGTTAAAATACCTTTTCTCTAGCGATTGCCCGTTTTTAAGGAGGGCAAGTTCAGGCACTTCGGATGTCTTTTTTACTATCAAAGCCACATACATTACTGAATCATCTACGTACCGCTTTTTTATCCTAAGGATCTCAATTGCAGCTTGTTTGTCTGTCAATACATCTCTAACATTTTGCCAAGTGAAATTAGGCTGTTCAATGTCCTTGGCAAATAATTCCGATTGCTGAGATAGTACTTTTTCAATAGCATTTATTTCTTCCGAAAGCGCATTTAAGTCAATTTTTTTCTGTGCTAATTCTTCATCAGAATAAGAGAGGTACTTGGATAACTTTTCTTTCTCCTCAGTCCAATTGATGTAACTATCGATCAATGTTTGGTTGCCACTGGAGAAAATACGGTTTCTTACTTTGTTGGAAGAATGTAACAGTAATGCCTTTGTTGAGAGCTGCAGGTTATACAAGTCTGCAATAATCTGTTTTCCTTCAGGGGATCCACTTAAAGCATATTCCACACAGAAATCTTGATAGGATTCTAGTACGGGGCGTATTTTAGCATAAAATGCCCCTTTTTCATTTTCACTAAGAGAAGGAAAAAAGTCTTTGATTTGTTGTAGGTAATTTGCAATTACCTGATCGTAAAAGTTCTTGGCTTCTGCATATTTTCGCATGCCATGGTATAATCCTGCCAACCCATAAAGAGCATAAGCGTAATCAGGATGGTTTTCTCCCAGTATTTCTTTTCTAATAGCAAGCGCCTCTTTAAACTTGATTTCTGCCTCATCAAACTGGTTCATTTCCTGATTTAATACTGCCAGATTGTAGAGTGTAGAGGCGTATGCTGGATGTTTTTCTCCAAAAACGGCTTTATCAATACTAAGTGCTTGTTCATAAAGAGACTTTGCCTGTTCTTTCTTGTCAAGATCTTTATACACTGAGGCCAGATTGTGTAGGGTGGTAGCATATCGTGGATGATTTTCACCGTAGATAGCCTTATCAATAGCCAGAGTCTGTTCGAGGAGCAGCTGTGCCTTTTCATCTTTTCCCTCTAGTTTATAAAGCGTGGCTAAATTTTCAAGGGTAGTGGCATATTCTGGATGATTGGTACCATACCTGGTTTTATAAATATCTGTAGCCTCCATAAAAAGAGGTTCAGCTTTTTTAAAATTACCCATAGTTTGATAGAGTAGAGCACTATTATTTAAGGCATTGGCATACTCCGGATGACTGGTTCCAAAGGCATTCTTTTTCAGTTTCAATGCTAGGGCAAACAATGGCTCAGCTTCTTGATATTTGCCTTTTAATTGCTTTATTCTACCTAGATTTTGAATAGAATTGGCATAGAGTGGACTTTCCTCACCTACGGTTGTTTTTTTAATTTTTATACTTTCGTTGATTAATTCCTCTGCATTGGTGTAATCTCCGAGTTGGGTCAGAGCAAGTCCCAGATTTTCGATAACACCTGCATAATGCATGCTATTTACGCCCGATAGGGTGGCACTAATTTGCTTGGCTTGCTCCAAATATTGTTGTGCTTCTATTAATTTGGCCTGATTTTGTTTTACGGTACCCAAATTATTAAGTGTGGTAGCATACGATAGCGATTGCTTTTGCCCTGCTTCCTTAAGCATATTCAATTGCTTCAAAAAGTAGGCTTCGGCTGAATTATAATCACCGGTATCTTGATAATGCACTGCCAGTGCAAAAATGATATTCATGTACAAGCTATTCTTAATCCCATTAGATTCAAGAATTGCTAAAGCTTTGTTATAATTTTGAAATGAATCATTCCAAGCACCTACGCCATTAAGCATTTCAGCAAGTGTAAAATAGTACTTGGCTTGCAGTGGATCAGTTTGATCAATGCCAGACATTAAAGCAGTACAAACATCAATTAGGCCTTGTGCATCTTTGAGGTTTCCTAATACTATTTTTAATGAAGCCAGGTCGAGAGCTGTTTCAATATAATTACCCTTATCATTATTTTTGTCAATAAGATTTAAAGCTTCAGAAAAAGCCTTTTCAGCACCTTCCAAATCCCCTTGCTGTTGTTTTAAAATGCCATCATTGGTCATTGCTAGTGCTTTTGAAGAGCCATCGCCAGTATTTCCAATTAATGCCAACAGCTCTGCTGCCCGAGCACTATTACCAAGTTTCTCAAAGTTTACCGCTCTTAGGTTGACCATACTGAAATATTCTGCACTTTGATTGGCACTGACCTGATTATAAATTTGATCCGCTACATTGAATGCTTCCTCTGCCTCGGTATATTTTCCAGACTTGTGCAAACACAGTCCTTTATTGGTGTAAATAAGGGCTAGCTCATTTTCATAACCAGCTCCAAGTTGCTCATAGATATCACTAAGGTCGAGTAAGTGGATGTAAGCCATATCATGTTCCCCTTTGTCAATCAGGATGTTGGAGTAATCGTAAGCTGCACTAATGTAATCACCGGTTATCCCCGCATTTAAGTCATAATTTGGGATAGTGGCATTGTAAATTTCGTAGGCCTCATCCTGCTGTTTTTGTTGATAATAGCATCCTGCAATTTTCCATTGACAATCAATGAGTGGTTGGTCTGTCTGAGAGTAAAATTGCTGAAAGATTAACTCTGCTTTTTTAAATACTTCTAATGCCTCTTCTGTTTTATCTAGAAGGTCTAATATTGAACCCTTGTTATAAAGAGCACTGGCATACTCGAGGTTATTTATTTCCCCTGACTTTTCTTTTATAGTCAATTCGTTGTCGCAGTACTTTAAACCCTCCCCCAAATTGCCCGAACTATAGCATATGTTGGACAGAAGCCTCAGTATACTTTCGTAATTACCCGATAATGTGCCGTCTTGGGCTTGATAAGTTGTAAGGCATTCTTTAGCTTTTGTAAACGCCTCTTCTAGGTTATCATTATTGTACTCTTGTTGTGCAGATGCATATAATGTGCGCCAATCTTGACTTTTGGCCACTGTAAATGCTAGAAATAATATTATTATTAAATAAACTCGTCTCATCCAACAGGCAAGTTATCATAAAATACCCTTGATCTCAACTATGAGGTAGTCAATCTTAAGATTTAATATTCTCTTTTATAAGTCAAAATACCCCCTGATTACGTGATATGTATTTCAAAATGGGTTGGTAATTTTCAAAAGTGGAAAAGATAGGTATAATTATACTCGCTGCTGGGAATTCTTCACGGCTTGGTTTCCCAAAACAGTTGTTGGAAATAGATGGCAAATCTTTACTATTGAGAACAGTTACCATGGCTCAAGAATTATCAGACTGTGTTGTAACCGTATTGGGGTATAATTATAAAAGACATCAAAAAGAGATCGCTGATGTCACAGAGAACATAGCTTTTAATTTGGATTGGAATAAAGGTATAGGCAATTCAATAAAATATGGATTTGGAACCTTGCACAGATTGAAATCTGATTTATGTGCTGTGGTGCTCCTTACCTGTGATCAGCCCTATGTTAATAAAGAAGTGATAAGATTGCTCACAAGTGAACTGAAGGAGGGGAGTCAGTTGATTATGTCCAATTATAATGATCATTATGGACTTCCAGCCGTAGTAGGTAGACAATATTTCAAAGAATTAAACAGGATTAATGACGATGAAACACTAGAGTCACTCATTGAAGTTTATGGTACCCACAGTGTTCCTTTTCCTAAAGGGGTATACGATATCGATACGGTAGAAGATTGGGATTATTTCTGCAAGAAGGACTGAATTTAATCTGATCTACTTCAAATACATGAAACCGAAAGAATTGATAATCTTACTCTGCTTTTGGAGTAAATGTTAAGATGTCCGTGGTGTTCGTCTTTATCTCCTCTTCATTTAATAACATTTTACGCCACTCACCTTTCACATACATCTCTGCCTGATCTTTATAATGCGGACTCATCGGATTCCCACTTTGGCCTGTTGGTAATATGCTGTACGAATTTTCTACATCGGCAAAATTAATTATACGCCTTGATGAAGGGCCAGAAGTAATATCATATTCTCCTGAACCTGAACGAAGGAAGGCTAACTTGTTTAATACAGCATCCCCAGACTCCATTTCAAAAGTACCGACATTGAAAAATGGTCTTAGAAGAGCTACTTTGCCCATGGCATGCTTGTATTCTAAAGTGTGTACTTTACCCCATTTCCAATTTTCTATTTCCCCAAGCTGAGTAGTCAGTTCCTCCATGGTAATTTGAAATGCCTTGTTAAAAACATCAGTTCTGCTTTCAATTACTTTGGTTTCAGGATCATCCCACCATTTTGAGCTGTCATTATGCATGAGCCTATCAAAGGAGCGTTTCATTAGATGTGTATTGACAAATCCAATGAAAATACCAGAATCCAATTTATTTTCCATGGCCAGTCGCATGGAGTGAAATAGTATTTTCTGATAGATCACTGGTGCGGTTTGATTTACCCCATGATTTCCATCCCAATTTGAAAGTATGGCTTTGGCTTTTTCAGCCAATTCATCTTCTGGGTTAATCAATGTTGCATAGTCATGCGCTATTTTCATGGCAACCTCCGAGTGATTATCCAACAACATCTTTTTGTAATCGTCTATTGAAAGCTTGTCTTTGGCTTCTAATAAATGAACCAACCTTACCGCTCTATCTTCGGGAGCATAGTAACCCGGATATAGGCCACCTTTTATAGTATCGGGTTGGTTATTAGTGCTATAAACATAATTCCAACTGGGATTTTCGGCCTGTGGATTTTCACTAAATGGAAGCCATTCCTGAGGCCCATCTTTACTATCAGTACCATCAAGAATCAAATTTCGGTTTACGTGATCAGCCGTCAAGTGGAGTTTGGCACTAGCCCACCAGGCGATATTTCCATCCTTATCGCCATACATTACGTTTAGTCCAGGAGCATGAATTTTTGATGCTCCGTCACGAACTTCGTCCATGTTTTTAGCATGGTTAAGCTCATATAATGCAACCATTGATTGGCTTTCAAGTTGAGTGTAAGTCCACCACATGGCGGTGGCGGCAGTTTTATCCAAGCTGCCCACAACATTATTCATTACAGGACCGTGCAATGATTCTCTTACTGTTATTTCAATTGGATCACCATCATTAACCTTTATGGCCTCTTTGATCAGCTTATAATTTCTCCAAGCGCCATCATACCAATATTGATTTTCATTATCTGGGTTTACTTTTTCCTGATAAAAATCGATATCATCATTTTCAAACATCGTAAGTCCTATGGCATAATTACGGTTGTGCAATAACAAAGCATAAGGCACTAAGGCCGCATGATAACCATAACGTTCCCATGTTGGGGTTTTAATGTGGGCTTCATACCATACATTGGGCTGACTAAAAGCCATGTGAGGATCATTGGCGAAAATCACACCCCCAGATGCAGATTTGGTGGGGTTTACCACCCAACTATTGCTACCTAGCCAAGTTGGGGCTGGTAGTTTGTTCATGATGCTATTTATTTTGGCGCTCAAACTATCTAATATGGCTGTACGAGGGGCATTATTGATCATCTCTG
Source organism: Fulvivirga sp. (assembly GCA_048268855.1). Lineage (GTDB taxonomy): Bacteria > Bacteroidota > Bacteroidia > Cytophagales > Cyclobacteriaceae > Fulvivirga. The sequence continues at coordinate 240,680 of JBLWUR010000005.1, forward strand.
TTTTACCTGTTGGTTTCACATCAAGGTCATTCATGTAGTCAGCACCAAGTGTTTGGAATATTTTTGTAACTACAGGATCACTTTTCTGCGCTTCCGCAAAACTGAAAGCTACATAACCAATCACATTGAATACATCCTGAACGGAATAGTGTTCCTTATCAAGCCCCAATAAAATAAATTCTATAGGAGTAGGGCCATTGTCCATAAATTGGTTGATGCCATCCACATAAGCCAATACATTTTTTTGAATTTCTTCATTGGCCTTTTTAAATTCTTCAGCCTCTTTGGAGGCATATCTATTTATTCCTAATGTCTTAAAAAGCTTGTCGATTTCAACTAGATCGGAGCCAAATATTTCTGATAATCTGCCAGGCGTGATCCTTCGCATAAGTTCCATTTGCCATAGTCGATCCTGAGCATGAACATAACCTAATGCCCGATATGCATCTTCATTATTACCAGCTTGAATATGGGGAACACCATATGTATCGTAGTTTACCTGTACTTCTGTAGTCAGTCCGTGTAGGGCTATGTTTCCAGCATACTGAGGTTTCAGTGTTTGTAAGTAAAGGTAGCCACCAAGAACAACGACAAGTAGAAGCGCTACAATGACTATTAGGATTTTTTTCAAGGTTTTCATAGGCAAGAAGTTAATTGCCTAAAATAATCATTTAAAGTTGATCCTTCAAAACCTGAAGTCCTTCTGCAAAACTATGTGGAACATAACCAAATTGAGACTGGGCTTTGGTAATTACAAATCCAGTTTTAGGGGGCCTTTTGGCCGTTTGTGTAAATTTAGAACCGTCTGTTTCTTCAATGAGCGCACTGTTCAAATTGAAAAATTCAGCTGTTTGCATGGCCATCTGGAAAGGGGTAAGCATGTCTTCTCCGCTGATGTTAAAAATGCCAAGGGCTTTGTTTTTCGCAATGAGATAACAGCCCATGGCGAGGTCTTCCGCTAATGTAGGCGTTCGCCACTGGTCATTAACTACTTTGATAGTTTGGCCATTTTCTAGGCTCTTTTTTACCCAAAGTACAATATTGGAACGACTCATATCCATCGCCACCCCATAAACCAGTACGGTTCGGGCAATACTCCATTTAATGGTGCTTTTAAATAGTAGTTCTTCGGCAGCCAACTTGCTTTCGCCATAATAACTAATGGGATTGGGCTTGTCTTCCTCTGTCAACGGGCCGTGCGATCCATCGAAAATGAAATCTGTAGATAGATGAATTAAATGACAATCAATGGACTCACTGGCAGTAATTAAATTGGCAACGGCAGTGACATTCAAAGCATAACAAGCCTCACGTTCTGTCTCGCACTGATCAACATTCGTCATGGCTGCAGTGTTGATTACCACATCAGGATTATGCTTTTTTATACAGGTTTGCACATCGCTGGCATTCGTGATGTCCATCGAGTCATACACGTAGCCACCGAGCCCCAGCCTGTCCGCCCCTCTTGAAGTGGCTATTACATCAATGCCCTCTGAGACTAGCAGTTTAACAAGTTTTTGGCCTAGTAATCCATTACTTCCTGTAATTAAAATTTTCATTTTTCTTCTGCAGGATATTCATACCCATACATTTTAGTGATTTTTTTCTTTGGAAGCTCTTCCACAGTCACTGTCATTATTACATCCTCCAAAGGCCGATTTACACGGTCTACTGTTTGTTCCGCAATTTTATCGACAATCTCTAAACCATCAATAACTTTTCCAAAAACGGTGTATTCATCATCAAGGTGTGGAGCACCGCCCACAGTGGTATAAGCTGCAACCCTTTCCGGACTTACTTCTTTAGTTACATTTACATTCATTTCTGAAGCAATAAAGTCTTTTAATTCAATTAACTTTTTCCCATAAGCCTCTGGCCCTTCTTTCTGATAGATGTTAAAGAACATTTGCTTCAAAGAATCATATTTTGGTTGTTGCATCATCTGCTGTGCTGCCTTTCCAAGAACTTCTATGTCAGTTGTTAACTCTTCATTGGTGAGAACATTACCTTGTACAATATAAAACTGACTACCACTTGATTCTTTCTTTGGGTTGATCTGATCGGGTTGTCTGGCAGCTGAAAGTGCTCCTTTTACATGGAAGAATTTTTTATTAAACTCTGCAGGAATGGTATAACCTGGATCACCAGAACCTAAGCGTGCTCCTTTAATTGCTCCTTTTGAATTTGGGTCTCCGCCCTGAATCATAAAACCTTTCATCACTCTATGGAAAAGGGTGCTATCATAAAAACCTTCTTCCGCCAGCTTAATAAAATTTTCTTTGTGCTTTGGGGTTTCATCATATAAGATGGCGTGCATATCCCCATATTTGGTTTTGATAGTCACCAAATAATCTTTTTGGCCGGCACATGAAGCCAGCAATGCTACTGCTAATATTAAGAAGATGTTTTTCATGTTTTAATTAATTGTTGTTTTATATTATTCATTACAGCTACCATTGAGCTATTTATTTCTTTGTTAGTAAATCGAATAACCGTGAGTCCTTTGCTTCTAAGAATATCATCCCTTTGTACATCCTCCTGTTGCTGATAGTTATGAATTCCCCCATCTATTTCAATTACAAGAGCCGATTCATGCGAATAAAAATCAACAATAAAGAAGCTTCTTTTACCATGTTGATGATATTCAATTGGGTGTTGTCTTAAAAACTTTATGCCTAATAATTTTCTGTTTCTTAAATTTCTCCAGACCAAATCTTCTTCCTTGGTCCGATTTTTACGAAAGTCTCGAGTTAGGGTTTTTACTTCATCCCAAGTCATAATTTACTTTTTTTATCTATCAACTCACCCCGTTCAAACAAGTTTGAACACCCCTCTCTAATTTTAGAGAGGGGAAGGGGAGAGTTACATATTAAATTCAAATCTTTAGTCCACCATCTTATTCCATCAACTCACCCCGTTCAAACAAGTTTGAACCCCCCTCTCTAAATTAGAGAGGGGCAGGGGGAGAGTTACATTAAAATTAATCTCAATATTTAGTCAATCTAATTTCTACACTCAACCTGCTCCAATAACTATTGGGAAGATAGGGGAAGATGGAGAGTTTAATATTAACTTCCCAACTCTTCTCTAATTTCCTTCAATATTCTATCTCCGCCAGCGACAAGTACTTCTTCAGCTAGTTTTGTTCCGATGGTCTCAGCGTCACTTATTTGTCCGGTGATCTCTTTTCTTATTATTTCTTTACCATTCAAACTCACAATTCCCCCTGACATCTTGATTTTGCCATCAGCCAATGTAGCCAGTCCAAATACTGGAATACTGCAGCCACCTTGTAGTTTTCTTAAAAAGGCTCTTTCGCAAATAAGCCTGGTTTCTGTATCAGGATGTGTAACTGCATTTTTAATGGCCAATTTTTTATCTGTAGCCAAAGTTGTACAACATTCTATGGCCACACTTCCTTGTCCTACTGCAGGAGTAAATTGATCTAATGGCAAGTGTTGAGTAATCAAATCACTATAACCCATTCGGTACATTCCAGCATAGGCTAACAACAATGCATCACAAGCCCCTTCCTTCATTTTGGCAATCCTTGTTTGTAGATTACCTCTCACAGCCACTGTTTTTACATGTGGGTAAAGATGTCTTAACATGGCTACCCTTCTAGTAGAGGAGGTGCCTATCAATATATTGGCTTGATCGAGGGAAGTATTTTTGTCAGTACTTACGAGTACATCATTAACCAATTCCCGCTCAGTAAAGGCAATAAGCTCAAATCCCTGAGGCAGCTCTGATTGCATGTCCTTAGCACTATGTACCGCGATATCTATAATTCCAGAGGCAAGTTGCTCTTCAATTTCCTCTGTAAAAACCCCTTTACTACCAATTTTTGCAATCGAGACATCAAGAATTTTATCACCTTTGGTTTCAATCGTAATAATTTCAGACTCAATCTGTTTAGCCTTTAATAATGCTTGTACATGATAAGCCTGCCATAAAGCCAATTTACTACCTCTGGTTCCAATCTTTATTTTATTCATCATCTTATTTCAGCGGCTAAGTGTAACGAAAGATCAAGGAAGATCATTTTTGGACTCCCATTTCTTTCCAAATGAAAGTAGGCTTCATCTATTAAAATTGTCATACTCGACACTTTATCTTCATTTAGCGAACCACTAAATTTTTGAATGAACCCTAGAATATTTCCATTTACACGATTGATTTCTGGTGCATTTTGAAAAATCATTGTTTCTCTAAATATATTCAACGCATACTTGAGAAGACTCCTTTGTGATAATTTGTTACTGGTATGGAAAGTATCTGCCATGGTTACCAGTTCTGTGAAATTACGACTATGGCAATTTCTCATCCAATTGACAAAGAAATCATGACTGTCATCCTCTACGTTTGTCGCAATACGTAGGGCAGTATTCAAATCCCCGTCTGCCAAATTTGCTATTTGTGCCGCCTGTTGTTCAGGCATTCCATTTTTCTCTATTAATATAGACTGAATATCTTCATCGGCAAATAAAGGGATATTTACCCGTTGTGTCCTTGAGGTTATCGTTGTCAATAATCGTTGAGAATTACTTGATACAAGTATAAACAGAGTTTTTTCAGGGGGCTCTTCCAAAATTTTAAGAATGCCATTGGCCGCATTGGGATGCATATACTCAGGCAACCATATGATCATGGCCTTGTATCCACCCTCAAAAGATTTTAGTGACAATCCTTTAATGATTTCGCGACTTTCTTGTTTGGATATATTTGCCTGTTTATTCTCTCCACCATAGTACTCTGACCAAATATCAAGGTCACCGAAAGGGTTGTCAGTCAAAAATTGACGCCATTCTTTCATAAATCGCTGACTAAGAGCCTCATCACTTTTCACGTCTTTAGTTGCACTTACCGGAAAAACGAAATGGAGGTCAGGGTGGATAAATTTTTTATTTTTGGAACAAGACGGGCAAACGCCACAAGCGTCTATCTCTTGCCTGTTTTCACAATTAAGATAATTGACATAGGCCAGTGCCATAGGAAGGGTTGGACTGCCAGGTTTACCAACAAACAACTGCGCATGCGCTATTTGATCATTTTTTATTGAATTGATCAGTTGCTGCTTTACAAGGTCAAGCCCTTTTATGTCTTCAAATCTCATTGATTACTTTGTTCTGTAAGTATCGGTAAGCTCAAATATGTGGTGTAAAATGGCAGCTTCCTCTTCGCTATATTCCATATTTCGTCTGGCCATTACCCTGCTGGCCACTTCATCAGCTTTTTTTGTGATAAATGTGGTAAGTCCACCTGCACCACCCCATGAAAAGGAGGGGATAAAGGTTCTGGGAAAGCCAGCACCAAACACATTGGCAGAGACTCCTACAACTGTGCCTGTATTAAACATGGTATTAATACCGCTTTTAGAATGGTCTCCCATGATCAATCCACAAAATTGTTCTCCAGTATCTTTGAAACCACCTTTTTCGTAATTCCAAATTTTAATATTGTCATAATTATTTTTGAGATTGGAGGTATTTGTATCTGCACCTAAGTTACACCATTCTCCTATCACAGAATTTCCCAAAAATCCGTCATGCCCTTTGTTACTGTAGCCAAAAATTACAGAATTGCTTATTTCACCACCTACCTTAGAAAAGGGCCCAACGGTAGAATCTCCTTTTATTTTGGCGCCCATATTTACATGAGCACCTTCACACAAGGCAAAAGAACCTTTAATAATAGCGCCTTCATGTATTTGAGCATTTTTGCCAATATACACCGGTCCATTTTCAGCATTAATGGTAGCCGCTTTTATAGAGGCACCTTCTTCGATAAAAATATTTTCCTTACCATAAACTACAGTATGTAGATCAGTAATATTAGCCGAGGTTCTACCTTTGGTAACTAATTTAAAATCAGTCTTTATTTGAGCAGCGTTAAGTTTGAATATTTTCCAAACCTGATCGATTAGGCTGACCTCATTTGGGTACTCGATTTTTTTTAGCTCTCCAGTATTGTTGATGTTAAGTTCTTTATGATGAGCAACCAACAATTGATCATTGTGGAAAAGGGCTTCTCCTAATGCCAATTTGTTAATGGCTGCCAACAGTTTTTCATCCGGGCAAAGTGCACCATTGATATATAAGCTGGCGTCAGCAAGTAAGAGCGGATATTTTTTGGATAGATAATCTTCGGTGAGAAAGGAAGGCGACTCACCAAAGTGTTTAGCCCATTTCTCGACTATAGTAAGAATACCTATTCTAATAGACGCAACTGGGCGTGTATAGGTAAGCGGCAATAGTGACCTTCTTATCGAAGGATCATCAAACAATATAATGTTCATGGCCACAAAAATAAAAAAGTCTTCAAGATATGCTCATCTTGAAGACTTTTATAATCAGAATAAACTGATTCTTATTTTTTATATTTCTTATTGAATTTCTCAACTCTACCTGCAGTATCTACAAATAGCTTCTTGCCAGTGTAAAAAGGGTGAGATGCTGAGCTTACTTCAACTTTAATCAAAGGATATTCGTTACCGTCTTCCCACTTCATGGTTTCATTTGTAACCATTGTTGATCTTGTGATGAATTTAAAATCACTTGAAGTATCATGGAAAATCACTTCTCTGTATTCTGGATGTATGTCTTTTTTCATTTTGGGTAACCTTTTCTATATCGTTCTTCTCAAAAGAGGCACAAAATTAACTATTTACACTTTATGTGCAAAACATTTCTAAACTTTATTCCTCAAAGATAAACACAAAATTTATGTATTTTGCAGCCTACTATAATTAAGGCATGAATAGGATACTCTTTTTATTATTATGTGCTACCACAATAGCCAATGCTCAGGGTAGTTTTGCTCCATTAAATGACGATTATTATCATTTAGTTGATCGTTATGAAATTAAGTCTGGCGAAATCAACCCCTACCTTTTTACTGCCTGGAAACCTTACAAAAGAAAATCAATTGCCAATTTTGCTGATTCTATCATGGCTTTTGATAATAACTTATCATCGAAAGATAGATTTAACCTAACTTATTTAAGTAATGATAATTGGGAATGGTCAGAAAACCCAAATGAAAGTAGAAAGTCCTTTTTAAAACGTTTTTATACTTCAAAGTCAGACTTGTATAATGTTCGAGAAAAACATTTTGATCTACATATTAATCCAGTGCTCTACTTAGGTGTTGGTCAGGAAACAGAAGCTGACGTCAAAACATTTACTAACACCAGAGGGGTTGAGATCAGAGGAGTGGTAGATGATAAAGTAAGTTTCTATTCATTTATTGGCGAAAATCAAGTTGTAAATCCCGTTTACGTTAGAAAGAGGATTGGTAGAGATCTAGTAGTTCCACACGAAGGGTTTTGGAAAAATTTCAAAGATGATGGAGTTGACTTCTTTACCGCCCGAGGGTATATCAACTTTGCGGCTACTAAACACATTGACATCCAATTTGGACATGATAAATTTAACGTGGGTAATGGTTATCGTTCATTGATTCTCTCTGATTACTCACCAGCCTATCTATTTTTAAAAGTGAATACAAAGGTTTGGAGATTCAATTATACCAACCTGTTTACTCAAATGACGGCCGATGTATTCGGCAATGTCAACGGCCTTACTGCAAATGACGGCTATCCTAATAAGTATTTAGCTTTACATCATTTGAGTTTAAACGTGAGCCGAAAACTCAACATCGGTCTTTTTGAATCGGTTATTTATAGTAAACCCGACTCTGTAGGCAATAATTTGGAATTGAAATACCTGAATCCGATTATATTTTACAGGGCTATAGAACAACAAAATGGCAGTTCCGACAATGTGCTTCTTGGTATGGATTTTAAGTGGATCGCTGCAAAAGGCCTTTCATTTTATGGGCAACTAACCTTAGATGAATTTCTGCTCGAAAATCTGAAAAAAGGAGATGGTTGGTGGGCTAATAAATATGCCATTCAACTAGGTGGTGAATATATTGATGTATTTGGAATTTCCAATTTGGATATGCAATTAGAGGCTAATTTAGCTCGTCCGTATACTTACTCACATAGCTCACAGTATACTGAATATTCAAATTATCGTCAGCCACTGGCACATCCTTTGGGAGCTAATTTCTATGAATTTGTTGGCATTTTGCGTTACCAACCGATTAATAGAATTCAAGTTGTAGCTAAATTGATTTCGGCTAAATATGGTGCCGATGGTACTGATGAAAACTGGGGCGGTAATATATTATTAGATAACTCAACTAGGGAAATGAACTTTGGAAACGAAATTGGTCAGGGTATTGAAACTAATCTACTCTTTGCTGATGTAACCCTATCATATCAATGGAAGCACAATTTCTTCATTGATATAAAGAATGTTTATAGAAATCAAAAAAGTGAGCAATCTACATTGGAAGAAAGTACCAATTACACCTCGATTGCGTTAAGGTGGAATATTCCACAAAGGCTCCACGAATTTTAATAATGAATGGGCTAACTTGCAGCCGATTTAGAGAGATATGAAAATAATTTTAAGAATTTTCGGCTACGCCAAGAAACTGAACTTATTCATCCCACAATACATAATATTTGTTTTATTGGGGGTTATTTTTAGTGTTTTTAATCTTGCACTTATTGTTCCTTTGCTTGATGTGCTTTTTAAGCAGGAAACGGCAGAGGTTATAGTACGTCCTGAGTCGTTTGAATTCAGCACTTCATACCTGAAAGACTCGTTTTACTATTATTTCACACAAATTATAAATCAATACGGTGAGAAACAAGCATTGCTCTTTGTGTGTGTTGTTGTGCTTACATCTGTGCTTATGGCGAATTTATTTCGCTACTTATCTGCTATCATAAGTGCCAGAATTCGTCTTGACGTGGTAAAGTATCTTCGAATGGATATTTTTAACAAAGTGTCACGGATGCACTTGGGCTATTTCAGTAATGAACGTAGAGGCGATTTGATATCACGAGTTACCAATGATGTGCAGGAGGTGGAGGTATCAATTCTTAGCAGCCCAAAATCATTATTTAAAGAGCCAGTTACTATACTTATCTATTTTATTGCCCTCTTTGTAATGTCATTTAAGTTGACATTATTCACTTTGATCATCCTTCCAACTGCCGGAGGAGCTTTAGCTTATCTGGTGAAAAAGCTAAAAAGGAAGGCAGTTCAAAGTCAGGACTCACTTGGACGTATTGTTAACATCCTTGACGAGACCTTAGGCGGTATGAGAATAATTAAAGCATTCAATGCACGTGAGTATGTGCAAAAAAGAATTGATGATGAAACTAGTTTTTTCAGACGTGTCAATTTATCCTACTCCATAAGAAAGGAACTAGGATCTCCAATTTCTGAATTTTTAGGAATTTGTATAGTAACCATCATTTTATGGGTTGGGGGCTCTTATGTGCTTGACAATGACTCGACTCTTAGTGCTAGTGGGTTTATCGCCTATTTGGTAATATTTTCACAAATTATCTCGCCTGCAAAGGCATTTTCTACAGGTATTTCTGAAATTCAGAAAGGCATCGCTTCGGGGAATCGAATTTTTAAGGTAATAGATACTATTCCAGAAATACAAAACAAACCAAATGCCATTGTTCTTGATGGATTCAAAGAAAAACTAGTATTTGAAAACGTGAGTTTTTCTTACGAAAAAGACCAACAAGTTTTAAAGAATGTTAACCTGGAAATAAAAAAAGGCAAAACAATTGCTTTGGTTGGACAGTCTGGAGGTGGTAAATCAACACTTGCAGATTTGATTCCGCGGTTTTATGATGTAACTGAAGGAGATATAAAGATTGATGGTATCTCACTAAAGGATCTAAATATTGATTCTGTAAGAAAGCAAATGGGGATTGTTACTCAGGAATCAATTCTTTTTAATGACACCATTTTTAATAACATCGCCTTTGGTATAGAAGGAGCCAATGAGGAGGCCGTTATCAATGCGGCAAAGATTGCCAATGCGCATAATTTTATTATTGAGCTAGAAAACGGGTACCAAACAAATATCGGTGAAAGAGGTCTTAAACTCTCTGGTGGACAAAGGCAGCGCTTAAGCATTGCCCGAGCTGTTTTAAAAAACCCCCCTATTCTTATTCTTGATGAGGCTACCTCAGCACTGGATTCAGAATCTGAAAAATTAGTGCAGGAAGCGCTAGGTAACTTAATGCAAAACAGAACTTCTATTGTAATAGCTCACCGTTTAAGTACTATTCAACATGCTGATGAGATTGTAGTGATACAAAGTGGAGAAGTAATAGAAAGAGGGACACATAAAGAACTACTTGCAAAAGGGGGTACTTATAAAAAACTAAGTGGCATGCAGAATACTTAATTTAATTTTTGTAGTTTTATTTTCATCCTATTTAGAAAAGCTAAGGACATTTAACTTATTATTATTAATGCTCATCAATTGAACAAAGCCAAATAAATAGTATTATTGGCCTTCGTTATAAAACAATCGAAAACAAAACTCTTAGTACATGAAAAAGCCCAAGTCGATATTTTTCCTGATTTATCTTTTATTTCATGTTTGCCTTTTGATAGTTTCTATCTATGTCAATTATAGATCTGAAGACTTTGAATTCTTACTTTGGCTTCGAAGTAAAATGGCCTTAATGGTTTATGTATCTGTCGCTGGACTCGTATTATATTTCATCAACGTCATATTAGCAGGTATGGAAAACAGAAACAATGTCAAAGAGAAGGAGGCATTACAACAAGAAATAAATGGACTCAAAGCCAAGATGTTCGATTTGCAAGAAGCGAGTAGTGCAGTAAGGCATCAAACCCCCAAAACAGAAAGTCCGAAAGAAGAGGAGCAATCTGACGGGGATCAAAATTAACATCAATATTTATGGATAAGAAGCTCATCATTCGACAGGAGCTATTACATGCACACGATGTGCTTGAAAAGTTTATTAACGACCCTGAAAACATTGCAGCGATAGAAAATGCTGCTGATTTGATAGCAAATAGCATTAAAAATGGGGGTAAGGCTATTTCTTGCGGCAATGGGGGTTCACATTGTGATGCTATGCACTTTGCCGAGGAGTTGACAGGGAGATTTAGAGACAATAGAAATCCATTACCAGCGGTGGCTATTTCAGATCCTGGATATATTACGTGCGTTGGCAATGACTTTGGCTTCGAGCATATATTTTCACGATTTGTGCAAGGTATGGCCAATGAAAACGATGTGCTGATCGCCATCAGCACAAGTGGTAATTCTAAAAATGTAATTAGAGCGATAGAAGCAGCCCATGCCAAAGGAGCAAAAGTGGTGGCACTTACAGGTAATGGAGGCGGAAATATGTCAGGAATGGCAGATGTTGAAATCCGAGTACCACATTTTGGTTATGCCGATAGGGTTCAGGAAATCCACATCAAAGTAATTCACATCCTTATTTTATTAATAGAAAAATTAGTTTGATTTAAATGCTTGCTAAGTCTTTCGGAGCGGCTGTTTATGGAGTTGATGCTAGAATCATCACCATTGAGGTAAGTGTAGGACAAGGACTTAAATTTTGGATGAGTGGCCTGCCCGACAGTGCCATTAAAGAAAGTGAGCATCGGGTAGAGTCTGCTATTAAAGTGCATGGCTACCGTATGCCTCGGCAAAAAGTGGTGGTCAATTTGGCCCCAGCCGACATCAGAAAAGAAGGTAGTGCGTATGATCTTCCTATCGCACTTAGTATCCTCAAAGCTTCAAGTCAAATATCAGCTGAAAATATTGAGCAATATGTAATTATGGGCGAATTATCGCTTGATGGAAATCTCAGGCCCATCAAAGGAGTATTACCCATCGCTATTGAAGCACGAAAGAATAAATTTAAAGGATTAGTTCTGCCAAAGGAAAATGCCAAAGAAGCGGCCATAGTCAATGATTTAGATATCATTGGTGTTGAAAATATAGCCGAAGCAGTAGATTTTTTTGAAGGCAAACTATCTATTGAACCTTTAGTAGTTGACACGAGAGATGTATTTATGTCTCAAATAAATGACTACTCTGCAGATTTTAAAGACGTACAAGGACAAGAAAACATAAAAAGGGCCTTGGAAATTGCCGCTGCTGGCGGCCACAATGCTATTATGATAGGCCCGCCAGGAGCAGGTAAAACCATGTTGGCCAAAAGATTGGCTTCTATACTTCCACCGCTTTCATTGCATGAAGCCCTAGAAACTACAAAAATTCATTCTGTAGCTGGTCGATTGGGCAAAGAGGCTGCACTGGTATCTACACGACCTTACAGAGCCCCGCACCACACTATTAGTGACGTGGCTTTAGTAGGTGGAGGAGGCAATCCACAACCTGGGGAGATTTCACTGGCGCATAATGGAGTATTGTTTTTAGATGAATTGCCCGAGTTTAAGCGTACGGTGCTGGAAGTAATGCGCCAACCAATGGAAGACCGAAAGGTGACTATTTCACGAGCCAAAGTCTCTTTAGATTTCCCTTCTAATTTTATGCTCATTGCCAGTATGAATCCATGCCCCTGTGGTTATTATAATCATCCTGAAAAGGAATGTGTTTGTGGGCCTGGCGTAGTGCAGCGGTACTTAAGTAAAGTAAGTGGTCCGTTGTTGGACAGAATTGACCTTCATGTGGAAGTGACACCCGTTTCTTTTGATGAGATGACCGCCAACCGTAAAACGGAGAGTAGTGATGAAATAAGAGAAAGGGTAATCAAAGCCCGTGATATCCAATCAAAACGGTTCAAAGACACCAGCGAGATTCATTGTAACGCTATGATGCCTTCGCAAATGGTAAAGGACATTTGCCCACTAAGCGAAGCAGGCAAGACATTACTTAAAACTGCCATGGAAAGGCTGGGACTTTCTGCCCGGGCTTATGACCGTATTTTAAAAGTCTCCCGAACCATAGCCGATCTAGCCGGTACGGAAGAAATTAAAATTGAGCACTTAGCTGAAGCCATTCAATATCGAAGCTTGGATAGAGAAGGTTGGGCAGGGTAATTAGTTCAAAGTCCTAAGTTCAAAGCAGATCCAACTTTGAACTTAAAACTTTGAACTCATAATATACTAACTATTAGATGCTACAATGGATGAACTCACCAACTTATTAAAAAAACATGAATGTAAATTCAATTCCGTACTTGATGTTGGTTGTGGTATCGATTATTTAAGTCTGGCGACCTTGGCATCCCTTTATAAGGATAAAGAGATATTTGAATGTCAAAACTTTATCGGAATTGATAATAAAATTAAAGGCATATCTCGAGAATATATTATCTACCAATTTATGTCAGCTGCTAGTTTTAGTTATAATCATCTTCTAGTAGAAAAGCAACTTAGTTTTTGTTATGCTGACCTAAATTCAAATGACTCCTTGCCCAAAGAGAAATTTGACTTAATAATTTTATCTAATGTATTGCATTTGCTTTCAAAAACTAGAGCACAACAATTGATCGATTATTTTATTAAAAAATTGAATAAAGGAGGATATATGTTCATTAAAATAGCTAATGAACATAATCTAAATCAAGAAGGACCAAAGACATCGAATGGTCCTAGATGGGGATTAACTGAAGGGGAGTTAAAGGAATGGATTAAAAGAGATTATGTCGTCCATGAAAATGATGATGCAAATAGACAGATACTATTTAATTGAATTTTTAGACGAAGCCATTCAATATCGAAGCTTGGATAGAGAAGGTTGGGCGGGGTAATTAGTTCAAAGTCCTAAGTTCAAAGCAGATCCAACTTTGAACTTAAAACTATGAACTTTTCAAACTTCGAACTATTTAAGCCAAGCGTTCATCATCCACAATGTTTTCTCTTGTTCGGATATAAAACCAGTCATTAGGTCATCCGTACCATCATCATTGTTTTTAACTGCTAGTTCGGCAATCTCTCTCTCCAACCTGATCAACTCTTTTAGGTTATCTGCAATCGTACTTACAGCTGTTTCACCATCATGTACATTTTTCTTTGCTTTAATAGTCGAGGTTTTTATGTAATCTTCAAAGGCATGCAATGGCGTGCCCTCAATTGTTAATATCCGCTCGGCCACTAAATCTATCTTTAATGCTGAGTCGGTGTACAGCTCTTCAAATTTGACATGTAGTTGGAAAAATTGTTTTCCTTGAATGTTCCAATGAAACCCACGCAGGTTTTGGTAGTAAATTTGATAATCTGCAAGTAAGATATTTAGCTTGTTAATAATCTCTGTATTTTTCATAATTTATGTATTTAGTGTTCTGTGTCTGAAACGAATTATTCTGTCTTTTTTCTTTCTAAATCAACTCTATGACTCATTCCATTCATCTGCTACTAAGTTAAGTAATGGGCTATCCATTGTAAAATCGATTGTTTTTATAATCTCATAGACTCAGACTATATGATAGCGTTTTTAACTTTGATCTTGGAAGCTTAAACTGATAAGACTTATTCCCTATCTTTGACTTATGTCGGAATTCGGAAAAATTCTCATTTTTATTATTGGAGGTATAGCCTTTTTAATTGGTGGATTGGTGACGGCTTGGCTTATTCGACCTTCCAGACCCAATGAACAGAAGTTGACTACCTATGAAAGTGGGGAAGAACCTTTCGGTATGGCAAGAGGAAGAATTAATATCCGTTTTTATATTATCGCACTGATCTTTTTGCTTTTTGAAGTTGAGATTGTTTTCCTTTTCCCATGGGCAACTGTTTTTGGGAATGCTGATTTAATTACTGAAACGCAAGGGCTTTGGGGCTGGTTCTCTTTTATCGAGATGCTCATATTTGTTGGAATCTTGGCATTAGGGCTGGCGTATGTTTGGGCTAAAGGGTATTTGGAATGGCCAAAACCTACTCAGCAAATCAATACCTACCAATCTCCTGTTCCTAAAAAAATGTATGAGAAAATAAACGAAAGATATAAGTGAATCGAACCACCAACAACTATTAACCATTAACCATTAACCTCTAATATCTAACTACTAAAATCTAACTACTAATGTCTCAATACTAATGTCTCAATACTAATAAAATGTCTAACTACTAATAAATGGGTTTACTCGATAAAAAATTTAATAGTGGCGGAGTAATTGTCACCAAAGTAGATGACTTGATCAATTGGGCGAGATTGTCATCTATGTGGCCGATGACTTTCGGAATCGCTTGCTGTGCCATTGAATTTATGAACACTGGTACTTCAGCTTATGATATGGACCGTTTTGGAATGGCACCCAGAGCCACACCTCGGCAGGCGGATGTGATGATAGTCGCTGGAACTGTCACATTTAAAATGGCAGATAGAATCAAACGGCTTTATGAACAAATGGCTGAACCAAGATATGTAATATCAATGGGCTCATGCTCGAATTGTGGGGGTCCGTATTGGGAACATGGTTATCATGTAGTCAAAGGAGTAGACAGAATTATCTCAGTTGATGTATATGTCCCAGGATGTCCACCACGCCCAGAAGCCTTAATCGGTGGATTCTTGAAACTACAAGAGAAGATCAGGAATGAGTCATTAATGGCTCCGAAGGCGTTGGAAAAACTAATGGATGTGAAAGTAAAATCTAATGCATAATTTGATATGACAGTAAAAGACATTTCAAATCAATTAAAGAAAACGCTCGGTGAGGATAGAGTACTTAACATCAATGAAGATTCTACACCTCACACCATAGAAATTCTACCCCAGGATATACTTGAAGTATGTAAAATACTGCATACCGATGATCAATTATTCTTTGATATGCTATCCTGTATTACGGGCATCGATAATGGAGTTGAAGCAGGCACAATGGAAGTGATTTATAACTTTTATTCTGTTCCTTTCGAACAAAGCTTAATGCTCAAAGTGACCCTGGACAGAAACCACCCTGAAATACACTCCATTGAAAGTATATGGAAAACGGCTGATTGGTTGGAGCGAGAAACCTATGATATGTATGGCATTAACTTCATTGGGCACCCTGATTTAAGAAGGATATTGTTACCAGCAGACTGGAAGGGCTTTCCCCTTCGAAAGGATTATGAACATGAAGAAACTTATCGTGGCATTAAAATAGAATATTGAACCTTGGCTAATCAAATACAATATCGCTACGAAAAAGACAATCTGGTAAAGTCAGAACCTGGCAAGTATCAGGATACTGAGCTTAAATCTGATGAGCTCGTTATCAATTTGGGTCCTCAGCACCCATCAACCCATGGGGTGCTTCGACTTGAAATATTGACCGATAATGAAATTATCAAAGATGTTATTCCACATGTAGGCTATCTACACCGATGCTTTGAAAAACACACAGAGTCGTTAGCGTATAACCAGATCATCCCATATGTAGACAGGATGGATTATTTGGCTGCTATGAATAGCGAACATGCCTACGCCATGGGCGTTGAGAAAATGCTTGGGATTACCGAACAGATTCCCAAAAGGGTAGAGTACATCAGGATATTGGTTGCGGAGCTTAACCGCCTGGCTTCACATTTTGTAGCCATCGGATCTTATGCCATGGACATTGGTACATTTACTCCGTTTTTCTGGATGATGCGCGATAGAGAACATATTCAGCGGTTGCTAGAATGGGCTTCGGGGGCACGTTTGCTATACAATTACATTTGGGTAGGAGGCTTGTATTATGATTTACCGGTTGGTTTTGAAGATCGCTGCCTTGAATTTATAAAGTATTTAAAGCCAAAAATTCCTGAGCTGGAAATATTAGTAACTGACAATAAAATATTTATTGATCGTACTGCCAATGTAGGTGTGCTCCCACTTGACTTGGCGATTAATTATGGAATTACAGGCCCAATGCTACGAGGGTCAGGATTGAAAATGGATTTACGTAAGGTAGATGCTTATTCTGTTTATCCCGAAATAGACTTCGATATTCCTATTGGAAAAGGAGCCATGGGCACCGTGGGTGACTGTTGGGATAGAACCTATGTGCGAGTCCGTGAATTGTATGAGTCGGTAAGAATTATTGAGCAGTGCTTGACAAAACTTACTACTGAGCATAAGCGTACCAAGGAATTTGATCCACAGGCGATAGTCCCAAAGAAAATCAGGCCAAAAGCCCAAGATTTATACTTCAGGGCTGAGAATCCTCGAGGTGAGCTGGGATTTTTCTTCCGGGCTGATGGAAAAAGTGATATCCCATTCCGTTGCAAAGCAAGATCATCAAGTTTTGTCAACTTGTCTATCATTGGCGAATTATCAAAAGGAGCAATGATAGCCGATTTGATAGCTGTTTTGGGCTCAATCGACATTGTATTAGGTGAAGTAGACCGGTAATGAAATGAAAATCCTTTCTGTTGAACAAATACGTAAACTAGACGAGTATACCATAACACATGAGCCAATTTCGTCTGTTGAGTTGATGGAAAGGGCATCAAAGGCCTTTGTAGATTGGTTTGTAGAGAGATTTGATACAAGAGAGGTCATTGCCACTTTCTGTGGAATGGGTAACAATGGCGGAGATGGTCTGGCTATTTCGCGCTTACTTATTGACCAAGGTTTTAGCGTTAATGTATTTGTTGTAGACAATACTAATAAAGCTTCAACGGATTTTACAATCAATTTAGAAAGACTCGGTGTAGATTACGTTGTTTTAGATTCTGAGCCTGACTTGTCAGGTACCTCGCTGATTATCGATGCAATATTTGGGTCAGGCCTTTCACGACCAATTGAAGGTGAACTGGCGAAGGTCATTGGATATATTAACAAATCCACAGCTAAAGTGGTATCAGTCGATATACCTTCAGGGCTGTTTGCTGATCAATATACTAACAGCGAACACATCATAAGAGCCGATGATACAGTAACCTTTCAACTTCCCAAGTTGGCGTTTATGTTTCCAAATAACTTCAAGTTTGTTGGTGATTGGCATATTGTGGATATCGGACTTAGCTCGGACTTTATTGAAGAGGCGGTAAGCTCATTTCACTATGTCACTATGGAGATGTGCAAAAATCTATTGAAACCTTCTTCAAAATTTGATCATAAAGGATCCAATGGGCATGCACTAATCATTGCAGGAGCTTATGGCACCATTGGGGCGGCTATTATGATGGCTAAAGCAGCATTGAAAGCAGGAGTGGGCCTATTAACGGTAAATGTTCCTCGATGTGGATATGCTATTATTCAAAGTAGCGTGCCTGAGGCTATGACCATTACCGATAGCCATGAAGAATATTTGACCGAAGCACAAGATATCGAGAAATATGATGCACTGGGTATAGGCCCAGGTATTGGACAAGAAACTGATACGGCAAGGGCTCTTGCCAATATTTTAAAAAATGCAGTTAAGCCTTTAGTACTAGATGCTGATGCATTAAATATCATTGCGAGTCAAACAGAACTCATGGAGATTATTCCTAAAAAATCAATCTTAACCCCACATTTGAAGGAGTTTGAACGGTTGTTTGGCGTTTTTGAGAACGATTTCGAAAGACTAGAAAAGCAAATTGGTATAGCCAAAAAATATGACCTGATAGTTATTTTGAAAGGGGCTCATACTTCTATTGCACTACCGACAGGCGAGGTATACTTTAATTCTACAGGCAACCCAGGTATGTCCAAAGGGGGTAGTGGCGATGTGCTATGTGGAATATTGACCTCACTATTAGCTCAGGGTTACACATCGGAAATGGCGGCTATATTTGGCGTTTATCTTCATGGCTTGGCTGGTGACCTAGCACGAGAACTGACACATGAAAAATCAATGGTAGCTACGGATATAATTGATGCCATCTCAGAAGCCTATCATATGATTGAGAACCGTTAAAGATTGTTAATTGAAATATTTTTTTTTCATTTTTTTTAAAGAATAAGAGGTTTGCTAGGTTTCTCTGATAACCTTCTTAAATCTTATCCGTATCAAAAGGGTGTGCAACGTAGTCTACCATTAAATATTATTAAAAAATTGGTTTGATTATTGCTTTAAACAAAGAAATATATAGAAGATGAAATTTGCCAAATACATATTCATATTCGCAATCATGGTTAGCATGGTTCAGATTTCTTTTGCGCAATCCAGTACTAGAGAGTTGGACAGATTCAGCAATGAGTCTTTGGAAACTAAAAACGAAGTAAAAATATTCCCAAATCCAAGTACTGACTATTTAGAGGTAAAGATTGTCAACTCTACTTTAGAAAATGCCTCTTTCACTGTCCATAATATAATTGGTAATGTAGTGAATACGGAAATAGAGCCGATAGGTGAAAATGAATTCAGGATAAGAGTGAAAGATTTAGCACCGGGATATTATTTACTTGCGATTAAAGATGATAAGAACATATTCAAAGAAACCTATAAGTTTCTGAAACGATAAGGTTAAGGTTAATTGAAAATTAAAAACCCTGTCTTGGATTATCCAGACAGGGTTTTTTGTTATGGATGTATATTCACCGGGTGACTCCAAGTCACCCGGTGAATAATGTAAATCTTAAAACTCCGCGTTATCAGGAGTTCTTGGGAAAGGGATAACGTCTCTAATATTGCCCATCCCCGTCACGAAAAGCATCAAGCGTTCAAATCCTAATCCAAATCCACTATGAGGTGCTGAACCGAATTTTCTAAGATCCATGTACCACCATAAGTCTTCTTCAGGGATCCCCATTTTTTCAATTTTAGCTTTTAGCACTTCATATCGCTCTTCTCTTTGTGACCCACCGATAATTTCTCCAATGCCAGGGAAGAGTACATCCATAGCGGCTGTAGTTTTTCCGTCATCATTAACTCGCATATAGAAAGCCTTGATCTCATTTGGATAGTCACGAAGAATTACGGGTTTTTTAAAATGTTTTTCCACTAAATAGCGCTCGTGTTCCGATTGTAAGTCAGCACCCCATTCATTGATAAGATACTTAAACTTCTTTTTCTTATTAGGACTTGAATTTTTAAGTATTTCAATAGCCTCAGAATAAGTCAACCTAATAAAATCATTGTCCACGATAGATTGAAGACGCTCCAGTAAACTCAATTCAGCGCGCTGTTGTTGAGGTTTTTGTTTGTCTTCTTCTAATGCCCTTTTATTGAGAAAATTAAGATCGTCCTTACAATGGGTGAGTGCATAGTTAACGAGGTATTTCAAGAACTCCTCCGCCAAATCCATGTTGTCATTTAAATCATAAAAGGCCATTTCTGGCTCTACCATCCAAAACTCGGCTAGGTGGCGTGAGGTGTTCGAATTTTCTGCTCTGAACGTAGGCCCAAAAGTATAAATCTCAGAAAGTCCCATACACGCAGTTTCACCTTCAAGTTGGCCTGATACCGTTAGGTTGGTTTCCTTACCAAAGAAATCTTCTTTAAAATCTATTTTACCCTCCTCATTTTTTGGAATGTTGTCTAGGTCTAAATTGGTAACGGCAAACATCTCACCGGCACCTTCAGCATCAGATCCTGTGATGATAGGGGTGTGAACATTTACAAATCCCTTGTCAGTAAAGAACTTATGTACTGCAAAAATCATGGCATGTCTGACACGATAAATCGCACTAAACGTACTCGTTCTTACACGCATGTGTGCAATTTCTCTCAGAAATTCCAGCGAATGTTTTTTGGGTTGCAATGGATATTTATCTGCATCAGCATCACCTAATATTTCTAATTCAGTTACCTTAATTTCAACAGATTGTCCTTTCCCCATGGATTCCACCACTTCACCGGCCACCGAAATACAGGCTCCGGTTGTAACTCTTTTCAGTAGTTTTTCGTCTGTTGTATTGAAGTCAACAACGGCTTGAATATTATTGATGGTTGAACCGTCATTGATGGCTATAAATTGGTTATTTCGAAAGGTTCTTACCCATCCTTTTACTGTCAATTTTTCTCCTATCTTCGATGTATTCAATACATCAATAATTTTGGTTCTTTTAGTTGTGCCCACGTTGTTAGTTGATTACAATAGAATTGTTAAAAATGACCGCAAAAAAACGATAAATAAAGCTTTTTATCAAAGAATAGCTGAAATATAATAACTTTGATGTAAATTGATAGAGGGTCAGAAAATAGTAAGAAATACACATGCAAAGACTTGGTTTAACCCAAAGTTTACAACAAAAATTATCTCCACAGCAGATACAATTTATCAAGCTGTTACAGATACCTACTGCTGAACTCGACCAAAGAGTTGAGGAGGAGCTAGAGGATAATCCGACATTGGAGGAGGGGAAGGAAGAACCTGAGGATACTCAAGATGATTTTGAAGAGGAGAGCTCGACAGATGATGATTTAGACGTAGATGACTATCTACGTGATGATGATATCAGTGGCTATAAAATGCAAGGAGATGGAGATAATGGCGAAGACCGGGATATGCCTATTGCCATGTATTCAACGCTTAACGAACAGTTGATTAACCAATTAGGATATTTGAAGCTTGATGACCATCAATATAATATCGGAAAACAACTAATTGGAAGTATCGAAAGTGATGGTTATATCAGGCGTGATCTTGACGCAATTATTAACGACCTTGCCTTTTCACAAAATATTGAAACTGACCTTGATGAGGTCGAAGAGGTACTGCGTAAAATCCAGACTTTTGACCCAGCCGGAATAGCCGCACGTGACCTTCAAGAATGTTTGTTGCTACAGTTGGAGAGAAGAGCAGATGATCAGAATGTAGATGTCATTGTCGCAAAACTTATCATTGAACAATGTTTTGATGAGTTTACTAAAAAGCATTACAGCAAGATCATGAAAAAGCTGGATCTTGAAGATGAAGAATATATAAAAGATGCCATTGAGTTGATTCGTAAACTCAATCCTAAACCCGGGGGATCTTCTGGTGGAATGGCTCGGACGCAATATTTAATCCCTGATTTCATTCTTTCTAATGACAATGGGGACTTAGAGCTTTCTTTGAATTCTAGAAATGCACCTGAACTACGCATAAGTAGGTCCTATTCAGAAATGTTGAAAGCCTACGATAAGAGTGATAAAACAGACAAGAAATTAAAAGATACCGTTTCATTTGTAAAGCAAAAGCTCGATGCCGCTAAATGGTTTATCGATGCCATTAAGCAACGACAGCATACGCTACTTAATACGATGCGAGCCATTATTGATTATCAGTATGAATATTTTTTGGAGGGAGATGAAAGCAAACTCAGGCCAATGATATTAAAAGACATAGCGGAAATTATTAAAATGGACATTTCTACTGTATCTAGAGTGGCCAATAGTAAGGCAATCCAAACGGATTTTGGTATTTTTCCACTTAAGTACTTCTTTTCAGAAGGCATAGCTACCGATTCTGGCGAGGACGTAAGTAGTAGAGAAGTGAAAAATGAGTTGAAAATGATTATTGAAGCAGAGGAGAAAAAGAAACCGCTTTCGGATGATAAGCTCGAAAAGATGTTGAATGCCAAAGGATATAACATTGCCCGAAGAACTGTTGCTAAATATCGGGAGCAACTCAATATTCCAGTAGCCAGACTAAGAAAAGAATTATAGTGCAAAAATTACTGGCTAACATTATTTCATATGTATTTCATCCTTTGTTAATGGCCACAGGCCTATTGGCAATTCTATATTTGTTTGCACCAACCGTGATTCAACCGATCAGTGAATCTTCAATTAAGCTTGTGTTGGTGATGGTGTTCATCCTTACTTATGTGATTCCACTGATTAGTATTGGAATGTTAAAAATCACATCAAGTATTTCTAGTTATAAACTTTCCAATCGGAAAGAAAGATTGATGCCATTCTTTTTTGTAACTCTTTATTACGGACTAACCACTTATTTATTTGCAAGTAAACTAGTGCTTGGTCATACTTTGTTGGTGGTTTTTTCGACCATTACAGCTGTCATTTTTTTGGTAACAGTGTTTACTTTTTTTATCAAAATTAGTGCTCATAGTGCCGGTGCTTGGGGTATTATTGGTTTCATGGTAGCCTTGCATTATAAATTTCCAGATAGTCGATTGATGTTGCCAATATTGGTTGGACTAATTATAGCTGGCATCATCAATTCTTCGCGACTTTATTTAAATGAACATAATCTAAAAGAGGTAGCCTACGGTTCACTTTTAGGTTTTTTGGTAAGTTTTGGAGCCATAATAATTTTAACTTGATCTTATGTACGAATTTTTAAAATATACGAATGCAGGCGGAATAGCCACTATTACACTAAACAGACCTGAGGTATATAATGCCTTTAATGATGGCCTAAGTTTTGAATTGCAGGCCGCCTTAAAAGCCGCCACCAAAGACGACTCTGTAAGAGTTGTAGTACTTACAGGAGAAGGAAAAGCATTTTCTTCGGGCCAGGATTTAAAAGCCTCATCAACACAAGAGAAGAGATCTTTTATTGACTCATTACATACACGTTACAATCCAATTATCAGAGCTATGCGCAATATGCCTAAGCCAATCATTGCAAGGCTAAATGGGGTGGCTGCTGGAGCAGGGTGTTCGCTAGCATTAGCCTGTGACATAATTGTAGCAGCTGAAGAGGCAATGATGGTAGAAGTATTTGTAAACATTGGTTTGGTTCTGGATTCCGGATCATCTTATTTCCTTCCTCGCATGATAGGTTCTGTTAAAGCCTTTGAAATGAGTACAATGGGCAGTAGAATTAAAGGTAAAGAAGCCTTTGAAATGGGGTTGGTGAATAAGGTTGTACCTCTTGAAAACCTTGAAGAAGCTGTAAAAACCTATACAGATTATTATGCCAATGCACCTACCAAAGCTATTGGTATGATGAAGAAAATGCTCAATAAATCAGGAAACAGTTCTTTGGAGGACATGCTTGATTACGAAGCTTACTGTCAAGAAATAGCAGGAAGTACAGAAGATTACAAAGAAGGAGTAAACGCTTTTCTAGAAAAAAGAAAAGCAGCCTTTAAGGGCTGCTAATGTCACATTCAATGATTATCTCTTGCCGGACATGTTCCGGCATCCCCCTTTTTAAAAGGTAACCTTATTTAATTGAGACCCCGGAATAAATCCGGGGAGAGAGTGGCAATCCCATAATTCGAGACTGCTTCGTTCCTCGCAGTAACCAAGTTTAGAATCCCGTAAAAGAAAGACCAATAGTTATATTATTGGCATCCGTTTGTAAAGGACCTTTGCCTGATTCAAACAATGGGCTTAAACTTTGGTAATAGAATACGTTGAAACCACCAACACCAATTCTGCCAATTACTCCATATCTAAATCTATTTAGACCAAAGTCGTTCTTAACTTTATCTTTTACATTATTTCCATTCTCCTTGTATTTCACCTTTGTATGCGAACTCATTAAGACGCCTGCTTTGAAGCCAACACCCAACTTGAAACTTCTTTTGGTATCATTTGGATTGGCATAAAACCTAAACTCTATAGGAATGTCTAGATAGTTAGCAACGAGCATTGATTTTTTCACATCACCAAAACCAAGTGTATCGATCGAAACAATATTTTCACCGTTGATATCTAAATCGTTTATCAAGGTAACATCGCTATCAAATTTATAACGGTCAAGTCCAACACCAATACCTGGTAAAAAGAAAAAACTTGAATTAGCTATTCTTATGTCATACAGATAATAAAAATTCAAAGTTCTAGAGCCAAATGCTTTTGTGTCTAATCCAGGGTCGTTATTCTGAAGTAGATTCCACCCCAATTCAATTAACAAGGTTCCAGGCACATCTGGACGCGCTTGTCTTTTTCTTATTTGCATGGGTCCTTTTTCTGCTTTAATCTGTGGTACTTCTCCTGCCATTACAGACAATGAAACTAAACCAATTACTGCCGTAGCTACTATTCTCTTCATCATAAAATTAAAACCTAAAATTTGCCATATTATTGTGACCGCGCAAAGATAGTGTTTTTTGAAAAAGTACCTTTTTTTGAGCGAATTAATTATTTACCTTTGCCACTTATTTAAGAATGGCCTCGTAGCATAACTGAATAGTGCATCCCGCTGGGGCGGGAAGGTTACAGGTTTGAATAAGAAAGGACAAGTAAAGACTTGTCATATAAAAGATATTAAATTATGGCCTCGTAGCATAACTGAATAGTGCATCCCGCTGGGGCGGGAAGGTTACAGGTTTAAATAAGGAAGGACAAGTAAAGACTTGTCATATAAAAGATATTAAATTATGGCCTCGTAGCATAACTGAATAGTGCATCTGATTACGGCTCAGAAGGTTACAGGTTTGAATCCTGTCGAGGTCACCAAGAGCTCTGCTACACAGCAGGGCTCTTTTTGTTTATTATATATCTTCATTTTGAAAAATGAGCCTACCAAGAAAACCTTATTATAGAACAAGAATCTTTAATTTCACATATTACTTAGTCTGATAAATTTTGTAATTCCTATGTCAAGTGAAATCAAGCAAATCGAAATACCCATTATTAAGGATGATCGTGGCCAATTGTTGGCGATAGAACAGAATGGCAACAACCTTCCATTCGTTCCAGCCAGGGTATTTTATTTGATGGACGTTCCTAATGCTCAAAAACGAGCGGGGCATGCGGTGGATAGTGAATTGTTTGTTATGGCCTTAAAAGGAACAGTAACACTTATTAATACAGCAAAAACCGGTAAGGTTTCTAACTGGAAACTTTCCAAAATTAATTTGGGTGTATATGTTCCTTCATTTCATTATATTGAACTTGTAGAATTCTCGGCAGATGCAATAATTGCAGTGTATGCAGCCAAGAAATTTAAAGACACTCATTATTTTTCCTTAGATGAAATACAAAATAGGCCATAATTCCTCTATTCCTGCGGCCAATCCTAAACTAAGATTTGAGGTGTTTCGCGAAAAGATGATGGAAGCCACAGGCAAGGTTTTGGCTGGAGGTAATTATATTTTAAGTGAGGAAGTAGAGAAATTTGAAAAAAGCTTTGCTCAATTTATTGGAACTGAATATTGCATTGCTGTAAATTCAGGTACGGATGCCATCTCATTAAGCTTATTAGCTGTTGGTGTAAGGTCAGAGGATGAAGTAATAACCACAAGTCTTACGGCTCCGGCCACTGTGAGTGCAATACTCAATATTGGGGCTACCCCAGTGATAGTAGATGTAGAAGCTCCAGAATATTGCATTTCAACCGAGGCTGTAAAAGCGGCTATAACAATTAATACGAAAGCCATTGTGCCTGTCCATCTGCACGGATATGCGGCTCCAGTGAAGGAATTGACGCTTCTGGCAGAAAAATATAGTCTACATATTATTGAAGATTGCGCGCAAGCTCATGGAGCTAAAATTGGAGACGATAAACTTGGTTCATTGGGTATTTGCGGGGCGTTTAGCTTCTATCCAACGAAAAATTTGGGCTGCATGGGGGATGGTGGTGCGATCACTACTAACGATCCATCTATAGCCCAAAAACTTTATGCCCTCAGGAACTATGGAATAAATGCAGATGGTGTAATTAAGCTAAATGGCAAAAACAGCAGAATGGATGAATTACAAGCTGCTTTTCTAAATATTCAACTGTCTGATCTAGAGGATTATAATAATCGAAGGGCATTTTATGCCAAAGCCTATGCAGTCAGATTTAAGGATTTTGCAGATGTATTGCCTCCCATTATTGAAGGGGCTGTCTATCATCAATATTCCATTCGCATTGATCACCGAGATGATTTTAGGAATAGACTGATGGAAAAGGGAATAGCCACCAATGTCCATTATGAATTGACCATGAAGGATCATCCAAATTTTGTAAAATACTGTAAAAATATAGCAAATGCGGAATATGCTGCTATGCATTTTGTTTCGCTACCCATCCAACCAGAAATACTGGACGTTCATTTTGAAGAGATAGTCACCAATGTACTGTTGACACTAAATGAATTATATTCATAAAGGGCAATCATTTGTTATAACTATAAAAATAATTTGATAATTATAAATATAGTTATACATTTGAAAAATGAAGGAACTCACAAAGGCTGAGGAGCAAATCATGCAGGTACTTTGGAAACTTGAAAAAGGTTTTCTGAAAGACATTGTAGAAGGGATGCCAGAGCCCAAACCAGCTTATCCAACAATATCTACTGTAATAAGAGTATTGGTGAAAAAGAATTTTATTGGGCATCATACCTATGGTAAAGTACATGAATATTACCCTTTGATAAAAAAGGAGGTGTATTTCAAAACTCATTTTAAAGGAATGGTCTCTAACTTTTTCGAAAACTCGTGGCAAGGATTTGCTTCCTTCTTTGCAAATTCTGATTTGACTACCGCAGAGTTAGAAGCAATAAAAGTGGAAATTGATAAACAGCTTATTAAACAAAAAGGGTTATGATATTCTATTTAATTGCCGCAAGTATTGGTCTAGCTGGGTTTTGGCTTTACTATCATTTCGCACTTCGTAAAATGACTTTCTTTGGTTTGAATAGGGCTTATTTATTGTTGACAATTTTATTTTGCCTGTTGAGCCCTTTTATTGCGAATTTAATTCCTGCAAGTCAGAAACCCATAACGCAAGAACAACACAAAATTATTTCACCAATAACAACAAACGTTCTTCAATCAGTAAGTACACTTAAAGCGGAAATACATACATTCGAAAAAGCTGAGAAAACACCTACTTCTTGGATAACTATTATTTACTTTCTTGTAGGGGGGGTATTATTGCTGCGATTATTTTGGTCATTTATAACGGTAAACAGGTTATCAAAAGGGGCTACCATACATTATTACAATGGAGTGAAAATAATTTGTAGTGATAAGATAAGCCAACCTTTGTCTATGTTCAGATCCATTTACATGCCTAAACAATGGGGAACTGAATTACCAAATGAAATCCTGCTACATGAAAAAGTACATATAAAACAATGGCATTTTATAGACCTACTTTTGGTAGAACTCGTGGCTGTTGTATTTTGGTTTAATCCTTTTATTTATCTGTATAAAAAATCTGTAAGGTTAAATCTAGAGTACTTGGCAGATAGAAATGTACTGAAACAAGGAGCCAATCTATGGCAATATCAATCCACACTTCTATCACAGGCTATTGATAAAAATTATAGCTTGGCTTTAGCTACTAATTTTTCAACACCTCTTAAAAACAGAATTGAAATGATGAAAAGGAACAGATCAAAATTATGGATGAGAATAACAATTATAGGTGCAATACCCATTGTTGTTATGCTGATGGCATTGAATACACGTAGTGAGTTATCAAATCCGATAATTAAAAAATTTAAACCAGTAGTAGAGATGATAGAATCTACTGACAAACCCTCTATGTCGCCATTAGGGGATGGGCCATTTTATGTGACCTCGAGCTTTGGCATGAAAATGCACCCAATATTGAAAGTTGAAAAAATGCATACAGGAGTAGATCTTTCGGCCAAAAAAGGAGCACCTATTTTCGCTACGGCAGATGGTTGGGTAACCCTAACAAAGTTTGATGAAGCTAAAGGCAACTTTGTGCAGATCAAACATTCGGAGGTTTATTTAACTCAATATTCGCACATGGCCAGTTTTAAAGTGATGCAAGGTGAAATGGTTAAGAAAGGGCAAATAATTGGTTTTGTTGGCTCTACTGGCCAGTCTACGGGTCCTCATTTGCACTACGAGATTCATGAAAATGGGGTAGCAATAGACCCAGAAACAATACTAGGAGGGTGCTAATTCAATAATAAAATGGATGTCTATAATAGCACCCCAATTATTTTATAGGAACCCAAACCTCTTCTTCGGCATTATGATCAATTGGGCTATAATTTTGAGGTAATAATTGGAAGTGGGGGCGGGAATCCAAAGTGTAACCGCTAGAGGGCAACCATCTATCAAAAATAAGGGCCCAAGTGTTCTGAAATGCTGCAGCAGTACCGCGATGGATAAATACCGCATATTTTCCTGCTTCAAGTACCATAGTTGACATACCTTCAGGTATTAATTGGAAATCTGATACTTCTACTGCGCCCCATTTTACAAACTCCGTATTTTCATTGAAGTCACTAAAGTTGGTTGAGTCATAAATCTGAAGGCAGTACACCTTAGGATTCAATATGTTAGCTATCTCTTTTTTTCGAGGCATCAATGTTTGAAATAATTGTTTTGTTGTATCCCTAGCTGGCGTCATTTTATTGAACATGCCTACTAACTTGGTGTTATTTATCATCTCTATTCTGGGTGCTGTTTTTTCAATCATGTTTACTTGTTTTTTCAAAATTGATCCAAGTCATGCAATCCAGAATCTTTTCATGGGTATTTGAAGTGTCTGTTGCAATTTTACTGACGCGGTACAGATTATCACGATCTGTAAAAAATACTTTCTCAACTCCAACTTTCGACACAACACTATTGTATGGTTTGAAGACCTTGTCAAAGTCCGTGGCAAGCTTGGAGTTTAGAAGAAAACTTGAAATATTACCATATTCTGATGTGGGAACTCCGAGCTTCTTCCCGAAAGTTTGAATATATTGTTTGGTTAATTCAATGGCCAAGTCACCAGTGGTATAAAGTCTACCAAGAGAAAGGCTACTTAGAGAATCGAGATTATAAGATTTTGCAGCTAGCGGCAAAATTAATTCTAAACTATTGAGTTGTTGCTGGTAGGTATAGTCAGGCTGTAATCTCATGTTTATACTTACTCTACCTTCATTGGTTTCAATGAATACTGGCCAGAAACTAGCGGTATCATGGTTAATTACCACAAAGAAGGCAGTTGCCCTTTTTCTATATACCGAGCCAGCAAGCTCATCAGTAATAGCTTTACTGCCAATAACTGTATCTATCTTTTGTGTGGTAGTTGATTCTGAATGCGTATTTTCATTTTTACTTCCACAGCTCATTAGAAAGATTGCCACAAGTACTGTCAAAAGTCTAATCATTCTATTTCAATTTGATATTTGTCTAGTAACCCAGTAATTCCTTCTCTCGAGAATTTTGCTTTTTTAATTCTATTTGATTCAGGATCAATAGAATAATTAAAGGAGGATCTGAAATCAACCTTGACTAAAACAGTATTACTGAAGATGGCATTGGCAAGGTCGCAATTGTCAAAAATTGATTCGGTGAAATCCGCTTCAGTGAAATCGGCTTCCTGAAGGTTACAATTCTTAAAATGTGTTTGTTTTGATTTCAGATTATAGAAAGAAGATAAATTCAATTGGCAGTTATCAAAACCCAACGCCAATAAAAAGGGATTGCACCTATCGAATTGGAGGCCAATCAACTTACAATTTTTAAAGACTACTGATTTGAGGCCAGTATTATTCAGTTGGGTTTCACTGAAATTACAGTTTTCAAATTCACAGTCCATGAAGGTAATATTGAATAAATTGACTCCAGAGAAATTACAGTTAATAAAGGTACATTGCTCATATTCCCCATTAGGGAAAGTTTCTAAGGTGTAATCAATACCTTTAAATTTCTGATCTTCAAATATTGGATTGATCATGCTAATTAATTTTTTAAAGTTGAAATCCAATCAGCGATTAGCTTCACGCCTTCCTTGTGTACTATTGATTTACCTAACTCTGGCATCATTATAGCCGGGTCAACGGATTGCATTCGATATAGCAAAATAGATTGATCGGGATTGCCTGGCACAATATCGTAATACAGCCCTCCTGTACCTTTACCTGCAGCTATTGACGCTTTGAATATACCCATGGCAAGCGGTGCATGTGCTGTGGTAGTTAAATCCAGACCAGAGTTTTTGGCTGGGCCATTAGCATTATGACAATGGCCACAATTTATTTCGAGATAAGCACGTGCTCGTAAAGGTAGAGGTTGGCTATTATCTGTATAGTCAGCTAATGTTGGCCAGTCTGAAGGAGCGGGCACGTTTTTAATCCAGTTCATAGAAATAAGTTTTTCTAATTGCCCAGACATATTTAGCTGCCTTGCCGAAGGTCCGATAAGTACCATTTTTCCATTTGAATCATGACAGCTTTTGCATTGCATCATTGTGGGTACTGAGTAGAGTATATTTTTATTTTCATTTAGTAAAGTGAGAGGTACAGTTCTTCCTGGCACTTCCAGATAGGCTTCCGTTTGCTCATCATTCCATACGTAGGGAAGTGATTTCCAGGTGTCTTGCGTTTTTATGAGTAGCCTAGTCTCTATAATTTTTCCTTTACCGGCACCGAGCTGCTCGTCACTATAATAGAAATTTTTTATGAGGACACTACTTTCAGGAAAATCAAATGGGTCGGTACTGTTATAGGTTATTTGTTTGCCTTCTGGCAAGAAAATAAACCGTTTCTTCAAAGCATAATCAGAAAATAATGGACTATTGATATCATAAGTGAAAACGCGAAGAGCAGGACTTAAATTTGCAAGGGGGCCTTCAAAAAAACCATAGTCGGATAGTCTTATTTTACCAACAGCCGAATATGCTGCCGTATCAGGCATCAGCCAGCTTGTTTCTTTAGCTACTTCCTTTTTACTCTCTTTGATAGAGCAAGACAGTGAAAAAATAAGTAGAAAGGGAAGAAGGTATTTCATTAATTAAATATCACAATTCACATAAAAATAATGCCGGATTTTTAGTTAGATTCTCAAAATCATTAGCAGCATCTAAGTCTGTAGTGATTACATTTTCGCCTTCATCAATACAAATTTTATAGAGCGGATTGATTGAGCCATCAACATAATATTCAGGTGCACGTATGCCGTCCCACGCGACAGAGGGCAAACTAAATCCAAAATTGTAGATGAAAAGCTTACCAAAATCATTGTCGAGAGCAGGAAGCCAATAGGAGGAGGAAATATTATTACTATGGACGAATATCCGTCTTGGATATGGATTGTATAGGGTGTCCGTTTTGTAGTTGTTGTTGACTGTACGAGAAGTACCAGCCTCTGTTCCTTCACCATCACCACTATCTAATGCGGCTACCAATTCATAACTCACGATAGCTACCCCAATGGTTTTATTATTGTTTATTACATTATTAAATACTTCCACATCTTCGGTAGCCAGCACCAAAACGCCTGTTCCTTTTGGCACTACACCAACTATATTGCCTGCAGGGGCGAAGTTCTCCATGTTGTTTTCGATAATTTCATTGCCATAGACTTTGATGTCATTGCCATATCTCGTCAAGCCGGGCAAATCAAATACCAATATTCCACCAGTATTATTATAGGCTTTGTTGTCATGTATTATTACATGCGATGAATTTTCGCTTTCAATACCCGCTACATTCCAATAAACAATATTATTTCTAATAATGACCTGTTCAGATTGTCCTACATAAATACCCGCATCACTCGCGCCCATTACCTCACATTCTTCAATCATCACATTTTTACAGAGGACAGGATACAGTCCGTAAGCCCCGTTCTTTGCTGATACTTCACCTGTCCATGCAGATTTTACCCTTCTAAAGGTGATGCCGTCAGTATCTGTCACTTTGATATTATCCCCAGGTGCGTCTTCAATGCTGAAGTCTTCTAGTACGATATCAGTACAATTGGCTATTCGGATGCCTTCGGCACCTTGCTTTTGATCTTTAAAAGAAAGAACAGTTTTATCAATTCCTTGACCTTTTATTTTTATGTTATGCTTACCATCTAGGATTAGGCTTTTGTCAAAAATAAAGTGGCCTGCTGGCAATTCTATTACTGTACTGTCTTCAGTTAATATAAATTGCGTTAGCAAAGTCTGCTGGATATTTTCGAAACTCCTTTCGGGATCATACCTGTTCTCTGTACATGAAATAATAATCAGAAATAGAGGGATAATATAAGTAGTTCGTTTGATCATGATCAACTTTTGATATTCAATTCAAAATACGAATGAATTCTTCAATTTACCAGAATACCTTACTTCAAGTGTAAATTATTCAAACCCTTCGGTATTATAATCGGGAAAAGCCTTTCTGATATTTTTGTCATTGGGCTCTGAAGAATTAGTCCAATCCGCAGGCAGTTCTAACAGAATTAATTGTTTATTGTTCAATTGCGCTTTTAGCTTTTCACTATCAACATTAAATTCTTTATCTCTACGTTTTACCTTTAAAGCATATTGTCTTGCAAATCTGTCACCTTCAGCTTGCAGCTGATTTCGTATATCGATATTGATTTTTAACCTTTCTAATAACTCATCTTTAGAACGACCCATTACTTCAGTGGCTTCCAATGTTCCGAGAGTAAGTACAGCTGTACCTCCAATTCCCGTCACATAATCTTTGGAAACCCCATCAATAAAAACGGGGGAGACTCCGGTTATTGCGCCTAATGATGCATTTAAAATTGATCTTTTCTTTTTACCCTTTTTTGCCTTTTTTAGCTGTTTGTTAAGCTTTTTTTGATTGTCATCTAATTGAGCAATAAGATCCATTGACTGTATTAATATTCCTTTATATTTCTGAAAAAGTCGGTTATCCTTTTTTTCAATGTTTTCGGAATCTACCACCCTCACCAGAACCTTCTTATCATTTTTAATTCCGGATTTATCTATAGCAAAAAACGTGAGTGCAATAGTATCTACCCCACCAACTTCATCAATAAAGTTATAACCAGGGGTCCATTTGAACTCCCACTGCGTAGCTGTGTTTTTAACAAGTGCATCTTTTGTTATTTTGTTGTTGTTAGACAAAAAACCAACATCCATAATATTATCATCACCATTAGGATCAGTGATGTAAAGGTTAAGGTTTACTACATCATCTTCTTTTGCAGAAATTAAGGTATCCGAAGGCACAATAAGAACCTCCGGGGGGAGGTCCAATTGAGTTTGGGAGATTTTAAATACTCCTCTTGTCTCCTTTTTATTTGGCTGATCCTGTACGATGAATTCAACGGAAATAGGTTTTCCATAAAGTCGCCTAAATTGCAATCGTGAGGGTTGCCATTTGAAAGTACCGAGCTCAGAAAGGGAAGCTCCTTGTGGCATGGACTCTTGAACAGGTATGAATACTATGGGATCATTGTCTGGATCCTTGATTTGATCAAGTTTATTAAGATTATATACATTAGTAGTATATTGTTTCACATATAGTAGAGGTAAATTTTCAACTATTGGAGCTCGATTCTTATGAAATATTTCAAATTGTAATTCCTTACTAATTTTTTCGCTTCCATTATAAGCTTCAAGTATAAAGCTGAACTGTTTACTTTCTTCTATACGACTGACCAAATCGTAACTAGGGATCCAATGGAAATTACCTAGTGAATCGAAACTGGCGCTAATTTCATTATCATGTATTAGCCGATATTTAAAATCAATAGTATCTCGATTGGTAATTTCAAATTTATATTGGAGTGTATCTCCTTCGTCTACATTGTACCAACTCTCCAGTTGAGGCAGATTAAAAACAAAAGTTTGTGCAGGAGAAACAAAACTTATTAGCAGCAAAAACGCTGTCACTAAATTTTTACGCATACATTTTTTATTTTATTATTTTCTTCAATTTCTCACCTGCTTTATCACTGCCTTTTTTTATTCCCTTTTCCATTTTGTTGCCCAACCTGCCCAAATCTCGATCAAGTTGACTCATCCAACCTTCAAACTTACGTTGCCCTTTTTCTTTATTAAAATTGTTGTTGACAGCATTGTAAACGATACGTTCACCCCGTTTTACAGCTTGTTTAACTTTATTGGCTGTCACCTCGATTGCGCCTTCATCAACCTCCACTTCAAGCTCATCTCTATTGGTGTTAACATTCAATTTTGTTCCTGTTATTAAAATATCCCCTTGTTCGGTTTTGATATTGAATGGACTGCCATTTTTTGACACATCGAAGTATGCCTCACCTGTTAAGCTAACCGTTCTGTTTTGGGTGAAATTTTTTGGGTAGGTAAGTTCGGAATTTTTATTCATGTAGATAACCGTGCCTTCAGGCAATTCCACAACATTAAATTGATCCTTGGTTTCAACAGTTATGGTATTGCAACTTACAATAGAAAAAAGCCCAATTACAGACACCAATAATAATCTAGAGTTCATATTTAAGGTGTTTTGTTTATTAATAATAATCAAGTAAAAAGATCAAACCTAGTATAATAAGATAACAGACCTTATTGTTAGGTTATATTAATTGAGAGTCGGTGAAAGAAATTGATTAATCCAGACCGATCATGATAAAAGATCCCCAGAATATTGGATCACCATATTCTAAACGCAGCTCCTTCTTAGCCGCTACAAATGACTCACGCTTTTGACCCGTTTCGAGCCATTTTTTGTAGAATTTGATCATCAGTTTCTGGGTTGCCTCATCATCTACTTTAAACATACTCATGATCAAAGTTTTGGCTCCAGCTACTAAAAAAGCTCGTTGAAGACCATAAACACCTTCTCCAACTGCCAATTCACCAAGTCCGGTTTCACAGGCACTAAGTACCACTAAATCGGTATGGTCAAGGTTAAGGTTCATTGCCTCATAGGCAGTCAAAATCCCGCTTTCAGCATTGTAATTGAACGAGGTTTCATTTAGTACATCACCTGCACCTGATAGTAAAAGGCCTGTTCTTAATAGTGGATTTTCAGATGCTTCGGACTCACTCAATGTTAATTCCTCGCTGGCCTTTAGCTCATGTTTGGGTGAAAAGAAACCATGTGTAGCAATATGGAATATTTTCGGGTTATCAGTTTTTTTAACCTGATCTTCACTAGCATCTTTTTCGGTATATGAGTTGGTTATCCAGCCTTTTGTTTTTAGAAGGTCTTTGAGTTCTGTTATCTCTTTTTCAGTACCTGGCAAGGAGCTAATGTCTCCGGAATTAGCCGTCAGATAGAAATTAGGGTTTCCAAACATAGATGCCCGTTTCTCTTCTTGAACCAATCTAGTAGTAATTTGCCTTAAATAGATGTCTTTGGTATTACTTACCAAAATGATATTTGAGTTGTCTATAACATATTTCCCGTCTTCAGTAGGTACTGCTTCTAGGTTTATCTGGTTATAAACTCCATCCGCACTTAAGTATACTGTGGCATATGGGCCAACAACACTTTCCAACGGTTTCCAATATTTTTCATAGCTATATGCATCTGCTAATCTGAATATAATGCTGTTTCTGTAATTTTTAAAGTATCTGTTTTCAAGTTCGTGGCCATCATTTATTAGTACCACTTCAGGACGCGGATTAGCTTTTTCGTTCTTCACATACATGGCTGCATAAACTATCGAATCCGTAAATACATGATCGAAATATCGATATCTTACCATTTCAATAGCAACTTCATTGGGTTTCAATGAATTTCGCACATTATCCCAAACGATTTTCTTGTCCTCAAAACTTTGAGAGAATAGCTCAGATTTTTCACTTAAATCTTTTTCGAGTCTTTCAACCTCCGCACTTAATACAATAGGGTCAATTTGGTTTTCCTGTAATTGTTCAATACTCATTGACAATACGTTAGTGAGTAGCTCTTTTTTCTCCAACCAGCCGTTGTATTTAGCCTTTAGGTCTTCATCATTACTGTTTTGTATTCGCTCTCTAATCTTAATTGAGGAGTTAAGTAAAATGGCTTTTGTTAATAATGCGTTGTTATAAACATTGCCAATAATTTTCGAGTTTTCATCTTTTAATTTAAAAGCAAGGGTATTGTAAAATTCGTAATCTGATTTGATAGTATTCCAATACTTGGCTTTTTCCCTTTCACTTAGTGCAGGGAAGTAATCTTTTATGAAATTCTGGTAGTTGGCGAGTGCCTCCTCTATGTTTTGTAATGAGCGCTTGGTATCGCCTTCCATGTAGTAAACTTTACTAAGTTTTGAAAGTATCCTTACATATTCAGGGTGATTACGGTTGAAGAATTTTTCGTACAGTTTCTTCGATTTTTCATAGCTAACCTCGGCCTGATCATAATGTCTTTGGAGATAATGTATGTCACCTGTAAGTGTATAAATGGCTGCGAGGTTGATATTATTTCTTTTACCCACTTTGGCGATCCAAATATTTTCTGCCAATGTCAGTGCATTATAAGCCTCATCATACTTTTGTGCAGAAATATATATTTTCGCAAAGTCTATTAATAAATTGGCATATGTTGGATTTCTATTACCCAGTTTGGCCACAATTATCTCCTTAGCCTCATCCATAATGGCTTCCACTTCCATTATATTATCACCTTTATGGAATTTAATAATACCTAATTGAGTAAGGGCTTTTCCTACATCTACATGACTACTACCGAATTGAACTTGTTGAATAGCAATGGCATTCTTTATGTTCGTTTCAGCTTTATCATAATCGCCAAAGCTTGTATAGATCTCTGATAGCAACAAAAGAGAAGGTGCTACCTTGGAAGATTTATCTCCAAATATGGTTGTGGCAATATTTTTTGCCCTTAATGCTGTTTTTTCTGCCTCAGTATAATCACCGTTTATAAGTTGCAACCTTCCATTATTCACTAGTGGTATTAAAAGTCTTCTGGAAGTGGTACCGTATCTTTTTTGATATTCTTTCAGCAGAGTTTCCAATATTTCTTTAGTGTCAGTATATTTTCCAAGTGTGATATAAAGACTGGATAAATCTTCAGCTGCTGCTAATTCATTATATACGACAGTAGTCTCTGCCCTTTTCAATAGCTTTCCAGAGTTATTAATATTCGATTCAGCATCATCAAAAAGACCTAGAATGGCATATAATTTTGCTTGTGTTTCCAAAGCACCTACATAATCAACTACACGGAATTCATTTTTTCTTTCCTTTTCAAGTATTAGAACTGCATCATTTATGTTAGTTTGCGCTTTTTCGTAATTTCCTAATTTGATCTGTAGTTTGGCTATTTCATTCAATTCTACCCCATAATCAGGATCCTGGTTGTCATATTTAGCACGAGCAGCATTTAGTGCTTTGTCGAGCATATTAGCTGCCAATTTATACTGATCGGTACTTTCATAAAATGCCGATAAATGGTTTAAGATATTAACATAATCTTTATGCCATGGGTCTATTTCTTTATCAACTATTTCAAAAAAGCTTTTCTTATATATGTCATCGGCCTCTTTTATTTTGTCGGTATAATCAAGGTAATAATTGGCGAGTTGTATTTTGGCTAAGTGATAAACGGGCGATTCTTCGCCATATAAGTTCTTTTTGATCTCCAATATTTCTTGAAGGTTCTTTTCAGCTGCCGTAAATTGTTGTTGTTGGATATCAAGGTTAAATAAAAACTCTAATAGTGAAATTCGTTTTTCATGGTTTTTGGGAAGTGCCCGAGTAGTAGCCAAAATAGCGCTGGCCTGTGTTCCAATATTTCGAGTTCTGTCTTTAGTAAGTTTGGCATCAAACTCTATGGTTTCCAGATTAATATAATGGAGACTAGTCCTTTTGAAGTTCTTTTTTATAGCTTTTTCATATTCGATTTTTACATTTTTATACTTACTTCGTTCACCAGTGTAGAGGTACTGTTTTAGTAAAGTTTCATATAACTCAAAGGCAAGGTAATGTGATTCTTCGTGTTCTCTTTTTAAGTAACTTAAGGTTTTATCAAATCGTGTCTCACGCGGCATGTTTTCAACATCCAATCCGTTTTCTACCAGCAACTTTCCTTGGAGAAGTTGATTATTGACATAATAGATACTTTGTTTGCCTAGGTTATCAGTTATCCAAGCTTCAGAACGCACAAAAGCACTGTCAGCGCTTTTGAAATTCCCTTTCATTCTTAATGTATTTGATTTAAGGGTAAGTAAAGTGGCATAGTCGCCAAGTCGGTCTTTTACCTCTTCCTCTGATAATCGTCTCGTCTTTAACTTACCTGATTCATCAACATAACTTTCTTTAGTTACTGCTCTGGTTCTTAAATATTCCAAATTACTATCAATAAACACTAAAGATTCTCTGTAGTACCCTTGTCCGGTAAGTATCTGTGCCATAACCAAGTCTGTTTTGGCATGTAGGTTATCATCATATGCATCGGTTGTTTTCAACACCGCCAAGGCCTCTTCTAAATATTTCCTTGCTTGTAAAAAATCACCATAATGAGCTATTACCTCTGCTACTCCTACTTTATTTAAGCAATCAGCAACACTATTTTCACCGTTGATGGCGGTACTTGACTTTAGAGATTCTTCAATTAAGCCTTCAAAAGTAGAGAGATAGCCTAAGGCAAGGTTATATTTAGCCGAGCGAAGAAAATAGTTGGGCATATAGGCATTATTGGCTCCTAACTTTTTAGTTACCTTCTTTTTAAACTTTTCTAAAGTTTTCTTAGCCTTTTCATAATCACCCTGTTCGTATTGAGCTTCAGATTTGGTAAGATATTTATCCCACTTCTGTGCAAAGCCTGTTGTATTTATTATTAGGGCCGTAAAAAGGATAATGAGTGTTGTTCTCCACTTAAAAGAATCCATATTGCTTAAATGTTTTTTTGAGTAGTGTATAAAATTACTGAAAACCAGTCTATTATGTTAATCTTGGAGCAATTTGTTCAAAATGTCCTTGGCGGCATCTGCTATAACTGTTCCCGGGCCAAAAACGCCACTTACGCCTGCATTATATAGAAAGTCATAATCCTTTGGAGGAATTACTCCACCGGCAATTACCATAATATCTTCACGTCCCAGTTTTTTTAAGGCATCAATTAATTCCGGAATTAGTGATTTGTGTCCAGCTGCCAGACTGGAAGCACCAATAACATGCACATCATTCTCGGCAGCCTGTTGGGCTACTTCTTGAGGCGTTTGGAACAAAGGGCCAATATCTACATCAAAGCCTAAGTCAGCGAAGCTAGTCGCAATCACTTTGGCTCCTCTGTCATGGCCATCCTGACCCATTTTGGCTACCATTATTCTTGGCCTTCGGCCTTCTACCTCAGCAAATTTGTCTGATAGTAGTTTAGCTTCTTTAAAATTGTTATCCATTTTCACTTCTCCCGAATATACACCTGATATTGATCGAATTGTGGCTTTATGCCTACCAAACACTTTTTCCAAAGCATCTGAAATTTCACCTAAACTGGCTCTGTGCCTTGCAGCCGTGGTGGCGAGCTCTAATAAGTTGCCTTTGCCTGATTTTGCTGCTGAAGTAAGTGCATCTAGTGCCTTGACAACAGCTTCATTATTTCTCTTTGCCTTAATTTCACTTAGCCTAGCTATTTGCCCATCGCGCACTTTTGTGTTGTCAACCTCTAAAGTATCAAAATCTGGTTTTTCATCTGTAGTGTATCTATTTACACCAACAATTACATCTTTTCCTGAATCAATTCTGGCCTGTTTTCTAGCAGCGGCTTCTTCAATTCTCATTTTCGGCAAGCCACTTTCAATGGCTTTGGTCATTCCACCTAATGCTTCAACTTCCTCAATAAGACTCCAGGCTCTCTTCACCAATTGGTCAGTCAGGTATTCAACATAGTAAGATCCCGCCCACGGGTCTACCACTTTAGTAATGTTGATTTCCTTTTGCAAGTAGATTTGTGTGTTACGCGCAATCCTTGCAGAATAGTCTGTTGGTAGGGCTATGGCTTCATCTAGTGCATTGGTATGTAGTGATTGAGTATGGCCTAATGCCGCTGCCAATGCTTCTATACATGTTCTGGTCACATTGTTATAAGGATCCTGCTCCGTCAAACTCCAGCCGGATGTTTGGCAATGTGCCCTTAATGCCAATGATTTAGGATTTTTTGGTTTGAATTGACTGACAATTTTAGCCCAGAGCAATCGCCCGGCTCGCAATTTGGCAATCTCCATAAAGTGATTCATGCCAATGCCCCAAAAGAAGGATAGTCTGGGGGCAAAGTCATCGATTTTCATTCCAGTATTGATGCCTGTTCGCAGATATTCTAGACCATCGGCTAATGTATAAGCCAATTCAATGTCCGCTGTACCTCCAGCTTCCTGAATATGGTACCCACTGATACTGATAGAATTGAATTTGGGCATTTTATTGGACGTGAATTCAAAAATATCAGCAATTAATTTCATAGAGTGGAGCGGAGGGTAGATGTAGGTGTTCCGCACCATAAACTCTTTTAAAATGTCATTTTGAATAGTACCGCTCAATTGGTCAAGCTTTACCCCCTGTTCTTCGGCAGCCACTATATAGAAGGCCATTATTGGAAGCACCGCACCGTTCATAGTCATGGAGACGGACATTTTATCTAGCGGAATCTGATCAAAAAGTACTTTCATATCCTCCACCGTATCGATGGCTACACCAGCTTTTCCCACATCGCCCGTAACACGAGGATGGTCGGAGTCATAACCTCTATGGGTGGCAAGATCAAAAGCCACGGAAAGCCCTTTTTGCCCTGCGGCTAGATTTTTTCTATAAAAAGCATTAGACTCTTCAGCTGTAGAAAAGCCGGCATATTGCCTAATGGTCCATGCACGACCCGCATACATAGTGGAGTAGGGGCCACGTAAATATGGAGGGGCTCCGGCTGAAAATCCAATGTGTTCGATGGCTTTAATGTCGCTAGGATCGTATTTTGGTTTGATGTCCACCTTTTCGGCAGTTGGCCAATTTTCTTGCTCCCCACCAGATTTTATTTTGGGAGAATATTGATTATAGGCTATTTGACTAAAATTTGGTTTCATATTCTTAATCATCAATGACAGCAGTCTCTAGTTTATTTTGAAATAATTTCCAACTCGATTGAGCCAATTGATCTGTTAGTGATTCGATATAATAGGAGCCCGCTACTGGATCAGCAGTTTTTGATAGGAAAGATTCTTCTTTCAATACAAGAGAAACATTTCTTGCTATTCTAGTTGTGAGTGTTCCATCATTATTTTCGGGTTCAACCACAAGCGAATCACAGCCTCCTAAAATTGCCGCCATTGCCGCGGTACTACTTTTTAGCATATTAGCATTGGGTTGGTAAGATTCATTCAACCAAGCTGTGGAGATACATTTAATGTGCAAATCCTCTGGCAAGAATCTATCATGCCCATAGCTCCTAGCCATCTGAAAGAAAAGGTTTCTAATAGCTCTTATCTTGGCAATTTCAACAAAGAAATCTGAGCCTATTGTAGTTGCGATATATATCGAGTTGACTGCTTCCTTTATACTAAGTCCGCCTAAAAGAAGGTTTCTGATTTTACGATT
Source organism: Fulvivirga sp. (assembly GCA_048268855.1). Taxonomy (GTDB): domain Bacteria; phylum Bacteroidota; class Bacteroidia; order Cytophagales; family Cyclobacteriaceae; genus Fulvivirga. The sequence goes on from JBLWUR010000005.1 coordinate 282,505, forward strand.
GGAAGAAAGTAGCAAGTTAGAAATTTGCTCTGTGATGGTATCTCCATTAGTGGTGATCTCAATACATTTGATTTCTTTTCGGGTTTGACACAATTTAATAAGCTGAAGTAGACCGGCCAAGTCATCTTCTTCTTTAGAGGATACTAACACCTCCATTAACTGTCTTTCTTTAGAGATTCGTTTAAGGAAAGTGCAGCTATCGTCATGCGTAGCATATGTTAAAGAAACATGACAATAATTTAATTTGATATTTGATAAAAGTATGTCGAAATCTATTTTGCTTACTTCACTACAATCAAACTCAACACCATCGGCACCACTGTTTAAGGCTTCTAAAGCCTGCTGGTTGGCTGTTTTTAAGTTTGTAACGCTAATTTTTTGAAGGTTAGTCCATACACGAGGGTCTCCTGATGGGTCATTATTTTTATATAGGCGATTTTCAAACGCAATTGTATTTTTGATCTTTTCTAAATCGCTACCATCATAATATGGATCTAGCGTGATTCCATCCAAATGCCATCCATATTTTTCGTAAACGTCTGCACCTTTCAAATCTGAAGTGGCATTTTTTGCCCATTCTTTTTTTGAAAGTTTTTTAAAATCATTAAACATTGGTCTTTCTTTTTTACCCATGATAAAAAACATTATGATGGAGGTAAAGTTAAATCATTTGACCTCAATTTACCTCAAACTATGACCTTGATTAAGAATCACTTATTTTGGCGGGTTAGATATTTTGAAGAATTCGTATAGCTATTTTATCAAAGAAAAAAATAAAAGAAAATAGGAAGGTCACTAACTTTTTTCTTCGTGTTTTTTTTCACAATTTTGATTCCCCTTTTTTAAAGTAAGTCCTACAACTAAAACTGAAAAGTCATTACAGTGTACATGGAAATTGATAGCGCGACTGTGTGGAATGATTGCCTGCGGGTAATTAAGGAAAACGTTCCTGAGCAGAGTTTTAACACTTGGTTCCTGCCTATTATTCCAATGAAATGTGAAAACGACATACTTACTATTCAGGTACCAAGTCAGTTTTTTTATGAATGGTTGGAAGAAAACTACGTTCAAATCTTAAAAAAGGCCATTACTTCAGTAGTAGGACCTAAAGCAAGATTAGAATATTCCGTAATCGTAGATAAGGGCAATAGTGGATCTGTTCCATTATCTGTAAATCTTCCTAATAATGGAGGAAATAAGGGAAATATCTACAACCAACAAAAGAGGGATGACTACGGATCGCCTTTTAGACTAAAGTCTGTTGATAGTCTGTTTCAGGAATCTCAACTCAACCCAAACTATAGTTTTGATACCTACATTGAGGGAGATTGCAACCGATTGGCTAGATCTGCAGGATTTGCTGTAGCACAAAAGCCAGGGATTACCTCTTTTAATCCATTGATGCTCTATGGTGGGGTTGGTCTGGGCAAAACTCACTTGGTGCAAGCCATTGGCAACGAAATCAAAAATAGCTTGGCGGATAGATTCGTTTTGTATGTTTCTTCCGAGAAATTTACCAATCAGTTTATTGATGCGCTGAAAAATAATAAAATTCAGGAATTTCAAAATTTCTATATGCAAGTGGATGTACTGATCATCGATGACGTACAATTTCTTGCAGGCAAGGAACGAACACAGGAAATTTTCTTCCATATATTCAATCACCTACATCAGGCAGGTAAGCAAATAATAATGACTAGTGATCGTCCTCCTAAAGACCTAAAAGGTTTGGAAGAGCGATTGCTTTCACGTTTTAAATGGGGACTGACGGCTGATCTACAACAACCTGATTATGAAACCAGAGTAGCGATAATTCAACGAAAAATGCAGGCTGATGGAATCTACATCCCTGATGATGTAGTTGAATACTTGGCGTATAGTGTAGATACTAATGTTCGTGAATTGGAAGGTGTGCTGATCTCATTAATAGCCCATGCCTCCCTAAGTAGAGTGGAGCTTGACCTTGAGTTAGCTAAGCAAACCCTAAAAAATATCGTCCATGATATTGAAACTGAAGTAGGTATTGATTATATCCAAAAAACGGTTTCAGAATATTATAAAGTGGACATTGCTTTGCTTAAAGACAAAATCAGAAAGAAGGAAATTGTTATTGCCCGTCAGGTGGCGATGTATTTTGCAAAGGAATACACACAACACTCTTTAAAAGCGATTGGCTACCACTTTGGTGGACGTGATCACAGTACCGTAATTCATGCAGTCCAATCTGTAAATAACATGATGGATGTTGATGCTAATTTTAAAATTCAGGTGGAAGAATTGAGGAAGAAGCTCAAGATGAGAGTTGTTCAATAGCTTTTACCAGTATCTCTATAGCCTTTTCCTGCTCCTCTTCGTCCAATGACGCAAAGCCCATTCTCAATGAATTATGATCTTTGGCCAAATCCTTATCGATATCCATATATAAACCCATTTTGTTAATGGCGGGTTTTAGGCTTACCAAAGAAACACCTTTGAATTTCACCCAAATAGCCATACCTCCTTCGGGTATTTCGAACTCAACAAATTCACGCAAGTGATTGTTTAGTAATCGAACTAGGTTATCCCTTCTTTGACGATAAATATTGAGTGTCTTTTTTAAGTGCCTTGCGAGCTCTCCTGATTTAATGGCTTCAGCTAATACACGTTGCATCAAATGATCTCCCTGACGGTCGATTATACGTCTTAATCGACAAAGGACCTCAATTGTATGTTGATGGGCTACCAGATAACCTATGCGAATATTAGGCGCAAAAACTTTGCTGAATGATCCAATATAAATTACCTGCCCGCCAGAATTAAGACTTGCCAAAGGCAGAATAGAATTACTCTTGTAATGGAAGTCAAAATCATAATCATCTTCAAGAATTGTGAACCCATATTTTATGCTGAGTTGAAGAAGATGCATTCGCCTTTTGTTTGACAAAGTAACCGTAGTTGGAAAATGATGATGTGGAGTAATGTAAACGATTTTCACGTTTTGAACTTTGCATAAAGCAGCCAAATCATCTGTATTAATACCTTCTTCATCTACCGTAATCCGATGAATTTCACTACCACAATATTGGAAAGTCCATTCGGCAGCATCATAACTTGTAGAGCCTACTACCACTATATCATTGGATTTAATTAAACTATTTGAGGCAAGGAAAATCCCCATTTGACTCCCATTTGTAATCATGATGTTTTTTTCTGAAATGCTCAACCCTCTGGTTTCTGAAAGGTATTTGGCAAGTGTTTTGGTAAGGGAAGCATCACCCTGCACACCGTCATATGCCATTAATTTTTGAGCCATTCGACTAGACTTGACGAGTGATCTACACTCTTTATAAAGCCAATCTATAGGTGCAAGTCTTGGATCAGGTGACCCTCCATCCATAATAATGGCAGTGGTGGGTTTGGGATGATAGGAGGGGATAAAATTAAAGTTATGATGTAAGTGAGGTATGTCAGTTATCATTTCAGAAGCAAAATTTTCAATTTTATGGTGTTTGCTGACTGGCAAATGCTTGGATATAAATGTGCCGGAAGAAGGTATAACTTCAAGCCACCCTTGTGCTAATAGCTCATCAAAGGCCAAAATGACGGTCTTTCTGTTCAGCTCTAGGAGTTCCGCCATCATTCTTGTCCCTGGTAGTTTTTGTCCGGGCTGCAAACGACCTGCACTTACCTCTTTGATCACATTATCAGTAATCTGTAGGTATTTGGGTCGTTTTATTTGTGAGTCAAGCGAAAGAATAGATTTCCATGGGTACATAACCGGACCATTGATATATTGTAAAATGGTTCCCAAAGATAATCCGGAATAGCTTTAAAATTGCTATGAATTTAATATTAAGAAAATGAGTGAATATCAAATAGACAAAAGAAACAAAGTAAAACGAGTACCGGATCGTGGCCATTACGATCATGAAACAGTATATGCCATATTGGATGCTGGATTTTTGTGTCATATAGGTTTTGTCGTCAATGAGCAGCCTTTTGTTATCCCAACACTTTATGGACGCGAAGGCAACAAAATTTACATTCATGGCGCTTCTACCAGTAGGATGATAAAGAATTTAGAGGAGGGGTTTCCGGTGAGCCTTACTGTAACTCATGTAGACGGGCTGGTTTTAGCTCGATCAGCTTTTCATCATTCCATGAATTACCGGTCAGCTGTCATTTTTGGGACGGCCAAATTAGTAGCGCCAGAAAAAAAGGACAATGCACTTTTTGTAATTTCTGAAAATGTGATTGCTGGGCGCTGGGCAGAGTCACGAAAACCAAATTCCAAAGAACTCAAAGCGACCTCAGTTTTAGAGATTGAAATTGATCAGGCTTCAGCCAAAATTAGAACTGGCGGTCCTAAGGATGAGAAACTTGATTATGAACTAAATATATGGGCGGGTGTTATCCCTATGACAATGACCTATTCGGAACCCTTGCCTGATGATTTATTAAAAGTAAATATACCCCTGCCACCTTCATTAAAAAATCTGTTTTAAGCTCTTCTTGCGTAGTTATTGCCTAATAAAGGATTGTTTACTCGTTTATGATTTGTGTAAAGAGTATATTTGCAATTCTTTTTAGAAGAATGAATAACAATTTTTGACAAAAATATTTTTATGAAAGTAAGGTTTAACGGAAAGAATCAAGCGGAGTTTTATCCAGAGGTAAAACAGAAAGTTGAAGAATATTTCAAATCAAATAACATTAGCAAAAATGCCAATGGAGAAATGGTTTTTAAGTCGGTATTTTTCCTTGGTTCCCTTATTGGTCTTTACCTATTAATTATACTAGGCAATTTTTCACTTGGTGTGCTTTTAGTTTTTGCTATCCTATTGGGGATGGTGCAATCGTTCATAGGGTTCAATGTGGCGCATGATGCCATACATGGATCTTATTCCTCCAATAGTTCTGTCAATAAATTCATGAGTTTTTGGTTTAATATTATTGGTGCCAATCCTTATGTGTGGAGTATCGCACATAACAAAGTACACCATACATTTACCAATATCCCTGGGCATGATGAGGACCTTGAGGTTGCTCCAGGATTGGTAAGGGTTTGCCCAGAAGAGCCTAGAAAACCAATTATGAAATTCCAGCAATTTTATGCTTTCTTTCTTTATGGTCTGGCTTCGTTGTCATGGGTATTTAGGAAGGATTATGTGAAATTCTTTCAAAAGAAAATTGGACATACTGATAACTCAAAGCATCCAAAAATTGAATATTTCAACCTGTTTTTCTATAAGGCAGTATATTATACTTTGTTCATAGTGATTCCGTTGGTTGTAATGGATATAACTTGGGTTCAATTCCTTATTGGGTTCTTGGCCATGCACTTAGCAGAAGGCTTTGTAATGGGCTTAGTATTCCAACTTGCCCATGTTGTTGAAGGAATGGATTTTCCTCAACCAGACGATGTTGGGAATATGGGTGAATCGTGGGCCATCCATCAAATGAGAACTACCGCTAACTTTTCACGAGAAAGTAGAATTGCCAACTTTTTGTGTGGAGGTCTAAACTTCCAGATAGAGCACCACTTGTTTCCGAATATTTGCCATGTGCACTATACAGAAATCTCTAAGATTGTTAAAGCAACAGCTGATGAGTATGGGGTACCGTATATCGAGAATGAAACCTTCTTTGGAGCGTTAAAATCTCACTATAAAACGCTGAAGTACTTCGGACAACCCGAGCCAGCAATGGCTTAGTTAGTTCTAAGTTCAAAAGAGTTCAAAGTTCTAAATTTCGGGTTACCCAACTTAGAACTTAGAACTTAGAACTTAAAACTTAGAACTTAGAACTTAGAACTAATCTCCCCCATATTCGGAATGGTGGTCGTATGCTTAATTTCTTTAAGTACAAACGAACTCCTTATTTCGCCCACAAAGGGAATAGAGGCTATTTTATCTGAATAAAAATCATGATAGGAGTCTAAGTCTTTGGCGATAACTTTTAAGAAGAAATCCTTGTCTCCACCCAACAGGTAGCACTCCAATACTTCATCTATGTCCATGACCGCCTCGTAAAAATCTTGCGTCTGCTCAAACTTGCTGACGTTAAGCGAACCGGTAAGAAAAACAATAATGGAAGGCGTAAATTTTTTACGATCTACCAGAGCCACATACTTAGAGATGACACCGCTTCTTTCCAGTCGCTTAATACGCTCATAAATAGGAGTTTTAGTAAGATGTAATTGCTGCGCAATGTCATTTACGTTCAATTTGGCATCTTGCTGTAAAAGCTTTAGTATTTGATGATCGACTTGGTCTAAATCCGGCATGGGAATATTTCCTGTTTAGGTGTTTTCTAAATATTAAATTTAGGAAAATAATCTATTATTCGTAATTATTCAGGAATATAAACTGAAATTATAAGTGATTAAAGATTTGTGAACGGATATTAGTACTTTTACGGTGAGAATCTACACACAACAATAAAAAAATATGATTGACGAAAAATTACAGTACAAAGTCAAAGACATCTCTTTGGCCGCGTGGGGAAGAAAAGAAATTGAATTGGCAGAAGCAGAAATGCCTGGTTTGATGTCTTTAAGAAAAGAATTTGGTGCAAGCAAGCCATTGACAGGTGCAAGAATAGCTGGATGTCTACACATGACTATCCAAACAGCTGTTTTGATTGAAACCCTTGTTGAGCTTGGTGCTGATGTAACTTGGTCTTCTTGTAATATATTTTCAACACAAGACCATGCGGCAGCGGCAATAGCAGCAGCAGGAGTACCTGTTTATGCATGGAAAGGCTTAAGTGATGAAGAATTTGACTGGTGTATCGAGCAGACGCTTATATTCCCAGACGGACAGCCATTGAACATGATCTTGGATGATGGTGGTGATTTGACCAACATGGTATTTGATAAATACCCACAATATGTGCCTGGAATCAAAGGTCTTTCTGAAGAAACAACTACTGGTGTACACAGATTAGTAGAGAGAGAAAAGAATGGCACTTTAGTAATGCCTGCCATTAACGTAAACGATTCTGTTACTAAGTCTAAGTTTGATAACAAATACGGCTGTAAAGAATCATTAGTTGATGCAATCAGAAGAGCTACTGACGTAATGATGGCCGGAAAAGTGGCTGTAGTTGGTGGTTATGGTGATGTAGGTAAAGGATCTGCTGCTTCATTGAGAGGTGCAGGAGCAAGAGTAATCGTTACGGAGATCGATCCAATATGTGCACTACAGGCTGCAATGGATGGATTCGAAGTGAAGAAAATGATAGATGCAGTTAAAGAAGGTGACATCATTGTGACTACTACAGGAAACAAGAGTATCATCATGGGTGAGCATTTCGAATTGATGAAAGACAAAACTATCGTATGTAACATTGGTCATTTTGACAATGAAATAGATGTAGCTTGGTTGAACAAAAATGCTAAAAAAGACGAAATCAAACCTCAGGTAGATAAGTACACGTTGCCAAATGGCCGTGACATTATTTTACTTGCTGAAGGTAGATTAGTAAACTTGGGATGTGCAACTGGTCACCCATCATTTGTGATGTCTAACTCATTCACAAACCAAACATTGGCTCAACTTGAGCTTTGGACAAACAGAGAGGCATACGAAAATAAAGTATACACTTTGCCTAAGCATTTAGATGAGAAAGTAGCTCGACTACACTTAGCTAAGATTGGTGTGGAACTGGATGTATTGACTCCAGAGCAAGCAGCTTATATCGGAGTAACAGTTGAAGGCCCTTACAAGCCAGAAGCTTATAGATACTAAGAATTAAACTTCTTATATAAAGGGAAAGGCCATCGGAAGATGGCCTTTTTTTTTGTATTCTATTTGATCGAGGAAATGTTGAATAAGTATAGTCTAATTCATTGGATCTGTTAATTAAAGCCTTGGCCCTTTTATATTGCACGAATCTTTGTAATTTGTTTTTCAATGTTTATAGAAGATACTATTTACAAACGAGGCCAGATTCACGATAAGTTTGGCGGTAATAGGCAAAGTGGAATATGCCCATCAGCTAAATTTCCTTATATTTTTATTTTCTCTGGTTCAAGTGGCGCTCAATATGGCTACAAGGATGAATGGCTTAACGAGGATGTATATTCATATTCTGGAGAAGGCCAACGAGGAGATATGGATTTCACAAAGGGTAATCTTGCTTTAAGGGATTCTATAAACAATGGCAAAAAAGTATTTCTATTTGAATATGTTGCTAGAGGAATGGTAAAGTATATTAGCGAGTTAAAATTCCTTGATTGTGACTTTTTCCATACCATTGATTCCGATGGCTCTACTCGAATAGGCATTAAATTTTTCTTCAATCGTTTGATAAAAAGCAAGTACGTTATTCCACAAGAACTGAAATTTAGAAATCGTGTATTTGAAGATACAGATATCTATAGTAGAAATATCCCTACTATTACTGAACGAGAAGGATTAGTAACTTCTAGAGTAGGACAGGGGGCTTATCGAAAAAGTATATTGCATCGTTGGAGATATAAATGTGCGGTCACTGAATATAACGACCCCAAAGTTTTAATTGCCTCCCATATTATTCCATGGAAGGATTCTAATGATGAGCAAAGATTGGATGTAGAGAATGGTATACTTCTATCCCCTGATTTCGATGCATTATTTGATAAGCATTTATTGAGTTTTGATTTAAACGGCAGTATTATTTACTCACGTGACGTTTCCAAAAATTCATTAAAATCACTTGGAATAACTGGAAATGAGCAAATCAAAAACCTTACTGAAGGAAACAAAAGTTATCTTGAAAAACATAATCAATTAATTATGTTATAAGCCAATTGAATATTGAGTTGTAACTAATAATCCTACCCTTTCTTCACAAATTCCGATTTCAAGGCCATCGAACCAAAGCCATCAATTTTACAATCGATATTGTGATCTCCTTCAACTAGTCGGATGTTCTTTACTTTAGTGCCTGCTTTTATAGGCTTGGGTGCCCCTTTTACAGGTAAATCTTTCACTACCACCACCGTATCACCATCCTGCAACACGCTGCCATTGGCATCTTTTACCACCAGGCCAGTTTCTACTTCTTCTTCAGCTACATCTTCAGGGTTCCATTCATGGGCACATTCGGGGCACACCAATAGGTGGTCCATCGGATAGGCATATTGAGAGTTGCATTTTGGGCAGGGAGGTGTTTCGGACATTTTGTTTTCTTTTGAATGAGGGCGCAAATATATTAAAATTTGAAATCAATTGGAAGGTCACTATTTGCCTTGCCGGATTTATTCCGGCCTGTTAATTCATAATTCATAAAGCCAATACCTTAGCTTGGTATAATAAGCGAATCAAACCAAAAGCCTTTCCAACATCCCATTGCATAGCCGCTACAATACTGTGTACTGCTATCAGTTCTCTGTTTACAGGTTGTTGGTTTCTTACCCGCAATTCGGTCAGTACGTTACTGGCTTGATCGTAACCATAAGTTTCATAAGCTATTAGAATAGCCACTGAATTTTCTTCGCCCGTTTTATTCCGTTTCTTCGGCTCATGGCCCAATTGCTCTACAACAGTTTCTGCAATTGCCCAGGTAGACCAAGGATTTTGGCCTGTCACTAAGTTTCCATCACGGCTTACATTTTCCAGATACATATGGCCTTTTTTAAACACGGCCCCTTTTTCAACCAATTTGTCCTCTAGCAAAAATGGGAATATGGTAGCAGCATCCGCTATTAGGAATATCTCTTCATTATTTGTAAAACTGCTCACCGTCTTGTTTTTCAATAATGAACTGCCATCACTCAATGTCACATTTACCAACGAAGCAGGGCCGTGGCATACCGCACCTATCACTTTTCCTGATTCGTAAAAATCCTTCACGATAGATTGAATATATTTATTTTGAGGAAAGTCATACATGGCTCCCTTGCCGCCAACAAAATAGATGGCCATATATTCATCAGCGTTCACGGCATGCATAGCAATTGTATTGTTCGCCTTCTTTTGGGCAATGGGATCGTTTAGAAAAGCATAATCAAATACGCCCATATCATCATCGTCAATGACAACAGGTGGCTTACCACCTAATGGACTGGCTACGTCCACTTCAAATCCATTGGCCAGAAATACATAGTAAGCACGGGACAGCTCCGTCAGTTCATAACCTGTTGACATTTCGCTTTCCCCCATTACATCGGTACTGGTGACCACAGCCAGTATTTTTCCTACATAGGGCCGCTGGTTTTTTGTGATATATGCCAGATCCTCCGGGAGTGTATTCTCAACCCCTGTTACAATATCTCTGGGGGAGAGGAGGCTCATAAACCAATATCCAAAGCCAAACAGGGCAAGGATTAAACTTGTGAAAATAATTAATGACCATTTGATAATTTTTCTTCGCTTTGACATAGTGTTTGTATTTTGTTTTGATACAAATGAAGCTATTGGTCAAGGAGAAATCTACCGAAATGATCATTTCGGTAGAGTAAAGGATCATTTTGCAACCTGGTTCCTATAGGTCAAAGGAGTTTTTCCAGTCTGTTTCTTAAAAGCCGTATTGAAGCTTGAGATACTATTGAAGCCTACTTCAAAAGCAATTGCCGCTATGGTTTTATTGTTGAATTTTTGTTCGTTGAACAACCGTAACGATTCTTTAATTCGGAAGCTATTGATAAAACTATTGAAGTTTTGCTCGCTTTTTTGATTGACAACCATTGAGAGCACCTGCGTAGTTACCTTAAGTCTTTGGCTAAGTGATTTTAATGTGAGGCCTGGATCTTTGTATTGATGCTCATCTTCCATGATACGTAATACGCTCAAATAAATATCATTTGACTGCTCGTCAGAGATCGATGTGGTTTGATATTTTGTTTGATCAATTTTATTGATGTAGCCTTTTTTTATCACTATAAAGCTGATGGTGTAAGCTACTAAGGAGTATAATATAGGGCCAATAATGTAGGGGATGTCCTCGTCAAATATATTGAGTACATATACAATCCAAATGGCTAAAAACCCAAAGAAAAGGAGGTTTATGAAACTAAGAACCTCTTTATTTAAAGCGGCTTTTTTTCGTTGGGCATAGTTATACCCTATGATCAGGTAAATCAGGAAATGCAAATAATAGGAGGCAAACGCACTCACAAAAAACGCCATGGGCAATGTACTTGTATGACTATCATTAATCCAAAGACCGAAAGCAACCCCCAGAATAACTGGAATGAAATGGAAGAGATGCTTGCCCCTGATTTTGAAGGATTTGTCACTGCATGATTTTATAAATAAATAGTAGAGTGGTCCCAATGCGAACATTGTGCCCAGTCCTGTAAAAATGAATTTCACATCTAAATTTGAAGTGAATTCAAGAAATACAGACTTACCGATTCTAAAGGATAGCACCACCAGTAGGAGACTCAGCAATTTATTTGACAAGGAATTACCCTTGGAGTAAGTCCATAGAAATATAGCTAGGAATAAGCCATGTATGACCCCAAGGCCGCTAAGAATGATTAACGAAATATCACCGGTTGACATAGCCGCAAATTAAAGAATAACAAATTAAAGCCGCGACTGTGCAAAGTCGGTTGCGATACAGCCTTCGTGAGAATTCATCGGGTGACTTAGAGTCACCGGATGAATTGTAATTCAGTTTTTATCATCTTTAAAGCCATTGTACCAATGGCTGCCATCACAAAAAGGTTTGTTTTTGGAGCCACCACAGCGGCACATTGTAAAATGTTCTTCTGAAGCACCTTCTGCACGTTTAGCGCCATTCAGTGCGGGGCCACCAGATACCACATAAGGGCCGTTGGGGGCAATAAAGATGGAAGGTGCGCCATTTCCCGTATGGCCTTTTTCATCGGCCAAGGTATAGCTTAGTGCACCAGAAGGACATTTCTTTATAGTGGCAATAATCTCTTCTGCTGTGGCGGCATCCGGATAAATCCAGGGTTCTTCACGGAGATGAAAAACGGCTGCAAGTCCATCGGTACATCGTCCGGCATGGGCACAAATTCCACGGTTGTCATGGATAGTTATTTTTTTGCCCTTGTAATGCTCTAGTTTGTCTTCAATACGCCCTTCCAATTTGGCAGATGAAAATCCATTCGATTTATGTGTACCATCACAGAATGGTTTATTGGCCGAACCACCACATCGGCAAAGTGCCATGTTTTCCTTGGTGGCTACAGCTCCTTTTTGGTTGGCCAAATTGGTAAGATTATTTACCAGATAGGGGCCATTTTCGGCAGGAGTAATCTCAGGTTTTTTTGTTTCGCTCATGGGATTGCTTTTAATAAAGGTAATAAAAATCTTTTTTATGGTTATTGCGAGGCATTCACCGGGTGACTTGGAGTCACCCGGTGAATGTACTCTTCAACCTACTCAGAGTCTCCTCAACCTACTTAGAGTCTCCTGAAAGGGGACTCTGAGAATAGAATTACTGAGATTAAGATCCTCAGAGTCCCCGCCTAGCCGGCAGGCAGGCTCTACGAGAGACTCTGAGGGGGTTATGCGAGAAACTTCTGAGGTGGATTAGATCCATTACAATAACATCGGTACGAGGTAGTTGCACACTAAGGTCAAGACAATGATAGAGATGATATTTAGTGCAAAACCTGCTTTAAGCATATCGCGCATTTTTATATGGCCACTCGAGAATACTATAGCATTGGGAGGAGTGGAGATAGGCATCATAAAGGCACAGCTGGATGCCAGAGTAGCGGGTACTACCAATATCATCGGATTAATGTCCAATCCCTGAGATATACCAATAATCACAGGAATGAGTATGGTGACCAGCGCCACATTACTCATGAACTCGGTCAGGATCAGCACTAAGGCAGTTACGATAGCCGTCAGCACTATAATTTGTAACCCTGACTGAGCACTGACGAATGCTCCAATTAAATCAATGATGCCTACTTCTGCTAGTCCATTGGCTAAAGACATCCCGCCTCCAAATAACAGAAGTATTCCCCAAGGTAGCCGACTGGTATCTTCCCAATTCATTAAGAACTCCTGTTTTTTGAGACTGATGGGAGTGGAGAACATCAGAATTCCGCCTATCATGGCCGTGATGTGATCGGTGAGGATGTTGCCACCGAAAAATCCATTAATCTGCTGTTTGAAGATCCATCCAAAAGTAGTGAGTGCAAAAATGGCCAGTACCAATTTCTCTGCGCTGGAGATTTTACCCAGTTTATTAAGCTCTGATGTGATCATTTGTGCCGAACCATCAATGGTTTTTAACTGATTAACAAATAGCACTCTGGTAAGGAGAAAATAGGTGCAAGTGAGCAAAATGAGTCCGGTTGGGATGCCGATGAGCATCCATTCAGCAAAACCTACATCGATATGTAATAGCTGCCGGAGATAGCCGGCCATCACCACATTGGGAGGTGTCCCAATCAAAGTCATTGTACCCCCGATGTTTGCTGAATAGGCGATGCACAGCATCAATGAAATGGCAAATTTCTTTTCTGTAACAACAAAATCAGGTTGCTTGGAAAGTAGGGCAACCACAGACGTGGCTAAAGGAAGCATCATCACAGCTGTTGCCGTATTGCTAATCCACATACTGAGTAAGGCGGTAGCTAGCATAAAACCCAGTATAATACCATTCCCTGAAGTGCCTGTAATTTTGAGTAAACCAAGCGCAAGCCGCAAATGAAGGTTATGTTTTTCAAGTCCTAATGCAATCATAAATCCACCCATAAAAAGGAAGATGATCGGGCTGGCATAGGGGGCGGTGGCTTCAGTCACGGTAAAAATGCCCAACAAGGGCAAAACTACAATGGGCAATAAGGCAGTTACCGGTATGGGTACAGCTTCACTGATCCACCAGGTGATCATCCATGCGGCCAAGGCTATGACGCTTATAATTTCGGAAGTAAGTACTTCACTGGCAGGTGTAAGTACTTGTATGAGGATAAAAAGAAGTGGACCTAATATGATACCGACTGTCCTGCGCATATTAGCTAGGTAGAGCGAAGAAAAACAACACAAGAGCGGCATATCCAATGATTAGAAATATCAAATGGATAATTTTATTTTGATGAAAATAGGCTGCACCGGCTGCCAATAAAACCCCTATGGTCCTTAAAATATTTTGGAACAGCACATTTCCGATATCAGGATAAACGAATGAACTCACAATGGTAAAAACAAAGTAAAGTGAAAACAATCCGAAAAGGTATCTTGAGTTTTCGTAGAAATAGTCTTCCATTTTAACCATACTATCTTCTTTTTTGACATCTGGAAACAGAATAACACTTATCATGTAAAATAAAAAGATGGGCACTAATGAGTATAGGAAGTAAAAGATATTTTCATTGATATAGGCAACCCTGGGCCACATTCCCCACCAGTTTTGGATAAAAAGTGTGAACGCGAATATCGTCCAGAGGGTGTGTTGCCAATACACCTTTACGTTTTTACGGTTTCTTATTAATGATCCCCAACCTTGAAAATATTCAGCTCCAACATAACCAAATATGATGGCACTGAATACGGTGAGGTACTCGGTGTGTGTAAAGCCTTCGATAATTTGGGGTACTCGTTCCATAACGAACTACCAGTTTACGAAATATTAATTAGTGTCCGTAAGAAAACAAGGAAAAATATTGTCTTTCCTGTCCTGTCTGGCCGACAGACAGGCATCCCGACCAAGAGACCTCGGAATGAATCCGGGGAGACTCTGAATAAATATTTATCGTTCGTTAACTAGACTGCATTAATTCTTTTGCATTTTCGAATGCTATGGAGGAGGGTTGGTCGCCACCAATCATTTTTGCTATTTCCGTTATTCGGTCCTCATCGTTGAGCTCCTTGATTTTACTTACTGCTTTGGCCAAGCTATTATCTTTATAAACAAAGTAATGCTGATCACCGATTGCAGCGATCTGCGGCAAATGACTTATTGTTATTAACTGATGATTTTGGGCCATTTTTTTCATCATTACCCCCAATTTTATGGCAATTTCACCCGAGACACCTGTGTCGATCTCATCGAATATTATCGTAGGCAGCGCCACTTTAGCAGCAAGAATATATTTTATGCAGAACATAAACCTTGAAAACTCACCACCTGATGCTACTTTAGCAAGCTCCTGAGGGGCTATGCCCTTATTGGCACTAAAGAGTATATGGACAAAATCAGCTCCTGAGGCTTCCATAGGGATGGCCTTTCTGTCAATTTCTACATGAGCATCACTAATGCCTACTTGTTGAAGTAAGCCAACTAATTCTGTGGTTAACGACTTGAAACAGGCACTTCTTCTTTTCGTAAGCTCTACTGCTTTACTTTCACAGGTGGCTGCTAATTGCGTAACATTGGCTTCTGCTTCTTTTATTTGATCTTCCAAGTTACTGGTATGAAGCACTTTTTCTTCAAGTTCAGAC
>JBLWUR010000006.1:0-265370 GCA_048268855.1 Fulvivirga sp.
CTAACCTTGGCAGATACAATTTTACTCACTTTGAGCCGAAACCTGCGTGTAGGCCAGGAGACACAAGAAGCACATGGAAGACCTGCAGAAATAATTAGATAACACAAAACACAGAAAGAACGGGAAGTAGCAGTTGCTTACCAGTAAAGCACTAAAGCGTATGCGCTATACAGAATGTTAGCACACTTTATTCATAGTCTTCGTCTGTCCACTTATCGTCTAAAAAGAGTTCAGTTAATTTTCCTTCAACATCTCCATAATATAATGTTGTGTCGGAAGAGATGGTTAGCCAAGAACCTGAGTTGATACTGAACCCGAAGCTGTTCCCGTTTTGGTCAAGTGTTCCATTAAAATAACAAGGATATTGGCCAAATTCGTAGTGCCATTGGCTTCCGTTGATAGGTGTCAAAAGCTTTAAAATTCGTTCGATATCGGATTTTGAAAGTTGCCATTCCTTGCATGCAGCATATTCTGAATCAGCAAGTTCGTGTTTGTTCAAATGCTCAAATCCAATAATTTGAAACTCTTGGTTCGGGTCAAACCTAAAAGAACTTATAGGGACATTGGTTTGATTTTCTTGAGATGTCTCCTTTTGTGAAGTATTGTTCTGCTTATTGCAGGAACTTAAAACAAGTAGAAGTATGAGAATTCTTATTGTATACATATGTATGCTAACGGCCTGGCTATACTGTCGTGGGGATTTAGAACATTCTGTCCTTTCCTCACTTGCTTAGCCACACCTTATTCAAATATATTCAACGTGGCGGACTTTCCAATCCCCACGAAAGCTTCTTGACTGATAAACCCCATTCATTCATAGCTAATGTTGTACCTCGTTTAAATTTGATTTTTGCTTGGCCACTTTAAATACTCGATTAATATCCACGTGATTCTGTATGGTAAAAGATATGAAATCAATCGCCATTAATAGCCTCTGTTTGTCATCAGTTAAATCAATTTGTGGATAAAACTGATGAGTTAAGTTTAAATTCACATCTCCAGCGGCTGATATATTTTGAAGGTATTTATTGATGTTAGGATTGGTAATCTCTGATGCAAATTGTCTGTATGTGGATTCCATCTCTATGGTTCTAGGCCAAAAGTAAAGTCTAATTTTTTCGTTACCCGATACTCTCAAGATTTTGAAAAGTTTTACGAAGGTTGTCTCAGGAATAGAATCCAATATTTCAATTACCATTTTGGGTGAAATCAGAAACTCACAGCAACTTCCTTCTTCAACCGCCTGATTTATCGTTAACATCACTCTGTGTTGATATTCAGTAAGTGTGGCCTTATCCAGTTTATTTGTTCCGACCATTATGATATCAAATGTATTTAGAACAACTACCAAATCTTCTATTTCGTTAGAGGTGAAATGCCTCTTAACAACTGAGTCTTTACGAAGAGTTTGCCGATTTACTGAACATGATAACAAGCAAAATATTAGAATGAGTAGACTAATTTGTTTCAATTTTACCATGTGTCAGTCAATGAGGTACAACGCCTCTTTATGGCCCGTATGCCAACAGAAGCAAATTAAAGATGAAAACTAGTGATTTCTGTGTTTCCAGCCAAGTTGCATGGGCTTTGGCAAAGACCTTTCCGCTCCCTTACCCGCCTCCCGATAACTATCGGGAAGGGCTCTGTGCACTCCAAGTCAACCAAGGAAGACCTACCACCTAAAACTAAGAATGTAAACACAGAATGAATGGGCGAGGAGCAGCCACTAGCCAGCAAAGCACTTAAGCATATGCGCTGCTAGCCCATGTTGGCAGTTGTTAGATTAATTTATAGCTGAATAACTTTTTCTTATAATATCCCATAATTGCCATTCAGTGCCTGAATATACATATACTTTTGTCTTATCAGACCAAGACGAACTACTTCCTGTATATTGTTTAAATTCACGAATAATAAGAATACTTTTATCTTTATTCATTATTGGTGACGTGAGTGAAACAGTAACTGCGTACTTGCCATTTTTATTACCCTTAAGTGTAATGGGGGAGATTAACGTATCAGCCAGATGATTATCTAATTGATCTTTGAAGTACTGATAATCATCATTATCAACCAATTCCATGAAAGCTTTAATTTTTCTACGGGTTGGACCATGTTTGATTTCAATTTGTTTATAATTAGATGTGTCTATTGGTACCAAAAAACCTTTATATGAAGAAGTGTTCCATGATAAAGTCTGCCCCTTCACGAGGATGCTTTTATAATTGTCCATTGAATCAAGTTCCATTTTTAACTCATCAATATATTGTTTAAAGAAATCTTTTTGTAGGGTGTCTGATTGTTGTCCGAATGCGAAATTCAGAGTAATTGAAATTAGGAATAATATTGTTAAGGAAGGTTTACCCATAATTACTGCCAACGATCAGCTAAAGTGCGTATGTCCCGAACTTTGCTGATGAAAAACTAAGCTAGTAAAGCTGCGCCACTCGCACAACTGTTTCTTATGAAAATCTGCGGTCAGAAGAGAAAATCCAGAAGCAAGAAAGACGCTCAAAGAGCTGAACTTTCAGAAGGCGCAGCTTTGCGGTTCGGTCGCACTGATGTAAGCTAGAAGCACTCCGACATATGCACTTTGAGCGTCTGTTATGCACCTCTATTTTTAATTACTAGTCCAACTATAATCAGAGCGAAACCTCCGAAAATTAGTCCGGCTGCTTTGCCTATTTCCATAAGTCCACCGAGACCGGAATCACTTTTTCTCATGAATTCTAGTCCATGATGGTAACCTAAGTAATAGAATCCAGTTGCTAAGCATAAAGCTGCAATCGCAAAAGTCACATTACCGATTGTTTCTTTATTTAATCCCATGTTCCACAGTTGAGAGTTGTTAGTTCTTTGGGTGTTGGTGAATCGAAAAACATTCTACAAGTTCTGGAAACAGACTTGTGGTTGACTTCTATGGCCCAGAGTTTGGCTGTTTCTCCAGTTACTGCGTCTTGGGAGTAGCTTGGATATGCTACCAGAGTTAATGTCAATTGTTTTGTTCGCCAGAGTTCGTCAGCTTGTTTAATAGCAGATGATCCGTTAGACCATTCTCCGTTCAGTTTCTCAAGTGCTCCTTGCTGAGTTAAATAGAAAATAGAAACCTCATTGAGAGAATCTGTTTTGTCAATAACCGCTTGGATGTTAGCAGTTATGAGGTTTGTCACTTCGTCCGTAATTATCTCACCTCGATAGGGAATATCTTTCAAAAGTTCACTTCTTGACTTACCAGTTTGTTCGTCCGAGTTAGAACTGCTACAACTGATTATCAGAGTTAGAATCCAAAGTGCTAAAAATCTGCTCATGGGTGAAGTGGTGCATAACACCCCGCTAACAGCACTAAGGTGTTGATATATATTATTGTTTGGAACTAATTTAACTGATTTTCTCTAAAATTCTCTAGGTAGCTAGTTTTGCCGCTTTCAATTCTTGTCGCAGCTGCTTGGTGGTTTTTGTAGAACCATCATGACTCCAGCCTGGAGGATAGAAAATGTATTTCAACTTGTCACTCCATGCACTCACACTTTTTACATCTTTCCAAATATCCTGAAATTCATGGGTATGAATTTTGACAACATTATAAGTGTCAGGATCATGAATGACTCCATATTTTAGTTTAATATCATCATCAACATTTACGAACGTACCAAACAAGTGATCCCAAATAAGGAAAATTCCTCCATGATTGGTATCTAAGTATTCCACATTACAGGAATGATGGGCTCTATGTTGGTAGGGGTTATTTATTATTTTACCTATCCATCCCCAAGAAGGCATTAACTGGGTATGCAAGGTAAATTGAAATACCGCATTTATAACAGTTGCAGACACCATCATCACGGGTTCAAAACCAATTAAAGGTATCCAGATCCACCAAATAGGTTTGTAAAACGGAATGAACCAGCCATTCCGGATTCCGATTGTGAAGTTGAATTTTTTGGCTGAATGATGAGGAATATGAGCTGCCCACAGAATTCGGATGGTATGGCTGAAGCGGTGATGCCAATAAAAGCACATATCGTCAAGTAAAATAACCGCTATCCAGGCACCTGCACCCCACCCTAGTGATTCATAGCCCAATAACTCCATTCGAAGGTCTTTTGTATATTCAAATACAAGGATAAACATCCCCAAAGTAGCTGCTTTAGTAGCTGCTGTAATAAATGAAGCTACAATGGCAATAGTTAAGCCGGCTAATGACTCCTTTAAATCGAAGAGATGCCTCGCCATATAAAACTCAATTATCATTATAATGATGAAGGCTGGAAAGGCATATTTTACAGCCTGATCAGCCATATCAAAATCAATCATAATTTTGTTAGTTTAAATTCTGGTTACTTCTTTACCATTCAATATTACTTGCTCAATCACATCAGCCCCGAAAGCATAGGGGATGTAAGCATAAGAGGGTATTTTCTTAGTGATGAATATATTAGACACTTTGCCTCTGGTAATACTACCATGGGTTTGGTCCAATTCCATGGCATAGGCTGTATTTAATGTTGCAGCATTTATCGCTTCTTCAGGGGTCATCTTCATTCTTATACAAGCTAATGAAAGCATAAAGGCCATTTTCCCGCAAGGTGCACTCCCAGGGTTATAATCCGTAGCCAATGCCAGCGGCAAACCCGCATTCATCATATCTCTTGCTGGAGGAAAGCTAGTCCCCAAATAAAAGGCAGCTCCCGGCAACAAGGTAGGCATAGTATCACTACCCTGCAAAATTTTAATCTCCGCCTCCCCCATTGCTTCCAAATGATCCACACTGATGGCATTGGTTTTCACACCTACTTGCACACCACCGGATATACTCAGCTGGTTCGCATGTATTTTTGGCTTCAAACCGAATTTTTTACCTTCCTCCATAATAAGTTCAGTTTCATCAGGGGTGAAAAATCCTTTTTCACAGAAGGCATCAATATATTCGGCTAATTTTTCTTCGGCAACAGCCGGAATCATTTCATTGATAATCAAATCGATATAATCCGATTTTTTGGCGTAAGATTTAGGTACAGCATGTGCACCTAGAAAAGTAGTTTTTACTGTAAGTGGTGTCTCCTTCCCTATTCTTTTAGCTACTCGAAGCATCTTTAATTCATCTTTGGTAGTCAAACCATAACCGCTCTTGATCTCCACGGCCCCAGTTCCAAAACCAATAATCTCCTCAGCACGTACTAACGCCTTTTCAAAAAGTTCGTCCTCCGACATGAGTTGCAACTTAGCCGCAGAATTTAGTATTCCACCACCCTTGGCGGCAATCTCCTCATACGACATCCCTTTAATTTTATAAACAAACTCCTCCTCCCTACTAGCTGCAAATACGAGGTGGGTATGGGAATCAACAAAGGAAGGCAATACCAAGCGGTCAGTGGCATCAATGGTTTCTTGAGCCGTTATAGCAGGCAGGTCAGCCATGCTCCCATAATTGGCTATCAGTCCATTTTCAAGATGCAGAAAAGCATTTGAAATGGTGGGTAATTCAGCCATATCCTTTCCTGCAATCCATTTTACAGGATTTTCTCTTACTTGTACTAATTCCTTAATGTTCTTTATGAGGATGTCCATATTACCAAAATTTAAAAAAAGGCCTTCTCAAAAGAGAATCATCATTGCGAATCCTGCAACAGGCAGGATGAAGCAATCTCAATTAAGGATTGCAATAAGTTAATTGGATCGCTTCGTTTCCCCGCGATGACAATGTTTCGACAAGCTCAACATGACTCTCGACAGGCTCAGACTGACTTTATTTTACTTACCAAACGCCTCAACTGAATAGTCGAGGTTAGTACTGTAAATAGGGAAGCTAATTTTTACTAAGGCATAAAAGCCTCTACCTTTTAGTCCAGGTCTGGTGCCAATTTCTGCTCCATAACCCCAACTCAACGTTCTGTTAAATTTTCCATCCAGTCCTAACCTGAAACCAATCATACTGGTTTCCAAGCCATCTGACGAATAGGGAGTACCATTATAAACAATATCATCTATTGTTGGGGCACCAACCAAAATATCTAAAAAAGCTGTGAGTATTAAATCATCCACTCCTTCCACATATTTATTATCAAAATCAACGGCTACATTTTTAATCCAAGTCATTGACCCACCTACATAACCACCTGCTACCTGCATGTTGCCAAAAATTGATAAATCATTTTCGTTTCCATTGGAGTCAGTAGCTGTTGGGGGTATTGGATTGCCAGCTTCATCCACTAACACTGCACTTGTTTGATCTTGAGATTTTAAAGCTCTGTTTACATCAATAGCCGTATCAAAATACAACCCTCCCAATCTCACACCATAAATTTTTCTAACCTTACAGGGGATCTCAACACTTAGAGGAACCCTCGAAGCCCATTTATCACCTTTGTAACTTTTCTTATACAAAAACATTTTCGTTTTTGAACTCTCATCAAAATCTTTTACATGGTATGTGGCCCCTAGCTCATAATAATTGTAAGTATTGGGCAAATTATCAACATTACTATTTTTCTCTGCAATGTCGCGAGTCAAGTCAAATTGTTTTGCATAGGTCTTTCGTGCATGCACTCTAAAATCAAACTTATCGGCCATATAATACGATACCTCAAGGCCAAAACCTGCGTTTACATTGGTTACAAACATTTCACCATATAGAGGTTGGAACTGTACAAATAGTTTGTTGATGGCATAAGGCTCATCATATAACTCTTCATATGTAACGGGATTTTTATCTGATCTACTCTGCGCATAACCAGAAACACCTGCTGCAAACAGTAATAAGGCTAAAAAAATGTAACTTTTTCTCACAGCTTAATATTTAAAAAATAATATCGATCTATCGATAAATCGAAATTTAAAAGATAAAAATAGTAAAAAATGTCTTAGAACGATATTCAATGTACTAAAGATGACTATTTTTAATCATAAATAGTCGTCATTTTGATGAAATACCTTCTATTTATACTTCCTAAAACATTTGGTAACTGCAATATCGGAAATAAAATATTGATATATTGAGCATTAAAGTAGAGCTAGGGTTATGAAAATCAGAAGAAAAGCGAATGCCTGTCTGAATTGTGGAGGAAGTCTAAATAGCGTCTATAATTATTGTCCAAATTGTGGGCAAGAGAACAACAACAACAATGTTTCTTTTAAAACGCTTATTGCAGATTTTTTCAATAACTACATCGCTTTAGATTCTAAATTTGGAAAGTCCTTCAAACCTTTCTTTTGCAGTCCGGGCTTTCTTACCAATAAATATATTGAGGGAGCAAGAGCCTCCTATGCGAATCCAATTAGACTTTATCTGATTGTAAGTATTTTCTACTTTTTCATAGTCAGTATAGTTGGAAAGGACATAGCATCGGATAAAGAGAATATTGTCAATATCAAACAAGACATCCCTGCAATTGAAGGGGTTACTAACAAAGAGTATCAACAATTGAACATCGTTCTGTCTGAAAATACAATTGACCAAGTGGTTAGCGATTTAAATGATAGTAGTGACATACATGATCTTGGAAAATCTCTATCTAAAAATGTGACTCCCAAGGAAAAAGAAAAACTTGAAAGCAAATTGGACAGTTTATCATTAATAAAACTTGGCCTTATTGACTCTCCACTAAGAGATTCTTTGATCGATAATAGCTTTGTTGTTGAGCAAATACCCTCAACTCAAAATGATAGTCTGAACCGGTCAGATGAACGTAAATTTATTTTGACTCGAATCGATTGGGATGTGATTACAAGAAATAAATATGACAGAAAAATTACGAATGAACAGCTATATGATTCAATAAAAATACCCGAAGATGCTACTGCCTTTGAGCGTTTGATGGTTAAACAATCGGTAAGGGTAGTAAGAGCAGATAATGAGCAGATAATCCAATATATATTGAAGAATCTCCCGCTCATGATGCTCCTCTTGATCCCTATATTTGCCCTTATATTGAAATTAATGTATGTGAGAAATAATAAGGAGTTATATATTAAGCACCTCATTCATAGCCTCCATATACATTCATTTGCCTATATCATATATGGTATAAGTTTGATTGTAATTCACTATTTAATAAGTGCAGAGTGGTTACAAATCTCACTATACTTGATGAGTTTTATTGGAGTATCCAGCTATGCATTTATTTCCTTTATGAATGTTTATCACCAAAAATGGTTTAAAACTTTAGTCAAGTTTAATCTGGTAGGACTAGTCTATTTCTTCTTAATCTCTTTTTTCTTTGTCTCTGAACTTTTCCTGTCAATGCTTTTATTTTAAAGCCGAGAGCACCTTTTTATTGGTTTGGATAATTTCATCAGCAATAGTATCTGTGATGGCCGTTGAAATAAACAGTGTCTCATATTGCGAAGGCGCCAAATAAACTCCATTTTCTAACATGCCCTTAAAGTACCTGCCGAAGAGTCCTGTATCACTTGTTTTAGCCTCTTCAAAATTGGTAACCTTAACATCAGTAAAAAACAAACTGCACATTGATCCGATTCTATTAATCGTATAATTCAAGCCTAGTTCCTTTAGGTTATTGGCAAATCCAGTACATATTTTATTTGTTATCCTGTCTAATTCAGTATAAACTTCTGGATGTTCATTCAAATAACGCAGCATGGTAAGTCCTGCTGTCATGGCGATTGGGTTTCCTGATAATGTCCCCGCTTGGTAGACCGGTCCCGATGGTGAAACATAATCCATTATATCTGCTCTTCCTCCATAGGCACCAACAGGCATACCGCCTCCAATAATTTTCCCGAGCGTAGTCAGGTCAGGTTTGATGTTGAACACTTCCTGAGCGCCACCTTTAGCCAACCTGAAACCGGTCATCACTTCATCAAAAATCAGAATGATACCATTGTCATCACAAAGTTTTCTCAACCCAGGCAAAAAGCCTTCATTGGGAAGTACACAACCCATATTACCCACTACAGGTTCTAGTATTATGGCAGCAATCTGATTCTTATTATTAGCTACTAGTTTTTGCGTTTTTTCAAGGTCATTAAAAGGTGCAGTTAAAGTATCATTAGCTACTCCTTGGGTTACTCCCGGGCTGTCTGGTGAACCCATGGTTGCCACACCGCTCCCAGCAGCTATCAAAAAAGAATCGCCATGACCGTGATAACAGCCTTCAAATTTTATGATTTTATCTCTACCTGTAAATCCTCTTGCCAATCGAACGGCCGACATCGTGGCTTCGGTGCCACTATTAACCATTCGCACTTTTTCAATGGAAGGCATCATGGAAGCTATCAATTCGGCCATTTCTACTTCCTTTCGTGTTGGTGCACCAAATGAAAACGATGCTGATAAAGAGCCTTTAATGGCCTCCTCAATTTCAGGGTGTGCATGCCCAAGGATCATTGGCCCCCAGGAGTTGATCAGTTCTATATATTTGTTTTTATCTTCATCGAAAAGATAAGCTCCTTTAGCTGATTTTATAAAAATAGGATCACCTCCTACTGCCTTAAATGCTCTTACTGGTGAATTTACTCCTCCGGGAATACATTTGTTGGCACGTTCAAAAAGTTGTTTACTATTATCAATTGTCATTCTTTCTTTCGTAAATTATGTGAATATCCTCATTGTCAAAACTGAGCATAGGCACCATCAGGTTATCATTTGAGTTGGCAAAATCAAATCCGGGTGTCAAATAGCCTTTCATATAGCCTTTGGTTTCCCAACCCAATTGAAAATATTTGCCATAACTATCCAAACTCCTGCCCATCAGCTTCATTAACTCATAACCTATTTCCACGTATTTATTAGGCACATTTCGATGCTTACGAATATAACTCTCACGAAAAGAAGTGTAGTTGGCATTTGATTTTATATTGTATAACGGGGCATATAAAATGGTACCTAACCTACTATACATTTCATATTTTATTACGGGCAAGTCCAGCCAATTGGCAGATCCAATTACTGTAATAGAGTCTCCTCGTGTTTCCACAGAACTCAGCACTTTCGATGAAATAAGATCGTTGTTTGAGGCTACAAAAATATGACCAATACTATCCAATTTAATTCCATACTCTTCTTTGGCCTCCTCAGAGGAAGCATCTCGTAATTTAGTATCTGGAATCAGTAACATGTCTAATATGGCTCTGGAGCCATCTTTAACTATTTTCTTGGTGATAATAATGTTGAAACTGTCCTTTTCCATTCTCTTCTTGTATGAAAATGCTACTGCAGAATCTGTAGGTGTATCTTCATAAATAATAATGCCAGGCTTTTTATTGATGTTTTTAAGTACATACTCGGCACTCTTTCTGCCAATGGTTTCATTACTTGGAGAAAATAGAAATGAAAATGGGTTTTGACCAATTACTTCTGCATTTGAAGAAATCGGGTTAATTACATTTATTCTGTTTTTGTAAGAAAATTCATTTACTACTTTGACACACTGTGAATATATTGGACCAATAATTAAATCCATACCCTTCAGCTCGGGTTTTTCCATTAATTCACGTGTTACCTCTTCACTTCTTTTGGTATCGTACGCAAATAGTTCAATATTAATCCCTTCTGCCTTCAGTGTATCTGCGGCCAATTCAATCCCTTGATAGAGGTCCAATACGAATTGGTTTACCTTTTTCCTTTCATTAGGCTGTAAATCAGCTGCCATAAATGGCAATATGACAGCCACTTTATACTTGTCCTTGTAAACGGATTTCTTGAGTTCAATAACATTGAATTTCGCAGGATTAAACTTGAATTTTTCAATAATATCGTCCAACATTTTCTGATCTTGATTTACAAGAGCTTGCTCAGTGATCTTTTTAGCCAACAACTCGCCCACCACCTTATCATCAGGGTGATTTTCGTAAATGTTTGTCAAAATATCTATAGACTCAATCTTACTTAAGTAATTGTATTTAAGATTCTCAACGTCATTACTTTCCTTTTTGGCTTTGATCTCTTTAAGAGAATTTAATGCTTGATTATATGCCTCTTCATCAAAATGAATGATCGCCAACCAATAGTTAACTTCATCCATTTTGCTCCAAGTGGGGTATTTATTCTTAATCTGAAGGAGCATGTTTTTACTCAACGGCAAATAACTACTGTTGTAAGCGGCCAGTGCATAATAAAATGAAGAGTAAGTAGAGAAATAATTACCAGGAGCTTCTTCTATCAAAGGTTTGAAAGATTCCATAGCAAGGGCAAATTTACCCTCTTTATAAAATGCTTTCGCATTGACATACTGTTCCTGCCAATTTTGATTTTGAGCGTAAAGACTTGATGAAACTAAAAGCCAGACAATTAATATATTAGTGTACTTCATGGATCAATTCTGATGATTATTCCCACTCTATAGTAGCAGGTGGTTTTGAGCTAATGTCGTAAACTACTCTATTTACTCCTTTAACACTATTTATTATTTCATTTGATACATCGGCTAGAAACTCATAGGGTAAATGACACCAATCTGCCGTCATTCCGTCAACACTCGTCACTGCTCTCAAGCTTACTACTTGTTCGTAAGTTCGTTCATCGCCCATCACCCCGACAGAATTTATAGGTAGTAAAATTGCACCCGCTTGCCATACCTCATCATATAAACCCGCTTTTTTAAGTCCGTTGATAAACAGATAATCAACCTCTTGTAATATTGCTACTTTACTTGGCGTAATATCTCCCAATATTCTTATCCCCAACCCTGGTCCTGGAAATGGATGTCGGCCTAAAATTTTATTATCAATTTCCAGTGTTTTACCAACCAAACGAACTTCATCTTTAAAAAGTGTATTTAGTGGCTCCACCACCTTGAGCTTCATAAAATCAGGTAAGCCACCCACATTGTGATGCGATTTGATAGTCGCTGAAGGTCCTTTAACAGAAACTGATTCTATTACATCAGGATATATTGTGCCTTGCCCTAACCACTTAGCATCCTCTATTTTATGTGATTCTTCATCAAAAACTTCAATGAACACACGGCCAATGGCCTTTCTTTTTTCTTCAGGATCCGTTAGACCTTTAAGAGCGTCATAGAATTTATCTTTAGCATCTACTCCTTTAATGTTAAGACCCATATGCTGGTAAGAATCTAGTACCTCTTGGTATTCATTTTTTCTTAATAGACCATTATCAACAAAAATGCAATGTAAATTCTTTCCTATGGCATGATGGATCAATGTAGCAGCTACTGAAGAATCAACCCCACCTGATAAGCCCATCACCACCTTGTCGTTGCCTAATTTTT
Organism: Fulvivirga sp.; assembly: GCA_048268855.1. Classification (GTDB taxonomy): domain Bacteria; phylum Bacteroidota; class Bacteroidia; order Cytophagales; family Cyclobacteriaceae; genus Fulvivirga. The sequence continues at coordinate 12,192 of JBLWUR010000006.1, forward strand.
CCTTCAAGTCAGCTATTGTACTCTCCACAAATATATCGGGTGTCCAATCTTGTGAGCAACCAGATATATGAACGACAAAATTCCTAAGCAACTCCTTACCTTGGGTGGTATGTGTCACTTCGGGGTGAAACTGAATGGCATAGGTCTCTTCATTCTTTATTTTAAAAGCCGCAACTTCTACTGAAGCAGTACTAGCAATGATTTCAAAATCTTTTGGTAATTCAGCGATGGTATCGCTATGTGACATCCACACCTGCGAATCAATGGTAATCTCTTTCATCAAATCGTTATGCTGATCTGACTTGGTCAACTTCGCACGGCCATACTCGCGGATTTTTGAAGGGAGTACCTTGCCTCCAGATTTCTGTGCTAACATTTGAGCACCATAACAAACGCCTAACAAAGGCACTTTATTTCTAAATAAACTTAGATCAATATCCGGAGCGTCCTCCTGTCTTACTGAACAAGGACTCCCAGAAAGAATGACGCCTTTTATGTCATCGGTAAGTGCTGGGATATTGTTGTAAGGGTGGATTTCACAGTAAACATTGAGCTCCCTGACTCTGCGTGCAATAAGCTGTGTATATTGTGAGCCAAAGTCTAAGATTAATATCTGTTCTGCCATGGTGCAAAAATAGTACCTGCACCATTAAATACTATCAAATTAGAATTAATTTAATGATTGTTGCTTTGTGGCACTATTTTAGAATGTGGTATGCTAAATTTGAACCATGAAAAAATATAAATACACTACTTTATCCACTATAGTAATACTCACTCTGTTTACACTTGGTGGTTGTGATAAAAATAATAACCTCGTTTTATTTTCAGTTCAAAATGACAAAGATCTTGGGGCACAAGTAAGTGCCGAGATCGCAGCCGATCCATCCTTTGTGATTCTCGATCGGTCTACTAATGTCGAGGCTTATTCTTATTTAGATGCAATGGTGAACGAAATTCTACAAACAGGGGACGTGGCTTATCGCAATGAATTTGTATGGGATGTTCATATTGTTCATAACGATGAGGTACTCAATGCTTTTGCAACACCTGGTGGATATATTTATGTCTATACAGGTCTAATTAAATACCTTGATGAAGCCGATGACCTTGCTGGCGTTTTGGGGCATGAAATAGCTCATGCCGACCTTCGACACACGAGTAGAAATTTGCAAAAGCAATATGGTGTACAGATTTTGTTGAGCATTTTGATTGGTGAGAATGCGTCAGAATTAACAAACATTGCTGGGCAAATTGCTGGTACGGTAGCGGGTTTGAGTTTTAGCCGGGAGTTTGAATCAGAAGCTGATGCCCGAGCAGTAGAATATAATGCAAATACAATCTATGCTTGTGACGGTGTAAAACACTTCTTTGAAAAATTGACTGAAGCAGGAAGTGGTAGTGGTACTCCGGAATTTCTAAGTACGCACCCCAATCCGGTTACTCGAGTGGCGGATATTACGGCTAAAGCTGCTGAATTGAAATGTAATACTACATTAGTGGGCGGAGAGGGCTATGCTAATTTCAAAAATTCCCTACCCAATTAACACGTCATTCGGAGTGAGAAATCCCCTTATCGAGGATTAGTAAGCATTCTAATAATTAACGTTTCTAAACAGAACTATTGCAGAGTTTTGTTTAAACCCTTTTACTTAAATGATTACTAAGCCTTACACTTAATTTATAATTAACACGTCATTTCGAACGAGCCGTTAGGCTCCTTCGAAATGACGTTCTTATTTACTATTCACCACACATTAGAATTTCACTTTCAACGAATACTATTGAGGCCTAGTAATCATTCTCATTGAAAACGGCCAACATGTAAAAAATGAGCTATCACATGGAATGTGATACAATGCCTTCTCACTTAAATACTTACTAGTCCTGCCTTACTTAATTTACAGTTCACTACATCCATCCTTCGGTTCACTACATATTATTATAGGAGTACGTAACAATGGTGCATAATTGTAGCGTAATGTTAATGAAACAAAATACTACGGTCATGTACTTCAAAAGTCAAAAACTCAATTTTATGTCTTGTCTTCTAGGGCTGATGCTATTGGTCAACTATGCATCAGCTCAAGGAGTCTCTATTTTTAGTGAAGATTCTCACGATTCAAAACTTACATCGGGTAAACACCGGTCTGCCAAAATCACTTGGGGTGGACTTAATAACTTCAACATCGAATATCGCGGTGACATTGAAGTGAACGACACCGATACAGATGTCATTGGAATCTCTCCAGGGGGTTACTTGGAAATTAGTAAAACTACCTTTGGAAGTAAGCGATCTATTGTGATCGAATCCTCAGCAGGTAAACTTAAAAAAGAGTATTACGAAGGGCGTAGTCTGGTCAACTTCGAGCCCGATGGTAAAAAATGGTTGGCGGAAGTATTGCCTGACATTGTAAGGTCAACAGGTATTGCCGCCAAAAGCCGAGTAGACAGGTTCTATAAAAAAGGTGGTGTAAGTGCTGTATTAGACGAAATATCGAGGTTAGAAAGCAGCTACGTACAGTCTATTTATGGCAAAATGTTGCTAAAAAAAGAAGGGTTGTCTGACAATGAGCTTATAAGAATAGTTGGTGATTTATCAGATGAAATGGATTCCGATTATTACTTAGCTGATCTATTAATTGATGCTTCAGATCAATTTTTGAAAAAGGAGGCAACCAGTGCTGCTTATTTTGAAGCCGCCTCAAACATTGGAAGCGACTATTATACCGCACAAGTACTTACCAAAGCGCTGAAAAAATATGAACCATCAGATGCGGTGATTGCTAAAATTATGAACGCCAGTAGAAACATAGGTTCCGATTACTACCAAACAGTTGTACTTGATGAGGTATTAGACCTTAGGGATTTGAATAGCTCTGCTTTAAATGAAATAATAGAAGCCGCTACTAATATTGGCTCTGACTATTATCAAACACAAGTGTTAACTAAAGCCATGAAAAAAGAGGGGCTTACCACTGAGTCATTCTCCAAACTGATGGAAGCAGTTTCGCATGTAAGTTCTGATTATTATATGTCTTCGGTGTTTTCTAATATGCTCAACAATAAATTAGATGAGGCCGTACAAGTAAAAATGATAGTATTGTTGGATGAAAATATGAATTCCGACTATTACCGGTCTACAGTACTTTCGAAAATGGCTTCTGAACAGCGTATGAGCGACAAAAGCATGGAGCAATTTGCGAAAGCGATAGGCAACATGAGTTCTGCAAACTATGCAGCCTCGGTAGTAAAAAGTGCAGCTAAAGCAGATAAAATTGATAAAAAATCATTGATCGCATTGATCAATGCCAGTGCAGAAATTAGTAGTGACTACTACTTATCCTCTGCCTTGGAATCATTATCATGGCATGTAAACAGAAGTGATAATGAAGTGAAAAGCGCTTATCGCGCAGCAGCGAAACACATCAGTTCTGATACATATTATGGTCGTGCAGTAAAGGCCATAGACTAATTATATTCTTTCGTAAGAACCCAATAACAACCACAGAGCCATGATAAGCTTTCGAATCAGTCACGAAATTATTAGCTTGTGCTTATCATGGCTCTTTTTCACACAGAACTACAAGGAACAATGCGCAAAATTTGGCTGGGGATAATCATCTCCACAATTGTAGGCATCTCCTATTTTTTCTATCTCTATTATAGTGAGACAGGCCTTTTTCCCAACATCACAGCTCATTGGGGCTATTTCGGAATGGGGATTCTCACTGCCAATTTAATAGGCTTTGCCTTAACCTTTTCTGATCGACAACTCAACAAATGGGTTTCATGGAATAAAAATCTATCTAGTCGACTTGCTCTCGGACTTTGTATCAATAGTTTGATTGCCATTGGCATCGTCACAGTTTTAGGTTGGGCGTTTCTTTTGGTACGTTACCCAGATTCTGATTTTGTTTCGCTTTGGGTGGACAATAGTGACATCATCGCCAAAACTTATATCATCACCATTATTGCTATTGTACTCTATTCCATTATCTATTTCGCATTGTATTCTTACAATCAATATACTGTTGTGCACTTGGAGGGAGCTAAGAACCAGCGCAGACAGCTAATTTTGCAGTTCGAAGCGTTGAAAAGTCAACTTAGTCCGCACTATTTGTTCAACTGTCTTAATACTATCTCTTCTTTAGTGTTTAAAGACGCCCATCTTGCTGAGGATTTTATCAGACGGCTGGCTTCAACTTATCAGTATATTCTTAGCAACAATGAAAAAAGGTTTGTGACACTAGAGGATGAAGTAGAATTTGTGAAATCTTATAATTACCTGCTTCAGGTACGATTTGAGAACAATTTGAAACTAGATATCAACTTACCACCGAACATCATGGACAGCAAAATTCCACCTCTTACCTTACAAATGCTAGTGGAAAATGCAGTGAAACATAATATCATAAGCAAAGAAAAACCACTGAGTATTTACATCAGTGCCATCGATAATACCGATATCAGAATCGTCAATACTAAAACGGAAGTACCAAAAGAAGTCAATTCATTTCACGTAGGACTTAACAATATTAAGGAGCGATACCAATTTTTTACGGATAGAAAAATTCGCATTGAAGATAATGACAAGTACACGGTAGTATTGCCAGTAATTAAAAACAAACTTGCCAAATCAGCATGAGGAAAATGTTTATCAATAACGGATTCTTTAGGTTGCTTATGCCACCCATCTATGGGGTGCTCGTCTATCTGCTAATACTGCTGATTAACAACAACATTAACGAACTCTCTAACCTTTTTATCGGGCAAGAAGTGTATGTATGTATTGGGCTTAGTTATCTGCTAGCGGAGTCATTACGGATCAATATTAGGCTATTTGAAAAATATGCCAAGGCCGATTTGACCTACCGTATTTTCGTACAGTTAATAGCCGGTGTAATGGTGTCTTTGTCAGTAATTACCATCGCCATTTCTGCCTACTTCAACTACATTGTAGAATTCGCCATTGCAGAGTCCCAGCTGATTATTTTCAATAGTATATTTGCTGTATCCAGTTTGCTTTATAATTTACTCTATTTCAGCCATTTGTATTTACATAAGCAAAACACCATCCGGCTTGCGGAAGAAGAAGCCCTTACCGATGTGGTGGAACTAGAGTTGGCAAAATTTAAAAATGAGGCCAACCCCAACCTGTTATATGATAGTCTGGAGACACTGATAACTTTGGTACATAAAAGTACTGATGAAAGCGAAGAATATATTGATCATCTGTCCGCTGTTTATAGGTACATTCTAAGTCACCGAAAAACAGAATTCTCTACTTTACAAAATGAAGTAAAGGCCACTCACAATGTGATCCATCTGCTCAACTACAAACACAATAATAATATCACACTTAAAGTCAATTTGGATAAGCAATTGTTGGAAGCTCCGATTGTTCCAGGCACGTTACCTAATATAGTAGAACAAGCGATTAGAACGACCATTATAAATAGTTTTACCCCTCTTTTAATTAGTGTAGAGTATGAACCTGAAGATAGTTACATCGTAGTTCAGTACCCCCTTAATGAGAAGTTGGATATTAAAAGAGAGCATATTTTTAGCGATATTCAAACTACCTATGCATTCTATAGTGAGAAGCCTGTGGTACAAGTGAGAGCTTACAATCAGAATTATATTAAAATTCCACTATTGGAGGTTATCGAAGAACCGTTAACTTCGGAACCTGAAACAATGACTCCATGAATGTATTAATCATTGAAGATGAAATACCTGCCGGTGAGAAGCTAGAACGGTATTTACACAAATACAGTGAGGAAATTACTGTGGTTGGTAAACTGACGAGCGTGGCCGAAAGTGTGAACTGGCTCCAACAACATCAAAACAAAATTGCTCTCATCTTCATGGACATCCAACTTACCGATGGTAAAAGCTTCGAGATTTTCGAACAAGTGACCATTGAAAAGCCGATTATTTTCACCACTGCTTTTGACGAATACGCCATTGAGGCATTCAAAGTAAACAGCATCGATTACCTATTGAAACCCATTACCTTCGATGACCTTACCCAAGCGATGCAAAAACTAGAAGGTTTTAAGAAGAACCTAGGCGGAGACAAAAGTCCCATTTTCGATATCCATGAGGCACTGTCACATCTACAGCAAAAGACGTATAAGAACCGCTTTATGGTTAAACTCGGGGAGCACATCAGGTCGCTAGTAGTAACTGACATTGCCTTCTTTTATGCCGAAGGCCGTGATGTGTATTTGGTGACCAATGAAAAACGGAAATTCATTATTGATTATAAATTGGAAGACCTAGATGAAATTCTCGACCCTGCCCTCTTCTACCGTGTTAACCGTTCTTTTATACTGAACATAAATGCCATCAAAGATGTGGTGGTGTACTCCAGCAGCCGACTGAAAATAACTCCCACTCTGGAGTTTGACAAAGAGATTATCGTGAGCCGTGAGAAGGTCGCTCCTTTTAAGGAGTGGTTTAACGGATTGTAGATTAGCTAATCAAGTTGGTGCTCTTACTTAATAAGATTATTTCCGTATTTTTATTGTCTTTTTTAAGTACAATGGTTGATATTTACTGATATATCGGGCTAACAGCACCTTAACAATAGTAAATAACCATCATTAATGTGTGATAGCTTGAAGTCATATGAAACAATTAATCATTCTAATAACGATTTCTCTAATAGTAAGCTGTACTTCCAACAAGTCAGAACACTTTGATTTGGTGATATCCAATGTCAACCTAATTGATGGGACAGGAAAATCTCTGCAGACCGGAATTTCAATAGGAATCACCGATGGCAAAATAGCTGCGATTGGTACTACATTATTGGGTAGACAGAGAAATCGCATTGACGGAACGGGGAAGTTTGTCATTCCAGGATTATTTGACTGCCATGTTCACACCGGAAATTTTGAAAGGGATTTTCCGAGGTTTGTCCATTATGGAGTGACTTCAGTCTTTGTCACAGGTGGAGGTTTGTGCACAAACGACTTCTATGCTTCAATGCGTAAACAGGGGAATCAGGATTCCATACCAGCTCCTTTTGTTTTTCATACAAGTCAGCACTTTACTATGGAGGGACGTCACCCAGCCAAGACATACAAGAGCAGCAACTGGCGTGATGGCATAACGATTTTTTATTTGAAGGATACTTTACAAATTGAAGATCTTGTCAAGGAAGTATCTCAATATCCGATTGTTGGCATCAAGTTAACAATTGAAGATGGCCCTGCTCCTCCTTTTGTTGAAAGAATACCACAATCATTTATTAATAAAACGGTAAAGGATGCTTCTAAACATGGTCTTGAAGTATTTGCACATGTGAGTGATAACGTGGAACTCGAAATGGCAATCAATGGTGGTGTTCAAAACCTTGTTCATTTTACTGGAGTAAATATTGATCCTGAGGATAGTATTCAAGTAAGACTTCTTCAGAAATTTGTAGAGAGAAACCCGTATTGGGTAACTACATTAATGATTGATAAGTCGTTCCTTTATCCCATGCACTCCGAGTGGTTTGAGTCTAAATCAATGCTTAGTGTATACAAAGAAGCAGTAAACGAACTCACACCAGAATTAATTGATCGAGGGAAAATTTATATTCGGATTCTGATGGACGAATATGGAATAAATGAAAACAGTCTTGAAGCTTTCATGCTCCCTCAAGTTGATGATATCAAATTCTTGGACGAAATGGGATTTAATATGGTTCTGGGTACAGATACTGGAAATGATTTCAATTTTCCAGGATACAGTCTTCATGAAGAAATGCAACTACTAGAACTAGGCGGAATGGAACCAATTGAAATCATAAAAATGGGAACACTTAATGCTGCTGAAATGCTGCATGCACAGGATAGCTTGGGTTCTATTGAGGTAGGAAAAATCGCAAATATGGTATTGCTTGATAAGAGTCCTCTTGAAAACATAAATAACACCTTGTTGATTAATTCTGTAATCAAGAGGGGTAGAATTCAGAAACGACTTGATCAATAAAACGACCATCCACCTATTCGACATTTACAATGTCGAATAGATATCATAGGATTTTCAATCCGACTTTATAATTTCGTATATGGGTTATGCATATGCTGTTAGAGATCAAGGGGCAGGGCATTTCGTTACATTTTCTATGCATCAATGGGCCGATGTATTTACACATTCAAGGTATGTAGATATTCTTTTGGAAAGTTAGTCCTATCGGATTATAAATCCTTTAGGTGAGCTTCGGGATTACAAATCCCGAAGAGGATCGTGGTTAGTACTAATAGGAGATTGCCACGTCAGTCGTGCCTCCCTCCTCGCAATGACGTTTGATAAGTATCGTCATTGCGAATGAACACAATGTGACATCAGTCCATTGTGGAATGAAGCCTGTCTGTCGACAGACAGGCAATCCTTTATTAATGAAAGATGGACAACCCCCGCTGGCACTCGTCTATAAGGAGTGTGCAATTAATCTAAAAAAATATTAATTTACCACGAATTATTCTTCTTGTGTGTTGAACTATGAAATCAAATAACTACTTATTTCTTTCTGCAGTATTCTTTGTTGTTTACTTAATTTCGAGTTTACCGAAATATATGGTGACAGCACTTGGTTTAAGGTCTTTTTAATAATACTGAGCATTACTTTCTTAATTAGCGGTGCGTCACTCAGACGAGTAAAAAACAAAGACTAGCAAAACAAATACTACATATTAGAACTATACGTATGGGTGATAAATAACCCATTGGCTCTAGTTTGTAACAAGTGTATGGTTAGCCTTACTACAAAGTTTAGCCGCGCTAAACTTGCGCTAGCTAAGTTTTTAACTGAAACAAAAATAATTAAAATGGAAAAAATCAGTAAAAGTAAATTCCATCTAATTGGGCTAAAACTAGATAGTAAAACGACAAACGAAGATAATCAGTCAAGTAAAGACTGTGGTAACCTATGGCAGAAATTCGAAAAGGATAAGATTGTAGATCTTATCCCAGATAAATTAAGCAATGAAATTTACGCTGTCTATTTTGACTATGAAAAAGATGAGACAAAAGCCTTTTCATATTTTATAGGTTGCAAGGTGGGCGGAAATACTAAAGTTCCAAAAAATTTAATGAGGCTAGAAATTCCTTCACAAAAATATATGAAATTTACTGCCAAAGGAGTGATGACGGGTTGTGTTACCGATACTTGGAAAAAAATATGGCATTCAGATATTCAGCGAACATTCGGATTCGACTTTGAAGTTTATGATGAAAGAAGTAAGGATTGGAATAACGCAGAACTAGACATTTATATATCAATTACTAATTAAAAACCTCCCCATGGGCTCCTGCAAGGAGTAATATCAAAAGACAATGTTTACATTAGAACAAATCAAAGCGGCTCACAGTAAAGTAAAATCGGGTGCTGACTTCCCTGTATACATTAAAGACCTGAAAAAATTAGGTGTAATGTATTACGAAACTTTTATTGCAGACGGGCATACCGACTATTATGGAGCGAATGATGATAAAGCGACATCACCTGCAAAATATAACTTTTTGAAAGTGCAGGAAACATCTAATGAAGAGCAGTTTAAAACTGACTTAAGAGCTCATCAAAAGGGTCAGACTGATTATCCGACTTTTTGCAATGACGCAGCCAATTCAGGTATTGAAAAATGGGCAGTTAGTATGGACGAAATGACTTGCACTTATTTCGACAAATCTGGTCACAAAATACTGGTTGAAGAAATACCTCAATAAAAACTGCAGCTATCGGATGGCCCTTAGCCATCCGATAGCTACTTAAGCTAGTGTGGCAATCCCCCCAGCATTACCTGTAAGATCCTCCTCCCATCTCAACAATGAAAAACTGAGGAAGGATAATATAAATAGTACGTTATCTTTACCCTGATATGCGCTTAGTATCTGAGCAGCATCACAATTAACAGTATTAATGGCTTTACTCGAATTAAAAAACGTCTCCAAACAATATCTCAAGAGCAGCAAAGGATTACTTAAAACTAATTTACTGATACAGAAGGGTTCAAAAACGGCTATTATAGGTGAGACTGGCTCGGGGAAGTCAACTTTGTTACGACTAATGGCTGGCCTTGAGCAACCTGACACTGGATCGATACTGTTTAAAGGCACTAAAGTCCAAGGGCCGGAAGATCAATTGGTTCCGGGGCATACCGAGATTGCCTACTTGTCGCAACACTTTGAACTTCCTCGGTTCATTACTATTGAGCAGTATCTTTATGATCCCTATGAGATATCCCTTGAAGATGTGCAAAAAATTTATGTCGCTTGCCGTATCACACACCTGTTGACCGCTGATACTGGGCAGCTTTCTGGTGGTGAAAGGCAGCGGGTAGCACTTGCCAAAGCGATCATAAAATCACCTGAAATACTGCTGCTTGATGAGCCCTTTTCCAACCTTGACTTATCCCACAAACGGATAATAAAAGAAGTAATTTTTGACTTGGAAAAAGAACTGGACAGCACTATCGTATTAGTCTCACATGATCCATTAGATGTACTAGCCTGGGCGGATGAAATTGTGGTACTTAAAACGGGTAAAATTATTCAGAAGGCGGCACCATTGGAAGTTTATGATTACCCAATTGATGAGCACACCGCTGGTCTTTTTGGAAGCTTCAATCTTATCAATCCAGCAGATTGGGGAAAGTCTTCCAACAATACCAATGATAGGAACGGCAAAGTAATCATCAGACCAGAGAGGTTTCAACTATCAAAATCTAGTAATGGAATAAAAGGAAAGGTAATTAGGACAATGTACTTTGGTAGCTACGATGAAGTATTTGTTGAAACAAACAAAGACATCATAGTTGTGAAAGCTGAGGCTGGTTTGTTTAAATCAGGAGATCAGGTGGCTGTTACATTAAAGAAACAACAACCTCACTAAACACTAAAACCTAACAAATATGAGAGATCTCTAGCCTCCTCAGAGTCTCCTGCAAGGGACTCTGAGTTAGAATAAGTTGCCTCAGTGTTCTCTTCGAGAGACACTGAGGGGGAGTAGAGGGAAGAAGAGAGTAATATATGGTAATAGCCTGATTACCAAACACATCTAACTAAACCTTTAAATTTTATAACTATAGTGAGTAGTTTTATTAAGATAAAAGGTTAATTATGTTAAATTTAGGCGTTTAAACGGAGGTTTAATACTCTATATCTGGATAGCACATATTATAAAAAAAGACATCAATGAAAAGAATAATCATATTATCAATTTTAGGGCTTCTATCTTTCACTGCTTCGTTTGGACAAGATCAAGCAAAATATTCGGAATTAATAAATGAAGCTTCCAAATTGTATAACACAAAGGACTTCAAACAATCAGGAGAAAAATATGCTGAAGCATTTATCACTTTAGGAAATAAGGGCACTATAACAGACAGATATAACGCAGCCTGTTCGTGGGCCCTAGCAAAAGAAATCGATTCTGCATTTGTACAATTAATTCATATTACTGAAAAGGCAAATTTCTTTGATTATGGGCTTATTACAAATGACACCGATTTGGATAATTTACATTCAGATAAACGTTGGGCTGAAGTTCTTGACAAAGTAGAAGCAAATAAGGAAATGGCGGAAGCCAATTTCGACAAGCCTCTCGTTGCCATTTTAGACACTATTTTTCTTGAAGACCAAGGGTTAAGGAGGCAAATAAATGAAGTAGAGAAAAAATACGGGAGAGATTCTGAGGAAATGAAAGCCCATTGGAACACAATCCAAATAAAAGATTCGATTAATCTAATAAAAATTCAAAAAATACTTGATGAACGAGGATGGCTTGGTTCTGATGTTATCGGGGAAAAGGGAAATTCCACTCTATTTTTAGTTATCCAACACTCCGACCTTCCCATTCAAGAAAAATATTTGCCAATGATGCGAGAAGCTGTAGCCAAAGGAAACGCACAAGCAAGTAGCTTAGCTTTATTGGAAGATAGAGTAGCATTAAGGAGGGGGAGGAAACAAATTTATGGCAGCCAAATTGGTCGAGATATGGAAACTGGAGAATTTTATGTGTCACCCTTACTAGACCCAGATAATGTGGACAAAAGACGTGCTGAAGTTGGACTCGGAAGCTTACAGGATTATGTATCTAATTGGAACATTGAATGGGACGTGGAGAAATATAAACAAGGACTTCCAGCATTAGAAGAGAAACTGAGAAAATAACAAGTCAACCTTAGTCCTTTGTGAATTTATCAGTGACTAGATATACATTAATTTAGAATAATGAAACGATTAATTACTCTGCTGTTACTTTTGGTTTTGGCATTCTCAAGTCATGCGCAGGAATCTGCGAAATACCAAAAGTTAAAAGCCAAAAACAAATACAAGGAAGGCTATGTCATTACCAATGATTCTGTAAAAACAGAAGGGCTAATCAAAGACTTCTACAATGCTGCCCGGCAATATGCAGAAGTCAGTTTTATAAAACTGGACGGCAGTCTGGTGAAGTACCTGCCAAGTGAACTTATCGAATTTGGGTATGAGGATAACAAATTTGCAGCTAATTTGGCCGCTTTCTATCAGGTAATTAAAGACGGACCAAAGGTTAGTATGTTTAGAAGTATGACAACTTCCACTAATACTTCAATGAGTACGATGAACGGAATGCCCTATTCCTCAACTTACACCTCTAGTAGCAAAGATCTGTATTATAGAAAAACAGGAGAAAAAGATTTTAAATGGATCAGGAAGAAGGATTTTGCCGAGGTGTTTTCCACTTATTTTGAAGATTGTGAATCTTTAAAATCAAAAATAATCAATGGAATACTTGGAAGAGGCGATATAGATACGATTTTAGAAGAATACAATAATTGTCAATAGTGAATCAAACCTACACCGTTCGCGAAGCGAATGAAAATGAATTTCATTCTATCGGTCAATTGATGGTAGAAGTCTATTCACAATTGGAAGGTTTTCCATCAAAAGAAGAGATGCCCGCCTACTATAATATGCTCGCTGATATTGGCAGCCTTACCAAAGACCCAAAAACCCAACTACTGGTTGCGGTGGACGTCAATGGCCACATTGGTGGTGGCGTGGTATATATTGGAGACATGAAGTATTACCGATCTGGAGGTACGGCACCTGAAGAAAAAAATGCAGCTGGCTTTCGTCTTCTGGCGGTTAGTCCATTAGCTAGGGGAAACGGACTTGGTAAACTCTTATCTATGGCATGTATCCAAAAAGCAAAAGAGGACAACCTAAAGCAAATGATTATACACTCCACAAAATCAATGCAGATTGCCTGGAAAATGTATGAGCAGATGGGCTTTTCGAGGTCAAGTGATCTAGATTTTATGCAAGGTAATCTAGCCGTATTTGGATTCAGGCTTAGCCTTAAATATTAATTGGGCGTTTGTATAAATGAATGACCTAACATCTTGAATAAAAGCAGAAAATAATCAAGCTTTGCGTGCATTTACATTTGGTAAGCACATTTAATGAATCTCAGAATAAAGAAGCTTTATATCAGTTTTCTACGCTTCAAAAAAGCATTTAGCGACTACCCGTTTAGGAAATTCAATATTATTGAGATTCTACTTTTTTGGATCAAAAACAAACTTACCCGTTCACAGTTTCTAGTTTTATCAGGAGTACTTGTAGGTTTAAGTGCAGGTATGGCTGGTGTGCTTTTAAAAACGCTGGTCCATCATATCCAATCCTTTGTTACAAAGGATGTTGCATTTGAAGAACGTTTGTTAGTCTATGCAATCTTTCCCCTATTAGGTATTGTTTTAACTGCCATTATTGTCAAATTTCTATTTAATTCTGAAGAAGATAAGGAGCTTTCATTTGTATTGAAAGATATAGCTCAAAATGAGAGTAGAATCAAGTCTAATAAAATGTATTCTCAGATAATACAGAGTGCTGTCACTGTGGGTTTTGGCGGCTCTGCTGGTCTGGAAACCCCCATTGCTGTTACTGGTTCGGCTTTCGGTTCTAACTATGCCCAACGATACCGATTGGGGTTCAAAGAAAGAACCCTGCTACTGGCTTCAGGTGCTGCTGCCGGTATCGCTGCTGCATTCAACGCGCCTATTGCGGGTGTAATGTTTGCTTTCGAAATATTGCTTACCGGACTCGTATTTACAGATTTTATTCCTCTTGTAATTGCAGCAATTTGTGGTAGTCTTTTGTCACGTGTTATTCTTAATGAAGATGCCATTTTTATCCTCCACGAGCGCGATGCCTTTAATTATATCAACATTATTTATTTTATAGGACTCGGCATTATTACTGGCCTATATGCACGCTATTTTTTAGTGGTAGGGCAACGAGTGCATAGATTTTTTGGTAGGTTCAAAAAGCATTTCTTATTCAGAGCCTTAATAGGTGGTGTCTTGTTATCCCTTTTATGTGTAGCATTCCCACCATTGTTCGGAGAAGGGTATTCAAATATTCGAATATTACACCAAGGCAATGTTGACCATTTGATCCACCAAAGTTTGTTCAGGTATTTTGAACCTTCTCATTTAGTAATAATTGTCTTTTTGACATTGGCCGTAATGTTCAAGGCCTTTGCAACCAGTATCACCTTAAGCTCTGGTGGTAATGGTGGTAATTTTGCACCCTCTTTAATTGCTGGTGGTCTACTTGGTTATCTATTTGGGTATGTGTTAACCGCTATGGGAATGGAGAATGTACCAGTCACTAATTTAATGCTGGTAGGTATGGCGGGCGTTATGTCTGGTGCACTCTATGCACCATTGACAGCCATTTTTCTAATTGCGGAAAGTAGTACGGGTTATGACCTTTTTATTCCTTTGATGATTGTTTCAGTAATTGCTTACACGATTAATCGGTTTTTCTCACCAGTCAACCCAGTATATAGCAAACTAGCAGACGATGGAGAGATATTTACAACCCGACAGGACCAAAACATACTTTCACATATTCCGCTAAAAGATTGTATTAACCCTTCCTCAGTTGTAATAGGGACAATCGAGAGTATGGAGGAGGTCATGTATAAATTTCGAAATAGTGATCAGAATAGCATGGCCGTGGTTGATAGTAACAAACAGTTTTGGGGTATTTTGAACCGGGAACAATTAAGGCCCTTTCTGATGGGCAGAAGAAAACCTGATGAAACCAGCGTGAGCGAATTGACAATAAATCCTGCATTTGAAATATCAACTAAGGACTCGGTAATGAAAGTAACCAAAATGTTTGACGAAGCTGACGTTTGGCAACTTCCCCTATTAGATGAAAATCGCGCCTTTCTTGGTTTTGTCAGCCGTTCCAAAATATTAGCCAATTATCGGGCTTTGCTTAAAGATTATTCGGAGTAACATATTGTGAATTTCTCCGGAATTTGAAATATTGAATTCCGTTATTAAGAAAATAAATAAAAGTAACTTTCCAGTATTTTAATGTATACGACTAATTTCAATACAATAAGTCTCAAATTTCTATAGAAATCACGGTATGAAAAAATTACTTAACAAAGTCGACAACAAATATAAAATTTGGAAATTTGGGCCACTATTTCATCGCACAATTCTAGCCAGAAAGTTCCTTAAGGGGTCAGGATTAGAAATCGGAGGTATGCATGAGCCAGTTAAATTGGGTAAAAATGTAAAAGTAAAATATCTTGATTTACACTCCAAAGAAACAAGTATCAAGCGATTTCCTGATCTAAATCCTAAATTAATCGTCAATGTAGATATTATTGACAATGGATTCAAATTTGATAAAGTAGATAATAATTCGCAGGATTTTATCATTGCCAATCATGTTTTAGAACATTCACCAAATCCTTTTGGAACTTTGGATGTTTGGACTAATGCATTAAAAAATAACGGACGACTATTTATTGGGATACCAGTGGCCGAAGAATGCTTTGACAAGGGCAGAAAGATTACTACTCTTTCTCACCTTATAGAGGACTATGAACTATACCAACAAAATAACATTGAACAAATCTTCGAGAAGAATAAGGAGCATTTAAGAGAGTTTATTACTGTTTCAAAAAAAAATATGACTATAGAGAGGGGATTAACGTATTATTCACCTTCAGAAAATGAGATAGAAGCTGAAATTAATGCTACTGATATGGTAAATCTGGATATTCATTTTCACACTTTCACCACAGATTCATTCGAAGAATTCCTAGAACATTACTGTCATTCAATCAACAAGGATATTGAAGTTTTAAAAGTTGAGAAATTTGGTGGTGAAATAATTGGCATTTTGAGTAAAAAATAATTTCGAACAGTATTCACACAAGAATTATATTTTAGACAATTATTTGTATAGTTAGGATTCCTTACTATATTTGTATCGACAATAATGTCGTAACATAAAAATTTTAAATATGTCTAAATCAATTTTCTATCATGCTGGATGCCCAGTATGTGTAAACGCTGAACAAGAAATTCTATCACTTATCGATAAGTCTCAAGTAGAGGTAGTACACTTAGGTGAAACTAGAAACAGAATAGAGGAAGCTGAAAAAGCGGGTATCAAGTCCGTTCCAGCTTTATTAACTCCTACAGGAAATGTACTACATCTTAATTTTGGTGCGTCTATGGCGGATGTTAAAGGATAAAAAAATTTAAATTATATAGTTAGGAGTCCTTATTTTAAATAAAAATTAAAAAAAATGAAACAGATATTAACAATTGCCATCGCATTCGTTACCACTACGGTGATGGCTTGCAGTAAATGCAGTGATTATGCTAACAATAATTTTCAAATTGTGAAAGTAGAGGTTAAACACAATTCAGATCTTGCTGCCACAATTTGGGAAATAACAGTAAAGGGTGAAGCAGGAAAAACAACACCTAATCCTGCCGGCCAGCTCAACGGTGCTCCCGTACTAGGTTATGTTTTCCCAACCTCACTCCAATCAACAGATGTTGGCTTTGGGCAGACAGCAGGAATAGTAGCCTTAGCTTTAACCTCCCATCCCGATTTTGATGATACACCTCTTTGGGACGAGAATGCCGATTCGAAATATGACAATGATGGCATAATATGGCATCCGCATTGGGTGATATTAACTGAGGATAAAAGAGTAGAAGGTGGTTTGTCAGTAAAGCAGTTTGAAAAAGGTGATGAGACCGTGATCTTACCGCCAACCAATCCAGGAATGCCTATGTACATGGACTCTCCCGGATTTCAGGTAATCACAAATGGAAACGTAATTAGGGTAGTAGTACCGGATTATAGAATGAGTAATAAACATCAGTTTAGCTACGATGGCGTTGCAGCTTTTATGCAAGTAAATACCGAGGATATGGAAAAACCAATGCTTGGCGTTTACAAAGTTTACAGTGTCGCCAGTGGAAATTTATCTTTACCTTACACCGTTAAATAACACTTATGGAAGTTGCAGTTTGGGATACTTACGTAGCACGTGCTGATGGAAAAACAATGCATTTTGACATACTAGTAGACAGTACAATGGAAGACACTAAAAAAGTTTTTGAATTTGGAAAGGCTTATTTATCTACCAAATCTTTTGAAACTGGTGAGATAAACTCCAAATCTTGCTCTTTTTGTCACATTGAACAGGCTAATCCAGAATTGGAATCAGCCATTTTAGAAAGCGGATTTTCTATCATAGAAATGCAAAATTGTAATTAGTCTTTAAGTTAATAATTAGGATTACTAACTTTGCCTGTATCGCCATTGGCTTTACAGGCATTTTTTTATGGATAAACAATTAAAAAGTAATATCATTATCGGGTTGGAGAGAATCTCAGAGGCTTTCAAGTCACTACTTTGGGAAAAAGCCAAAATCCACGGGATCAGTCCTATTCAGATACAAATTCTCTTGTTTGTTTCTAAACACAAGTCTGAGCTATGTAACGTAAGTCACCTTGCTAAAGAATTCAATTTGACTAAGCCTACAATTAGTGATGCCATTAAAATATTGGACAAAAAAGAGTTTATTGAGAAAGATTACTCCTCCTCAGATAGCAGAAGTTATACACTCATGCTTTCTGAAAGCGGCAAAGAATTGATAAAGGATTTAAACACTTATTCCCAACCACTAGAAAATGTGTTAGATGACCTTAATGAAACAAACCTTAATTTAATGTACAATACGCTAACCCATCTTATTTTCCAACTTAACCGTGGTGGGGTATTGACTGTACAGAGGACGTGTTTCGGTTGCCGATTTTACGAACAAAAGGACAAGGGTCACTATTGTCATTTTTTAAAGAAACCACTGGTTGACAGAGAGTTACGTCTTGACTGTCCAGAGTTTGAGCAGCCTGTCGTTTAATAAAAAAAACACCGACTTCGCAGCCGGTGCTCTTCGCTTCATTTTTACTACTTAGTTCTAATTGAATATTATTTCTCTTACCTTTTCCCACGGAATGTAGGTAGGTTGATCTTTTTCTTTGAAAACCAATATTCCTGTATTTTTGTCCGATACATCCTGCCCTTCGCTCAACATTATCTGCTCTCCATTTTTCAATACTATTGTACTGTTGTCATAATTCTTAGGCATAATTTTACTTATATTTTTGAACGCAATGATATACTCAATGTCTTCATTCATCCCTTGAAGTACTTCATAGTCATAAGACTCATCTAGATCGTAAATTATTCTACCGGATATAGTTTCCCCATTTGTAGTTTTAACTACTGCATTTAATTCCTTTTGAGCTTTAAAATCGTCATATGCCATTGGTTTTTCCTTTGGGCTTTCGAATGTGACTTTTTTAAATTCCTTCCAGGGAATATCCACGCGACCAAACTTGTTATTGGTTACTACAATTCCGCGATTTTCTGAATTTACATCGTTACTTCCACTAAGCTGCATACTGCGTCCTGAGGCCAATACCACTTGGCTCCTAAATCCTTCTCTTTCTATAGATTTAAGTTTACCAAATTCAATAGATACATCCCCATCGTCCGTATCTCCATCCAGCTTATCTGTAGATACACGCTCATCGTGATCCCATTGTATAAACCCAGTAAAAGTACCACCATAGGTCTCTACAGTGCCATATAGTGGTTCACCAAATTTGTTAGTAATTTTAGAAGGAGCTTTCATGAATTCAATAGTCTCTATTCGGCTCCAGCTCAACTCAACCTCGCCAATCTCTGCATCCATCACTTTTACTTTGGTGCCTATATCGTTGTACCCATCTCCATCCACATCAAAAGACTGTCCCCCTTTTAGTACTAACCTTGCTCGCTCTCTACCTGTGGGTTTGATTGTTTTTATTTCTCCAAACTGACATACGAATTGATGTTGGTGACGATCGTCACCCGAATCATGGTTCCATCTTACGTTGAACCACTCTCCTACTCGATCTCCAAAATCATTATTATGCCTGTGATAGCGCTCTTCAAGATCAGCCCTTTCTTCTCTAGATAGGTAGTTGAGATTTTCATTTCTTTCTTTGGAGGCATTAAATAAATCCGTCCAGTAAGCCTCTTCCTTGCCCCATCGAAGCGCTCCTTCATATGACTTACCTTCAATGGTAGTGACCTTGCCGTATAAAAACCCCTCATCTTGACTTTGAACTTTGGTAAAAGACGCTAACAAAATAAAAGCTAGCATTGCGAAGATTGTTCTGTGTTGTTTCATGTGTGTTGTTTATTTGAGTTTTTGATCTTAGAAGTAAATAAGTATTGACCGTGACCTATTTTCTAATTGATACTCAAATATGACAACCGCATAGCTTAAATAAAACGTGATGATGATGAGCCGGACTATTTTTATACTGAATCGGGATATCAAAAGGATGAAGTCCTCAGTTAAGAATTAAATCAGAAGGGGGCGATATTAAAACCTAGCGGCCATTAGCAGTCCTAAATCCTTGTGCTTCATACCAAACTTACGGGCAATATGTTCATTGGTAAGACCTCCTTTAAACGTGTAAACACCGTTCATAAACCAATTGTGAGCGAAAATCATATCTTCAATACCACCTTCTTCAGCGGCTCTAAGTATTGTTGGTGTAAAAATATTGCTAAGCGCAGTAGTAGCTGTGTGAGCAACTCGAGAAGCTACATTAGGTACGCAATAATGAATTACACCATATCTTCTAAATGTGGGTTTCTTCAGTGAAGTGAGTTCTGAAGTGGCCACACACCCACCCTGGTCTATACTCAAATCAATGATCAATGAGTCTTCTTTCATTTCTGCAACCATTTCTTCACTTACTACATGTCGTGCTCTGCCTTTTTCAGCTCTCAATGCTCCAATTACCACATCAGCATCCTTCAATGACTCTGCTAGTGTAACAGTATCTATAGTGGAGGTGTAAAGTTGATGTCCGAGAGTTTGTTTTATCCTACGCAATTTGTAGATATGATTATCAAAAATCTGAATTTCAGCCCCGAGCCCAATTGCAGCTCGACCTGCATATTCTCCTACTGTGCCTGCACCAATAATCACCACTTTTGCTGGTGGCACACCGGTAATTCCACCTAATATAATACCCTTACCCCCATTTGCACAACTGAGATATTCTGAAGCAATTGACATTACGGTATTACCTGCAATTTCGCTCATTGCCCGAATGATGGGCATGCCACCTACTTTATCCTGAATAAATTCAAAAGCAAGGGCTGTAATATTCTTTTTATTAAGTGCTTTGATATAGTCAGGTGTCTGATTACCCAATTGAATAGCTGAAATGAGAATTTTTCCATTCTTCATCATATCGATCTCCTCAATAGTCGGTGGTTCAATTTTGAGAATCACATCAGCTTTATAAACTTCTTGTGCAGTGTAAATAATTTTGGCTCCCGCTTCACTATAAAGTTTATCAGTAAATTTAGATCCTTCCCCAGCTTTTGTCTCTACCCAAATTTCATGACCATTATTTACCAAAAGTGCCACCGAATCAGGTGTTAACGTAATCCTTTTTTCCTGTAAAGAAATCTCATTAGGCAACCCAATAAGAAATGAGTTTTTATTCTTCTTAATAGCCATAAGTTTCTCCTGCGGATATAGGCTACTTTTCGAAGCCAATTGGGCAAATCCTGATTGCTCTTTTTTAGTCATGACGGGTTAATTCAATACGCCTGAAATCATCATGCGTCATTTCAATGGACACTTTTAAAAAATTAGATTCAGGCAATAGTGATGGAATTTTTGAAGGCCATTCAATCAAACAGTATTCACCAGATTCGAAATATTCATCTGCACCTATATCATAGGCTTCAGATTCATCATTCAATCTATAAAAATCAAAATGATAGATCGGCACACCCTCGTTGTTCTGATATTCATTGATAATTGAATACGTTGGACTAGTTACTATATCCTTGACATTCAATTGATTACAAATTTCCTTTATCAACGTGGTTTTACCAGCCCCCATATCGCCTTCAAAAATCCAAAATCTTATACCATGGGCAAAATCAATTATTTTTGAAGCCGCCACATCCAATTGTTCTAAACCACGACTTTCAAAAGTTAATCGCGGTAAAGCACTATTTACCATATTTCGAATTTAGTGAAATTATTGGAATAATCATTTCCTCCATCGACACCCCACCATGCTGAAATGTGTCTTTATAATAGTTGACATAGTGGTTATAATTGTTTGGATAGGCAAAAAACTGATCTTCAGTTGCAAAAACATAACTCGTAGAAACATTGAGCTTGGGTAAAAACAAGCGCTCTGGTTTTGGTACTTCCATAATATTGGCCTTCACATCATAACCTAGGTTTTTACCTTGTTTGTATCTTAGGTTGGAATTGGTATTTCTATCGCCCACAATTTTAAATGGTTTCTTCACCCGTATTGTGCCATGATCTGTAGTTACTATTAATTTTGAACCACTTTCGGCAATCAATCTTAACGCTTCTAACAAAGGTGAATGCTCTATCCAAGACTTAGTGATAGAACGGTAGGCAGACTCATCGGGGGCTAACTCCCTGATCATGGCCATATCTGTACGAGCATGTGACAGCATGTCTACAAAATTGTAAACGATTACATTCAAATCATTAGTGAGCATGTTGTTGATATTATCCACTAACTGCTTGCCTTCTGCCGTTTGCTTTATCTTGCTATAACTAAACTTAATATCACTGTTATTTCTTCTTATCTGACTAGCCAAGAACTGATCTTCATTATTGTTTTTGCCTTCATCAACATCTTCCCCCACCCACAAATCCGGATATTTTTTCTCCATTTCTGAAGGCAACATTCCTGAGAATATTGAATTTCTAGCATAAGCAGTGGTGGTTGGAAGAATAGAATAATAGGTATCTTCTTCCTCAATTGTAAAGTATTCGGCCACTGCTGGTTCTATAATTTTCCACTGATCATACCTAAGGTTATCAATCACTAAAAAGAAAACACTGCGTTCCCCTTTCTTAATATGATTAAACACCTTTTGCTTCATTAACTGATGTGAAAGCATAGGTTTGTGAGCGTCCGCATCATTGAGCCAGGATTCGTAGTTTTCTTTGATAAACTTGGTAAAAGTTTTATTGGCCTCTTCCTTTTGCATGTTAAGAACTTCATACATGCTTTTGTTTTCAGTACTGTCAATTTCAAGTTCCCAATAAATCAGCTTTTTATAAACATCAGCCCATTCTTCATGGTCAAGGTCATCACCAAATGACATGCTTATGTTTCTAAACTCTTGCTGATAGCCCATATTGGTCTTTTCAGTAATGAGCCTTTTGTTATCCAATATTTTCTTAACCGAAAGTAGTATCTGACTAGGGTTGAGTGGCTTAATTAAGTAATCAGCTATTTTGGCACCAATGGCATCCTCCATGATCTGCTCTTCCTCATTTTTGGTGATCATCACCACTGGCATATTTGGCTTCATAGCCTTTATCTGCCCCAACGCCTCCAAACCAGACATACCTGGCATATTTTCGTCTAAAAACACAACATCAAAATGATTTTCTTCACAGCTTTCTACAGCATCTGTGCCGCTATTTACGGGCGTTATATCGTACCCTTTATTTTCTAGGAATAGGATGTGAGGTTTGAGAAGATCAATTTCATCATCCGCCCATAAAATATTATATCTTTGCATCTATTAGTTTTTGGTAGAAAGTACATTTTTATTACTTCAATAACGGAAAAAGAAAGCAATAGATTGAATAAAAAGAAAATATTTAACGATCCCGTCTATGGCTTCATCACCATAAAGAGTGATCTCATATTTGATATTATCGAACATCCGGTGTTTCAACGTCTTAGACGCATAAAACAACTTGGTCTTGCCGAATTAGTTTACCCCGGTGCTCATCATACCAGATTTCACCATGCTATCGGTGCCATGCATTTAATGACAAAAGCACTTGATACCCTGAGGGGTAAGGAAATAGAGATTACCGATCATGAGTATGAGCAAGCTCAAATTGCGGTTTTACTTCACGATCTTGGTCACGGTCCTTTTTCTCATGCATTAGAATTTAGCTTGTTACAAGGAATTAAGCACGAAAGCTTATCCTTTTTGTTAATGAAAATGCTAAATGAAGAAATGAAGGGGCAGTTAGATACCGCGCTCAAAATATTTCAAAACTCCTATGAAAAACCTTTTTTACATCAACTGGTGTCAAGCCAGTTGGACGTTGATAGGCTGGACTATCTAAGAAGGGATAGTTTTTTTACTGGGGTTTCGGAAGGTAATACCGGAACAGAGAGAATACTTTCAATGCTCATGGTTCATAAGGGTAAAATTGTAATTGAAGAAAAAGGCATTTATAGTATAGAAAGCTTTTTAAGCGCCAGAAGATTGATGTACTGGCAAGTTTACTTACACAAAACATCAGTTAGTGCTGAAAAGATGCTTATCAATCTTATTTTAAGAGCCAGAGAATTATCGCTTTCTGGAGAGGATGTATTTGGAACTGAAGCACTCAAAATATTTTTGAAACAAAATTATACACTAGAAGACTTTCAAAATAACCCGGTATTACTCAAGCAATACGGACAATTAGATGATTATGACATATGGGGGGCTGTCAAAGTATGGCAACATTCTGATGACAATATATTGAAGAGACTAAGTACAATGATTTTGAACAGAAATCTTTTCAAAATAAAGTTAAGTAATGAGCCTTTGAGTAAATCAGAATTAGAAAAGTTACGAAAATCAACTGCAGAAAAATTTGGGTTAAAGCAAGCCGAAGCCAGGTACTTCTTTGCTCATGGTGAGGTGACAAATAAAGCCTATATGACCGACAATTCTTCAATTGATATACTTACGAAAAAAGGCAAGGTTGTGAATATAGCTGATGCCGCAGATCTACCTAACATTAAGGCGATTAGCAAAATTGTAAAAAAATACTACCTATGCTCTGCCAAAAATGTATCTTTACCCAAATAACAACTAGCCCCATTCAACTAATAAATGGAATTTACAGTTAGTCAGATAGCCCTACTTTTGGGCGGAGAAATAAAAGGGGATGGTGATGTAAAAATCAACATGCTAGCCAAAATTCAGGAGGCAAAACCTGGGCAAATCTCCTTTTTATCAAATCCCAAATACGAACCCTATATCTATGATACTCAGGCATCTGCTGTAATTGTCAAAAAAGATTTTGTGGCACGTAAGCCCATCAATTCTTCACTAATACTAGTCGATGATCCTTACTCTTGTTTCACAGCATTATTGGAAGAATATCACAAATTTTTAAGTTTCCAAAAGAGTGGTGTAGAAAACCCAAGCTTTATTGGTGAGAATTGTAAAATTGGTGAAGACATTTATCGTGGGGCATTTTCCTATATCGGAAATGATGTGACTATTGGGAATAATGTAAAGATATATCCACACACCTACATTGGTGATAACGTCACTATTGGTGATAATACTATTTTAAATGCCAACGTTAAGTTATATGCCAACGCCAAAGTAGGTAATAACTGTGTCATTCATTCTGGAGTTGTAGTGGGTAGTGATGGTTTTGGTTTTGCTCCTCAAGCTGATGGCACTTATAAAACGATCCCTCAAATGGGTAATGTTATCATTGGCGATCATGTAGATATTGGTGCCAATACGGTAATTGATTGTGCGACTTTCCACGGGGACTCAACAAAAATTGGAAATGGAGTAAAAATTGATAATCTAGTTCAAATCGCCCATAATGTAAGTGTTGGCCAAAACACAGTTATTGCTGCTCTTTCCGGAATAAGTGGTTCCACAGAAATAGGAGACCACTGCGTTATTGGTGGTCAAGTGGGTATTGCAGGGCATTTGAAAATAGCCGACAATACTTCAGTGGGAGCACAAGCAGGTATTGGTAAGTCGAGTAAAGTGGGTTCAAAACTATTTGGGTCTCCTGCGATCGACTTAATGAACTACCACAGATCCTATGCAATATTTAAAAATCTACCTGATATTACTCATCGACTAAAACAACTTGAAGAAAAAATGCTAGATTTGCAGACATTTCGAGAAAGTCAATGAATATCAAACAACACACAATCAAAAAGTCAGTTACTCTATCGGGGGTGGGATTGCACACAGGTGTAGACTCTAACATGACTTTCGTGCCTGCAAAGCCAGGTCACGGTATTAAATTTCAAAGAACCGATCTTCCCGGTCAACCTATCGTTGATGCTGATGTAGACAATGTTGTAGACCTTTCAAGAGGAACTACCATTGAACAAAGTGGTGCAAGGGTTAATACAGTTGAACATACGCTTGCTGCATTGGTAGGATTGGAAATCGATAATGTTCTTATCCAGCTGGATGGACCAGAGCCACCCATTATGGATGGAAGTTCAATTCAGTTTGTCAATATATTAAAGGAAGCTGGTAACGAAGAGCAGAATGCATTGCGCGACTTTTTTGAAGTACCGGATGGCATATTCTATCGAGAACCTGCCCGAGATGTAGAAATAGCTGCCTTACCACTTGATGATTATAGATTGACCGTAATGGTGGATTATAACTCTCCTGTATTGGGTAGCCAGCATGCCTCAATTGCGCATATCAGTGAATTTGAAAAAGAAATTGCTTCATGTAGAACATTTTGTTTTTTACATGAGCTAGAAATGTTGCACAAAAACAACCTTATTAAAGGTGGTGACTTAAATAACGCTATCGTAGTTGTAGATAGGGTTGTAAAAGATCATGAGTTAGAAAACCTTGCCAAACTTTTTAATAAACCCAAAGTAGAGGTTAAAAAAGAGGGCATACTCAATAATGTTGAATTACGTTATAAAAATGAACCTGCTCGGCACAAATTGCTTGATGTAATCGGTGATCTTGCTTTGGCAGGAAGACCAATTAAAGCTCAGATATTAGCTGCTCGACCAGGCCATGCGGCCAACGTTGCTTTTGCCAAAAAGCTGAAAAAGGCGATGAAGAGCCAGTCAAAGCACAACATTCCTAAATACAATCCTAATTTACCTCCTGTTCTGGATATCAACCAAATAGGAAGTATTCTTCCACATAGATATCCTTTTTTACTGATCGATAAAATCATTCATTTGAGTGACGAAAGTGTATCAGGAATCAAAAATGTAACGCTCAACGAGCACTTTTTCATGGGTCATTTCCCAGGCAACCCAGTGATGCCAGGTGTACTTCAGGTAGAAGCTATGGCTCAAATTGGAGGTATATTGGTATTAAATACTGTTCCTGATCCTGAAAACTATTGGACGTATTTCTTAGGAATTGAGAACTTTAGATTTAGAAAAATGGTTCTGCCGGGTGATACATTGGTTATCAAATGTGACTTATTGGCCCCCATAAAAAGAGGCATAGCTAAAATGACAGGAAAGGCATACGTTGGAAACACTCTTGTATGCGAAGGAACAATGACAGCCAGCATAGTAAGAAAAGACATATGAACCAGCCATTAGCATACATAGACCCACAAGCAAAAATTGCCAGAAACGTTGTTATCGAGCCTTTTTCAACCATTCATAAGAATGTAGTGATAGAAGAAGGCACCTGGATAGGGCCAAACGTTACTATTTTTGAAGGAGCTCATATTGGTAAAAATGTAAAAATATATCCAGGGGCATCCATTTCTTCCGTACCACAAGATCTGAAATATGCAGGTGAAGAAACAGAAACTTACATAGGCGACAATACTGTTATAAGGGAATATGTGACCATTTCACGAGGTACTGATGATAGGTACAAAACCGTAGTTGGAAACAACTGTCTTTTGATGGCCTATGTGCACGTAGCTCATGATTGTATTATCGGTGATAATTGTATTATCGCCAATGCAGTTCAGATTGCGGGTCATGTAACCATTCACGATCATGCTATTATTGGGGGATCGAGTGCCATACATCAGTTTGTAAAAGTAGGCTCTCACACTATGTTGTCAGGTGGGTCATTAGTAAGAAAAGATGTGCCGCCCTATACTAAAGGAGCACGTGAACCACTTACCTACTGTGGAATCAACTCAATAGGCTTAAGAAGAAGAGGCTTCAGCTCAGAAAAAATCAATGAGATTCAGGAGATTTATAGATATATATTTTTGAAAGGACTCAACAACTCCAAGGCACTTGACTTGGTTGAACTAGAATTATCACCTTCTAAAGAAAGGGATGAAATCATCAACTTCATCCGTAGCTCAGACAGAGGGGTGATGAAAGGTTACTCATACTAATTATTGATGCAGGTAAAGCTTGAAAAATTAACGAAGCGATTTAATCGCGAATTGATTTTCAAGGACCTAAATTTCACTTTTGAATCGAGTAAAAGTTATGCTATAATTGGGCCGAATGGAAGTGGCAAATCTACCCTCCTCCAAATTATAGCAGGATATACCTTACCTTCCTCTGGTGCAGTGATTTACAATACGGGCTCAAATACGATTGAACCCGAAGAGATTTACAGTTATGTTACTATAGCTGCTCCTTATTTAGAAATTATTGAAGAATATACCTTAGTAGAACAGCTGGAGTTTCATTTTAAGTTTAAGAAAATAAGGCCTAATTGTACTATTGACTCAGTTATTAAGGCAGCGGATTTTGAAGGAGTAGAGCACAAGTTTATCAAGAATTTTTCTTCAGGAATGAAGCAACGACTAAAACTTGCAATGGCCTTTTATTCAGAATCTGATATACTTTTATTGGATGAACCAACTTCTAATCTTGACCAAAAAGGAATAGCCTGGTACCAGACACACTTAACCAATATCCATGATAGGTTAATAATTATTGCATCAAATCAAGAATATGAATATATTACGGCTACAGAACACTTAAACATAATGGATTACAAACAAACCTGATTAGGTTACCAAAGTAAAAATAGAAGTATACAATTAGGCTTTAGTACTTATTATATTTAAAATAAATGCGTACTTTAGTTTTTTAAACACAAACAAAAGAATTTCAACTTATAATAAATTTCAAATTCGATCTCAATGAAAAATTTAAATTATTTTCTTAGTCTAGCTGTATTAGTTATCATTTTGGCCAGTGCTGGATGTGGCGGTAGCGATGGACCAGGTGTACCAGCTGACGATCAGGTAGGAACAAAATTCGCCTCTGCATGGAATGCAACTAGTGTCGTATTTGAAACTACTCAAGACAGATCTACTGATTACGCAAATTTTGTTCTAACTATTGGATACAATGCGGAAACCAATGAAGGATCTTATAGTATTTCAGGTGGACCAACAGACGGAACAAAACCATTTGCCTCTAGTGGAACATGGACTTTTGATGGCACAATTGCTGACCCAAGTGTTACATTTTTTAACGTTTTGAGAAATGATGGTTTAGTTATGAAAATTGAGC
Organism: Fulvivirga sp.; assembly: GCA_048268855.1. GTDB lineage: Bacteria > Bacteroidota > Bacteroidia > Cytophagales > Cyclobacteriaceae > Fulvivirga. Next base: position 40,859 of record JBLWUR010000006.1, read on the forward strand.
AACTAACTGATACTAATCTTCAAATGTCATTTTCATTTGATCCTGCAGATCATGAAAGTTCAAGAACAGAAGCTGTTGAAGGAACATGGGTGTTTGGTTTTATCAAATAATCATCACAACAAAAATCATAAAAAAAGGCCTCAATTGAGGCCTTTTTTTATGCATTATAAATCCGTTACAGATACCTTACACCCCATTACTTTAAGTTGATCACTGTAATGCCTGCCCCACCCCTATCAATTTGCTCATCTTGGGCCGAGGCCACAAAACTTTGAGATTTCGCATGATTTCTTACCACTTCTCGGAGCACACCATTTCCCTTTCCATGAAGAATTCTTACTTCATCCAGTCCAAATAAAATAGCATCATCTAAAAACCGATCTAACTCGCTCATCACTTCTTCAGCTCGTTTTCCCCGTAAGTCCAAGGTAGTGTTAAAATTCACTAGCTTGTCCGTCATGTTCAATCCATGGGTGGATCTTACTTTTTCCTTCTGTATCGTCTTATCCTGTCCTTTAGAAATCCGTATAAGCCGCTCCAATTTCACCTTAGACTTCAATAAACCAATCTGGACTTCAGCATCCTTACCCTTAATGGCTAATATGGTAGCCGTCACGTCCTGATCAGTTAACTTAACCAGATCACCTGGCACTAATGGCTTGTCTGTCCTGTTAACTCTTAGCGGCTTAGGCACCACTTTCGGTTCTTCAACTTTATCCTTTAAATTCTGAAGTCGCTCACGTGCTTTCTTCGTTTCAGCTTTATGAGCACTGTTAGCCTTAATGTGTCTTATGGTTTTTTCTATTTCCCTATTAGTGTCTTTCAACAGTCGAGAGGCCTCTTCTTTGGCCTTTGAAATAATATCCTTCTTATTTAGTTCGAGCTTCTCTAACAAACTTTTATAATCATGCTCCAATCTTTTTACTTCACGCTCCCGATCTCTTAGTTTTTCGTCTCTTTCTTTCACCAATTGCTTCTGTCGCTCAAGTTTCATCAGTAGATCGTCTACATCAATGTTTTTATCTCCAATTGCAGTTTTAGCATAGTCAAGTAAGTCTTTTGGCAAACCGGTTTTACGTGCTACTTCCAAAGAAAAAGAACTGCCCGGTTTACCAACATCAAGTTGGAACATCGGTTCTAACTTGTTCATATCAAAACGCATAGCGCCATTCACAAGCCCAGCCGTGCGCTCGGTGAAGCTCTTTATATTACTATAGTGGGTGGTGATCACACCAAAAGTCTTCTTCGCATTTAGCTCTTTTAATATAGCCTCTGCAATAGGACCACCAAATTGAGGGTCCGTTCCCGTTCCAAATTCATCAATTAAACAAAGCGATTCTTTATTAGACTGCTCTATAAAAAACTTCATGCTTTTTAGATGAGAACTGTAGGTACTCAAATCATTTTCCAATGATTGTTCGTCACCAATGTCAATGAAAATATTATCGAAAACACCGGCTTCAGAGCCTTGATCGAGAGGTACCAATAGTCCACATTGTAACATGTACTGGATCAAGCCAACCGTTTTTAAGCTCACCGACTTTCCACCGGCATTGGGCCCTGAAATAACAATGATGCGTTCTTCCGTTTGTAGTTGGATTGAGAGTGGAACAATTGTTCTGCCTTCTTTCTCCAATGCAAGTTTCAATAATGGATGTGTTGCATTTTTCCATTGCACCAATGGATTTTTGTGTAATGGAGGTTTAATCCCCTCTATATCTTTTGAAAACCGTGCCTTTGCTCTAATAAAATCTATTTTCCCTAGAAATGAATACCCTTCCTTTAGATTAGGTAGGTTGAGCCTTATGGTATCGGTAAGTTGAATTAATATCTTTATTACCTCACGTTTTTCTGCATATTCAAACTCACGAATTTCGTTATTGCCTTCCAATATGGAAGTAGGTTCCATGTAGATGGTACCTCCAGTTGAGGATTCATCATGGATAAAACCGCTAATTCGCTTTTTATATTCTGCCAATACTGGAATAACCATCCGGCCATCTCTGACCGTAATTGAAGACCCACTAGGTACTAGCCCATCTTCAACCGCCTTTTTATATATTGACTGCATCGATTTTCGTACCTGATTGTACCTGTTCCTTAAATTATGACGAATATCCTGTAAGGCTTTTGTCGCATTATCCTTTACACGGCCATCAAGGTCTATCTTCTCGGCAATGGCATTTCCTATGGCTCCATCCACTTCTATATTTGCGGAAAGCAAGCTTAAATTGGGGTAGGTCTCCTTCTTTAATTTTAGAAAGTGAATACATTTAACAATAGTCTCCAATGATTTACTGATATCCAATAGTTCCAACTCAGATAAAAAAGTCCCTTCGGTGGTACATTTTTTCAATAAATCAGTGACATCTATATAATTTGAAGCTGGGAATGTATCTCCAGAGATTAGTATCCTCTGAAATTCATTGGTTTGATCAAGGAGTTTAACAATGAGTTCATAATTAGCGGTGAATCGCATTTGGTCTGCTACCGAAGTGCCTAAGGTGGAGGCGCACCTGCTCTTGACAAGTGCTCTGATCTTATCAAATCCTAATTTTTCCTCTATATCGTTTGGGTAAAGCACTTATTTATTCTTGGCTTTTTTTCTAACTATAGAATCCGCTTTTGCTCGGATGTTTTTCAATCTAGATTCTCTTTTTGTAAGTGTATCTAAAATTGCCTCGTAAATAATCTCCAATTGATCGGCATGATCATAATAGTAGGTCAAGCTCTTCTTATATTTCTCATGATCTACATTTAGTGAATCATAAATCAACTCCTCATAGGTTCTAAATATGCTAGCTGTGGTATCTCTATTTATCCTCAACTCGGTTAATTGGCTCTCAGCCAAATAGATATCCAACAAAACTGGCACCATCTCATTTGGCTTCATTATGTCTTTTGGTATATCTTCAGTTCGCTTGCAACATACAATCATTAGGCAAGCAAATAATAAAATAATTATTCTCATTTTTTTAATCTTTTGAGCTTTTTAACCGTTGATAAAGTTTGTTGGTCTTTTGATCATCGATATTTTTTCAATACAAGTATTATTCCACAAATTTGTGACATCAATAAGCTAATATTGAGCCAATGAAGGAACTCCTTAAGAAGCTTCGAAAATACGAAATACAAATAAGAAAGGCTATCAACAGTCAAATGCAGGGAGACTTTCATTCGATTTTCAAGGGATCTGGATTGGAATTCGATGATGTGCGTACCTATCAATATGGTGATGATATAAGAACCATAGATTGGAATGTTAGTGCAAAAGGCCAAGGAACGTTTGTAAAGACCTTTAAAGAGGAAAAAGAACAAACTGTGTTTTTCATACTTGATGTGAGTGCTTCACAGGAAATTGGAGATGATGGCAAGCAAAAATTAGATATCGGTAAGGAAATTTGTGGTGTTTTAGCACTATCAGCAGCCAAAGAAGGTAGTCAGGTAGGTTTTGTTGGGTTCTCTGACAAAAAAGAAAAATATCTAAAGCCAAGTAAAGGAGCAAAACATGCCTATGAGCTCATTCATAGTCTGGTACATCTGAAACCTGAGTCAGTAAAAACTGATTTAAGCAAGGCTATACTTTTCACTCTCAATACCCTTAAGCGTAGAAGTGTAATGGTATTTATCTCTGACTTTATAGATGAAGACTATTTTCACAACCTGAAGGGAATGGCTCGAAAACACGATGTGGTGGCCATAAGAATCACCGATAAAAGAGAGACACGTCTGCCTAAATTAGGCATTGTACCTGTATACGATAAAGAAAGTAAAAAAACCGTTTGGGTAAATACTTCATTTGGAAATTTCAGATCAAAGGTAAAAAGTAACTATGCAGATAAGGAAAAAGAACTAACATTGTTTGCAAAAAAACATCAAATCAACTTTATATCAGTTGATACAGATGAAGATTATGTACCCAAACTCATCAAATTATTTAAGATCAGAAATAAATCATTTAAAAGTGTTTAGAAATTTTGTTTTTGGCTCTCTGGTACTTTTACTGTTTCCACTTAGTTCTTCGGCACAAGAAAAAGAAGTCATCGCTAAAGGATATTTTCTCGAGGACAGCATTAAAATTGGAATAAGTTCGCCCTACGTTTTAACAGCAAAATACCCGATTAACAAGGATGTTGTTTTTCCTGATTCGTTGTATGACTACAAACCCTTTGAACTTGGAGAAAAAATATATTTTCCAACCAAGTCAGATACAAAGTATAGTTACGACAGCGCAGTATATTACCTAACTACTTTCGAAATAGACAGTGTACAGTACTACCAACTGCCTGTCTATATGGTCTCTGGTAATGATAGTATGAAAATACTTGTAGTTAGAGACTCAATACTTCTGACCCAACTTGTTAAGGAAATACCGGATTCAGTGGCTGCCGAAGCTATGCCCCTAATAGAAAATACAACCTTTAAAAATGTAAGGTTGGCCTTTAATTATCCTTATCTGATAGCAGGCCTATGCCTCCTCCTTGTAGTTTTTTTGGTCATTTTGATCTTCTTTGGGAAGCGAATTCGCCAGTGGTTTGTGTTAAAACGATTGAACAGAAAACACCTTCAGTTTTTAAGTAAGTTTGATAATTTACTATATAACGAAAAAAATGGACATGACTTTTATGAACATGTTCTGCAACTATGGAAAAAATACCTAGAGGATCTGGAAGGCAAGCCCTACACTAAAATGACAACCAAAGAACTCTCTAAATTTGATCATATTGCAACAATTGCGCCCCTTCTTGGATTGATTGATAAAGCCATATATGGTAAACAAAACGGCATTGAAAATAAGGAGTTGGATCAGTTTAGATCTTATTCGCAAGAGCGATATGAAGTAAAAATAAAGGAGGTGAAAAATGGATAAATCAGCATCTGTACTACCTTGGTATTCGTTTGATAATTTTTCACCAGCTATCCTGCAAAACTACAATTGGGAATTCAGCCTTGTGTTGTATGCCCTTTTGGCCATTCCATTGTTCTTTATAGCTCGTTGGATAATCCGCTACTATTTAAACCAAAAACTTCCTGTTGCCTTTACCAAAAGTCAAGTAGTTTCTAACCCGTTGAATGTGATCAGACTTCTGCCTGATCTACTCATGATAATGGTTGTCGCATTGATCATTGTAGCCCTGGCTCGACCACAAAAAACAAATGAAAAAGTAGAGCAGTGGACAGAAGGTATCGATATCATGCTAGTAATTGATATTTCCCAGTCTATGCAAATTGAGGACTTTGTGCCTAATAGACTGGAGGCGGCTAAAAAAGTGGCTGAGAATTTCATAGATGGGCGAATGCAAGATCGTATAGGCATAGTGGTCTTTTCAGGTGATGCTTACTCACTATCTCCCCTTACCACTGATTATGACCTATTGAAGTCTTATATCGATGATATTGACTTCGATATGATAGAAAATAGAGGTACTGCCATTGGTAGTGCACTTGCTGTGGCTACTAATAGAATGACCGAAACTGATTCAAAATCTAAAGTCTGCATTTTGTTAAGTGATGGAGACAACACAGCAGGTAATATTGACCCCATAACTGCGGCTAAATTGGCGGCTGCCTATAGTATAAAGACTTATTCTATTGCTATAGGTAAAGAAGGCAAAGTGCCTTTTGGAAAGGACTTTTTTGGCCGACCTCGGATGGTTGAAAACACTATGGATGAAACCACTTTAAGAGAAATCGCTAGAATAGGTGGGGGTAAATTTTTCAGGGCATCAAACAATGAAGCTTTATCAGAAGTGTTTCAACTCATTGATAAATACGAGAAAGCAGAAATCAAAGAAACTCGCTACAAAGACACTACGGATTTTTATCGCAATTATTTGATGTGGGCTTTGGTATTGTTCCTTTTCTGGATGCTTTTAAAATCCACATTCATCTCAAACATACTTCAGGATTAATTGGCGGTCGTTGACAAAACCAACAAAGGCAGCTACCACGAATAAGTTGCCATCCTTATAGCAAAAAGGATAAAAGCGATACCTACTGTGATATTCAGTATTTTAATAACTCTGTCATTTATCCATTTTGACAACTTATTGGCCAAGTGAGCTTTGATTAGATCTGTAATAAAAACAACACTAACGATGGATACAAAAAATGCCACCAATTCATATCCACTGTAACCATATTTTACTTTGGCAATACTCATGGTTCCCATCCAAAAGATAGGGACAAAGGGACTAATTGCATTGATTAAAAAGCCTTTGATAATATATCTAAAAACTCCTTTTATCTCTTCAGCGTCTTTTCTTTTTTCAATACGTTTGTTGGCCTTTAATATGTTGGCCACTCCAAATACTAGTAATATAAAAGAACCTACATAGCTTATTAGTTCTTCATTTTCTTCAAATCCAACAACTGTTGAAAATCCAAAATAGGTAATCAAAATCAATGCTAAGTCGCCAATACTTACCCCAACTGCTACTAGGGCCGCTTTGCCAAAGCCTTTTTCTATGCTGGTTTGAATAACTGTGAAAAAAATTGGCCCGACCATCACTGAGAGTGTGAGCCCAAAAAGTATTCCGTGAAAAATCTCCATTAACTCCTACTAATAAAATTTTGCCAGTCATCTAAAAGTGGGCTTTTCATCACCCTAGGAAATTTATTCTGTCCACCAACTTTTCCTCTTGACTCCATCCAATTATAAAACATATTGACGGGCAAAACATCTACTATTATATCTTTTAAAGCCGCAGAGCGCTCTACGGCATAATCATCATTAAGCTCCTTTAGATAACTATCCAATTTCGTTCGGAAAAGACTAGAATCTACTTTATCGTCTGTACCCACGTACCAGTGGTGAGCAAATAAAGATCCATGAGGTATGCCTGCTACTGTAAATTCAGGAACCTCAATATTCAATTCATCCGCCACCATTTCTACAGCTTTATTCATGTTATCCACTGATAAATGTTCTCCGCAAAGACTTAAAAAATGCTTCGTTCGACCAGTAATTACAATCTCAGCCTCTTCTATACTCGTAAATTTTATGACGTCTCCGATCATATATCTCCAGGCTCCCGCACAAGTGGACAACAGAAGTGCATATTCTTTGCCTTCTTCAACTCCATCAATCATAAAAGTTTCCGCATTCTCTTTCACATCGCCATTAGAATCGAAATTGTTGTCATCAAATGGGATGAACTCATAAAAAATACCATTATTTAACACCAATCTCATTGATCGATAATTTGGCTTATTCTGAAAAGCTATAAAACCCTCCGAAGCTAGATAGGTTTCTATGGTATAGATTTCACGTCCAAGTAATTTAGCAAATCCTTTTCTATATGGATCAAAAGAAACTCCCCCATGAACATAGACACTTAGGTTTGGCCATATCTCATGAATATTACTCACTTGGTGGTGGGCAATTATCTTTTCCATTAATATCTGTATCCAAGCAGGTACACCTACTATAATATTGATGTTCCAATTTTTAGCATTTTCAGCTATTTCATTCAATTTCGAATCCCAATCTCTGGTTTTTGCTATTTTCTTCCCTGGTTTGTAAAAATGTTGAAACCAAAACGGTAACTGTGCCGCTTGAATTCCGCTCAAGTCCCCTTCAAAATAGCTACCTCTATTATTTAAATGTGTACTTCCTCCTAACATTAAGATCCCTCCCTGAAAAAATTCAGCTGGTAAATCATACCTAGATAGAGAAAGAATTTGCCTAATACTTGTCTTTTGAATTGCCTTTTTCATATCCTTCGTAATCGGAAGATATTTTGATGCAGCCTCTGAAGTACCCGAGCTTAAAGCAAAATATTTAACTATACCGGGCCAGGTAACATTCCTTACCCCTTGTCTTGACTTATACCACCACTCCTCATACATTTTATTGTAATTATGAATGGGTACATTGGTCTTGAATTTATTATAATAGTTGTTACCTCCCCAAGATTTAAACTCATTCAACACTTCTTTAAAATTATAATGTTGTCCGAAAAGTGTCTGGTTGGCTGTGATTAGCAAGTGCTTTAACTCTATCTTTTGCAAATCAAGTGGATTCGTATAATCCTGTTCAAGACTTTCCCTTATTCGTATTCCTTTCTTTAATAAAGTACCCAGAATTGGCATATCGTGTCGGTTAAAAGTTCTTAATTTGTCAGAAATGCTATGTGGGCTAAAGTTATAAAATGGATATTAAAAAAAGCATAAACGAAATCATCAATTACTTAAAAGGAAGTAATACAAGGTTAGTGGCAGTATCAAAAACGAAACCAGCATCCGCTATAATGGAAGCCTATGATACAGGGCATCGAGTATTTGGAGAAAATAAAGTTCAGGAACTAACTGAAAAAGCAGATCAGCTGCCTAAAGATATTGAATGGCATATGATTGGTCATTTACAACGTAATAAGGTAAAATATATGGCTTCCTTTGTTACGCTAATACATGCAATAGATAGTTTTAAATTGCTTAAGGAAGTAAATAAACAAGCAAAAAATAATGATAGAGTGATTGAGTGTTTGCTTCAAATACATATTGCTGAGGAGGATACGAAATTTGGCCTAGATGAAAATGAAGTAATAGATTTATTGAAATCAGATGAACTTCAAACACTAGAAAACGTGAAAATTGTGGGGTTAATGGGCATGGCCACATTTACTGAAAATCAAGAACAGGTAAGAAGGGAATTTAAACATTTGAAAAATATTTTTGAGCTCGCTAAATCCACAAACTCGAAGAATGTGGAAATAAAAGAATTGTCAATGGGAATGAGTGGTGACTACAAAATTGCTGTTGAAGAAGGTAGTACGCTTATCCGCGTTGGGAGTTCTATTTTTGGAGAAAGAAATTATTAGAATATAGTCACAGGTTGATTTTTAAAATGAATAAAACTATAAAAATAGCAGCCGTTTTTGGAGCATTGGCAGTAGCTATAGGTGCCTTTGGCGCACATGGATTAAAACCTTTTCTTATTGAAGCTGGACGTTTAGATACTTTTAAAACTGCGGTAGAATATCAGTTTTACCATACACTTGCCTTACTTTTTATTGGTGTATTACAAATGCATTTCGATAATAAAAAACTTCAATGGGCTGCTCATGCAATGACTTTGGGCATTATCCTGTTTAGTGGTAGTCTTTATGTTCTTTGTGTTAGTGGTTTGGGAATTTTGGGTGCAATCACACCTATTGGTGGTCTCTTTTTAATCGCTGGCTGGGTATTGCTAATCTTTAATGCAAAAAAATAGGCCTACTTGCTATGCAAATAGGCCTTGATATAATTATTGATTTTCTTTAATTCTGATTCTCAGTTTTCTTTGGAAGTATATTGGTGATTATCGCTACCTTATTTTGAGCTGTAGTTGCATTAGAAACAATAGTCACTACTTTATGTTGTCTTCCCATTTTTCCAGTGCTGTTAAATACTACTTTGATTTCAGATTTCTGTCCAGGAGCAATTGGATCTCTTGGCCAAACTGGAGCGGTACATCCACAAGTGGTTTGCACATTAGTGATAATTAGAGGCTCATTCCCTGTATTCTCAAATTCAAATACATGCTCAACTTTATCACCTTGCTGGATATCACCAAAATCAAATTGACTTTCACTAAATGCTATAGTTGGACCCGATGTTGATTCTGATGCCGCCACTTCTTGAGCCACTGCTCCATAAATCGTAAATACTCCAAATACAAATACTATTAATGTTTTCATTTTTAGTTTAATTTATTACTTAACAAATATAAGTTCTTACTTACAACAATTAACAGGTTCTAACCAATTTTAACATTTCATTAAGAAGTTAGGCAAACATACATTTGTCAAAATTCACCAAAAACAATTGTGAAGTTGCCCTTGTTATTGCTGTATAAAGCCAACGAACATACTCTTTATCTATGCTATCCTCCTTTAGGTAACCCTGATCTACAAAAACGGTAGCCCATTGGCCTCCTTGTGCTTTATGGCAAGTAATGGCATAGGCAAATTTTACTTGTAGCGCATTAAGATAAGGATCACTTTTAATAGCTTCTTTTTTCTTTTTTGCCGTTAGATCAGCATAATCTGCACTTACACTTTGGTAAAGTGCATGATTTTGCTCCTGAGTCATCGCTGGACTTTCGGAATACAAAGTGTCTAGTATTACCTTAGCTTCAAAACTACTTTCTGATGGGTAATCCGCTAATCTTAATTGAAGAGTTGCAAACCTAAGGCCATGCATTTCTTCGAAATTGACAATCTTCATTATTTCCATAAAGTCACCATTAGCAATAAAACTGCCCGTAGTATCATCCGGAGAGTGTATATAATTATTCCTGACGACCATAAGTAGCTCCCCTGCCTCAATCTCGGATTCATAAAAATGAATGGCATTTCGGATATACTGATTGTAAGCATTGGCCGTCTTATTCGAACGGCATAAAATGATAGTATTTTCAATGCCCACATTATCATAAGCATACCTAATACCATCTTCCATACGCGCCCCGGTCATCTTAAAGGTGTCATTAAAGGCCGTTGAAATCGCAATCCTCGGTGTATTGGCACTTAATTGATTTCTTAGATTGGTCGCATTAATCAAAATTCCTGAATCAATTTCCTGTCGCATTACCTCAGTAAGGGTGACCTCATCGGTTTTTATATTAAATTTCAACTGCAGGGCTTCACTATCAAGCGCTGGGCTCAATAACTGTCCCACGGGAGGTAATTGAGCATCATCTCCAACTAATATGAGTTTATTTGTGCTATCAGAGAACACATAATCTACCAAATCTGTCAGCAGTCCCGTTTGACCGAATCCTGCATCTTCATTAATCATGGATGATTCATCAACTATATAGACTGTGTTTTTGGCATAATTTTTTTGTCTTTTGAATTTCAGACCTACCTCTCCTTCGGCTACTTGCTTATAAATTTTTTTATGAATTGTGAAGGCCATTCGTTGAGAATAAGAAGACATCACTTTTGCCGCTCTACCTGTTGGTGCAAGTAAAACGAACTTCATATTAAAGGAAGGTAACACCTGTACCAATGTACTGATGACAGTAGTCTTTCCTGTACCAGCATAGCCCTTAACCAATAGAACAGGTAAGCTATTTTCGTCCAATAGTTGATCTACCTTATGGAAGAACTCAACCTGCCCCTTAGTAGGTTCGAAGGGAAATTTTTGAAATAATATTTCTGATGGTTTTGGCACTTTTAAGACAGTGGCTTAAAATCTCCAGGAGATATCGTCACCATAGTTGCAGAAGCCTTAGCTATTAAGGTTTCCTTTTCTTGAGCAATACTCCATACTTCAGCTTCGCAAAAATTCATTTTACGTCCTTGTTTTAAAACCCACCCTTTTGCTCTCAACTTCTCCCCCACACCTGGGTTGAGATATGAAATTTTCATTTCTCCAGTGACCACGTTATGTCCTTTTTCTACAAGAGTGTAAGCTGCAAATCCAGCAACAGTGTCGGCCAGAGTAGCAACGAGCCCTCCATGGGCAAAGCCTTTTTGTTGTTTATGAATTTCTTTTAGTTCAAGTTCTCCTTCTGTGCGACCCACTTCAATTACATCAAGGGTGAACCCAATAAACTTCATGAAATGTTGCTTCTCGAGGTGCTCTAATATTAATGATTTAAAATCAGGATTATATGCTTGCATATTTTAATATTGAAAAGTGCAAATATAGGTCTTGTTTTGACAAGCTCATACTTAGGTGGGTCTAGTATTTGATGGGCTAAATATTAAGCAAGATCTTTAAGTGATACTTGCTTAACAGCTTCATTGGACAAATATTAAACCCCTTTGGGGTTATTTAAGTTGTCTGTCTCTTTTATTAACGTTTAATCCCTTCGGGATTAGAATTCATTAACTGTTAAAACCTGGAGTGAGATTAATCCCGAAGGGATTAAATACGAATAACTATAAAAGAATATTCCCTCAAACCCTGAAGGGGTTTAACCATGCAGGAATTAGGAGTAAAGTGCTTAATTTAGACCTACATGAATAATATAGAGGAGACATTTGGTCATAGTGTGCGTATCAGGGTCTGTGGAATTTGTATTGAAGAAGGTAAATTATTGTTAGTGAACCATGCTATGGGAAGGAAAATGGAGCTTTGGTTGCCCCCGGGTGGTGGGATAAATTTAAATGAAAGCGCTGAAGAAGCTCTAATCAGGGAATTCAAAGAAGAGACGGGTTTAAATATTGAAGTGGAAAAATTTATGTTTGTTAATGAATTTAAATCTGGTGTACTGCATGCAATAGAATTGTTTTTCAAGGTAAAAAAAACTGGCGGAACATTAGCTAAAGGATTTGATCCAGAGCTTTCAAAAGGCCATCAGATAATAAATAAAGTAGAATTTGTGTCTTTTAAAGAGATCGCAATTATGGAAGATGAAATACTACATAATATATTACACGGAAATATCAGTCAAGAATATTTATTAAATATGACGGGCTATTTTAAATTATGGCAATAATTGCATTAATTAGCGGGTATATTCATTATGTTTTACTTCGCAAAAGACTTATAATTGCAATCAAAAAATCATAGAAATGAGCGTTACTAGAATTATCTCAATTGTCCTTTTAGTCCTAAGCCTTGGATTGGGATTTTATTTGGTGAATAGTATAAAATCCACCATCGATGATCAGTCTTTAATAGCTGAGAGGGAAGCCGCAATTATCAATAAACTGATGCTAATTAAAGAAGCTGAAATAGTTTATCTTGAAGTAAATGGTAGTTACACCAGTGACTGGGATAAATTGATCAATTTTATTGAAAACGGTAAATACCCTATTGTTCAAAAGAAAGAAAGAGTAGTAACGCTAAGTTATGGGGCAGATAGCTCTATAGTGACGTACGATACTTTAGATATAATATCAGCTAAAGATAGAATATTTAAAGCATCACATAATATCAATGCTGCTAACAGTGGCACATTTGTGGAATATAACATTGCGCTAGGCGAACAAGCTTTAAAAGGTGCTCCTGCCTATACTATTAATCAAGATGGTAAAAATGTGACCCACAAGTTTAAAGAAAATGGTAAGGTAACTAGCCGTAAAAGATTTACAGAAGGTATGCCTCTTACTAAGGGTCAATTGATGATGACTATTGAAGAAAATAAATTTGACCGTAACATTGATATTAGTCGATTAGCTTACGTGCCAGGGTATGATGATGTGAAATTCGATATTTACGCAGCTGAAATTGAAAGAAGTAATCAATTGGTTGATGTGATTGAGGTAAAAAACCCAAAGCCATTTAATCCGGCAAGGCGTGAAGACAACGAGGCTAAAAACAGAAAGCCTCTAAGATTTGGATCAAAAACAGACGTAACCACTTCAGGAAACTGGGAATAGACTATTGAATACGACAGCGGAAGGCTACAAGCTTATAAAAAAAATTAAGGATGCAAAGTTCGAAGTTGAGAACTTACATCAGTATAATCTATTGTTGCAGGTCGGGGTTCGTGATTTACAAATTGCTGTAATAGATTCTTCAAACAACAAAACAATGTTGCTTGAAGATTATGTTCTGGCAAGTACCAAAACTTACCGTGAGCTCAAGGTTTTACTGACTCATTTATTCGAAGATCATCACTTATTAATGGCGGGATTTTGGAAGACCGTGAGAGTAAGTGTAAAGAACAATAAATTTTCTCTTATCCCTTCTTCACTTTTTGTAAAAGAAGCATCAGTAGACTATTTGAGGCTCAATTCAAAATTTGATAGCTCTTCAGAAGAAATTCTATATTATAAGCATATAAAGTCAGATGCCATTTGCGTGTTTGCGATGAACAAACTCCTCGTGGAGTGGATAAAATCCCTTTATCCAAATGCAGAGGTACAGTTTATCCATCAGTCAAGTGCACTAATTGAAGGGGCAATTAATTTCGCTAAAGTGAACAAAAAAGATTCAATGTATTTATACGTTGATCGATTCAAATTACATATTATCACCCTTCGTAATGGACAGCTTGAATACTACAACCAATTTGCCATTAAGCAGTTCAATGATTATATACGTTATATCATGTTGGTGATGAAAGGGCTTAATAAAAGTCAAAAAACTAGTGATGTAGTAATGTGGGGTTATATTGGCAAACAATCGCCTCATTACAATGAGTTCTATCGATTCATAAAAAACATATCATTCGGAGACCGACCTGATTACCTAAAATTTGGATTTGTTTTTGACGAAGTGCAAGAACATCACTTTTTTGACCTGTACAGCATGCACCTTTGTTCGTAATGATGCCTTTTGGAATTAGTAAATAATCTAACTCCAACTGACAATTAAACATTAGAAACCATGAATAGAAAAGTAGCCATTTTTCCAGGTTCATTTGATCCATTCACAAAAGGCCATGAAGACATCGTACTAAGGGGATTAGAGCTCTTTGATGAGATTATTGTAGCTATTGGCCACAATGCTCAGAAAAACATTCGCTATTTCGAGATTGAAAAAATGGTCGGTTACATTGAAAAAACGTTTGTAGACCAACCTAATGTAGGTGTTATGGTCTATAACGAACTTACTGCAGATTTAGCAAGAAAACACCAAGCTAATTTTTTATTGAGAGGCCTTAGAAATACTACAGATTTTGAATATGAAAATAGTATAGCTCAGGTTAATCGCTATTTAAATACCGAACTAGAATCTGTATTTCTTATTACATCACCACAATTTGCAGCTATAAGCTCTTCCATTATTCGTGAAGTACATAGATATGATGGCAATATTAGCGACTTCCTTCCCTACCAGATAGATTAAGAAGCTATCTGCGCGCTGTCCTTTTCCTTCTCTTTTACAAAATATTGGTCAAAGACAAAGCTTATTGATTTATAGGAATGCTCAAGCGCATGAAAAACTTCTTTAGGGGTCATCCAGCGAACCTCTTCAATATCTTCCTCCACCTGTGGTCGCATTTTTTTGTCCTTCAACACGTCCATGGCAAACCAAGTTGTCTTTTTTAAGATCATTTTGCGCTTCATAGTGTAGGTATGCCAAGTAGTACATATTTTTTCTCCAAGCTCCACTTCTACACCACACTCCTCTTCCACCTCACGTTTGGCACCTTGTTTATGGTTCTCCCCTTTTTCAAGTTTCCCTTTTGGCAGATCCCATTTTTTCAATCGGTAGATCATGAGTACTTTATCCTTTTTTCTCACCAATCCACCAGCTGCTTTAATGACCTTAAATTTCTTTTTTAAAAAGGTCTTTACCTCCTCATAGTCATCTACAGTCAACGTAAGTGAAATTAATCCACTGAAGCTAGTTGTATCCAATAGATTTAGAATCCTTTCTATTTCATCTGTTTTTGCGTGCTTTATCCAAACCCTATGTAGCAATTTTGCCTTTGTAATGGGTTCAATCTCAGCGTTAATAATAAGATTGAATTCTCTTTTATCAGGCTTTACCTGTGGCCCTAAAATTTGAACTGGAATGTCATTGATGAAGAGGTTCATCGAAAAGCGTTGAGGTTTAAGTTTAACAAATGACTGTAAAATTTATTTGCGCACCAATAGATATTAACTTTTTTAATCAATAATTTCGTGTCCATGACGCATTCCCCAAATACCAATAGCATTGGAGCTGAAGTCGCTTCAAAACTACTTGACATAGAAGCCATAAAGCTCAATTTAAACAAGCCCTTTGTTTGGAGCTCTGGGTGGAACTCACCCATCTATTGCGATAATAGACTTTCACTCTCTTATAGCGATATAAGAACTACAATTAAGAATGCGTTAGCGGATGTTATAAAGTCTGCGTATAGTAATGTAGAAGCCATTGCAGGCGTAGCTACTGCGGGCATCCCGCAGGGTGCATTAGTAGCTGATGCCTTAAATATTCCCTTTGTCTATGTGCGATCAAAAGCTAAAGGACATGGAATGGAAAATATGATTGAGGGTAAGGTAACACCCGGGCAAAAAGTCGTAGTCATTGAAGATCTTGTTTCTACCGGTGGAAGTTCACTCAAGGCAGTAGCTGATTTGAGAAATGCAGGTTTTGAAGTTCTGGGTATGGCGGCCATATTTACCTATGGCTTTGATCTTGCCGATCAAAATTTTAAAGAGGCTGATGTTACACTCCATTGTCTCAGTAATTATAATATCCTACTGAAAGAGGCCCTTGAAAGAGGGGTGATAAAAGAAGAGCAACTAGCTACTCTTGAGAGTTGGAGGAAAGATCCTGCAAGCTGGGGGAAGTAGATCACTTGACATTTCCGTCCATAGACAAAGGCTAATTTTAAGTATATTTATATAGTGATATCATTATAGAGGGTAACAATTCATCAAAATAGATCTAGAATTTCTCTTCAATACCCAACCCAAATAAGGCAAAATCATATTTCACTGGATCATTAGCATCGAATTTCTTTAAATTCTCGGTAAGCTCTACGGCTGTTCTCCAGTCAGTTTGCTTTCTTGTGATAAGCCCTAGTTTTCGAGCCACTCGATCAACATGCAAATCACAAGGGCATATAAGCTGTGCTGGTTTAATGTTTTTCCAAAGGCCAAAATCTACACCCTTGTTATCATCACGAACCATCCAGCGTAGAAACATATTGATCCGCTTACAAGCCGACTTGCGCTCAGGAGTGGCAACGTGTTTTTTAGTTCTGGCCGGGGCAATTGGAGAATCAAAAAAGGTATTATGAAAATTAACAAGTCCGTTTTCTACGTTTTCATCATCTGAATCAAACAAAAAGGCCGTTTCTAAACTTTTATGTTGTGTATAATAATTCTTAAAAAAATCAATAAAATAAAGGGTATCAGTAGCATTGAAAGTGCGGTGCTTGAATGAAGTAAACTTTTTTAAATCGCTTTCCTTATGGTTTAAAACAAAATCATAAGGTGCGTTATCCATTGCCAAGAACAGTTCGTTGCATTTATTGATGATAGTTACCCGTTGGCCCCAAGCCAATATTGCCGCCCAAAATCCAGCTATTTCAATATCCTGTTCTAATTTGAATCCATGAGGGATAACAATGGGGTCGTTTTTAATAAAGTCAGGCCGGTTGTACTGGCCTACCTTACTATTCAAAAAATCTTCCAGTTGATCGGTAATCAAGGAATGTAGGAAATAGTAACCCTAAATTTGGGATCAATCGCCCCTAAACGGTCATAAGCGGCTTTTGATATTTTGATCACCACATTTTTATTTACTCCGGTATCTGGCAATTTTCCGATTATCCTCACAAAAACTTCCTGATCATTCATTTCATTTTTAACCTTCATGATCGTTCCGACTTTAGCTTTTCGGTGCATGCCTAGGTACTTGCGTGAGCTAGTTGTTCCCTCTATCTGCTCTGCTAATCCAGATTCTACAGTCTCTTCAAAATTCGTTCTTGTTTCGGGTTTAATATTGTATTTGGCTGTATCGATAGCCTGACTTTTAACAATAACCTCAGGTTTAATCACAACTACTTTGCTAGTATCAACCGACTTGGTTTCGTTTCGAGTATTTTTACCAACAACCAATTGTTGACCAATGCTAATTTCGTTACCTATCAGGCGATTCCATTTTTTAATATCATCAATACTTACTTCGTAAAGCTTAGAAATTGAATATAATGTTTCGGATGGACTTACCACGTGAATTTTGTCGCTGGTTTCTGTGACAACAGAAGGTTGACTTTTCTCTATAATGGTTGTTGGTGATACTCCTTTTTTGATCACAATACGCTGTCCAATTTCCAGCTCATTCCCACTTAAATTATTCCATTCTTTAATATCAGCAACAGTAACACCATACATTCTTGAAATTGAAAACAAGGTCTGCTTAGCCTCTACAATGTGTATTTCGTTGCTTTTCACCAAAGGCTTATCTACCTGTGGTTTCGGAGTCTCTACTTTTTTTACTTCCTTTTTAATAATTGGAATTAGAATTATTTTACCTACTTCTAACCCGAACTCCGTGGGTGGATTACTTTCAATAATTTTATAAATAGGCACATTATATCTTCTGGAAACTGAGTAAAGTGTTTCACCCTCAACCACTACATGCTGGATATAAGTTAGGTCACCTTTTTTTTCTATTCCAACTGAGTCCATGCTCAGTGAGCCAGTAAATCCATTTAATTGAAACGCGCAAAAAATAACAACTAATGTCCAACGCATATTATGGTAATTGATAAATGAATAATTCGGTTTTGTTTTTAACAAATATAAGCTTGTTATGTTGAATGAAGAAAGTATCCTTACCAATTCCCTCAAGATCAACCCCAAGAGCTTCATGCAACAATATATCCTTGTTTTGATCAACTACAAGCAAATTATTAGCCATTTTTTGCTGGTCTGTATAATATGAAATAAATGCGCTTTCATTGTGTTCAAGATACTCTGCCCCTACCCCAATTTTTTCTGACGTCATCTGCTCAACAAAACGTTCGATAGTTGGAAAATATTGATTTTTCCGCGGATAAAATTCTGGTGAATGAATTTCGAGAATACTCTCTCTGATATCATTTCTATTTAAGTCTGTTTTCTTACCATTTGAAATATCAAATACAGTAGGTTCTGCACTATTTTCATCCCTCACCAGTACTTGATCATTTACAATGGAAACATTTTTCCATTGGTCATATCTCCATAATTCTTTATTCTCCTTCAAGCTCCAACCAATGTAATTGGCAACGTCAGGATTAGTCTCAGATAGATATGTTTGTAATATTAAAATTGATTGAGAAATATAAAAAGGAGATATTAACCACTGTTCTTCCAATATAATTTTATCTCCTAATGCGGATGTCTCTAAGTCAAACTTATAGAATGAGGCCTCCATTATCTCAGCATCCCTAATTTCCAACAACAGAATTTTTCCTTCGGCATCAGTTTTTATGCTCCATACTTTACCCTTGAAGCTGTGTGAAAAGATGAGGTGTAAGTTTCTTACCAATGGTTATTATTCTTTAATTTAGACAAAAATACATCGTATGAATCGGTTAGAAAGTTTTGTGCTTCTTTTTTGTTTGATCTCATCACTGAGTTTAAATTATAATGTCTTTGGTCAAACCAAACCGAAAGTGATGGTGATGGAGTTGAAGGCCGAGATCGATCCACGAACCAACCGTTATGTTGATTTGGCCTTGAAGTATGCTGATGAAATTAAGGCTGACTATGTTATAATCGAAATGGACACTTATGGTGGAGCCGTAACCGATGCTAAAGACATTGTTGAAAATATTATGGATTTCGATAAGCCTGTTTGGGTGTTTATCAATAAAGATGCTGCCTCCGCTGGAGCCTTGATATCCATTGCCTGTGATAGCATTTATATGTCACCCGGTGCTAATATCGGAGCGGCTACAGTAGTTACTCAAGATGGTGCCGCTGCCCCTGACAAATACCAGTCCTATATGCGGAGTACCATGCGATCTATTGCTGAAGAAAAAGGACGAGATCCAAAAATTGCAGAAGCCATGGTAGATCAGACTATTGAAATTGAGGGCATAAGCCCAGCCGGTCAAGTGATTACTTTTTCAACGAATGAGGCCATTGAACATGGTTTTTGTGAAGCCAAAGTGTCTAGTATTGAAGAAATACTGACCAGAAATAAGATTGACAACTACGAACTCATTAAATACGAGCAAAGTACAACAGAATATATTATTTCTATTTTCCTTAACCCCTTCATAAGCGGCATTTTGATAATGGTAATTATTGGCGGGATATATTTTGAACTTCAAACACCAGGCGTAGGGTTTCCAATAGCTGCTGCCCTTATTGCACTTGTGCTCTATTTCGTCCCTTATTACCTTACCGGCCTTGCTGAAAACTGGGAGATCATTGCTTTTTTCATTGGTTTATTGCTCATCGGATTGGAAATTTTCGTAATTCCTGGTTTTGGAGTAGCTGGAATCCTTGGTATTACATTGACTCTTAGTTCTCTAATACTTGTGATGCTCAATAACGATGCATTTGATTTTACTTATGTTGATTACAATTCGATTATTGTGGCGATAATCGCAGCCAGTTTAGGCGTATTTGGTGGTGTGGCACTGCTTTTCATTGTTGGGATAAAAATGACTGATTCCAAATTTTTTGCACGAGTGGCCCTTACGGATACGATGAACCGAAGTGAAGGCTACACGAGTAGCTTTATCAAAGAGTCGATGATTGGCAAAAAAGGCGTAGCGCATACGGTATTGCGACCAAGTGGAAGAGTAATGATTGATGGGGAGGTATTTGATGCTTATACAAGAGGTGATTATATCGACAAAGATCAAAAAATAATAGTGACAAGTGAAGAAGGAACTTCCTTGAAGGTAAAGTTGGATAGTTAATTTCAAAGTTTAATACATGAAAATACTAGGCGTAATTCCTGCACGATATGCATCAACCAGATTTCCTGCCAAGGCTTTAGCTGATATTGGTGGAAAACCTATGGTTCAACGTGTGTATGAACAAGCACTTAAAGCTAAAGAACTCTCCAAAGTAATTGTCGCTACAGATCACGCTAAAATTGTGGAGGCTGTCCAGGGATTCGAAGGAAATGTATGTCTGACCAATGAAAATCATCAAAGTGGAACAGACCGATGTAATGAAGTACTTGCTAAAGAGATAGATGAATTTGATTATGTCATCAACATTCAAGGAGATGAACCTTTCATCGATCCTAGTCAGATTAATTTACTGGCAGCTTTGCTTGATGGTAAAACAGAACTTGGCACTTTGGTTAAAAAGATTGAAGATACCCATGAGCTATTTGATCATAATGTCGTGAAATGTGTCTTTAACAAAAAACAAGAGGCTTTATATTTTAGCCGTTCCACAGTACCATTCTTAAGAAATCAGCCAAAGGAACAATGGCTTGAGCATCAAGACTTTTATAAACATATTGGCATTTATGCCTATAGAG
Source organism: Fulvivirga sp. (assembly GCA_048268855.1). Lineage (GTDB taxonomy): Bacteria > Bacteroidota > Bacteroidia > Cytophagales > Cyclobacteriaceae > Fulvivirga. The sequence goes on from JBLWUR010000006.1 coordinate 61,682, forward strand.
CAGATGTACTCAAACTCATAGCTAGTCTGCCCTCTTCATCTTTAGAACAGGCAGAATCTCTGGAACAATTAAGATGGTTGGAGAATGGCTATAAGATAAAAATTGCAGAAACCCATCTACCTTCTTTTGGAGTAGATACCCCTGACGATCTGATGCGTTTGAAAGATTTTTATTAACACTAATTTCAATGTATTTTCGCGCATTAAAATGAATGGTCAGTGCGATTTAGATTATTAATAGCTTTTCTTTTTATCTCTACACTAGCTTTTTCCCAGTTTACACCAGGGTTAAACAAAACCCTAGGAATTGAGATCTTTGACGGATTTATTTTACAACATAAACCTCAAATCAGTCATTTGATCACCAAGCACCCAATAGGATTCAGGGTAACCATGGACAAAAAAGTATATGGGGATCAACCTTGGGAACAGCGTTATAACTATCCAGATATGGGGATGACACTCGTATATATGGATTATCGCAATCCGGTATTAGGTAAAACAATTGGGCTGATCCCACATATCAATTTTTACCTTCGTGGCAACCGTGAAGCAAAAGGCCAGTTGCAATTTAAAATGGGATTTGGTATGGGGTATACTACCAACAAGTATAATCCTGAGACCAACAACAAAAACAATGTAATCAGTACTGATCTTACTGGTGCAGTATTATTCCAATTCGGATATCAATACGAATTGACCAAAAAATTATTCTTTAACAGTTCTGCATCCGTTACTCATTTCTCCAATGGTGCCATAAAAAAACCAAATTCTGGAGTCAACATAATTGCCACTAATTTAGGTCTCAGTTATATGATCCGTTATGAACCTAAAACCTATACCTATAATGAGGAGAAACCATTGGAAGATAAGGCAATTGGCGCTTCAATTACCCTTACGGGAGGTGCACATGAAAGCTTAAAAATTGGCAGTGGTGCCAAACCTTTTTTTGTGCTCTCTGGATTAGTTGATAAGGAACTTAACTATAAAAGTAGACTTGGATTGGGGCTAGAGTGGTTTTATTCGGCCTCACTGAAGGATGAAATAAAATATGATGACCTAGTAGACAAAGGGACTGACTTTAATCGAATTGGATTGTATGTAAGCCATGAGCTAATGATCAATGAATTTTCGATAATGGGACAGGTAGGTTATTATATTTATGATCCTTACAAGCCCTATCAACCTGTATATCTAAGACTTGGACTGAGACGGTATTTTTCAAAAAGATTTTATTGTTCCATTGGAGTAAAATCACATAGTGCTAAAGCGGAAGCTATGGAATTTGCGATAGGGTATAGATTAAAATGAAAAAATTTCTCCTGATATTAACCATTGCTTTTGCCTTCGGGTGTAACAGTGAGGATGCACCCGATTGTCTCAAATCCGCTGGCAAACAATTAACAAAAAATGTTGTGTTGGATGATTTCGATCGACTCTATATCAATAACGATTTTAATGTTTTAATAACGCAAGGAGCCGTTCAAAAAGTTACAATCACTATTGGTGAAAACTTATTTAAAGAGATTGATTTTAAAGTAATAGAGGGTGAGTTACACATTACAAACCACATCAGTTGCCGATGGGTTCGAAAGTATGATTTTCCCACTATCAATATAACTGTCCCTACTATTTCAAAAATAGAGATCACAGGTGGAAGCGTCATTCAAACAGTAGGCACCCTTAACGTACCTTCTATAGAATTGCGGTCACAGGATTGTAATGGTGATTTTTATATGGATATTGATAGCAATAATTTAAACGTATGGAGCAATGAAATTTCTAACTTCACATTAATCGGACAGGTTAATAATTTGTCAGTAAGCTTTACTGCAGGTGATGGTTTGTTTAAAGGAGCTGATTTACTTGCCACCGATGCCAACATCTATCATAATGGAACGAATATCATCACTGTAAATGTTAGCAATGAGCTAAAAGGGAGTATCAATTCTACCGGCAACCTCAAATATGTTGGTAATACACCTGCAACAATTGATGTAAAAGACAATGGGCGAGGCCACTTAATAAACGGAAGCAATTAATGGGAAAGATAGCTGTTATCTGTGGAACAAATAGAATAGATTCAATGTCTTTTCAAATTGCCAAAATTTATCAGGATTTATTGAAGAATATTGGACATGATAGTGAGTTAATCGATCTTTCTGATCTACCCAATGACTTTGCTTTTAGTGCGTTGTATGACAACGCTGGCAAGAATGCAGAATTTAACCACTTCAGAGATATCATAAGTAACGTGGATAAATTTGTTTTCATTGTTCCTGAATATAATGGTTCCTTTCCTGGTGTACTTAAGACATTTATTGATGGCTTAAAATACCCTGATAGCTTTAAAAATAAAAAATGCGCCCTAGTAGGCTTATCTTCTGGCGTCCAAGGAGCAGGCCTTGCGTTAAGCCATTTGACTGATATATTTCACTATTGTGGAATGGAAGTGCTCTCTTTGAAGCCCAAGTTATCATATATTGAACGCCATTATAAGGATGGAGTAATCGCCAATGAACTTTATGTTAGTTTACTGGCCGACCAAGCGAAAAAGTTTATTGCGTTTTAAATGCATATCTTAAGGATTGCCGCGTCCTACCTTCCTCGCAATCACCAAATTACTTCACCTCTTCCCTACCATCTACATGCTTGGCAAAACGACCCATTTCACGTGGGTGTACATGATCATGACTTGGCCAGGGCCAACCACCAAACTGTGTTGATCTGTAGTCGTTCATGGCTTCCTGAATTTCATTCTGAGTGTTCATTACAAATGGACCATATTGAGCTACAGGTTCCCCAATTGGTTTGCCTTGCAACAAGAGTAATCGGGCTGGCTCACCATCATTCTTTATTGTCACCTCACTATTTGGTTGTAACTCAACTCCGTGATAGGGTCTGATAGATTGATCTGCTATTTTCAGATCGTTCCCTTCAAAAAAATAAACTGTTCTATTGCTCCCTTCTTTGGCTTCTGGAATTGTCCACTCAGCCCCGGATTCCATAGAGATTGTCCAAATAGCCACGTCATTAGCAGGATCAGCCGCCCACGATTTGGGGGCCGGAGCTGGTGCGTTGGTATCGTCAAGTTGCCCCGCAATAATATCTACTGCCGTTTTCTTTCCATTTTCATCTTCGTATTCAAGTGTAGGTATGGTATCGCTCCAAAGCATCGCAAAATGTGGCTCTACTAGCTTATTGGCCTTTGGTAGGTTCAGCCAAATTTGAAATAGCTCTACCTGATTTCGGTTTTCTTTGTCAAGTAACGGAAACATCTCTGAATGTTGAACCCCTTTACCAGCAGTCATCCATTGTACATCGCCATAACCAAATCGGGCTGCTGCACCAAGGGAATCAGAATGATCAATTAAACCATTTTTTGCAATGGTAACGGTTTCAAATCCACGATGAGGATGAGCAGGAAAACCTGGTACTGTTCTCCCGTGGTACATTCTCCAGCCATCTTTCACAGTAAAATCCTGGCCTATATTTCTACCTGCCAGTGATTCATCTGGCCCTAGTTGATCATTGCCCTTAGGATAATTATCGGCATGGTGAACACAAAATAAAAAAGGATCACTTGTTTGCCATGGGAAGTCTAGTGCTTTGATTTTTATAATTGGAGAATCCATAGATTTGGTATTTATAAGATCAATATGAAGATAAAGAAGTTCCTATCACCATCAACAATATTTTAGCTAAAAACTAATGTCATTATTACTTTTTTTGCCGACTTAAATGATCAATAAATTCTATTATTTATACGGAAAACAGGGTAAAGAGTATTACATTAAACTATTGGTGTGGATCAGTTGATAACTAATTAGCGTATCTATTGTTGGTAACCCTGGTGGAGCTAACGTACCACATTTAACGCTCGTATAAATCTTTCCTTGGTTTTACTGGGCCAACCAATCATTTTAATAAAATTGAGTTTTTGTCACCTAACAAAGGTTATTCAATTAATGATTCACAAAACATAATAAATGAACATCAATTTTATATTTCTCCTCCTTGCCCTGTTCGCTGAAATAGTCGGTACAGTAGGAGGATTTGGTTCTTCTGTGTTTTTTGTTCCTATTGGCAATTTCTATTTTGATTTCTATTCTGTTTTAGGACTAACTGCCATATTTCATCTATCAAGTAATCTGAGTAAAATATTCCTGTTCAAAAAAGGACTGGACAAAAGGTTACTGATTAATATTGGGATTCCTTCTGTAGTGTTTGTGATCATTGGGGGCCTATTGTCTAAGTATTTAGATAGTGCCATTTTAGAAATTATATTGAGCATATTTTTAGTAAGCTTTAGCCTTTTATTTTTAATAAAAAGCAAAGTTGTCATTCCTCCAAATAAGAAGAATGCACTTATTGGTGGTTCATTATCTGGATTTTCTGCGGGGTTGTTAGGGACAGGCGGAGCAATTCGTGGCTTAACTATGGCCGCATTCAACTTAGAGAAAAGTGTCTTTATAGCAACTTCGGCATTTATAGATTTTATGATCGATTTTTCCCGAACATTTGTATACTACAACAATGGTTACATACATGATCACGATTTAAAATACGTCCCTTTTCTATTTGTTATTGGTCTTTTAGGCTCATACATAGGAAAAAAACTATTGGTTCACATACCCCAAAGCAAATTTAGAAGACTATCTCTTTTCCTAATCTTATTCGTTGGAATAGTAACGGTAGTTCAACTATTTGTTGAGAAAGTATAGTACAATCCAAACTTGTCTGATAGGTTACCAACTTCTGTTTTCTTTGAAATCTGTTAGAAATTTTCAAAACTATTTTTACTCGACTACGTTTCAATGTTTAAACATTGATTATTTACTAACTACAAACTTTATGTCATTATTTGAATCTTATAGTTCTAATGGGCTGAACCTTAAAAATAAAATGGTTATGGCTCCCATGACTCGTTCTAGATCAACAGAAAATCATATTCCAACACCTATTATGGCCAATTACTACGGACAACGTGCAGGAGCTGGTCTGTTGATTACCGAAGGGACAAGCCCCTCGCCAAATGGTGTCGGATATCCGAGAATACCAGGATTATACAATCAGGAACAAGTAAAAGCTTGGCAAGCAGTTACCGATAAAGTGCATCAGAAAGGTGGAAAAATATTCGTCCAGTTAATGCATACTGGTCGTATTAGCCATCCGCTAAATCTCCCATCTGGAGCTGAAGTATTGGCACCCTCTCCTATTGCTGCTGTAAATACCAAAATGTATACAGATCAGGAAGGTATACAAGCATTACCTGCCCCAAGAGAAATGACTGCTTCTGATATCGCCAAGGCGATTGATGAATATGTTACTTCTGCAAAATTGGCTATCGAAGCTGGATTTGATGGTGTGGAACTTCATGGGGCCAACGGCTACTTAATGGAACAGTTTATCAATCCTGGCGCCAACAAACGTAGTGACAACTATGGTGGGTCAGCAGAAAACAGAAGTCGTTTTGTGTTGGAAATAGCTAAAAAGACAGTAGAAGCCATTGGAAAAGAAAAAGTAGGAATTCGGTTGTCACCTTATGGAGCATTCAATGATATAATGCCTTTTGATGGCCAGGATGAAACCTATGAGTATCTGGCAACTGAACTAGGAAAACTAGGCCTCACCTATATTCACTTGGTTGACCAGTCGGATATGGGTGCACCAGAAGTACCCTTGTATTTAAAAGAAAAAATAAGGGATGCTTTTGGTGGTACCATCATTATTTCTGGAGGTTATGATAAAGAAAAGGCCGAACAAGATCTAAAGGATGGACTTGGCCATTTAGTAGCATTTGGGAAAGCGTATTTGGCTAATCCGGATTTACACCTACGTCTTAAGGTGGGTGCTGAATTGAACCAACCTGACTTTAGCACTTTCTACACCCCCGGTGAAAAAGGATATACAGATTATCCGGTGATGAATTAATTATAGCATATTGATCTAACTTAAAAAGCACCTGCAAAATGCAGGTGCTTTTTTTATACAAATTTTGAAATAAAGAAATGAAGGATTCTATACGCATTTTAATAATGGCTCTATTATCTTGAACCTAAATTATCACGGCATTATGAAAACATCATTCTTGAAATACCTCCTACCATTACTAATTATAGTTGGCTGCAATTCCCCCGACAAATCAAAAACTGAAGTCCAAACTACTCCTAAATTTGAGCATGACTTAGCAGAAGGTCCAACACCTTGGACGAGTACCGAATTTGAACTGGAAGAAGATGATTTCACATTTGCCATCATCTCTGATCTTACAGGGGGCGAAAGACCAGGTATTTACAAAATAGCTGTTGCGCAGCTCAATAGACTTGACCCAACTTTCGTATTGAGTGTTGGTGACCTGATTGAAGGGAGTACTCAAGACACTATACAACTGGCCAAAGAATGGGATTCTTTTGACAACAGAACCTCAAAATTGAATATGTCTTTCTTTCATTTAGGAGGAAATCATGACCTTACCAATCCACTGATGCGAAAGTTTTGGAAGCATCGCTTCGGACCTACTTATTATCATTTTGTATATGAGAATGTACTCTTCCTTATGATGGACTCTGAAAACTTTGAAGAAAAAAGGATGATGGAAATTTATCATGCTCGTGAAGAAGCCATGAAAATAATCCGTGGAGAAAAAGAGGGCAACTTTAATGAAACAGAATATGCTCAGATGTATGAGAGTCAAGTAGGAGGCATAAGTGTTGCACAACATGATTATTTCAGAAAGGTATTAGCACAATATCCCGATGTACGCTGGACTTTTGTATTGATGCATAAGCCAACTTGGATGCGCGAGGATAACAAAGGCCTTGGTCCATTAGAAACCCTTCTCGCAAATCGTAATTATACAGTGATCAATGGTCATTATCACTCCTACTCCCACCGCAAACGTAATGACATGGACTACATCATGCTCGGTACCACGGGAGGTTTTCAAGCTCCTGGTGACACGATGGCCTTTGATCATGTGACTTTAGTACGTATGGCAGCAAAGCCCGTAATTACTCATTTGAAGATGGAAGGAATATTGGATGAAACGGGCGCGGTACCTAAATAAAACCTACTAGGTTTAACTTTCACCGAGCAGATAAACCTAGTAGGTTCCAAATTCACAACAAACGACAAAATCTACTTCAATTCGTCATTTCGAACCGAGGTACGAGGGAGAAATCCCCAAAAACCGAAGGAGTTCGCTGCACTCGAGATGACGATGCTATTTTCAGTTTAATCATTGCGAGGACGACTGTATGGAAATATAAAAACCACTCAGTATCAAACCTACAAGGTTTAACTTTCACTAAGCAGATAAATTTCCAACCCCTTTTTACTTAAATAGGGTTTAAGTAGTCGATTGACATAGTTTGAAAAAGAAATTTTATCATACATTTTATAATCTAAGGATTGAAAATAGAATAATCGAACACTTGTACTGATCAGTATAATATATTCCAAATCATCATTTTCAAGAGAGTCTTTCAAAAAACCATCTTCTCTTAATTCAATCAACAAAGACAACCATTTGTCTTTCCTGATTTTATTTAATTGCTGACTTTTAGCAAATAGACTTGGATAATGACGCTTTATCTCAAGAAAATCTTGATTAAAAAAAAGGTATTTAAGAGTTATATCGAAACTATATTCAGGAAGCTTCAGAAAATATTTCAATAAATCATTTTTTGGAATAGTTGCCAAGCTTAAAGACATTAGTTCTTCATTCATATCTTCAAATATTGCCAAGAGTAAATCTTCTTTTGATGGAAAATGGTAAGTTATATTTCCATAACTCCTATCTAAATGATTAGCAACCTCCCTTAGGGTTACATTTACCACCCCTAACTCATTGAATAATTGTATCGCTTTAGTCTTTATTAGATTTTTGGTTTTCATTATTTGTAAAATTAGTCCATATGGCCTAATCTTGCAAAGAAACAATAATCAATATTTCATAATTCATGAAAAGCATTTATAAAAACAAAGAGGCTAAGCAAATCATAATGAATCTCTATGAAGAGAAACTCAATAGTCTTAATATCAACTATACAGAGATAGATGTACAAACTTCATTTGGAAGGACTAGAATTATAAAAACAGGTAACGAAAATGGCAAAGTCATTGTACTATTTCATGGCATCAATGCTGGCTCTCCAATAGCACTTGAAGCAATCAAAGAATTGAATAGTAAATATTTACTATTTGCTATAGATACTATTGGACAGGCTACAAAGAGTGATGAAACTATATTAGATATCAATAATGATTCCTATGCAGTATGGGCTGATGAAGTCTTGGATAAGCTATCAATCACTGAAGCCAATTGTATTGGAATTTCATACGGAGCGTTTATTCTACAGAAACTTATAAAACACAAACCCAACAAGGTTGTCAAATGTATTTTCGTGGTCCCAAGTGGTTTAGTAAATGGCAAACTCTGGCCTTCATTGACTAAATTAACTTTCCCTTTAATACGATTTATGATAACAAAGAAAGACAGTCATCTAAAATCATTTATTAACTCTTTTGTTCCAAAAGAGGATGACTTCATGTTTAAAATGCAAAAAGCTCTATTGTTAGGTGTGAATATTGATTTTAGAAGGCCAATTCTATTGAAAAGTAAGGATGTGGAACATTACAACCAACCCGTTTATATGATTGTTTCAGACAACGATATATTTTTCCCTGGCAATAAAGCAGTAAAAAGAGCAAAGCAAATATTTAGTAACCTAAAAGAATCATACTTCCTGAAAAACAGTAAACATATGCCAGAAGTAACTTCCTTTTCTGAAATACAGAATAAAATAGAAATGTGGATTAATTAAGTACTTGTAATATGTAATTATTGATCTTGCCCAGTCCTTTATAGCAATAAAACCTTCTAGGTTTAACTTTCACTGAGCAGATAAACCTAGAAGATTTCCAAATCAACAAACTTTAAATTATTGATAATGTGGTGGTTATAATATTGAACAGTTAATAGAAACTCATTTTATCATTATTATAATTTTATTATTACCTTATTTAATGATTATAAAGTAAATTCATTAATGAAACTAAATAACAATAAGATGAAAATAATCTCAACTCTAGCCGTACTTTTAATCACATTTACGGTTTGCCATGCTCAAAAGTCAGAATTGGTTTTGAAGCTTGAGAAGGATGTTGAATACATACAATCAACTAATTCGGAATCGACTATAATTCAAGAAATCAATGGTCAAAAGATGAATATAGTAATGACAATTAATGGAACAATGTCATATTTAGTAAAGGCGATTAATGATGATAGTTTTGATATGGATGTTGCATATAAAAGTTTAAGTATGTCAATGCAACTTCCTCAAGGCAAAATGGAGTTTAGTTCAGAAAAAAAAGATGAAGGTGACATATTTTCTCTAATCCTGTCTGAAATGAAGAACAAAGAGTTCCAAGTAAAAATGACTAAGTATGGAAAAATTACTGAAATAAGAAATATTGAGAAGCTTTTTGAATCTGCATTTAGCATCCTACCTGAAATTCCTGAGGCTCAATTATCACAAATAAAGGCTCAGTTGTTAAAAGCTTATGGAAAAGAAGCCTTTAAAGGTAATATCGAAATGATAACTGCCATATACCCCAATAAGAAAGTGGCAAAAGGAGATGAGTGGGTTATTAATACTAAATTAGAATCAGGAATGTCCGCTAATATGACGACAACATACAAGTTTTTAGATAGTACAAAAGAACACTATTTAATAGTTGGAGAATCAAAAATTGAGACTGCTGATAAAGATGCTTATATTGAGTCAAACGGTATGCCAATGAAGTTTGACTTAACAGGATTCATGACTTCAAATATAAAAATTGATAAGACATCTGGCTGGATAGTTGAAGCTAAAATTGATCAAGATATTCAAGGAGATACATATATTAAAGAAAATCCTCAAATGCCAAATGGAATGAAAATACCTATGATCATGAAGAGTAAAATGGTTTTTACCAATAATTAACTACCTCCAACATTAGATAAAAAAATAGAGCTCTACTATTTCAAAGTTAATTGGTTCTACTAAGTCAACAAAATTACTGTTTGTCTCTCCACGTTTTTGAGCAGAACCATTAATTTGACCCTTCATAAAAGTCGCATTCCCGAAGAAATTGTTTGAAGCACAACAAAAAAACCTCCCCCGACACAGCGGGGGAGGTTCAATTAAAAAATGACATTGCAGCACCGGCCAAAAAATTTACAACCAACAACCACTACGAATTGGAAAGTAAGCCGGTTTTAATGCTGCATCTGTCAATCAGTGGATCTAGTCCACATTATCGTGTAAGAATTTGTTGTTACCCAAAATCTGATTGTCATCGTTCAAATTATACTTTGATACATGAGGTTCAGAAGAATGAGGAACATTGTTGAGCCTTACATCTTTGCGCAAAAATGCAGGTATGTCAAGTTTCTCCTTAAACTCATTGGCGTTCATCTCCGCTTTGCTTAAGCCTTTCAGCTTATTAATACGCTCTTCCGCCTGTAGTCTAAGTCGTTCCTTTGTAGAGCGCACGTCCATCATGCCATCATCATTGATCAACTGATCAGAATCATCTTCATCTACAATCTCAAACTCTTCGTCCAGCTCAGTGAATAAGCCATCATCTCCATCCATTTCATCTTCTTCACTTATATTGCTTTCAGGTCTGCCAAAAGAATAACTAGGTGATGATTTGGGTTCTTCCTCCTCCTCTATACGAGAGGTGATCTCACTTTCACGTCTATCGTTCACCGAATTATCGGTATTAAACAAGTTGATCTGCTCGTGAGCTTCGAGGTCAAATACCCTTTTGCCTTCCTCTTCTTTTTCTTTGGCGACAGGCGCAACTGGTTTTTTAACATTTTTATCAAACCCAGTAGCTATTACTGTTACTCTTATGCTTTCTTCCAAACTAGGATCAACCCCGTGACCGAAAATTACTTCAGCTTCATCTCCTGCTTGTTCCTGAATGTATTCAGTGATCTCTGTTAATTCATCCATTTGCAATTCAGCCTGATCGCCAGAAATGATCGAAAGCAAGATTTTCTGAGCACCGAGAATATCTCTATTGTCCAATAATGGAGAAGATAGTGCCTCTTCAGCCGCTCTTCTTGCTCTGTTGTCACCTTTGGTGGTGGCAGAGCCCATAACGGCAGCACCCGCATTGTGCATAACAGCTTTCACATCTTGAAAATCGACATTGACATAACCCGCAACAGTGATGATTTCAGCTATGCCTTTGGCAGCCGTTGTCAATACATTATCTGCTTGTGCAAAAGCACTTCCAATAGAAAGGTTGCCATGGATCTCACGGAGTTTATCATTCAAAATAACTAACACGGTATCGCAGCATTCTTTCAAAGCATTGATCCCTAATTCGGCCTGAGCCATTTTCTTTTTGCCTTCAAAAGAGAAAGGAGAAGTGACAATACCTACAGTGAGGATGTCCATTTCCTTTGCTATTTTGGCAATCACAGGAGCGGCACCTGTACCAGTACCTCCACCCATTCCTGCGGTAATAAATACCATTTTGGTATCTGTACCCAGCAGGTCGCGTATGTCTTCTTTACTTTCCAGCGCTGCATTTTTTCCAACTTCAGGATTGGCACCCGCACCAAGACCTTCGGTGAGGTTCACTCCTATTTGGATTTTTGCAGGTATTGCGCTTGATTTTAAGGCTTGTGAGTCAGTATTACATACAACAAATTCTACATCTTTAATGCCCTGATTGTACATGAAGTTGACTGCGTTACTTCCGCCACCCCCAACGCCAATTACTTTAATAATCGACTTGTGGTGCTTTGGAATCTCGAATTTATATCCATTGTCCTCCATAACTTTAATATTTAGTGGTTCGCATTTAATTTGACTAGTAGTCTTTGCCCCCATCGAGGTCATCGATTAACAAGCCTTTTGTTTTATTTAATATTTTAGCAAAGAAGTCTCCACTAGATACCTTTTTATGGGCTACTAATTTTCCGCCTCCTTTTGCTTCTTTGTATCGCTCCTCCCTATTGTCGAGCGCACGGAATCCAGAGAGTACCAACCCAACTGTGGTAGCGTACATTGGACTTTTTACAATATCTACCTTGCTCTTCCCAAGGTGTTCATTTGGATAACCGACACGTGTATCCATGCCAGTCATATATTCTACAAGTTGTTTCAAACTGTTGAGCTGTGCACCACCACCGGTGATCACAATTCCACCAGCCAATCTGTTTTCAAAACCAGAAGTAATGATTTCAGCATGAGCTAACTCTACAATCTCTTCCATCCTTGCTTCTATGATATTGGCAAGGTTTCTTACAGATATCTCCTTTGGAGCTCTATTTCTAATTCCTGGTATCGATACTATCTCATTAGGACTAGCCTCTTCGCCAATCGCTTTACCAAACTTAGTTTTTAGCAATTCAGCTTGATGCTGCATGACCATACACCCTTGCTTGATATCAGAAGTAACGATGTTGCCTCCAAATGGAATGACAGCGGTGTGTCTGATAATATTATCGTGGAAAATAGCGATGTCTGTTGTTCCACCACCTATATCGATAAGGCAAATACCTGCTTCTTTCTCTTCTTCACTTAGCACAGCAAGACTTGAAGCCAATGGCTCAAGAATGAGGTTTTCTATTTCCAGCCCTGCTCTTCTTACGCATTTGTTGATATTATTGATCGCATTGGTTTGAGCGGTGATCACATGGAAATCAGCTTCCAGCTTCACCCCTGACATCCCTACAGGATCTTTAATGCCCTCTTCATAGTCTACTGTGTAGTCTTGTGGCATTACATGTATAATCTCACTCCCTGGAGGGATTACAATGCGATACATATCATTGGTCAATCTGTTGATATCCTCAATGGTAATTTCGTCATCGTTGCTTGATCGGGTAATGCTACCGTGATGAATGGAGCTTTTAATGTGCTGGCCAGCAATGCCCACATTAACGACCCTAATGTCGATGCCTGCTTGCTCTTCAGCTTCTTTTACTGCTTTTTCAATTGCGTTTACAGTTTTGTCTATGTTGGTAACAATGCCACGGATTACGCCATCCGATTCGGCTTTGCCCATTCCCAAAACTTCGAGTTTGTCGTACTCGTTCTTTCGCCCCACAATCGCGCAAATTTTTGTGGTTCCAATATCGAGTCCGACTACAATTTTGTCATTTTCCATGGTTGTAAATTTATTTTTAGTGGTTGTTTCTTTTTTTAGTTCAATGTTTTATGTTCTAAGTTTTAAGTCGAGTTCAACTTTGAACTCTGCACTTTGCACTTTGAATTTCATTCCGCTATTATCTGATCTTTATATTCCAAATTGACCCTATCATAGGTGTTCCATCCCTTCTGGGGTAAAATCTTCTGATAAAATACTTTCAGCTTTCTGAATTTTTCTTCCAGCTGCACCGGTTGCCCAAACTCCACAATCTGCTTTGTCACTTGTGGGTATATTTTCACATATAAATTCTTATCGATATCAATTTCTGCGATCTGAGCCTTCCAAAATTTATCTTCATTGATAAATTTCAATAGCTCATAAATCTTTTGCCCATCTTCTGTGGCTTTCAAATCCTTTTCTGTCATTTTACCCATGTAGCTGCCCGTAATCACCATCGTTCTAGAGGTATACTTACTGGATGCTGGTAAAATCACACCGTCCATTGCTACATAGCCACTTGGGGTTCCGTTATTTAATATTCTGGCAAAAGGTCTTCTTAGGGAGGCATTTACCAAAATATTACCTTTCAAATCTTTATAGATTTCTGCTTTATTAAGAAATTTTTGTGCACGTACACGTTCTTCAATTTCCTTCAAGTTCAAATCCTTAAAATCAACACCCACAATGGCCTCTTCTCCATCATCGGTCATGAGAGAAAGGATATCATTTTCATCAATAAAGAAGTTATTCGCCTGATTGTTGAGTTTGATAACGATACTTCTGCATACCTCTGCACTCTGCTTGCGTTCAGCAAAACTTATCACAGAAAGTATAACTACTCCAGCTATGATCATTCTAACTCCCTTTCCGATTTTTATCTTCTTAAGCATCGTATTTGTCAGTTAAAAGTTTCTTAATAGGTGCAACCAATTTATCTATGTCCCCTGCTCCGATGGTGGCCACAATTTCAAAATCCATTGCTGTCATTTTCTCTAAAAGTTCCTCTTTAGAGGTCAATACTTTAGCCGTCTCGATTTTATCAAAAACAAGCTGCGAGGTTACACCTTCCATTGGTTCTTCACGTGCAGGGTAGATATCCAAAAGAATAACTTCATCAGCAAGACTTAGACTTTCGGCAAAGCCATCTACAAAATCACGGGTGCGACTGAAAAGGTGCGGCTGAAATATGGCCGTCACTTTTCTGTTAGGATAAAGCGCTTTCAATGATTTTAAGAATGATTCAATTTCTACCGGATGATGTGCATAGTCATCTACCAAGACGATATGCTCTTCTTTCAAGATATACTCAAATCTCCTCTTTACACCTCTATATGACTTAATTCCATTTCTGATTTCCTCCACAGAAAGGCCTAATTCCAATGCTACTGCAATGGCAGCTGTAGCATTTTCCACATTATGAAAACCGGGGACGCCTAGCTCAAGCTTTTCAATATTATGCTGCTTGTCGTTATAGTTGAATTCAAAAAAACCATTATTCATGGTAATATTGCTGGCAAAAAATTGTCCTCGGCTTAAGCCATAAGTATGTACTGATTGTTTGTAATTGTCGGTTACAAGGTCTTTCGCAATCTTCTCATTAATGAAAAGTTTCCCATCCTGTTTTATTTGGTTGATAAAGTCTTTAAAGGAATTTTCTAGGTGTTTCTTATCTCCATAGATATCCAAATGATCAGCATCTGCTGAAGTCACTATGGCTACATCAGGATGTAAAGTCAAGAATGAGCGATCGAACTCATCTGCCTCCACTACTGCAATGGCCGTTTTACCTTCTACCTTACTGGCAATGAAATTAGAATTATAGTTAGTGGCTATGCCTCCTAAAAATGCAGTGATATCTCTACCTGAATGTTTCAGCAGGTGAGCTACCATTGAAGAGGTTGTAGTTTTGCCGTGTGTACCAGCAACAGCCACTAAATAAAAATTGGCAGAAATCATTCCTAATACTTCTGATCTCTTATGAAGTTTGTAATTACTTGAAGTGAAAAAATTTAACCCTTTATGCGATTTTGGAATAGCAGGCGTAATTACCACCAATACCTTCTCCTTATCGATTCTGATTTTTTCAGGAATGCTATCTAAATCATCTACAAAATGGATGTCTATGCCTTCAGTTATTAATTGATCCGTCAAAGCTGTAGGTGTACGATCATAACCCGATACAGCAAAACCATTTTGGTTGAACCATCTAGCCAAAGCACTCATACCTATCCCACCGATACCTATGAAATAAACGCTATGGTATTGAGTCAGATTCATTTGACGATTTTCATTAATTCCTCTACTATATCTTTTGCAGCCGATGGTTTGGCGAGTTTCTTTATATTTTTCGAAAGCTTATTTTGTGTCTCAGCATTTTCTAGAAGATCAATTATATTGAGCATCAGCGTAAGCCTGGCTGCAGAATCCTTTATCAGGATTGCCGCATCTACAGTGCTTAATGCTTCAGCATTTTTGGTTTGGTGATCTTCAGCCACATTGGGTGATGGCACTAGAATGACTGGCTTACCCACAATGCACATCTCTGATATCGACAATGCACCTGCCCTTGAAACAATGACATCAGCCACAGCGTAGGCCAAATCCATTCGATCAATAAACTGAACGACACGAACATTAGTTAAATCAAAATTTTTGGACTTAGAGGTCATTTCATCAAAGTAGAACCTACCTGTTTGCCATAACACCTGATGACCTGCCTTTATAGCCTGATCCAGCTTCCCAATTATACTATCATTAATGGTTCTTGCCCCAAGACTACCTCCTAATATTAGTATAGTTTTTCTCTTGCTATCTAGATTAAAATAGGTCAAGCCTTCACTCTTCTTTTGTTCAATATCAAGAATGTCTTTTCTAACTGGGTTTCCGGTAAGTACAATTTTATTTGCAGGGAAATACTTTTCCATGCCATTATATGCCACGCATATAATACTTGTATTCTTACCAAATTTCTTATTGGTAAGCCCTGCATAAGAATTCTGTTCTTGAATTAATGAAGGCACTTTGTAACTGTTCGCTGCAAACATCATCGGCCCACTTGCATAGCCACCAAAACCTAATACCGCATCAGGCTTAAATTTTCTTACTATTTTCTTTGCAGCAATAAAACTATAGATCACCTTAAATGGGAAAATCAAATTACTGATCGTAACCCTACGCTGGATTCCACTTATCCAAAGTCCAACTATTTCATAGCCCGCCTTTGGCACCATGGTCATTTCCATTTTGCCCATTGCGCCAACAAATAATATTTGCGCATCAGCATGGATCCGCTTGATCTCATTGGCCACAGCCAAAGCTGGATAGATATGGCCACCTGTGCCTCCTCCGCTTATAATGAATCGATATGGTTCCTTTCTAGTCAATTATGCTGCTTTTGCTATATTTCTAATTTCCCCACTGGCGCTTTCCCAAGTGGTATCTGTTTCTCCTCTACTCACACTTATTATTATACCAATTGAAAGTCCTGTAAATAAAAGCGATGTTCCACCCATACTTATTAGCGGAAGTGGAAGTCCGGTAATCGGCCCTAAACCTACAACTACACCCATATTTACCATAGCCTGTAGTACAATGGCAAAGCTCAACCCTGCCGATAATAGTCCTCCAAAGGCCCGCTCACTATTGGTAACCGCCTTCATGCCTCTGGATAATAAAATGAGATAAAGTATGAGCACTACCACCCCTCCTACCATACCATATTCTTCAATGATGATTGCAAATACAAAATCAGAGTAGGGATGTGGTAATATATTTCGTTGTTGACTTTGTCCCGGTCCTTTGCCAAACACACCACCAGTTGCTACAGCGATTCGGGCATATTTTGCCTGAAATGGTAGTTCATCACCATTAATAAAGCTTTCAATTCTGTTCTTTGCTGTTTCTCCTCTTACTCCAAACATTAAGGCCGCTGTACCGGCTAGTAAACCAACAAAAATGAGCATCCCCAAATATTTGACTGGCACTCTACCTATAAACATGACCAACATACAGGTTAAGAATAAAAGCACTGCAGAAGATAAATTGGTAAGTGCTATCAACCCACAGATAACCCCTATCCATATTAACATTGGAATAAATGACTCTTTAAAATCTTCTATATTTTGCTGCCTTTTGGAAAGCATGCTTGCCAAGCTGGTAATTAAGGCCAAACTCGCTAAGTCTGATGGTTGAAATGACGCATCGATAACTGGAATCAATATCCAACGAGAGGCATCATTCAGGCTCACCCCATTGGTGAATGTATAAATGAGTAATGGCACACTTAACCAAAGAGCGAACCTTGATAATTTGGAATAATAGCGATAATCTACCCTATGAGCCGCCCACATGGCAAAAATACCCACGCCTACAAGGAAAGTATGCTTGATAAGATAAGACTCAGGGTTTTTCATATGCTTGAATGCAAGCGTACCTGTAGCGCTATATACCACCAGAATACTGATCAGAGAAAGCGCAAATATTACTACCCAGATCACCGGATCGCCTTTTAAATGATTGTCTACCCAAGCTTTTACTTTAATCATTGTTCTAAAGCTTTAGATTCAAAATCGTTTTTCAATTCTAATACTGCTTGTCTAAACTGATCGCCTCTGTCTTCGTAATTGTTGAACAGATCGAAACTTGCACAAGCGGGTGACAGCAGTACTACATCATGGGCATCAGCATAATCTAAGGCTGCATTAACAGCTTCTTGGATGCTGTCGGTTTCCATCATATTGATGATCTTATTATGGAATGCATCTCTCAACTTGGAATTGTCTTTACCCAAACACACCAATGCTTTCACCTTTTCATTCACGGCATCCATAATCAAATCGTATTGATTCCCTTTATCAATGCCACCAGCAATCCAAACTAAAGGCTCTGAAAAGCTATCCAATGCATATTTCACCGCATCCACATTAGTTGCTTTGGAGTCATTAATGAAGCGTACATTATTAATTGTAGCCACATACTCCATGCGATGAGGGGCATTTTTAAATGTTTTTAAGGATTTTTTTATACTTTGCTCGTCAATACCTACCAACTGAGCTGCACAAATGGCAGACATCATATTTATTGCATTATGTTTACCTAATAAGGAAGTGTCTATCTGATTGACAGAAAATGAACCTACATTCATAACCCCATCCTGGGAATAACCAAAACTGTCAGTATGCTCTAATGAAATTGGCTTCAAGCCATTTTCGATGTTCAAACGGTCTACTTCCTGCTTAATTAGTTCATTATCAGCATAATAGATGAAATGATCCTTGGCATCTATGTTCTGTATTATTCTAAATTTAGAATTGACATAGTTTTCAATTTTGTATTCATACCTGTCCATATGATCAGGTGTGATATTCAGAAGTATGGAAATAAATGGTTTCAATGAATAGCAACCATCCAGTTGAAAACTGCTCATTTCAATTACGTAATAATCGAATTCATCTTTAATTACCTGCTTTGCCAAACTGTGCCCCACGTTGCCAGCTAATCCCACCTTTAAACCTGCCTCTTTTAATAAATGATAGGTAAGTAAGGTGGTAGTTGTTTTACCATTGGTACCGGTGATGGCTATTAATTTTGCCTTAGTATAACTGAAAGCAAATTCTATTTCATCCACTATTTTGATTCCCGCTTCCCTTATCTCTTTTATTATAGGCGCTTTCTCAGGAATTCCCGGACTCTTTATCACCATTCTTGATTTCAGGATCTTTAGCTTAGAATGTCTTTCTTCTTCAAATTCAATACTAGCTGCAACTAGCTGATTTTTAAATTTCTTACCTATAAGCCCATTGTCAGATACAAACACATCATACCCTTTCGCTTTCGCTAAAAGTGCTGCGCCTGTTCCGCTTTCTCCTGCTCCCAATATGGTTATTAGATGTGCTATGTTATCTTAGTTTTAATGTTGCTAATGTTAAAATGGCTAACAGAATACCTACGATCCAAAACCGTGTTACAATTTTAGATTCGTGGATTTCCATTTTCTGATAGTGATGATGCAGCGGTGACATTCTAAAAATCCTTCTGCCCTCGCCATATTTTTTTCTGGTGTATTTGAAATAGCTTACCTGTAATATCACAGAGGATGTTTCTATAAGGAATATTCCGCATAATAAGGGTATCATCAATTCCTTACGCACTGCCAATGCGATAACGGCTATCACGCCACCAAGTGTAAGACTGCCTGTATCCCCCATAAAAACTTGTGCCGGGAAAGAATTGTACCATAGAAAGCCAAGACAGGCTCCAACCATTGCAGTACAAAATATTACCACTTCACTTAAGTTTGGAATGTGAAGTATATTCAGATAATTACTAAAATCGACCCGACCAGATAGGTAGGCCAAAATAGCTAAGGCTAGTACAATAATTGCGGAAGAACCGGCTGCCAATCCATCAATACCATCGGTAATATTAGCAGCGTTAGAAACGGCAGTAATGATAAAAATTACAATCAGTACGTATACAATCCAGGTGTATTCATGGTCTAAAAATGGGATTAACTTATCGTAATCCAGTTCATTATTTTTTAGAAATGGAACTGTTGTTTTAGTAGATTTCACATCTTCATAAGATCTGATAATCTCGTGATTTTCGATAATTGGATCGTCAGAATATTCCCTTACTACTACATTTTCATTGAAATAAAGAGTAAGCCCAATGATCAATCCAATAACAACTTGCCCTACGATTTTGAACTTACCAGCAAGACCTTCTTTGTTCTTTTTAAATACCTTGATGTAATCATCAAGAAATCCAATCAGTCCAAAACCAACGGTCGCGAAAATGAGGAGAATTACGTATACATTATCCAATCGAGCGAAAAGCAATACGGGAATGAGTATAGCACTTATCATTATCAGCCCACCCATGGTTGGTGTTCCTTTCTTTTCCATTTGACCTTCAAGTCCTAAATCCCTAATACTTTCTCCAACCTGTTGCTTACTTAAAAAATTGATGATTCTTTTTCCTATGAGTATGGTTATAAAAAGGGAAATAACCGCAGCCATACCAGCTCTGAATGAGATGTATTGAAATACACTCGCCCCTGCCAGGTTATATTCTCTTTCTAAAAAATCAAACAAATAGTATAGCATACTTTAGTTTGCGAATAAGTTTAACATACGTCCTAATACTTCTTTATCATCAAAGGGGTGTTTTACACCTTTGATGTCTTGATACTTCTCATGGCCCTTTCCTGCCACAAGTATGATGTCATTAGCTTTGGCCAATAAACAAGCTGTCTTAATAGCCTCTTCTCTGTTGGCTAACACTACGGTTTTCTTATAGTCTACTGGACTTACCCCTTTTTTCATGTCATTGATGATCTCATCGGGATCTTCATTGCGTGGATTATCAGAAGTAAAAACCACTTTATCACTCAGTTTGCAAGCAATTGAAGCCATAAGCGGCCTCTTTGAGGTATCTCTATTTCCACCACAACCCACAACAGTAATTACCTGTTCGTTGCCAGTTCTTAATTCTGCAATAGTTTCCAACACGTTTTTGAGAGCATCTGGCGTATGAGCATAATCTACAATGGCCGTAATGTCCGATTCGGAAATCACCTGCTCAAATCTGCCAGGGGCGCCATCTAAGGATGACAATGTGGTAAGTACATCCTCTTTATCTTCACCTAAAAGAACAGCTGCGCCATATACCGCTGTCAAATTATAGGCGTTAAAATCTCCAATGAGTCTAAACCAAACACTCTTATTATCAATTTCTAGTTCAAGCCCTTGAATAGTATTCGACACCATTTTCGACTTAAAATCAGCCATGCTTCTCAGCGCATAAGTGTTTTTAGATGCCTTGGTGTTTTGCATCATGATATTTCCACGCTTATCATCAGAATTGACTATGGCAAAGGCATGACTGCCTAACCCATCAAATAATTTCTTTTTCGCAGCTATATAAGCATCGAACGTTTTATGATAATCAAGATGATCGTGCGATATATTAGAGAATATAGCTCCTGCAAAACTTACACCTGCAATCCTGTTTTGATCAATAGCATGGGAGCTCACTTCCATAAAACAATATTCACAGCCTTGATCTACCATTTTCCTGAGTAATTTATTCAGGGTCAAGGCGTCAGGAGTGGTGTGCGATGCTGGGATGATCTCATCATCAATTTGGTTATTAATCGTTGATATCAAGCCAGCTGAATAACCCAGTTTTCTGAAAAGGTTGAATAAAAGTGTGGCAATGGTTGTTTTTCCATTTGTTCCTGTTACTCCTACTAATTTCAATTGAGCACTTGGGTTACCATAGAAATTAGAGGCCACTATGCCTAACGCTACAGCACTATCTTTAACAGCTACGTAAGTGACATTCTCCTCAATTTCTTCAGGAAGTTTTTGACATATAATAGCTACAGCTCCAGAGTCGATGGCTTTTATTATGAATTCATGACCATCCACCTGCGTGCCTTTTATCGCTACGAATAATGCACCTTTTTCGACTTCACGAGAATCAAAACACACTTTTGTTATGTCACTCGACATGTCTCCTGAGGCTGAAACCAAAGGCACTTTGTACAATATGTCTCTTAACTCTGCCATTAACTTAGTGTAATTGTTATTGATCCTCCCTTAGAAGCCCTGCTA
The DNA here is from genome assembly GCA_048268855.1 of Fulvivirga sp. Taxonomy (GTDB): domain Bacteria; phylum Bacteroidota; class Bacteroidia; order Cytophagales; family Cyclobacteriaceae; genus Fulvivirga. The sequence continues at coordinate 83,466 of JBLWUR010000006.1, forward strand.
CCAGCTATTTTCGACTGAGTAACCACTCTTCCTTTACCTTTGATATTTACGTTTAGTCCCGAACTTTCAAGTAAGTAAAGGGCGTCTCTCAACGTCATTCCTTTTACATTGGGTACCAGGTTCTCTATTATTTTATTTTCTTTCCATTTAATTGAATTGCCAAATCGCTCAGTTACCACCCAATCCTTTTCTGTAGTACTGTGGTTGGAGACCCCTAATTGATTGCACAAGTATTTTAAGTCTTCTTGATTACCTGATTGAATAACTGGAAATACGCCAGCCTCCGCTATATAATCTTTTGGCATAGGATCGTGCATTTCCACATCACGAGCATAGATATTATCTGCAATTTCTTTAAAAACTGGAGCGGCTACATTGCTACCATATTGTTTCCATCCTTTAGGATTCTTAATCAATACAATTGCACTATATTTTGGATCCTCTGCGGGGAAATAACCGACAAATGAGGTAAGGTATTTTTTAGTGTATCTTCCATTTTCTAGAATTTGTGCTGTACCCGTTTTACCTGCAATTTTATAATGGCTGTTTTTTATGTTTTCAGCTGTACCACGCTCTACTACGCCTTCCAACATTATTTTGAGTTTATCCAGTGTTTCATCTGAACAAATCTTACTATTGAGCACAACTGGCTTATATTTTTCTACTACCTTATCTGCCTTCCTTACTTTTTTGACAAAAACAGGTTTAATCATTTTGCCTCCATTTGCCACAGCATTATATAAGGCCAATGTTTGAATTGGTGTTATCTCCAAACCATAACCATAAGCCATCCAAGGCAATGTAATTCCACTCCAGTCCTTATCAGTAGGTCTTTTTATTATAGGAATTCCCTCTCCTTTAATTTGAAGTCCCAATGGTTTGGTAATGCCTATCTTATCTAGTTGCTCAATGTATTTCATGGGTTGTTTGCCAAAATACCGATCCGCCAATCGTGCCATAGCTACGTTTGATGAAAGCTCAAAAGCCTGTTGAATGGTAATAATTCCATAGCCACCCTTTTCATGGTCTCTGACAGTATCATTATAAAATTTATAGACCCCTTTGCCAGTTCCTATGGTGTCAGCAAGTCTGATACTTGTATTTTCAAGTAATGCGATCATAGTAGCCAGTTTAAAAGTTGATCCTGGCTCTCTTAGTCCCCCCACAGCATAGTTGTACCTTTCATAATAGTGACCAGTGCTGTTCCTACTTAGGTTTGATATGGCTTTAATTTCTCCAGTATGAACCTCCATTACCACTACTACCCCATAATCTGCCTCATGATAATCAAGTGCCCTTAAAAGTGCTGTTTCACTAACATCTTGCAAATTGATATCGATAGTAGTTTCAATATCTAATCCCTGTTCTGTTTTAACTTCTGAGCCATCGAACACAGGTTTCCAGTTCCCACCCGCGATTCTTTGATATAAGGCTTCTCCGTCTTTGCCAGCAAGCTGCTCGTTAAAACTATATTCAAGTCCGGCACCCCTATTATTTTCATTGATGAAACCTATGGTTCTTAAACTGAGGTTGGAAAATGGTCTAAATCTTTTATCTACTTTTTCAAAAATTACCCCTCCCTTTAATCTGCCTTCTCTAAATATTGGCCAACTTTCAATTAATTTCTTTTCCTGGTATCCAATAGACCGATTACTTATCGGAATAAATTGTCGGTTCGAGGCTCGTGCGTTTTTAAGCATCCGCTTATAACTCTCCGCACTTTGGTCCTTGAAAAAACGAGACAAATGATAAGCAAGGGAGTCTAATCCTTTTGCAAAAAGTTCATTAGAGGCTATCGTGGCATCATAAGCTACTTTATAAAATGGTAATGAGGTAGCTAGCAAGCTGCCATTGTCACTATAGATATTGCCTCGTGTGGCCTTTACCGGACGATATTGAAAAGTCATCTGGTCAGACACCTCTTTCCACTTCTCGCCTTCAAAAAACTGTATACGACCAACCTTTATGGCAACCGCAGCAGCAAATATGAAGACAAGCAGAAATGCTATCCTTACCCTTAGTAATATGGACTTCTTAATGTTCACGCTTTACAATTACTTTTTCTGGTGGTCTTAAACTTTCCTTTATTCCTATTTTTGCTACACTTTTAGCTACTTCAGATTGCTTACCCGCAAACATATAGTTGGCCTTCAGTGTGGTATAATCAGCTCTTAAATCTTCAACTTCTCGTTCTAGCTTGTCAATTTTTCTTACATTTCTCTCTGCATAGTGGCTATTGCCAATATAAAATATGCCTATAGCTGCTATGAATAATACATAAGGCATATAGCGAACAGGAATGCCATTTTCAAAGGCCGAATCAATGCGCATAAGATTATCTAAGCGATTAAAAAGGCTACCCCCTCGCTTATTATCTTTTGACTTGAATGAATTCTCTGACATACCTATAATTTTTCTGCTACACGAAGTTTAGCACTCCTTGCGCGATTGTTTATTGCTCTTTCCTCTTCAGAAGCCTCTACAGGCTTTCGATTTACTGCAGCTAGAGGTTTTAATACATTCCCATAAAAATCTTTTTCAACTCCTCCAATGGTTTTACCCGTTGCAATAAAATTTTTCACAGGTCGATCCTCCAGTGAGTGATAAGACATGATCACCAATCGTCCTCCTTTATTTAGTACTTCTGCACTTTGCTCCAATACCTCCTCCAATGCCTTTAACTCCTCATTTACTTCAATTCTTATCGCCTGAAAAACCTGGGCATAATACCTGTTCTCCTTGCCTCTTTTAGCAAATCGGTTTAGTATGGCCTTTAAATCTTCCACTGTTACTATTTCCTTATTAATCCTTTCAGCCACTATGGCCATTGCCAGTGTTTTTGCATTCCTTACTTCACCATACATTCCCAGAACACGCTGCAATTCATCCTGACTGTAACCATTTACAACATTTCTTGCTGTCAATTCAGCAGATTGATCCATTCGCATGTCTAATTCTGCATCAAATCGAGTTGAAAAACCCCGTGACCCTTTATCAATTTGATGAGAAGATATTCCCAAATCACCAAGAATGCCGTCCACCTTTGTAACACCATAAGCTTTCAAATACCTTTTCAAATACCTGAAATTCCCTTCAATAAGCGTGAACATCTCACTGTCAAGTTTTTCTGCATTAATCACAGCATCTTTATCCTGATCAAAGGCATACAAATGACCACCTGTCATTTTTTTTAATATTTCTTTCGAATGACCACCACCTCCAAATGTTAAGTCCACATAAATCCCATTGGGCTTTATGTTGAGCCCTTCAATGCATTCTTTGAGCATTACAGGGATATGGTAGGTGTCAGTCATAAGTTTCATGTCTTAAGATTCAAGTTTGCTTATTAAGCCATACCTCTTGAACCTTTTCATTCATCTAGGTATTTTTGTGCAAGCTTCGAAAATTCGGCTGGATCACTAATCAAATGCTGCTCAAACAGAGCTGGACTCCATATTTCTATCTTATTTCCCATACCTACTACCACTGCATCTTTCTCCAACTGGGCATATCCAAGCATTAGTTTGGGAATGAGTAATCTGCCAGAATTATCAAGTTCAACCACAGAACTCCCTCTAAAGAAGTTCCGTTGTAGTTTTCGATACTCTTCATTGAATTCACTCAGACCTGCAATTTTTGAGTATATCTTTTTATACTCAATCATTGGGTAAATAATAAGGCAAGGTTCAAAACCTCTACGCACAACTATCTCATTACCAGACGATTCTGGTAAATTAGCCTTGATCTTTGCTGGCAATACCAACCTGCCCTTGGCATCGATCTTACACTCATACTCACTAGTGAAAAAAGCCATTGTTGCGTTTATTCTATTATTCTAATAACCAAATTTAGAATAAAATCTGACATTTTCAACCACTTTCTACCACTTTACTCCACTTTTTAACATTTAATTACTGAATAGTTGCAAAAAAGCTGTTTCATGGCACTTTGGAGAAATTCTAGAGAAAATCAATTTGAAAAACTTAAAATTGGGGAGTATATAAGAATCTGACCTAAACTATCCTCAAATTGATCAGTTCATTGATTTTTGATTCTTGGAGGCCTAGTGTTGTTGATAAAATAAGTTTTGAATGTTCACCGAGATAAGGTGGTGGGAGAAAGTGGGCTAATTTTGAGCGATCGATGCCTTTAGCAACAAAAGTTTGTATGCCTTTTAACTGTTTTTGATCGTAAAGTGCCAAATTTTCACCGTAAGTACGTAATGATTCTGAAACGGAATTGACAATTCCTGCTGGTACCTTATTGATATTTAGGAGTCGCATGAGCTCTTCTGATTCGAATAACTTTATTGTATTTTGAAGTATTCGCATTAGCTCTGCTCTATTTTCAACACGCTTTGTATTCGATTCATAATTAGAACTAAAGGGTATACTCAGAATTTTGCATAAAGCTTGAAATTGTTGATCGTTACCAACCGCCAAGATGATAAGCTTGTTATCCTTTGTCGCATATACATCGCCATAGGGAGCAATATTGGGATGTGAGGAGCCTTGCTTTTGTGGTTCATGGTTAGCTATCAGAAAATTAGTAGCTTGATTGGCCAACGAAGCTAGGGCGGAATCAATAAGAGATACCTCCACAAGGCTTCCTTCACCTGTTTGCAGTAACTTAATATAGGCCAATAGTATTGCCTCTTTAAGTTGATGTCCCGCCAATAAGTCCATCAATGCCACAGGCATTTTTAAGGGCATTGATCCTTTTTCGCCATTAATTGACATATATCCAGCTTCCGCTTGAATAATGGCGTCATATCCCACTTTATCGTTTTCGCTGCCATAGCCTGAGATCTGCCCGTAAATTAATTTCTTATTAATCTGTTTAAGTGTTTTATAATCGACCTTAAGTTTTTTATCATCACCTGGTTTATAGCTACCAATCACAACATCCGCCCAATTCGCCAGTTTGTATAGAATTTGGAGTCCTTCATCCTTACTTATGTCCAAAGTAAGAGACTTCTTACCCCAGTTTACACAACTGAAATAGGCTGAATTCTCTCCATCTTTCTCTCCTTTAACTTTCCATGATCTTGTTACATCGCCATTTTGTTTTGGATTCTCCACCTTTATGACTTCGGCTCCCAGTTCTGCAAAAAATTGACCTACGCTTGGGCCTGCTAAAACAGAAGCAAGTTCCAGGACTTTCAGATTTGAAAAAATAGGTTGAGTCATAAGTGAATGAATGTAAAGAGCCCCTACAAATTAGGTTACTTTTTATTTATTTAAGAATTTAGCGGCCAAATTAAGGCATTTATTTACAGTCAACAATCTATACCTATGAAAGGCAGAATAAAATTATTTTTTAGTTATATGCTCTATTGGGTTGTGATTTTTATTGTTTACAAAATTCTATTCCTGATTTATCATTTCGATAAAACGGCTGAATTACCTGCATCTGACGTTGCTAAAATTTTCATCTATGGATTTAGAATGGATCTAGCGATGGCTGGCTATTTTATGCTTGCTGTCGGACTGATGATAATAGCTACACTACATAACAACAAGGCCTTAAAAATATCACTTAATATACTCACTATATTTCTTGTAATAGTCACTTCACTTTTGGTGGTTATTGACATGGAGCTTTATCGTATTTGGGGATTTAGATTAGACGCTACACCAATATTGTATGTAACCACAAATGCAGCTGGTGCAACCGCATTAGGTAACAATTGGATCATTGTAAGGCAACTCGTGATTTGGATAGTACTTATAATCTTGAGTTGGTGGGCATTTAAAAAGTCCATTACCCCTCAAGTCGAACGTTTAGAAAAAATTAAATGGGTTTGGGTGCCTGTACTTTTTTTATTGACCGCTTCAATGATTTTGCCTATTCGTGGTACATTAGGTATGACACCACTCAATTCCGGTTTTGTCTACTTCCACAAAACTAATGTGTTTGCCAACCATTCTGCATTGAACCTGATTTGGAATATCGGGAAGTCGGTCACAAGTTTAAATAAACTAAGCACACCTAACGATCTGTTTGATCAAAGTAAAACCACTCAGCTTTGGAATGAGCTTTACAGCAATGATACAGGTAAAACTGTGAAATTATTAAATACAGATAGACCTAACGTAATCATTATTGCTTTAGAAAATTATACTGCAAAATTCATTGAATCATTAGGGGGCAAAAAAGGAGTAACTCCAAATATTGAGAAGTTTATCAAAGAAGGAGTTTTGTTTACAAATTTCTATGCCAATGGAGACAGAACAGAACGTGGTTTGGTTTCTATATCAAGTGCCTATCCCCAACACCCTACCACCTCCATTATTAAGTTTCCCAATAAAACCCAACACATGGATTTTATTAGTAAGGAATTAAATAAAGTAGGTTACAGCAGTGGGGTTATTTCTGGCTATGATCTTTCCTATGCTAATTTTAATTCTTATTTCAGTAATGCTGAGTTTAATAAAATTACCAGTAAAGGTGATTTCGACTCCTCTATACCAGTTGGAAAATGGGGAATTGATGACCATTATGTGTTTCAGAAACTACTTTCAGATATTGAAACCATGCCTAAACCATTTTTCAGTTTGTGTTTGACATTAAGCAGCCATCACCCATTTGATGTGCCTATGGAGACAGTGATTAAAGGTAAAGATGAGGAGAGTCGATTTATGAATTCAGCCTATTATACTGACAAATCACTAGGTGATTTTATCAAATCAGCTCAAGAAAAAGATTGGTGGAAAAACACTTTGGTAATCATTACTGCCGATCACGGAAATATACTTCCTGCAAATGTATTCAATAGGGCCGATGAAAGCTTCAAAATTCCAATGGTATGGTTTGGTGGTGCCTTGGCCAAAAAAGATACCGTAATCAATACATACGGTTCACAAAATGACATCGCCAAAACATTAATGGGGCAGCTTGATTTAAAGAGTGATACCTTTAAATTCAGCCGCGACTTATTGGCAGAAAACGCTCGTTCTTTTGCCTTTTTTAGCTATAATAATGGGTTTGGTTTTGTTAACGACTCTTCTCTATTAAAGTATGATAATGTCTCAAATCAATATATGACAAAAGATGGGGTGTGTTCTTCTAAAGAGATGGAAGAAGGAAAAGCTTGTATGCAAATGATCTATAATGACTTAAGTAAACTATAAGTCCTTATCAATTGTAAAGTGGTCTAAAACATCTCCACTTTCTGAAGAAATAAGTTCGAAAAATAGTTTCTGTTTATCAATTTCAACCCTTGCAAATGCCAATTCATGCACAGCTCTAGCAACAATGTCTTCTTTACAATACCCCTCACCAAAAGGCTCCCAACTTGACGGTTTCCCTGAAGTGCCTGCAGTTACTGAAATAAACCCATCTTTGATATCAGGGTAAACAAATTCCGTTTCACTAAAAGCAGGTAATACGTTACCCAAACTGTCCATCGGTTTCAATCTTTCATAGGTATGTATATGACCATTTAAAACGAGATCAACATTGTATTTTACAAATAAGGGATACATACCAATGACGTCCAATTCCTGATTTTTATAAGAGCAAGTCCGGCCATGATGATGCAGAAACACCACTATCCAATCATACTTGCCTTGTGCTTTTTTTAAGTCAGAATCTAGCCAATCCAATTGATTATCTTTATCAAATAAACCCGAATCATCACCAGAATCGAGCCCAATAAAATGTGCTGACCCATAGTCAAAACTATAATAATGTTCATTGTTGGGTAAAATCCATTCTTGCTTGAAGTTGACATCTACAGGACTTTTATGATCATGATTACCAAGTATTGCATAAACGGGTGTATTACGCATTAATGAGGCTGTCTTTTTGAAAAAATAGTCATCAGCCTTTTCACTCTCACCATCAGGATACACAACGTCCCCTAGTACTAAACCTAAATCAGGCTTCTCTTTCATTTTTGAAATCATATCCGTGGTTTCGTCAAAATGTCCATGCCAGCTTGGGGGTTGTCCCACATCTGCAATGGCAATAAATGAAAAATTATCACATGCACTTTGTGCTGAATAAAAATAATAATCGTCCCCTTCGGCTAATAGTGTTTCATTCGTATATACTTTATAATAATATTTCTCGAAAGGTGCTAAGCCATGCAGGGTGACATAGTTCATGGTATTAATTCTTTGTGGTTCTATTATTCCCACTTTATGAACCATCTCAGATGGTTTAGTACCATATTCAATGTAGCAAGTCTTAGCAGCTTTTGTTGTTTTCCATGCTATCGTCACGCTGTCGGCTATATTATTTTGAAGGTAGGGTGCACGAATTAATTTCAAAGGTGGATCGGTCATTTTATTGTAATACTCCGCATCCGTTTCCCCATCACAACCGTACAATGCCGGTAAAATTAGTATTAAAAACAGTAATGGCTTCAACAATATTTTAATCATTGCCCGAATTTAATTGATTTGAAATTAAGAGTGTAGATACTGGGTTAAAAGTTGTGAAATCCTATATATATTTTCTCTTCCAGTCAAATTATTGAGAAGGACGAACTATTTCTAGTCAAAAATCCTTGAGTAACTTATGTCTTATTTGTTTTAACTTTGCATTAATGAAAAGAGTAGTTGTAGGAATGTCTGGCGGGGTAGACTCAAGTGTAGCAGCTTATTTGCTTAAAGAGCAGGGCTACGATGTAATTGGTATTTTCATGAAAAACTGGCATGACGACACTGTTACTATTAGTAATGAATGTCCATGGTTAGAGGATTCAAATGATGCCATGATTGTTGCTCAAAATTTAGATATACCGTTCCAAGCCATTGATTTAAGTAAAGAGTATAAGGAAAGGATAGTAGACTATATGTTCGATGAATATCAAAAAGGTCGTACACCAAATCCAGATGTACTGTGTAATAGGGAAATCAAATTTGATATTTTTCTTAAAGCTGCAATAAAACTCAAAGCCGATTATATTGCAACTGGTCACTATTGCCGCAAAGGTGAAGAGTCAGTTGATGGGGTGAACACCTATAAATTACTTGCAGGTAAGGATGGAAATAAAGATCAAAGTTATTTCCTCTGTCAACTTACTCAAAATCAACTGTCTAAAGCTTTATTCCCAATAGGAGAACTCACTAAACCAGAGGTAAGGAAGATAGCAAAAGATATGGGTTTAATAACGGCTGATAAAAAAGATAGTCAGGGTCTTTGTTTTATAGGAAAGGTAAGGCTTCCAGAATTCTTACAACAAAAATTAGAGCCTAAAAAAGGCATTGTCATTGAAGTTCCTGCTACTTCACCGATGTATTTGAACCCTGTTAATGCCAATGGCGATAATTCAACATTGGAAGATCTAACACAAGGATTCAGCTATACAGTTGCCGATGGTAAAGTTGTAGGAGAGCACTCTGGTGCTCATTATTTTACTATTGGTCAAAGAAAAGGGTTAAACATAGGCGGGAAACCGGAACCATTATTTATCATTGAAACAGATACCAAAAACAATGTAATCTATACTGGACAAGGTGAAACCCATCCGGGGTTATTTAGAAAAGGGCTTTTTATTATTGAATCTGATATTCATTGGGTTAGAGAGGATATGGCAATGACTATTGGAGAAAATCGTACCTATGACGTTCGGATCAGATATAGGCAACCTTTGGATAGAGCTACGCTGTACAGAGAGCCAAATGGCCTTTATATAGTATTTGACAAACCACAAAAAGCAGTAGCTGCTGGTCAGTTTGCTGTTTGGTATGACGGAGATGAGTTAATTGGCTCAGGGGTTATCAACTAAGTAATTTATTGTTTATTAGTAACCTCTCCTTTATCCGTATTCAATAGTTCCAATCCGGAAACACCACCCGACACTACAAATTTCATTGCTGCCGTTGAAGACATATTTAATGGGGTGACGAATTTTTTGTCTACTAGAAATTGATTGCCTGACCACGCATATGAATGTGGCATGTAGACGGATATATAGCCTGGTAAGTCAATTTGTTCCAAATTTTCATTGGTCACAAAACCCAATTTAAGCATCCTATTATGTTCATCAACAGATACCAATACGGGTTTGTTAAATTTTTTCTGATCTCCTACAAATGCCCCAATTAAATCTTTTAGGGATGTATAAATAATATTAACAAGTGGAATTTTAATTAAGTACTTTTCAAAGTATTCAAAAAAAGGTCGAGTAATAAAAAAAGAAGCCAAGTAACCCATTACCGTAATGGTTGATAGTACAACTATTAAACCGATGCCTGGTATATCTAATGGAATTAGTCCATCTATCCAACCAAGCACTTCATAGATCACATATATGGTTAGTGCGAGCGGAACAACAAATAACAAACCCCTGAAAAAATAAGTTACAATTCTATTAAATGTGAATTTGGTCATGGTTATTTATTTAAAGCATAAAAAAAGGGCTTCTAAGAAGCCCTTTTAATTTATAAAATTTCCTTCTTAAATCGCGATTCCAATAAATGATTTAAAGGCAATTCCCATTAAACCGGTGATGAGCATCGTAATACCTAAGCCTTTCAAACCATCAGGTACGTTTGAGTATTTCAGTTTTTCCCTGATTGCTGCTAAAGCTACAATGGCTAGCATCCAACCAATTCCGGATCCAAAGCCATAAACAGTGGCCTCAGAAAGTGAATAATCTCTTTGTACCATAAATAATGAACCTCCAAGTATTGAACAGTTTACAGCAATAAGTGGTAAAAATATACCTAAAGAACCATATAGTGCTGGTGACATTTTTTCAACTACCATTTCCACCAATTGCACCATGGCGGCTATAATGGCTATGAACATTATGAATTGTAAAAATTCAAGATTGATGTCTGCAAAACCAGCTCCAAGCCATAACAATGCGCCTTCTTTAAGTACATATTCCTGGATTAACCAGTTCATAGGTACCGTAATACTAAGTACAAATATTACAGCCATTCCTAGCCCTACTGCTGTACTTACCTTTTTCGATACCGCAAGAAAAGAACACATGCCTAAAAAATAGGCAAAGATCATGTTCTCAATAAATATTGATTTGATACCTATACTAATTAACTCCATAATTTCTAATTTTCTACGTAACCAGTTTTGGATCGTTGAATCCAAATAATAATTCCTAATATCATGAAAGCACCAATCGAATCCACCATTAAACCATTAGTTTGAATATGAAATCCCAAGTTATTTGCAATCCAATCATATATTTTAATATCAAATATAGATCCTGATCCAAACAGCTCTCTAAAAAATGCCACTACTAATATGATCCAGGCATAGCCAAACCCACTTCCTAGTCCATCTAATATTGAATCGTATGGCTTATTACCCATGGCAAATGCTTCAAGTCTACCCATAACTATACAGTTGGTAATGATCAACCCAACGAAAGCACCAAGTACCTTATACATTTCATAGCTGTAGGCCTTTAATACTTCACTTACTAACGTTACTAGCGTGGCCACTACAGCTAGCTGTACAATTATCCTAACCCTTGATGGAATGATATTTCGCATCAATGATATAATCAAATTTGAAAAAACTACCACAAAAACCACCGCTATTGACATAATCAAAGTGGGTTCCATTTTAATGGTAATCGCCAATGCTGAACAAATACCCAACACCTGAACAGTGATCGGGTTATCTTCACTCAACGGATCGGTAACTAGTTTTTTTCTTCTTTTGGAAAACATCTCCTCAACGGGGACTTTTACTGCTTCCTTTGGTTTTTCTAAAATTTCAGTACTCATCTTTATGCTTTAAATAGCTTAAATTTATTTCACAAATTGGCAACACTGCCTGAGTTTACTTTTTTGAAATAAGATTGGTAATAACTCAAATACTTCTCTAACATGGCAGTTAAACCCCGGCCTGTAATAGTGGCACCTGACATCCCATCAACTTCATGATTTGTCAATCCTGTGTGACCCTCGCCTTTAACCATCTTCACAGAAACTAAGTTTCCAGCTTCATCATATATTTGCTTACCTACAAATCTGTTTTGAACCTCTGGAGTGGCAATTCTTGCTCCCAAACCGGGGGTTTCACTTTTATGGTCGAAAGAAGTTCCTGCTATGGTATTAAGATCACCCTTCAAGGCTACATAGCCCCAAATTTTATCCCAAAGACCAGCTCCATATAATGGTAATATATAGGCGTCCACTTGTGTTGGGTTTTTCTCATCCATGTACTTAAATACCGGAAAAACTCTCTCTTCAGGTGTTTTTTTGTAATTTTTAGAAATATCAACTTCCTCTGCTATCATTGGATTGCCCTTTGCGTTTTTCAAAACCTCTTCACCATTGATATCTACTACCAGCGATTTTATTCTTGCTTTATACAAATCCAAAACCTCGTTCTTTTTCAGTTTATCTAATACTTCCCTGTCCATTACTGAGGAAAGTATCTGTGTCTTTGTATCCAACTCCACAGATATTTTCTGAGCTGGGGCAAGTCCTTGAGATGCCATTGACAGCAACCCTCCTACTACAATAGTAAGGGCTGCAGTAAATAATAATATGTATGTGTTAGACTGTCGCACGTTGTAACCTCCTTTTCTTATTAGCGTTCACTACTGTATAATCTATAAGTGGTGCAAACACATTCATTAGTAGAATGGCTAGCATAATTCCTTCAGGATAAGCAGGGTTAAACACTCTTATCAATACGGTTAACAAACCTATCAAAAACCCATAAATCCACTTTCCTCGTTCCGTTTGCGCGGCTGTTACTGGATCTGACGCCATGTAAACCGCTCCAAATGCCAATCCACCAATTACCAAATGATAATGAGCAGGCATTAGCATAAATTCATTGGCACCAATTCCATTCATAAGTAAGCCCATGGCATAAGCACCAGCAAACACACTTACTATAATTTTCCAGCTTCCCACTCCGGTTATTATTAAAATAGCCGCACCAATCAGACACATCAGTGTTGATGTTTCGCCTATACTACCGGGCATAAAGCCGAAAAACATATTAGAGAAATTAAAAATATTGTCAGCCCATCCTGAACCAAAAGCACCAAGTGATGCTACTACATTATCACCAGTAGTAAGTGCCTGAGCACCTATTGCTAGTGGGGTAGCACCTGAATATCCTGCCACTACATTGGCGTCACCAATGTAAGTCCATACTTCACCTGAAATCTGGCTTGGGTAAGCGAAGTAAAGAAATGCTCTTGCAGTCAAAGCCACGTTCAATACGTTCATTCCTGTACCGCCAAAAGCTTCCTTAGCTATAATAACAGCAAATAAAGTAGCAAGAGCTACCTGCCATAAAGGAATGTCTGGAGGCATTACCAATGGAATCAACATACCAGTTACCAAGAACCCCTCGTTAATCGGGTGCTGCCTAATAGTGGCAATAGCGAATTCTGTCCCTAAACCAACAGCATATGAAACAACTACTATAGGGAGTACTTGAATTGCCCCTATTACAATCATATCCATAAGCGATGCTTCCTGACCAATAGCTAAAAAATGTTGGTAGCCAACATTATAAATACCAAAGAGTAAACATGGAATCATAGCAATGATGACTGTCATCATCATACGCTTCATATCTACTGCATCTCTAATTTGCGCACCTTTCGCCTTGGTGGTGTGATCAGGGACAAATAAAAGTGTTTCATGTGCTTCGAAGATATAATGAAACTTCTCCCATTTTCCACCTTTTTGAAAGTGTGGCTTAACTTTATCAAGTTGTTCTCTTAAAAAATTCATTCTATCGACAATTAACTATACTGTATAAGATCTAAACCTTCTCTTACTATTGATTGTACATCATGTTTGGAAACGTCAACAAACTCACAAAGGGCTAAATCTTCCTCTATAATTTCATAAATCCCTAAACCTTCCATATCATCATAATCTTCTGCGAGTATCGCCTTTAAAAGATAAGTTGGCAATATGTCCATTGGCGTAACCTTCTCAAAAACACCTGTTTGAACAAATGCTCTTGGCTCTCCTTTTAAGTTTGTATCCACCACAAATTCCTTCTTTGGGTTAAGGAAAGAAAGAAGCCCAAAAGCCCGTTGAAAACTTAACTTATTAGTTGTGGGTAGAATCCAGCCGAACATCTCATGGTAGTCACCTTCAGGAATAACTGTTACCATATTATCAAAATAACCAATGTGTCCCTCCGCATCAATTTTCTCTCCTGTTAAAACATTACCAGCAACATACCTTACATTATCACTCTTAATGTTACCGGTCACCATCTTTTTAATCGATGCACCAGTGTATGTTTTATAATACTGAGGGTTATTCACTTCTGAACCTGCTAGTGCAACCACCTTTGAGGAGTCATATATTCCTTCGAGGAATAATTTCCCTATTTGAATAACTCCAAATGGATTAATGGTCCAAACAACGTCACCCTTATTTATACTATCAATATGATGAATCTGGACTCCCACATTACCAGAAGGATGTGGCCCTGAGAATTTGTTGAGCTGAACATTTTTAGCATGTGCGAAAATCTGAGCTACTTCATGGTCAGAATTAATATTAAGATGTATAAGTCCAGGAGTAAGTTTTTTGATTACATCAATTCCCGCCTGAAAATATTGATCTTCCCCTCTGAATAACATATCGTAATCTGGTGCCAAAGGGCTAGAATCAAAAGCAGATATAAAAATAGCCTTAGGAGCTTCTTCTGGATCAGCAATAATACCAAATGGTCGCTGTACAATATTTAACCACGCTCCTGAGCCCAGTAAATGTTCAACAGCTTCCTCCCTACTAGCGTTACCAATATCGGAAACAGAATACTTCTTATGTTGAACATACTCCATTTGCTTATCAGCCAAAATTACAATTTCAAGTAACTTTCGTTTTTCGCCTCTTTTAATCTCTACAATTTCACCACTTACAGGAGCCACGTGAATAACTCTTTCGTTCTTTTTATCAAACAAAATAGGAGCACCTGCTTTGACATTGTCCCCTTCGTTGACAGTCACTTTAGGTCTTAATATTCCGTGAAAACTTGTTGGTTTGTAGGCGAAAGTTTCTGGTTGATCAACTTCCGCAAGTCTTTTTTCGGCTTTGCCAGCTAAGTTGATGTCAAACCCTTTTTTTAGCTTTATGAATTTAGACATGCTTTCTTTTAAAATTCAATCTAACGATATAAAATCGAAGTCAAAATTAACAAATTTTGCTACAATAAAAATTGAATATATTATTTAAAATAAAATTAAATAAACATCCATTTTATGATCCCATTTCTTCTTCATTGTGGTCTATAATCTTGCTTAATGCAAGGTTTACCACCTCCTCTACTTGTTCTTCCAAAGTCATAAATGTAGTATCAACCACAATTGCATCATCAGCTTGTTTCAAAGGGCTTTCTTCGCGCGTAGTATCTAGCTGGTCCCGCTTCTTCAGATTATCAATAATGTCCTCCAAATCTACAAGCTGATCTTTTGCAAGAAACTCAGCCTGACGCCTACTAGAACGCACATAAATGTCAGCATTCATGAATATTTTCAATTCAGCATCAGCGAAAACAACCGTTCCTATGTCACGACCGTCCATTACCACTCCCTTCTTTTTACCAAGTCTTCTTTGTTGTGCCACCATGGCATCGCGAACCTCCTTTATACTGCTAACTTGACTTACCTGATTGGAAATGGACATGTCACGAATTTCATTTTCTACATTTAATCCATTTAAATATGTTTCTGTTTGCTCAGTTTTTTGATTTATCTGAAACGATACTTCAATTTTATCAAGTGCCTTATTTATTTCTATCTTGTTAGTCTGGCTCACGTGATTCTCAAGAAAATATAGTGTTACTGCACGGTACATAGCTCCTGAATCAATATAAGTATAACCCAAAATGGAAGCTACTCTTTTTGCTGTAGTGCTCTTACCACATGCAGAATACCCGTCAATAGCAATTACAATCTTCTTCATACTTACTAACAGTCCTTTTGTGGGCAAGGAATAGGTTTGCCTGGTTTAAGTTTACCGTTTCGTTTTGTGGTGACACAGCCCGAAACTAATGATGCTATTACAATTAGTACTAATAATTTCCTCACAATGACAAATATATGTCTAGAATACGGGGCAACCAATTATTAACTCGTCATTCTAGTCGTTGTTGATAGCTCATTTGAAAGCCAATCTTATGCCCACCACCAAGTGCTTGAGTATTTTCTAATTTTTCATTTAGAGAAATAACTCTAATTGATGGAAAAGGTGAGGTTATTAGGTCAGATTCAATTGATTGACTGATAACCAACTGGATTATAATACTTAAATCAGTTTTAGTAAGCGGTTTAGGAGATACTTTTTCAAACATAAAATTGAGTTGCCGCTCTCCCTCTACTAAGAAATGATTTTCATAATTACAGAAAACACGAGCTACTAAATAGCCAGGGTCATTTAATCTGTTAAATTTTAAGGAATCGGCCATGAAGTTATATATATTAATTTGGCCAAGATATTTACGAAGTGGTTCTTGCTGCACATAAGGGCTTTTTGAGAAGCCATGGGTATCATCAAGAGTAATGATGTTGGTATGCAAAAGAAACACAAGCATATCTCCAGCAATTCTCACCTGAAATTCTTGATTACTTATTTTTGTAACAGACAACTCAATATCTTTATCTTTATCAACTATCTTATCACTGATCTGCTTTATCACATTCTTAGCTTCATTTTCCAAATCTTTGAAATTTTTACAAAGCGTGCGATAGGTTTTTTGTTTTATGGCTGATTTTGACTCTATTGTTTTAGCTATAGACTCAATAGGATTTTGATTTGATGGCATAATTTAAATTAAAACTTATTTTCTAAATTTCGTTAGTATAATTAGTAAACATAAATATTAACATGGGAAGAAAACCAGAAGGATCAGCAGAAAATCTTTTTAAAAATCTCGGTAAAAAGATCGATGAGTTAATAGAAGATATTAAATCTGGGGCGGAAAATGTGCGCCACTCTGAGAGATTTGAAGAATTAAAAAGAAATGGGGAGTCGTTGAAAAAAGAATTCAAGGATTTTAAGGACAGTAACAAGGATGTAATTGATCGAGTAGATAAATCATTTGAGAAGGCCGGTAAAGAGATAAGAGAGGCATTTGATAGGGCCTTTTCAAAGGAAGACAAAAACAAAAAGGAGGCTTAAACCTCCTTTTTTTATTATTATTAAATATTTTAATTTCTTTAACCAATATCCCAATTTTCAATCTCAAGCTCTAAATTGTCTAATTCATCGAATATAGGCTTCAACACATCTTCTAATTTCTCAGTAGATCCGTCCGCATATTTTATATATGGCACATCATCTTCTTCTTGATCAATGATTTCTGTGACGAATATAATGTCTCCTAACTTATTGCCACTATTGAACAATGCTAGTTTTATAAAATTATTAGGATTAGGATCATTCGAATTTTCTAAACCGTTTACATCAATAGTGCCTTCAAGTTTAATTGTTCTATACTGAACAAAACCATTAACCTTATCTATATCTTCTTTTTGAACGGTTAAAAAACTAAACGCAGCGTTTACCGAAACAATTGTTTCAGTTCCTTTCTTGATGGAAGCCTCCAAATTGGATTGCTTAGATCCAGATGTATCAAAGGCAAAAGCAAAGGTAAACGGATTTAGATACAATGAAACATCACCAGAAATTGGTTCACCATTTGAATTAAAAAAGGCCTCGAAGTCAATCTCTATTTGCTTTACTTCATTTATTGATAAATCAGCATTCAAAAGTGTGGGTAAGTAATAATGATCAAACTCGTCTTCGAAAAGTTGTTCTTCGAATGCTGTTAATCTCAACGTTACATTATTGGTGGAAGATCCTTCTGCTGGAAAATTAATTTCTATAATTTCCTCTGTTGTTTCAGATTTATCAAATGATTCCGTAGTTGGATTCCAATCATATTGACCCCAATGTAGTGAGAAATTAAACCCATCATCTTCTGTTTTTGCTAATTTTGATGATTTGCTTACAAAAATCCTCTTAAACAATTTTGCATTCCTTTTGAACCAGTTTTTTGACTCCTTTTCATTCATTACCCTTCCATTAAAAGGGTCGTTCAACTGCATAAGAGCTGCCAAGTCACTTATTGCTCCTACACCTTCTGATTGCGTTAATTCAACAATATCTACACTCATATCTGTAGATAACTTAGCCATTGATTGTTTAGCCTCATCAACTGAAACTTGGTTGGATGATTCATCATCCGAATTGCAAGACAAAACAAATAAGCTTAATACCACAAGGAAATAATTACTTAATTTTTTCATGTTTTGAATAGTTTAGATAGTTTACTGCACTGCAAATGTATCTAGCTTTTTGGACAAAAAAAGGGGTTCATTTGCATGAACCCCTTTTTTTTAATTTATTTTTTTCTGACTTAACCGATAGAAATCCTTTTGAATTCTGTAACAGTTAATCCACTGCTTACACTGTCAAGGTATTTAGCAACAGTCATTGAATTATCTTTAACAAACTGCTGGTTCAATAAGGTGTTGTCCTTATAAAACTTCTGCAGTTTTCCTTCCGCAATTTTATCGATGATGTTCGCTGGCTTACCTTCAGCTAAAGCCTGTTCTTTACCAATTTCCAATTCTTTTTGAATTGTTGAAGCGTCAACTCCATCCTTATCTACAGCTACTGGGTTCATGGCTGCTATTTGCATCCCCACATCTTTACCAGCTTCCTGTACATCAGTTCCATTAACACCTTTTAAAGAAACTAATACACCTAATTTACTTCCAGCATGAATATAAGGTACAACGGCCTCACCAGTTACCTTAACAAATTCGCTGATTTCTATTTTCTCGCCAATTTTTCCTACCAACTCTGTGATTTTCTCCTGAACGGTGAAATCACCAATTTTTTGAGTCAATAGCTCTTCTGTAGAAGCTACTCCACTTGTAAAAGCTACATCCAAAATGGCATTTCCTAAATTTTGGAATTCTTCATTTTTTCCAACGAAGTCAGTTTCACAATTGAGAGCTACTAATATTCCAATAGAATTGTCATCATTGGTTCTAATGAAAACAGAACCTTCGGTAGTTTCTCTGTCAGCTCTAGAAGCTGATACTTTTTGTCCTTTTTTTCGTAAAATATCGATTGCTAAATCAAAATCTCCATTAGCTTCAGTCAAAGCTTTTTTGCAGTCCATCATTCCTGCACCTGTCATTTGTCTTAGCTTATTTACGTCTTGTGCTGTAATAGCCATAATTATTAATTAAAATTCTAAAATGGTATGATATTAAAAAAAAATGAACACCGTCCCGATAGTCATCGGGACAATGTTCAATCTATATGCGTTGAAGTCACGAGACTTATTCTACAGTTTCTTTAGTTTCTGCCTTATCTTTAGCTTCTGCTGTTTCCTTAGCGTCAACAGCTCTTTTAGCTGCTTCTTCTTTTTGAAGGTTAGCATCATCTTTATCTTTCTTCCTTTCGGCAAGACCTTCTTCTATTATAGCACCAATATGGTTTACTATAAGTGAGATAGATTTGAATGCATCATCATTAGAAGGGATTACAAAGTCAACACCACGAGGGTCAGAATTTGTATCTACCATTCCAAAAACTGGGATATTCAATTTTTGAGCTTCCTTAACTGCAATGTGTTCTCTTTTTACATCGATCACAAAAAGTGCTGCTGGTAATCTGTTAAGATCATTAATTCCACCAAGTACTCTTTCTAATTTCTCTTTTTCACGAGAAATCATCAATCGTTCTCTTTTTGCAAGATTAAGGTAGGACTCATCTTTCATCAACTTATCAATAGAAGACATTTTTTTCAATGACTTTCTAATGGTAGCGAAGTTTGTCATCATACCACCTAACCATCTATCGGTTACGTAAGGCATGTTTAATTTTTTCGCTTGTTCAGTGACGATGTCCTGAGCTTGTTTTTTCGTAGCTACGAATAAAACTTTTCTCCCTGATCTAACAATGTTCTTCAGTGCGAAAGATGCTTTTTCGAGGCACTCAAGGGTTTTATTTAGATCGATAATGTGGATACCGTTCTTCTCCATAAATATATATGGAGCCATTTTGGGATCCCACTTTCTCGTTAAGTGTCCGAAGTGAACACCAGCATCTAGTAAGTCGTTATACTCTAATTTATTTGCCATTAATATTAAATTGTTTGCTCTTTTATCAGTTTTACTAACGCTAAAGATTAACGCTTGCTAAACTGGAATCTCTTTCTAGCTTTTGCTCTACCGTATTTCTTTCTTTCCACCATTCTAGGATCTCTAGTTAAGAATCCCTCTGCTTTCAAAGCAGGTCTGTGATCAGGATCGATTTCAACCAACGCACGTGAGATGGCCAAACGGATAGCTTCTGCTTGACCAGCAGGTCCGCCACCATCAACATTTACTTTAATGTCGAAATTTCCGTCTTGTTCCACTGTATTAAGTGGTTGACGAACGATAGTCTGTAAAATACCTGCAGGGAAGTATTCTTGAACGTCTCTGTTATTTACAGTTATAGCACCTTTACCGGCAGTAACGTAGATTCTAGCTACCGAGGTCTTTCTTCTTCCTATTGAACTTATTACTTCCATTCTTATAAATTAATTTCTTTCGGTTGTTGAGCTTCATGTGGGTGTTCTGCACCTTCATATACGAACAAGTTACCAAACAATGCTCTTCCCAGTCTTCCTTTTGGAAGCATACCTCTAACAGCACGTTCTACTAATAACGTAGATGATTTTGCTTTCAACTCATTTGGAGTCGTCTTTCGCTGTCCTCCAGGATATCCTGTGTGAGTTACATAAACCTTATCAGTCCACTTTTTACCGGTCATCTTCACCTTGTCACAGTTAACAACGATAACGTTGTCACCACAATCGACATTTGGAGTGAAACTTGGCTTGTTTTTACCTCTCATGATCTTGGCTATGTCACTTGCAAGCCTACCTAATACTTTCGAATCTGCATCAACCACCACCCAATTCTTCTCAGCTGTTGCCTTGTTGGCAGAAATCGTTTTATAACTTAAATTATCCACGCTTTTAAAGCTTTATTTTTTGACAATATATAGTTCTCCCCTTAAAAAGGGACTGCAAAGATAGAATGATAAATTTTTATTTGCAACTACGGTTTCAAATATTTACTTATTCTTCTCTAGTTGCTCAACCAGCACTCTGAAATCTTTAGGATATTCTGCCATAACAGTCGTTTTTTCACCTTTTAGGGTTAAAAATGTTAGTTTATGTGCATGAAGTGCAATCCGTTTAAGTAATGGCTGTTCTTCGGTTTCTTTTTTCAGGTGAAACTTCTTTTTAATACTTGACAAATAAAAATACTTACCTCCGTAGCTAACATCTCCAGTAATAGGTGCTCCTTGGTTGGCTAAGTGTATTCTAATCTGATGCATTCGCCCCGATAATGGCCTACATTCAATCAATGTATGCGCTTTGTAGGCGACAAGTGTATTAAATGTTGTTGTGGCCTCTTTTCCTTTACGGTCGATTCGCACCGTACCATTCGACAATTTTAAGATTTTATCTTCTACAACCTTATTTTGAAAATCATGTGTACCATCAGCTACCGCATGATATTCTTTCCCAACAGTCCTATTTTCAAACTGCATAGACATATGACGATAAGCCTCGGGATTTTTAGCAACGATCAGCACTCCCGAGGTTTCTTTATCCAACCTGTGACAAACTTGTGCACCTTCAATAGCTTCACGCGCCAAACCTAAAATATTTACAGGATCATTTCGATCATCCAATGTGGATACAAAGGGTGGTTTATTGATTACACAGTAATCGTCATTCTCCCAGATAACCAGATCTTCAAATTTAAATTTTCTTGCCATTGGGCAAAGGTAGAAACTTGAAGTCAGTTCTTCTTAACCAGTTGGTATTTTAATCCTCCCCGAGTTGCAGTTTAAAACTGAATTCAGATCCCTTGCCAAGTGTACTTTTCACTTCTACCTTGCTACCGTGCTCTTCCAATATATGCTTTACAATGGCTAAACCCAGACCAGTACCTCCATTTTCACGGGATCTGCTTTTATCAACTCTGTAAAATCTTTCGAAAATTCGTTTTACATCTTCAGTTGGTATACCCACGCCACTATCTTTAACATAGGTTAAAACTTCATTTTTATAAAACTTGAACCCCACTTCCACTTTACCACCATCATTAGAATATTTTATGGCATTACTAACTAAATTATTCATCACCTGACTAATCCTTTTCCAGTCTCCGTATACTATAACCTTATCGTTAGGTGCGACAATCTTCAGATTTATGTCTTTCTTCTCTGCTTTGGTAACAAACTGATCTACAACATCCTCAATTAACTTTTTTATATCGAAATATTCAAGCTGCATTTTTATTTCACCCGTTTCGATGTGGGAAAGTGTAAGCAAGTCTTGGACTAGTAAATCCAAGTCATCTAGACTTTTAGCCGCACGTTCCAAAAATTGAGTACGCACAGTTTTATCTTTGATAGCTCCATCCAATAAAGTATGAACAAATCCTTGAGCAGCAAAAATTGGTGTCTTAAGCTCGTGACTAACATCTGCAATGAATTCTCTACGAAATGCTTCCATTTTTTTGAGTTCATCTATCTCTTTTTGTTTTAAAGCGGCATAGCTATAAATTTCATCATTGATTTTCTTAAGCGGATTAAATGGATTCGATTTATAAGTATTTATTGCCTTAAGTTCTTTTTTTCTCAACTTTTCAAAAAGATTATAAATTTTATTAATCTCTCTAAATATGAGAAACTCTAAAATAATAAAGCCCATAATATAGGTTATGGAGAAGCTAATGCAGAAAGTGACAATTAAAGCAGTGGAAGTAACTTCGTCAAATAGAGACAAGAAGGCAGTGGTGACTGCTGCGATACACACCGCAAGCAGCAAAGCAATAACACGGGAATTATTAATCATTATTAATTTTGAGCAAACTTATAGCCCACTCCTTTTACAGTAGTAATGTAAGCGTCCCCTATCTTTTCGCGCACTTTACGAATATGTACATCCACAGTTCTGGCAAGTACATAGACATCTGATCCCCAAATGTTTTGCAAAAGCTCTTCCCTACCATAAACTTTGTTCGGATTTAGTGCTAAAAAGTAGAGTAACTCAAATTCCTTTTTAGGTAAGATAATTTCCTTTCCTTTAAGGTTTACTGTATAGCTCGTACGATCGATTGTTAAATCATCAATCACAATTTGATTTGAAGATTCGTTTTTCTGAATGTCTCTCCTAAAATAGGCACTAATACGACTCATTAATGCACGTGGCTTTATAGGCTTAGTAATATAGTCATCAGCACCTGCATCAAAGGCAGCCACCTCAGAATACTCTTCAGACCGAGCAGTAAGAAATATAATAAACGCCTTAGCCGTTTCTGGAATTTCTCTTAACTGCCGACAAGTTTCCACTCCGTCCTGTTTAGGCATCATAATATCTAAAAGGATAACATCGGGTAAAAATTTTGTTGCTATTTCAACACCCTTGATACCATCAGTTGCAGTCTTAACAGCATATCCCTGCTTTTCAAGATTATATCTAAGCAGTTCCAAAATAGCCTCTTCATCATCCACAACAAGCACCTTTTGCTCTTGCTTGTTTCCCATATTGTTATTATTTAATGAGGTTTTTTGATCAAATCAATGCTAAAAGTAGATAGAATCCGCATTATTAAAAAATGGGAAAGCGATTAGTAACAATTACTTAATATTCCCTTTGGAATAGGATTGGATATCAACCTCCACAGCACCTACAAACATATTGGCTCGGATTTTAAGCGGCACCTTATTACGGTCTTCTGAAATCCATACCTTAATCGAGTTTTCTCCATCAAATAGGCCGTTTTCTGGCATAATAGGAGATAGCACCAATGAGTTGATAGTACCCAATTTGGTTTTCAATTGCTCACGACCTATGAACCTAATTTTGAAATCATAAACTTCATCATCAAAGAACGCTTTTATCGGGATAATTTCTCCTTCTTTTATTTTGCTAAAATTCAGTGTTCTCAAATAATAATATCCACTGACAATGTCCTGAGCATATTTGGGTATTTCAAATTCTTCTATGGGTTTCCATCTCTTATCCCTGAAATGGTAATTATGTACTTTTACCTGTTCATTCTGATGATCAAAATCTATGATCTCATGCTTTCTATACCTTCCTTCTTCTATTTTCTGATAAAATTTTTGGGGGACAATGGAAGCGGTATCAAGATAAGTTCCCCAATTGTCACGGATTCTTAGGAATAGGTCGAACATGCCGATAGACTTGCCAAACACATCGATTTTATAGCAGGGTCTACCATTGATTGTAAAAAGATCGTCATGAATGACCATTTTCCCCTCAGCTGCATTTACAAAACCATAATGTACTTTATAATCTATAACCTCTCCATTGGAGAAACTTGTATTACTCACAATACGATAACCATTGAAATTATCACTAGATAGAAGCAATGTAGCTAACGCAATAAAAACAATGTATCGTAGGTTTTTCATTATTAAAGTGAGGGGTGTTTTTGCTTAATAAATAAGACGAAGTTAATCAGGTTTTTGTCAAACTCATTATTATAAATCTTATCAAGAATACCTTGTTTAGACTGATACCTTTGAAACGACATAAAGTAGGTATTATTTGGCTGATATCCCTTTACACTTTCTATATACTCAGGGTTACTCAGTGTAAGTGTATCCAACTCATTCATTATTTTTTTAATCAGCAAATTCTTTTTAGCTAATTTTTCGTTAATAGTATCGTCTGTAATGCTCTTATACAAGCTATCAAGTGCATTATACCCACTTAGAATATGGTTCACGAATATCTTTTCATCTGCGAGCTCTTGAACATATTGTTTGTAAACCAAAGAACTGTCTCCATATTCTTTCTGTAAATAAACCAAAGTACCTTTATCTGCTATAAATGAGGCTAGATTCTCATTGAACTCAACACTATCTTTTACAAATATGGTAGCATGAACCAATTCGTGAATTATTAAATTAGCTAAATCACCATAATTTCGGTTGAGCATCTCACTAAGGATTGGGTCTTTAAACCAGCCTAATGTAGACCATCCGCCTACCGTACGCATGCCTGCATCCAACCCTTTATTTTTTATTTGTTCAAATTCGTAATCTGCATACTCTTTTTTAAAAAATCCTTTGTAAGGCACTTCTCCTAACATGGGAAATTTCCATAAATAAGGTGTGAAGCTAAATGGCTCGCAACCAGTGACCACCCATAATACGGGCTGGCCATGCTGATCATACATTTCGGTGTAATTATCTGTATCCGAAAGACCCAGATGACTTACGGCAAATTGCCTAACCTCTCCAACAAATTTTAGTTTCTGTTTTACGCTGTCACTTACTGCCGGGTCGTTAAGGTAGTCTTCAATAGGTTGGGCATTATATATAATGGATAATTGACCGGTAGCTTGTCTTAAACCATATCTAATGAGGTCAAATTGCCAAACAGCCAAAACAATTACAATTCCCAGTAAACCAAGTAATGCTTTTTTCACCATTAATGTTTATTTGCTTTGTTTTTCAACATATAGAAGTCGGCATTATAATTAATATAAAGTCCATGGGAAAATTCGAACGTATTGTTTTGAAGATCATAATATGGCTCAAAACGTCCTGAAATAACCAGGTTTTTAGCTAAGTGAATGTTATGCAGTATCCTCAATATCAACAGCTCTCTTATGTCTTCAATAACAAAGCGATTTTTGAAGGTACTTGACTCCGAAG
This sequence comes from Fulvivirga sp., assembly GCA_048268855.1. Classification (GTDB taxonomy): domain Bacteria; phylum Bacteroidota; class Bacteroidia; order Cytophagales; family Cyclobacteriaceae; genus Fulvivirga. The sequence continues at coordinate 109,160 of JBLWUR010000006.1, forward strand.
TATATAATTTTCCTCCTTCAATGGAAAGGAACTCATGCCCCTTCCAATAACTTAACATAACTTCAAGTCCCTTTTTACTCCTCATTTCCGCATTGACATAATAGCCACTTCCATTCTCAAAGGGTCGTAATTGAACTCCCGATTGATCGTTGTATTGTGCATAATAAGAATCGAGTTTAAGATTATTGAGAAACTTGTTGTCGGGTCTATACCATTCCAGGGTTATTCCTGCTGTGCTATTAATATATGTTTGTAACGGTGCTGGATTGCTATCAATCTGACCTCCCTTATGCTTAATAACGGCTTGAAGAGGTATAGATAATTTCAACCCCTTGTCCATTAATATGTAACGCATGGACAACCCACCTGTAAGTTCTTCTTGGTCATTTTCTCCTACATAAAGCATATTTTGCCAGTCTAACCAAGTATCAAAAAATATCCAGTCATTATCTACATAAAATTGGAATCCATTTTCTACCCTATTCACCAGTGCATTCTCGAAATCATAGAATGGTTCAATTAGCCTGTGTGACACACTACCCTCCAGGGTACCCACAATTAATTTAGCATCACCAAACGTATAATTAAATGAGAAAGTCGGTAATACTTCAGAGTATTGATCATTACCAAAATCCTTTTGGACGTATAATCCTACATCTATTTTGGTATTTGAGGTAGGTTGAAATGAAATGGAAGGATTAAGTTGATAGCCAAAAAGAGTGTAACCATCGGCTATTTTATTGAAATACTCATTGTTTTTACTAAATGCTAGCATCCTGAAGTTAAATTTCAAAGCACCAGAGTCCATTTTTGAAATGGCATTTCTTTGCTCAAACATGGTGTTGTTCAACTGTCCGTAGGCAGAACATGAAACTAAAATCAATACAATTGATAAGACTTTGGACATGGAATAAAAGTTTTCTGCAATATATGAAGAGACTTGGATAACTCTGATCGGAAAACTACAAGAATTTTCACAAGCCTTATCAAAATTATGGGCATAACTTATTATCTTCACCACTTATAAACTGACATTAATACCTGAGTAAAATGAGCGAGAAAGAACAGAAACTAAAGGCACTTCAATTAACTATAGATAAACTGGAAAAGACTTATGGCAAAGGTGCCGTAATGAAACTTAGCGATGAGAAAGTGGTGGACGTTCCTGCGATTTCCACAGGTTCTTTAGGGTTGGATATCGCACTAGGCATTGGTGGAATTCCACGAGGTAGAGTTATAGAAATATATGGACCAGAGTCTTCAGGTAAAACCACATTGTCTATGCACTGTATTGCCGAAGCACAAAAAGCTGGAGGCTTAGCTGCGTTTATTGATGCAGAGCATGCATTTGATAAGAGTTATGCTGAAAAATTGGGTTTAGATACTGAGAATCTCCTAATCTCACAACCCGATAGTGGTGAACAAGCACTTGAAATTGCCGAACACCTTATTCGTTCGGGTGCAATTGATATTATCGTTATTGACTCTGTAGCAGCATTGGTACCTAAGGGAGAACTTGAAGGTGAAATGGGGGATAGTAAAATGGGTCTCCAGGCTCGATTGATGTCTCAGGCATTGAGAAAGCTAACTGGTACAATTAATAAAACAGGTTGCTCATGTATTTTCATTAACCAGTTACGAGAAAAGATAGGCGTTATGTTTGGTAGTCCTGAAACAACTACTGGCGGTAATGCTTTGAAGTTTTATGCCTCTGTTAGACTGGATATTAGAAGAATCGGCCAAATAAAAGAAGGCAATGGCGACCTGACGGGAAATAGAACCCGAGTTAAAGTAGTTAAAAATAAAGTTGCTCCTCCTTTCAAAGTTGTTGAGTTTGACATCATGTTTGGTAAAGGCATCTCAAAAGCAGGTGAAATAGTTGACCTTGGCGTAGAACTTGAAATTATTAATAAGGCCGGTTCATGGTTCTCCTATGCTGGTAACAAACTCGGCCAAGGAAGAGATACAGTAAAAGGCCTCATCGAAGACAATCCAGAATTAATGGAAGAGCTTGAGAAAAAAATCAAAGGAAAGATTACTGGTGATTTGTTGGATAAACCTGTTAAAGCAGCGAAGTAATAGTATAGTTCAAGATTTTAAGTTCAAAGTTGGATTGTTCAATCCAACTTTGAATATTGAAATATATTAACTCCTAATCGCAATCACTGGATCCAACCTAGCGGCAAGAGCGGCAGGTACTATTCCCGAAACAGTTCCAATAATTGCTGAAACCCCGAGCCCGAGTACAATATTATTTAAGGTCAATGAAACTTCCAGTGAGCCCATCGGAATAAAGGTGATAAAGAGTACCAATACCAATCCTCCTAATCCTCCAATGACACTTAAGAAAATAGATTCAAATAGGAATTGGAAAAGGATAAAGTAATTTTTAGCCCCTAATGATTTTTGAATACCTATTATATGAGTCCTTTCTTTCACTGATACAAACATGATATTGGCAATGCCAAAACCACCCACAAGTATTGAAAACCCTCCAATTATCCAACCTGCAATACCAAATACATCAAATACACCAGAAAGTACGTTCGCAATGGCTTCAGGTCTATTGAGAGAAAAATTATCATCTTCTTTTGGTTTTAGACCTCGTCTAATTCTGAGTAAACCAGTTATTTCCCCTTCCAATTCAACTAGTCCAACATCCGTAGCCTTACCTTTTACGGATATAGTTGAACCTTTTTCGTTGTAGTTACCTGTTCCTGTAGCATACATGGTTCTAAACGCATCATAAGGGATAACACAATAACTGTCTTTACTTTCAAAACCTAGGAAACTTTCACCCTCCTTTTTTAATGTGCCTATCACATAAAATTTCTTATTCTTTACCTTAATCTCTTTGCCTATAGGATCTTCACCATTAGGAAATAGTGATGTTACCATGTCACTTCCAATAATTGCTACGTTTCGTGCTGAAGTAACTTCATTTTGAGTAAAATATCTTCCCTGCACAATATCAAGCTCCATTATATCCTGGAATCCGTAGCTGACCCCATTTAATTCGGTTTCATAATAGCTATTATTACCTCTTTTAGCAACAACTCCACCGGCATCTGAAGATATGGCTATAGCAGTTTGATTTTTTAAGTTTGTCTCAAGTATTTTAAATTCATTATAACTTGGGTTTGGCCTTTGCCAGAAATCCCACCATTTGTATTCTCCATTAGAATCAGCGGTAAAAGGCCATTTGTCTATATAAATTACCCCCGACCCTAAAAAATCAAAACTTTGTTTTACATTTTTCTCGAGTGAGTCAACAATAGTAAAGACAGAGATAATAGCAAAGATGCCCACTGTAACGCCCAATAACGACAATACGGTGCGCATAATGTTCATTTTCAATGCATTCCATACAAATCTGAAACTTTCGAGTATTAATCTAATTACTACCAATGGCTTAATTATATGCTATAAAGTATTTATTAATAGTATCCCAAATGTCGTGGATATCTTTATCTTTGCGTGCTAATTTTAAAACTTACTTAAAATTATTTAATACCGTAATATTAAATATGAAATTATCAGAATTCAAGTTTGATCTGCCCACTGGTCTAGTGGCCTTATATCCGGCAGAAAACAGAGATGAGTCCCGGCTCATGGTTATCCACAGAAAAACCGGTGAAATAGAACACAAAACCTTTAAGGACGTTGTTGATTACTTTGAAGAAGGCGATGTACTCGTAAACAACGATACGATGGTCTTCCCTGCCAGGCTTTATGGTAATAAGGAAAAGACGGGTGCAAAAATCGAAGTTTTCCTTTTACGTGAACTCAATCCAGAAATGCACCTTTGGGATGTATTGGTTGATCCAGCAAGAAAAATTAGGGTTGGTAACAAACTTTATTTTGGTGATGGACATCTCGTAGCTGAGGTTATTGACAATACAACTTCAAGGGGTCGTACCATAAGATTTTTGTTTGATGGTACTGATGAAGAGTTTTACAAAACCATAGATGATCTAGGGGAAACACCACTTCCAAAATATATCAAAAGAGAAGCTGAGCCAGACGACAAAGAGAGATTTCAAACTATCTATGCTAAGCATAAAGGAGCGGTGGCAGCACCAACTGCAGGACTGCACTTTACTCAACAGTTGTTGAAGAGATTTGAGATTAAAGGAGTAGACATGGCTAGTGTTACATTACACATTGGTCTGGGTACTTTCCGTCCGGTTGATGTGGAAGATCTTACCAAGCATAAGATGGACTCTGAAAATTTCATCGTAGGTGAAGAAACAGTGAAAATTGTTAATCAAGCCATTGATAATAAGAAAAGGATTTGTGCTGTAGGTACAACTTCTATGCGTTCATTGGAATCTGCCGTTTCTGCCAGTGATCGATTAAAACCAAAAGAAGGTTGGACAGACAAATTTATCTTCCCTCCTTACGAGTTTAAGATTTGTAATGCTATGATTACCAATTTCCACATGCCTGAGTCCACGCTATTTATGATGGCCTGTGCATTCGGAGGATATGATTTGATGAACAAAGCGTATAAAATAGCTCAGAAAGAAAAGTATAGATTTTTGACTTATGGCGATGCCATGTTGATTATCTAGTAGTTAAGGTCCCCGGATTATTCCGGGGTCTCAATTTTACTAGTCCTCAGATTTACTTCTGGGGATTTTTTATTTAAATGAAATTGTAACTTATTTAGAGATGCCGGAATAAATTAATCACCTATTCCAAGGCGTTCAATGTTGGCTAATTACTGTCAAATGGCGAACTTCGAACAAAGAACTTTAAACTTTGAACTACCTGAAAGAATACGCAATTATAGTGGCTGGAGGAAAAGGCACCCGTATGAACAATACATTGCCTAAGCAATTTATTGAGTTGTCAGGGCTTCCAATTTTGATGCATACTATCAATGCATTTTTCGCTTATTCCGATGAAATTCATATTGTTTTGGTACTACCCGAAAATGAGTTAGCAATTTGGGACGGGCTGTGCGATAAGTACAATTTTGATAAAAAAGTTATTATTGCCTTAGGTGGTGACACACGCTTTCAATCTGTAAAAAGCGGATTGGCCAAAATAGAAGCCCATGATGGGCTTGTGGCCATTCATGATGGAGTAAGGCCATTGGTTAGTAAAGATATTATCGGTGCAAGTTTCAGACTCGCAGCAGTACATCAAAGTGCGGTGGCGGCTGTGAGGTTAAAGGAATCTATTAGAATAACTGATCAAGCCTTCCTGCCCAAAAGCAGTTCCGCCCACAAGCAAGATGCAACCTCCTCAGTTGACCGCTCCTCCTATAGATTAATTCAAACTCCACAGACTTTTGAACTGAAGTTAATAAAGAATGCCTATAAAATTAAAGAAGATGTAAGTTTGACAGATGACGCCAGTGTAGCGGAACGAGCGGGGTGTAAGATTTCTTTATTTGAGGGAAGTTATTCCAACCTTAAAATTACCACTCCAGAAGACCTTATAATTGCCGAAGCTTTATTAAATATCTAAAAGCCACTATCAAGAAGACAATGGCTTTGTTTTAATACTCGTCTTCGTTGAAGAAGAAATCTTCTTTAGTAGGATAATCGGGCCAAATCTCTTCGATATTCTCGAAAGGTTGTCCATCATCTTCAAGTTCTTGTAGGTTTTCTACAACCTCAAGTGGCGCTCCTGTCCTGATTGAAAAATCAATCAATTCATCTTTTGAAGCCGGCCATGGTGCATCTTCTAAGTATGATGCTAATTCTAGTGTCCAGTACATAGTATATTCCTCCTATGAAATTGCCTTTTAAAAATTTGTGCAAAAGTAAAATTTTAACCGACAAATCAAACTTTATAGCTATTTATTTCGAAATATTCATTTTTTTACTTGTTGAAGCAACGTAGTGACTATTCTTAAAGTTTAAACTTCTTTAATTAATTTCAAAATCACCTATTCAACAGTCCTAATTACAATGTATTTTACCATTATCAAAATTTATTATCAAGTCTACTAAAGCAATGCGGATCAAAACAATAAATTTGTCAACAGGTAAAGATTAAAGACATAACTATGAGTGACGAAAAAATCATCTTTTCAATGGCTGGGGTAAGTAAGGTTTACCCTCCTAACAAAGAAGTTTTAAAGAAAATATATTTATCCTTTTTCTATGGCGCCAAAATAGGTGTACTTGGGCTTAACGGTTCTGGTAAATCCTCGCTATTAAGAATTATTGCGGGTATTGATAAAGAATTTAAAGGCGAAGTGGTATTTGATGGCACCTTTACTATAGGGCTACTCGAACAAGAGCCTCAATTGGATAAATCAAAAACGGTAAAAGAAGTGGTTGAAGAAGGTGCTCAGGCAACTGTGACGCTGTTAAAGGAATTTGAGGAAATCAATGAGAAATTTGCTGACCCAGATATTCTTGAGAATCCGGATAAGATGGAAAAGCTTATCGAACGTCAAGGGGAAGTGCAGGAAAAGTTGGATCACCTCAACGCATGGGAATTAGATAGTAAATTGGAACGTGCCATGGATGCGTTAAGAACTCCTCCCGGGGATGCTAAAATTGAGCATCTATCAGGTGGAGAAAAAAGACGAGTGGCACTTTGTCGACTTTTACTACAAGAACCAGATGTCCTACTATTAGATGAACCCACCAACCACTTAGATGCTGAATCTGTACATTGGCTTGAGCAACATTTGAAACAATATGCAGGAACTGTTATTGCCGTTACTCACGATAGGTACTTCTTAGATAATGTAGCCGGTTGGATTCTAGAGTTAGACCGCGGGGAAGGAATACCCTGGAAAGGCAATTACTCTTCGTGGTTAGATCAGAAGCAAAAGCGATTGGCGAAAGAGGAGAAAACTGAATCAAAAAGACAGAAAACGTTGCAACGGGAATTGGAATGGTCACGATTGTCACCTAAAGGAAGACATGCCAAAGCCAAAGCTCGTTTAGGAGCATATGACAAATTGCTATCACAGGAAGTGAAGGAACGTGAAGATAAATTGGAGCTATTCATCCCACCAGGTGAAAGATTAGGAGATAAGGTCATTGAAGCCAAAGGTGTTTCAAAATCATTTGGCGAGAAGCTACTTTATGAAAATTTGGAATTCTCTTTACCTAAAGCGGGGATCGTTGGAATAATCGGACCTAACGGTGCGGGTAAAACCACACTTTTCAAAATGATCACGGGTCAGCTCAAACCTGATGCGGGCACATTCGAAGTGGGTCCAACCGTAGACATTGCTTATGTGGATCAGGAGCATGACGAGCTTGATCCAGAGGCCAGTGTTTGGGAAGCTATCTCTGGTGGCAATGAAATCATCATGCTTGGCGGCAAACAAATGAATAGCCGTGCTTACGTGAGTAAATTTAATTTTAGTGGGTCAGAACAACAGAAGAAAGTAAAGGAACTCTCTGGAGGTATGCGAGGAAGGCTGCATTTGGCCATTGCCTTAAAACAAGGTGCCAACCTACTTTTGTTAGATGAACCTACCAATGATCTAGATGTAAACACGCTTCGTGCATTGGAAGAAGCATTAGAGAATTTCGGTGGTTGTGCAGTGATTATCTCTCACGATAGATGGTTCCTAGATCGTGTTTGTACACATATATTAGCCTTTGAAGGTGATTCACAGGTTGTTTGGTATGATGGTAACTTTACTGAATACGAAGAAAATAAAAAACAAAGACTTGGTGATGAAGCACCAAAGAGGATAAGATATAAAAAACTAGTCTAGGCCATTATGTGCGGAATAACCGGGATCTATGCCTATAATATGGTTGGCCGTGTGAGCATGATCAACGTGGCTAACGCAACAGCAGCGTTGTCAAGTCGAGGTCCAGATTATCAGGACATTTATAATGACCAAACCATAGCAATAGGACATAGAAGGTTATCCATCATAGATCCCACACCCGAAGGCCACCAGCCCATGTGGGATTTGGGAAGGCGATACGGGATAGTTTTTAATGGCGAAATATATAATTATAAAGCATTAAAAGAAGATCTACTCGCTCAAGGGGTGAAATTTCAGTCTGAGACAGACACTGAAGTTCTCCTCAATTTATATATCAGAGAAGGCAAAGAATGCCTCAATAAACTCAATGGATTTTTTGCCTTTGCCATTTTTGATCATCAGGAAAAGTCACTATTCATTGCCAGAGACAGGATGGGTATCAAGCCGCTCTACTATTTGATAGATGATGACAGGCTGCTTTTTGCCTCTGAAATGAAGTCAATAGTACAATATGGTATTGATAAGTCAATAGACTTTACCGCGCTATATACCTACCTACAGCTTAATTATATACCGGCTCCAAACACGATTTTCAAGTCTGTTAAGAAGTTGTTGCCAGGGCACTATATCTATGTTACTTCTCAAGAAATAGTTAAAGAAGCCTATTACAAAATTCCATATGACAAGGAAAATGAGACTAATTTAGATTATGAACAGCAAAAAGCTAAGCTGGAAACGTTATTAGAGGAATCCGTACAGAAGCGTTTGGTTGCTGATGTACCTGTAGGTTCCTTTTTGAGTGGCGGTGTTGATTCCTCTGTGATTGCCACATTGGCCAAAAGGCATAAAGATGATCTTCATACCTTCTCCATTGGTTTTAAGGATGAGAAATTCTTTGACGAAACAGAATACGCTCGAGCAGTTGCTAATAAAATAGGCAGTGAACATACGGTATTCTCCTTGACCAATAATGATCTGTATGGACATGTGGGCAATATATTAGATTACATAGATGAGCCTTTTGCAGATTCATCGGCTATTGCAGTTTACATACTTTCGAAAGAAACCAGAAAGCACGCAACCGTTGCGTTAAGTGGTGATGGTGCTGATGAATTGTTTGCTGGATATAATAAACATGCTGCTTTTTTAAAAATCATCGAAAACAGTACCGCTGCTCAAGGTGTAAAAGCATTGCAGCCCCTTTGGTATCTCCTTCCTAAATCCAGAAACAATGTACTTACCAATAAATTCAGGCAGTTACATCGGTTTAGTAAGGGGATGCGTATGACTAGTAAGGAACGATATTGGAGTTGGGCAGGCTATGCCACAGAAAAAGAGGCCCTTTCTATGTTGAGCAGTGAAAGTCAGGTAAAACTCGATAGGGAAAAATATGGCATAATGAAATCCAGTCTTTTACAGCATATTCCTGCAAATGAGAGTATAAATGATCTCCTATATGCTGATATGAATATGGTGCTACCAGACGATATGCTCACTAAGGTGGATCGAATGAGTATGGCCAATTCATTGGAAGTCAGGGTGCCATTTTTAGATCATGAGATTGTGGAATTTGCTTTTACTTTGCCAACGGAATCAAAAATAAATGGAGATATAAGAAAGCGAATATTACAGGATACTTTCAAAGATATACTGCCTCAGGAACTTTATAACCGATCAAAGAAGGGGTTTGAGGTGCCTTTATTGAAATGGTTTAGAAACGAAATGCAGCATACCATAAAAAATGATTTGCTTTCAGATCAATTCATAACAGAGCAAGGCATATTTGATGTTAGAATGATTAAAAAATTAAAAAAGAAGCTCTTCTCTGCCAACCCAGGAGATGTGCATGCTCGCATCTGGGGACTGATTGTCTTTCAGCATTGGTGGAAAAGGAATTTTTAACCGCAGAAGAAACAGAAAAACGCAGAGTCTTGAGACCGGCCATGAGAAAGAAATCATCACCTCCCTGGAATACCCCCTATCCCAGGATTGAGTCTGAAGATGTGATAAGGTGCTTTAGATTTCATATGTACCTTGGACTGTAGCATTTGATCAGGTAAAGCACTGTCGGTAAAATACAAATGTCTATCTCCACCAAAGCTGGCTCCATCTGCCCATCTGATTTTATTACTTCTAATAAGGGTAATTAGCATACCATCAGGTGAAAGACGCATTATTCCATTATGCTCTACATCAGTAATGTAAACATTGTTTAAGGAATCGATGCTTAGCCCATCATTCAATGGTTTTGATCCAACCAGCTCGACAAACTGACTAAGTTCTACAGGAGATAAAGACCTGTCATTCAAATACTCTGTTTTAATTCGGAATAGACTCTCATGCGCCATGGCACCATAATATAGGTAATCTTCGTTGGCAGTCAGTACTAGCCCATCTATTCCGGGTTTTAAAGCGAATAACCCCCAAAAGAATGTAACATCTTCGTTGTTACTCTTTATTATCCAATCCTGTGGGTAAACAGAAGCATCCTTTTCCAATAGTCTTCTTGATTTGCCAGTTTTTGAATTATAAACAACCAATGCTGGATTTTTACCAAAAAGATTAAGATCAGCAATGTAAACCATACCCTCCTTACTAACTTGAAGATCATTAAAAAAGGAGCCCACTGCAGCTATCTCAGAGGAAAATGTGTGATCGTGCACTACCTTGTTTGTAGACAGGTCAAAAGCTAAAAGTCTTACGCCTTGTAAACCATGATTCCCGTGGTCGATAGTCCAGAGTACATTATTTTGGTCAATAAATGTCCCGAGTATAGTGATAAATTGATCTTGAAAGGCTTCATTTGGATAAGCTCTGGTCTTCCCATCGACAATTTCCAATAATTTATCTCCATCTGGTCGTGATTCCGGATGTATTGTGAAAAAAATTCTATTATCTTTTGATACTGTCAGATTACCAAAAGCCTGATCAAATGTAAATACTATTTCAAGGCTATCTTCAGGGAATAGTGGTTCAGTAGACAAATTGTGGTAGTATTCTCCACCACCATACCGAACTCTAATAAAAACAGAAAGAATAACTAATAGGGCCAGAAAAGTTAGGCCTGAGATTTTTAGTTTTCTCATCTAAACATTTGATTACTCTTCGAGGATCTCTATCTCAACACGGACATTGTTCTTAGCTTGAGTACTGTTTTTGTCATATAACATACGCTTTCCACCCCAAGCTTTAATTTCCATTCTATCAGTACTAATACCCTCATCAATTAAATAGTCTCTGATGACCTCAGCTCTTTGTTTTGAAAGTTCTTTAGCAGAACCAAATCCTTTCGGATTATTGTCTGATAACCTAAAGAAATTGTTACCCTCTACTGAAATTATTGGTCCAGCATTATTGCCATTTACATGTCCATGAATTTTTATTTTCAAGTCTTTGTTTTCTTTTAGCATTTCCAATAGGCAGGATACTTCATATTTAGATTCTGGACGCATGACAGCGGCATCTTTAAAAAAGAACACATTGTACATAGTAATAATATCTCCTTTATGAAACCGCACCAAGTCGAAATTTAATACTGCTCCATACTCAGTAGAATCCAGCTCAATTTCCTCCGCATTTTTGTAGGGTTTATAATAGTTCAATTCTTTTTGAAGTTTTCTAAAACCAAATATATCAGCTAACACAATTAGTTCGCCCGTTCTATTTTTAGGATCATCGATTGGTGTATATTTCCCGGATTCCACTAGTCCCAAAAGTTTTGATCTTTCAGCATCTATAATCTGAATTTCACCATTTATAGGTGTATTGTTAGCGGCATTTACCAGATTAAATAGAATATTAAGCCTATCATCTTTTTCAGTTTTAAGTTCTTCTAAAGGTTGTTCTATTTCAATAGGTTTAGATACTTCATCCTTAGTGTCAGGTGCCACTTCTTCGGCAACATTAGCAACTGCCGGTCCAACTTCCTCCATTTCTGTGGTTTCACCCTTGTTTGGTTGAATAGCTTTATTTTCCTTCTCTGGCTCCATTTGTGTCACCTCTCCAGAATTCGCGGTTGAAACATGAACCCAAGCATCTTGGAAATCTGCTTGCCCACGAAGGCTTCTCATCTTTGTAAGTGCCTCCTTGAAATTTTGTGTAAGATCAGTATAAACAAAGATTAAAGTACCTCTTTTATTAAGGCCACTTTCAGCTTTGTAGCCAAGATCGTTCACATGTTTTATAAATTTATTGGCCAACACCTGTTGATTTACAGAATATGCACCAACTACAACCGCATATCCGGGAGGAATATTGGTGTTTTGGCTCTTGATTGTAAGTGAAAAAAGGAACCCTATAACGGTGAGAAGATATTTAATTTTCATTTCATTTTATCTGGTGAGTGATATTTATAAAATTTCAATTTCTACACGAACATTTTTATCTGCATTTGAACTGTTCTTGTCATAAATCATTTTTTTGCCTCCCCAACCTACAATTTCCATTCTATCTTCAACAATGCCTTGATCCATGAGCCAATGTTTTATTGTATAAGCTCTATATAGTGATAGTTTTTTTGCACTTGCTGTCTCTTCGATATGAGATCCATTTAAGCTAAAAAACTTCTTATCGTCTAAATCCAGATGTTTCACAGTACCCCGTGAATTGCCATTGGTATGGCCATGAATTTTTATCCGTATACTTTCATCTTCTCGCATCATATCCAACAATTGATTCAATTCGTAAACCGATTCCTCTCGCATGATAGCAGCATCAATGTAGAAATATACATTATACATGGTCATGAAATCACCATTTCTAAAACGACTCAAAGGAAAATCCAATATAATACTGTCACCTACCAAAGTCACAAAACTTTTGGTTTCTGAAGTAAGTGGCTCATCTAAATCAAGCGAACGGGAAAGTATCTGATACCCGAAAACATCTGATGTTATCTTTATTCTATTGGTGCCATTATTTGGATCTCTTAAATCAATCAGTTGATTTGTCTTTTCTGTGCCAATTTCTTTATTTCTTTCTACATCAATAACCTTTATATTACCCTCTACTTCACTTTGATTAGTGATATTATAGGCATTAATGTAAATCCAATATATGTTGTCTGGTTTTACTGCCTTTGGTGTTTCTATAATTTTGGGTTCGGGTTTCACCTCCTTAGCGACTGCAATTGGCTCACTTTTACTAATTGGCTCTTTATTTTCAGGAGCATGTTTTCTAACCAATTGATCAGAGGGGATATGAAGGCAATTAAAGTTGCCGTTGTACAACCAAGCATGAGGAAGCTCTTTATACTGATCCCTTATTTTTAAAACTGCCTCTCTTGCTTCTTCAACATTATCTGACTCAAGTGTAAATACATAGTACATGTTATTGAAGTTGTTCTTACGAACTTTCGTATTCAAAGATTGTCCTGCGTAATCTGCAGCAAATTGCTTCGCATTTCTTTCAGAACTAAATGCACCTATTACCGAATAGCTTTTTACATTGCTAACTGTTTGCGCATTTGTTTGATAGTTAACAAATAACAAACACAAAAGTAGTCCTGAAATTGCCTTAAAAACCTGATTCATATAATCTATTTATCTTCTAAAATTTCTATTTCAACCCGGACATTTTTAAATGCCATCGGATCATTTTTATCGTAAATCATTTGCTTCCCTCCCCAGCCTTTTATCTCCATTCTATCCTCTGAAATGCCTTGTTCTATCAACCATCTTTGAATAGTGTAGGCTCTATAAAGTGATAATTTCTTCGCTGAACCTCTCCCTTCCTTATGTTCAGCATTAAGTGAGAAGAAGTTTCTATCTTCTGGATCAAGATGAATTATTTTCCCACTTGAGTTTCCATTTGTATGTCCATGTATTCTGACTAATAGTTTGTTATTTTCTTTTAGCATATCAAGCAGGCTATTGAGTTCATAGATCGATTCTGGCTTCATAATAGCTGCATCTATAAAGAAATATACATTATACATAACTAAAACATCACCCTTTTTAAATCTTTGCATTTCGAAATCAACAATGATCGAATCTCCAATCATGTGAATCACACGTTTAGTTGAATCATTGATTGGATTTTTGAGGTTAATAGTTTGTTGCACCTCCCTAAAGCCAAACATATCCGTAGCCAATTTTATTTGGCTGGATCCGTTGTTTGGATCTTTTACCTCCACAAGTTCATGTGATTTAGCTACCTGTAATTGTTTTGCCCGAACGGGGTCGATAATATTAACTTTGCCATTTACTTCCTTTAGATTTTTGGCATTTACAGTATTCAAGTATAAATAATATACATTTTCCTTCTTCTCTAGTCTAGACTTTGACTCTTCCTTAGCTTCGGAATATTTCGCTACTTCATTGGATTCTTTTACTTTGTTAATATTGTCGACATCAGAGAGTTTATTTTCCTCAGATATTTTAACGTTAGGTTTATTTATATTTTGATTTCTGCCTAAAGTGCCTCTATACACCCACACATCATAAAATTGGGGATAGTTAGCGAGTATTCTGTCCCTTTCTGCCGTAGCATTTTCGGAAATTTCATAAACATAATAAATATCCTTAGTTGGATGTAATTGGTAATCCGCCTTGATATTTAGTGATTTGGCATAAGTTATTAGTTTGATTGCGTTTTTCTCGAAAGCAAAGGCACCAATGACAACATAACTATTACCACCCTTTTCACTAGTCGTGGGAGTCTGACTGTAACCCGTAATTACACCGGTAAAAAATAATATGAGTATTAGGCTCATCAGTCGAGACCTCTGAATTGTAGTTTGAGGTTTCATATATTTAAAAAAAATAGCCAACAAAGTTTAAAAAATAGATGCGATAATATAATTATATATAGGTATCAATCCAAGTTTATTATGCTAAGTTACTCTATTTAAGCAAACTAGAGCTTATTTTTATTATATTTTAAAGTTAATATATAATAAATACTATTTCTATTTGGATCAATTGCAGTCTTCACAATATCGTAAAATAATTTTATCTTGTACTAAAAGATGAATTATATACCTTTGAATAAAAGAAAAACATATACTATCATGAGGATTTTAAATTTGAATATCATTTCTGTAGTTGCCATTGGAATATTATTAGTTGGTTGTGGCAAACCGACACAAACTGAGAGTGAGGTAGCTGGAAATAACGACACTGAAATTCCAGATGATGTTCAGGTCGAACAAACCCTTTATGATGAAGTTATAGCAGTACATGATGAAATAATGCCCAAGTTAGAGGACATGATGAACCTTAAAGGTGACTTACAAGAAAAAGTTGACCTTTTGAAGCAGGATGATCAACAATCTGAAAAAGTAGCCGAAATGGATTTGGCTATTAAAAATCTTGAAGGTGCAGACGAAGCCATGATGAACTGGATGCGTAACTTCAAACCACAACGCGACAATGTAAGCCATGATGAAGTAGTAGAATACTATACCAAACAAAAAGTGTCTATCGACAGTGTAAAAATGCTAATGGAAAATGCGATGGCAAAAGGAGCTGAACTTACTAGTGAAGAATAGTTAGCCTCCTTTTTGAGTAATAACTATATCCATATAGCGGCCCAATTTCCCTTCGGGTAAACCTTTACGTCTAAACCAAAGTAGATAATCTTCAGGCAAATCAACTAACCTCCTGCCTTTGTATTTACCAAAGGGCATTTTATATCTCATGAGCTCTTGAAATTCCTTGCGGGCTTTTTCTGGATCGAATGCTTCTTCCAAAGAATTATTGTTATTTAATGATCGAAATGCTAAAGTCGATCATTAAAAATTTAAAACCAAGGTTCAGTATATTTACCTCCTATGGCGATTATCAGTAAGAAAAAAAACATTTACAAAATAAGTAAAGCATTAAGAAAATATCTCAATACTTATGATAGGGAGATAAATTTACCTATCAACTATAAAGATTTACTTCGTTATAACAATTCTATTCCATTAAACGACCAACGTGGACGTGATACATTTTGGGAATCAGTTTTTTATTCACAAGATGAAATGAAGGAGATTCACCAAAGTGTAAAAACGATCTACGCTATATTAAAGGCAGATGGTGACTTGTCTGTAATGGAACACCTATTTGTAGATCGAATAGACTTATGCATTTATGGCAATACCCAGCCATTTAGGGTTAGGATCGTAAATCGTATAAATGATAATTTTGATTATTTCTATATTAAAAATGCTGATGCCTCTCGGGTGTATGGTTTAGAATTGGAACACCTACTCTCGCCCAACCGCATAAGTTATGTTGTTAATAAAGAGACGTTGATTGAAGAGCATATCGTAGGTATACCTGGCGATCAGTTTATAAAATTCCATCTAAATAATAAAAATCTGAATGAGATAAGGTTGGCAAAAGAATTTGTGAAATTTAATGAACGTTGTTTTGTGAGGTTATTGGGTGACATGCATTCTAGTAACTTTGTTATCGATATTACGCCTGATTTTGAAGA
The DNA here is from genome assembly GCA_048268855.1 of Fulvivirga sp. Taxonomy (GTDB): domain Bacteria; phylum Bacteroidota; class Bacteroidia; order Cytophagales; family Cyclobacteriaceae; genus Fulvivirga. The sequence goes on from JBLWUR010000006.1 coordinate 125,286, forward strand.
AGTAGATTACCGAATTAGAGCCATCGATTTTGACCAACAGTCGTACGAAGGGAGAAAAGCCATTTATCTCCCACAATATTTCAAACAAAATAATCCATTAATAGAGATTGGATTGAAATGTATGACTCCTGAAACGGTGAAGCAATACCAAAAAGAAGAGCGATCATTGATAGCACATCGATACAAAGCCAGTAAGGAAAAAACCAATGAACTTTTGGCGGTCATGTCATCTGATAATATATCTACACCAAAAAATGTTAAGTCATTAGCCAGAGACCTTTCTAAGCACTATAAAAACGAGGCGTTTCTTGAATGTCATACAATGGGGGAATTGGTACGAAAGAGCCTTGAAACCGTTTTGATTCAAAAACCATCTTATCGTTTTCCTTAGCCGTTAGGTTTTTGTTTCTTTGTCGTACTTAAAAAAACATAATCGTGACTATTTCTAAACCTAAAATAGCGGCACTCTTCTCTATGAGTGTTTTTATTATATTTTGTCTAACAGCCGCAGGCATTTCACTGTATTTTATGACCGTTAAAGGCGCTTATGAATGGTATCTCTATGCCGGACTGATAGTACTTGGTCCTATTGGACTAGGGCTGCTGTTTCGAACTATTTTAAGTTATAAGATTGTATATTTAGGCAAAGGGAGTATCGAGGTCAGGTTTCCTACAAGATTCAAAAAAGAAACTTATAAACTCAACAGTATAGTAAGTTGGAGCGAAGCGGCAGTCAAAACACCTGGTGGTAAGTTCAAAGAGTTGGAAATTGTTTTTGATAATAAAAAGAAGCTGCAACTTTCGATTCAGGAACATACTAACTACCCACAAGTGATTAAGTACCTAAAGAAAAAATGCCCTAAAAAATTTAATCCATGATCAGAAATTTACTTTTAGTAGGTATTGGAGGATTTACTGGTAGCATATTGCGCTACGTTACCTATTTGCTAATTGACAAAAAATTCACCTCCAATATTCTATTTTCTACCCTGACAGTAAATGTAATTGGAAGCCTAATTTTAGGATTGGTTATTGGGTTTAGCTTAAAAGAAAATTTGAGCGAGCAAACCCGACTACTTCTGGCTGTAGGTTTTTGTGGGAGTTTCACCACATTTTCTGCCTTTGCTTTTGAGAATTTCAACTTGCTGCAACAAAGAGAGGTGCTTACCTCTTTGCTCTACATAGGAATGAGCGTTATACTTGGCTTAATTGCGGTCTATGTTGGATTGTTGATTGCCAAATCTTTTGGCTAATCTCTACTCATTAAAGAAGAGTACTTAACATTTATATTACTCTTCTCATTTATGCTCCCAGTTATAAGTATCCAAAGATTCTAGACACGCTTTTAATAATTTGATACTGTTATCAATATCTTCTTTATGAGCCATTTCAATTACCTGATGAAGGTGACGTGTAGGTATAGAAACCGCGCCTGATATCGATCCGTTTTTACCCATACGCTGAATTCCCGCGGTATCTGTTCCCCCTGCTACGAGCAATTCATTTTGCCATTTGATTTTAATTTTATCCGCTATTTTTTTCATATAATCTACCATGCGGTAGTCACAAATGGTCATGGCGTCCATAATCTTAATAGCTGTCCCCTCACCTAGTGAAGTTACTTTTTCGTGATCCTGTGCGCCCGGTAAGTCAAAAGCAATAGTGGTGTCCAGTCCAAATCCAAAATCCGGATTGATGGTATGTGCTGCTACATTGGCGCCCCGAATACCCACTTCCTCCTGAACAGTAAAAACACCATATACATCATAGGGTGGATTTTTTAAATTTCTAAGTGTTTCTATTAATACAAAAACAGATACTCGATTGTCAATGGATTTGCAGTTCACACAATCACCCATTTCAATCAATTCCCGCTCCCGTGTAACAGTATCTCCTACACTTACGAGTTTATCCACCTCCTTTTTAGGCATTCCCAGATCAATAAAATAATCCGTTATCTTGGGCATTTTTGTACGCTCCTCCGCAGACATCACATGTATGGGTTTAGAACCCATAACCCCTATTACATCCTTTTTACCATGAATAACAACTCGCTGGGCTGTCAAAGTCTTAGGGTCAAACCCACCTAGTGTGGTGAACCTTACAAAGCCCTTATCATCAACATGAGTTACAATGAATCCTATCTCGTCCATATGGGCACCCACCATCGCCTTCTTTTCACTCGATTTTCCCTTTTTCAAAGTAATCACATTGCCCATATTATCAACTTCTACACTATCTACCAGAGGGGTCACTTCTTTGATGATCATATTTCGGATTACCCGTTCATAACCTGGAACTCCCGGTGCTTCACATATTTTCTTAAGTAGTTTTACGTTGATAGCCATAAGTATTGATTTATTAGAATTCGAATATAAGTCAATTTGAATAAAATTATTCCAAATTTGCCAACGAAGAATAAACTAACAGCTCTAAGACTCAATGCCAAAAAAGATAGCTAAAGAAAAACCTCGAAAATCGATATTTTTTAAAATACTTAAGATGCTTTCTCTGGTATTTTTTTCAGCTTTAAGCTTGGCAGTAATCCTTGTTTTACTTGTTAAAATTGGGCTCTTTGGTGCCCTGCCCTCTGAGTCTTCTTTAAAGAATATACAAAACAATATAGCTACTGAAGTCTATAGTGCAGATAAAGTATTGCTTGGTAGATTTTATATTAATGAACGTAATCCAACCAAATTTAAAAACATTTCACCTTATGTTATCAATGCGCTAGTGGCTACCGAAGACGCCCGGTTTTATTCCCATAAAGGTGTTGACCCCAGAAGCTTGGCTCGTGTAATTATCAAAACCTTCATCATGCAAGACAGAGGTGGAGGTGGAGGTAGTACTATTAGTCAACAACTGGCCAAAAATTTATTTCCTCGCGATGGTACTACAAAAATTGGTGTAGGCGTCAACAAAATAAAAGAGGCGCTAATAGCATTTCAATTGGAAAGCATTTACACAAAAGAGGAGATTTTAGAGTTATATCTTAACACTGTTCCTTTCGGTGAGAATATGTATGGTATTGAAATGGCTGCAGGCCGTTATTTCAGCAAAAATGCCCGTGATCTGAATGTGCAGGAAGCAGCCGTATTAGTAGGCATGCTTAAAGCCAATCATACTTATAACCCACGTCTGTTTCCTGAAAAATCACAGTATAGAAGAAATGTAGTTCTTTCTCAGATGAATAAGTATGGCTATTTGGATGAAGTCAAATTGGATTCATTGAAAAAACTACCCATAGAATTAAATTATAAACGCTATACACCCTCTTCTGGTATAGCTACTTACTTTAGGAATTTTATAAGGCCAGAACTGGAAAAATGGGCAGTAGAAAATAAAAAAGAAGATGGCACAGCATATAACCTTTATACAGATGGCTTACGAATATATACAACCATCGACTCACGAATACAAGGATATGCCGAGGCTTCCATGGCTAGAAATATGGAAAACCTTCAGAATCAATTTGATAAACATTGGGCATCAAATAAACCATGGACAGCTAGTGCTGATATTTTGAATACAGCTGTCAAAAGATCAACTCATTACCAACAATTAAAAAGCAAAGGATTAAACCATTCAGAAATTATAAAAGAAATGAAGGTGGCTTATCCTATGGAATTGTTCACCTGGCAAGGGACACTAGAGAAAAAGATGTCTCCAATAGATTCAGTTCAGCATTATCTTATGATGCTTCAGGCAGGAGTAGTGGCCATAAACCCACAAAATGGACAAGTGAAGGCCTGGGTGGGGGGTATAGATTTCAACAAGTTTAAATACGATCATGTCAATCAGGCAAAACGGCAAGTGGGCTCGACATTTAAACCTTTTGTCTATGCGGCAGCCTTAGAAAAAGGCATGGATCCGTGTGATTATATTTCTGCTTCAAGGACTTTTTACAAAAACCTAGAAGGCTGGACACCTGGCAATTCTGATGCCGAAGAGAATGTAAAAAAATATTCATTTAAAGGGGCCTTAGCAAAATCAATAAATACAGTAACCATTAAATTGATAGATGAAGTAGGAATAGATAATGTAATCAATATGGCAAAGGATGCGGGTATTGACACCCAACTTCCAAAGGTGCCAGCTGTAGCACTAGGTACTGCGAGTCTCACCCTGCTGGAGATGACCAAAGCCTATTGCACGTTTGCCAATGAAGGTTCAAGGGTGGAGTTGAGTTATTTAAACTCAATTTATGACTATCAAGGAAATCTTCTTTATGAAATTAATCCTCCATCAAAAACAAAGGCAATGTCACCTGACCATGCTCAAATGATGAATGAAATGCTGCGTGCAGTAGTAAATGAAGGGACAGCCTCCTCTACACGCTGGAAGTATCACCTCACAAATGATCTGGCTGGCAAAACTGGAACTACTCAGTCTAATGCCGATGGCTGGTTTATTGGATACAATCCCAAGTTGGTAGTGGGAACTTGGGTAGGTGCCGATGACCCGAGGATACGTTTTAGAAGTACGGCTTTAGGCAGTGGGTCTAATATGGCACTTCCAATTTTTGTCGGCCTATTTAATGATATGAATAAAGATGAGACTTTAAAAAATATTACTTCTGCCCGATTTCCTGATTTAGATTCCCAGCTATTGAGCCAACTTGATTGTGATTTAGAAAAGGAGGATAAGAATATCCTTCAAAAAGTGTTCGGCATAGATAAAAAAGATAAAGCCAAGGAGAAGGAATTTGGCAAGGAGAAGAAAAGTTTCTTCGAGAAGATTGGGGATGTGTTTAAGAAGAAGAATTAGAATTTAAAGTTTGAAGTTCAAAGTTCTAGGTTGGTAGACAGTCTGTTAAAAATCCTTTAGATTAGTCCCATCAATAATATATATCAACACCTTAGTGCTGTTAGCTAGGCCGTTAGATGCAATTTCTGTAAGATGAAAAAACTAGTATTTTCTTTACTAATAGTTATATGGTCAGTTCAAGGAGCACAAAGTCAGCCTATTCAGCATGAAATAGTATTTGAGAGTGATTTTATAAAAATTAATGGCCACCAAATCAAATTTGGGATAAGCGTCATGGAACTTAATGATATTTTAGGGGAAAAAGGAGCAGTTGTAAATCACAGAAAAAAGAGATTTAAGGACAAGCATCACGGTACTAAACACGTGATTCCAGCGTATGTCGAAATCATTTACAATGAAAGCGGACTTATCTTTTTTGGTAAGAATGAAGATATGGTATCTAAACTCCAAATTAATTTCTGTTCTAAAGAACTAACAGAAAAATACATACAAAGAACTCTCGAAGAAGAATTTGAACTTAAGAAAGATGATTCCGGATTCATTCTTACTAAAGAGCAGGCTTTTAAAGAAATTTATGTAGATACATTTAGACCATTTACCAAAAATCAATTTTCAGGCAGCCTTTTTATCTCGTCAAATCTAGTTGAAACTGATAGCCCCTTATTCAAACCAGAAGAAGAAATTAATCTTTATCAGGATGCATTTTTTGATACAATAATTTTTGACAAAAAATATAGTTGTATGGTGCCTGTAATGGGTATCGTAGAAGGGTTTTGCGAATGTTCTTCATCAGGACTACAATTTATTCTCTATAAGAACATGAAACTCCATAGTCTAAAATATAGATTTAAGACTGATTAAAAAGCATCTAACATCGTGTAAGAGCGCATTTGGTCTTCACAGTGCGAAGTCCTAAATACTTTGGTGCGGCTTGGCCGCACGTTATGGGTCGTATTTCACCTTTACTTTCATCTGTCACGGGCGGACTATCAACAGGAACGTAGTGTTTCAAGCGGCTTTCATTCGAACCTGTCTGCCGACAGGCAGGCTAGGTTAAAACCCAATAACGTGCTATGTTTATGCTTCGTAAAACAAGTAAACAAACGCGCCTTACCGTGGGCGTTAGCATCAAGCCTCTTGGAACAGGATTACCCTAATTTTCGTATATTAGAATATGGTTAAGGCCAAACACAGAAACGAACTAATTAACCGAATCAAGTCAATAGACAATAAGGACATACTAGACGAAGTATACAGACTTCTCGAAGTTGATTTCGATGATTCCATATATAAACTAACTGATTCTCAAAAGTCGGAAATTGACCACGCCAAAAATGAAATTAATCAAGGCAAAGGAATCGATTCAAAAAAAGCCGATAGAGATATTGACGAATGGCTAGAACAGTAACCTGGACACCTCTTGCCCAACAGAAACGAAAATACATCCTTGAATTCTGGATAAAGAGGAACAAATCAACATCTTACAGCAAAAAACTAAATTAGCTTTATAAAAGCAGATCAACTATTGTCTGATCACCCGAATATCGGCAGGCGAACTGACATGATAAACGTCAGGGTAAAGATAGTTCGAGATTACCTTCTTTTTTATGAGTACACGGACACGAAAGTTTATATACTCACAGTTTGGGATAGTAGACAAAATCCTGCTGAATTGAAAATAAGCTAGTCTGGCCAGATGGTAACATGAGGCTAGCAGCGCATATGCTTTAATGCTTTGCTGCTAATTGATACAAATCGCCCATTCATTCTGTGATTTCATTCTTAGCTTTAAGTGGTAGGTCTTCCGTCTCAACTATCTAAAAACCTCTCGATTTCCATATTGCGTCACCGCATCAAACTTGATTTTAACAGCCGAGTATTTGTCGTTTTCTTTATTGACTTTATAGAGCTTCATTAGTCCCCAATAAGCCATGGAGCTATTTGGGTGTTTTTCTAGTAATTTGATATAACACTCTTCAGCTTTATCAAATTCTTTATTTACAATATAGGCATTTGCCAAACTTAGCAATACAGGTCTTGGATAATAAGGTGGTTCTGTATACCCCAATTCTTTTTCCATTTTTGCCGCCATTTCCAACATTACAATGGCTTTGTCATACTCCTTGCTTACTAACAATATATTACCTTCCAACTCTTGAGAGGCAACTTTAAGTATCATTTGTCTATAAAATCCATACTGTTGTTTTTTCTCCTCTAACTGACTATTTCTCCAAAATAAGGCATCGAGACGATCTAAATATATTTTAGCAGATTCAACATTCTTCTTCTCTAAAGCCAACATGCCATGTGAAAAAAGAGAGAACGCATTTTTATAGTCAATAGCAGCTTTTCCATACAATGTATCCGGATCAATAATGGCATCAAATTTTTTAATGGCTTCACCCCATCTACCAAACCTCATTTCCATAATGGCAGGAGTGATTTTACCTTGAAAAAAATAGGTTCCTCTGTGCTGATCTGTTCTATCAGCGGCAGTCACCATCCTTTCAAGACGATTGGCATAATTAAGACCTTCTTTATATCGTCCATCTTGAGCACAATTTGCCATCAGGTAATTTAAATTATGGATGTAGTTCCAGTTATCGAGTTCCGTTATTTTTTGATTACTCATATACGCAGAATCAACCTTCATGGCAGAAACAAATTGATCGTGAGCTTTTTTATAGTTACCCATTTTATAATAAATATGACCTGGCATGTGAACAATATGCCCTGACTCTGGAGCCATGGCAGCTAATACATCAGCACTTTCAAGCGCCTCTTCAGGACAACAATTTTCCATTTGGTGTATCCAATAATGTCGTACACCATGGTTATCAGGGTTTGATACCAGCAAATCTCGTAGTAGATATTCGCTGTATATGGTTCCTTCCCTTGGATTCATATCTTTATCATAACCAGACATTTTATACAAGGCCAGAAAGAGCTTAGCATCTACATCTTTAGGGTATTGATGTACGATATATTCAAGGTATTTCTCATATTCATCATTTTTATCTGTTTCTATTGCGCTTATTATACCCTTGGCATATAATTGCTCAAAACCATCGACACTGTCAACCAATACTTTTATTTTCTTTAGTGCGAATTTCTCATCTTCATCAAACTCCTCGTTGTCGATAAATTTAATGGTATGAAGAAGTCCCCAGTAAGGCATAATGGCAGAGGAATCATGCTTAATAGCCTCTTTAAAAGATCTGTAGGCTTCAAAATCCCAGAAGCAATGAAGTAGACTTACTCCTTGGCTAAAATATTTTTGAGTTAATTCTGAGGTCGTTTTTATTTTAAGGCTCGATTTACCCACCCCATTCATTATCTCGGGTGCTGGAAGGTTATTAATAAAATTTACTCCACTTCTACAGGCTAGAAGGTGGTTGGTAACAGCGGTATTATCAGTATGATCATGCTGAGCATTTGCTGAAATAAACACAAATTGGAAAAGGGTAGTAAGAAGGATGAGTAATAGAACTCGAGTACTACCAATTAGTATACTATTGTATATGATCATAAAGCCTACAGTTTTTTTCAGCTTTCAAGCTACGAATAATATATTCATTATATCAATATTATATTCAATTGAACTTTGATAACTACTTGGTAAGAAAACACTTATGGTTTATCGGGAAGGCGGTTATAGTGATGCTATAGGGAACACCTATTGGTACTTACAATTAAGACATGGTGATAGTACTTCTTGCGAAAAGGATAAAAAAGATTAGTGCGCACGAGAGGATTCGAACCTCCACACTACTTAAAGCACCAGCCCCTCAAGCTGGCGTGTCTACCAATTCCACCACGTGCGCATTTTAGGGGAGCGCAAATGTAATGAGGTTTTTGATTATTTGGTAGTGAATAAAAGAATAAGCCCAAATCAATTTGAACTTCAAATTATTGACTTCGTTGATTATTCAACATTTTTATTCTATTTTGTGTTAGAATATTTTAATTTAAGCGTTTATATATACGCTTAACAGTAAAAAGTAGTTGATAGCCACTTGGTTGCGAGCAATATTTAAAATTACATTGTATATATAATAGTAATGGCAGACACAGTTAAAAATAAAATAATCGATAATCCAACGAGCAGAAATATTCCACTTCCAATCCAAAGAGAAGTCAGAAAAAGATGCGGATTTGGGTGTGTGATTTGTGGTATGCCTTTATATGAGTATGAGCATCTAAAGGGGTGGGCCAAGGTAAAAAGACATGTCGCAAAAGAAATCACCTTATTATGTGACAAACATCATCGGGAAAAAACAGCAGGCTTGCTTCCTCTTAAGGATGTAATTCAAGCAGTCAGTTCACCATATAATCTCAAATCAGGTGTTTCAAAGCCTTTCGACTTACATTATTCAGGGCAGACTGCTTCGGTAGAGATAGGCAATTGTAGCTTCAGTTTCACAACTACCAGTGTAACGGATGAAATTGTTGTATATCCAATTGTAATAGATGAAAACCCGCTAGTATCGTTTGCTTTATTAGACAACCATCTGTTGCTTAATTTAAAACTATATGATGAAGATAATAGACCTGTAGTACTAATCTATAACAATCAACTAGTGTACTCGGTTTCAGCTTGGGATATTCAACTGATCGGTAAAAAACTAATAATTAGAGAAGCTTCGAAAAAAATCTTTATTGAAATAATATTTGATCCTCCGAACAAGGTCTCCTTAACTAATGGTAGGTTACTATATAATGGTGTTGAAATTCTTATTAAAAAAACACATTTACTTGTAGTCAATAACGCTTCAATACTCAGCAGTCTGCATACAGAAAATATAAATATTGGACTCCTGTTAGGAAATACGGATTATCAATCATCTAGCTGTCTTCTGCATTTACCTGATATTCCTAGGTACAATATTGACAAATCAATAGCATTGAAATTTGAAAGAGAATTTATCGAGAAAGAAAAATCAAATACATAAACACTGCTCGCACAACCAACGCATCTTAGTATTCTATTCGAAAAATATGAGGTATTAATATAAAATTATAGACCAATATTTCATATTTATAAAGTTTCTAGATAATAATATCGGATTGAAAATCCTACGCGAGAGCTTCGGAATTGCAAATCCCGAAGAGACCTACTGAAGAGAAATAGTTCTATTCGCCACCCTGTTCGACATTTGTAATGTCGAATGATTATCATGGGATTTATAATCCATCTTTATCATTTAGTACTTATTATTCGGATTGAAAATCCTATGAACTAACTTCGGGATTACAAATCCCGAAGAGAAACTCTGAATTATTTCTGCCAAACGGCATCGACAAAGTATTTCTTTTCATCATAGAAATTATCCACCACTTTAAAGCCTGCATCTTTAGCAAGTTTTTCGATGGCTTTAAGATCGTACTTCTGCGAAATCTCCATGTGTACAGCTTCCCAAGCGTCAAAATGAATTACCTCATCCATAATCTTAACTGTTTGCTGCTCTGTGCTCACCAAAAAACTAGTGGTAGTTCCTGTTAATGGATTATAAATTGGATGATGCTTAAACTTGTCAATATTGAAATTACCACCTAACTCATGGTTTATTCTATTGAGTAAATTCAAATTGAAATCCCTAGTTACTCCTTCGCGGTCATTATAAGCATTCAATATCACTCCTGGATTCTTTTTAAGATCAAACCCAATCAGAAGGATATCTCCCTCTTTTAGTGAATTATAGAGGCCTTGTAAAAAGGCAGTAGCCTGATCACCTGTAAAATTGCCAATATTTGAACCTAGGAAAAGAACAACATTACGCTCATCACTTTTATCAAACTGATCTAATGCCTTAAAATATTCATTTTGGATGCCTTTTACTTTCAAATCGGGCAATTCCTTTTTAAGAGCTGTTTCCAATATCTCCAACACATTACCTGAAATATCAATTGGTAAATATTTAAAATCAGCTTTTTGTGCTAAGAAATGCTTCAGTAAGACTTTGGTTTTATAGCCATCACCTGCACCAAACTCTATCACATTAAAGGGCGTGTTTTTTGCGCTGAATATAGTGAGTAACTCTTTTTTTGAATTGGATAGTATTTCGTACTCTGAACGTGTGAGGTAGTAATCATCCAAGCTCATTATCCTTTGAAATAGCTTATCCCCTATTTCATCATAAAAATATTTTGAAGACAATCTTTTCGGTGTGGCACTGAGTCCATCCAGCACATCTATTGCAAACTGATTCATATTGAATTTTAGTGGTTAAATGTGTTTTGCAAGTCTTAGACCTGAAAACATCCATCTTAAATGTGGGTTGAAAAAATTTCGATACGTCAGTCTGATGTGATTTTGAGGTGTTGCACAAGATCCTCCTCTGAGTACCATTTGATTAATCATAAATTTACCATTGTATTCTCCAACTGCACCTTCGGGTGCTTCATAATAAGGATAAGGCCTGTAGGCACTGGCTGTCCACTCCCATACATCTCCATAAAATTGATTATTTCCTTGATCTTGTACCCGTGGTTGATAAACGCCAGTGTCACTAAAATTACTGCTATCATCCACTTTACCATGCCTTCCACAGGCTACCTCCCACTCCATTTCTGTTGGTAATCTTAACCCTTTCCATTTTGCATAGGCATCTGCTTCGTAAAAACTGATGTGAGTTACTGGTGCATTCAAATCTAATGGCATAAGCCCACCATTCAGACAATATTGATGCCATTGCCCATCTACTAAATGCCAATGTTCAGGTGATTTAATTTTATTGGTGTTCACCCAATCCCAAGCTTCTGAAAGCCATGGTTTAAAATTCTCATAGCCACCTTCCTCCATAAATTCAAGATATTCCCTATTGGTAGTGAGTCTATCAGCAATGGCATACTCATGCAAAAAAACGGTATGGAGGCCATGTTCATTGTCGAAACTAAAATCCTGACCTTCATGACCAATTTGATAAGTTCCTTCTTCAATTTGTAGCCAATTCAGCTGATTTGGCTCACTTTTCGGAAGTACGTTTTGACTACCATAAGCAGGAAAAAGAGGGTTTTTACCCAAGATATATTTGATATCATAGATCAACAATTCCTGATGTTGCTGCTCATGTTGCATACCTAGCTCCACAAGTTGAATTACTTCCTCACTGGGTTGTTGATCAAAATATTGCTTCATGTGTTGGTCCACATAGCTGCGGTATTTCAACACTTCATTTACACCTGGTCGAGTAATATTGCCTCTATTGGTACGGATCACCCGTGCTCCTATAGATTCGTAATAGCTGTTGAAAAGGAAGTTATAATTGGGATCAAAAACCTTATAGCCTTTAAGGTTTGGCTGAAGTATAAAAGTTTCGAAAAACCATGTGGTGTGTCCTAAATGCCATTTTGGAGGACTTACATCTACAATTGGTTGAACCACGTGATCTTCGGGAGTCAGTGGATTACAGATTTCTTCAGTCTTGCTTCTGACCGCCAAAAACCTTTGTGAAATATGCACTTGCTCCAAGATCATTTAATGCGTTTATCTATTAACCGTAAATTAAGGGATGTTGTTGCGAAAAATAAACTTTTTAAAATAATATCAGGAACAATTAAATTGATTTGTAAAGTAGGCTACAATTTGCGTTTATGAGTTGGAAGTTTAATTAGCTTTAAAATGGCTATATGAAATGTTACAAAGAACAATCCCATTGACAGAAGGCAGAAATAATACATCATCACAGTTCAACTTTGATACCAAATCAAAGGTAATACTCTGTCTATTAAACTATTAGCATATTGAATCCTTATTCTGACAGTTGTAAGTTTTCTTTTAAAATGAAAGAAATCGAGATCAGTTGTTTTTTGGAAAAGCGGTGATCTCAAACGCGGCTGAAGCTATTTTCATTTTACCTTTACTTTGAGCTATGGCCTCCAATATTCTCGTGTAGAGCACGTCTTTAGTGCCACGTCTTTTTTTATAGTCGACAATATATCTCAATGTAAAGGTGATCCAGTTCTCATCAAATGACATAGTCACCATAGGACTGATCTGAGCTTTTTCTACATATAGTTGTTTGGTCATTTCATCCCATGCCGCCTGGGATTTCTGAGCAAAATCACCGACCACCTCATTCAATATATTATTAAATAATTCTCTGCTATAATTGGGATCTGATTCTGATTTCAACGGTATTGTCATCTCATCCCATAAAAAAGGAAATTCAGCAGAATAGTTAAACACTGGCTCTTTGAATACAAAACTATTGGCTATACGTACGATCCGGCCATTATAAAGATCCCCATTAACCCATTGACCTGTTTCCATCAAGGTTGTTCTCAGGACACCTATGTCCATAACATCACCTTTTATTCCTCCAAGCTGCACACGATCTCCGGTTTTATAAAACCCACCAAAGACTATGGCCAACCAACCTGCTACACTAGCAATAACTTCCTGAAGTGCAAAAGCTATACCAGCACCCGCCACCCCAAGCGCTACCGTAAGTCCACCAAGTTTATCACTATAGACAATTGTGATGAGTAAAAGAGTAAGAAAATAACCTATAAAACTTGCTAACTTTTTTGTTCTAAACCTGTTGTCAGGAGCTTTAATCTTACCTATAACCTTATTTTGAATAACCTTGACCAGTATCCAAATAATGGTGAATCCAACAAAAATAGATACAAGTTTACCTACTGTAGGATCATATAAAAACTCTGTGATAGTGTCATCCATTTTGTAATATAGAAACTTTAATGGTAGCGGTTCTTTTTACTAAAACTGATTAGGCTTGCCACCAATATGCCACTAAGAAAGCAAAACAGCATCAATAATGCACGGGAAACCTCAACATTCCAAAACAAGAAACTTATGGATACGGTTTCTATATTTTGGAAAGTGAATATAATAATGGTTAGTAAAATTAATATTGCTACGATGGTTTTGAATTTACTCATGAAATCAATTTTAAATATATCAGTCTCACTTCTTAGACTGTAAATCAAAAAAAAGTCACGTTGATTTCCGTTGGTATAAAATTGATAACCATCTAAAACAATTTGACCTAGATTTGCCGTTATAATTGTTTTAAATACCATTTATGAAGATTCATTTTTTAATCATCTGCCTCCTTTTGTTTCAAAATTTATTGGCTCAGCAATCCGGCTCTGCGGCAAGTGAGTCTTGGTATTTGAAAGACGCTAAGAGTGATGGAGTTCAGGGCGTTAGTGTTGAGAAAGCATATACCAAATTGCTAAAAAACAAACCTTCCAAAACTGTGTTAGTGGCGGTTATTGACTCCGGAGTAGACATTGATCATGAGGATTTAAAAGGCAATATATGGACGAATACTGGTGAAATTGCTGGCAATGGAATAGATGATGATAACAATGGTTATGTTGATGATATCCATGGCTGGAATTTTTTAGGTGGCAATAGTGGTAACGTGACTTTTGCCCCATTAGAGTTAAGCCGTATTTATAGAGATTTAAAACCAAAGTACGATATCGTTAGTGCAGCGACAGACACTACCACTGAGGAGTACAAGCTTTGGAAGGAAGTGAGCTATAAATACATTACCGAGAGAGATTTCAATTTGGATCAGTACGGGTACTATCAAATGTTACAAAAAAATTTCCAATGGTATAGTTTGTTGATGCAATCCAAACTAAAAACAGACTCTTTAACTATCGAAAAAATAGAGGCCTTTGTACCAAAAGACTCTACTGCCAATAAAGGGAAGCGCTTTATGATGCTTGTCAATGATTACTATGGATCTATTGAAGGGTTTGATGACTACATTGATTATTTTAAAAGTGAGGTGAATAAATATGACATTGTGAGTGATGTTAGATCTATTGTAGGGGACGATCCTAAAAATCTTTATGAAAAAGGATATGGTAATAATGATGTAAAAGGCCCAGATGCCAGACATGGCACACACGTGTCAGGCATCATTGCAGCTATTAGGAATAATCACATGGGAATAAATGGTATAGCCGCCAATGTAAGAATAATACCAATTAGGGCTGTGCCTGATGGCGATGAACGTGATAAGGATGTTGCTAATGCTATTTTATATGCCGTTGACAACGGAGCCCAAATTATTAATATGAGTTTTGGTAAGCCTTACTCTCCACAGAAAGAAGCGGTAGACAAGGCAGTTAGATATGCTGAAGAAAAAGGAGTGTTGATGGTACATGGGGCAGGTAATGAAAGTTTAAATATTGATATCCATGATAGTTTTCCCTCTAGAATGTTGGCAAATGGTAAGTCCGTAAACAATTGGCTTGTGGTAGGTGCATCCTCACGAAGTGATGACAATCACCTAGTAGCGGAATTTTCAAATTATGGTAGTAAGGAGGTAGATGTGTTTGCCCCCGGAGTAGACATATATAGTACCACGCCAGATAATACTTATGAATCATTGGATGGCACTAGTATGGCCGCACCAGTAGTAAGTGGGTTAGCAGCCTTGATTATGTCATATTATCCAAATCTAACGGCTGTTCAAGTGATACATATAATCAAAGAAACAGCAAAAGGCTATCCCAAATTAAAAGTGACAACACCCGGAACTGAAAATGACGAAATACTATTCTCAGACCTTTCAAGTAGCGGTGGAATTATTAATGTATATAAGGCAATGAAAATGGCTAAGAAAGTAAGTAGAAAACAGAAAGAATAGTACTTTGAACTATTTCAAATCAAGAGTATCTTTAAACTTTAACCAAACACTCAGATAACAACATGTACGATATTTTGCTCCATGCGCATTCCGGCTTAAGATGGCTAGTTTTAGCGACACTTATTATTGCTATTGTCAACTCTTTTGGGAAAACCCGCGGTGGTGTTACTTACTCTAAAAAGGACAAACAAAAGGCATTATTTGCGTTGATATTTACCCATTTGCAATTTGTAGTGGGTTTGGTAATGTACTTTATGAGCCCAAGGGTAATATTTGAAGCTGCTTCTATGAAGTCAGATGTTTTACGTTTCTTTTTAGTGGAACATGTTGGGCTAATGGTAGTAGCTTTAATAATCATTACTGTTAGCTATAGCAAGGCTAAGAAAATCGCCATGGACGGGAAGAAATTCAAGACTATTATGATAGGCTACTTAATAGGTTTGATTCTTATCTTAGCTGCCATTCCTTGGCCTTTCCGTGATTTAGGTGGAAGTTGGTTCTAATACCTAACGTTTAAGTGCTGCTTTACGTTTCTGAAGTTTTATTTCGTCAGAAATACCATAGTTATTATTATAAATGGCCTTTTCCCATTCTCCATACATTGGGTTGGGCAGCATAACAAAACTATTGAGCAACACATTTAAGTTCTCATCCACCATTTTCTTACCCATATCCGGCCCTCTGTCACTATAAATTTCAGAGAAGTCTGTAAGGTTATCACCAATGTAGACTAAGACATTATAAGTTTCCATTACCTTATTTCGTCTTTCCGTCTTGTCACTTGTGGTTGAGTTCAAAAGCAAATATTGCTCTTCTGCATTTGGAAATTGTTCTCTTTTTAAGTTCGCTATGGTAGTTGCCATTTCATTGGTCATTCTATTAGAAATATAAATAACCTCTACACCTCTACTCTTTGCATATTTAGTGAATTCCAATGCTCCAGGCAGCGCTTCAGCACGGGCCTCATCTGTCCATTCTTTCCAGGTTTTTGGTCTGAAAGTTTCCCCTTTATCGATAAGGATAGCTTCATAAGGACTGTTATCCAACACTGTTTCATCAATGTCCAATACTACAGCAGGTGGCTTGGAATTATTGTCATTTGTCAATTTATCATCCAGTAACAATCGGGCGTATTGGTAAGCCTGATAGTAAGACAGCCTCATTTCTGCCGAATTTTGATACCAGAGTACAGCACCTTCAAGCTGTTTAGTTAGCTCAAGTTGGGCATTAGGCGCGTTAGTAGTTGTGGTCTTAATTGGTGCTGCACAACCAATAATTAGGACGGATAATAAAGCAATATATTTCATGCAAAAAAGATTGTTCAATAATGTGTCTCTCAAAGATTACATTTAAAATTCATTATTCTAAATTCTAATTCTAAATTCAACATTCCGAAGTGATTATTATCTTTGACCAATGTCAGTAGTAAAAATTGTATTTGCCTTTTTCTTTACCTTATGGGCAATGACTGCGGAAGCACAGGTGGAACATAATTTTAAAATGGAACCTGAAAAAACCAATTGTCAAAATGTTCCACTTGAAGTAAATCTTAACCAATTGGACAGTGCCATTATTATCATTGAATCTGCAACGTACAGATACACCGAAAACATTGTTATCTCAAGGTATTACACACCGCGAGAGGCCACTTTTTATTCCTGTGATGGGGATAAGGGTTGGGTAGTGGCTAAAGTTAATGACACAGACCATGCGGTATTCTCTGAAATTCCGCTTTCTATATGGGAAAATTTTACAAGTTCTGAGGACCCATTAACTGTTTATAGTTCTGATGAGTTTCAGAAATATCTGATTGGTATAGCCCCTTAATTCAATATGGTGAAGAATTTACCAGATACAATTTAGAACCTTCTTCTCAACTGTACTATAGACAAAATATGGAAAAATACCGCCAGAGGCATAAGAAAACCGGCTACCAACACATAAGGATATTTGGCAAACTCGATTGGCATCAAAGTAACTTCACTGCCATACAAACCAGGAAAGTACACAGTTGTAACAAAAACAAATATGACAGAAACTAAAACTGCCAGGCCTAAATAATTCCAGGCAATGGCAAACTTTATGGAAAATAGCTTTTTATCGAACACAAGGAAGGCCACAATTGGCGCAGTAAAGGCCAATATCATATCATAATTATACCCTTCAATAGTGACATTCTCATGGAGTACTCCTTTCGCAACGCTGTATACAAATAAGGTCTCTACCAGTATTCTGAATGCCTGTATATAAATAAGAGCAGATGCCGGAATATTCATTATCCAGGCATTACTTTTATTCTTATAAAGGAATATCGCTATAAATAGAAATGCCGGCAACACTAATAGCAAAAGAAATCTGGGTGGCAAGGAAAAGTCTTGAAGAAATCCCGTAGAAGCAACATAGTAGATATATATCTGCCACAACGCCATCGGAATTATCAATTGTCTCAGTTTTTTTCTGACTACTATTTCGTCAGTAAAGGTTGTTTCAATGGCCATTTTACCCATAAAAATAACGAGGATAAACATTGCAAAATTCAATGTCATATAACCGATTTCTAATCCCATAGTTTTATTGTTTTAGTTTATTCATTACAAGATTTAATGCTTCCTCTCCTTCCACACCAAGTAGTTGCCGAATTTCGCTCATGGCTTTTTTCCACTCAGGAATGATGTCATTCACAAAGGCACTACCAGAAGATGTGATTTTGATTACCGGAAAATCTGATCGAGATATATAATTACTCTCAAATAGGCGTTGCAGGTTTCTGTTAAGTGAAGATTTCTCAAGTCCCGTTTTCTCAGCTAGCTCCTTTTGTGTGAAATCCCTCTTTGAAAACATAAAAAGTAAACTAAGCTGACTGTCGGTAACGTTGAATGGTTTCAAGTACTTTCTGAAGACATTGGCTGTCAGTCGGTTGAGCCTTCTTACTTTACCCGATATGCATATCGAAGGGTTTAAATTTCGCAGGTTTTCTAATTCCACAGTGTGAATATAAGATAATAGGTTGTATATACAACTAAGTTTATTCGATTAGATATCCTTCCCAATAAAAGTAGTTGCTTAATTTTGCATTAAACTGATTCATCAATCATGGACATTAAAAACGACTGGGGTAAAATAAGGAAGCATTTCAATAAAAGTTTCAGTTCTAATCTACATGTATCGGTTGCATCACTAGATTCGGGGAATAACCCTACAGTAACGCCAATAGGTTCTTTATTTTTAAATGATGATCAAACAGGTTTCTACTTTGAGAAATTTCCAACGAAGTTACCTCTATACGCCAAAATCAATAAAAATATATGCGTTTTGGGTGTAAACAGTAGCCGGATTTTTTGGATCAAATCATTGTTATGGGGTAAATTTTCCGATTATCCTGCCATCAAATTATATGGACAGTTAGGTGAAAAAAGACAAGCTACCGAACAAGAAAAAAAGAGACTTAAAAAAAGAATGAAATTCACCAATGGATTAAAAGGAAACACTTATTTGTGGGAAGATATGGATGCTGTTCGTGAAATCAATTTTACCAAAGCAGACAAAATCAATCTTGGAAAAATGACAGCTGAATTATAACCCAGTTACATTAGCATGTTAATCTGGCAACTATCTCATTCAACCTTACTTATACCAGTAATTTACCAGTTATACCTACCAGCTTTCCACTTAACAAACTTTAATAAAAATCAGGAACAATAATACCCTAAGCCCGTTTGGAAATTAGGACACAATAATCAATCATGAAAAACACTTTTACACTTTTAATTATTTTTTTTAGTATTTCATCACTGCACGCCCAACGGCCGGGTGGAAATGGTTCAGGTGATGCTCAGATTACTGGTAAAATATCAGGACAATTGATGGACAGCGAATCCAATGAACCTATCTCCTATGCGTCTATTGTCGTAAAAAAGGATGACAAGCAAATTAATGGTACTATTTCAGAAGATGATGGATCTTTTAAAATAACGGGTTTGCCATTGGGTCAATACAAAGTACTCATCTCTTTTATTGGCTATGAAACTACAACGCTAGACGCTGAACTTACACCCAAAAATCCAGATGTCAACTTACAATCAGTAATGTTGTCTGGAGGCTTCAAGCAATTGGATGAAGTGGTAGTACAAGGTGAAAAGGAATTGGTAGAAAACAAAATTGATAAAATCGTATACAATGCTGAAAACGATGTTGCCAATAAAGGTGGCGATGCATCTGATGTATTACGTAGAGCACCTCTTTTAAATGTCGACCTTGAGGGAAATGTTTCTCTTCGTGGCAGTCAGAATGTGAGAATCTTGGTTAACGGCAAACCATCTTCCATGTTTGCTAGCAATCCTGGCGATGCATTGAAATCTATTCCGGCAGATAACATTAAAAGCGTGGAGGTGATTACTAGTCCATCCGCCAAATATGATGGTGAGGGTACTGCTGGTATCATCAATATAATTACCAAGAAAAGCGCTCCTGAGGGCTTTGCAGGAAGTATTGACACTTCGGTAGGCACACAGTCCAACAGAGGTGTATTAAATATAAATGCAGGTAAAGGCCGACTTGGTGTCAACACAAGTGCCAGTGCCTTTTACTCACCAGAACGTGAAGGTTCATTTGAATATTACAGAGAAGACATTATAGAAGGCCAAAGTAGAGTACTGAGTGAAAAAGGCCCAAACCTCTCTAATAGACTTGGTTTTTTCGGTACTGCTAGTGCTTTTTATGATTTTAACGCTTTTCATTCCGTTTCTACCTCTTTCCGTTTAAGAGGATTTAGTTCGGACAGAACCAATAAGGTAGATGGCTCTTTCGAAGATCCTGTCAATAATTTTTCACAACAATACAATCGAAATACAACCACTGACAATCTGTTCAGTGGTTATGAATGGTCATTAGACTACATCTATAAATTTCCAGGTAGTAAAGGACAAGAGTTATCTGCCTCATACAAGATAGACGGAAATATTCAAAATCAAGACTATTTAATTCAACAGCAAGATGCGAATGGTTCTGACTCCAATTTATTCCAAGATCAACGGAACACTAATGAAGGAACGAATAAAGAAAATACCGTTCAACTCGATTACGTACACCCGTTTAATGACAATATTAAAATTGAATTAGGGGGAAAAGCAATTCTACGTGATGTGGACAGTGATTTTCAATATGACACATTAAATACCATGACTGGTATATATAACAATGATCCCACAAGAACCGATCTGTTTATATATAACCAAAATGTAGGTGCCGGCTATATTTCATCCACTTTCAAGTTTGGAAAAAAATACGGACTTAATGCTGGAGTTAGGTACGAGTACACTGAAATTGAAGGGCATTTCAAAGTTCAGGATTCACCATTCAGTAACAATTATCACAATTGGTTGCCTTCAGCAACTTTGAGTCGTAAAATCGGCAAATTCAATACCTTAAAAGCAAGTTATAGTAAGCGTATTCAGCGTCCTAGTATGCGTGTAATCAACCCTTATGTGGAGATTAACAACAATAGAAGTCAAAGTTTTGGTAACCCTTCTCTCGATCCAGAGCTTACAGATCAATATGAACTGAGCTATGGTATGTTCGTGAAACAGTTTTCAATTAACACTTCACTTTTTTACAGGAAAACCACACAGACTATCGAAAGCTTCCTTGAAGTAAATGAAGACGGTCTCGCCACCACTACCTATAGAAATATTGGTGAAAATGAATCCTATGGCGTTAATTTCTATAGTTCTGTAACATTGCTAAAATTTATCACATTGCGTGGTGGCATCAATGTCTACACTTATAATACAAGTGGAATTGTGAATGATCAAAAACTTACCCGTGAGGCGGTTGTATGGGATGGAAATCTTAACTCTAGCTTCAAATTCAACAAAGGTTGGAAAGCAGATATGTTTGGTTTCTTTAGAGCACCAAGGCAAACATTACAAGGTACAAACCCTTCTTTTTCTATATTTATTGTTGGTGTCAATAAAGAGATCAATGAAAAATTCAGTCTGGGTGTTCGAGTAGTTGAACCCTTCTTTGCTAATAAAGAATTTGGTAGTGAATTAAAGGGTGAAAACTTTACACAAACTACAAACACCAGCATACCATTCCGATCTTTTGGAATCAACCTGACTTATAAATTTGGTAAGCTTGATTTCAACCAAAGAACTAGAAAAAGTAAAATCAACAATCAGGATCAAGGTACTGACAGTCAGCAAAGTCAGGAGTTTTAATCTTACAAGAACTTTATTGGACCCCTACAAGACCTCAGATATATTCTGGGGTCTTTTTTTATACTGATTACAAGATCAGGTTAATCATCCATCCAGTTGGGAAAATTGAATTTGAGACCAAAAATAGGTATGAAAATGTTATGTTTATCACAGGTATTTAATGACAAGATATTATGAAAGCAGAAACAATAAAGTTGGGACTTATTGATCGTCTAATGAAAATACGAGAAACATCTACTTTGGAGAAGGTGGAAAAGTTAGTTATCCAAGTGGAGATGGAAACGAGAGCTGAAGAATCATTGAAAGCTATAGATAAAGGAGATGTTTTGGCCATTGATGAATTTAAAAAAGAAAATGAGCAATGGTTGAAGAATAAGTCTACCAAGTAGTATCTATCCCAAATGTTCCTTTTTAATCTCTTTGTTTGTCATTCATTTCTGGTAACTTCTTCCTACTCGTCTGTGTGTGGTAAGCTTTTACGAGGAGATGTATAATCCTATCTAAGCAAGACCTGGGGTTAATATTCAAACCAGTCTTTAACAGATTCGATATTCTGAAATCTAATGTAAAATGTCCCATCTTCTCGTGAAGACTTAGGGAAAAAATCGTTTAGATGTTCCACTCGATTTAGCATTACACCAGTTTGATCTAGCTCCTTAATATAACATGTAATCTCAGGCCAATCTGAGTGCTTAGATTTAATTATAGCTATTGAGTTGCCTACTTTAATTTGATTGAGTTTGTTAACCATAATAATCTTGTTTTCACAAAATTAAATAATAAGTGTATTCATTATTAGATTAGAATTATAAAATGGGTTGCTTAAAACTACCATACCAAGAGAGATCACAAGGCTTAGAAAAATGCTTTGTTTTTTAGGGGAAGTCTATCAAAAATAAGCAATTCCTTCAAAGTTTTGAAGTAACTACTTCCCCTTAGGCCTCAAAGGCCTTACTTCAATATCCACATGATGATAGTTGGCTTGTGATTCCAAACAATGAAGGATGGTACTGGCTATATCTTCTGGTCGCATCATATTGTCGTTGGTAGTGACCGAGTCTATGCTATCAAAGAAATTCGTTTTCACAGAACCGGGATAGATACAGGACACCTTGATTCCAAAATTTCTAAGCTCCTTATACATGGACTGTGACATGCCACGTACCGCGTGTTTAGTGGCACAATAGGCCGACATTCCCGGAATTCCTGTATTGCCCGCTATCGATGAAATATTGATTATATGACCTTCATCGTTTTGTTTCATTTTCGGAACAACCAATTTTGAGCAATAATAAATTCCATCTACGTTGGTTTCAAACATGGCATGCCAATGTTTGATGTCAAGCTCTTCGAAGGCGCCTTCATAACCAAGTCCGGCATTGTTAATCAAGATGGAAATATCTTCACCCAGTGCTTTAGTAGTCTGGGAATAGGATTTTTTTACAGATTCAAAATCCCTCACATCTGTTTTATAAAAATGAAAGTTACTGTGATTTAACTCTGGACTTGTTCTACCCCAGCCTGCCACTATACACCCTTTGTCCAGAAGCAGCTCGACAGTAGCTTTTCCAATGCCTTTACTTACACCTGTTACTATGGCTATTTTATTCTTTAATTCCATCCTATTTTGTTCTTTCTATAGTATACTGTACTAGCTGCCCCAAGGAGGTTCTGTATTCAGATTCTTTAAAAGATTTGAGTACCTCCATGGCTTCATCATAGTACTTTTTCATCACTTCTTTTGCGTATTCCAACCCACCCGATTTTTTAACAAAATCAATCACCTCTTTCACTTTCTTCTTGTTATCAGAGTGGTTACGGATAATACCGATTATCCTCCTTTTTTCAGTCCATGACGCTAGTTGTAATGCTTTGATCAATGGCAAGGTCATCTTCTTTTCCTTAATATCGATACCTAATGGTTTGCCTATTTCTTCGTCACCATAATCGAAAAGGTCATCTTTGATTTGGAAAGCCATACCTACCTTTTCACCAAAAAGGCGCATTTTTTCTACTTCTCCGTTACTACTACCCGAAGAACTCGCTCCAACGGCACAACATGAAGCAATCAATGAGGCCGTTTTTTGACGGATTATGTCGTAATAAACTTCTTCCGTTATGTCTAAATGCCTGGCCTTTTCCATTTGCAACAGCTCCCCTTCACTCATTTCTTTGACAGCTGTTGATACTATTTTTAGCAGTTCAAAATCACCATTGTCAACAGATAATAATAAACCACGCGATAAAAGATAATCCCCAACAAGCACGGCAATTTTATTTTTCCATAAGGCGTTGATAGAAAAGAAACCTCTGCGATAGTTGGCATCATCTACCACATCGTCATGGACAAGTGTGGCTGTATGTAATAATTCGATAAGTGACGCTCCACGATAGGTGGCTTCATCAATAGGGCCACAGGTGCCCGCACTTAAAAAAACAAACATCGGACGCATCTGCTTTCCTTTGCGCTTTACAATGTAAGTCATTATTTTGTCCAATAGTAGCACCTTCGTCTTCATCGATGATCTGAATTTCTTTTCAAATTCATCCATCTCGGAAGCAACTGGTGATTTTATATCTTTGAGAGTTAAGGCCATTCTGACAAGTGAGCTACAATGATACTGACGAATATGCACGTAATCAAAATAAATAAACCGTATGTGGGAGAAAATAATTGAAGAGGTAGTACTTGAGAGCAAAGTTAACCAACGTCCATTCCTTGCAGATATCAGATATAAACAAGATAGTACACAAAAACCTGTTATAGTATTTGTCCACGGGTTCAAGGGTTTTAAAGACTGGGGGCATTTTAATTTACTGGCTGATAATTTTGCCGAGCAAGGTTTTGTATTCATCAAATTCAACTTCTCACACAACGGTACCACCATTCAATCTCCTTTAGAATTTAATGATTTGGATGCATTTGCTGAGAACAACTTCACCAAAGAAATTGAAGATATCACCACTGTGATTGACTACATTAATTCAAAAGAGAATATGATTCCAACTGAGGAGTTCGATTTAAATCGTTTGTTTATTGTTGGCCACAGTAGAGGGGGAGGTATTTCCATTGTGAAAGCCAGTGAGGACAAAAGAATAAAAGGCATTGCCACTTGGGCTGCATTAAATAATTTCAAAATGGGTACTACACCAGATAGTATCGATGTTTGGAGGAAACAAGGGGTCACCTATGCTGAGAATGCCCGCACAAATCAACAAATGCCCATGAATTTTCAACTATTTGAAGATTACTCTAATAACATAGAACGGTTTAACCCACTAAAAGCCATGTCTAAAATGAATATTCCTGCACTTATAATACATGGCGATTTGGATGAAACTGTGCCTGTAAGTCACGCCCAAGCATTGGCCATTGAAAATAACAAAGCATCTTTACATATAATAAAAGGAGCAAATCACGTATTTGGTGGTACACATCCATTTAATGATAGTAAATTGCACTCGCACGCCATTGAACTATTAAATAAAACAGTAACTTTCTTTAAGAATTTGTAAACATCTATGGATACCCACTCAGTACTTTTTTCACACTTACTTACCTCCGCCATTATCATTTTAGTGGCATTTATCATATCGAAGATTTTGCGCTATTCATTGCATAGGTTTGTAAGAACTGCCTCAGCCAAGCTGAATCTTGATCCAACTAAATACAACTTTATTAAAAATGCAGCTAGTTTTATCATATTCACTATTGCATTAATTGTCATCTTTTACAGAATACCTGAATTAAAAGATTACGGAGTCACTCTTTTTGCAGGTGCAGGAGTATTTGCTGCTATTATTGGTTTTGCTTCCCAATCAGCCTTTTCAAATATTATCACGGGCATCTTTTTGGTGATTTTCAAACCATTTCGTGTAGGTGATCACATTGCAATAAGCAACAACATGAGTGGTATGGTTGAAGATATTACCTTGAGACATACGGTAATCAACAATTATGAAAATAGAAGGATTGTGATCCCAAATTCAGTAATAAGTAATGAGACTATCATTAACTCTTCATTAAATGAAAATAAAACCTGCATGTATCTGGTAATGGGTATTTCTTATGATTCAGATATTAATCTAGCTATCAAAATTATGCAGGAAGAGGCGATGAAACATCCGGACTTTCAAGACAATAGAACTCAAGAGAATAAGAACAGTGGAGATCCTGCAGTTAAGGTTAGGTTAATAGACTTTGGAGACAGTTCTGTCAACCTCAGAGCTTATGTATGGGCTAAAGATCCTATTGAAGGATTCGCCATGAAGTGCGATTTAAATAAATCAATAAAAGAACGTTTTGATAAGGAGGGAATAGAAATTCCATACCCCTATAGAACTATAGTGTATAAGGATAAAAAATAAATAATTATGCAAATCCAACTGCCAAAATTTGAGTTTCAAAAATTAATCAGTCGTTCACATACTATTGGACTTCCTCCTGGTCAATTAGTTCATCATGGTAAAAAACATACAGAAAAATCTAAAGTAGATCTCATAAGATATAGTGATGTCGAGTACGATGAACAATTGAATGGGAAAATAGATAAATTATTAACTGACATCTCCCCTGACAAAATTAATTGGCTCAATATTGACGGGCTTCATAATATCCCCTTAATAGAAAAAGTAGGCATTCATTTTGACATCAATCCATTGGTTTTAGAAGATGTACTTAACACAGATCAACGTCCAAAAGTAGAGGATTCTGATGGGTATCTATTTTTTACATTGAAGAGCTTAAATTCTCTTGATAAAGATCAGATTATCTATGAGCAAATGAGTTTCATATTGAGTAAAAATTATCTCATTTCATTTGGTGAAAAGGAAGGCGATCTTTTTGATGGATTGAGAAACCGGCTTAAAAACGATCCGAAGAGTAAAGCAAGGAAACGGGGCACTGACTATCTTTTTTACCGCCTGATTGATACAATAGTTGATAGTTACTATCTGATTGTTGAAAATATTGGTGAACGCATTGAAGAACTTGAGGATGAAGTCTATGAAGATCCTTCTCCCACATCACTCAGAAAAATACAGACTTTAAAAAAGGAACTTATCTATTTAAGGAAATCCCTTTACCCTATTAGGGAGGCCATCAGTAAAATATCGAAAGGTGAATATCCCCAGATTAAAAAAGAAACGGAGCGCTTTTTTTCCGATGTTTACGACCATAGTATACATGTAATTGAAACATTGGAGACCTATCGTGACCTTACCTCTGGACTCATGGACATGTACATGACCAGTATGAGCAATAAAATGAATGAGGTAATGAAAGTACTTACCGTAATTGCCACCATATTTATTCCACTCACCTTTATTGCTGGTGTTTATGGTATGAATTTCGAACACATGCCTGAATTAGGCTGGAAATACGGCTATACTGCGGTCTGGGGAGTCATGATATTCATCTTCTTAGGCATGATTTACTACTTTAAAAAGAAGAATTGGTTTTAATGATCGCATAAATTATCTTGCTATTCAACAAAAATTTTCAATCATGAACATATTGCTTAATGTTAAACGCACGCTTTATGGAATAATTTTAATCCCGTTTCTATTTGGATGTCAGCCGCAACCAAAAGAACAGGAAGTCAATCTACCTTCACCTGAAAATTTCAGCTTGGCAGAGATGGACATCCATCAATTACAGGAAAAATATGCTTCAGGTACACTGACAATTCAAGAAGTGGTGCAAGCCTATTTGGATCGTATTGATCAAATCGATAAAAATGGCATTAAGTTAAATTCCGTAATAGTGGTTAATCCTGATGCACTTCAAATTGCTAAGGCACTAGACAAAGAAATAAAAGAGGGCAAAAACCGCGGGCCTATGCACGGAATTCCTGTTCTTCTAAAAGATAATATTGATACCCACGATAAAATGGCCACTACAGCCGGGTCACGTGCTTTGATGGGTTCGCATCCGTTACAAGACAGTTATGTTGCTAAACAATTACGAGCGGCAGGTGCTGTTATCCTTGGTAAGGCTAATTTGAGCGAATGGGCCAATTTTCGTGGAGAACTCTCCTCAAGTGGATGGAGTGGCGTGGGCGGACAAGTCAAGAATCCTTACAGCTTGAGTAGAAATCCCTGCGGATCAAGCTCCGGTTCAGGAGCGGCAGTGGCAGCCAACCTTACCATGATTGCCATAGGTACTGAGACTAACGGATCGATTGTTTGCCCTGCCAATAACAATGGAATAGTAGGGATAAAACCCACTGTCGGATTAGTTAGTCGTTCTGGTATCATTCCAATCTCATTTACACAAGATACTGCGGGTCCCATGGCACGTACTTTGACTGATGCTGCCATCTGTTTAGGGGCACTGGTTGGTATTGATTCTGCAGATAGCAAAACATTAGCGAGTAAAGGCAAAACCTATTCTGATTACACTCAATTTTTAAAATCAGATGGACTGAAGGGCAAGAAAATCGGCCTTTATAAGCGTCCATTTGGCATAAACTTTAAGGTAGACACACTCATGTACCGAGCTGTTGAATACCTTAAAAGTCAGGGTGCGGAAGTGGTGGAAATTGATAAAATAGCTGAAAATAATGTAGGTGAGTATTCGTTCAATGTAATGCTATTTGAATATAAAGATGGCTTGAATAAGTACTTTCAATCGCTAGGTCCTGATACTTCAATCAAAAATTTGGAGGATTTAATAACCTTCAATAAAAACGATTCTATTGAAATGGAGTATTACAATCAGAAGTATTTGGAGATGGCCCAGCAAAAAGATGATTTGTCATCAAAAGAATATCTAGAAACTTTAGCCAAACTTAAAAAAGGAAGTCAGGAACAAGGCATCGATCGGGTGATGGATGAATTACAGTTGGATGCCATCATAGCCCCCACCGGTGGGCCCGCCTGGAAAACCGATTGGATCAATGGGGACAGCTATCAATTAGGAAGCTCCTCACCTGCCGCTCAGTCGGGCTATCCAAATATCACAGTACCGATGGGTTTTGTAGATGAGCTGCCTGTAGGCATTTCTTTCTTTGGCCGGGCATGGAGTGAGCCTCTGCTGTTAGAAATTGCTTACTCCTATGAGCAAGGAACAAAATATAGAAAGGCGCCTAAGTTTTTGGAGTAAAAATCTTAATTCGAAGGTTACTGATCATTCAGCCCTTTACCCTCAAATATTTGAGGAATACATTTTTCAATCCTGGACTCTCGAGTTTTGGATTGTTTGGGTTGAGAAAAATGTAAGAGATATCCTCTTTGTCTACCTGGTGTCAATGCTTCAAAAGCGGTCTTCAGATCAGAATTTTTTTCTAGTTTCGTCTGAAATTCTTCGGGCATATTAAATTCTGAAGTCTTTTTAAGTTTTACCTGCAATCCAGCTTTTTCAACTTCAATGGCTTCATAAATGTAGGCTTTCAAAGTAGCTTTCAAATCAACTATTTGCTGAAGATTAGTAAACCTAATTTGCCGTGCTGACTGCACATTTTCCGTTTGTTGAACTAAAATACCCTCAGCATCTTTTAACAATGCTCCTTTGTGAAATAACAGGGCACAATATTCCTTAAACCCGTGAATTAAAACGATGTTACTCTTTTTCAATGTATAACAGGGATGCATCCACTTAATTTCTTCAGTCAGTCCGCAATCAAGAATGATCCTTCTTAACAAGGTCATCTCCTCTTGCCATTTTTTAGCTTTTCTTAAAAATAAATCTACTTTCGGATTCATATTATTCATTGCATTCAAATTCTAAAATAGTGTATTAGCAAACCTCGAAAGCCTCTAGCAGCATAATAAGATTCTGCACCGTTGTGATATATAAATACATTACCATATCGGAAATCGGCAAATATGGCGCCTCCAAGTTTTCTAATATCAGCAGGGGTTTTCAACCAGCTAGATGTTTTCAGATCGAATTTTCCAAGTTTTTGCAATGCTCTATAGTCTTCTTCAGTTAAAAGTTCAATTCCCATTTGAGTGGCTAGATTAGTGGCACTATTTTCTGGTTTGTGTGTTTTTCTAGCTTCAAGTGCCTTATGATCGTAACATAAACTTCTACGGCCTCTGGGGCTTTCCATTGAGCAATCAAAAAAAATGTATTCACCCGTCTCATTATCATAACCAACAACATCAGGTTCTCCGCCTGTACTTTCCATTTTATCAAGTGACCATAATTTTTCGTGATTTTCCATAAGTCTAAATTGTACTTTGTTCCACTCAATATTCAGATGGCGCTCTATATTTTTTTCAAAACGCGCCTTCAATTTGACAATTAGTTCTTCACACTGTTTTGGTAACAATTCCTTTTTCATTCTTTCGTTATTTATAAACCGAAATTAGCCTTCTCTCTTTAGGTCTAAAATACCAAGACACTACAGTGAGGACAATCAGTAGTAAGGCGGGAAATATTTTGGTTATTGGATCTCCAATAACAATATGAGAAAAAATTGCCCCGGACATGCAAAAGAAAAATCCAGCATATGCCCATTCTTTTATTAAGGGATATTTCGGAACAAGAACTGCTATGGCTCCTAGAATTTTCCAAATACCCAATATTGTTAAAAAATAAATAGGATAACCTAAATGGGTAATCATATCCATTCCGCCCTGACCATCTTCCATTTTAAATACCTGTCCACCTCCCGTAGCTACCATTCCCAATGCTAACCAGATAGTGGAAACCCAATAAATGATTTTATTTCTTTTAGTCATAAGTCTTTAGTTTAAATTGCTTACAATGTCTTCCAGCCGATTATGAGCCATATTAATGCCTTGGGCAAAGGGTAGCTGTAGAATTTGATCTCTTATAGCCACAGATCGGTAGACCACATGCATATTGAGTCTACTGGAATCATCAGTAAGTTTTTCAAACTCTAAAAACTCTAGTTGAACGCCAAAATTTGCACTTTCCATTTCAAAAGTTCGTGTGATTTTCTGATTTGGAACAAATTCATGGATGGTGCCATTAAACCCATGTTTGTTTCCCTTTGGATCGGTGGTTTCAAATTGATAGGAGCCGTGTTTTTTATTCTCAAGTTTCAACACTTTTGTTCCCATCCATTGCTCAACAATATCAGGCTCTATATAGGCTTGAAAAAGTAGTTCCAATGGCAAGTCAAATTCTCTAGTTATCTGCAACTCCTGTTTGCCTTCAGCTGCTTCTATTTTTGTTTTTAACTCCATACCTATTTATCAGATTGGCGATTTTTCATTACGGCTTCAAGCTTATTGAATCGATCATCCCACATCTTACGGAATGGTTCAATGAAATCAGCTACTTCCTTCATTTTTCGTGCATTGATGTGATAGTATATTTCTCTGCCATTTTGCTCCTGCTCTAGTATTTCACAAGCTGTGAGAATTTGAATATGCTTAGAGATTGTTTGTCTTGAAGAGTCAAATTGTTCGGCTATGGCTCCAGGTGTCATTGCCTGAAGTGCAACTAATGTAATTATCGCTCTTCTGGTTGGGTCAACTATGGCTTGAAATACATCTCTTCTTAATTCCATTATGCAGTCATTTAACTGCACAAATATAAATGCAGTCATTTAACTGCGCAAATATTTTGAGATTTTTTTGTATTGGAGATATTATGAATTTGCAGATGTTTTGATGGGTCAACCACTGTGATCACAGAGCAAGCACAGAGAGTAAAATACAGCTCTTTCCTCGAGTTACATTGTCAATAATGACTTACCGTACAATCAGGATGATCTTCATTGAATTTCTCTACTTCTCGGGAAGAAATACGTGTATTGAAACAGGTTAAACTTTTTAAATAAATAAGCTCATCCAATCGTTTAAGTTTTTTTACCTGAGTGCTTGAAATGTCCAACACCTGCATATTATAAAGTGTCTCCAACCCTTTCAGATCGTCAATTTTTGTACCTGCTACACTTAATTCTTTAAGGTTATTTAAGGTTTCCAAAGGCCGTAAGTCTTCAATTGCAGTATTGTTCAGATTGAGCACCTCCAAAGAAGTTATTTCACTCAGAGGCTCCAATGATGATATTGGTGAGAACTTAACAGTCAAACTTTTGATGGCTCCAAGTCCCTTCACACTCTCAAGGCTGTTGAGCGTTACTTTTTCCAGATAAAGTGACTCAATTTGCAGAAATTGTTCAAGAGGCTTAAGGGTCAGAATGGTTTCGTCAACAATGACTATTCTCTTAAGCGCAATAAGTTGATGTAGTTCCTTTGAAGTTGGTTCGGGACTAACTGTTACCTGAAGTTTTAATATCTTCTGCCAGTTGTTACCCAACTTATTCCACCAAAATTGTAAGCCTTTGGTATCAAAAATCACAATACATCCATTGTCTATTTGACTTCCAAACTGACTGACCGTCTGTTTACTAGTACCTGTATTGTCAATATTTAAAAGAGTTAGATTTTTGAGTTTTGACAAACTTAAAATGCTTTCTGCCATAAGTTTATTATCAGACAGGTCAAGGCTTTGTAATTTATTCAAACTTAAAACTGACTTGGTTTTTGTTATACCCGAACGATTTGCCTTAAGTTCTACTAAAGTTGAGAGATTACGCAATTCATCAAAATTGGCTATAGTATTGTCACTGATGTTAAGATAACGGAGCCTTAAAAATTTACTTAACGGTACTAAATCTTCCAATCCGGTACCTGCCACATCAAGACTATCAATTGATATGAGCTTTGCCAACTGTTCTTTTGTGGGCACTTGATCTTTGCCATTTGCTATGTAAGTTCTCAATGCATTTTTCCAATTTGGTGTCAATCCTTTCCACCAGGCCGAAAGCTCCTCAGAATTGATCACCACAATAACCTTAGGTCTCGCATCCTTAAAGGCAGTTACCTTTTCTTTGGTCAATAAGGTATTGTCGGCATAAACTTTCTCGAGTGTTTTTATCCCTAATAAAGGAGCCAAATCAGCTACCTGTGTATTGTTGATATTTAATGTGTTAAGTGCAGAGTAATTACCCAATGGAGCTAAATCCAGAATTCCAGTAAAACTCACATCCAGATTCTCCAGAGTTTTGGCACTTAGTGCATTACTCAAGTTATAAATGCTCGTCCGGGACAGGTTTAGCGTTCTAAGTCCCTTAAGTCCTTCAAGTATCGTAAGTTGACCGAAATTCGTTTCAGATAAGTCAAGTGTATGAAGATTGGTAAAGTATTTAAGTATCGTAAATTCATTGATACTAGTGGCTGAGATGCTCAAAAACTCTAACTGTTGAAGGTTTTGCAAAGGTTCCAGACTGGTTACTTTGCTATTGGCAATATTCAAGCTTTTTATGTTTTCAGCATAGCGCAGATAGGTCAAATCATTAATTCCAGTATAGGAAATATTCAAACTTGTCAGTCCGTTTAAACTACTCAAAGGAGCAATATCAACTATTCTGGTTTTACTAATATTTATATATTTTAAATCCACCAGCATAGTCAAAGGTTGAGCAGAAACGATAATTGAATTGCCCGAAAGGTCAATGCTATCAATTGCGGCAATCTTGTTTAACTGAGCAATAGAAACCGAATCACTGGTGATTGATGATCGTGCTTTAAAAATATCTTTCCAACCGAAAGACAGCGTGCGCCACCATTCTTTCAAAGCCACATCTCGGCTCACTTTGGTCGTATAAATACTGACAATGGCCAGTTCATCTGTTTCTTTATCGAGATTGAGTTCAATGAAACGGGGTTTGGTGTTGAGGATAATTTCACCTTCTAGTCCAGTGCCTTTAATAGTTCGATTAAGTGTTACTTTTAGTGAAAGCTGTCCATTTTCACGATTAAATGCTTCAATGTTTTTTATATCGAATTCAAATTTGACCTGTTTAAAAAAGAATTCGATATCTTTTAGGTAGGCTGTTATGTCCTTATTGGTTATTACCTTTCGGTTTTCTGATAAATCATCCTCTACTTGCACTTTTTCATCCCTAAATATCTTTTTATAACTCTCACGTATTATGACGTCTTTGTCACGTGGGCTTGTTTGGTTATCGCCAAGGGTATTAAGCATATAAACGAAAAACTGAAGCTGATCCTGAGCTTTAATTTTATAGCCATTAATCTGCTCATTAGTATATTCCTTCTGTGCATTGGCTGAAAAAGCCAATAGTAAACAAGTAATAGCCAACAATAAGGTAATACAATTTTTACTTTTGATCATATATATACGCTTTGAGAGCGGGTACATCTTCGTTTGTTATTGAGGTAAGATCAGAAATTAGCCAGCCAGTATTATATCCGGGTCTGTTAAATTCAGTAATGGAAAAATACCATCCCTCACACTGAAAAAAGTGAAATCTAACTGATCTGACAGTTTTAAAAGTCAACTGTTTTTTGGACAGGTCATAAAGAAACAGAGAAAGGTAATCAGGAGAAAAATCATCCGCAGTATAATCCATCGCCCGTTGATTACTAAATGCCTTGTGTAAATTCATAAAATCTAGTTCATGGCTCATCGGGTGAATAAATGCCCTATTAGCACCACTATCTTTTTTAAACATAGGCTTGTAATAGTTTGCACTTACTTTATCCAACAACCAGGCATAACCTAGCCCTTGTTTTTCAATTTTAAAAAATAAGACAACATTTTCTTCTTTACCATTTCTGTTAAATACGGCATTGACCTCGGCAAACCATCCTTCATTATGAAAATCCAAAAACTTGGGATTCTTCTTATCAATAACATCATTAATGAACTGTTTTTTAGTGGCTTTGGAAATACCACCATTGTCTTCATCAAACAGGATAGAAATGTACTTTTTTCTTAACTCAGCATCACGAAAATCTTTGTCTTTATCATAGTAACGGTTACCCCCTTGGTCTTCCTCTCCATTGAATCTTTTGAAAAATTGATTCACCTGTTTAGTTGAAGCATAGAGCTTACTTTCATCAATATCACCTTCCCGCTCAATTTGAGCAAGAAGGTGAGTACTGAATAAGATAAATGTTGCAGCTAAAAAGTAGCGGATCATTTAGAAGTTTCTTTTACACGGATATCTCCAAGTAGCACATCCCAAAATTCGATAGTACGTCCTGATATTTGTGTTTTCTTTTTCTCTACATAGATGGTAATATCCTTTTTAGTAGTGTCTTTGTAAGACATCCCGTCATCAGAAGTACCTTCAAATCGTTGGTAAACGGTAACAATACCTACATATCTTCCATCGGGCTGCTTTTCCAAATCACTTATATAGTGGATATCATACCAATCGATTTTTACGTGGTCGTAGTTAAGAGCCATAAGACGCTCAAAATATTTACGCACTTTATAATAGGTAATATCTGTTGTAACTAAGGATGACACTCCCATTTCACTATCCGGAGCAAACAACTCTTCTGCTCTGTCCATCACTCTCGTGGCTTCTGAAAAAGCTGTTTTTTTGTTTCCAATGATACTTATGTATTTACTTAGGTCGCGTACCTTCTCTAGAGCCAATGAATCAATGGCTTGTTTACGCTGTGGTGAAATGTCTGCTGTTTGTGCCATTGCACCAAGGGACATAGTCAATAATAGGGCAATTATATATACTCGTTTCATGTGTGTTTTATATTTTTAATGGTCACATGGAATTCGCAAGTTCGAAATTCGTCTTTTCAAGATGTTTTCCGATTATGCTCATTTCATGTTTATGTTATTTTATAGGATTTTAAAAATTGGAGCTTATTTACGGATCAATTCAAGTTCAGTGATCTTTCCGTTTACATCGGTTTTAAAATCGTGAATGTTGTTTAGATTTTTACCTTTGTCTTTTAGGTAATGAAGGTATTGTGTAATACTTGTTGGTTCATCGTAGTCATTTTCACCGTCATACTGACTGATGATAATTAGTACTACTGCATCAGGTGAAGCGAACAATGATTGTGCTTCATTGATGTTTCTGTTGGCCGTAGTGGCATTTCCTGAAGAAGCTACAATGGCATTGAAATAATTGTTCAACTGCTGTGTTGTTTCTTCTTTGGTAGTTTTTGTTTTTACTTCATTTTTTGGTGGTTCTGGCTTCTTAGTTTCTACCTCTACTTTAGGAGCAGGTTTTGTAGCTTCAGCCACTTTTTTATTACTCTTGCACGCCATTAGTCCACCGATGAGTAGTAAGCCCAGTGTAGACATTCTGAAAATTGATTTCTTCATGTTGAATATTGTTTTAATTGTTACTTCTTAAACGTTAATTGTTGGTAATAGATTGTTGATTTAGTAGACGTTAATATTATAGAAAGTCACTAGTCAATAACCTTTTCAAACTAACCTCTGCATATACTTTGCCAATAATGAATTAAGATACAGTAAGTACCCACAGGCTACTTGGGGTAAATCGTTGTAGATTATTGGGGAATTAATTACTCACTCTGTTGAAGGGATATTTGTATTCCATTTTAAATGTATGAAACTGCCTACTTTTGCACTAATCATGGGGACTTTCTACGAGGAAATGGATTATTTTAAGGTCTAATCTTTATTTGTTGTATTTAAACAGGTAATATAAAAAAGATTACTGCTGTAAGGTTCAGGCGATTATTAACCAGTATTAATGAAAACATTCCAATAGATTTACGGTTAGTTAAAATCAATAGTTAGTCTCTATGGTCAGCATTAGAAAAAAAATAATTCTTATATCACTTTTAATAGCTTTGGCTGCACTCTCGATTAATCATTTCATTCAAAACCATAAAGAAAAAGAGCCCCGATTGGTGGAGAATGTATCTCACTAAATAACAACATCAGATAAAATCCAAAACTAGGTATTTAGTATATTTCCAATAGTCTACTAGTTTAAAAGTATTCAAT
This sequence comes from Fulvivirga sp., assembly GCA_048268855.1. Classification (GTDB taxonomy): domain Bacteria; phylum Bacteroidota; class Bacteroidia; order Cytophagales; family Cyclobacteriaceae; genus Fulvivirga. Next base: position 161,645 of record JBLWUR010000006.1, read on the forward strand.
CAAAATAATCATTAATTTCACTATGATTATAATAGATTGATATGGCGGCCTATAATTACCTTAAATTAGTTCATCTTATAGCAGTAATTCTTTTTCTTGGAAATATTTTTACGGGTCTATATTGGATGCGAATAGCTGTCAAAACTAAAGACCTTAAAATTATCCATCATAGCATCAATGGTGTGATTAAAAGTGATCGCTTATTTACCATTCCTGGTGTAATCGTAATTACTGCTGGGGGCTTTCTTACGGCAATATATGGTCACATTCCAATACTCGGCACGGGTTGGATTCTTTGGTCGATTATTCTATTTTCCGTATCAGGTATAGTGTTTGGAATAAAGGTTGCTCCGTTGCAAAAGCAACTTGCCCTACTTACCGATACCGAAGTGAACCTTGATTGGGATCAGTTTCTAAAAGTATTCAAACAATGGGAATTTTGGGGTCTTGTTGCACTCCTTACGCCCATTGCTGCCATGATCATGATGACTTTAAAAGTACCTGCTTAGCATTTCAAATTATTTGCATGACGTTATTTACGATGCAATCGCAACGCTTGTCTCCAAATTCGAAGACCGAGGTTTCCGAGGAGAACTTAAATAATGATTCCTTAAGTAAATTTTTTGCTCGGTGCAATCTAACTTTTACATTGCTTTCACTAATAGAAAGGCAATGGGCGATTTCAGTATTATCCATACCTTCTACTTCTCGAAGCATATAAACTACCCGATACTTTTCTGGAAGCTCCACTATCGACCTTTCCAACAATTGTCTGTTCTCACTGTTGATAATTTGTTTCTCGGGATTCATTGTGTTTGTATCAGGTAATTGAATTACTTTATCATTCTGTTCGTAAGGCTGATTTAGACTAACGATATGTGATCTTTTTTTCTTTCTAATCCTTTGAAGTGCTTCATTGATTCCTATTCTAATCAACCAAGTAGAAAATAATGAGTCGCCCTTAAACTGATCGAGCTTTTGATACGCTTTAATATATGTATCCTGCATGGTATCTTCCACTTCATCTTCCTTCAAATAACTCCTTACTGCCCTATATAAGGTTTGATTATAGCGTCTAAGCAATATTTCATATAGTTCCTTTTCTCCACTCAATACCCTGTTTATTACCACAGTGTCCTGCATCTTACTAGAGCTGTAATCATGTATTTTCAATGCTTCCATAATTCTCAATTATTCTCAATTTAGGGTTAGATGCAATCGAGTTGAATAAGTTACAAAATTTTGTAACCGATTTACAATTCCTGAATCAAACCACCCAATCAAAATATAAAAACATCATGAAATCAGAAATCACTAAACTTCATCAAATTCTTAAATTTACTTTTGGCCTGGTTCCTATCGCAGCCGGTGCCGATAAATTTTTAAATATACTCACCCAGTGGGATGCTTATCTTTCACCAGGAATGGTCGACATGCTTCCTTTTAGTCCATCAGCATTTATGATGATTGTGGGGGTTATAGAAATTGTGGCCGGTATCATTGTTCTCACCAAAACAGAAATAGGTGCCTATATAGTTTCAGCCTGGTTATTCTTAATAGCACTTACTTTGATTTTCTCAGGTGATAATTTGGATATAGCAGTTAGGGACATTGTTATGTCGATAACCGCCTTTGTGTTGGCTAAGTTAACTGACGTACTTAATCGGGCTGATGCCTAAGTTTGGTGAATGGGGTGTTATCTTAACGGGTATCACCCCTTCACTAACTTTTTCAAACCTTCAGTCAAGAAACCTATACCATAGGCAAATAGCTGGGTAAATGAGGTAGCCATACTCAACATCGCTACATAAAAATTTTTGTTTTTTAACAAGGAGCTGACAAAATTGGAAACGAAAAACAGTAAGTAGGCAGAACCTCCAAGCACTGCCAACGGAATATTTATCCACGGCCATACGGCTAAGCTGAGCAAACCCAAGGTGAAGAAGGCTGGAAACCAATGCAGAAGTTTTACCTCTTTAGGATAAAACCGGCCTAAATTAATTCTTGCCCTACCAAAAAAGTGCAACTGAGCGTAAAATTGACTCAAGCTAGTTCTTCGTTTGTGATAAACAAATGCTCCTGAAATTAATGCCGTTTTAAAACCAGCATTGATAATTCTTATACTAAACTCTAAGTCCTCACCCATCCGAGTAATTTTGTAGCCCCCCACTTTTTCATACACTTGCTTCGATATCCCCATATTGAAACTGCGGGGGTGAAAGGTGCCATAATGTTTTTTATTCCCTCTAATACCTCCAGTAGTTAAGGGCGAGGTCATTGAATAGCTGATGGCTTTTTGTATGGCAGTAAAACTTTCATGGGCTTTGTCTGGTCCACCAAAAGCATCTACAGCATGCTCATTTAAATATTGATCTACTGCCTGAAAATAGTGCTCGGGAATCAAGCAATCAGAATCAAAAACAACAAAATAGTCGCCTTTGGCATTTTCAAAACCAAAATTTCGGCTAAACCCCTGTCCTGAATTAGACTTATAATAATAGGTGATATTGAGCTGTGATTGGTATTTCTCTACAATGGTATCACATTTATCAATTGAACCATCCTCCACAATAAGGACTTCAAAATTTGAAAATGTTTGTTTGGTAAGGCTTTCAAGGAGTTCGTCAACCTCATTTGGCCTGTTGTAAACGGGTATAATTACTGAATAAAATCGCATAGACTAATCAAGTCCGATTTTCTCTACTACTAGATAATCTTTGGCTGTATTGGATTTCATCGCCAACATTTCCGCTAAAAATCCCGTAAGGAAAAGCTGAACTCCGATAATAAGGGCCACTAAAGCTAGAAAAAATAAAGGTTGATCTACCACATCCCTTACAGGCAATTTATAATGCTGACAGTATATTTTCATGCCTATAACATAACATGTAATAGCGAAACCTGAGAAAAAAGAGATTGTTCCAAGCAATCCAAAAAAGTGCATTGGTTTACGTTTGAACTTGCTAACAAAGGTGATCGACAACAAGTCAAGGAACCCATTAATAAATCTTTCTAGACCGAACTTTGTTTTGCCGTATTTGCGCTCATGGTGCTCCACTACCTGCTCTCCTATTTTGGTAAAGCCATTCCATTTGGCAATTACAGGGATATAGCGATGCATTTCACCATATACGTCTATGTGTTTTACTACCCGACTGGTATAGGCTTTTAATCCGCAATTGAAATCATGGAGCTTTATACCCGAGATCTTACGCGTAACATAATTGAAAAACTTGGAAGGTATTGTTTTTGAAATTGGGTCATGGCGTTTCTTTTTCCAGCCACTGACCATGTCAAATCCGTCCTCTTTTATTTTTTTATATAGCTTGGGTATTTCATCGGGGCTGTCTTGAAGATCAGCATCCATGGTAATAACCACCTCACCACGACAGCTTTTAAAGCCTGTATTCAGAGCAGCTGATTTACCGTAATTACGGTTGAACTTAATTCCTTTGATCATTGGATTTTCCGAAGAAATAGCTTGCACTACCTCCCATGACTTATCAGTACTTCCATCATCGATGAGCAGCACTTCATAAGTAAAGCCGTGTGATTGCATCACACGGCTTATCCAATTACAAAGTTCAGTTAGTGACTCCTCTTCATTATAAATTGGTACTACAACTGAAATATTTAATTCATTTCGCATTACATCTCTCCAATTGGCTCATTTTTCTTAACAATTAAACCAGTAATTAACGCAACAACAGCAGATATCAATAATGTCCAACCATACTGTTTTACTAGTCCAATAGTACTAAAACGCTGCGGCATTGTTGTTTCTAATTCAGCTAAAGTTTCATCAATTGAATCAGATGGGGCTCCCATACTCTGCATCATAGACCCTGTAGCTTCAATTGATGCATCTGTAATAACTCCTGGTAAATCAGGATCTATTACATTGTATAATAATATATTAAATATTAACCCCAAAAGTGCTCCGGCTATTAAGGTAATATATCCATGAAGAAAGGCTTTCCCAAATGGTATAAATCCACCAATAGAATTACGGTACTTAATTCCAAATACAATAACTAAAACAAGGTTAAGCACTAATATTAATATACCTACCCACCATTTCGCAAAAAGTGCAGAGTCAACCACATACAGTAATACCGTAATTACAATATTTATCAGACCTATGGTTAGGCCTGCCTTTAATGCGTTTAAAGGCAACGATTCATTTTCTTCATTTTCTTCCATAGTTGTAAAGGTTTAGGTTGTAGAGAATTTGGTTTGAGTATAAATATATCAGTATCTACAGTTGTTTCAAAATCACAGTGACTGCAAGGTTCAAAAGGATGTTAAATGGCAGGATATTATTTTGAACCCTTTATTGTTTTAATTCATTGCCAAACCGTTTCTCTGATTTTCGCAATAAAACGGCAAGAATAATGGTGATGAAGAATCCAACTACGCAGCTTTTTATAAAATAGTCAATCGCTAACACATAAGAGGACGAATCTTTCAATAGATCCACCTGATGCTGAAACTCTTCTTCGCTAATGGTGATCTTACCTTGATTTATCAGTTGATCCTTGTCAAGCATCAGACCGTTTATAGTGCCTTGCACATACTGATCATGAAATGAAGGTTGTAGGGTAGAAAATAGAATTATAAAAATACCTACGGTGATCCCAATGATGATATAAATACCAACTCCTATGGCGATACCTTGCCAAAACTGCAACAGGTCATTATTATGATAACTCCTATATTCCCTAAGAGCGAAAAATATAAATATGCCAAACAAGATGATTCGGTAATCAAAAAACAGAGGGATAAGTAGCGGATGTTTACCAGCATAAAACAAAACTAGAATGAGTAACATAGCCATTAAAGACCCTATAAATCCATACTTAAGGATTATACTATAAATTGGTTTCATGATTTATGGTTTTTGATCATTAGCACTACTTCTATTTAAATTTCGCCAATGAATTAAGCGCTCAAACTTAGTTGATATAATATAAACCGTTATTAAATATAGCTACAGTTTTTCCTTTCAACGGCACTTTCCAAAACGGTGTATTTACTGACTTAGATTTGTTAGTCTTTGAATCCAACGTCCACTTTTGATTAGGATCATACAAAGTAAGATCCGCGGTATTGCCTTCTTCAATATTATGGATTGGTAACTTCAATAACTTTCGAGGGTTAGTAGTTAATTTTTCAACCAGTAATTCCATTTCCACCTTTTCTGACAAACTGGTAATATTAGCGGCCACTGTCTGTAAGCTTATTATTCCGAAGTCAGCTAGATCGAACTCCAATTTTTTACATTCTTCATCATGAGGAATATGGCTTGATACAATCACATCAATTGTTCCATCCTGAAGCCCTTTAATTAAGGCTTTATTTTCTACCGGGGTTCTAAATGGAGGATTGACTTTATAGGCAGTATCAAAATCTTTTAGTGCACTATCATCAAATGATGTCTGGAAAGAGGCAATGTCGCACGTTATATTGAGTCCTTTCTTGCGTGCGGCTCTTATCAATGCCAGTGATTTATCAGATGATATACATGACATATGCAGTCTACCACCAGCATAAGTGAGTATGTCGAGGTTTCGTTGAACTATAAGTTCCTCGGATAATGTTGGCATCCCTTTCATTCCAAGCATGGTACTTGTCATTCCTTCGTTCATCACACCAAACATATTCAAATGAATATCCTCTGGCTTATCGATGAGTAGGCCATCAAATTTTTGTAGATACTGAAGTGTTTTAAGCAGAATATCCGAATGCCAAATAGGTTTCAACCCATCTGAGAAAGCAATTGCACCGGCTGTGTGAAGATCGATCATCTCTGTCAGATCTTCCCCTTTGGTATCATGAGTTACTGCTGCTATAGGATATACTTGGGTAATTGCCAACCTATTTCCTGAGGATAGGTAACTTATATCATTTTTTGTCTGAGTAACGGGGTTGTTATTTGGTAATATGGCCACACTCGTAAACCCTCCTTCCATCGCGGCCTCGCGACCTGAAGTTATATCTTCCTTATGTTCAAATCCAGGATCGGCAAACCATGCTCTCATGTCAAACCATCCCATACTCAACACCATCCCTTTTGCGTCAATCTCTTGATTTGCCTTTTCGCTAATCTTTCCGATTTTTACAATTTTGTCTTTATCAATCAGTACATCTCTTACTTTTCCATGATGGCTGGAACCTTGGTTGAGAATTTTAGCTGATTTGATTAAGATTTTAGTCATAATACTTTCGATTTAAGGAAAAAACCTGATTAATAAAACCTCAGCGAGTAAAAACAGTAGTGCGAGAAGTACCGCATACTTCCATAAAGACTCTCCTATATATTTATTTTCTACTGCTTTGCTAAAAGCCATTTCATTTGAAACACTAATCACTGAATATTTGCCCTTAAACAAACTACCCAAATCATCAATAGGTAATTGGCGTAAATCAGATTCCAAAGGTGAGTTATTAAACGCTAATGTGGTTATATTTTGATCGGCCAAATTCAGCTTATAAAAACCGGCCTCCAAGGCAAATTTAGGAATCTCAATCAATACTGAATTGTTAATTACTCTCTGTGGTGGAATAATTTCACTACTGCTATTCGAAAGTTTAAACACATTGTCAGCGGCTAACGAATCAACGTTAAGTGAGATGTAATCATCATCCACAAAATAAAATAACTTGCCGAGACCAACGGCACTTTCAGCAGCCATCCGGTACATTACCGGAACAAAAAGGGCATGGTTTTGAAATGTTGAATAGTCTGTGATCAGAGGGGAAGCCAATACATACATCCCTTTTCTTGGTTCGGTGAGGAATGGTGATCCGTTTTGGAACTTCAATAACGCATTTCTATCATTACCTAAATCCAGTATTTGGATGGCCTCAGGCATTGCAATCCTTTGCTTAGACTCTTCAAATACATTTTCAAAAAATGGATTATTCAAATCTGGTGAGGCTAGTGCTGTTTTCGGTGATTGAGAAGCTAGCCCTATACGACTCAGTGAAACTACAGCTTTGTAAGAGTTTAAGTCAGGATTTATCGATGGGATTATTAAAAAATGACTTCCTGCCTCGATTCTATTATTAATGACAGAAGCTAATGAAGAGGTGATTTCCGATAGGCCATTAACCACCACCAAATCAGCTTTACTTAAGAGACTGTAATCTAAATTACTAACGTCATAGGATTCAAACTGAAATAATTTTTCATTACCAAACACTCCTTGAATGTAACGCTCTGATCGATTTTGAAAGATTTCGAGTACCCTGATTTTTTTCGCATTATTAATGACAAAATAAAAATCATTGTCAAACGTGACAGGAAATTCCTCAATGCTTATTCTTCCTTCACTCGTGTTATTGAAAGCCAGATCAAAAGTGATCAATTGTTTGTCATTAGGTTGAATATCCATTGTTGCCGTTGCTGATTGTACACTATCGATATACACCTTGATGCCAAGATCATCTACTTCTTTAGACCCTTTATTGGCAACAACTACATTCAGTTTAACTTGTTGATCTCCTATCATAAACGGATTGTCCAGATACAATGAGTCGATATAGAGGTTATTGATACTATTAAACTCGAATGGCACTAAGTTGAGATCTGTTAATGAATCTAAATTCACTTCTTCTTTCCCAAGGGTGGACTTTTGGAAATCACTCAGCCAAAATACATCCTTAGGTTCTGCAATCCCCCGATCTTTAACCCGCTCATAAATCTCCTCGGCAGTTCTGGACACACCAGTTAACCTGATTTCAGTAAGCAGTTCTTTGATTTCATTCGCACTCTTATAGCTATTCGATGATGGGTCGAAGTCATTTGTGATTAACTTATAAGAAGTTGAAGTTGGATAAACTTCGGTAATCTTATTTATATAATTAAGTGCCAAATCAAATGCGGAAATATTGTCCTCTATTTCATTAGTCATGCTATAAGTATTGTCCAAATAGATGGCCACCTTATTCGATGCAGTACCCAGACTGGCAGAAGGAATAAATGGCTGTGCGAAGGCCATTACCAAAAAGAAAATGAACAGTAAACGAGAAAATAATATAAGGTAATGTTTGAGCTTTAGTTTAGAACTACTCGCCTCCTTTACTTTCTTCAAAAACTGAGTATTGGAAAAATATACCTTCTTGGTTCTTCGAAAATTAAAAAGATGAATGATGATGGGTATTGACAGTGCGAATAGACCGAAGAGGAACTGAGGGTACAAAAAATTCATCTGTGTAAAAATATATAAAAGCTACGAGCTAAAGGCATTGAGGTTGCAAGATTTAACTAACAATACTACTTTTTATAGTTGACAGTGAGAGAAAATGTATAATAATACGAATTAACAATAGAAAGTTAGCTCCTAAACCTACGACAACAATTGGGTGGGCTATCAGAGAGGGTAATTGATTCAATAACAAGAGTTGAGATTTGGCAACAGTCTAAAACTCATTATATACTTTTGGGGATGACATAAATGAACTAAAATCTCAAGACATTGTAGATTCCACCGTGCGGAATTAGTACATGTATCAGATTTCGATATCAAATAAATTCAAAAGATGTTATATTCGTTAGCCACTAAAAGTTAATGATTTGACATTACAACAATTTCTGTTCATAGGGACTTCCAAAACAAGCGATGCCCATATTTCCCGAAGAGTATTATTTTCCAATGTTGTATTTATAACCCTTCCCTTGGTTTATTTTATATTCATGTTGTTGGATATAAAGGTATATTTTCAACCTTTTGGACAGTTGAATTTTGACCAGTTTGTTGTTCCAATTATGATCTTATATTGTTTTCTTGGTCTTGCACTAAACAAATGGGGGTATTCTTTTTACGGACGATTGTTGTTACTAATCCTTTGGCCATTATTGATGCATATCATCCCGATAATCATTCTACATACCCCGGCCGATTATTACATTGCTTTTCCTCTTGGCATTATTTTTCATTCAATATTAATTCAGCTAACTATTTCATCAAAAAAAGAGGCCTTTACTTTTTACATATTGCTATTCATCAGTTTTGTTCTTCTAATTTTCTCTCGAAACATTTTGCTTCAATTTGATGATAGTCTGGACATGTCTACATCATTATTGGTAGACAGCGTATACTACACACTTGTTTCTATATTATATTGGCTTTTGTTCAATGTTATGATTTACTATGTGATCAATGTTCTTGATGGGCTTATTCAAAACAATGAAAATCAAAAAAATCAACTAGTTGAGCAAAATGAAGAACTCAATCAAATGAATAGTACTATTGATGATATAAACAAAAATCTGGAACAACAGGTCAATGACAGAACAATTGAATTGAAACAGAAAAATGAAGTACTTACTTCTTATGCTTTTTATAATGCACACCTGATTAATGGCCCTTTTTGTAGAATCAAAGGATTGATGATGCTCAAGGAATTGAATGCCATAGAAGAAATAGAACTAAAAAGACGGTTAAGTGAAAATCTGTTGGAACTGGAGGAGGCTATTCAAAAATTGCAGAATCATCTCAATGAGGTAGAAGAAACAGTAGACCCTATAGTTTAACGATAACGTTTGTTTATTTATAAAACAAAAAGAGAGGTCGTCACATTAAGACAACCTCTCACTGGAAATAGAAAGTCATTTCAGTCCTTCTTCCCACCTAGCATCAGCAGTTCGTTAAGGTTGATTTCAGTTATATATTTTTTCTCGCCACTATTAGTTTCATACGACCTGTGAATGAGTTTACCTTCGATAGCTATTTCCTGCCCCTTTTTCAAGTACTCGCCCGCTATCTCTGCAGTTTTGCCCCAAGCAACTATGTTATGCCATTGTGTATCTTCTATCTTTTCACCTTGCGCGTTCCTGTAGCTATCTGAAGTGGCTATTGAAAATGTAGCCATTGCCTTTCCGCTGGTGAGTTGTTTTACTTCAGGATCTTTACCTAATCTTCCAATTAACTGCACGCTGTTTCTTAAATTTTTCATGATAATAAATTTTAAAATGTTTAATAATTATGTTTTGAAATTTGGTCTCACGATTCGATTATCGATTTGACAGAGGCAAAGTAAGGCTGAGAAAAAAAGTTTATTCGTATGATAATTATTTGTAGAGGCATCTATATACAAAGTGGGACAAAGAATAAAGGCAGCAGCCTCTCAAAACTTCAACTTTGTGAAATACCAAAACCCCACCACTTACATGCAATATATGCACACAATACACACTATTTATATACTCCTGTGGTATATTGTGTTATAAAATTTACCTAAAGTAACTTTTATACATAAGTTATCAACATTAATAAAGCGTTTAAAATAGTTAATAAAATGTTAATGAAACGTTTAAAATAGTTAATAAAATGTTTACAATCATTTTTACGGCTATTTTTACTATAATTGATGCAATAATTATTTACCATTGATTTTTTCGAAACATAAATAATATCACCCCATTATTTTTTTCTGTGTATCCTTGTGTATTATCAATACTTAATCTATATTTGAAGAATATATGGCAGCAGACTTTTATTACATATTGGTTAAAGAGGAAGAAAGACTAAAAAAAGCTTTGGAGGGAATAACTATGTTAAAAGAATTATATAGCAAATCTCCAGGAATAGATTTTTCAAAACCAAGCATATTATATACTCCTCCTGAAAGTGAAGTATTTGAGGATTACGATAAGCATTGGCCTCATGAATCAAAAGTTAAATATGCTATTAATCATCTAAAGTCAGGTGTTGTTGATGATGTTGCTGAATTACTATCAAGGATTGATAATTTCAATTACGAAAAAGCTAAAATAGTATCTAGAACTTGGTTGTCTAGACTTTTTAGAGCCGGAGAAATTGGTGCAGAAGATATGGGAAATAAATATAGATACTTTATAAAAGAAGAGAATAATAAAAAATGGGGCTAATGAGCCCCAAAAGTTACCTGCCTACAGGTAGTAAATGATTAGATGATCTGCAAATATATTCAGATTGCAAGTTCATATCAGAGATAGCTTCATAAGCTATTCAAATCTGAACATTCCGACCTAATCATTTATTTAAAATCCTCACTTTTTGAGGTCAAAGAGCCAGCCACAACTGGCTCTTTTGCATTTACAAATATATATAATTAGGGGTTAAATAACAATACTTTGCAAAATTATTATGCCTATTTTGCATTAACGTTTAAACAATATATTTTATACTCCTTGTATACATATGGATATCTTTTGGCTCTATAAACCTGCCAGTAAGTTGGGAAATCATCAGATTTCAACGTCTCGCACATCTTTGTAAGGTTGCTATATACTCCTATAACACTGGATTTTTGAGTAACAACATATACTGTGACTAACATAATTGCAAAATAGTGAATTTATTTTGCAATTAATATTAGGTAGTTAGTGGGACAAGATGTATATTTACATATCAATTAACGACTATTACAATGAATTTCAAATCAATAATCGAACTACTAGATTACTTCAAGGATGAAGAAACTGGTGTAGCGTATTACGAGGCTATCAGATGGAACGGAACCCCTGTTTGCCCTCATTGTGATTCTGAAAAGCCTTACAAGACTAACAGAGGTTACAAATGCTCAAATAAAGAGTGTCACAAGAAGTTTACTGTAAGAGTTGGTACAATCTTTGAGAATAGTAAGATCCCGTTTAGAGTATGGTTTGCAGCTATATATTTAGCCACTAGCAGCAAAAAGGGAATTAGCAGCGTTCAACTAGCAATCCAGTTAAACATCACTCAAAAGACAGCATGGTTCGTTCTACATAGAATAAGAGAAATGCTGAAAGAGAAAGCCCCAAAGATGTTAGGTGAAAACAGCCCAGTAGAAGTTGATGAAACTTATGTAGGTGGCAAGGAAAAGAACAAGCATATAATAAAAAGACGTTCATTAGAAAACAAAGAAGTTACGAATGAAGGAAAATCTTATGTACCAAAGAAAACAGTATTGGGAATCATTGAGAGAAACGGCAACGTAGTTCTTAAGCACGTTCCTAATGCAACTAAAGAGAATATGGTAGCATTCATCAGCAAACATATACCAAAGGGTTCTAAGGTCTTTACAGATGAATATAGAGGTTACAATTCATTAGGTAGAAACTATGCTCATGGTACTGTTAATCATACGCTTTCAGTATATGTAGTTGGTGACGTACATACTAATACAATAGAAAACTTTTGGAGTGTTTTAAAAAGAGGTCTTTATGGAGTGTATCACCAAGTAAGTGAAAAACACCTAGAGAGATACTTAGATGAATTTGCAGCTAGATTTAATAGTCGTAATTTAAGTACTAAAGATAGGTTTGATAGGTTCTTAGTTGAAAGTGAATCTACACTACCGTATAAAGCGTTAACAGCATAGATAATGTTAGTTATAATAATTAAAGTAGTAGCTTTTATTTCCATTGTAATAGTTGGACTTTATTTAAAAGATCAGCTATGGAAACAGCGTAGAAAACGTTAAATTTACATATATGCCAAAAGAAAAAAAGGAAAAGAAGAGACCAAAAAAATATGAATCAAAGCTTTCCATTGATGGGACTTTGGATGATGTTTTAAAGGTATCTGTAAATAAAAAAAAGGAAAAGAAAAATCAAAAATAGTGGGGCGTGCGCAAACACCCCCACCCTTATCAACCGTTTACAATAAACTGATGATGTCTTTAAAAAGGTAAACAACAGTCCGTAATAAAAGTATTACTTTCTTAGTTACCTTAATCAACTTCACAATCTTCTTACTCATCAGACATTTAAAGTTTTATTGTACACAATACAGGATAACCTGTAGTGGGGATCATCCCCACTATTTTTGATACTTTTAAACTTTGTCTAAATAAAGATTTGGCTAAGTTATATAATTAAAGATATAAATACGGTATTGGCCGTATGCTAAGAGCCTGTCGTAAATGGTCAGGATATTAGCAGTTTATGAACGCTCTTTGATGTTAAGGTCTTAACGACCGTTTGAATTGGAAGCTGTTGTAATCGTCCCGAAAGGATAAAACATTTTGATGTTTTGAGCCGATAATTTAAAAAATACCCTCCTATTTATCGTACCCCTCTATATTCGCTTGTCCCACTTTGTATATAGATGCCTTTGTAGATGTTTATTTTCATTTACAAACGTTTGTTGTCGGATATATATCTAATTATCAATGTCTTAATTATCACTATTTATTCGATTCAAAAAAAATATTTAAGTCATACATACCGGGGGCTACAGTTGCCCACTATCGGACATAGCTGTACGTAAATAATACATTTTTAAAAAACGAGTTTTATAAAGGACGGTCTATAAGTCGTATTGAACACATTATCACCACGGCACACTATTTGGCATGAGTAAAAACATAACAACCTATTTGATTATGAAAAAACTTACTCCACTGAAAATAGTACTTCTTATAATATTTACTTCGGTATCTTCTTTTGCTCAGCAAATTGAAATCACAAATGTTCCGCAAAATGAACTTAAGATCGAAGGGTTCAATCTTAAATCTAAAACTGAAGTAACTATTAAGGGCAATGCCGGTGTGTTTTTTGACGACTGGCAAAGAATGGTTTATTACGGATGGATTATTGACAGTGAATCTAGAAAAGTAGTTTGGCATATGTTTGATGTTATTAAGAGAAGAGGAAATTATGTAGATGAAGGCGTATTTGATATTGGCGAAAAGATTACTTTGGAAGCTGGCAATTATGAACTCATCTATACCGGTATGAAAGACAATCAAAACAACTATCATTGGGATATAGATCATTTTAGTGATTTTTTGAATCAATTATTTAGATCAAGAAGCAGTTATAGGTATAGTGATCGCTATGGAGAAGAATTAGGAATAAGTATAAGTGCGAATGGAATCACACAGGTTGACCCAACCACAATACTGAGTAATAAAACCAAAGATGCCTTGATCGCAATCAATCGGTCTGGGGATAATGAATCTATAAAAGAAAGATTTTCTCTCAAGGACGAGACTGAATTGAGGGTATATGCTATTGGTGAAGGAACAAGAGATGAAGTGTATGACCATGCTTGGATTTATAATGCTGAGACTCACCAAGTAGCCTGGGAAATGAACTATTCTAATTCCAATTTTGCTGGAGGTGCTAGTAAAAATTTTATCGCTGATAAAACTATCACACTTCCTGCTGGAAGTTATGTTATCAACTATACTTCAGACGATTCACATTCTTTCAGAAAATGGAATGCCCTTCCACCAGATGATCCTCAATTCTGGGGAATAACCATCTGGCCAAGTACCCCAAAAGATAGGGCTAATGTAATAGCCTTTCAGGAAAATAATTTAACAAAACCGATGGCAGAGCTTATCAAAATGCGTAATAATGAATTTGCCAGTCAGGGGATTAGGTTACTTACTAATGCCAAGGTGCAGGTACAATGCTATGGTGAAGATGCTTCAGATGGATTTGCAGATTATGGCTGGATCATTGATGCCAGTACAAGAGATATAGTTTGGGAAATGAATAAGTATAATTCAAAATATGCTGGTGGTGATAGCAAAAATAGAATGTCGGATGAAATCATTTCACTCGACAAAGGTGAATATATAATGTATTACGCTACAGACGATTCACATAGCTATAGAAACTGGAATGCATCCCAACCTAATGACCCTGAACGATGGGGAATTACATTATGGGCAACTGATAAAAACACAAAGACTGAACTCTTCGATGACAAAGAATTTAAAAGTGACAAAGTGCTGGTAGAAATCTTGAGGGTACGGGATCGAGAATATTTGAAAAAATCGTTCACTTTAAATACTGATACAAAGTTGGATATAAAAGCTATAGGTGAAGGAGATGACGGTGAAATGTTTGACTATGGATGGATTGAAAATAAAGAAACGGGAAGGGTGGTCTGGGAAATGACCTATCGAAATTCCGAATACGCTGGCGGAGCTAGAAAGAACAGAATGTATAATGACACAATTATACTTCCAAAGGGTGATTATCAAGTCTATTATAAAACTGATGGATCACATGCGTATAGGGATTGGAATGCCAGCCCCCCAAGAGATCAGGAAAATTATGGGATATCTTTGCTGGTAGCTAAATAAGCGTAAAGATCATATCGTGAATAGCATGGATGGTAATTATCCATGCTATTTTTTTTATGTTAATAATATTTTGACATAAATCACATTAATTGCTTAATTACCATATGGAAGAAAAAGTATGCCTTGACTGTGGAACCAAAATTTTTGGTCGGGTAGATAAGAAATTTTGTTCAGATGCTTGCAGAAACAACTACAATAACAAGCTTAATAGCGACTCCAATAATAATGTTAGAAACATCAATAATATCTTGAGGAAAAACCGAAGAATTTTGGAAGGGCTCACTCCACAAGGAAAAAGCAAGGCCAATAAAACCAAGCTATTAGAAAAAGGTTTTGACTTTAATTACCATACAAACACCTATACCACTAAAGTAGGAGCCGTGTATTATTTCTGTTATGAGTATGGGTATCTGGAACTTGACAATGACTGGTATGCGCTTGTCAAAAGGGATAACTAACAATCTCCCCTCCCCTCTGATATAAAGGGGATTTGATAAATACCAAATCCCCTTTCTTAAGAAATACCTTCTAGAGCTAAATTTAATGAAGGTCTAAAAATTAACACTTAGTGACATAAACCAATTTCTTCCTGGTGCATAAATTGGATTGCTAGTACCTCTAACAGATCGGTTGAGGTGTTCATAATAATTTTCATCAAACAAATTGTTTACCCCAGTTTGTAGTTTGAATTTTTCTGTAATATGGTAGGCTACTTTTATATCAAGTATAGTAAATGAAGGTGTTACTGTCTCTCCAAATTCCTGAGAAATGCGTGATTGTTCTAAAGCATAATGAACGCCAATTTCAGGTTTTAACTTGTTGTTTAAATAGGAACCTATCAACATATAACGAAAATCCATAGGAGGTATCTCAGGTAGTGCTTGATCACTTTCCAAATCCTGAGCGTAGGTGTAAGCTAATCCTAGTTGATGTTTTAGATTTTTAGTCAAGTTTTGTGACCAAGTGAATTCAAAGCCAGTCTTAAAGGCATTATCAATATTTACATATTGGCGTACACCTGGACTTGACTGTATTCTTGGGGTTAAAGCAGTGTCAATTACTGAAGAAATATAATCCTCCAAATAAGACGCAAACAGATCTAGACTCAGGTTGATGTTTTCCGTTTTCCAATCAAATATAAGGTCGATTTGATTATTAATCTCAGGGTCTAATTGGGGATTTCCTAACATTTCATATGGGTCTTGCCCAACAGAAAAATAGTTAATAAACCTTTCTGTTAAGCCTGCACTGCGCTGAGCTCTGCCTACCCATAACCCGGTGCTGGCTCGATTACCAAGTGTTTTTATTACGCCAAGGCTGAAACTCGGATTTATTTGTGTTATTTCGGTTTCTGGGTAAACGGCAATAAACTCAGAAGTTGCATCATTGATTGTGGCACGATTCGTTTCTATTCGTCCAGAAAATACATAATTCAGTAAACTACCCCCTGTTTGATACTCAGCAAATAAGCCTGACTTACTAATGTGTCCGTCTTGCCAAGCATTATCCATTACAACATTTCCAGCATTTGGACCCATTAAAAACTCCCTCACTCTTGTTCCGTCTGCGCCTTCTATTCGAAGATCAGCCCCAGCAAATAATTTACTATTAGAAAACTGCCAAACACTCTCTGTTCGGCCTCCATAGTTGTAGGTTTTAGCAACTGTCCCAGCGTTCATCATTCTTGGATCTAATGGTTTAAGCAAATTGTCCATTAAATGATCTACAAATGATCCGTATACGGTCGTATTCCAAGATTTAAGGTTTGTCTTTTGAATTTGAATGTCATGACGTGCATTAAACATCCAAGTGTCATCATTCCTCAAATCCATAGCTAATGCAGGGAAATCCGTATCACGTGCCCTGTTATATAGTGCTGATACACTAACTTGTTGACGATTAGATAGTTTAACACCAAGATTAGCTCCGAAACTACCTCTGAAGAAATCAGCAGGTACCGTTTGCCCGTTCCCTGTTTCATAATCATTGCCTTCAGACCATGCACCAAATAGACTTAAATCATACTTTGCCCCACTAAGCCCTATTTGTCCTTCTCCTCGAAGTAGGTCTCCATTACTTTCGTATCCACTTGAAAGCCTACCATAGATTTCCGGTGTACTTGTAAATCGTGATTTGGCTTGTATAAAATTGATGGTGGCTCCAAACCCGGTGCCATATCGTAGAGAATAGGGGCCTTTTAGCACTTCAATACGCTCCATCATGTTGGGTGCCATTTGACTGGTGGGCGGATCCATACGATTTGGACAAGCAGCTGTAGTACTCTGTGCACCATTAAGTACAATATTCAATTGATCATATTTAAAACCTCTAAACACTGGGTCAAATCCATAGTTTCCTCCCTTACGAATACTACTAAAAGCAGGTATCTGATTTAGGATGGCAGCACCATCATGTTGCATTCGCTCCTCATAGTCAATTTCAACATTCTCATCAGGCTGTTGGCTGGGCCTCACACCAATAATAGTTACAGGATAAAGGTTAAAATTCTTTCTTCTTCGATTGTAGGTATGCCCAATAAATTTCTGAAGTTCCTCAGCAGTAAGCTCCCAAGTGTCATAACTGATATGTGATAATTTCATAACAGTACTTTCCGTAAATTGAAAGGTAATGAACCCATTTTCATCAGATATGCCTTGCTGATCACCATATAAAAAACTGGCTCCTACAATAGGTGTTGAGTCTTCAGCATCAAGAAGTTTAATTTGGTCTTTTCCCTGTGCGTAGGATACTGAGTTGACGAATGTTCCAAACAGGATTATTAATAATATTTTTATCGATTTCATATAATTGGTTTTTATAAATAGAGCCCATAGCCTACCAGTAAATCCTGTAATCAATGGTATGTACAGCAAATACTGAGGTGAATGCTCAAGTGTTAAAAAAATAGGTAATAATGGATGTTAGATTTATCCAGAAAAAGAATTATGAAAATCGAGGTGGCTTAAAAATATATTCAATAAAACTTTGGGGGTTATCAGAACTAATAGTTGGTCTGATTTGATCATTTTCCAGCTTATTAATTGTAGGTAGGATCAACTCTGAAATACGTTGATTAAAAAAAGATATCTCAACTGATCCACGGACATTGGGCTTATCTTCCTGATGCTCGGCTGCTTTTTTAAACTGTTCGTTTAAGTAGCATTGACCACCACACACGGTGATAGGTTTATCCCTATTGATACACAATACCTTATAGATATAATCCTTGCGTAATTTAAAATCGATATGGATCAAGGGCATCATTAATGAACCCACCATGATATTCAAAATGAGATAATATGAGGCTATGGTTTTGATCACTTTCAATTAATGGCAAATATATCTTGATTACATAAATTTTGGAATCGATTAAGGGCACTTATAAATATGATTTTTGTCACCTTAAAGTGAAATTCCTGCTTTGTGTTTATTAGCCTCCTCTTTTACTTATTATTTCTGCCGTTATGCTTTTCTTTTGTGTGTTCTTTAAACCAGCTTGGTTCTGGGATATCATTGTCAAAGATATAGGTGACAATTTTCTTTATTTCATCTTCATCTAATGCTGTTTTCGGCATTACTCCAAATCGCTTAACAGGGCCTTTCATTAATGCCCGTGCCTCGTTCGGATTAGAAACATAGGTTGACATCATAACAATAAACTCTTCTCTATCTTTGGTAGCATTTTTATATCTCATTTTGACCCCCGTAAGTGGTGGTGCGATGATCTCATCATGCGAACTGGCATTTGGATTATGACAGGTATAACAATTTACTGAAAGTAGGTTGGATACTTCTGGCGAAGCAAGCCACTCAGTTGAGCTGGCTATATTATTTTCGGTTTTTTGACCATTTATATTATTACATCCAGTTATAACTGCTATAAATATTGCCAAAAGGCCATAGGTTAAATTTTTACTTTTTTGTTTCATGGGGGTTATTTATAATTAATTTTTCCTTTTGCCTCTTGATGTACCTCTTCCCTGCTCCATATCTGAATTTATAATATCATCATAAGCTTCTTGAGTTAAATATTGGGGCTTGTAGACCACTCCCAAGTTTGAAAGGTTTTTGACAAACGATCTGAGGTGATTTCTTGACCCTTTCATTAGGTTTTGGAATACAAATATGATGTCCTGATTGTCAATGTTAATTTCTAATTCACGCTGAAGGTCTAGGATATCTATTTCTTCAATTGCCCCACCTACTTTAAATGCATCTTCCAGACTTAATGATCCTGTTTCAATTAAATCATCATACAGCTTTTGAAGTTCTAGGTTTACAAACTTCCCCGGGATGTTATCTGCTGCAGGGTCTTCTAATCCATATTTATTAATGAGCGCAAGTACAGCATCCATGTGAGTCTGCTCACTGGATGAAATATTATCAAAAGATATGGCATTCCATTTGGAGTAAAGAAAGTCGTATACATCACGTGCCAATTTCTCCTCTTCGCGCATAAATGCCAATGCGGCTTTTTCCGAATCACTGAGTGATTCCATTGGAAGGGCTTCAATTTGAGTGATTAACTGATCATTTGCATCATTAGCAAAATCGTTAACAGGATCATCACAAGATGCAGATGTGAACAATAGTCCGAGTAGAGTAATATATATGATTTTCATGGCTCTGTTACATTCATTTACAGTAAATAGACGAATATTATTAATAGGAGTTAGTAACATTTGTTACGTTAAGGCCAACTCATTCAAAAAAAATGAATTACAAATTATCGTGACTATATTGGTTAATGTCTTATATAATACTTTTTAGATATTATTAGATGGGTTGGGCTTAAGTTGAATCTTAACAAAAAAAAAGCAACACTTTCGTGTTGCTTTTTCCCATTTAATAAACTCACCTAAAGTCATTTTTTGCCAAGGTTCACCTTCAATTCCAAAGAATATAATCTACCGATAAAAGGTGATGCAGTAAATTCTCTAAACTCAGCATCAAATAAATTAGTTACCTGACCAGAGACTGTGAAATGGTCATTTATATGATAACCCAATCCTAAATCAACATTTACAAAACCTCCAAGGGGACCATAATTCCACGTATCTGTACTTCGTGCGTTCTCAACTACCGGAGAACCTCTATAAGTAAGGTCTTGCGTTTTTGCTGCAATCTGATAGCTAGAGAAGTAGTCGTACTCTTCAACCCAACGAGTGAATATATTTCCAAAGAATTTACCATCACTATAGTTGATTCCTAATCCAAATTTGTTTGTTGGAGCATTCACCAATACATCCAACTTATTAACTTTTCCATCATTGTTAAAGTCATTCTCTTCCAAATTATCTTCATCAACAGCATAGTCAAAATAAGAATAATTGAAATTAACAGATAGGCTTTGATTAATGGCATAATTCAATCCCACGTCAAATCCATACGTATTTACCTTGCCAAAATTTACATAGGTAGCAACCAATCCACCATAGACCCCATATGCTGACTGCACGTCTGATATAGGCTCATCACCACGTTCAGTAGCCACACCTACCACTGTTACAGGACTTAAGAAATCTTTAGATAAGTTATAGTAAGCATTTGCATCTACAAAGAGTTTTTTGCCAGCCTGGCCCTTATAGCCAACTTCAAAACTTTGGATTTTTTCTACCTTCTGCTTTTCTACTTTAGTGCCGTCATTCAGCGTAAAGCCATCTGAATTACCCAGTATCAACCCTCCAAACAGATCCCCATACATATTTAAAATAGTTGGAGCTGCAATACCTTGTCCATAAGTAAGTCTAAAAGCGCCATTTTTAACGGTCTTTACTAAGCCCAATTTAGGTACGAAGTTGAAACCATAAATCTCATGGTTATCGCCTCTAAATGCTGCTGTAGCTTTAATCCCAGAACCAAATTTATATTCCATTTGTCCATAGACACCTTCTTGATCGATTTGAATATAGTCATCATCGTTTTTGTCCAACAAATAAGTACTTCTACTATTAGCTAAATCTCTTTGCCATTGTGCACCAACAGCATATGAAAACGCTCCTATTTCATTATTATACTGAACCTCAGCGTTATAGCGTTGTGATGCATCCTTAAATTTAGCGGCACTTGAATAAGACTGTGGACCCCTAGCTTCTGCGTCTGTCATTCCAGCATCCAACCCACGATAATATTGTTTTGTCCGCTCATCAATAGCATAGGTATCATCAGTTTTACTAGTAGTCATGTAGGCCTGTGCAAAGAAATGTGTTGAAGTATATTTCAATGAATAGTAATTTATCTTCCAGTCAATAATCTGATTTCTTCCCACATTGGTTGGTGCTAGGTAAGTACTATTGCTTCCACCCCAACTGGCTATGAGATCCGAATCATCTGTGAGACTATAATAAAGAGCCGCTGAACCTTTTAAAAATTTAAAATCATTGTCTAATTCTAATTCTTCATAACCTTCTTTGACACCATCAGGCCCTGGATTACCATTTGCATCCCGTCTATCAATGTATACAGAATCAGCAAAATCAAATTCTTTACCCTTAGTATATTCACCAGTTACTTTGAAGGCCCATTTATCATTGATCTTTTGAGCATGACGTAACCTTGAAGTAACTAAACTTTGATTACCCACTCCTAGCGCAAATGTTGTGCCCTCAGAACTTCGAGGATCTTTGGTAATCGTGTTTACCAAACCATTGTGGGCATTTGGCCCGTACAAAGCTGCATTAGGTCCCAAAATAACTTCTATTCTTTCAATATCTTCTTTAATGATGGTTCCTAATGGGCCAAAAGGGAGTCCGGTTGCTACTAGTGTAGCGTATCTACCATCATTGATCTGTAAGTTTTTAGCATTGAAATTGCTATTAAAACCACGAATATTTACTCCAGTTGCTGCAACCCCTGATCTAACATATTCAACCCCTTTAATACGTGACAACAATTCACCGGCATTAAAACTTGGTAGCTCGTCAATTTGCTTTGATGTAATAATCTGAATAGTAGCAGGTGTTTCTGTAAGCTTCTCAGCTCTCCTAGACCCCGAAACTACTATTTGATTTGATAAAAATAATAAGGAAGGATCAAGTGCAATGACACCCATGTCTACCAAGGCTCCATTGATAGTCACTTGTTTTTCGATCGTTTCATATCCAACGTAAGTGATAACAATGGTGTGGGTGCCATTTGCTATTGGCGACAACGTAAAATTGCCATTAGTGTCCGATGTAGTACCAGTTGTGGTACCTTTTATGGAAACGTTTGCACCTATAAGCACGTCATTGGTCCCGTCAGTAATTCTACCTTTCACCCCGCCATTCTGGGCATTTAAAGTAGCTGCTATGCACAGCATGAGAATTGATAATAAAGTAAAATATTTTTTCATAATGGGTTTAGTGTTTAATTATACCCCAACCTAGTCATATCAAAAAATCTACTACAGATTGATGAAAATTAGTTAAGTGTGACTTTCCGTGTTATTAGGGCAATTTTAAAACGTAACTAACTGATTATATGAATATTAACTCCTAATAATCAAGCAACGACTTTACATCTTTGATGATGTGAGGAATATGTATTTTCAAGTCATCAAGTAGGTCTTTTATAACTACTGACTTACTATGTGTAGCCAAATATTGAGTTCCAGAATCCATTATTGCGGCTATTAGCTTATCATCATCAATTCTACCTTCCATATACTGACTCATTTCATAATACCACTTTATGGTAGGTAAGTAGATTGGTTTCTTTTGATCTTCCTTATCACGAATTAATAGACGGTATTTTTTGCAACTATGAATCACCTTCTCATACTTTTCTTGTCGAAGTAAGGCCTGCAAATAGGCACTAAAAAATATATACCATCTGTTGGTTAAAACCTGTTCTTTATTTAGTCTCAAAAAGCTCTCTGCATATCGTTCTCCATCTTCAGACTGACCATTAAACGTTAAACATTTTACATAAAAAGCCACAAACCCGATCTTGTTATGAAAGTTATGGGAAGTCTTCATCTCTGTCATGGACTCACGCATAAGACTGAGCGCTTCGTCTATCTTGCCTCTTCTCAGCAATATTGAGCTGAAGTTGGTGAGATACTGTAAATGATCTCCATTTTTTTGCCTAATTGATAGGTATCCATATTCTTCAGCTTGTTGTAAAACATCGAATTTAGAATGCAACATTAATCGGTTAGCATAATAATTATAGAGTATCCTTTTGGAATAAAAGAACCCCTTGGCCAAAAGATCATCCAGATAATCATAAAGTATCTTCAACTTATCGAATTCACGATAGTTAAAATACATAAAGGTTAGCCTTATGATTGCCAAATAGCGATTACTACCGTCCAATTTATTGTTATAAAAAACTTGAGTAAGCCAATTTTCCCAATGCCTTGATTCCGTATTATTTAAAGAATATTGATCAATGATATCTACAGTAGCTTCATGAAGTTTTTCATTGACTTCCATGGAGTTAGTATAAGCTTCTTTGTAATGAGTAATGAAGTCATTAACAATTTTATGATCATCATACCTTAATCGAATTAACAGGAAGTGTCTGTAGTTGAGCATGAGCTCATAATACTTCATAAAGTTATAGATGGGATGCTCGTATTTTTTAATGGTCTTTAATAAGGCCACCTCATCTTCAGGTGTGATCGCATCGGTGACCACCTTCCTATCCTTTTCGTTGATCCATTCAAAATGTTTATCAACACTAATGTCATTGAGTTTTAACTCTATCCATTTCTTGATACCAGAGTATTTCCTTTTATCAATACCCGTATCATAAGGCTGTGGCCTATTAAAGTTATTACTATTAAACGCTATTTTGGAAAGTATACTTTTCTTCTCGTCATCCTCAAAATTCTCAATACTTAGCAGGTAGGAGGTCTCATGAGGAAGAATTTTCTCAGCAAATTCATTGAATTTTTTTAATTGGACTTTCACTTATAAGATAAGAATTCAAGTATTATTTGGTTGAAATTATCAGCTTTTTCAAAAGGAACAAAATGGCCACATTCATCAATCATCTTCAATTTACTATTTTTAATCATTGAATGTGCCTCTGTAGCTATCTGTTCCGTTGTTGCCGTTTTATGTAAAATTTTATTTGGGATCAGGGCGTCATTTTTTCCATAAACAATCATGGTTGGGGTATCTATCTCGGATAATCGGGAGTATACTGGTTCATCTAGCATACCGGAAACGCCTAAAGATACTGCTTGACAATAGGCTGGAAAGTCAACTCCTTTAGTCATATTGATTCTATCAGAAATCATGAATTTGATATCCTCTGGCATCTTAAAGAAATTGAGATTGTAGTTAAATTCAATCTGGTCTGGAGTGGCAGCACCAATGCTCGCAGGATTAAATATCGATTTTAGCCACTGACCTTCTGTTTTGTTGAAAGTCTCAATTCCCGCGGGAGCTGCTAGAACTAAAGCTTCAATATCTTTATACTTTAATGCATATGTAATTACCACCTGAGCGCCCATTGAATGGCCCACAAGGATGACATTTTTAAGCTGTCTATTCTCAATAAATTGGTGAATGACATCAGCGTAGTAACTCATCGATCCTGAAATGTAACCTTTTGATGATCGCCCATACCCTGGTAAATCAATGGCAACACAACGAAAATGTTCTTTTAAAACATCGATATTCTTTTGCCATGAAGGCAAATAAGTAGCCAATCCATGCACGAACAAAAGTGTTTTTTTACCATCTCCCTGATCCACATAGGCTATTTTTATACTGTCATTTAGTTCCGCATAATGTGTTTCAAAAGTATAAGGCTTAATAAGGTCCGCTACCTTTTGTTCTTGTGACATAAGTTTTACTGTATTGAAAAAAGTAATTAAAATAGTCAGATAAATTTTCATGTGTATAATTTATTTATGATGATCACATGAAATAACTACAAATTTTATTCACCTTCAGTTGAAATATTAGGGTAAATAAAACCTATGCTCATTTCATATAAGTTCTTTTAAAGCTTTTCTATTGATTTTACCACTGTCATTTTTTGGAAGTTCTTTTACCTCCACATAATATTTAGGAATTTTAAATTTCGCTAGTTTAGTACTGCAGTGCTCAGCTAATTTTCGAATATTGGCATTTTTCTCCATGACCAAAAAAGCTTTTCCTACCTCTCCCCATTTTTCGTCAGGCACTCCAATAACGGCTACCTCATTGACGCCATCAGCACTCGCTAAAACGCGTTCGACTTCAGCTGGGTACACATTTTCTCCTCCAGAAATAAACATGCTTTTCTTTCTATCGAGTACGTACAAATAACCCTCTTCATCTCGCTTCATCAGGTCACCTGTCATGAACCAACCCTCATTAAACGCTTCAGATGTAGCTTGTTGGTTCTTCCAATAGCCAGGCGTTACAACCTCTCCTCTCAAGCAAAACTCTCCGATCTCTCCTGCCTTCACTTCATTGAATTGCTTATCCACTAGTTTAGTTTCTAAATAAAAATTTGGTTTTCCAATAGAACCAAGCTTCTTTTCGGCATCATTTTGATGTAAAGAAGTTAGATTAGGGCCTACTTCAGTTAGGCCATACCCCTGACGAATACTTACTCCCTTTTTATGCCAACACTTGATAACTGCATGAGGTAATGCTTCACCTCCTACAATAAAATATCTTAATTTATCCAATTTTATTTTATCAAATGACGCTGAATCATTCATCATTTTAAGCATTGTGGGCACTCCCATGAATATGGTTGAACCTTTTTCTTGAAGTAGCTTCAGTATTGTATCTGCATCAAATTTCTTGATAATTCCCACCGTTGCACCTCGGTGGAGCATTGGTGTGAGTAGAACATTCCACCCTCCTGTATGAAAGGCCGGCATACAATTAATGGTATGATCATTAGATGTTAGCTCGATGCTGATTGAGGTGTTAACACTATTCCAAAACAACATCTTATGAGTGTAGATTACTCCTTTCGGTTTACCTGTTGTTCCGGAAGTATACAGTATAAATATTGGGTCATTTTCATTAATCTCTGCGTTTTTAAAGTCAGTTGTAACGTCAGAACCGACCAACTCAAAGAAGTCTTCAATCAATATTATACGATCATTCTTTTCTAATTCTATATTTTCAATCTTATTATAATAATGTCGATCATACAGTATCAGTTCAGGTGTACAGTCTTTGACAAGTTGCTCTATTTCTGATGGTGCTAGCCGATAATTTACCGGAACTATGATTATTCCTGCTTTTTGAGCCGCACCAAAAAGTGTAACCAGCTCAATGCTATGTTCTGCAACTACCATTACTCTGTCACCTTTCCTTATATTCTTTTCTAAAAGGATAGTAGCCAGTTTATTGGCATTTGTATTTAAGTCTGAATAGGAAACTTCTCTTCCCGTTTCACATTCTTCTAATGCAATTTTTTCAGGGCTATAAATTGCCCATTTACTCAACCAATCTTTAGTAAACATTGTCCGTCTTCACTTTTCTAAATTCTTCAATATAATGCATTGTTATTCCTACCAATAGTGAACTTAATATAGCCATAGTTGACGCTATTGCGGGATTGTTGATTGGTTCCTGCATATAGGGAGTAATATGACCATAATAAACAGTAAAATGCACAACAATAGCCGTTATTGATGCTGCAAACACTGATTTTAAAGAAACATTTTTAAAAAAGGTACCAAAAAGTACTGGGATAAAAGCCGCAGAAAAATAGGCATATACACCATTCTGAGCAAATATCCCTACACTTAGTTTTGGGCTTAATAGTTGCTGATAAGATAAAATAAAGCTTACCACACCAAGTAAAATTATTACCATCTTATTAAAAAACACCTTTTTCATTGGATTGTCAAAACCTATTTTCTTACCAATAATTGGATCCATTAAATCTGAAGTTATAGTGGTACTTAATGTTTGTATTAGTCCTTCTAAAGTTGAAAGTCCTGCTGAGATCAAACCAAGGATAACCAGTAAACCAGTGTAAACAGAAAACTTACTTACAACATAATATGAAACAAGGCTGTCCATAGGCATTTTATTGCCGTTTATTGTCAGATCAGGGAAATAGAGCCTTATATATAATCCTACAAATACCACTGAGAAAAACACACTTAGTGCTATTATACCTACTGTAAGATATTTGTTAACGTCTTTATTACTTTTTAACAAAAGGCTTTTCGTAATTATATGTGGTTGGCAAACAATAGCGATACCAATCACAAATTGACAGAAGATGATTTCAAAATAATCTCTAAATAGGAAACTGGATGGATTGGTCGTTTGAACAAGTGATTCATCAACGGCAGCTAATTGTTTTAAAAAACCATCAATGCCATTATCAAAGTACTCAGCTCCAGAATAAAGTAGAATTAACGCCACTAATAGCATAATCGAAGCCTGTATGGCATTGGTATATACCATGGAATTAGCTCCTCCAAACATCATATAACCAAATACAAAAATTATGACAGCGGCTAGTACCCATACCGCTTCGGCATTTAGTGCTTTTGACAGTACTTGTGTAACACCCACACAAATCAGAACAATAAAGGTGATCAATAATAATGACAGGAAGCCGAAATAAATGGCAAAGCTTTTACTGTCATACATTTTACCAATCCATTGAGCCATTGTTAATGCCTTGGCGGTTTCACCATATTTCCTAAACCCTTTTGTCATTACAATCAGTGATATATATATGGCAATTGGCATTACTATCCCAAATGAGATTACTCCACTTATACCATACAATGCAATAAATCCTGGGTTAATAATGAACGTTGCTGCACTTGTCACCGAGGCAGCTAATGCCAGACCAACTGCTATGGGAGAAAATCCAATTGTTCCCAGTGCATAATCATCCAGGTTTTGTGTTTTGCGGGCCCCTCTTATAACAAAGTAGAGTACTACTGAAATGTATATTAGAATAAGAACCCAGGTAGCAATTATTTGTTCATTTGATGCTATATCATTCATAATCAATATCTTAATGCAGCACAAGCAAAAGCTAGTCCACCACCTGACCCTATAAAAAACAATAAATCGCCTCTCTTAATTTTCCCTTTTTCAATCGCATCATCTAAAGCCATTGGAATACAAGCAGAGCCGGTATAACCATAATACTTCATTATTTTATGAGCTTTATCATGACTAACCCCTAATCTGTCCATAGTTTCATGGATGGAATTAATATTTAGTTGTGTTACCAGATATTGATCAATTTCCTGAGGACTAAGATTAAATCTTTTGCACATTTTAAGTGTCATTTCCGTCCACATCTCTGGATTGAGTTCACGAGGAAAGCGATGTACAAACTTGAGCTTATGGTCATTTCGTAAAAGCACATCCGCGTCAACTGGGCTATTTGTACCTCCACTATAGATCCCCATCCACCCATTGTATTCACCTCTGGTTTTTAGCTCGCTTCCGATAAATCCCCTATCCGTATCATTCTCACCAGTCAAAATAACCGCTCCAGCTCCATCAGCGAATAAAGTTACGGTCTTCTTATCTGTTAAATTCAAATGTTTACTCATGGCATAACCACCTACTATAAGAATGTTATTATACTTATCGTCCACCATTATGTACTTAGCAGCCACATCCAAGGCTGTAACGAATCCCGCACAAGCAGTATTTAAATCAAATGTGCCTGCATTTTGTGCATTAAGTTTATACTGTAATACAGCAGCTGTTGATGGGGAAATGTATTCAGGAGTATCAGTAGCTACAATGATTAAATCAATATCTTCCGGCTGAATCTTTGCTCTTTGCATAGCCTGTAAACTTGCTTTTTCGCATAAGTCAATCACAGATTCATCGTCAGCACACCATCTTCTTTCATATATATTCACTCTTTCCCTCAACCAGGTATCAACATCTTCTTTCAGTATATCATTAAAATAACTGTTAGGCACTATTCGCTCAGGAACGTATACCCCTGTTGATTTAATAATTGCTTTGCGCATAAGTTTAATTTAAGTGAGATTATATAGAAACTGCGCCATCAACGCTTAAAACTGCCCCGCTTATAAAACTAGCTTCATCAGAAGATAAGAAGACATAAGCGTTGGCAATATCTTCTGGTTGGCCTAGTCGAGCCAATGGTGTTTTGGATATCATCATATCAATAACCTTTTCGGGAATGGACTGAATCATTTCTGTTGCAATAAATCCAGGTGCAACTGCATTGACTGTAATATTATGTTTACCTAACTCCTTGGCCAACGTTTTAGTCATTCCAATTAGTCCAGCTTTGGTGGCAGCATAATTTGCCTGACCAAAATTTCCATAGAGACCTACCACCGATGAGGCATTAATAATAGCTCCACTTTTCTGTTCGATCATATGTTGTACAACTGCTTGGGTACAGTTAAAAACTCCGGTAAGGTTGACGTCTATCACTTGCTGCCAGTCGGTAAGCGTCATTTTCTTTATAGTGGCATCTCTAGTTATACCAGCATTGTTAATCAAAACATCTACCCTTCCATATTTTTCCATAACAGCATTAATGGCTCTATTAACAGATTCAGAACTTGTAGTATCTACCTGAAAAAAAATGGCATCATCATTTTTCAATTTTGCAATTGCACTTTGACCACTTGATTCACTAATATCCCATATTATAACTTTAGCTCCTTCTTTAAGAAATTTTTCAGCTGTACTAAAGCCTATACCTCTTGCTCCACCAGTAATTATTGTAATCTTATCTTTTAATCTTTTCATCAATTCTAGAATTCGTATTTGTGAATAATGTCCAAAATAGGTAGCGCCATTCAATTGCTAGGTCGGACTTAAAATCAATTAGCATTGACTATGAAATATTTTTGTAATGCATAATAATTAAAATGCTGATAATCAGATATATAATTCAAATATCTATAGGGTAGACTTTTATAACATCTAATTAAAAATTGTCTCTGTGATATTCTTAAGGAAATCTATTTCTGTGTGCGTCTCTGAATGGAAGTAAATTACTTTGTTAATAAAGCATGATCAGTTTAGTTAAACCTATTTTTTGCCATTTGTATAAAATAATACTTACTTAAATTGATGTATTTGGATATAGGAACAACTTCCATTATATTCAAAGTTTTAATCAATCTCAACTCATGAAATTATTCTATTCTCTCTTCGTTATTTTAATCATTTCAATTAGTGTTTCATACTCTCAGCCGTGCCCAAGTGATGTTTATATCTTGGAAGATGAAAATATTGAGGTTTGGAAGGTCGTTCAGAACAGTACAACTGTTTTTAGTTTAAGTACATTTCAAGGAACGGTGAGTATGAATGGATCCTCATTTACTCAGCTTCCAGATAATGGCGGCTACGGTTTAATTATAGCAGCTCATGACATTTCAGGCAGTTTTTTATGGGCCCAACAGATAAGCAATCAAGGAATATTTGCTACCAATCCAACATTAATGACTAATGGAACCACAGTTGTTGCTGGTTTCACAGAGGCCCAAGGTTTAGGAACGGACCAATTTTTACGTTTTGAGGCTTATAACGTTGCAACCGGTGTGGGTGCTTGGAGTAAAAGTTATGCAACACCCGTAGCACAAAGTAATCTCCCGTTTGGTGCTCAAGTAATGCCCTATGACGGACAAGCTTCCAGCTCTGGTAATTATATAATAGCTGGTGCTTTCGCTAATTCCTTAGATATAAATGGGACAGTTTTAACAACCACTGGTGGGAATTCTGAAAGTTTTGTAATGGCGCTAGATCCTAATGGTAGTGACCTTTGGGCTATTCAGTCAACAGGTAGTAATGGTAGAGGCAGAGCATGGACGCTAAATATAGATGTGTCAACAGATTACATCACTATTGGAGGTCATTTTACAGGTACAGTTAGTTTTGGGGCATCATCCTTTGTTGCAGATAACAATACCATAATCAACCCCTACTTAGCACAGTTAAATGTAGGCAATGGAAGCACAAGATGGCTGGTAGGTATGAACAATGGCACTACAAATGGGTTTAATAACATCTATGATATCACGAATGATGCTACGGGAAATCTTTATTTTACTGGAAACTTTAACGACAGCATTACACTTTCTGGGAATACAATAACGAGTGAAGGAGGTACAGACATTTTGGTTGGAAGCTATAATGAAAACGGTGGTTTTCTCTGGGCGAATCAGATCGGAGGAGTAAGTACAGCTGATGAGTTTGGTACTACTATCAATTATGCGTTGAATACAGATGCAGTTTATATTGGAATGCAATTAGCTACCGATCAGGTCTATTATGCTAACAATTTACTATCACTACCTCCTATGAGCGGACATTGGATTGTGGGTATTGCTACAGATGGGTCAATTGATGTAAACCCCGCAAATAGCTTTTCACAAGAGGCCACTTTTGGATATAGTGCCGTGTATGATAATGCCACTGACAATTTGATTATGGCTGACCTAATTTTTGGAGATGGAAAAAATATAAACATTGCAAAATTTATATCAGAGAGACCTCGCCCGATCAATTATGTAACTCTTGAAGATGGGGTTTTGGATCCAACTGAATTGCTAACAGCCTATGATCCTGGTATAGGTTACACATATCAGTGGTTTCAAAACGGTGCTCTAATAGGTGGCCAGACACTATCTACATATACGGCCAATACAAACGCAGCTTATCATTTAGAAGTTACCAACTCGGGTGGTTGTACTGTCAATTCCAAACCATATTATCTATTAGATGGCAGTACCCTAGAAAGTGATTCATTGGCTTTAGTAGAATTATATGAACGAACAGATGGACCCAACTGGAATAATAACACCAATTGGCTTGTGGGCGATGTTTCTACCTGGAACGGCATAACCGTAAATGGTGGAAGAGTAACTGAAATTTACCTATCTGGCAATAATTTAAACGGGGAATTACAAGCGTCAATTGGTAGCCTAACTGCTCTTCAGGTTATCGTAATGGATAACAATAACATAAGTGGTGTATTGCCTGATAATTTTTGGGATATTACCACTTTAGTAAATATTCAGTTATGCTGTGGCAATAGTATTCAAGGTACTATATCTCCTAGTATTGGTTTAATGAGCAGTCTTAACACATTAGACCTTGGTGGAAATAATTTTTCCGGAAATTTACCCTCTGAATTATTTAATGCTACTTCTCTCCAATTTATCAATTTATGGGATGATGAAGACGATAGAATGAGCCTTACAGGTACATTACCCTCCACAATTGATAACCTTACCTCTTTAGAAGTTTTAAATATTAGTGGCAATCTTCTTAACGGACCTATCCCGACTCAAATAGGCAATCTATCCAATCTAACCAATTTGGATTTATCACAAAACCCAATTAATGATATCATTCCATTGGAAATAGGTAACCTTAGTTTATTAAGATTCATTAACATGGAAACCTGTCAATTACAAGGTGATATCCCAAATGAACTCTGGCAAATTCCGGCAATGGAAGAAATCATTTTCTCTAACAATCTGGATCTAAATCCTAATTTCCCAGACAATTTAGAAACCTTGACCCAGCTTACTAATATTACACTTTGGAATACGAAGGCTACAGAAATTCCTTTCCCTGAAGATATTTATAGTCTAACGAATTTATTCAACTTAGATCTTGGTGGGCAGCATATGACCGGCACATTGGATTCCAGACTTGGTAATTTGGTTAACCTAACATCACTATACTTATGGAGTAATTATTTCACAGGTGATTTCCCACCAGAAATTACAAATGCCACCTCTCTAGCATATATTTCTATAAGTAATAATCAGTTTACTTCGTTTCCTGATTTATCGAGTCTCTCTTCACTTAGTCAATTAGAGATTTCAAATAATAATCTAGGGTTTAAGGATATTATCCCAAACATTGGAGTACCGGCTGACTTGTTCCTCTACAATCCACAAAGGCAAATGCCCAATGTATACTTAACCGTTGATCCTAATGGCTCCATGGATTTCGTTCATGAGTATACAGATAGTGGAAACGTTTATGATTGGATCAAAAATCAAATAAGTTCAGGTGTGACCACGGCTGATTTCAACATCTCTAGTGCAAAAATCAGTGATTTAGGAGGATACTATTGTTTGATTACAAATCCTTTAGCTCCCGATCTCACTATTCAATCCAAATTTTATAATTTGGCATTTAATGGAGCTCCAAGAAGCTGGACAGTCGATAACTCGCCAGAATCGTTAGCTGATTTCAAATCTTTTTATGCCGCTACTTATGGAACTAAGGATGGAGATACCCTTTATGTGGCAGGCTCGGCAACACCTTATAATATAGGTTTTAGTTCATTTGAAAAACCTAGGTATATTTTTGGTCCGGGATATTTCCTGGCTGACAATCCAGAAACTCAGGCCTCAGCACTTACCGCTCAAATTGGTGGCATCGGTTTTAAAATAGGCGCAAGCGGTTCTCAGATTTATGGTTTAGATATTTCACAACTCATATTGAATAATCAATCATCAGCAATAAATGACACACTCCGTAACGTACATATTACAGGTAATCGGATACAAGACCTAAGTTTAAACGATGACTGTCAAAATATTCTAATAGATAAAAATTTCATCAACTTATTCTCGTTTGCATCTACCCCAGCAATTGGAACCAGCAGGTCTTATCAGGATATTTTTGTCAATAATAATATTATCGATTTGGCTACTACTATTTTCGCGAAAGCAACTGCCGCTCGCAATGAAATGGTGAATGTAAACTTCACTAGAAATACGATTAATGTATTTACTGATAGTATTGAAGCTGCTGTTCTAACCAATAATATTATCAATGATTACCAAGGTACACTCAATACCAATAATGGAACGATAGGCTATGCTGGGGCCAGTTTTGCAGATAATGCCTTATTAGTTGATAATGATTTCATTTCCACTACCAATGTAGACGCAGGGGCTTTTTCAGGATCAGATCCATATGTTTTATCAGGCATACCACCCATTCCGCATGTTTTTGACCTAACCAATACAGGGCGAATCAGACTTAATGTTCAGGCCAAAAATGAGAACGGTCAAAACATCAATTTTCTAAACTATAAATTAGGACAAGGTGGCAATGTGGTGTCTACAGGAACAGTTAAGAGATTAGTTACTGGTAATCCTATTCAAGTATTGTTCAGACCAAAATTAGGAAGTGTAACACCTAATGAGACTTACAATTTGATGATCTGGGCTAAAGATGCTACAGGGATAAAAAGTGTACCCCAAAATTTATCTTTTGTTGCCGAAACAACCAATGCCTCAGGGTTAATCACTACTTCGGGAAATCAACCGGTGAATAATGGGGAAGTGTTTCTATTCGAAATCAACCAGGAAGGCGCTGCATTTGACACCCTGAGAACAACACTAAATAGTGCAGGAGCATTTGCATTTAGTAATATAGTAATAGGTGATTACCTTGCTTTAGGTAAACCCAATGCAGGTGCTTTCCCCACACAACTCCCTACTTATTATGAACGAATAGATTTGTGGGAGGAAGCAGATACCCTATTCATCGACACCACAAATCCATCATTCAATATCAAACTACTAGAAAAACCTAAAGAAGAAACTGGTGTAGGTATGGTAGCAGGTGTTATTGATGAAGAACTGGATCAGGGAAACTCAGGTGGCAGAATTGAGGCTCGGGAAAGGGTTCGTGGTGCAGGTGTATCTATGAGAAGAGGTCGTAGAACAAGCCGTAAAGAAGGTATCGTTTATGACTTGGTTTCTTATGTAGCCACTAATGACAATGGAGAGTTTTCGTTTGCTGGTCTTCCTCCCGGAGATTACCGAATAAATATTCAATATCCAGGATATCCAATGGACACATTAACCAATGTAGACATTACTATTGAGCAAAATAAGAATAATGCCTATAATCTGGCTGCTTTGGTAGATCAGGGTAAAATTTCAGTAACCATACTATCTACTACTGGCTTACTCAACGAGCTAGTACGCAATGTATCTGTCTACCCGAATCCAGCAGTTGAAAATATCAATATTGAATTCAATAAGGACATCAACCTAAGCGGAATGGTCGAGGTGAATGTGGTATCGGTAAAAGGCGAGCAAGTTTACTATCAACAATTCGACTCGAAGGCCATTAATGACAGTAATAAATTATCAATACCCGTATCAATTTATGAATCAGGTACTTACATTTTGCAGGTGCGCCAATCTAACAAGATCCTTGGCACACTAAGAATTGCCATTGTAAAATAGATTAAAACTTTTTTTAAATTAAAAAGGGCTCAACTTCTGAGTCCTTTTTAATTTATATTTAATTTAAATAATTAAATACTTTCACTAAATTCGTTCACCAAATGATAAACTCTTCATTATTAAACTCTTAGATGTCGAAAACATTTTTAAATGCGGCTGTTCTATTTTTTCTGGCTTTTATGTGTATTTGTTGCTCTACCTGTGAGGAGTGTCAAGATGATTTAACTACCAAATATATTTTTGTGGATTCGTTACGTAATGAGATTTTAAAAGACGCCTCTCAAGTAAATGTGGTTGATTTGACAGGAGTCTCCTACCCAACGGAAAGAATAGTCGTTGATGAAGATACCCTCTATTCCACAGATTTATCAGAGCTATTTAATTCAGATCGTGCGGATACCTTGCTATTCACTTATAACAATCAACTAATTGATACTGTGGCTGTTAATTTCACATTTAGCAGTGATAGTCGTTGCTGTTCCAACACTCAAAAAGTAGGTAAACTCACCTTTTTCAATAGACAAACAGCTAAAAAAATTAAACCTCTTTTTTCGGTTTATAATATAATTATTGAATAGCCCCTACTTTTTAAGTACAGTAAATTCAACCCTTCTATTAAATGCACGGCCTTCATCTGTATCGTTAGATTCCAAAGGTACTGTTTCGCCATATCCATGAGCAACCAACCTGTAATCTTCAATTCCTTGCCCAATAAGATAATCGACTACTGCCTGTGCCCTACCTTGCGAAAGATTTTGATTGTAGTCGTCAGCCCCTTTACTATCGGTATGGCCGGCTATTTCAATTTCCAATGAAGCATTGTTATTCAAAAACTTAACTACCTTATCTAGTTCCACATAAGATTCTGGTTTTAAAGTAGTTTTGTCAAAATCAAAAAAGATATTTTTAAGTCGAACAGTTGTTCCAATTTCGATTGGACTTAGATAAATATCTTTAACATAGGAAAGCTGCTCTTCATCAAAAAAATCAATGCTGTCCGTTTGGTTTAGGAAACCCTCAGATGAAGCTCCTATTTGATACAACCCTTTTTTTATTAGTTCAGTAGCATAGTATCCAACATCAGAGGATTTTTTTGAAAGGCTTATGTTGTTTGCCAATGAGCTAATAGTTAAATCAGCAATAATTGGCTCATTTGTCTTTGCATTATAAACTATACCTGATAGCATTACTTTTTTCTTGATTGGGTTCAGGTAGATGTCTTTAATAATTGTAGTATCATGGGTCACCTCTCCAAGCGAAAATTCTTCCTGACCAGGATGATAGCCATCAGCAGCAACTCGAATCGTATAATGCCCTTTGCCGTCATTAACGAGCGTGTTATAAACACCTTCACTCTGCGTCATTAGGGTGTCAATTATTTTTTGATTAAAACTTATTGACAACGAAGCTGTCACTCCTTGACGTGACTTTTCGTCAAGCACAAGGCCTTTTAGTTTAATATTAATGTCCTTTAACTGAAGCCAAAATATATCGAGATTACCTCCATCAATTGTATTTCCCGATTGTGTAGTAAAAACATTATCATGCGAATCGATAGACATATAAGCATCAAACGCTCGGGTATTCAACGGACGACCAACATTTTCAGGATCGGACCAATTAAGCCAAGTATCATCTAGACGTACTACTTTGTATATATCAGATCCACCGATGCCCATATCCTTCCTGTTGCTTGAGTAATACATCGTTTTATCATCAGGGGCCATGAATGGAGCAAACTCATCCCTGCTTGTATTAATATTACTCCCAAGCTTAATTGGAGGGCCCCATTTCTTACCATCTATATGTTTGCTTACATATAAATCACTAAACGTCCCGTTTTCCTTTTCACTGAAATATAAGATCATGAATTTCGCATCTGAAGAGACAGAAGCGCCATAAAATTTACCCTGATTCATTTTCTTAAAATCTTCAATATCAATTTCTTCAGGGTTGCTCCAAGAAGCACCTTCTTTATGTGTAAATGAAAATCCATCCCCATTTTTTGAATTTCCACCTCTAATAAATAAAGTTTTATTGTCTGGCATTACCGTAAACACTTGATTGGCCTTACGGTCGTTCAATGGTTTACCAAGATGTTCTGCTTTTCCCCACTTCCCATTTTCACCAAGTTTTGAATACCATATATCCTGGCTCCCCTCCTTGCCAAATGTATTATCCGGATGATTGTGAACAAAAAAGTATAGGGTTTTACCGTCAGCAGAAACTACCGGAGCACCCTCATGATAAGCAGTATTGACATCCCTACCTAAGTTTACCAATTCATATCTTCCACTATACTCCTGAGCATGGAGATTAACCACAATAACTATAAGTGCAATGAGAAAGGTGTACTTCATAAGTTTAGGTTTTGATTGGTAAAGATATAAAAATCCAATTGTTAAGTTCAACTAGCACAATTACTTATGGTTATCATGATACCTAATTCACTAAATTCATATGTATCCTTTATTGCCAAGTTTCGTATCTTTACCCATACTCAGATATATTCTATGAAATACATCCTTCTTGTTTTACTACTTCTTCCTGCACTCCATACCCTCGCACAGGAAAAAGAAATAGAAATTGTTGGTCAGATAGTTGACCCTGAGTCGTCAGAAACTGTCCCTTATGTCCACATTATTAACAGTGCCATGAAAAAAGGTGTGGTTAGTAATACTGAGGGTCGTTTTTGGATAAAAATGCATAAAAAAGACACCTTACTTTTTTCTGCCATTGGGTTTGAAAAATATCTATTTACGCTAAAAGATGATTTAAAGTCTGACAAATTAATTGTCACTATTGAATTAAGACACTCTACATTAGAACTGGAAACGGTAAAAGTGTTTGCTTTTAAAGATGAATATGCGTTGAAAAGAGCATTGATAGCGGCCGAAGTACCCATTGAAACCAATAAAAAGGAAATCCATTTACCCGGATTTTATTATGGCCCAAGAAAAGAGGTCAAAGCCTCACCTGTGTGGAACCCCATTGGCTTTGTATATGACAAAGTAAGTAAAGAGGCCAAAGAAAAGCGTAGACTTGAACAGTATGAAGGTGAATATGATACTCAGAAATTCATCAGATCTAAGTACAATGAATCAGTAGTGATTGAACTTACTAATCTGCCGGAGGACAAAGTAGAAGACTTTATGAATTTCTGTAAGTTGGAAGATTCATTTATCAAACGAGCCTCTGAATATGAATTAACAGTGGTTATTCAACAATGTCTAGTAGACTTCAACTCAATGTTGGAGATCAAGGACAAGTAAATTAATTATCCAGCATAACAAACGCTCCCCAATAATAAGGTTGAGGGTATTTTGCTTTTAGTGAAAGCTCTGCTAGTCGAAAAGCCTTTTGTCTGTCTCCCATTTTTAGCCAATTACTATAAAATTTGGTCATCAGCTCTTGAGTAGCTTCGTCACTTACTTTCCATAAGCTCATCAGAAGTGATTGGGCTCCAGCCCCCATAAAAGCACGTTGTAAACCATAAACACCTTCTCCTGCTTTGACATCACCAACTGCAGTCTCACATGCACTCAAAACCACCAATTGGGTTTTGTCAAGACTTAAATTGATCGCTTCATAGGCAGTCAGAATTCCGTTATCGGAACTATTAAGAGAGGCTGAGTGCTGCTGATCTAACGCCACTCCGGCATTTGCTAATAACAATCCTGACCGAAGGAGTGGGTTATTTTTAGCACTTTCAACATTTACACCAAATACTCGGTTAGATGATCCTTGAACATCCTCAAGAAAGTATCCATGTGTTGCAATATGTAAAATTGCTGGATTGTTGACCTTTTTAAGGTTCTCTTCAGTGGCCTGAGAGGTAGTAAATTGAGACACTTTATATCCATAAGCACTCATCATTTTTGACACGGTTGCCAATTCATTTTTAGTGCCAGGTAATGCATCGATACCCGTTCCTCCAAAAGTTGG
The DNA here is from genome assembly GCA_048268855.1 of Fulvivirga sp. GTDB lineage: Bacteria > Bacteroidota > Bacteroidia > Cytophagales > Cyclobacteriaceae > Fulvivirga. Next base: position 200,811 of record JBLWUR010000006.1, read on the forward strand.
GTTACCAACCAAATAAGCCGTTTTTAAAGTTGCAGTGGCATTTTTTTGCCCAATAAATTTTGAATTACCCACATTTATTATTTCGTAATCATCAATAACAAAACGACCTTTATTATCAAGGGTATTAACATTTATTTGATTGTAAATGCCGTCAGAAGAAAGATAGACCTCTTTCTTGCCTTCCAGATAAGGAGCAATATTTGCCCAGTATTGCTCATAGGAATATTCATCTTTTATTTTCTGATGAATGGCATTGTTATAGTATTTAAAATATCTGCCTTCCAATTGCTCACCATTTTTCAACAAGGCAAGTTTTGGTGTTGACACCCCTTTGGTTAATACAAGACAGGCATAATTTATTTCATCACTGAAAGACTGATCAAATGTGCGATATCTGATAATTTCTACAACGGCCTGAGTACTTAAAAGCTTGGGTAAAATATCCTTATAGCTACTTTGTTTTAACTTATAACTTGTTGTAAACAAATCGGATCTTTGTGAAAGACTCTTTTCAGTTTGATTGGTAGCTTGCTCTAACGAATCCCGATTTATTTTTTGCTCAAGTAGTTCGTCCTTTGAATAGGCGTAATATTTAGCCAATGTTTCCTTCTGATCCAGCCACACCCGATATTCAGATACAAGTTGCTGATCATTACTGCCCAATATTTTCTGTTTGATTTTATTGGTAGAACTAAGCAACAACCCTTTGGTGGCTATGTAATAATCATAGGCTTCGCCAAGCAATTCAGGATCGACAGATTCTGAATTGAATACAAAAGAATAGTATCGCTCAAACCGTGGGCGCAATGTTTCCCAATATTTGGTTTTTTCCGATTCACTCATGGGCGGAAAATAATTATTGATAAAAGTGAGGGTTTGTTCAAGGGCACTTTGATAAAGGGCCTTCGCCTCTGCTAGATCGCGCATCTTCCAATACAAAATGGCCAGGTCTTCCTTACTTTGAACAAAATTGGGATGGTCTTCACCCAATACCTTTTCATTAATCTCTTTAGCCTCTTCTAGTAATGGTTTGGCCTCCTCAAGCCTATTAGAAAACCGATAAAAATTGCCCAAATCGCTGATTGAAGATGCATACAATCGATGCTCCTTAGTAAACTTTTTCTCATAAATATCACGTGCTTTGATAAGTAGATCTTCCACCTTATCATATTTTCCCATTTGCATATATAATGACGCGAGATTGTTCAACATGTGGGCATAATCGGGACTACTTTTGCCAAATCTTCTTTCCTTAAGTTTTATTAAGTCATTAAATTCCGTTTCTGCTTCCTCATATTTTCCCATAGACTGGTATATCATTGCGCGATTAGTTAGGAATTTTTGATGATTACCCGACTTCTCACTTTGCAACTCGCTTGAAATAGCAATGGCTTTGTTTAAAAGGTCTAGTGCTTGTTCATAGCGTCCCACAGCTTCAAAAACCATGGCTTCATTATTAAGTGCAATGGCTGAGGGCATACTATTTTCTCCTGTAGCTATCTTAAGTACATTAACTGCTTCTTGAGCATTTTTCTCTGCCTCGTTGTACTTTCCAGTTTCTTTTTGCAACACGGCCAAATTATTAAGTGAGGATCCATAACCCAGACTTCGCTCTCCTAACTTTTCTTTTCTTTTATCAAGTGCTTGGAGGGTAAATTCCTCTGCTTTTACATAACGTCCCATGGTACTGTAGAGTAACCCCAGGTTAGAAATCGTTTTATAGTAATTTACATTATCAGATTTATTGGTCTCATAAAGATTCTTGGCACTTGTGAGTAGTTCTTCTGCTCGTTTATAATACCCTTTAGCATATGCCAATTCCCCAGCATCAAGCATACCTCGTGCCTTTTCATCATCAGTGGCATCAGCTTGGCTTTCTACATTGGTAATAAATTTTAGGGCTTTATCTTTGCCTGATTCCGTATCCAGAACATCGGAATTGTCATTAACTGATATGGCAAAATTAAAATTAGTAGAATCAAGCTCAGCACGTGCTTCTGATAATTTGTCAGAAGTAGCTTCTTTGAGTTTTTTAAGGTTTTCTTCCGAAGCCAAGCTTTTGGCTTTCTCTTTCAATAATTTCCCAAATTGTGCCTGACTAAAATTAAAGGACAGACATAATATCAATAATGTAATGGCAAGTCTCATAGGAATTGATTTTCAAAAACAATATATGAAATAGAATACGTACTTAAAAACTACTTTGAGCAATCATATTTAAGCATCATTTTGTAATTTGGTCGATTCTATGAAGTTGATACAAAGGATTATATTAAAAATTTATCTTTTCTGGGTGATAACCGTGTTTTCGGTGTTCATGGTCATCCTATTACCACTTATTATTCTGCCATTGCTGATCAGTAGCAGAATTGGTATGCTTACTTTTTATGGGCTTAAAATTTGGTCTTGGATTTTTAGTCAGCTCAATTTTATCTATTACAAAATTGAAGGTAGGGAAAAAATACAGAAGGGGCGTTCCTATATTTATACCTGCAATCATACTTCCTTTTTGGATGCACCAGGTATTGCGTTAGGAATCCCTACCCAATTCAGGCCACTGGCTAAAAAGGAACTTAAGAAGATTCCCGTTTTTGGACTCATTATAAGAGTTGTTACAGTAGTGGTTGACCGCTCCAGTACTGAGAGCAGGCAGGCCAGCCTTAAGAAGTTAAAAGAAATTCTAGATGGGCAGATTTCAATACTTATCTTTCCAGAAGGAACGCAAAACCGTACAAAAGAGCCGTTGCAACCTTTTTATAGTGGTGCCTTCCGTATAGCAATTGAGACTAAAACGCCAATACTACCGATGGTAATAATCAATGCTGGTAACTTGATGCCTCCAGGAAAAATGCGCCTAAAACCAGGCCGAATAAAAGTGGTGTTTGGTGACGAAATAGACTGTTCTAATTATACCATGTCAGAGGTCAATGAACTAAAAGACAAGGTTTTTAAGGTGATGGAAGAGCTCTTAGAAAAGAATAAAATTTGACTTCTTAAGTCGTGATGTCAGTAATCTCCAACTGAAAGTATTCTTTAAGTCCTTTTAATTTTTTAATCAGCTTTGATTTATTTTTACTACTGCAAATAAAAAGTTTCGTTCCATCTCCAAACTTTATATAAGCATTATATTCTTCATACTGGGCAATAGCTTTATTATTTGCCCTACTATAAATCGTTTGACTCATATTGCTAGCATTGATATATATTTTCTCTACCGTTTGATAATATGATTCAGCGCCAATTTTAATCCCCAAGAAGGCATTATAGTCCCTGTAGGTTCGTTTCGATGCATCAAATATTATTCCTCTGTAAGCCGTTAAAATTAATATCCCAATCAAGATTAAAATTGGTGCGAGTAAGAGGATAGTCAAACTAACCACTAATCCGGCAAGTATTGAAAGAATCCCTACAAACTGAAATTGCCAAGGAAATAGCTTTTCGGATTTGAAATTTAGCTTGTTGTTATTCATTCCTTATTTCGGTCAATTCCCAGCTTCTAAGTTGAAATAAATATTTGTAAATTATAAACGTAAAAAATAATTCATAATGAAGTGTAACTATCTGTAGATATCTAAGTTTCCACTTCAAACCCTGTAAAAGCAAACTATTGGAGAGTATCAGTGACAATGCCTTGATGTTAAAAGTGAAGGTTGGCAATTTGGATCATTTAGGACTATTGTATGAAAGATACAAACGGCCATTATTTGGCTATTTCTATCACATTAAAAGTGACAAAATGCTAGCTGAGGATCTTGTACAGACGGTATTTATGAGAGTGTTGAAATACAAGCACAGCTTTAAAGATGAGGGTCAATTTAAAACATGGGTTTTTCAAATAGCTCGAAATGTAAATGCTGATCATTATCGAAAAAATAAAAATAATGCTGAGGAATTGAATGAACAGCATCATCAACTAAGTGACCAAGGACATTTGGTCAATGAAAAGGAAGCACAACTTTCGACAATGGAGCAGGCCCTTAGCCTATTGGATGAAGACAAAAGGGAGTTACTTGTATTGAGCAAGTTGAAAAATATGAAGTACAAAGAAATAGGAGCGCTATATGATTGCGCTGAAAACACAATTAAAATAAAAGTGTTCAGGGCAATGAAGGCACTACGAAAACAATTTGAACAACTGGAAACGGCAGAATAATGGGAGAGATAGAAATTTTAATCGAAAAATTCAATACAGGTAAATTAACCTCCAAAGAAGAGTTACAACTTGAACAGTATATAGCTGCTGGCGATGTAGATATTTCTCAGTTGAAAACATTAGAGGCAATGCAAATGAAATTAGAATCATTGCCAACACCAGAAGTAAGTAGCCGAATGGATGATCGTTTTAACTCTCTACTTAATGATGAAAAGAGTAAGTCTATTGTGCCTCCATCTGCTTTAATGGTATGGTGGGCATCCGTGAAACAATCTCAATGGCAATGGGCCTATAGTGTTGTATTAGTATTATTGGGAATAACTCTTGGCACATTCTACAATAGGTCTTCTCAGGGCAAAATTGATACGCTTACTACTGAAATGCATGAAATGAAAGAGATCATGATGCTCTCCATGCTTGAGAAAGAGTCAACTACCGATCGACTAAGAGCAGTAAGCCTTACAAGTGAAATGGGCACTACTAGTGAAAAAGTAGCTATGGCCCTCATCAATACCTTAAGAACTGATAATAATAATAATGTGCGTATGGCAGCCATTGAAGCCTTGTCACACTATACCAGCCAGCCAACAGTTCGCAAGGCATTGATCGCTTCTATACAATATCAAAAGTCACCTTTGGTACAGTTAGCCCTTGCAGAACTTATGGTAGCAATGAACGAAAAAGCGGCCCAAAAGGAATTCAATCAACTATGGGAGTCTGGCGACACTCCAAATGAGATAAAAACAACAATAACAGAAAAAATGCAAACGATGATTTAATTTTTTAACACAATAAACAACTCAAAATAATATGAAAACTTTAACAACAATCGGTCTTTTGGTAGCTGCTGGCTATGGTCTAAACGCTCAGCAGCATACCGAGACCTTCAAGAAAGAGCTCAGATTTGAGCACCCATCACCTACCAGTGTACTTTATATTGCTAATGTGAGTGGGTCTATAACAGTAGAAGGCTATGATGGTGACATTATTGAGGTCGAAGCCAAAAGGGATATAAAGGCCAAGACAGACGCTGGACTGGAAGAAGCTAAACAGTTAATCAAAATAGCTGTCATAGACGGAGTAGACACACTTATTGTCTATAGCACTCAACCTTGTAGCACTTTTGGGCCAGTCAATGAGAACTGGCGAAAACACAATAGTAAAAAGGGAACTTGGGGGTATAATTGGTCAAATCATGATAATGACTGTAATTATAAATTTGATTATAAGGTGGACTATAAAGTTAAGGTGCCTCGTAATACGAACCTGATGGTTTCTACTGTAAATGATGGAGATATATCAGTTTCCAACATTGCCGGTGAGGTGAAGGCATGGAATGTGAATGGTGCTATTGCCTTTGAAAAGGTGAGCAATGCTACGTTTGCAAACACTATTAATGGTGATGTCACTCTTAATTTTAGCAGCAATCCAAAAAATGATGGCCGGTATTATAGTCTCAATGGCGATATCCGTGCTAATTATCTAAATGGCATTTCGGCTGACATGAGTTTCAAAAGTTTTAATGGAGACTTTTATACCAATATCCCAGCCATTGAACAATTACCGACTAAGGTAAATATAGAAGAGGCAAAAAAAGGTAAAGGCATAGCTTACAAATTGGATGGAAAATCGATGATGAGGGCACGCAATGGTGGTGTATATATCGACTTCGAGACTTTCAATGGAGATGTGTATGTCAAAGAAAATTGATAATTAACTGAACAAAGAATAAATAAAAAAATTATGAAAAATATAAAAATACTTGGTCTAACGATATTGATACTTACAGGCGCAACCTTAGTAAAAGCTCAAGATAAAGGCGAAATGTTAATTCCTTTTTCCAATCCTAGCAGTAAGGGTAGCCTAAGAGTTGATGTTAAAAGAGGCTCAATCACAGTAAAAGGTACGGATCGTAAAGACATCCTCATTAAATATGAGGCAATGGAATCTAAGCATAAGGATAAAAATAAAGGCAGCGATTCTAAAGATGGTTTGCAGAGAATATCTAGTGGATCAGTTGATTTGGTAGCCGCTGAAGAAAACAACCGGGCCTCTATAAGTTCTGATTCCTGGAACAAGGGCTTAAACTTAACTATTGAAGTCCCTAAAACAATAGATTTGAATTTAGACACTTACAATGGTGGAGATATTTATGTTGAAAACATAGTTGGTGAGGTTATACTAGAAAATTACAATGGGGAAATCAAAGCTAAAGGTATCTCAGGCTCTGTGTCAGCAGATACTTATAATGGAGAAATTACTGTAGAACTTTTAAAAGTTACGCCCAATACGCCCATGTCCTTTACTACTTATAATGGAGATGTCGATATCACTTTTCCCACTAGTTTTAAAGCAGAATTAAAATTGAAGACTAATCAAGGTGAAATCTATTCTGGGTTTGAAATGGATGTCATTAAGTCTGAGCCAATCAAAAAAACGGATAGTAAGTCAGGTACCTATAAGGTTTATCTTGATGACTGGGTGCGTGGCAAAATCAATGGTGGTGGCCCAGAAGTAGTAATGAAAAACTACAATGGAGACATTTATATAAGAAAGCAATAAATATCATCACTTCGAGCCTGCCTATCGGCAGACAGGCGCAGCGAGAAGGCTCCCTCTTATTAGCACGTCACTTCGAGTGCAATGAGAAGTCCCCTAATTAATCTGGGAACTTCTCAGTCGTACCTCCTTCGAAGTGACGTTTTAATTATTCTTATAATACTCCTCCACTTTATTGATCATTGATTCTTTCTCCTTATCTGATAACCAACTTGCCTTAAAGGCATTCTTGGCTAACACGGTAAGTTGTTCTTTAGTGAGATCGAGGGCATTGGCAATTCCTAGATAGTTTTCATTCATATACCCTCCAAAGTAAGCCGGATCATCTGAATTGATAGTCACTAACAAATCCTTTTCCATCATTTCCACCAAGGGATAATCTTTCAAATCCGTAACTACTTTCAGCTCTAAATTTGATAGTGGACACAAAGTAAGTGGCATTTCTATTTTGGCCAGTCTTTCCACCAACTCATCGTCATCGAGTGAATGGTTTCCGTGGTCGATGCGAGTTACTTTGAGCAAGTCAAGGGCTTCCCAGATGTACTCTGCTGGGCCTTCCTCCCCAGCATGTGCTACGGTTATAAACCCTACTTCTCGAGCTTTTCTAAATACGTTGGTAAATTTAGATGGCGGATTGCCCATTTCAGAAGAATCTAGGCCTACGGCAGATATCCAATCTTTGTAAGGCATCGCCTGCTCCAGTGTTTTAAATGCGGATTCCTCATCCAGATGCCGTAAAAACGACATGATTAGTCTATAACTGATGCCCAATTTACTTTTGCCGTCTTCCAAGGCACGGTGAATTCCCTTGATCACCGTTTCAAAATCCACACCTCTATCGGTATGAGTTTGAGGGTCAAAAAAGATTTCCGTATGCACCAAGTTTTGTGAGTGTACTTTCGTCAAGTATGCCCAAGTAAGGTCATAGAAATCTTGTTCTTCGATAAGCACATTAGCACCGGCATAATAAATATCAAGGAACTCCTGAAGGTTATTAAAACTATAGGCCGCCTTCAATTCCTCAACAGAGGAATAGGGAATTTCTTTATTATTTCGTTTGGCAATTTCGAACATCAGCTCGGGTTCAAAGGTGCCTTCAATATGTAAATGCAACTCTGCTTTAGGCATCCCTGCTATAAATTCTTCAATATTTGTCATTTTATAATACTCTTATTTATGAAACACTAAAATAAGATATTATAAACTTAGGAGTATTATCATTATTGGTAATGGGTCTTCCAAGTACCCGTATAATGCCTATATTATTCTTCCTTTAACTAAATAGCATTTGATATTATTCATTTCTCAAACTTTCTGTTGGATTAGCCATTGTTGATTTTAAGGTTTGACCAATTACTGAAATCATGGCAATAACAAAAATGGCGACTATCGGAAGTACATAAAGCCACCATCCGATTTCCACTCGAGTAGTGTAATTATTTAACCATAAGTCAACAAGAAAATAGGATAAGGGAATAGCCAATAAACCAGCAATAATCACCAGTTTCAAAAACTCTTTAGACAATAAGGATATCAAACTCAATATGGATGCTCCTAGTACTTTTCTTACGCCAATCTCTTTTGTACGTTGGGCAATTGTGAATGTAGACAAACCAACTAACCCAAGAACGGCTATAATAATTGATAATAAGGTAAACAGGACGACCACGGCTGAAAACACCAAATCTGTATGATATTGATAATTATACTTATCGTTAAGAAAGTAATAATCAAATGCGGCATCAGGAAAAGACTCCTTCCATAGGGCTTCTACTTCATTTAAGGCCATTTTAGAATCTTGTGTACCTAATTTCAAGGAAATAAAATCACCCCAAGGTGTGTATCTAAAAATCATAGGAATAAAAACTTCTTTTGGTGAGCGTTGGTGATAATTATCCACAACGCCAATAACCTCTTCTTTATCGTCACCGCCATAGCTTATCAGCTGACCTATTGCTGCCTGGGGGTTTTCGAAACCCAAGGTTTCTGACGCTTTCTTATTGATAATAATCCTAGTTCGATCCTTTTCATTTTCTACAAAATTTCTCCCTGCAATCAATTTAATGCCCATTGCCTCTATAAAATCTTCATTGAAATGAGTAATGTAATAATTATAGCTACCGGAATTTTTATCAGCACCTACTCTTCGCAAAGAATTGGTAGTACTCAGTTCACCAAGTTCTGCACCAGGTAAAGCATCAGAATGTGCTACTTTATCTACAATATTAAAACTCTTTAATTTGTTTGAAAATGACTTTGAAGCTATGGTATACAGTGAATCTGAAAGTGCTACTTGCGGTCGCCTTAGCACGAGGGTATTATCGATATTTACACCTAAATCCTCATTCTGAAGATGCTGGATTTGAAAATATACTGTTATGGATACACCAATTAAAACCACTGTGCTTAAAAACTGAAATACTACAAGCCCTTTTCTAAGGATATACCCACTGGAGGAATTGGCAAATTTTCCTTTTAGTACCTCAGCTGGTTTAAAAGATGAAAGGATAAAGGCGGGATAAATACCTGATAACAATGTTCCGACTATAATTATGGCAACAAATAAAAGAAGGATGAATGAATCACTAAACAAGTCCTGGGGCAACACCTGACCTGTTAAGCTAGCAAAAGCAGGAATAGATATTTGTACGGCAGTAAAAGCCAGCACACATGCTATGATGTTTACCATCAATGATTCGATCATAAACTGTCTGACCAATTGATTTCTTGATGAACCTATCACTTTTCTTACCCCCACTTCCTTGGCTCTGTTTATTGCCCTTGAGGTACTCAAATTGACATAGTTAATCCATGCAAGAACTATTATAAAAACAGCTATCAACATCATGAAATTAACCGTTTGTGCGTTGCCATTGACTTCTGGTTCAAATGACTTATTTGAATAAAGATGAATATCTTTTATTGGCTCAGAAATTATTATTTCATCATTTATTTGTTCATTATTTAACGAATAGGTTTTCAATTTTTCATTGAATTCCGATACGTTAGTTTCTGGCGCCATCAACAAGTAGGTATATTCATTGTTTCCTCCCCAGAGATAATGGCTATACCATTTCCAATACAATGGCAATGTGGCATGAGAAATGAGAATATCGAATTTTAGATGTGTCTGTTGAGGAACATCATCAAGTACAGCAACTATTTCTAAAGGTTCCTTGGTGTCGGATAAGTAAAAGGTCTCACCAATAATATCTAACCTACCAAAATATTTCATTGCCAAGCTTCGGGAGAATGTAGCTTTATAAGGCTCGCTGAAAGCTAATTTGGGATCTCCTTCTATAATAGGATAAGAAAAAATATCGAAAATAGAAGGATCAACGCAGTATATCCCTTGTTCATAAAAGGTAAGACCATTGGCCTTTATAGCGTGTGTATCCATGCCTGCCATACGAACATAATCAACCACTTCAGGCATTTTTTCTTTAAACTCTTGACCTAGTAATTGATAGGTTTCAACGTCATTAATAATGAACTCATTGCCATTGTACAAGTTCAATGATAGCCTGAATATGTTTGCGGCATTTTTATGAATATTCTCATAACTACGCTCATGTCTTACATAGAAAGTTAAAAGTACTGTAGCTGCAATACCTATGGCTAAACCTATGATATTGATAAAGGAGAATATTCGATTCTTCAGTAAGCTTCTTAGGGCTATTTTGAAATAATTTTTTATCATGGCTGAGTTATTTTGAGTGTTATTGTTTTTGAGTGTTAAGAGCTACTATTCGTGTCTTAAACTCTCCACTGGGTTTTTCAATGTAGCATTAATTACCTGAGAGGCTATGGTAATGATGGCCACCAATAGAATAACTACTATTGGCAGGGCAAATATCCACCAGTCCAGATCGATGTGATAGGGATAGGAAGTCAGCCATTTGGAAAGGCCATAATAGGCGGCTGGCAAAGCAATTATCCCCGACACCAAGATCAGCCAAAAGTATTGCAGTGTGAGGAGCTCAAAAATTTTAAAAACAGAAGCTCCTAACACTTTTCTAATTCCAATTTCTTTGGTACGTTGAGTCACTGTATATGAGGCTAAGCCCAATAGACCCAGACATGCAATTATCATTGACAACGTAGCAAATAAAGTTATGATAAATCCGAATTTCTGATCACTCTCATATTGTGCATTAAATCGCTGATCCAAAAAAGTGTAATCAAAAGGGAATTCAGGAAAGAAGCGTTTCCATATTTTTTCAACTTCTTTAATATCTGATTTCAAATTGCTAGCTCGCTTATCGGCAGGCAAATCCATATTGATATTTAAGGCTAATGAATAATAATTACTCCAGCTACTATTGACTAGTGCCAGTGGTCTGATAGCCTGCTTTAACGATTGTTGATGGAAATTCTTCACTACACCAATGATAGTCAGCTCTGGAAACATCCTACCCTCAATCAATTGTTTGCCTATTGCCTCTTCTGGTGAACTAAACCCAAGATATTGCACAGCCTCTTCATTGATTACGAAATCACCTTTATCGAAAGTACCATCTCCTTCTTGATAAAATCTTCCAGCCACTAGTTCAAGACCATAAGTTTTGTCAAAATCCTTATCACAAGCTAACAATGAAATTCTTTTCCTTTCTTTATCAGGTTCACCTGGTTTTTTTAAAGATGTCAGCCATCCCGTATCCTGACCTGGCACATCACTACTGGCCGTCATATGGTTAATAGCGTTGAGCTTAATAATTTCTTCTTTGAAAGAATTAACAGCCTTATAAAAATCCTGTCCATTCATAACATCTCCGGGAGGTGAATCAATAATTAAAATATCATTGATATTTAACCCTAGCTCCTTATTTTTCATATAGGTAATCTGCTCATAAACACCATAAGTACCTATAATCATAAAAGCCGAGGCCGCAAATTGAAACACCACCAAACCTTTTCTTAAATAATTGCCACTTTTTTGATTTGCCAACTTTCCTTTTAACACTGTAATTGGTTTGATACTTGAGAGTATAAAGGCAGGGTATAATCCCGAAAAAAATGAACCTACTATTAGAATCCCTATAAAAAGAGACCAGAAATGGAGTTTATCAGAAGCAGCTATGTCCATGAGGCCTTTAATATTAAAAATTTGTGGTAGTGCGATCTGAACGATTGTAAGAGCCAATACTGCCGCTAAAATATTTATAACAAACGATTCAATTAGGAATTGAATTCGTATCTGACTAATGTAGGACCCCAATACCTTGCGTACCCCAACCTCTCGAGCCCGCTCCATGGCCCTTGCAGTAGATAAATTAATAAAGTTGATCCACGCGATACATAGAATAAATAGCCCAATTACTGCCAGTCCTAATAATAGAGTTTCTGCCGATTTATTGAGGATACCGCCTTCGTCTACTGTTGTTAGATGCAAATCAATTAACGGTAAAATTTTTAAGTTCCAGACACTCTCATCACTGTTAAACACCTCCAGGCTGGTAACATTATTATTTAAAGTTTCACTAACTCTCTCTGCTTCGTACTTACTTTTAATATAAGTTTGAGCTTGCATATTATTCCAGCTAACAGCTTCTTTTCCCTCAACAACTTCAAATGTAGGGTAAGATAACAATACTGAAAGTTCAAAATGGGTATTGGTTGGCAAATCGTCCATAACACCAACAACTTCATACTCCCTTTCTCCAATATTTCCACTTAATTTTATCACCTTACCTATGGCTTCATCAGGGCTGAAAAATTTGTCCGCTACACTTCTGGACAATACCATTTTCATTGGTTCAATCATTTTGTCGAAGGAACCAGATAACATCCTCAAGTCTAATGTTTTTTGAACGTCTGCATCAGCATATTGAACACCTAGTTGTTCAACTATTTCTCTGCCTGACGAATGATCATAAATAAGTGAGTTGTTTTGATAATCAATTGGAATAAGTCTGAAAGAAGACGCTATATCGGGTATTTCATCCAACTTTGGCTTTAAGGCTGTTCCAGCATTCATATAAACCCGCGTGCTGCCATCACCCATTTGGCGTAAAAAGTATGCGCGGTAAATTTGATCGCTATCAGTAAAGAATTTGCTATAACTGAACTCGTAATTGACATAATAAAATATGCTCAAACAAGCTGCCATACCAAGAGCCAAACCGAAAATATTAATAAAACTCAGTACCTTCTTTTTTACAAGATTTCTGAAAGCGATTTTGAAGTAATTCTTAATCATACTTATAGTAATTTTTGTGTTTCACTAACTAATAGACAGATTGTGTACCAATGTTTTAATTACTTGGTAATCAATACATTATAAACATTAATTTTTTCAATTTCTGAATTTTGTGTCATAATGATACAATATATTTGTGTCATAATGATACAATATGTACTTTCAGGCGCCAACTCACAATCCAGCATAAGGTATGAAAAAAGGGCACATAGTTGTAATAGATGATGATGAAGATGTATTGATTACCGCCAAAATGATACTGCGTAATCATTTTGAATCGGTGCATACTTTAAATTCTCCCAAAACCCTGGAGTCATTCATAAAAGCTAATGATGTTGATCTAATCATTCTGGACATGAATTTTCAGACAGGGGCAACAACAGGCAATGAAGGTCTATTCTGGCTTAGAAAGATAAAAGAGTTTGATGACAATATTCATGTAATAATGAACACCGCCTATGGTGATATACAGCTTGCAGTAGAATGCATGAAAGAAGGTGCCATTGATTTTTTGGTTAAACCATGGGAAAAGGAAAAGCTATTAACCACAGCCATTAATGTTCGTTCTATTAAAGAATCAAAAAAGCAGATAGATCATCTGGATAATACTCGGTTGACACTTGAATCTGACATTCAAAAAGAAATGGGTGCCCTGATTGGAAAATCAAAGACCATGGAAAAAGTATATCAGACTATTAAGAAAGTAGCGGCTACTGATGCTAATGTATTGATCATGGGAGAAAATGGTACGGGTAAAGAACTGGTAGCTAGAGCCATCCATCAACTTTCAAAAAGAAAGGATAAAAATTTTATAAAGGTAGATTTGGGGTCACTTTCTGAAACGCTGTTTGAATCTGAGTTATTTGGACATAGTAAAGGAGCTTTTACAGATGCCAAAAACGATCGAATGGGAAGAATAGAAATAGCGCATGAGGGCAGCCTGTTTCTGGATGAGATTGGGAACGTGGGCGCAAAACAACAAACCAGTTTACTGTCGGTACTTCAGAACAGACAAGTAACGCGGGTTGGCTCCAATAAGTCCCTGGATGTTGATATTAGATTGATCAGTGCTACCAATAAGGATATAGGAAGTATGGTAGATAAAGAAGAGTTTAGACAGGATTTGCTCTATCGAATTAACACTGTAGAGCTCGAACTACCTCCTCTTCGTGACCGAGAAGGTGATATAGAAATACTGGCCACTCACTTTCTAAAAGTCTATGCTAAAAAATATGGTAAGGATATTACAGAAATCTCTGAAGAGGCAATGGAAAAACTTAATGGCTATCAGTGGCCTGGAAATGTTAGAGAGCTGCAGCACGCTATAGAAAGAGCCGTAATCATGAGTAATCATAACGTGTTAAGTCCTGATGATTTTCTAATTAAGACATTAACAACCAATAAATCTGCTAATGAAAATCTAAATGTGATGGACATTGAGCGGACCACCATAGAAAAAGCTTTACAAAAACACAATGGAAACCTAAGTAAAGCCGCACAGGAGTTGGGAATGGGTAGAAGTACACTTTACAGAAAGATTGAGAAACATAAATTGAGGTGATTTTTTTAAACCTCTGCCATTTAAACAAATAAGAATTGTCCGTATTTAGATTAAAAATACTAGTACACATAATACTCATCATTTTGATAAGTATTTTCACCTTATACATTCTTTTGGAGACAAGCTTTTGGCTATTGTCGATTTGGCTCACGCTGTCTGTAATATTAATTACTGTAAGTCTTATTAAGATTACTGAAAGACATCAAAACGAGTTGAAGAATTTTCTCTTGAGTATCCAGCAAAATGATTTTACCAATTCTTATTCCAATACTAAATCAAGTAAGAATAATAGCCAACTACATACTGCATACAATACCATTATAGAAAAATTCAGACAGCTTAAACACGACAAAGAATCAAATTATCATTTCCTACAAACCATAGTCGAACATTCATCTGTACCTATGATGGGTTATTATGAACATAATGAGGAGGTTACTTTAATTAATGAAGCAGCCAAAACACTATTTAACAAACCATTTTTCAAAAACATAAAAGCTCTCCAGATTGTAAATGATGATCTGTATAAGTTAATACTTAAACTAAATAGTGGTGAAAAAGAGCTGATTAAGGTGTTTATTGGAAATGAATTGTTCAACCTATTTGTAATTGCTAAAGAAATTAAAATGGAGGATCGCCTTTATAAACTGATTTCTTTTCAAAATATCAACCGGGAATTGGAAGCCAACGAATTAGAATCTTGGCAAAAATTAATACGCGTATTGACTCATGAAATCAAGAACTCAGCAATACCTATATCCACTCTTACCGAGGTGGTAAATTCTATGATAATAAATGAAAAGGGCGAATTGAAAGACCTCTCTCTACTGAATCAAGGTGAGTTAAATGATTTGCAAATAGGTCTTAAAACAGTTGAGAGGCGAAGTAAGGGGTTAGTCAATTTTGTCAATGCCTATGGAGAACTATCAAAAATTCCACAACCTAAATTAAAGGAAATTGATATTAAGGAGGTTGTCGATTCTGTAGTAAATCTATTAATAAATGACCTCCAAAAATCAAACATATCTATTAAAAACGAAGTAGAACCCCATCAAGTATTGTTAGATTTTGAGTTAATTGAACAGGTGTTAATTAACTTGATAAAAAACTCAAAAGAAGCCCTAGTAAACCAATCAAATCCTGAAATTCATATTCAGTCGAAAAGAGTCAATGGCAGAATTCAATTAATTTTAGAAGATAATGGTAATGGAATGAGCCAAGAAACTCTTGAAAATATTTTCGTGCCCTTCTATACGACAAAAAAAGAAGGCTCAGGAATCGGCCTTAGCCTCTCAAAACAGATAATGCAAGCGCACAAAGGCACCATCCAAGTCATATCAACTCAAAATGTTGGAACTAGATTTACATTGTTGTTTTAATAATAGCAGTTATTTTCAACACCAGTATTTGATCATCTACTCCATTTCCAATACCAAATCATCTTGGCCTACCATATCCGTAGCATTGAGGTGAATTTTACCCACAACACCATTCTTTGTGGCACTGATGGTGGTTTCCATCTTCATCGCCTCGATCACAAATAATGGCTGATTTGCCTTAACCTTATCACCTGTCTTCACTTTTATTTCAGCAATACGACCTTGCAGTGGTGCTCCGATATGGTTATCAGCAGTAGCCTTTAAATGCGCAACCTTAGTAGATTTTACGTTTTGATCCTTGGTCTGAATGACCCGAGCTTGTCCATTCATTTCAAAGTAAATGTTACACATTCCTTCTTCATCCGGTGGCGACTTGTATAGCTTTTTAATAATAATAGCTTTACCACGCCCTATCTCTACGAATATCTCTTCATTGTTTTTAAGGCCATATAAAAACGCTGCAGTTGGCAACCTCCATACTTCGCCATACTGCTGCCAATGATGATAGAAATCGGTAAATACCTTAGGATAAAGCTTGTAGGATAGGAAATCCAGCTCGTCACAATAGGAGTCAAATTCCTTGTGAAACTCAGCATATTCCTTGGTGAAATTTACCGGTTCAAGATGCGCATTAGGCCTATCAGTAAAAGGTTTTTCTCCCTTCAGAATAATCTTAGACACTTCTTTTGGAAACCCCTTGTATGGCTGCCCTAAATCGCCTTTAAAAAAGCTTACCACTGACTCTGGAAATGATAGCGAAGCACCTTTTTCTAAAACGTCCGCTGTAGTAAGGTCATTAGCCGTAAGGTACAGGGCCATGTCTCCTACTACCTTTGATGAGGGTGTCACTTTAATTATATCACCAAAAAGCATATTGACAGCTGCGTAATTTTCCTTAATTTTTTCAAATTTATCTTCTAAACCCAGTGCCCTAGCTTGTGGTCTAAGATTAGAATACTGCCCACCGGGAATTTCATGATCATAAACCTCAGCCGTACTTGCTTTCAAGCCAGATTCAAATGGATAATACCATTCTCTTACTGATTCCCAATAGTTTGAATATTTATTTAAGGAATGAATATCAAATTCATTTTCACGTTCATGTCCTTGTAATGCTGCCAAAACTGAATTAAAATTAGGCTGAGAAGTAAGTCCCGACATAGAACTTAACGCTACGTCAACAACATCAACTCCCGCTTCAATGGCATTCATATAGGTCAAACACTGAATACCTGCCGTATCATGAGTATGTAAATGAATGGGCAAATCAACCACTTTTTTAAGTTCTGTAATCAACAAAGAAGCACTCGCAGGCTTCAACAGACCAGCCATGTCTTTGATCGCCAGCATATGCGCACCTGCATCTTCCAATTGACGAGCCATGTCCAGATAATACTGTAAATCATATTTGGTATCCTTTTTATAAAGATCCCCGGTATAGCAGATGCACGCTTCGGCCAGAGCATCAGTGCGTTCCCTTACAGCCTTGATACTTACTTTCATGGCCTCAACCCAGTTTAGCGAATCGAAAATACGGAAGATGTCAATACCTGTTTCCCATGATTTTACAATAAACCGTTCGATTAAATTATCAGGATAGGCCTTATACCCCACGCCATTTGAGCCGCGAAGTAGCATTTGTAACAACACATTTGGCATAGCCGATCTGAACATCTTTAACCTGTCCCATGGATTTTCGTGCAAGAATCGCATGCAAACGTCAAAAGTGGCTCCACCCCAAACCTCCATACTGAAGATGTTTGGATGTGTTTTAGCAAATCCTTCAGCTACTTTCATCATATCAATGGTTCGCACTCTAGTTGCTAAAAGCGATTGATGTGCATCACGAAAAGTAGTGTCAGTAAATTGAACTGGCTTCTCATTTTTTAACCATTGTACAAAACCTTCCCTGCCTAATTGGTTTAGCTTGTCTTTAGTACCCTCAGGATGTTTAGACAATCTATCAAACACAGGTATTTTAGCTGTTCGCAATACCCGTGAAGGATCTACTTGCTTAACATCTGTGTTGCCATTAACCGCAATGTCTCCAAGGTAGTTTAACAATTTTGTGCCCCTGTTAAACCTGCGGGGCATATTAAACAGTTCTGGATGGTTGGCTATAAAATTAACTGTAGCTTCTCCCCTGTAAAAAGTAGGAGTGTTAATTACATTTAAAAGGAAATCGATATTAGTTTCTACACCTCTAATCCTAAACTCATGTAGTGCCCTGCTTAACCGTTCTGTAGCTCCTTTTAGAGTCCTCCCCTTTGAAGATACTTTTACTAATAACGAATCGAAAAATGGTGAAATAGTTACCCCTGCATAGCAATTACCTGCATCCAAACGTATACCGAAACCACTTGCACTTCGATAGGCTATGATGGTTCCATAATCTGGCTTAAAATTCTCAACCGGATTTTCTGTAGTCACCCTACATTGAATGGCAAATCCATTACATTTTATATCATCTTGCCCTTTAATAAAAATTCTAGGATCGGCTAGATCATAGCCTTTAGCAATTAATATCTGAGACCTAACGATGTCGATACCAGTAATTTCTTCTGTTATGGTATGTTCAACCTGAATCCGTGGATTTACTTCGATGAAGTAGATGTTCTCATCTTTATCGACAAGAAACTCAACGGTGCCTACATTATTATAATTGACCGTTTTGGTAATAGCCAGAGCATACTCATACAATTTATCTTTTGCCGATTGGCTCAATGTAACACAAGGTGCTATTTCGACTACTTTTTGAAACCTTCTTTGCACGGAGCAATCCCGTTCAAAAAGATGAACAATATTGCCATAGTTATCCCCCATTATCTGCACTTCAATGTGCTTGGGGTTATCAATGTATTTCTCTATGAAAATGGTATCATCACCAAAAGCATTTTTTGCCTCTTTTCTAGCCTCTTCAAAACCCTTCTTTAATTCCTCATCAGTATTAATAACACGCATGCCACGTCCGCCACCCCCTGCAGCAGCCTTCAACATAACAGGATATCCAATTCCATTTGCTTCTTTGAGGGCTATAGATTCATTTTCGAGACGTTTCTTACTATCCTGAATTACCGGTACTTTAGCTTCAATAGCAACTAGCTTGGCGGCCACTTTATCACCCAATTTCTCCATCACCTCGGGCTCAGGGCCAATAAATATCAGCCCTTCTTCACGACACCTTTGGGCGAAGTTTACATTTTCAGAAAGAAATCCGTATCCTGGATGAATGGCGTCTACTTCATTGCGTTTAGCCACCGCAATAATTTCTTCAATGTCCAGATAAGGTTTTAATGGATCATCGTCAGCTCCTATTTGATAAGCTTCGTCCGCTTTATATCGGTGCAGTGAATATCGATCTTCAAAAGTGTAAACTGCTACTGTTTTGATTTTCAATTCGGTGCCAGCTCTAAACACTCTAATAGCTATTTCACCTCTATTGGCTACCAATAATTTTTTGACTTCTTTCAGTTTCTTGTCCATTGAGAAAATAAAAATATTTTGTTAAGGCATAAGTTAGCTCATAACTTTGTGATCGCAAAAAATGAGTTATGAGAAGGACATAATTTTGTTATATTTATCCATCTAAATCAAAAATGATAGTATGAAACTTACAACAAAGATCATTGCAGGCTTGGCCCTGATATTTATAATCATTCAATTTTTCAGAATTGATAAAACTGCTCCTGTGTCTGACCCAGCCAATGATTTGCTAGCTATGCATGATGCATCACCCCAGGTTACTGAAATTCTAAAAAATGCTTGTTACGATTGCCATTCAAATAAAACAACCTATCCATGGTACTCTAATATTGCCCCTGTTTCTTGGTGGCTGAAAGACCACATTAAGGATGCGCGGAAACATCTTAACTTTTCAGAATGGGGTACTTATGAGCTGAAAAGAAAGAAACATAAGCTCGAAGAAGTTTATGAAGAAGTAGAGAAAGGAGAAATGCCTCTTGATAGCTATACATGGGTGCATGAAGAAGCGAGACTTACTGGAGAGCAGAAAGAACTGCTTATCGCTTGGGCTAAAAAAACGAGGAGTCAACTGTAATGGATGAAAATAACAACCATATTGATATCCCAAAAGAATTTCATTCATTTAGCACAGGTACATTATTTGATCGGTGTTTGGAATGTGACAAGTACTTATTGGATGGCGATACGGAATATTTTATTGAGAAGGCCATAAAAAAATATGAAGGCTTTGAGGCTCAGGATGTAATATTTGAATATGCCATCTGTATTCAATGTGCGGAAAGAATGCGCAATTCAATGTCAAAAGCTTCTCAACAAAGTATCCAGCAGTATTTTATGGATAATGTGGATCTATTAAAAAGGATGGAAATTATGCAGGCTAATCCTAATAATCCTGAAACATGGATGGATAAATGTTTGATAAAAGGAGAACGAAAATCGGGATTGAACGAGTATCAAATTTATGCACACTGTAATGGTAATAAATTAAATTTGACACAAATGCCCTATCTTGTTAGTGGAGCAGCACTTGAAGAAATATCTGCAGTTTTATCAACAGAAACGCTGGATGAATTTGATGATTTTTCGAGACGTCACTTTGGTCCACCTCCTGAACTGGCCGAACCCCTGCCATTTAGAAGGGTTATGTTAATTTAGTTTCTTTAGATAATTTAGTTTCCAGAGATTTGATTTGACCTTCATCCTCTAACATGGCTGCTATTTTTTTAATAACCTGATCGAGTTCTGTTGATGAAGAGTAAAGATGCTGAACCATTATGGTTTCTTTTTTAGGAAGTTCAGTATGCCGCAACAATTCTACCAAACCCATTATATTAGCAAGAGGTGCCCTTAATTCGTGCGCATGAACAAAAGCATATTCCTTTAAAACTTTGTTTTGTTCCCGTAATAATTTGGTCCTTTTTTTGACTTTATCTTCGAGATTCAAATTCAAGGATTGCAACTGCATCGATTGGCTCTGAATTTCCAAATTTTTATTTTCAATCTCGCCATTTTTTTGTACCAGCAACTCATTGACTTTTTTCTGAGCCAACCGCTGTTTATAGAAAGCATTGGCTAAGGCTAGAGTTAGAATTAGTAACATAATTACAGCAATGATCACAGTGTTCTTCTGTTTTACTTCTAGCTGTCTGGCCTCATTTTCACGTTGCAGGATATTAATTTCATAGTCAGTCTGAAGCTTCGATATTTGAGCTGCTTTATCAGTATTATAAAGGCTGTCTTTTAATTCAGCATATAGTCTGTAATTTAAATATGACTTGTGATAGTCTCCGGTTAGGGAATCCAGAACTGATTTATATCTATAAATATTAGCGCGTACATCATTAGCACTTGCTTGTTTCGCTCTTTGGTATCCTTTATCCAAATAATAAGTTGCACTATCTATTAATCCCAATTTAGTATAAGTTCTTCCGAGATTTGTAAAAGTGTAGGCACTGCCACGAATATCTTTATTAAGCTCTCGTATTTGGGCGGCTTTTTGAAAATACTGGATGGCCGTTTGATACTTTCCCTTTTTAAAAAACAAGAGGCCAAGGCCATCACTTGCATAAGATATAACCTTGTTATTATTTTTTCTTTTTGCTCCTTCAAGAGCAATCATATAGTGGGTTTCAGCTTTTTCCAATTGACCCATTAAGGCATAAAGCTCCCCAAGATTACTATAAATAAGCAGAGGGCCACCTATTCCTTCTATATTTTCCTTTAATCTGCGCGCCCTTTGTAGAAATTCTAACGCACTGGTATACTCCCCTAACTTCTTATACACCTCACCAATATTATTGAGACAGTCTGATTGACCTTTTGTATCATTCAATTCTTGAAATTGGGTTAGAGCTTCCAGATAGTGAGAAAGTGCTTCTTTATAATTGCCAAAGCCCCAATTCACTCCGCCCATTACCACCAAAGCCCTAGCTTGTCCTCTTACAAAATTGATATCTTTAGCCTCATTATAAGCTATCATAACATCATCTTTTGCTATTATCGGATTGATGTTTATATTTTGAAAAGCAATTTCATTGAGGATAATCACCCTTTGACTGTCAACTTCAGTGTTATCTAGAGCCGTGATCAAACTATCCAACTGCATCCTTTGAGCGTCTGCAATTGACCAGTGAAATGTAACTAATACTAAAGCTGTAAATACAAATTTTGGCATAAGATCAAAGTTAGTAATTTGATTCTTGAACATGGATTAATGTAAGTTTTTGAAACATTGAGAATAAAAAAAGGGACCTATTGTCCCTTCTCTTTTAATCCTGTGCATTCGAATTTAATTACTCATTGCTTTAAGTATGTCGTGATGTGTAATAATATGTACTTGATGTGCACTATCTCTTACCAATACTGCCCGGTTATTTTTGTTAATCATCGAAGATAACACATCCAACGTGTTGTCCATTGCTACAAATGGAATTGGCCCATCCATTACTTCCTCCACCGTTTTACTCTTCAACTCAGGATCTTCAATCAATTGTTCTAATAATCTTGAAGTGCTCACACTTCCAACAAATGCCTCTTGTTTCACCACAGGAATTTGATCAATACCCTCTTTAGTTAGCATCTTAATGGTCTCACCAACGGTGTTGGAATGTTGCGCCACAAACAGCTGACTTGTACCATTTCTTCTGTCTACAATATCCTTAGCAGAATCGAAATCCCTGGATTCTAAAAACCCATGGTCTTTCATCCAATTATCATTGTATAGTTTTCCAAGGTATCGAGTACCATGATCAGGTAATATGATTACCATGGTATCCTCCTCTTTTAAATGTTCTTTAGCATACTCTAAAGCACCCACAACTGCTGATCCACAAGACCATCCCACAAAAAGTCCCTCCTCTCTAGCCAGTCTCCTAGTCATGATAGCTGCATCTTTATCAGTTACCTTTACGAAAGTGTCGATCAAATCGAAATCAACATTCTTAGGTAAAATATCTTCACCAATGCCTTCTGTCATATAAGGATAAATCTCATTTTCATCAAAAATGCCAGTCTCCTTGAATTTTTTAAAAACCGATCCGTAACTATCGATACCTACTGAAATTACATTGGCATTTTGTTCTTTCAAATATTTAGCCGTTCCACACATAGATCCCCCAGTACCAACACCAGCAGCCAAGTGAGTTACTTTACCTTCTGTTTGCTCCCATATTTCTGGGCCCGTAGACTCATAATGCGCTGTGGCATTAGAAGTGTTATCATACTGGTTTGGGTAAAATGAATTAGGAATATCTTTGTTTAATTTTTTTGCTATTGAGTAATATGAACGTGGATCATCAGGAGTAACATTTGTGGGGCATACTATCACCTCTGCACCCATGGCTCTAAGGATATCCATCTTCTCCTGAGATTGTTTATCGGAAAGCGTGAATATGCATTTATAGCCTTTAGCGATTGCTACTAAGGCCAATCCCATACCGGTGTTACCTGAAGTACCTTCTATGATAGTCCCACCTGGTTTCAGAACACCTGCTTTTTCAGCATCTTCAATCATTTTAAGAGCCATTCTGTCCTTCATGGAGTTGCCTGGATTGAAGTATTCCACCTTCACCAGAATGGTACCTTTTACTCCTTTTGAAACGCTGTTGAGTTTAACCAAAGGGGTATTTCCAATGGTTTCTATGATTGAATTGTAATACATTTTGTAATAGTTATTTAAGACTGCAAAATTAACAATAATCAGCTAGAGTTACTAGCTGATATTAAATAGTGATTGGGTATTGAGGGCATAAAAAAAGAGGGTGACCATTGGTCACCCTCTCATATGTTATAAATCTATATATAGATTACTCTTCAGACTTATCATCAGTGGCTGCTTTTTTCGCTGCAGGCTTTTTAGCTGCGGGCTTTTTAGCATCACCTTCCATTTTGTCTTTAAGTGCACTAAGTACTGATAAATCTCCTAATGTTGATTTGTCAGTATCTTTTGCTTTTGAAGCTGTTTTTGCTTTCTTCTTAGGTGCTTCAGGAACTACCTTCTCCTCAGCAGAATACATTGCTTTATGAGAAAGTACAATTCGCTTGTCATCTTTAGAAAATTCCAATACTTTGAATTCTAAAGACTCTCCAACGTTCGTTTTAGAACCATCTTCTTTTTCTAAGTTTCTAGCAGCGCAGAAACCTTCGATTCCGTAAGGTAATTCTAAAGTTGCTCCTTTTTCAGTAATTGAAGTAATAGAACATTTGTGTGTAGAACCAACAGTAAATACACCTTCGAAAGTATCCCAAGGATTTTCTTCCAAGTGCTTATGGCTTAATGCCAATCTTCTGTTGTCAACATCAAGTTCTAATACCATTACATCAAGCTCATCACCAACCTTCACAAATTCTGAAGGGTGCTTGATCTTCTTAGTCCAAGAAAGGTCAGACACGTGAACAAGTCCATCTATACCTTCTTCCAACTCGATGAACAAGCCGAAGTTAGTAAGGTTTCTTACGATACCTTTGTGTGTAGTACTTACAGCATACTTAGTAAGAACGTTTTGCTTAGTCCATGGGTCTTCAGTCAATTGCTTAATACCCAACGACATTTTTCTATCATCTCTGTCTAATGTCAACACCACTGCATCTAGCTCATCACCAATATTGATGAAGTCTTGAGGGTTTCTTAAGTGTTGAGACCATGACATTTCAGAAACGTGGATAAGTCCTTCTACACCTGGTTGCAATTCTAAGAATGCACCGTAGTCAGCTACGTTTACTATTTTACCTTTTACTTTTGAACCAACTTCAAGCTCTTTTGCAAGAGAATCCCATGGGTGCTCAGTAAGTTGCTTCATACCTAGAGAGATACGTTTCTTGTCTTCATCAAAGTCAAGAACAACTATCTTAACAGTAGCATCAAGCTTCAACACCTCTTCTGGATGATTGATTCTACCCCAAGAAATATCAGTAATGTGAAGTAGACCATCAACACCACCAAGGTCGATAAATACACCGAAATTGGTCATGTTTTTGATAGTACCTTCAAGTACTTGACCTTTTTCAAGGTTGTTAAGAATTTCAGCTTTTTGTTTCTCGAGATCTTTCTCAATCAACACTTTGTGAGATACAACTACGTTATCATTGGTGTAGTTGATTTTAACAACTTTAACTTCCATAGCCTTACCTACAAACACATCAAAGTCTCTGATAGGCTTCACATCAATTTGAGAACCTGGTAAGAATGCCTCAACACCGTAGATATCTACAATAAGACCACCTTTAGTTCTTCTTTTAACAAATCCTTCAATAACTGAGTCGTTATCAAATGAGCTTTGGATGTTATCCCAAGCCTGAACGATTTTCGCTTTTCTTCTAGAAAGTACTAACTGACCGTTAGCATTTTCTTGCTCTTCTATAAAAATTTCTACTTGGTCACCAACTTTCAAGTCAGGAGTATCCCTGAATTCAGTAGCAGATACTAAACCATCAGACTTAAAGCCGATGTTCAATATTACGTCTCTTGCGTTGATACCAACGATTGTTGCTTTTACAACTTGTTTTTCTTCAATGGTAGTAAGTGTATTTTCATACACAGAAGCCATTTCTTCTCTTTGCTTCTTAGAATATCCTTCACCAAAACCTTTAGTTTCAAAGGCTTCCCAGTCAAATTCTTCAGGAGCTTCCATTTCCTTTTTAGCAGCAGGCTTCTTTACTTCTTTAGGAGCTTTCTCTGCTTTTACTTCTTCTTTAGCGGGAGTTTCTGCTTTTTCAGCTTTGATTTCTTTAGCAGTTTCTGCTTTTTCCTCTTTTACAGGAGCAGATTCTTTTTCAGCCTTAGGAGTTGCAGCTTTTTTGGTTGTTTTTTTAGCTTTAGGAGCTTCTTCTTTCTCTGCCTTAGGCTCTGACTTCTTTGCAGGTGCTTTTTTAGCAGTAGTTTCTTTCTTTGCAGTTTCGTCTTTTACTTCTTCTGCACTAGCTTTTTCTTTTGCCATAATGTGGTTTGCTGCTCTCAATACATGTTATCCCAGAGCAATCAGATAACAATTTTTAGATATATACTATTTGGTTTTATGCCAAAATGCCCACTCACTCGAATGGGAGCGCAAATTTAGTTATTTTTTAACTAAAAATTAAACATTAATTTAAATTATAACGTAAGTCGCCAAGTGTAACTTTATAGGTAGGATCCATTTATCTTTTATAACGCTAAAGGGAGTAATCTTCAATATTTCTCTAATAACTCAAACATTGACTGGCAACTTTTGGATTGCAGTGAAATTTATTTTGTAATTTGGTGAGTTAAAATCACTATGATCTTTAATGTAGACTATGAAATCGCTCCTATTTAAAGTACTCCTATTTATCATACTCGGCCTAGTTGGTCAAACCCAAATAGCCATTGCACAAACGTCTATAAAACCAATGGCAATTAAAGGTATGGTTAATGTATCTACATGGGATTTTGATAATAATGGATCCATTGAATTAAATGGAGAATGGCTATTTATATGGGACCAACTGATAACTCCAAATAGTGAAAGAATTGATACTATATCAGGTAGTTATGTAAAATTTCCTGGTATCTGGACAGACTACTCCATTAACAACGTGACTTACCCCTCCTATGGATCGGCTTCTTACAAGCTTATCATCAAAGGGCTGGAAATAAATAGAGAATATGCTTTACAAATCCCTGATATGTACAGCAGTTATCAACTATGGATGGGAGATAAAATAATTTCTAAAAATGGACAAGTGGGGATGAAAAAGGAGGAATATCAACCTCAATGGATCCCAAAAACTGCTGTTTTTAAAGCAACAAGTGCTACAGAAACTTTATTGCTAAATATCTCAAATTTCGACCATGTAAAAGCAGGAATCAAGAATGAAATTTGGCTTGGGGCAGTAGATAAGCTCATGACCCAAAGAAAAAGTGAAGTAGCCTCTAATCTGGTATTAATAATAGGAATAGCCATACTGGGTCTTTTATCTATTATTAGCTTCTTTAAATATGCTAATCAACTGTTCATTTATTTTACCTTTTTTTGCATTATTTGGGCTATACGCGGGTTATTTCCAACCATGTACCTCTTTTATCAATGGATACCGGATTTCAGCTGGATAATAGGTCTAAAAATAGAATACCTTACCATTTATAGTTCGGTATTAATTGGATATCATATCTTTCATCAACTATTTGAGGATCCTTCGAAAAAGACATTTAAGTACATATCTATTACCATAAACACCATTTTTATTATCATCACTTTATTTGGTTCAGTAATCCTATTTACCGAACTATTGAACATTTATTTTGCATTCATGGGTGTCACCCTTATTTACATATTAAATGAAGTAATTCGAGCATATTTATATGATAAAGAGGGTGCAGGATATGTTGCCATTGCCATAGCACTGGTTAGTTTGCTATTCTTATATGATATGCTATCCTATTATAAATTATTACCTTTTAGCCCTTTTGTGACTAGCATCGGTTATGTTGTATTTTATGCATTGTTAGGTTTCTCACTTCGTTATAATATTCTTAACAAAAAGGAAGTTGAGCCATATAGTTTCTCTTAATGCTCTAAAGCAAAAAAGGCTGACCCATTATATTGGATCAGCCTTTTTTATTTATTAGAAGCTAAAGTTATTTAGCTGAAGCAAATCTTTTAGCTACTTCATCCCAATTGATCACATTGAAGAATGCTGAAATGTAATCAGGTCTTCTGTTTTGATAATTAAGATAGTAAGCATGTTCCCATACATCAAGGCCTAATATTGGAAATCCACCACATCCTGTTTTTGGCATTAGTGGATTATCTTGATTAGGAGTAGAGCATACTTCTACTTTGCCACCTTTATGAACGCATAGCCATGCCCAGCCTGATCCAAATCTTGTTGCTGCTGCAGCGGAAAACGCCTCCTTAAATTTATCAAATGAACCAAAAGCTGCATCAATAGCTGACGCTAACTCTCCAGATGGAGTACCGCCACCATTGGGTGACATTACTTTCCAAAATAAGTCGTGATTGTAATAGCCACCGCCATTATTTCTAACTGCATTGTTATCAGTATGCTTGGCTAACAAGTCTTCTATTGATTTACCTTCCATCTCAGTGCCTTCTACTGCCTTATTTAAGTTAGCAGTATATCCAGCATGGTGCTTCCCATGATGTATTTCCATGGTACGAGCGTCAATATTTGGTTCTAGTGCATTGTGTGCATATGGTAAATCTGGTAATTGAAATGACATGATATTATCTGTTTATAGTTTTACAATTCGTTATACTTCAAATATACTGATAGCAGGGTGAACAAAAAACGAATTGTGTTTATGTTAATCTATCGGGACATTTGTTTTGTCTATAATCTTTGACAGGATCAGATTGACAAATCAAACGTCACTTCGACTGTAAGGAGAAGTCTCCCAATTGGAAGTATTAATTAGGGGACTTTTCACTGCGTTCGAATTGACGTGAAACTAGGAGGTTTTCTCTACTCAATATAAGAGTCGTCACTTCGACTGGAGTGAAACGAAAGGAGAAGTCTCATTATCGGTTTGAGCGAACAAAGAAGATAATATTCCGGCCGGACTACCAATGAAGATAGGTTCCCCAACCATGATACCCCAGAATAAATCCCTGGAGGGTCTTTAGTTAATTTTTATAGGACTTCTCACTGTGTTCGAAGTGACGCTAATAAAAGAGAATTACCTCAATTTTTTAAAGAATGCTGAAACCAATGCCCCAGCTTCCTCAGCCATTAACCCATGGCTCACCTCGGTTTTGGGGTGAATGAGATTTTTATTTAGACTACAAAAGCCGCGCTTTTCATCACTTGCAGCATATTTCAACTTCCCTATTTGTGACCAATACAATGCCCCTCCACACATGCCACAGGGCTCAAGTGTCACATAAAGAGTGCATTCATTCAAATATTTGGTGCCAAGATAATTGCATGCTGCAGTAATGGCCAGCATTTCCGCATGAGCCGTTGGGTCATTGAGTTTCTCAGTTTGGTTATAAGCTCTGGCAATAATCTGGTTGTTAACCACCACCACAGCTCCAACTGGAATTTCACCTTCCTCCTGAGCCATCCGAGCCTGTTTCAAGGCTTCTTTCATAAAATGTTCATCACTATGAATGGAAAGTGTCATTCTATGTTATTTTTTACTTTGATGCTATTCATAATTTCTGCCGCTCTTGCCGTCCATTTATCTTTTATTCGTGCAGGAGCATTAAAACTAAATACAATAGTCTTTCCATTAATCAATAGGTATTGCATGTAGGTATAGGTCCTAATCGCTTCCTTTTTATCTAAGGTGTACTGATCTCCATTTATTCGTGAGTCAAATTCAAATATGATGTATTGTTTACCGTCAATGAGCCGCTTTTCTTCGTTAATAAAGTCCACCCGATCATAGAGATTGACAATACTAGATTTGAAAAAATCTTTAGCGATGTCAATATCCGTGCTTCTCCATCGGGTTGCAGAAATATTTACACTGAAATCCACTAATCTTTCATCATTAGAATAGGCACCTATTGGATTTCTTACAGATGGATAGCGCTGGGCAATGTCCTGAGGGCTCATTGCATAAAAATTTTCGGGAAGACTCACAGTGATATAATCACCTACTTTAGTCTTTGTTAGCTTTTGTTGGCTGGGTTGAACCCAAAATATTAATGCCAATGCGATTGATAATTTAATCATTAAGGAAGGAAATTTATATCTATTGTTTTTGTGCAAACTTAATACCATTAACTTTGCGCCTCAAAATTATAACTTTTAAGATGCTACGAACACATACTTGCGGGGAATTACGAATTAATGATGTAAACAAAGAAGTGACGCTTTGTGGATGGGTTCAGAAGACCCGAGACAAAGGAAGCATCATTTGGATAGACTTACGTGATAAGTATGGAATTACTCAGTTAATCCTCGAAGAAGGAGTATCAGAGGACGTTTTATTAAAGAGAGCTGCCAAGTTGGGGCGAGAGTTTGTTGTGAAAGCTACAGGTACAGTTGTAGAGCGACATAGCAAAAATGACAAAATACCTACTGGCGAAATTGAAATAAAAGTAAGTGGTTTGGAGATCCTTAATGCTTCAAAAGTTCCTCCATTTACTATAGAAAATGAAACTGACGGTGGTGAAGACCTTCGTATGAAATACCGATATCTTGATTTGAGGAGAGAACCTGTAAGGAAAAACCTTCAGTTACGACATCAGTTAATGAAAGAAACAAGGGCTTTTCTTGATGGACAAAATTTTATAGAGGTAGAAACACCAATATTAATTAAGTCTACTCCTGAAGGGGCGCGTGATTTTGTGGTGCCTTCAAGAATGAACCAAGGAGAATTTTATGCCTTGCCACAATCGCCACAGACTTTTAAGCAATTGTTGATGGTTTCTGGATTTGACAGATACTATCAAATTGTGAAATGTTTTCGTGACGAAGACCTACGGGCAGACAGACAACCTGAGTTTACACAAATAGATTGCGAGCTTTCCTTTGTAGAACGTAAAGACGTACTCGACACTTTTGAAGGTTTAGTGAGACATCTTTTCAAGAATGTAAAAGGCATTGACATTGGCGAAGTCCCTCACATGCCTTATAGCGATGCGATGAAATATTACGGCTCTGACAAACCAGACATTCGGTTTGATATGCAATTTGTAGAGCTCAATGAGTTGACTCAAAACAAAGGATTTAATGTTTTTGATAGTTCAGAATTGGTGATTGGTATTAATGCAGCTGGCTGTGCTGAATATAGTCGTAAGCAACTGGACGCACTTACTGACTACGTTAGAAAACCTCAAATTGGAGCAAAAGGCTTGGTGTATGTTAAGTGTAATGCCGATGGCACCTTTAAATCCTCAGTGGATAAATTCTATAGCCAGGAAGACCTGAAAGCTTGGGCCGATAAAATGAATGCCAAAGCAGGAGATCTGCTACTGGTCTTGAGTGGAGATACAGATCATACCAGAAAGGCCATGAATGAGCTTCGCTTATATATGGGAACTGAACTTGGTCTTCGTAAAAAAGGCGAATACAAGCTGCTTTGGGTTGTGGACTTTCCATTGCTAGAGTGGGATGAAGATTCTAAACGATTCCATGCGATGCACCATCCATTTACATCGCCTGTGCCTGAAGACATGGACAAGTTAGAAACCGACCCGGGCAATGTAAACGCCAATGCGTATGACTTGGTGGTCAATGGGGTAGAATTAGGTGGCGGTTCCATTAGGATTCACGACAGAGCCGTACAACAGCGCATGTTCGATGCACTTGGATTTACTAAAGAAGAAGCACAAGCTCAATTTGGTTTCTTGATGGAAGCCTTTGAATATGGTGCGCCACCTCATGGTGGCATTGCCTTTGGTTTTGACAGACTTTGTTCGCTTTTTGGCGGGTCCGACTCTATCCGGGATTATATCGCTTTCCCCAAAAATAATTCAGGAAGAGATGTGATGATCGATTCACCTAGTCCGATTGACCAAGGTCAGTTGAATGAGCTGGGGATCAATTTGAAGAAATAATGTTTTATACACCGATTTTAACCTCAATTAATGAATAAATTAATACAGATATTACTCATACTATCAATATTACTTTCTTGTAAAACAGAAAAGACAACTGAAATAATTGTTATTGGAACTCAACATCACCCAGCACCTAATTTTAATTCAGAGATTCTGTTGAATATATTAGAAGATGTAAAACCTGATTTAATATTACTCGAACGCGACTCTGCATTTTTCACTTCTGATTTTAAACTCAAAAGCACCTTAAATAGTAATGAAGGGATGGCTTCTGAAAAATATGTTGAAAAATATTCAAAGGCTAAATTAAGACCATATGGATTTGAAGGTCGAATTGAGTATAGAATAAAAATTGGCTCACGACCCACTGATGGGTTAACTACGTCACTATTGGATAGTTTAAATAAAGCCAATTTATTATCTCCAGAAGAAGCTGAGATTCACAATAAATTTAAAGCACTTTTAGAACCATTAAAAATTGCAGCTTCTAAATCACCAGAACATTTTAATAATGCCACAACTGATAGTATTTGCGCGGAAAGACAATACTATCAATATAAAATGCTTCCAAAAATAACGAATGTAAGAGATGAGTTTGCCACCCATTTTCATACCAAACCAAATGGACAAAAAATAAGTTACCGAGATGGATTTCAACTGGCTTGTGATTTTTGGGATTTAAGAAATCAAACCATGGCTAAGAATATTATGACAATGGCTGAAATAAATAAAGGAGATAGAATTGTTGTCCTGAATGGGTTTATGCATCGCTACTATATCTTAAAGGAGTTAAAAAGATTGACTAAAGGAAAGGATATTGTCCTAAAAGAATATTACGAAAAATAAAATCTTTTGCGAGTAGAGGCCAACAAGTAGGTTATCCTGTTTCATCCAATGTAAATTGTTTCTAATTCATTGAACATCTCCAATAATTGACGAGAGATTGGGCCTGGCTTTCCATCCCCAATCTTTTGATTATCAACTACTGTAATGGGTAAAATTTTCTTAGTGGTACCTGTGAGAAATGCTTCTTGAGCATGAAATAGCTCTTCAGTACTAATCTCTCTTTCTTCAATATCGTAATGTGGGGCAGCGATTTCCAGCACTTTCTTTCTGGTGATACCTTTTAGTATATTCTTTTCGGGAGTAATGATTTTACCCTCCTTCGTAATTATAAAAATATTACTTCTAGTTAATTCTAAAACCTGTCCGTTGTTAATATAAAGTGCGTCAAAGGCTTTCTCTTCCTTTATTTTAGATTTTAGCCAAATACCAGTCATATAATTGATGGTTTTTACTTCGGGAAGCTCTCTTAAAAAATCATGGGTAATTAATTTAACTCCATTGGAATACATTTCTTCTGCTGGAAATGTAATAGGCCCCTGAGTAATAATAAGATTAGGCTTACCTACGCTATAGCCATCTTTTGAGTATCCACCAGTCAATACCATTCTAATTCCGGATATAGGTAATTTATTCGTGGTGAGTAAACTGTTGATCTGATCAATGACTTCAGGTTTAGAAAAGGTAATAGGCAGGTGAGCGATCTTAGCAGAATTATAAAATCGATCTAAATGATCTTCGAAAAAGAGCGACTTATTATTGACCGTTCTGAAAAAATCAAAAATGCCGTATCCTCTTAATATAGATAAGTCATTTATTTTTAAGGTGGCCTGAGTGTCCTTTAGCAAATTCCCGTTGAGGTAACAAAACATGATTGAAAATAATACTTTGAAGTGTAAATTCAAGAAATATCTCCCCTACCCACTCGGTGAGGAGGACACCTAACTAATTAGATTGGTATAAATAGTCTGATTACATTTCGTTCTACTTCCTGAGGTAAGTTTAACATTACCTGTAACATTTAATGATTTTGCCAACTCCCCCTAACCCCCTCAGAGAGGGGGAGACCTTACTAATTAATTTTGTTGCAATTATTCTGAATACATTCGCACTACTTCCCGGAGTAGGTTTTCCCCGCTGGCGGGGGTCAGGGGGTGGTCCAACAAAAAACTCACCAAGCATTACCGCCTGGTGAGTTTTTTGGGCTTGTTCTAGCCGAAATTACTTGGAAATACTGGCAGTACCAGATCCAGTACTTACATTTATTTTTAAATTGGAATTGCCAATTTTGGCTGTTTTTTTGATAATAGTTTGATTGCCATTCTCATTGATTTCTTCTGAAGTATCAAAATCAAATGGCGCCTCAATCTCCCCGTTTTTCTTATTGGCCTTCATAGTAATCAATCCTTCAATCGTATTACCCCTATAATCTAACTCAGCATCTCCTGATCCACTATTTACAGATAAATCTCCCTTTGGAGAAGCTGAGAGAGCTAACTCAACATCACCAGAACCTGAATTAAAACTGCTTGATGAAGCTATGAGCATGCCTCTGCCAGAGATATTACCACTTCCCACATTAGCCATTATCCCTGCATTAGTGTTATTGATATCAATATTTCCACTTCCACAATTCAGTCTCAACTCACCATTAGCACCGGATACTTCTATATTTCCAGAGCCTGTATTCGATTTAATTTCTCCTTCAAATGACGATATGCTCACATTTCCAGAACCAGAATTGGAAACAATATCGCCCTTGATGTTATCGAATTCATAATTTCCAGAACCTGTATTTAGACTTAAGGATACCTTTAAGTTACTGGCTGAGAAATTACCTGAACCTGTATTGAATTTGATTTCTACATTGTCAGGCACCATCAAAGTCCATTTGGCAAATCCACTACTTGAGCCACGACTAAAAACTTCCTTTATTTTGAGTGTTGATCCGTTTTGTTCTATAACAGGCTCGTACTTGCTTGTATCAAAATTGTGTTCAAGCATTACATAAACTTTATTGCCATCTGACTTCTTTACAATACAGTCACCAGAACTGGTACTCATATTAATGTTGTCGATACCATTAAAATTCTTCTCCACCTTTTGTTGTCCATAGGTGAAAGAGTA
Source organism: Fulvivirga sp. (assembly GCA_048268855.1). GTDB lineage: Bacteria > Bacteroidota > Bacteroidia > Cytophagales > Cyclobacteriaceae > Fulvivirga. The sequence continues at coordinate 235,105 of JBLWUR010000006.1, forward strand.
CAGAAAAAGACAGCTTACTAATGTTGCTATTTTGAGTTTCATATTATTTTGGATTAGTTCGGTGAAAAGACATCATTCTATTCTGAAGGTTGCACAGTTATTCACTTTTTAATGTGTTAGCTGGATTTAGATTGGCTGCCGCTAATACCCTATGACTTACAGAAACAATGGAAATGAATAAAGCTATTACTCCAGCCAATAAAAATTCTTTGAAACCAAATTCAAACCTAAACGCAAAATTATCGAGCCATAAACTCATGCCATACCACGCAATAGGAACAGCGATCACAAAAGCAATCAACACTTGAAAAATGAAGGTCTTTGAGAGCAACATAAAAAGGCTAGTAGCAGACGCCCCCAACACCTTTCGCACTCCTATCTCTTTGGTTCTCTTTTGAATAATAAAAGAGGCCAACCCGAAAAGCCCGAGGCATGCGATAAATATGGTGATGCTCGCCCCTATTGCAAATACATTCTCCGCCCTGCTATCATCTTTGTAAAAGAGCGCCCACTGCTCATCTAGAAAATGGTATTCGATAGGTGAATAAGTGTCAAAAGCATTGTGAACTTCTGTGGCATGAGCCAAAACCTCTTTAATATGGTCTGGATCGAATTTTAGAGAAAAGTAGTCGATAGATTGAAATGGGTTTGCCCTAAAACCAAGTATGACTGGTGCAATTTTGTTGTGCAACGACTCAAAATTAAAATCCTTTACCACGCCAATAATTTGAAAAGCGCCTCCTCGGCCATCTTTAATCTCAATAAATTTACCAATCGGATTTTCTAGTCCTAATGCACTTACTGCCGTCTCATTAATCAGGACATGTAGTGAATCTGATTTCACATTACCTGTAAAATTGCTTCCCGCAGCCATTTTCATCCCATAAAGATCGATCATATCCTTATCGAAGCCAATGAAGTTCACCCGCATTGAATCTTGTTGCCCTACCTTATTGGTGTAGACCTGCCTTAAACTTTTCCATTCCCCAGGCACTCGTGATGACACGGCTACTCCTTTTACATAGGGAGATTTGGCAAACTCTGTCTTCATGGTTTCAAACCGTGCTCTTACGTTTCTATTATTTATATCAATTACAAGAGTTTGGTCTTTATCAAAACCCAAAGATTTATTCTGCATATAATTGAGTTGTCCAGCGGCTATAATTGTGGCAATGATCATCACTATGGAAAGTGTGAATTGGGTAATTACCAATGTTTTTCTAAGCACCGCACTTCCCTTGCCAGAACTCATAGCTCCTTTAAGAATATTGGCAGGCTTTAATTTGGACATTAGCAATGCAGGATACCCGCCTGATAATAATCCTACCACCATGGTTACCAAAAACAGTATAGATAATACGTTACTGAATGTGTCTACATTAAATACAAACTGCTTATCAGTTAATTGGTTAAAGTAAGGAAGTAGCAAATCAACCAACCCAACCGACAAGGCCAGAGATATCAATGCAATGACTGTAGATTCTGTGAGGAATTGGGCAATTAGTTGAGAACGGAAAGCCCCTGAAACCTTTCTAATTCCAATTTCTTTGCCCCGATGCAATGACCTTGCTGTTGCCAAATTAATATAATTGATGCAGGCGATAACAAGCATGAAAAAGCCGATTGCCATAAACACATAGACATATGCTTTTTGGCCATGAGTATCCTCCGAACCATATTCAATGCTTTTCGACTCAAAATGGATATCGTTTAATGATTGTAGATAAAAATTACGCTTTTGTTCAGGTTTAAAATGACGGGCTATGAAACCAGGTAATTTAGCTGCTATGGCTTCTCCGTTTACATTTTCTTTCAACAAAACATAAGTGTAGGCTCCGAAATCACTCCAGTCAGATAAAAAGTTTTTAAAATCTTCACTTGTGGGAACTGATAATAAAATTTTAAATTGTAAATGAGAGTTTTGTGGGAGTGTTTTAAAGACTCCAGTTATAATATTCATATCATTACCACCTAAATCCAGTTCCTTTCCAACAGCATTTTCTGTCCCAAAAAGACGATGTGCCCAATCTTCGTCTATTACCACTGATTGAGGTTGACTTAAGACTGTTTTTGGATCTCCTTCTATCCATTCGACATTAAAAACATTAAAAAAGGCACTGTCAGCAAAGAAATAATTACGCTCATCAAATTTTGTATCGTCTTTACTGAAGACAATCTGTCCTCCAAATTTGTACAGGTTTGTACTCCCTTCAACTTCCTGAAATTCCTCTACTAATGTACGGCCTACCGGTGGTGCAGTTTGACCAAAATATCTGGTACTTTCATCAGAGTTGTTTATTTCCACAACTCTATAGATTTGATCCTTTTTGGTGTACATCCCATCGTAAGACATCTCATCTATCACCAGAAGAAACAACAAGCTGCTGCATGTAATTCCTAGAGTAAGGCCAAGGATGTTAATAAAAGAATAGACCTTATTTCTAAAGATATTCCGAAAGGCGATTTTGAAGTAGTTTTTTAGCATGGTGTTGTTGTTTAGTTATTCTGAGTTTATTCTTCCCTGAGTGTTGCTGCTGGGTTTATATTGGATGTTTTAAAAATCTGATAGCTTATTGAAACAAATGCGAGCAGAAACATAATAATCGTAATGATTATAAAGGGTGTCACTCCTAATTCAATCTTAAATGCAAAATTTTCTAGCCATCCAGAAGCTAAGTACCAAGCAATGGGTAAGGCCACAATTAAAGAAATAGCTATGAGCAAAGTAAACTTAGCGGATAGTGTAATGAACAACTCTGGAAGACGAGCGCCCATTATTTTTCTTACTCCAATCTCCTTTTTACGTTGAGTGATGCTCAGATTAGAAAGCGCGAACAGGCCTAAACAAGAAATTAGGATAGATAAAAACCCTGCTGATAAAATGATTATCTTTTCATTTTCATCTGAAGCATATTGCGCTTTGTTAATATCTGATAGGTATTCAAACTCAAAAGGTCTGTCGGTAAAAATGTCGTTCCAGGCCTGCTCAACTTTCTTTTGACCAGCCGCCATTTTCCCATCATCCACCTTGATCATGATTCTCTTTAGTTCTTGATTATTATTTGTATGTATTATTAACGGGTCAACAGCAGAATGCAATGACTCAAATTTTACATCATCAATCACTCCTATTATCATTGGATCATCGAAACCCTCAAACCTATTAAATGGAATAGTTGTACCTACCGCATCTTCTACTGCTACTCCTATTTCTTTCAATAAACTTTTATTTACAATTACGGTATTGGTATGATTTTCACCATTCTTACTGAATTTACTGCCTCTAACGACATCAAAATTTAAGGTGTTAAAATATTCTGGATCAACTCTATAGACATCAGTAGTGACCGCATCTTCATCTACCATTATTCGTGTTTCTGTCGAGCCCATTGATGTAACGGAGACTATCTCTGGCTGAAACTCGAGATCTGCTCGTATTCTCTTGAGTACTTTTTCTCCATCTACATCTCGAACATAGATCGATATGATATTATGGTCATCATACCCTCGATCGGCAGTCTGAAAAAAGTTAATCTGCTCAGTCATAGTATATGCTCCAAATGTGAATATAACAGCAAGGGAAAACTGGAGAACTATGAGTGATTTAATTAAAAGGCCTCCCTTATTAGACTTTTCCTGACCTTTAAGTGCTTTTACAGCGTTAAATTTTGATACGATTAAAGCTGGATAACCTCCTGCCATAAGTGTTATCAACAAAATTAGAAGTGCGATAAAAGTGATCAGTTGATAGTCGAAATTTCCAATTAAATCGAGAGATGTATTAGTGAGTAAGCTAAAATAAGGAAGCAATAAATCTGCTAAAAGCAGAGCGAAAAATAACGATACTATTGAATACAAAAATGCTTCACCTAGAAATTGAAATGCAAGTTGCCTTCCCGAAGCCCCAATAGTTTTACGTAATCCAATCTCCTTGGTACGAGGCAGTGCCATCCCTATTGCCAGGTTCGTATAGTTAATACTTGCTATGATGATGATAAAGGAAGCAATGGTTAATAATACCCATGAGGTACTTTTCTTTCCTCTAGCTGAAAACCCTCTTATCGATTCATTAAGGTAGATATCCTTTAAAGGTTGAGTAGAAATGGCATAATTTAATCTACTTTCTTCAGGAAAATGATTTCTTGCAATTTTGGTCAGTTGATCATGAAAGTCAGTCTTACTGAAATTCTCATTCATCAAGAAGTAAGTGGGTATACCCCACGCATTCCAACTTGTTAGCCAATCGCCACCAGCAGTTTGTTTGAATTTTTCAAATGGCAGTAAAATATCAAATTGAATGGATGAGTTTCCTGGTATCTTTTCGGCTACTCCTTTTATTGTAATTGGAACGTATTCATCATTAAGCTGTATAGAGAATGTTTTCCCAACCACCTCCAATGTATTAAACCATTTCAATGCATATTCTTCAGAAAGTATGGCTGTATTTGGGTCATTGAATAATGAATTCGACTCTCCTCTCAAAAGAGGAAATGTAAACACATTAAAAATGTCAGGGTCAGCATAAGTAAAGGACTCTTCACTATACTCTTCATTAACCTTCATAAGTGCCAATGATGGCTTCAGACGTACATATTTATTTATTCCTACAGAATTTTCGGCAAACTCAGGAGCCATGACTGCTGCTACCGCACCTAACTCACGCCAGTCACCACCAGCACTTCTTTTTGTTTTAACATTTAGCCTATAGATGTTTTCGTAATTCTCATGAAAAGTATCGTAAGTAAATTCACTTTTCACGAAGAGATAAACTAACAAGCTACAGGAAAGCGCTATACACAATCCAACAATGTTGACCACCGAATAGACCTGGCGTCTTATAAAATTTCTAAAGGCAATCTTTAAATAGCTTTTTAACATCAATGTAATTTTAATTATTCTCCCTTTAGGGTGTTAACTGGATTAGCTTTAGCGGCATTTAATGATTGATAACTGACCGTAATTAGTGCAATTACTAGGGCTGATAGTCCTGCCAAAAGGAATACCGTGGTACCTAAATGAATCTTATAAGCAAATGAATCGAGCCATGAATTCATGAAATAGATGCTAATGGGAATGGCTATCAAAAAAGCCAATAGTACTAGTGCTGTAAAATCTTTGGATACCAAATAAAACAAGCTGCCCATTGATGCCCCTAGTACTTTTCTTATTCCAAGTTCTTTAGTGCGTTGTTCAGCCATATAGGAGGACAATCCGAAAAGACCCAAACAGGAAATAATAATAGCAAGAACCGAAAAGAAGCTAAAAAGAGTACTCGTTCTTTGTTCGGAAGCATACAACTGGTTAAAATCATTGTCAAGAAACGTAGCATTAAACGTGCGCTCAGGATTTAACTTCGTCCATTCTGCCTCAATCGTGGCCATTGATTCCTTTATATTTGCCTTATCAATCTTTATAAATGTCCTGCTGTACCTCTCTGGTTCCATAAAAAGCACCAATGGTTCAATGGCCTGATGGACAGATTTGAAGTTAAAATCCTTGGCCACTCCTATAATTGTTCTTTCATCTCCAGCAAACAATTTCGCACCAATAGGATCAGTGTAACCGATTAGTTTTAAAGCAGTCTCGTTGATAATCACAGCACTCGTATCTGATTTTATTTGATCTGAAAAATTTCTTCCCGCTACAAGCTCAATTTGCATAGTAGGAATATAGCCTGGGTCAATAGCTTCTAGATGAATCAAAATAGTTTCGTCTGGGTTGGCTCCTTCCCATGATATTCCGGAGGTTGAGTTCTGCACATAAGCGGGATGCTGATTTGAAAAACCTACAGAAATTATCCCTTGTTGATTTTCCAATTCATCTTTAAATATTTGGTAGTTCTCACTTAACCCCCGCATATAAACTACCTGATCTTTGTTGATGCCAAGGTTCTTCGATTTAATAAAATCAAGCTGATTAGAAATTGTAATGGTACCAATAAGCAAGACTATCGAAACGGTAAATTGAAGTATCACCAGTACTTTTCTAAACAGGCCTCCTCCTTTTATTTTTTGCCCTTTAAGTACACTTGCAGGTTTAAATGAAGATAGAAAAATAGCAGGGTAGCTACCTGCCAAAACCCCTGTTGTTATGGCTGCCGCAAACAATAATAGCAATATTTTGAACCCATTAGTTGAATCCAATAAATGGAGCTCAAGGTTTTTGTCAGCTAGATTATTAAATGCAGGAAGAAGTAAATCCACCAATAAGATAGCCAATAAAGTAGCTATGGAAGACATCAAAATCGATTCGCCAAGAAACTGATATATCAATTGAAAACGACTGGCACCAACAGTTTTTCTTAGGCCAACTTCCTTGGCCCTTTTCATTGATCTGGCTGTAGCAAGATTCATGAAATTGATACAAGCAATGAACAATATAAACAGGGCGACAATGGAGAATATTTCTACGTAAACAATATTGCCCTTCCCCCCAATATCGGCAGTAAAATTTACCTCGTCAAGATGGATGGATGTCAACGGTTGCAAATAGATGTCTGTAACTGAACCTTCTTTGTTCCTTTTTATTTGCTCCCTTATCTTTTCATTTAACTCCTGCACATTAATACCCTTCTGTGTTTTTAAATAGGTGTATAAAGTATTGTTGCTCCAAGCATTGTCTAGCCCGTCCCAATGTGTTCGTAGTAAATCTGTAGACATCAAATAACTAAATTGGAGATGTGAATTCTCAGGTACGGTTTTAATTACACCTGTCACCACCATTTCTTCACTGTCATTTAGCTTTATGAGCTTGCCTATTGGATCAACATTGGAAAAATATTTCTCTGCTAATTTTTCATCAATAACAAGTGCATTGATTTGATTAAAAACGCTATTTAGATCGCCTTTTATTAGATCAAAAGAAAATACATTAAAAAAATCCTTATCAACATAGGCCCCTCTTTCCACGAATGATTCATTCCCGTAAACAAACCGATCATTGTTAAAATTTACTCGTGTGGCATACTCAATTTCAGGAAAATCTGCCTTAAGTGAGGGAGCCAAAGGCCCTGGAGTAACCGCCACAGGAAATACTGGTTGATCAGCATAGTACTGGTTTTCAACTACTCTGTAAATTTGATTGTAGTCAGCATGAAATTTGTCATAACCCAACTCGTCATTGACATACAGCACAATCAAAATTACGCTGGTAAGGCCGACAGTAAGACCGAAAATATTGACCAATGCATAAAATTTCTGCTTTTGAATAGTTCTGAAGGCGATTTTTAAATAGTTCTTAATCATAACGTCTATATTTTATTCGCTTCTGAGTGTATCAACAGGGTTAAGTAATGCCGCTTTTATGGTTTGGAAACTTATGGTAACCACTGCTAACATAATTGATGCTAACACTGCATAAATAAATATCATAGGGTCTATAGTCATGTGATAGGCAAAATCCGCCAACCAGAGCTTACCGAAATACCAAACCAATGGAATGGCTATCAGGTTGGCAATGAGCACCAAAACCACGAATTCTTTGGTGAGTATTCCAGCAATCGTGAATACTCCAGCTCCAAGTACTTTTCTGATTCCAATTTCTTTGGTGCGTGATACTACCATAAACGATACTAACCCAAGTAGCCCTATCACTGCTATCACAACAGTAAGTATGGCAAACACAATGTAAAAAGTCATCAATCGTTCTTCAGACTTGTACTGTTTATCAAAGTCCTGATCGAGAAAAAAGTAATCAAAGGTATTGTCTCCCAGATAAGTATTCCATTGCTGCTTGACATCATCAATAAGTTGTGAAGTAGTGCCCGTAGTAAATCTGATAGCATAATATCTGCCGTAGTCAAAACTTCTGTAGTCCATGACCATTGGCCATATCTTATATTGAAGTCCTTGACCATGAAAATCACTGACTACTCCAATTACAGTTCCTTGGGGTCGTTCAGAAGGTGAAACTATCTTTTTGCCAATTGCATTTTCTGGAGTTTGCCACCCCATGGCCTTCACTGTAGTTTCGTTGATAATAACGCCTTCATCTAACTCAGCTGGGCTTTTTAAATCAAAGTTTTTACCTGCCAACAATTCTAAATCCAATGTATTTAGATAGTTTTCATCTATGGCCATGTACTCAGTATCTACTTGGGTAGCTTCTGACATTACTTCAGGATAAGCCCATTGTCCAAGCCAACCCGGACGCCCTGGTAGGGCATTTGTAAAGGAGACATCTTTTACATAATTCAAACCTTTGAGCGCATTGATAAAGGGCTCGTTGTTCGATGATTTTTTTACTCGGGTAGCATCCAGTACCAATATTTGATCTTTAGCAAAACCCAAGTCTTGATTTCTCATATAGTCGAGCTGCTTCAATACAATTAGTGTTGCGAGTACGAGTGCTCCGGAAATTAAGAATTGAAATACAACCAATGACCTCCTTAGTCTTACCCCTTTGGCACTTGAATGCATGCGCCCTTTGAGTACCTCTACTGGTTTATAACCAGACAATACCAAAGCCGGATATACTCCAGAAAAGAAACTTACTAATAAGGTAATGACTATTGATCCTAGGATTACTATTGGAGTGAATAGTGTACCTAGCGTATATTGTTTATCCATCAACTGATTGAAAAAAGGAAGGGTGAAATCAATCAACAATGCCACTAAGCCCATTGCCAAAAGGGTAAGCATAAATGCCTCTCCCAAAAACTGGACAAATAATGCTCCTCGTGATGAGCCTACTATTTTGCGCAGACCCACCTCTTTGGCTCGGAAAACCGAGCGTGCCGTAGTTAAGTTGATGAAATTGATACAGGCCAGTAAAAGCACGAAAACAGCAATCCCCGATACTAGGTAAATCTTATCAATAGAGCTTTTTGGCCCAAATCCATTACGAACATCAGACTTGAGATAAATATCAGCCAATGGAATAAACTGCACCTCGAAATCCATTCCCAATTCACGAAAACGATCGCCCGCATTGGCCTTATCCATATACATGTCTTTTGCTTTGCTGGCAAGTGACTGAATATTGGCACCTTTCTTAAGCAGTATATAATTCCTAACATTAAAATTGCCCCATCCATCGCTATAACTAAAATCATTTAGTTTTTCCAAAGTCGCAAAAGAGACAAGCATTTCAAATTGGATGCTCGACTGTTGAGGCACATCTTTTAGTACTCCTGTTATTTTAAAATCTACAGTATCTAGCAAGGTGAGTGTTTTACCTAGCACAACGTCATTGCCAAAATATCTCTTTTTAATGCTTTCGGTTATCACCAGACTGAAAGGCTCATCTAAGGCATGATGTGGATCACCTTCAATCATTTTGAATGAGAAGATATTAAGGAAATCTGCCCCAGCAAAATGAACATTATGCTCATATTCTTTCCCTTCATAGTTGACCAGTAATGAGGAAGCATTTCTGGTGTAAACCATCTTATCCACCTCAGGAAATTCATTCTTTAACTTGTAAGCCACAGGCCAAGCATTAGTCTCTGATGTACCTCCTTTTTTGTTATGGGTTACGACTTTAAAAATCCTATCGCTATTCACTTGGAATTTGTCAAACGACAGTTCGTCAGTAACAAATATGAGAATGAGCAACCCAACCGTCAGCCCAAGGGCTAGCCCAATGAGATTGATAGCAGTATAAACTTTAAATCTCAGTAAGTTCCTAAATGCAATTCTTATATGATTTTTAAACATATCAACTTATTTTAATACTCTATTCGTCTTTGAGTACATCTATTGGATTTGTTCTTGCAGCTCGGACCGACTGATAACCAATAGTGATCCAAGCAATAAGTACGGTCGCCAACCCTGCTAAAGCATAGGTCCAAACGTCTTGATTGATTTTATAAGCAAAGCCATCTAACCATAGACCCATTATGTAAATTGAAATAGGAATTGACAAAACAAAGGCAATCAAAACCAGAATAGACAAGTCCTTTGATATCAGCAAAAGTATATCTCTAACGTTGGCACCTAATGCTTTTCGCACTCCAATTTCTTTGAATCTTCTCTCGGCCACGAACATTGACAAAGCGTATAATCCCATACAACTAATAAAGACCGAAATGATCCCAAAATATTTGATCAAATTGAAAGTTTTGAAATCACTTTCGTACTGTTTAATCAAATGATCATTCAATGTAAAAGCTTCAAAAGGAGTATCGGGAATCTGCTCCTTCCAAACCGCTTTCAGAGTGGTCATTGCTTCGGCATAATCCTGTGTATCTATTTCAACTATTAAGTTGGAAACTTCCCCATTTCCACAAAGCAGCATGGTTGGTTCAATACCTGAATGCAGAGAAAACTGATTAATGTCCTCCATCACCCCTTCTATTATAAAATTGAAAATGGTTCCCCTCCATTCTGCATTTAATATTTCCCCAATGGCTTGTTCAGGTGTATACCCAAGTTGACGCGCAGACTCCCTATTGATAATTACTCGACTTGTTAGTGAATCATCGGTTACATTTTCAGAAAACTGTTTTCCAGCTAACAGCTTTATCCCTAATGCTTTGATATAGTTTACATCTACTTCGTTTTGATAGCTATGGATAGCGTCATCCATTGTCTCACCATTCTTATATATGAACAAATCGCTAAAAATAAACATGCCAGGTATATAATGGCCGCCTCCCACTTCCCGAACTTGTGCGATACTTTTATATTTCTGTTTCAGAATAGGTGCTTTCTTGTTTAAGTCATTGGCCAATGGAATAATAACTTTAGAGGAGGGTTGAAACCCTAAATCCTTATTTCTGATAAAATCAACCTGTTGAGAAATAACAAGAATAGCACTAATCAAGACTATTGAAATAATGAATTGTGCAGTTACTAAAATTTTGCGAAGCACTGCAGTACTTCCTTTATCTTTATTTTTCCCTTTCAATACAGTAGTGGGCTTAAATGATGCCAAGTAAACTGCTGGATATATCCCTGCTACAAAAGCGGTGAATATTAAAAACCCAAATAGATATAGAAATATGGAGCCTACATTAGCTGAGGTAAACGCAATTGGCTCTTCCACTAATGAATTAAATATGGGAAGGGTCAGTTCTGCCAATAACACACTAATAATCAATGACATTAACACTATAATGAATGACTCACCCAAAAATTGGGTGATCAAACCTCGGGATGAAATACCCATAACTTTACGAACACCCACTTCCAATGCTCTGTTGCTCGCTTGAGCAGTTGATAAATTTATATAATTAACACAAGCCAACATCAATATCAAAGCACCAATACCTATTAGTACATTGATAAAAGTCCTGCTAACGCCAGATACTGAGCCTTTAAAATAATCGTTGTTTGTATGGATATCTGCGATGGGTTGAAGATTCATGTATTTACTCATACCATACGTTTTCATATCTTCAGCGCCATATCGCTGAAAAATCTTATCGATTTTCTGTTCAACCAAAACTGGATCACTTCCTGAATTTAATTTGATATAAGTAAATGTCAGGTTATTGGTCACCCATTGTGTCGAAAGATATTGGATGAAGTTATTCCAATCCACATTTGATGTGGAGATTATAAAGGATGGTGAAAGATGAGTATTAAAGGATTGTTTATCGTATATACCAGTGACTTCATATTCTGATACCCCCATCCCGGTACTTATTTTAACCACTTTACCCAAAGGCAATGTACTACCAAACAGTTTATCAGCCCATTCTTTTTCAAGGACTACAGAATTTCCGTTGGGCAGTGGAGAATCAGGATTTCCAGCTATTATGTCAAATTTCAGCACCTCAAATAACAATGAATCTGCTACTACCCCATTTTTAATGTAATAGGAGTCTTCGCCAAGAAAAACAATGTCTTTTCCGAAAAATTGTGTTTCAATTACTCTGGCTGCTGCGATAATCTCTGGTATTTCCTCTTGAATGGCAGGCGCTACAGGTACCGAACAAGAAGGCAATTTCATTTCACTTCCCCCTTTTTGAGTAATTTCAGCTGTTATTCTATAGACATCTGATCCATGCTGCAGGTCATAGTTAAGTTGCTCAGACACATAAACGAAAAGTAATAAGCAGCATGCAATACTTACTGACAGGCCAAGGATATTGATAGCGGTAAAGAGTTTGTTCCTTACCATGTTTCGAAATGTAATTTTGATATAGTTCTTAAGCATCGGCTTTAGTGTTATTCTGATCATGGGTTACCAACTCATGTGCCATTAATTTATAACGCTGATAATCAATTAGTTATGAGCATATCGAATAAATAAATATACTCAACTGCCCATTCATAAAACACTCAACTGCCCATTCATGGACACTTTTTATTGATATTTGTGCGGATAGAATTAGATTTACGAATTGAAACTGGAGACTTACCAATACCTACTAAGCCTATCAAGATTAGGCCGCAAAGAATTAAAAACATGCGCAAGTGAAAAATCAGGAAGAGTTAATCGACTGCCTTACCAATCCTTCAAAGATTAAGGCCGTTCAAAAACCTACTAAGCCTAGCAGGATTAGTAGGGCTCATGCGATGGATGATATTAACAAACTACTAGAAGACCCGTTTATAAACCTATTTAGTGGCTGACTATTAACAGCCAACAAAACAGAAATCTACTAATCCTTAAAGGCTTAGTAGATAAAGTAGATACAAGGATTAAAACATTCTCAAAGTCATGAAGGAATACCATTCAAAATTTGAGTTTGAAAAATATTATCATATTTTCAATCGCGGCAATAATCGAGAAAATATTTTTTGTAATAAGGGCAACTACCAATATTTTCTAGCTAAGTGGGAGCACTATATAGTCGCCTTCGCTGATATTCTTTCCTATTGTTTAATGCCAAATCATTTTCACTTTTTAGTCAAAGTGAAAAGCCAGAAAGAATTAACCAGCCTCCTAACTAATCCAGAAAACCTTTCCAAGCCTTCAAGCATTGGTAAGGTTAACGTTCAAAAATCTACTAAGCCTATCGGGATTAGTAGATCTAATTCAACAAATGATATTAACAAACTACTTGAGGACCAGTTTAGAAACCTATTCAGCGGGTATACACTAGCTTTTAACAACCAACAAAACAGAAGTGGAAGTCTTTTTCAGAAAAGGTTTAAACGAATAGAAATTGCAAATGATGATTATCTCACAACGATAATCCATTACATTCATCACAACCCAATTCATCATGGGTTTGTTGATGACTATTCGAAATGGAAATTCTCCTCGTACAATGCGATGTTGAGTAAAGAGGAAACTTCATTGAATCGTAAAATAGTGTTGGATTGGTTTGGAGGACAAAGTGGTTTTGAAGAATTTCATAGTGAATCCAAAAATCTAAATGCAATTAAATCTTTAATAATGGAGGAAAAATCTACGAATTCTTGAATAACTTCAAAGATTAAAGCCGTTCAAAAACCTACTAAGCCTATCAGGATTAGTAGGTCTCATGCAATGGATGATATTAATAAACTACTTGAAGCTCAGTTTAGAAACCTATTTAGTGGATATACGCTGGCTTTTAACAACCAGTAAAACAGAAATCTACTAATCCTTAAAGGCTTAGTAGATACTAAAAATTAAAAATATGATAAAAGTGAAGAGCCAGGAAGAGTCAACCTATCAACTTACTAAAACTTCAAAAATAAAGAAGATTCAAGATCTACTAAGCCTATCAGGATTAGTAGATCTTATTCAATGGATGACATATAAGCCATTAAGGCTTTTGTAAATAAAATATAAATGAAAGAAAAGGGTAACATATTAATAGTGGATGACGATGACATGATTTTATTGTCAGCGCAGTTGCTATTGGAACAGCGCTATACTGATGTAAAAAAAATAAATAACCCGGTACAAATAGAAGAAGCCTTTAAGGAGCATGCCTTTGATTTGGTATTACTTGATATGAATTTTACCCAAGGTGAAACCTCTGGTAAGGAGGGCTTACTTTGGCTTGAAAAAATCAAATCTATCAGTCCGAATACGGTAGTATTACTGATGACCGCCTATGGTGAAGTAGATGTTGCCGTGGAAGCAATGAAGAAAGGAGCCATCGACTTTATTGTAAAACCCTGGCAAAATGAAAAGCTGCTCGTCACCGTACATAATGCCTTGAAACTTGGTAGTCAGGAAAAAAGAGTTAAACAATTAGAAACTAGAGAAAAAGTAATTACATCCGGTATTGACAATCAATATCGGGATATGATTGGCTCTTCACAGGCCATGCAACATATCCAAAAAGTTATCGGTAAAGTTGCTCCTACTGATGCCGATGTTTTGATTTTGGGTGAAAATGGAACAGGTAAGGAAGTGGCGGCAAGGGCCATTCACAATAAGTCGAATCGCGCTGATGAAATTTTTATAGCCGTAGATCTGGGTAGTCTCCCTGAAAATCTTTTTGAGAGTGAGCTTTTTGGTCATAAAAAAGGAGCTTTTACTGATGCCAAAGAAGAACGCATTGGCAAGTTTGAAGCCGCCTCGGGGGGAACCATCTTTCTGGATGAAATCGGGAATCTTCCATTAAACTTACAATCGAAATTACTGACCGTATTACAAAGAAGGCAAATCACGAAACTAGGTGGCAATGCCCCTATAGATATTGATATTAGGATAATTTGCGCCACCAATCTCAATTTAAAAGAGGCCGTTGAATTGGGCAATTTCAGAGAGGACTTATTTTATAGAATCAATACCGTTGAGATACTTATTCCTACTCTTAGAGAACGGCTAGAAGACATTCCAGAACTGGTGAATCACTTCCTAAATAAATACCAACGGAAATATCATAAAAACGAACTCAGTGTTGATAAGGAAATATACACTCAACTGAAAAAACATGATTGGCCCGGTAATATCCGTGAGCTTCAACATGCCATCGAACGTGCGGCTATACTTTGTGAAAACGAAAGTATAACCACTGCCGATTTTAACTTTTTAAGAAAACAAGAATCTCTTAATGCCGAACTTGATAATTATAACCTTGAGAACCTGGAAGAATGGGCAATCAAGCAGGTGATTAAAAAATATAGTGGCAATATTAGCCATGCCGCCAAAGAATTAGGGTTATCGAGAGGTGCTATGTATAGAAGAATGGAAAAATATGGATTGTAATGATTAAAAATTTCAGAGTCAGTATTCTTATTCGTCTATTAATCATTTGTAGTTTGATTGCCATGCTAGTGTATTTTCTCATGGTAGATATTCACTACCTGCGCTCAGTGTATGTTTTTATATTTCTAATCATCGCATTGATAGAATTTGTCTGGTATGTGGACAAAACCAACAGGGATTTCACCGCATTTTTACTGGCCTTGCTTCAGGATGACTTTACTACCAAATTTTCAGAAAAGGGGAAAGGGAAATCATTCAGTGGATTATACAGTGCATTCAACAAAATCACTAAAAAATTTGAGCAGATCAGTACTGCAAAAGAAGTACAACAGCTATACCTGGAGGCGCTAGTAGATCATGTACGGGTCGGTATAATCAGCTTTGACCAAAAAGGGAAAATTCAGTTGATGAACCGAGCATTACAAAAAATGCTGAACCGCCCACAAATGGCTTTTTTGAACAATCTAAGTACCGTTGACAAGCGGCTAACAGATATTCTTTTTGATATCAAACCGAGAGAAAATCGCCTACTAAAAGTAAATATTAAAAATGAGCTTCTACACCTATCATTCCACGCGTCTGAATTCAAATTAGGCAATGAGCTTTATAAATTGGTTTCTATTCAAAATATTAAAAATGAACTGGACTCCAATGAGTTGGAAGCATGGCAAAAACTGATCAGGGTGCTTACTCATGAAATAATGAACTCCGTCACTCCTATCACTTCACTATCGGGTACTCTAAAACAAATTGTAGAAAACGAACCTGATAATAAGGATACCATTAAAAAAGTAAGCCAGGGGTTGGAAGCTATTGAACTTCGAAGTCAGGGACTTCAAAATTTTACTGATGCCTATCGAAAGCTCACAAAAATTCCGAAGCCCAACTTTACAGAGGTCAACCTTAGAAAGAGTATTGAACGGATACTGATCTTGTTTCAAGAACAAGCAAATAAAGTTCATATCGAGCTTTTAATCGATAAGGACATCATACTCATTGCGGATAAAGATTTGATAGAACAGGTATTTATCAACCTGATAAAGAACTCCATTGAAGCATTAGAAGGGGTAAAAAAGGGTGTCATTACCGTCAAAGCCACCAAAGGCGAACAAATTACAATTGAATTTACCGACAATGGTGTTGGTATTAGAGATGATAAAATTGATAAAATATTCATTCCCTTTTTTACAACCAAAGCAAGTGGTTCGGGCATTGGTTTGGCCTTATGCAAACAGATTATCAATCTCCACAATGCCACTCTTTCTGTTAATAGTGAAGTTGAGAAGGGTACAACGTTTATAATTATTTATTAAATAGGAAGCATGAGACCAAAAGCATTAATTAAAAAATGGGTAGAAACTTTCAATACCGCTGACCCAAAAGCGCTCGCTGAGTATTATCATGAAGTCGCCATTAATCATCAGGTAAATCAGGAGCCCATAATAGGCAAAGAAGCTATTTATCAAATGTTTGTTGATGAATTCGCCACAGCTGATATGGTTTGCATCATAGAAAATATATTTGAAGATGGTGAATGGGCCATTCTAGAATGGAAAGACCCCCTCGGATTACGTGGGTGTGGCTTCTTCCATGTTATCAATAGTAAAATAAAATTTCAAAGGGGTTATTGGGATAGGCTGTCATTTTTAAGACAGCATAATCTCCCATTCCCGAAAGAATAAGTACTATTTTGTTATTGCATCCATTAAGCTCAATACATTGTTGCCAAGATTATTCACCAACAATTTTCTATAATCCTCTGAATTGAGAAAGCCCCCATCAGCCGCTAGAAATTCATTGAAAATGGGCGCCCAATCACTAGATTTAGGCATTAAAAACCCAAAATCCTCCTCCTTCTGATCACCTACTTTATGCCTTTTTAAGGGTACTCGGTTGGCAATTACATCGAGATAAGTTGACAAATCGATATAGGTAAAATAATTCGGGTTACCGGCCACTTTTTTATTCGCTTCCGCAAAACCCTTCGTGGTTTCTATCACCAAACTTGGAAAGTATTTAGCTTTGATTTTCTTCACCCGATCCTCATGAGTAGTTCCATTTTGTACCAGTGCAATTTTTCCTGCAAAGGCCACACTAATGTCTTCCATAGAGCTAAGTGTGGGTACATTATTACTGGTGGCCAATATAGCTACATTAGAAAAGTATGGCTTACTAAAATTGTAATCCCGCTGCCGAGCACTAGTTATAGTTACGTCTCCTAAGCCAAACACTCCACCCTTACTTGCTTTTACCGTCTTTAAAAACAAGTCAAAATCCTTAGGATCTTTTAGTTTTACATAGTTTACTTTGAGCGTTACACCATGCTTATCTTTAACATATTCAATAAACTTGTCCATAATATCAAAGCAAAGACCAGTTCGTTGTGTCCCATTTACTTCAGCAAACTTGGGCGCGTAGGTATAAGTGACTGTAATGTTTCCTGACTTGTTTCCCTTGACACTCGCCCAGCTATCTCCTGACAATCCTTGCCCCATGATTTGGAAGGAAACCCCCATTAATATGAAAATAATGCCTATCAAATTCTTCATTGCTTTAAATTTAATTTTTGTATGCTAAAAGGTAATTAACTGCTTTTCTTTATTAAAATCGAGGTTATTGGTGAATAAAATCAATGTTGACATCTATTCTACAACCGAATATCTCTTTAATTATATTGTATACTACTGGAGTCCGAATAAAAATGACATTTAATTGAAAAACAACGAAGGTTTTTCGCATATCCAAAAAAGCCCCCTGCCGAAAAGTCCCCTTTAGGGGATTTAGGGGTAAGTGAGGTAAAATTTAGACTAAACTTCATTATTAAGTGCTAATAAATTTTGGTCTTACACCAATTATCGTATACCTATATCGTTGAAAGATGAACTGCTTAAGCTAATAAGATTTTGTAAATCAGTATTATTGGGTGAAATTTGGAATACCTCATGAAAAAATTCTCACTAATCATCCTACTTTTTTGCTTTTTTGGTTGCGACACCGAAGAAGAAGTTTCCGTTTACACGGGTAACGAGCAACAATATGCGTTAAGCCAAGCCTCTAATTTCCCAGTTAACGGTTTTGTTGTGTTTCGTGAACGAAGGGATAACCTGACTGAGATAAAAATAAATTTGACGGGAACAGATGGTGATATTAACCATCCCACACATTTACATTATGGTAATATCAGTAACCCCGATGCGGATATGGCGCTACTACTTACCCCTGTGAATGGAATAACAGGTGAAAGTATTTCAATAGTAAATGCACTTAATGATGAAACAGTAATGACCTATAACGACTTCATCAATTTTGACGGCCATATTAAAGTTCACCTTGATGGTGGCCCTAATAAGAATGTCATCTTAGCCATTGGCAATATTGGTTTAGCAGCCAATTAGTTATTTCTATTGATGATCAGTATACTCAATCATAAGCTAGCAATCATAGCCAAACAAATATTTGAGGTGTTTCAAATATCATATGCCGTTGAAGCTCAGTTACTAAAGGCCACTGATTTTCCACCATTAAAGAGAACCGCTAATGCTATCCAACAGAGTACCACTATTTTTTATGGTTATAAAGTTAACGGAGCATTAGCTGCGGTGATGGAATTGGATATATCCGATTCAGGAATTCACATTTGTAGTTTAGTTGTTGATCCAAACTATTTTAGAAAAGGGATTGGTAGAAAACTGGTTTCATTTGCTAAAGATATGGGGCAAGGGAAAACCATCACTGTAGAAACAGGTTTGGCCAATAATCCGGCCATCACCTTATATAAAAGAGCTGGATTTGTAGAAACCCGGCAGTATTTAACTGATGTTGGGATTTGGAAAATAGCTTTTAAACTTACATTATGAGTTCTCGAGGCTTTCGATGCTTACTAAGCCCCCAGGATTAGTAAACCTTATAATTGCTAGTAGTAAAAAACCTACAGCCCAATATACATCGCCAGATAAATAGCGATTAACCCAAGGGCAATTAATGCGCCATACACTTTCAAGGCAAATTTGAACCACTCATTAAAAGGTACACTAGCAGCAGCTAATATTGCCATTAACGCCCCGTTGGTTGGCGTTAGAAATTCACCCATCCCTGCACCATATTGATAACAGAGTACCGTAACCTGACGAGAAACCCCCATCAGATCAGAAAGAGGAACTAAGATAGGCAAGGTAAGTACCGCATGGCCACTGACACTGGGCACTGGAAAATGAATGAGTGTATGAATAAATGTAATTCCTGTTAAAGACAATTCCTTAGGTAGAGAAGAGATGGACGAAAATAGGTTATGGACAATTGAATCAATAATAAGGCCCTGCTCCAACACCACAAAAATGCCACTGGCAAATCCAATGAGAATACCGGCATAAGCCATTTCCTGAAATCCGGAAACAAATGCTTCGGCTGTACCTCTTACTTTTAGCCCACCGATTAACCCACATATAATTCCTGAAAGTAAGAAGGCTGCTGACATCTCCTGAAATCCCCAACCCCAGAAAATCACTCCTACCACAAAGAATGTAAAGGTTAGCATCAATATGACGAGTATCAACCTTTGCGCAGTTGAAATTCCATTTCCCACCACTATTTCAATTCCTCCCCGCTCAGGAGCTATTCTTGTCTTTAGCGCCCTTCTCCAAACAATGATCATATAGACCCCTATGGCAATTAATAAAAAGATCAATCTAAATCCTCCACCAGACAACAACGGCAGATCTGCCAATTTTTGGGCTATCCCAACTTGAAAAGGATTCATAGGGCTAAAAGAAGAACCTACCATAGCCGCCCCAATACTAATGGCTGCTGCAGTAAGATTATCAAAACCCAGTCTGCGACATAAAATCAATAAAATAGGCACTAATGGGATAATCTCTTCCTGAAAATTTTGTAGTGCTCCCAAGCTGGCGAAAACTAATATCGATATAGGGATCACTAGCATTTCCTTGCTTTCGAGCCTCTTGACAAGGTACTCCATTCCGCTGTTTAGCGCCCCTGTTTTATCAATCACTACAAAAGCACCCCCTACTATAAAAACAAGGAACACAACCGAAGCAGCTCTCTCTAATCCCAAGGGCACCGCCACTAGCGTTTGAAAAAATCCGACCGGACTAGCATCTACCTTATGATAAGAACCGGGCACTACCACTTCCCTACCTGTCTGTTCATTAATGGTGCGGTCAAACTGACCTGCAGGGACAACATAACTGGCCAATGCAGCCACAATAATGCAAAGGAGAAGGAGAACGAGAGGGTGAGGAAAGGCTAATTTTTTCATAGTACGAATTTAAATGACGGCTCAATTTAATAATAAAATGAGTAGGGACTAATAAATAGGCTTTCACCTTCATTCAATATTGTTCAATTGCAACTTGTTGACTAACAGGGACATCTAACTTTCGTTTAACATTTTATAATTATTGTGAGTAGTTTTATTAAAATAGTACGTAACTTTTATCTTGTTTTTTAATTCATAACAGCACTATATACTTGATTGTAGGATCATGCTGGTGCGAGCTTGTAGCTCGTACCTCCTAATTCAATAACCTACTTTCAATTTACAAACTAATTAGTTTTATTTTATGAGTAGGAATTACAAGTTCTACAATAAAGAAGGTTTGTATTTTGTCAGTTTTGCTACTGTATATTGGCTTGATATTTTTGTTCGTGATCTGTACTTTGACCTGCCTACTGCATTATGACAAGCCATATTCATTTGATTTTTAGAGCCAAGGAATCTAACCCCTCAGTCTTGATGAAAGAAATGAAGACCTACACTTCCAAAAAACTACAAGAAGCTATTAAACTAAACCCACAAGAAAGCAGAAAAGAGTATCTACTTTGGTTAATGGAACGTGCTGGACAAAAAAATAGCAATGTAAAATATAGGCAGTTTTGGCAACAACATAACCATCCTATTGAACTATGGAGTCCAACAGTTATCGATCAGAAAGTAGATTATATTCATCAAAATCCGGTTGAAGCTGGCTTTGTTAATGAAGCTGAACATTGGAAGTACAGCAGTGCAATTGATTATGCAGGTGGTAAGGGATTGTTAGAAATTGATTACATATAATATTTAGCTGAGAAAGGATATTTTAAAGGAACGAGCTACAAGCTCGCACCAGCCAAGGATATACTTTTACTAACTAGGCATAAACATGAAAAAATGGAATACAATCGGATATGGAAAAGCTATTTTCATCGCGATTTTTGCAGTCTTTAGTTTTATTGAACCAATCTATAGCCAATTAAAAAGTGTTGGTTTAATTCTAACGGCCACTATTGGAGCTCTTATAGGTTCTGCACTTTTTGCAACCTTAATAATCTACATAATCGTAATAGCTTTCAATGGAAATATTACCATACCATATTGGAATGATAATCCAATGTCATTCCGTAAACCAGCTATTTACTTGCAATTTGCAGGTATAGCTGCGATTATATTCGGAGTGGCCAATTTACTTGGTGTATATATAAAATATTCAGACTTAAGTATTTTTGGGGTTCAGTATATATGCAGTGGGATTGGTGTTTTATTAAGTATTAAATTATCACGAAAATTAAATTTTCAGAATTAACTCAATTGATTATGCAGGTGGTAAGGGATTGTTAGAAATTGATTACATATGATAGTACGAGTAGTCGAGAAAGGATATTTAAAGGAACGAGCTACAAGCTCGCACCAGCCAAGGGTAGCTCGCTACCATCAAATTCAAACATCAATAAAATCTCAATAACCATTCCTTTTCTAAAAAAAAGAAGTAGCATTGCAACAACATAAACAAGAAATGAATTTTATTACACTACATCACCATCATTCTCATATTTGCCCTCAGGCGAAGTGATAATGGTATGTAAGTAATTTTCAATATATCAAAACACCGTCTGAGTAAATCAGACGGTGTTTTTTTATGCCCAAGGTTTGCTCAGATTTTAAAAACTAAAATGAGTAAACTAAAAATTGCAGTTCAGAAAAGCGGGCGTCTTCACGAAGATTCGTTAAAACTCTTAAAAGATTGTGGCATTGCCATTAACAATGGCAAAGACCAGCTAAAGGTAGTGGTAGACAATTTCCCAATGGAAATTTTATACCTGCGCAACTCAGATATTCCACAATACTTAGAGGATGGTACGGTTGACATTGCCATTATTGGAGAAAATCTGTTGTTGGAAAGCCAAAAGCAAGTTGCCGTAGTAGAGAAATTGGGGTTTTCCAAATGTAAAGTATCCCTTGCCGTTCCTAAAGAAGTGGAAGAGGATACACTCAGCTACTTTAACGGAAAAAGAATAGCCACCTCCTACCCTGTTACACTTCAAGCCTATTTAGATAAAAACAACATCCAAGCAGAGATACACACCATTTCTGGTTCAGTTGAGATCGCTCCGAACATTGGCTTGGCTGATGGTATTTGTGACATTGTAAGTTCAGGGAGCACGCTTTTTAAAAATGGTTTAAGGGAAACTCAAGTCATCCTTAAGTCAGAAGCCGTTTTGGTAAAGTCGCAACAACTTTCCACGCAGCAAGAAGCTATTCTAGACAAGCTAGTATTCAGAATTAAAGCAGTACTGAGAGCCAAAAACAGCAAGTATATTTTAATGAATGTGCCTAACGACAAGATTGAAGCCGTCACCAATATTTTACCTGTATTAAAAAGCCCTACACTACTTCCCTTGGCCGAGAAAGGCTGGAGTTCATTGCATTCTGTAATTGATGAAAACCAGTTTTGGGAAGTAATTGATGAACTAAAAACTGCCGGAGCAGAAGATATTTTAATTGTACCAATTGATAAAATGGTGATATAATGAAGACTTATAATAAACCAAACAAGGATCAATGGGCATTACTCACTCAGCGTCCCGTAATCAATAAGGAGCAGCTTAACGAAACTGTAAGCTCCATTATAAATGAGGTAAAACTAAATGGAGACAAAGCTTTAATTAAATATGCCAGCGTGTTCGATGGTGTTGAACTAAGCAGTTTAGTTGTTTCTGAACAGGAAGTAACGGAAGCTATTGCCGAAGTGCCTCAGCAGCTGAAAGATGCTATAGAAGTGGCCCGTAAAAACATTACCGCCTTTCACAAAGCCCAACTAATCCAAGAGGAAACTGTAGAGACCACTCCCGGTGTCAAGTGCTGGCGAAAATCAATTGCCATAGAGAAAGTCGGATTGTACATTCCCGGAGGGAGTGCTCCTTTATTCTCTACCATTTTAATGTTGGGAATTCCTGCACAAATAGCGGGTTGTAAGGAGGTGGTTCTTTGTACTCCACCAAACAAAAATCTGAAGATCAATCCAGCCATACTATATACTGCTAACCTGTTGGGCATTACAAAGATCTACAAAGTAGGTGGTGCTCAGGCAGTGGCAGCTATGGCTTATAGCACAGACACCATTCCTCAGGTCTATAAAATTTTCGGCCCTGGAAATCAATACGTAACCAAAGCCAAGGAGCTCATCCAACAATCTGGCGTGGCTATTGATATGCCGGCTGGCCCAAGTGAAGTATTGGTAATTGTCGATGATACTTGCCAACCTGCTTTCGTAGCTGCTGATTTATTATCACAAGCTGAACACGGGGAAGATAGTCAGGTCATTTTACTGAGCAATAGCACAAAAATAATTGAACAGTGTTTGGCAGAAGTAGAAAAGCAAGTAGCGCTGTTGCCAAGGAAAGAAACAGCACAAAAGGCGCTAGCTAATAGTGCTGCCGTTGTGCTAAATAACATGGCTGAGTGCTTTGAATTTAGTAACCAATATGCGCCAGAGCACCTCATAATTGCATCGGAAAATGCCCGACAATTTGTAAATGCGATTGTCAATGCCGGATCGGTCTTCTTGGGTAACTACAGTTGTGAAGCTGCTGGAGATTATGCCAGTGGAACCAACCACACCTTGCCCACCAACGGATTTGCCAAAAGCTACAGTGGTGTTTCATTGGACAGTTTTGTCAAGAAAATAACCTACCAGGAATTGAGTAAAAAAGGCATTGGCAACATTGGCAGAGCCATAGAAATAATGGCTGAGGCCGAAGGATTATTGGCACATAAAAATGCAGTGAGTTTAAGGCTAAAGGAGATTAATAATGATTAAAATAGAAAACATAGTTCGTCCAAACATATTGGAATTGCAGCCCTACGCTAGTGCACGAGACGAGTTCACAGGCAAGGAAGGCATCTTTTTAGATGCCAATGAAAATCCATTTGGAAAGCTGAACCGCTATCCAGATCCTTACCAAAAGGAGCTCAAACAAAAGTTAGCAAAGCTTAAAGAAGTAAACACGAACAATATTTTTGTTGGCAATGGCAGTGATGAGGTGATTGATTTGGCTTTCAGAATATTCTGCAGACCGGGGTTTGATAAAGCCTTAACCTTCTCACCTACTTACGGCATGTATGAGGTATCTGCTGCTATCAATGATGTGGCGCTAGTAAAGCTTCCTTTAAATCAAGAATTCCAAATTGAAGTAGATCAATTAGCACCTTACTTCTCCGATAGCAGCATTAAGTTGATTTTCATTTGTTCTCCCAACAATCCGACAGGCAATTTGATGCGCAAAAGTGATGTTGAATATATCTTGAACAACTTCAATGGCATTGTCATCCTTGATGAGGCTTATATCGACTTTGCTGATGAAAAATCGTCAATCAGTTTGATTGATCAATACAACAATTTGATTGTTAGTCAGACTTTCAGCAAGGCTTGGGGATTAGCGATAGCCAGAGTAGGTACTGCCTATGCCAGCCAGGAGATAATATCGCTTTACAACAAAGTAAAGCCGCCCTACAATGTAAGTGGGATCAACCAGCAAGCAGCCATTGATGCGCTTGATAACTATGCAACTTATAAGGATAGGTTAGCCATTATTCTTGAAGAAAAAACACGATTACTCACTGCACTTCAACAGATAAGTTTGGTAAAGAAAATTTACCCATCTGATGCCAACTTCATACTGATTGAAGTGGATAATGCCGATGAATTGTACCAGGCATTAATTGCGCAGCAAATAATAACTAGAAATAGAAATAGGCAGGTGCCCAACTGTATTAGAATATCGATGGGCACACCAACAGAAAATAACCAATTAATTAAAACACTATCGTCATTGTGAGAACTTACATGAAAGAAAACGAACGCCAAAGGCATCCCTTCGGGACTAAATTAGATGGCGTGTTTGATACCGAATTTTCTCCCTTTGGAGGGAGGTAGAGGGAGGAATATTAGTGAACTATCAAACACGCCATCGGTAATTAAATATGAAGGTTAATCGTAAACAACGAAGGTTTTCGGCATTTTTCAAAAAAGACCCCCTTCCCCCGCCAGTTGGCAGGTGCCGGAAAGTCCCCTTTAGGGGATTTAGGGGTAATGATGAGGCAAAAATCCATTTAAACATACTCGGACACCAATTAAATTAAAACCATGAAAAAAGTATTATTTATAGACAGGGACGGAACATTGGTAATAGAACCACCTTCCGATTATCAGCTCGACAGCCTGGAAAAGCTGGAGTTTTACCCAGGCGTATTTCAGTGGTTAGCTAAAATAGCTAAGGAGCTCGATTATGAACTAGTAATGGTTACCAATCAGGATGGTTTGGGCACAGCCACATTCCCAGAGGATACTTTCTGGCCTGTTCATAACAAAATTATTCAAGCTTTTAAGAATGAGGGAATTGAGTTTAAAGAAATTCTTATTGACAAAAGTTTGCCAACGGATAATGCACCCACACGTAAACCGGGAACTGGCATACTCAATCATTACCTTTATGGTAATTATGATTTGGCCAACTCGTATGTAATTGGCGATAGGGCCACGGATATTGAATTGGCTACCAACTTAAAAGCACAGGGGATTTTAATAGGCGAAGGAAATGCAGCGGCTGTATTGTGCACGACCAGCTGGGCAGACATTTATAACTTCTTAAAAGCACTCCCCAGAAAAGCCACAGTTACAAGAACAACTAAAGAAACTGCGATTGAAATTACCGTTAACCTCGATGGAAGTGGACAATCCAAATTAGCTACAGGAATCGGTTTTTTTGATCACATGCTGGAGCAAATTGCCAAGCACGGAAATCTAGATTTAGAAGTAAATGTTAAAGGCGATTTAGAAATTGATGAACACCATACTATTGAGGATGTGGCGATCACTTTTGGTGAGGCTTTTTTAAAAGCATTGGGAAGTAAAAAAGGAATAGAGCGTTATGGCTTTTTATTGCCCATGGATGATTGCTTATCTCAAGTCGCTATTGATTTTGGTGGCAGACCATGGCTGGTTTGGGAAGCTGATTTCAAGCGTGAAATGGTGGGTGAAATGCCAACAGAAATGTTCATGCACTTCTTCAAATCTTTTAGCGATTCGGCTAAATGCAACCTGAATATTAAGGCTGAGGGCAACAATGAGCACCACAAGATAGAGGCGATATTTAAAGCTTTTGCAAAGGCAATAAAAATGGCTGTCAGTAAAACGGGCAGCTCCAGCATACCAAGCACAAAAGGAAGCTTATGATCGCAATAATAAAATACAATGCGGGCAATATTCTGTCTGTCCAAAATGCCTTGAATCGCTTGGGTTATGAAAGTGTGATCACTGATTGCATATCAGACATTCAAGCCGCTGATAAAGTGATCTTCCCTGGTGTTGGTGAGGCAAGCTCGGCCATGAAATACTTAAAAGAAAGAAAACTGGATGAGGTAATCCTCGCCATTAAACAACCTTTCTTAGGTATCTGCTTGGGCTTGCAATTGATGTGCAAAAGCACTGAAGAGGGAAGTACGAAATGCCTAGGCATTTTTGATACAGAAGTGAAACTGTTTCCACCAGTGGAAAAAGTACCAAACATGGGTTGGAATAACTTTGAAAATGTGAATGGAGAACTGTTTGAAGGAGTAAGTACAATGGATGATCTTTATTATGTACACAGTTATTATGCGGAGCTATGTAAAGACACAATAGCTACTTGTAAATACGTCAAACCCTTTAGTGCGGCATTGCAAAAAGACAATTTTTATGCAACTCAATTTCATCCGGAAAAATCTGCCGGAATCGGGGCGCTTATTTTGAATAATTTTTTAAAACTATGAGAATAATACCCGCAATTGATATTATTGATGGTAAGTGCGTACGACTTTCCAAAGGTGATTATAATACCAAAAAGGTGTACAACAAAAATCCCTTGGAGGTTGCCAAAACCTTTGAAGACCACGGTATCACCTATTTACATTTAGCGGACTTAGATGGTGCGAAATCGCAGCATATTGTAAACCACCATGTGCTTGAAAGTATTTGCAATGGCACTAACCTGAAAGTTGATTTTGGTGGCGGACTGAAATCTGATGAAGACTTAAGAATTGCCTTTGAAAGCGGAGCCAACCAAATCACCGGAGGCAGTATCGCAGTGAAGAAGTCAGCTACTTTTAAAGAGTGGTTAAGCAAGTATGGTTGTGAAAAAATCATATTAGGTGCTGATTGCAACAATAGAAAAATTGCCACATCAGGCTGGTTAGAAACCTCAGAATTAGATGTTGTTGATTTTATCAAACAATATGAACAAGAGGGGGTCAGCTATGTTATCTGTACTGACATTACAAAAGATGGCATGTTGCAAGGAACCTCCAACGAATTGTATAAGGAAATAATTACCAAAACTAAGGTGAAGTTAATTGCAAGTGGTGGTGTCTCTACTATCGATGATCTAATCCAATTAAAAGAAATGGGCTGTGAAGGCGCCATTATAGGCAAAGCCTTTTATGAAGGAAGAATCACGCTTACCCAACTACGAGAGTTATGTTAAAAAAGAGAATCATACCCTGTTTGGACATTAAAGATGGCCGGACGGTGAAGGGAATCAACTTTGTTGATATCAAAGATGCTGGAGATCCTATTGAGTTGGCCAAAAGGTATGTCGCACAAGGTGCGGATGAATTAGTGTTCCTAGACATCACTGCTACGATAGAGAATAGAAAGACATTGATAGAATTGGTAAGCCGAATTGCCGCTGAAATCAACATCCCTTTTACCGTTGGGGGCGGAATTAATTCTGTTGATGATGTAAGAAGTTTGATCAAAGCTGGAGCCGATAAGGTAAGTGTAAACTCTTCTGCTGTTAAGCGGCCACAATTGATTAAAGAACTTGCCCAAGAGTTTGGAAGTCAGTGTGTTGTAGTGGCCATTGATACAAAATATGAAAATGGCGAATGGGTTGTATTCGTTCATGGAGGCAGAACATCCACTCCATTAAAAACTATAGACTGGGCCAAAGAAGTTGAAAGTTTAGGTGCTGGTGAAATACTGCTAACCTCCATGAACAACGATGGAACAAAAACCGGATTCGCACTGGACATCACCAGCGAGGTATCCGAGGCGGTAAATATTCCGGTGATTGCTTCTGGTGGGGCTGGTACTAAACAGCACTTTAAGGCGGTATTCGAACAAACCGGAGCCACAGGCGGATTAGCAGCCAGCATATTTCACTTTGGTGAAATTCCAATACCGGAACTCAAAAGTTATTTACGAACACAAAAAATTCCAGTCAGATGAACATAGATTTTACAAAAGGAAATGGGTTAGTCCCAGTAATTATTCAGGATAATAATACGCTGCAGGTATTAATGCTAGGCTATATGAATGAAGAGGCTTTGGCCAAAACAAAAGCAGAAAAAAGAGTTACTTTTTATAGCCGAAGTAAAAAACGGCTCTGGACCAAAGGCGAAGAATCAGGCAACTTTTTAGAAGCTGTTGATATCCAAATTGACTGTGATAACGATACTATTTTGATCACGGCAAATCCTGTTGGCCCTACTTGCCATACGGGCAGTACTTCTTGCTTTCAAGAAGAAACAGCCAAGGGTTTTGTATACCAATTACAAGCTACTATCAATCAAAGAATTACAGAGAATGACGAAAGCTCCTACACCAATCAACTCTACCAAAGTGGGATGAACAAAATGGCGCAAAAGGTAGGTGAAGAAGCTGTAGAATTGGTCATTGAAGCAAAGGACAATAATATTGACCTCTTCAAAAATGAAGCGGCTGATTTGTTGTACCACTACCTGGTACTACTTAAAGCCAAGGGTCTTTCATTTGAAGATATTGAAGGGGTGTTGGAGAGAAGAGGGGGAAGGTAATAGTGTATCCTTCGAAATAACGTAACCACCTCATTCACGCCCTCGGATCGAATGATTAAATAAGATTATTTCTGCTTTTTTATTACTTTTTTAAAGTGCAATGGTTGATATTTACTGATATTTCTGGATATCAACACCTTTGCCAATAATGTATAGCAACACCAAGGTGTTGTTAGCCAGATGTTACCTGCCATTACCGAAAAAAAATGACGAGACTACTGTTCTACTTAACATTGTTAAGCTATCTATTTATAGTCATTCCTGGACCTCATAGCATAATACCCTTAGCTGTTCTGATTTTTTTCATTCCATCAGGTTTCTCAGAATTACAATTTATAGCTCAACTTCTGATTCTTTTATGGGTACTAGTTTTTGGTGTATTTATATTAACCGGTCGAACTTCGGAAAAACGTGTGAACCCAACAATATTATTTCCGTTGGCCTCTTCCATTTTATTCATTGTGACAACCACAGTTTTTGTCTACTACCTGTATACGAATGACAATGTTGACTGGATAACTTTCTCTTGCATGCCTAACATGATATTATTGCTTAACTGCTCATTCATGTCTTGGAACAATTACCTTAATACTGGCAAAAAACAGGCAGGTAACATGGGCTAGCAGCGCATATGCTTAAGTGCTTTACTGATTTTTGACTGGCTCCTCGCCCATTCATTCTGTGCTTACATTCTTGGCTTTAAGTGGTAGGTCTTCCTTGGTTGACTTGCAGTGCGTGAGCCCTCTAGCAGACTCGGGCGGGTAAGGGTGCAGAAAGGTCTTTGCCAAAGTTCGTGCTACTTGGCTCAAAACACAGAATTCATTACTTTGCGTGCCAATCAGTCTGGGTGGTAGCATACGCGTGCTAGCCAGGCGATATCCATGATAAAGGGTACGGTAAAGGGACATGCTTTACAAAGTTAAAGGGACATAGTTTACACTTTTAAGAGCAGTAATTTGTAATAAAAAACAAATTGCTATGCCTTGGAAGAACACAACGACTATGGAACAAAAAATAGAATTTATCTGTGAATGGCGTACTAACAAGTATACTGTTACCGAGCTCTGTCAAGCTTTTGAAATCTCACGGCCAACTGCCT
>JBLWUR010000007.1:0-176861 GCA_048268855.1 Fulvivirga sp.
TCCTAATTCATCCCCCTCCCTCAACTCTTATCCCTAGCTCTTTTAGCAAGGGTCTGCAAAGGTAATAACCTTTTACTTACCAGCAACTACTTCGCTGAAATAAATACTATTTATTTTTAGGTGCTTTATAAAGAGGAACTGTACTACAGGGTTCACCGTACATAATGCTTGAAACAATGGGTCTAAGGAGCTTTGTGATTTCTACATAAGCAAAATCAGGGATAGGTAATTTGCCACAACCTTTGACTACTACTTTGGCCTCTTTAAATTGAGTGAGATCAACTTTGGCGAGCGCTTCCTTGAATAAGGTGTTTTCTAAATCGTTTATGGTGCCAAAAATAACAGTATTAACATATGGCTCTGCATTAATTGCTACTAGCATATAAGCCCATGTAGGGACAATGGCATCAGCAGAGCAAACAATAGCCATATTAGACTGACTATATTTGGACCAATCATGGTTCTTTACTTGCTCACGGAAATCTTTCTCCTTCAATATGATTCCCTCATAAAGCCAATCTTTGATGTCAAATAACACCCTTTCCCCTTTTTGATAATATTCTTCTAGGTCAAACGTGACTAATTTGCTATTAGCTACCCTATTTACAATTTCTGATTCCATAATTTTCACAACATCAAATAGATGCTTTTGGTTTGGTCGCTCTAAACTCTTTCAAATAGAATGGCTCAAAATAAGCTAAGTCTTCAAATTCTTTATTTTCGAATCTGTCAGATGCCATTTCACCAATATACTGAGCATCGGGTAAGATATTATTAATAAAATGTGCATTGGGATGGTCAATAGTGGCTTGAAATTTATTAGACCCATTGCCAAAGAATAATATGGAATGACTATCTAATTGACTATTAAATGATTCATGATCTAGAATTAATGGATGTGTGTCTATCACCTTTTTTAATTCTGGTGTCAAGAGCATTGTATAAACTTCCATCCTTCTTGCATCGAGCATAGGGCATAGCCTTGATCCAGTAATATTAATGCCAGCGACTTGTTTGGCTAAAGCCTCAAGTGTATTAATTCCTATTAAGGGTATACCTAGCGAGAAGCACAAGCCTTTGGCCGTAGATGTGCCAATTCTTAGGCCTGTATATGAACCAGGGCCTTTGGAGATAGCTACCGCGCTTAAATCAGTAAGGTTAAGGTCACAGAATTTTAAAATCGCTTCAATTGATGGGTTTAAAATACTGGAGTGTGACTGCGCTCTATTTATTGAAAATTTGGCAAGAAGCTCTTCGCCCTTATGTACTGCTATGGAGCAAGTAGGTGTTGAGGTCTCTATACTTAGAATTATGGCCATTATTTACGGGTCAAGAGTTGCTTATAGTCGTCTTTGTTATTCAATTTATCAACAGCCTCTTTTATTATCTTATCATTTTTTGTCAAGTATTTAATAACTCCCTCTTCTAATTGCATACGCATTGCAATTTCCTGTTCTAGTAACTGAGTGATCTGAGGCTTATACCTATACAATTCATCATAGTTATGTTTTGATAATTCCAATTGGAGCTCATTTATTTCCGCTTTCAGCCGATCATAATAATTTTCATCTTTTGCTGAAGTAACCAATGATTCGATTTCTGACTGAATAGAAGATTTATAAGTAAAGTTAAGATCATTAAGCCATTTCATAAATTTCTGGTATTCTCCCTTTTTTAGATGCCAGTTCTCTAAATCGCCATTCTCAACAAAATACTTATTAGCATAGATAAAAATTAGACCTTTTGTGAGTAAGTCAACAGCAATAGGAGCTAAGGTCTCACCAGCAAATTCGACATCCGGATAAAGACCACCGCCATCAAAAACTTGTCTGCCCCCCTTAGTTTTGAATTTGTGATATAAGGAATCAGGAATTTGGTTCACATTACCATTCTTATCACGGTGAGAATAATCAAGAGCTTGAATGCATCGTCCACTTGGGATATAATATTTTGCAGTCGTTACTTTAAGTTGTGTATTATAAGAAAGTGGTCTCGTGCTTTGTACCAATCCTTTGCCAAATGTTCTATTCCCAATTAAAATACCTCGATCATAGTCTTGAATAACTCCTGCGACTATCTCAGAAGCAGAAGCACTTTCTTCATTGACTAATACTGCCAAGGGTATATCGTTATCTATGGGATTGTTCAGTGTTTTATAGGATCTATTCCATTCTTGCACCTTCCCTTTTGTGAATACTACAAGTTTATTCTTTGGAATAAATACATTGGCTACGTTAATGGCTTCATTAAGGAGTCCACCTGGATTATCCCTAATGTCTAAGATGATAGATTTAGCTCCCAAGGATTTTAGTTCCTTTACTGCAGATTGGACTTCTTTCCCCGCACCCATTGTAAAATCATCCAGAAGAATATATCCAACATCAGAATTATCAACCATTCCAAAATAAGGGACATTTTTAATAGATATTTTCTCCCTTTGTATATTGAAACTCAAGGTATCATTTACCCCTGTTCGCTTAATTTTTAGTATAGCAGAAGTTTTTGATTTTCCTTTTAAAATGGCACTTACCTGACTAACAGTTTTATGATTAAACTTGGTATCATTAATGGATAATAACTGATCGCCTATTTTAAGTCCTGCTTTTTGTGCGGCAAAGCCCGGATAGAGCATTGAAATATAAACACTACTATCGATAATGGTAATTTGGGCGCCTATGCCAGCATACTCTCCAGTAGTAAATGTTTTAAAAGACTCAGCATCTTCTTGTGGAATATAGTTAGTATATGGGTCAAGCGATTCCAACATGCTATCAATGGCCACTTCTATGAGTTGATTTGGATCAGTCTGATCCACATAGTATTTATCAACTTCTTTGAATACAGACGCAAAAGTGTCAAGGCTTCTGGCAATGTTAAAGTACCTATCAGTTGGGGAAATAAATGCCACTACTCCTATGAGTAGAGAGAACACCAATAGGAGCCTAACCTTAATAGATTTCATTCGGTTTTGGAAAGTTTATTTAAGATCGCCACCATTTGACTTTCAATTTTATCAAATGGCAAAGATTCCTTAGCTGTATAAAGATAGGCAATCAAAATATTATCAGAAATTTTGAGTGACTGCTTGTTTAGCCTATATGCTTCCCTGATTCTTCTTTTGATCTTATTACGATCAACCGCTTTCTTGAATGACCTTTTGGGGACGGAAATAAGTATCTGCGTATTTGTGACATCAGCAGGTGCAGGAGTGTATATTACCTTAAAAGGAAATAAATAAAAAGAGGAACCCTTCTCAAAGAGTTCCTTAATTATTTTCTTTTTATGAAGCCTTTCAGCCTTTTTAAAAGTGTTTTTCATTTCCGGCAAATTAATCCATGCCGAGATGAAGATGTCAATCTATCTTGACAGGCTCAAATCTTATTTATGAGATTTTTCGTCAGAAACAGTAAGTTTCTTTCTGCCCTTAGCTCTTCTTCTGGCCAAGACTGCTCTTCCGTTTGGAGTAGACATTCTTTCCTTGAATCCGTGCTTATTTTTTCTTTTTCTTTGCGATGGTTGAAAAGTTCTCTTCATCTTCTTATAATTTAACCTTTTGAAAAGGCATTAATTCCTTTTGACTTTAATTGGGCTGCAAAGATAAGTAGCTTTTTCTTATTTGCAAGCCAAGTGTTTATTTTTGTTAATTAACAACTACCAATTTATGAAATATCTTTTGTCTTTAGATTCTCCATTGAAACACTTTATAAAAATAACACTGGAGATAGATAATATAAATGAACCTTATATCGATTTAAAGCTCCCTATTTGGCGACCAGGAAGATATGAAGCAGCCAATTATGCTAAGAATATTCAAAGTTTTAACGCTTCGGAGAGTAGTGGTAATCCGTTGAAATACAAAAAAATAAATTCAAGTTGTTGGCGAATTACCACAGAACAAACCTCCAATATTAAAATTGAGTACAATTACTACGCCCATCAAATGGACGCAGGCAATTCATGGTATGGTGAAAATCAGGTATATATCAATTTCGTGAACTGTATGCTTTACAACGAAGATAGGCTGGATGAAGCTTGTGAAATAGAAATTGCATTACCAAAGCAATATAAAATTGCGTGTGGACTTAAAAAAACAACAACTGGTTTGATCGCGGACAACTATCATATATTAGCTGATAGCCCATTGATTGCCAGTGATTCAATCCAACATCTCTATTATAAGGTTGATCAGTATGATTTCAACATCTGGATACAAGGTGATCATCAACTTGATAGCGAAACTTTGATCAAGGATTTTAAGAAATTCTCTGAGTATCAGATTAAAGTAATGGGTGAGTTACCAACTAACGATTATCATTTCCTCATTCAAATCACACCTTATAAATTTTACCACGGTGTTGAGCATGGAAACTCTACAGTAATTGCTATTGGTCCGGGAGCTGAGTTAACTACGGATGCACTTTATTCTGAGTTATTAGGGGTGAGTTCCCATGAACTATTCCACGCATGGAATATCCTCAAGATTAGACCAAAAGAAATGTTGCCTTATGATTTTGGTAAGCCTCCAATATTTCCCACTGGCTTTGTGGCAGAAGGTTTCACTACCTATTATGGTGATCTCTTTCTTGTTCAAAGTGGGGTTTATGACAAACAATGGTATTTCAATGAGCTGAACAAACTCTTTCAGAGACACTTTTTGAATTTCGGCAGGCTAAATAATTCTGTTGTGGATTCATCTATTGATTTATGGGTGGATGGTTATCAACCGAGTGCCCCTCATAAAAAGAGCTCCATCTATGCTGAAGGCGCCATGATTGCATTAACCTTGGATTTAATGATAAGACAACAAAGTGGAAATGAGAGGTCATTGGATGATGTAATGCGTGTACTTTGGAATGACTATGGCAAAACGGATATCGGCTATACCAAAGAGGATATATTAAAAGCCTGTGAACAGGTCTTTAACGGTGATCTCACAACTTATTTCGAAGATTATGTAAATGGAACAAAAGCGAAGGAAGATCTGGTTAATGAATTACTCAATTATGTAGGTTGTGAATTAAGCATTTCTCCTTCAGAAGGTCTGCTGGAGCGGGAGCTTGGAATTAAGGTGATGATTGATACATCAGATTGTACAGTGGTGATGATAGCACCAGGGTCAATTGGAGAGAACCATTTTTCCATAAGAGATAAGATTCTAAAAATTAATGGTGAGTCGTTAACGGAAGATTCCCTTAAGAATCTTAAAGAGGGCAATCTGACTTTTGAAATAGATCGTAATTATAAAATTCAAGACATTGATATAGAAACAGAAGGAAAGTCCTTTTTACACAAGCACACTATTGTGCAAAAAGAAAATCCTTCGCAGATGCAGAAGGATTCTTTTGAAAAATGGTTGAATGTTAAATTTAACTAGAGCACCTAAATTTGTTGTTCCACTTTTTTTCTTGACAAAAAAAGTGGCAAAAAAGTCAAGAAAATTTAATGCTCCCACACATAATCTTACGCTCGCTCGCTAAATTTTCATCCTGCCCGCCTAGACGCAAATACAAACTCGCTATTAATTGAAATGGTAGTTTGAATTTTAAAGTTGGTCAAGAGAAGTCACGTTTACAAAAGCACACTATTGTGCAAAAAGAAAATCCTTCGCAGATGCAGAAGGATTCTTTTGAAAAATGGTTGAATGTGAAATTTAACTAGAGCACTTAAATTTGTAGTTCCACTTTTTTTCTTGATAAAAAAAGTGGCAAAAAAGTCAAGAAAATTTAATCTCCCACACACAATCCTACGCTCGCTAGTTAAATTTTCGACCTGCCCACCTAAATGCAAGGAGTACGAATATAGTTATGAAAGATCACGCAGTTAGGCTTTTTAGAACCTCTTTGGCTTCATGCCACTCTAAGCGGGGTCCGAATTTCGTAACTACTTTTGAAGAAGCTAAACTTGCCAACTTTCCCGCGTCAGCATAAGAATGTCCGTTGGTAATCGCATATAAAAATGCGCCTGCAAACAAATCCCCTGCACCATTACTGTCCACTGCACTTACAGCATAAGGTTCAATGTCAATGAATGTATCTCCATCAAAAACCATTGCGCCATTAGCTCCTTGTGTAATAACAAATTTTTTGGCCGCTTTTTTAAGTTCAATCCTAGCCTCGTCAACCGAATTAGTATCTGTAAAAAGCATTGCTTCTTCTTCGTTACAAAACAATAAATCCACACTTGCCCCTACTATCTCTTCCATTTGTGGCTTAAAATACTTCACCATACTAGGGTCAGAAAAGGTCATGGCCACTTTCACACCGTTATCTTCGGCTAATTTCTTAGCATATTTCATGGCTTCTTGTCCGTCAGGTGATGGTACCAAATAACCCTCCATATATAAATACTCTGCGTCTTTCAATGCCGCTTCGTTTACTTCAGACTTGGAGAAAGACGCTGTAATTCCAAGAAAAGTATTCATTGTACGGTTCGCATCGGGTGTGGTCATTACAAGGCATTGGCCGGTAATACCCTGAGGGGCAGATTCTTTTGTTAGAAAAGTATCTACTCCGTTTTCCTTCAAATCATTCAAATAGAAGTGACCCATTTCATCGTTGGCAATCTTACAAGAATAATAGCTACTGCCACCAAACTGACTTACTGCAATCACGCTATTGGCTGCCGATCCACCACATTGTTTATTGCTTGATTCTAAGTTTATATCATTAATTAGTTGTTTCTGCCTATCCTCCTCCACTAAGGTCATTAATCCTTTTTCTACATTATGCTTTTTTAAGAAGTCATCTCCTACTTCGGTAACAATATCAACTAAGGCATTTCCAATGCCATAAACATTATATTTCTTCATGTGTGTTTTTAAAAAAAATTGATCAAAATGACTCCTAACTTGTCCATCTATTGAATAACAAAGTGGCGCAAAGATAACACTCGAAGTCCAGTTATAAAAAATGTATTACTGTTCTGGTTTGGCAGTGATGAGACCGAGCTCCTGGGCCCTATTGGGGTAATCAGTAATGAGCCCATCTACCTTCCATGATATTAGTTTTTTCATATCGGAAGGCTCATTAACTGTCCAAGGAATTACTTTAATTCCTGACTGATGCAATTCGGCCACTCCACGCTCATTAAGTAGCTTATGATATGAGCTGTAGATAGTAGGGGTAAAACCCAATTCCGCTAGATTAGCTTTAATTGACTTGGGGTTTTCTATTAGAACTGCCAGTTTAACATCAGGATATTTTTCATGCCAATATCTGAGCACTCTAAAATCAAAAGACTGAATAGTGACCCGTTCCCATGGTAAATATTGATCAATTAGATTAAATACTAAATCTGAAAATACATCAACTGTCGGTTGGAATATATTATCATCTTCAGGAAGGCTTTTAACTTCAATATTATACTCTACTTCAAATAGAGTGACTCCTTTGGCATGCTTTTCCGCTGCCTTGATAACATCACTTAATAGTGGTTTTGACGTTTTTATTTTCATTTGCTCCGCAAAACGAGGGTTACCCTTCGACCCACAATCACACTTCATGACCTCGTCATAGGTCATTTGATAAATGTTGTACTCCTTTTCTTCCTTTTTGGTAATCTCTTCTCCTTTTGCATTGTAACAAATGTCATGCATCAGATAGGGGTCATGTGAAACAACCACCTTATGGTCTTTGGTTATGACCACGTCCATTTCGAGGGTAGTAACACCCTGATCCATGGCATATATGAATGCGGGAATTGAGTTTTCGGGCATCATTCCTCTAGCGCCTCTGTGACCTTGTATATCAAGTTGCTGTGCCATAGTCGGGAATGTTAATACTGCTAGAATTAGAAAGTTGAAATACTTCATGAGTTACGGTTTACTTTATTCAAAAGTAGGACTATCATAACAAAAGTGAATAGAAAGGATGTTAAGAAATGTAGTGAGGCATACTGGATTCGAACCAGTGACCTCTACCCTGTCAAGGTAGCGCTCTAAACCAACTGAGCTAATGCCCCATTTGTAAAATACAAGATTAGCTAATTTTCAACATTTTTGAAATTGAAGCTTTTAAGGTTTAACCACGGAGGGCGCGGAGAAGCGCAGAGTAACACAAAGACTGCTTCGTTCCTCGCAGTGACGATAGCATTTTTGAAATAAAAAAGGCTGTTATTTCAAAATAACAGCCTTTAGTCGTGGGCGCTGAGGGATTACTCATACCCTCTACCTTGCCGCACCACCCCTCGTGAATCTGCGTCACTAACGTTCCTTAATTTCGAACCTCAGGGTTCTCATCCCTCATATTTCTAAATCCAATTATTCTAAAAATAAAAAAGGCTGTTATTTCAAAATAACAGCCTTTAGTCGTGGGCGCTGAGGGATTCGAACCCCCGACCCCCTCGGTGTAAACGAGGTGCTCTGAACCAACTGAGCTAAGCGCCCTGACATAAAAAAATTCCGCTCGTCTGCGAAATGGAATGCAAATGTAATACAGTTTTATTTTAATACAAATTATTCATCACTGAAAAGAATTAAAATTTTTGAAAGTTCATTTCGTTTGATGTTTGTTGCATTTGAATGTACTTTACAATAAAGCATTATAAACCTTGGGTATTCGTAGAATTTTAAAGAAGACGTTTATATACACACTCCTTTTTATGTGTGGTTTTATTGTGATTGGATCCTCGCTGATTTATTATTATCAGGATGAATTGATTCAGCGATTTGTAACGGAAGCGAATAAATATTTAAATACCCCTGTTACTGTTGGGGAAATTTCTGTTTCGCCAATTGAAAATTTTCCAGACATTTCATTCAGCTTCAAAAACATTAAAATAGCAGGGAGTCAAAAAAAAGACAATCAGCCATTGATGGTTGCAGACAAACTAACGTTTACATTAAACCCATTTAATTTTCTCGACAAGAATTACACAATAGAAGAAATTCATATTGTCAATGCCCTTTGGCATATGAAAATTGACCCTGATGGCAATATTAATTATGATATCATAAAAAAACTGGAAGGTTCTTCCGAAGGTAAACTGGCTTTCAAATTATCGAGAATCACTTTAGAAAAAGTACATTTCATTTATGTCAACGAGAAGACCCCTATTCAAATTGACATCCAAAGTTCCTATACAGATGCCAAATTAGGGTCGATAAATAACATTTACGACATCGAAGCAAAAGGCAAGTATGACGTAGCCCTCATTTCAATTAATGGTCAGTCTTATGTAAAAAATAAACTGGTAGAAACTAATGCCTTGTTGAACTATAATGATAACAATAAATTTCTACGGATAGCCCCTTCCAAGTTATTTCTGTCTTCTTCAGAATTTTTAACTTATGGGGAATATCACTTTAAAGACGCACAGGATATTGAAATTTATTTGGAAGGTAAGCAAACAAATATAAGTTCCATTAGTGCCCTGTTGCCAGAGAAGGCTTCGACCATCATCAATAATTATGAAAGTAAAGGGGAGGTTTATTTTGATCTTGCTTTAAAGGGTGAATTAGGGCAAAAAATAGGGCCTTCACTTGACATTCGTTTTGGTTTGGTTGATGCGGATCTTATCCATCCAACCTCTGGGATGACTATTAAAAAAGCCAACGTAGAGGGATATTATCAAAGTAATGACCTTAATGACAACGAGAAATCTTTATTGGAGCTTAAAAATATAAAGGGGGAATTGGAAGGCGAGGAGTTTACCTCAGACTTAACAATCAATAATTTTAAAGATCCTATTTTGAAGTTTGCTTTCTTAGGAAAGATAGACATGCAATCGCTTCTAAAATTCTATCGCCCAAAAGGACTTACCGAAGCCACTGGCACCTTAGATATTGATGTCTCCTTTGATGGGAAGATCAATAATCTAAAATCGAAGTCTTTAGCTGGCGACATTAAAACCTCAGGGCAGATGAACTTGGAGGCCGTAAATTTATCATTCGAAACTGTCAAGCTCCCTTTGGAAAACCTAAATGGCTTGCTTTTGTTTAACAACAATGACGTAGCCTTAAATGATGTTGAAGGATTATTTGGAAATAGTGATTTCAAACTCAATGGCTATTTTAAAAATATATTGGCGTTTCTCCTTTTGGAGAATGAGCCTATTGGCATTGAGGCTAACCTAGAATCGAAATACATTGATATGGATGAATTACTTACTACAACACAAAATGATGGTAGTTCAGGTTACAAATTTGATCTCTCTCCGCGATTGCGTTTGAAATTCAATTGTAAAGTAAACAGGCTAGCTTTTAGAAGGTTTCACCCTAAACAATTAACAGGCAACTTATTGATCAAAGATCAGGTGGCCAATACGGATAAGATCGCTTTTAAAGGTTTGGGAGGGCACGTGGAACTTTCTGGAATTGCTGACGCACAAAATAATAATAAAATAAAGGTAAATACGAAGTTTAAAATTACTAATGTAAACATTGATAGTGCCTTTTATATATTCGAAAACTTTAATCAGGGTTTCATTGAAGACAAGCACCTGAAAGGAAAAGTTATGGCTGATGTTACTGCCTCCATGATTTTTAATAAAGAACTAACCTTAGATCAGCAAAGTCTGGAATCTACAATTACCACCACAATATCAGGAGGCGAACTTAATAATTTCGAACCATTGAAGAAACTATCAAAGTTTGTCGATGAAGATGCCCTTGACCATCTAAAATTCTCGGATTTAGCAACAGACATTTTCATTAAAGACAAAACCATATATCTCCCGCAAATGGAAGTGAAGTCAAATATTACCTGGTTAAAAATTAGTGGCACCCACACCTTTGACCAACATATTGATTACAAAATAGTGACACCTTTAAGAAGCCAGAAAAAGATAGACAAGGATGAAGCTTTCGGGGCAATTGAAGAAGTGGGAGGTCAGTCACTTTTATATTTAAAAATAACGGGTACTGCTTCAGATTATAAAGTAAGCTATGACAAGACGGAGGTGAAAAAGAAAATAGTAGCTGACTTGAAGAAAGAGGTGGACGAACTCAAAGCCGCTTTTAAAAATAAAGGGGAGAAAGAAAAGAAAACAATAGAATTAGAAGAAGATGATTATTTTGATTGGGAGAATAATTAAACATAGACCAAAAAAGCAATGCCCCAAATAGTTATTTGGGGCATGCTACACCTAAACTAACCAAAAAAAACTCTTATTCTGCCTTCATCACAATTTCATAGCGCCTTAGCTTTCCATTTCCTGCAAGTTCCTTTATTGCCTTATTAAAATCTTCGAGTGTCAATGTGTTTAATATTTTTTCAAAATTGCCATCGACTAAATTGTTTATACCCGTGAGATAGTACTCATTGAGTTGACCAACTGCATACCAATTGCTTTTTAAGTTCTGCTCTCTTCCCTTTAAAAGTGATTCTTTAACATTATCAAAATCCTCTGATCTTGCTCCATTGTTGATCAAATTTTCAACCTCTCTTTTAGCAATTTCAATTAGTTTTTCGCCTTTTTCAGGATTACTATCAAAACTTATATTTATCCCCATGGCTGGTTTTGGAATATAGCTTGTCAAACTTCCTACTCCTGCACCATAAGTTCCTCCCTCTTCTTCTCTCATGGTTTCAAAATATCTTTTCTTGAGTAATGAGGCAGCGATATCCAGACACAAATTATTATAGGCGGTATACTCATAATCGTCAGAATAGTATCTGAAATAGTTAGTGTTTTTGTCCACTTCCATAGGAAATTTAAAGTGCTTTTCTATATTTTGGTCTGGAGGAGAAACACCATCATCTTTCCAGTTCTCATGCTCGGTCTTCCCACTAATACCTCCAATATATTTATCCACTAAAGGCAACAGTTCTTCCGTTGTGAAGTCGCCAACAAAAATAAATGTGAAGTCACCTGGGTTACT
Organism: Fulvivirga sp.; assembly: GCA_048268855.1. GTDB lineage: Bacteria > Bacteroidota > Bacteroidia > Cytophagales > Cyclobacteriaceae > Fulvivirga. The sequence goes on from JBLWUR010000007.1 coordinate 11,819, forward strand.
AAATCTGTCTGCGTACATTGATTTAAAATCATCAAAGGACATCTTATCCAATACTTTGATATTGTTTAAGGGTCTTCTTTCACTTCCGTTTGTTAAAACAGTGTTAAGCGTATCCCTGAAAATATTCCCTGGATCTTTGTCTTGATTTTGATAATAGGGCTTGAGTCCTTCTTTATAAACGTCAAATGCCTCTTGATCAAATCTTGGTGCAGTGAATGAAAGGTAGATAAGTTGCATTAAGGTTTCTACATCATCCTTGTCAGCACTACCACTCATATTTTCGGTGTAGTCACCAAGACTTAAATAAACCCCGACACTTTTACCTGTAAGTACCTTTTTAAGTTGCGTTTCATTTAATTGACCAATTCCAGAGCGGTTGACCAAACTGCTAAAATGTAAAGCTGTTGGTAGTTGCTCCGTTGGAAGCAAAGATTCTCCACCAAGACTAACTGCTCTGAAGACTATCTCACTTTTTACATTGTCTGTAGGATATAAAACTACTTTACTTCCATTAGAAAGCTCGTATACTTTTGCATCAGCCAATCCTTCAACTGTTGAAGTAGAACTAACTTTACCTGGTGTTGGCTCCTTTTCCATTAAGGTTAAATTGGCTGCCTCATCAACATAAGGCGTGATGGTAGCTTTCTTTACCTTTGCTATCACTTTTTCTATCTGCTCTTTAGTCGGGTATGAAACACCTTCTTTATCAGGACCGCTTATCGTAAATACAGAATTATCTTTTGTAATCCATTTATCTAAATAACCTTTTAAATCATTGGTAGTAATGGTTGGAATGTACTTTTTAGTAAATTCATACATAAATTCAATACCTGGTTGAGGATCATTGACCATGTAATGGTCTTTCAGTTGAGATGCATATCGGTCATTACTGATTTTATCACGTCTCTTATACTGATTTTCATAGGATTTTAGATTGTTTGTCTTTACTCTTTCAAGTTCCGAGGGTACAAATCCAAATCTTTTTGCTCTTTCTACCTCAGTATAAACGGCTTCAAAAGCTTTTAGTACTTCATTCTCCTTAGCTCCGCCTCCCATGGCAAAATTATCCTGGGTACGAACCCGGTTATAGTAACCGATATAACCATAAACAAAAGGTGCATCTGGTTTCTTCAATATCTCTTGAAATCTGCTAGACATCATTGATGAAATCATACCTGCCTTGATCTGTTCTTTCAAGTAAGCTTCGTTTTTATCCTTTCTTGGTGTCGCTGGATGCTTGAAAAAATAATTAAAGCTAGTAGTACGTGCTTCTTTATCTGTAGCCACACCAAAAAGCATCCCTTTATTGTCCTCTATTTTATATTCAATTCTTTCTGCTGGATTCATTGGTTTAGGAACCTTAGATAAGATTCTTTTGACACGAGCCTCCATGGCATCTACATCAAAATCCCCTACAATAACTGCCGCCTGCAAATCTGGCCTGTACCATTTGTGATAGAAGTCTCTAATGGCTTTGTAATCACTATTCTCAACTACATCCATATCACCAATTACATCACGCTCGATGTATTTCGACTTGTAAAAGTTAACAGGCGCTAATTGGTTGTAAATTCTTCTTGAGGCATTGTTTCTTGTTCTCCATTCTTCCTTAATTACACCACGTTCCAAATCAATCTCAGTACCTTCTAGTGATATCGAACCTGACCAATCGTGTAAAATCCACACACAAGAGTCCATCACCACAGGGTCTAAAGAAGGCACATTACTGATATTATAGACTGTCTCATCTACATTAGTGTAGGCATTGATGTTTTTCCCAAATTCCACTCCATTACTTTCCAAGAAATTTTTAACTCCTTTACCAGGAAAGTTAGTGCTACCGTTAAAGGCCATATGCTCTAACATATGAGCTAAACCATCCTGATCGTCATCTTCAAGAATAGCACCTACATTTTGAACTATATAAAAACTGGCCCTCTCTTTTGGCTCTTCGTTATGCAAAATGTAATAGGTAAACCCATTGTCTAACTTCCCATACCGCACTTTACTATTGAGTAATCCTGGTGCCTTTTGGGCAATTGCTGTTCCAGAAAAAACAGTAAGTACAAGTATTAACCCAAATCGTTTTAACATCGTCATATCTTATCTTTTAGTTACTAAATTTTGATTATAATTTTTTACACCCTCATCAAGGAATTGAACGAAACTATCTACATCTAAATCATAGGCCTTAGGTTCTATAAGCATGTTTTCATTTTCATCCATGAGCACATAAAAAGGTTGTGCGTTATTATTGAATTTTCTTATTTGGTAGTCGGTATTTTGTTTGCCAATGGTTTTCTTGGTTTTCCCATCATATTCTGATTTATACCATTCACTCTCTGGCAAGTCTGTTTTTTCATCCACATACAGGGCCACCATGATATAGTCGTTTTTAAGTCGCTCTAACACTTTGGGGTCTGACCAGACACGAGCCTCCATTTCGCGACAGTTGACACATCCATGTCCTGTAAAGTCGATAAATATTGGTTTGCCTTGCTCACGTGAACATTTTATGGCCTGATCTAGGTCAAAATATCCTTGAATGCCATGAGGAAAATGCAGCATGTCACTGTACTTTGGTTCCTCGCACAATATGTTGACTTGTTGTTGCTGATCACTATCACTGTTAGTTTTGGCAATTAATCCTGGCAAGTCATAATCCATTGTACTCATTGGTGGTAAATAACCTGCAAGTGCCTTGAGGGGAGCTCCAAACATCCCTGGGATGAGATAAACGACAAATGTAAAAGAGGCAATGGCCAGCATGAGTCTACTCACACTTACTTTTTCCAATTTACTATCGTGAGGCAAAATTATTTTACCTAATAGATAAAAACCAATGAGGGTAAATATCACAATCCAGATGGCGAGGTAAACCTCTCTGTCAAGTAAGTTCCAATGATAAACCTGATCAGCTATACTTAAAAATTTCAATCCGAGAGCCAATTCCAAGAAACCCAGAACAACTTTTACAGAATTTAACCAGCCCCCTGACTTTGGGAGTTGACTTAGCCATTGTGGAAAAATGGCAAACAGAGTAAAGGGTATGGCAAAAGCCAATGAGAAAGCAAACATCCCTACAATGGGCTTGATAATAGCGCCACCCGCTGAAGCTACCAATATCGACCCAACAATGGGGCCGGTACAAGAAAAAGATACTAACACTATTGTAAAGGCCATAAAAAATATGCCCGTTAGGCCTCCTTTATCTGCTTGGCTGTCTACTTTATTGACAAACCTACTTGGCAAGGTAATTTCAAACAATCCTAAAAAAGACAATGCAAAAATAACGAACACGCCAAAGAAAAATAGATTGGGCAACCAATGTGTACTTAGCCAATTGGCAAACCCAGGTCCATTGATCCATGCGAGCAGTGTACCTACTACTGAGTAGATCACTATTATTGATAAGCCATATATAACGGCCTTTCTTATGGCCACCTTTCTATTTGTACTTGAGCCGGTGAAAAATGTTACTGTCATAGGAATCATAGGAAACACGCAAGGAGTGAGAAGAGCCGCTAAACCAGCCAAAAACGCAAGTATTGCAAACCCAACCAAGGAAGTACTTTGTTCACTTTTTGTACTCGGGGAAACAGATGCTATTTTAGGTGGCGTAGCTTTTGGCTGTTCCACTTCTGATTTAATAGTATCATTTGACTTAGCTTCTTCAATTTTAACCAAAGGCTCAGTCTCCATTACATCCACTTCTGGAGTTGGTTTTTCCTTTTTCTGCTCAACAGTTTTAAGTTTTTTTCTTTGAGCTGGTTTTGAAACTTCCTTTACTTCTTTAGTTTCAACTGGCTGCTTTTTAGAAACTGTCTTTTCAAGGGGTATTGTGATATCCAGTCCGCTAATTTCAAACTCACCATCACCAGGTATACACTTTCCATCAACAGTAGTACATGTTTGATACTCATAATCGCCTTTTACAATTAAATCCGTTTTTAGTATTTTGATAGTTTGCCTAAACTCGGCTTCATGTTCAAAGTATCTTACGTCACCTTCAAATATATCATCATACTTTTGTTTGGGATTAATGGCTTTTGTCTCCCCAACCAATTCATAAGAGTCATTGGGTTCAAAATGAAATTCCGTCACCTTTGGCCCTACATCTTTACTAAAGTCTGATGAATACACGTACCAAGTGTCATCTATGACTACCTTGAAAACAATGTCAATCTCTTGCCCAACAGTTGCTTTGTCAAAAGAGGTACTATAGCTCCAATGTGCTGGCTCTAATATCTGGGCAAAGGAATGGCTCAACCCAAGACTTAGTATGAACAGGAACACTGTTAGTTTAACTTTCATTTATAAGTATTTTATTGTTGGTCTTACTATGTATACCCGGTAATCGCTCTTTACGCCTATCCAAAAAGCATAATAAAATTGTTATTTATGCGAACGGTTGTACGCTACTTTATAACTCCGCTACCAAGATGTAAAAGGTGAGGATTAAAAAAAGGGCTGTTAATTTTTCAGCCCTATTCATCAATCAAGGAAAAACGGTTAGTTTTTCTTTTTTGTGATTGGAGTAATTTCTTTCATTGGATTTTTATCTTTTGCTTCTTGAAGTTGCTGCTCGTTAAACCTGTTTCTTGCTATTTCAGCTTCTTCTGGTTTACCTGCCTTTTCAAGTAGTTCAGCTTCTAAATTATAATAAGTAGCCGCATATCCATTGGTATCTACATCACCACCAATTTTAGCCCAGTTGGCTCCTTTGGTTAATAATTCTGGTGTATCAGCAAATCTTTTCATTGTCAATGCATAGTTGTAAAGGCTAAGTGCTGATTTTTCAACATTTCCATTTGCTAATCCTTTATCAATAGCTGCCGCATAACTATTCCACTCTTGTCTACTATAGTAATTGTTGATAGTGGCATAGGCAACAATTTTTTCCTTTCTATCCACACCTGAGTTCTCAATTCCCTTCAAATATTTGTTAAAACCCACTTCATCGAAATTCTTTGTTTTGTCATCATTGCTTGTCACATATCTATTCCCACCTCTTAGATAAGTGTAATAAATCTTATCATCTACGTCTTTATTGTCATACTGCTTGTAAAATTTAGCTCTGTTTTGTACTAAGTAAGCAAACGAGTTAGTCTGATCATCATTCAGGTATTCATTCAAAATTTCCCAATTATCTTGTTCAAGCAGTTGCTTGTTTTTTAGCCCATCCAAGTAGACGGATGCCACATCACCCATCTGCTTGCTTTCATATGCCACTTTTAATGCGCTCAAGTATTCCGTGATAAAAGCAGGTTCACGATTACCTGCTTTATATTGCCCTTCCAAATAGGATAATGATTTGTCATCGCTCAAGGCATTTTTCCCATACCCTAAAAATGTTTGAACATCGGTAGAACCCACTGTTCGATGTACTTCATTACCATCTGCGTTAATATAGATGTAAGTAGGGTAAGCTCTTATACCAAATTTTTCTTTAAGATCAATTCCTTCCCCTTTTTCCATATCAAACTTTGTGTTAATGAAATTTGCATTAAAGAAATCAGCTATTGTGTCATTGGTAAATACATCCTTTGCCATCATTTTACACGGTCCGCACCAAGTAGTATAAGCATCAAAAAAGATAAGTTTATTTTCCGCTCTTGATTTTTTCAGAATATCATCCCAGCTGCCCTCTATGAACTCAATACCTTTTCCCTCAGCTTGCTTTTTCTGATATTCTTTTAGTGCCTGTTTTCCATATTCAATAAATTTATCTGCCTCAGTATATCCGCCAGTTTCTTTAACAAGCTCTCCGTTACCATCTAAATATAAATAGGTAGGGTAGGCTCTAACATTAAACTTATTTTGGATGTCAATTCCCTCGCCTTTTTCTGCATTCATTTTAACATTAATGAAATTCTCGTTATAAAAATCGGCAACCTCATCTAGTGTAAATACATTTCTGTCCATTTGGATACAAGGGCGGCACCATGTGGTATACGTGTCAACAAAAATGGGCTTATTTTCCTTTTTGGATTTCTCCAATACAGCAGCCCAAGGCATTTGTACAAATTGAATACTTCTTGAATTGTTTAACCTGATTTTACCTTGAGTGATGGCCAAATTAGCCTGATACATGGCTTGTCCATGGTCTTTTACAAAGAAATAAGAATTCGAAGACCCTAATTGTTCACCATCAGCTGAGAAAAATACATATGCTGGATACATAAGCATTTGTAGCTTAGGAGCAAATGCATTTCCTTCTTTAGTACTCATGTCAATTCTGATACTTACAAAGTGGTCATTGTATAGTGCGGCTATACTGTCAACACTAAACACTTCACTTATGGCTTGATCACAAGACTCGCATGGTACCCGATAAGCATCAACAAAGATGAATTTCTTCTCCTTCTCCGCTTTTTTCATCGCCTGTTCCCAGGTCAGGTTTTGAAAATTGATCTTAGTTTTCTGTGCACTCAAATTAAAAGCTATTGCCAAGCATAAGATCAATGCGACTACAAACTTGTTATTAAAAAATTTACTCATGATTTCTTATTATTAGTTGGTTTATTTATTATTTAAATGCTCTTAATAGCCGGGGTTCTGCTTGATGACCCCTTTTCCGATGTCTATATCTATTTGTGGAATGGGAAATACTTTGAAGTTTTCTGGTATGCTTGGATTTCTTAAAGGCCGACCTGTCCTTATTAAATCATAACGTGTTTGACCTTCGTAAGCCAGTTCAAACTTTCTTTCTTTCAATATTTCATCTATCAATTGCTGTCCACTTACAAAATCGGCTAATACATAATCTACGGCTGTAGGATTTGCTCTTTTATATATTTTATTTAATAAATCAACCGACTCTTGATTTACTCCATTGGTACGAGCCAATGCCTCGGCTCGTGTCAAAATAACCTCTGCCAGCCGCATCATAGGCACATTGCTTCGCCCATTTGGATTGGAGAACTTCACTGTTGTTCTTCTTCCTGCCACTACCTGCTTATTATACTGTGTATCGCCAATAAAAATAAGTTGATCCACTCGTAAATCACCAGTTGGATAAGTGTCAATGAAGTTTTCATCTACCCAAATTGATAGTTTATAGTAATATGAATAATCAATATTATTGTTTCCCATTAAGTTTGAGCTAAAAGGATAACCAAATATATATTCGGTAGACATGCTTATCTGGGGGTCTGGAAAGTTATTAGGGAAAAGATTAGTTAAATCGGCATCTAACTCATATATACTGGTTAAACTAATCACTTGTTGCGCGTAATCTGCTGCCAATTGATAGTTACCCATATAAAGATATGTCCTTGACAATAAGGCATAAGCTGATCCTTTTGTAGCCCGTGTCCGAGTATCAAGATTACCAGAAGATGAAGTCCCGTATGATTCTGGTACAATATCAGCGGCCTCTTTCGAATCTTTTATTATTTGATCGTATACTTCTTGAACAGATGAACGTGCAAGTACAGCATCCTCTTCGTTATATCCTCCAAAAGGTGTAAGTGGTAACGGAAGCCCTAGTCCTGACATGTTCTTTGTCAAAGCACCATCTCCAAATAGACTTAATAGTTTCAAATAAGCAAAAGCACGAATAAATTTAGCCTCCCCAATATGTTGATCCTGTATATCTTGATCATACGCTCCATATTTTGGGATATTAACAATTAGAGCATTGGCCGAATTAATAGCAGAATAGTAATCAAGCCAATAACCTGAAAGACTTTGATCATCGGGCCTAACATTGCCATCAATATAATTATTGTAGAACTCAATATTGTTGGCAACCGCAACATCGGTGGTAAAATCACCATATATAAGTGTAGTGTTCGTGGTAGCTCTCACTAACTTCAAATACGCTTCGCCCAATGCTCGTTCAGCTAGTGCCTCTTCTGCAAAAACGTCAGTTTCTACTAATGTATCTTCTGGTTTGATATCTAGCTTGCTGTCACAACCTGTAATCAGTATCAAACCGATGAATAAGTATTTGAATTGCCTTCTCATAACTTAGAATCCTAAATTAACACCCACCTGTATCATTTTACTTTGTGGCATTGTCAATTCATCGACACCACCACCTATAGCGTTTGAACCAAACGCACTTACTTCAGGATCCAATCCTGAGTAATTTGTAAAGGTCAAAAGATTTGTACCTCTCACATATATCTTTAAGCTGCGTACAACATTCTTCATTCTGGCCAACATCATAGGTGAAAACTTGTATGATAATTGAATGGTTTTCATTCTGGCAAATGAACCATCTTCTAAGAATCTAGAAGATTCGCGACTAACCGTATAATCATATGTAGCATCATTTACATTCGCATCTTCCGGCTTACTTATGGATTCATTTCTTAATGCTGGAATTTCAGTATAGTGACCCGAAATTTTCCAATAGTCAAGAACATCAGTTAATAAATTATTTCCATCACCAGTAGAATAAGTGAGTAATGTTGCCTTTGATCCATTAAACATTTTATTGCCATATGAATAAGTGAAATTTATATCTAGTTGAAATCCTTTATAAATAAATGAGTTATTAAATCCTCCAAAATAATCAGGCTGATTTGAGCCATATACTTTTCTGTGTCTCTCCAGATTATCTTCTACCCTCCATCTATTTTCTGGTGGACTGGTAGTTAAGTTGCCATCCCCATCCAACCATAACGGGTTACCTGTGACAGGGTCAACGCCTTCCCATTGATACAAGAAAAACAATCCTGCCTCCTCACCTTCTTTTAAATATTTACCTCCGTCAGCAGTTCGGCCAACAAATTCTCCTTGCTGGTTTAATTTTAAAATTTTATTTCTATTGGCTGCTACATTAAAGTTGGTAATCCATTGCACTGGGCCAATTTTATGCTCTGCATTTAATGTAAATTCAATACCTTCATTCTTCATGTCACCCAGATTTTGTTCCTGGCTACTATAACCAAGGTAATAGGGTACTGTAGAGCTAAATAACAAGTTGTTGACTCTTTTATGATAATAATCAATTATAAGATTAATGTTCCCTTCCCAAAGTGCAACATCCAACCCAATATCAACCGATCTTGTTCTCTGCCATTCTACATCAGGATTTGGTGGCTGTTGAGCTTCCAATATTCCTAGATTCCCATATTGCGTGTCAGTAAACACATACTGACCTTGAAATCCATAATAAGAGGAATAACCACTACCCTGTATACCTGAAAAGCCCAAACTTCCTCTTAATTTCAAATCAGAAATTGGCCCAAGATTCTTTAAAAACTTCTCTTCCGAAAGCCGCCAACCAAGGGAAAATGCAGGAAATCCAACATAACGATTATTTTGTGCAAACCTGGAAGATCCGTCAAGTCTATACGTAACACCTGCCAAGTACTTGTTTTTATAATGATAATTAACTCTTGCGAAGTAGGAAGTAAGTGCCCACTCTCTAGATATAGCTGTCCTTACCCTTCTATCAGCTGAGTTTGTTGCCCCAATGCTTAAAATATTATCATTGGGAAAATTATCACTTGAAATACCAATCTGCTGCTCCTTGGAAGTTTCAAAACTTTGACCAATTACGGCATTGAAATAGTGAATATCAGCAAACAACCGATCAACATTTATAGTATTGTTCACAACAAGTTTTCTGTTTTGGGAAGTTGTTTCAATGGCTTCTCCATTAGACAAAAAACCAGGGGCAGCAGCCCTACGGCTATAGGCCCTAGAATTATATAAGTCAATGCCCACTTCACTCTTAGCTGAAAGCCACTCAAAAAAATCGATATTAGCGTAAATGGTGCTGACGGTTCTAGTGTCTTCAAGTGAATTAATATTTTTATTGGCAACTGCTATTGGGTTAACATTAGCAACACCCAATCCTTTTAGTTCATCAAGACCATAATAATAATCTCCTTCTTGGTCAAACACTGGTAAGCTTGGTGATTTTAATATGGCATCGTAATAAATTTGCTGGGCATTGAGAGCTTGGTTGTTTGTGTGTGAAATGACAGTATTATTTCCAAATGAAATCTTATCACTGGATTTGTAAACTAAGTTTACTCTTCCTGAATAACGTTCAAAGTCTTGGTTGACTATATAAGCTGGCTGGCTTGTATAGGCTCCACTAATAAAATAGGTTCCTCTGTCATCTCCTCCAGAAATTGAGAGGCCTACATCACTAGTCACAGCGGTCCTAAGTACTTCATCTTGCCAGTCAGTATTGTGTGTTTCTGTTATCCCTCTTTTAAAAAATCGATTGTATATGTCGTTGTATTGAGTACTATTCAATAAATCATAAGTCCCTATTGGTTGCAGAACACCTGTCAAATAATTAAAATCCAATTTTGTTCTTCCTTTAATGCCTTTTTTTGTGGTTATCAATATCACTCCAGCCGCGCCCCTTGAACCGTAAATAGATGTAGCGTAAGAATCCTTTAATATCTCTATAGATTCTATGTCATTAGGGTTTAGGTTGGCCAATGGATTTCGCTCGAATTCAGTTTTCAGGTTAAAATCAGATGCCACTCGGGTACCCCCAGATATTGATATTGCCCCTGTAACAGATTCGGCAAAACTAGTTGTGTTTAAATCCTTCCCTGTTCCATAAACAGGTACACCATCAATTACTATTAAAGGATTATTCGCATCACCACTCAATGAAGTGAGACCGCGAATGGTAATGGATGTAGCTGAGCCGGGCACTCCTGAGCTCGAATTTACTAACACGCCCGCGGCCTTTCCCGCTAATGCATTATCCATAGATATTGAAGTCGTACTTTCAATTTCACGGGCTCCAATAGAACTTATTGATCCAGTAACATCCGTCTTCTTTTGACTACCATAACCTGTTACTACTACTTCCTGAAGGTTCATAATATCTGGTGTCATTTCAATTAATGAAGAGGCCTCAAGTAATCTGACTGGTCGTAGTAAAGGTTTGAAACCAACAGCAGTGATAAGCACTGAATCCTGGCTGTTTACTGTTAACATGAAATTTCCATCCAAATCACAGGCCGTTCCTTTTTTCGAGCTCTTAACGATAATATTTGCCCCCACAATGGGTTCTTTATCATCTGCTCCTACCACTTGACCTCGCAGTTCAACGAGCTTCATAAGTGGTTTTGATTGCTTATTATCCTGGGCAATAGCTGACAGCCTAATACATAAAAAAATTATACAGGTAAGTAAAGGTTGGATTCTCATGTAGATGATTTGAATTGAAAATAAGAACTTAAGAAGGCAGAGGCAGATCCCCTGCCTTCATTTAGTTCCTTAATTTATTCTACTCCTAAACCTCTCCATACTGAACTGTAGTAGGTAGGTAAAAGATCAACATCTAGTGGCCCAGTACCACCAATCATAAATATTTGGTTACCATCTACAAAAGTTGCTTGGTTACTTCTGCCTGTAAAACTTTCCGGCATAGAAAATGGGTCGCTAGCGTCAACTTCTGTCCAAGTAGCTCCATCTTCAGAAACCCACATATCAGCATATTGAACGGCATCAGGGTCATTGAAACCCTCACCGCCAACTAGGAACATTTTATCATTGAATACAAATACTGATGCTGCTTTTCTAGCAGGAAACTCTGCGGCAGTGGTTTCTGCCGTCCAAGTCACTCCGTCTGTTGAGCTCCACACATCATTAAGTAATGTCCCAGCGTCATCTACTCCGGCAATAATCCACATTTTCCCATCAAAAACCACTGCCGCTGGTGCTGTTCGTCCTACGAAGTCTGCGCCTGCTGTTACTTCAGTCCATGTAGTGCCATTTGAAGAACTCCAAACATCATTCAATGGACTTCCTAACGCACCGAAAAATCCTGCGCCATTTCCACCAATGACCCAGAGCTTATCATTGAAAGTCAATGCTGAAACTGCCTCACGCTGTGAGAATCCGTCTACAATAGTATTTCTAGTCCAATTTAGGCCGTCTTCTGAGCTCCAGGTATCTTTAGTTGGATCATCAAAAGGAATGTTGCCATCAGCATCTTTTCTACCTTTGAGAAAACCACCCATTGACCATAATTTACCATCGAGTGCTGATAGTGCTATACTTCTTCCATAGGGAAACGCATACCCTTCAACGTCATCGTTATAATTATACTGATCATCTTTTGCTTCTTCAAGAGTCCATGTTACTCCACCATCTGTGGAACTGTAGGCAGCCATTTCATCGGCACCAAATCCACTTCCCTTATTAAATCCATAAACCCAAAGTTTACCCCCAAAAGATGTCGCACGAGTTACTTGATACGCCATCCATTGTTCATTTGCAACCCTATTCCATGAAACTGTTTCTGGATCAATTTGAGAAACATTTACAGTTACTACATAATTTTTTTCAGTAATGCCATCTTCTGCTACCACTTTGTAAGTAACAGGACTACTAAAATCATTGACTGTAACACCACTTACTTGCTCTACTCCATCTACTGTTACAGAGGTCAAATCAATAGCGTCAAAAGTTGCAGTTAAAGCACTTACATCTGTTTGAAAAGGCAAACTATCTGCTCCTATATTAGCAATAGTAAGTGATGATTCATCAAGAGTAAACGTTACCGTATATTCTTGGAGGCCGAAAGATACGATACCAGTAAGGTTACTTCGAACTGCATCATCATCCTTACAAGAGGTAATACCTATAATTAAAAATAACGCAATAAAATTGCAAGCGATTGTTAAATGCTTCTTCATATTAATTTGGTTTGGTTGCTACTTTGGTTATAGACATACTCCGTTAATTAAAACGTTATCCCCATTCCTCACAAACTCCAATTGGGGGCTTTTATTAGTCTTAATTGACATTAAGACTTCATCTATACTTTTATTAGAAAACTCTCCACTAAACATTTGCTGACCCAGACATCCGTTAACCTTAATCTCCACCCCATACCATCGTTCCAGTTTTTTGATCACTTTGGCAGAATCAGCATTATTAAAATATATTATTCCTTCTTTCCATGCAGATACTTCTTTTGGATCAAAATCCTCACCTTTAGTTAGGGTATCATCTTTTTTGTTAAATGTGAAGTACTCGTTGTTTTTTATAGTCATGGCCGGCCTCAACTCCAACATAGGCATAGTTTTTTTGGGCATTTGCAACTTGGTTAATGGTAATATTTTATTATCACCAGTCACCTCAGCCTTTCCTTCTAAAACTGATACAATTACCTGTTGATCTTCAGGGAAAGCTGATATATTAAAAGAGGAATTTGAAGCTTTGGCCTTTACATTTCCAGCATATACTGTCACCTCTCTGCCAGAGTTGATGTCAAAATAGGCTTCTCCTTCAAGGTATACGGGTCGGTTACTTGCAAACTTTACAGGATAGCTAATAGAACTACCAGCACTTAGTGTTACAAATGAGCCATCATTTAGAGTAAATACTGAAGGGCTCCCTTTTTGAATATGCTTAGTAATGTAAGCATCATCATTTGGCTGTAATAAGAATAATACAACAGTGAAGGTAGCTAACAACAACAGCGAAGCGGCCACTTTCATCCAAGGTCTAATACTAATAATCTTTCCCTGGCCGTTAATCTTCTTTTGCAATTGCTCAAAATTAGGCTGAAACTCACCCAGATTTTTAGTTTGGTTTTCGTCAAATTGTTGCCAATCTTGTTCCAACCTATTTAATAAATCTTCATCAGACTCTTCTTTTAGCCAGTTCAAAACTTTACGTTCCTCATCGGCTGTACATTTTCCTGTGTAAAATTTTTCTAGTAATTCTTTAGTCACTTCCTTTTTCATTGTTCTCTTGTTATTGTTACAATCAATATGAGCTAAGCACCTACTGTAGGTGGAATAAAAATTAATATAAAATATAATTTGCGAAGTTTGAGTACGCGTTGTACAGGACTAATTATTGCCTTTTTGAATTATCTCCGCATTATTTTCGAGATATTGCTTTAGAAATTTCAAGCATTTATTCATTTGATTTTCAACCGTACTTTTAGAAATACTGAGTGATTCTGCTATCTCCTGATTACTCATTCCAGACTCCCTACTCAGTTTGAAAATATGCTTCCGTTTGGGTGGCAATTGTTCAATTGCCTGCAAGGCGATATTTTCCAAATCTGAATAAATTACTTGCCTGTCTGTTTCATTATGAATAAAATCTGAATGTTCAAGGCTGGAGAGATAACTTCTCTCGTAGACATTTTTTCGGATTTTATTAAAGATCAAGTTTTTTGCTATTGTTATGACAAAGGAATTGAATGAAAATTCCGGTTTCAACTCTTCTCTTTTTTGCCAAATCTTAAAAAAAACTTCCTGAACAATCTCTGAGCTATCTTCTTCAGAAAGTCGATATTTACGCCCGAAATAATAGAGTTTTTTTCCGAATTCTTCGTATAAAATTCTAAACGCATCTTGATCACCGGACTTTAATTTCCGTACTAAAACTCTTGTAATTTCTGGGTCAGAATTGTTCAATTAAGGCTGCTTTTTCATGAGAAAGTATTTCGATATTAATCAATGTTCTTTAAAATACATAAAAATTAGAATCAAGTAAAGCCTCATTTTGCAAAAAAAAATGTGATTATTTAAAGTTCTGCAGTAGGTGTATATTGTAAAACATGTGTATTACAATTTGAAGGACCATGTACCTTTTTTGGATTAATATTAAATAAATGATTAATAAAAAACTCAATTATCCCTCCATTTATAATATGACTAATCCATTATACTTATTGCAAATTATATTTTCTACTTTTTGTATTTTTTTTACACATAACCTATCATCTCAAAACTTTGTAGAGCTTGCGGAAGTTTCCGGCATCTCTCATGCTCAAATTTCTGCAAATCTTTTTGGTGGAGGAATTGCCATAATAGATTACAATAATGATGGTTTCGAAGACATATATTTAACGGGTGGTACTAAACCCGATAAACTCTACAAAAATTTAGGGGATGGAACATTCGAAGATGTAACCTTGGGTGCCGGTCTTGTCCTACTTGAATCAGTAAAAACTTCGGGGGTAATTTGTGGAGATATAAACAATGATGGCTTTGAAGATATATTTATAACTACAGAAAGCTCTAGGCCTAATCTCCTATTTCTAAATCAAGGAAACGGCACTTTTTTAGAAATATCTGCTGATGCTGGAATTAGAGGTAATGTTTGGAGTTCTGGAGCTGCATTTTCAGATATTAATTTAGACGGATATCTTGATATATATGTGACAAATTACATAAAACAAAACGGATTAATCCGTGACGAAAATGATGAAGTCATAGGTTTTGCACATGATTGTTTTGCTAATCAATTTTACATCAACAATGGCGATGAAACATTTACAGAGTCAGCAAGTGCTTATGGTGTAGATAATGAGGGCTGCGGTTTAGCTGTCGTGTTTACTGACTTTAATTATGATGCCAAACCTGACATTTACATAGCCAATGATTTTGGTGCTTGGGTTATTCCAAATACACTTTATGAGAACGAATACCCTACTACTCCTCTTCAAGATAAAAGTGAACTTACTGGTTTAAATGCCGACATCTACAGTATGGGTATTGCAGTTGGAGATATCGATAATGATGGTAATCTTGATTATTACGCTACGAATCTTGGTAAAAACGTTCTTTATAAAAGCAACGTGAATCACACCTATCAAAATATAACTGATGATTCCGGGGTGGGTAACGAATTTGTTGGGGAGCTATTTTCTACTAGTTGGGGAGCTAACTTCTTTGATTATGATTTAGATGGTTATCAGGATTTATTTGTAGCTAATGGTTTTACTCCAGCAGCTGATTTTATTAAGACATCAGAGATGGATCCAAACAAATTATTTCGAAATTTGGGAAATAATACCTTTGAAGACGTTTCAGTAGCAGAAGAGGTTGATAATAATGAGATATCAAGAGGGAGCGCCATATTTGATTATGACAACGATGGTGACTTAGATCTCATTGTGACAAATCTATCTAGAAGTTCAAATACTACAATCAATACTTTACTTTATAAAAACATTCAGACAACTAATCATCATTGGTTAAAATTCAAACTCGAGGGGTCTGAAAGTAATAGAAGTGGAATTGGGGCTAGAGTTTCTGTATATCAACAAGGAAATATAATGATAAGGGAGGTGTCAGGAGGCTCAAGTCATGCTTCTCAAGACTCCAAAATCCTAAATTTTGGATTAGGAACGAATTTGTTAATTGACTCCGTAAAAGTGGTTTGGTTAGGCGCCAAAGTTCAGGTTTTCGAGGGTGTTGAAGCTGATCAAGCCTATTATATACTAGAAGGAAATGAAACTGCTCAAATTATTGGTTGTACATCCAAAGATAACAGTCTGTATAACCCAAAAGCCAGTTTCAATAGTGGTTGTTTAAGTAATGCAGCCACCATTACTTCGGTAACTGATCCCAATGAAGGAGGTTCTGATTTTAGAGTAATCCCAAATCCAATTTCATCTCACGGAGTTGTGTATTTCAATCTGGATAAAAATGAAGGCGCCATTACCTTGAATATATTTGACACTCAGGGGCGAATAATTTATCAAATACAAAATTTATCATCAGGATCTAAAATTGACAAAGGTGGTATTACTCCTGGATGTTATATCTATAAGGCCTTTAGTAATAACAGGATATTAGCTGTTGGTAGACTCCTCATAAACTAGGCTGTAACGATTTATTTATTTATATACCCTTTAAAATCGTTATGATCTTTAGCAAAGAGTACGTCCTTAGGCAATGATTTGAAATAATCATAAGTGATTTTCAAGCCCTCTGCTCTAGAGACTTTTGCCTCCCAACCTAGGATTTCTTTAGCCTTATCTGTGTTAGGTTGCCTTTGCATAGGATCATCCTTTGGCAGCGGCTTATAAACTACTTTTTGTTTGGTGCCCGTTAGTTTAATTATTTCTTCAGCAAATTGTGAAATGGTTATTTCATCCGGATTACCGATATTGACAGGGTAAGCGTAATCACTAAATAATAATCTATAGATACCTTCTATCAGGTCATCCACGTAACAAAACGATCTTGTTTGTGACCCATCTCCAAATACTGTGAGGTCTTCACCTCGCAATGCCTGTCCAATAAAAGCAGGAAGTACACGTCCATCATTGAGCCTCATTCTTGGGCCATAAGTATTAAAAATCCTTACAATTCTAGTTTCCACACCATGGTAAGTGTGATAGGCCATCGTCATGGCCTCTTGGAAGCGTTTTGCCTCATCATATACACCCCTTGGCCCCACTGGATTCACATTACCATAATACTCTTCTGTCTGTGGATGTACCATTGGATCACCATATACTTCTGAGGTAGAAGCGATCAGCATTCGCGCATTTTTGGCTTTGGCTAAGCCAAGCAAATTGTGTGTGCCTAGCGACCCCACTTTTAAGGTTTGAATTGGAATTTTGAGATAATCGATCGGACTGGCAGGAGAGGCAAAATGAAGAATGTAGTCTAGATCACCAGATACGTGGACAAATTTTGAAACATCATGATTATAAAATTCAAAATTTTTATCCCCAAACAGGTGCTCAATGTTACTGAGGCTTCCGGTAATCAAGTTGTCCATGGCCAGCACCCTGAACCCTTCCTTTATAAAGCGATCACAAAGGTGAGAGCCAAGAAAACCTGCTGCTCCGGTAATTAAAACTGTTTTCGCCATTATACAGTTGCCCTTCCTATGCTATAATACTTAAATCCTAGTTCCTTCATATCTTCAGGTGCATATAAATTACGGCCATCAAATATTACTTTATTTTTTAACAAGCCCGATACCCTCTCAAAATCAGGAGTCCTAAATACTGGCCATTCAGTAGCTATAAGAAGAACATCTGCATTCTCCAATGCCTTGTATTGATCTTCACAATATACCACTTTATCACCAATTACACCTTTTACATTTTCCATGGCTTCAGGATCATACGCCTGCACAATTGCCCCTGCGGCAGTAAGTTCTTCAATGTTATAAAGTGCGGGTGCTTCTCTGATATCATCAGTATAAGGTTTGAAAGCTAATCCCCAAAGCGCTACTGTTTTTCCTTTTAAATTACCATCGAAATAAGCTTTTATATGAGGGATAAGCTTAGTCTTTTGTTTGTCATTGACATTCATAACGGATTTCAAAATATCAAAATCGTAATTGACCTTTCCTGCCGACATAGCCAAAGCCTGAACATCCTTAGGAAAGCAGCTTCCTCCGTAACCAATGCCTGCAAACAAAAACCTTTTTCCAATCCTAGTATCAGTACCCATCCCTTTTCTTACCGAATCCACATCAGCACCCAGCAGCTCACACATATTCGCTATTTCATTCATAAATGTGATTTTGGTAGCTAAAAATGAGTTGGCAGCGTATTTAGTCAATTCCGCTGACTTTTCATCCATGAAAATTATAGGGTTGCCTTGTCTCACTAATGGAGCATATAATGCCTCCATAAGCTTCTTGGCCTTCTCTGATTGAGTTCCAATAACCACACGATCAGGTTTCATAAAGTCATCAACGGCTACCCCTTCTCTAAGAAACTCTGGGTTAGAGACTACATCAAAATTCACCTTACTGTTCTTTTTGATCATTGCCACAACTTTTTCTGCTGTGCCTACAGGGACTGTACTTTTATCAACAATAACAGTATAGTCATTTAACAATGGCCCTAAATCTTCTGAAACCTTCAATATATATTGCAAGTCAGCTGAGCCATCTTCACCTGGAGGGGTTGGTAAGGCAAGAAATATGATTTTCGCTCCTTCTATCCCTTCTTTTAGGTCAGTAGTGAAGTGCAGTCGTCCTTGTTTAATGTTTCTTTCAAATAAGGTTTCAAGTCCGGGTTCGTAAATGGTAATGACACCATTGTTTAAGCTATCAACCTTCTTTTTATCAATATCAACACAAGTTACAGTATTTCCAGTTTCGGCAAAACAGGTTCCTGTTACCAATCCCACGTACCCAGTTCCAACAACAGCTATTTTCATGCTACAATAATTTTCAATTATTAATGGCCGCAAAACTAGGTTAATAATACCTTAAATCCATATTGGATGATAATTTTTACCCTTCAAATCAAAACCAAACTAACATTCGTTTGGGTAAAATAAATTAATACCTAAATTTGTGATCCAAAATAGCAAATAACATGAGTCTAGTAGCAGAGAAACCAAACGGAATAAGCTTTGAAGAATCCGAAAATCAATTAATGATCGCACAAATGATCAGAGATTTTGGGGAAAAAGAAATGAGGCCTAAGATGATGGAATGGGACGAGTCCCAAGAATTTCCAGTACCATTATTTAAGAAGTTAGGTGGATTAGGTCTAATGGGGGTTTTGATTCCACAAGAATATGGTGGCTCCGGGTTTGGTTATCATGAATATGTTACTGCCATAGTTGAGCTTTCTAAAATTGATGGCTCTATTGGCTTATCAATGGCTGCACATAATTCTTTATGTACAGGACATATCATGCAATTTGGCAATGAAGAACAAAAACAGAAATACATTACTAAACTGGCAACTGCTGAATTTATTGGCGCATGGGGCTTAACAGAACCAAATACAGGTTCTGATTCAGGCAACATGAAAACCACGGCCAAGAAGGATGGCGACTATTATGTTATCAATGGTGCTAAGAATTTTATTACTCATGGAAAATCGGGTGATGTAGCAGTGGTAATAGTACGTACTGGAGAAGTTGGTGATTCACATGGCATGACGGCTTTTGTAGTAGAAAGAGGGACTCCAGGATTCACAGCAGGAAGAAAAGAAAACAAATTAGGGATGCGAGCTTCAGAAACTGCAGAAATGATTTTTGATAATTGTCGTGTTCATAAAGATCAGATTTTAGGTGAAGTAGGTGAAGGCTTTATCCAATCAATGAAAGTACTTGATGGCGGTAGAATATCAATTGCTGCTTTGAGTTTAGGAATAGCACAAGGGGCATATGAAGCAGCCTTACAATATTCTCAAGAAAGGCATCAATTTAATCAGCCTATTTCAAAATTTCAAGGCATTGCCTTTAAACTGGCAGATATGGCGACCAAAATTGAAGCTGCTAAATTGTTGATTCATCAAGCTGCAGATATGAAGAACAAGAAGAAACCAATGACCAAAGAATCCGCCATGGCCAAGCTTTATGCATCAGAAATAGCCGTAGAAGTATGTAATGAAGCGGTTCAAATATTTGGTGGATATGGATTTACCAAAGATTACCCTGTAGAGAAGTTTTATAGAGACGTTAAACTTTGCACCATTGGTGAAGGCACCTCGGAAATTCAGAAATTGGTTATTTCAAGATCTATATTGAAATAGAGCAAAAAAAAGGGAGCTTTCAGCTCCCTTTTTTTTGCTAATGATCTATTAGAAACTATACCTTAAACCTATTTGCATTTGCCATCTTGACAGTAAACCAGTCTCAGGAGTATAGGTATTAGTAAGACTTTGGTCAAATGAATAGGTAGCATTTCCCGCATTGTCTACGCTTACACCTACTGGCTGAGTGTTAGTTGGAATTTCTCTTACACCCCAGTCAGAGCTCAATAGATTACCTACATTCAGGATATCTATACTTAATTCAAGAGAATTGTTATTACTGAATTTATAATTCTGGAGGAGCCTGAAGTCATATCGAGAATACCATGGTCTTAATCCCGCATATCTTTCAGAGTACGCACCTCTATTCTCGCTTAAGTAATCATCTTGTCTGATGAAACTTCGATATGCTTCCCTTTCAGCTCCAGAAGTGAAGTTCATTTGATCTAACTCCGAATCTGTGGGGATATAGAGTAAGTCATTAAGAGGTGACCCATCTCGATTTAAGTCTCCAGAATAAGTATAGCTGTATCTTCCACCTTTAGCATATTCGAAAAATAAAGAAAGGGTCGTAGACCATGGTCCATAATCAATTTTTTTATTCGCATTCCCCACAATTCTGTGCTTGTTTCCATAAATAGAAGGGGACAATACTTCTTCATTTGGGCTTCCAATTGTTGGGTTTAAAGAAAATGCATCACTTGATATTTCTGATTCAATAGAACTTACCGACTTTGCATCTAAGTAATTATACGCCAAGCTTGTATATAACCCATTAGACCATTTACGCTTCAATTCAAAAGTAAGATTCACGCTTCGCCCTTTTTTGGCATTGGTAAATACATAATTGGAAGCTTTGGTAGTTCCCGTAAACGGATCCTCATATGTCACAATGTCAGTTCCAAAATCATAAATTGGGCGATTATCAACACCCAGTAATGTGCTAGACGGAGTCTTTAAACTATAATCTCTTACCATCATTGCATGAACATCCTTGGTGTACATTATATCAATTGTCCCTAGCCATCCATCACCAAACGATTTATCTAAACCCAAGCTAGTTCTCCATACTTGAGGAAATTTAAAATCAGGATGTGTTACATTCAAAAAGCCAGTAAAAGGATTCGCTACTTGATTGCCTATCCATACAAAAGGTAGTCTTCCTGAAAATAGTCCTGTACCACCGCGTACTTGAAAACTTTTATCGCCACTAGCATCCCAATTAAAGCCTATTCGTGGAGAAAACAGCACATTACCATCGGGTAATTTTGTATTATCAAATTTTATTGAATTACCGTCCTCGTCAAAATATTCTATATCATCTGTATTAGCAGGGATTTTATCTCCTGTATCAAAATATAGAGGCATATCCATGCGTAAACCGATAGTTAATGTCAAATCCTGATTTACTGACCATCGGTCTTGTGCATATAGAGCCCATTGACCAACATTTGTTTCAGCTAAAGCCCATGAATCATTCGCATTATTGTCTATAAATGCTTGTCTAGCGGCAGCTACATCGGCATCAAGTGCTCCACCTTGTACATCCGATATAAAAGTTGCCATATCATAAGAACCAAATACCCCAAATCCATAGGAGAATAAATTAAAAGAATTCTCAAATGAGAATTTTTCAAAGGATGTTCCGATTGTTAATGTATGATCGCCAGAATATATATCAAAGTTATTTGAAAATTGGAGTACCTTTTGATTCAACTTGTTATTTATTGAGAACGGTTCATGCCCAGCTATTATGTAGGGAATTCCATTTTTAGAAATATTAATTACTGGAAACGGAGCACTAAATGGATCTCGCGTGTCATCGAAAACTGTATAACCTACTTGTAACTTATTAGAAAATTTATTACCAAATACCGATTTCAATTCAATTAATCCGGAATTAATCTTATTGTTTATTTGATATCCAGAATTACGGAACTGTAGGGTAGTTGCGTCTGGCCCTCTTCTTCCAATAGCTGTGGGGTGTGCAGGCTTTTGCTTTAACGCATCTAAAAAATTATATGTAGCAGTAAGGGAGTGATTTTTATTTATGTTCCAATCTAATTTAATAATGCCTTTTTGGTTATCAGTGTCATGTATATATCCTTGATAGGGACCTGTTTCATATCCATATGTTTGAAACAACACATCACTTACTGCTTCTAAATCGCTTTGTAATACACGTGATTCATTATTTGCGTCTTGGGTTCCATCACTCGCTACGAAACTCGACCCCAAATCTTCTCTACGCTCTACCTCCATATTAGCAAAGAAAAAAAGTTTGTCTTTAATTATAGGGCCTCCAACACTAAATCCCCCTTGTATTTGAGATAAATCTGCCTCAATAACATCCTCACCTGCGACTTTATTACCTAGTAATGCATCATTTCTGTAAAACCCAAATACTGTACCTGACAATTTATTTGTCCCACTTTTAGTTACAGCATTGATTGCGGCTCCTGTAAAACCCGATTGAGTTACGTCATAAGGCGCAGTAGAAACTTGTATTTGTGCGATGGCATCTAAAGATACCGGCTGTGCATCAGTTTGACCGCCAGGTGTTGCCGCATCTAATCCAAATGGATTATTAAAAATCGAACCGTCTAAAGAAAAACTATTATACTGATCATTTCTGCCTGCAAAGGAGTTGCCATCTGAGGAAGGAGTAAGTCTGTATATATCACTTGCTGATCTAGTAATGGTAGGCAACTTCCTAATTTCGGAATTATCAAAGGCTCGTGCTGAACCGGTTCGATCACTATTGAAAGTATCATTGTTACCCATTACAACTACTTCTCCTAATGTTGTGATATCTTCATTAAGCTGAATGTCTAAATCTAATACTTGTCCTAATAAAAGATTTACATTTTCAAATTTTTGCTCTTCGTATCCAACATATGTGGCTACAATTAAATACGGACCTCCTATTCGTAGGTTAGGTAAGTTAAACTTTCCATCTGGTCGGGTTGATGTTCCGTATTGCGTTCCGGATGGCTCATGAATAGCAATAACATTTGCTCCTGGAAGGCCTTCACCTTCAGGATTTGTCACTTCTCCTCTTATTGAAGCTGTAGTCACTTGTGAATACACATGTGTAGTGGTGGCAACAAAAAGCAAAAAAAATATCCAGTATAATTTTTTCATTTGTTTATGTTTAGTTGGTTAATTTATAAAATCACTTTACAATAAAAGTACAAAAAAAAATCGCTCAACTTTATTCTTTTTATGCGCTCATAATTAAATGTTGTTTTTCATAGCACATGTTTTTGGTTTATTGTTTTTTTAACTAAATTTGCACTCCATTTTGAAAGGAGGTGAATAAAAATGATTATAATTAACGTAAAAGAAAATGAGTCAATTGATAAGGCTCTAAAAAGATTCAAAAAGAAGTTTGAGAAAACGGGTGTTTTGAAAGAGCTTAGGTCAAGAACATTTTACGAGAAGCCTTCTGTATCTAGAAGAACTGAAATGATAAAGGCAAGATATATACAAAATAAGTTCGTAGACGAAAATTACTAGTCTAGTATTTATTCCTGTATTAATTCATTAAATTAGTACTACACAGCAGCCCGCTGAGTAGTACTTTTTTTTTATGCAGGAATCTTTCTTAAAATACCTCCAATACGAAAAGCGCTATAGCAAACACACCCTTACGTCTTATAAATTAGATCTAAGCCAATTAGAGAAATTTGTAACCAAAAATTCTCCGGACCTAAATATTCAGGACGTAAATCATAGTCTACTAAGAGGTTGGATTGTTTCTTTGGTTGAGGGTGGTATACAGCCCAAATCTATTAATAGAAAAATTGCTTCACTCAGATCTTATTATAAATTTTTATTGCGTCAAGGGCACATAAAGAAGGACCCGACCGTCAAAATTAAAGTTCTTAAAGCCAGTAAAAAGTTGCCCCAATTTGTCAATGAAGCTGAAATGAACCTACTTCTTGATAGTTGTGAGTTTAGCGATGATTTCGTAGGAATGAGAGACCGACTAATTATGGAGCTTTTATATGGAACAGGTATCCGTCTATCCGAATTAATAACTCTTAAAACCCAAAATGTACATTTACTAAATAGGACAATTAAGGTTTTAGGCAAAAGGAATAAGGAAAGAGTCATTCCATTTTCGGCAAGTTTGGAAAAAGTTATTAAGCAATATTTACAATTGAAGAAATTTTCGTTTTCTAAAGACGAATTGCCTAACTTAATCGTTACAGATAAAGGAGAGCCTTGCTATCCAATGTTTATTTATAGAGTAGTAAAAAAATATTTGAATTTGTTTACAACAATCGATAAACGTAGCCCTCATGTATTGCGCCATACATTTGCTACACATTTATTAAATAAAGGAGCGGATCTAAATGCTGTTAAGGATCTTTTAGGTCATACAAGCTTGGCAGCAACACAAGTATATACACATAATTCGCTCGAAAAATTAAAATCAGTGTTTGATCAGGCGCACCCAAAAGCGTAATATATTTCTAACTTTTAAATAATAAGACTATGAAGCTACAGATTCATTCAATCCACTTCGATGCAGACCAGAAGTTAATTGCTTTCATACAGAGGAAAGCAGATAAACTCGAAACTTTCCATGACCGTATTGTAGACGGAGAAGTCTTTTTAAGAATTAACAACTCAAATATTGAGAATAAAACCTTTGAAATAAAAATCAATATTCCTGGCAATCAGCTTTTTGCTAAAGAACAGGCCAAATCATTTGAAGAGGCGGCTGATCTGGCAACGGAGGCATTGCGTAGGCAGCTGAAAAAATTTAAAGTGAAACAAATGGCTCATTAAAAAAAAGAGGCTCATTAAATGAGCCTCTTTTTTTTGCCTTTTATATTATTATTTAACTAAAGTCCGAATGCCGCTTTTACTTTATCTACGTAGTCTAGTTTCTCCCATGTAAATAATTCTACATCTAGCACTACCTTTTCGCCATTAGCAGCTATGAATTCTTTTTTAACAATTTCATTTTGCCTTCCCATATGGCCGTATGAAGCAGTTTCTGAGTAAATAGGGTTTCTTAATTTCAACCTTGTTTCAATAGCATAAGGTCTCATATCAAAAATATCAGAAACCATTTTTGCAATCTCTCCATCGGTCTTGTCTACCTTGGCTGTTCCATAGGTATTTACAAAAATACCCATTGGCTCAACTACACCAATGGCATAGGAAACCTGAATCAATATTTCATCTGCCACTCCAGCAGCTACTAAATTTTTAGCCACATGTCTTGTCGCATAAGCAGCTGACCTATCTACTTTTGATGGGTCTTTACCTGAGAATGCCCCGCCTCCGTGGGCACCTTTACCACCATAGGTATCTACAATTATTTTCCTCCCTGTCAAACCAGTATCACCATGAGGTCCACCTATCACAAACTTTCCTGTAGGGTTAATATGATATTTGATATCATTATTAAAAAGCTTTTGTAGCTCAGGCTTCAATTGCGATTTTACTCTTGGGATTAAAATTTCAACTATATCTTTTTTGATTTTAGCTAGCATCTCTGCTTCTGGGGCAAAGTCATCGTGTTGAGTTGACACCACAATTGCATCTATTCGCTGTGGTACATTATTATCTGAATACTCAATAGTCACTTGTGACTTAGCATCAGGTCTCAAATATTTAATGTCCTTTTCTTCTCTTCTTAGCTTGGCTAACTCTATTAGAATTTTATGTGACAAATCAAGTGCCAAAGGCATGTAATTTTTTGTCTCGTTGGTAGCATAGCCAAACATCATGCCTTGGTCACCCGCCCCCTGATCTTCAGGGTTTACTCTATCAACACCTTGGTTGATATCTGGGGATTGTTCATGAATAGCTGAAATTACACCACAAGAATTGCCATCAAACATGTATTCGCCTTTAGTGTAACCTATTCGATTGATCACCTCTCTTGCGATTTTCTGGACATCCAAATAGGCCTCTGATTTTACCTCACCACTAAGTACGGTGAGACCAGTAGTAACCAATGTTTCACAGGCTACTTTTGAATTCTTATCAAATGCTAAGAAATTATCAATAAGTGCGTCTGAAATTTGATCAGCTACTTTATCGGGATGCCCCTCGGATACAGATTCTGAAGTGAATAAATATGGCATATAAATATTTTTAGTTTGCTCTTAAATTAAAGACCGCAAATTTAGATCAAAATGGGCTGATAATAAAATGAATATTTACAGTTAAGTTATTGGCCGACATACATTAGAAAAACAGTAGGTATTTTATGTAAATCTATTACCGTTTTCTTCCATTCTGCAATTGTCTTGGTTTCAATTAATTGATCTGGCGCAGTTAGGTTTTTGGCTATACACAAGAGTGTATCATTATTATTTACCTGAGTTAACGTTTTAAATAATTGATTATTTCTGAACGGTGTTTCTATAAAAATTTGAGTTTGATAAGAATTCCTTGACTCAGCTTCCAATCTTCTTATTTCAGTCTCCAGTTTCTTTTTATCTATAGGCAAATAGCCATGAAAGCAGAATTTCTGGCCGTTAAAGCCAGAGCCCATTAAAGCCAAAAGAATAGAAGAGGGGCCTACTAATGGAATTACCTTGTATCCCCTTCGCTGCGCCCAAGCCACTGCATGTGCTCCTGGGTCAGCAACGCCCGGGCATCCTGATTCCGAAAGAATTCCCATGTTGTGACCTTTTATCAAAGGCTCCATCAAAACGTCTAAATCAGTGTTTTTTGTATTCTTATTTAGTACTTCAAAATTTAAGTCTTCAATTGTAAGTCCTAAAGACAAACTACTAATATACCTTCTTGACGTTCTTACATTTTCTACTAAAAAATACCGTAGCGTTTTAAGCAATTCTTTAACCTGAACAGGTATAGTATCTGTCTGATGGTCAGCAATAACAGTAGGAATTAAATACAATGTTCCTTTTGACATCCTATTGGTTTATAAAATTTCTAATTGTATTTAAAAACACATCTGGTTGTTCGGAATGTACCCAGTGACCGGCATCGGGAATTGTTACCAATTCTGAACTAGGAAAAGCCTTTTCTAGCAACCCCTTATCTTGCGGAGTGATATAATCTGAATTTTGCCCATTGATAAATAACACTGGTTTTTCTATTCTTAAGGTTTTACTTAACCCTTCACCCATTTTTTCAATATTATTCGCAATTACCGTCAAATTAATTTTCCACTCAAACCCATCCATTCCACGTGCTAGATTTTTGAGCAAGAATTGTCTCACCCCTAATTGAGGCACGTACTCACTTAATTGCCTATCTGCTTCACCCCTTGAGCTTAGTGTTTTTAAATCAAGCGATTTTAGCCCTTCAAGTATTTTATCATGATGTACCGGATATGCTTTAGGAGCGATATCAACGACAATCAGTTTAGACCAACTATCAGGATTGTTCACTGCAAATTCCATTGCCGTTTTACCACCCATCGAGTGCCCCATAATTATTGGGTTCTTTATATTATTTGTCTCAATAAAGTCCTTCAAATCCTCCGCCATTACAGAATAGTTAAATTCCTCATTATGAGGAGATTGTCCATGATTACGTTGGTCTATCGAATAAACTTTAAATGATTCGCTAAGTATTTTGGCAATGGACAACCAGTTATCAGACGACCCGAACAGGCCATGAAGAATGATAATTGGGTTTCCTTCCCCTAACTCTCTGTAAAATAATTTCATATTCTATCTTTAGTTGAGCAAAACTAATACTATCAGAAACTTTAACGGTTAAAGTGGCTATAAACTTGTTTAATTTCTATATTGACATTAAAATACAGTAAACTATATGAACTATTTTCGATTATCATTTTCAGTTGTCATTGGGTTGATTATAACATTTGAAAGCCAAGGGCAGGCAAAAATGCGAAAGCTCCCCCTAAATATTAATCAGCCGTCTATAAATCTTTATGCTCCAGTAGTAAGCGGAGATGGGGAATCACTTATATACTTAAATGACTACACCGATGATGGACATCATTCTATGCATTATACCACAAAGAAAAGTGTTTCCTCATGGAATGATCCTGTAGAAGTATCTAAATTATTAAACAGGCCAACAATGAATTACCGTGGGGGTTATTGCCTTTCTTTTGATGGCGATATGCTTTTATATACATCACGAAAATCGGGATTAGGTGGTTTTGAGCTTTGGTATAGTACCAAAGAAGGGAACAATTGGAGCGCTCCTAAAAATTTCGGTAGCCCAATTAACTCTGCTAGCAATGAAGGGACCCCCTCCCTATCGCCAGACGGAGAATACCTTTATTATATGCGATGCAATCAGATGACCGAATACAAGGGGGCTTCAGGTTGTAAATTAATGGTAGCGAAGCGCAATTATAATACTTGGAATGACCCGATTGAGTTACCAGCAAACATTAATACAGGCAATTCTCAGAATCCAAAAATACTAGCTGATGGTGAGACATTGATATTCTCATCTGACCAAATGGGAGGCAAAGGCGGACTAGATCTTTACATGTCTAGAAAAACAGGGGTCACATGGTCTGATCCCGTACCTATGGATTTTATGAACACAGAAGGCGATGATCAATTTATTAGTATTCCAGCCAAAGGAAGATACTTGTATACTTCTCAGAAAGAAGCAAGAAATTTTGAACTCGTTCAAATACTAATCCCAGATGAATTTCAGCCAAAGAAAGTGATGCGAATTCAGGGTATTGTAACGGATAAGCTTACCGGTGAACCTGTAAATGCCAAACTAACTGTTTTTAATATTGGTGAAAGAGATCGGATTTGGAATGACAAAATAGGGCCAAAAGGGGAGTTTACACTTGTATTGAATGAGGGGAATGTATACGACCTATCTCTTAATCATGATGATGCCAGTTACATGTATTATTCTAAAATATATGCGTTAGAAGAAATTGGTAGAAGGGATAAAGAAACCTTAAAAATTGAACTGGCACCACTAGAAGCTGGCACAGTTATCGATTCGGATATTTCCTTTGACCCTTATACATCAGATTTGAATGAAAACGATGTATTCGAGTTGCGAAGATTGTCCGATATGGTAAGGAAAAATACCGACATGCAAATTGAAATTAATGTTTTGCAAAACAATTACCTTGAAGATTCGATTCAGAGCTCTCCCGATTTAACTGAATTAACTGTTGATTCTGTTTATATTGAAAGGCAGGTGCCAATTATTCAAGATTCCAGTGAGTTGACGACAACAGATCCTACAGACACACTTGAAATAGTAGAAGAAACTCAGGAAGAGCTTGACAGCTTGTATAATAAAGCGCTAGCAGGTGGTGTGGAGCAGAAAACCGATAGCATCCAGTATGAATTAATACGCGAGCTTCAATTGAAATATACTTATCATAACAACAGGACTATCCAACAGGGTGAAGCCGTGAAAACCTATCTAGTGGAACACGGTGCAAATCCTGACAACATAAAGATTATAGGAGATACTAAAAAGGCAGATACAACTAACTTAGATTCTGAAACAAAGGATATAACAGTAAAAATAAAGGTGATCAGGCTCTAATTAATTGGTATCATTGGTAAAACCACGAGGGTCTTATCCCACATCATAACAATGTCAATTTCATCATGCATTTCTTCAAATGCGATGGTGAATTGCTCAAAACTATTTTTGGTGGTAATAGGGGAAACATCTACAACCAGTGCATCTGAGGACATTTCACGAGCCGCTTCACCAGAAAAACTTACCCCCCAACTTGGTATTGATTTGTTAAAAATAATTTGCCAATTATCTCTGTTAGGCACTGTAAATACCGCATAATCACCCTTTTTCAGTGTTTCTTCACCAATTTTCAGATCCACATTTGTAGTGAAAACAGTAGGCTCATTGGCACCTGTCCTCCAAACCTCACCATAAGGAACCAACCCGTCAAATATTAATCTGTCTTTCTTGTATGGCCGTCCATACTGAATACTTAATTCAACGTCATTTTTACTATACGTGGAAATATCCCTTGGACTAAAGGACTTTGTGTACATTCTAAATCCAACGAATACGGCCACAAGTACTGCTATCAGGACGCCCGCAATTACAATCAGTTTTCTCATTACTTATGTTGATATCTATAATTGTGTAGAGTTACGCCAATGATAAGATTTTGTTTCGAAATGCAATAATGATTACTGCGATAAGGTCATTATTTCACAATGAATCGAATTTTATTATCTTCATGGCCTATTTAAAAAATTATTGTTATGAAAAATTTATTATCGCTGGTTTTAATCATGGTTATCTTTACTGCTTGTGAGCAGAAAAATAATTTTGACGAAGCCTATAACTCCATTAACGAAGTAGAACTTAAAGCTCGAATAGCACAACTAGCTTCAGATGACTTCCAAGGGAGAAAGCCTTTTACTGATGGGGAAACAAAAACAATCAATTATTTAAAAGGCGAATTTGAAAAGCTCGGTTTACTACCAGGAAATGGTGATAGCTATTTTCAAGAAGTGCCGATGGTTCAACTTTCAGCAAATGTGAAAGACTCTGCAATGGTTATTACAGGTGACAAGGGGAATATCAGTTTGCATTACTGGACTGATTTTGTTTCTCTAACGAGGAGAGTTGTAGACACTATTAATGTGAATGAATCAGAAATGGTTTTTGCCGGGTATGGAATTATAGCACCGGAATATCAATGGAATGACTATGAAGGATTGGATGTAAAAGGAAAGACCGTAGTAGTTTTGATCAACGACCCGGGATTTGGATCTGATGATAAAACCTTCTTTAAAGGAAATGAAATGACTTACTATGGGCGTTGGACTTACAAGTATGAAGAGGCTGCCAGACAAGGTGCTGCGGCTCTGATTATAATTCATGAAACGGCCCATGCGAGTTATCCTTTTGAGGTAGTTCAAGGAGGATGGAGTGGCGCTAATCTGTATTTGGAAAGTGAAGATGGGAATATGGGGCGTTGTGCTGTTGAAGGCTGGATATCTTATCAAAGTGCTGAACAAATATTTGCCAATGCAGGAAAAGAAGGCTATGATTTTTATAATGAAGCTCGAAAAAGAGATTTTAAAGCATTTGACTTAAATCAAAAAATGTCGGTAAGTCTGACCAATCAGATAAAAAGATCGAAATCTAACAATGTAGTAGCAAAATATGAAGGAACTGATCTAGCTGACGAAACCATTATTTATTCAGCACATTGGGATCATTTCGGAATTGGTCAGCCTGTTGATGGCGATTCAATTTATAATGGGGCGGTTGATAATGGCACGGGAGTGGCGGCCATCATTCAAGTTGCAGAAGCATTTACCAAACTTAAACAAAAGACAAGACGCTCGGTTGTATTTATGGCAGTAACAGCTGAAGAACAAGGGCTATTAGGTTCAGAATATTATTCTGTCAATCCCATATACGATCCTGCTAAAACGGTAGCTAATATCAATGTGGATGCAATCAGACCTATTGGTAGGGTGAATGATTTCTCCATAGTTGGCTATGGCCAGTCGGAACTGGAAAACTATGCCAAAATTGCTGTTGAAAAACAAGGTCGATATATTACACCAGACCCTCACCCAGAAGCAGGTTCATTTTTTCGATCAGACCATTTCAACTTTGCTAAAATTGGAATTCCTGCATTATATGGTAAAGGTGCTGTTGATAGCGATGCTAATGGCAAGGAGTGGGGCGAAAAAGAATATGCCAAATACACAAGTGAAAACTACCACAAACCTTCAGATGAGTATTCTGATGATTTAAACGCGGAAGGGGTAAAACTCGATGCTCAGATATATTTCGAAATTGGTTATACTTTAGCAAATGAAGCTACATTTCCCAAGTGGAAAGAGGGTTCAGAATTTAAGGCTATCAGAGAAAAGTAAGGGGATCTAAATCTTATATCTATTGGATGGCTTTTAGCCATCCGATAGATATTTTAATACTCTATGGTCTCTTTTAATTTACCGCCACGGAAATAGTATTTCCATTCACCAAATTTCTCCCCTCCATTAAAATTGCCATCTGATTCAATATTCCCATTGGGATGATAAAATTTCCAATAACCTGTCTTAATTCCTTGCACAAATTGACCCTCCTCGGCAAGTGTCCCATCATCATAATAGTATTTCCATAATCCATCAGGAAAACCGTTTTTAAACTGACAGTTAACTTCTATTTGATTGTTTGGATAATAGTCAATTTTTGTGCCTTGGCCATTTTTTAAAGTGCCTGATGTAAGCGTATCTCCCTCAACCGTATAATAGTCGCTCACTTCCCAAAGTTTACCGAAACGCCAATTCTCTTCAATCATCAATTCCCCATTTTCGTGAAATATACCCCAAAGACCATTTTCTAAGCCATTAACAAATGAACCTACGCTTTTAATTTTACCATTGGTGTAATAAGCAAACCACTGTCCATTCTGCTTATCCTCTTTGTATGTTCCTTCTTCCATTAAAAGGCCATCGTCATAAAAAAACCTCCAATTACCCGTTCTCAAGTCATTTTTATAAAAACCAGTAATTCTTGGTTGACCATTAGCGAAAAAACTTCTATAAAGACTATCCTTAAGGTTTCTCTTATAGAATATCTGTTCTTCTAGGTTTCCGTTATCATAATAATACCTCCAAACATTTTCTTTCAACCCATTTTTATAATAACCTTCTACAATCAGTTGGCGAAATAAATTATACTCTTTCCAAATACCATCGGTAGTATCACTTTTATATTCTGCCTCCAAGACCAACTGTCTGGTAGGGGCGTATTCCTGTATGATACCTTGTCGCTGACCCTCTACATACTCATCTACTCTTTTTCGAACTCCATTTTCGTAATAGGTTGTCCAAATTCCCGATTTCTTTCCCTTTTCAAAATCACCTTTTACCCTTGTTATGCCTGTAACATAGTATTCTACGTAGTTAGTGGGATTGCCCCTATCATAGTCTATTTTTCCAAACAAATCACCCGTGGAATAATAAAATCGCCAAGTTCCCTGTCTCTTATTATTGACAAAGTCACCTACTTCTGTTAATACTCCATCATAAGTAAATATTTTCCATAGCCCCGTTTTAACTCCATTTTGGATAATCCCTAAACCATATGAGGCACTATCTTGCGTATACACTTTTTGAATTTGCTGGGCAAAGCCCTGACTACTAGCTATAATCAGAAAGATCAGAGATAACTTATGCCAACAGTTTAAATTTATATTCTTCATTTTTTTATATATGAACCTGAGCCTATTTCACTTAGTTTGACAATGTTATCCGCAAAATTGTTCCCCAACAAAAAATAAAACGAATGATCCATTCAATGTTAGTTTTGAATAATAGCCGTAGCTTCCATTTCAACTAGGAATTCAGGACTAATCAATTTGCTAACTTCTACCATTGACGTAGCTGGTTTAATGTCTTTAAAGTACTCTCCATGGGCTTTCCCTATTTCAGGCCAATCCTCAATGTTAACAACGAATATTCTTGTTCTTATTACATCACTTAGTTTAGCACCTGCCTGCTCTAGTGATTCTTTTACGATCTCACAACATCTGAGCATCTGAGTATAAGGATCGTCTTTTCCTATAAGATTTCCATTATCCAGTGCTACGGAGCCAGAGACCTCAATTGTGTTTCCAATTCTAACTGCCCTTGAGTAACCGACTTTATCTTCCCATTGTGCCCCTGATGAAATATTTATTCGATTTGCCATAATATTATTTATATTAGTTTTACTCTATACCACCTCACTAAATTATGAATAATATATGTGTCTTTTGCGGTTCGAATGTCGGCAACAATATTGAGTATGAAAAAGGTGCTAAGTCGTTGGGGTTTGAACTTACCCAGAAGAATATACATTTGGTATATGGTGGCGGTAGAGTAGGTCTAATGGGTATTATTGCAGATGAGGTACTCAGTCACAAAGGCAAAGTTATTGGGGTAATTCCTGATTTTTTAATCCAAAAGGAAGTCGATCACAAAAGCTTAACCGAATTACGTATTGTGAAATCAATGCATGAACGAAAGCAAATGATGGCCTCATTGTCAGATGCCTTTATTGCTATGCCTGGTGGACTTGGAACGTTGGAAGAACTAGCCGAAATACTGACCTGGGTACAATTGGAAATAATTAAAAAACCTATTGGCTTACTTAATATCAACGGATTTTTCGATTCGCTGATCCACCAACTCGATCACATGACCAAAGAGGGGTTTTTAAATACTGAAACCCGTAAAAATTTGGTGGTAAGTGATAACCCAAAAGATTTGGTAGAGAAGATTTCTAATTTTCAATTCGGAAATCACTCTATTTGGGATGACTTAAATAAAACTTAAGTGTTCATTAATGTACATAGTAATGTAAGAAGTTGAACAGCAACAAAAGATGCACCCATCCTATTTTCCTATTTGACGACATTAACTATATGGTACACTTTGTGCAATATAGTTTTCATGATCTCTAATAATCTAAAATTAGCTGTTCGCAATACTTTCCCAATCAAGGGTATACCCATCGTGATTATAGCAATTTATGTGATGCTTATTTTGAGCCTTCAGCTATTGTTTATTGATCATTCCAATTGGAGGTATTTTGTGTTTATCTTTTCACTGATTATTCTGATAATCTCTTCCTTCTACTACCATAGCAATTCTTCAAAAATTAGGCGGGTTGCTATATTAAAATTGTATGGCGCCAATTTTCTTAATATTTTCATTTGTACCATAATCGAAATGAGTATTTACACTTTGATCGCCTTCACCATATTTTTTGTAACAGTCGATATGATGCGTCACGTATTCATCTTTCTTGCCATTTTCAAACCCAAATATTCAGAATTGCTAAATCTAATAATGCTGCTTATTGCAATAAATGCCTTGATGTCTATTCCAATTGGAATTGTAAAATCTTCATATGCGAGTCCAAAACATCTTAGAATCAGATAATTCACCCATATTGGGTTAGGGGGTAGTGATAAAAAAGAAATAACGTTGTTAGTAATACAATACTTATTTCAATTTCGTATTTTTTGCATTATTATATCTAAATGAAAAAATCTTATTTTATAGTATTACTACTATTATTATATGCAATATCTGCTCAGTGTCAAACATTGGGATTTAAATTCATAGATGATCAAAAACAGGTTAGGATACCTTTCGAACTTTATAGTAATTTAATTGTAGTACCAGTAGTCCTTAATAATCAACTCCCATTGCGATTTATTTTAGATACTGGGGTTCGCACTACAATCCTGACCGAAAAAGCGTATAGTGATATTCTTGATCTTGCGTACACAAAGAAATATATAATCTCTGGAATTGGAAGTGAGAATCGAGATGTTGAAGCCTACATTACAAATGGCGTAACGTTAAGTATGCCTGGGATTAAAGGTATGGGTCATGCCATGCTAGTATTAGAGGAAGATTATCTGGAATTGAGAAACTATTTAGGCACAGAAGTTCATGGCATTCTCGGTTATGAGGTTTTTAGCAGATTCATTGTAAAAATTGATTATGATAATAAGGTAATAATATTAACCACGCCAGAACATTTTAAGCCAAAAAAGTCATATGATGAAATCCCAATAATTATAGAGGATACGAAACCATACATTCAGACTTTTGTCACTTATAATAATGAAGATTCTCCCATTTCGGTGAAATTAATGATTGACTCTGGTGCTAGTCATGGCCTTTTACTTGACAGTAAATCCGATAAGAGTCTTTACATCCCAGAGAATAACTTGGATTGTAACTTAGGGAGAGGGCTTGCTGGCAATCTTCAAGGTAAAATTGCCCGAATCCACAATTTTAAAATTGGTAATAGGTCATGGGATGACGTACTAATCACCTTCCCAACAAGTAGCAGCTTACTTGATAGTATTAAAAGAGGTGACGTTTTTAGGAACGGCTCAATTGGTGGCGAAATACTGAGTCGTTTTAAGGTCATTTTTGACTTTCCAGGGGAAAGAATTTACCTTAAAAAAGGGAAAGATTTCAAAAAGAAATTTAGCTATAATATTAGTGGGATCAATATAAAAGCAAAAGGTAGTAGACTAAATACTTTTGAAATCACCGAAATTCGTCCTGGCTCTTCGGGAGATTTGGCTGGTTTCAAAAAAGGCGATACTATTCTGTCCATTAATAATGTAGAATCAAAATCCTTGAACCTTGGCCATATTATTGGTATGCTAAATGCAAGAGAAAATAAACGTGTGTCAATAACAGTGCAACGTGGGGAAGAAAAGTACACTGCTACCTTTAGGCTTCACAGCCAAATCTAAGAACTTAGAAATTTTTCGATTCTTGTTTTGTTCTTCTTTATCTTTTTCATCAAGTAAGTTTGCATGGCTTTCAATTTTATGGAGTTATGAATTGAAATTGAAAGTGATTCGGAAGTGAGTGAGTCTTTTAGCACATACTCTTGAGCATGGGAAAATCCTTCTTTGTAATTTGAATTCTTGATTACAGTAATGGGGATGTTTTTAGTTCTATTATTAGAAGCGAGGCTCTTCAATAATTTCTTAATATATAGTCGTTCAAGGTTATCATCAATTAAAATACAAGAAGGACTAAATTTTCTTATTTTAGCCAGTATGCCTTCAATATCAAAGCTTATTTCCGTTTTAAAGGTTTTATTTTTAATGTCTTTGAGCTTGTTATAAATACTGCCCAATTCAATTGGATTATTGCCAATAAGAAAGACATTAATGGATTCAGGTGATTGGTCTGGTGTCAAAGCTGGCATAGACGTAGTAGTTTACGTGTAATTTAACGATTTTTAGAATACATAGTTGTGTTTGTGACGTAATATTTATGTAAGTTTTGGAGCAAAAAATTAATAAACTGGAAGTGCCTATTACAATCATAGGCGGAGGACTTGCTGGATTAATCACGGCTATAACTCTGAAAAAAGCTCATTTATCGGTTATTTTGATTGAAAAAAAACAATATCCGTTTCATAGAGTTTGTGGAGAATATGTATCAAATGAGGTAATCCCCTTTCTTCAGTCTTTGGATATTAATCTGCTGAGTATTGATCATGCTTCAATATCTCAGTTTGAAATATCCTCAACCACTGGACGCAGTAATTTAATTGAATTGGATTTAGGAGGTTTCGGCATAAGTAGATACTCTTTGGATCACTTTTTATACGACAAAGCGATTCAACTTGGGGTAGAAATTTTGCAAGACAATGTTGAGGAAGTGTCCTTTAAGGGTGGGTTATTCACGCTAGGACTGAAATCTGGGACTGAAATCACATCAGAAATAGCGGTAGGAGCTTTTGGCAAAAGATCTAATTTGGATATGAGATTGAACCGTAGGTTCTTTAAAAGGCCATCTCCTTATGTTGGAGTTAAGTATCATATTAAATATGATATTGATAGGAAAACGGTAGCACTTCATAACTTCGATGGTGGATACTGTGGTATCAATGCCATAGAAGCTGGTAAAGTCAATTTGTGCTATTTAAGTCATCGATCAAATCTTAAAAGACATAAAAGCATAGAAAAGATGGAGAAATCTGTTCTATTTAAAAATCCGCGTCTAAAAAGAATATTCAGTGAAGCTGAATTTCTTTTTGAAAAACCTGAAGTGATCAATGAAATATCCTTTGAAACAAAATTACCAGTTGAAAATCACATTTTAATGTGTGGGGATGCAGCTGGGATGATAACTCCACTTTGTGGTAATGGGATGGCCATGGCTATTCATGCCGCTAAATTGTTAAGTGAATCAATAATTGAATATCAAGATCATCAGGATCGAGCTAAACTAGAAGTTGATTATACGAATAAATGGAATTCCATTTTCAAAAATAGACTTACAATAGGCAGGCATATTCAGCGACTGTTTGGCTCCGGTAGCCTTTCCAATTTAACAGTAAGCATTAGTAAAATAAAGCCCGTAGCCCATTTTTTAGTTAAACTCACTCATGGAAAGCCATTCTAATGGCTAAGAAATAAATAGATGAAAAAGCCATTCAAACAAAATGCAGATATGGCATTTAATCTCATTGTATTGTCAAAGTTTGCTTTACCTATATCCTTCAATACTTTACTGAGCCAGTAGAAAAAAAATAGAACGACTGGAGACATGGCCAACAAATAAATAATAGCCATTTGAAGATCATAAAACGATGTGAAATACCATGCAAAACAAAGGGAAGCTATGGTAAACATGGTCATAGTGAAGTAAAATGTGCCTCTTATTCCAAGTTTAATGCTTAATGTAAAATCTCCTCTTCTACTGTCTTCTTCATGCTGATAAACTTGGGTCATTGGATATGACCCCCAAAGCATTAGTGAAGTTAAAAATGCCGGAATGATTATTTTGAAATTAATCATGTATGATAAATCAACATTGTTAATGCCAATGTAGGCCATTAAAAAAGTAAAAGTTCCTTGAAACAGACCAGCAATAAACCAGCTCCAATAGGGATATTTTTTGATTCTAATTGATGGATGACTATAGGCTTTTGAAACTAGTCCATAGATAAATAACAAGGCCATAAAACCCCAGTTAAAGCAACCAATAAGCAATGCAATTACGTCAAATAGCAAAGCAAGATAATATAGCCCTTTATTTACTTTAGGTGGGTTTTTTAGCCCCCCTATGCTCTTTTCGTCCTTATCAAAATAGCTATTATATCCATTGCTTGCAGGATATAGAAAAATATGAAGCGAAATAAAAACCAGAATGGCATACTTGATGTTTACATTATCTGAAATTGCCAATGCAAATAAATACACCGGCATCAAAAAGAAGGAGAAGGGAATACGCAGATGTTGCCAGGATGACTTTGAAAACATATAATCAGATTTTTACCAAGATATTAAATTTTCGCTATTATTGATGTTGGATGAATAGTAATATAACTTCTATAGAAACGGCAGTTCCTAAAAATAAAATCTCACAAAAAGAGGTTTTAAAATTTATGATTCAAGCCAACGGCCTTAACTCTAATGAAGCACATGATCTGGAGGTTCTCTATAGGGCATCGGGCATTAACTCCAGATATTCTATTATTGCTGACTATTCTAAAAACAAGGGGTTCACTTTTTTTTCTGACAATACTTCACTTGAACCGGTACCGGATACAGCTACCAGATTAAAATTATTTAGGAAAGAGGCGGTGGAGCTAAGTGCCTCAGCGGCTTCAAAATGTCTAATGTCCGCTTCAATTAAAAATGAAGAGGTTACTCATCTAATAACAGTGAGTTGTACTGGCATCCATGCTCCTGGTCTCGATATTGACCTTGTTTATGAGCTAGGACTTAACAAAAATGTGGAACGATTAGGGATCAACTTTATGGGTTGTTACGCTGCCTTTAATGCCATAAAAGCAGCAGATGCAATTTGTGCCAGTTCCGAGGCTAAGGTGCTTATTGTATGTACTGAATTATGTACGCTCCATTTCCAGAAAGGAAAAGATGAAGATAATTTATTAGCCAATGCCCTTTTCGGTGATGGTTCAGCGGCTGTATTGGTTGAAAGTAAAACCAAAGCAAGTAAGTATTTAGAAACAACTGCCTTCAGATGTGATCTGCTTCCAAATGGCCTAGAGGAGATGGCTTGGAACATTGGGGCGTTTGGCTTTGAAATGAAATTGTCTACTTATGTTCCTGATATAATTGAAGAAGGAGTCAATAGTTTACTGTCTAATTATCAAAAATCATTTGATTTTTATGCCATCCATCCGGGAGGGAAGAAGATTTTGACAGTAATCGAAAACTGCCTTGGAATAACTAAAGTAGATAATGAGCTTTCCCATGAAGTTTTGCGCCAATATGGAAATATGTCTTCACCAACTGTCCTCTTTGTCTTGAAGAAAATCTTTGATGGCCTAAGTACACAGGACAACGGCAAAGAGGTGCTTTCCCTTGCATTCGGTCCAGGCCTAACTTTGGAAAGTATGACATTAAAAATAACAATTCATTGATGCCGAATTTCAGTATACGCTCCTACGAACCTGAGTTGATGGATGACTTTGAAAGTTCAGGCCAGGTCATTGACCAAACACTTCGTGAGCTAGAAACAATCAATAAACTTCTTGGCGGCAATTATGTGACTATCAATGGGTTGGAAAAACTTATTGAGAAAAATCAGAAGGAATTAATCATTGCTGACCTTGGCTGTGGTGGAGGTGACATGTTAAAATTAGTAGCCAAATGGGGAAGAAAAAATAATATTAAACTTCATCTAATTGGTGTTGATGCCAACACCAACATTATCAAATTTGCTGAAAACAATTGTCTTGATTTCCCTGAAATTAGATTTATTAACGCCAATGTCTTTGATGAAGAATTTGTGAAAACCAAAGTAGATGTGATCATTGCAACACTCTTTACACATCATTTTACAGAGGAGGAGCTCATCACTTTATTAAATAACGCAAAGGAGCAAAGTAGACTTGGGGTAGTCATCAATGACATCCATAGGCATTGGTTCGCCTATTATTCCATAAAATATTTGACGGGGTGGTTTTCAAAATCCGAGATGGTGAAAAATGATGCCGCTGTATCAGTAATGCGTTCATTTAAAAGAAAGGAACTAAGAAATATATTATCTAAATCAGAACTTGATAACTATTCATTGCGGTGGATGTGGGCCTTCCGATGGCAATTGGTAATCAGATCATAATCCATAGAATTTGCCGATTATAAATTTCCACTTTAATAAGCGATCAATTATTACTAGCTTCAACATCCAATGGAATTATGAATTTTAAAGAAATAAACTATAACCAATCATGAGAAAAATACTGCTCATTCTTCTTTCAGCCTCAGTAGCCGTCACGCTTCAGGCACAAAAGAAAAAAAATGTAACTCCCGAAAAAAACGATGACATTAACTTATCCGGTTTAAAATTTCGTTCGATTGGTCCAGCACTTACGTCTGGCCGAATATCGGATTTTGCTATTAACCCGAAAAATCACAAAGAATATTATGTTGCAACTTCCGCTGGAGGGGTATGGAAAACAGTCAATAACGGAACTACATATGCCCCTATTTTTGATAGCCAGGGTAGTTTTTCTATTGGCTGTGTCACAATTGACCCCAATAATTCAAATGTGATTTGGGTAGGCACGGGTGAAAACAACAACCAGCGAAGTGTAAATTATGGAGATGGCGTTTATAAATCTACCGATGGAGGTGCCACTTGGGAAAATGTAGGACT
Organism: Fulvivirga sp.; assembly: GCA_048268855.1. Classification (GTDB taxonomy): domain Bacteria; phylum Bacteroidota; class Bacteroidia; order Cytophagales; family Cyclobacteriaceae; genus Fulvivirga. The sequence continues at coordinate 53,153 of JBLWUR010000007.1, forward strand.
CAAAACCAGTGAGCATATTGGCAAAATACTCATCCAACCAGATAATTCTGATGTTGTTTATGTAGCGGCCATTGGGCCAGTATGGAGCAGCGGTGGAGAAAGAGGGGTTTACAAAACTACAGATGGTGGAAAAACTTGGAATGCTGTACTTACAATTGATGAAAATACAGGTGTAGATGATGTAATTATGGATCCTAGAGATCCCAATGTGTTGTACGCCACTGCTTTTCAGAGAAGAAGGCACGTATTTACCTATATCGGTGGTGGCCCCAACTCTGGAATATATAAGTCGATAGATGCTGGTAAAACATGGGAGAAAAAGAACTCGGGTCTCCCTTCCGTGGATATGGGTAGAATAGGTATCACCATATCTCCTGTTGATCCTGAAATAATTTATGCCATTGTAGAAGCAGCTCAAGGCAAAGGAGGCTTCTACAAATCCACAAATAGAGGCGCTTCATGGGAAAAACAAAGCAGTTATAGCTCCTCAGGAAACTATTATCAAGAAATTGTAGCTGATCCGGTAAATGCCGATAAGATATATTCTATGAATACGTGGATGCAAGTATCTACCAATGGGGGAAAGAGCTTTACCAATGTTGGTGAAGATGCAAAACATGTTGATAACCATTGTTTATGGATAGACCCTAATGATTCAGAGCATATGCTTGCTGGTTGCGATGGGGGCATTTACGAAACATTTGATGCTGCTGCCACTTGGTTATTTAAGGCCAACTTGCCTGTAACACAATTCTATAAAGTAGCTGTTGACAATGCGGAGCCATTTTACAATATTTATGGCGGTACACAAGACAACTTCAGCATGGGTGGCCCTTCACGTACCACAAGTGGAAATGGTATTGCCAATTCTGAGTGGTACATCACTCAGGGTGGTGACGGCTTTGAGTCAGCTATTGATCCTGACAATCCAAATATAGTATATGCTCAGGCTCAATATGGGGCTTTAGTTCGTTATGACAAACTGAGTGGTGAGATGCTTGGCATTCAGCCACATCCAAGAAAAGGCGAAAATGAATATCGATGGAACTGGGATGCACCTTTGGAAGTAAGTCGTCATAAAAAAGGACGGATATATTTTGCCGCCAATAAGTTGTTTAGAAGTGATGACCGTGGTAATAGTTGGGAAGTAATAAGTGACGATCTAACAGCGCAGATTAATAGAAATGATCTAAAAGTAATGGGGCAAATATGGAGTACAGATGCTGTTGCAAAAAACGGATCTACTTCTCAATATGGAGCGATTGTAGCATTCTCTGAATCACCAAAAAATGAAAACCTATTGTACGTTGGTACGGATGACGGCTTGATACAGGTGACCGAAGATGGAGGAGCCAATTGGAGAAAAATACAGAACGTTTCTGGGGTACCTGCTCAAACTTATGTCAATGAGGTAATTGCTTCTAAACACAATGAGAATGTAGCCTATGCCGCATTTAATCGTCACAAATCTGGTGATTTCAAACCTTATATTTTTAAAACTTCGGATAAAGGAAAAACATGGGTTTCAATTTCAAACAACCTGCCCAATAGAGGTTCCATTTATGCCATTGAAGAAGATTTTGTAGACCCAAATTTGCTTTTTGTGGGTACTGAATTTGGAGTCTTTTATTCTTCAAATGGAGGTACATCATGGACCCAGCTTAAATCAGGGCTACCTACTATAGCTGTTCGTGACATTGCCATTCAAGAGCGTGAAACCGACCTAGTTTTGGGTACTTTCGGTAGAGGGTTTTATGTTCTGGATGACTACTCCTCACTAAGAACCATAGATGCCGTAAAAAATAAAGAAGCAGACTTGCTCCCTGTACGAGATGCAATAGCTTTCGAATACCGCTATCCATTGGGATTACCTGGTAAATCCTTTCAAGGTGATGGTTATTATTTAGGTGAAAATTTAGGCGCCAGTGCACTCTTCACTTATTTCCTAAAAGAGGATATCAAGACCAAACGTGATCAGCGCCTGGATAAAGAAAAGAAATCAACAGATGATAGATATCCCTCTTACGATGAGTTGAAAGCAGAGAAAAAAGAAGCGGATCCCTATCTTTTATTTACTATCAAAAATTCAGACGGAAAGATTGTTAGAAAATTAACCACTTCACCATCAAAAGGATTGAATAGAATCCAGTGGGATTTAAGGAATGCATCAACAAATCCTATTAATCTGCGATCACCAGAATTTTACAATCCATGGGCTGGAATTACCACAGGTACGTTAGTTCCTCCGGGAGCTTATAGTGTAAGCCTTGCTAAGAGCGTAGATGGTATATTCACTGAGTTGGCAGAGCCTGTGACTTTCAATGTTAAACCAATTAAAGCGGTGGTAATGCCAGCTGCAGATAGGAATGCCTTAGCAGCTTTCCAAAACAAAGTCAATGAATTGTCTAGGGTGTTGAGTGGTGCCCAGAACAGTATTTCTGAAGTAAGAAGTGAAATGAAATTCGTGCATGAAGCCATTATTAATTCTCCTGTAGATCAAAAAGAACTTACTGAGGCAGAAAGTAGTCTGAATAATAAATTATCTGAGATTGCCGTAGGGATAAATGGCGACCCAGTGGCTGGTCAGTTGGATATTGATAAACCAATGTCAGTGTCAAGTAGGTTGGGTAGCATCCAGTATGAAATGTATTATTCTACATCCGCTCCAACAAAAACACATCTCGATAGTTATAAAATAGCTGAAGAAGAATTTCAACCTTATCTATTGGCACTAAGAAAGCTAATACTTGAGGATTTGACTAACCTTCAAAAACAACTTGAAAAAGTAGGTGCGCCTTATACTCCTAATAGAGTGATGGTGCCTTGATTAATTCACCGGGTGACTTTAAGTCACCCGGTGAATAATACCCATGTGTTAATCATTCACCCAAGTAACTTTATCATCAATAGAATTTCTCCTTCCTTCTGGCCACTTATCTGATTTTGGTGTGCCTATAAACAAAAACCCCAATAATTTGTCCTTGCTCCCCAATCCGAAGAAGGGTTTGGCCTCCTCATAGAATGTAACACCTCCTGTACTCCAGTAACATCCAATGCCATAAGCCGAGGCCGTGAGCTGCATGTTTTGAACTGCACAAGCTGTGGCACAAATTTCCTCTATTTCGGGGAGGCTTTCTTTTGCATCGCGTTTCATCCCAATGGCTATAATGTGAGAGCATGCAAGAGGCTTTTTTGCTAGCTTTTCAAATTTCACTTGATCAAAATTTCCATTTTCAGTGGATACTTTTTTATATAGCTCCGCTTGAAAATTTGCCAATTTATACAAACCCGCACCTTTAAATACAACAAACCGCCATGGCTCGGTGTGTTTGTGGGTGGGTGCCCAGTTGCCATTTTCAAGCATCTGTTTTATAATCTGATCATCTACCAATTCACCTGAAAACATATTGGTATAAATCGATCTTCGGTTTATAATTGCGTGGTTAACTACCTCAATAGAATCCATATAATTGTTAACTTTATTTCGCATTAAAGATACTAGAATGAAAAGATTTATTTTCTTGCTTTTTATACTGTTGGCCTTATCAGCTAAAGCACAATCACCACTCACTGTTTTTGAGACTTCCAATGGATTAAAAACAGCAACATATGATGAAGCTATTGCCTACTATCAACAATTGGCCAAGGACAACGATGAAATCAATATCCAAGAAATTGGCATGACTGACAGTGGATTCCCACTCCATCTGATCACACTGGATCTTGATAGAGATTTTGATTTTAAAAAGTCTTATGACAAGGGAAAAACCATCATCTTAATCAATAATGGCATCCACCCTGGAGAGCCCGATGGTATCGAAGCGAGTATGATGCTTTTGCGCAATTATGTACAACAAACCGATAAAAAAGAGCTGTTGAAAAACATTGTAATCGCAGTCATTCCCATTTACAATATTGGTGGGGCATTAAATCGCAACTCCTTTAGCCGGGCTAATCAAGATGGCCCTGAAGATTATGGCTTTAGAGGTAACGCTAGAAATTTTGACCTGAATAGAGATTTTATCAAAGCCGATACGCGAAATACAAAAGCATTTTATGAGATTTTTCATAAGGTAAACCCCGACATATTTATTGACACCCATGTAAGCAATGGAGCTGATTATCAATACACTATTACACATCTAGCTACTCAGCATAATAAAATGGGTGGGAAATTAGGTGAATACATTCTGAAAGAATTTACCCCTCTGATTGAGCAAAAAATGAAAGCCCGAAATTGTGAGATCACTCCTTATGTTAATGTTTTCAACACCCCTCCGGACCAAGATGGTTTTTCACAATTTTTGGATCAACCTCGCTATTCTACAGGTTATACTACCTTGTTTAATACTTTGGGTTTTATGATAGAAACCCACATGCTTAAGCCCTTCAAAGTGAGGGTAGAGAGCACTTATAAATTTTTAGAATCGGTAATCGACATAGCAAATACAGATGGTGCCAAAATAAGGCAGTTGAAACTTGCACGTCAACAAGATTACAAACCAGGTACCACTCACGCTCTAGATTGGCGACTTACACGAAGTGAGTCCACTGAAATTACCTTCAAAGGCTATGAAGGTGAAAAGATAACAAGCACAGTCACAGGTCAAGAAAGACTATTTTACAATCGAAATAAACCATTTACTAAAACCCTTTCTTACTACGGAACTTTCGTGCCTACAGAAGAAATGACAATACCTAAGGCTTATATTATCCCTCAGGGTTGGCACAAATTGATAGAGCTGCTAAAACTTAACAATGTGACATTAAGGAGACTTTCACAAGACAGTAGCATTAATGTAGAATTATATAAAATCGACAAATTTAACACCTCAAAAACAGTTTATGAAGGACATTATACCAACAATAATGTAAAAGTCATTGCCAGTAATGAAACTGTTGCATTCCGTAAAGGTGACTACCTCATTTTTACAGATCAACCGGCCGCGCGTTATTTGTTCGAAACACTTGAGCCAGCGGGAGCAGATTCATTTTTTAACTGGAATTTCTTTGACACTATTCTGCAGCAGAAGGAATATTTTTCTCCTTACGTATTTGAAGATCAGGCACAGCAACTTTTGGATTCAGAGCCTGAGCTAAGAAAAGAGTTTAACAAAAAGAAAAAAGAAGAACCGGATTTTAGCAACAACTGGTATGCCCAACTTGATTATATCTACAAAAGATCGCCCTATTATGAGTCGGCACATTTGAGATACCCTGTTTACAGGCTAGTAGATTAAGAGAATAGAATTTATTAAATTGAATAAAAGAGTACCTTACTGATTATGAAGAAACATTTTATGGACCTTTTCAAGTACAACGAATGGGCCAATTATCGCGTACTAATTGCCCTAGAAGAGCTTGAAACTATTGATGACACCCTTTTGAGCCTGTATAGCCATGTACTTACCGCTCAAATAGTCTGGCTTAACCGTATCAAGGATTTAGCCACTTCGCCATTTCCCATTTGGGAACAATATAAGCTTAGGGAATTAAGAAGTATGACTGAAGAAAGTGCAACGAACTGGTTTAGTTATCTGAATGAACACCAATATGAAACCTTCGAAGAGATGATTTTCTACACCAATTCAAGAGGTGAAAAACATGAAAATACTATTAGAGAAATTATCAACCACGTGTTAAGTCATAGTGCTTATCATCGAGGGCAAATTGCCAAAGAAATACGAAAAGCAGGTGTAAAACCACCTGACACAGACTATATTATTTACGCTAGAGAAAAATAAACGAAAATATTATGAAAAAAATTACTGTATTAGTTGTGTCATTGCTGGCATTTTCAGCAAATCTATACTCACAAGATAACATCACTATTTGCCATACCCCGGCCACAGAAAGTTTTGCTGTGTTTGCCAGTAACAAAGATTTTAACAAAGAACATGCTTTACCCAAGCCCTTCGTTTACAAGAGTGAAGCAGGCAAAATGATTTCATTCCGTACCCCTGATGGCAAAACGGGAAATGCCTTTTTCATTGCAGAGGAAGAGTCGGATAATTATGTGTTTGTTATTCATGAATGGTGGGGACTTAACGACTATATTAAAAAAGAAGCCGATAAAATCCATGCTGACTTGGGCGTCAATGTGATCGCTTTGGACCTATATGATGGAAAAATTGCCACCACAAGGGAAAAGGCTGGTGAATATATGGGTGCGGTGAAGACTGATCGAGCCAAGGCAATAATTGAAGGAGCTATTGAATTTGCAGGAGACAATGCAGCTATTGGAACTATTGGCTGGTGCTTCGGTGGAGGCTGGTCGTTACAAACAACTTTGTTGGCAGGAGATAAGGCCGTGGCTTGCGTGATGTACTATGGAATGCCTGAAAAAGACATCAATGTTTTGAAAACATTGAATGCACCTGTGTTAGGTATTTTTGCCAAAAAAGATGGCTGGATTACACCTCAAGTGGTAGATAATTTTAAGAAAAATATGGCTGAAGTTGGAAAAGAACTAGATGTTAAAATGTACGATGCTGTCCATGCCTTTGCTAACCCTAGTAACCCAGATTATGATAAGGAAGCCAGCGCAGATGCTTATAAAAACGCTTTAGCCCTGTTTAAGGAAAATTTTAAATAGCGTCAGGCGGAAACTTCTTACAGCTTAGATGTTATAAACTGTGAACGCGTTTCCTACCGATGACGTGGTTGATAGTGCACTTATTGTCCTCCCTCTACCTCCCTCCAAAGGGAGAAAAATTTGGCATCAACCACGTCATCTCATTTTGTACATCTCGCGATGTCGGTACATTTTATTTGATATCTATTTCTACTTGATTCCTTAGTAAGTCCTCCATCGTTTCGCGCTCACGTATTAGGTGAGCCTTCCCGTCATAAATTAAAACTTCGGCCGGCCTGAATCTTGAATTATAATTTGAAGCCATAGAAAAACCATAAGCCCCTGCATTTTTCATCATCAAAATATCACCCTCTCTTACTTCGGATAATTTTCTATCCCAACCAAAGGTATCGGTTTCACAGATGTACCCTACAACAGTATAAATCCGTTGTGTTCCCTTCGGGTTTGAAATATTGACGATTTCATGATAAGCATCATACATCATTGGCCTAATTAGATGGTTTAAACCAGAGTCCACACCAACAAAAACAGTCGCTGGTGTAGTTTTAATCACATTGGCTTTCGCCAAAAAATAGCCCGCTTCGCTGACGAGGTATTTCCCAGGTTCAAACCACATTTCCAGTTTTCTGCCATACGTTTCACAAAACATATCAAAGGCCTTTCCTAGTTTGATTCCTAAATCATATACGTTGGTGGTGATATCACCTTCTTTATATCCAACCCGAAACCCACTGCCAAAATCAATAAAAGTAAGGTCTGGAAAATCCATAGCTACGCCAAAAAGAATTTCGGCAATCTTGAGAAATACTTGTGCATCCAGTATGTCTGATCCTGTATGCATATGAAGCCCCGTTACATTAATACCTGTGGTTTTAACCACACGTAGTAAGTGTGGCATTTGGTAAATAGAAATCCCAAATTTACTATCCACATGCCCAGTAGAAATTTTAGAATTTCCCCCTGCCATAATATGCGGATTTAACCGAATACAACATGGCACTGTATTGTGATATTTGTGGCCAAACTGCTCAAGAATGGAGATATTGTCAATATTAATAACAAGACCCATTTCTACGCCCTGTTTTATTTCTTCAAACGATACACAGTTAGGTGTAAATAGTATCTCGTGTGGCTCAAAACCGGCCTTTAGAGCCAGGTTGGCTTCCTGAATGGAAACTACGTCCACTCCAGCACCATTCTTTTTTAGTAATTTTAGAATAGAAATATTGGTAAGCGCTTTAGCTGCATACTTTATCTTAATATTTTGATTGGAAAAAGCATTTTTTAACATCTGTAACTGACTGATAATCTTATCAGCATCATAGACATAAAGGGGGCTACCAAATTCTTTTACTATTTTGGTAAGGTCAATACCTTGAACTAAATGTTCACCATTTTTCATATTCATTATGAGGAATTTAGATACCAAAGATATAAAAAACAGAATACTGCAATTGAGTTTTATTTTGACTGGTTATAATGTGGTTCAGCTATTTGTAATATTAGTTTTAATGATCTTTCTTTCAAATACTGCGTTTAATTTGTAAATTATTAGTCCAAATTCAATTCTCTTTTATGAAAAAGCTATTCAGTCTCTCACTCACATTCTTGATATTGTTCTTCGTCTCATGCTCTGAAGATGACGCTGTCAATAGCGAACCCGCACCAGAAATTCCCCCACAGGAAACACTCGTAATGCCATTTGAGTCATTTGACAATAGTGGCGGTCGTACTGAAACCCAATTTAACGCTGGTAGTGCTAGATTGGTAATCGCCTTTTGGCAATTAGCGAGCCTTCCATTAGTTATTCCTGCTGTTGCTTTTAAAGCTTCATTTTCACAAACCCCTACATTCGTAAATGGTGAATGGATATGGAGTTATCAATTCAATGCTGGTGGGGTTGCTCATAGTGCTGCACTTCATGGTAGCATTGTAAGCTCTGGAGTGAAGTGGGAAATGTACATCACCAAAGATGGAGAATTTGTAGATTTTCTATGGTTTGAGGGAATCTCTCAAATTGACGGACTAGCTGGTAATTGGATATTATATGAAGCTCCAGATAAACCTGCCAAGGTACTGGACATTACCTGGTCAAGAAATCTTGATGGTACTGTTGGTGATATTCGTTATACCAATATTGAAGGTGGTTATGTTAATTATGGAATCACAAATGATACTCAGTATGATGCTTATTACACCATTAAGGCTAACAATGGTGATCTAGTAGAAATCAAATGGAACAGAGAGAGCAAAAATGGCCAAATAACCACTGTTGATGGGGAAACCTATTGTTGGGATACAACTTTTGAGGATGTAGATTGTTAATTTCGAAACAGGACCTCCATTGTGACATCAACGTTAAATACTGTTAAATAAGCTTCTTATTGGGTTTATTCGGCTAATTTTGTTTGATGAAGAGGCGAACAATCATCATCATCATTGCATTAATGACTCTAGCATTGGTGGGCCTTACTTCATTTCAAGTCTATTGGATCAATAATGCCATTAAAATCAATAAACAGGTTTTTAAGGAGAATGTAGTAGCCTCATTGAAACAAGTCGTTTCTGGATTGGAACGTAGAGAAGTGGCTAAAGTAGCCAATACACATGTCACCTCATTTTACAGTATTGCTGAAAAACAATATAAGTTTATTTACAAAGAGGAGGGTATAAAGGCAAATGGTGAAAAATACGTTATATATGACCATGACAGCGTGCCATTAAGGCGATGGCAATATGAAGAGATCCCTCCGCCACCACCACCAAAAAACAAAAGTGAGTTTTCACCAGCACAAAAAGATGCTCCGTTCAAAATTGAAGTAATTCCAGATTCCTCGGTAGACAATTCAAAAAGGAGAATTTATTCTAAAACTCAAATGGTAAATGTGGTCATCGAACAATTAACTAATCAGGAATTTGCCTTCCATAAGCGTATCAATTTGAATGAAATTGACTCCCTATTAAAACAGACACTTTTCAATCAAGGAATTGACATTCATTATGAATTTGCAGTTTGGAATGCAAAAACAGATTCAATATTGACCATTAATAATAAAGCAGAAGCGGCCCAATTAAAACAAACTGAGCTCAAGGCAGCACTATTTCCAAACGATATTTTTAATAACTCCAATTATTTACTTTTACACTTTCCCAACCAAACATCATTTCTGTATAAACAGATTTGGACTTCATTGGCGGCATCCCTGATATTCATTATAATCATTGTCAGTTGCTTTTCTTATGCCATTTATGAGATATTCCGACAGAAAAAACTGTCGGAAATCAAAAATGATTTTATCAATAACATGACCCATGAGCTTAAAACCCCTATTGCCACCGTTGGATTGGCGGTTGAGGCATTAAATGAAAAAGAAATGCGCTCCAATGAGCCTACTTTATTGCGTTATCTGGGCATGATAAAGGAAGAGAATACACGATTGTCTAATCAAGTTGAAAAAGTATTACAATCTGCATTATTGGATAAAGATACATTCATCATGAAACATGATCCTGTGAATCTCCATCAACTTATTACAAACGCTACTGATAAATCATTAATGACCATAAAGCATGTAAAAGGAACGATTAATTTGAGCCTTACTGCCAGCAATGATCTAATTTATGGTGATGCACATCATTTGACTAATGTGCTGCACAATCTCATTGATAATGCCATTAAATATTCTGAAAATGCACCTCATTTAACTGTGAGCACTGAAAATACAGCCAATGGAATAGTAATGACCATAGCTGATAAAGGAATAGGAATGTCAAAGGATGCCCTGAAAAGAATCTTTGATAAGTTCTATAGGGTATCTACAGGCAACCGACATGATATTAAAGGTTTTGGCCTTGGGCTTAGTTACGTTGAGGCCGTAGTGGAAAGACATGAGGGCAATATTGAAGTAGAATCTACTTTAGGTAAAGGCAGTACATTTAAAATTTATTTACCACATGACAGATAAAAAGAGGGTTTTACTCGTAGAAGATGATCTTAATCTAGGTCAGATATTAAAGGAGTATCTCGAACTCAAGGGATTTGAAACAGTTTTGGCTAGAGATGGGCAGGCCGGATTAGCAGCATTTGCTAATGGCACTTTTGATATTTGCATTTTGGATGTAATGATGCCTAAGTTGGATGGTTTTGAATTGGGCAAGGAAATCAGATCTATCAACAATGATCTGCCCTTTATTTATCTAACGGCCAAAGCACTTAAAGAAGATGCCATAAAGGGATTGACAGTAGGTGCCGATGATTACATGACCAAACCGTTTAGCATGGAAGAGCTTTTGCTGCGAATCAAGGCTATTCTTCGCAGATCAGATCATCAGATTCACAACTTATTAGAACCCATTGAACTAGGTAAATTTACTTTTAACCCAGAAAAAAGGACGCTGAGGAGTGAAAACAACGAAAAACATTTGACAACAAAAGAAAATGAGCTTTTGAAAATGCTCATTAGCCATCAAAATCAAGTTCTCGTGCGCAAAATAGCACTTCAACACATCTGGGGTGACGACTCCTATTTTAATGCTCGCAGCATGGACGTTTACATTGCTAAGTTGAGAAAATACTTAAAAGAGGATGAAAATGTGCAAATTTTGACTGTTCATGGAGAAGGATTTAAGCTTGTAAAATTCGAATAATTTCACTACTTTACCAGTTCCCCTTAGGAAAAACGAGTAAAAGCAGCTTAACAGAACTCCTTAGGTCCCTTATATGTTTTTTTGTAAAATGAAATCACTCAAGTGTATTGAATGATCTCAAATTGTGATCTTAAAACCATAATAGAAATTAATGATTCAGATAATACCTTCGATTGCCATAAATGATGGAAAAGTAATTAGGATGCCACAAGGTGACTTCTCTAAAGGGAAAGTTTATAATCAAACACCAATTGATTTGGCCAAGTCCTTCGAAGATCATGGTATTGAAGTGGTTCACTTGGTTGACTTAGATGGTGCAAAAATGGGGCACCCAGTTAATTATCATATTTTAGAAGCTATTGTAGGGTATACCAATTTAAAAGTAGATTTCAGTGGTGGTATCAATACAGATGGGGCTATTTCTAAGGCCTATGAATATGGGGCAAGTTATATAACAGCAGCAAGTATCGCGGTTAACCGTAAGGATTTGTTTGCCTCATGGATAGTTTCTTATGGAAGAGAAAAAATAACACTTGGTGCTGACGCACTCAACGGAAAAATATCAATAAAAGGATGGCAGAAACAAACTGACATCGACATCTTTGAGCATATCGATTATTTCTACTCACGGGGACTCAAATATGTAAAAACAACTGACATCTCGAGAGATGGGGTTATGGAAGGCCCAGGTTTTGAATTGTATCAAGATATTATCAATACGTTCCCAGACATATGTGTACTCGCCAGTGGAGGGGTCAGAAGTATTGAGGATATTGAGCGCCTTAACGATATGGGTGTATTTGCCGTTATCTTTGGTAAGGCATTTTACGAAGGTCAAATCAAGCTCCAGGACTTAGAAAAGTTCATTGTGAAAGTAGCCTAGAAGATCAGTGGCACCACAATTTTAAAACTCACATTTCTTCCCGCATTATAAATACCTTGATTACCTGTACTAGTATTAATTGGCCCATATTTCAGCCTACTTAAGTGATCTTGATATATTTCATCGGTCAGGTTATTCCCGGTGAGGTAGAACGAAAATAGTTTTTGCTTATTCTTGTTGACAAAATCAGCGCCAATCCCTATTCCTAGCAGGCCGTAGCCTGGTGTTTCAGTTTCAGTATTAAAAGCACTAAATATTCTGTTTTGATCAAATTTATATTCATAAAATAGTTTAATAAAAATTTTACTTACACCGGAAACTGGATTTTTAAAATTACCTCTTAACTCTGACCTTAAAGTGGGAGCGGGTTGAAAAGGTGTGAATTTCATTGAATCAGGTTGATTAGATAGTTTTCCTATGGCCATTGCAAAAGAATTTTCAAAATGAAGCCAATCTAAAGGATGCGGATGCAAATCAATTATGAATTCTCCTCCATAGAGTAATGCATTACCTTGAGTATATTGATAAACTGCTATAGAATTATCTGCCCCACTTAGGGAATCTTGCCCTGTAGTATTGGTCAGTTTTTGCAAATAAATGTAGTCATTTATAATATTTGTAAATCCGTTAACTATAATTGAAACATGTTCGGCCTGGATATCCAACCCTAAATCAGTTTGGGTACTTATTTCCGAACTTAAATTAGAATTTCCCAATTCATATCTAAATGTACCTTCATGTTCTCCATTTGAGCCTAACTCGGCTATATTTGGAGCTCTAAAACCTCTTGAAACATTCAGTTTCCACAAGAATTTACTGGAAACCCTATGAGATATTCCTATGCTTCCTACTAGGTTGGAAAAAGATTTATCAAAGGATTGAAATTTTAATTCCGCGTTAGGGTCACTCACATCAACTGGCAGGTCTTGATCGTTCAGGTATAAATTTTCACCATTTATTTGCCTGATGTCATACCTTAAACCTCCACTCAAATTCAGCTTTTCAAATGTACTGTGACTAACAGCAAAAAATCCTATATCCTTCATATCGTAATCTGGAATAAGATACTCCATGCCATTATTGGTGTTATTCTGTAACTGACCAGAAAATCCCACTGTTGTTTCCCACTCTCCTATTCCATGTAGATGGTATTTGGCATCATAACTTATGGTTTTTAAATCCATGCTCAATTCAGTTTCATTTGGATCTAACGGGTTGGCAAATTCATCACGTAAATTTTGCTGATACCCGAGATTAAATGACAGTCGGGAATCACCAATTATGAAATTGTTAGAAGTAGAAATCATATAATGATGAATTTTCTGATGAGGGAAATCTATCTGATACCCATCTAAATCATCATTTGTAACCGTACGTTCGTCCACTGAACCATTGTTATTAAACTGGCGGATGAAATTTCCTTGAGCATCCCGCTCTCCTTCAGGTATGGCCACCTTCTGAGCGAACCGACTAAAGTTTAAGTGAGAATAACCCCATTTCTTATTGATGCCTACATAGCCATTTACATTAAACTCCTCATAACCACTGTTATAGATTTTTCCGTCCTCACGATTTTTGAAATTTCCTCCCAATTTATAACTAGACCTTAACCGCCAGTTAAAGCCCTTTGTATTACCCGCATTCATTAAGGAATAGCCCTGTTGTTGATTATTAGTTTGATAATTGGCTGTTGCCTCACCTACAATCTTTCCCATATTAACTGGGTTGGGCGGAAGAAAATTAATTACTCCTGCCATGGCATCTGATCCATACATCAAACTTCCAGGGCCTTTAATAATCTCTACTTTGTCTATAGAAAATTCGTCAATTTCAATACCGTGTTCATCACCCCATTGTTGTCCTTCTTGTTTGATATTATTATTAAGAGTCACTATTCTATTGTATCCTAGTCCTCGAATAACAGGTTTGCTAATAGCTGGGCCTGTTGATATTTGGGTAATTCCAGGTTTACTCGCTAAGGATTCTACAATATTAGTGGAGGCAGAAGATTCTAATTCTTCTTTATCAACAAATGAGGTGGCTACAGGATTTTGTCGTGCTTCGGTAGCTACTGAGACTCCTGTTATAATGACATTGTTTAATTCAGTAGCAGAGGCCGAAAGCTTAAAGTCATGGATCGTTTCACCATCTATCTGCACATATTGTGATTTTGCAGCATAACCAACAAAACGTATTTCGACTAAAAATTTACCAGAAGGGAGAGACTCTATATTATAATGTCCATCTATATCTGTTGCCGCCCCTGTTTTTAAGTCAGTGATGTAAATTGTTGCGCCAAAAAGCAACTCATTAGTAGATTCATCAGATACAGTGCCCTTAAGACTGCTTTGTGAATTGGCAATAAAAGGTAAAATTATTAGTGCTAGGATTGCAATTGTTCTCATTTATTCAACATTTGCCACAAATGTGCAATAAATGCAACAATGTTGCAAACATTAAATTATGAACGGTAAGGCACTTGCAAATTACTGATCAACTACATCAGTGAATTTGAACTTTTGAATCATATAAAAAAGGAAATTAAATGAGAGAACAGATTCTGAACCATCATTGTTAGCATTTTCATAAGTAGGTGTGGGACCTGATGAGGTTTTCTTTTCTTCGGTTACCTTATCCTTTTTCTCTGACTTGGTATTTTCCTTAGGTTTAGTTACAGTACTTCTAGTAGACCTAGTTGGAATTTCCAACGGTCTCATTTCATTACTATTGTTATCCACTTGCTCTGTGGGTTGTTCGTAATTTATATTAGGATTATATTCCGGACTATGTCCTTCATTTGGACTGAAGGGTAGTTCCTGAGCATTTACAGACGTTAACATTAAACATAATAATCCCACAAGAGTAAGGGGAATTATATTTAAAACGTAGTTAGTTCTGTTCATTTTTGAAATCTCGAGTGCCCTAATATACGCATTAAATTGTAAAAGGTTATTGCTTCAATTGTTAGTGATGTACCTTATTTTTGTTAATTACATTAAAATTGAAACTATGGAGCAAATTTCATGGAATGATTTCGAGAAAGTAGAACTTCGTGTTGGAACAATTATGCGTATTGAAGACTTTCCTGAGGCTAGAAAGCCAGCTTATAAGTTATGGGTTGACTTTGGTGACGATATTGGGGTTAAAAAATCAAGTGCCCAAATCACCAAACATTATAATCAGGATGACCTATTGGGTAAACAAGTAATAGGAGTCATCAATTTCCCAGAAAAGCAGATTGGTCCTGTGCTTTCACAAGTTTTAGTAACAGGTTTTTCTGATGAAAACGGTGATATTATACTGGCAGTGCCTGATAAAAATACTCCCAATGGAGCTAAATTGATTTGAGGTATGTCTGACTCCGTCTATATTAAATCACTCAAACCTCTGGATCTCACAGAAATGTACATCACATTTATTGATGCTTTCTCTGATTATCCATTGCCTTTTAATCTCACAAAAGAGCAGTTTGTAAGAAAATTTGTGCAAAAGTTAAAAATAGACTTTGAAGTTTCGGCTGGAGCATTTAGCTATGACGGTGCCATGGCCGGATTTATTTTCTCTGCTATCAATTATTATGAAGGAAAACTGACCTCCTACAATGGTGGAACTGGGGTGCGACCGCGATATAGGGGTAATCAACTTACCGCTCGAATGTATGAGCATCTTCTCCCGCTATTAAAGGAGAAAAAAATCAAACAATGTGTATTGGAAGTACTCACTTCTAATGCCCGAGCAATAAAAGCCTATGAAAGCATTGGCTTTGAAAAAACGAAATTTTTTAAATGTTTTAGCCTTTCAAAAAAAGAACCTAGACTTAAGAAAAAGGAGAATACAATCATAGATGAATTAATTACCGTTAAGTATCCAAATTGGGACATCTATGAAAAATTCAATGATTATCCACCAAGTTTTCTCGACTCTTCACGCATGATTACTGATAATTTGGCCAATGAAACCATAATAGAAGCCCGTTATCAAGACCATTGCATTGGTTACGCTATCTATCAACCTTCATTTGGAAGGATTAGTCAGGTAGGCATAGACCCGAATATGCGTAGAAAAGGCGTTGGGTCTGCCATTATCAACTATATTTATCAAACAAGTAATCATAAGTCACTTACCATTATTAATGTTAATGATGAGTCAGAAGGCACCAAAAGCTTTTTTGAAAGTCTCGGTTTTGAAAATCAAGTAGATCAGTATGAAATGATTATGCCGATATGAAATTTGAAACGCTGCCCAGTATTATCAAGGGGAAGATTTTATCTTTGAAATGTAATGATCAAATCAGGACCTTGGTTGTAGATAGCAGAAAACCATTTATAACTCAGGGGGCCTTATTTTTTGCGATTTCAGGACCACACCATGATGGACATGATTTTCTTAAAGAGCTTTATCATCAAGGGGTTAGGCAATTTGTGGTTGAAAAGGAAGTTGAAATTGGAGACAAGGCTGATGTTATCGTTGTGGACAGCGCCATAACTGCTCTTCAGAAATTAAGTGCATTTCATCGAGAGCAGTTTGAAATACCAGTAATTGGCATAGCAGGAAGTAATGGCAAAACGATTGTAAAAGAATGGCTTTTTAATTGTTTGTCGCCTTTTAAAAAAATAGCACGTAGTCCGCATAGTTACAATTCACAAGTAGGGGTGCCGCTTTCAGTATGGTCATTAAGTACCCATCATGATCTGGGTATATTTGAAGCTGGGATCTCCTTACCCAATGAAATGGAACAATTGGCAAACATTATTAAACCAACAGTTGGAATTTTCACTAACCTTGGAGCGGCTCATGATGAGGGTTTTGAGTCTAGGGCGCAAAAGTTAGATGAAAAAATACTGCTCTTTAAGTCAGCCAAAAAAGTCATTTTCAATGGTGATGATGATACTATTTTTGAAAAACTAAAAGATAAATCCTTTTGCTGGGGACAATCCGATCGGTGTCAGGTACAAATATTGGATGAAAAAATTAAGGCAGAATCAGCTGTAATATCAATAAAGCATCAAAAGCAACAATATCAAATTAAACTGCCATTTGCTGACAGTGCGTCAATAGAAAACTGCAAACATTGCATTACCTACATGCTTTATGAGGGGTTTGATCATTCTACTATTCAAGAACGAATCTCAAAATTGACCCATTTGAGTATGCGGCTTGAACTTAAAAAAGCTGTGGGGAACAGTCATGTAATTGATGATTCTTACAACAATGATTTGGGTGGATTACAACAGGCTACAGAATTTCTTTCTCAGCAAAAACTGAACGATCGAAAAGTAGTTATCCTGTCCGACATTTTACAATCTGGACTCTCGGAAGAAGTACTATACAGTAATGTGTCTGAGATATTGGTTTCAGCAGATATTGATGGGTTTATTGGTATTGGACCTGCCTTGTCAAACAATAAGCATCTATTCCCCGCATCGGCTATATTTTTCCCCTCAACAAAAGAATTTTTAAAGAACTTTCAAACATTGGATCTGTCGAAATCCTTAATTCTTGTAAAAGGTGCGCGAACTTTCACCTTTGAAAAGATTGTCAAAGTACTTGAAGAAAAAATACATGGAACCGTTCTGGAAATCAACCTTAATGCCCTCACCAATAATTTAAATTTTTATAGATCAAAGGTGGGAGCCAACACCAAAATAATGGTGATGGTAAAGGCATTTGCCTATGGAAGTGGAAGCTTCGAAATAGCCAATCTAATGCAATATCACCGAGTTGACTACCTTGGAGTCGCTTATGCCGATGAAGGGGTTACGCTTCGTGAAAACGGTGTCTACCTTCCTATAATGGTGATGAACCCTAACGAGGAAAGTTTTGATGGTCTAGTGAAGTACAACATGGAGCCCGAGATGTTTAATATTAACCTCCTGAAAAAATTCATTACTTATCTAAATGGAGGAACGGCCGCTATTCATATCAAACTAGAAACAGGGATGAAACGGCTTGGATTTGAAGAAGGGGAGCTAGATAAATTAATTGAATTACTTAATGCCAACACCAATATTACAGTAAAAAGCATCTTCAGTCATTTGGCAGGCGCAGATGAAGACGGTCACAATGCATTTTCGCACGAACAAGCGGCCAAATATAATAGGTTATATGAGAAGTTAGTAACCGGCATCAATACACATCCTATGCGGCATTTGGTTAATTCTCCAGGTATTCTCCGCTTTCCAGAATATCACTTTGATATGGTAAGATTAGGCATCGGGTTGTATGGGCTTGAAGCTAATAACTCTGATGAGCAGCTTAAACTAGAGCCTATTGGTGCTCTAAAAACAGTAATCTCCCAAATAAGAACTGTGAAAAAAGGCGAAACAATAGGTTATGGAAGAAAGGGCAAAGCAGATAAAGATTTAAAAATAGCCACTATTGCTATAGGATATGCCGATGGCTTCACTAGGGCATTTAGTAATGGAAACGGTATTGTTTGGATTAATGGTCAGCGAGCTCCTGTCATTGGCAATGTATGCATGGACATGACCATGATTGACATAACCGGAATAGAAGCAAAAGAAGGTGATAGTGTAGAAATATTCGGAAGACATCTATCTATAAAAGAATTAGCTCACAATGTAGGCACCATTCCTTATGAGATATTAACCAGTGTGAGTCAGCGGGTTAAACGAGTGTACTACACTCAATAAAAATAAAGTCATTGCAAAAAAAGAGTTACGAATGAAGAAGCCTGCCTGTCGGACAGACAGTAATTTTTAATTTACCACGGAGGACACAGAGAAGCACAGCGTGTACCTTTTGCTATCTTATTGTCGGTGATAAAATCTTAGAGGTCTGTGAGACACAGACCCCTGATTACAATACAATAATTAAAACTTAACTTCTGGCACTTTATCAGCTCCAGCATCTGCTTCGAAATATCCTTTGCGCTCAAAGCCAGTAATACTAGCAATTATACTGCCCGGTATTCTTCTGATAGAGGCGTTGAAATCCTGAACATTATCATTAAAACGCATCCTTTCGACAGCTATCCTATTTTCAGTCCCTTCTAGTTGAGATTGTAGTTCAAGGAAATTTTGATTGGCTTTCAACTCAGGATACCTTTCTACAGTCACCATTAAACGGGATAAAGCACCACTCAAACCTTCTTGCGCTTTTTGAAAATTAGCAATAGCAGCCGGGGTTAAATTATTAGCATCCACATTGATTGATGTAGCTTTTGATCTAGCTTCAATAACTCCTGTTAAAGTTTCTTGCTCGAAGTTGGCATAACCTTTTACAGTATTCACCAGATTGGGAATCAGATCCGCACGTCTTTGATAAACATTTTCTACTTGTGCCCATTGCCCTTCAATGGCTTCTTCCTTGTTAACCAATCCGTTGTAAGATTGGAATACCCAAAGAACTAATAAGAGTACTATTATCCAGGGAATATATTTTTTAATCTTGTCCATCGCTTTTTTTTAGTAAAAATAGTCTAATTCTTGTAATCATCAATAGCCTTAACTAAGTCATCTCTATTGAGAAATCAAAATTTTAACACTAATTTTCCTTGCGCTCCAACGCCCCAAGGTCAGGTTTGGCATCTCGTGTATTACCTTCCATATCAATTAAGATACCAATAGGTATGGCAATATCTTTTGCAGGTGATAAGGTGTCCAATGAATAATCATAGATGCGTCTATCAAAGAATTTCGGATCCTTATTTAGGAAATTGTTGGTTTCTAGTAATTCATTGGTGCTTCTTATAATATTATTGTTGAATGTGAGATTAAAATTGGTTTCTTCTGAATTACTTATCAAAACTTCTTCGCTTCTATCTCCCCATAAAATGCAGTTTGTTAATGTAGCATTCAAATTAGCCAAAAGGACAGAATTATTGCCCAAAACCAGATTGTCTGAGAATACTGCTACTTCATTCTGTCGAAAAAAATCAACAGAATAATTCGCGAATGTGCAATGTTCATAGCGATAGTTGCCCCCCGCCAAATTAGCAATAACGTTCAATTGACAGTTGTTAACCAACACATTATAAGCATACAGATCAGAGGTAATGGCTATAATGCCATATCCCGGTTGTATTAGGCTATCTATGGTGGGAATAATAGAATTTCCCCCTATATTCTCAATACGTGTATTTGATAAGATCAAATCAGCATCGTCATCGTCATCGGGTGTACCCAAATAAATTCCCACTTCGGCATTTCTTATATCACTGAAATTTATGCTGTTTTTATTACTGCCTTGCAAAAATATCAAGCCCCCCCATTGTCCGGGGGCATTCGCAAAACTTCCATCAAACCTATCATTGGTAAACAGAATTCGATTTTCAGCAGAGCCTTTGGCAATTATTGACCCTTGAACAAAAATAAATGAGCCGTTGTGGGAGTAAATTTTGGTGCCTTCTTCAATGGTTAATAAGCATCCTTCATTAACAAAGACAGAGTTATATATGACATATGGCTTTTCTGCCGTCCAAGTTGTGTTGCATACCAGCACAGAATCGCGAAGAAAATTAGCATCTTGCCCCCACGCCACCAACTTAATATTTTGATCATTGCCATTAGTTTTAAAATTGATCTGGTCCGTAACCAAAAAGGCTAGATTTTCATTCTTAGGATCGATGGTAACTTCAGTCAATACTAAAATACTATCATGACCCAGTATCCTCACATCTTGGAGACTTGGGCCTGCCAAACCGTTTACATATATGGAAAATGGTGAAGATTGGCCACTATTCAACGAGATGTCAGAGATATTCACCGCATTTTTAGAATCATTAAATACTTTGAATCTTTTTGTCACGCTACCAAGTGTGGTAAATAGGGTATCAAAGAAAACCGTATCTGTTGAAAACCTCAAAGAAGCAGAAGTGTCAAAAGTGAACTTCTCTTCTTCAGGTCGACAAGATAATGCCGCCATGATAAGCAAGATTAAAAAGAGTGTGTACCTCAAAGTTATTCTTTAACGATTTATAGGCTGGATTATTCCATTGAGCCGTCCTTCATTTTTTCTGCACTTTCAGCTATTCTCAGCTGGCTAATAAATTCTTCAATTTCACCATCCATTACTGCGGGCAAATTATGCTGACTGTAATTGATCCTATGGTCGGTGACTCTACTTTGAGGATAATTATATGTCCTTATTTTATCAGATCTGTCACCACTACCCACCATCGTTCTTCTTTGAGCTCCTACTGCTTCGTTGTGCTTGGCTAATTCTATTTCATAGAGCCGTGACCTTAGTACTTTAAGTGCTTTATCGAAGTTTTTAAGTTGTGATTTTTGATCTTGGCAGGAAACAACTAACCCACTAGGTAGGTGGGTTAAGCGTACTGCCGAATAAGTGGTGTTCACCGATTGACCACCAGGTCCAGAAGAACAGAAAGTATCCTTCCTTACATCATTCATATCAATGACCACATCTACTTCATCCATTTCTGGAAGTACCGCTACAGTAGCGGCTGATGTATGTACCCGCCCTTGCGTCTCGGTTTGTGGCACTCGTTGTACCCGATGTACTCCTGATTCGAATTTTAGGGTACCGTAGGCTTCAGGCCCACTCACCGTACTTACAATTTCCTTATAACCTCCACTTGTTCCTTCTGTAAGGTCAAGCACCGTCAGTTTCAAATTATTATTTTCACAAAATCGTTGGTACATCCTAAATAAATCACCCGCAAAGATGGCTGCTTCGTCCCCTCCAGTCCCTGCTCTAATCTCCAGTATTGCTTCCTTATCGTCATTAGGGTCTTTTGGAACAAGCATCTTTTTCAGTTTCTCCTCCATTTTCTCCTGCTCTGGATAAAGCTCATCCAGTTCCATCTTTGCCATTTCACGAAATTCTTCATCCTTTTCGGTTTTTAGAACGTTTTTGGCACTTTCAATATTGGATAATATTTTACTATAGATATCATATTGAATCACAATCTTTTCAAGCTCCTTATACTCCTTACTTAGCTGTGAATATTTCTTCATGTCAGCCATTGCATCAGGTTGAACAATGAGCTGTCCAACTTCTTCAAACCTTTGCTTGAGATCCTCTAATTTTGCGATCATATTAATTACAATTAAGACTGCAAAACTAACAAATAGCTTGATTTAATAGTAATTTTGATATAAATCGAATTGATCATGGTAAGAAGTGGAATAATTGTGCTTTTAATGCTGTTAATACTTGTTGGGTGTGGGGGAAGCCTCTCAGAAAAGCAACGTAAAGCATTTAAAGAGGAGATGAAAGACAGAGAGATAAAAAAACTTTCTGAGGAAGAAATTTATAAGCAAGCGCTTGATGATGGACAATCGCTGATGGCCCAACTTGTTAACGGGTCAACCGTAGAACAAGCTGCCCATAAATGTGGTTGTGAAATATCATTTATTGAGAATGAAAACCAAGAACTCTCGAAAGTGGAGAGAAATTTATTTGAGGCTTATCAATATAACCCAAAGGGGGCTGATAATATTCAGAAAGAGGATGATTGGCTTATTTACTCTAAACCTGTATTAGAAGGAGACTCTCTTCGTGGTGTTTGGTTTATAAAACTTCCAAAGAAGGGTATTGTAAAGGAGCTTTAAACCTCATGGTAGCGGAAACAATCCACCAAATGGTCGTTGTATAATCCGCAAGCCTGCATATGAGCATACATTATTGTGCTCCCTACAAACTTAAATCCTCTTTTTTTTAGATCTTTACTGAGTGCATCGGATTCTTTTGATGTAGCGGGAAGCTTGCTCATAGCTTTCCATTTATTTACTATAGGTTTACCACCGACAAAACCCCAGATGTATTTATCAAAACTTCCAAACTCTTTTTGCACTTCCAAAAAGCGTTGAGCATTATTTACAGCGCCCCTTACCTTTAACTTGTTCCTGATTATAGCTTCGTTGGAAATGAGTTCCAGAATCTTTTTTTCATCAAATTGAGCTACCTTCTTTACATCGAAATTGGCGAAAGCCTCTCTATAACCTTCACGCTTTTTTAATATGGTGGCCCAACTTAATCCTGCCTGAGCTCCTTCTAATATTAAAAATTCGAAATGTATTTTATCATCATGAACAGGTACGCCCCACTCTTTGTCGTGATATTCTACGTAAGCCTCAAATTGCTCTTCGGCCCATCCACAGCGATTTTTCATGTTGGTAATTTTAGTTATATACAGGCAATTTACTTGCTATCTGGCAATTCGCCAATCATGTTTATTGTAATTTGGCCTTACATACACGTACCTTATCGTTCATTTTATAAAAAAAGCTTAAAACAAAACTCCTTATTTCAAATAATTATCTACAGCGGTAGCTCGTTGTACTGCGTGCGAGTTAAGTTCGCCAACAGCTGATTGAAAATCTGAACTAGAATTCAAAAATGTATATCCTTCAAGTTCAGTGGTGGCATATTCTTCTACTAGTGCTGAATATGTTGCATAAGTAGATTGAATAGTACTGGTATTGAAAGACCCATTAATAACTTCTTGTACATAAGTATCGTACTTCGCTTTATATACTTCATCCTGATATAAATATCCTATTAACGGCCACTGTGAGGCGGTTACATCTGAAAAATCCAGTGCTGCTGAGCCGCCCATTTTTCCAGCTTGAAGTGCTTCGTTATTATCCCAAGGAATCCAGGTCAATTTATTATTTTCTGGATTATTGTATAAGTAATAATTGTGAGTCATTCTTCCATAAGTATCCCAATTTTGGATCACGGTATTTACTGCTAAGTATTTTAAAAACACATCGGTATCAAAAACTGCTTCAAGATTTGTCCTCCAAGCAACTGCATCTGTTGTTCTTGAGTCATCATGTAGGATGTTCAATAAGCTTTGAACATCTGAAAAATCTGCTTCATCTTCATTCGTTTTCTTTACATATTCATCCTCATTAAATGTCCCCGCTGCAAAACTTGCTGCATTTCCATCTGGTTTGTAAAGGTTGCCATTATCATCTGAAAATTGCTCATCCAAAACAGTATCGTCAACTTCTTCCACTAATGTGTATAACCCAAAATAAACAGGGCCTTCTCCATAATCGACATAGAGAGTATAGAATGCTGTATGAGAAGCAACCAAACCAGCATTTCTGAATACATCAGTTGCTACTTTTTCTCTTAGCATCGATTTATCATCGAAGTTATTTTTAAGGCTTAATTTTTTAAAACCATAAAAACGTTGATTATCTATTTGTGGGTAATCATCTTCAAACTCATCAAAATCCAATTTGAATGATAACTTTAAGATTCCGTTTTGCCAGCTTGATTGTAAGCTTGAATTACCTTTAAAACGTACACCTACGCGATACCATTCTATACCATTGTAAAATACTTCTGCAGGCACAAAAATAGGATCTTCGTCAGTAAAACTTCCTCCTCCAGGGCCACCACCAGTATTGAAAGTTCCATAAAGTTCGGTCATGTTATCCAACATACTTTGCCAACGAGCTTCTTTTATAACAAAATCTAATCTCTTCACAGCATTGTCATTAAATACCTCTTCAAAATTTGGATCTGCATCTTTGGTATGGGTTGCTGTTGTCCAGTCGGTTGCTTCAAAATCAGTGTCATCTACAACTTCTTCAACAACAGCTGTTATATCATCGTCCTCATTGCAGGCGATAAAAAATGTCATACTTAAAAGGAGAAATATTGACTTTGCAAATACCTGAATGGCTATTTTGCTTCTGTTAATCATATTTATTTGTTTATTGACCATATTCTAATTCGTTATTGTTGGTTTAGTTTTTTCTTGGAGGTGGTCCTTGACTTTTTTTCATCTTCTTGAATTTCACCAACTGTTCTTCAGACAAAGTGGCCTCCAATTCTTTACTCATTTTTTCTCTGGTTGCTTTAGCTTTTGAACGATCCCCCATTGACGACTCATATTTTTCATGAATCTCTTCCCATTGTGTTACTTGTTGATCCGTTAGGCTCAGTTCTTTGGTAGCCTTTGTGATCATTTCCTTTGCCGAGGGCGGTTCAGGTCTTTGTTGTCTTTGGCCCTGTGCAAAAGCGAATGTTGTTACACAAATCAGGCTGAGCATTACTAGTATCTTTTTCATAGTTGTTATTATTTAAGTTTTTGTTTTTTTAAGCGTTTTAATATCTGCTATCAACTGGCTGATAGCTGTTTTGTTTAACCCATTGTAAATACCGCGGATATGCCTATCGCCATCTATTAAAATGAAATTTTCAGTATGCAAAAAATCATTTGGATCTTTAGCAATACCTAAGTCTTCTTCAACGAAATATTCATTTCTACCCAGTAAATAGATTTCTTCCCGATCACCAGTAAGTAAGTGCCATTTGCCATCAACTACTCCTTTCTCAAAAGCATATTCTTTCAATACAGATATACTGTCATATTTAGGAGTGACTGAGTGAGAAAGGATCATGATATTTTCATCATTTAAAAATGCCTCTTGCACTAGCGTCATATTAGCGGTCATCTTGGGGCAAATACCTGGACATGAAGTGAAGAAAAAATCAACTATTGTAATTTTACCCTCTAGGTCTTGTTCAGTTATGTTTTCTCCTAGTTGATTAATCAATGAAAATTCAGGGATTTGATGAAAATCATCGGGCACTAAATCTTTACTGTCATACCATATAGGAGTGAAAGTTGCCTCGCTATAATAAGGCAGTGTGTCCACCCTGCTAGTTTCTTCTTTGGTTGATTTTTTACAAGATGCCAGCGCTAACACCGTCATCAATATTGCTAGTTTTTTCATTGGTTATTTTTTCTTCTGATAATGAATAGCACAGATTCGACCTTTTCATTCCAAATATTCTGTCATTTTTAACTTCATAGTTGGCGTATATTTTGCCGTTCTTCAGCCATGCTTGCTGCAAGCCTTCGGGTTTTCCATCTTTCACAGTCGTCAATCTTGCCAATTGGCCGTTGATATACCATGTCTTCTGAATTCCGACTACTGTCCCTCTGTCAAAAAAAGCCTCACTGCTGAGTTTTCCATTTGGCCACCACGTTTTCTTTGACCCATTGATCTTGTTAGCGGAATAAAACATTTCGCTACCCAAAAATCCGTTGTCAAACCACTTTTGAGCAATGCCTTCCTTTTTGCCATTGTAAAAGCCAATCTTCTCGGCCATTTCACCATTGTTATAATATTTGACGCCATAACCATTAAAAGGCTCGTTGCTGTAATACCATTTGCCTTCATTGGCATTCAGTTTTAAGTCACTCTTTAAAACATAGGTTTCATTAATAGTGTGTTGCTCAATACCCATGCTGCAGCTGGCAGCGAAGGGTATTAATACAACAAACCAAACTTTAATTAATACTGCTCGGAGCACCCTGGTATTTTCCTGCAAAAAGCAGGTAATATTGATTGAGGTATAGTTCATTTTCTATGTGATAATGGTATTCTTCTTCGCTTGTATGTTGAGTTATACTAGTATGGCCACCTGATTCATCCAGATCAGTTGGATGATCACCCGTTGAATTGCACTTTCTCCCATATAGGAAAAAACCATCCGCCATAATGCCTACTAGCTTTTCATCATCATTCGTCCATGCCTTTGGCTCTAAATGATAGTGATATTGTCCTGGCCCAATATGTGCCCCAGTATAGTCCAAAGACACGGCTGCCTGATCCAAAGGACCATTCCCTTCTTGGTCATTATAAATAAAAGCACCACTTATGGCAATTCCAATGGCTCCAAGACTTGTAGAAGTTGTTGAACCAGCTAACTTAGGGTTGGCTGAT
The DNA here is from genome assembly GCA_048268855.1 of Fulvivirga sp. Classification (GTDB taxonomy): domain Bacteria; phylum Bacteroidota; class Bacteroidia; order Cytophagales; family Cyclobacteriaceae; genus Fulvivirga. The sequence goes on from JBLWUR010000007.1 coordinate 79,959, forward strand.
ACAGACAATGTAGCTGCTCCATTAAAATTCGGAATAATAGAAGGAGTTAGCTGCACACTTGGCTCTTCCTGATACAATTCATGACCAACGCCCCAATAAACGGTTTTATGATTTGGGAGCCCATTTGTTTCAATTACATAATTGGAGCCGTCTATATAGATGTCCGTATTTTCAGCATCGAATTCCGCAAAGGCAGCATGTAGCTCTGTTACAATTTCATCATCGGGCAATACTTCATTGTCATCACTGGAACAGGCAATCCCAATCACCCCGATGAGCAAAAGTGTTAAAATTATTAAAGGAAATTTTCGCATATCTATAGTTTTTATGTTTCTACTATAGACGCGAGATATTTATTTATCCCTCGGGGGAGGCGGAAGTTTATTTTCTTTTCCTACCAAAACACCGATAATCTCATCTATAATTAGTTCGAATTTCGCTTGTTGTGTTGGATTGCACAGTGCTTTTAAATCTTCAAAATGGTGGTAGGTGGCGGTTAATTTTTCTGCTTCAATAGAACGGAGTTGTTCAAGAACTGCTGCAACATTTTCAGGATTTTCGTTTTCATTTTTTAGAAAATCAAAATAGGATTTGATAAGTGATCTTTGTTTTTCTTTAATTTCTGTCATCTCCATTCGATGATTCTCCGCTAGATTGAAGTAACTGGTTTCTTGCTCGGGGTTAAGTTCCAATTGTTTGCTAATGATGCTCCTAATGCCTTCCTGGCCCTTGATATGTGGAGGCATCCCTGGTTTTTGTATCATAAAAAAAATCAAAGTTGCATTGACTAGGAGCATCACAATGAAACCAATTTTGTAGATGTTAATATTATTCATTACCGTATATGTTGTAGTTCGTTACAAGAGATTGATATTCTGTTTTATCGACAGTTGGACTGGTAGTTGAATTATAATTCAATAGAAGATAAACATTAGCACAAACCACCATAGAGATTGTAGCAGCTATAGCAATCCACTGTCTACTTTGAGATTTTTGTCCGTGTATTTTAGCTTGTATTTTCAGAAAAACATCTTTCCTGGGCTCAGCTCTTTCGATGCCATCCAGACTGTTTATGACTTTATTTTTCCAATCTTCCATATCCATAATTAATTTGACGTATTTTTTGATGAAATCCCTCGCTCGGGATAATATTTTTCCAATTCCTTTCTCAAATTCTGTTTTGCCCGTTGCAATAAAGACTCTACCGATTTCCTTGTAGTGTCCATAATCTCTGCCACCTCTTTTTGAGATAGGTCTTCAATTTGGGTAAGTATAAATGCAGTTCTTTGATTTTCTGGCAATTGGTCAATGACACTAAAAAGAAGTTTAGCATTTTCAGAATTTTCCAATTTCACTCCTGGATGAGCAAAATCAACGGGCTCACTAATGATCTCGGAAGTCCCTTTTCTATAGAGTGAAGTAAATATACCCAAACGTTTGGCGCTGTTCTTTTTTCGCAAAAAATCAAGTGCCTTGTTAACAGTAACCCTATAAATCCAAGTACTCACTGAGGAGTCGAAACGAAACTTATTTGCTGTGTTGAAAACAGTGATGAATATATCCTGCAGAAGTTCTTCAGCATCTTCCTCATTTTTTGTGTAGCTGAGTAGAGTATTATAAACTTTAGCAGCATACTGAGTATAAAGGAGTTGAAGTGAGTTTTCATTCCCTTTGGCAATCTCTTCAATCCATTTATATTCTAAGTCCTTATGCATAATTTACATAAGCCTTAAATTGACCTTCAGCCCATCCACAGCGATTTTTCATCTAAGTAAAATTAGTATATTGATAATATTACTTAAATATCCGAAAAATGAAGTTTACCTGCACCTTACTTTTATTGCTATTTTGTTCCCTATCAATGTATAGCCAAACGCCAGAACAAAAGATTAAAGAATTGGGAATTGACTTATTGGAACCTTCCATTCCAACGGCCAATTACCTCAAAGCAGTTAGAACTGGCAATCTGATTTATTTGGCGGGGCATGGCCCTACTAGAAACGATGGTTCAAGGATGACCGGCAAGCTTGGTAAAGATTTAACTTTGGATCAAGGAACTGAAGCAGCCAGAGTTGCTACTATTTCTTTACTTTCTTCTTTAAAGGCTGAAATAGGAGAGCTTTCTAAGGTTAAGCAAATTGTCAAGGTAAATGGAATGGTAAATTGTACACCTGATTTCTATGACCAATCCAAGGTAATGAATGGGTGTTCTAATTTACTAGTTGAAATCTTTGGCGAGAATGGAAAACATGCGCGTGCTGCTGTGGGCATGGTGGCTTTACCGTTCAATATTGCTGTGGAAATTGAAATGATAGTAGAAGTAGAAGATTAAAATGAGCAAACTTATTTCACCATATTCTCGTTCTAATATTTCGCATCATCAGCATTATTATGAGTAAAAAATTACAGAAAACAGATTTTCCGTTTAGGACGAGGCTTAATTTGTCTTCCCTTATTCAATATTGGGAGAACAACCTGTCTTCAAACAATATACTTCAAAACTTCCCCAAGGAGAAAATATTTAAAATGATTGAGGAAGCGCCCAAATTAAAGGAGCCTATTGACGACCTCTCAGTTCTGAATAAACATAAAGAATTACTTGGGTTGTTAATGAGTGCTATTATGCCCCCTGCATTAGTAGATAAGGAAATTGCTGCCGCACTTGTTCCATTTAATTTTCAAGGGTTCTATTCTACCCCCGCCTATCGTAAGATTATGCCCTTGGATGAGATTAGGACTGATATTGTCTCCAATATGAAGGACAATAACATGGAGAAAGGAAAGGTTATTAGGGCTTCTATATTTATTCTAAATAAATTTTACGGCACTAATATAAATTTTGACCTGCCAATAATGGTCACCATTCCCAACAAGGAAACGGGATTATCGAGAATCTATAAAATTGACATAAATACCGATTTTGCCAATGTGATAAGCAAAGGTGAGCTCAAACCCATCAGCCCTGAGCTTATACGGCTAATGTTAGACAATCTATATGATACCGATTTGTGGTTAGAACATATAGATGCTAAAAATTTCGAATTTGAGGGATTTTCCATTATCAAGTTAGTCGATGTAACTGTTGAAGAAATGATGTCTTCTATAAAATACGACCTACTTAAAAAAGATGCTGTTTCCTGTCCTGAAAGTTTTGACGCCATCCAGCAAAAGATAAGAGCAATATTTGATCTACCTGGAATTAGACTCGGCCTCTCATTTTTTGATGTCAATAACAATATTATTTCTAACCATGGTTCCAGCTCCTGGAATAGCTTTATGATGCCCACAAAAGATGAGGTTATCGGCTGCAATTATTTCAAAGATTCGATTTATGACCTGGCGTTTAATCTTAAAAGAACAGTAGTTTTTGAAGATTTAGAGTCAATGAAGCATTTGACTCACATAGAGAAAAAAATACTTGCAACAGGCGTTAAAAACGTGGTAGCTTCCCCTTTGATTTATGAGGACAAAGTAATAGGTATGCTCGAATTGGGAGCTCCATATGCCGGTAAATTAAATGCAGTGAATGCTACTAAGATGGAAGCTGTAATACCCATGTTTACTGCAGCTGTATTTAGGGTATTGAAGGATATGGAAACCGAGGTTCGAGCGATTATCCAAGAAGAATGTACGGCCATCCATCCAAGTGTAGAATGGCGATTTATGGAAGAAGGCTATAAAGTGCATGCCCAGCGATCAAAAAATCGAAAAGTGCCATTAGGGGATATTGTTTTTAATGATGTTTATCCTATATATGGATTATCGGATATTAGGAATTCTTCTTCCACAAGAAACGAGGCTATACAAGCTGACCTAAAGGAAAATTTGAAGCAGGCTAAAAAAGTGATTAGAACTATATTAGCCTATAGAAAAATGCCTATACTAGATGAATTAAGTTTTAGGCTTGATCAAGAAATAGCCAATATTAGTAAGGGGTTGAATTCTGGAGATGAATCCTCTGTATTAGGTTTTATAAAGAAGGAAATAGTGCCTGCTTTCAAACTTTTCGATGAAGAAACGAATGCGCCTAAAGAAATACATAAGGAAATAAATCGATACCAAAAACTCCTTGACCCTGTACATGGAGTTATTTATGATAAAAGACGTGATTTCGAAGAAAGTTTAACGCTCATAAATCATTCCATTTCAGATTATCTTGATGAAGTAGAAATGGAAGCTCAACAGATTTTCCCTCATTATTTTGAGAAATATAAAACTGATGGAGTAGAGTATAATATCTATTTAGGACAGTCCATTGTCCAAGATAAGGTGTTCAATAAACTATACCTGAGTAATTTTAGGTTGTGGCAACTCATAGTTATGTGTGAAATAGCCACTCGCATAGAACAACTCAAAGCTACTTTAGCTACTCCACTTGATATAACGCAACTGATTTTAGTTCATGGCGAACCACTTTCCATCCGATTCCGAAATGATGAAAAGCACTTTGATGTAGATGGTGCCTACAATATTCGTTATGAAATTGTTAAAAAGAGAATAGATAAAGCACTAATCAAAGGTACCCATGAGCGAATAACACAGCCTGGTAAAATTGCCATTGTGTATGCACAGCAAAAGGAAGCAGGTGAATACAAGCGATATATCGAATATCTGCAATCCATTGGCTATTTAACTGATAATGTCGAGGATTTACATTTAGAGGAACTACAGGGTGCTCATGGACTAAAAGCGTTGCGTGTTGAGGTAAACTTTAAAGCACATCAGAGAGATTTTGGTAATGAGGCTATTCAGCAAGTAATTGAGGCCATGAGTGTAAACTAGCATAAAAATTAGGTTCCGTTTATTGTGGTTACTTAAATTAGTGCCAAATTTGAGGCTATGCGGATTTCCCTAATCATTCTTATACTTACCCTTACAGCGCCCCTCTTTGGCCAAACTGTGATTGAACTCGATCAAAGAAATGGTTTCAAAGATATAAAGATGAATAGTTCTGTGTTGGATTATGAGGGGCTGGAGTATAAAAAAGACATTGCCGATAATTATTACCCTGAGGCTAAATTATATGTGGCCAAAAAAGGGCATTATGAAAATATAGGAAGTCTAAAAATTTACGATTTAGAAGTGAAGACCTATCGCGACTCTGTATTTCAAATTATTGTTGTTACAGATGGTGATATTTATAAGGGACTAAAGTCAGCTTTTGGAGAGCCCGAGTTTCATTATCGATCTAAATTTCATTATTGGATGGGAGAAAATTTACGCCTCTCTTATACCGCCCCAAGAAAGAATAGGTTGGAACTCAAATACGACTCCTTTTTAATGCGTGAAAAGCTCAAAAAAGATAAACAAGAAATGGTAGAGGCAATAGTTGATGATTTTTGACCTTACCCATTATTACTAATCTCCGACTAAAATTTAATCGCAAACAACAAAGATTCTTAGCTCCCTTCTCCAGTCAGTTATCGGGTGCCGGAATGTCCCATTTAGGGGATTTAGGGGTAGGTGTGAGATAAAATTTGATTAAACGTCATTTTTTCTCGGATGCTAAGTCCCTTAACTTTCCTAAAGTTGATATTCGTGTATTTCGTGATCCTTTAAGTCGTATTATGTCCATCTTGAGCAGAACTTTAGGAAAGTTCATTTTATCAAAATTCAGTACTTTTATATAGTCTCCATGAAATGATTTTTCTTCAATGCTAAATACTACCCCAGCCCTAAAGGGAGAAGTAGTGCGAGTTAACCTTTAGGGAATTAAAGGGTATAGTGAGAATATCTAACTCAAAAATCATTTCTCGGATTAATTCAGTACTTTTTAAATAATGCAATGGCATTATGCCCACCAAATCCGAATGTATTACTCATCGCATAATTAATTTCTTTACTCACTGCCTTCCCTATTGTCAAGTCGATACCTTCAGGCATTTCTGCATCTACTGTTTTTGTATTTATCGTTGGTGGAACCAAAGATTTCTTAATGGCCATGATTGTGGCAATAGCTTCAATAGCTCCCGCTGCCCCTAATAAATGACCTGTCATTGATTTTGTTGCGCTTACCTGAATTGTTTTTGAGCTTGCTCCAAAGAGATTCTTCAAAGTATGCAATTCCGACAAGTCACCGACAGGTGTACTGGTAGCATGTAGGTTAATGTAATCTATTTGTTCGGCAGTTATTTCGGCATCTTCCAATGCCATTTCGATGGCTAGTCTTGCCCCCAGACCATCAGGATGCGTAGCAGTACTATGATAGGCATCGTTTGACATGCCAGCACCTACTACTTCAGCATAAATATTAGCGCCCCTTGCTAAGGCATGTTCCAATTCCTCCAAAACTAATGCCCCTGCTCCTTCACCCATTACAAAGCCATCGCGTTCGGTATCAAAAGGTCTTGAGGCTGTTGATGGATCATCATTTCTTGTAGAAAGTGCCTTCATTGCTCCAAAGCCGCCAATGGCCGATTGGGTAATGGGTGCTTCCGAACCCCCAGCTATCATGGCAACTGCCTTGCCCCATTTGATGTAGTTATAGGCATCCATTATAGCTGAATTTGAAGATGCACAAGCCGACACTGTACAATAGTTGATGCCCCTAAATTCATGTGTTAAAGCTATCGCTCCTGAAGGAGTGTCTGATAATATTTTGGGAATAAAGAAAGGTGAAAACCGTGGGCCAATCTCAGATTTGGAAAACTCCAACATATCCGTTTCAAAGGTGGTAATACCACCATTGCCTGATGCCCAGATTACTCCGGTTTTATTTTTATCAATTTCTACATTATACAGTCCTGCATCCTTGATGGCTTCCATAGCACTTACCTGTGCATATATGGTAAATGGATCATTCTTTCTAATAGTTTTCCGATCAAAATAATCCTCCGCATCAAACCCCTTTAGTTCACAAGCGAATTTGGTTTTGAAAAGTGTTGTATCAAATTTGGTGATCGTTGCTGCTCCACTTTTGCCTGTCACTAGAGATTGCCAGAAGTCACTAACATTATTACCAATGGGTGTAAGCGCACCCAACCCTGTAACTACTACCCTTTTTGTTTGAACCATTGTCATTCTTTTTGATAACTTTTACCTCTCACCAACAAAATAAAGATAAATTTCGTTACATATGTAACATTAAAAGTGTTAATTAAATGAGGCCTAACACAAAATTTTCTACTGCAGTTCATATCTGCATCTATTTAAACCACACCCAAGAAGATATTGTATCCTCGTCTACCATAGCCGATAGTGTTAAAACCAATCCCGTGGTTATCAGGCGATTAATTCATGATTTAAGAGTAAATGGTATTATTGCCAGTACTAGTGGATCTAAGGGAGGATTTTATTTGAACAAACCTCCAAGCGAAATATCATTATGGGATATCTATTTGGCGACCCGGGATGAAGAATTTTTCAAGCGCCCAAAACCAAACCCAGAATGTGTAGTCAGTTCTAATTTAAGAATACTTGTACACGATAGTTTTAACGAAGCTGAAAATTCCATGAAAATGGCTTTATCCAAAGTCACTATTGCTGATCTGGAAAATAATTTGAATGATATTTTAGGTATAGATAACGTTCAAGAGGCCATAATCAAGGGTAAATAAATTTGTGAAGTCAGCCATCTGACAATCGTCCATCTTATTGTCGCTCAATTGAACGTTCTTAATCCAATGGCGTTATATACGTAACATTTAAAGTTACATATAAATAAAACAACATGAAGAATCTAGAAACACTAACAAAGGACCAAGCTAGTACTGCCTCTAAAGAGATCTTTGAAAATCTTGAAAAGAAGATGGGGATGTTACCTAACATTTATGCTACCATTGGAAATTCAGCACCTGCGTTAAAAGCAACACTCGGACTTGCAGAAACATTAGGAGCTGGAGAATATTCAGGTAAAGAAATTGAGGCCATTGCGTTAGCAGTGGCGCAAACTAACAATTGTGGCTATTGTTTAGCTGCACATACAGCAGTAGGTAAAATGCAAGGTTTTACTTTGGAAGATACAGTAGCCATCAGAAATGGTGAAATAATAGATGCTAAACTTAAAGCATTGACCGACCTAACTAAGTCAATTACTGAAACAAGAGGATACCCAAAGCAAAAGCTAATTGATGCTTTTTTCGAAGCTGGTTATAATAAAGCCGCATTGGCTGAATTAATTGGTTTCATAGCCTTAAATACTATTACCAATTATACTAATCACATTGCCGAAACAGTAATAGATTTTCCTATAGCACCTGAATTAGCAGAAGCCTAATATCAGGTTGAGGTAATGGCTTGCGAAAATTATTTGCAAGCCATTATCCTTCTTTAGGTTAATTACTTCTTTCTATTTCCTTGAGTGCTTCACTATATAAGTGTCCCAATAAATATTCTTGCCCCTTCAGTTCATTAAAACGCAATAAAAACTGTAATAAAATGGCATCTAAGTTTTCCATTTTATGAGCTTCGAGATCAAAATAAAAATCCAATGTTTTTATCAATGTGCCCTCAGTAAGAACGGCTTGAGTTGCATATACAAAGGTTAGTTTTTTCGTAGTTTCAAAATCAAATTCGGCAATAATTCCGGTTGATTTAGAAGTTTCCCACGCTGTATTTGTGATAATTTCATTGACTAAACTTTCATTATTTGTTAATACCCCAAGATTCAAAAAATTATATTTGAGCAATTCATTTCTTAAACTATCATTTTGGTTGTTTACGATACTATCTATTCGATTATATATATCAGTATGACTTTTTTTCCATTTTTTAATGATTTCCGAATTCTCAGTTAACTCCTTTTTTATGCTTGCAAGAGCGGTTTCTTTTCTTTCATTTGTCTGATAGTTCTCAGCTATTTTATTAATAGTCAACGCAAAAAGCACACTGAAGACAATCAGAAATCCATCGGCCAGGTGTTTTTTAAAGTTTATTTTGGTCATAATTCTCTCTTCATAAAAAGAATTAAAGTGGTGAGGAAAGCCCCACCACTTTAATAAGGCTATTTTCCCTTTTTCGCCATCTTCTCCTGCTTCTTTTCTTTGGGAGTTTTGGCTGGAGCCTTTTTTACTTCCTTTTTGCCACCTTTATCCTTTGACATGACTTTAAGAGTTAAGTTAAAACTGTACTAAATATAGTAGTAGTTTAGAAATTTAGATACATAGCCGCTAATTTATTTCAATTAATAACTGCGAATTTTTCATTGGGACAATCTAATATTAGTGCCTTCTCTTTAAATAGCTCATTACCAACCATTCCCCCCATTCCTGAGAATCGCATCAATAAATTCTGAATTATTGAAGTCCCTTCTATATAGCTAACACGATTAAGCACTACTCTTGATTTGCCAAATAGAACCACTTTATCGCTTTCTATATCATGGGCAGTTAATGTTCTTCCCCAAGAATTTAGATCGTAATTGACTTCCACTGCGTTGGATTTAGCCATCTGTTGCCATGTTTTTTTGTCGGTAATAAATTCGAATCCACTAGTTCCTGAATCAAAGAGAAGTTCGGTTGGTGCTCCGCGGATGACTGCTGGTAAAAGCACCCTTCTTTTCTTAAACTTAAAATCCAGTAATTCCAGATCAAGTTTAAAGTCTGAAACCTTATTCCCCAAAATGCAATAACTATTTATAAAATCCAGTACAATTGGCTTATGTTCAATTAAGTCTGCACCTAACGTTCCTATGATATTTAGTGAGTTGGTATCCTGCCAATTAATTTCCTCCCCATAATCAATAACTCTAAATTGCTTAGCTGACACACCTATTTTGCCAAGATTGAAAGCGAATGTTTTTAATATATTACTACTGTCAAGAGGTACCAATTCTTTATAGCGTGTGTTTATAGATTCCATTGCCTTTCTATAAAAGAGGGTACTATGCGAACCCAAATCAAATTGCATGTAAAACTGTTGGGAGACACCTTTGAGTTGAATGGGCAATAGCAAAGCAGCCCTTTGATTTGTTTCACTAGTAAGCCAAGTGATGGAAATAGTATCATTAGTCTTAGTCAAGGACAAATAGTTTGGAGGTGGAGTAAATTTATTATCGAAATTGAAGTAACCACCTAAGGCTGAGAAAATCAGAAACAAGAATATTGTAACAGTCGTTATTTTCAGAACTTTCATATTGGATTTTATTTAGGCCAAAGCAGCACAAAAGTGAACTGAATCTATACGACAGGATGCCGACAATAATGCGTCAGTATTTATAAAATATTAATAGGAAGTCTGAGGATGTCAAGGTCACCCATGTCAATAGACCGAGATGTTTTTGCGATGATTATTAAATTCAAACTCATACTAATAAGCAGTACATAGAGAAACAAAGGGGAAGATAAAGAAAAGTATTTCTGCGCAAAAGGGGCACAAATTAATGATATTGAGGTGCCTACAGACCAAATGATTTGGTAGTTAACTATTTTTCTACCTACTTCATCAATAAGGATGTTACTGCGGTTTTTTGACCACAACCACAAAGGAAATATTATGTTGCCAAATGGAATTGCCATGAAGGAAAGTGCTGATAAGTTGATGAGCTTAATCTTGATTTTATCTTCTCTACTTAACTCTTGCGTCTCATTTATTAATTCTGATTTGGCAACACCAAGCGCCTCAGCAAGTACAACAAGTGTGTGTCCTTTTGGCACTGTTTTACCTGATTCAATGCGCTGTATTGTACGTAGCGATAAATTAGTATGGTCTGCTAGGTCAGATTGAGTATATCCTAAACCCTCTCTACGTTCACGCACCTTTGATTTAGCATTCATAACAATGAGGATTTCTTCAACTCAATTAAGTTCATTTAATATCAGGTCTGGTATTTCAAACCTAGGAAATTCTCCTGTGTTGTTAAGTTGAAACTAAAGAATGTTAACAAGAAAAGTGCCTAATCAATACATCTGCAAATATAGATCTTGGTATCTTGGCGGTCTTAATAATAGTGAATATGCGATTTATATTATTTTCCTTGTTTCTGATTCCTCTAGCTGTTCTTGCACAAGACAATGGCTTCTCTAGTTTCAAATCCAACACCACCAATCAAAGAGCAAATTCCAATGCTCTTTTAAATGATTATGATGTCAAGTTTTACGGATTGGACATAATTGCTGACAATCTATCCACTTATGTAGAAGGCAATGTAACAGTAATAGCACAAGTAAGGGGGAGTTCATTCAATGAATTCGTTTTGGAACTAGTAGATGTTATGATAGTAGATTCGGTTATAATTGATGACCAACTCACCACATTTGTTCACAGTAATGAAGAAGTTTCCATTGCTATGCCGCAAACTTTAACTGAAGGGGCCATTTTTAATGCAAAAGTTTACTATCACGGTGACCCACAGACGGGTGGATTCTTTTCTGGTATCTCCAATGACACATCACCGAGCTGGGGAAATCAAATTACCTGGACCTTATCAGAACCATTGAATGCCAAACAATGGTGGCCAACAAAACAGATATTAGAAGACAAGGCCGATTCTGTCCATGTATTTATAACAGTGCCTGATCATTTAAAAGTAGGATCAAATGGCCTATTGACTAACGAAGTAAGTTTGCCTGATGGAAAAAAGCGATATGAATGGAAAACGAAATATCCCATTGCCTATTACCTTATCTCCATCGCTATTGGGGAATATGTAGAGTATATTACCTATGCAAATGTAGAAGGTTACCCGGCCATACCTATTCAAAATTATATTTACAATAACCCTGATTGCTTGCCATACTATAAAAATGATTTGGATGAAATGGCTTCTCTTGTGGAGCTGTTTTCTGACCTATATGGTATTTACCCTTTTTATGAAGAAAAATATGGTCATGCAATGGCTCCTTTTAGCGGAGGGATGGAACACCAAACTATGACAACTCTGGGAATTTTTAACTTCACTTTAGATGCCCATGAACTTGGCCATCAGTGGTTTGGAGATAACGTCACCTGTGCCACTTGGCAAGATATATGGGTAAATGAAGGTTTTGCGCGTTATTCGGAATACCTTGCTCAGGAATATTTACACTCAAAAGCAGAAGCCGATGCTTGGATTAAGGAAGAATATGCTGCTGTAAAACAAACGCAAGGAACCGTTTATATACCTGAAAATGAGGCCGAGGATGAAAATCGTATTTTTAATTTTGAGCTTACTTATCAGAAAGGTGGAAGTATTGTACATATGATAAGAAACATCATAAACAATGACGAATTGTTTTTTACAGTTTTAAAAGAATATCAAATAAAGTTTAAAGATAGTACTGCTACCGGTGATGATTTCAGAGCTGTACTTGAAGAGCAAACAGGAATTGATTTTAGTGACTTCTTTGAAGATTGGTATTATGGAAGTGGTTATCCTTCGTACACTACCAATTGGGGATATTATGGAGATACGTTGTATGTAGAGCAACATCAAGTCACCCTGTCAGGTACCAATCCACTGTTTGAAACTCCATTAGAATATCAAATAAAATTTGATAATGGAGACTCATTATTTCGAATAAGTCAAACAGCTAATGATCAGAGTTTTAAGTTTTACATAAGCCGTGAAGTTGTTGGGCTAATAGCTGACCCCAACCAATGGCTCATAAAAAATACCTTCGTCAAAAAATCAATTACTGAACCAGAAACTCCAGTAGTAACTAGTATTGATGAGATAAACAGTAGTTTCAATGTATATCCAAATCCTGGGGAAGGCCTATTTTATATACTAAATTTAAAACAGGATACTGGACTATCTGTAAGAAACCCAAATGGTCAACTTTTGTTGAAGGAGCAGATACAGAACGAAACTTATCTTTTAGATCTAACTGGTCAGCCGGCAGGAATTTACATTTTACAATTTGTGAATGAAAATGGGATTATCACAAAAAAATTGGTTCTTGAATAGTAAGTAGTCTGTTTCAATAAGTAGTAGTCATATCACTATCCACACAAACGATGAAATCTGCTCTATGTAAATTTACATCTTCCAAATTTCTCAAATCTTCTTGTGAAACAGTGGAAATTGTGGCATAATTGAGCTGACTATCTACTCTTTTAAGGTACCATAGTATTCCTTCGTATTTATCCGAATGATAGGCGCCATTAAAATGAAGAAATAGATGATCCTTTTTATAATTTTTGGAAATAGAATAAGCCATTGTTGCATCCTTAGTAGCTTGTGCCATTACTAACTTGGGGCTCCCGTGTTCGCCCATCATAGTAAGAATCTGTTTGTAAGTAGGCAATTCACTATCAAATGCTATCGGCAAAGGAGCAATCCATTCCTTCTCTTCTGCACTTAAAGAGTCAAGTACTTCAAATCCTTTTTTATAGACCATATTAGCATATCTTCTGGGAATATTAGTAGCAATAAAATTGAGTTTATTCTGCTTAGCAAAATCAACCAATGGGGCATAGTCCGTTTTATAATTTGGCCAGAGCCTTGCAAGTGTATCCAGACCATGTTCGTCTATTTCTCCTTTCAAGTAGTCATTTAATGGCAGTTGGTTGTCGGCTTCTATCATTTCTGCTCCAAGAATGAGCTGTCTCCTAGTACTTAGATCAGAGGTTAATTCTAACTGCAGCCAATGGGATATCGGATTGTTATGGATTTCACCAAAGAGCACAACATCTTTCTTCTCTAGTGTTTTAATCATTTTTTTATAAGACACCTTTTTTCCTTTGGCGTTAAAGATTACAAACGCTCTATCCTGTCCAAAAGTCAATCCTGTAAAAAAAATAAGCGATAAGGTTATTAATTTATTCATATGATATTTATTAATACTTTTTCATGTAGCTATTATTAGCACTTGAATATGGTATTCTTAAATCTGGAAGATTTTGATCAATCCACATGCAGAAATCAAATTCCTTTCTAATTGTAAGGAAGCTTAATTTGTTTAATTATAAGAATACTACTTTAAACAGGGCTCAATGTAGTAAGTTCATTGGCAAAATGAAATCGAAATTAAGGGTCTTTTTAAATTTAATTCGAAGTATAATATTCCAAAATCGTCATTTAACAAGGAAGGATAAATGAAAAATAACGAACAACCATTAATATTAGCTTCATTGATCTGACATCTTATGTCTTGCCTCTTATGTCTTGTGTCTTGCGTCTTATGTCTTATGTCTTGTGTCTTGTGTCTTAATATCTAATTACCACTCATAAAAATCCATTAGTCCTGTTGATCAACGTTTTATAAATTGCCTATTCAATTGAAACTATTTACTTATGAATAAAATTATATCGGCCAGTACATTGGCCATTGTTGTGATGGCTGGATGCTCACAACCCCCAAAAGAAGAAGCGCCAGTGACTTCCGATAATATGTTGCTTCAAGAATGGACGGGGCCTTATGGAGGCCTGCCAGCATTTGACAAGATGACCTTGACCGACCTGAAACCTGCTATGGAAGAGGGTATGGCCATGAATTTAGCAGAAATAGATAAGATAGCCAATAACCCTGAAGCGCCTACTTTCGAAAATACTATTGAGCCACTAGAAGCAGCAGGAGATGCATTGGGTCGAGTATTTACATATTATGGTATTTGGAGTAGTAATGAGTCTTCTCCAGAATTTCGTGAAATTCAAGGAGAAATGGCTCCTAAGCTTTCTGAGTTTAGTTCCAAAATCACTCAGAATGAAAAACTTTTTGCCCGTGTTAAAGCAGTTTATGAGGCATCACTAAAGAACCCTCTTCCTGCCGATCAACAACGGGTAGTTCTATTGAACTATGAAAGTTTCGCTATGAGTGGCGCTGACCTTGATGCCAAATCTAAAGCACGTTATGCTGAGATCAATAAGGAACTTTCCACATTACATACCAACTTTGGTAATAACGTATTGGCTGATGAGGAAAACTATGTGACTTATTTAACAAAAGACCAGTTGAGCGGCTTGCCAGAGTCTTACGTAAAATCTTCGGCCAAAGCAGCCGCTGATAGGGGCCAAGAAGGTAAATATGCAGTTACTAATACTCGTTCTTCCATGGATCCTTTCCTTACATATTCTGACGAAAGAGATCTGAGAGAGAAAGTGTGGACTACCTACTATAGTCGTGGTGACAATGGAGATGAACATGACAACAACGAGAATATTGTAAATATTCTAAAATTAAGAGATGAAAGAGTAGCCTTGATGGGCTATGATAATTATGCTCAATGGAGACTGCAAAATAGAATGGCCAAAACCCCTGAAAATGCCATGAACATGATGAAGGCCGTTTGGCCAGCAGCCATTGGTAGGGTAAAAGAAGAGGTGGCAGATATGCAGACTGTAGCTAACGAAAGGGGTGATAAAATTACAATTGCACCTTGGGATTACCGCTATTATGCCGAGAAGGTAAGAAAGAAAAAGTATGACTTGGATTCAGATGAAGTAAAACAATATTTACAGCTTGATAAGCTACGTGAAGCCATGTTTTTCGTAGCTGGCGAACTCTTCAACTTCAGTTTTGAGCCTGTTGCAGAAGGCACCGTGCCCGTATTCAACGAAGATGTAAAAGTGTGGGAAGTAACAGATAAGACATCAGGCGATCTTATCGGCTTGTGGTATCTTGACCCGTATTCCAGAAAAGGCAAACGTTCTGGGGCTTGGGCAACCACCTACCGCAGCCACGATACATTTAGAGGTAAAAAAACGGTGTTGGCTTCCAACAATTCCAATTTCGTAAAGCCCGCTCCAGGAGAGCCTTTACTTGTCTCTTGGGATGATGCCAATACATTTTTTCATGAATTTGGCCATGCACTTCATTTTTTCTCTTCAAATGTGAAATACCCAACTTTAAACAGTGGAGTAAGAGACTATACCGAATTCCAGTCACAATTATTAGAGCGATGGTTGTCTACCGATAAGGTGATTAATAATTACCTTGTTAATTATAAAACGGGGGAGCCGATGTCGCCTGAACTGGTAGCTAAAATCAAAAATGCCTCCACTTTTAATCAAGGATTCGGGACTACAGAATACCTCGCTTCAGCACTTATGGATATGTATTACCATACCACTGACCCAACAAATTTGGACCCTGATACTTTTGAAAAAGAAACATTAGCTGCACTAAATATGCCTAAGGAAATGGTAATGCGTCACCGCTCTACACAGTTTGGACACGTGTTTTCTGGCGAAGGATATTCTGCAGCCTATTATGGTTACATGTGGGCTGATGTGCTTACTGCAGATGCCGCTGAGGCATTTCAAGAATCACCAGGTGGATTTTACGATAAAGATCAAGCCGCTAAATTGGTGAAATACCTGTTTGCCCCTCGCAATTCAATGGATCCTGCTGAGGCCTACAGATTGTTTAGAGGTCGAGATGCGAAAATTGAGGCGCTAATGCGTGACCGAGGATTTCCGATAACTAAGGAATAAGTAAATGATTAATCATCAATGATTTAAAGTGAAGCAATTCCATCAATTATAATTTTGGAATTGCTTCATTTTATTTTACAGATAAATTTTTGGAGCTTAGTTAACCGAGGAGCATCTTATAACATTTAAGAAATAACCCCATTAAGAAATGAGTTTACTTATCTTATTAGTTTCTATTGTCTTGGGTATTCAAGTGGCCTTGTTCTTTGTTATTCGCAGTAAACGAAAAAAAGAAAAAGCGAATAGCATAATTGAAAAGTATAATATAAAGTCGCCTGGTGATGCCTTCAGACTATTAAATGATCCAGCCATTCCCGAAGTCGAAAGAATGGAAATTGAACGGCTGTATAATGGTGAAGTGGAGCCATAATGCATTAACAAACTAGTAAATGCCGGCAAGAAATATTGAATAAAAAAATAGAAGCCTCTAAAATCATAAATATAAAAGTGAACTATAATCACTGAATATTGAGGTTATAGCTTAAATCAATCTATTAAGCCCAAAAAAAAATCGCCAATTGATTGAGTTAAATCCATATATTGAACCAATAGAAAATAAAGAGGAAATTCCGTTTGACCTACTTGAATTGGCTGATCCTTCAAGAGTTCAAATTGAATCTTACTTAAATACAGGACTTTGCTTTATTGTCAGATTTGAATCTGAAATAATTGGAGTAATAGTTCTAGAGAAGATTGACTCGACAGTAATTGAAATAAAAAACATAGCTGTTAAAGAATCTGAACAAGGAAAAGGTTTAGGGAAAGCACTTTTAAAGCATTCGAAAAAAGTTAGTCGAGAATTAGGGTTCAAAAAGTTGATTATTGGAACAGGAAACTCAAGTATTGGACAACTGGCACTTTATCAAAAGGAAGGATTTGAAATTGTTAGAATTGAGAAGAACTTCTTCCTTAAGAATTATTCTGAACCAATTATTGAAAACGGAATTCAATGTAAGCATTTGGTTATTTTAGAAAAGAAATTAGAGAAATAAAGTACAACGAAATGTCAATAACGAAAGAATCGGAATTAATCGGAATTAAAAAAATTAGTGAAGTTGTTGGAACTACACTTAAATTAATGAGAGAATACGCTAAAGTAGGTATGTCAACTAAAGAATTGGATGAATATGGAGGTAATATTTTAAAGAGTTATGGTGCTAAATCTGCGCCTTTCGAAACTTATGGATTTCCCGGTAACTCTTGTATAAGTGTAAATGAAGAAGCGGCTCATGGAATACCCTCAGAGAAAAAAATACTTAAAGAAGGGGATTTAGTTAATATTGATGTATCCGCAGAATTAAATGATTTTTGGTCTGATAATGGAGGCTCTTTTGTACTAGGAAAAGACATTCATAATCACCAACCTTTAGTAGATGCTTCTAAGAACATTTTACGTAAAGCAATAAGCAATATCAAAGGCGGAGTAAAAATTTCAGAAATTGGATATTTGATAGAAACGGAAGCTAAAAAGTCAGGATTTAAAGTGATTAAAAACTTGGCGGGTCACGGGGTTGGCAGGAGTTTACATGAAGAACCTGAGAATATTTTAAACTACAGAGTTAGAAGTAACAGAGAACGATTTAAGAAAAACACCACAGTAGCTATTGAAACTTTCATTTCAACTAACTCGACCATTGCTGTGGAATTGAATGATGGTTGGACTTTAGTAGGAAACAGAGGAGGATATGTAACCCAGCACGAACATACAATACTAGTAACTGATAGTTATCCAGTAATTTTAACAGAATCTAATAATATTTGGAATTAAATTCTGGAGCTTATTAATAGTGAAATTATTTGATAAGAATAGTGGGCTATACATGATATCACAAGCCTTAAAATATTAATGGTGTCAAAGCAAGCCCAAATTACAGGCAAGCTACCCCGCACTTTACCAATTAAGATGGTTAACAATTATCCCCCTCTAATTAATCAGGCGTTTTTAACTTAACTACTGAATTCATTCTAGTTGACACCAATAGTTTCACGTAACTCTATGGCAATTTGGTGATGGTAAGCAAAAAAAATGTGCTTGATCATGCAGATTTATATTACCCTTATGAACTTTGACAGCCTTTTAGAAATCAAATTAGCCTTCTATCAAATACTTCCATGTAATTTCTAATACGCTCACCCATTCTTGGGGATATAATATCCTATCATGCTACTTTAGCGGACATTGATTAATAATGGGAAGCAGATGTTTTTAAGAATGAAATACTTTTATATTATTATTTTGGCTATCGGAGTCATGGGATGTGAAGAAGAGCAGAAGAGCCCAATAGTCATAACTGAAGACGTGTTATACTTAAGTGGTGAAATTGTCAAATTAAGTGGCCGGATATATGATAATGGGGGCTCTCCTGTTAGTGAACATGGTTTTGAAATTTCAACTTCAGAAAATTTTGATTCAGATGTTACAACTCTCAAACTAGGTTCAACTAATAATATCGGTCAGTTTATTGGCTCAGACAGTGCTCTTGTGAACGGTGAGGAATACAGTTATCGGGCCTATATGGTATCAAATGAAAACATCGTTTATGGAAAAGTCAAAGGATTTCAAACTTTATCTCCTCGAATTAAAAATTTCAGCCCACAACTCGCTCGAGAAGGTGATGTAATGACTATTGTTGGTGCTAATTTATCTTCCAGTACGAAAATTTACTTTGGAGATGTAGAAGCCCCTATAAGTAACATTCTTTTGGAGTCAATAATTACGGTTGAAATTCCTAAGATGCAGCAAAATAAAGTTGTCGATATAAGGGTATTAATTGATGGAGAATTTAATTCATTTCAGACTCCATTCGAATATATTGTGGGAGAATGGAAAAAAGTCGGAACGTTTGTAGATAATACTAATTTTTTTAATGGTTTTCATTTTTATAATGACGAGGAACTGCTATTCGGACTAGGTGATATACCCGGAGATATATCAAACGAACGGATATGGAAACTTAAATTTGACACTTGGCAATGGGAAGAAGTTTTGAATTTTCCAGGGACAAAGTTGGGTGGCCCATTTTACAATAATTCTGGTATATTAGGTTCTGGCGCAATATTTCGGGAGGGCTTGTTTACACCCAATAATCAAATGTGGGAATATAAAAATGGAGTATTCAATAGTATTGGAAATACCCCTTTATTATACAAGTCAGTATTATTTGAAATTGGAGATACCTACTATGTTACTGGAGGACTACTAATAAAAGCTGCAGATAATGCCTCTGAAAATAAGGTAATATTCAAATATAATAGTGTTACAAATAAATGGGCTGAATATGGTATTATGCCATTTAATTTTGACTCAGAACTCATCACATTTACTTATGATGAAAACCAATATTTTATAACTAAAGACGCTGATTTATGGAGCTATAGTCCTAGTCTTAATATCTGGACAAGGCTCAATCAGGCACCGTTCAAACGCAGCACCTCAGGATTTGCCGAGGTGGTAGATCAAAAAATATTTGTTGGAGTTGTGAGGCAAGAACGTGAATTATGGGAATACAATCCGGAAAATGATACATGGAAGCCCAAAATTGATTTTCCTGGTAATGCTACATTTTATAGTTCCGCGCACTTTAGTTACAACTCTAAAATTTATTTAATCCGAGGCAATCCTCTTGATGCCACTCTTGAATTCCCAATGGAAATATGGGAATTTGACCCAGAAAAATTATAAAGACTATTTATTAGATGAAACGAATTACGTTAATACTACTGTTTATCAGTTTTGAAATAATTGCTATTGCTCAACAAAATATTGTTGTTGGCAAAAAAAATGACGCCAAGTCAATTAATAGGATCTCCGGAAATGTAAAAGATGAAACTGGAGAAAGTCTAGTTGGGGTGACTGTTTACATTCCTATTCTCAAAAAAGGGATGAGTACTGATATTGATGGCAACTTCTTTTTGGATTTGAAAAAGGACACCTATGTTATACAATTTAGTATGATTGGTTATGAGACACAAAGTTACAAAGTGAATGTTCGTGGCGATGGTGAGTTTAATGTTAGGTTAGCTGAAAGTTCTTTGCAATTAGATGGATTGACCATAACAAGTGAAGCCCCAGATCATAATGTAAATTCAACCGACATTGGGAAGCAGGTTCTAGATATTAATACCATTGAAAGGCTGCCGGCATTTGTTGGGGAGGTAGATGTATTAAAGTCTATAACTCTACTACCAGGTGTGAGTACAGTAGGTGAAGTTTCTTCAGGATTTAACGTTAGAGGCGGTGGTTCAGACCAAAACCTGATTTTATTGGGTGGAGCTGTACTATATAATCCTACACACCTTTTCGGATTTTTTTCCGCCTTCAACTCAGAAGTGATTAGTGATGTAACCCTCTATAAAGGAGGTATTCCAGCAAAATTTGGAGGTAGAGGATCCTCAGTATTGAATATTAAATACAAAAATGGAGACCTGAAGAACTGGAAAGGAAGCGGGTCAATTGGTTTAATATCGGCTAAGGTAATAGCCGAAGGTCCTATAATTAGAAACAAACTATCATTGGTAGTAGGAGCTCGAACTTCTTATTCGGATTGGCTTTTAAATAGTGTTAAAGATCCTGACGTAAAAAACAGTTCGGCCTCTTTTTATGATTTAAATGGTCGATTGAGCTATATTATTGACAATAAAAACAAATTGTCATATTCATATTATCTTAGTAATGATGATTTTAGTTTTTCAAATGACAATGCTCTGTACTGGAGCAATCAAAATCATGTTATCGAGTGGAATCATTCAAACGGAGAAAAGCTTTCATACGATTTTTCTCTAATACAAAATCAATATGAATACTCGATATATGATCATAAGAGTGAAAATCAATATGATTTAGATTTTAGGGTAGATAATACTCAAATTAATTTCGATTCAGATATAAAGTTATTCAAAGAAAACTATCTAAATGCTGGGTTTCAGTCTACCCTAATCGATATTAATCCTGGCGAACTCACAGGTAGAGGTGAATCCTCTATTAATAACAAAAAATTGCAGCATGAAAAAGCACTGGAGTCTGCAGTTTTTGTGGATTTAAATTTAAAGATCACAAAGTCTCTTAGCGTTTCAAGTGGTGTTAGGTATAACAAATATTATTATTTAGGCGAACGTACCATATATGATTATGAAGCATTCGTGCCAAAACAAAAAGAAACCATCGTTGACTCAACCTCCTATGGAAATTTGAAATCCATTATTGATTATGGTGGTTTTGAGCCAAGAATTTCATTGAAATGGTCTCTAAACAACACCACATCAATAAAAGCCGGGTATAACAAAATGTATCAATATATTCATCTTATATCAAATACATCTACAATGGCACCTACTGATGTATGGAAATTAAGTGATACCCACATTAAACCTGAGATAGTTCAGCAGTATTCTATTGGGGTCTTTAAAAATTTCAATAATAATTCAATAGAGACATCAGCTGAAGTTTACTACAAAAATTCAGATAATGTTATCTCATACAAAGACGGTGCGGAATTATTAGTAGAGGGTGATGACATGGTGCTTAATGAAAATATTGAAACAGAGTTATTAAGCGGTATTGGAAAAGCCTATGGACTTGAGCTATTTATTAAAAAGAAGACGGGAAAAGTCACTGGGTGGTTGAGTTACACTTATTCTAAAAGTCTAATACAAGTAGAAGGAGCGTATGATGTAGAGACTATTAATTCAGGAAAATGGTTTCCAACTAATTTTGACAAGCCACATGACTTTACAGCTGTTCTTGTGTATGATTTTGCCGAAAATTGGTCATTATCGTCCAATTTTACTTTTAGTACAGGAAGACCTGTAACCTATCCAGCAGCAAAAATTGACTACGAAGGATATACTTTGGCTTATTTCAATGAAAGAAACAGCTTAAGAATACCTAACTATCATCGACTAGATTTTTCTATTACATACAAATCACCTAGTAGAAAGAAAATTTGGGGAGGTGAATGGGTTTTTTCTATCTACAACTTATATGGCCGGAAAAATGCCTTTTCGGTATTCTTTGATGATGTAGAAGGTGCTCCTCCACAACCATATAAAATGTCAGTTATGGGCATACCGTTTCCTTCATTAAGCTATAATTTCAAATTCTAATCACATGATAAAAAAAATATATATTCTATTATTTCTTGCCATAGGAATCTCATGTATAGATCCTATTACTTTGGATAATAATGGCGGGGTTCAGGTACTTGTAGTTGAAGGCGGAATCACCACAGAATTTGGCCCACATACCATAAGAGTTAGTAACAGTGCAAAATATGGAGACGTTTTTGTTGGCACTATAAAACCTGAGTCAAATGCAACCTTGTTGATAAGAGATAACTTGGGCGATGTTGTTCAATTAAGACCTGCTGGTAGTACGGGTTACTATGAAACACCTGAAAGTTTCAGAGGAGAAGTTGGGAAATCTTATACCCTTGTAATTATCAAATCTAACGGTGATGAATACATGTCCTATCCGGAAACCATACAAAAAGTCTCTGACATTGATTCCATATACTATAAGTTTAGAGAGCTTCCTGCAGGTGCCGGTACCAATGAAGTAGACAAAGTATCGGGAGTAGATATAATCGTGAACGTCACAGATCCAAATGAGGAAAGGAATTACTATAAATGGGAAAGTTCTGGTACTTACAGGATCAAGACTAATCCTGAACTTTATACACCACCTCGTAGTAGAAATCCACAACCAAAAGATTGTTGTGAAATATGTTATATTACCGAACGTAATGTAATGCTTAGCGTAGCAAGTGACCGACTATTCGATGGTAATGCTCATCAACAAAATGTGATGTTTCTAGAAGATGATGGAGCAAGATTCTCTGAAAAATATGCGCTTAATCTGGAGCAGATTTCTTTGTCAAAAGAAGCTTATGATTTTTATGACTTATTGAAAAAACAACTTGGTATTGATGGAGATATTTTTGATCCCCCCGCAGCCCAAATTAGAGGGAATGTTATAAGCATTTCAAACCCTGATGAAGATATTGTTGGTTATTTCACAGCTTCTGACATAAAAAGGGATACATTATATATTAATGGTAAGGATTTGCCGAAAATCAAACCCTCTAAAGTAATTCCAGATGATTGTAGAGAGTTAAAAAATTCAACAGCCGTACGACCCGTGTTTTGGTAAAATAAATAAGTTTTACTTTTGCTCATCTATTTAAAGTCATGAAAAAAATATTTGTAACGCTCATTTGCACTTTTATATCAATTGGAATTAATGCACAAAGCGTTATAGGTGCTTGGGAAAGTTATTCAACCTCTAAGAACGGAGACCAATTAAAAAACGTGGTTATTTTCGCGAATGGCTATCAAGTGTTAACAACATATGATGCAACTACAGGGAGGTTTATTCATTCCAATGGTGGCACATGGACACTAGAAGGCGATATCATGACAGAAAATGTAGAATTTCATTCAGATAACCCTGAAAGAGTCGGTACAGAGACGAGTTTCAAAGTGATCATTACTGATAGTATATTTGAAATTGTTGATAAGGGCTTGAAATTTAATAGAATAGATACCGGTGAACCAGGAAAACTACAAGGTGCATGGTTAATGTCTGGTAGAGTAATAGAAGGCAAAACGCAATTTCGTGATACGAGTGGACCAAGAAAAACTATGAAAATCTTATCCGGAACTCGATTTCAATGGATCGCTTACAATACAGAAACTAAGCAATTTATGGGAACAGGTGGGGGAACTTACACAACCATTGATAGTGAATATACCGAGAACATCGAATTCTTTTCAAAAGATGATTCTAAAGCTGGACTTAGCTTAAAGTTTAATTATGAACTGATTGATGGAAGCTGGAATCACAAGGGATCATCTAGTAAAGGAGATCCTATAAACGAAATTTGGAATTTGAGGGAATAGAGTAGACTGATAAACCAATATCGAATAAGGCATTATAATCATATTCTATGGATGAATCAATCTCTCAAAAAATAATAACCGTTTGTAACGAAAAAATTGAAAAGAAAGGGAAGGATGTAGGACTTTCGTTCTACGCTTTTTTTGCCAATAAAAATGACAATCCAAACCAATTAATGGAAGTTGCGGAATGGTGGATTCTAAAACATAAGCTTGACCATTTTGAAAAAGCAGTGAAAATTAGAGAACTGGCCCAAAAAGAACTTTAATGGTTAAGAAATTAAATATTTTAGGAATCAATGGGAGTGCAAGTGAGAACTCATCCAACCTTACCATTTTAAAAATAATAGCAGAACTCGGAGTGTCTGAATTTGATTTGAACATCATTGATGATTTAAGTGAATTACCACATTTTAAAACAGAATGGACAAACGAAAACGTACCCGAAAAGGTAGTTGAATTTCGTAATAAGATAGAAAATGCAGATGGCATTATAATCTGTACACCAGAGTATGTTTTTAGCATTCCAAGTGGGTTGAAAAATGCGATTGAATGGTGTGTTTCCACAACCGTATTTTCTTATAAACCGATAGGGCTGATAACAGCAGCAGCCAATGGAGAAAAAGCACATGTAGAGCTGAAGCTGATAATGAAGACTATTGAAACCAAATTCACGAAGGATGCCACCTTATTAATTCAAGGAGTAAAAGGGAAGGTGAACAAGGCAGGGGAAATTACAGATGTTAAAACGAAAAATGAAATGACCCATTTTATCCAATCATTCATTAAACTTGTCAAGAAATCTGTAGATAAAACTACTTGAACAGCGGTAAAGAAAGTTGTTATTTCGGCTGCATTAAAGATTGGAAAGAATAAACAATGACAAAAATTGACCCTATAATAGCTGTAAAGGATGTTAAAGAAAGTTCTAACTGGTATCAGGCTATATTAGGATGTAAAAGAACTCACGGTGGTGATGAATTTGCTGTTATGGTATCTGAAAATGATGATGTGTTAATCTGTCTTCATAAATGGGGAGAACATCAACACCCCACAATGGCGGATTCAAGTATTACTCCTGGAAATGGCTTGATCCTTTACTTCAAGACAGAGAATCTTGATGAGATACGAGAAAATATTAAAAAAATGGGCTACCCTGTTGAGGAAGAGGTTCACTTAAATCCGAACTCAACAAAAATGGAATTTTCATTGCGAGACCCAGACGGTTACTATCTAACAATAACAGAATATCATAAGTACGAAGGGTAAAAAAAAATGCAGCAACGCCTGACCTTTACAAATTATCCACTACTTGGCCAGAAACAGAGAAATTACTAGCTTTCGTGCTTAATCATTTATCAGTAATACTTTATTGAATTTAACATATTAATCATGAAGAGAGTATTTATCATTTTGATGGCTTTTGTCATTTTCAGCTGTCAACCAAAACCAGTTGAAGAAACCAAAACCTCGAACGCCAAAAGCCCTGAAGAAATAAAACAATATCTAAGTCAGTACAAACCGTATGAAATGACTTTTGACGCACGTGAGTATAGCGCTAGCGACAAGGAGATTCTAAAAAAACTAGTAACAGCCGCTGAATATCTAGATACCGCGTATTGGATGCAAACCTCCAAATCGGGGTTGAAAATGATCGATAGCTTATCAAAAATTACCAATGATCCATATGCTGCTGACCTTGTGACGCTTCTTCAAAGAAATGGGGGACCATTTGAACTATTGAATGAATATGAGCCCTATATCGGCAATCAAAAATATTATGGTGGGGATGAAATTTACCCCCATGGCCTAACAACGGCCCAATTCGACACCTATCTTAAAACCTTGTCAGTGGAAGAAAAAGCTGAGTTCATGTATCCCTACACTGTAATCCGTGAAGATGGAAAAGGAGGTTACAAAGCAGTAAGGTATTATGAAGAATATAAAAAATACGTTGACCCGGCTGTGGCCCTGTTAAATGAAGTGGCCGATTTATCTGATAACGAATCCTTTTCCAACTTTTTGAGATTGAAGGCTACGGCACTTACCACTGACAATTATTATGATGCTGACGTAGCATGGATCGATATGAAAGACAGTAAATTCGACATCGTTTTCGGGCCTTTCGAACAATATTCCGATCAGATTAAAGGAGTAAAAGCCAAGTATGAGGCTTATATCGAAATCATTGATCAGGAAGCCAGTGCAGACCTGAAAAAGTACACCTCCTACTTAAAGAAAATGGAGGAGAACCTACCTATTCCTGATGAATACAAGTCTGTGGTGAATGGCCTTACCGCCAATTTTACTGTAGTTCGTGATATCATCAGAATGGGTGAAGGAAGAATTGGTTATCAAGCCGTAGCAACCAACCTTCCGAATGATCCAGCGGTACATAAATCCAAGGGAACTAAGAAGACCTTCTGGAAAAATATGTTGGAGGCGCGTTTCAATGCCATTATCAAACCAGTGAGCAATATTTTAATTGATGATTCTCAACTACAATATTTGTCTGATGAAGGGTTTTTCAAATTTGTACTGATGCATGAGATTTGCCATGCCATCGGCCCTCGAGAAGTAAAAACTGGCCCCAACAAAGGGATGGCGGCCAATGCTTCTATCGGACCAAATTATAGTCCATTGGAAGAAGCAAAAGCCGACATTGTGGGGTTGTATTCGCTGGCTTACCTAATGGATCAAGGGGTGGAAGACCAAGCCAGATCTAAAGAATTTTATGTGTCCTTTTTAGGAAGTTTGTTCCGATCCATCCGCTTCGGACTGGATGAAGCACACGGAAAAGCCGCAGCTATTTCATTGAGTTATCTTCAGGAAAACGGTGGAATCCTGTACAACGCAGAGACTAAAAAGTGGTCTGTTGATTTTGACAATTTTGAAGTAGGGATTAAAAAACTAGCTACTGAAATGCTTATTTTGGAAGGTGATGGAGACAACGTAAAAGTGCAGGCCTTTTTCGATAAATGGACTGCAGAAACTCCAATGCTCGTAGAAGCAATGAACCTAACTAAAGATATCGCCATTGATGTGCTACCTAAAAGGAAAATTATCTGGGAGTAGATAGAAATTATTAATCTGGAAAGAGCCGTTAAAAATAGCTGCTTTTTCCAGGTTTGAATTTAGACTCTTTGAATAACTTCTGAGGGCTTTTTACTCCCATTAACTCAGGCAATGTTGTTTGGTCTTTTTCGGTCATATATTTATTTACAATTTGCCAGCCAAGCCAAGTGCCTATCCTGCCGGGGGCTTTCTCGCCTATTTCAAACGTTTTAGGGCGGTCTTCAATATATTTCTTCTTGATCATGTGATTGGTTTCAAAAAGCAGTTCGTTCTCCACAAAATGCGTCCAGATAATATCTACATTTTGCCTCACTCCGGTCATCTCTTTCGCAGTATACCATATAAATATGCTGTCAGGGGTGCAGGGCATCATCCGCTTGGCAAAATAGAACGACTTACCATAAGCCACCATGTCGGCCAAAAGGGTTTTGTCTTTTAAGTCAGTGGCATTATAATTAGGTGAAATGCCATATAGTAACATAATGGAAGGCACTATGTGTGGTGGAGTATAACGGGTTAGAATGTAATTATATACTCCCAAGGGACGGAACTTGGCTCCTTTACCCAAATAATCATCCAACCCAATGATAATGAGAGAATCAGAAACATATAGATCAAAATCAAGTCCTGTAGCTACGGTTTGGATCTTGGGCAGTTTTGTCTCAGGGTAATAATATTTTAAATGACTAAAGGCCATTGACAGTTCTTGTTTCAATTCGGTTAAGTCTCCGAAAACACGATCTATTTCAAGTTGAAGCGAATCAATATAGGGATTACTAAATTTTTCAAGTAATACATCCATCATGATCGAGTCGTTAGGATAGTTACTACGCTTTAAAAAGAATTCTGTAATTACGGGATGAGCCTTAATGAAAGCGCGTAAAGTGTCTCGATTATCAATATCCAGTAACTTGTCTTCAAGTTGCTGAATATCCAAAGTAATAGGCGCTGTAATGGGTTGATAGGCACATTCTTCAGGCCCTTGATCGCTACAAGAATAGGTAAACAGCACCATGCCAACCATAAGACAACCGAATAACCCCTTTTTCATCTTCAAACTGTTCATTTTATTTGCTAATATTGATCGATCAAATAACTGCGCTAAGTAACTAAAAATTATATTCTTATGAGAAAAATACTGATCCTATTCCTATTCGTTTTTCTATCTATTTCGGCATTTTCTCAATTTAAATTAGGTTTCCAATTCTCTCCAACACTTTCCACCAATAGAGTTGAATTGAAATCAGACTCTGTAAATTTAGATAGTGATGGTACTGCTCTTCGATTGGCCTTTGGCCCCATAATAGATGTACAACTTACTGACAATTACTATTTCAGCTCAGGGATACTCCTTTGCTCTAAAAGAGCAGGTTTTGAGGGTCAGGACAAAGCTGGTAATTTTCCTTCAGTTAAAGAAGATTACAATCTTCAGTATGTACAAATTCCCCTAAGTCTAAAATTGTATACCAATGAAGTAGCGCTAGACAAACGTATTTATTTTCAGTTTGGAGGTGCTTTTGAATTTAATGTCAAAGAAAAGGCAAATAATGACAACAACATGCTAATTAGGGATTTCAGGCTTTTTGATGGATCCATACTTGCCGGAATGGGCTTAGAGTATCAAATAGGCACTAG
This sequence comes from Fulvivirga sp., assembly GCA_048268855.1. Lineage (GTDB taxonomy): Bacteria > Bacteroidota > Bacteroidia > Cytophagales > Cyclobacteriaceae > Fulvivirga. Next base: position 108,853 of record JBLWUR010000007.1, read on the forward strand.
TACACTCGTTTTCGGAGGATTAACTTATCACAGAGGACTAATTAATGCTGTAAGTAAAGATAATCTGGGTGGAGATGTTATTTTAAAAAATGATTACATCTCCCTTGATATCGGAGTAAAGCTTTAGGCCGAAATTCGGTTATTCATATCCACAATTTGTTTTCTGGCAAAAGAGGGGTCATAGTTGTTATAGAATCCGGATAAGATTTTATGAGCAATATGTCCGTAAATTAGCTCCTCATCGCTCTTACCTTCCTTACCGAGCCAAAATACTCGTTTAGGGTGCTTCTTCATATCTTCTATGTATTCAACAGCCTTTGCATATTGGTCTGGTGTGAAGGTCAATTTAAAAGTTGTTTCTACAGATTTCATGGCGTTCAATTAATATAGCGTAATGAAAATTAAAAAATTTGTAAATCAATAACACGGATTTATTGTAAAAAGTTGACACTCAAATCATTGAACGTTATTCCTTCCCTAATTTTACGGGAGAACGAAGTTCCTTTTTTTAAATAATTGTATATTAGAATTTAATCTTAACGATCTGAAACCATAGACTCAGTACAACTTAATTTTAATAGCGAATCGCTTTGGGCTCTTAACCTTTGTTTGGCTGTAATCATGTTTGGCGTAGCCCTAGATCTGAGAATCATTGACTTCGTTCGTCTGACCAAGGTACCTAAACCAGCCATTGTTGGAGTACTTTCACAATTTCTTGTTCTTCCGTTGCTTACTTTCCTATTGGTGCTTGTAATAGAGCCCCGACCAAGCATTGCCATGGGAATGATGATAGTCGCTGCTTGTCCGGGTGGAAACGTCTCCAATTTTATGACTTCTCTTGCGCGTGGAAATGTGGCGCTATCTGTAAGTCTAACTGCAATATCAACAGTTGCAGCCATATTTATGACTCCATTTAACTTAAGTTTTTGGGCAAGTTTGTACCCACCAACAGCTAAGATATTAACGGCAGTGAGTATTGATACTTTTGAGGTTTTCCAAACTATTGTTTTGATATTGGCTATCCCGCTGGTATTGGGCATGTTGGTAAGACAATACTACCCTAAAACAGCTGCGACATTGATGAAGTGGCTCAAACCAATATCCATTATTATTTTCTTAGCTTTTGTGCTAGTAGCTTTCTCCAATAATATTTCAATCTTCTTGGACTATTTCCAATTTATGGTATTGATCGTATTTGTTCATAATGCACTCGCTTTTGCATGTGGTTATTCCATGGCCACTATATTTGGTCTATCAGATGATGACCGAAAATCCATTACAATAGAAACGGGCATACAGAATTCAGGGCTTGGCCTTCTGCTTATTTTCTCGTTTTTCCACGGGTTAGGTGGCATGGCTATGATTGCGGCCTGGTGGGGGATTTGGCATATTATTTCGGGTCTCACCTTGGGAATGCTTTGGTCTAGATACACGTTACAATCTGCTTAGTATGAGCCGTCTATTTTACCTTTTCTGTAAGAATTATGTAAATTTTGGACTCTTCTTCTTCTTTAAAAAGATCAAAGTAGTAGGCAAACAAAACATACTTGAAAGCGGACCTGTGTTGTTTGTAGCCAATCACCAAAATGCTTTGATAGATGCTTTGCTTATTGCCACTCGCATTCAGAGAGAAACCCACTTCGTTGCTCGTGCTGATGTTTTTAAAAGGCCTTTCGTTAAGAAAATATTGGCGTTGTTCTATATGATGCCCATTTACAGAATAAGAGATGGAAGGCAAGCGATGTCTAAAAATGATGAAATATTTGAAAAGTGTAAACAAATACTACTCAATGAAGAAGGCTTGATGATCTTCCCTGAAGGTAATCATGATTTAAAACGTAGGTTGAGACCACTGAGCAAAGGATTTACAAGGATCATTTTTAATGCTCTGGCCGACAATCCAAAATTAAACTTGAAAATAGTGCCCATTGGGATTAACTATACTGATCATCAGCATTACAGAAGTAGTGTTAGCCTCTATTTTGGAGAACCTATTAATGCAACGGACTTTCTTGATGAAGACTTCAATGAAGCTTCTCAGGCACTTAAAGAAATTACTGCCAACAGGCTGAAAACATTGATCACCCATATCGAAAATCCTGCTGACTATGATGAACAAATTACAAAATTAGAGGCCGATAATCCGGACTACTTAAACCCGTTGGAAACAAATCTCAAATTGAAAGATCTTGAGAATCAAAAAGAACCTAGCGTATTGAAAAGTAGAAATACTGGGTTATTATCAAAATTATACTGGATTATTAAGGCACCAATTTGGCTCAATAATCTACTGCCCCTGATAATTTGGAACTGGATAAAAGGAAAAATAAAAGATCCTGTGATGATCGCATCTATTAAATTTTGTGTGGGAATCACTGTTTTTCCAATATTTTACCTGTTACAATTAATTATTGTAATCCTATTCTTGGGGGAATGGGTAGGACTAGGTTATTTTATTTTCTCAGTGATTTCCTTACCGATTTTAAGCAATGAACGGAAAGGTTCGGATAGTTAAAAAATGTAGGTTTGCGTTTAATTTGAGTTTTAAAAGTTGATATGTCTGACTTAGTAGATAACACAAAATATCAGATCTCCTGGTGGAGACCTTCATGGGATAAGAATCCATTACAGGTTATACTTCTTATCGCCATTGTAATCAGGGTATTAGCGGCCATATTTTCTAAAGGGTATGCCTTCCACGATGACCATTTTGATGTTATCAGAGTAGCACAAGACTGGATCGCTGGTATTCCACATTGGATTGCAGACGATATTCCACCAAATCATAGTATGTTTTATGTAGGCATCAATGCGGTTTTTATTTGGATTCTAGAATCCATAGGCATTGTTGATCCACAGATCAAAATGGTATTTATAAGGTTAGTGCATGCTTTCTACTCTCTTTTAGTAGTAAGCTTTATTTATAAAATTACTGAGTTATTGAGCAGTAAGGAAGAGGCGAAATTAGCCGGATTACTTACCGCATTGCTCTGGTTTTTCCCTTATTTGGGAGTAAAAAACCTGGTAGAGATGGTCTGTTTGCCACCGTTATTGGCAGCCTTTTACTACGTACTGAAGCGACCAGAAAAATTGAATAGCTGGTTTGTTGCCGGTATGTTATTCGGCCTGTCATTCGTGTTCCGTTACCATATAATGATATTGACAGGTGGCCTTGGTATAGTTATTTTATTAAAAGGAAAATGGCGGGAATCTATTGCCATTATTGTTGGGTTCTTGCTTGTAGTTCTGGTGATAATAGGTATTCCAGATGTTATTTTTTGGGAATATCCGCTTCAGTCCATTGTGGCTTATTTCGATTATAATGCTAACAATGCATTCAATTACAGCACCGGCCCTATTTACAGATATTTTCTGACGGTTATGGGCTTTACGGTTCCACCTGTGAGTGTGTTTTTATTGATCGGGTTTATAAAATCAAGAAAAGTAAGTCCAGAGCTTTGGTGGGCGGCCATTTTGTTTTTTGTGGTCCACTCCTTTTTCCCTAATAAACAAGAGCGGTTTATTATTCCATTTTTCCCCTTCTTTATAATCCTCGGTTCCATTGGATGGTATCAGTTGGTGAAAACTTCATCGAGTTGGTGGAGTAGCAAGGGGTTTTTGAAGTATTCATGGAATTTTTTCTGGATCATGAATGTCATTGCCGGACTTGCTTTGGCTTTTACCTATTCTAAAAAAGATCGGATAGAGCCTCTATCGTATTTGGAAAGTACTGCTGATGTGAAGTCATTGATTATCGAAAGTGCTTCATCGAACATTAAGGAAGTACCCGCTTATTATCTCGGTAAAAACACGTCTAACTATGAAGAGCTATTTTGGAAATTTACTGGAAAAGCCGAATTGGTGAAAACCAAAGCCTATTTGGCTGATGATTACCGAGTGATCTTTGAGAAGTCAAAAAACGAAAGCATTGAAACTTTGAAATGTGAACTTGACTTTGTCGAGAAAGTGCCCAGTCATGTGATCATGATTCGTGACAAAGATTTGATTGAGCGTCAGCAGGCTTTGAATACGCTTTTTCCAGATAAGAAGATGGTTTTTGAAAAAGCCATTACGCCTTCGTTATTTGATAAGCTTTTGCATGTGCTCAACCCACGGGTTCATAAAGATGAGACGGCTTTTGTGTTTAGGTTGGAACAAAGGTAGACCCTCACTTCCTATTAATTCGCAGACATGTCGTTTTAACATCACTAATAATGAAACATTAGGGCTTCTTCTTTAGTTACAATTACATAGAACTAAAAAAAACAGCAAAATGAATCTATTAAATACACCCGTACTTGTTTTTACAAGTCTATTATTTGTTTGCTGCGCAGCTAAGCCAGATGAAAGCCAATCGAAAGAGAAAAAAACAATCTCACCAGAAGTAGCAGCTCAATTGGATACTGCTTATTTCGCCAGCGGCTGTTTTTGGTGTACTGAAGCCGTTTTTGAGAGAGTCAATGGGGTAGTTGACGTAATCTCTGGATATGCAGGTGGAACGAAAAAGAATCCTACTTATCAGGAAGTAGGTGCAGGACTTACCAATTACGCTGAGGCAGTAAGAATAGCCTATGACCCCAAAGTAGTGAGCTATAAAATGTTAGTTGAAATGTTTTTTGCGAGTCATGATCCTACTCAGCTTAATCGCCAGGGACCTGACATCGGGAAACAATACCGTTCTGAAATTTACTATCGTAGCGAAAATGAGAAAAACATCTCTGTAGCTAGAAAAAAATATTTAGATGAATCGGGCAAATATGATTCAAAAATAGAAACTAAAATCACAGCTTTTACGACATTTTATCCTGCTGAAGATTATCATCAGAATTATTATGAGCTGCATCCTAATCAGTCTTACGTCTATGCCGTCTCCCGACCAAAAGTGGAAAAGTTTGTAAAGGAGTATCATGATTATTTGAAGCCTGAGTATAAAAAGTAAATCCTCAATTCAGCTTGTTTAGAGTCTCCTATTAGGGACTCTGAACTAGAAACAAGAAAGAAATAAGTAGTGCTATGATATTTATTTGCTGGTGACAACACCTACAAGGGCGAAAGATGGATTAAAAATCCTAGGGTAATCATTCGACATTACAAATGTCGAATAGGGACGGCCACATTTTTATCGCCCATACCTCCTCATATTTACTTGTGCTTTCCTACCTTTATAAACATGAGCAAACCTGAGAAGAAACTATTCCTACTTGACGCCTATGCGTTAATATATCGAGCCCATTTTGCTTTTAGCCAAACGCCAAGAATTAGCTCAAAAGGTTTAAACACAAGTGTTATGTTGGGGTTTACCAACACTATGCTGGAAGTTTTGCAAAAACAAAAGCCTACACATATTGCAGTGGTGTTTGATACCTCAGCGCCCACTTTCAGGCATGAGCAATATCCTGCTTACAAAGCACAACGTGAGGAAACTCCAGAAGACATTAGAATAGCTGTGCCTATTGTTAAAGACATTATCCGCGCTTTTAATATCCCTGTTATAGAAAAAGATGGTTTTGAGGCAGATGATATCATTGGTACGTTGGCGAAAAAAGCCGCAAAGAATGGATTTGAGGTTTTTATGATGACACCTGATAAGGATTTTGGTCAGCTTGTAGAAGAACACATTTATCTTTATAAACCTGCTTTTATGGGAAATGCGGTTGATGTGATGGGCATTGATGATATTTTAAAAAAGTGGGATATCGATCGAATTGATCAGGTAATCGATATGCTAGGTTTACAAGGAGATTCCGTTGACAACATACCAGGAATACCAGGAGTGGGGCCAAAAACGGCTTCTAAATTTATCAAAGAATATGGATCTATAGAGGAGCTACTCAAGAATACCGATCAGCTCAAAGGCAAGATGAAGGAGAAAGTTGAGGAGTTCGGTGAACAAGGCCTATTATCCAAAGAACTAGCCACAATAAACATCAATGTACCCGTAGATTTTGACGAAAAAGAACTTGAATATACTGGAGCAGACGAAGAAAAACTGAAACCAATTTTTGAAGAACTCGAATTCAGAACTTTACTAAAACGTGTTTTTAATACGGAGCCAACAACCATAACTAAAGGTGCCGCAGCTTCTACATCAGGACAGTTGGACATGTTCAGCGCTGAAAGTAAAAGTGCCCTAGAACTAGAGGAGTCGCCTCCAGCAAAAATGGAAACCATCAAAACGGTCACCCATAATTACCAACTGATAGATACGGCTGAACTACGAAAATCGCTGATTGAATTCCTAAGTGCACAAGATGAATTCTGTTTTGATACAGAAACCACTGGAATTGATGCGTTCGAAGTCAATGTGGTTGGAATTGCCTTCTCTTATTTTAAAGGAGATGCCTATTATGTGCCTGTTCCTGATGATTTTGATAAAGCACAGGCCATTATTAAGGAGTTTGCCGAAGTCCTTGAAAGTGATAAAATACTTAAAATTGGGCAAAATATTAAGTACGATATTTTAGTGTTGAAGAAATATGGCATTGATGTAAAAGGGCCCATATTCGATACAATGCTGGCTCATTACTTGATAGAGCCTGAAACCCGCCACGGTATGGACGTGATGGCGGAACAATACCTCAACTATTCGCCTGTACCTATCAGCTCATTGCTGGGAGCCAAAAACAGCAAAAGGCAAAAAAACATGAAGGACTTGCGGCCTGATGAAATAGTGGAATATGCTGGAGAGGATGCTGACATTACTTTCCAATTGAAGCAGAAGCTTGCTGAGGAAATAAAAGCAGTAAATATGGAAAAACTGCTCAATGAAATAGAGCATCCATTGGCGCTGGTACTTGCCGAAATGGAATTTGAAGGTGTAAAAATAGATGAGCAAGCCCTGGCAGCCATGTCAAAAGAATTACAAGCCGAAAGTCTTCGTGTACAAGAAGAGATTTTCGGTATAGCTGGTGTAGAATTTAATATAGCTTCTCCAAAACAGCTGGGAGAAATTCTTTTTGACAAACTAAAGCTGACTGATAAGCCTAAGAAAACGAAATCGGGACAATATGCTACGGGTGAGGAGATCTTGAGCAAAATGGCGAACGAACATAAAATCGCTAATAAAATTTTGGAGTTCAGGGAATATCAAAAACTGAAATCCACCTATGTAGATGCGTTACCGAAAATGATTAGCCCTCGAGATGGTAGGGTACATACGGATTATGGCCAAGCCATAGCCGCCACCGGACGACTGAGTTCCAATAATCCGAACTTACAGAACATTCCCATCCGAACGGTAAAAGGTCGTGAGATCAGAAAAGCGTTTGTACCAAGGGACGACAATCACGTGTTGCTATCAGCAGATTATTCTCAAATAGAATTGCGTATCGCAGCTTCATTTGCGGAAGATAAAACCATGATCGAAGCCTTTAAAAACGGTCGCGATATACATGCTACCACGGCTGCCAAAGTATTTGATGTGCCTTTGGAGGAGGTGGATGCTGGTATGAGAAGAAAAGCCAAAGAAGTTAATTTTGGAATCATCTATGGTATTTCCGCATTCGGTTTGGCACAAAATTTAGGTATCTCCCGATCTGAAGCCAATGATATCATTAGTGCTTATTTCAAAGAATTTTCATCTATTAAAAAATATATGGATGCCAGTATTGCGAAAGCCAAAGAGCATGAGTTTGTAGAAACAATCATGGGTAGGCGCAGGTACTTACGTGATATCAATTCCCGCAATGCCACCATGCGTGGTTATGCAGAAAGAAATGCCATCAACGCACCAATTCAAGGCAGTGCAGCTGATATCATAAAGCTGGCCATGATCAACATACAGCAGTGGCTGAAAGCCGAGAACCTCGGCACAAAAATGATCATGCAAGTACATGATGAATTGGTGTTTGAAGTGCCTAAAAATGAGGTAGACAAAGTGAAACCAAAAATCATTGAGTTGATGATGAACGCTGTTAAAATTGAAGTGCCGCTAGAAGTAGAAGCTGGTGTAGGTGATAACTGGTTGAAGGCGCATTGATTATAAGGTTAATCTTAAAAATGACGATCAATATTTTATTTAAAATTTATTTTCTTTTCTTTTAATCGATGTAGTTCATACTTTGATTTTTCATTTAAATACTTAGTATTGTCTCTTTCTTAAAGAAACTTACTTATACGGTATGATTGGCGCATTGCTTCGGCATCAATGGTTACAATTTCGCAGGTCTTCCTCCTATGAAAGAGAGTTGGGACTAACCATATTTATTTGGGTTATCACCCTTATATTACTTATTCAGGCAATAGCTCTATCTATAGCATTGCCAAAATTCATTACCGAATTTCCTGAAATAAAAGATCCAATTACATTCGTAAATCATGCTTTGATTTACTACTATTTAGGAGAACTTTTGATGCGATATCTTATGCAGAAAATACCTGTCTTGGATATCCAACCCTATTTAGGTCATCCGATCAAACGCAGTACAATAGCCAATTTCCTTGTAGGTAAATCTATAATCAGTGTTTTTAATATATTTTCCCTCATTTTAACCATCCCATTTGCTATACAAATATTAAAACCAGTGTATGGTACGCTGGGGATGGTGGTCTGGCTAGGGGGTATTTTTTTTATGTCACTTATACTCCATTTTTTTAATATTCTTTTCAAAAAGAAACTCGAAGAACTACCTGTAGTTTGGGTGATAATTGTTGTCCTAGCTTCCGCCAATTATTTCCTGACGGTCTATTATAATGTAGATTTATTTAAACCATTTGGACTTGGTTTTATGGCACTATTGACCTTGCCAAGTACTATTTTCATACCAATTCTAGTCCTTGGTGCTTTAACATATGTCACACTTAAATTTTTCAGAGATAATCTTTATTTAGAAGAGCTGGGTAATAGTAAAGATCAAAATATTGAAAAATATTCTGAAAAACTCAGCTTTTTGGGCAATAGTAGTTTGTCAAATATATTGATACTTCAAGAAGTAAAAATGATTTTAAGACATAAACGCACTCGTTCTACCCTTATTTTGTCATTGCTTTTTGCTGGATATGGATTGATATTCTTTGGCAAAGACAATTATCAAGGAAACAAGGCCTTTTTTATTTTTTTAGGCATTTTCATGAGTGGAATATTTCCAATTAATTACGGACAGTTTTTCTGGAGTTGGAATACAAATCAGCTAGATTTCTTTTTAACTAAGCCAATTGCATTGCATACCTGGCTTAAGTCAAGGTATCGGTTAATCGTTGCGTCTTGTGTTATTTGTACTATTATTTGTGTTCCCTACGTCTATTTTGGCTGGGAAATCCTACTTGTGATATTGGCAGGCAGTTTTTATAACATAGGCATCAACATCCCCTTGATGATGCGTCTTTCTATGTGGGGCCCAAAGCCTATTGATTTAAACAAAGGAGCGTTTATGAATTACCAGGGTACAGGGGCTGCACAGTGGCTTATGAGTCTCCCATTACTGATTGGACCTTACATAATTTTTATCCCTATCAATATTTATTTTGGTTTTATACCCGCATTAATCTGTATAGGCATTGCAGGCATCATCGGCTTTACATTGCAGGATTACTTTATTCGTTTGATTGCCAAAAAACTTGGCAAGGTAAAGTATAAAATGATCCATGACTTAACATTATAATTATGCTACTTATTCAAGGTTTAAAAAAATCATATCGAAATAATCAAGTATTAAATATCACACAATTGGAAGTTCCCCAGGGTCAATCTTTTGGTGTGGTCGGCAACAACGGTGCGGGTAAAACAACGCTTTTTCGCATAATATTAGATTTAATTAGGGCTAACGAAGGTTCAGTAATCATTGAAGGTAAAGATGTGAGTAAAACGGAAGACTGGAAGAGTTTTACAGGATCATTTATTGATGAAAAATTTCTAATTGATTATCTAACCCCAGAAGAATACTTTGATTTTTTGACCAAGATATATGGGCTGTCAAAAAGTGATTTGGAGAGTTTTTTAAAGAAATTCGAACAATTATTCAATGATGAAATTTTTGGTCATAGAAAATATATCAGAGACTTATCAAAGGGTAATAAGAAAAAACTTGGCGTAGCAGCCTCACTTCTTGGCAACCCGTCTATTGTCCTACTTGATGAACCTTTTGAAAACCTTGACCCGTCATCGCAAATAAGGTTAAAAAAGATTATTGATGAATATATCACTGAGAACAGGGTCACTTTCTTGATTTCAAGCCATGATTTGAACCATGTGACTGACATCTGTAGCCGAATTGTTTTACTTGAAAAAGGGGAAGTAAAACTTGATGAAATGGTCAATGACCAAACGCTTAAAATGCTTAATAGCTACTTTGAAGGTAATGTGTCAAACACTGAGGAGGTTAGTTAAAGTCAACCTAATACGATTCTTAGCATGTAAATAAAAATTACCCCTAGCCTTCAACAGTAAACACTATTATGCAATCTTTTGATTTGCTTTACATTAAGCTCTACAAGGTCTTGTAGAATAGTGGTAGAATAGCCGCCACTACCTTTAGTTCTGTTCTCTTTTGATTCGTAACCATACGCTTCATCAGCCAATTTTTTATGAGGCATTCGAAATGACAGTTGTTGTTTGCAAAGTTTGTACAAAGCCTTTCCAGCATTAATATTGGAAGTAGTGGGTTGTTGATTTAAAGCAACGCACATTTTAGTTACCAATGATTGTTTGTTAAGAAAATCATAATAGACGTCACGTGTATCAGGCTCACTAAAAGGCAAATAAGTAGATTTAAACTTGATATGTTCCTCATCATCAAGGTCGCAACTCCATAAAATATGGTCATATACAAACATTGGCATCTCCACGGCACCAGGTCCTATTACTTCATGCTTATAAAGTATTATGGGGTCGAAATAGAATCGAAGTTCATTAGCAAAAATTTCTGGAGACACCTTTCTTTTTGCAAGGACAATGGCATCTACAACAAATTTAAATGTAGCGGTAGTTTCTTCGCAAAGCTCAACAAATAAAGGATCCTCAAAATCAAGTTGATGTAACTGAACCAAATTGTAAATGGCATCAACTAGTGGGCGATAGGACATCTCAACACTTTTGATAAGATAGACTTCATCGCTATAATGTGTGTAGGTACGGAGTCTTTTCCCTTGGGGGTTCCATATGGTATAATGCATTAAGGTATCCCTAGGCGGAAGATTGGTTTTTGTGCCCAACTCATCTAAAATATAATCCAATTCGGGAACAGCCTCTACAGGTTCTATCCCATGTCTTTTTAATGAGCCCAGGAATAAACCAATATCCCTCATACAGGCTACTGATTCATAATAATCGAAGTTTATTAAGGTATCAGGATACGGAATGTTTTTGTATAACATTTGTATCATAGATTTTGTATCACCTTTTTGGTTAAGAGCAGGTAGGACACTTATTTCTGTATCAATATCAAGAGGGTCTAAGCTAGCAATATGCGCATCATTGGCATTTTGACGATTGTTTCTTAAAATATCCGGTTTAAACCCTCTTAATCTCATCGTTTATAAAGTTTTAATTATCCATCATTAACCATTGTTCAGAATCGTGCGCTGAATTAAATGTGGAAATTGTTAGCCGTCCTAATTTAGTTTTATTGACTTTGTCAACGGTTGCTTTAGCAAAAACATCATCAGAAACCAGAGCAGCTATTTTTTTAAGTCCCACTTTTTCAACTTCCGGAAACCACTGTTGGGTAAGGTATTCCTGTACTTCTTTAGATAATACTTTCAATTGAGTATGATTGCTAAGATGATTTAGAATCCCTTTTTTCTTGATAAACTCTGTCATCAGTGAGCATCCTTTTTTTACCTCATCGGGTTGTAAAAATCCTTTCCATGCAGCGTGAATTACCTGAGTATCAGTGTCATGCCAAATTTTTGCATAGTCTTCATTAAGCAATATATTTTCTTTCATAGTTGTTATATTTGTTTAAGATTCTTCATACTGCATAATTCAAAATTTACTTGACATTATTTTTTTTAATATACTGTTTTCCTGATTTATGTAATATTACTTGTGATTTAGCGCATGGAAATTGAAGAAATCTATTTGCCGTAAATAGTTAAGAAGTTATTAATGAGGAGGTCATAACTTCATTGTTAATTATCAATTGGCATTAAATGGATGTAAGAATATTGCTCAACTATTATGTAAGTGATTATTAGCGCTAAGAAAATATCACATTTCTCACTATTGGTACACCTTCTGTCAGATCCAACAATACTGTTTCGTTACTTCCAACACGCAAAAGTCCAGCACCGCTGCACGGTCACACACCGCCACGCCATTTTTTCGCATCGCCCTCCTAGGGTGGTCATACAGACAAAGAGGATAAACCACCCTTCGATCTACTCACCATCCCAAATGCTTCGTAGAAGCAAAGCGGGCAGACCGCCAGAATACCGGGCAAGTGTAGGCTATGTGGGGGGGAAGGATTATTCTGGCAAGCGTTTTTGGACACTTTTTGGGCGAATGCAAAAAGTGTCAGAAATAGACATTAATTTGTTGGTGACAGCACTTCTTCCCTTCATTTTTTGAGGCCAAAAAACGAAGCAAAAAAAGCCTTGAAAAAATACCGCCCTACTTCCAACACGCAAAAGTCCAGCTCCGCTGCACCGTCACACACCGCCACGCCATTTTTTCTCCCCACCTGCCTTGGTGAATGTACATTTTCAAAAAATAATGATCGAGCAAAAGCCTTGTTTTACACACCACCCCAACTGCTTCGAAGAAGCAAAGCGGGCTGACCGCCAGAATACCGGGCGTGCGTAGGCTATGTGGGGGGGAAGGGTTATTCTGGCAAGCGTTTTTGGACACTTTTTGGGCGAATGCAAAAAGTGTCAGAAATAGACATTAATTTGTTGGTGAAAGCACTTCTTCCCTTCATTTTTTGAGGCCAAAAAACGAAGCAAAAAAAGCCTTGAAAAAAATACCGCCCTACTTCCAACACACAAAAGTCCAGCCCTGCTGCAACGTCACACACCGCCACGCCATTTTTTCGCCTCGCCCTCCTGAGTGAATGAAAAATTCCAAAAATATTGCGATCATTGACTGTATATTCCAATTATCAATATTATAATCGGACTAGCCAAATTCGCTATTACACGATGTTGTAGGGCACTTATTCTATATAATTCTCAAAAACGACAGTACCAACTCTTTTTTTAAGTTCAGACACCAAATTTTGTACAGTCTCCAAATCTGATGAGTTATCAATGAGAACTGCTAATTCAAAGACTTCACCTTCATACGTTCTAATTTGAATGAAACTATTCTCACTGCGTAATGGTTTAATTTCTTTGTCTCTAAGTCTTATTGTTACTTTACTTATCAAAGACAACTTGAGCTCATTATTTAAAAAGTTTATAGAGTCAGCATTCAGTTTTAATTGCGATGCATATTTAAATGGACTAAATGTCCAAAAAACGCTAATCATTCTAGTGATACCAAAAACAATCATAATGAGGATCAGGATATAAAAAATCCATTTTACTTGAATAAGGGAGGATATTAATACCAATGAAATTCCCAAGATAAACAATATGTTAAAAAGTCTTGAAATGGGGTTTTTCTTATTATAGACCCATATTTTTTCAGACATAAATATTATGAAGATTACAATTTATGTTTTACAACAATTGAATATAATTTAATTTAAAAAACCTGATATCAAGGAAACCTACTTATGTTATGACCTACTCTCTATTATAAACCCCTGAAGGAAATACTACTTCACTTTCTACACCGTCCTTGCTGACAGCAGCTACCCCGAATAGGTAGTTGTCAATCACTATGTTTTCCAAAAGATATTCGGACACCTTACCAACAAACCTTGAATGTTGCCATTGTGGGGCGGTAGTGTCACGCCAGTAAACCTTATACCCTGCTAGGTTGGTGTCTTCCATTTTATCCCATCGTAATGAGGTGGAGGGCTCAACGGCTCCGGCAATTTCTACATTTTTGGGAGCAGGTGGCGCCCACGCCAATCCAGCTAGCGTGATGGCGTTAACTGCTGTTAATTTTGCAGCATATTCGAAATTAACGCCTTCAATTACATCCCCATATTTAATTCCGTTCTCTTCACGAATATCCTGATGTTGGCGGTTATAGTTTTCATTGGTTTCCATTATTCTAATGCCTGCAAAACCCGCATCGTTAAATGGGCGGTGATGCCCTCCTCTGCCAAACCTATCCAACCTATAAATGAGCATAGGATTCATTTCAGGCATATAGGTGGTTGTCATTTTATGAACATACCGTGCCAATTGCCGAGATATTCCATCTACTTCCCCTCCATAAAATCGCCTTTTCTTACGAGCCTCCTCTGTTTCTGTCACTGGAGTTGGTTCTGAAAAGATCCTGAAACTGTGGTTGTCAATTACTCCATTGATCCCCGAGATGTTTCCTATCATGTCATTGTTCAGCACTCCTATGATATCCCAATTATTAGTTTTGGCTACTTCGGCCATGTATTTACCACCATAAAGGCCTTGTTCCTCACCAGCTAATCCTACATAGATAATACTCGATTCGAATTGATATTTCGATAAAACACGAGCCGCTTCAATAGTCCCAGCCATGCCTGTTGCATTGTCATTAGCCCCAGGGGAATCTGAAGTTGCGTTGAGCGGATCAGTTACCCGGCTGTCAATATCTCCAGACATAATGATATATCGATTGGGGTATTTCGTTCCTCTTTGGATAGCCATTACAGAAACAATTTCGGCATCTTTTTGAATGCGTGTTTTTGGATCCCCTTTTACGATATTCCTCAAATACCTCACTTCCAGACAATCTTCACAATCTTTAGAAATTTTGGTGAACTCTGATTTTATCCACCTGCGAGCAGCCCCAATACCCCGGGTTTGGGAAACCGTATCAGATAAGGTATGTCGTGTACCAAAGGCAACCAGTTTTTCAATATCCCCTTGAATGCGGTCTGCTGAAACAGCATTTACAATGTCATAAAACCTTTGATTTGAAGTATTGATATCCTGTGCTACTATGCTTCCACTGATTAAAATGAAGACTAATAAAATTGATTTTTTCATAACGTAAGGTCAATTATTTTCTACATAATTTATTATGTTAATTTAAGATTAAAAATACTCTTGCCCTTTCTAAATTTGACAAATGGAAAATGTATTAATCACCGTACCAACATTGCAAGACATTGAGGAGGCACATGAACGCATAAAACCTCATATCCATAGAACACCAATCCTTACATCAGAGAATATTAATGTTATAGCCGAGTGTGAGGTTTATTTTAAATGTGAAAATTTTCAAAAAGTGGGTGCATTTAAGGCGCGTGGTGGGATCAATACAATACTTTCGATCGATAAAAGCAAATTGGGTAAAGGAGTGGCCACTCATTCCTCTGGAAATCATGCACAGGCGGTGGCACTTGCAGCTAAAATAGCTGGAGTAAAGGCTTACATTGTGATGCCAAATAATGCCCCTATTGTAAAGAAAAATGCCGTATTGGGTTATGGTGCTGAAGTCATAGAATGTGAGCCAACAATAGCAGCAAGAGAACGTACGTTAAGCGATATAATAGAAAAAACAGGAGCAGAATTGATCCATCCGTATAATGATTATCGGATCATTTGTGGACAATCTACCGCAGCTAAAGAACTGATAGAAGATTTGGAAATCACTTTGGATTATATTTTAGCGCCTATTGGAGGAGGAGGACTGATCAGTGGCACTGCACTGTCTACGAAATATTTGAGTCCTACTACCAAAGTGATCGGTTGTGAGCCAGCCGCGGCAGATGATACTTATCGATCTTTTAATACGGGCAAATTGTGTACTAATGATGCAGCCCCCAAGACTGTTGCCGATGGATTATTGACCAATTTGGGAGAAAAGAATTTTGAAATAATAAAGGAAAATGTACACGATATAATGACTGTAAAAGAAGCAGATATTTTATCTGCAATGAAACTCGTTTGGGAGAGAATGAAAATAGTCATTGAACCCTCTGGTGCGGTGCCCTTGGCAGCGGTGTTACAGAATAAGGCCTTTTATAAAAACAAAAAGGTAGGCATTATCATCAGTGGTGGCAATGTGGATTTAGATAAATTTTTTAACCACTGAGTTCACTGAGAGGCACAGAGGATAGTTGATTTAAAAACCTGTATGGCTAAGATTAACCCATTTCTTCTAAAAATTAATCTTATGTTTTGACCATTTGTCAATGGTTTATTATATCCACAAATCACTTCTAATCGCTTTACGTACGATATTTTAGGTGGTCATTCCGTAATGTTAATGGAGGAATCTTTGCCACCAATCTGCATAGTGGTAAAGATGCCTACGGCATGACTTGCTAAACGCGAAAAGAATGATTAAAATGGTCCGCAATCCGTAGTTTGGGAAGCACATACTATTTCAAACTCTCACCAAGTTAATCCCTCGGAAACACATTGTTTTTTACATCTATATCTCCTGTCAGGGCATTGGGATCTAGGATGATTTTTTTCACCACTTTGTCAAAACAAAATACCTTTTGTACTAACCTTTCGCTAGTTCTCCAAATTTCTGCCGGTATAATTTGCGTTTCCATGGTTCCGTCTTCAAATACAAATGCAATTACTATAGGAGAAAACAGCCCACCTAAATTTTCAAACCTTACTTCATAAAAATTCTTGTCGACAAACTTTTTAATAATCGCTTCATCATCAAGGTTGTTGGTGAATTCACCATATTCAAACTTATCGGTTTTCACCAATGAAAAAGGCAAAGGACCGTATTCAAAATTTGTATAAATAACGCTTCCTTCAGCTTTCTTTTCTTTCTTCGTTTTTTTAAGATTCTCTGAAGTACGGTACCAAATTACTTGTTCAATGGATACATCCACAGCTTCCACACTATAGAACCAACTTCGCCAAAACCAATCCAAATCTACAGCTGAGGCATCTTCCATAGTACGGAAGAAATCTGCAGGCTTTGGTCGCTTAAATTTCCATCTATTCGCATATTCTTTAAAGGCAAAGTCAAAAAGTTCGGGCCCCATCACTAGCTCTCGTAATATGTTTAATGCGGCTGATGGTTTGGCATAATCAGTGTACGCTGAGAAGGTGATGTTGTCGGCAACTGTCATTACAGGCTTCAAGTAATCGGGGTTCGTTCTCATATAGGCCAGTGTACTCTGCTGGCTGCCCCAGAGGGTATCTAATTCAGGATAATGTTTACGTTTGGTTTCTAATTCAAAGAAAGTATTGATACCCTCATCCATCCAGCCCCACATTCGCTCATCAGAATTGATAATCATGGGAAAGTAATTGTGACCTATTTCATGGACAATGACATCTACTAAGGCACTCAACATTTTGGTATTGTATTTACCGTTATTTTGTGGCCGTCCACTATTAAAACAGATCATGGGGTATTCCATGCCCTGTTCCGCGGCATTAACGGCAATGGCCACCGGATAGGGGTAATCAAAAATTTTAGTAGAGTAAACTTCCAATGTGTTTTTCACAATGTTAGTTGCTTCCATGCCCCATAGTGAATTTCCCTCTTTGGGGTAAAATGACATGGCCATTGTGGTGGTAGTTGGCAATTTTACAGCTTGGGCATCCCAAATGAATTTGCGTGAAGTTGCAAAAGCAAAATCCCTCACGCTATCAGCGCGGAACGACCAGGTTTTGGTAGATGTAGCCTTATTCTTTTCCCTTATAATGGCCTCTTCTTCGGTAGCAATAACGACAGGCTTGTCAAGGGTCTTTTTGGCTAATTCAAAGCGCTCTTGCTGTGCTTTTGTTAGCACGTCTTCTGCATTTTCTAATTCACCTGTTGCCGCCACTATATGATCTGCTGGCACAGTGAGGTTTACTTCAAAATTCCCAAATTCAAGGGCAAATTCTCCATCATCAATAAACTGCTTATTCTGCCACCCCTCTACATCATCATAAACACACATTCTCGGATACCATTGCGCACAGGTATAGAGATAGTTATCATCTTTTGGAAAATACTCATAACCCCCACGACCTTCAATAATCATCCGATCATAGATGTTATAACTCCAGCCTATTGAGAATTCATACGTTGCACCAGAAGATAATGGTGTGGCTAAATCAATCCGCATCATAGTGCGATTGATAGTCACTGGCATGTTCAAACCAGTTTTATCTTTTACATACTTTATTTGAAACCCACCCTCATAATCATAGTCTCCAAGCTCCTGAACAAGCTCTTTAGTTGACATAACATTTCTAATTTCAGTGATGCTCGTCTGATCTTTTAAATTCCCTTTTAACGTATTATTTTGATCAAGTTGAACCCATAAATAGGTCAAGTTTTCTGGTGAATTATTGTGGTAAGTAATGGTTTCATCCCCGGTTAGTACTTGATTTACATCATCAATGGCTACATTAATTTTATAATCAACCTGCTGCTGCCAATAGTCTTTTCCTGGGGCACCGGATGCCGTTCTCACATTATCAGGAGTAGGTAATAGATTCCCAAGTTGTTCGAATTTTTGTGCTTCTACTTTTGAAACAATCAAAAAGGCAAAAAGGCAAATTAAATAAGTTATTGATTTCAAGGCGATTAAATAATGATTCGCCCAAAGGTAATTAAACGATTAAATTGCACGTTGAAAATTAGATGGATGGCTTTAAAAATATCTAGGCGTCTCAAATTGATCTTTAAAAAGATTGAGCTCAACAAGCAAAGACAGTTCATGAGTACCGTAATTATTTTGCACCAGTTGATTGGTTGGCAATTCAAAAGAATAACCAAATCGGAATTTGCGATTAACCTGAACCTGTGCATTTACAGCGATGCCATTTAGATTTCTCAATGTTACACCTGCCCAAATGGTGTTAGCCAGTAAGGCATTCAAGCTGAGATCAGCAGACACTTGGCTTTCAGTGTACCGTACTAAAAACGAGGGCTTAAATAAAAATGAGCTAGTTGATCTGGATTTGATAATTAAACCACCACTGAAATAGTAGTGTTGCAGATATCGAGTGCTGCTTGTCACTCCATCATTTACTTTTGCTTTGAGTAGACGGGGCACGGACAAACCCAAATAGTATTTCTCTGTCATGTAAAACACACCTGCACCGAAATTTGCCTTAGTAAAACCATCATTATTCATATCCAGGCCTTCGTCATCAACATAAGCAAGGTTTAGTTTGTTATAATCATAACCATAATTAATCACCCCACCCTGCACACCAAAAGCCAAAGTGCTTTTACTGGAAACTATCTTATAAGAAAAGGAAGCTTGTGCTTCGGTATTATTATTTATGCCCAATTGATCATTTACGATCAATAGGCCTGTACCAAACTCTTTTGCTACTGAAGTATGTGCTAAAAACATATTGGTAAGTGGTGAGCCATCTATACCTGCCCATTGCTTTCTGGTGATGAGGTTGGCTACAAAATTATTGTAAACACCTGCATATGCTGGATTAATCATGTATTGATTAAATGAATATAGGTTATACAATGGGTCTTGTTGTGCCTTAGATTCTAAACCTGACATTAAAAAAATCAGGAAAAGAGCGGTAATATTTATATTTCTCATCATGATATTATCTTCTAAGTAGGAAAAACCCGTTTTTAACTATCTCACCACCATTGAGCTCAATTAAATAGAAATAAGTGCCATCTGGTAACTCGTCACCTTTGTCAGAATTACCTATAAATCGATTAGTAGTATTATTGTAATCGGTGGTTTTATATACCTCGTTGCCCCAACGGTTATAGATAAATACAGTACTGGTATTATAGAATTCGATATTACGCAGTTCTAAAAAATCATGCTTCCCATTTTGCTGAACCGTTACAACATTAAATATTTCGATAGGAGGAATATCACTTAATCCATTCGCCATAAGAACCGCTGTGAAATCAGCGGCTGCAACACTTTGAATGGTGAGTAACGCAGATTTTGGCCCTAGAGATGTTGGTGAGAATTGAATTAGTAAAACAGTACTTTCTCCTGGTGCCAATGGCCCTGGAACGTCACTTTGTAAAGTAAAATCATCACCATCAATAGTAATATTTGTAATGACCAAATTGGCATTTCCACTGTTAGTGATTGTCAATTCTCTAATTCTACTTGATCCTACTGGTGCGTCTTCAAACACAATATTTTCGCCACTAGCCCGGCTTTCTCCATCGGCAAATAGACTTACTTTGGCTTCTGCCAAATCTGTAATCACCCCAGTAATTGGGAAACTAAAAGTCCCTTCATCTGGATCGTTATTTGAGATGGTCAACGTCTCACTAAAGGTGCCGGCTGAGGCTCCACTTAGTACCACATCAATAGTAACAGAATTACCAACACTAATAGTTATTGGCATAGCCGATCCCATGGTGAATGCACTACCTGTTATAGTGATATCCGTAATAATAAGATCGTTTGAACCAGTATTTTCAATAGTAAAAGGTTGTGTTATTGCGGTGCCAACTTCACTTGTGCCCATATTAACAGCACTTGTTTGTCCATTTATAATGGCAGTTCCTGAAGTTGAATTTCCAACAAAAACGGCAATTTCAGGCTGAGGACTGGCAGTGATTTCACCTGTTAGTTGGAAATTAAAAGTGGCTTCGCTTGTATCATCATTGATGATAGTAATGGTTTCTGTAAACACTCCTACAGCAGCTCCACTAAGCACAATATCAAATGATTCTGTTCCCCCGATAGCCACAGATGTAGGTATTGATGCAATTGTGTAAGCACTTCCTGAAATGGTAATACTTGATATGTTCAATACAGCACTTCCAATATTTTCAATAGTGATTGGTCTTGTAATGTCCGTTCCTTGTGTCGCTGAACCAAAGTCAATCGGTGAAGCTTGACCATCAACGATAAGTGTACCAGAAGTATTGGCACCATCGTAAACAGCAATTTCAGATGTGGGTGCAGATGTTATTTCTCCAGTTATATCGAAATTGAAAACACTCTCATCTGCATCATCGCTATTAATCGATATTGTTTCCGTAAAAACCCCTACTGTTGCTCCACTGAGGTCAATATCAATAGTTTCAGATGCTCCAATGGCTATTGACGAAGGTGTTCCTGTGGCTAATGAAAAGGGAGTTCCTGTAATAGATATGGAAGAAATATTCAGAACCGCTGTTCCTGTATTTTCAATAGTAATTTGGTGCGTAATGTCATTACCTTGTACATCCGATCCAAAATCTATGGCCGTGACTTGAGAATCATTTATGGCAGCTCCGGAGGTATTAGGTCCATTGTAAACGTTAATTTCAGGTTCGGGGATAACCATAATTTCTCCTGTGATGGGAAAATCAAAATTGCTCTCATCCGTATCATTATTTATAATAGTGACAGTTTCATTAAACACTCCAATTGTACTTCCACTTAACATAATGTCTACGGTTTCGAAGCTCCCCACTCCTACCGATGTTGGGGGTGTTGTAACCAAAGAATACGCACTTCCACTAATAGAAATACTTGATATTGTTAAGGTTTCTAATCCTATATTTTCAATAGTAATTTGCCGCGTGATGGGTGTCCCCTGGAAATCTGAACCAAAACCATATTCAGTCAATTGTCCATCAATAATAGCGGTTCCACTAGTAGTGCTGCCCTCGTACACTTCAATTTCTGGAGCGGTGATTTGGCCAGTAAGCTGAAATTCAAAAATGGGATCTGTGTCATCATCGCATAAAATAGTAACCGTCTCATTAAATGCACCTTCCGTTGCCCCGCTTAATGTTATTTCAAACAATACTTCATCATAAATTCCGTCAACCTCCCCTGCAACCCCTAAAGGCGGTGTTGGAGAACTAAAAGTAAATGCAGACCCAGAAATAGAGATATCAGAAATAGATAAGGGAATCTGAGCTACGTTTGTTATAACCAGTTGGCGAACTACATCAGATCCTGCGGCAGACGAGCCAAAATCAATAGATGCGACTTGGCCATTCAATATTTCTGGATCTCCAAAAATGTCGAGGCCGTCAACCACTAAAATATCAGGTCCATATATTGTTCCATATACGCCAAAGCTGAAAGAGCTTTCGTCCGTGTCGTCACTAGTAATTGTTAATGTTTCAAAAAAATCACCCGCTACCGTTCCATCTAATGTGACATCAATCGTTTCGGAATTGCCAACTGGAATTGTCAATGGCGCAGCTGTTCCCAGTGAAAATACTGTTCCTGAGAGTGACATGGCAGAAATGTTGAGCGTAGCCGAACCATTATTAGTTACTGTAAACTGATAGGTTACATCACTACCTCTATCGTCAGACCCAACATCTAGAAACCCGCCATCAAGAATTTCATTGCCTGTTGTTGTAGAGCCATCAAAAACTTTTATTTCAGGCTCTGGAATGGTTGTAACTTCACCTGTCAAATCAAATTGAAATGCTCCGCTATAATCGTCACTGGTAATCGACACGGTTTCAGTAAATGATCCAGGTGTTGCATTACTTAAAACTACATTAATTGTCAGTGTACCACCTGCACCAATGACAACAGGAGCCGAGGAGGTACTAAAAGCAGATCCACTTATCGAAACAACAACATTGGTAATAGGAATAGACTGTTGATTTTCAATGGTAAAGCTCCTATTTTTAGTAGAGGGAAGGATATCAATAGACCCAAAGTCAATAGGTGTAACTTGTGCATCTGCAATTTGCGGTGCTGTGGTATCACCTCCATCAAATACGTTGATACAACTTTGGCCATCATCAGTTATAAACCAATTAAAGTTAGTAATGATATCTGCGCGTGCAGTAGCTCCAGCACAATAAAAGAGGCCCTGAGCGCCAAAACTGACATTGGATTTCAAAGATTGTGCAGCCCATCCGATTAACAAATTATCATAGTTACCTACCGAAAGTCCTGAATTACTAAACATAAACACTGCGTAGGAAAGGTTGGACACATCCCAGCTGCTTAGGTCCTGATCAAAAGAAGAAGCATTTCGAAACATTAACCGCATGTCAGAAACACCACTTACATCCCAACCACCTACACGACCAAGGTCTTGGTTAAAAGAGGTGGCTCCATCAAACATTCCACTCATGTCATTGACATTGGTTACATTCCACCCACTTATGTCTTGATTAAAAGAGGTAGCATCTTCAAACATGTCCTCCATGTCTAAAACATTATCGACTACCCAGCCACTGATATCTTGATTAAAAGTAGAATTGCCGCTAAACATGCCTCTCATATTCGTAACACCACTAACATTCCAGCCAGTTATATCCTGATTAAATGCTATTGCACCACTAAACATCTCGCTCATATTAAGCACACTGGTAAAATCCCAGCCATTGATATTCTGGTTAAAGGCTTCAGCATTTCGAAATAGACCAGACATACTTGTGACTCCTGTGGTATTCCAACCACTGATGTCCTGATTGAAAACAGTAGCACCACTAAACATACTACTGATTATTGTACCATTACCAAGTGTCCAACCACTGATGTCCTGGTTAAATTTGACAGCTATAGAAAACATGCCATTCATACTAGAAACATTACTTACATCCCAATTGCCGATATCTTGATTGAATTCGGAAGCGGCTCCAAACATAGAGGCCATGTTGGTTACATTGCTAGTGTTCCAGGCATCACCACCATTATTACCATTTCCAGGATTAAAGTTGATTGGTTGGTTGAAAGCTCTAGCGAAATAAAACATTTCAGACATATCGGTCACGTTACTTACTTCCCATGTGTCTAAGGGTTGATTAAAAACCGTTGCATCCCTGAACATCTCGGACATGTTTTGAACGTTATTAACAACCCAGTGATTGATATTGTCATTCAATGATTTCGCATAGAAAAACATCCTACTCATGTCAGTAACTCCAGATAGATCTGGGGCATCTACAGCATTTATTCTTAGGTTTTCACATCCTGCAAAAGCACGGCTCATTGAAGTCCAGGCAATATCACCCCATTGTTCTACTGTAAGTAATTTTTCGCTGTCTTTAGGACTTAAGTAACTGCCAGCATTAAAATATATTCGTGGAAATTGCCCAGATATTTCTACCCGATAAGTACCAATACTGGGGAATGTAATGGTGTAATCTCCTGTCTGGCCAGTGGGTTCGGTGCCATTATTTGACGGATTACCCACTTCTTCCCAGTAAATATCATAGCTATAGCCAGCCCCAGTTGTTGGAATGGAAATTTGATTATCATCAGAACTTCCATAATTATCAGTTTTCCAAGTAGTGATAAAGGGAATGGCTTTAACATTTCCAGCTAAGAAGAGAAAAGCCGTTACTAATAGACAAAATTTTATCTGTTGACACATGTCAACAAGTTCGTATTAAAATCCTTATATAAATAAAGGTTTTTAGTGAACGACATGATTTACTTAGTGATCGAATGAAAATACTGAATTTAACAGTTAAAGGAGGGCTATTTTAGACATAAACGCCATTTTGTATGCTCTCCCAATCGGGATGGCTGCTTCACCAAAAAACACATACCCTTCGCTAATCCTTGAAAGTTTTGAGAAATTTATCAGATAAGATTTATGAACACGATCAAACCCATACGGGATCAACTTATCTTCAATACTTTTAAGGGTGTGGCTTACAATGTACGACTGGTCCTCAGTGAATACCTTAGCATAATTATCGAACGCTTCTACATAATGAATATCATCTGGATTTACCGGGAGTAGCCCGTCCTTATCTTTAACAAAAAATCGTTCTGTTTTCTGACTAGCAAGAAGCGCAATTTTGTGAAATGCCATTTCCACATTGATAGTAACTTCCCTTTTGTCAAATGGCTTGAGAATATACGCCCAGGGGTTAGTTTGTTTAGCCCGATTTAAAGTGTTTTCATCATAATAAGAAGTAACAAATATAAAGGGAACAGGTTGCTGACGGTTTATAAAATTTGCTAAGTCAATACCATCACGCTCTCCTGAAAGATTGACGTCCAATAGCGCCAGATCAAAACTATTTTCAGTTATTTTCTTACGAGCCTCATCATATTTAAGGGCAACGTCAACTGACTCGATGCCCATATCCTCTAGGTGATAAAGCAGGTCATCCGCTATTAATGGCTCATCTTCAACAATAAGAACTGACTTTCCCATGCAGCAATTATACTAACTTATAGTGTGAAATAACTAGTGAGGCTTTGGTGCCATTGCTAAAGTCGAAATTAACTTCCGCTTCTAACTTCCGTGATAAGGACTTGATCATACGCATACCAAAAGAATGATCACCGTTTACTTCGGCTGGAGCCCCAACCCCATTGTCTTTAACAGTTAATAATAATTTACCGTTATCCTCATTCAGCTTAATATTCAATTCTCCAATCCGATCATCAGGAAAGGCATATTTGAATGAATTACTGATGAGTTCATTAAGAATTAACCCTATTGGAATGATCGTATCCACATCAACATTAATATCAGCAATGTCATATTTTACATCTACTCGTGTGGAGTCAATACCATAAGCGCTCTTAAGTGTAGCTGTTAAATTTTGAACATAATCAAGTGCTTCTACACCTGTAAGGTTATTGAACTGATATAGTTTTTGATGTATCAACGCCATTGATTTTACCCTATTTTGTCCTTCATTTACTAAGTCCTTTGCCTCTTTATTCTCAATGTACCTAGATTGTAAGCTCAATAAGCTGGAAATTATCTGTAGGTTGTTTTTTACCCTGTGATGGATTTCTTTTAAAAGAGTCTCTTTTTCAGCTAATGATTTTGTTATTATGGCGTTGGCCTTGGATTTAGTTCTGAGAAGTAGATAAAGAAGCAAGGCACTTACAATAAGGATGCTGGCCACTAGCATTAAAATATTACGTTGATTATCAGATTTTTGATTGGCGATAATCGCTTCCTGATTCTCATTTCTCAATTCTGATATTTCCCTCTCTCGTTGCTCAGTTTCGTACTTTACGGTCAACTTGCTAATGGTTTCATTCAATGATGCCGTAAGAAAGGAGTCTTTTTGATTATATGACTGTTGCAAGCTTTGAAATGCCTTCTTATAATTACCAAGAGCTTCGTGCGCCTTAGCCAATATAAGTTGGTTTTCAATAAAAATTTCTCTGTTTCGTAGTTTGTGGTTTATCTTTTCAAGGTATAATGAGTTGTTGATGGCACCAGAATAAT
This sequence comes from Fulvivirga sp., assembly GCA_048268855.1. Classification (GTDB taxonomy): domain Bacteria; phylum Bacteroidota; class Bacteroidia; order Cytophagales; family Cyclobacteriaceae; genus Fulvivirga. The sequence continues at coordinate 134,920 of JBLWUR010000007.1, forward strand.
CTTTCTTATCCAAATAAAACTGCGAAACCGAAAGCAGAGAGTGAGCGATATTGACAGAGTCGTTTCTAGCCTCAAAAAATGTCAGTGCCTTGTTAATATAAAATAAGCTGCTATCAGGTTGTCCTAGCCCCTGATACGAATTGGCAAGGTTTACAAAGGATTTTGCAAGGTTTCTGGAAGAGGAACGTTTGTCGGCTAGCCGTTGAAGCGCTAGATTGTACCTAAGTCCTTCCTCAAATTGTCCGATAGTGTTATATATAGCCCCAAGATTCAACAGAGCCCCCTCTAGGTAGTTCTCTTTGTTGAACTTCTCAAAATATTTAATAGCTTCTTTATAATATTGGATGGCCTTTTCAAAATTCCCTTGCTTTTTGAAAATGAGACCAAGGTTTAATTTTGTGACCGATACACCAATGCTATCTTTTGCCAACTCTCTCACCTTCATGGCACGGATATAGTATTTAGTGGCCTGATCGTAATCTCCTTGTTCCATATAAACAACACCTAGGTTGTTGAGCGAGGAGGCTATTTTGGCAGTATCCTTAGCCGCAGTTCTTATGCTCAATGCCTTTTCGTAATAATACTCGGCACTGTCCCAAGTATAGAGATAATGATAAGCCACTGCAATGGAGGTGGCCGCCTGAGAGAGACCTTTAGGATCGTCTAGATTTTTGAAAACCTGAAATCCTTTTTGCCCATACAATAATGAGCTATCCAGATTAACGGAAAACCATTCGTACGAAAGTTCATCTAATATGTATGCCTTTTTAGACGGCTCATGGCTATTTTTTAGTAGATTATTGAGACTATCAATACGTACTTCATGTTGACCATGTCCAACAAGGGTAAAAAACGATAGCAAAACAATTAAGGCACATCTCATTTAATCAAATTAATAGAACACCATTACAAGATAATAAATTGAATGGTAATTGAGGTATTAAGGAATACATAAACTCCTGTTTGATAAAAGGCCAATCTCTGAAATCATTTCATTATATTAATACTTCCTTTTTTAGTTAGTAGTCTCGCTTTGGCAATAATCTATTTACTTCATATTAAACGTGTGTTGATCTTGGCGTTATGCCTATTGGCAAACTACGCCTATTGTCAGCAAATTGAACCTACCATTATTCCATCAAAAGATCCCATTATCAAGGCTTCAAACCGATTTAAGCCGAGACCAAAGTTTTTTGAATTGGGATACGAGTCATTTGACAACTTCAATGTGTCAGCTACCTCAGATTCGGTTGGAGATTCTAAAGCCAGAGTATCTCAAAATCTAATTAGAGAGATAAAACTAAAATTTCCATTAATTCTAAGAACAAAGACCACCCTTTTTGGAGGATTAGGGTATAGACATGAGCAGTTTAAATTTGATCAAAAAACAGACCCAGATTATCCATTATTTGAGCGATTTGAGGACAAATCATTAAAACGCATTTCATTTAACCTTTACTTAAAAAAAGACCTGCTAAAATCGAATTTTATATTCGCATTTATAAATAGCTCACTCAATAGTGATAAGCCGCAATTAAAAAACTTCACTGACCAATTAAAACTATCATTCGCATTATTATATGGTAAAAATCTCAATCCACATAAGCAATTCGGAGGAGGTATTTCGTTCGGCTATGACTTCGGCCAACCTGTTATTTTCCCACTTATTTTATTCAGTAATGACTTTAGCCTTCATTGGGGGTATGAGTTTATACTTCCAAAAAGCATGAAACTCCGATACTCCCCAACCGATCAAAACCATTTTATTTTTAGTACAGAATTGCAAGGAGCTAGCTATCACCTACAAGATAGTTTGTTTGCAGGATTTGAACAGCTTGAGTTTAGAAGATCGTCCGTCAGAATTACACTGACCTATGAACGAGAATTGCACGACTGGTTTTGGCTTGGTCTTACTGCGGGTTATCGCGAACCTATTAATATTTTTGTGTCAGAACCCAGTAAAAGCAGAACGGACGCCCTATTAACAATAAATGCTAAAAGTTCTTTGTACTATGGCATCTATATTTTCTTTGTTCCTCCTGTTAAAATGTATAACAAAGCTAAAAGTAGTGGTTAGCGAATGGCTTTTTTAATTAAAGGGGACTCACAGGCTACATCCCAACTTGTTCCATTATGTTTTAATAGTGCGATGGCTTGCGTAGTAAATGATCTGTGAAAAGAACGATTTTCAAAAAATGGCCAAGCTTCCTTAAATTTTTCTTTTGTTAAGTCTCTAAAAGCTACTGTAAGATGTGGATGGAAGCCACGGTTTTTGTAATCAGCATTAAAAATATTATAATTTATTTTCATGAATTTTCGGACCTCTAAAAACAGGTTGAACAAATGTTCATTATGCTCTACATTCAGATAAATAACACGCTGCTTAAAATGTCCAAATCCATTTAATACCATTTCAATTGACTGTTGATGTGCAGCCAACAATTTGAATTTTTCAATAAGTTCAGGCTCTTTCTCCACTTTTAGCTTAAAGGGCATATGCAATGTTATATGTGGAGGCGATTTTAATGCCCCTTTGGACTCATATTGATCAGCAAAAATCCGCTTGATTTCCTGTGTATCCGATTTTATTGGCTCGGGAGGAATAATGGCAATAAAATAGAGGTTTTTAGATAGACTCATGAAGCTAGGACAATGCCAATATCAGGTCTTCAATTAAATCTTCTATATCCTCAATTCCCACCGAAAGACGTAGTAAATTATTTTTGATTCCCACTTCCTTCCTTTGGGATTCAGAAAGCTTAGAATGAGAGGTTCTTTTTGGAGAAGTAATGGTGGACTCCACACCACCCAGACTTATGGCTGGTTTAATGAGAGTCAGCTTTTTTACAAAAACATCGGGATCAGTGTTTACTTCAAAAGAAAGCATACCTCCAAAGCCTTTCATTTGAGATTTTGCAATTTTATGAGACGGATGGTCGGGCAATCCGGGGTAGTATACTACATCAACATCTTTATGCCCATCTAGAAAATGGGCGATTTTCAGTGCATTTTCATTTTGTTTGTTAACTCTGAGCGCAAGTGTTTTTAAGCTACGCTCTAATAAATAACACATTTGAGGATCCGGACTTCCTCCATAATTTACAGCAGCTTTGTATATTTTTTCGCCCAATTTTTCAGAAGTAATTACTGCCCCACATGTGATGTCACTGTGCCCACCAAGGTATTTTGTCCCACTATGTGTGACTACGTCAATTCCTAAATCAATAGGGTTTTGGTTGATGGGGGAAGCAAAAGTATTGTCAATAATAGAAATTAGATTATGTGATTTGGATAAGGCGGCAATGGCTTTTAAATCCACAATTTTAAGTAGTGGGTTGGAAGGTGTTTCTACATAAATGAGTTTAGTTTCTTCACGAATGTGCTTTTCAAAGTCACTTTTTTCGAAGCCTGTGGTAAAGGTGAAGTCAATCCCAAATTTCGATAACTCACTCGTAATAGCATGATGTGTGCCCCCATAAATATCTCCTTGAAAAATGGCGTGATCCCCATTTTTTAGTAACGCAAGTAAAACGGTACTTATGGCCGCAAGTCCTGAGCTGAATGTTATGGCATATTCTCCATGCTCCAGTACTCTAATTTTTTCAGTCACCACCTTTTGATTAGGCGTGTTAAAGTATCTCGGGTAGTTTAACGGACCTTCGCCAAGGTAATCATACGCTGTGGATGTATATATTGGTGTAATGGCACCACCTGTTCTATCGTCTACTATCCCTCCACTATGCACACATTGGGTTTGTTCTCGCCACTTCTTTTTTATTTCCATTTTATAACCTCCTTATTTTTTTGGATATTAATATAATCAGGAATTGATGCTAAAATCTGTTTATGTAATACCTCTACGAGTTTACGTTTTAAGTAACTTCTATGCATAACCAAACTAACTTCTCGCACCGGACGTGGCTCCTTAAATCTTTTTAAAAATTGTTTCTTGTTAGGCGCAAGGTCGAGGGTCGCCAATTCAGGAAGCATCGTCATTCCACCATGCATATCAACGATTTTTTTCAATGCCTCTAGCGAACCACTTTCGTACTTAAATTGTGTTTCTCTATCCTTATAGTTTTTACATAAATTAATGACTTGCTCCCGCAAGCAGTGACCCTCATTAAGCAGCCAGATATCGTCATCTCCAATGTCATCTGCAACTAATGTGTCTTTCTCGAATAATTTGCTGCGGTGCGATACATAGGCAAAAAATTCTTCGTAAAACATCGTCTTGCTTACTATCCCTGGGTCTTCATAAGGTGTAACTATGATACCAATGTCAAGTACTTCGTTTTTTAGCCTTCGCACTACTTCTTCGGTGACTAGCTCATAAACCGTCACTTTCACTTTAGGGTAAAGCTCTGTAAAGTTATGAATGAAAAGAGGCAACAAATAGGGCGATAATGTAGGAATTATACCAATACTTAATTCGCCAGCTACTTCCCCTTTTTCTTCCGCTATTATTTCTTGTACCCGTTTCGATTCACCTACTACTAACCTAGCTTGGGCTATAATTCTTTTTCCAATATCGGTCGGCACAACGGGTTGTTTACTCCTATCAAAAATAAGTACCCCCAGTTGATCTTCCAGCTTTTGGATTTGCATACTTAAGGTAGGTTGTGTAACAAAACAGGCATCAGCAGCTTTACCGAAATGTCTAAAGTTGTCAACAGCAATAATGTATTCAAATTGAATAATGGTCATGCACTAATTTACAATTGCAGAATGTAATTCACATTATTCTGATATTTTTAATACAAAAAGGGGGATAAGATTTTTAGCCGTAAATTCATTTTAAATATTTAATAACTAAACACATATTATTATGGCTTTTGATGGAAAAGAAGGTAAAGCAATACCACTAGATACTGCAAGTAAATGGACGAAGAATTATCAGTCAAACAACCCTAAAGAGGTGAAAGCAAGTTTTTATGGAAAGGAAAAACTTCAAGAATTATTAGATGAACCAGAGAGTATGGGAATTCGAATATATTATGGAATCGATGATAATGGAGCTAAGAAACTAGTTCTGGTAGCAGCAAGAGCAGATCAAACTAATATTTTGCCCACAGATACACTAAGGTCTTCAGAGCCAATCATATTAAATGATGGCGCGGAATGTCCACCTTATTGCTCACCAGATTCCAATGATCCTTTGTAAAAGAAGTGTCTTAAATTTAGTGAGTCATTTAATTTATTTAATATAGCCCATTAAATGGGCTATTACTTTCATATCATACTTGGTTTCTCCCTCATTTCTTCCGCCATAGCACTATTCTATGGGGTGAAAAAGGCCCGTAATTTGCCATTTAAATACCTGACCATTCTATTAATATTTTCGGTACTTGGCGATTCATTAAATACTATTGCTTACCTCTATTTTATATTTTTCAAGGAGTATTTTATACAGTTAAATGTTGGATTTCATTACAGACTAATAGAGTTTGTCATTTTAATGGAATACTTTGCCTATGTACTTCGTTTAAATAAAAGGGTTACAAGAGCAATTGAAATTGCCTTACTCACGTTCCTTTTCTTTGTTTACGCTGACTATTCAGCCAGTACTATTGATGCGACCCCAATTCGAATTGTAAATGCAACGGTATTTATCATATTAAGTGTAGCCTTTTTCATTAGATATCTTAAAGAAATGAAGGTGGAAAATCCGCTGCTCGACCCGTTATTTTTTGCAAATTCTTCAATTCTATTTTACTTTTCTGGCGTTATATTCATTGTTTTGTTTTATCGAACCCTAATCAATGTGGATATTACTTCCGGGTATATCGCATGGTCATTTCAGAATTTATTTCTGATATCGCGAAATGTTCTTTTAATACTGGCATTCTTTAAAATTCATAAATCTCACAACATTGAACCAAGCTAATAGTTTGTCCATTTTGATAGCTGTAGGTACAGCAGTCACGCTTTTTTTAGCAGTATCAATTGTATTCTTCGTGGTTTATTATCAAAAGAAAATGTTGCAAAACAATCTGTTGCAGCAACAATTGAAATTTGACTATCAAAAAAAACTATTACAGTCTACTATCGACTCACAAGAAAAGGAACGTAAAAGGATAGCATCAGAACTTCATGATGGAGTAGGTGCCATGTTATCTACAGCAAAGCTCACTTTAGCAATGATCCACAATGGCACCATTCCGAAGGAGGAATTTGATGAAGCGGTGACTGATACAAAACAAATGATTGATGGAACAATAGAGACTGTAAGGCGAATATCCAAAGATTTACTCCCAGCTTCTTTGGAGCAGTTTGGTTTAGTTCAGAGCATTCAGGAATTGTGCATTATACTCAGCAATCCGACAATAAAAATTACATTGGAACAGGTTGGTGAGGAGCTTGATAAATTGGATAAATCCAGCCAGCTATTACTATATAGAATCACACAGGAACTAATCAATAATGCCATTAAACATGCTGATGCATCCAACATTAAGGTACTGTTGGATCTAAATTCTCCTTTGACTCTAACCGTAGAAGATAACGGGAAAGGATTTGACATTGAACAAACAAAATCCGATATTAAAAAAGGCGTTGGGCTATATAATATTGAAAACCGAGCGAGTTTGCTTAATGGAAAAGTTACTTTTGAAAGTAGTCTTGGTAAGGGTTCAATTGTAAGTGTAGTAATAGATTAAAGATTATGGCATCTTGGAGAGTATATATTGCTGATGATCAGACATTATTCCGTAAGGGGATGAGTAGGTTAGTCCGTTCTTTTCCTAATGTAGCCGAGGTAAAAGAAGCTGAAAATGGGAAGGAGATGCTCAAATTGGTTTCAGAGCAACCACCAGATGTAATTCTCATGGATTTGGATATGCCAGTCATGGATGGAGTTGAAGCAACTGAAAAAATAATTGCGAAATATCCCAACGTTAAAATTATTATTCTAACGATGCATGATAACAAACAGTCTATCTATTATCTAATGGAAATAGGGGCACATGCTTTTTTACTTAAAAATACCGAACCAGAAGAAGTTAAGGCCGCTATTGAATCGGTGATAAAGAAAGATTTTTACCAAAACGACTTGGTAGTAGATGCCCTCAGAAAAGGGACAATTGAGCAACGAAAGCAAAAACAAAATAGACCGGTCTTTCAGAATACAATAGCTTTAAGTGAACGTGAGAAAGAAGTGGTGATGCTCATTTGCCGAGAATTGACCATGAAGGAAATAGCCGAGAAGATCTCCCTTAGTGAAAAAACAATACAAAATCATCGCGCACGAATCATGGAAAAGTTGGGGGTACGTAATACTGTGGGTCTTGTGAAGTATGCTTTTGAATCTGGTCTCATTCACTAAATTTTCAATAGGGGAATACACTCAATTTAATAGGTAAAATCACCTAATAATAAATCATAACTTCCTTGCTTTCTATTATTGTAACCGTCTGCATATCAGAGAGTTGAGTTCGCATTCATTAGAATGCAATTATTTCACCTTCCTAATTTTCCTAATTGGATACTTTTTCTCATTATAAATTGCTTGTCCATCAAAAACAAAATTATGGACACGTTAAAAGTATTGATCATTCATCAGGATAACGAAATCAAAAAAGGCATATTCAATATACTGTCCCATTTTGATCTTGACTTCATTTATGCTTCTGATGGACTGGACGGGTTGGCTGCTGCCAAATATGATTGTCCAGATTTAATATTTTGTGGCATTAAACTGCCTGTATTGGATGGTCTTTCTTTGGGCAGGATGATTAAAAACGATGAAGTCACTAAATCAATCCCATTGGTTTTTTTACATGATGGACTAGATTTTCATTGTTTACAAGAAGCCCGTACAATCGATGCCAAAGCCTTTCTACTGTACCCATATCTCGATAACTCATTGATTTATGCTATGATTCGTTCATTTAAAAAACCAGTGACTAGAATTCATGGCGTAATGACTAGCTACGAACAAACCCTCCATTCTAGGACCCCTATTCATATTCCGGTACGTTAACCCCTAAGTTGTGAGTTCAATCCTACAAATCGCAATGGGTGAATTAGGACAACGCGAAATTGCAGGTGAAATTGATAATCCGAGAGTAGTAAATTATGCGGTTGAATCTGGTATCACTGGAGTTAGCAATGATGAAATCGCTTGGTGTAGTAATTTTGTCAATTGGGTAGCTTTTAAAGCAGATTTAATACGTACTAATAAAGCCAACGCTCGATCTTGGTTGTTGATTGGCCAGAAAGTAGACGAAGCACCTGAACCAGGTGATGTAGTCATTTTCTGGAGAGAAAAACCAGAATCTTGGAAAGGTCATGTAGGATTTTTTCTTGGCTTTTCAAAAAATGGTTCTCGGGTGTATTGCCTTGGCGGAAATCAGGGCAATTCAGTATCAATTTCTGCTTACTCAACCGAAACCATACTTGGTTTTAGAAGACTACAACAATTGAGCATTATAAAATTACCAAACCCAATTCTTAAATTAAAAGATAAAGGAGAGTCAATTATTCAACTACAAGATGCTTTAAAAGCTGCAGGATTTAACTGTGGTACTTCAGATGGCTATTTTGGAGACCGGACAATGACCGCTGTAAAATTACTACAATCGCAAAGCGGTCATTTAGGAATTGATGGTGTGTACGGCAAGAAGACAAAAGACTATCTCTTTAGTATTTTAAACGAGTAACTTATGACCGGAAATGTAGCCATAGATGTAGTAATTGGATTAGTTTTTATCTATTTACTATACAGTCTACTGGCGTCACTAATTGCCGAAATTATAGCTACTAACTTGGGTTTACGAGCCCGCAATCTTCACAGTGCCATTAGAAGGATGCTTACTAATAGTAGCGTTCATGCTTATCAGACAATGGTAAAAGACCGTGCTGATTCTGTGGTAAGTAAATTTTATAATCATCCCGAGATAAAATCCCTTACGGCCAATAATTTATTTAGTAAACCTTCTTCAATCAACCCTGATACTTTTGCTAAAGTGATGGTCGATCTTTTTCAAGCCAATGGGGGAAACAAAGAGCAGCTGAAAGAAGGCATTAGACAATTAAACTTTGATACAGACATTGAACATTATCTGATTAATCAAGTAGAGGAAGCGGATGACAATTTGGATAAACTTAGGTTGTCAATGTCTTCATGGTTTGACAATACGATGAAGAATGCATCAGAATGGTACAAGCGTAATTTACAGATCGTATTATTCGTAATTGGGATAGTTATCGCATGGGTGTTTAATGTAAATTCCTTTCAATTGGTGGAGAAGCTTTCTGTTGACAAAAATTCGCGAGATCAGATGGTAACATTGGCTTCTGCCTATCTGGATAGTAATGCGGCTTCTATCACTATTAACAAGATGGATTCACTAGGAAAGGTAAGCATCGAATCAGATACAGCTTATAATCAGAAAATGGATGCTTTGATGCAGGTCAATAAAGAATTATTAGGCGATATTGAAAAAACACAGACTATTCTGGGAGGCGGCACATGGTTACCGGATACACTTGTAGTAACAAATAAAAACAAGAGCCTGCTGCCAGATTACATTGTAAAAAAGATTCTTCCAGAGGGAAAAAGATTCTCCAAAAAGGAACAGCTTATTGCCGTTTTTAGCAATACGGACAAACTTAGTTATGCATTTAACATGCTCTGGCTAAATTTCTTTGGTTATGCCACTACGGCCTTAGCACTTTCACTTGGAGCCCCATTTTGGTTCGATTTACTGAATAAGTTTATGAAACTAAAGGCTGTGGTAAGCCAAAAAACAAACTCGTAAATACATATATTATGGCTAATACATATGTTGACATTGAAGACAAATATGACCTAAAAACTGCTACCGAGAATGTAACTGTGTCAGCCCTCATTGGGAATGCACAGCCAGGAGCATATTCCATTTTTCTGGATAGTGAACTTAAAAGTCAAAATTCACCCGCACTACTTGGTTCGGCTAATTTAATTAAAGGAAAGACCATAATTATTTCTTGCATAGTGCAGGATACTCGAACAGAAACCAATTGGACAAGTTTGACAGTTGGAATAACGGAGGGTAACTCAGATCAAAAATCTTACGGACCCTATTCCAAACAAGTCTCGAAAGACCTTGACACTGTAACTTATACTATTAAAATTTCACTTCTATGAGTCAATATTCAAAGTTAATAGTATTAACCCTATTATTCAGTTTGTCATTGTTGGAGTTAAAAGCCCAGGAGACCAATGAGAATTCTGTTCCCTCAAGTCCTGCATTCACCATATTAAATTTCGAACCAACCTCAGTTTTAAGGCCCACTAGCCCAGCTGAATTAAGAACTAGTATTTTAAATTCATTCGATGATGAAGGTAAATTTCAGCCAAATTTAGGTATTGAATTCTCTCCTTATTGGCTAAAAAGCAGGGACTCCTTAACTGAACAGGCTTACTTCGACCCAACTACCATCCAAACCATAAAACAAACTTTCCAATTCTCTGCGGCAACGGTACAAGACACTGCGCTAAATAACAATAAACTTGGATTAGGTTTTAGATTTCAATTGGTTCAGGGACAACCCTCAAAAAAAAGTTTATTACTGAGAAATCAATTACAAAATCAACATAACACAATTACAATAATTAATGGCGCAAGAGCACAAGTAGGAATAACCGTAAATAGCCGACAACAAGCCATAGATTTTATTACAACTAATCTAATGGGTTCAAATTCAGAATTAATAATTAACAAAGTAAAAGAGATTGCTGAATCGATAAGGAATAATTACGATGACAGTAGCGCTGATATAAAGTCCTTTATAGAAAAAATTCAAACTCTTTATGGAGATACTGATATCGCAAATAAGAAATTTGAAGCTGACCGTACTAAAACAGGACTTATTATTGAGATAGGTGGTGCAACTGCCCTACAATCAGGGAAAAATGACGCAAATCCTGATTTACAACAAATTGGTTTTTGGGCAAGTGCTTCAGAAAGAATGAACAACTCAAATCAGTGGGTATTTACAGCCCGATATTTATCAAGTAGAAGAGACTCAGCAGAGTCTAGTTTTGATGCCGGTCTTAGTTATATCAAAGATGTTGAAAATTTCAGTTTGTCATTTGAGGCGGTGGCAAGATGGTATAAAATAGATTTTAAAGATTTCAATTTAGCTGGAGATGAAATAACTCGAACAGAAGACGATTTCACTTATAGAATTGCTGCAAATCTCAACTACTCCTTAAATGAATATATTTTCATCAATGCTAGTTTTGGGAAAGGTTTCAATAGTGGATTAACGGGGCAGGCTAACTTCTTTAGCATCATAGGACTTAACTATAATTTATTTCGATCGAATAGTGTGAAACTAGAATAACATAAATGCCATGAACACAAACTTTAAAAACTTAGTCTTCGAAGGGGGTGGAGTAAAAGGAATCGCCTATGGTGGTGCGTTGGATGTGTTAGATACGAATGGTATTCTGAAAGGGATAAAAAGGGTAGCTGGCACCTCAGCAGGAGCGATCAATGCTACATTATTGGCACTTGGCTATACTTCCTCAGAGGTTTCTGATCTTATCGCCAGTACCAATTTCAAATCGTTCGAAGACCATAGCAAATTCTTCCCCTCCAATATTATTAGGATCATTAAACAATTTGGTTGGAATAAAGGTGATGCTTTTCAAAACTGGATAGGTGATAGAATTAAAGCAAAAACGCAAAAAGCAGATTATACTTTTATGGATTTACATAATGCCATAAAAAATAGTACCGCAGGTTTGTGTGAGCTTTATGTTATCGCTACCAATCTGTCTCAACAAAAATCCGTAGTCTTTTCCTATGAGCATACTCCTGATGTCGCTATTAGAGATGCAGTTCGTATGTCCATGTCGATCCCCCTTTACTTTCAAGCCTACAAATATGCGAGTGATACCATGGTAGATGGAGGTGTTTCCTATAATTATCCAATCAACATATTTGATAACAAAAAGTATTTGACGAATCCTGCTAATGGAGAAAAAGTAGATTATGGCTCTGAGGAGGGCTATATGTTTAACCATGAAACTTTAGGGTTTAGGCTTGACTCCAAGGAAGTTATCAATTTTGCAAAGCGAGATTGGGCGAGCCCACCTGAGAAAATTTCCAATATCATGAATTACTCTGGTGGTCTTATCAACTTTATGATGGAAATGGCCAACAAAGTACATCTACATAATAACGACTGGAATAGAACGATATTTATTGATACACTCGATGTAAAAACTACTGACTTTGATCTGCCAGAAACGAAGATTCAAGCCCTCATTACCAGCGGAAAATCGGGTGCTACAAAATACTTTGATTGGCGAAATAATGATCCCGTTTGGAGCAAAAAACCAGTAAAAGAAAAGGCTGCCACTAAATAATTGCGATAAATGAGCCATAATTTTATCTTGCAATAAAAAATGCCTGAAGATTCAGATCCATCCATTCCAAATTCAAAATTTGAAAATCAGGTAATTCTCATTACCATTCTCACTGGCTTTATTGGCAGCGTAATTCTCTATTTTCTAAAATTACCCCCTGTGGTGATGGCCATTTTTTTAGGTAGTGGAATAGCCGCCTTGGTCTTTCGTTTTTTGGGCGGTACCGCTGGCACAACTATGGCCATGGGAACGCTCAAGTTATCTGGCTCAATAGCGGTATTACTTGGCAGTGCCTATTACATCAACCAACAGTTAGAAAAACAGTTAACGCCAATTGAGAATGGAATTCAAACAGTAACGTTTACCCCACAGAAAAGCACATGGATGGCAATAGATAAATCATCAGGTAGCCCTATTGATTTATTAGTCAATGAAACCAATCAAAATATAAAAGCGCCCCAAAACAGCTCTCTAAAAAACAACCCACTGAAACTAAGCTCGGTTGGAGATAAGCTATTTGTCACTGCAGAAGGGAATGAGTTTGAGTTGGGGCAAATTGCCAAAAAGGATTTGAGGAAACTGGACCTTTTCGATACTGTCCTTAATAGTAGTAATTATGTTGTAACGGATCGTTTAAACATTAATAAATTGGCCGTCCTTACCCCACTACCTTTTTACATCAAGACGATTGCCTATGCCAATGAATATAGCCAATTTCAAATTTTAGATAAGTTGTCAAACGAAGTATTGTTAGAGTCCCAGATATACAGAAGAAGATTCCAGATAACTCAAATAAAACACAAAACTTATCTGATAGGTGTAGTTGAGGTAAATCATACTCCATTAAATCCTGATGACCCCAATTCCTTGGAGCCTTATGCTAAGTTCGTTATAGCGGAAATTGTTACAGGTCTTAAATGATTTTAAGGTTAACAAATAGTTAAGCTTCCTTCATAATCGAACATTAAATGTTCAAAAACGTTATGTTTATTGTACAACCACTAATTGTAACGAAATGGAAAATCTAACGAAAAAACAGGCGATTGTTCAGTCACTGGAATCCATGAATCACATTGAAATGGAGAAAGTAATTGACTATATCAAGGGTCTCCTTTATGTCCCTCAGAATGATGCACAACATCAGGAACTAAAGCAAAAAGCTTTGATGGAAATCAAAGAGGCTTTAGGAAAAAGTCCTGAATTAGCTTAGCCTTTTCAGCACACTCAGGTATACTGTACGTAGTGCTCCCACTTATCCAAAACATCTGCAAAATCTGAAGGCAATTCAGAATCAAATTGCATAAATTCTTTGGTGACAGGGTGAACGAAACCCAATGATTTGGCATGTAATGCCTGTCGGGGTAGTATCTTAAAACAATTCTCTACAAAACTCTTATATTTCGAAAATTGAGTGCCTTTTAGCACTTTATCACCTCCGTAAGTACTGTCATTAAACAAAGTGTGGCCGATATATTTCATGTGAGCTCTTATTTGGTGGGTACGTCCGGTTTCCAAATTGCATTTTACCAAAGAAACATACCTGAAGTTCTTCAGCACTTCATAATGGGTGATGGCATTTCTGCCAATTGTTTCATCTTCATAAGGTACTGTTATTCGCCTGTCTTTCAGACTTCGACCTAAATTGATATTGATCGTTCCTTTTTCTGGATCAGGAATACCCCACGCCAATGCGTAGTAAGTACGCTCAATACTGTGATCATAAAATTGTTTGGCCAGGCCACTCATTGCCACTTCCGTTTTGGCGATCACCAACAGTCCTGAGGTGTCTTTATCAATTCGGTGCACCAAACCAGGTCGGCCTTCATTTCCCTCCATTTCTGGTAAGTTTTGGAAATGATAGGCCAGTGCATTTACTAAAGTCCCAGACCAATTTTGATAAGCTGGGTGGACTACCATTCCTGCTTCTTTATTCACAACCAGCAGGTCTTTATCTTCATAAACGATATTGAGCGGAATGTTTTCAGGAACAACATCTGTATCACGAGGAGGTTCTGGCAATGATACTGTAATTGCATCTCCAGGACGAACTTTGTAGTTTGATTTGGTTTTTTCTCCATTGACGAGCACAAACCCATCGGTTATTCCATTTTGAATTTTATTCCTAGTGGAATTGGCAATCCTGTCCATTAAGAATTTATCTAAACGTAAAGGAGCTTGCCCCGGGTCGGCTATAAAATTATGGTGTTCAAACAAGTCATCCTCTTGCTCATTCAATTCTTCTGAAGTCATAACGGCAAAATTACGACTATTTGAGTTAGCCTCAATTGTTGTCTGCAACTAGTTACTAAATACCGACCCCAATATTAAAACTAACTCTAGATACTCTTGCAACAGCGTTATCATTTGATAATCCACCAATAGTATTTTCATACCTTACTTCAGGAATCAGTGTGAGGTTATTAAATTTCAAAATGGTGCCAAATCTTGCTGTGAGACTATAGTCCAACGTTCTGTACCCTTCAAAAGTGACCCCTTCAGAAGTACTAACCACATTGCCCGAGCCAACACTAGTTGTGACTTTTCGACTATCGGTATGGCCAATCAAAAGACTATTCGTTAATCCTGCACCAATGAAAACACTATTTAGATGGGTCTTTATAACAGGAAAGTTATAAGTAAGTAAAATTGGTAATCTGACAAATGAAACCTTAACTTCCATATCATGGTGATTCATTCCAATATTATTAGGGCTAGTGTCAGCTTGGCCGTTGAACTTTTCATGTAAGTAATTTAAGCCCAAACGAAGTGATAATTTATTTCTTGAAGATCTAAAGTAGGTTTCATAAAAAGCTCCAAAATTCATATTAATACTGGGCTCAAAATTCGATTCGCTTTGATATGATAAACCCTGATTAACATTGAGGTTAGAATTTAATACTCCAACTACAACTCCATACATTTTCGTTTTCTCTTTGGTTTGGATACTAACATCATCGCCCTTGCAGTTATTATATTTAGTAACAATCTCAACGAATGATTCATATTTATATGATGTGGAGTTAATCTCTTTTGCTAATTTTTTACAATCATTAAACAAGTACTGAAGCACTCCAACATATGTTTTAGTCACTTTTTCAACAATTTTTCCCTCCGATAAGGTTACCAACTCTTTTTGTTTAGTTAATTCATAAATTACTCCTTCTTTCTCAATGAAAAATTCAGTCTCCCTTCCCTCTGTCTTGTTAATACTGGCGTAATAAAGAGAAACATTTGCATTTACAATAACTTCCAAAAAAAACTCTCCTTGTACATTTTTGGTATCCAATGTCTTTTTAACGTAATCGTATTTACCTACTCCATAGCCGGTAATTTTATCGGTACCATAGGCCTCAAAATTGCCATCTGCCGTTTTACTAAATAAACACTCAATGGTGTTTTGTTCATTACTCTTTAAATCTACATATCCGTGTATAGTATCATTTTGTTGTATTATATACCCTTTCTTATTGGCAATCTGCCCAAAACTTATAGCGGTATAAACTATAGATAGTATAAATAATAGTGCTGATTTTTTCATTGTTGACAGAATTAATTTACTCTAAGAAAATATGACATTGATAATTCAAAAACAGAAAAATTAAATTTCTCTGAAGCTAAAATATCCGATTTTACTAGTTCTAATTTTGCTCTTGAATATTTAAACTTGAAATCAATAAGGTTGTTATTTTGTCTTATCATACAACCAAGACCAACAACAGTTCCTAATGAAATGGGTCCTAATTTCCGAGATATTCCGCTAGCTTCATTATAAACCCCATTAACTAAGAAGGGCATTAACCCTACACTTAAATAGGGGTTTATTTTTTGAGAGGTTTTTCCAAGATGAAAAGAGATCGGAAAAGAAGTTCCTTTTATTTTCAATTGATTCTCATCAAATAGGTATTCATATTTGTGTTGAATAACTGATATTTCAGCTGAAGTCGCTTTGCCAATCGGAAACAAAAGAGAAAATGTCGGAGAAATATATTGATCATTTAAAGAGGATGTATTTAATTTAGTTTTAGAAGCCATATATGACACCCCTAGACCAATATATAGTTCCTTTTGATTTCTAAACTTTACAGGAACATATTTATCTGGTAAAAGGTAATGGTTAAATTTTGAGACGAGAGTTGCCAGTTCATACTCAGTTGTCGCTTCCCAATCTGCATTTAGCGTTACCTCAAACTCATCGAATTTTGGATGGAGAGAAGATAGTTGTTGCTTTAGGTTAGCAAAATCCACCTTAACTAAGGATTTATCATTTGTTTCAATAAATGTGATATTCTTAAACCTGTTCTCCTTGCCTATATATACTTTCCAATAGCCCAAAACAACTAATTTTAAGGCAAGTCTGGTAGATTCAAAAGTTTTAGAATATATAGACAATTTATTATCTGAATATACAATAAACTCATCTGCAGTTAAGGTATTAAATTGATCATGTTCCATGTAGGATATTTGATCAATATCCGATTTCCTTTTAACTATTGTTACATCGGAAATTGTATCGTACTTAGAAGTGACTAGTATGGAAGATTGAGAATATAAATTTCCAGATAGTAAAAAAATAATTCCCAACGAAAATATTACCTTTAATTTCATTATTATGATTTAAAAAAGGACAATATTATAAATTAAGAATTTATAAGTCAAACAAAAATGAAGATTAAATAATCTTCATTTTTGTTATTCAATTTTCGATTTATTACTACTAATTATAATTCAGAAATTAGATGGAGTTGATCTGTTATTCACTCCTCAAGCATTTGGAAGGGTTAATGTTGGCAGCTTTAATAGCCTGAGATCCAACGGCCAGCCAAGCTACCACTAAGGCTACAAATGCAGCACCCACAAAGAGCCAGGTGTTTAGGTCTATGCGGAAAGCAAAACGCTCTAACCACATCGACAGCAAGTAATAACTGATCGGCAATGCAATACCAATTGCCAGAAGTACCAACTTTGTAAAATCTCCAGAAAGTAGCAATACTATGCCTGTAGCACTAGAACCTAACGCCTTTCTTATTCCAATTTCCTTGATGCGTCTTTCAGCTGTAAATGCTGCTAAACCAAAAAGACCCAAACAAGATATTAAGATGGCGATACCAGCAAAATATTGGGAGAGAGTAGCCACACGTTGTTCAGCGGCATATTGTCGTTGAAAATTTTGATCGAGAAAAGAGTAATCAAAAACAAACCCTGGATTAAAATTTTCATAGAATTTAGTAAGTGCCGCTATGGTTTCTTTTTCTTTGCCTGCCTCAATACGAGCCATTACATTCCAGGTATTCTCTGGATCAATAAGCATAAACAATGGCTTTACTTCTGTGTGAAGCGATTGAAAATTGAAATCTTTTACCACCCCAATAATCTCCATATCATATTCTTCCCAAAGTTTGATGACTTTACCAATCGGGTCCTCCAACCCCATTATTTTTATGGCTGCCTCATTAAATATTATTTTAGTTGAATCACTTGGGCTGTCTTTTCTAAAATCCCGTCCTTCTTTTAATTCCATTCCCATCGTTTCCAAGAGTCCGTAGTTGACCCGCATATTTTCGAATAGAATCAGATCATCGGGGTTTTTACCTTCCCAACTAAGCCCACTTGTATTTGTTTGTTGACCGGCCAAACTGTGATTGAGGGTAGAAGCATTTATTACACCAGGTATCCGTTTCAGTTCAGTTAAAAATGTTTCTACATTTTCCTCTACTTTGCCTTCAATTCCAAAACTGATTACATTTTCATTATTGTAACCCAAGTTTTTAGTTTGGACATATTTTATTTGCTGATAAATAGCGATAACCGAAACAATGAGGATTACTGAAAGTGTAAACTGAAAAACCACAAGCCCTCGTCTAGCCCAAAGCTCCCCTAGAGAACCCCTGACTTCACCTTTTAATATTCTAATGGTATTAAACCCACTTAAATACAATGCTGGGTAGCTTCCAGCAAAAAGACCTGTAAAAATGAGTATCCCCAGTAAGGAAAATACAGAGACCCCATCTAATTCAAGACTAATATGTTTACCTGTAATTTCATTGAATTGAGGCAAAAAAGACCAGACCAATAAAAGAGAAAGTACTAACGACAAAAAAGAGATGACTAATGATTCGCTCAAATACTGGGCTATCAGACCACCTTTTTTTGCGCCTACCGCTTTTTTGATGCCCACTTCTTTCATTCTTCTTGATGCCCTAGCAGTAGAGAGATTCATAAAGTTGATACAGGCAATCACCAAAATGAATATTGCAATCAAAGAGAATAGCTCCACATACTCTATTCGTCCACCTGCCTGCTTCCCATTTTTATATCGTCCATGCAAGTACAAATCAGAATACTGGCGTAAAAATAGGGTCACATTAGACTGTTCGTTTTTTTCCTTTATGAAGCCAGCTATTTTTTCTGATACTACTTTTTCGTTCGCGTCTTTTACTAGAGTTACAAAAGTATTAGGCCCATTATTCCCCCAGGAATTCACCCAGTTATTTTCACTCCTAAACACCTCATAAGGCAAAACAAAGTCAAATTGATACGATGAGTTCTGTGGTGTACCCTTGAAAAGTCCCGAAACAATAAAATCCTTTGAATGCTCAAACTGAACCATTTTGCCCACCACATCATCGGTAGTATTAAATAACTGATTGGCTAATTTTTCAGAGATCACTATATTCTTTTTGTCAACTAATACCTGATTAGCATCACCCTTTATCAGCCCATATGAAAATATATTGAAGAAATCAGGACCAACATAAAAACCGTCCGACTTGATTGAATTGTCGCCAACTGATAAGGTACTTGTATTCACCCATGTCGTTGTTACGGCATATTCTATATCAGGTATCTCGGATTTCAGTCCTTCTGCTAATAACCCCGGAGTTGACCAGGTACTCATTATATTATCAGCATATTGCTGGTGTTCCATTACCCTGAACAGGCGCTCATTATTTGCATGAAATTGATCCATGTGTAGCTCATCCATTACCCACAGGTAAATAAGTAGTGTACAAGCCAAACCTGCAGTGAGACCTACCAGATTAATAAAAAAGGAGCTTTTGTATCTTTTGAACGCCCTAAAAGCAAGGAGTAAGTTGTGACGAAACATAGTTTGAGTTTTTGAGTTGTAGTATATAGACTCCAAAAATCAAAATATGTTGCACTTCCTAAAACTTTTTTATCATCAGTAGTGATAGGAAATACCTTTATAAGGAGACTTATAACAACTTTTCGTATGCACTTCAACAAGCCTACTCTCTAGCAATAGAGCCTCTATTTTTTGTTTACGATCATCTCAATTAAGGATGATGAATCTTTATATTTATCAGATAGAATTAGGACGCGAAAATTGCCTATTTCAATGGGATAGCCATCCTTTATTTCTGAACTATAAAAACTGAAGGTATTCACAACCCCACTGGTCTTCAATTTTAAGGAATATTGTACATCATCAAAATGACTCATCTCCTCACCTTCGAAAGGTGCATCACTTCCCCATTCATGGGTATAGTCAGTAATTTCTATTTCTACTAAATTATTTTCATCCCCAATTATCGCAGTTCCATTACTCGATAGTGCAAATGCCCTTCCAAGTTGTGCTGGCGCTATAACTAGATATTTGTTGGTATTTTCAATCAAAAAAGTCAAAAAGTAATTATTATATATTCTGGTAAGATATTCTCCTTTGGAATCACCATTTACATAAAACTCCGCTATTGACACACCATTATTTTCAATTCCAAGATAAACGTCTCCAATTAGGTGATCTGCTGATTTTTTATCATAGACTTGAAGCAGGGCATTTATATTTAACGTGTCGTATTTAATATTACTGACTGTTTCTGGATTTAACAGTATCCTTTTCATAAGCTCTTGCGCATGAGTACTATTTGACATGAAAACCACTGTTATTAGCACTAAAATCGATTTAATTCTCATGTTGTTGACGATTAGTGCAGTTTGTAAATGACGTTAAGTTTTGAGTTTTCCTAAAAGCGGCAAAATAGTGAAATCTGGCTGTGCCACCAAAGTTTCAGAATAGTACCGTTAAAGAAAGACCTAGAAGAGAATATTTCTTGAAAAGTATTAATATTGATTAACTAAAGGATGAAAAAAGATCAATGAGGCCATCTCAAAAAGATATCATAATTGAAACGAGCCTCAAATGATCTACACACACTATTCACTTATAAAGTGAAATTGGTATTCGCCCGAAACAGCTTCAACTCTTCCACCATTTGGAACAGCATCCGCTGAAAAAGTTAAGGTTAACCCACTGGTGGATATGTTCACCGTAATTTCTGTATCACCATCCCTCACTATCTGATTGGGGTTATTATTGCTAAAATCCCATGTTCCGGAAGACTCCCAAACAGGACTTAACCCATTTACTGTGCTGTAAGTTTTGTTTCCAATCGTCAGTATAAACCCATCGAATTGATCAGTAACATCAAAGCCATCTTTGGTTACTCCATTACTGCTCAGCGTCCAGTTGGTGCCATTATTCATTAAGGTAATGAGTTGCTGATCAGTATCGCTGACAGTGGGATCATCATCTTTTTTGCAACTTGATAAGCCCGCTATGGCGACAAAAAGCATAATTGTGAGGCTGTATTTTAATATTTTCATGATTTTCTAATTTTAGTTTTTGATGATTTTATGTGTTGTTGATCCTTCCTCATTTGTTATGCGGAGGTAGTGGATTCCTCGTTTCAGATGAGAAATACTATTCACTACATTAGGTCGAATAGCCATAACTGCTTGACCATGAGTGTTTAGTAATACCATCAGAAGGTTTGCCTCCTGAGATTGAACTGTAATAACTGTGGAAGCTGGATTCGGATAGATAGACGTTTTCATAGGAGTCTCATCTACACCCGTTACAGTGATGACTTCAAAAGTCTGATCCACAGATATGGCTGCTTGGAATTCACTATTCCCAGCCTGACTGGCACGAACGACAACAGAACCCAAATCAGAAAATGAAATAGTATTTTCATTGATTGTAGCTGGCCCACTTACAATTTCAAAACTCACAGCTAAACCAGAGGATGCAGTAGCGGCTAATATTAGTGATCCCGTTTCTAAGAATTGATTTTCAATTGGATTGAAGGTGATCGTTTGAATAGTTCTTCCTTCAGTAACTTCAAATGATACTTGTGATTCTGCGGATGCATAGTCACCATTCCCTGCCTGGGTAACGGTTATCGTTACAGTTCCTACTGATCCATCAAGTGTGATTGTCGCCCCTTCGTTAGTGGCGGGTCCGGCAACAGTATAAGTTAAATCTAAACCAGTATCAACCGTAGCTTCCACTTCAAAAGCCGCATCTGTAGAAAGTTTATCTGCGATAGGGGTCACATTTATAGTTTGAGTCAGATTAGTTACATCATTTATAGCTATAATAAACTCCTTTTCAAATGTACCGCCACGTCCATCATTGGTTTCAACTCTTATTGAATAACTCGATTTACTTTCAAAATCAAAGACTTCTTTTGCAATCAAGTTATCACCAGAAATGTCAAAAGAAGCATTATCTGCATCTCCATTGCCTGATACAAGTGTATAAGTATGCAAATCAGATAGATTGCTATCAATAGTTGATAAACCCCCAATTGGAGCATCTATTACATTATTTTCATCAATAGATAAATTATCTAATACAATTTCTGTTGGTGCCTCATTTGTTTCAGTACTTACACTTATTGTCCAGTCTTGTGTGTTTCCAAATTCTGATGTAACAGTAAACACAACCGAGGAGCTGAAATCAATTGTGGCGCCACTCATTGGATTAATAGTAGCATAATCTGAAACGGTAATCTCAGGCGACAAACTTGTAATATCGGTACCAAAAACGGTTTCTATTACAACTGTATGATTTTCATAATCAATAGTAGCATCAGCCACTTGTTCAGCAAGAGTAAAAGTCAAGATGTCTGCTGCTTCATTGGTTCTTCTTACGCGCCACAATTCTACATCACCATATTCTACGGATGAAGCTGGGAAGTACATGTGATTGTCATATTCTATAGCATTAAAGTCATCAAACCCTTCAATATATAATTGATTTAAGTAGGTTAAATCTGTTCCATTAAAAGAGTAAAGTTTATCTGTATCATCACTTCCGTCATAGTAGTTAAGATAGAGCATTGGGCCAAAAGAAAATAATGAATACAGCTCTGAGCTTTCATCGTCACTAAAATCAACAGCCAAATTTAAATTAGTACCATCATAGCTTCTTAATTCAGTGCCGTATTCATTAAGTGCCCCAAAGTATAATAATCCATTGGAGAGAGTAAAATCAAAGGGAAAGGAAGAGCCACTGGAGTTAATATCTATCAGTGTTAGTGTTTCGCCATCGTATTTCCATAATTCGTGTCCGTTAGTGCCATCATTTGCGCTAAAATAAAGTACATCGTTATACTCTATAAAACCCCCAGGAGAAGATGAGCCAGTGCCAGGGTTTATATCAAAATGAGTAAGGGTGCTACCATCATATTTCCATAACTCACTACCATCATCATCACTAGTAGCTCGGAAATATAATTCTGAATTGTAAGCAAATAGCTGCCTAGGATTAGACCCGCCTGCAACACTAATATTTTCTACCATAATAGCGGATGTGCCATCATATTGCCAAAGCTCGCTACCATTGGTACCATCGTTGGCAACAAAGTATAATTTAGAATTTGCTACTGTAAATTCTATCGGGGCGGAATTACCTGTAGGATTAATATCCTGAACCATTGTGGCTGTTGTTCCGTCATATTTCCATAATTCGAATCCATTTATACCATTAGTTGCTCTGAAATAGATATCCCCATTATATGATATATAACGAGATGGGAAGGAGCTCTCAATACCAGGGATAATATCAACCAATGTAGTGGATGAACCGTCAGACACAAACATTTCATAGCCGTTAATACCATCGCTTGCAGTGTAATAAAGTTTATCACCATCAGTAAAAAGATCCTCAGAGTAACCAGTTTCATCACCTTCCCAAATATCGGCCATATTTAAAATTGTGCCATCGTATGTGTATAATTCCCTACCACTTTCACCTGTTTCTGCATCGAAGTATAATTTGCCATTAAAAACTACTGCCTCATAAGGATAGCTCCCCCCAGTATTTGTATTGGTTATAATTCTAGTTAAATCTGTACCATCATGCGTATATAGAAATTTACCATCACCTTCATTAGCATTGAAGTATAATAGTCCATTATAGCTTACTAAGTAATTAGGGGTTGAATTTGCCGCACCTATATTTATATCAATTAGAGTTGCAGATGTGCCATCGTGCATCCATAACTCTTGTCCATCATTGTCGGTAGTAGCTCGAAAATAGATTTTGTCGCCAACTGCGGTGAAATCAGTAGGGTAAGAATCGGGAGCCCCTGTATTCAGGTCATATTCAGTTGCGGTGGTTCCATCAAACTTCCATAATTCACGTCCATTTGCAGTTTCACCATCAAAAAATAGGTTGCCGGCTCCAACTGCTAGATATCTAGGATTTCCACTTGCTGAGCCAGCATTAATATTGGCAACCATGGCCGCATCTGTACCATCAAACTTCCATAGTTCTGAACCAGTTGAAGCTTGATAACCACTAAAATATAATGCTCCATTATATACGGTAAAAAACCTTGGGTAGGTACCTACTGTTTGGCCTATTATATCAGTAAGTTTTGCTACTGTGCTACCATCATATACCCAAACTTCATTTTCTGCGGCTTCCATGTACAATTTGTCATTATAAATTGTAAAGTAGGCAGGATTGGAATGACCACTACCAGGAACAATATCATCTATCATGGAGGCAGTGGATCCATCATAGCGCCATAGTTCATAGCCATTTATTCCATCATCAGCCCCAAATATCAATTCATCGTTGTAGACGATTAAGTTTGTTGGATTACTACTCCCCGCACCGGGTTGGATTTCAATCATGGTGCTAGTTTCTCCATCAATTTCCCATAATTCTACACCGTTAGTTCCATTCGTGGCTTTCGTATAAATTTTAGAATTAAAAGCGATTAATTCTGTAGGATTAGCGTTGGTACTCCCAGGATTAATTTCAATTACGCTGACCTCAGTACCGTCATACTTATAGACTTCACTTCCAAATTCATCAGTACTCGACAGAAAGTAAATATCACTTCCTAATTGGATAAAATCTCTAGGATAAGACGAGGTGCCTTTATCACCCTCTCTGAATAAAATATTCTCAGTTGAATTGCCATCATAAATGGATAGCTGATGACCTCTATTGTAAATACCGGAGGCAAAATAAATTTTATCATCAATAACCCTTAGTCCTCTGGGGTCACTTGCCAATGGACCACTATCTATGTCAGATAGTATCTCTGGTTGTTGTGCTTTGGCTTGGAAAGCAAATATTCCAAGCAAGAGTAAAAGTAATAGTGTGTGTTTAAAATTTTTCATTGTATCATAAATTTGATTATGACACGAATGACTTACATTTTGAAATAGATTTACCTGACCTTATGGGTTAGTTTTTTAAAATTAGATTATAACTAACTGATAATCAGCTATTTAATTTCTAATTCTATTCAAGCCCTAACAGGGTTTCGAACCCTGTTAGGGTTTGGCAGTTTAGAATTTATTCGAGAAGGATAGATGATATACCAGCTGTATTTTGAAAAGAATTATGAAAATCCTGATAGTCTTTCGGCTTTCCAAACCAAGTAATTACCTCTTTACGACTAAGTTTCGTGGGTTGCTCACTCAAGAGGCTATGATAAGATGAGTATGGCCATTCTCGGAAATCATCGATAAGATTATGCTTCTGCGGATTTGTATGAATGTAATAGATTAGTTGAGACAAGTAGGCATCATTTGTCACTTCTATTCTGCGGAAAGGAAGCTCAAAAAGTTTTCCTGTTCGGCCTTGTTGTTTATTGAATGCTTGAGTATATCCGTTAAAGAGATGGGAAAATTGAAGGCTCATATACCTTTCAACGCTTATTGGGTTTTGAGGCCTATTAGTGTTGACTCTATTTTTAAGTAAAATCTCCTCCTCTGATTTTGTTCTTATCAAAAAATGAAAATGATTACCTAATAGGCAGTATGCATACGTCTCTGCAATTGGACTGATGTATTTATCATATTTCTTTAAAAAGTATAAGTAATTATCGTTTAGCGCAAAAATGGCCATCTTATTTACCCCTCTATTGTAAATGTGGTAAAATGTTTCTGGTTGGAGTGCGGGTGTATTTTTCATCTTTCTTTATAATTAACTCTAACAGGGTTTTAAACCCTGTTAGAGTTAATCTTAAGTTTTAAGCATGAGCTGAAAGGCTTCTTTTCTATTACCAACACCCATTTTAGAATAGGTATTTCTTAAATGAAACTTTACTGTACTTACAGAAATGAATAACTGATCGGCAATTTCAGAATTGGTTTTTCCTTCAATGCTCAATTTGAGTGCTTCAAATTCCCGTTCGGTGAGTTGTGTATTTAACTTGTTATTGAGTTCATTAAATTCCAAGGCTACCGCCAATTCTGCTGGACTAGCATGGAGTTCCATAAAGCGTTTTTTCAAAGCTTCCATTTGCAGCTCCTGCGCTTCCTTTTCAATT
This sequence comes from Fulvivirga sp., assembly GCA_048268855.1. Classification (GTDB taxonomy): domain Bacteria; phylum Bacteroidota; class Bacteroidia; order Cytophagales; family Cyclobacteriaceae; genus Fulvivirga. The sequence goes on from JBLWUR010000007.1 coordinate 160,882, forward strand.
TGTTGTTTTTTATGCCTTAGCGTAAAAAATACTACTAGCAAAATGATGATCAGAACACCAATCACAACCAGCCCTATTTGAATGTTTCTTGATCGGGCCAAATTAGATTGATGAAGTTCATTCTCAAGAGACAAACGAGTAATCTCAGCTTCTTTCTTGGCTGTTTCATATTTGGTTTCTACTTCTGCCAGACGTTCTTGGGCCTCAGCCGTGTTAAGTGAATCACTAACAACTAGATACGCGTTTCGCTCTTCTAGTGCTTTCTTAAAATTCTTTTGTAGTACAGCTATTCTGTACAATAGGTCATGTGCATTTTTGGTATGGATGGGAAAGTTGCCCTTTACAGCAATGTCCAATCCGCTATTGACCGTTTTGATAGCTTCTGCTATTTTTCGCTGTTCAAAATAGCTTTCTGCTAGTGCCAATGTAGTATGTGCTATAGATTCATTTTCACCTGACTTAACAGCAAAATCCAACGCTCTTTTTTGATGATATACTGAAGAATCTAATTTGTTTTGTTTTTTCTGAATAGCACCCAGGGTATTCTCAACATATACCAGGGTAGTAAAGTCATTCAATATTTCTAAAAACGCACTAGCTTTTCTGTTATATGCGAGACTCTTTTTTAGACTGTCCAATGACTGATAGACAATCGCCATGCGTAAGTTTCCATAGGCAATTTCACTTGTATCAGCTATGTCATAAGCTTTTTGGAGGTTAAGTTTCGCATAACTCAAAGCACGGTCATATTTTTTTAACTGGTAAAATATCCCCCCAATGTTTCCTAAGATCTCTGTTTTCATTACCTCAAATTCTTTTGAAGTATTGGGTTCAGCAATTGAAAGCGCCTTTTGAAATGCATCTAAAGATTCTTCATGGCGACCCTGAATGCGAAACAGAACCCCCTTTGAATTATATGCTCTCACTAAAAAGTAATCATTTGATGATGATTCCGCATATTCTATACAACGATCCAGATAGTGTAATGAGGAGTCAGCATTGCCAAGTTTACCGAATGCCACTCCTTTAGAGAAAAGGTATTTATTGTTGAGATCGTCAACCAATAATTCTGGATGCTGAATTCTACTAAGCAGTTCTAAAGATTTGTTGGGATTTGGCTCTTCATACGCTTTTTCAATAATTAAGATCAGTGAGTCTTGCGCATACACTTGAACTCCAAATGTCATCATTATCAGCAATGCAATACTTTTCATCTTACCAATATAATAAACTCATTGTAAGTCTGATGCTTAAGTTGGATTTTATGAAGTAGTGTCTTTACTACTCTCTCTTCCAGATTTGCAATCTGGAAGTGTAGTGAAAAGTGAAAAAGCCCTGGGAACAACCTTTTTAATACAACTCCCCACACCCCATATCCATGCCAATAGGCGAACCTGCTGGTGGAGTTAATGGGCGTTTGGTCTCGTATGAGGCTGGGTTATCCCAAAAACGCTTGATTCTGGTGGCTGCCATATTGTAGTGTGCTTTTTGGTTGTCTGATTGGGCAGAAGCCTGCTTAGCTAACCTTTCTCTTAGGTCATACAATTTTTGCATAGTAATGGCTTTCACCTGCTCACTGGCATTTTTATTAGCTGCCAAGTCAAACAGAGCATCTAACACATTCTGATCTACTACCCTGCCTATTTCCCCACTCATAGAATCATCTCGTTTTTGGTTCCAAGTAGCGTTAATTACCTGGTCAATCACATAGGCAAGAGAGGGTTGGGAGTTGTTTCTGGCATGAAGCTCGATAAGTCGCTGGGCTCTAGCGGTATTAAAAAGTAAATCCAGTGTCATGGCTGAGGCCGTTTCTGCTGCGCCCAAGGGATCAAAAGTCAGGCTGGTTCTGATGTTTATTAACTCACTGCTTCTATAATAACCTATTGGCCTTGGAGGGATCATTTTGATCAAGCTTTCAGGCAATTTTAATTGCTCCGAACTGATGGTTTTTAGCAGCTCGTCCAATGCAGCCTTTTGCTTTTCAGCACTTACCATTTCTGTAATGGGCTGGCCATCTCCTCTCAAAGCATAGCGATAATTCAATCCGCCTATCATTTTTACAGCCGCCTCTATTTGGTAACGATGCAAGAAATAAACAGGGACAAGCACCTCTTCCAAATTGGCATAAGGTTCGCCCATTTTAATGTTGTTTTCGCCAAAATTCTTCAGTGCAATCTGACGTACTTTCAAGATATGGTCTAGTTCCAGTTCAGGTGATTTACCATTGTCCCATAAATGAGCATAGGGGTGCGCACTACCTTCAGGTCGTGCATCTTGGTCTGACAAAAAGGTCAATCCTTGCTTAAATGAGTCCTGGATTATTTTATTTAGCTCAGCCTTTTCATCAGTTCCGTTAGCAAAATCCTGATAGCCATAGGCAATCGCCACTTTGTCCCAAGCACCTATTTTATTATCATAAGCCTCAGATAGATCTAGCTTGCCATCAACAATCTTTACCAACGGGTGCGGGTAATCCATTACTGAAGCACGGCCTTCAGTACTCGAAGTATAACTATGAGCTAACCCCAAAGTATGGCCTACTTCATGGGCCGAGAGTTGCCTTAATCGCGCCAGTGCCATTTCCTGCATTGCCGGTGACACAGCTTTTCCATCTTCATAAGGCGCTAATAACCCCTCTGCAATTAAATAATCCTGTCTTACACGTAACGAGCCCAACAGTACATGGCCCTTAATTATTTCTCCGGTTCTAGGATCGGTCACTCCTCCACCATAGGACCAACCCCGTGTAGAACGATGTACCCAATTGATCATATTATATCTTACATCCATCGGATCCGCATCTTCTGGCAGCATTTTCACTTGAAAAGCATTGATATACCCTATGGCTTCAAATGCTTGGTTCCACCAAGACGCCCCTTCTAGTAAGGCTGACCGTACGGGTTCGGGTGTTCCTCTGTCAAGGTAATAGATGATCGGCTCTACTGCCTCACTTTTGGCTGCTGTTGGGTCTTTCTTTTTTAACCGATGACGGGTTATGAAAAGCTGCTTTGTATCTTCATCAATGGGAGTAGCATAATCGTAATAGGAAGTTTCATAATAACCAGCACGTGGGTCAAATTTCCTAGGCTCATAATCATTATCAGGTAGCTCCACAAAAGAATGGTGTTGCCTAACCGTTACACTAGTGGCCGTAGGTGTTACACTTCTAATATATCGTCCTGATGGATTTCCTGTAAAAGTAAGAGTGACTTCAAATTCTGAGTTTTTAGGAAAGTTCTTGGTTCTATCTAGGTAAATAGCTGATCTCGATCTATCTACAGAATAACTTCCTTGATCTGTGTCTCTTAATGAACCCGCTACATCATGGGCATCTTGCATTAAAAATTCGGTCATATCCACTAATACTTTACCCCCTTCTTCGGTCACTTCCGTGAATCCCCATAATACGGATTGGGCAAATGCATCTTCAACTGACTTGCGCTCGTCTTCATTGTCACTATTGGCCCTATATTTATAGTTGGGCTGCAGCATCAGCACTTTGGGTCCTTTCCTTACAAATTTGACAACCCGCTCACGACCCATTTGATTTCGGTCAAGCCCGATGTCATTAGAACCTACTCCGGCTGCCAGTGACTGGACATATAAAAACTCTTGATCCCACTTATCTACTTCTAAAAATACCTTGTCGGTTTTAGCATCATAGTAATAATTATAATACCCTTCATATTTGGTCATACCAGAAGTTTTACCGGCAATGCCTGTTTGTTGGAGAGCCTTTTTCTTTTGGGCTTCCAATGCTGGGTTTAATAAAATGAATACAAATAAGGAGAGTAAGACAATTTTTTTCATGGTGCTTGTTAAAATGTTGAATGTATTAAATGTATAGATTATTGTCATTCTCTACAATAGCAATGTGTTGAATGGTAGGGTTTCATTTCATGGTCCCCCTTTAGCGGGAATAATATTTTATGGAATAAGAAGAGAAAAGGCATCTCATTATAAATGTTTTTTAGGAATATATCAGATTGAGTTATTGAAGACTGACAAAACATATCATAATACTACCTGGTTAAACCCTTTCAGGGTTTTGTTCAATGTTAGTTTAGTTATTTATGTTTAATCCCTTCAGGATTATTAGGTATCCTATGCTTGCCCAGCCATTACTAGCTCTTCTTTTTGTTCATAAATAAGTAAATTAAGTTGTGACCTTTTTAATTGTAAGAGTTATATGACCAGTAACATCTATAGTAAGCTTTTGGACAAAGCCATACATATGACCGAGCAAGAGATAGCTGAGGAACAACAAATTGTTTCAAGGGCAAAAGAGGATGCGACTGTATTTGGTCAGCTTTATAATAAATATTTTGAACGCATATTCAATTTTATACTAAGACGAACTGACGATGAAGAACTAACCAATGACCTCACCTCCCAAACTTTTTTGAAGGCGTTGCAGCACTTGAAAAAGTATGAGTACCGAGGGGTGCCATTTTCAGCATGGTTATATCGAATTGCCAGTAATGAGGTAAACAAACATTTTAATAAGAAGAGCAGAAAAAGGGTTTTTAGCTTGGAAGAAGAACGGTTATTGGAAATAATAGAAACTGAGGACGAAGCCGCATTTAGTGAAGAACAAATAGCGAGTCTCCTTGACACGCTTAATACTTTACCTACCGATGTAATGGAGGTATTAGAACTACGGTTTTTTGAAGAACGAGGATTTAAAGAGATCAGCTTCATTCTCAATATAAGTGAAAGTGGGGCCAAAATGCGGCTTTACAGAGCTATTGAGAAGCTTAAAAAACATTTTAAAGTCAATATTAGCGACTGATGGGAAGACATGAAATAAAATTGAGACGGCATAGAATGACCTCAGGTAGAATTGAGGGCTTCAGGAACTATCATGAGGTTTTGGAAAGGCATAAAAAGGCTAGCCGAATGCGCAAAGTATTCAAGCTGCTGTTCTTTTTGTTGTTTTTTATTATGCTCCTATTGATGACTTTCTTTCTCGTCACCAAGAGTGGGAAAGACTCTGATGCTTCGTCTGAAAAACAAACAATGACAATATCCCGGCCGGGTGTTTTTATTAATAATTATTCACTAAACACCGAAAACAATGGAAAAACGTAAAAATCCTGAAAAGGAACTGCCAAGTAAGTCAGGCCTTTTCTTTCAAATTGGACTACTCATCGCCATGATGCTATGTGTGAGTGCCTTTGAGTATCGCTCACAAGAGTTCACCGTTGACATCGTGGATGTAACTGGAACTACTATCGATGAAGTATTGCCTCCGATTACTATTCAGAATCCACCACCACCACCACCTAAACCAAAAATCATTAAAATAGTTGAGGTGCCGGATGATAAAGAACCGCTAAATGAAGAACCATTTATTGAGCCTGTTATTCCATTAGATATTCCTTCTCCAACAGTAGTTGAAGATCCTCCAATTGAAAAAGCCCCGGAAGTATGGCTTACTTCAGAAGTTGAGCCTATGCCAGAGGGAGGTTATGAGTCGTTCTACAAATTTGTGCGCAAGAACCTGAAATACCCTTCACAGGCCAAAAGATTGGATATTGAGGGAAAGGTTATTGTTAACTTTATAGTAAACGAAGATGGAGAATTGGTAGATTTTGAAATTCTTAAAGGCATTGGGGCTGGCTGTGATGAAGAGGTACTTCGTATTATGCGGAAAGCACCTAAATGGAATCCCGGGAAACAAAGAGGAATTCCAGTAAGGGTAAAAAGAATAATCCCCATTGAGTTCAGGTTGAATTAATTTCTAGCCGTTTGATATTCTCATCAAACGGCTATTTTTATTGTTGCCATGTTGATCTTTTCTCAAATTTTCTAATTTTAGGGCGCATATTATTATTACCTAAAAATTAAGAAGGATGAAACACATGAAAAGTATTGCAATTGTATTTTCTATCGCCTTGTTGGTATCCTGTAATAAGCAGGAAGAATTTAATCAAGCTACATTGGAGGGATTGGCCTCCTTGCCGGAAAATGCCATTAAAGAACCTTATGAAAATAATCCGGATCTGATACGGGTTACCCTTGAAGCTGCTACCGGCAATAGCCAAGGCGATTACCTAAATGGCCAAAGGACTGGGACTTGGACGGAGTACTCTCAGACGGGCATGCCCAAAACCATCACTACCTATGTTGATGGCATCCAGCAAGGTGCTTATTTTGAAATTGACGATAGAGGCCAACTACAAAAGGTCGCTTATTACGGTAACGGCCAATTAAACGGGGATTGGAAACAATTTAACCATACTCGTATTAAAGAAGAACGGCATTATGCCAATGGTAAAATTGATGGTATGGTCAAAATATATTATGACAATGGTAAAATTTTAGAAGAAGGGCAGTATGCCAAAGGGCTCCGAAATGGGATATCTAAATGGTATGATCAAGAAGGTAATGTGACCATTGAATATGAATATAATAATGGTGAGCTAGTGAATAAGTAAAAACACCTTAGCTAGTCTAACAATTAGCAAGTAATTGATTTCCTTACGAATTGATAAAAGCCTTCTCAAGTTTAAAAAACTTGGGAAGGCTTTTTAATTAAAGAAGTAACAAAATCCTGAAAATTAGTCATTGAACATAATTCAAAATTGGCTTATACGTGTCATTTTGGCAGTTTTTTTACTGTTGGTATACACTTTGATATTTTCTTGTAAAATCAATTTTAACTTAAAAAAGGGAGGAATTATGACACTTATTAAAAGAACAAACGATCTGTTTCCGACACTTTTTGATGATAATTTCGGAAGGGATTTGTTTTTGAACAACGGATTTAATTCGTTCAACTCGGCTCCAGCCGTAAATGTAAAAGAGGCTGCCGATAACTACGAAGTAGAAATGGCAGCACCAGGAATGAATAAAAAAGATTTTAAAATTGAACTGGATAATCAATTACTAACTATTTCCTACGAAAAAGAGGAAACTGAAAACAGCAAAGAGGAGAATTATTCGAAAAGGGAATTCTCTTACAATTCTTTCCAGCGCTCTTTTACATTGCCAAAAACGGTGGAGAGTGATAAAATAAAAGCAACCTATAATGATGGGATATTACGACTCAATATTCCTAAAAAAGAAGAGGCAAAAGACAAGCCTGCAAGGTTAATCTCAATCAATTAATCTATAAAGAAGTGAGGTCTACTAATATTTTAAAACTTAGTAGACCTCATCTCTTAAATAATGTTAAAAATCAAACCTCCGTTTTAGCCTTATCGTTTTTAAAGACTATCCGTCTCAAGTGTATGAGGTAAAGCGGATGAGGATAAACAAAATAAGATTATGAAAATGAAAAATTTTGGTACCCTTATGGCGGCAGCCATATTAGGAAGTTTGCTAACTATCGGGTCGTTTCAATTGTTTGATAATAATGAAAAGCCAATTAGAATTGAGCATGTAGAGGGAATCCCTGCACTAAAGGCTTCTTATAATGGAGATATTAATTCGGTGCCACTTGATTTTACTGCAGCATCAGAAAAAGTAATGAATTCTGTTGTGCATATCACCAACACCAAAAATGAATCAAGATATACGCAGAATTCGCAGATTCCTGACCAGCTAAGAGATTTCTTCGGCCCCTATTTTAGGGATAACAGAGGACCAAGTGGCCCAAGGGTAGCTTCTGGTTCTGGGGTAATAATCAATGATCAGGGATACATTGTTACCAATAACCATGTGGTAAACGATGCGGATGGACTGGAAGTGACATTACATGATAATAGAACTTATAAAGCAAAAGTAATTGGTACAGATCCCACTACTGATGTAGCTGTTATCCAAATCGAGGAAAAAGGCTTGCCTTACCTCACTTTTACAGACTCAGATAATGCTCGTGTTGGTCAATGGGTATTGGCTGTTGGCAATCCGTTTAATTTAAATTCTACTGTAACGGCAGGGATCATCAGCGCGAAGGCCAGAAACATTGGGATTATCGGGGATAGTACTTCTATCGAATCTTTCATCCAAACTGATGCCGCAGTAAACCCAGGCAATAGCGGGGGCGCACTGGTTGATTTGAATGGTGATTTAGTAGGTATCAATACGGCCATTGCCAGTCCAACTGGCTCATATTCAGGTTATTCTTTTGCCATCCCTTCAAATATTGTGAGCAAGGTGGTAGAAGATCTTATCTCTTACGGGGTGGTACAGCGTGGTTGGTTGGGTGTGACTATTCAAACTGTAAGCAGTCCGTTAGTGCGAGAAAACGACCTTGCTGTAAATGAAGGTGCTTATGTAGTAGGGCTGGCCGACAATAGTGGAGCTAAAGACGTTGGCATTAAAAAAGGCGATGTGATTATCAAAATTGATAACATTAATGTCGAAAATACTGCCAATTTGATTGGCTATGTAGGCAGTAAACGACCTGGTGATAAGGTGAATTTGAAAGTAAACCGTAATGGTAAAGAAATCGATTACGAAGTGTTATTGAAAAACCGTGAGGGAAATACAGAAATAATTGAAAAGAAGAATATCAAGAAGTTAGCTGTACTTGGCGCTGATCTTGAAGAACTGGACAGCAAAACCCTCAAAAAGCTAGGTATCGAATCCGGTGTATTAGTAAAGTCTCTACATCCTGGTAAAATCAAAAAATATACAGACATGCGTGAGGGCTTTATTATTACCAAAATTGATGGCCAGAATGTAAATAGTAGGGAGGACGTGGAAAGAATACTGGATAAGAAAGAAGGAGGAGTACTATTAGAAGGGATTTATGGAAACGGCTCAGGCACCTATTATTATGGTCTGGGAGTTTAAAAAATGATAATAAATTTTGAAAAATAAACATTCATTTTTAGGTCGAAAATAGAATTTCTTCGTATACTTAAATACTACAAGATCTTTGAATTAAAAAAAGTGAATTAAGCCTATGAAAAGACGCTTTAAGAAAGGGGAGCGGGTAAGGAATAGTGGAGATGGGAAAGTGATGGAAGTCTTGAATTACATTAAAGACAAAAGCTCTTACTTAGTGGAATGTGCCTGGTTTGATATGGAAAAGAAAGAAATCAGGACGTTAAAATTAAAACAAAATAAACTTTTAAAAGCGAGTTAATAAAAGCCTCACCGACAAATCGGTGAGGCTTTTTTAATTTACTACATTACCATTTTACGAAGGTCCTTGTCTAGATATATAAGAACCAATCACATAGTTAAAAAACCATCCCAATCTCCTATAGTGGACGATTCATGAATTTCCACTATTACTCAGTCTTTCTGCCTGTTAGCTTATTTGTCCCCATTATTAAAAGCCACAAACAGATTCCGATTTCACCAACAGAAGCGGGGATACCCACAATATCAGATAAAACAGTTTTATTGAAATCTTGATCTAAAAAGCCTCCAAAAAAGGTTATTAAATATCCAAAGCAACCAGCCATTAAAAACACCCCTAAAACCTTGGGGAGAAACCCTGATTTATACACTAAATACCCAAATGGGAATAACCAAAGTCCCCAGAATATTTGTGAAAGTTCAATGCCGTTATTATAAGCATCAAGATGCATCATCATTTGAGTTTGTAGTTCAGTTTTTCCCATCATTTGCAAATACTCACCCTTCTCGATTAAGGTTAAGACAGAAAATTTATTGAGGATAATATTAAATGAAATAGGTATGCTTACCAGGGCAAAAATGACCATCAGTTTCGCATAACCTTCATTCACTTTATGTAACAGCTTGTATAGAATTAAGGGTAATAACAAAAAGGCCAAAAAAGTGATTATTCCGCTCACGATACCCCAGCGAAACAACATTTCGGAATTTGTTATGTTATCGAAAGTTAGTGATGCATTTCCCCACACTATCAATTGAGAAGGAATATACATAAGATTAATTATTCCACTAACAACTAGAATCAGGTACACTAGACCGGCAGTCCGGGCAGTTTTATTTATAGGAGTCATATATTTTAATTTATAAGGCTGTTTTTTTTGGCCAGTTCCAGGCGAACCATACAATTGAAATGGTAATCACACTTTCTAAAAATGCCAGGAATACATAAAAACTGTACCAAGGAGTTATAGAATTGATGCCTATAAATAGCATCATTAGTGAATAGAGAATTCCAAAGAACACGTTCAAAAAACGATTTATTTTTGGAGGTAACAGAATGGAAAAAGCAATCATTACCGCGGGAAAGGCCAGTATTATTGAGGCTATCAGCAGTTTGGTGGGACTATCCAACATATTTGCACCAGTTAGTAGACCATCTACTTTTTCCGGCACATATAATTCAAAATAGTCGCCATATACATAGCAAAACAGCACGGAAGTCCACAATGCAGCAAGTTTGATTTTAATATTAACTTTTGGATTCTCTAACATTTTCCTTTTTTAGTTTACAGTTCTTTTGACGTAGATGTGAAAACCTCATGAAAGGTTGCTTATGGTAAAGGGATTTTTGGTAGAACATCCAATCCCTGCCCTCTTGCAAAGTATATGCACCGCTAATAAGATAACTGGTATACTATAAGCTCCTATAGATTATTTTCGATCCAAAAAATCACTCCTATGGTAAAACGATATACAATTTTATTGCTGACCTTGATGTTAGTTTTTGGTCCGGCAATGGCGCAAAAAAAGAAGCGTAAAAAGGACAACACAGAGGCTACTCCTGTCGAAAAAAAAGATGAAAAGAAGGGTGGTCCACAACCCTATGAAAAGGTCATTACCGACAAGGCCGTTACTGATGATGGGCTTTTTAAAGTGCATAAAATAGATGACAAGTACTTTTATGAGATACCAACGGCAATGTTGGGCAAAGAATTATTGAATGTAACCCGAGTGGCTAAAACAGCCGATAAAATTGGGTACGGTGGTGAAGAGATCAATGAACAAGTATTAAGATGGGAAAGAAAGGACCTGAAAGTCTATCTCCGAGTTGTTTCTTATAATAATGTAGCTAATGATTCTTTACCGATTGCAGTTTCGGTCAAGAACTCCAATTTTGAGCCCATCCTATATGGTTTTGATATAATGACTTTTGGTAAAGATTCATCGGTTGTAATTGAGGCCACCCCATTGTTTACCAAAGATGTACCGGCTTTTGGCTTAGATGACAGAAGGAGAAAGCAATATAAAATAAGCTCTATAGATAGTGATCGTTCTTTTATTGAATCGATTCGTAGTTATCCAACCAATATTGAGGCAAGAAATGTAATTACCTACAAAGCTGGGGATGCTCCATCAAATTCTGATGTGGGTTCTGTATCTCTAGAGATTAATAATTCAATGATCTTGTTACCCGAAAAGCCGATGATGCCTCGTTTGATGGATCAACGTGCTGGTTATTTTGGCATTCGCCAAACGGACTTTGGCATGGATGAACAAAAGGCAACCCAACGTGCTTACATCGCACGCTGGAGACTAGAGCCAAAAGATCCTGAAGCCTATAAGCGTGGTGAGTTAGTGGAGCCGGTTAAGCAAATTGTCTATTACATCGATCCTGCTACGCCTGAGAAATGGGTGCCCTATTTGATAAAAGGGGTAGAAGATTGGCAAGTTGCATTTGAAGCGGCAGGCTTTAAGAACGCCATCGTTGCCAAAAGAGCACCGACAAAAGAGGAGGATCCGGAGTGGAGTACTGAAGATTCACGTTACTCTGTTATCCGCTACTTTGCTTCTGATGTGCAAAATGCCTACGGACCACACATCTCAGATCCGCGAACAGGAGAAATTTTAGAGAGTCATATTGGCTGGTATCATAATGTGATGAACTTATTGCGCAACTGGTATTTTGTGCAGACAGCCGCCATTAATCCAGAGGCTCGAAGTGTAAAGTTTAAGGATGAGGTAATGGGTGAACTTATTCGATTTGTCTCATCGCATGAAGTGGGCCATACGCTGGGCCTCCCACATAACATGGGCGCCAGCTTTGCTTACCCAGTTGATTCACTACGATCTGCCACTTTTACCAAAAAGATGGGAACAGCCCCTTCGATAATGGATTATGCTCGTTTTAATTATGTCGCCCAGCCCGGAGATGAAGGGGTTGCTCTAATGCCAAAAATCGGTACATATGATAAATACATTGTAGATTGGGGCTATAGGTGGATACCAGAGGCCAAAACTCCAGATGATGAAAAGGCCACTTTAAACAAGTGGATTGTAGACAAAGCAGACAACCCCATTTATTTTTATGGCCGACAAGCCAGAAATCTATATGATCCTCGAGCACAAACCGAGGACCTTGGTAATGACGCCATGAAGGCCAGTACCTATGGGGTGGCTAACTTAAAAAGAATTGTTCCTAATTTGATAGAGTGGTCAAGTGAGGAAGGCAAAAACTATGATGATCTTGAAGAATTGTATGGTAATGTGTTGGGTCAATGGAGCCGTTACAATGGACATGTAAAATCTAATATTGGTGGAGTATATGAAAATTATAAAAGTTATGATCAGGCTGGCAATGTTTACACGGTAGTTCCAAAAACCACACAAAAGCAGGCCATGAATTATTTGCAAAAAGAAACTTTTGCTACACCCACATGGATGCTTGATGAAAGTGTTTTGAAAAAGATTGAACATGCAGGCATGGTTGACCGGGTTCGTGAGCTCCAGACTAGAACACTTGATCAAGTATTAGAACCAGGACGTATAGCAAGATTGATAGAAGCGGAAGCAGTATTGGGTAGAAAAACCTACACGCCACTTGAGATGTTTGCTGATATGCGTAATGGAATTTGGTCTGAATTGAGAACCAGCAAAACCATTGACCCCTATAGAAGAAACCTTCAGCGGGCATACATAGAAAGGATGGAATATTTGATGAAAGATCAATCTTCCAGCGGAAGCTCCAGAGCATCTTCTGGCACGCCTGTCAATGTAAGTGTATCTGACATTCGACCTGTGGTACGGGGTGAATTGAAAACGCTAAAAGCCCAGATTGTCAGGGCTCGGCCTTCTGATACAATGACCAAGTATCATCTTGATGACTGTATCGTACGGATAACCAATATTCTTGATCCTAAATAAAATAGGTGCTACTTATTTAAAATCCATCATCTGGCTATCCGGGTGATGGATTTTTTTTACTAATCACTGCTTAAAGTGTAAATGATGTGCCTTTAACTTGTAAAGTATGTTCATGTAATCACTAATTAAGAATTAGAAAAATAATTTAAGTTAGAAGTTAATTAATTAAGAAAAATTGATAAATCTTAAATAAGGCTGAAGATTAGTATAGGTTAAATCAAAATTTAAATTTACTCCGCAATACGGGATATCCAATCACCACCCTCTTGAAGTGTTATTACACTGCTAATAAGATACCTGATATGACTTGATTAATATCTACAATCTAGCAGTTTAGGAAATAAAGGCACCTGCATTTCATGGGATTAAATAATACTAGTTTGTGAGTCCTTGTTGGCAACAGTTTTCATTCTAATGCCTTATTAACCATATCATCCTATCCCAAGAAATGAAATAGTGAAGGGCCACTAATATTCCAAAAAGCCAACTTAATTTTATTGAACCTCCGTCTTGAATGACCCAAACGGCCAACGAAAAAATGGCTAATTCAATTGCGAGACGAACAATTCCTGAAACGATAACTGGTGCTGCTCCGGAACGACTAGGGTCATCAGGTACTGCAAAAACACCCCAAATAGTAGCTAATATAATGGGTAGGCCAATAGCTAATGCAAATCTAAATAACCCCTCACTTTGATGCCATCCCCAAACTCCTACGGCAGTCAAAGCACCTAATTCAAGAATAAACCTAAAGATTAGATTGATTGGATTTGAGCCCATGGATTGATTGAATGCGTCTTGTCAATTTTTGTTTGTAAACGATGCAATGTAATTGTCATGCTATAATTCTACCCCAACAAATACCCCTATAAATTATAGCAAATGCTGCACACAGTTTATTGTCTTATCACAATGTTTTCACTATTGAATTGCGGTCTGTTATTATTAAAATAAGTGCTAAACTTTTCAAAAGTCTCGTTATTATTATAAAACCATATTTTATAGTTTTCAACGTCTCCCATCATTAGTAGCCAATAGTTGTAAGCTTCAAACACATTGTTTTCTATCAGCTTGTTATGAAAGTCAAATAATGTGTTTGATTCAAATTTTCTCTCATTCCAACTTCTAATAAAGCTCTGACGAATTTGTGAAAATGTATAAATATCTAACTCCTTATTTGTTCTAGTTGAATCTGGTGTACAGGCCAACGTAAAAAGAACTTCAAAGGATAACTCAAACGGTATGTTTGGGTCTTTTTTAAATTCGTCCGCCATTATAACTACTTTTTTATTAAGTGATACACTTGCAGTTGAGTCAGATTCAAATTCTATGGAGTTGTTATATACATTGTAAAGTATTTCGCTCATTTCTTGAGTTCTATGAGTGCTAGGTTCAAGTAGCATGAAAATTTCGCCATACATCAAGCTCCATATTTTTAAATTTGAATCCGAAAGAGTCCTACCCAGCCAAAAATAGTTAGAGGAGAAATTTGGCTCTGCATTGATGCCTTCTTCCCAGTAATAAATTGCTCGGTCATAATCTTTTCGCCTATATTCAACTATTCCTGATTCTAAATATAGTTTACCGCTTTTTGGATATTTATCTATACCTCTTTGATAGCTCCAAATAGCACTGTCTCGATATTCCATCTCATCATAGGCATTCCCCAGTAATTGATAAAGTACATCAGATGCATCAGGATGCTCCATAAGTGGTTTCAACCAATCTATGGTCTGTTCATATAGTTTAGATTGATAAAGCGCATAACCAATTTCATATGGATAATCAAATCTGGCAGGATCAAGCTTTTGGGCTTTTAGCAATAATGTTACTGCCTTATTAAAATTGCCCTCATCCATGATTCCTATAGCCTTGATACCCAACTGTTCTGCTTTGTCCTTGTCTTTTGCAGATTGTCCACTGCCTATGAGTGGATATAGGATAATTAATACAATTAAGATATTCCTCATTTCTAGATGAATTGTGTTCAACGCCTGGCTAGCACGCGTATGCTACCCAGACTGATTTGCACGCAAAGTAATGAATTCTGTATTTTGAGCCAAGTTGCACCGACTTTGGCAAAGACCTTTCTGCGTCTATCCCGCCTCCCGATAACTATCGGGAAGGGCTCTGCGCACTGCAAGTCAACCAAGGAAGACCTACCGCATAGAGCCAAGAATGTAAACACAGAATGAATGGGCGATTTGCAATCAATTACCAGCAAAGCACTGAAGCATATGCGCTGCTAGCCCATGTTGGGAAGCGTTATTTGTTTAGCTCGTTATACATTGTTTGAAAGTCTAGAGGATGGTCATGAAGGGTAATGTTTTTTCCGATGTTCATCAAGTATGACTTTGCTTCCTCAAAGCTCTTACCCTTCTCTAGTGGAATATTTAGGTTGAGAAATTGGTTGAAGCACATTGTTGTTAAGAAAAGTTGTCCTTGAAGAGTTTCGAGTTCAGGAGGTGTGTCAAAATACCAGAAATAAAAGTTGAGTCCTTTCATGTTTCCCCATTCAAGCTTGGGTTCAATTTCAAGTTTTAGCTGTTCTTTAAAATAGTCTAGCTCATACATGACATACTGAGATAAAGCTCCTTTGGCATTCTCCTCAATTGACATGTCTTTTCCATTTGGGTTATCAAATCCTAAAATAAAGGATTGCAATATCCATCCATCAATTGTTAAAAAATTAGGTTGTTCAGAGGGTTGGATACTATCTGATTTGAGTGTTACAGTGAATGCATGTTTATCACTTGTATATGTAATTACTGCACCGTCTTTGGAAGGTATTAATGCAGATTCAAAAGTTTCCTGTGCAAATGTCAATAAACACAAAAGGCTGAATAAGATTGTAAGTTTAATTTTCATTCTGTAATAGCTATGCTTCCCAACACCCCTTTAGCTTAGTGCCATAGGATTATTTAAAGATAATCTGATTATCGTTATTGTATTAAACGTAACGATGATATATTTAATTAAATCAACATCAGCAGAGGTAAACTATATAACGCCCAGGAATA
>JBLWUR010000008.1:0-119581 GCA_048268855.1 Fulvivirga sp.
AGTCGTTGATGGTAATACTTATGGCTTCGATGCTCCTGCAGGTACTTATAGCTTGGTATCAGTATCTGACGCCAACTGTCAGGGTACCGTAGAAGGACAGGTTACTCTTTCTCCAGCTGAGTTGCCTACTGCTACTCTATCTGGTAGTCAAAGTATATGTGGTCAAAGTTCAGCTTCATTAAGTATTGTATTTACCGGTACTAGTCCATTTACCGTCATATATTCTGATGGAATAACAAATACTGAGGTCGTTGTGGATGACTATAGTCACTCATTTGAAGCTACGGCTGGTAGTTACTCCTTAGTGAGTGTATCCGATGTAAATTGTAATGGTACGGTTAATGGACAGGCAATTGTAGAGTTATTTGAACAGCCAGTGGCAACAATATCCGGAGATTCAGAAATTTGTGCAGGTCAGTTAGGAACATTTAATATTTCATTAACCGGCTCTGGGCCATGGGATGTGCAATATACTGATGGTACAAATACTACAAGCCTTAATTTGGTTAATAACGAAAGTACCATTGAAGCCGCAAGTGGATCATACACATTACTTAGTGTCAATGATGTCAATTGTAATGGAGCAGTTCAAGGATCAGCAACAATAACAACAGGTGCTTCTCCAACGGCCTTTATTTTCACTGGTGAAGTAGTTTGCGAAGGTGAACCTGCGTTAATCTCAATTGCATTGACGGGAAGCGGCCCTTGGAATATCGAATATTCTGATGGTGTGAATACAACCCAAGTGACTTCAACAACAAATATATATACGTTTGAAGCCCCCTCTGGAACGTTTGAGCTATTAAGTGTAAGTGATCAGCTTTGTACTGGGACAGTATCTGGTACTGCCACTGTAACAACAATTGAAAAACCAACCGCGGTAATTTCCGGTGGCGGTATTGTTTGCGGGAAAAATAGAGCTACTGTGCAAATTGACCTGACAGGTCAAGCACCATGGATAGTAGTTTATCAAATAGGAAATAATCAAGTCTCAACTACAACGAGTAATCCAACAATTACTTTTACCTCTGGCACAAAAGGTGATTATACCATAGTATCTGTAATGGATGCTAATTGCAATGGAACAGGAACAGGAGTAGCAACTATTGCAGGATATCCTGCCCCTGTAGGACAAATTTATCTAGATGCAAATAATTGTGTCGGGACGGAAGTAGTTCTAAACAATGATATTGAAGAAGGAAATAATTTTTTCAATTGGGTGACAACTGGTTCTGGCAATCTTATGAATGCTAATAGCAAAATTGCTAAGTACGTAGCTGTAGAAGAAGAAAATGACGTGCAATTTATCCTATCGGTATTCAATGGATGTTCTAATTATGAATTCAGTGCCTCAACTAATTTTATTGGAGTCAGTGCTGCATTTACAATTATTCCAGAGACAACTGATGGCAATTTGATCTCCAATGTTGATTATACATTCTCTGCTACTGACTTAAATGCAACTTCCTATAGTTGGGATTTCGGTGATGGTAATGGAGCTTCTAATAGCACTGAATTATACGCTTATCCTAATATTGGCAATTATCAAATTAGTTTAACCGCTACTAATGGAGCATGTACAGATACACAATTCAGGAATGTAGCTGTAATTGATAATCAAAACTTATTTGTTCCTAATGTATTTAGTCCCAATTCTTCTAATTCAGAAAATAATGTACTTAAAGTATATGGGGAGGATCTTTCTCCAGATGGATTTGAATTTTATGTATATAATCGTTGGGGGCAGCCAGTGTACCATACTAGTAATTTGACAAAAGCGCTTTCAGAAGGTTGGAATGGATTGACTAATAATAATGAAAAGGAAAATAATGTATTCACTTATACACTGCGTGGAAAGTTTAATAATGGAAAAACATTTGAAAAAACTGGAACGGTAACATTGGTAAAGTAAAATGAACCATTGTAGACTCAAGTTATTTATTGTAAGTACGCTGTTTTGTGGTCTGCATTCAATACAATTGAAAGCACAAGATGCTGTATTTTCTCAGTTTTTCAATAATACATTATATCTTAATCCTGCATTGGCCGGGATAGAAGAAGATTTTACCGTCAGTTTCGGACACCGTTCTCAGTGGCAAACTCTTCAATTTCCCTATACAACCAGTCAATTTTCAGCCATTTTGCCTTTTTATAAGTCAAAACACACAAAACCTTTAGGGCACATTGGGGCATTTGGCCTATCTGTATATAAAGATGTGGCTGGAGAAAATAATAACTTCAAAACTACTGGAGTTAATGGAACAGCCGCTTACAATCTTCCACTAGATAGAAAATATGTCAATTTAATCACTTTTGGTTTGCAGTTAGGATTAATAAACAAGAGAATTGATCCAGACGGCTTACAATGGGGAGAACAATATGATCCATATGTTGGTTTCAACTCCACCATAACAGCTTCAGAGGCAAGTAATTTTCAAGGTGCAACCTTTATAGACATCAATGCTGGTGCATTTTGGTGGTATACTCCTATCCAAAATCAATCTAAACTGATCAATAGTGCAAATTCGGGTTTTAGTGTATCGCATCTAAACAATCCCAATGAATCACTTTTGGAACAAGATAACCAGCAATTACCCTTACTTTATAAATATCATGGGGGAATTGTTTTTAACGTTGCAAAAAAAGCAACCATTTCCGCTAATTTACTTACAGCATTTCAAGACGATAGCTATCAGAACAATATCGGTACTTACTTGAGTTATAGAGTCACCACCTATTCCCAAGGTAACATTAAGTTCGCCATTGCAAGATTAGGTGGATGGTACAGGGTTCAAGATTCTTTCATTTTTCTTACAGAAATTGAGACCGCCCTTTTCAAGGTGGCTTTTAGTTATGATTGGAATACTTCGTCACTTAGATATAACGATAGAGGAATAGGTACTTATGAAATTAATTTGTCTTATCGGTTTGCAAATAAAGCGCCAGCCAAATCTCGTTATTGACCTATGAGATTCATTATCCTAATTATCTTCTGTTTTGTGTCCAGCCTCGCGAGTGCACAAAAGATTCTATGGGCTTCAGAAATACTTGAAGTTTCGTCAGAATGGAGAGTTCCAAGACATATGATGCAAATAGGAGACGATTCCTATAAAGCCATGCAAGCTTTAGGAGAACCTAACATATATCCTGGAAGTAAGGGATCTACACGTGCTTGGACACCTAAAAAAGATGACACAGAAGATTTTATAAAAGTTGGCTTTGAGGAGCCATTAAATATTAAACAAATCGCCATTGCAGAGGCATTAAACCCTACGGCCATTTCAAAAGTATATGCTTACGATATCGATGGCAATGAATATTTAATCAACGTTTTCAAGCCTAGACCTATTCCCATCAATGGTCGTCTTCTAAATATCTTTATGGAGGAAACCCCGTATAAAGTTGTGGCCGTTAAAGTAGTTATTAATGGGGCAAAAGTTCCTGGGTTTAATGGTATAGATGCAATTGCCATTTCTGACTCTGACATTCCTATAAAAATAGATATTAAATTCGCTAAAGGGGTATATGCCGAAGTTAAGCCTGAGAAGTTGAGTGATAACATCAATAGCCCATACAAAGACTTAAAACCTCTTATTACACCAGATGCCCAAGCGATGTTTTTTAGTAGAGTTCAGGATCCAGAAAATGTTGGTGGAAAAAAGGATTTGGAAGATATTTGGTACGCTAAAAAAGACAAGAATGGCGAGTGGCAAAAAGCCTATAATATTGGCGCTCCGTTGAACAATGAAGGGCCGAATTTTATTTCTTCAATAGTTCCCTACAAAACAGGTTATGTTCTATTACTGGGCAATCAATACAAAAAGAAAAAAATGTATGAAGGATTGTCTATTGCTTATATTCTGGATAGTACCGTTTCCAAAATTAAAAGTATTGATATTGAAAATAGAGAAAATTATTCGCCCTATGCCAATTATTTCTTAAGTCAGGATCAGCGGGCCATACTTATGTCGGTACAGAGGAGAGATACTTACGGAAACAGGGACTTATATGTGAGCTTTATTCAGGAAAATCAAAACTGGTCAACTCCAAAAAACTTAGGAAGTGTTGTCAATACTTCAGACGAAGAATCCTCTCCCTTCTTAGCTCCTGATGGCAAAACCCTCTATTTTTCCTCAAAGGGGCATTTGGGATTTGGCGGGAGTGACATATTTGTATCACATCGGCTAGATGATACCTGGACCAACTGGTCAAAACCAGAAAATCTGGGGCCTACTTTAAATGATGCAAATGATCAAATTTTCTTCCATTTGGCATACGACTCCAAGTATGCATATTACACAACGGGTACTGGTACTGATGCCGATATATATCGAATTGAACTACCTGCAATGTATCTGCCAGAGCCAGTTGTAACACTTTATGGACACGTACTAAATAGCAATACGTTGGAGCCCATATCAAATGCTGAACTTACTTTATACAATACGGGTGGTAATTATATTATTAGCCAACAAACAACCCTAGTTGATGGTTTTTATAGTTTTGTTTTGCCTATAGGCATAGTTTATGAAATAGATGCAAAAAAGGAAAATTTTGTTACCGTTGAACATGAACCGGTTGATTTGTTTGCGGTATATGAAAGTGATAGTATAAAACGTGATATTCTCCTCAGTCCTATTGAAGTAGGGCAACGGGTGTCTTTAAATAACATCTATTTTGATTTTGACAAAGCAACATTACGTAGTGAATCCAAACCTCAACTCGATAATGTTGTTGAATTCCTCAAAGAAAACAAAAAGGTGAAAATTGAACTAGATGGTCACACTTGCTCGATAGGTAAAGAAGATTATAACCAAAAATTATCTGAAGATCGTGCCAGAGCGGTTTTACTATATCTATTGGAAAATGGAATTAAAGAAAAAAGATTGAGCTCATTTGGCTTTGGTGAAACAAAACCTATAGAATCCAATATTCAGGAATCTGGACGGGAGAAAAATAGGCGGGTGGAATTTGTGATTTTAGAGAAGTGATTTCCGTCTTTTTAGCTCTTTTCTAATCTGTGAAAGCTCCCGGCTACTTTGTCCAGCTACAGAAGTATTTTCACTAGCTCTACGCAACAAATAAGGCATGACAGATTTTACTGGACCATAGGGCACATACTTTGCAACATTGTAACCTGCCTTTGCCATATTAAATGATATGCTATCGCTCATCCCATACAATTGAGCAAACCAAAATCTTTTATCATCATTTTTTAAGCCTTGCTTTTCCATTAATGAGGCCAGATAATAATTACTGTATTCATTATGTGAACCACATACTACTCTAATCCTGTGGTTGTTCTCCATACAGAAGGTAAGGGTGTTATTAAAATTTTCATCAGTAGCCTTCTTATCAGGTTGTATGGGGCTCGGGTAGCCCATTTCCTCAGCTCGTTCCCGCTCTTTTTCCATATATGCGCCTCTTACCAACTTCACGCCAAAGAAATAACCATTGGCTTCTGCATCCTGAAATGCCTTTTTTAAATTAGGCAAAGCATCTGTTCTATAAAGTTGATAAGTATTGTAAACTATACATTTTTCTTGATTGTACTTTTTCATCATTTGATAAACCAAATTATCAATAGGTTCTTGTAGCCATGTTTCCTCAGCATCAATTAATATTGGCACATCACTTTCAAATGCTTTTCTACATATTGCATCCACCCTGTCCCTAATCTTCTCAAAAGCAGCTACCTCCTTTTGATTTAAGCTTTTTCCTTCTTGTATTTTTATTAATAAATCACTACTAGCCAATCCAGTAGTTTTAAAAACACTAAATGGGATATCAGTAGATTTAACAGCCTCTTCTATCGTTCGAATTATTTCATCCCTTGTTTCATCGAACGAATCTTCGTCATTTTCCCCCTCCACAGAATAATCGAGTATTGTCCCAATATTATATTTCCCAAGCTCGTCTATTGTAGTTTTACTTTTTGCAATAGTCTCACCTCCGCAAAAATGCTCGAATACGGTATTTTTAATTATCCATTTAATAGGTAGTCGAAGGGCCAATGCTAATTTTACCGAGCCTGTAGAAAGGCTCGACATTATTGGATTATTAACTATAGTAAACAAAATATTTGCCTTTTTTAAGGCCCTATCCGACTTGGCTTCAAAGGCAATAGAAGTATCTTCAAAAGTAACGTTCGATTTCAGCTGCATAGATGTATTTTAAAACAATATCAAAGATATAAAATAACCTATAATGACCTGATTTGTTTTAATTTAATATCTTTAAATGCTTATGGAAAAAGAATTATCACTAGAGCAGGCCAGAATAAAAATTGATTCTATTGATCATCAGCTACTCGTTTTGCTGAATGAAAGGATGGAAATAGTAAAGGCCGTTGGTGATCTTAAAAAGACTTCAAAAACCGCTGTCTATAGACCCGAACGTGAGCAAGCTATTCTGAGTCGCTTATCCGAACTAAGTACAGGCAGGTTAAATGCCAAAGCTATTGAAGCTATTTTTTTAGAGATATTTGCTGTAAGCAGGAACATCGAATTGCCAGAAAAAGTGGCCTTTTTAGGCCCTGAAGGAAGTTTCACTCATCAGGCTGCTGAGAGTCGATTTGGTGCAATGAGTGAATATATAGCCTTAAAAACTATACGAAGTGTGTTTGAATCGGTAGCAACTGGTAGGGTTAGATTTGGGATGGTTCCAGTAGAAAATAATCAGGAGGGAATTGTCACAGACACAGTAAATCTACTAAGCAACCTTGATATAAATATAGTCGCTGAAATTCCAATGCCTATCCATTTTACTTTTTGCTCTGTAAATGACAGCGTAGGTTCTATTAAAAAGATTTATTCAAAAGATATCGCATTTGGGCAATGTCGAGAGTTTATTGATAACTATTTCGATGAAAACATTGAATTGGTTCCTGTTGATTCAACGAGTCGAGCGGCTCTATTGGCCAGTGAAGACGTGACTAGCGCTGCAATTTGCTCTAACATAGCGGCAAAAATGTATAATCTGCCGACACTGTTTGACAATATTGAAGATAGTGCTAATAATTACACTCGTTTTTTAATTATATCTGATGATTTTAAAAACCACCAAAGTGGAAATGATAAAACTACTATCATAGCCAAATTGTCTGCAGAACCCGGTAGTTTGGCAAAATTTCTCCAAAATTTCTATCAAGCAGATATTAATTTAACAAAAATAGAAAGCTACCCCGCAAAAGTCGGCAAAACCTTTAACTATCAATTTTTATTGGAGTTCGAGGGGCACTATTTAGATGAAAACGTGGATAAAATATTTAAGAAGCATAAAGAAATAAAGTGGTTGGGTAGTTATCCTAAATTGTGTTGAAATGAAAGAGAAAATAGAATCGTTATGGGCTGAAAAAAAAGGTCATGTTATAATAGCAGGCCCATGTAGTGCAGAGACTGAGGAACAACTGATGACTTCAGTAAAAGCCATTGCGGCTCAAGGAATAAAAGTCGTGAGGGCTGGTGTTTGGAAACCAAGAACTAGGCCTAATACATTTGAAGGTATTGGAATACCCGCACTAGAATGGATTCAAAATATTAAAAAAGAGATCGATATTCAATTTGCAATTGAGGTGGCAACCGCACAGCATGTTGAGTTAGCTTTAAAGCATGACATTGACGTGTTGTGGATTGGTGCTCGAACTACTGTCAACCCATTTACTGTACAGGAGATTGCGGATGCTTTAAAAGGTGTAGATAAGCCCATTTTAATTAAAAACCCAATAAACCCTGATTTAGCTCTGTGGATTGGTGCCTGTGAAAGGATAGCAAATGTGGGAATAACAAAATTAGGAGCCATTCATCGAGGGTTTTCGTCACATAGGAAAACAAAATACAGAAATGAACCCCTCTGGCATATACCTATTGACTTAAAAAGAGCATTTCCTGATATTCCAATGATTGGTGACCCTAGCCATATTGGAGGGACACGTGATCTTATAGAGGATATCTCGCAAAAAGCACTTGATCTAAATTATGATGGTTTAATGATTGAGGTACACCCTGATCCTGATAATGCTTGGAGTGATGCAAAACAACAAATAACTCCGGCTAGGTTAAAGGAGTTGTTAGAGGTTTTACAAATTAGATCTGCTACTTCGGACAATGTCTTATTCATGTCAAAGCTTGAACAGCTAAGAAACAAAATAGATGAAAGTGACCACGAATTAATTGATGTGATTAGAAATAGAATGGACATTGTTGAAGAAATTGGCCTTTATAAAAAGGAGAATAATGTTGCAATACTCCAATTGGATCGTTGGAACGAAATTATAAAATCGAGAGGAATGTGGGGTAAAGAGGTCAATCTCAATAGTGAATTCATTGAAGATATTTATAAATTGATTCATGCAGAATCTATCAAGAAACAAACAACAATTTCTAAGGGCCACAAATTATCCGAGTGAATAAAATAGACTACACCACAAATGTAAATGAAACTTTACATTCATTTTTAGATTCGAAAGAGTATACTCAAATAGCCATTTTGGTGGATGAAAATACATTAAAACATTGCTATCCATTATTAAATAATCTTCCAGAACATGATTTGATGATCATTGAATCTGGTGAAGATCAAAAAACGATTTCTACTTGTATTGAAATATGGCAAGGACTTACTGATAATCAGTTTGATAGAAATGGGTTAATGATCAATCTTGGTGGTGGTGTGATTGGCGATCTTGGGGGGTTTTGTGCACGTACATTTAAAAGAGGCATAGATTTCATCAACATTCCCACTACACTATTAGCTCAGGTTGATGCAAGTATTGGCGGAAAATTAGGAGTGGATTTTAACGGATTCAAGAATCAGGTTGGTATTTTTAGTGAACCAGACTTAGTTATAATTGATACCATTTTTCTAAAAACACTTCCCGATTCCGAGTTGAAATCTGGTTTTGCTGAAATTGTAAAGCACCATCTGATTGCTGATCACAAAGCTTGGACAAAACTCTTAAAATCAAATTGGGATACAATGAATTGGCCCTCGCTGGTAAAGCACTCTATAGACATAAAAAAAGCTGTAGTTAAAAATGACCCTAGGGAAAAAGGATTAAGAAAAACATTAAACTTTGGCCATACCATAGGTCATGGTATTGAAAGTTATTATTTATCATCACCTTCCCCACTTTTACATGGTGAGGCCATAGCCATCGGAATGATTTGTGAGAGTTACCTATCCTACAGAAAAGAGATGATCAGTAAAGAACAATTGCAGCAGATTACAGACTTTATCAATTCGATTTACACAAAAATTAAAATCGCTGACTCAGGTTTGGAGGTCATTATGCAAAATATCCAACAGGACAAAAAAAATAAAGGAAACAAGATATTGGCCGCGTTACTCAATGGCATTGGTACTGCGGATTGGGATTGTCATATCAATGACGAAGATATTTCTGAAGCTTTAAAGTACTATAATCAAACATAATTGATATCGGAGTCATCATATTGATTTATGCCTTTGGCATTTTCAACGTGCGACATCTTCTTTGCAAATAAGCTCCTTGCTCTTTTACCGGTTCTGCCAACGGTCATTGCCGTAACAATAGCTCCTGTAGCAACTCCTAGTAATAAGACCAACGTTTTCCCTGTTTTCATTTTTTTATTTTTCCAACTAATGACACAAACTATGCCAATATGGTTATAAACGAAATATAAGCTATAATTGTTCTTGACATAATTTAAATTTTTAGTGACTCAGAATAATATCTTTATAAAAAGGGAAAATGATTTTCAAAATCTAACCATTAGACTTCCTGCATCAAAGAGCATCTCTAATCGTGCATTGGTGATTGAAGCTTTGTGCCAAGGCAACTCAATGTTATCTAATATATCCAACGCAAGGGATACACAGACTATGTTGAGACTATTAAAAAGTACTGAAAACGTGTTGGATGTGATTGATGCTGGAACTACTATGCGATTTCTCACGGCCTTTTATACGATTAATGGCCATAGCAAAACCCTTACAGGATCAAGTAGAATGAAACAAAGACCAATAGGAATATTGGTTGAAGCATTACGTACAATCGGAGGAAAGATTGATTATCTAGAAAATGAAAATTACCCACCTATAGCCATTAAAGGCTTTAGCGATAAACACTTGAAAAGCTTATCAATTAAAGGAGATGTAAGTAGTCAATACATTTCTGCTATAATGATGATCGCTCCACTTCTAAAAAATGGATTAATTATAAATCTAGAAGGCAAAATAGGAAGTAAGCCCTATTTAGAAATGACCGCATCGGTAATGACTTCATTTGGAGTAAATGTTACATTCATAAATCAAACAATAGACATTCGACCACAAACGTATAAAGGTCGTGAATATATTATTGAGCCTGACTGGTCAGCAGCTAGTTATTGGTATTCTTTTGTTGCATTAAGCAGCAGTTCTTCCGTTACAATCGAGGGGCTTAGATTACCGTCCATTCAAGGTGATTGTATTTTAGTGGAATTGATGAAATCTTTAGGTGTAGACACCACATTTAATGATAAAGGTGCTGTATTAAGCAAGACAACTTTTGTGAAAGAGTTTTCTTTTGATTTTACCGCATCTCCTGATCTGGCTCAAACTGTGGCCGTTATCTGTGCTGTCAAAGGCATTCAAATAAAGATGACTGGTTTAGAGAGCTTAAGAATAAAAGAAACTGATAGAATTAGCGCACTTCAACACGAATTAAAAAAAATAGGAGCAGAGTTAATACAAGGTGACGGCTGTTGGACTGTGGAACCCACAAATAATATTCCTTCAGAAGTGCACATAAACACCTACGATGATCACAGGATGGCCATGGCATTCGCACCACTTTCCATGCATATGGATGTCCGTATTGAAGACCCTGAAGTAGTTAATAAATCCTATCCTGAATTTTGGGAAGATCTAGCTTTAGTTGGAATAACTTTAGTTCGAAGTTGATGAATGTAACCCGCTGATTTCAATAACCGACTACCATACCATGAGAACATTTCACCATCTACAATGTACACCTGAGTGTTTTTATACTCCTGCTGAAATTTTCTCAAATGTTTTTCGCTGAATGGAAATGGCTCCGATGAAAGTAATATAATATCAGGATCTAATTCCTTAATTTCTTTAGAAGTGACTTTAGGATATCGATCATGAGGTATGGCATTGACAAAACCTGCTTTTTTGAGAATTTCATCTATAAAAGTATCCTTACCTGCAACCATTATGGGATCGTTCCAAATTAAATAAAGTACAGTGAGTGCTTTATAGTTGGGTAATTTCTTAAAAGATTGTTCAATGTTTGTACGAAGAATATTTGCTTTCCTTTCACAATTAATAAGGCGGCCTATTTCACTTATCATTTCAAGAGAATCAAACAAATTGGAGATATCACTCATCCACACAGGATATTTTTTCTTCAATTGGTCTATTCCTTCCTTATAATTTTCCTCCTTGTTACCAATGATCAAATCTGGTTTAAGTTGATCAATAATATTGAAATTGAATTTTTTTGTTCCTCCGATTACCTCCACCTTTTTCACTTTATTGGCTGGATGGACACAAAACTTAGTTAAACCAACGATGTTGCTTTCAAAACCAAGATCAAAAAGAAGTTCCGTTTGGGAAGGGACGAGTGAAATGACCCGTATGGGTATTTGAGGCACCCCTACCTCAAACCCCATTTGGTCAAAAAATATTCTTACCGCCATTGGACAAAACTATAATAGGCAGTAGAAATAAAAAATTAATTATTCAAAAGTAAAACTCCCGTTGTAGGAATTTTTGCGTTTAAAAAATTAGGTATCGTTATGGTAAAGGTTGTCCCTTTACCATACTCAGACTGCACCTGAATTTGTCCACCAAGTTTATCAACTGTATCTTTTACTATGTACAAGCCCAAACCAGAACCTTTAGCATTCTCATCTGCTCTGTAAAAGATATCGAAGATATTAGACAGGTATTGCTGTCTGATTCCGATACCATTATCTTCCACTTTAATCACACATTCGTCAGGCGTAACCTGCACTTTCATATCAATAAATTGATTCGATTTCGTCTTATCACTGTATTTTAAAGCGTTGGAAATTACGTTTGTTATTATTGTTTTAATTCTTACAGAATCTGAATACAAATCAGAAATTCTGTTTAGTGAATAGTCAATTTCAATATGTTCCGAGTTATGAAAATTAGTGAGTTGACTAAATTCACCTTTTATTATATCTTCCAGATTTATTAGCTCACTTCTCACCGCCAGCTTTTCGTTTCGATAAAAGCTGTTTATATCCTCAATGAAGTTATCAAGTTGAACAAGACTACTTTTGATCATCTTTAAATAATCATGTTTGCCTTTTTCAGGATCTATTTCTGCCAACTCTACAAGACCTAATGCAGATAGCAATGGTGCCCTTAAATCATGCGATGTCTTGTAAATAAATTGATCCAACTCGTTATTGGCTTTAAGCAATTTTTCTTCTGCTAGCTTTCTGTCAGTAATATCATGGAGGTTTATAACCAGCCCACTAACTTCCTCATTGCTAAGTAGATTTGAAATTGTAACATCAAAGTAAACAGTTCTGTTATTTTTTGAATGAATACAGATTTCAGTGAATTTATCTTCTGATGAACCTGTATTATTTTCTACAAACCTTTTCAGAGATGTTTCCTTAGCTGGATCAATAAATTCAAACAAACTTTTGCCTATTGCCATTTCTGGCATCATTCCTAATACCTTAATAACCGAATGTGTGATATACTTTATTGTATAATCCGCTCCAGTAATTAGTATTATGTCATTTGACTTTTCAACTATAGATTTAAACATTTCACCTTCAATATCCCCCGCTCCAAATTCATTTAAATCGCAAAAATCAAAATCATTTTTAAATCCAACCATTCCGTTGATTTATTACTTTAGATTAGATTTTTGACTAAATAAGTATTGCCATTGCTGCCAACTGGCCACTAACTTTCAAGTTAGATTGGTCGATAGTTTTTTGATTTAACTCAAAAGCTAACTTGTTGTTTACAGTTTTAAAATTAATAGCGCTCCCCTTAACACCTAAACCTGGATAATCAGTAATAGTTAACGCTGAAAAGGATTTTACTTTAGAATTAATAACATCGAATGATTTTCCTTGATCTTTACCAATGTAAATGATATGGCATTTTGATATGTCAGCCACAGATTCGAATTTCTTAACTGCAAATTTCTTATCACCTCTCAATTTACCATCATACCATGTCTTTAAGGTATTGTAAACTTCATCTTCACCTATAACTCCTATCACGAAATCTTGAGAAGGATCATAATCCGGCCACTGAATATACTTTACAAAATTGTAAATCATCATTGAATGGATCTCATAAATTGAACGCTCATTACCTGCTGTACCGACAAAAGAAACGAACATTGCTAATGTTAATGCTAAGCTTGAAATAATTTTTTTCATGTTATAAATTGTTAATAAACTTTTTGGACAATACCACTGGGCTTACAAACGGAGTGCCAAAAATATATAATTGTAAAAACCGCCTATATAGGCGTTAATTGGCCTTTTTTAGATAACTACAGAGGTTTTGTAAATTAGATTTATTCCCAATATATCGTGAATTCCCAATATATCGTGAATTATGGGCGCTGAATTTCTAATTTTTTCATTCGGCTTTCGAGAGTTGTAGGTTTAAGACCCAGGATATGTGCTGCTCCGTTTTCTCCACTTATTTTCCAGTTTGTTTTCTGAAGTACTTTAATTATATAGTTTCGCTCTACCTTATTCAAACTTTCAAACTTCTCCTCTGAAGGCAAAGGTTTTTGATTAGTCATAAACCAGTCCCCAAGCTTAAGCTGATTTGAGGGGCTAATTATTAGTGCTCTTTCTATTATATTCTCCAATTCTCGGACATTACCGGGCCAGTTATATTTTTCTAATTGATTGATAATACTTTGTGGTATTTTATTGATCTGTTTACCAAGCTTCAAATTATACTTTTGTACAAAATGATTTACTAAAAGTCTAATGTCATCTTTCCTGTTTCGAAGCGGTGGCACATTAATAGGAAAGACATTTAATCTATAATAGAGGTCAGACCGGAACGTACCTTCTTCCACAGCCTTCCCTAGGTCTTTGTTAGTTGCCGCAATTAACCTTACATCAACTTTAATGGTTTTAGTACCTCCTAACCTTTCAAATTCCCCTTCTTGCAATGCACGAAGTAACTTGGGTTGAAGTTCCAATGGCATTTCACCCACTTCATCCAGGAAAAGTGTTCCCCCATTCGCCAATTCAAATCGTCCTTGTTTCGTTCCCGTTGCTCCTGTGAAGGCACCTTTTTCATATCCAAACAACTCGCTTTCAATTAATGTTGCCGGCAGTGCAGCACAATTTATCTTAATTAAAGGCTTGTCCTTTCTCAAACTCAAATTATGAATAGCCTTTGAGATTACTTCCTTACCGGTACCAGTTTCGCCAAGTATAAGTACAGTGGATGAGGTTTTTGCCACATGTTCCATCTCAATTAATACTTTCTTGAATTCTTTATCCTGGCTAATTATATTTTCAAAATTATCTCCAGATTCAATTTCTTCCTTCAAATAAATATTTTCCGCCTCTAACTTATCCTTTAAATTCTCTACCTCTTCTAGTGCATCCTGTAACTCATTATTGGTCTTCGAAAGCTCAATGGTTCTGTCCTTAACCTGTTTTTCGAGGCTGTCATTCATTTGTTTAAGGCTAGTTTCAAAATTTACCCTTTCAATAGTATTGATGATTACCTCAGCCACCAATTTCAGTAACACTATATCATTGATTGACCAATTCTTAGTTTTTTCAGAGTCAAATCCAAGAAACCCATAGGTTCTATTTTGTACGACCATGGGTACATTGAGCATAGATTTTATACCATGAAGATTGAAAACCTCTTTGAAGGACGCTATATCTTCATCGGTATCATCTATATCCGGAATAAGCAATAATTTCTTACTATCCAACAACTCAAATGGCCATGGATAATCTTTGCGCAGCACGTCTTGAAAATCAGATTTCAACGAAGTTATGTTTTCGGCCACCCATTCATGCGTGGTAGAAGCAGACTCGCCATCATCACTTAATTTAAAAATATAGCTTCTATCAGCTTTAACATACTGGCCTATTTTCGAAAGTGCCCAGTCAATACTTTCAGGAAGATTTGTTGCACTCGTGTTGATAAATCTGGACGAGATATCTGACACCAACCCTTCCAGTTCAAGTCGAACTTTTAATTCACTTTCTATTCTTTTTCTTTCCAGTTCCAACCCTATTCGATTGGCGCTAATCTTAAGTAATGATTCTACCCAAGGCCTCTTTTCCATAGGTTTATCATCGATTACAAAAAAATGTCCAATTAATCTTTTTACAGAATCATGAACAGGTACCCCCAAATAACCCTCGCCTTTTATCTTTTGAAGAAAGCTGTCATTTGGAAACATTGATGCCACTCCTTCCTTATAATATGTCAGACCTTCTTTAAATACCCTTTTGCTAGGCACTCCATCTACCTTTATCCGAAATGGGGCTGTAAAATGACCTTTATCCCAAACGGAAATGACTTCTATTTCCTCCTGATTATGATCTAATATTTGAGAGATGCCCACGCATCTTACATTTAATACAGAAGCTGTTTGTTCTATGAAACTTGGAATAAAATCCGTGTGAGATTTAGAAATCGCACCTTCTAGCATCTGACTGAGCGTTTTCTCTACATGTTTTTCCTCAGAAATGAGCTGAATTATAACAAATATTCCTTCTTCTTGATCCATTGAAAAATATGAAGCTGATACTTCAGCCGCCATAGTCTCACCTCTGCTGTTGCTAAAAATAAGATGGTCTGTAAGCCCCTTTTTATTCTTCATAACAGCATTGAGCAATTCATCTATCATTTCCTGCTGACCTGGTAAAAAAGTTGATATTTTATCTCCTATCAATTCCTGTTCACTCACACCAAGGAGTTCAGCTGTTTTTGCATTTGCCTCAGCTATGGTCTGTCCTTTCGATTCAAGAACAATAATGGCATCATTTGAAAATTTAAGAATATTTTGAAATTTTACCTGACTGTAAGCAAGTGCCTGCTTTGATTGTTCTACAAATTCCTTATGAATCTTTTTATTTCTGTTTTCAGCCTCGAGTCTTTCTGTGATGTCTAGGCTGCTGCCTATCATTCTTGTTGCCTTTCCTTTATCGTTTCTAGACAATACAATACCTCGGTCTTTAAACCATCTATATTCGCCTGATTTCAGCTTCAATCTGTGCTCGGACTCGTATTTATCAGTCAGCCCTTTCAAATGATCCTGTAACCTTATTCTATATTTGTCAATGTCATCGGGGTGAATGATCTCTTCCAATCTATCGAGGATATAAAGAAGTTCTTTTTGCTGGTAACCTAGATTATCTGCAAACTGCTGGCTAAAAACTGTTTTGCCAGTATTAATATCCCAATCCCAAACTCCCTCATTTAGTATTTCTAAACCCAGCTTCCACCTTTCATGGTTCAAATGGATTTCCTGTTCCATTTGCCTTTTGGAGCTTATATCGGTAATAAAAGAGCATGCGAATTTATTCCCTTCGAAATCTATAATATAAGAGATGATTTCAACAGGAATTTCCTTGCCGTCTTTTGTTAGTTGAGTAGTCTCAAGAACCAACTTTTCTTTTTCAACAAGTTCTTCAAAATGCAGTTTGAAACCTTTAATAGAAAATTCCGGATTTATTTCAGGCACTTTACTACCGACAAGTTCTTTATTGGTGTAACCCAGCATACTGCAAGCCGCTTTATTGACATGAGTTATTTGGGCATGCGAATTCACCCAATATATGGCAATGGGGGCACTTTCTATTGTAAAATGAGCCAGACGTTCGGAATTGGCGTTGGCTATATCCATAATATTAATTATCGCTAGTAATGAAATTAGGAGATAATCTCCAATAAACTACAAAATAAACATCGTTTATAAATGTAAAACAAGAAAGGCCACCTAAATAGGTGGCCTTCTAATTTATAGTAATTTTTATTCTCTATATCAAAATAGCCATCGCTGCTAATTGACTCGAGGTTTTCAGTCCTGCATTATCCATTGCCGCTTGATTAAGTTCAAACTTCAATCTTCCATCAACTACCTTAAAATTAATACAACTTCCTTTTTCTCCTAAGCCTCTTCGATTAGATACTGTAAGTGTGGCATTTGACTGTATTTTGGCTAACACTTCATCAAACTGATTGCTGGCACTTGAACCAACGTACAACAATTGGCAATCAGTAATTTCTGAGGCTGAATTGAATTTTTTAATTATAAATTTCTTCCCTCCACGTTCTTTGTTGCCATACCAAGTATTTAATGTATTGTAAACATCATCATCCTTAAGAACACCTATTACAAAATCTCCTGAGTTTTTATCTCCTGGCCATTGTATATACTTCAGAAAGTTATATATCATCATGGAGTGAAGCTCATGTTCTGCACGACTTTGAGCATGTAATGTATTGTTAAAAAACAATACGGAAAAGACTAGTAAAAAACTGATTCTTATTGATTTCATCCTAATAATAAATTTAAAAGACTAAACGCAAAACTACAAAACTCTCATTCATTCTACGATTGCAAATAGCTGTATGTAAGTTAATTAGCAATTTAACTAAGGTTTTATTTCAGATAACTAAAATCATGCCCATTTTTCAATTCTAATAGAAATGAATTTATTAATTTTATCACATTATCAACATCATCTACGTGTACTGTTTCGACCGTTGTATGCATGTATTTTAAAGGTAAGCTTATTAAAACTGAGGCCACCCCTTGATTTGAATAAGCAAAAGCATCAGTATCAGTACCAGTAGCCCTTGAAGCAGCAGCTCGTTGAAAAGGTATTTTTCTCTTTTCTGCAACATCAATGACCATGTTTAATACATTATTATGAACCGCTGGGCCATAAGTTAAAACTGGGCCACTACCTGCTTTTTGATGACCACTTTCAATTTTATTATACATTGGAGAAGTAGTCTCATGGCATACATCTGTTACTATAGCTAAATTTGGTTTAATCCTTTCAGCTATCATCTGTGCCCCTCTTAGACCAACCTCTTCCTGCACCGAATTCACAATATATAAACCAAAATCCAATTTATCCTTATTTTCAAAAAGTAATCTCGCCACTTCCGCAATCATAAACCCTCCCATTCGATTATCAAGTGCACGACCTACAAGAAACTTCTTGTTTAGCTCTATCAATTCATCATCGAATGTCATTACACAGCCAACATGTACCCCCAACTTCTCCACTTCGTCTTTGGTGGTGCAACCTACATCAACAAAGATATTTTTTAATGAGGGTTGTTCTTCCGTTTTTGAATTCCGTACATGTATTGCAGGCCAACCAAAAATGCCTTTGACAATTCCTTTTTTTGTAAAAATATTGACTCTTTTTGATGGAGCTATTTGATGGTCTGAACCCCCATTCCTTCTTACATAGATATATCCATCATCTGTGATATAATTTACAAACCAAGATATTTCGTCAGCGTGAGCTTCAATGACTACTTTATACTCCGCTTTGGGGTTTACAACTCCCACAACAGTTCCATAAGTATCTGTAAAATACTCATCAATGTAAGGACCTATGTAATCCAGCCAGATTTCTTGGCCAGATTTTTCAAATCCAGTTGGAGATGAGTTATTTAGGTATTTTTCAAGAAAGCTCTTACTTTTTTTATTCATGTTAAGGTTTGACTTTTGACAATTATAGTGGAATATTTCCGTGTTTCTTTTTAGGTAATGACGCCACTTTATTTTCAAGCATTTTGAAGGCTTTGATTAATTTAATTCTAGTATTATCAGGGGTTATTACCTCATCGATATAACCTCTATGAGCTGCCCGATAAGGATTAGCGAACTTTTTAGTATACTCATCTACTTTTTCTTGAAGTTTTACTTCTGCGTCTTCAGCTTCAGCTATTTCCTTCTTGAAAATAATTTCCGCAGCACCTTTTGCACCCATTACCGCAATTTCTGCTGTGGGCCAGGCGTAATTCATGTCAGCACCAATATGCTTAGAGTTCATTACATCATATGCTCCACCATAAGCTTTACGGGTAATCACTGTTATTCGAGGAACGGTAGCCTCACTAAATGCATATAATAATTTAGCTCCGTTGGTGATAATGGCATTCCATTCTTGATCTGTACCTGGCAGAAACCCGGGGACATCTTCAAGCACCAACAAAGGGATATTAAAGCAATCACAAAATCTAACAAACCTTGCTCCCTTAGTACTTGCATCAATATCCAACACACCTGCTAATGATGCTGGCTGGTTCCCAACAATCCCTATACTTCTACCTGCCAATCGTGCAAAACCTACTACAATATTATCTGCAAAATTCTTGTGGACTTCTAAAAATGAATCAGCATCTACAATCCCTTCAATAACCTCCCTCATATCATAAGGCTGGTTAGGATTATCAGGAATTATATTATTTAGTTTTTCTACTGTTTCATCCTCCTGCATTTCATAAGGAACCATTGGTGCCTCTTCTTCACAGTTCTGAGGCATAAAACTTAATAATTCCTTTATGTTATTTATGCATTCTACTTCGTTGGCACATGAAAAATGAGTTACTCCGCTTTTAGTACTATGTGTACTGGCTCCACCCAATTCTTCAGCTGTTACATTCTCCTGGGTTACTGTTTTTACTACATTTGGACCAGTAACAAACATGTAGGAGGTGTTTTCAACCATTAGAATAAAATCAGTAATGGCTGGTGAATATACTGCTCCACCAGCACACGGACCCATAATTCCAGATAATTGTGGTATAACGCCCGAGGCAAGTGTATTTCTATAAAATATATCAGCGTACCCTCCAAGTGATACTACACCTTCTTGAATTCTCGCCCCACCCGAATCATTCAGCCCTATTAATGGAGCTCCATTCTGCATGGCCAGGTCCATGATTTTTACGATTTTCTCTGCATGAGTTTCTGAAAGTGATCCACCAAAAACGGTAAAGTCTTGTGAAAACACATAAACAAGTCGGCCATGAACAGTACCATATCCGGTTACTACTCCATCACCGAGATAATACTCTTTGTCAAGACCGAAATCTTTACATCGGTGCATCACAAATTTTCCAATCTCCTCAAAAGAACCTTCATCCAATAAAAGATGAACCCGTTCACGAGCTGTTAATTTACCTTTTTTATGTTGTGACGCTACTCTGGCTGCTCCACCTCCTAATAGAGCCTCTTCATTTTTCCTTTCTAGTAGTGCGTATTTTTCTTCTTTCGTAGGCAAGGTATAAACCTGCTTTTTAGGCTTCTCAGGCATGTCTTAATAATTTGCTAAAGTGCCAAAGATAAATAAAAAGGAATGCAATTAAGTTGATACTAATTTTAAATAATTGAATTGGTATATTGCGCAAAATTACATCGCAGTGGTAGAAAAAATAGCGATAATTGATTGTGGTACTAATACTTTTCATTTGATGATCGTTTCAATTGAAAATGGTACAGCCAATATTCTAACTAAAGAAAAACTTCCTGTTAAAATTGGGGAAGACGGGATCAATCAGCGCATAATTCAACCAGCAGCCATTGAAAGAGCAATAAAAACAATTACCTATTTTAACGAAGTAATTAAGAATCATTCCGTTAATAATATTTACGGATTCGCCACTAGTGCTTTTCGCAATGCAGCCAATGGCGGAGAACTTCGGGATTTGATTGATCAAAAGACAAATATCAAAATAAATATTATATCTGGAGACCGGGAAGCTGAGTTGATTTTTAAAGGAGTGAGTAGCGCTATAGATATTGGTTTTGAACCAGCATTAGTGATGGACATCGGTGGTGGAAGTGTTGAATTTATTATTGGATCAAGTAATAAGGTTTATTGGAAACAAAGTTTCGAAATAGGGGCTCAGCGACTTTTGGACTTATTCCACAATGCCGATCCAATGGATCCTAAAGAATTAAGTCAGTTGAACGATTATCTTCGCAATAATCTAATGGCTCTTTTTGAGGCCCTTGATAAATGGAGTCCAAGTACGTTAGTAGGAGCTTCTGGTACATTTGATACTCTAAGTGATATATATTGTTATAAAAAAGGGACTAAAAAGGCTGAGTCGGAAGCAGAGATACCTTTAACTTTGGAAGCTTTTTATGAAATACATCGGGAATTAATTCAAAAAAATAGAAGCGAGCGTCTTCAAATGCCCGGCATGATAGAAATGCGGGTAGACATGATTGTGGTTGCTTCTGCACTTATACATTACATTCTGTCCAGACATCAATTTGACTACCTTAGGGTTTCAACCTATGCGTTGAAAGAAGGGGTGTTGGCAGAAGTGCTTAAAAACGAAATCTAATTATGGATCAAACTTTTACTTTTGACAGGCTAAAGAATTTTACTAAAAATATATTTACTAAAATGGGTTGTCCTGCAGCTGATGCAGAACTAGCAGCTTCTGTTTTGCTCAAAGCTGATTTACGCGGGATTGACTCTCACGGAGTAGCTCGATTGATAGGGTATGTAAGGCTGTGGGAAAATAAACGAATCAATCCAACACCAAACATTACCATTGTCCATGAAACCCCCAGTACAGCCGTTGTAGATGGTGATGCTGGACTAGGTTTGGTGGTAGCGCCTAAAGCCATGGAAATTGCCATGAAAAAGGCGGAGCTAGTAGGTACAGGTTGGGTGAGTGTAAAAAACTCCAATCATTTTGGTATTGCAGGATATCACGCCATGATGGGACTGGATAAAGATATGATTGGCATTGCCATGACCAATGCTAGCCCATTAGTCGCACCCACTTTTGCAACTGAACGTATGTTGGGTACCAACCCTATAGCCGTGTCTATCCCAGCTGGCAAACAACCTCCTTTCGTAGCTGATTTGGCAACCACTACTGCAGCCAATGGTAAACTAGAGATACTACAACGCAAGGGAGAAGATGCTCCATTGGGTTGGATCCAAGAAAAAGATGGTTCACCATCTACTAATGCCAATGAACTCAAGGATGGCGGAGCATTATTGCCACTCGGTGGTGACCGTGAGCATGGAAGTCATAAGGGTTATGCTCTGGGATCTATTGTAGATATTTTTTCTGCTGTATTTTCAGGTGCCAACTATGGGCCTTGGGCACCGCCTTTTGTAAGTTTTTTGCCTTTACCAGAAAATCCTGTAGGGGAAGGGCTAGGTCATTTTGTAGGTGCTATGCGTATAGAT
The DNA here is from genome assembly GCA_048268855.1 of Fulvivirga sp. Lineage (GTDB taxonomy): Bacteria > Bacteroidota > Bacteroidia > Cytophagales > Cyclobacteriaceae > Fulvivirga. Next base: position 22,230 of record JBLWUR010000008.1, read on the forward strand.
GCTTTCAGGCAGGCTGATGAGTTTAAAAATCATATGGATAATTGGATTTCTAGGTTTAGGGAAACTAAAGCAGTAGAAGGAAAAAAAGTGTTAATCCCTGGCGATCCAGAACGAGAAGCTGAAATGGAGAGAATGAAAAAAGGGATTCCTGTGAATGAAAAAGTTGTCGCTGATTTGAACGAGCTTGCAAAGAAATTTGGGATTGAGATTTGACTTTACTTAGACCACGGTTTTTACATGCTGTTATGTGTCTCGATACATGCTATTCCTGCTAAAAACAGGCTGTGGAAAATCCTCGAAATTATCCAAGTGAGGTCTGATCATACCATAGCTTATATACGGTGATAAAAACGTACTCTAATTTTTCAGGTTAGTAAATTTAGTAATTCAAGGTCATCTTTAGACAACGAGAGTAAATAATCGTATTTCTTTTTATCCAGCTTTTTTGTATCTACACCACTTTTTAATAGTAATTTTATACAATTCAACTGGTTGTGATTATTTCCTATGTCATTCGATTGCAAGGAATGAATTGCCCAGCCAATTGGGGTACTTTTATGCGATCTGTCAAGTTCGTCAATTTCCGCATTAGTTTTTATTAGCCTTTCCACTAATTTGTCCCGTCCGCAAAAAGCTGCCCAATGTAAAGCCGAAGCACCATCATTTTTATAAGTGTAATGAACGTCTGCACCATTATCAATATAGAATATTCCCAGATGTTCTGCGTGAAGGCTGGCTGCCGCCAAAAGAGGAGTTCCTTCATTATTCATTTTGTCACCATCAATGTTAGCTCCATTTTCCAAAAATACTTTAGCAAGATTAACGGCTTCATAGTCTGTGATTTTACCGTTAAAAACCGCATCACATATCCTGTGCAGTGGATGTGCTTTTGCTCTACATAATAAGTCGAACGGAATTGTAATTCCTTTATTCGCGAGATTAGGATAGTCTGATAGCAGTTTCTTTAGTCCAGAATAGTCCTTATTCTCAATCAGTTTTTTGACTTTAGATTTCAATATATTCATTCTTTATTCAATTCTAATTGTCAATTTGATACGGTATTATTGAGTTGTTGTAAACACACCACTATCGGAATGAAGGTGTGTTGATATATTATTAATGGGAATAAATTTAAATAATTAACTTATAAATTAACCCCCTTACCCCTCTGCTTTGAAAAACCATATCATTTTTTAATTCATACCTTCATTTTTTGAGGCCAAAAAACGAAGCAAAAAAGCCTTGAAAAAATCTCGCGCTACTTCCAACCTGCAAATATCCAACCCAACTGCTCCGTCACACACCACCACGCCATTTTTTCGCCTCGCCCTCCTAGATGAATGAACGTTTTCAAAAAATAATGATCCATCAAAAGCCACCTTTCGATCTACTTACCACCCAAAATGCTTCGAAGAAGCAAAGCGAGCTGACCGCCAGAATACCGGGCGTGCGTAGGCCTCGTGGGAGGAAGGATTATTCTGGCAAGGGTTTTTGGACACTTTTTGGGCGAATGCAAAAAGTGTCAGGAAATGGTTATCATTTATACCACAAGTCTTGTTCTAGCTATAGCCTTAACCTGTTCATCCCTTCATTTTTTGAGGCAAAAAAACGAAGCAAAAAAGCCTTGAAAAAATCTCGCGCTACTTCCAACCCGCAAATATCCAACCCAACTGCTCCGTCACACACCACCACGCCATTTTTTTCTCTCACCCTTTCGAGTGAACGAACGATTTAAAAAAATAATTGAATAATGGGATTGAGACCCAGTCTTTTCTCTAGAAGCCTAACGTAAACCCAATCCTAAGAACTAAGGGGCTGTTATAGGGTGATTTTTGATCGTCATAAATTACATTGTATAATGCCGCTATGTTAAATCCGGCATTTCGGCCAATTGGCTCAAAGTAACCCCCTCCAATAAATAAACCTGGAATCCATTCTCTGTTTACACTACCATCGGTTTGATTATAATACTCAAGACTTAGGTTCTCAAATTCTGTTGTAGCATAGAATTTTTCCAAAAAATTATGGCGTACAAATAATTTATACCCATATATATTAGTCTCAAAAGTGTTGTTATTGCCTAAATCGAATTTATAGTAGATATAGGTGATTCCCAACCCTGCAGAAAAATCATTAGTAATTCGGTAGCCTACCAAGGGAGACACTTCAACAGAAGTAACAGAGCCAAATTGAGCTCCTAAATTACCACCTACATACAACCTGTCAATAAATCGACCTTTACTTATGTCCTGTGGACTCTGCGCTATGGCCAGATTTGCAGAAATAACCACTAATGCAAATACAACAATCTTTTTCATTTATTCCTCAACAACAATAAACAAATCTTCCGTTTCCTTTTTCATCAAATATTTCTCGCGGGCATACTTTTCTAGACGCTTATCACTACTAAAAAGTTCATCACGATCTTGATTTACCTCAACTATTTTTTGTTGATAGTACTCCACTTGATCTTCAAGGTTTTTACGTTTCTGATTGAGTTTGTATTGTGTATAAAAATCGTTGGTATCAATAAATAACATCCAAACGAGGAAAAAGAAACTGAATAAAAAATAGAAGTTCCGGGTGAATTTCGGCAGTTTCATATTGGTAATAGTTTAAAAAATATTAGTGAATATACATTAATTACCAGATTTTCACAATCAGGCAGATACTCTATTAACTAATTAAGTATTGCTTCATACCTCGCGATTTCCATTAATTGGTTATTGCGAGGCACGAAGGAATCTTTATAATAATATCAATTATTTTCTAGTTGGAAAATAAGCTGTTTCACCAAGCTCCTCTTCAATTCTTAAAAGCTGGTTGTACTTGGCCATTCTATCTGATCTTGATGCCGAACCCGTTTTTATTTGTCCAGCATTGGTAGCTACGGCAATATCAGCAATGGTGGCATCTTCTGTCTCTCCAGAACGATGAGATATTACAGCGGTAAACCCCGCCTTATGAGCCATTTCAATGGCATCCAACGTTTCTGTGAGTGTACCAATTTGATTTACTTTTATCAATATTGAATTGGCGCTTTTCTCTTCTATTCCTCTTTTTAGGAATTTAACATTAGTCACAAATAGATCATCACCCACTAGTTGGCACTTATCACCTATTTTAGCGGTAAGCATTTGCCACCCTTCCCAATCATTTTCATCACATCCATCTTCTATTGAGTCAATAGGATACTTTTTCACTAATCCGGCTAGGTATTCTACTTGTTCCTTTTTAGATCTTATTGCTCCTTTTTTACCCTCAAATTTGGTGTAATCGTATTTGTCATTAATATAAAATTCTGAAGCGGCACAATCAAGGGCTATTGTAATATCCTTCCCTGCTTTGTAACCTGCTTTTTTTATAGCCTCAAGTACGCTTTCCAATGCCTCTTCTGTACCACCAGAAAAATTAGGGGCAAAACCTCCTTCATCACCAACAGAAGTACTTAGTCCTTTAGCTTTAATAATAGCTTTCAAATGATGAAAAACCTCCGTACCCATTCTTATTGCCTCACTAAAGTTAGGTGCCCCTATAGGTCTGATCATAAACTCTTGAAAGGCAATAGGGGCATCAGAATGTGATCCTCCATTGATTATGTTCATCATCGGAACGGGCAGCGTAGAAGCATTAGTTCCACCAATATATCGGTACAAGGGCATGTTCAATTCAGCTGCAGCTGCTTTAGCCACCGCAAGAGAAACTCCAAGAATGGCGTTGGCGCCAAAGTTAGCTTTGTTAGGTGTGCCATCCGCTTCCACCATTATTTTGTCAATCAGTCGTTGTTCAAAAACTGAGAAGCCTATTAACTCTTCTGCAAGCTCATTATTTACATTTTCCACAGCCTTGAGTACGCCTTTACCCAAGTACTTTGTATTATCCTCATCTCTCAATTCTACAGCTTCGTGTTCACCTGTAGATGCACCTGAAGGAACTGCGGCTCTACCTAAAATGCCGTTTTCTGTAATTACATCAACTTCTACTGTAGGGTTACCTCTTGAATCAAGGATTTGCCTCGCATAAATGCTCTCTATTAGACTCATAATTTAATTTTTGAAATCTTTAATTAATTGAATAAAATCATCAAACAAATATCTACTATCATGTGGTCCTGGTGAGGATTCGGGGTGATATTGAACCGAAAATGCCTTTTTGCCTTTTACTTTTAAGCCCGCAACCGTCTGGTCATTTAGGTGCCTATGCGTAACCTCAACTATATCAGATTTTTCAATGTCGTCCGCAGAAACCACAAACCCATGATTCTGGGAAGTTATTTCACTTTTACCCGTATTTAAGTTTAGAACGGGGTGGTTCAAGCCTCTGTGACCGTGATGCATTTTATAAGTACCTATTCCACAAGCAATGGCTAGTAACTGATGTCCCATACAGATTCCAAATAGAGGTGTATCATCAGCAAGAATTTTTTTCACCGTTTCTACAGCGTAGCCCATAACCGCTGGATCTCCAGGGCCATTGGACACAAAAAATCCATCTGGATTAAATGACTTCATTTCTTCAAAAGAAGATTTGGCAGGAAATACCTCACAATAAACGCCTCTATCAGTTAAATTTTTTAAGATGCTATTCTTAATTCCAAGATCAAGAACTGCTACCCTTATTTTATCTGTTACATCACCAACAAATCTTCTTTCTTTGCCACAAACAACCGAGGAAAGCTCCAATCCATCCATTGATGGTACTTTTTTTAATTCGGCCTTCATTTCATCTGGAGAAAGTACCGATGAAATAATTGCATTCATGGCTCCTTTACTTCTGATATGGCGTACGAGCATTCTAGTATCCAATTCAGAAATACCAACAACTTCATGCTTTTCAAGATAACTCTGTAAGCTTTGATCGGCTCTTTTTCTACTATGAATTTCAGAAAAATCGTTCACTACCAATCCGCTTATTTTTGGTGTTTCGGATTCCTGTTCCTCTTCAATGGTACCATAATTACCAATATGAGAAGTAGTGTTAACAATGATTTGACCATAATACGAAGGGTCAGTGTAAATTTCCTGATAACCGGTCATCCCAGTGTTAAAGCAAATTTCTCCACCTTTTGTCCCGATTTTACCAATTGCTGCTCCTTCTAGTAATAGGCCATCTTCTAGGAGCAAGTAAGCCTTTTGCTTTACACTTATCTTCATTGAATAATAATTTTAGGTGCAAAAATAAAAAAAGGGATTAGATATAAATCTAATCCCTTCTATTTTTTACGAATCCACGCAATTACTTGTCTGTGTCTTCTTTTTTATCTTCTTCATCAGCTTTAGTTTCTTCCGCTTCAGGAGCTTTTGCTTCTTCTGTAGTTTCTACTTTAGCCTCTACTTCTTCTACTACGTCTGCCTCTTCTACAACTGCCTCAGCCTTTGGTTCTTCCACCTTAGTTTCAGCAACAGCTTCTTTAGTTTCAGCTTTAGCTCCAGATGATTTTCCTCTTCTACTTCTTCTTGTAGTAGCTTTTGCCTTACCAGCATCAGCATCTTTCAACAACAGCTCATTATAGTCTACCAATTCGATGATACACATATCTGCATTGTCACCTAAACGATTTCCTGTTTTGATAATTCTTGTGTATCCACCTGGTCTATCACCAATTTTTGTAGCTACTTCATCAAAAAGAATTTTAACAGTTTCTTTATCATTAAGGTCTCTGAATGCCATTCTTCTAGAATGAGTCGTATCATCTTTTGCCTTTGTAAGAATTGGTTCAACAAACTTCTTTAAAGCTTTAGCTTTAGCTACAGTTGTTGTTATTCTTTTACTTAAGATCAATGAAGACGCCATATTAGAAAGCATTGCACCTCTGTGCGGAGCTGTTCTACTTAAGTGATTAAATTTTTTCCCGTGTCTCATTTCAATTATTCTTCATCAAGTTTATACTTTGACAAGTCCATACCGAAAGTAAGATTCTTGTCTTGAACTAGTTGCTCCAATTCAGCCAATGATTTCTTACCGAAGTTTCTGAACTTCATCATATCAGAGATCTCAAGTCTTACTAAGTCACCTAATGTTTTTACATCAGCAGCTTTAAGGCAGTTGTATGCTCTAACAGAAAGATCAAGATCATTAAGTTGTGTTTTCAACAACTTTCTCATGTGAAGCATCTCTTCATCAACTTGCTCAATTTCTCCAGCTCTTTCAGTCTCAAGTTCTATAGACTTATCAGAGAACAACATAAAATGTTGTATTAAAATATGAGCAGCTCCTTCAAGTGCTTTTTCAGGATGAATAGAACCATCAGTTTCGATATCGATAACCAATTGCTCATAATCCGTTTTTTGTTCTACCCTTGTGTTTTCAACACTATACTTTACATTTTTAATTGGTGTAAAGATGGCATCTATTGGAATATAACCGAATACTTGATCAGCAGGCTTATTTTCGTCTGCTGGTAAGTAACCTCTTCCTTTTTCAATATTAATTTCAATTTCGAAATCAACTGAATCATCAAGATTGCAAATAACTAGTTCTGGGTTTAACACCTCAAAAGCAGCTGTATGCTTTGCTATATCACCAGCTTTAAACTCTTTCTGATTTTTGATAGAAACAGTGATTTTATTGTCAAATGAATCACCAATTTTCTTAAACCTCACCATTTTAAGGTTTAAAATAATCTCGGAAACATCTTCCACCACGCCTTCTATTGTAGAAAACTCATGAAGAACGCCTGGTACCTTAATACCAGTAATGGCATATCCCTCAAGAGAAGAAAGCAATATTCTTCTTAGTGCGTTACCTATTGTTACACCGTACCCTCTTTCAAGAGGTTTGAAAGTGAATAAACCGTGAAAGTCATCCGCCTTTTCCATGGCGACTTTATCAGGCATTTGGAATGCTAAAATTGACATAGTTATTATTAGCTTTAATTGTTATAGTCCCGACTCAAGTCGGGACTAATAAATATTTTATAAAGATTACTTAGAGTAAAGTTCAACGATCAACTGCTCATTGATGTTTTCAGGAATTTCATCTCTCTGTGGAGTAGATACCAATTTCCCAGCCATCTCTGAACCGTCCCACTCCAACCAAGGAAATCTCTTGGCTCCATGAGCTGCTAAACTTTCAGTAACAGATTCTAATGTTTTTGATCTTTCTCTTACACCAATTACGTCACCAATTTTTAATGCGTAGGATGGAATATTGGCAATAGATCCATTAACAGTAATGTGCTTATGAAGTACCAATTGACGTGCAGCCCTTCTAGTAGGTGCTAAACCTAATCTAAATACTGTGTTATCTAATCTGCCTTCCAATAATTGAAGCAATATTTCACCAGTAATACCAGATTTTCTAGACGCTTTGTCAAAAAGGTTAGCAAATTGCTTTTCCAATACACCATAAGTGTATTTAGCCTTTTGCTTTTCCATCAATTGGATGGCGTATTCTGACTGCTTTCTTCTTCTGCTTCTACCATGTTGTCCCGGAGGGTAGCTTTTTTTAGCTACTGCCTTACTTGGGCCAAATATTGGCTCATTAAATCTTCTAGCAATTTTCGCTTTCGGACCTCTGTATCTTGCCATTTCTTAACTGTTTCTTTAAATAAATTATACTCTACGTCTTTTAGGAGGTCTGCAACCATTATGTGGTAGCGGAGTCACATCCTTAATCGTTGTAATTTCAATACCTGTATTTTGGATTGTCCTAATAGCTGACTCACGTCCTGCACCAGGTCCTTTTACAAATACTTCAACTTTTCTCAACCCAAGGTCATGCGCCTTTTGAGCACAATCCTGAGCTGCCATTTGAGCAGCGTAAGGAGTATTTTTCTTAGAGCCTTTGAAACCCATCTTTCCAGCTGATGCCCAAGATATTACCTGACCAGAAGTATTGGTCATCGAAATGATAATATTGTTGAAAGAAGCTTTAATATGAGCGTGACCAATAGCCTCAACAGCTACTACACGTTTTTTTGCTTTATCTTTTCTTTTCTGTGCCATTTCTGCTTACACTATTAATTATTTAGTAGCCTTTTTCTTGTTAGCCACTGTCTTTCTCTTTCCTTTTCTGGTTCTTGAGTTGTTCTTAGTTCGTTGACCACGTACAGGTAACCCTTTACGATGTCTCAACCCTCTGTAACAACCAATGTCCATAAGTCTTTTAATACTTAGCTGAACTTCTGACTTAAGCACACCTTCTACCTTAAAATTCTCAGTAATGAGAGTTCTAATAGCATTAGATTCCTCATCATTCCAATCTTGAGCCTTTTTATTAGGATCAATACCGGCCTGGGTAAGGATGTTTTGTGCTGTACTTTTTCCTATACCAAAAATATAGGTAAGGGCGATCTCGCCTCTCTTGTTATCTGGTATATCTACTCCTGCAATACGTGCCATAGCTTAGCCTTGTCTTTGTTTAAACCTTGGATTCTTTTTGTTAATAACGTAGACCTTACCATTTCTTCGAATGATTTTACAATCAACGCTACGTTTTTTTACTGACGCTTTAACTTTCATTTCATTTATTTATATCGATAAACAATTCGTCCTTTTGTTAAGTCATAAGGTGACATTTCCAATTTCACTTTATCACCGGGTAAAATTTTAATATAGTTCATTCTCATTTTTCCAGAAATATGAGCAATCACTTCATGTCCATTTTCCAGCTCTACTCTAAACATAGCGTTAGAAAGTGCTTCGGTGATCGTTCCATCCTGTTCAATCGACTGTTGTTTAGCCATATTAAAATTTAAAATTCTCTTCTATAAACTTATGGGTCGTTAAGACCTCTGTTCCTTCTTTAAAAATGGCCACCATATGCTCATAATGTGCTGATGGTTGCCTATCTGCTGTTCGTATTGTCCAACCGTCATCCTCCTGTACCACATTCTTGGTACCCAAGTTGACCATCGGCTCTATAGCAATCACGAGTCCATCATTCATTTTCGGTCCCTTTCCAGACTTACCATAATTTGGTACTTCGGGACTTTCATGAAGATCAACTCCTACGCCATGTCCAACTAATTCTCTCACCACTCCATACCCAAATGCTTCCACATGAGTTTGAATTGCATTAGCGACATCTCCTATCCTATTCCCACAAACTGCCTTTTCAATACCTTTATAAAGCGACTCTTTTGTCACTTTCAATAATTCTAAAATCTCCTCTTTCACATTACCCACTGGATAAGTGTAAGCTGAGTCACTATGGTAGCCTTTATAAAAAACCCCACAGTCAACTGAAATAATGTCTCCATCCTTCAGTTCATAGTCACTTGGAAATCCGTGAACTACATTCTCATTAAGTGAGATACAAAGCGATGAGGGAAAACCATTATAATTCTTAAATGATGGTACACCTCCATGATCTCTGATAAACTCCTCTGCTATTCTGTCAAGCTCACTGGTTTTAACACCAATCTTCACATGTTTAGCAACCTCCCCATGTGCCTTCCCTAATATTAAGGCACTTTCTTTGATAATCTCTACTTGCTCTCTATTCTTATAATGAATCATTATAAACTAAGCAGCTGCAGTTTGAGACCTTCCTTTTACCTTACCGGATTTCATCATCCCTTCATAATGTCTCATCAACAAATAACTTTCTATTTGTTGCAATGTATCTATTATTACCCCTACCATGATAATTAATGACGTTCCTCCAAAAAACTGAGCGAAACTTGCACTAACACCCGCCTGCACAACGAAAGCAGGAAGTATCGCGATTATCGCTAAGAATATAGAACCTGGTAAGGTTATTTTAGTTAAAATTTGATCTAAAAATTCAGACGTTTGCTTACCTGGTTTTATGCCTGGTATAAATCCGCCATTTCTCTTCAAGTTATCAGCCATATCGTTAGGATTGACAGTGATAGCAGTGTAGAAAAATGTAAATATTAAAATCAAAAGTCCAAAAGTAAGATTGTATTGCCAGCTATATGGGTCAGAAAAAGTACTTCCTATATAAGCTCCAATATCACTATCTCTCCATAATCCCGCCAGCATCGATGGTATAAACATTAATGCTTGCGCAAATATAATTGGCATTACTCCTGAGGCATTAACCTTCAAAGGAATATAGTCTCTTTTACCACCGTATAATTTGTTGCCAATTACCTGCTTTGCATATTGAATAGGAACCCTTCTGGAAGCTTGTGTTAGCATTACTGTTGCCATTACTACAAAGAATAAGGCTACAATCTCTAAAACGAACATTAACGCACCACTCATTCCTCTAGATATAGCTTCACCCAAAATTGATCCAGGGAATCTTGATATGATACCGATCATGATCAACATGGAGATACCATTACCAATACCTTTATCAGTAATTCTTTCACCTAACCACATACAAAACATGGTACCAGCTACCAGCACTATCATCGAAGATATTTGAAAGAATGCTGAAGAATACATTATCGCTTCCGCGGGAATTGTTACTGCCAAGTAACTACCACCTTGAGCCGCAGTAATGGCAATTGTAAGAACCCTCGTAATTTGTGTGAGGCGATTTCTACCTGATTCGCCTTCTTTTTGAAGTTTTTGGAAATACGGTACAGCTACTGTCAACAATTGTATTACAATAGATGCCGAAATATAGGGCATAATACCTAATGCAAATATTGACGCTCTACTAAATGAACCTCCTAAAAATGTATTTAATAAATCAAATATACCACCTGACGCCCCGTCTCCTAACAAATCAGGATTAACTCCTGGTAGGACTATGTAAGAACCTAATCTAAATACAATTAGAAAACCAATAGTATTTAAGATCCTGATTCTCAGGTCTTTAATCGAAAAAATATTCTTTATAGTGGTAAAAAACTTCTTCATAATTACAGCTTAATCACTTTACCTCCTGCTGCTTCAATTGCTTTCGATGCACTTGCAGAAAACGCGTGGGCAGAAACTTCAATTTTAGATTTGAATTCTCCGTTACCCAATACCTTTACAACATCATTTTTTCCTGCTACACCGTTCTCAATAAAGAACTGCATGTCTACACTTTTTGCTTTTGTTTTCGCAATAAGTACTTCTAAGGAATCAAGATTGATTGCTTTGTATTCAATTCTGTTAGGGCTAGTAAATCCAAATTTAGGCACACGTCTCTGAAGTGGCATTTGCCCGCCTTCAAATCCTTTTTTAGCGCTATAACCAGATCTTGACTGAGCACCATTGTGACCCCTTGTAGAAGTACCACCTCTACCAGTTCCCTGGCCTCGGCCAATTCTCTTACTATTCTTTACAGAACCTTCTGCTGGTTTTAATGTATTCAGTTTCATAATTATATCTCAGTTACAGATACTAAATGGCTAACCTTTTTAACCATACCATTAATTTGAGGAGTTAATTCAACCTCAACTGATTTATCTATTTTTCCTAATCCTAAAGCTTTAATTGTAAGTTTTTGCCTTTCAGGCCTTCCAATTACGCTTCTTACTTGTGAAATTCTAACCTTAGCCATAATCTTATCCGTTAAAAACTTTCGACAATGTTATACCTCTGTCTTTAGCGACAGTAAATGGATCTCTCATATTAGTTAAAGCATCAAATGTTGCTTTCACCACGTTGTGAGGGTTTGATGATCCTTTTGACTTAGCAAGTACATTATGTACTCCAGCACTTTCTAATACAGCACGCATAGCACCACCTGCTATAACACCTGTACCAGGAGAGGCTGGTTTCAACAAAACAAAACCTCCGCTATATTTACCAATTGCTTCATGAGGAACTGTACCTTTTATTACGGGTACCTTTACCAAATTTTTCTTGGCATCGTCAATTCCTTTAGTTATCGCATCAGTTACTTCATTGGCTTTTCCCAAACCATAACCAACTACACCATTTCCATCACCAACAACTACAATAGCAGAAAAACTAAACCTTCTACCACCTTTAACTACTTTCGCAACCCTTTTAATGGCTACAACCTTTTCTTTAAGGTCTATTTCGCTAGCTTTTACCGATCTTATATTACTTTGAGACATAATGCTTTAAAATTTTAGACCTCCTTCTCTGGCACCTTCTGCCAAAGCCTTAATTTTACCGTGGTACAAATAACCACTTCTATCAAATACAACTTCAGCTATGCCGGCAGCCTTTGCTTTTTCAGCTATTTTCTTGCCCACATCTTTGGATGATTCAATGTTCAATTTTATTCCTAACTCAGCACTAGATGCAGCTGTCATTGTATGGCCGTTGCTATCGTCAATGATTTGAGCGTATATTCCTTTGTTACTCTTGAATACAGAAAGCCTTGGTCTGTTAGACGTACCTTGAAGCTTGTTTCGGATACCTCTCTTAATTCTGAGTCTTCTTTTTATCTTATTGAATGCCATTATCTTAATTATTTAGCAGCTTGCTTACCAGCTTTACGTCTGACAACTTCCCCAACGAACCTAATACCTTTACCTTTGTAAGGCTCAACTTCTCTTAACGACTTAATCTTAGCCGCAACTTGTCCAATCAACTGTTTATCGTATCCTTCTAGCGTAACAATTGGATTCTGGCCTTTCGCAGTTTCTGCAACAACAGAAATCTCTTTAGGTATAGCTAGCCAGATATTGTGAGAATATCCTAAACTAAGCTCTAGTACATTATTCTGTGCGGTTGCTTTATAACCTACACCTACTAACTCAAGTTGTTTTTTAAAACCGAGGCTTACTCCTTCTACCATATTGGCAATTAAAGAACGATAAAGGCCATGAAGCGCTTTATGCCTTTTTTGCTCTGTTGGTCTCTCAATAGTAAGCGTGCCTTCATTTTCAACCAATTTGAAAGCTGGGTCTATTACTTGAGATAGTTCACCCTTAGGCCCCTTAACAACCATCAGACCACTTTTCTGGTCAAATGTGTAAGATACCCCCGCGGTAATCTCTACTGGTTTTTTCCCTATTCTTGACATTATGTCTTATTAATTAATATACGTAACACAAAACTTCGCCACCTACTTGCATGTCTCTGGCTTCTTTGTCAGTAACCACACCTTTTGAAGTAGATAAAATGGCAACACCTAATCCATTAAGTACTCTTGGTAGAGAATCAGACTTGGTGTACTTTCTCAAACCTGGTTTACTTACCCTTTCAAGGTTAAGTATAGCCGGCTTGTTATTATCAGCATTATACTTTAATGCTATTTTGATATTACCTTGATTATTCTCAGTTTCTTCAAACTTATAATTCAAGATGTATCCCTTATCATGAAGAACTTTAGTTAGCTCTTTCTTGATGTTAGAAGCCGGAATATCAAGCACCTTATGTTTGGCCTTGATAGCGTTCCTCAAACGGGTTAAATAATCTGCGATTGGATCTGTCATTTTCTTTAAATATTCTAAAATATCTTTGCCGCCCCTTAAAACGGCCTGCAAAGATACAAACTATTTTTTTGAATAAAAATAAAAGAAGTATTAATTACCAGCTTGACTTAGTCACTCCTGGTATCTTTCCGTCAGATGCCATTTCCCTGAAAGTAACCCTAGAAATACCAAATTTACGCATGTAACCTTTTGGTCTTCCAGTTAACTTACAACGGTTGTGTAATCTAACAGGAGAAGAATTTCTAGGTAACTTATCAAGTCCCTGAAAATCACCTGCTTCTTTAAGGGCCTTTCTTTTAGCAGCAAATTTCGCTACCATTTTTTCCCTCTTTAATTCTCTTGCTTTAACAGCTGTTCTTGCCATAATATATTAGTTTTTGTTTGCGAAAGGCATTCCAAACGCCTTCAGCAATTCGTAACTTTCTTCATCAGTTTTGGCAGAAGTCACGAAAGTGATATCCATACCATTGATCTTGTTCACTTTTTCAATGCTTATTTCAGGAAATATAATTTGCTCCTGAACACCTAAAGTATAATTGCCACGGCCATCAAACCCCTTATCACTAATTCCTTTGAAATCCCTTACACGAGGTAAAGCAATTGCCATTAGTCTATCTAAGAATTCGTACATTTTATCACCTCTTAAGGTCACCTTTGCACCAATTGGCATATCTTCTCTTAACTTAAAGTTAGATATCGCCTTTTTTGATATTGTAGCTACTGCTTTCTGACCAGTAATAGTTGTAAGTTCCTCAACACCTACGTCAACTAATTTCTTATCAGCTACCGCTGCACCTACACCTTTGTTAAGGCATATCTTAGTAACCTTAGGTACCTGCATTACAGAACTGTATTGAAATTTTTCCTTTAGTGCTGGAATAATTTCTTTCTGAAATTTATCTTTTAATCTTGGATTAGCCATTGTTAATAATTTCTCCAGTTTTCTTAGAATATCTTTGCAATTTGCCCTTCTCATCAAGCTTTCTACCTGTACGAGTAGCGTCACCAGAAGCAGGATCAATAAGCATTAAATTACTTATGTGAACGGCAGCTTCAGTCTTTTTAATACCTCCCTCAGGATTTGTTGCTGATGGCTTCACATGTTTTGTAATAACGTTTACACCTTCTACAACCGCTCTATTTTTTGCAGGAATTAATTCAAGAATCAATCCTGTCTTTCCTTTAGAGTTACCGGAAATAACCTTAACGGTGTCTCCTTTTTTAACATGTAATTTCTTCATTTTCTTCTCCATTATTATATTACTTCTGGCGCTAATGAAACAATTTTCATGAATTGTTTTTCACGCAATTCTCTAGCAACAGGTCCGAAAATACGAGTGCCTCTTGGTTCGTCAGTTGCTGACAATAACACCGCAGCATTATCTTCAAATCTGATATAAGAACCGTCTTTTCTTCTAACCTCTTTCTTTGTTCTAACCACAACAGCTCTTGAAACCGTTCCTTTTTTCAAACTACTTGAAGAAAGGGCTGATTTTACCGATACAACTATTTTATCGCCTACTGATGCGTACTTTTTTCCTGTTCCGCCTAAAACACGAATACAAAGAACTTCCTTTGCACCGCTGTTATCAGCTACATTTAATCTTGACTCTTGCTGTATCATCTTATTTAGCCTTTTCTATTATTTCAACTAATCTCCACCTCTTGCTCTTACTCAAAGGACGGGTCTCCATAATTTTTACGGTGTCACCAATGGTGCACTCGTTTTTTTCATCATGAGCCGTAAACTTGGTAGTTTTATTGACAAACTTACCATAGATAGCATGCTTCTCTTTACGGTGTACTGCAACAGTAATTGACTTAGTCATTTTATTGCTGACCACCTGTCCTACTCTTTCTTTTCTTAATTTTCTTGACTCCATTCTAATATTATTTAGCAAGTTCTTTAGCTCTCAACTCAGTCTGTAATCTCGCGATAAGTTTACGAGTCTCTCTCACTTTCATTGGATTCTCCACTGGGGAAATAGCGTGAGCAAACTTCAATTTTCTGTAAGCCTCTTGTTCGCTTACTAGCTTTTGCTTCAATTCATCGAAGCTTAGTGCTTTTATTTCTGAATTCTTCATAACTTTTTATGCTTCAACGTAATCTCTACGTACTACAAACTTGGTTTTAAGCGGTAGCTTTTGTTGAGCCAACCTTAGGGCCTCTTTAGCACCTTCAGTAGTAACACCACCAGCTTCAAAAAGAATAGTTCCTGGCTTAACAGTAGCTACCCAATATTCAGGAGCTCCTTTACCTTTACCCATCCTTACTTCAGCAGGCTTCTTAGTAATAGGTTTGTCAGGAAAAATTCTGATCCAAACCTGACCTTCTCTTTTCATAGCTCTGGTCATAGCAATCCTGGCTGCTTCAATTTGTCTTGAAGTGATCCATCCCGGCTCCATAGATTTGATGGCAAAAGCACCAAATGCTATTGTATGTCCTCTTTGGGCGATACCTTTTACCCTGCCTTTTTGCTGCTTCCTGAACTTTGTTCTTTTAGGCTGTAACATATCTTATGTCTTTATATCACGTTTAACGCGACTCAACTCTTAATTAAAAATTACTTCTTTCTACTTCTTTTTGGGCCTTCTGGTCTTTTACGACCACCGCCTCCACCGCCACCTTGCTGTGAATTAGAAGCTCCAATATTTGGTGACAAATCTCTTTTGCCATAAACTTCACCTTTGAAGATCCATACTTTAATACCGATCTTTCCGTATACTGTTTGAGCTTCACTTAGCGCATAGTCAATATCTGCTCTAAGTGTATGAAGAGGAATTCTACCTTCTTTATACTGCTCAGATCTTGCCATTTCAGCTCCACCTAATCTTCCAGAAACTTTTATCTTAATACCTTGAGCTCCTACTCTCATTGAAGATGCAATTGCTTGCTTCATTGCTCTTCTATAAGAAATCCTTGCTTGTAATTGTTGAGCGATAGACTCTCCCACCAATTTGGCATCAAGTTCTGGACGTTTAATTTCGAAGATATTTATCTGCACATCCTTATTAGTGATTTGCTTTAACTCTTCTTTGATTTTGTCAACTTCAGACCCTCCTTTACCTATTACTACTCCCGGACGAGCAGTATGTACAGTAAGTGTTACTCTTTTAAGAGTTCGTTCGATAACAACCTTAGAGATTCCTCCTTTAGGAATACGAGCACTTACATATTTTCTAATGGTATGATCTTCTACCAATTTATCGGCAAATGTATCACCACCGAACCACGCAGAATCCCATCCTCTAACGATACCAAGTCTGAAAGCTATTGGGTTTATTTTTTGTCCCATTATTTATCTTCTTTTTTGTCTTTAGTCACTTCTTTTTGCTCAACAGGTGCCGCACTGTCTAAAATCATGGTTACATGATTTGATCTTTTTCTAATCCTATGTGCTCGTCCTTGCGGAGCAGGTCTCAATCTTTTCAAGACTCTACCGCTATCAACAGTAATTGACTTTACGAATAGATCAGCATCTTCCAGATTAACATCTTCGTTCTTATTCTGCCAGTTTGATATTGCTGACAATAAAAGTTTCTCCAACCTTGCTGCGCCTTGTTTCGGCTCAAACTTTAGGATGTTCAATGCCTTATTCACTTTCTCGCCTCTTACAAGGTCTGCTACCAACCTCATCTTACGAGGAGAAGTGGGTACATTATTAAGTTTAGCTATTGCCTCCATAATTATCTTTTGCCTTTGTCTTTTTTACCAACGTGACCTCTAAAATTTCTAGTTGGAGAAAACTCACCGAGTTTGTGTCCTACCATATTCTCAGTTACATAAACAGGTATGAACTTATTGCCATTATGAACAGCGAAAGTATGACCTACAAAATCTGGAGAAACCATAGATCTTCTTGACCATGTTTTGATCACAGATTTTTTACCTGAATCATTCATGTTCTCAACTTTATTCTCTAGCCTAAAATCAATGTAAGGCCCTTTTTTTAGTGATCTTGCCATTATTTCTTACCTCTACTAATGATTAGATTATTTGAATACTTCTTAGGAGTTCTGGTCTTCTTTCCTTTAGCATAAAGACCTTTTCTTGATCTAGGGTGACCACCAGATGACTTACCTTCACCACCGCCCATTGGGTGATCGACAGGGTTCATAGCAACACCTCTAGTTCTTGGTCTTCTTCCTAACCATCTGTTCCTACCTGCTTTTCCCAAATTCACATTCATGTGATCCGAGTTAGATACAGTTCCTACAGTTGCCATACATGAAGCGAGCACTTTTCTTGTCTCACCAGAAGGCAACTTTATTGTAACATATTTTCCTTCACGTGCCAATAATTGCACATAAGATCCAGCACTTCTTGCCATTGCTCCACCTCTACCAGGCTTAAGTTCAATGTTATGAAGTATCGTACCTAATGGAATCTTACTTAACGGTAGTGCATTGCCTACTTCAGGAGCAACATTTTCGCCAGATATAACTGTTTGACCAACAGTTATTCCCTCTGGTGCGATAATATAAGTCTTAGCTCCATCAGCATAAAACAATAATGCTATACGTGCAGATCTTGATGGATCATACTCAACTGCATTCACTGTTGCTGGCACATCGAATTTATCTCTTTTAAAATCAATGATTCTGGTTTTTTTCTTATGACCACCACCTAAGTAGCGCATTGTCATTTTACCAGTATTATTTCTACCACCGGTTCTTTTTCTAGTAACTACCAATGCTTTTTCAGGAGAAGATTTTGTAATCTCCGTGAAAGCTGGTGCTACTCTGAATCTCTGTCCGGGTGTAACCGGTCTTAATTTTTTAATCGCCATTTCTTGCTAAATTATATCTCGCTGTAAAAATCGATTACGTCACCTTCAGCTACACTAATAATAGCCTTCTTATAGGAAGCTGTTCTTCCTGATACTACTCTAGACTTTGCAAATCTTGACTTAGTCTTTCCAAGGTAGTTCATTGTATTTACCGCCTCGACAGTCACTCCGTACATTTTTTCCACAGCCTTCTTAATTTCCACTTTATTGGCATTTCGATCTACTACGAAACCATATTTGCCTTTTTCATTTAAAGCGGACACTTTTTCTGTAACCAATGGCTTTACTAAAACGCTCATTATTATTTCTTCAAAAGGTTATCAATTTTCTCAACTGATCCTTCACTGAGGATCAATGTATCAGCGTTAAGCACATCATAAGTAGTTAGCATATCTGCCAATACTACTTTAGTGTTCTGAACATTTCTGCCAGAAAGTGCTAAACTCTTATCAGATGTTGGAAGAACCAAAAGCGTCTTTTTATTGTCAAGTGACAATGCACTTAGCATTTTCAAATAGTCTTTTGTTTTTGGTGCTTCAAAGCTAAAGTCTTCTACAATAGAAATACTCTTGTCTTTAGCCTTATAAGTAAGGGCTGACTTTCTTGCCAATTCCTTAAGTTTCTTGTTAAGCTTGAAAGAATAGTCACGTGGTTGAGGACCGAATGCTCTACCTCCACCTCTGAATATAGGTGACTTTATACTACCTGCACGTGCTGTACCTGTTCCTTTTTGCTTTTTAATCTTTCTTGTTGATCCGCTGATCTCAGCTCTTTGTTTTGACTTGTGAGTTCCTTGTCTTTGGTTAGCCAAAAACTGCTTCACGTCAAGATAAATCGCGTGGTCATTAGGTTCGATACCAAACACTTCTTTTGAAAGTGTAATTTTTCTCCCGGTATCTTCGCCTGTATGTTTTACTACTGTGATATTCATTATTTCTCGAGAATTACAGTTGAATTATTTGCACCTGGTACAGAACCACTCACTAGGATCAAGTTCTTTTCAGGTATGATTTGCATTACTCTAAGGTTCATAAGTTTTACCCTATCTCCACCAGTTCTTCCAGCCATTCTCATCCCTTTGAATACTCTTGCAGGATAAGAAGCACCACCTACAGAACCTGGAGCTCTTAGTCGGTTGTGCTGACCGTGAGTTGCTTGTCCAACACCACCGAAGTTGTGTCTTTTTACAACACCTTGGAAACCTTTACCTTTTGAAGTGCCGACTGCATCAACGTAATCGCCCTCAACGAATACATCCGCTACGCTTAGTACTTGTCCTAACTCAATTGGACCAGTAAATTCTTCACGGAAATCTCTGAATTCGATTACATCTTTCTTAGGAGTTGTATTCGCTTTCTTGAAATGACCTTTCAATGCGTTGGGAGTATTTTTTTCCTTGCGCTCTCCAAAGCTCAATTGAATGGCCTTGTAGCCATCCTTCTCCTCATTTTTCACTTGCGTTACTACGCAAGGACCAGCTTCTATTACTGTGCATGCGACATTTCGTCCATCGGCACCAAAAATGCTAGTCATTCCGATTTTCTTTCCTATAATACCAGACATTTTCTAATCTTTATTAAGCGCAATTATGCTTTATCTCTCACGGTTTTTCCGCAAAAGGACTGCAAAGATAGTAACTAATGAGAAGTTACCAAATAGTAGGTGTTAAATTTTTTGTTGAAGTACCACTTGGAATAGCGCGGTGTTATGAAGTGCCCAAAATAAGATAATTTCGAATAATTTATAAAAAATTATAGCTAAAAAATATTTTTTAACGGTCTTCCAATACCGATCTTAATACGTTTATTGATTTTATTTCTACGATGGTATCAATTTGTGTTTTGTAGAATGACAGGATGTGATCCAATAAAACCCTCCGCTCATTATTATTAAGGTTTACCTTAGCAAGGTACCTCTCATCTAATAATGTGCGAATAGTTTCTTCCATTTTTTCATCGGCTGATGTATGAAAAAATTGATCTGACTCCGAAAGTCCAAAGCCTAAATAACGTGTGAGCTTTAATAAAAACTGCAAATGGAAGTTTTGATAATTATCTTCAGAGTGATCCAGCATCTCAATTGAGTATTGTATAAAACCAAAAAGATCCTCGACCTCACCCTCCTCTTTAATACACTTATATAATACTTCTGCAATAAATACACCTATAGATGATTTTAGAATTTCGTAAGGTATGGTTTGTAGTGGAATAGAACACTTGATTTCTGAAATCCTATTAATTCCTGAATTGGGTTTGTTATAAACCACTAAATCTAGCAGTGTGAGGGGTTGATAAAGGGCTATCCTACCCTTCGACTTTACAGAACGTACACCATTGACAATATAAGTTTGAAGGCCGAACTCCTCAGTAAATATCTTGACAATGATAGATGAGTCTCGATATTTGAAGTATTTAAATACAATGCCTCTGGTTTTATGGAGCATTAATTAATAACGGCTATTTTCCCTATATACGTTTCATCACCATTCTGTGATGAACTGAAAACAAAATATATACCTGTCGCAGCTCGATTTCCGTTGTAATCGCGTGAGTCCCAAGTAGCTGTTCCTCCCTCGGACCTTGTTGCCCAAATCAATCTCCCTGAGGCATCAGTAATCTTTACTTCTACATCTTCCACTAACCCACTTATCCCGATAGTACCAGTGAAGTCTCTAGTCACCGGATTAGGGAAAATTTTTACTTGGCTGTGGCCTTTGGCAGCATTTGTTGCCGTGCCCCGATAGCTGATTATACCTTCGGGTGTACCAAAAAATACTTCTCCAGATGCTTCATTGATATTAATCGCTACTATAGTATTAGAGGGCAACGGACTATTGCCAATATTAAAATTAAGTAGTTGTCTGTCGGCCTGCTCATCAAATAACCAAACTCCATTTGTGGTTCCAATCCATTTTCTATTTCCAGCATCTACTTTAATAACTGTAATCTCTTCGTCCCTCAACAATTGTCTATTTTCAAATATGGGCAATATTGCATCGATCGTATTGTCCTGAACATCAACCGTATTAGAAAATACAGCTACTCCTGCACCTGTACCCACCCAGACAAACCCATCTTTATCAACAGCTAGTGAATTGACGGTTGAGCTTGGAAGACCGCCATTGCCAGATTGTGCAGTTAAATACCTAGTTTGTTCAGTCACTTTATCGAAAATCAAGATACCTCCCCCAGCTAATGGATCAACAATCATCCATAATTTTGATTGTGTGTTGACAACATCTAATAAAGCACTTGTTATTAATGAATAGGATGTCCACTCATTTCCTGTAAGTAGATGTAAGCCCTGGCTTACTCCATAGTTTAGTACCCAGAGCCCTTCTTTGGAAGATTCAATGGCGGTCAGATTCACTTTACGTTCCCCTAGCAGTAAATTTTGAAGTGGACTTGTATTTTCATCAATAATAGTGATAACACCATTCTGATCAATTTTCATTAATCCATAACCAAAGGAGGCGTAATAGAAGGAGTTATTCCTAGTATCAAAATCCGCATCGACAATATCATTAAATTCTGGCGTACTGACATTGGCTGCATTGAAATTGCTCCATTTCCCATTTCTAAATTGGTAAAACCCCGCTGAGTTTCCTAAAGCCATTCTACTACCCGAATATCCACCTGGCAATCCTGATAGTGTATTATCATGATAAAAGAATCGAAATATGGCGTTACTATTAGGTCCTGTTGGCTTTATACTTTCAAATGTCCCTTGATAATTGGTTACTAATCCATTGCTTTTATCCGTAATCCATAATATATCATTTAATACAATTGCGTCCGTTGGAATGGTAATTAAATTATCAGCAATGGGTTCAGCAGATTCAGCATCATTCATAAGGTAAATGCCTGATGAAGCTAATATAACCAGTTGAGAGCCATCAGAATAGGCTGTTTGGAAAGACTCATCTTTCAAAGCCATGGATTGAGTCCACCCATCAGAAGAATGTTTATAAAGCCCGTTGGAATTAAAGCCAGCTACTATCTGGTCGTTCAGTGTTTGAATAATGGTGCCACTACTCTCTGGAAGTCCATCAGTAAGGCCATATCGCCTCCACATTGAGGGGTCAAACAAGTTGGCGTTATTTTCAATATTAGAAGCTATGACGCCTTCAGATGTGGCTAGGAATATACTATCTCCAAGTATAGCCGATTGTGATACCTTTATTTGACTGGCATTCTCTCCTAGCTGGCGATAGGTCTCTTTAACTTCAAGTTTATTTAAATCAAAATTCAGTAGTCCGTAATCGGTAGCGATGAATGCCTTATTGTCCACAGCAATAATTTGATTTATCTTTTTTGAGCCCAAAACCTGGGAATTGGAGACTAAATCTATATTGACAATTTCATTGTCAACAATAAGATCAAGATTTCCAGAGGTATACCCAATTATCAATTGATTTCTATTTTCATCAAAATATAATGCCGATATGTTGTCCTCCTGAAGTCCATCAATTTTTGAAATTGTGTTGAGGCTATTGTCAGAAGTGTCTAATTTAAAAATTCCGTTTTCGCTGGCCACAAAAACTCTATCCTCTCCTCTAGTTATATGTTTGGCCGAATTGTAAGAAAAATGAGTACGCCATGTGCCAATGGGGATATCAGACTGAGCATAAACTCCCCAAAAAGAAAGCAGTAATAATAATAAAATTAGACGGCTCATTTTTTTGCTCTTTTTTTCATCCCCTCTATAAAACTTCTTCTTCCACGCGCTTCATATTCTTGTTTCTCACCCAAAAGTACTTTACTATCTTCTTCAGACAGTCTGTAAGAAAAGGAAGCCAATTCTCCTGATTCGGCACAAATCGCATGGACTTTGGTGACGAATTCAGCGACTGCCAATAAATTTGGCATTGGTCCAAAGGGCTTGCCTTCAAAATCCATATCTAAGCCCGCTACAATCACCCGTTTTCCATTATTGGCCAGTTTATTACAAACTTCAACGATATCATTGTCAAAGAATTGTGCTTCGTCAATTCCCACCACATCACAATCACCTGCTAGTAACAATATATCATTGGCAAATTGGACAGGTGTTGACCGGATTGAATTTTCATTGTGAGACACCACTTCTTCTTTATGATAGCGGGTATCTATTGAAGGTTTAAATATTTCAACTTTTTGTTTAGCGATAAGTGACCTATTCAACCTCCGGATAAGCTCTTCGGTTTTGCCAGAAAACATGCAGCCACAAACGACTTCAATCCAGCCGGTCTTTTTCCCTTTTCCAAAATTGGGTTCAATAAACATTGTGCAAAAATAGGTTATTTACTTAGTGGTACTAAAGTTATTTTTATTTACTTGACTTCAGAATGAATAATCCATATGTGGGAGTTTGGATGAATCTGGTATTTCTATTTCAATATTCCCTCCATTGACCTTTACTTGGCAAGCCAGCCTTTCATTAGAAGCCAGTCTGTTTAATTTTCCATAGTTTATTTCAGGTTCAGTAAGGGCGGATAAATGCTCTTTACCGTTCTTCACGACAAATTTACAGGTGGTACAACGGCCTTTTGCGCCACATGCATGCATCCAATCAATATAATTTTCCTGCACTATTGCTAACACTGTTTTGTTATTATCGTTATTTTGGATAGTCAGATCAGATAAATTGGAAATTTTGATTTGCGCCATTGAACATGTTTTAAACAAAGTAAAGGAATTACAATATGTCTACTCAAATTATGGATAACAATCTTAACAGGGCAGGAATAACAAATTATAGCAAGCGATATGCAAGCAGAGTGATGGATTCATTTTTTAAAAGTAAGGATAAGATCAGAGGAGAGGATATAAAACACCTGGTGGATATTCAACAGATCAATTTGTTTGTTATTAAAAACTTGTTTGAAGAGTGGCAAAAAGAGACTGATAAACTTAAAAGTCCATACTTCGATTATTCCTCACAACAAGTTACTGAGGCTATGGCCACATTTATGAATGTGCTATCCAGAAACATTTCCATAGATAAAAAGGCCTTTGAACCATTATTGGTCCGGGCAGTTGAAGAAAGTGTGTTGCTCATCTTCTCACCTTACGATTTTTATACTCACCTAACAGAACATTCAAATGGAGAAATGACCTTAGAAAATCTAAGAAGGACGTTGAAATATGTAAAGGTGAATAAGAACTTATTAGAGAACCTAATAAAAAATATGGAGGCGCAGAAACTTGATAAGGTAAATGAAAATACCTATGCTGAATTATTGAATAACGTTTTCCAAAATATACAGGCCAGCCCTGATGACATAGGTGTTTACTTTGATAATTTTTCAAGAATAGAGTTACTTAAAGAAGGTGATATTTATGGTACTCCCAAGGAAATAGCTGAAGAAGGGCCGGTTATTTCAAAAGTAGAGCCTTCCTCTGAGGCAGAATCGGTGAAGGGGAAAAAAGAAGAAGCCCCCTCCATTAATGAAAAGCATAGCAAATCTGCCCCAACATTGGCAGATATACACGAATCAAAAAAGATTGATAACCTCAAGTCGCATTTGAGCATCAATCAAAGGTTTATGTTTCAGAAGGTATTATTTGATGGAGACGAAAATGCCTTTAATGAGGCGCTGGATTTTTTAGATAATTGCAATAGTAAAGAATCGGCCATGAAGCATATTTATGCTACGTACCCTCATTGGAATGTAGAGAGCGAGGAATTTGAAGAGTTCGTGGAGTTGTTGGAGAAGAGGTTGGATTGAAACACAAAATAACCACGGGTTCACATATATCTAAACCACGGAGTTCACAGAGAAGGCACAGAGAACAAGCAAGAGGTACGCTGGTTTAGGTAGAGTTAGCAACTGACCACAAAGGTTTGACTATACGTTATGATAAAAATATTTCGGGTTTATAATGAATCAATAGAAGCCAATATCGCATTGACCAAACTTCAAGCGAATGACGTTCCTTGTTTTTTGACAAATGAACAAATGAACAATCTTCTTTGGCACATGACTTTTGCCATGGGTGGGATTAGGCTTATGGTTCAGGAGGAAGATTTCGAAAAAGCTAATCGAATTTTATCTATTGACCCTATTCAAATTACAAATGAATCAAATGGTGAAATAGTTTGTCCTAATTGTAGGTCAAACAATATCAATTACGGTTCACTAAAATCTAAACCTAGTTTGTTTGGTTTGATATTATCACTTTTATTTTTTTTACCTGCCCCAATAACAAAGAAAGGGTACCATTGCTTCAATTGTGAACTTGATTTTGAAAAAGAAGAAAAGTAAAGATAATTCTGAAAACCTCTCTTGACATATTCTCCAAACAAGCAGCCAACTATAAAAATTACAGGCCAACATATCCTTGTGAATTATATCAAGACATTCTTAAGCATGTAAAAAACAAGGATGTCTGTTGGGATTGCGGAACGGGCAATGGTCAGGTAGCGGTGGAGCTATCAAAGCATTTTGAAAACGTCTATGCCTCAGACATTAGTGAGAATCAACTTGCCCAGGCTACTCAACTGCCTAATATTCATTATAGTGTTGAGCGTGCGGAGTCGACACGTTTTCAGGATAATCAATTTGATTTAATAACCGTTGGACAAGCAGTCCATTGGTTTGACTTCGATGCGTTTAACAAAGAAGTGCATCGTGTCGCTAAAAATGACGCTATTCTTTGTGTTTGGGGTTATGGATTATTCAAGATGGACAAAGCCATAAACGAACTAGTCAATGAGTTTTACCATGGTATTATTGGCCCTTATTGGAACAAGGAAAGGATGTACATCGATGAGCAATACGCCTCCATTCCGTTTGAATTTAAAGAAATCGCCATTGATCAAAAGAGAGAAATAGTGGTGAATTGGAATTTGGATGAACTTAAAGGCTACTTCAACTCGTGGTCGAGTGTACAGCATTATAAAGATGCCAATGAAGGCCAGAATCCCGTGGATGACCTTATGGGACGAATTTCCCAAAGCTGGATTGGAGCTACTAAAGAAATCCGGTTTCCACTATTTATGCGGATGGGAAGGATTAATAAATAGTTTTAACGATTTATAAACTCGCTTAGCAAGCGATGAAAATGATGAACCCCCATTTCTCTTTTCGGTGAGAAACGTCCGGTGGTGTAGGTACTCGACTGCAAACCCTTATGTACATTTTCTACCACAAACTCATCTTCTCTTTCTACCTTATCAAGTAAAGCTCCGGCACTGCCTTCAATTTTAGATTCGTCCCAGACATAGGAATAAAAGGACAGTTTTGTTCTGTTTTTCGAAATAGGTTTAACAATGTTTAGCGATAATCCCCACGGGTAAAAATTGAACATCATATTGGGGAACACCCAGTAATAATAGGCAGCTACTTTTCTGCCATAGTCAGGATGCCCTTTTGGGAAATCAAATGTCTCCACCCCATCATCAGCATAGCCTATTTGTAAATTACAATTTTCATAGAGTTCTGTTTTGTAACTTCCATAATCCAATGCCTGACTTAAATCTTTGTGTACATAGGGAATGTGAAAACCTTCTAAATAGTTATCACAATACAGGGCCCAATGTGCATTGACAAGGTATTCCTTACTTCTAGAATTGTCCCGTACAAATTCATCAATAGGAAGAAAACCTATTCTTTCCTTCATTTTATCGATGATCTGTTGAAAATTAAACTGCTTATCTAATCCCACAAATAACAACGGCCCCCACTCGATCAAAGGAAACTCATGAAGATGATCACAAGCTCTTGGAAAATCTTCGGCTTCCTCAAATTCAGGCATAAATTCAAATTTACCCTCAAGGCTGAATCTTCTACCATGGTATTTACAGATCAATTTCTTAGTTGGCCCACCATCATTAACAATGATATTCCCACGATGTGTACACACGTTAGAGAGACATCGAAGATCGTCCATTGCTCCTCTGGTAAGTACCATGGGCTCATTGAGAAAATTATCAAGTAAGTTGAGTGGTTTAACTTGATTTGGCAAGCCTATTTCATCGCTGTCGCCAGCAAACTGCCACGTTTTAAGAAATACCTTTTTTTTTATGTCATTGAAAATCTGTTCCTCTTTATAAAAGGAAGCTGGCAGTGTTTCAGCTTTTTCAATTTCTGGGTGAATGTGAAAATTATACGCCATTAGTTTTTAGCTAAAATTTAATTTCCTTGTTATAAAATTAGATAAATAATCTAGTGCACCAATACTTGCATTCGGTGCGAATCCAATTTTAGCAGTACAAAGATAAGAATAGCAAAGCCCCATAGAGATGATCCACCATAAGAGAATAGAGGCAGTGGGATACCAATAACAGGAAACAGGCCAATGGTCATTCCAATATTTACCGCAAAATGAAAGAAAATGATGCAGGCTACACAGTAGCCATAAACTCTGGCAAAGCGCCATTTTTGTCGTTCGGCAATATAGATGATGCGTAATAATAAGGTCACAAACAGAGAAATGATCACCAGACTACCTAACCAGCCATGTTCTTCTCCAATGGTGCAAAAGATAAAATCCGTGCTTTGCTCTGGCACGAAATCAAACTTCGTTTGAGTGCCTTTCAAAAATCCCTTGCCGGCAAAACCCCCACTACCAATGGCAATTTTTGATTGCGTTACATTCCATCCATAACCCAAAGGATCGGCATCTGGATTGATCAGTGCCTTGATTCTGTTTTGTTGATGAGGTTTTAAAATATCAGAAATGACATAGTCTACACTTCGGATGACCCCCGCTATAATCAATACTCCGGCTAAAACAAAGACTATTTTTGCTATTGTTTTTTTCTTAATAAAAGCAATAACAATTGCACCTATAGCCACTATCCCGACATATAGATAAAGGTGATTAGGCACCAAGAGGGTAAGTATGAAAATAATAGCGGCAGCCGTACCTAAAATCAAAAGAGTAGGCGACATACCTTCTCTAAAAAATACAAGGATGAAAATACTGTAAACCATGGCCGTACCTGTATCGCCTTGAAGGATAATGAGTATAGCCGGTGTACCAATTATTGCAAACAGGACTAACTGCTTTGACAATCTGTCCATTCTAAAACCCATGCTACTTATGTATTTGGCAACAGCCATGGCGGTGGCAAACTTGGCAAATTCAGAGGGTTGAAATCTTATAAAACCTAATTCAAACCAAGATTTAGAGCCCGCTACTTCACGTCCAAAAACTAATACGAACACTAAAATTAAAATGATACCACCGTAAATAAAATAGCCGAAAGTATCATAAAATTTAAAATCAACCACCATAATAACAGTGATCAGAATAATAGAACTACCAATAAATAGTAATTGTTTACCGCTATTTAGAGAAAGATCGAATATACTTTGATGTGAAGCTTCATCATATACAGCAGCAAAAATATTCATCCATCCCATTATCGCTATTGTGAAAAACAGGAATACTGTAAGCCAGTCAATATTGCTTGATATGTCGTCTCTTCTACTCAATGATTAATATATAAATTCACCCCGTTTTACATACTCTTCTATCTGAGGCCTCTCCGTATGTCCTATCAAATATTTTTCAATCATCAGGCTAGCTATTGAAGCAGCCGCCCTTGCCCCTTGACCTGCATTCTCTACATACACCGAAACGACAATTTGGGGGTTCACTTTTGGAGCGAAGGCAATAAATACGGAATGATCTGGTAGCGGTGTATTTTGAACGGTCCCCGTTTTGCCACACACTTCAATATCTTTAAGTTTCGCTCTGTACTGTCCTGTTCCAGATTCCACCACTTTCGCCATAGCCTCAACGGCAATATCAAAATATTTTGAATCTACTGTTGTGAAGTGCTTTTCTTTGTACTGTGGCAACGGCTCTCCTGAATCTCCGATTGATTTAACCAAATGTGGTATATAATAGTAACCCCTGTTAGCGACAATTACCGCAAAATTTGCCATTTGTATAGGTACTACAAGGTTTTCCCCCTCGCCAATAGCAATTGAATATATATTCGAAAACTTCCATGGGCGATTGTTATAGGCACGATCATAATATTCTACACTTGGTACTAATCCTTGCTTTTCGTTAGGTAAATCAATACCCAAAGGAGCTCCTAAGCCAAAGCTTTTTACATGCTTATCCCAATTTGCAAGCCCTATTCGGGTATCTTCATAAGTATCGCTGGAAATCCCCTGATTTACTACCTTTTTCATCACATTATAAAAGTAGGGGTTACAGGAATTGGTTATAGCCCCTACCAAGGTTTCACCTGGCCCGTGATAATGGCATTTCATAGGATACATAATACATGGTATGTAGGTGTTCCTATTAATCACCCCCTCTTGTAGGGCTACTAATGCTTGTATAATTTTAAAAATGGATCCTGGTCTGTACTGCGCCATCAGCGGCCTGTTAAAAAGTGGCTTAGCTGTATCTTGACTTATGAGTGCAAAATTGTTACTGTATTGTCTGCCAGTAAGAAGATTGGGATCATATGAAGGACCAGAAACAAGTGCCAAAATTTCACCTGAAGATGGCTCAATTGCTACTATACTTCCCGATTTCCCTTTTAGAAGTTCTTCACCATATTGTTGTAAGTTGATATCTATAGTTGTAGTAAGATTTTTACCAGGAATTGAAAGTGTATCATACTTACCATCTTCAAAATCTCCTTTATCAACCCCTTTTACATTTTTAATTTTGTATTTAACCCCCCGTTTTCCTCGTAATTGCTTTTCATAAAAATATTCAAGACCACTCTGCCCCATATAGTCACCTTGTCTATAATAGTCTGCTGTATCTCGCTCCAATTGCCTCTTACTTACTTCACTCACATATCCCAGTGCGTTGGAAAGAGTGGGTTGAGTATAGGATCTTGTGGTTCTTGCATGAATATCAAACCCGGGGAAATCAACTAAAAAGTCCTCCACTCTAGCCAAGTCCTTATTAGACAGCTGCTTTAAAAAAATAGAAGGCTGTACGTAGGAGAATTTTTTTGCCACTTGCAGTTTTTCTTCAAACTCAGCCTTTGTGATATTAAACAATTGGCAAAATTTGACTGTATCAATATGCTTTACATCCTTTGGTACAACTACAAGATTATATTGTGGGGTATTATAAACAATTAACTCGCCATTTCGATCATAAATTAAACCACGATAGGGGTATTCTATCACTTCATGGATTATATTACTATTAGCGGCTTGTGCATACTTCGAATCAAGTACTTGAATAGAAAATAGTTTAATCAAGAATATTATAGCCACCACTATAATAATCAATTGAATAATATATTTTCTGCTTTCTTCCATCAGGTTATTTTCTTCCTATAAAAAATATACTGAACTATTATGATTACCACTGTGGTAAATAGGGTACTCAACAGAGCTTTGGATAATGTAAACCAGAACAAGCCGAACCCCGATGACGATATATAAAACAATACTATATGATGTATCAAAATCAAGGGAAGGATATAGCCTAAAAACCACTGCCAGCCGTTAAGTTCTATGTTTGGCATTGAACCCGAATCATAACCCCCTTGAGGTGTAATCATGTTCAGCCAATAATTCCGTATAAACATTATCAACACACTAGAAGCTGCATGAATTCCCAAAGTATCATAAAATATGTCAACAGTAAATCCTGTAATAAAGCCAAGTATCATTAAACCCAGTACTCCCAAATCTACAGGCAATAAAAGCAAAAAGGCGATATATATAAAGCAGAATGATTTGTCAAAAAGTACCACATTTTGCAAAAACATAACCTGTACCAATACATAGGCAAAGAAGGAGACAAATTGTATTATAAGCCTATTTGTGATCATTGTTCGAAAGTGATATTTTGAATAGAATCTTGTTCAATTTTCATGTTGTTCTTCACAAGATAGACATACGACAGTTTGTTCAAATTTGACGCTAATCTTATTTTAACGCTATAGAAAAGCGCATCTTCCGTTTTCTCAAATGACTCAACGACTCCCACAGGTATATTTTCTGGAAACACCGCATTATACCCGGAAGTTACAACTGAGTCCCCAATAGAAATGGAAACATGTCTTGGCAAGTACAAAACCTCTGCGGTTGTTGGATCTAGGCCATCCCATTTAGTGGTACAAAGATCACCTGTACTTTTTAGTTTCGATGATATAAGGGTGTTCACATGTAGTATTGAAGTAATAACGCTATAGTGCTCAGAAACATTTTTGACCTTCCCAACTATCCCTAAATTATCAATCACCGCCATGCCAGGTTCTACGCCCTGCTCCAATCCTTTATTAATAGTTATGTAGTTGTCAAACCTTCTAGTAGAGTTATTGATAACTTTCGCACTAATAAAATTATATTGATTCAGAACATCCTTATCATGACTTTGGCGGATGTCCAAGTTGTAAAGACTTTGTTTATATTGCTCAACTTGTTTTTGGAGTCTTGCATTTTCCATTGACAATACTTCATTCACCTCTTTTAGGTTTAAGTATTCATGTACACTGCTGGAAGTCTCAAGCAAGTTGGCAGATATGGCAGCGGAAGAGTTAAAATATTTTGCTCCTTGATAATTATTATTCCGAACTATTAACCAACCACAAAAAATCTCTAGAACTAGAAATGTGAGAAAAGCCCTGTAGTTATATAGGAACAGAAATAATCTTTGCATTCAAGAAAATTATTCAAAAGTTTAAAATGGTGCCTTACCACAGACAACTATATCATCAACACCGCTTTATAGGCCTTAAGATTCTTTAACGCCAACCCAGTACCTCTTACAACAGCTCTTAAAGGATCTTCAGCTATGTGAATGGGTAATTTTGTTTTTAATGCCAATCTCTTATCCAATCCACGTAATAATGCTCCACCACCTGTTAAGTGGATACCATTATCGTAAATATCTGCCGACAACTCTGGAGGGGAGATTTCCAAGGCTTTAAGCACAGCTTCTTCAATTTTAGATACTGATTTGTCAAGTGCAAATGCAATCTCGGAATAGGATATTTTAATTACTTTGGGTATACCAGTCATCAAATCACGACCACGAATTTCATAATCGTCTGGTCCATCATCAAGTTCGGTTAAAGCAGAACCTACTTCTATTTTAACTTTTTCAGCAGACCGCTCTCCAATCAATAGGTTATGCTGTCTACGCATATAGTCCAAAATATCTCTATTAAACGTATCGCCCGCTACTCGTATTGATTGATCACAAACAATACCCGACAAAGCTATTACTGCAATTTCTGTAGTACCTCCACCTATATCCACTATCATGGATCCGATAGGTTGCTCGATGTCAATACCAATACCTATGGCAGCTGCCAGAGGTTCATGGATCATGTATACTTCTTTGGCTCCAGCATGCTCTGCAGAGTCACGAACGGCTCTTTTTTCCACTTCGGTAATGCCAGATGGAATACAAATCACCATCCTGTGCGAAGAAGGGAAAAAGCGTTTTCCATGATCAATCATTTTGATCATACCTCTAATCATCATCTCAGCAGCATGGAAATCAGCAATTACCCCATCTTTCAATGGCCTGATCGTTTTTATGTTGTCATGCGTTTTTTCATGCATTTGCATAGCCTCACGCCCAATAGCTAATACCTTGTTGGTATTCTTGTCTATTGCTATAATGGATGGCTCATCCACTACAATTTTGTCCTTATTTATGATCAGTGTGTTGGCTGTTCCAAGATCTATGGCTATATCACTTGAAAAAAAATCGAATAATCCCATTACCTATTAGTGTATTTTGGCTTTGTCATTAACTGGAAAATTACAAATTACTTTCCGTATAGAACTACAAATAAAAACATTTTTAGTGTTTAAAATGACGTACTCCTGTAAATACCATAGTCATATCATTTTTATCACAATAATCAATTGAATCTTGATCTTTAATAGAACCCCCTGGCTGCACTACAGCATGGATTCCTTCGCCTTTCGCAATCTCCACACAATCTGGAAATGGGAAAAATGCGTCTGAAGCCATCACCGCTCCATTAAGATCAAATCCAAATGCTTTGGCTTTATGGATCGCCTGGTTCAAAGCATCAACTCTTGAAGTCTGACCCACACCACTTGAAAGTAGCTGACCTTCCTTGGCTAGAACGATGGTATTGGATTTAGTATGTTTTGCAATCTTACTTGCAAATACCAACGCTCTTTTTTCCTCTTCAGTAGGGGCTAATTTTGTTGCTGTTTTCAAATCCTCCAAAGAATCAGTTTTTAAATCTCTGTCTTGCTCTATCACCCCATTCAAAAGACTTTTGAACTGCTTTACAGAATTGAGTTTGTGCTTTTGTTTAAGCAAGATTCTATTCTTTTTCCCTTTTAATATTTCAAGTGCCTCCGGCTCAAATTCTGGTGCTATTAATACCTCAAAAAACAAAGAGTGCATAGCTTCTGCTGCTGCTTTGTCTACTTTTTTATTAGTGATCAATACACCACCAAAAGCAGAAACCGAATCAGCAGCAAGGGCTTTATTGTAGGCATCAGCTACCGAAGTACCTGTGGCAACTCCGCAGGCGTTAGTGTGTTTTAAAATAGCAAAGGCCGTTTCATCAAACTCTTCCATAATTGCCACAGCAGCATCTACATCTACCAGGTTATTATAAGAAAGTTCTTTACCATTCAATTGCTCGAGCATAGCCGACAAGTCGCCATAGAAGGTCCCTTGTTGGTGAGGATTTTCACCATATCTTAAAGAGTTTCCTTTTCTTAAACTCTGCTTGAAAGCAACAATATTTTCCTTTTCATTAAAATTATTAAAAATAGCCGTATCGTAATTCGAGCTAATGTCGAAAGCTTTGGCAGCAAATGACCTGCGGTCTTCAAGATCTGTAGAGCACTTTTTAGAAGTTAAGATTTGTTCAACTTCTCCATACTGCTCGCGCGAAGAAACGATAAGTACATCTTTAAAATTCTTAGCGGCAGCACGTATCAATGAAATTCCACCAATATCAATTTTTTCTATAATATCGGCCTCTGAAGCACCTGATGCTACCGTTTCTTCAAATGGATAAAGATCAACAATGACTAAGTCTATACTTGGGATATTATATTCAGCTGCCGTTTTTACGTCTGACTCCAGCTCTCTTCTATACAAAATACCTCCAAAAATAGCTGGGTGAAGTGTCTTGACCCTTCCACCAAATATTGATGGATAAGTGGTCATTTCTTCAACTGGAGTTACCGAAACACCCAAATCCTCAATGAATTTTTGAGTGCCCCCCGTTGAAAATATTTGCACATTATTGGCAGTGAGTAGTTTTACAATTGGCTCCAGGTTATCCTTATAATAAACTGAAATTAAGGCTGATTTTATTTTAATAGAAGACATTCAATAGTGGTTTTTCTAGCTTGAAAAGGGTAAAAAAATTAAAGCTGCAAAGCTAGCTATTTTTCAAAGACTTTTTAATTACTGTTTCAATAACCTTAGGATAATGCTCATATTCCAATTGGTGAACCCTCTCTGCTATTTGATCAGGATTCAAATTTTCAACATTACATTTTTCCTGGAAAATAATATCGCCTTCATCATACCTTTCATTTACATAATGAATGGTGATCCCTGTCTCCTTTTCTCCCGCAGTGGCTACTGCATTATGTACATGATCTCCATACATCCCTTTGCCACCAAATTTTGGAAGCAAGGCTGGGTGAATATTCACAATTTTTTGAGGATAAGCCCTTACCAGATAAGCAGGTACAAGCCACATAAACCCTGCAAGTACCACAAAATGTATTTCTTGAGATTTTAGTTGATCAATTAATTGTTCTGAATTATAAAATTCATCCCGGTTAAACTTTAAGGTTTCAATTCCCAATTTCTTTGCCCGTTCAAGTACAAATGCCTTTGCATTATTGGTGACAATCAATTTCACCTTGATCTTCGAATGATCTTTAAAATAGTTGGCGATATTTTCGGCATTTGAACCGCTGCCCGAGGCGAAAATTGCAATGTTAATCAACTTGGTGAGTTTTAATAGAACAGAATCATTGAACAAATGCCAATGAGCATGACAAACTTACAGTAATTGGATAAGTAATTGAACTCAATGGTTTTATCAGCCTTGGCCAATTTATAAATTAGAAATCCAATTGGAGCCACAAGACCCAAACTGAAAAACATCATTTCAACACCTATGAAGTGGAATGCCAACCAACAGAGTAGGACAAGAAAAAAAGCAGATAAAAAATAAATGACATTTTTGGTTTTCCGTATTCCATAAACTACAGGCAGTGTTTTACACCCAAAGGTGGCGTCTCCTTTGAGGTCCTCCATGTCTTTAATTATTTCCCTAATAAGGGTGAAAGCAAATGCAAACAACGAATAGGCAATAATCATGATATTTCCGGGGTCGAAAAAAAAGGCAATCACGTAAATTGAGAGTCCTGTTAGAAATGCTACTGACAAATTACCAATCAGTGCCATTCGCTTTAATTGATTGGAATAGCTCCAAAGCAACAGCGCACAAAAAAAGTTAAGTAAGCCGATTTTAATAGAAAGTGTAAAACCCAGGCCGATACCTGTAATATTCAAAATAGTATGAGCAACCATGGCCACTCTACGCTTCAATATTCTACCTACCACCACCCTTTTTGGCTTATTGATCAGATCTATTTTAACATCATAGTAGTCATTGATGATGTAACCTGCTGCCGCAATAAGTACCGTTGATAACGAAAGGATAAATAATGATTTATTGAAAATGATCTGATCTGTTGCTAGTAAAAAGGCAGCAGTAAAATAATGCGCCATCACTATGATCAACAGGTTCCATAATCGGGTAACCTGAATAAATCCTGTCAGGGAAAAATTAGCTGGCTTTGGGTTCGTTTTATTTACCATCAGGATTTAAAATTTCATTCAAAACTACTGTTAATAGACTGAATTTTAAATACTTTAATTTTATGTCATCAAAAGCATCCGAAAAATATTTTCATTAGCGTTCAAACTACCCCAGCCCTAAAGGGGGTTTATCGATTTATCCCTTTAGGGAATGAAAAGGGTGCTTTTACAAGTGTCCCAAAATCGGAAAATATTTTTCGGATGTCAATCATTCAAAATTAAATCCTGATGGTAAGTATTACAATAGCTTAGAATTTAATGGACAAAGAGGCCATAAAATTAGTTGGCGCTTGAGGGTAGTAGTAATTTTCTCGTACCACATAGGTTCCAGCTTGATAGCCAAAGGTGTAACCATTGGATGAATATTCTTCACCCAACACATTATTGACTAACAATGAGAAAGTCAATTGCTTAAAATATTTGGCATAAATGGAATAAGACAGGCGGATGTCATTGACAAAATAAGCTGCAATTTTTCTATCCTCGTTGCTGGTATTATCCAAGTATTGATCCCCTACATATTTAGACAGTAACGAAAGTTCAAAATTTTTGAACGGTTTGACTGTGAGGTTAGACCCGGCAATTACTTTAGGCGAAAAAGCGATATCTGTATTTTCAAATTGTTGCTCCACTACATTATATTCATCCCAATTGGTGCCGTAATCGTATAAGACCTCTGAGTAGTTATCAATCTTATTTTCACTGAAAGTGGTATTGATATTCCAAGTCAAATATTGGCTGAATACCCAACCAGCCTGAAGTTCAATGCCTGTCCTATAACTGTTAGGTGTGTTTACCCTCACATTGGCTCCTACATCATTTACCTCCCCCGTAAGTATAAGCTGATCTTTGTATTTCATATAGTAGCCATTGATACTATACTGTGCTTTGCCAGTAACTTTTCTATATCCCAGCTCCACATTTTGTAGTTTTTCTGATTTTGGGCTGAGAGGCGAATCAATAAAATCGCTCCTTACTGGCTCACGATTGGCTACTGCATAAGAGGCATATAATCCATCTGTAGCCGACAGCTGATAAAATGCACCAAACTTGGGATTAAAGAAATCAAAGTCAGCATCGATGTCAATGTCTTGAAGATCATTATCCGTTCCTACAGACTTGTAATCTATATTCCTGTATTGTAGATCAGCAAATACATTTAACTTTTCACTAAGTTGATATTGAGCTTTAATGAAGGTGTTGAAATCTATTTTAGTGGCACTACTTTGATAGTATTGATATCCGGGAGTGAAGTTAGAGGTAACATCCCCACCGATCAACTCTCCGAAGTGTTTACCATCATACTCATTGGCAGCACCGCCCAGGATCACTTTCCAGTCTCCACTTTCATAGTTTAATGCATAAGTCAAACCATAGAAATCGTTGTCTAGCCATCTCTTTCTGATCAGGTCGGTTGAAAATGTAGTATCCGTCCCATTAATAATATTGGGCAGACCATAGTTCTCATAGTCATCATCATATTTATATTGTTCATAAAACCCTTTCCCTTTCGTGTAATGTCCTGAAAGATTAAATGTAATCTCATCCGTTAATTGTTGAGATAAATGGAGTTGGTAATGATTTTGCAAGTAGTCATCTACCTGATTGTCATATAGATACCAATTAAAAGTGCGGCCAGCCGTTCTCATATTCTGAGCCTGTAATTCATTAAGGCCATTATTTGCAATAACCGCTTCGATACCATCAACGTCATTTTTAAGTACTGCTTCGGGTGTGCCATACCATGACTGGTAAGTGCGCTCTGAACCTCCAAAGGCGATAGCTTTAATCATTGTCTTTTTGCCGTAGTACCCACCGGCCAAATAGTAGGATTTCAAATCGGAAGTAGCCCGATCGATGTAGCCATCAGATTCTATCAATGAGAATCGTCCATCCACAGTCCAATGATCCTTTATGAGCCCTGTACCAGCCCCTAATGTATGGCGCCTTGTATTATATGATCCAAAGGCATTTATAAAATCTACATACGGTTTAGCTTGTCTTGTATTGGTTTGTAAATTGATGGAGCCACCAAATGCACCCGCTCCATTGGTTGAGGTGCCTACACCTCGTTGTATTTGGATATTGTCGGTAGAAGAGGCAATGTCTGGGATATCTACCCAAAACACGCCCTGAGATTCACTGTCATTGAGTGGCACTCCATTGATGGCCACATTGATACGGGTGGCATCACTACCTCTAATCCTTAAGCCTGTATAACCAATGCCCGCCCCGGCATCGGAAGTAGTAACAAGCGAAGGGGTAAAATTTAAAAGCATGGGCAGATCCTGACCAAAATTCTGCTTGTCAATACTTTCCTTGTTGACATTGGTAAAGGTAACTGGTGTCTCAGCACTGGCACGGGTAGCGGATACTATTACCTCTTCGGCCATGAATGGCGAAGGGACGAGTGTAATATCCTTGGATACATCTCCATCTATTGATACGCTGGTTTCATAATTCTCATACCCTATAAAGGTTATTTTCAACGTATAAGTACCTTTTTTTAGGTTGTGGAACTCAACATGACCCTCCAGATCTGTTATACTCATCTGGTTGCCAAGCACCACATTGGCATTGGGCAAAGTCTCATTTGTTTCGGCATCTTTTACAGTTGCCCGATAATTAAATTGTGCCATTGCATGTAAATGCAAAAGCGTGAGTGAAAGCACTCCGAAAAAAATTTTCATTAGTAAATTAATTTATTTGTTAAAAAACTAAGAGAGAGGGGATTCTCTTAAACAATTTAACATACCTCCCTACGCCAGCATTATCTGGATCAGGTTACGAGTTTGTCACTGACAAACTACTGGGTATAATCTCAGCCTTTATGTTAGGCACCCCTATGGTGCAAAGGTAGAAATTATACCATCAATGCTTAGTTATTTTTAAAAAATTGGTCACAAAAAATGTGTATTGTATCAAAGGCCTTATATTTGAAGATCACATCTTAAGAATATGTTTAAAGCGAAGGTTAACAAAAACAGTTACGAAGTAAAGTTTGAGAAAAACGATGCTTATGTAGACGAAAAAATTATAGACTGGGACATTACCAAAATCAGTGATCGATCCTATCATATAATCAGCAATAATGTTTCATATCGAGCGGAATTAGTGAGCATCGATCATAAAACAAAAGTTATCGTACTGAAACTAAATGGAAAAAAGGTAGAGGTAGCATTAAAAGATAAGTTTGACTTGCTTTTGGTAAAACTGGGAATGGACACACTTGCGACAGCTAAAATGAATGAAATAAAGGCCCCTATGCCTGGTCTTATTCTTGAAATTCAAATAAAAGCTGGAGAGGAAGTGAAAAAGGGCGATCCTATTATGATCTTAGAAGCCATGAAAATGGAGAATGTACTAAAATCACCTGGAGATGGCCTTGTGAAGGCAATAAAAGTAAATAAAGGTCAAAGCGTAGAAAAAAATCAGGTACTTGTTCAGTTTTGACCGTTCACTTTCAATTAAGGATACTATATTTGCACAATTTTAATCGTTAACCACACTCAATGAAATACAACCGCATCGTTCTTAAGCTCAGTGGAGAATCCTTAATGGGTTCTGGTCAATATGGCATCGATCCTAACATGCTGACTCAATATGCAGAAGAAATAAGATCAATTAAAGAATTAGGCGTTGAAGTAGCCATTGTAATTGGAGGTGGTAATATTTACAGAGGTGTTCAAGCCGAAGCTGCAGGTATAGAAAGAGTGCAAGGCGATTATATGGGCATGTTGGCAACAGTCATCAATGGCATGGCTTTGCAAAGCGCTTTAGAGACTGCTGGACTCTATACGCGTCTGATGTCAGGCATTAAAATGGAGCAGGTTTGTGAGCCTTTTATTCGAAGAAGGGCAATTCGCCACTTAGAAAAAGGTAGGATAGTAATTTTTGGAGCTGGGATTGGCAATCCTTATTTTACAACAGATTCAACGGCTAGTTTAAGGGCTATTGAAATACAAGCTGATGTAGTGCTAAAAGGAACAAGAGTGGATGGGGTATATACGGCTGACCCAGAAAAAGACCCTGATGCTACAAGATATTCAGCGTTATCTTTTCAAGAAGCTTATGAAAAGAATTTAAATATAATGGACATGACGGCATTTACTTTATGTCAGGAAAATAACTTACCAATCATTGTATTTGATATGAATAAGCCTGGCAATCTGATGCAAGTGCTGAAAGGAGAAAGTGCTGGAACATTAATCAATTAAAAAAAACAAAAAGATCTAACCATGGAAGAAATTCAAATGTACCTCGATGAGTGTCGCGATATGATGAACAAAGCCATAATACATTTATCTACTGAATTGGCGAAGATTCGTGCCGGAAAGGCAAGTCCCACTATGTTGGATAGTGTAAGGGTCGAATATTATGGGGCAATGACTCCGTTGAGTCAGGTAGCTTCAGTAAATACACCTGACGCCAGAACATTGATGATCAAGCCTTGGGAAAAAGGGATCATTCCAGAGATTGAAAGAGCAATTATCAATAGTGATTTGGGCCTTAATCCTCAAAATGATGGTGAGCAAATCATAATTAATATTCCTCAACTAACTGAAGAGAGAAGAATGGGTTTGGTAAAACAAGCTCGAAATGAAGGGGAAAACGGAAAAATAAGTATCAGAAATACCCGTAAGGAAATCAACGATATGCTTAAGCAGCTGCAAAAGGATGGTGCTCCTGAAGACGATATTAAAAGAGCTGAAGAAAAAGTACAGTCGCTTACCGATGAGTTTACCAAGAAGATAGATGCCAATCTAACTCACAAAGAAGGTGAGATTATGACGGTTTAATAGATAATTTAGTTTTGGTCATAGAGGGTAGAGAACTCTGAGGCTCAAATATTATTCCTCCTTTTTTATTCTAAACATCTTTTCAAAAGCATCATAGACGGCTAAATGCAGTGCGTCTCCATGATCTTGCTCTTCTAGATATTTGAAGTAAAGATGAGTATTCTTCGAGTTTAGCTCGGTAAGCTTAGTATATAATTCCTTTGCTGTTCTCGTCATCACCTCTCCCTCATTGCCAACGGCAATATAAATGGATTTCTCAGATTGGTACTCTTTGGGCTTCAGTTGGAGTAACGACTCATCGTCCCACCATAAACTTGGGCTTACAATAATGTAGTTATCAAATAAATCGGGTTGTTTCAGTAATATTTCAGTTGCTAATAATCCGCC
Source organism: Fulvivirga sp. (assembly GCA_048268855.1). Lineage (GTDB taxonomy): Bacteria > Bacteroidota > Bacteroidia > Cytophagales > Cyclobacteriaceae > Fulvivirga. The sequence continues at coordinate 63,241 of JBLWUR010000008.1, forward strand.
CAACGATTGCCCAATAATCGTTTTTATATTCGATGTCCGATAATTTGAATCAATAAAAGGCTGCAGTTCTTTGCCTATAAATGATACAAATGCCTCTGATTTTCCTGAAGTTGGTACTTCTTTGTTATCCAATTCATTGTGTGAGGGATAGGTGAAGTCACGTTTTCTGTCCACATTTCCAATCCCCACCACTATGGTTTCTGGTATCATATTAATCCAAGAAAATGAACCAAATTGCACTAGGCCCGCTATATGAATAAAATCTTCCTCCTTCGAACCATCCAGCAGATAAATAACAGGGTACTTTTTTGCTGAGTCTTGGGAATAACTTAGGGGTAAATAAATATTTAATACCCGCTCTTCATTTAAGATGGCTGACTTTACCCGGACCGTTTCTCCAATAGTAAATGGATTTCTTTCAATGGCATGAATACCCGTTTGCCCAGAAACCGTCAACCAACAGGCAATATTAAGAAGGAGAAGAAGTATTGATCTTGATCTCATTGCTTGCTAACCCAAAAATATGTTAATCATCACCCTTTCTCCCGGCAAAGTTGATCTTTGCTCCTATACCCAATGACATGTGAAAAAATCGATAATCAAAGGCAGGGTCGTTGTCTAAAGGCATATTGAAACCTACTTGGAAATTAAAACTAATCGGGTCTCCCAATTTTAAAAAGAAGGCCGGCTCAGCGAAACTTCCAGAATAACTATTGCCGTAGGGTGTTGAATTTGCGGTAGACTCAAAGTCAGAAAAAGTAACATAAGATAATCGGATAGCCGCTCCAAACACAAATATATCGCTTGGCTTATAACCAATATTTCCTTGAACAAATATGCGGTTGAAATTGCCAGATACTATTGAATCATTTAGCGATATAAAAGTATAACTATCGTATGAGGTAGCCTCTCCCATTCCATACCCTCCAAAAAACTCCGTCTTTAATTTTCCATCAGCAGGACTAAAGTACCCAAGCCCAACTTCCCAGAATTTATGTTTATGATAATTCTCAATATCATCTCCATTATTGTTATCATAAGAAAAATTTCCAATGACAGCAATATTATTGCTAACAGCAGCACCTACATTTAAATCAACTCCTGAGGTACTCAGTGCACCATCAATAGTCACTTCACCCGCCTGTTCGAATAACGGAACAGATCGACTATTAGGGATGTAAATAGGAGAACAAGCAACTGAGGCCAAAACGAGTAATATTATAACATAACGCATAACGCAATTTAGAAAATATTATCAAGATTAGCAGCAATACCAATCCTTACTCCAAAATCTCGATATTTACCTCCTTCAAATGAAGTAACGGCCTCTATTCTGAATATTCTTAAAATGTAGTTAATACCGTAACCAAGTTCGGTATAACTGGTCGTATGATCATTAGCCAAATAATTCACAAAAAAGCTCTCCCGCACGCTGGCTAGCCTGATAATCGGTATTTGTGTTAACAAAAATTTCCTAAACTGATAATGTACACTTGATTGAAAATATTCCTTTGAAGTACTGTATTTATAATAATCCAGCAACCTAAAACTTCCAACTGGGTCATTGGTTGTTAAAGGAGTTCTATTTCCGAGAAAGTGTTTGTAATCCATAAAATACATCGATTTGTCATTAAGAAAAGCACCCGCCTTAATCTTAAAATCTACAAACCCACGAATGCCAAGTTTAAATTTATGCGATACTCCTACTTCCAAAAAATCAAAATCGACCTTACTGTTGGCAACATCTGGTATCCCCTTACTGTATATCAAATTAAATGTAGGTGAAGAACCATCCACCGAACTTTTTCTTCCATTTCGAATTCGATATTTAACCCATGGTTTGTAGGTAAATGATAATGAACTTGTAAGGGCATTATGATTTGGAAATGACGTATCAACAAGACCAATATTCACAGGTGCATTGGGTGTAAAACCATCTCCATTCCTGTCATACATGCGATAGGAAGTGGTATTAAATAATTCTCTCCGCTCCGCTAGTTCCCCTGTAAATCTTACATTTAATTTTTCAGAAAGACGTTTTTTATATATGAATGACACAAAATCCTTTTCGTAAATCTTCATGTAATTACGTTCAAGGAAATACGTCATCACCGAATTGATGATGGGGTGAATAGGGTTATCATTATTGTATTGATTAATATATCGACCTCCTAAAACTTCCAGATCATTACGGCTCTCTCTATTTCCAAATCCATATTTAGTGGAGAAAAAACCGCTGAATTTCTCCCTTGAAAAAGCGTAGCGAGCTGTTGGTCCAAGTCTAAGCCAGTTACCGTTTTCGAAAGTTTTTCTATATGACAATCTATAATCCACATTATAACCATCTACCGTATTATATTCTATTTCTGGAAAGTGGATTTCAAAATACGATTTTGGTGCTATTTTGTAATTTCCACCGATCAAAATATGCTGTATTTTGAATCTGTCACGATTTCGCTTAGTAACCAATGTATCCCCACCTCGTTCATCGCGCTGGATTTTAGCTAGACTATCGACAGTATTGTACCCTTGTATTTCCTTAACTGTTAGTGGTACCGGCCTTATGGCTGCCCAATAAGTTGAATCACGATTATTAGCCAGACTATCAACCTTGAAATTAGTCCTTGAAATTACTTCAGGAGCATCAAGTGCTTTGGTTTCAGCTTTTTCATATGCTTTAATTACTTTGTTCAGTTGCTTACGGGTCACCTCTTCACCAGAAGAAAGGATCTCCTGTATTTCTGACGTTTCCTTTTTGTCAAATTTCTTCTCCAGTGTTTCGGCCAGTTCCTTTTCCACTTTCTCATCAACCACTTCAAAGTCAACATCCAAATCGGGATTGAGGGCTATTTTGTAGTTGCTGACAGTCGCCAAGTATTGGCCTTCAAAACCAAAACCCAATACCTTCCCTTTAACCTCAAATTCATGTGTGACAGGTAGCCAAACCTTGTCCTCTATAGGTTGGTAGGTTTGTTTTATCCTAAAGTCGATCCCCAGTTTTGTAACTCTCAAATCAAGACTGTGGATACTCCAATAGTCCTCCACAATTTCGATATACCCAACAAAAACATTGTCGCCCCGTGATCTCGGAATCACTTTGATTTTACTTACTTCAAAACCCCGATCTCGATAAGTACCGTCATAGACGAAACGATAATAAGAAAAGGCCTTTGGAGATAATGGCGAAATAGAATTGGCCAATTCCGGTTCATAAAAAGAGCCATTTATATACTGATTTGGATTACTATTGTTATCATCCCCCGTACTATAAATGGAAATTACTTTTTCACTATAAGTATTGGGTCTTATGTACTGGATTTCACTAACGGATTCTGTTATAAATACACGCCCTTCTTTGATGCCCTCCTTTTCTAACCGCCCCCTAACAAAAAATGGGGCATCAGTAAGTTGGCCAGTGCCTTTCATATACACCTGAGCTGTAAAAGTATCTAGTTGCTGAAGGTGGTATTTGCTTTTGGCAATTGCCTTACGCATGATGGTGTAGGCAGGGTCTTCCTTGCCTGCATTGACTACCACATCTTTCAACATTACTGTTTGGGTATTTAAGGTAACATCAAGATTGGTATAACCAGTGCCCACTGAAACTGACAGCTCTTTTGATTCATATCCAACGAATTGAAAAACTAGGGTATAAGTCCCTGCATTTGTTTTTATTTCGTAATTGGCCTCAGCATTTGTGGTTGTACCAGTACCAAGTTCTTTTACAAATATGGTAGTAAAGGCCAATGGTTCGCCAGCATCGCTTTTTACAGATCCACGAATCCCTTGGCCAAATGCACTTGAGCTTATCAGGCATCCAATAAAAATAAATAGGGGTAGTCTAATCAATGGAAAAAAATTATTGATACAAATTGCGGCTTTTAATCAAATCCTCAACGGCTTGTGGCACAAGATATTTAATTGATTTATTATTTTTTATACTATTTCTGATGAACGTAGCAGAAATGTCCATCATCGGTGCTTCTATCATCTGTACTCTAGGATGCGTAATTAGGTCGGAAGGTTGCGCGTTGGGTCTGGGATAAACCAATAATCCGTAAAGCTCTAATATTTTATCAGCATTTTTCCACTTGTGAAAGCGCTTCAAGTTGTCTTCTCCAATGATTAACCTGAATTCTTCCTTTGGATGAGCCTCAGAAAGATAAGTAAGAGTATCGATGGTGAAACTCGGCTTTGGCATGTTAAATTCAACATCCACTGCCTTCATATTGTAGTTGTCATAGACGGCTGCGTTAACTAAATCCAACCTATCGAACTCGTGTAATAATGAGGCTCTTTTTTTAAATGGATTTTGAGGTGATACTACAAACCAAACTTGATCAAGATCAGTGTTTTCGGCCATTATATTGGCTATGATCAAGTGTCCAATGTGTATGGGGTTAAAGCTGCCAAAAAACAATCCTACTTTCATACTCAATACCGATGTAATACAATGTAATTATAGCACGGGTACCTTCTAAATCAAATTAAGATTGCAAAAAGTTATTTACAAGCTCTTCAGCTTTGGTCAAAGAAGTTTGTAAATCTTCATTGACGATGGAAATGTCAAATTTATTTTCAAAGGTCAATTCAAATTTTGCTTTAAAGATTCTTTGTGAAAGACTATCTTCATTTTCAGTGTTTCGATCTGTCAGTCTTTCTTTCAAAACCTCCAGGGACGGTACTTTAACAAATATAGCCAAACCACGATCGCCAAAGTATTCTTTAAGCTGTAAACCGCCTTTTACATCCACGTCAAAGATTACGTGTTTGCCTTGCTCCCAAATCCGCTCAATTTCTGATTTGAGGGTACCATAAAAATTACCTGAATAGACTTCTTCCCACTCTATAAACTCGTCATTATCAATTTTTGATTTGAACTCTTCTGGGGATAGAAAATAATAATCTTTACCATTTTCTTCATTTCGCCCTCTTTTATCTCTGGTACATGCAGATATTGAAAATCCAAGCAAAGGATTAGTGTTCAATAAATGTCGAACAATAGTTGTTTTGCCTGAACCAGAAGGGGCAGAAAAAATAATCGCTTTTCCTTTATGCATCCTTAATCAGCTCTTTGAAATAGTTTAGCCTTTATCTCAGCAGCTAAATCTTGTGGCACATTTTCTCCACAGCATGATTTTTTAACAAGTGTTTTGATAGCCTTATCTACATGGTAGATTTCATAGTAAGGCATACAATTGCATACATGCTTTTCAAAGTATTCTTTTTCTTCGGGTGTAGCTTCATCGTCCAACACGAGGTGAAGCAGTTTTAGACATTTACTGTGATCTGGTTGACTCGAAGTATTCTTATCAGACCCACTCTTGTCAAAAGAATCGGTAGAGTTTGACTCCATATTTATCTAGTTTTTGTATCCCATACTGTTAGCATAATCTCTCAATTTTTCTTTAAGAAGGTTTCTTGCCCGATGTAGTCGAGATCTCACTGTTCCAATAGGAATATCCAGAATCTTGGCCATTTCATCGTATTTAAAACCTTCCAAATCACAAAGAATGATTACCGTCCTAAAGTCAACATCAAGAGAGTTAAGTGCGTTAGATATTTCGTCACCGATCATATCCTGCACCATCTCCACACGTAAGTCCGTGGTTATTGACTTATCAACATCATCAGAGTTATAAAAAGTTTCCACTTCCTGATAATCCACTTTGGCAGGTTGCTTACTTTTCTTTCTAAAGTCATTGATAAAGCTGTTTTTCATAATACGAAATAACCATGCCTTAGCATTGGTACCTCGTTCAAATGAAGTAATGAATCTGAATGCTTTCAAATAGGTGTCCTGCACCAAATCTTTAGCATCATCTTCATCAAAGGTCAAACGGTAAGCAAAATTATACATTGGCCCAATAAAGGGCATGAACTCCTTATCAAAGATAAGTTCCTTCTCTTTTTGTGTATAATTTTGGCGTTGAGAATCAGACATTTGGTTCAAAAATAGTAATTATGAATTGATTTATAAGAGCATGACCTCTTTCTTTTTATAGGTTAGTCTACGTAAGTAAATATATTTGAGCCATGCTTTTGTACCTTATAAACGTAAATAGTTGACAATTGTCTTATATATGACACAGATTAATTTGAAAAAGTTGTTGAGCCTTTGAATAACCCTATGAAAAAAATCAAAATTCAAGGTTGGCAATATCTAATTGCAGATCATGTAAGTGTTGAGGAAGCCAAGATTCTTTTACAGAAAATAGCTGCATTTGACTACAAAGTGATTTCAGTACTTAAAGACACTTCCAGAAGTACTGTGAAAAGGATAGGTATTATCAATAAGGATCTGGTGTTAAAGGTACCTAATGAAAAAAATAGTCGTCTTTGGATACGTTTTTTGACTTGGTTTAGGGCTGGAGAGGCCTTTAAGAACCTGCGAGGTATGCAAAAACTTTCTGATCATAACATCCCTTCGACCAAACCTATATTAGCTGCGGAAACTAGGAAATTTGGAATGGTAGTAGATTCCTGGTTGTTGTATGAATATCTTAACGGACAATCTTGTCTAAACCGGGAGGAGACCTATCCAGAGGTCGTAAAAATGTTATGTAAGATCCATAATGAAAACCTGCTGCACGGTGATTCACAAATTAGAAATTTTGTGACTGGTAATAATCAATTGCATGTAATTGATGCTAACCCAAAGTCATCAAAGTCGGCATTAAGTCGTGCTTATGAGTTTGCCTATTTACGCAAAAGCGCCCCAGACATTGAGCCATATATTTCTGACATTAAAAAATCTATACCTTACAAAATTGCTAGAATGTGGGATTCTGTAGATAGGTGGAGGGCTAGGAATAAAAGTAGGATAAAGTCCAAAATTCATTAGTCCTTTTTCATAAGCAAAACTTCACTGTTATTTAGCAATACATTAAAATCACTATAACTTTTCCCTTGATCAAGAGTTTTGAAATCTATAATTCTTGAAATTCTTTTGTCCTCAAGTTTTTTATCAATGAATATCACATTCCTGTCCCAACGCTGTGCGAAATCAAAAATATCATCTCTGCTTATGTCACTTTCCTCCAACCCAACATAGTTGAACAACTTGTACCTAAATCCTAAAAAGCTAATGATATCATAGTCTTCAAGATTGTCAAAAACAAATGTTTCTGTGGCTAGAACATGATCACCTTTCTCAAGATATTCTGTAACCATTTCATTTCTTTCCATCGGATTGTCATGGTGGGTAAGAATGTCAATATTATAAATTACGTGTACTACAAAATAGGTGGCTACCACCCCATAAGTGAACCACTGTGCTGATTTTTTACCATTCCTTATCAAATTTTGAACTCCAAGTAAAATCAATAAAACGATAATTGGATAGTAGATTATACTATATTTTGTGGTTATACCGTGTGCAACAGCCGCTAGTCCGATTATTGAAGCTATGGAATACCAAAGCAATAAAGTATGCTTTGATCTGTAAAATTTAAAATTCAAAATAAGCATACTAAAGAACAGACCAAACAGTGTTATCTCTCTAGGCGACCTGAAAATTCGCTTATGTTCGTCAAGAATTTTTAGTATTGGTGAAAATAATTTAGATCCTGACTCTACCAAGTTGGGATCAGAAAAAAATTGATTTTTAAGTTGGTTTAATTCTTCTAGTGAATGAATATCAGCAAAATAGAACATTGATGTAAGGCAGGCTGCCAACCCAAAAACGAAGAATGATTTATATTTTTTAATGGCTAGTAATGCCATGCCCCCAGCAAAAATAAAAACCACACCATTTAGATGTGTTATTACTGCCATCCCAGAAAAAAGCGCAGCGAGCAGAAGTGTCGAGTTATTTTCTTCCTTTTGATATTTGTTTAGGTAATAATAGCTCAATATTCCAAAAGCCATCACCATAAGCTCAGGGCGAAAAAGATGGCCATAAAAGAAAATTGAAGTATTTATTAAAAGAAATAGTACTCCTAGTATAGGATAAGTAAGGTCATCTGTATCAAAATGGACTTTGATCATTTTATAAAACAAAATCCCACTTAATGAGACAATAAGGAGCATAAATACTTTCAAACTGAGTAACGACCATCCTGTTATACTAATCCAAACAGAACCAAGGAAAATGAATAATTTATGATAATGATACTGGCGTATTTCCCAGCCTTTGTCCATCCCGCTAAAAAGTTTGGACTTCACTATACCATTGCTATGTAGCCAGTAAACTTGCTCCCCCAGGATGGCGTCATCCATACCGGTGTTACTATACTTCAAACTCATTAAATGTGCAATGCATACAGCAATTAGTGCAAATAATAATATCCTAATTTTAGTACTTCGCAATTATTGATATTTAGTAGACCTAATGTTATTTTTTTTTAGATTTGCCCCTTTACCCAATACAGACTTATGCTAAATAGTGAAGCTGAGGAATTTTTAGCTGAAAAAAATATAACCATCTCCAATAATATTAAAGAATTGGAAATGCATTTTTCCCTCGACTCGTTAACCTCTTTAAACCAGACTGAAGACAATCATTTTTGGCACAAGAATAGAAAATATCTTCTTAAAAAACTTGTCAAATCAATAAATTTAAAGAAAAGCATACATGGTGCAGATATTGGTTGTGGCAATGGAAGTATACTTGCCTTTTTGGAACAGGAATATCCAGAATCAAAATTTGTGGGAATTGATGGCTATCCCGAAGCGCTAATAAATTGCAGGTCAAGAAGTAAAATGGTAAGCCTGCAATTACAGGATATTACAAACCTTGATGCTATCAACAACGAAGAAGATCGTTATGATGTGGTCTTTCTAATGGATGTACTTGAGCATTTAGAAGTCCCACAACAAACTATTGAAAAAATAAAATCCGTATTGAAAAAAGGAGGCCACATTATAGCTACTGTACCGGCCTGTCAATCACTTTGGAGCACAAGAGACGAGTTCCTTGGTCATTATAAAAGATTCTCAAAAACAGATTTTAAAGGCCTTTTTAGAGACAATGGTTACACGGTCATCAAAGCAAATTACTTTTTTTCTCACCTTTTTATGCCTACCTATCTTTCCAGATTGATATTTTCAAAAATTTCAAATAAATCAGGCCAAGAGATAGAAAGTGATGAATTAAAAATTGTGCCTGGTATTAATGGACTACTATATTTTCTTGGCTTGATGGAAATAAATGTATCTATGTTTTTACCCCTACCTTTTGGGACTTCAGTATTTTGTATTGCCAAAAATGACGGATAAAAGTATAACTTTCATAGTACCCTGTTACAATGAGGCCAATAGGTTAGTTAGTGCTGAAACATCCTTTATAGATTTCCTAACAAGGTTTTCCAAATATTCTTTTAAAATCATCTTTGTAGATGATGGAAGTATCGATGGCACCAGAGAAGCTTTGGGGAATTTATGTAACAAAATAAATGAAGTCTCTTCTGATACTGCTACCACCATTAGTTACGAAGTAAATAAAGGTAAAGGCTGGGCTCTGAAAGAAGGAATTGAGCATGCCCTCACCGATTGGTGTTTAACTATAGATGTAGATATGGCTGCTCGGCCTCATGAACTCATGAGCTGGAGAGAGAACTACAATATAAATCTCGATGGAAGTGACAACATATTTATAGGATCAAGAGAGAAAGGCATCGAAGATCATTTAGTAAAATCGTCCTATTTAAGGAGATCAATTGGACTGGTTTTCAACCAATTACTGAAATTAATTACTGGTTTGAAATATAGAGATACCCAATGTGGTTTTAAACTCTATCCTACTGCTATTGCAAAAAAGGCATTTGATAATCTTACTGACTACGGATTTGCACATGATGTAGAAGTAATACTAAGAATTGAAAATCAAGGGATAACTATAAATACGTTGCCCCTTCATTGGGAAGAAAAATCAGGTTCAAAGGTAAATCTCATTTCTGACAGTTGGCAGATGCTAAAAACTGTTTATAAATTAAGAAAAAAATACCGCTGAACCTGATTGGCCAAAACTACTTCCTAGCTAACAACTCACAACTTTTAATCAGGTTGATACATTCAGCTCGGTAACCATTGTCATCTTTGCCTTTTGCTGATTTTGCTAACTCCACTATATCCGCATAGCTCATGTCACCTCTAAAATCTGAGTCAGTTAACTGCATTCCAAAAGCAGCAACTGCAGCTGACCATCTGAAATTATTGGATGTTGCTTTTAGGTCAACTCCTTTGTCGATCAGCTCCTTAACGATCAATTTACTCTTGTCTCCATCAGGGTCTTTATAACGAAGTTTCACGGTCATTAACTCATTTGACTTATTGGCCACTTCTGAGGTTTTTGTCTTCTGATACTTTAAATCATCAACTACAAACGGACTGTTAACCCCTACTGGGATTATCTCATACAAAGCAGTTACCGTATGACCTGAGCCCAATTCTCCAGCGTCTTTTTTATCATTATTAAAATCCTCATCCTTTAATATTCGGTTTTCATATCCAACCAATCGGTAAGCCTGAACTTTAGCGGGATTGAACTCTACTTGAATTTTAACATCCTTAGCTATAGTAAATAAAGTGCCTCCAAATTCATGAACCAATACTTTTTGTGCTTCAAGAATATTATCAATGTAAGCATAATTGCCATTCCCTTTGTCAGCAAGGATTTCCATTTTAGAGTCCTTATAATTTCCCATTCCAAAGCCAAGAACGGTTAGAAATATTCCTTCGTCTCTTTTCTCCTCAATTAATTCTTCCATGGCTTTGTTGCTAGAAGCACCTACATTAAAGTCACCATCTGTGGCAAGGATGATTCTATTATTACCGCCTTTTTTAAAATTTTGCTTTGCAATACTGTAAGCTAGATTAATCCCAGCTCCACCAGCTGTTGATCCGCCAGCATTAAGTTGATTAAGGGCATTCATAATCTTTTCTTTTTCAGAAGCACTTGTAGAAGGCAGTACTTCACCTGCTGCTCCAGCATACACTACAATAGCCACTTTATCTTCTGGTCTCAGTTTATCGACTAACAATTTGAAAGCCGTTTTTAAAAGTGGCAATTTATTTGGTGCACCCATTGAACCAGATACATCAAGAAGAAATACTAGATTGGAAGGAGGAAGATCATCAGTTGGTATATCCTTTCCTTGTAAACCAATATGTACCAACTTATGATTTGGATTCCAAGGTGATGAAGATATTTCAGTATTGATGGAAAAAGGATCATTCCCATTAGGCTGTTCATAATCATAATTAAAGTAATTGATCATTTCCTCGATGCGTACTGCATCTTTTGGAGGTCTCTGTCCCTGATTCAAAAATCTTCTCACATTACTATATGATGCTGCATCTACATCTATTGAAAATGTTGACAATGGGTTGTTGAATGGATTTTTAAATCCGTTCTCCACTATTTCAGCATACTCTTCTGTATTTGGCGGCTGATTAGTTACTGGAGCAGGTCTATAGTAGCTAGCAGCCATATCCTCAGCTTCATATCCCATGGATTTGTTGGATCTGGTAATACCCTTTTTAGAAGAAATAACTACTTCAGAAAGTTGTCTTACATCGGAAGCCATACTAACATCTATGACCTTTTTATTCCCCACTTTTATTTCTTCAGTGGCTAAACCAATTAAACTAAAAACCAAAACAGATTTTTCACTGGTCACAGTAAGAGAATATTTACCATTTATATCTGTAATCGTACCATTGGTTTTACCCTTCTCCACCACATTTACACCTTGAATGGCACTTCCATCGGCTGAGGAAGTTACCATCCCACTTACTTTAATCTGACTATATGCTCCTATTGTAAAAAGGCATAATATCAGGGCGATCATCATAATTTTACTTTTCATAACTTTAAATGTTTAGTTGTACTCTGACAATAGGATGCACATGATTACAGCATTCCATAAATCCTTTAAAAAAATATTATAGTTTTAGATTGAGTGACGAAAAAACATGACTATAGCGAAGCCCAGTTAATTGGTTCTTACAAGACCAGTGGTGACTTGGAAATATTGGGGATGCTCTACAAACCTTATATGCACCTTGTATATGGCGTATGCTTGAAATACCTAAAAGACAGGGAGGATAGTCAGGATGCGGTGATGCAGATATTTGAGAAGTTGATTGAGCAGGTTAAAAAACATGAAATTGATAATTTCAAAAGTTGGCTTTATGTGCTTGCTAAAAATCATTGCCTAATGGCCTTGAGGTCTAATAAGTACAAAAAGTCGAAACAGCAGTTAGAAATCAATGAAGAAACTATGGAATCTTCATTACTACTGCATCATAAAGAAGAGGGTGAATTAGAAGATGACCTTACGAAACTCGAAAAATGCATTGAAACATTGCAAAATGAACAAAAACGCTGTGTTGAATTATTTTATCTTGAGAAAAAACCCTACGTTAATATTGCTGAGCAAACGGGTTACGAGTTAAAAAAAGTAAAAAGCTATATCCAAAATGGAAAACGAAACTTAAAAACCTGTATGGAAAAACAAAGTGGCTAAAGATAAATACCATATCGAATCATTGACACCAGAACTCATTGAAAAGTATCACCAAGGCAAATTGTCTGAAGAAGAACAATATGCCGTAGAGAAATTAATGCTCAATTCTGCATTTGATGCTGATGCAATGGATGGATTTGAACAAAATACCAGCCTGGCAGCTGATCTCACATTGCTTAATAAGCAGCTGGATGACCGAATTGAAAAAGAAAAAAAATCAACAATTACCTTTTGGTTAAAAATTGCGGCTTCCGTTCTACTACTTGCCGTGTGCGCCTATTTTGTCTTCGATAATTCATTTAAGCAAACTACTAATGAAGGAACACTGGCACTTCAAAAGGATGAAGTCGCTGAAACCCCCAGTGCAAAAGAGATAGAATTAAAAAATCAGGAACCAGTGACAGCTGATGAAAACGAGGCTAAGCCTGAACCTCCTCAAGATCTTATTGCCTTAAACAAAACTCCAATTGTCAAGGATGAAAAAACACCTCCCATTGCTGCCCAACCTCAGGAAGTTAAGAAACCAATTCAGGAGGAAATAATAGCAATGGCCGATGATATGGAGGAAGATAAAAATGAAAGCTTATCGGAAATAATAATTGAACCTATACCAGAAGCTGAAAAATCAGATGTTGCTGAAAGGCAAGCAAAAAGGTCAAGTATTGCAAAATCAATGGCTGCCGAAGGCGTAGCAAGCAAAAAAATGAGCGCTCCTTCAACTGCAAGTTCAATCTCAGGTAAAGTAACTTCTGCCGAGGATGGTTCTCCACTTGTTGGGGTTAATGTAGTCATTAAAGGTAGTAATGTTGGTACTGTTACTGACTTAGATGGCAATTATAAAATTGATTCATTGCCCATGGATGGGGATACACAGTTGGAGTTTAGCTTTATCGGGTTGGCTTCGCAAGAAGTAAATGTGAACAACAGAAATCATCTTGACATTGCCATGAACAGTGACGTCAGGCAGCTCAGTGAAGTGGTCATGACCCGATCAACTGGCAGTGCAGCTGATGAAGAAAGTATGGGTTACCAAAATGCTCAGCCGATAATTGACATGCCCCAGTACAGATCTTATTTGAAAGAAAATGTACAATACCCCAAGGTAACAGAAGCGCTGAGTGGACGTGTGGTAGTGAAATTTGATGTCGATATTGATGGGTCTTTGAAAAATTTCGAAATCAAGAAAAGCCTTGGGGAATTATACGATGCTGAATCCATCCGATTGATCAAAGAAGGCCCAAAGTGGAAACCCGCTATGAGTAATGGTGAAGCCACAAAAAGTTCAACAAGGGTGACTGTAAGGTTTAATAAGTAGTTAATCAGGCATCAACTACTTGATTCTTTAGTCGCTTGTCCTTCTTCACTTTCATTTTATTTTTGATCCACTCAGGGTAATTGGAACTATCTTCGGCTACATAAGTGTGCATTTGTTGCGATTCATCGGATATGATCAAATCGTCAGGTAGACATTTAAGTATTTTTGCAGCAGTCTGAATACCAGAGTAACCAGCCCCTGCTACACCATGTGACATAATACTCGCTCCACACAAATAGAGGTTTTCAATTTCACTCTTCGGACTAAAGGCAAATGGTCCAATCTGTTTAAAACTTTTTTCAGTACCGTAAACCGATCCATTAGTTGAATTGATATAAAATTCGTTAGTAATTGGTGTACCCAATTCCTGATGAACTATATGCTTTTTAATACCTGGAGCCACCTTTTCAAGGCTGTTGAGGATTTTTTGAGTAAGTACTTCTTTAAATTTTAAATAGGCATCCGAACGCTCAGTTTTTTCATTTTTAAAACGCTCAAAAGATTCATGATTAATATAAGTAATGGCTTCGATACAATGATGTCGGCCATCATAGCTTGAAGGGTCTTTAAGGGTTGTACAACTCACAAACAACCCTGGAAATTCGTCTCCCACTTGAATATCAAGAGTCATCATTTCATCATAGAATTCATCCATGTCTGCATGAGGCATGATCCAAATGTTCCCCGAATCCAATCCAGCTTTACGAACATCCATATCTACAGTTAAAAACAACATGAGTGATGTACATGAATACTTAGTCTTATGGAGTCGCTTTACTAGTTTCGAACTTAAATTCTCTTCCCCTACCAGCTTAGAGTATGTAATACCTGGATCTGCATTGGATATTATTCTCTTGGCATATATTTTCTCACCATCAGCAAGTTCAACACCCACTGCTCTTTTTTTATTCTCCCCCTCTAACAAAATTCGTTTTACGCCTAGGCTAGTTTGTATTTCACTTCCATTTCTTTTAATGGCATTGGTCATGGCTTTTACAATGGCTCCACCTCCACCCATTGGGTAGAAACCACCACTAAAATAATGTGCCATAACTGCACAATGTAAAGGAAAACTTGCCTTACTGGGAGGTAGTCCATGATCTCCGCATTGAATATTGAGTACGCCTTTTAATAACGGGTCTTTGATGAACCAATCGATCACCGTCTTCAGACTAAAAAGGCCATATTTTCCCAAATGTCGGGTCCGCCAGGCAATCGTTAGGTTATCCCAAAATCCGTTCATTTTTGGAATCAGCATCAATTCATGGCTTACTTGCTTTACCGTCTTTAGATATTTCTTGAGGTTTTTCTTCTCATGTGGAAACCGTTTAGAAAGCGTATTATATAGTTCATCAAAATCAGCAGGTAAATCTATTCTTTCATCTCCTATCCAACAGTGCTCATAGGCTTTAGCATTCATTTTAAAAAAAACCAAATCATTGGCTATGCCGAGACCCTCATAAAGTTCACGAGTAGACTCCCCTTCGCCAAGTAAGCCTACATAATGTACTCCTGGTGTAAAACGATGGCCGTTGAGGTAAAAACTATGGCACCAGCCTCCGGGTACATCATGTTGTTCCAGAACCAGTACCCGCTGTCCTGCCCTTGATAAGCAAATGGCAGCTGACAGCCCGCCAGCACCTGATCCAATAATGACTGTATCTATATTCTTGTAGTCAAACATGATTTAGAACATTTCATAATATATTAATTTGGTTTGACCACTTAAATAAATACTACTAAAAGGATTTCTGTAGCATGTTAAATAAAATCTATTGAATGTACCTTTTTAAGTTTGGTAAACCAAGTTGATAACTTGGATTCCAACTTTAAGATTTCGTTACAAAAAAAGGCCTCAATCTCTTGAGGCCTTTAATATAAGTGTATTTCTACTTTTTAAACTTAGGGTGTTTGAACCCAGGAAAATTCTCTTCAAAGAAATCACCGTATTCCTTAATCGTCTTTTTCATATCCTTTCTTAACCAAATAATACCTATTAAGTTTGGAATGGTCATCAATGCGATAGTAATGGCTGAAAGTGTCCAAATAATGGATGTGTCTTGAAAAGAAGCAAAAAAGAAGGCCACTACATATACTATTCTATAGTATATAACTGACTTAGTACCGAACAAATACGTCATGGCACGATCTCCATAATAAGACCAGCTAATGGCCGTACTAAAAGCAAAAAGTAGTAAGCCAATGGATACTATATATTCACCATAGTTGCCAAAGAAACCTCTATTAAAGGCAATGGCAGTCAGTGGTGCGGAGTGCACCAGCGATTTCCCTATAATTTTTAAGGATTGGCTATCTGCAATTTTTCCATCTACAATATTTATCGATCCGGTGAATAGTTTTTCATCTAATAATCCTTCGTTTTCGTAAACAACAATGTCATCAGCAAATGATCTTGCATGAAGAAAGGTCATATCAGTATTTTGAATGAGTCCTTCTTTTACCTTTAGTGTTCCGGTGTATTCCTTTTCCGTTGAATTGCCATTAAGGTGATCATAAATCTTGTCAAGATCCTCAGTCTTGTTCTCATCATAGTGATGAGACAATATTTCAATCTCAGTGTATTCAAATTGATTGGTGTGTTTTTCGTTCCAAGCACCAGAGGAAAGCAATACCAATCCGGTAACAGTACAAATAACAATGGTGTCAATAAATGGCTCCAATATGGCTACCATACCTTCTGACAACGGCTCATTAGCTTTGGCTGAGGCGTGAGCAATCGGTGCAGAACCCTGACCAGCTTCATTTGAAAACAGTCCTCTATTCACCCCACGATTAAATGCAAATGCAATATTTGCACCTATAAAACCGCCAACCGCAGCACTACCACTAAAAATATGGGCAAATATCGATAGGAATGAAGGAATAATATTGTCGTAGTTATAAAATATAACCGCAAAGGCACCAATAAAGTAAATGATGGCCATAGCTGGTACTAACTTAGAAGTAACAGCAGCTATTCTTTTTATTCCACCGATAATAACTAAAGCCAATATAACTGCTAATACAGCTCCAGTAATTACCTGATTAATCCCAAAAGTTGCTAACAAAGAACTTGATATACTGTTGATCTGTGGCAAGCTACCGGTGCCAAACGAAGACAGTACTGTAGCAAATGCAAAAATCGCTGCCATCCATTTCATATTAACTTTTTTACCATTAAACAGGAAATTGGCATTTTTCATGTAGTACATAGGTCCACCGGCCATCGTTCCGTCATCTAATTTCTCTCTGTATTTATGTGAAAGGGCAACTTCCACAAACTTGGTACACATACCCAATGCGGCAGTAACAAGCATCCAAAACAATGCGGCTGGTCCACCTAGGTGAACGGCAAATGCAACCCCAGCTATGTTTCCTGTTCCTACAGTACCAGAAAGTGCTGTAGCCAGTGCTTGAAAGTGAGAAGTATCGCCAGGCAAATCGTCATTGTCATATTTTCCTTTAACAATTCTTAGTGCGTGCCTAAAGAATCGTATCTGCGGAAACCCAAGATAAATAGTGAAGAACACTCCTGTACCTAGGAGTGCTAATGGAAACCAGGCAGCACTACCAATAAAACTATCGATGAGAACAAGGAAATCATTAAGAGCTTGCATATAGTATAATTTGAATTTAGAGGTGGCAAATCTAACAAATTAAATATAGGAGCAAAAAATAGCTTTGATAAACGGAAATTGAAAGATTTTGAATTTCTTTGTGGCCTCAAAAAAAATACTTCAGAACAATCAACTTTTAATTAGCCTAATCGTTGTAGTTTCTAATCACAGCAGTCAAATAATGAAGAATTACTATTTTTTGGTTTTATTTTTAGCTACAAGCTTCACTCAAGCTGTCGCTCAATCTCCTTTGACGTCTATACGTGAAGAACTATTTTATACAGATTTCAACATCGACAAGTGCATAAATTTTTATAACAAAGTAAAATCATATAATCAAGCAACACCAACAATAGCCGCTTATGAAGCCGCTGCCAAGGCCCTGATTGCCAAGCATAGTTGGAACCCTGTCACTAAAATTAGTAGCCTGAAAGAAGCTATGGATATGCTAAACAAGGCGGTATCATTGGACGAAATGAATCTTGAAATTAGATTTTTAAGACTATATATAGAAAATAGCCTGCCCTCCTATATAGGAATGAAAGATGATATTGACATGGATAAAAACATGATCATTAAGCATATCGATCTACTTGATAAAATAGGCCTTAATGGGGATATTATAAATTATATTCTCAATTACTTGTCTACCTCAGTAGCCTGCACCTCTGATGAAATAAAAGTAATTCATTCCCGTTTGTTTTAATCAAACTACTTTCTTTCTGATTTGCTTTGCGTAAGTCCTACTTACCGGAAAACTCTTACCATTTTCCATCTTCACAATCAGGCCACCATTAAAGTGCTTTTCAATTTCCTTTAAGGCATTCAGATTAATAATTGTTGATCTGTGGATTCTGATAAATAACTCAGGATCTAATTTTTCTTCCAATTTACCAATCCCAGAAGAACTCAGGTATTGATCCACCTTTGTTGTGATGACAGTATAATCACCCGAGGCTTCTAGATGTACAATGTCCTTCACTTCAATATTCAACAGCTTTTCTGATTTTTGAACAAAGAGATGAGTAGTATATTTTGTTGTTCCTTCTAATGAGCCTTTAATGCTCGATATCAACTCCTCTACGTTACTCTCATCAGCCTTAATTCTATCTGAAGCCCTTAATACGGCTCGTTTAAACCTTTCTTCATCAAGTGGTTTGAGTAGATAGTCAATAGCACTTTTATCGAATGCCTTTATGGCATACTGATCATAGGCCGTAGTGAAAATCACATAGGGTTTATGTTTAATCGTTTCAAGTACGTCAAATCCATCCATGCCTGGCATTTGAACATCCAAAAATATTAGTCGAGGCTTAGTACTATTAATTTTTTCGACTGCATCCTTCCCGTTGGAACATTCGGCCACTATTTCTATCTCCGAATAGGGTTCGAGGAATTCAAGCAAGAGTTCCCTGGCTAATTTCTCATCGTCAATTATTATACAGTCAATTTTCATCGATTAATTGGTTAAGTCTACAATATCTGATTCTTTTCTTTGCTCTGAATTATGGTATTCCACGTGAGGAATTAAAAAACTCACTGTATAACCATCCTCTCTAGGCACAATGTTAAGCGCGGCTGACTTGCCGAAAATATTATTCAGTCTTTTGTCGGTGTTTTTTAACCCTATTCCGGTGGATTTCCCATCATGTACTTTGTGGGCATTTTTCCCAAGTCCATTATCACTTACTTCAAAATATACGCCTTCAGACAATTTTTTCACTGTTAAAATGATAGTACCTCCTTCGCCCTTGGGTGCAATACCATATTTGACGGAATTTTCAACTAATGGTTGTAGTATCATTGGGGGTACTTCCAAATTCATACATTCAGGCTCAACTTTTACTATATATTTTAACCTGTCACCGAATCGTACTTGTTGAATTCGAATGAAATTTTCAATGAATTCCAATTCATCTACAAGTTTAACCATTTCACCAGAATGAGAATCCAAGGCATATCTGAAAATGTCGGATAATTGGGTAATCACTTTTCGGGCTTTTTCCTTACTTGATGCAATTAGTGTACTGATAGAATTGAGTGTATTAAATAAAAAATGGGGGTTAATCTGTGATTTAAGTAACGCCAATTGTATTTCTTTATTTTTAAGTGCCAACTCACTTTTTTCCTGCTCCTTGCGTTGGGTGTGTTGAAAGTACCTGATGATATAAAATATAGCTACAGTTATAATGTACTGATCGTAAAACCGCATTGCATCCCAGCTTAACAGATTCAGCATATAATCCTTCCAATCATCAAAGAAAACGAGCCCATCAAGGTAGTAATCAAAGTAGTAAGATAAATAACTGGTAATCATGAAAAACACCAATAATCCACACACATGGCCCACAATTTGAAATACTAACTTATATTTTACCAACCAATACGCATACAAAAAAGTAAGGGCAATGAAAATACAAAGTGCTTCTAATAAATAGAGTCCATTCCAAAGTACTGAAGTATTGTAAGGCCTAAAAACTTGCCATTCAATAATAGAACTTAAGGTATAATTAAGGGCATACCAAGAACAGATCAACAGGTAGGCTGTTCTGTACACTTTTGGTATTTTTTCAATTATTGACAAGCGACTTTTATTTAATTAATTACAAATTGAGCTTAATTATAATGAATACAAAGCTACAACATGCAATATTTGGAACCTCAAAATGGTCGTTATAATGATATAATCTTGCATCGCTGCCTAAAAAGTCAGTTTCGAATCAAACATTAATTGATTATCTGTGCATTCATTGCCATCTTTAAACCAATATTTCCAAGGTATTTTTAATCTATAGTATGCGCATCGTTGTTATCGCAATTTTTTTAATCTTTCCATTTTTGGTGACCGCCCAAAAAACTATTACCATATCTGGAAAGTTAGTGGACAAAGAAACAGGTGAACCTATTATGTTCGCTTCTATTGGTATTGATGGCAAATCAGTAGGTACAGTTTCAAATACCGTAGGAGAATTTGATTTTCATATACCCTATATCTACAAAGACTATAAGATGGTTATTCGAATGCTGGGATATCAAAATATAGAGGCCCCCATCTCCAACTTTACTAATAGAGACACAGTTACTTTTAGAATGAATAAGGCTTCCAAAGTATTAGATGAAGTGGTAATTATAGATTCATTAAAAGGAGGTGATATTGTGAGTGCTGCCTTGTCAAAAATAGACCAGAATTTTCCTGCCGAACCATTTCTGATGGATGGTTTCTATAGAGATCTCAAAAAAGTAGGGGGCAAATATTTTTCATTGCTCGAAGCTGCTGTCAAAATTTATGATGAGGATTATGCCGAGCCTAAAAATAAAAACAGGCTCCGTGAAAGAGTTGCTTTAATGGAGGTACGAAAGAGCCTAGGGTATAGCAATAGATTTACTCGCTACTTTGAAAAGTATAATCTTTTGGAGGATCTACTTCTGCATAACAATGTACGTTACCGTCAGTTTCCAAAAGAAGAAGTATTCTTTGATAGTTTCCAACGAGGTAAAACCACTTATTACAATGGTCAAAAAGTATATGTTGCTATTGGCCGTTTTTTGGTGCCTAACAATGGTGGAACTATGCGTATCAAGTTTTATGTGGACGTAGGTACTTATGCCATAGTTAGAATGGAATATGAAAGAACCTTCAATAATGAGACATTAAGGAGAAAAGGTGATCTAATAAGTAAGTACATATCAGATACAAAAACCTTAGATTTTAAGGAATATCAAGGGAAAATGTACCTCAACCTGATCACCCTAAAATCAAAGATTAACTGGTATAATCAGAAAACTAATGAACTTAAATTCGAAACCGAGTTACAACAAGAGTTGCTCATTAATAATATCACTACTAACCCTGACGAACGAATAGCGAGTACACAAAAAATGAGAAGGTACGGACTTCAATATCAGGATGAAAAATACAACAAGGACTTCTGGGAAAACTATAATGTAATCAAAGACACTCCGTTGGATCAAGAAATTGTAGCTGATTTAGAGGAATTGGGAACTCTTGAAGAGCAGTTCGAAAATTACTAATCGATAAATTTGACTGCTTAACGGTAAAAATGACGTTGTGGCGTTTAGGAATGGCAAAATCGGAGTGTATACCTTTACTTAGTAATCATAAAGCCAACTATAGACACGAAACATCCCTGAGGCCTAGGCGCTTCGGGGATGTTTTTTTATAGGCTAATTTTAAGCTTGGTTGCTTCTTCCAGCAAGCTTGCCTTATTGATGGGTACTACGCCCACAAATTCACAAACCAATCCACCACCAAGGTTCGATAAAGCTGCAATGGCTTCAGATGAGAGATTAAGGGCAACACATAATGCCGCTATACTGATAACTGTATCACCTGCCCCTGATACATCAGAAATTTCTCTAAGGTGTGCAGGTATCAAATGCCTTTCATTTTTATAATTGATGAAAACTCCTCTTTCTGAAAGAGTAATCAATGTTCCAGCACAACCTAATTTTTCTAATAGTAATTCAACGGCCTTTTCTATTTCTTCCTGATTGTCCTTTTCAAAGTCAAGCTTAAGACCTTCCTTAAGTTCTTTTAAGTTTGGTTTAAATAGAGTTGTTCCCTTGTACCCTAGGAAGTTTCTCTTTTTTGGATCAACAACCGTAGGGATGCCTTTCTTTGTGGCAAGGTCAACGGTTTTCTTAATAACATTCTTGGTAATTACTCCTTTATCGTAGTCTTCAAATATCACTACTTGACATGTCGGCAAGAGTTTTTCTATTCTTTCCCAAAGCTGTGCCTCTTCTTCTTTAGAAAGTGGCCGATCGGTTTCTTCATCCACCCTTACTATATGCTGATGCCCGGCCATCACCCTTGTTTTCACCGTGGTAGGTCGCTCACTACTTTCTACTATGCCTTCATTACTTATTTGGTTGATCTCTAGTCGTTCTTTGAAACGATCCGCACCATCATCATTGCCAATGGTAGCACAAAGTATAGGAGTAGCTCCTAGCGCTTGAATGTTGAGTGCTACATTGGCGGCTCCACCTAATCTAAAGTCGCGCTTAGTGGCCCTAACTATAGGTACTGGGGCTTCAGGTGAAATACGCTCCACCGCTCCCCAGATATAGGCATCGATCATCACATCACCGATGATCAATACACGTTGTTTGTCGAAATCTTTAAATACCTGATTGAAATTGGAATATGACATTACGAAAGTTTACTCAACGCTTCTTTTATTCTTTTTAATGCTTCTTTCAAGTTTTCAGTAGAAGCAGCATACGATATTCTTACACAATTTGAATCGCCAAACGCTTCTCCTGTTACTAATGAAACGTGTGCTGTTTCCAACAAATACATGCAAAGATCACTTGCATTGTTTATTTGTGTGTTTCCGTTCTTCATTCCAAAATAATGACTCACATCGGGGAAAAAATAAAAGGCTCCCTTGGGTAGGTTGGTCTTTACACCTGGTATTTCTGAAAGTAGTTTATACACTAACTCACGTCTCTGCAAATAAGCGGCAGTCATTTCACGCGTAGGCCCAAGATCACCTGTGATGGCTGTGAGCGCAGCTCTTTGTGCAATAGAACAATTGGCAGAGGTTAACTGACCTTGCATTTTGGTACACCCCTGAGCAATCCATTTTGGTGCTCCAATGTACCCTACTCTCCAACCTGTCATGGCAAAACCCTTCGCAAAGCCATTGACCGTTATTGTTTTCTCAAACATTCCCGGAAGTGAGGCCATACTTACATGATCACCTGAAAAATTAATGTGCTCATAGATTTCATCAGCAATTACAAGAATATCGTGCTTTTTAACTACCTCAGCAATGGCTTCTAATTCAGCCCTCGTAAATACTGAACCTGTTGGATTACAGGGAGAGGAATAGATAATAGCCTTGGTTTTAGGCGTGATAGCCGCTTCAAGTTGCTTGGCAGTTGCTTTGAAATCATCCTCAATGCCCCCATTGATGAATACACTCTTGCCCTCACACAGTTCTATTAAGGCAGTATAACTTACCCAATAAGGTGAAAATACTATTACCTCATCTCCTGGATTAATCAAAGAATACATTACGTTAGCAATCGACTGCTTGGCACCATTGGAAATTACAATGTTCTCAGCCTGATAATCAATGTGATTTTCATTTCTCAATTTTGCTGCTATTGCTTCTCGCACATCCAGATAACCGTTAACCGGTGGGTAGGCGAAATAAAGCCCGGAGTCAATAGCCTTCTTTGCACCATCCTGAATGTATTGAGGTGTTTTAAAATCTGGTTCACCCAGACTTAAACTGATAACATCTATCCCTTGAGCTTTGAATTCCCTCGCTTTGGCGGCCATGGCCAGTGTAGCAGATTCCTCAAGATTATTAATTCGGTCAGATAACTTCATAAATTCCTAAATACGATAAATTTAAAGTGCCCAAAAATATAGAGAATGCGACTTAGTTACTATAAATTGGGCTATTATTAATTCCAATGAATTAGTCTTGTTTATAGGTAATCCTACTCAATATTGAACGCCCAAGGGTTATTTCATCGGTGTATTCTAGTTCTCCACCAATGGGTATGCCACGGGCTATAGTACTGATATTTACATCAAATTCCTTTAATTTCTTAGTGAGATAAAAAGCTGTTGTATCACCTTCCATTGTGGGACTCAATGCAAAAATGATTTCTTTCACAGGCTCATCCGCCCCATTAATCCTATTTATTAGCTGCTCAATGTTCAATTCGGAAGGGCCAACACCCTCAATTGGGGAGATCACTCCACCCAATATGTGATACAACCCTGTATACTGCGAAGTGTTTTCAATGGCCAATACATCCCGAGTGTCTTCTACTACACAAATGATGGAATTATCCCTTCTATGGCTAACACAGATATTACAAATATCAGCATCGGCTATATTCATACATTTGCGACAATAGGTAGTTTTGGTCCTTAAATCTACGAGTGCAGTACTAAGGGCTAACGTATTGTTTTCACTTTCTTTGAGTAAATGCAAAGCCAGCCGGAGTGCTGTTTTCTTCCCTATACCAGGAAGTTTAGCGATCTCCTCCACCGCCCTTTCTATCAGTTTTGAGGGGTATTCCATAAGCCGCAAAGATAAAGAATGTGCCTTTCAATTTTTTATTATGTGTCAATCATTCTGATTTAGTGGATTTCAAACACTCAATATTTTATGATAAAATAAAGTGACTTATTTGTTTATCAATAACTGTAGTGTCAGCTTACTTCCAAAAAGTAAACTTTTAGTAATTGAAATTGGTTTTTTCAATTACTTTATCCATAAATTATGCTCCTTAGTATTTATACAACTGGTTTAATTAATATGGTTTGTGGGAGCAATCTTCCTAATATGATCATATATAATAACCGTTAGATTCAGTTTTTAATCATCAATCTGATGTCAAAAGAATTTGTACCAAAATTATTCTCTCTTTTAAAACAAGGGATTTCGAAAGAAACCTTAATAAAGGATATTCTTTCGGGGTTAATTGTCGGGATAGTGGCCTTACCGTTAGCCATTGCTTTTGCTATTGCCTCCGGTGTTTCTCCAGAAAAGGGAATTATAACGGCAATTATCGCAGGAATAATCATTTCTACTTTCGGAGGAAGTCGGGTTCAAATTGGTGGGCCGACAGGAGCCTTTATTGTAATTGTTTATGGTATTGTACAACAATACGGGACTGACGGTTTGATTATAGCCACCTTTATGGCCGGTTTTATCATTATCGGGTTTGGGTTTGCTAAGCTTGGGAATCTACTCAAGTATGTCCCCTATTCTCTCATTGTAGGTTTTACAAGCGGAATCGCACTTATAATTTTTTCCTCCCAAATCAATGACTTTTTAGGCCTTAGCCTTACTAAGGTTCCAGCTGATTTTATAGATAAATGGTTACTGTATTTTAACAATTTTCACAAATTCAATTGGTACGCAATTGGTATTGCAGTTGCAACAATTTTCGTTGCCCTATATTCCCAAAAAGTAATAAAAAAAATACCCGGGTCTATAATTGCCATTGTACTATCTACCATTGCGGTTAAATTATTTGACATTCCCGTAGATACCATTGAAAGTAATTTTGGTGAAATTTCAAACCAGTTGAGTTTACCCAATATTCCTGAGATAAATTTTAGTACCATTCAAGCTCTTATCCAGCCAGCATTTGCCATTGCCATATTAGGAAGTATAGAATCACTCTTATCTGCGGTAGTTTCAGATTCAATGATAGGTGGTAAGCACCGTGCCAATATGGAATTAGTTGCACAAGGAGCAGCAAATATTTTGTCGTCTCTTTTTGGAGGGATACCCGCTACAGGAGCTATTGCCAGAACAGCTACAAATGTAAAAAATGGGGGAAGAACACCAATTGCCGGCATTGTTCACGCTTTGGTGCTACTAGGGATAATGGTCTTATTTGCTCCCTATGCCAAGTTAATTCCTATGTCATGTCTTGCTGGAATATTAATAGTTGTGGCTTATCACATGAGTGAATGGAAACAATTCAGATCTATTCTAAAAGGCAATAGAATGGATATTATTATTTTACTTACCACTTTTTTCTTAACCGTTCTTTTTGATTTGGTAATTGCTATCGAAATCGGAATAGTGCTATCCAGTTTTATGTTTATGAAACGAATGAGTGAATCTGTAAATATTCAAGATTTCTCCTCTGACGATAAAAATGGGGAACACCTTTTTGAAGAAGAACTACTGGATATACCAAAAGGAGTTATTTTATATGAAATTAATGGCCCTTTATTTTTTGGAGCTGCCAGACAATTTCAGGAAACCGTTACTAATACTCACTTTGAGCCTAAAATTATTATTATCAGAATGCGCTATGTACCATTAATTGACGCTACAGGGTATCAGAGTATCAAGGAGATAATCAAAAGTTTCAAGATGCGGAAAATAAAAGTGATAATCTCAGGTATTAGAAAACCCTTGCGCAAAGATTTTGAAAAGAATGGAATGTTCGACTATATAGAAAGTGATTTTGTGGTACACGATATTAAAAAGGCCATTGAAATAGCAATAGTCAATTTAAAGTAACTATCTCCATTAACATGTTAATAAGGCTTGAATGCCAATTTCAATGGAATTTAAAATTGATAGTGCCTGCAGGTATCAATATCTCTTTTCCCAAAAGTTCAACTTGCCATTATTAGCTGTAAGCTTTATATCAAACCCCTCAGGAATTTCTGTCCAATTACTGCAATAAGTAACTAAACGCGTCCCTTTAGGTGTTTTACTCAATTGCTTTCTAACATATTCTGAATAGGAAAAATATAATTTCTCCGTTAGTTGAACAGTATCATCAATAGCGCTAAATCTCTCTATGTTTTCGTAAAACGGATTAAAGAAATAAAATGCCTCATAATTTGAAAACGATATTTCTGTAATATTAGCATGTATAAATTCAAGGCGATCAATGCTATGGTTTTTGGCAATCTTCTGCGACAATTTAACAAGAGATTCGCGTTGCTCAACGCCATAAAAATAACCTTTGGTTAAGCAAGCACCTATAAGGCAAAATTTCCCAGCACCAGAACCAATATCTAACACCTTTCTATTCGAATTGTCTGACAAATAATAAGCCGCTAACCTAGCCACCTCTACAGGTGTCCAATGGAGTTCGGAAAGTTGTCGAATAGATTTAGGGTAAATAGAATTGAAAACATCGTCTTCAATATCAAAATTCAATAGTAAGCTTTTGAATATCATAGTTACAAAATTACAATCATCTCCTAAGTCCCATTAGTTGGGAACTAGGTTGGTCTTTAATAAACCCTCTTTTTTTTTATAATTCGTGGTTTAAAATAAACTGGAATCGAAACAATAATTTGTCTGTGCTACAAAGTTACACTGTTAGTATGCAATTATTCTTGATTTGTACATCAATATAAATTGATTTAAGTCAAAAAGTAGATTGAAAATACAATAGAGGTAACTTTGAAGTTATACTATGGTTACACGGTTCACATTCAATAGTCAGTTTGTTTTAGAGGGATTACCTTCAGGCGATAGAAAATTACTAAAAAAGGGTATGACCAACAAAAAGTATCGTAAAAACCAGCCCATATTCACAGAAGGCACACTACTCGCAAGTGTTTATTGAATAACTGATTAAATTTTAGTGTTGAATTAAGCTCATGACATCATTCGAGAAATTAGCAGTGCATTTATCTCTCTTGCCATATATACTAATTTAGGGAATTATCATTGTTGGTGAAGATGGGCATAGTTTTTTTGATCGTTTGAAACGAAGATTAGTAAGCGCTGCTATCTTTTGACCGGTTGAGGTTTTTATAGTCGACCTTGTTTTTCAAGGGTACTTACAATTTCAGAAAGCTGGCCCGGTTTTATTGGTTTTAAGATATAATCAGAAATTTCACTTATTTTCTTAGCTCTATCCACATCAAAGGGGTCCATAGAAGAGGACACCATGTAGACGGTAATATTCTTACCCACCCGTGGTTTTAGTTTAACATATTCCTCCATGAATTGAAATCCATCCATTATTGGCATGTTGATATCCAAGAAAATAATATCAGGCAGATGGTGACTGTTTGCTACATTGTCTATCATGAAATCCAATGCTTCTTCACCATCTGAGAACATTAAGATCTTCCTGGCAAGCTTGTGATGCTCTATTGTTTTCGTAACAGTGAATTTATATACTTCGTCATCGTCAACTATACAAATGATAAATGGTTTACTCATTTTTATTAAAAATTAATGATGAATTTAGTGCCCTTACCTACTTCACTTTCAGCAGTGATGGTCCCTCCCATTGCTTCAATATGATTTTTTGTTAGGTATAATCCGATTCCTTTTGACTCTGCATGACGGTGGAATGTTTTATGAAGGCCAAATAGTTTTTGTCCGTGTCGGGTTAAATCTATGCCCAAACCATTGTCACTAATGGTCATTACAATCCGATTATTGATGAGCTTTGTTTTTATTTTAATAATAGGTGCCACTTCCGGTGACCTATACTTAATTGCGTTGGTTAAAAGATTGAGAAATATGCTCTCCAAATAATCTCGATTGTATTCAATTTCCTCCACTTTTGAAAAGTCTGCCGTAATTTGAGCGCCTGATTCCATAACCTGAGCAACTATGATTTCCTCCGTTTTCTCTAGGACTTCATTAAATTTTACAATTTCAATTTTTTTAGCACCTTCATTGCGAATCTTTAAAGTATCTACCAAAGTATTGAGTGTTGCAGAGAGATGGTGGATCACCGTTTCGAATTTATCGAAGATCATATCTTTGTCTTCCCTACTTTCACTGGTATTATAGAAATGAAGTAGTGAATTAAGATTACTGACAGGAGAGCGTAAATTATGAGAGGTAATATGAGCGAAGTTTGCAAGCTGAGTATTCTGAGTGGTGAGCCTTTCTGTTAATACTTCAAGATCTTTTTTGGCTTCTTTTAGCCTTCGCTCACCTTCCACACGTTCACTTACATCTGTGGCCATTCCTAAAAATCCAACTATTTCTTTGTTTTGATCATGTAATGCTGTAACAATCAGTAGAACAGTAAGCTTTGACCCATCCTTTTTAATATAGGTCCATTCTAGTGACTCATGATGTCCTTGTTTTGCATTTTCAACAAAAGTGTCAAATCCACTTATCTGTCGTCCCCGTTGAGTTGATAATTCCTCTCCTCGTCTTACTACTTCTTCCTTAAAATGAAAAATTTCGGGAGTATTTTTCCCGATCATCTCTTCGGCTGTGTATTGTAACATTTCCTCAGCACCTCTATTGAAATGTGTGATTATCCCATTTTTGTCGGTTCCGATAATAGCTATTGGCCCCGAGTTAAAGATTGCATTTAACTCTTCATTTGCTTGATTTAAACTTTCTTCTGAATTTTTGATGGCACTGATATCCTGAAAAATGCCATACAGGCGCTTGCATTTCCCATTAATAAACTCTGATTGACCAATAGCTCTAGCCCATATTTCTTTCCCCTTACCTGTTATCAGTTCAACTTCAATATCATATGAAATTCCTTTATTTATTGCTTCTGAAACTGCTTTTGATATTCTATCACGGTTTTTCCCTTCCTTATAAAAACTGAGACCTGTTGTCATATTAGGCTCAAAATCTTCTGCTACTTCATGTATCTCCCGTGTGATCCTACTCCATGTTATTTTTTCCTTTTCTATATCAACTTCCCACGTACCAATCCGAGCCACCTCATTGGTTTCATCTAATATCTTTTCAATCCTCTGTTTTTCCTGCTCTTTTTCTTTTAAATGGGTAATATCTGCGGTATATATCAGCAAGCCTCCGATCTCACCTTTCGATACATACCATGGACGGACATCCCATGTTATCCATTGCCTCGTACCATCGGCACGGTCAAAAGGAGCTTCATCACATTGGTCAATTGCCCCTTTTAAGCACGCTTGATATATCTTTTTCCACTCATCAGTAATCTCAGGGAAAATTTCATATTGAGATTGACCAATAATTTCATTGCCTTTTAAATCATAATCTTCAATCCATTTTTGGGAGGCAGCCATATAGCGCATTTCCTTATCAAACATAGCTATGGCATTGGGCGACTGTTCAATAAAAATGCTATTTCGCTTATAACTTTCTTCTAACTCCGTTTCCATCCTTATCCGCTCAGTAATGTCCCGAATAGCGGCCATCACCAGAATCCCATCTTCTGATTGGGTGGGACTAAGGCTTACTTCAACTCGAAAATTTTCTCCGTTCTTACGCTTACCAAATAATTTTAGATTTTTGCCCATCGGCCTGATAGTGGCTGAATCAAAATATCCTTCAATATGGGTTTTGTGTTTTGCTCTGTAACTCCCTGGTATTAAAAACTCAATTTCTTTTCCCAGCATCTCTAATCTTGAGTATCCAAATAAGTTTTTCGCTTGTTGATTTACCAGTTGGATTGTTCCAGTACTATCCACTATTACAATGGCGTCAGGGGCAAATTCAAGAAGGTCTCTTAATAGCTTTTCTGTTTTAGCATTTGAGACTTCTAATTTTTTTCTGTCTGTTATATCAGCAACGTGCGCTATAAACCCAAGTACTACACCATTTAATATGTCTGGAGTATAAGTAGCGTGAGAGTGGCGCACTTCCCCATTGGGTGTGGTTATATCAATATCAAAACTTTGTTTATTTCCTTTGAAGGCCTCTCTTATAAAAGGAAGGTTTTTATCATACAACGGCCCCATCAGCTCTTTCATCGACATCTTGTCGATCATATCACTTTGCGATTTACCGAACCATTCTAAATAGACCGTATTGGCAAATCGGCATATCTCATCCGTATCCCAATAGGCCATCATGGCGGGCATAAGATTCATCGCCTTTAATGCAATATTTTTATTTTGTAGTGGCATTGGGCAGAATTTCCGCATAAAAAAAGTCAAAAACAACTATCCAAACTAGATTATCCAAAACCTGTCCTTGGTCATCTATGAATAGTGTTGGGCAATTATTTCATTTGTCTTATATATCGCATTTGAAATGCCTATTTCATAATCCACGTTACACTGTGTCAGCCCTTTGACTGAAACGAGGACTAGAGATAATGTTGATCCATTTTATTATTGGCACAATATAATAAAATAACAACCAATCAGAGGATCAGAATCTCAAAGAAAATCCACCTTATGCAACACCAAACCGGAAGCGGGGGCTACGGGGCCAATGGGAAGGGTGGAATCAACCAGCGTGTTTTTAAATTGCTCGAGGTCAATACTCCCTTTGCCTAGCTCAAACAAAGTGCCCATCATTATCCGCACCTGATGCCTTAAAAACCCTGTTCCTTTCACACAAAAAACAAAACTAGCTGGTGGAGCAAAATCGGCTTGAAATGGATTGACCACAATTTCACTTTTCACAATCTCTCTAACGAATACCGTTTTTACACCTGGCTGATAACAATAGGCATGGAAATTATGTGTGCCCACAAAAAGTTCAGCACCCAGTTTCATCAATTCAATATCTAATGATTCATGAATATGAGCAATAAAAGGGGCATTGAAAGGGTGATTTTTCTTGCCGAAAGAAAATTGGTAGTGATATTCCTTGAGCTTGGCACTTTTAATAATATTAAATTCTTCATCTACTACATCAATAGCCAGTGCTCTGATATCCGGTGGTAGATTGTCATTGAATTTGTCTAAAAAATCAGTTTCCAGTTGTTGAAAGCAGAATATTTCAAAGGCAAAATCATTGGCCGAAACCATGGCATCGGTACGGCTACACCCCAACGTTTTGAAATTCTTGTGGTCTAGCACATAGGCAATGGTCTTGTCCACCATGAGTTGCACGGTTTTCACATTGGCTTGTTTTTGCCACCCGTGGTAGCGAAATCCAAGAAACTGGATTCTGACTAAGTAGAAATATTTTTTTGAAAAGAAAGTATCCACGATCGGATTAGTAGATGACCATGGAAGTTATAATCACATCAATTTGGCATCGATGCCTGCTTCGCAGATTGCTTCTTTCATTGGTTTCAAAGCAGTGAAGTTGCCTGTCTTTACGACACACTTTCCTTTGTAGTGAATAATCCATGCACATTGCTCTGCCTGCTCATTACTGTGCTTGCAAACTTTTACCAATGTGTTTATCACGTGATCGAAAGTATTATAGTCGTCATTGAAAACCACAAGGTCTTTGAGGTCAATTACATCAACTTCATCTAAAACTTCTACTTCTTTCTCGTGGCTATATCCGAAATCCATATAGTTTTGTTTAGTTTGTCAAAGTTAAAAAAAATTAAGAACATAACTGAATCCCTTATAAATGAGCCCTGAACTTGTTTTAACCGTGATCTTCGCCTATTTCGCCATGTTGATTGGGGTTTCATTTCTTACCACAAAAAATACAGATGCCGCTACTTTTTTTACTGCCAATAGGCAATCACCATGGTATTTAGTGGCTTTTGGAATGATTGGCGCTAGTCTTTCAGGAGTCACCTTTATTTCCGTGCCGGGCTCAGTAGCCACTACCCAATTTGCCTATATGCAAATGGTACTGGGTTATTTGGTAGGGTATGCGGTAATCGGACTAGTATTACTACCTCTGTATTACAAGTTAAATTTGATTTCCATTTATCAATTCTTAGAGCAGCGATTTGGTTTTTGGTCTTATAAAACGGGTGCCTTTTACTTTTTAGTAAGCCGAATTGTAGGAGCTTCAATAAGGCTTTTTTTAGTTGCTGGTGTGCTACAGTTAGCCATTTTTGACGCTTGGGGAGTTTCCTTTAATGTAACAGTTGCTATTACAATTGGCCTTATTTGGTTGTATACTTTTAGAGGTGGTATCAAAACCATAGTGTGGACCGACACTTTACAAACATTGTTTATGTTGGTGGCGGTAGTAGTGGTAATTAGTAGTATTGCCAATGAATTGAACTTAGGATTTGCTGATTTGTTGTCAACCGTAAAAGAACATCCGTATTCAAAAATGTTTTTCTGGGACTGGCAATCAGGCAGTAACTTTTTCAAGCAGTTTTTTGCGGGTGCTTTTATTGCCATAGTAATGACAGGCCTAGATCAGGATATGATGCAGAAAAATTTAACCTGCAAAAATTTAGGTGACGCCCAGAAAAACATGTTCTGGTTTTCTGTGATATTAGTTTTTGTTAACCTTCTATTCCTTTGTTTAGGCGTGCTTTTATATGTTTTTGCAGAAACAAAAGGCCTTGCACTTCCAGCTAGAACCGATGATCTTTTCCCTTTTTTAGCGCTTGGTCATTTTAATCTTGTTGCTGGAATCCTGTTTTTGCTAGGTATAATAGCAGCAGCCTATTCCAGTGCCGATTCGGCCTTAACCGCCCTCACCACGTCTTTTTGTGTTGACTTTTTGAATTTTAAACAAGAAGACACTGATTTGGTTATGGCTAGTCAGAAAAAAACACGACTACTTGTCCATATAGGATTTTCTGTAGTACTATTTATTGTCATCATTATTTTCAAAAGTCTCAATAACGAAGCCGTGATCAGTGCGGTATTTAGGGCTGCAGGGTATACCTATGGCCCATTGTTAGGACTTTACGCTTTTGGACTGTTCACCAAGTTTAAGGTAAAAGACTGGAGCGTTCCTTTCATCTGTCTCCTTTCACCCCTATTGTCTTATTTACTAAATATTTACTCCGAAGAGTTGCTTTGGGGATATAAGTTTGGGTTTGAGATATTGATTGTAAATGGACTGATCACCTTCCTAGGCTTATTGCTTTTTAAAAAAGAAGGCCGCTATTAAAAATAGCGGCCGTACTGTGTTAATTAAACCAACTAATAACTAAAACAGTATCTTTTATATCTATTGTTCACATTGAACGCCCGTTGACTCATTCAAGACAACTTTAAAATCTTTCCTATAATCGCCTTTTTTTATAACTACGGAATATTCCCCTGTTTTTACGTCACAGAAGTCAATGATCATTTTCTTCTTCTGAAGGAGTTCCTTGGCTACTAAGTCACCATTCGAATACACCAGTTCGATGGTCGCACCCACTAATTTTTTATCCACCTTAATAGTAAATAAATTTTTAAGATCTGATTTTACAAACTGAGCGGTTGGCTCTTCACCAGCTCTTAAAACTCCAGTTGTTGATAAAGTGATTAAAATAATTGTTAATACTTTCATGAGTGATAATTTAATAATATTAACACTATTACAAATAGTGGACCAAAGACATAAAGTCATTTTTTAGCAAATTAAGGAACTTTATAATAAAACACTGTGTAAAAACTGGAATTTATTTCCCGGAATGGGAATGTAAGTTTTACTAACTAAATCAATAATTCGAGGTTTGGATCCCAAAATACCTCCTTAAAAGCAACTACTTGATTGCCTTCTATTTTTATATTTTCTGCTTCCAGACGCTCTTGCATTGTGTCTTCTGTGGCAAAATGATGCTTCCCTGTGAGTAATCCCTGACGGTTGACCACTCGGTGAGCCGGCACATCAGGTTTGTCATGTGCAGCATTCATAGCCCACCCAACCATCCTCGCACTTCTTTTCGCCCCTAAAAAATTGGCAATGGCTCCGTAACTAGTCACCCTTCCTTTTGGGATTTGGCGAACAACATCATATACATTATCAAAAAAAGAATACTTATCGGTTAAGCCCATTTTCGTATCTTAAAGTCTTAATCAACTTATTTTATGGAGGAATCACTGAACTACACACCACTTCTTATCATATTCGTAGTTGCCTGGGGAGTACCCATGATACTTAATTGGCTTGAAATTACTAAAATTCCATCGGTAATAGTAGAGATCATTATGGGTGTAATGGTTGGCCCTTATATACTGGGGTGGGTTCAAAGTGAA
The DNA here is from genome assembly GCA_048268855.1 of Fulvivirga sp. Classification (GTDB taxonomy): domain Bacteria; phylum Bacteroidota; class Bacteroidia; order Cytophagales; family Cyclobacteriaceae; genus Fulvivirga. The sequence continues at coordinate 97,951 of JBLWUR010000008.1, forward strand.
TTTTATTTGGAGTTTCTTTCCGATATTGGGTTTCTTCTCCTAATATTTTTAAGTGGGTTAGAAACTGACATAGAAAAAATAATTTCCTCCTTTCCTCGCAAGTTTCGCAAAATAGATTTTGTTAGTAATTCCTTCATCGTTTCCCTTTTCATTTATTTCGGCAGCCTCTTGTTGTCAGTACCTTTGGCCTATTTTATTTCATTTTATTATGATATTGACATTTTCTTCTTTGTCCTCATTTTACCAACAGTTGCCTTAAGTATAACAGTTCCTATACTCAAAAATGACGGTGAATTAATAAGGAAATTTGGTCAGATAATATTGATGGTGGGTGCTATTGCCACCATTATGAGTATCATTCTGGTTTCTATCTATGCTGGTGTAATTCAAAAAGGCTTTCAAACCGAGCTTCTACTGTTCCTAATCATTTTTGTGGTTTTCTTTATGGCTTATTTTATTGGGAAACAGTTGGTAAAGATTACAATCTTCAAAAAGATAATGTTTACTCTGGAACATGCTGCTTCTCAAATCAAAATTCGAGGCTCCATTGCTGTTTTATTGTTTTTTATTGTGATATCAGGAATTATCAAAACGGAAGCAGTCTTGGGGGCTTTTGTTGCAGGTCTTCTACTTTCGATGTTTTTACCAAAAGAAAAATCGGCCGTTCTTTTCAAATTGGATGGTATGAGTTATGGCTTCTTTATCCCTATATTTTTCATTATGGTGGGTGTAAATCTTGACTTATCAGCCTTAAGCAATTTTGGGGAATCTATTCCATTAATTTGCCTACTTCTTGTTGGTTTTTATAGCACACAGATGATCCCCTCACTTATTCTTACCAAATTATTTGGGCTTAAAAAGAGTTTGTCTGCTGGCGTTCTACTTACTGCTAGGATGGGATTGTGTATTGCCACAGCCCAAATAGGTCTTTCACTTAATCTCATAGATACTGCTACAAATGCAGCAATTGTAACAGCAGCCATTCTCACATCTTTAATTTCACCGTTTGTATATAAATACCTAAATCAAGAACGGATGAAAAAATACAAGGTGTTTATTATTGGTGACAATAAAACCGTTGGTATTTTAAGTGAACGAATGAAAATTCATGGTATTGACAGTTTAATTATCACTTCTAGCCAAAAAAGTAACAAGCTGTTTATTGCCAGAGGGTTAGATTCAATACAAACTGAATTTTTCGGTTCTGCCCTTTACAAAAAATTAAATATTATGCCCTTTGATCCTGTTTTTGTATTAACTACTAACGACACATATAATGCAGATCTACTTAGGCGATTCAAATCCGACTTTAATCATAGTAAATTAATTACAATTGGTAGCCCGCAACTTGCCGAGTACGGAAATGACTCTGAAATTAGTATAATTGATAAATATGAAATGATTGCCAACCAGATGGAAAATGCATTATTAAGGCCAAATGAACATACTGCACTAGCCCAAAATTTTGGCACTTATAGTGTAGAGGAAATAAAGATTACAAATAAGGAGAACAGCAGAAAGCGTGTTCGTGATTTTGCCTTTCATCCATCTGGCTCATTGGTGTTGATGAGAAGAAATAATGAGATCTATATTATACATGGGGATACACATTTACTTCTCGGTGATATTATTACAGTTATTGGTACTAATGAAGCTTTAAATGACTTCAGAGATAAATTCGTGTAATAAGAAATACCGTAAATCGTGAGAATATACAGGTGAACTAGAAATTAAGCCGATTAAAGATAAAACTTTGATAATGAATGCTTTAATTTGAATTTTTGGACTACCATAAGTAAAAGTAATAGAGTAATGTTTAAAAATTCGAATAAAAAGAACAGCAAAATGAGTGCAGAAGCAATGAATTCTAACAACATAATTGGCAAAGGCACCACTTTTAGTGGGAATATTCAAACACTTGGCAATATTAGAATTGAAGGCCGTGTAATTGGTGACATAATTTCTAAAGCAAAGGCAGCCATAGGCCCATCAGCATATGTAGAAGGAAAAGTATTGGCCCAGGTTGCTGAAATTGAAGGGGAAATAAAGGGATCAGTAGAGGTAACAGACCTATTAATACTTAAACCCAACTGCAAAATATATGGTGATATTATCACCAACAAACTAATTGTTGAGTCGGGAGCTAAGTTTGAAGGCCAGTGTAAAATGGGTCATACTGAAGGAAAAAAAATTGAGCTTACAGGAATGGGAGAAGCTAACCAATTGGAGCATAAGAGCCTTAAAAAGGCCATCTAATTACTTTAAACTAATAAAAGCTCCATCCACTTACTATTTCTCTAAGGCTTAGTAATTGAATGGAGCTTTTTTTATCTTTTCTACATCTACCTTAAGTTAAGAGCCAGATATATTTGAGCGTTTGAATTTTTGGCATCTCCCAAAAGTGATTTAGCGTCACTACTTTTTGCGATCTCCCTCAATCCATAGTTGTATCTCACTCCTATTGACATAGCATCAAAATTAAGTGCTGCACCTCCAGCTAATCCGAAATCCCATTTTTCAAAGTTATCTCTGTCAAGTTCTCTGTTTGTTGTGAAGAAATTATCTTCCGTTTTAGAACGTGCTCCTACTAGATATCCGAAATAAGGACCAAAGTGAATATCTGCTGCATCACCTATTTTAAAAGTCGCTAATACAGGAATATCCAAGTAATTCAAATTAAAATCTGCAGTTCCGTTATAGGTAGTTCCGCCATATTCTGTTCGAGCTCCTTTGGCAGAGTAGTTTAACTCGGGTTGTATGACAAAAGAACCGTCACCTAATTGAGTAAAAATACCGATGTGAAAACCTACTCTTACGTTCTCATCTTCCACATCATTAATGTAAAGACTGCTGAAGTTTACCCCACCTTTTATACCTCCACGATTTTCTTGTGCATGTGACGTACTTATAGTAACAAGGGTCAATAGCATTAGACTAGCTAATGTCAAAATTCCATTTTTCATATCATTATTATTTTGGTTTGACCTAGTATGTTCTAATAATGTGCCATTTCGCCTCGAGCGTAATTTAGGGGTGAATTCATTAGTTATAAGGTACAAATTGCCCAAAAGTGTAGAATAATGTCGGCAGTTTGATGAGTGTCAATCACTCTACTAATAGCTCATTGATGATTTTATTAAATTCCTTATCAAAGGAGGTATAGTAACTGCCAGTAGCCGGCCCATTGAAGTATTTATGCATGTAACGTATAAAGCCACTTTTATCAACAATCATCAATGTAGGAAAGGCATTTATCTTATCTATAAATGGGAAGGCCAGTGCAGCTTGTCCCTTGTTCATTGGTCCTCCGAGCTTAATATCATACGGCACCTGCATTTCTTCTTTATAATTCTTTATCCTATGATTGCCATAAAGGGTAGAGAAATTAGCCTCATAAGATATTGCCAAAATCTCCACCGCTTTGTTATGTTTATTAGTATACCAGTCCACCAGGTAGGTTGTTTGGTCATAACTATTGGGACACCAGGTACCAAAAAGTTGGATAATTAATACCTTATCAAAATATTTATCGGCATCGATTTTAGTGTCTGGATCACCAGCTGTAAGTATATCAAAAAAAGGTCTTTGACCTGGTGCCACTTCTTCAAAAGGGCTGTTTAGTTCTGCCTTTTCATCATCAACGCCTTCCCAGGCTTCTTTAAATCCGGAGTCAAAATAAAAATTACCGCTCCATTTATTATCAGCATAGTGCCCGGTCAAAAAAAAACCATGGGCCCCATCAAAAGAAGACATCTTGACTGAATCGCCTTTTACAATACCTTCAAAATACCTCAAATCTCCTACCTCTGTTAAAATTGTTCCCGTTACCTGATTCATTTCTTGCTCAAATAACCCAACCGCTTCATATGGCTGTCCACCATCTGGCTTAAAACGAATGGATAGCTTTTTTAGTAATTTGAAATCACTTTTGTGAGATGGATTATATCGTGGCACTCCATAATTTGCTTTGAAAGGTATGCTCTCTTCCTTATAACCTTTTTTCCACATACCCATCATTTGATTCTCATCATAGTGTGCCCGAATTTCAGCATCGAAAGGCTGCATAGGAATAATGATGCTGTCGCCTATTATCCTTACTTTATTGAGTTCTATCCGCTCCTTCCCATTAACCAGAGTGACTGTTGGCGTACCATTATCAAAGTGCAACTCAAATGTGAAGGGTACTTTTGTTTCTTTATAATCGAGTAACCCTTGCCATTGCCCCTCGAGTGGCTTAGGTGGTTGAGCAATAACTTGTACAAACGCGACCAAAACAATCAATAATGTGTGTAAAATATTCTTTGCCATAGCTTAATCAAGTAGTTATTCAAATCTAACGATTTTCCCGTAGGAGCAGCCAAATAATCACTCTCAAGGAAAATTTTGGGGCAGCTATTAAATATTGCCTAGTTTTATTCCAGTAGGTGGAATTACTATGTCAATTAGCTCATTTTTGATTCGAGTAGCAGATAATTGTCGGGTTGAAATCAATGTTTCGAGTCTCTGACCAATGAAATACTAGTAAGTTTGAAATATGCTTCGATCCCGACATAAAGAAATATTGTATCACATTTTATTTTGGGTCACCTATTCCTCCATATTTACTTTTGTGGAGGGTGGTTATTCAAATAAATTTCAAAATGCATTTTATATTGAAGTAGTCTATTTGCCCTTCCGTTTAGTGGTAGTCTATCTGAATTTCTTTTGGCTCATGCCAAAATACCTACTCAAAAGAAAAATCGGATTGTATATGGCATTAACAATTTTCACAATAATCATCGCCAGTTTTGGACACAGGTACACTGCCTATTTCCATACTAATGCTTTCATTTTTCCCAATTGGGAGCAGGGGGATTTTTGGCAAGCATACAAATTTTTACAATCCGCTATGATTATTACTTCTCCAATGATATTCCTGATAGGGCTTAGTATAGTATCCAAGTGGGTGACTACTGAAAGAAGAGCTGAGCTTCTAGAAAAAGAAAAACTGAAAGCTGAACTTGGATATTTGAGATCTCAAATCAACCCCCATTTCTTTTTTAATACCTTAAACAATCTTTATGGTTTGGCTTTGCAAAAGTCTGACAGGACAGCAGAAGTGGTCATGAAACTCTCAGAATTAATGAGCTATATCCTATATGAGGCTGACCGTGAACATGTGCCTTTATCAAAAGAAATAGATCAAATAGAACGATACATTGCCCTCGAACAAATCCGCTATGAAAATAGGTTTAAACTTGATTTTCTAATAGATGGAGACATAGATCAGTTTCAAATTCCACCTCTATTACTATTACCATTTGTTGAAAATAGTTTTAAACATGGGGTGAATAAAGACTCTCAGGAGGGTTGGGTTGGCATCACTATCGATGTAAAAGAATCTGAATTTTACTTTTGTATTAAAAACAAAATCCCTGTACTCAAAGAAAAGGATGGCTCCGATAATAATGGATTGGGGATTGCCAATACAAAAAAGAGGCTTGAACTCCTTTTTCCTAATTGTCATTCATTGGAGTACACAGAAACAAAAGAACTATTTAGTGTTACACTCACCATAACCCGTTCTGACAATGAAAGTTAATTGCTTAATAATAGATGATGAAGTAATAGCTCGAGATATCATTGAGAGCTATATCAAGCCCTTGGAGCAATTTCAATTAATTGGCAAATGTAAAGATGCCCTCGAAGCGAATAACATTATTCAGAATAAGCCAATTGACCTGATTTTTCTTGATATAGAAATGCCGCATATAAATGGCTTGGCTTTTCTTAAAAATTTAAAGAACCCTCCACAAGTAATTTTAACAACTGCCTATAGGGATTATGCCCTTGAAGGGTTTGAACTTGATGTAGTTGACTATTTATTGAAACCCATCTCTCAGGAACGTTTCCTGAAGGCGGTTAATCGAATACTTTCACGACCAAAACAGTTATCTCAAAACCACGCCTATATCTACATGAAAGTAGATTTGAAAATGGTGCAAGTATATCTGGATGAGATTCTTTACATTGAAGGACTGAGCAATTATGTGCGTATCTTTTGTAAAGACCGGACCTTAATTAGCTATCAAAAACTAAGTCACTTAGAAGAGGTTTTACCCGATAACCAATTTATTCGTTCACATCGGTCTAACATCATAAGTATCGATAAGATTACTTCCTACACCAATAGTGAAATAGGCATCGGCAATACAGAATTGCCAATTGGTGGGAGTTACCGAGAGAAGTTAACCCAACTGCTGAAAAAACATCAGTTTTAATATTTAAGCCTTTCCCAATAAGATTCTCCGGATTTTTTCCACTCATCTCCCTCCTTTGATTTCTGGAAAGTTTCCGCTCTCATTTTATCATTACCCTCTAAATAATGTATATCTCTAGTATAATACTGTTGCCCCTGAGAAGTGGTAGACTTAAATTGAATATCCAAATCATTCTCTCCATAAGCTGTAATACTTCCCGTACTCGTTTCCCCCCACGTAGTCCGCTGTACTAGATAAATGTTCTTCTCTGCCTTGTTGATAAAACTCCATATTTGAATGAGTAGGACAGAGTCTTCGTTATTTTTTACCCCATATATATTGCCCTGAACAGACTCTTTGTCTCCCCAATTTGCAAACTGCATATAAAAGAGTTTGAAATTATCCGGATTCCCAGGGTTTTGTTGGTTTTGAGATACCCAAGTGCCTCCAACCACATGATTTAATAATTCATTAAGCTGTAATTGCCCCACTGTTTTGGAAACGTTTAATAAACTTATAGCAATTGAAATTATTATTATTTTCTTCATCATTCCATTTTTAGTTTGAGTACAACTACTTCATAAAGTTTCTCAAGAGGAAAAAGAGTACCGTCCTCATTAAATTTTTCAAATTGAGAATTGGCTATATAATAAAAATCTTTTCCTCGAATAACACCCGTTGTAGGGTGGTCTAACATCGGATGATTATACTCAAGCACCTTTGCTTCTTTGATTCCATCACCAGTTTCATTCAAATAATACCTTGTCACAGCCTTGACATCGGATTGTACTCCTATCAATGACCATTTGTAGTAATAGAGTCCATCGATACTCGTTCGTCTGGCTACACTTATCCCTTCTGGCACGGATAGTTGAGTCACCTTTTTATCCTTGATATCAATGCGGGCAAGACCATCACTATGTGCAACAAACAGGATGGATTGATTGTCGGCTAGTGTGATTCCATTTGGAAATTTGATTAAATCATTCTGTACAAACCTTTCAAGTTTATCTGAACCAACAGAAATTTTATAAATGGCATGTTCTCCAAACATATGTGTTGCATAAACATCTCCATTTCTTGCCACCACCAGATCATTGAAAAAATGAACTTCTCCTCTTTGATCAAGGACAAACTTTTGAAGAAGCTTACCAGAAGTGAGGTCAAACTTGAATATACCTGCTGGCCGGCCTTCCTTATCATCTTTCAACGAATAATTGATCAGGTTGTCACCACCAGAACTACATACCCACAACACATTTCGATCAGCATCCACTTTCATGCCTATAATCATCCATAAACCCAATGAATTTCCTTCTATAAAGGTACTTTGGTTACCATTTGACTCAATCTTAATGACTTTTCCTTTTCGAGTGCTGCCCACGTAAAACGAATTATCCGCTGTATTAAAAGCGATATTTTCAGGGAGTAGGTCCTTTTCGGGTATGGTAAAAGCCACCAAACTATTATTGATATAATCCTGAGCAAATACAGGTATGCAAAAGAAAATAAGAACACATTGAAGTAATTTTTTCATAGCTGCTTTTTTTATTAAAGTACGGAGCTATAAATTATTGTTTCTGAATATTATGTAAACAACCTGGTGGCTGATCCAAATGACAAGATAAATTATGTGAAGGATAATGAATATACCAACAAGAATGCATTGAGTTTTAGTTAGGAGGAGGGATTTCTCAACCCATCGGAATAAACCTCTCATCCCTCCTCACTAAAATAACTAACAGTTAAAACAAAAAACCCAACTCGATAACTCAAGTTGGGTTTAAAATGCAGAGGAGGAGGGATTCGAACCCCCGGTACCTCGCGGTACGCTGGTTTTTGCCATCGGCATCCCTTTGGGGCAAGACCAGTGCATTTCCCATTGGGATCACTATGTGGCGACCGCTCTGCTACCTTGGGCATCCCTTCTGGACACTCCTCTAATTTCATATTCGGAACGCTTTCCGAATTGGTCTGCAAATGTATGTTTTAATTTAAATTTGGCAAATACTACTATTACTTTTTTTGCGTGTATTTCATTATTCAGGTGGAAGCTGTTTTGTCAACCTCGTTGGTTACGGTTTCAGTACCTGAAAGGCGATAAGCCTGATGGATACTTGCGTTAATCTCATAGCCTACCAACATAACAATACTCAAAATCTCCTGCCATATCATAAGTGCAATCAAAACCCCAAGTGAACCATACAGCTTATTGTAGGTAGCGAAGTTTGATACGTAATAGGAAAAGCCATAGGTAACTAAAATACAAAGTCCGGCAGCCACAAATGAGCCTATTGAAAAGAACCTCCAATTGTAATGAACAGCCGGCCCAAAATAATAAATAAACGAAATGGCAAAAAAGAAGATTACAAACAATACAATAAATCGCACGACAAAGAAGATTTGAAATAAGTACTGCTCGATATCAAGCCATTGTATTTCATTCATAAAGTTTACCGTTACATTACCAATAACCAGCAATATACTGGCAAGCATAAGTGCGATCGCTAGCATGAGTGTAAGGCCAGTTGCAATCAACCTCATTTTTATAAAACCTCTTTTATCTATGGTTTTATAGCAGGAGTTGAATGCCTTCATTAATGACATCATACCATTCGTAGCTAGGTACAATGAAAATACGGCACCAAATGTCAAAAGGCCTCCTCTGGTTCTTCCCACAATGTCTTCAATAGTAGGTGAAACAGTATCATACATACTGGCCGGCATTATCTGAGACATAAACTCCAATATACTAGCTCTACTCACCTCTGGAATAACTTCATGGATATACGGTGTTAGAGTGAAGAGAAATATAATAGCAGGAAATAATGATAGAGTAAAATTAAAGGCCACCCCATTAGCCCTTTCTATGATTTCGTCCTTAGTAACCTTTTCAATAAATACCTTAATTACCTCATAAAGCGTAAGCCCTTCATAACGTTTAAACTTGATCTTCTTTAATAAAGAAATCAAGTTGCGATACATGGCAGAATTAAATATGTAGTCAGTTATTTTTTGTTTCATGGTTAAAAATATGAGGCCAATATTTTTTCCATTACATCAGGCATTCTACAGGGTCTACCTGTTTGCATATTCACGAAAACGAGGAGCGTTTCACCTAGATGTATCACCTTTCCGCTTTCATTTTTTATTTCATAATTAAACTTAATCCTAACTCCTGGCTTTTCCTTTATTGTGGTCACTATGGTCAGAAGTTCATCGTACAATGCAGGTGCAAGGTACTTAGAATTATTTTCGAGCACGGGCATCATTACACCCATCTCCTCCAGTTCACGGTAGGTGAGCCCTAAATTCCTTAGACTTTCTACACGACCAATTTCAAAATACCTAGCATAGTTGCCATAGTAAACATATTTCATCTGATCTGTATCAGCATATCTTACCCGTATTTTGGTCTCAAACTGATACATTAATTACCGTTTTGTCGTGCTTTTTGTTGCTCAATTGAAAGCTGTCTTTGATACTTATTTGCATTGTTAATATGGTCTTTAATATTATCTGCAAAATTGTGACGTCCAGAAAAATCTTCTTTTGCGCACATATAAATGTAGTTATGTTTTGTATAGTTCAAAACAGCATCCACAGCGTAAATAGGTGGCATATTGATAGGCCCTGGAGGCAGCCCTGTATATTTATAGGTATTGTAAGGCGAGTCAATCTCCTTATGAACATTTAACACCCGTTTCAAAGAAAAATCTCCAGAAGCAAACACCAAAGTAGGATCTGCCTGCAAAGCAATATTTCTATTCAACCGATTAATGTACAACCCAGCAATGATCTTAGCTTCATCCTTTTTCACGCTTTCTGCATTAACAATTGAAGCCAATGTAATCACCTCAATGGGCGTTAAATGAAGTGACTTTGCCAGTGCAGTTCTTTCTTTATTCCAAAAAATTTTGAACTCTTTGTGCATCCTCTCCATCAGCTCTTTACCACTTATGTTGTAGTAAACCTCATAAGTATTAGGGACGAACATCCCAATAATATTGTCTTTATTGAACTCTGTACTTGAATCTACAAAATCATTGAGGGCACTGTTGAATTCCTCATTAGACATAGCAAGATTGGCGGTTAATTTTTCTGCCAAATCCTTCTTTAAGCGTATATTGTTGAAAGTCACTCTCACTGGCAGTTGCGCGCCCGACCTAAGCAAGCGAATGACTTCAATATTGGTCATATTTGATTTTATCCTATATCGACCTGGCTTGATCGCCTCATCATAATTCATGATCTTGGCCATAAAACTAAAGGATACAAGGTCTTTTGCGTAATCAGAATCTCGTATTTTATCAAGAAGTGACTTGAAAGTTTCATCCTTTTCTATCACTAAAATCCGACTTTCACGATTCACCAAAAAATTGGGCGAGAACATAATCTGATAGCCATAAAATGAAAAAGACGATAATAATATCGAGAATACAAGTATGAAAATGACTAGGATCTTTCTTTTTTCCATAGAATTATAATATTACAAGCGGCAAAGATACCCTGATTTCATTACTTTACTATTGCCAACACATCAAAATCAACGTGGTAAAGAACCCCGTTATTTTTTAACTTTACAGAATAACTGATATTACACAAATAACAAATGGCCGCTGAACTAATCACTTTACATCCTGACAATCCTGAACCAAGAAAGATCAACCAAGTAGTAAAACTACTGAAAGAAGGTGCTGTAGTTATTTACCCTACTGATACTATCTATGGAATAGGCTGTAGTCTTTTTAATAAAAAAGCCATTGATCGGGTATGTAGAATCAAAGGCCTGAAGCCAAAAAACTTCAATCTTTCGTTCATTTGTAATGACATCAGTCAAATTGCAGAATATGTAAAAAGAATTGACACACCTACCTTCAAACTGTTAAAGAAAGCATTGCCTGGGCCATTTACTTTCATTTTGGAATCGAGCAGCAATGTGCCAAAAATCCTCGATGTAAATAAAAAAACAATTGGGATTAGAATTCCTGATCATAACATCACAAAAATGATCGTGAATCAATTGGGCAACCCTTTAATCACTACTTCTATAAAAGATGACGATAAGATTCTTGAGTATACTACAGATCCAGAAATTATTTATGAGGAGTATAAGAATCTAGTTGACGTGGTTATTGATGGTGGCGTTGGAGGCAATATCCCTTCTACTATTGTGAACTGCACCAATGAACCTTTTGAAATAATTAGAGAGGGTCTAGGCAATATAAATGATTATGTCTGATTCTGTTTTAATTGAACCTCACTACCTTCCTTCTATAGAATATTTTTGCTGCATTAATCCATATGACAATCTGTTATTAGAGGGGCATGAACATTATGTGAAGCAGACTTATAGAAACAGATGTTATATTCTGGGTGCCAATAATATTATGCCACTTACCATCCCGGTAGTCAATGGCAATAGTAAAATTCCCATGAAGGAAATTAAAATCGATTATAGTCAACGATGGGCCGCAGAACATTGGCGATCAATAAAGTCTGCTTATGGGAAAGCGCCTTACTTTGAATACTTTGCCGACTACTTTGAAAAAATATTTGAGTATCGGCCTACCTTTTTAGCCGAATTTAATGAAAGCGTGCTGACATTATGTCTTAAATTACTAAAATCAAATAAAAATATAGAATGGACAAATAGCTATCAAAAAGAGCAGATAGCAGGGATTATAGATTATCGTTCGGTAATTACACCTAAGTTAAATCACGCAAAAAGGCAGGTTTATAAGCCTTATTCCTATATTCAGGTGTTTGGCAAAGACTTTGCAGAAAACCTAAGTATCATAGATCTGTTAATGAATGAAGGACCTAACGCCTCAACAGTTGTTACCAAATCAATGCGTTTAGAATGAACATTTAAAATTAGTATTTCGTTTTACAGGAATAATTACCTCTGTTATGGTAATTATTTTTAAGAAATCATACATTTACGTAACACCACTATAGCTAAATTATGGAGGCAAAATTTTCAAATCGGGTAAAAGAAGTTATATCACTTAGCAGAGAAGAAGCCCTCAGACTAGGTCATGATTACATTGGCACTGAACATTTGTTGCTAGGCATGATCCGTGAAGGGGAAGGAGTAGCTGTAGGGTTACTAAAGAAACTCGGCATTTCGCTTGACGAATTGCGCGCTTCAGTTGAAAAAATTTCGAAAGGTACGGCTTCTCACGATGTGAAAAACCTGGCCAATATTCCACTTACAAGGCAGTCAGAGAAAGTATTGAAAATTACTTATCTCGAAGCTAAAATATTCAAAAGTCAATTGATCGGTACGGAGCATTTGTTGCTTTCCATACTTAGAGACGAAGACAATATTGCCACACAAATTTTAGAGAAATTTGATGTGAGTTATGATGTTGTCAAAGAATTGCTTGAATATCAAACTGACAATCCTTTAGCATCGTCTGACACTGACGATCCAGATGATGACACTTCAAAAATATTCGGTGCTGGCGCTGGTGGAGGTGGCGGTAAAGAGAAGAAAGGGAACGAAAAATCCAGAACTCCAGTATTGGATAATTTTGGACGTGATCTAACTAAACTTGCCGAAGAAGATAAACTTGACCCCATTGTTGGTCGAGATAAAGAAATTGAGCGGGTAGCTCAAATTCTTAGTAGAAGAAAGAAAAATAACCCAATACTTATTGGAGAACCTGGTGTGGGTAAAACTGCTATTGCAGAAGGTCTCGCATTGAGAATTATTCAAAAGAAAGTTTCTAGAATCTTATTCAGTAAGCGGGTAGTTACTTTAGATCTTGCTTCTCTTGTGGCAGGCACAAAATACCGTGGCCAATTTGAGGAAAGAATGAAGGCAGTTATGAATGAATTGGAAAAATCACCAGAGGTGATCCTTTTCATTGATGAATTGCACACTATAGTGGGTGCCGGTGGAGCCTCTGGTTCGCTGGATGCGTCCAACATGTTTAAACCTGCTTTATCCAGGGGTGAAATCCAATGTATTGGAGCCACTACGCTTGATGAATACAGACAATATATTGAAAAAGATGGCGCACTAGCCAGAAGATTTCAAGTAGTAATGGTTGATGCCACTACACCTGAAGAGACAGTTGAGATATTAACTAATATCAAAGATAAATATGAGGAGCATCACCATGTGAATTATTCTCAAGAAGCGATTGAAGCTTGTGTGAAGCTATCCGATAGATACATTAGTGATAGGTACTTACCAGATAAAGCCATTGACGTAATGGATGAAGCCGGTGCTCGAGTACATATTAGCAATATCCACGTACCCGATGAAATAGTAAAATATGAAGCGGCTATTGAGGATATCAAACAGGAGAAAAATAAAGTTGTAAAAAGCCAGAAATATGAAGAGGCTGCACAACTTAGAGATAAAGAGAAAAAATTGCTTGAGCAGTTGGAGCAGGCTAAAAACCGTTGGGAAGAAGAAACCAAAAGCAAACGCTATGATGTAGATGAAGATAACGTGGCTGATGTAATTGCCATGATGACGGGCATCCCGACTAAGCGTATTGCCCAGAAGGAAAGCAATAAGCTGTTAGGTATGAACGAAGAGTTGAACGGGAAGGTAATAGGCCAGGACGAGGCCATTAAGAAACTAACCCGAGCCATTCAGCGAACTCGTGTTGGGCTTAAAGATCCTAAAAAACCTATCGGCTCATTTATATTTCTCGGACCTACAGGTGTGGGTAAAACAGAATTGGCTAAAGTGCTTTCTACTTATCTATTCGATAAAGATGACACGTTGATCAGGATTGACATGAGTGAGTACATGGAGAAATTCTCCGTTTCACGATTGGTAGGAGCACCTCCAGGATATGTGGGTTATGAAGAAGGTGGTCAGTTAACTGAAAAGGTGAGAAGAAAGCCTTACAGTGTTGTTCTCCTTGATGAAATAGAAAAAGCTCACCCTGATGTATTCAATATATTACTTCAGGTGCTTGATGATGGAACATTAACTGATGGACTTGGCAGAAGAGTAGACTTTAGGAATACGATTATCATTATGACCTCGAATATTGGAGTGCGTGATTTAAAAGATTTCGGATCTGGTATTGGTTTCTCTGCAGGGCCTAAGAAGCAAGATGACGAGAATATGAAGTCAACCATTCAGAGCGCTTTGAAAAAAGCTTTCAGCCCTGAATTTTTGAACAGATTAGATGATGTAATTGTTTTCAACTCATTACAACGAGAAGATATTCATAAAATCATTGAATTGTCATTAGGTAAGTTGTTTGAGAGAATCACAACGCTGGGTTATAATGTAGAACTGACAGCCAAAGCCAAAGATTTCTTATCAGAAAAAGGTTTCGATCCACAGTATGGCGCCAGACCACTGAACAGGGCCATCCAGAAATATCTGGAAGATCCAGTAGCAGAAGAAATTCTCAAAGGTGAGATGGAAGAAGGTGCTACCATCCTGGCCGACTATGATGGTAAGGGTGAAGAGCTTAAACTAAAAGTCAAAAAGCCCGGGAAAACGAAGAAAGAAGAAAAGGGATAAATTAAGTATGGTGGATACACCTGCCTATATATAAATTAAAAAAACGCACTTCGGTGCGTTTTTTTGTGCCTAATTGATAATCCATCGGATGGGTTCTTTAGGTATCCGTTGTGTACTACACCATTTATGTTACTCCAATGTCAATAGCTTCCATTGTATTTTCGAATAAACCACTCTGCGGAGATCAACAATAGCAGTAAAACAAAAATCCATTTCAAATTGATAAATGGCAGATCTGTCTCATTACTATGAATGACTCCTTGGGCTTGGAGATTGCCCATTTTATTTTTCAGTGCGGCAATATCCGATTCTGTATAAAATTTGCCTCCCGTTTCATTTGAAAGCTTCCTCAATAAAGTGAAGTCAGCCGTTAGGTTAATGCTTTCCAATTGTAATTCTTTAATCAACACCTCACCTGATACCGATTCTTTTTTACCGTTGATTATTGTACTAGCCTGGTAGCGATAAACCCCTTCAGGTAACCCATTAATCACATACTGCGAATTATTTTCACTCGTTACATAGTTATAAGAGTACCCCTTATTATCTGCATCTTTCAGGCTCAAGTCTACATTGATGCCATACACATTCTCAAACAGATCGTTATATATCTCTGTCTCGAACACAATACTTTCATTATTTAAAAACTCATTTTTAACTGGATACACCCTGAATTTCCGTTTATCGTCACGGGTTGATAAATATTGAACCAGTTTGGTTATTAATTCATTGAATCGGTTATTATTGCCATTGTTAGCATAATCTGTCAGTTTCCATTTCCATATTCCTTGCCCCATCAACACTCCGTTTTTCATCTGACCTTTCTGCGCTATTGCAATGAGTGGTTTATTGGTAGTAATACTCCCAACACGCTGATATAGCAATATTTGATTATCAGCTACCAGATCATATTTGCCAAATGGCACCGTAATGGGGGGAAATTGATCAAATGAAGATTGCAGCTCATCGCTCAATTTAAAACTTGAAAATGATTGGTTAAAAGCGGCTGTAATGTTGTCAAATTCTCCAGCAGCGGCTTTTAGGTTAATCAATTCCGTTTCGTTATTGAACAACCTCAAGTCTGTTTGGCTACCAAATATTGTTAATGAAGAGGTCTCCTTTTGCTTAAAGTCCTGCATAAATTTTAACCCCGAACTTCTGGTGGGCAACTGATGATAGATGACAAGATCAAATTTCTTTGGCGAATTTTCTAATCTTTGAACATCCTTAGGATTACTCAGTATATACTGCTCAAATTGATAATTGGCATTGCTTTCTATGGCTGATCGTAATGCCTTGATATCTGGATGTGGGGAGGCTGCAATCAAAGCAATCAGCTCTTTACCTTCTACCACTTCGATATAGGCATTTTGACTATTGTTTTTATATGTTAATTCATCCCTTTTATGGGTTACACTGGCTACATATCTTTGAAAACCACTGTTCTTAGCTTCAATCAAAAATTTAATTTCCTTGATCTGGCCATGTGGCGGTAATATAACTTCCTCCTTAGCTACAATCGTTTTTCCATCTGAAATGGAAACGGTTACTCGCTGATCATTATAACCCTTCTGTTGAAGCTGAACTACTAAGGGAAACTGATTCCCCTGATAGGAAAGTCGATTGTAAAATAGGGCTGAAATGGCGATATCGGATTTAGGAATAGTATCCCCTATTCCCAGTGCATTTATCTCAAAACTATAATGTGCAAAACCTGGTGACATCCCCAAATTGTAAATACCATCAGAGGCGAGTAACACTCCACCCAAATTACGATTTTCATAATCGGATTTTATCCCATTGAGTAAACTCGACAAATCCGTAGACTCCTCGTTGAATGGAACATTACTATTTTCAATCTTGCCCCTCAATGACCTAAATTCAACATCGAAATCTGCACTTTGGAGTGCCTTTGAAATATCTTCCAACTCCGATGATAAACTTTCTAAAACAAGGCTATCCCGCACCTCTGCCACAGATTTTGAATTGTCAATGGCAATCACAAATGAGGGTTGTTCAATCTTATTTTGAATTTGCTTTAATATTGGTGACACTAGCAATGTGGCCAATAATGAAACGGCAATGAAACGCAGTATAAAAAGCCCTTTGTTAGTGGTTTTGCTCCATGGTCCTTTCTTTTGATAAAGCAAATAAGCATATACTAACCCCACCAAAAAGCAGAGAAATAAAAAGAGCGGGGAATGTTCAAAAATCAACGTAGGTTTCGGCATCA
Source organism: Fulvivirga sp. (assembly GCA_048268855.1). GTDB lineage: Bacteria > Bacteroidota > Bacteroidia > Cytophagales > Cyclobacteriaceae > Fulvivirga. Next base: position 114,929 of record JBLWUR010000008.1, read on the forward strand.
CTACAATCTGTACAACGTTTTGAATTTAACGGCAATATGCACATTAAGATATAGAGCATCTATATAAAATGCTAGCTTATTCAATTTCTCCCCCCCTATTTTTAACATTAAAAACCATCTGTTGGTCATACTAGAATGGATATCTGTCGAATTCGGAAATATTCACCAACTTATAGGCGCGTTAAGCAGTTAATTTTACAGACAATATCATGCAAGATAAATTTTTAGACGCTTATACACAGATCCCTAGAGTTGGCAAACATATCCTATTTTGGTGCTTGTTCGCTTCCTTCTATGCCATATTATGGGGTAGCTTTTATGATGAATATACCGATCAATTCGCGTTGCAATTTATCTTTCTTCCTCCCAAAATGATGGCCACCTACTTGACTATGTACTGGCTATTACCACGTTATCTTTTGAAAGACAAGTATCTATTGTTTTTTGGATGGGTGATCATCGTGTTACTGGTGGCTGGCTTTTTTAATTGGGCAATTTCCATTTATGTCGAAAACCCCTATTTCTATCCCGGTGAAAATTATGGATCACTTTGGAATATTCAAAAAATCCTAAAATCTGCGAATTATATTTATCCAGTTGTAGTATTGGCCACCCTTGTTAAGTTTTTTAAGCATTGGTATAAAAACCAGCAAATGGCGCAGCAGTTTAAGCAAGATAAATTGCAGGCCGAGCTAAAATTTTTAAAGGCTCAAGTACACCCACATTTCCTATTCAATACATTGAACAACTTGTATGCACTTACACTTAAGAAATCGGAAAATGCACCAGAAATTGTACTAAAGCTTTCGGATTTACTAAATTATATGCTCTACGAATGCAATACCGACAAGGTACCGTTGAAAAAGGAAATAGAGCTGGTTCAAAATTATGTAGCGTTAGAAAAATTAAGATATGGTGATCGGCTTGATGTATCCTTTAACGTGAAGGCAGATGTCAAAGACATTGCTATCGCACCTATGTTTATTCTGCCTTTTGTAGAAAACAGCTTTAAACATGGGGTAAGTGGTGAAACAGAAAATGCGTGGGTAAGTATTGACCTGCAGGTGAAAGAAGGTCACTTAACCCTGAAAGTGGATAATAGTAAGAGCAATGGTGAAACCAAAGATGAAAGGGAATATAGGGAGGGCATTGGGCTAACCAATGTAAAAAGACGACTTGAGTTGTTATATGAGGGCAGGTATGAATTAAAAATATTGGATACCGAAGAATCTTATCTTGTGGTGTTGAAATTAGAACTGGAAGAACAATGAAACTGAAATGTATAATAGTTGATGATGAGCCTTTGGCGATAGAAATCATTGAATCGTATATAAATAGGCTCGAGGATATCGAAGTGATAGCAACTTGTACCAATGCACTTAAGGCTTTCGAGATTGTCCAAAAACAGCATGTAGATCTGATTTTTCTTGATATTCAAATGCCGAAATTGACGGGTATTGATTTTATTAAGACCTTAACCAACCCTCCAAAAATAATACTTACTACTGCGTACCGCGATTATGCTCTTGAAAGCTATGAGCTAGAGGTGGTTGATTATTTATTAAAACCGATTTCTTTTGAGCGGTTTTTAGTGGCGTTACAAAAAGTATATAAGTTCGAGCCTAAGTTGGAGGACGAAGATCCATTAATGCATGAGGAGGCTTACATATTTCTTAAGGCTGATAAGAAAATGGTGAAAGTGATGCTGAGTGATATTCTGTTTATTGAAAGCTTGAAAGACTATATCCGGATTAATACAGCTGAAAAAGACATCATTTCTCATCAGAAAATAAGCTATTTAGAAGAAAAGCTACCGGAAGAATGTTTTATGAGAATTCATCGATCATTCATTGTACCGATAAGAAAAATTGAAAGTTACTCGGCCTCTGCTATTGAAGTACCCGGCAAAGAGCTGCCCATAGGCCGACTATATAAGAATAAGGTGTTGGAAATACTGCAATCTAAACATCAGATTTAGCTGCCCCAAGCTTGGATTTAATTGTTAATTGTTAATTGTTAATTGTTAATTGTTAATTGTTAATTGTCTCATGTCTCACATCTCTAATACCCATATTTCTCTTTCCATAGCACCTTCAGTCTTTTCCTCATCTCCTCCTCACGGGCATTCAATCCAGGGTCATAGAGTTTATTGTTTTTTATTTTGTCGGGCATAAATTCAAAATCCACAAAATTGCCATCATAATTATGAGCGTATTGGTAGTTTTTTCCATACCCCTCGTCCTTCATCAATTTTGTGGGTGCATTGCGCAAGGCCATCGGCACGGGTAAATCCCCAGTTTCCTTCACCAGTGCTTGTGCTTTGTTAATGGCCATATAACTGGCGTTACTTTTTGCGGAGCAAGCCAGATAAGTCACACATTGAGATAATATGATCCGAGCCTCAGGATAGCCTATGATATTAACTGCCTGAAAGGCACTATTGGCAATCACCAAGGCCGTAGGATTGGCATTACCAATATCTTCTGATGCCAGTATCAATAACCGTCTGGCGATGAACTTTACATCTTCACCCCCTTCTATCATCCGAGCCAGATAGTACACTGCCGCATTCGGGTCACTCCCACGAATTGATTTGATAAAGGCTGAAATAATATCATAATGCTGCTCACCAGATTTGTCATAAATAGCCACGCGCTGCTGTGCAATATCTATCACTGCTTGGTCGGTGATGACTGGCTTATCTCCTAATGTATCAGTCACCAACTCAAGTAGATTGAGCAGCTTACGGGCATCACCACCGGAGATATTAAGCAGTGCTTTATGCTCCTTTACTTTGATCGTTTTCTTCTTCAGATTTTGATCTTTGGCGATCACCTGATTGATAAGCTTGAGCAAATCGTCTTCAGTGAGTGCTTTTAGAGTGTATACCTGACAGCGCGAAAGTAAAGCGGAATTTACTTCAAAAGAGGGGTTTTCAGTAGTTGCCCCAATCAAGGTAATTACTCCTTTTTCTACTGCGCCTAACAAAGCATCTTGTTGCGACTTGTTAAACCGATGAATCTCATCAATGAAAAGAATCGTCTTGGATTGTCTTCGGGCTTTGTCAATCACCTCCCTGACGTCTTTTACTCCCGCACTTACCGCGCTCAACGTATGAAAAGGAGATTTGATGTGATTGGCTATAATATTAGCGATGGTAGTTTTGCCTACTCCTGGAGGGCCCCATAAAATCATAGAAGGAATGACCCCTGACAAGATCGTTTTTCTTAAAATTCCTTTTTCACCTACCAGATGCTCCTGACCTATAAGTTCATCAATGGAAGTAGGGCGCATACGCTCCGCAAGTGGAAGGTTAATATCAAACATAGGCTAATTAATTAGTGGTATCCGAGTGAAGATTTTTTGAATTTGAAATACACGCCAAGGACACCCTTTTATTCCTTAAAGGGGCATCTCGAACACACCCTTTAGGTCTGGGGTAATGTTCTGACACTGAAATAAAAATCTTTTCTTGGATACATTAATCATATTTTTATAACTAAACGATATTTTGTCGGATAGAAGTAGTACTAATTTATTAAGCACTAAGGTATCAAATTACAGGGGTAAAATGATAGTTTTGGCTGTGCCTAAAAACCTGAAAGTACATGCCGCGCTCTTTTTAGTCTCTCTAATTTATGGAGCCAATTATTCCATCGCCAAGATAGCGTTGCCCGAATACCTAGAGCCCTTTGGCTTCATCATATTAAGAATAGGGTTGGCAACCATACTTTTTTGGCTTTTTAGTAAGACCTCTGTGGCAGAGAAAGTTGAGAAAAAGGATTTTCTATTATTGGTAGCTTCGGCCTTTTTTGGCGTGGCCGTTAACCAAATGCTATTCTTCAAAGGCCTTAGTCTTACAAATCCCATCAATGCCTCGGTGATCATGACGGCCTCACCCATCATGGTGATGCTGACGGCCTATGTATTGGGAAAAGAAAGGTTGACCATAAACAAAATAATTGGTGTGTTGATCGGGGCAATAGGTGCTTATCTATTGCTCACCAAAGATGGAGTTTCTCTTTCACATGGTACTTTCTTAGGTGACCTGTTCATTTTGCTCAATGGTACATCCTATGCCATTTATTTAGTGATTGTAAAACCTTTGATGGCGAAATACCGCCCGATCACTGTTATTAAGTGGATCTTTCTTTTTGGGTTTGTTTTTGCTTTTCCATTTGGGATTGATCAGCTCTCCGAAGTTAATTGGAGGGTGATCACACCAGTAGCGTGGCTCAGCATTGCCTATGTTATTCTAGCGGCCACTTTTTTGGTCTATCTGTTGAACGTTTGGTCATTGAAATTCGTCAACTCCTCAGTGGTAGGCATTTACATCTACCTCCAACCAATGATTTCTACTTTGATAGCCGTCAGTTTTAGAGGTGACCGACTGGACTTGATGACCGTAGCTTATTCGCTATTGATTATGGTAGGCGTGTATTTGGTGAGTAAGAAGTAGAATTGTTTATTTAAATGTTTAAATTGTCACAATAATAATATCTATCAACCACTCGGTGTGTGATAGCCGAATTCCAGGGGTTAAACAAGTGTGTGCGTATAAATTTCGTTATATTTTCTACCATCCCTCACACATGCAAAAACTCGATGGATCAGTTTATTTCTTATCGCATTTAATACCAACATTTTGTTTTT
>JBLWUR010000009.1:0-93054 GCA_048268855.1 Fulvivirga sp.
GGTACGGTGACTACATAAGTATTACCATCACAGCCATCTGCTGATTTAGGAGTCACAACATAAGTGGCGTTCAAGGTGCCACTTGTTAAATTCTGTAATGTCTCGGCTATGGCTCCTGTGCCAGTGCCGGCTGTTACTTGGGTTAATCCAGCTGGAAGTGCATTGCGTACCCAAGTATAAGTACTCGTTCCGCCTAGGCCGTTGCTAATGTTATCAGCACTAACACTAAAAGCTACATCACTACATGCGTCTGCTCGGGTGATATCCGCGCCTACTGGCTCTCCATCAATAGGTACAGTAATTACATATGAATTTCCGTTACATCCATTTGCAGATTTTGGAGTTACAACATAAGTAGCGTTCAAGGTGCCACTTGTTAAATTCTGCAAGGTCTCGGCTATGGCTCCTGTACCAGTGCCGGCTGTTACTTGGGTTAATCCAGCTGGAAGTGCATTGCGTACCCAAGTATAAGTACTCGTTCCACCTATTCCATTTGTTATATTATCAGCGCTAACACTAAAGGCTACATCACTACATTGATTGGCTCTTGTAATAGCCGCGCCAACTGGTTGTGGTCCAATTGGAATGGTTACATTATAAGGCGTTCCAAGGCAATTATCTGAAGATTCGGGTGTTACAACATAAACAGCGTTTAAAGTGCCACTTGTCAAATTTTGTAATGTTTCAGCTATCATCCCAGTTCCTGTTCCAGCAGTGATTTGTGTTAAACCAGCAGGCAAAGCATTCCTCACCCAACTATAAGTACTTGTACCACCGAGACCATTGGTTATGTTATCAGGACTTACATTAAAAGCGGTATTACTACATTCTATGGCCCTTGTTATATTAGCTCCAACTGGTTCGGGGTCAACTGTGATCGTTACTACCTGAGTAGGCCCTACACATAAACCAGGTGCAGGACTAGTTGGTGTAATCTCATAGGTTACAGAACCAGGTGCCCCAGAGGTATTGGTTAGTGTTTGATTTATCTGACTAGGGCCACTGTTTCCAACTGCTGCTCCCCCAACAGATCCCGTTTTGGAATTGACTACCCAGAAAAACGTACTTCCTCCAATTGAGGAGGTTAATATCAAATTGGCACCTGCAGTACCGTCATTTACTTGTTCCCCACTACACAATTCTATTGTAGTAGGTGATGTCATGGCAGGACGAGCATGTACAGTTACTGGATACGGAGCTGCTGCAGGGCTGATACATCCCGTAGCGTTCAATTCAGTTACTGTAATCGAGGCACTTGTTACACCAATATTTACAATTATTGAAGATGTTCCTTGCCCACTTACTATGGATCCAAGGGCACCAATACTCCAAGTGTATGTTGAACCTACTACAGGTGTGGCAATCGAGTATACAACATTTTGTTCGTTGGTACATACATCCTGATCACCAACTATTACAGGAGCTGGGGGTGCATCATCCACAATAATATCAATTGAATTTACATTACCTGGGCAACCATCAACTGAAGTTTCCTGAACAGATAAAGTAACTCCAGGAGCCGATATTGTATTAGGTGCACGTAGTAAAACAAAGAAATCATTTGCACCACCACCACCAACCAGAACCAATTCACCAACACCAGTTGGAATGGTCCAGTTATAGGTAGATCCTGGAGTTTGAGTCTCATCAACTTGAAAGAACAATACGTTATTACTTTTACACAAAGATACCGATGCGGGTGTAGTACCGTCTGGCGCAATAATAGGGTTATCTTCAGGTCGTGGATTTATAGTAAAAGTTACTGAAGCAATATCTTCGCATAAGGTAATTGTATTTACCACAATTGCATAAAAGATGTCACCATTTGTCACTCCATCGACATCCAGATCATTCGGCACTTCAAATCCAGTAAGATCGGCACGTGTTGTTGGAACAGCCCCTGGATCAACAAACCATTCAACAGACCTATTTGCTGCTCCATTTGAGACGTTGTCATCTAAGGTAGTTAAATCAATATCGTCTTTTGTATTTAAACTTGCTACCGTTTCCTCACAAAATTCGGTTTCAGCTGCATTATTACTCGCATCTTGATCAATAGCATCAGGAAGAGTGTTTACGGTAAAAGTTATGGTACCATCCTGTGTACACATCGTATTTGCTGAAGTTCCAGTATCAGTAACCCTAATATAAATTACTTCTGCATCACTTATATCCACATTGGTTGGGTCAGGCACTGCATCCACAGGCATTCTTGCTGCATCATCAAAGTATTCAATTGTTCTATTTGCAGAACCCACAATTCCTGTTATTGCGTCACTATAGGTGGCTATTGTCAAATCTACACCTACAACTACATCACTGCCTTGAGGCAAATCTTCACAAAGTTCTGGAGTAATATCATTGACTGTTGGTAAAGGATTTCGAATGACATTTACATTATCCGTAGTAGGGGCACATGAACCGAGCGCACTTGCAACCGACCAAGTCAATGTTGTAGTTGCGACTGGAAGGCCGCTTACGGTGGCATTTTCATCGTGAATATCATTAAATGTCAATACTGTAGCTGCTGCATCCACCAGACTAACATTATCAAACGATAAAAACTCAGCATTGGAATTGTTAAGCACCTTTACCCTAATTACAAGATTGGTTCCACCTCCAGTAGCAAAAGTTCCAGATATAGTAGACGAGGTGAAATTCCCTGTTACCGTACCAACCGTTTGTTCTGGATTGGCATCAATTTGATACGTAAGTTCTATATAATCTGCTGGCTCATGATCCCCTACCTCTATGGCATCAATAGAGATATTAAAATTGGCTACGGCCGAAACATTAATCGTAGCTGAAACCCAAACTGCCTCACCATCAAGATCATTTCCTTCAAATGCATTAGATCTTACTTCAAAATGATCAGCGCCATCAAAAGTTGTTGCTGAAATATCACGTGACCAGCCGAATGTGCCTAAACTCTGATATGTTCCATCAGAAAACCCATTGAAATCTTCGTAAAACAAGAGTCCAGGGAAAGTCCAAGTACCTGTCCCTCCATTATCTGCAGCTGTTGCCCCTAGTAACAATTGATCTGTACATGTTTCTAATAAAGAGGCGTCATCATCTAAATCAGCGTCTGCTGCTGTTGGTAGTAAATCCTGAGTATGCTGCACGGCTAATGAATTAACACTGTGACAATTAGTTGGATTAGTATTACTCTCCACTACAGCCAAATAGGTTTGGGTCAAATTACTCGTTGGAGTGAATTCGAATTCGGCTCCAGCACCAATACCACCAGTAACTCCTACCGCAGGTGTATTGGTTATTTCATCAGTATAAGCAGTATACCATCTTACTACAAATCCAGCTCCCGGATCATCTACAGAAATTGTAGCTCCTGTTGGATCAGAAGAACAGGCAACGGCATCGATAGGGTTCGTAGGATCGGCAGGACGGGGATTTATAACAATATTTCGATTGGCTGGTAAACCAGCTGCGTTACAACCAGTAACAGTATTAATTATTGAGGTCAATCTTATTTCATAGGTATCTGGTAAATTACTAAGATCAGCATAATCCAAATCTGCACCAGCAAATACCAATGTTCCTGTACCATCTGTGTTCTTATTAATTGTTCTGCTCACTATAAGAGCCGTAGCACTATTTCTTATTTCAAAATCTATATCATAATTTTCAGGTGAATCTGGATTCAGATCTAAAGTAATTGTTGGTAATGCAGTACCAGCACCATCATCGCATACTGCCGTAGCAACTGTGAAATTATCAATTGTTGGAGGAGCAGTTCCACTAGTTGCAATAGTAGAGGAACCTGTAATGTTCGCAGAAGGTGCATTGACTGTACAGTTAACGGTAGTTCCCAAATCAGTTATTGAAGTAACTACATAAGTGTCACTTAGACCATCGATAACCAGTGTTGATCCAGGTATTGAATAGGGCGATGTCACACCCAAAATTGTTGTCGGATTTCCATCACGCTCGTAGGTAACATTGTAAGGCCCCGTTCCGGTCATAGTGATAACTGAGGCTGGTCCAGGAATACCTCCACATACCGAGCCTCCTCCTGAAACTACTGCTGTAGGAAGAGGATTAATAACAATATCGATAGGTAATGAAACCGCACTTTCACAATCAGTTGGATTAATTCCAATTGCTTGAACATAATATCTTCCTGATTGTGCAACCGTAGTTAAGGTTAGTTGATTACTATTCGTTTGCTGAACTGGAGTAACTAAATCAGGATCCTTATACCAAGCATATTCATCTGCATCTCCGCCTACATTACTTGATTGTAAAATCACAGAGCCACTTCCCTGACAAATGTTAGTTCCAGATCCGACTTCAGAAATAGTGGGTGTTGCTGGGATAGGATTTACTGTTATAGTAGATATTGTACTATTTTCTGTAAGACAGGGTCCGTTATCAACTACAGCCCTATATTCATAAGTACCTGCAGTTGCTAATACTTCGCTATAAGTCGTGTTACCATTGTTTCCAATATCAAAAAATCCTCCTCCATCTACTTGCCTCTCCCAATTGAGAATTGTTCCACGATGACCTGATAAGGTAATTGTTCCGGTATTTTCTCCTTCGCAAATTGAATTATCTGGATTAGTACTTCCACCAAGTGTAGTACCATGTATAGTCACCGTAAATGTGCGATAACTTGAAGCACAGGTTGGTGCGGAGGAATAAATTCTCCTAACTCTCACTGTTCTTGTTGCCGTAGTAAAAGAGCCGCCTATATTAAAGTCAACTGTTATGCTGTTTCCTGTTGTAGCGTCAAGATTAACTCCAGCTCCACCCGTACTACTCCACTGATATTCTGCTACGCCTCCGAAAGGCGTAGAACCTGGAGCAGCTGCCACTGAAAAAACAACATTATTTGTGTTATTACAAAGAGGAGTAGAACCCGTAATCACCCCCGGTTGAGCCAATGCATCTCTTACCGTTATAACTATTTCTACAGGATCACTTTCACAGCTATTGGTGGCACCAATAACATAGGTGGCCCACATCGAATAATTTCCAGGAATATTAGTATTTAAACCTCCAGGAAATGAGCTCGCTGGAAATGTAGTAGAGTTTGCGCCATTGGGATTAGCGGTTAATACACCTCCTGCATTGGGGTCATCATCATACCAATTTATTGCGGTACTAGAGGCGGTTCCTGCTACTCCAAAATCTATTCCTCCCAATGCATCGCCTTCGCAAATTATATCGTCAACAGCAGTTGGAGCAGGAGGAATATCAATGATTTGAACAAAATCGAAAGTTTCTATTGAATTATTATTTATTGCATCTCCGAACCCATCGTAAGCATTACAAGTATTCCAATATTCTATTATTACATGAAATTGATCACCTACCTGTCTATTGGCTAATCCGGTGGGTGTTGTTACGGTTGTAATAACTTCCAGCACTCCTGCTGGCAATTGGGTCTCAGGGCTTGTGAATTCAACCACTCCATAAGTATCGGGTGTTCCTAGTGCGTTGGCTCCTACTGGGATGTAACCATCCACATTAATAGTTCCAAGCGAGCCTCCATTAGCAGTGGTCATAAGTGCTCCTGTATCATCAGTCACTTGAACACCATTTACAAATACGTTCGGAATCCTATCTGCATCAGCTCTAGCGGGATCTCCATATCTTACTCGTACGTATCTATCTGTTAAATTTGGTTGATCTGGATCTGCAATACAGTTGAGTGTTGAGATGTCAGAAAATGACATATTCACTTCATCATTTAAACAGACCAAATCTGTGTTCGCCACAGTTGGTTCTATATCAAGTACACCATCACCTCTATTATCTTGGTTATGAGAGGCATAGGTGACCACCTGACCCGGGTTTGAAATCGCGCAAATCCCAACCCCATTAATCGCAAATTGCCATCTTGATTGATAAAAACACACGGCTGCGTTAGCTGGATAATTGTATCCATTAAGCCCTGCATTAATTGAAACATAATTTGTGCCTGCTGAAGCAGTTCCATTGTTAAGACTTTCAAAGGCGGGCATATCTGAAAACGGATCACCTGGAGAACCCCATCTTGCCCGAACAAATAATTTTGAGACATCAAAATTTGAAGAATTCCTTGCGCCAGGCACAATACTAAATGCCATAATTGTTTGTGGATTAACAGGCGCACATGGTGGTGTAGGTGTAAATACCCCATCCCAATTAAAATCCGAACATGCCATTGGTCGATTATTCAGGGAATTAATGGTCGTACCTGTAGGGACATACGTTACTGAGACCGAACTCATTCCCACAGGTATAACCGACCCCAATAATAACGTAGCAGTAGTACCAGCTCCCACAACGCCTACAACAGCTATTGATCCTCCATTTACAATATAATTCGCATTGGCAGTTGAAAATCCTGCTACACTAAAAGTTACTGCTATTTGAGTTTGGGCATCGGTTTCGTGGGTTGCCGATAGTGGAATTTGCCCAAAAGCAACATTAGAAATGGCCAATAAAGACAACAGGAACAGCCAATGAGTATATTTAATCATGCTTATATTAACATTCAACTAAAATCTAACAGCTAAAAATAGTAATTATCTAAGTAATTCCACGCACTTGATGAAATTTCTGAGCTATTTACTTAAATCTCTCATTAATAAGGCATTCCATTGTGAGGTAACCTATGATTTCGTTCGGATAATAGAGATTTTTTTGATTTAAAATGTCTCCTTACTAAGTATTGTCAAGATAATCCGATACTTTTGCATCCCATAAGTTTAACAACAATAATCATATCAAAGTAACTTATGGCCACGGCTAAATATATCTTCGTCACAGGTGGTGTGACATCTTCTCTCGGAAAAGGAATAATATCGGCTTCGCTGGGCAAATTGCTACAGGCCAGAGGTTTTAACGTAACTATTCAAAAATTTGACCCTTATATCAATATTGATCCAGGTACACTGAATCCATATGAACATGGTGAGTGCTTTGTTACAGATGATGGCGCAGAAACCGACCTTGACCTTGGTCATTATGAGCGATTCCTCAATTCACCTACTTCACAAGCTAATAATGTAACCACAGGCCGCATATACAATAATGTGATTACAAAAGAACGCAAAGGTGAATACCTCGGGAAAACAGTTCAAGTAGTACCTCATATTACTGATGAAATAAAAAAGAATATTTTTCAGTTAGGTGAAACTGGAAAGTTCGATTTTGTCATTACTGAAATTGGTGGTTGCGTAGGTGATATTGAGTCATTACCATTTATAGAAGCAGTCAGACAGGTGAAATGGGATGTAGGCACAAATAACTTTCTAGTTATTCACCTAACCCTAATTCCCTATCTAAGTGCCGCCAAGGAATTGAAAACAAAACCAACACAGCACTCTGTAAAACAATTGCTAGAAGCTGGTATACAACCCGACATATTAGTTTGTCGCTCTGAACATCATTTACCCCTGGAAATACGTAAGAAACTTGCTTTATTTTGTAACGTACATATTAACTCTGTGATAGAGGCATTGGACGCGGAAACCATTTATGATGTGCCTATTTTAATGCGGAAAGAAAAGTTAGCTGAGCGCGTTCTTGCTAAATTAAAAATCAATCACAAAGAAGAACCTGATTTAGAGCAGTGGAAATCTTTCTTGGGCAAACTGAAAAACCCTACAGATGAAGTAGAGATTGGTCTTGTGGGCAAATATGTTGAACTTCCTGATGCTTATAAATCTATTGTTGAGTCGTTTATTCATGCAGGTGCCGCTAACGAATGTAAAGTAAATATTCATTGGATATCTTCAGAAAGCATTAATGAAACGAATAGTAAGACAATATTAGGGCATTTAGATGGAGTATTAGTTGCTCCAGGTTTCGGAGAACGCGGAATTCAGGGTAAAATCGAAGCAATAAAATACGTTAGAGAAAATAATATTCCTTTTTTTGGAATCTGTCTGGGTATGCAATGTGCGGTTGTTGAATTTGCAAGAAATGTACTCAAATTAAGTAAAGCATCTTCTACTGAAATTGATCCTAAGTCACCAGATCCCGTTATAGATTTGATGGAAGATCAAAAAAAAGTGACCAATATGGGTGGAACCATGCGACTTGGTGCTTATCCTTGCAAACTTAAAAAAGGAAGTAAGGCTAACGGGGTCTATGGCAAACTCAATATTAGTGAGCGTCATCGTCACCGATATGAATTTAACAATAAGTACCTGGAGAAAATGGAAAAAGCGGGTTTAAAAGCAAGTGGTATTAACCCTGAAACCGGACTTGTAGAAATTATTGAGCTTGATAACCACCCGTGGTTTGTGGGTACACAATTTCACCCTGAACTCAAGAGTACCGTTCTAAATCCTCATCCCTTATTTGTCAAATTTGTAGAAGCAGCCATCATAAAAAAGAAATCATAAGTATTATTTAATTAATAGTAATGGATAAGAACCAAGCCACTGGCTTAATTTTGATTGCAGTATTGCTGATAGCTTACTGGACATTTTTCAAGCCTGAATTACCCCCTCAGCAAGTTCAAACTGAACAAACTGCTGCTGATTCAGCTATACAGGAGTCAGTTTCATCAGCCGAACAAACTCAAGAAGCTACTTTACCAGACTCTGTTATTAGTGCAGATCATGTAGCCCAGTATGGTGCATTTGCCGCTGGTGCAACAGGAATATCTTCGATCCAAACTTTGGAAAATGATATATTGAAAGTGGAATTTGATTCTAAAGGTGGATTCATATCAGGAGTTATTCTTAAAACCTTTACGTCAGTAGACGACAATCCTGTTCAACTCATTGATGGCAAAAATAACACGTTTTCAACCACCCTTACTTCGTTTGGTAAGCCTGTAAATCTGAATGAGCTATACTATGCAGCTACCAAGCAAACTGTGGGTGATACTACCTCATTAATCTTTAAGTTGGATTTAGGGGATGGTAAATATGTACAGCATACCTACAAACTGGCAAATGATAGTTACGAATTAAGATACAAACTGGATATCAAAGGACTAGATAATACTATCACTAACGATGAAATTGTTTTTCAATGGAATGACCGTCTTATCCCTCAAGAAAAAGATATTCAATTAAGCCGTACAAACTCAACGGTAAATCATTTCACAGTAGCCGGTGATTTCGATGAAATCAGTGAACGTTCGACAGACTATGAAGAGGAAACAGTTAATGAGCCTATTAAATGGACTACGATCAAGCAACGATTTTTCTTATCTGGTATTATTGCTGATAACAGCTTTTCCAAAGGGAAATTTAGTACTGAGGTAGATTTAAATAACCCAAATGAGGTAAAATATGCGAAGGTTACGCTGGGTATACCTGTTGCAGATACAAAAACAGATAAAGCCAGTTACAGGTTTTACTTTGGTCCAAATGATTATCATATCACAAGTAAAGTCGCGGAAGACTTTTCTAAAAACCTTTTTCTCGGATGGCCTCCAATGCTATGGGTAAACAAATACATTTTAATACCTCTATTTGATTTACTTAATAACTTCTTAAGCAACTACGGACTGATCATCATCATCATAGTATTGATCATTAAATTGGTGTTGTCTCCGCTTTCGTACAAGTCTTACTTGTCAATGGCCAAAATGAAGGTGCTGAAACCGGAACTTGATGAAATCAAGGCCAAACATGAGGGTGATGCATCCAAAGCTCAGCAAGAGCAAATGAAGCTGTACCAGCAAGTAGGAGTTAATCCAATTAGCGGCTGCGTACCTATGTTGCTTCAAATGCCAATCCTACTTTCGATGTTCTATTTCTTCCCACAGTCGATCGAACTTCGAGGCGAGAGTTTTTTATGGGCAACAGATTTGTCAACATATGATTCAATCTTGACACTTCCATTTAAGATTCCAATGTATGGAGACCATGTAAGTTTGTTTGTGTTGTTGATGACAGTTTCCACCATTATGATTACTTACTCACAACAGCAGGTGAGTACCGTACAAGGACCCATGAAGTCGTTGTCATACATGATGCCGGTGGTGTTCATGTTTGTACTTAACTCCTACCCTGCAGCATTGAGTTTTTACTATTTCATTTCTAACCTAGTCACCTTCGGACAGCAAATGGTTATAAGAAAATTTGTTGATGAAGATAAGATCAGAAAAATTCTTGATGAGAATAAGAAAAATGCAGGTAGTAGAAAAAAATCAAAGTTTCAGCAAAAGTTGGAAGAAGCCATGAAAGCTAAGAATCCTCCGAAAGGAAAAAAATAGAGATTAAGATGCTTATTATACTGAATGAAAGGCCCTTAAGTAGAGGGTCTTTCTTTTTATCCACTTGGGTCAATCGATCTCTTACATAATTCAATTAAACTTATATCTTTGTAACCCATTTGAAAATACCGGCCTTACTTAAAAGCGTCATAAAATGGCCTTTTAATTAAGAATTGAAGAATAAATTAATGGCTCCCTACCATTAATTATTTGGTTTTTCGGCTTCAAATCGGAATTAGATAAATTAACCGATAAACATTAATCGTTAATGACCAAAGTAATAGCCATTGCAAATCAAAAAGGCGGGGTTGGAAAGACCACAACAACTATAAATTTAGCAGCTAGTTTAGCAGCACTCGAATACAGGACACTTATTGTGGATGCTGATCCACAAGCAAATTCTACCTCGGGTATTGGGTTAAACCCACGCGAAGTAAAACATAGCGTATATGAGTGCATGGTTGATGGTGTAGATGTCTATGATGCGATAGTGAAAACCAATATTGATTTCTTGCACATTTTGCCTTCACACATTGACTTGGTAGGTGCCGAAGTAGAGATGGTAAATATTGAGCGCAGGGAAGAGCGCATGAAGGATACCCTAAAAAAGGCAAAGAAAGATTATGATTTTATCATAATTGATTGCTCCCCTTCTTTAGGTTTAATTACTATCAATTCTCTTACTGCAGCCGATTCAGTAATCATTCCTGTACAATGCGAATATTTCGCACTTGAAGGACTTGGAAAGCTTTTGAATACAATTAAAATTATACAAACCAGGCTTAACAAAACGTTGGAGATTGAAGGTATCCTTCTCACAATGTATGATGTCAGGTTAAGGTTATCAAATCAGGTGGTGGAAGAGGTGCAAACACACTTTAAGAAAATTGCATTTGACACCATCATACCAAGAAATATAAAACTAAGCGAGTCGCCTAGCTTTGGGTTGCCTGCCATAGCGCATGATGCCGAAAGTAAAGGAGCTATCAGTTACCTCAACCTTGCCAAGGAGATTTTAGTAAAGAATGGTAAGTCATAACAACAACACATGGCCAATAAATCGATAAAAAAGAAAAGTGCATTAGGTAGAGGTCTCGGGGCTTTGTTAGAGGACTCTCCATCTATGGAGAAAAATATAAACGTTGGGGAATCAAATCCTGCAGGCTCAATTAATGAAATTTTTCTTTCAGAAATTGAAACGAATCCATTTCAACCCAGATCTCATTTTGATAAAGAGGCGCTTCAGGAGCTAAGTGACTCCATCAAGGTTCAGGGCATCATTCAACCTATTACTGTTAGAAAACTTTCTAGAAATAAATATCAGTTGATTTCTGGTGAGCGTAGATTTCAGGCATCAAAACTTGCTGGGTTAGAGAAAATACCAGCTTACGTAAGGACAGCGGATGACCAGCAAATGCTGGAAATGGCGCTTATCGAGAATATCCAACGCGAAAATCTCAATGCCATTGAAATAGCACTTAGTTATCAAAGATTGTTGACCGAATGCGACTTAAAGCAAGAAGAACTTGGCGAAAGAGTAGGGAAAAATAGAACTACTGTCAATAACTATATGCGCTTGTTAAAACTCCCACCTGATATTCAAGCGGCTATTCGAGATACAAGAATTAGTATGGGTCACGCAAGGGCCCTTATCACAATCGAAAGTGTTGATAAACAGCTGGATATATTTAAAAGAATATTATCCGAGGACTTATCTGTAAGAAAAGTAGAAGCTTTGGTACGCAATGAATCTCCTCGTAAGCCTACAGCAAAAGAGCCAGTAGAAAGTGGCAAGGAAATTGCAAAGTTGCAAAATCAACTAACATCACACTTCGGTACTAGAGTAAACATCAAGTCTGACGGAAAAAAAGGTGAAATAAAAATCCCTTTTGTTTCAGTTGAAGATTTAAACAGAATACTTGAGATACTGAATCTATAAATGAGAACACTATTTCTTTTCGGCTGTTTACTATATACTTTGCCAGTCATTTGTCAGGTACCTCCTCCTCCTACCTCGGTAGTGATTGACTCCACAAGAAGAAATCATGACCCCATTCTCTTAGAGAAAGATAAGCAGGTGAATATCGAAGAAATAGAAACCTATGCCGAAAAATTTGTGCCTCGAAAAGCATCCTTATATGCTTCTGTACTTCCAGGTGCGGGTCAGATTTATAACAAAAAATACTGGAAACTGCCCATAGTTTATGGCGGATTCATAGGTCTAGGGCTAGCCGTAAATTTTTATGATAAACAATATGACCTATATCGATCGCAACTATTCAAAAAGTTGCAAGACGATTCTTATGTTCCTCCCTCAGGAGCAAATTTAGATCAGCTAAGATCGGCCGTTGATAAATCCAGAAGAGAAAGGGATTATTATACTATACTGACGGGGCTTTGGTACCTATTGCAAATCCTTGACGCACATATTGATTCGCATCTCAAAGAGTTTGACCTCAACCCTGATCTTAAGGTGGCTATCGACCCTATGTTCGAGCGCCCAGCCTTTGCCAACTTTAGTGCGGGCATATCAATCAAACTGAAATTCTAGTGAAGGTATTACTAATTGGATACGGAAAAATGGGCAAAGCTATTGATGCAATTGCTACCGATCGAGGTCATACTATTGTCGGTCGATTAGGGGCTAGTAACCATAGGGAATTGTTAAAATTCAACGGATCAAACACTGATGTGGCCATTGAATTCAGCCAGCCTGAATCCGCTTTTGAAAATATCCAGTATTGCCTTAAAAATGGAATTACCATCATTTCTGGAACAACCGGATGGTTGGATAAAAAAGCCAATGTGGAAGCACTTTGTGCAGAAAAAAATGGTGCTTTTTTCTACGCCTCTAACTATAGTATCGGGGTTAACCTCTTTTTTAAGCTTAATGAACAGCTGGCCAAATTAATGAAGGGACAAAATTATGTCACTTCAATAGAGGAGATTCATCATACGCAAAAGAAAGATGCTCCCAGTGGTACAGCTATTAGCCTAGCTGAGGGTATCATTAAAAACAATGATCAACTTCACGGTTGGTCATTAAATGGCAAAGAGCCCAATACCATTCCGATCAAAGCAGAACGCACAGATAATGTACCCGGTACTCACAATGTAAAATATTCATCAGCAATTGATGATATCGAAATAAAACATACGGCCCATTCTAGGCAAGGATTCGCCCTTGGGGCAGTAATGGTGGCCGAATGGACCAAAAATAAAAAGGGTGTACTTTCAATGACTAAGTTTTTGGAAGATTTGAAAATAAATCCCTGATAAATTGTAATAAATAGTGCTGGTTCAATACCAGTAAGAAAAATAAAATATATGAACTGGAAATTTTGGGTAAAAAAGGAAGAGAAAGAAAAAAAACATAAATCTAAGACAAGGGAATGGGTAGATGCCATCACTTTTGCCGTAGTAGCTGCAACACTAATTAGATGGCTAATTATGGAAGCCTTTACTATCCCTACCCCATCTATGGAGAAATCACTGCTTGTTGGCGATTTTCTATTTGTAAGTAAATTCCATTACGGCACTCGTACCCCAAAGACCCCATTGCAAGTACCGCTGACACATCAAAAAATATGGATGACTGACCTTCCCTCCTATGTGGATTGGGTACAGTTGCCACAATACAGGCTACCTGGCATTTCATCTGTTAAACATAATGATGTAGTGGTATTTAACGTACCTGGGATCGCTGAAAATAACTATGGTAATCCAGATAAAAGTACTTGGATAGATTACCCTATCGACTTGAAAACCAATTATATTAAAAGATGTATTGCTCTGCCTGGCGATACATTGAAAATTGAAAATAGACAAGTATATATCAATGGCAAGGCTACTGAAAATCCGGATGGAATGCAGTTTGCCTACTTGGTATTTTCAAAAAATGCATTGAGTGACCGTATACTGAGTGATCAGGATATTTCTGAATCGCATATTGTAGATAGAAATGCCAACGGAGCCGTGCAACTAATGTACATTACCAAGGCTCAGGTTGAAGCGTTGGAAAAACTTTCATTTATTACTGAAGTAAGACCTGCTTCTAATAATCCATATAGAAAATTCGAACCCTATACTGAAGGTGAAATAGATAATGGAATTTTCCCAAAGGATGAGGAACTATTTCCTTACAATGCCGACTGGTATGGACCGATTGTGATGCCTAAAGAAGGCGCAACCATCAAAATTAACCGAGCTACCTTAGACACTTATGGTGACGTGATTACTCTATACGATCATAATGAAAATGCCGTAATCAAAGACGGTAAATTATTGATCGATGGCAAAGAAGTGACGCAATATACCTTTAATCAGGATTATTACTTTATGATGGGTGATAACCGACATAACTCACTAGACTCTCGCTATTGGGGCTTTGTGCCTGAAGATCATATTGTGGGAAAAGGCTTCTTTATTTGGCTGTCCCTTGATCCTGACAAAGGAATTTTTAGCAAAATCAGATGGAGTAGGTTCTTTAATTTGATTGAATAGTTAGACATTAGACAACAGATATTGGTAGTTAGACTCAGTTAGTCTAACTACTAATTACTAACTACTCCCCAATCAATTTCCTTCAATCCTTTACTTTTCAAGTAAACATTAGTTTTACTGAATGGTTTACTACCAAAAAACCCCCGATGGGCGGCAAAAGGTGAAGGGTGTGCCGATTTAATAATCAGGTGTTTATTCTCGTCAATGAGCTGACCCTTATTCTGAGCGTAGGCACCCCAAAGAATAAAGACTACATTTTCTTTTATTGAAGAAACTTGTTGAATCACGGCATCAGTAAATTCTTCCCAACCTTTATTCTGATGCGATCCGGGACTATTCGCTTTTACTGTTAAAGTGGCATTGAGTAACAAAACTCCTTGATCTGCCCATCGTTTAAGGTTACCCGATTCAGGAATGGCTATGCCAAGATCACTTTGCAATTCTTTGAAAATATTCTGTAACGAGGGTGGTTTGCGAATGCCTTCATTGACAGAAAAACATAGTCCATTGCCCTGATTAGGTCCGTGATAGGGATCTTGGCCAATAATTACCACCCTGGTGTCCTCAAAATCACAATGTTCAAATACACTGAAAATCTGTCGTGCAGGGGGGTAGATTGTATGGTTTTTGTACTCTTCTTTGACAAAATTTGCTAGTTTTTGAAAATAAGGCTTTTCAAATTCATTTCTAAGCATTATCTTCCATGATGCAGCAATTTTTACATCCATTGTACATTTTATTTGAGATTAGGTCTAAATTTAAAACTTCTTAGTCACTCAATGCGTTTTTATACACAAATTGAAACTCTATGGTTACAGAAATAACACAAGGTGTAAAAGTGAGCGTGGAGACTGAATATCAACCGGCATATTCCAGTCCTAGCCAGTACCACTATGTATTTACCTATCGAGTGACCATTGAAAACCAAGGCGAAAACACTATCCAACTTTTAAGGCGATGCTGGCTGATTCATGATGCCACGCTTATACCCCGTGAAGTAGAAGGCGAAGGAGTTGTAGGTCAGCAGCCCATTTTAGAACCAGGACAGTATCATCAATATGTATCAGGATGTAACCTCAAATCAGGTATTGGTAAAATGGGTGGCACATTTTTAATGGAAAGAATTGTTGATGGGGATAGATTTAATGTCATCATTCCTGAATTTATCATGGTAGCCCCATTCAAGTTAAATTGACCCGTGTCTAAAAAACACCAAATTTTAAGTTACATCAGTTATTGGCTCAATGAAGAAAATGAACATTCTCTTCATTCTCCTTTTGTTTATGAGCTTTATAAAAAGGTGATCATTCATAAGAACAACAAGCCTATTTATCCGAATATAGAACAGATACGTTATCAGTTTATCCAAAGTAAAAAGGTGCTGAATGTGCAGGATTTCGGCAGTGGTTCACTTGATAGACGCTCAGAAAGAAAGATTGCTGACATAGCCGCCAAAGGTTTATCTCAAAGAAAATATTCAGAATTATTTGAGAGATTAATACATTTTCTGGACGCTAAAAAGATTGTAGAGTTGGGCACCTCCTTGGGTATTAATACGCTTTACCTTGCCAACGGCAATAATAAGGAGTTAACAACTTTCGAAGGTGACCCATCATTGGCGGCCATTGCTGCGGCAGTATTTGAGGGCAATGAAAAAAATATCAATATCATCGAGGGGAATATTGACAAAACCTTACCCGCCTTCTTACAAAAAAAAGGGGCCCTTGATTTTGTCCTATTTGACGCCAATCATCGCTATGCCCCTACCATGGATTATTTCAATCAATTCTTGAGACATAAGCATGATTCTACCTGCTTCGTTTTTGATGATATACATTTTAATGAAGAAATGGAATCTGCTTGGGCAAAGATCAAAAGCCATTATGAGGTGACAGTAAGCATTGATTTGTATCAGGTCGGCCTTATTTTTTTCAATCCTGAATTAAGGAAACAGGATTATATCCTAACTTTTTGAAGTCACGAGTGAAGGCCAATACAATCTTAATTAATAAGGTCATTTCGTAACACAGTGGAGAAATCCTTAACTAAAACATACAATGGCAAAGATCCCTTCGGGATGACTTGCTAAATGGAACACGTCAAAACGAATCTTCATTAAGAGAATTAACATTTTCGAGAAAACGTACAAAATAAGATAACGTGTTTGATACCAAATATTTCTCCCTTTGGAGGGAGGTAGAGGGAGGACTAAAAGTGAACTATCAAACACGGCATTGGTAGGTTTTATGGGTACTATTGGAAGTGGCGAGCCCTGAACTTTCCTAAAGTTGACTTAGTAAGTTCAAGATTCCCTAAACCTAGTTTCATCTATTTCAAATAGAACTTTAGGAAAGTTTACCTACAGGACGACTTGCTGAATGAGACACATCAACGATCTGCTGAATCGCATTATAAATGCTAAATCTCAGAAATCCTCGTTACAAACGAGGACTAGTTACTACCTACATTCCTACCAAGAGTCCCCGGAATGTATCCAGGGAGGATTTTTGAAATTATATGCCTAAAACTTGTGGCAAGCTAAACGGCTTTTGATACATTTAACTTTTTAACGATCACGGTACTGAATTGAGTAAAAAAGATCCCTACGCAGCTTTACGGTATAGAGAATTCAACGTCTTTTTATTGGTTCGCTTTTCATTGATTTTTGCATGGGCCATGCAATTCATCGTCATTGAGTGGGAAGTATACAGCCTCACCAAAGACCCACTATCCTTAGGAATAATTGGATTGATGGAAGTGGTTCCTGCCGTGGCCATGGCTTTATTTGCAGGCCACATAGTAGACCAAAAGGAAAAGAAAGCCCTCCTTTTCAAATGTATTCTGGCTTTTTCTGTCATAAGTTTTGGCTTGTTTATGCTTACCTGGCCCAGAGTAGTAAGTGGATTTTCAACCAGCAATATATTATTTGGCATTTATTTCTTGGTCTTTTTAGGAGGCATTGTCCGTGCTTTTTTGGGACCTTCTATCTTTTCACTTTTGTCGCTTGTGGTGCCCAAAAAGATTTATCCCAATGCGGCTACCTGGAGTAGCTCCGCATGGCAAATGGGAGCTGTACTCGGCCCTGCATTAGCAGGATTTTCGATTGGTTGGATAGGCGTGCATTGGTCAATGTGTTTGATTTTTGGCTTTGCGTTAATGGCTCTTCTCGCCCTTACCCAAATCTCCACCAAGCCCATACTCAACCCCAAAATTGGCGAGCCCATTATGCAAAGTCTGAAGGAAGGACTAAAATTTGTCTGGCATACCAAAGCCATATTTGGTGCCATCACCCTTGATATGGTAGCGGTACTTTTCGGAGGTGCCGTGGCCTTACTTCCCATCTTTGCACAGGACATTTTGAAAGTGGGCCCACAAGGTTTTGGCGTACTGAGGGCGATGCCCGCTGTAGGTTCATTTATTACCATACTGATCTCTGCCTATGTGCCGCTGAATAAAAATGCAGGTATGAAATTGTTAACAGCCGTGTTTTTATTCGGTGTAAGTATTATTGTATTTGGCTTATCTACATGGTTTTGGCTCTCTGTACTGGCTTTACTAGTTAGTGGTATGACCGATGGCATTTCTGTGGTGATCCGTCAAACCATATTGCAGCTAAAAACCCCAGACCATATGCGAGGGCGTGTAGCTTCCGTGAACTCCATGTTTGTAGGCTCTTCTAATGAACTTGGGGCGTTTGAAAGTGGCTTAACTGCCAAATTGATGGGCACTGTAACGGCAGTGGTCTTTGGTGGCTCCATGACACTCATTACCGTACTGGCCACTGGCTGGCGTTTCCCTACCTTTAGAAAACTCGATCTTCGTAAGGATTTGGAAGAGCATGAGAAAGGGTGAGTAAGAATCACTCGTTTGATACTGTGAGGAAAAATGTCCATGACCTTGCGTGAATGTTCCATTTTAAGAGATTAAATGATATCACAGCTTTGTACTGTCAATAACGACAGACTAAAACAAAGAAAACATGAAACGTCTAAATGCATTAAGCCCTGATCAAGCATCAGGCAAAACAAAAGAACTATTTAACGCCATCAATTCAAAATTAGGGGTAATACCCAATATGATGCGAACCATGGGTAATTCACCCGCCTTACTTGAAGGTTATCTAAATCTAAGTGGAGCGTTAGGTGGCGGAAAACTCGGTGGAAAGACAGGTGAATTAATTGCATTGGCAGTAGCTGAAGCAAATGCTTGTAATTATTGCTTATCTGCGCATACCTTTTTAGGAGCAAACATTGCCAAACTGGACATCGAAACAATGGAAGCCGCTCGAATGAGTACTTCAAAAGACGCAAAGACTAATGCCCTCTTGAAATTTGCACAAATCTTGGTGGAAAAAAGAGGCCTTGTAAATGATGCAGATGTCTCAGCTGTTAAAGCTGCTGGTGCAACTGAAGGCGAAGTGGGAGAAGTTGTTGGCCATGTCGCCTTGAATATTCTAACTAACTATTTCAATAATACTGCGAATACCGAAATCGATTTCCCAGTAATAGAAGCGCACACGCCAGCGGCAGTGTAATTTCAAATCTGAACAGAATAATCTTTGTAACACATAAAATCATTCATTATGAAAAATTTAAAAGAACTATTTCTGGCAATTTCGCTGTTAGTTTCAAGCATCGCATTCTCGCAAAATGTTGACCCGGTTGATAAAAATAAAATCGCAAATGGCGGTTACGATTTTGTTGCTTATTTCACTGACAACGCTGCCGTTAAGGGATCGAAAGAATTCACCCACGAAATCAACGGGGTGAAATATCAATTTGCATCTGCACAACACAAAGACCTTTTCAAAAGCAGTCCTGAAAAATACCTGCCAGTTTGCGATGGATATTGCGCTTGGGGTGTTGCTGAAAAAGGCATCAAAGTGCCTGTGAATCCGCAAACATTTAAGGTAATTGACGACCAACTTTACCTTTTCTTTAACGGAAGCTTAAATGGTAGTCCACTTAATACGCTTCCTGAATGGAACAAAGACGAGTCGAATTTATTATCTCAACTGCCAGTTAAATGGGCTGATCTTAATAAATAAGGATATCAAGAATTCAGAAAGCCGAAGCACTAGTTTCGGCTTTCGTAACTAATTCAATTATGGAAACTAAAAGATACCCTCTTCCACCATTTACAATGGAAACCGCTTTGCAAAAAGTGCAGGCCGCTGAAGATGCATGGAATACAAAAGATCCTGAGAAAGTATGCTTAGCATACACAGTTGATACCGAGTGGAGAAACCGTACTGACTTTATTAATGGCCGCGAAGATGTGAAAAAATTTCTAACACGCAAGTGGCAAAAAGAAATAGATTACAAATTGAAGAAAGAATTGTGGGGCTTCCGTGACAACAGAATGGCCGTTCGCTTTGAATATGAATGGAGAGACCAATCTGGGCAGTGGTTTCGTAGCTATGGTAATGAGAATTGGGAGTTTGATGAAAACGGCTACATGCAAAAGCGTTTTGCCAGTATCAATGATTTACCTATACTGGAATCAGAAAGAAAATTATAAACGATGGCTAAAAATTTTGCATCTCTGGCATTTACTGATGAGGTAAAGTTGCTTCAGGAAAAATATGGAAGTCGTAAAAATTACGAACGTATGGAAATGCGAAACGTAATTAATGGATTGACAGATTTTGAAGTCGACTTTATAAGCAAACGTGACAGCTTCTATATGGCGAGCCTCGGTGAAAATGGATATCCTTATATTCAGCATCGAGGCGGACCAAAAGGATTTGTAAAAGTAATTGACTTGAATACTATTGGCTTTATTGATTTTTCAGGGAACAAACAATTTATCACAGTCGGTAATTTGGCTACACATAACAAAGTATCGCTGATCATGATGGATTATCCTGCTCGGGCTCGATTAAAATTGTATGCGAAAGCTAAAATTATTGAATTAAATGAGCGTCAGGATCTATTAAAGATGCTTAACTTGAGTGATTATCCTGCGAAACCTGAACGGATGCTCCTACTGCATATCGAGGCGTATGACTGGAACTGCCCACAACATATATCGCCTCGGTACACGATACAGGAGCTGAAGGAGGCTGGCATATCATGGAGTTGAAGAATTAAAAAGGAAATACAGTGGATAAACAGTCATCATTAACATTAGTCAACCCGCAAAACGGAAATCTTGCATTCAAGATTTTAAAGTTCGAAAATGGAAGCTACTTTGATCATATTCAGAGAAATAATTATTACTCTTTAATTTGGGTAACCGAAGGCAGTGGAAAGGTAAAAGCTGATTTTACTGAGTATGAGTTCAACAAAAACAGCCTATTTGCTTTTTCTCCCTATCAGCCTTTTATGTTTACCGCGGAGAAGATAAAGGGTATCGCAATACATTTTCATCCAGACTTTTTTTGCATTCATAAACACCAAACAGAGGTGGCCTGCAACGGGGTGCTTTTTAATAACATTTATCAACCTCCATTTACATTGATAGATGAATCTTCAAAGGTTACATTGTTGATGCTGATCGAGCAGATGAAATCTGAATCAAAAAAAGCTGCTTTGGCTCAGTATGAAATTCTAGTTTCCTATCTAAAAATATTCTTAATCACCTCCTCTCGACTGAAGACGGAGCAACAACCAGAAGCACTTGAATTGGTTTCTGATTTGAAAGAGCCTTTTATTCTTCGGAATTTGAAAGAAGCAATTGAGAAAGACTTTAAGAAAAAACACTCGGCAAGTGACTATGCAGAAGTACTCAACATATCTGCGAAGGCATTAGCAAAAATTACCAAAAGCCATTTCAATAGAACCACCACTGAGTTGATCTCCGAACGAATTATCATAGAAGCGAAACGTGAATTATATCTAACCAGAAAATCTGTGAAAGAGATTGCTTACGAACTGGGCTATGATGACGAGCATTATTTCAGTCGATTCTTCAAGAATAACACCGATATTTCACCACAAATATATAGAGAGACCGTAGGCTTCGGGAGAGGGTGATGTATGTGACTGCCAAACCTAGCTAAAAAAATCCCTATTGCTAACAAGTACATTCAATTCCAACCAATAACCCTTTTCATGGGTCATTATAAAAACTAAATTTGTCTCCATGAAGAGAATTTTGATCTGCCTTGCTATTGCTTTGTGCGCTTGTGATACTGAAGAAGAAGCGCTATTATTTGCTGAAAAACCTACTATTCAGGGTGATTATATCGTTTTTGGCTGGTACTATGGTTTTTGTGAAGGGGAACAATGTATCGAAATTTTCAAGCTGACGGGAGATGCGCTTTATGAAGATAGTAATGACAACTATCCCGATTCTCAACAGCCATATAAAGGGGATTATGAAAAGTTAAGTCAAGAAAAATTTGAAGCGGCAAATTCACTAGCAGACTACATCCCACCAACCCTCTTTAAAATTAATGATACTATTATTGGCCAGCCTGACTTCTCTGATGGCGGGGGTGTTTACTTTGAGTACAACGTAGGCAGCATACACCGCTATTGGTTGATAGATCAGTTTACACACATAATCCCAGAAGAGCTCCAACCATTGGTGACAAAGGTAAACGAAGTAGTAACCATTCTACAATAGCAAATATTTCATTAAATTGTATCTAAAACAAAAAGATACGGTAATGGAAATTCAAAATAATATGGTCGGATGGTTCGAACTGCCAGTAACCAAAATAGACCGCGCTATTAAATTTTATGAAACGGTGTTTGACATCAAAATTGAGCGCCATACTATGGGAGGTTTAGATATGGGCTGGTTTCCAGTAAATCCAAAAGGAGGTGGTGCAATGGGCTCATTAGTGCACATGCCGAAGTTTTATACCCCTGGTAGCCAAGGGCCATTGATTTATTTTACTGCTCACTCTGGTGATCTCACTAATGAGATCGGGCGAGTAACTGCTGCAGGTGGAGAAGTTATCCAAACCAAAAAGCTGATATCCGATGATATAGGTTATATGGGATTGATCATGGATACCGAAGGCAACCGAGTAGCACTTCATTCAAGGAAATAGCATCCTCCCCAGACATTCACCGGGTGACTCGAAGTCACCCGGTGAATGAATTAAATATTTCTCCCCAGATATATTCCGGGGCCCCAATGTTCTTAAGCTACTACTTATTAAAGGATGCCGGAACATGTCCGGTAAGGTCCAGTATGAAATTAAAAAGCTGGATGTACTGGAGCATTGTCCAAGATGCCTTCAATCTTTAGCATTACCTCATCAGTAAGTAATTTTACCGTATCAAAAGCTCTTAGATTTTCAGTCAGCTGAGTGGTCTTAGACGCACCAAGGATTACGGTACTTACATTCTCATTTTTAAGGCACCAAGCCAATGCTAATAATGGCATAGAAACACCAAGTTCTTTGGCAAAAGCAGCTACCTTCTTCACTTTTTTCAAGTTCTCTTCAGCAAGAAGACGATCTTTCAACCATTCCATACCCTCTATTCCCAAACGGGTGTCTTTAGGAAAACCTTCATTGTATTTTCCTGATAATATCCCAGAAGCTAAAGGAGACCAAATGGTAGTACCTAAGCCAACAGTTTTATAGATCTGCTTGTATTCAACTTCTATTTTATCCCTCACCAGCATATTATATTGTGGCTGCTCCATAGTGGGCCCGATTAAGTTATATTGCCTTGCTACCATATGCGCTTCCATTATCTCTTGTGCACTCCATTCTGAGGTGCCCCAATAGAGCACTTTTCCCTGTTGAATCAAGTTGTGCATTGCCCAAACTGTTTCCTCGATCGGAGTTTCCTTATCTGGGCGATGGCAAAAATATAAATCAAGATAGTCTACTTTTAGTCTTTTCAAAGCCTGATCGCATGCCTCCACCACATGTTTCCTACTAAGCCCTTTCTGAGTAGGTAACAAATGGCCACTTCCACCATCAGCACCAAAAAACACTTTACTTGATACAATGTAACTGTCTCTTACCCAGCCCATTTTCTTTAGTACGGCACCCATTACCTCTTCAGATTTACCGCCTGCATAGGATTCCGCGTTATCAAAAAAGTTGATGCCTCCATCGTAAGCCGTTTTCATCAAATCTTCGGCCGTGGTATCGCCTATTTGCTTACCAAATGTAAGCCATGAACCAAAAGACAATCGACTAATTTGCAGCCCCGATTTTCCTAATCTATTATATTCCATAAATGATTTGAGATTTTAATTATTGTTGTAATTACCCAACAATGCTGTTATAAAATAGTTGCTATTACTGACTGCTTTTTTACCAAGCTTTAGAAATATCAGTCCGTAATTTCGGTATGTACACCATATTCCAATTCAATCACCTTTGCTTGGCCAATGACGGAAAAAGTGACTATGTAAATATTATCGTAGTCTGATTCACTCATCGATTTATATTCTTCACTACCAATTATTTTATTGATAATAACTGGGGTAGTGTTAGAATGACCAGAAAACAGTATTGTTTTTCCCTTTGCGGAATTAATAATATCAATTACCTCGTCCATTTTGAAAGGATTGTAGTCCAGAACTTCCAGATCTTTGGAATCGGCCAAGGGGGCTACCGTTTGTCTTGTCCTCTTAAATGGCGTAGAATAGATGGCATCCAATGGTTGATTAAGCAAGATTCTTTTGAGTTCTATTGCCCTATTTGTACCTTCTTCTGTCAAATCAGGATCACCAGCTTCATCAAACCCTTTCTCAGCATGGCGAACTAAAATTACAGTAGTAAATTCACTCGTTTGGGCCAAAAGAAGGCCTGAAAACAAGCATAAAACGGTTAAAAATGTAATTCTGATCATTATCATAGATGAATTGATGGATTTTTAATGCACATTTGAATGTAACAATGTTATGATTATTTTCGTCATACATGTTCCAATTTTAATGTTAACTTTGGTAACATTAGTTATGAATTTTATGAAAAAAGGTATTTTCCTGTTCCTCTGTTGTCTTTTTGCTTTTAATGCTTATTCGTTTTATGACTTAGACAGTCTGGAAAATGCTTTACCTAATGCCAAAGGTAAAGATCGCGTTGATATTTTAAATAATCTATATATTGTTTACAATAGACTTAACCCCTCCAAAGCACTTGAGTACTCAATATTAGCTCTCGAACAGGCTAATGAAATTCAATATGCAAATGGACGAGCCGCAGCATTAAATAATATTGGAGTCATTTACAAAAACCAAGGGGTTTATGAAGAGGCTTTAGAGTATTATATTGAGTCATTAAGGATTAGCACGTTAATTAACGATAAAAAAGCGCGTGCTTCTACATTAAACAACATCGGTAGTGTTTATTCTTTGAAGAAAGTTTATGACAAAGCACTGATCTATTTTATCGAATCTTATGACCTGTTTAAAGAGATAAATGACAAAAGTAAGCTCATTGATGCCATTAATAATATTGGAAATGCCTATATGGAAATGGGTAGAGAAGACCTTGCACTGGACTATTATTCAGAAGCTATGACACTTTCTGTTAGTGGCAAATCAGTTGACAACTCAACTAACCCGCTCAACAATATTGGTAACGTCTATTTTTATCGTCAGGATTATAGCAATGCATTACTCTATTACGAAAGGTCACTTGTTGCTGAAAAACAACGTGGGGATTTGTTAGGCCAGGCATTTGCATTATCAAACCTTGGTTCAACCTATCTGGAGCTAAAAAACTATAACACCTCGTCTGAATACCTGAATGAAGCGCTTGAAATAGCTAAGAAAATTAGTGCTCAGCCATTATTGCAGGTGATTTATAAAAATATTTCAAGGCTGCATTATGACAAGGCAGATTATAAGAAGGCCTATGACTTTCGTAAATTATACGATGAAGCAAAAGATTTTGTGTTCAATGAAGAAAGTAGCAGGATGATGGCGCAGATGGAGGTGGCTGTTGAACTTCAAGAAAAGGAAAAGGAGCTGCAGCAATTAAGGCAAGATCAGCAAATTAAAACCTTGCAAATGGAGAAAAGTCGGATAGTTATATTACTTGGTTTAATGGGCAGTATTATTTTATTGGCAGGTGGATTTATTATTTTCAAAGTAAGAAAGGAATCTAAAAAAACATCAGCTTAATAATTGATAATGGATAAATCATAAGATTATTTACTTTTCAATATTTTATCTATTAGATTTGACATCTGATAGTAACAACTCGAAAAACTACTAACTATGGAACAATATATTGGAGATGGTGCCAGCTTTTTTATAACGATTGTAGCCTGTTTAATTGGCTTCGCATCAGCAGTAGGGTATCTTGACTTCCTTAAGTCAAAAAAGGAAGAACCAAAAGACGAATAGCCTTAGAAATTGTTTAATATAAATTTCTTTTAAAGAATTTATTAAATCAATCAGAACAAAAAAAAACCGACCTAAATTAGGTCGGTTTTTTTGTTTAGTGGCAGTCATCCCAAACTTGATTGGGAATATCTGTTATCAAAATTGGGGATTCTGAATCAAGTCAGAATTTCAATGATTCAAAACCCCTTCACTTTATAGCCCCAATACTTCTACACCTTGCTCAAATACAACATCCACAGGTATTCCCGCAGTTGACAAACGATCAAGATCTTTCTGAAGATCTGCTGAAATTACAGCTTTCTCATTTACTAATTTTGTAACACCTTCATAGTTACCATCTCCTTGCAGTTTTAATATATTCTCTGACAAAGCGTTCATTGCTAATTGCATTTTGTCATAATCAATTTTATAAAACCCTGTTTGGGGATCTTGAGTGAAAGCACCCATTTCTTTAAAGAAAGTGAACCTGATCATATTAGCTTTGCCATGAGCACTTGAAGCCCCAAATCTCACTGATCTAAAAATACTCGCCATAAATGTCGTGTAGTAGTCCATCATATCACCTTCTATTTCCCCGGTTTCATGAAGCTTGGTGATCATATATAACCCAAGAATATCGGCCTTACCTTCTTCTAGGGCAGACGCATTTTCTTTTAGTGCTTCCCTTACTGTACCTTTTCCATTGATAGTATTTTTGATTCCCAACCCGTGTGCTACCTCATGAAACATAGTATTTGCAAAGAAAGCATCGAAAGTGATGTGTTTACGTTGACTTTCATCAATAAGCATATCTGAAATTGGTAAAAGTATTTTATCGAATTTCGCCTTCATCGCATTCTTCAGTTGTGACCTTCGCGTACCTTTTTCCAATTGTACAAGCTCATCATTAGGGAGGTTGACAGCTATTGTCTTACTTCCTGCGTTACAGTCACCAGCGTAGTAAATTACATCAAACGCTGCTAACTGAGAATCAGTCCCCGGGGTTTCGGCTTTGTATTTTGCATCAACTGGCAATCCTTTTTGAAGTTCAGGAAGCAGCTCAGCATACTTTGAAAGGCGTTTACTCCATTCCATGTCTTTTACCAATACATAGGCTTCATGTGAGGCTTTATACCCAAACGTTTGGTCTTCATACGTTTCAATTGGTCCTACAATCATATCAATCTGGTTGGTTTTCATATCCATCCAAGCAATGTCACTTGCATAATAATCATCAGTCAATAAAGCTTCTGCTCGTAATTGTAAGTAGTTTTTAAGCTCAGGATTTTCAGCTATTTCAGCAGCCTTTTTTAAAAGATTGGATGCTTTGGCAAGTTGCTCTGCAAACATCTCATGATAAGGGATTGTTATTAATTTCCCATCCTCTCCTCTTCTTAAGAAGGTATAAAGTGACTTTTTATCAGCCAAATCAGCCGATTCAAATTCACTTTTTGTCATGTCTTTAGGATAATAATTAGCTCCTGTTGGTTTATCACCTACCCCGTCAATAAATGGAGCATTTCCATTCAAACGATCCCATGGACCATAATTAATAGTTGTAAATCTTTTTGCTTCTTCATCAGTAATAGAAGCCAATAACGAATCTCGATTTCCATAGGCCTCATACCAGAAAATATCATCCATGATTTGTGCTACTTCAATAAGTATGGGGATAATTTCCTTTTGCTTTTCAGAGAGTACAGTGAGGTCTGTTGTAAGTTTAACCGGGGTATATTTTTCATTTAGCTCGGTATATCTACTGGTTTCTGTTTCAGCAACTTCAGCTTTTTTTGTCTGCTGGCAAGCCATCAGCATGGTAAAACTGCCAATGGCTGACAGCTTTATAATATTTGAGAACATAATGTTAGTATTTGGTTAATGTGGATGGAAAATTAACCAAAAAAATCAGATAGCTAAAGCATAGTGCACAACATTACAAAGGCACTCCAATAAAAGAGTGCCTAATGCATAGTATCAACTTATTCTTTACTAATATTATTCTTTCACTAATATCGAATCCTTAACCATTGAGCTGGCTTGAAAAAATCCCAGTGCACCTCCTGTAATATTGGTTCTGGGATTAACAGGTGGTGAACCAAACATACCACCATCATTATTCAATAGGTTCATTAAGTCATTATAATATATAAATCCAGTATTCGAGATACTGTACATTTCTACTTTAGCCATATCCCCTATTTTGAAAAAACTCGCAGTAGGCAACCCGTTTATTTCCTCGCCTAATAGTTCGTCATCAGAAAAGTAAATATCGGTTTCAGTATCATAAATTAAAGTGTCATTCCTGTAAAATTTAAAGAGATAAAAATCTTTAGTTTCCTGTGGTTCATGAGCATAGAATAGTACTTCATAATAGTAATCCTCCATCCCCTCTTCAGGATCCTCAAACTCATCTGGATCAAACCTAACAGTTAATGAATCAATACTTGCAACAGGGTATAGAATGTCAACAGCACTGTAGGTTTTGCCTTCGGCCACCACATTTAGGGTATATGTTTTACCTACTTGTCCAGCAAATGGAACGGCTGAAAAATAGGTACCCCGCTCTTCTTCCTTATTATTTGGATTATGAACATAGTTGAATGTATCCTCCCCATCTGTCACAGTCACTACTGCATCAGTGATTTTGGTGGAATTTTTGGTATCATAAAAATTAACGGACTTGGAAACCTTTATATAATGGTTTTTAAGCTCATTAGTTACCAATCCTTCAACCACGACAATGGGTTCTGAATTTTTTAAGTCAAGCTGAACAGTTTCTTCACACGCTGTCAGCGTGATAATGCTTATAAGCAATAATATATATTTTTTCATTGTTAGAATCTTATGTTGTAGGTAATAGATGGAAGTATTGGGAATAATGATATTTGACGGGCTTCTTTTTCATTTCCTTCACCAATTATATTTCCGTCCTTATCTTGCTTTACTCTTGTGTAAATGGTGAAGGTATTCTTTCTGTCATAGACATTATAAATTGAAAACACCCAGCTACTTTGCCAATTTCTTTCTTTGTTCTTACGAGGAATAAAAGTCGCAGAAATATCCATTCGGTGAAAATCAGGCAATTTGTAGCCATTGCGTTCTGTAATGTAATCTACCTGATAACCATCATATTCGTATTTTCCTGATGGCAATGTAATGGGCCTGCCCGTAGAATATGTAAAGTTTGCTCCAAATGACCACTTATCATTCAAATCGTAAGTAGCTACTACGTTCAAGACATTTCTTCTATCGTAGTTTGCCAAAAAAGATTCGTCTTTATTAACTCCGGGTACACTACGTTCGGTTTTAGACAATGTATATGAAACGAAGCCAGTTAAATCACCATCCTTTTTCTGGGTCATAATTTCTAGTCCGTAAGAGTTTGAACTACCCTGCCTATATTCTGTCGATAGATCATCGTTAAAAAACAATTGGGCATTGTCAGCAAAGTCTGTTACGTTCTTGATATCCTTATAATAGACCTCCGTTGATATTTCAATAGTATTATCCCTAATGTTTCTGAAGTATCCTATCGCTACTTGGTCAGCCAGTTGGGGCTCTAAATAAGGACTGCTAGGGCTCCATGTATTGAAAGGAATGGGCACCGTTCCACTGGATATCAAATGGGTATTTTGCGCCATTCTGTTGTAGGATACTTTTAACGAACTGTTTTGATTGAGTAGGTACCTCGCAGAAATTCTTGGTTCAAAATTTACATACGTTTTAATATTTTCAAAAGATTTGTATGATACTGTATCTATTCTTTCAGGATTGATATTATCTTTCGGATCAGCATAAATATATACATCTTGATCACCTATATTCTGAAAAACAGAAACCCTTAACCCATATCGAACTGTAAGTCTACTAGAAAGTTTTTGTTTGTTCCCTACATATAATGCATGGTCTAAAGCGTACATATGATCAAGTGCCCTTTCGGCAAATAGCGACTCCTCAGAGGTTGGTTTTAACTTACCTGGAGAAAATCTTCGCCAGGTGAGGTGATATCCAAATTCGATTTCATTGTTATTATTAAGAAAATAATTCAAATCTTCCTTTAGGGAAAGCTCCTGCAAATTAGAAGTCCACTCGAATCCCTGAGCAGGATCATCAAGGCCTAACTTGTAATCAAAATTACTCGCAATGAGTGAAGTGTTGGAAAAAAGCCTGTCGTTAAAAAGATGATTCCATCTAAATGTACCTGTTGTATTCCCCCAGTCAAAGCCAAAAACATTATCGAAATTAAATGCATCTCGTCCTAAATAAAAGGCCACAAAAAAACGATCACTATTATTGTGTTTCCAATTGACTTTGGCATTAACATCATAAAAGTAAACTGAACTTTTTTCACCTTTGGCTTTCAAAAACAAATCAACATACGATCTCCGACCTGATAAGATAAAAGAACTTTTATCTTTTCTTATAGGGCCTTCTACCATTGCTCTACTAGCAAGTAATCCTAGGCCGGCAGCCCCACCTAGCTTCTTATTGTTGCCATCTTTTGTACGAACTTCCAATATTGAGGAAAGTCTTCCCCCGTATTTTGAAGGTATACCACCCTTATATAACTCTGAGTCCTTAATGACATCAGCATTAAATACCGAAAACAATCCGAACAAATGTGAAGGATCATAAATGGGGGCTTCATCTATCAAAATCAAGTTTTGATCTGCACTTCCGCCCCTCACAAAAAAACTAGAGGTTCCTTCCCCTGCACTGATCACCCCTGGAAGCATCTGAATTGTTTTGATTATATCTGGCTCACCAAATAGCGCAGGTAGCTTTTTAACTTGCTTAATATCCAATTCGTTCTTACTCATTTTGATGTCCGTGACATTGGCATCAATCGGTTCATCGGTAATTACAATTTCATCCATCTGTATAGCCTCGACTGGCAATTCCACATTGAATTCCTGATTTTCATTCAAGGTGATATTGTGTTCAACTGTAGAATAACCTATATAAGAATAGGCTATGGTATAATTACCTGGCGGAAGGCTAACAGCATAGAAACCGTAGACATTTGTGATTGTACCGGAACCAATCTCTTTGACCAAAACTGTCGCTCCTATAAGTTCCTCACCGTTCTCCACATCCTTGACATAACCATTCACTGTAAATTTCTGCTGACCAAGTGCTGTCAAAGAGTGTAATAAAAAAGCAGCGCTAAAGGCTGCTAATAACATGTTTTTCATTTTAATTGTGTTGTTGATATTTTAAATTTTGAACATTGTGAATATTGACCTGATAAATTCACTTTTTCTTAGACGGATAAATTTTTATAATGTTTCAAAAAAATAATTATTTAATATTGAATTCTTAATATTAAATATCATAGCTATAACATTGAATGAAATACCTCCCTCCTAAATTCTATTTCAACCCGCACATCGAAACCATCATACCTGCACTATTCCGGAGAGTAAAAAAAATGCCCTACCAAAGAGAACGCATCGATACCCCCGATGACGATTTCCTTGATATCGATTGGCTTAAACAAAGCACCGAAAAATTGGTGATCATCTCACATGGGCTTGAAGGCAATAGTCAAAAACCATATATGCGTGGAATGGCCAAAGCATTTTTTGATCAAGGTTATGACGTAGCCGCCTGGAATTTCCGTGGATGCAGTGGGGAAATGAATAAGCAGTTAAGATTTTATCATAGTGGCGCTACTGATGATTTAGAAACCGTAGTTAAGTACGCACAGTCCCTTAATTACAAGTCTATTAACCTTATTGGCTTCAGTTTGGGCGGAAATATCACTTTAAAATATCTAGGAGAGAAGGATAATCAGGCGATACAAATCAATCGTGCTGTTGCCATTTCAGTGCCGTTAAATTTACATACCAGCTGCGAGAAAATATCGCAACGTGAAAATTGGGTTTATGCAAATCGTTTTTTAAATGGCTTAAAAAACAAAGTGCGGCAGAAATCTATAATTATGCCGGACCGCATTTCTTCTAAAGGTCTCAATAAGTTAAAAACGTTAATCGATTTTGATGACGCTTATACTGCGCCTCTTCATGGGTTTGATAGTGCCATTGACTACTACACCAAATGCAGCTCGTTGTATTTTTTAAAACACATCACCACCCCTACTCTTGTATTAAACGCACTCAACGATCCGTTTTTAACTAAGGAATGCTACCCAATAGAAGAAATGAAAGATCATGAAAATGTAACTTTGGAAACCCCAGATTTTGGTGGTCATGTTGGATTTACGGCTTTCAACAAACAAAATCTATATTGGTCAGAAAAGAGGGCGCTTGATTTTATTATAGATAAGTAGCTTTTAAATGGACTCGGAGTGATACAACCCTCTAGAAATTAAAAAATAAAAAAAATCTATTAGCGGTCATTTAGCAGTGCAACGATGACCTGTCCCTCAATCATGGCACCTTACCGGATTATTCCGGTATCCTACAGTTAGTAGACCCCACAACAGGTGTGGGGAGTGTGTAGGGAAAATACTAATTTAGCAATATGGGAGATAGATACACACTAACAGCGGATGCAGAAACACTTAGTGTTAGGTTTGATGCCGAATTATCCTCCGAATTTAAAGCACGTTACAATGCTGCACCAACCCAGTTGTTACCAGTAATTATCCAGGGCAGTACCGGATTTTCGTTCTTTCATTGGGGCCAGATTCCTGGTTGGTCGAAAAACAAAACCATCAGTAACAAATTAATCTTTGCTGAATTAGAAACCCTAGAAGAGAAGGCTTCGACAAAGAACGCACTCACTCAGCGGAGATGTATTATCCCCATCGATGGGTATTATGATTGGAAACGAATCAGTAAAAAGGGACGAGTAGCCCACCGGGTCATTTTTGGTGATCAGGAGATTGTAGCATTAGCTGGAATCTGGGAGGAATTTGAAGATGAGCAGGAAAAGGTCATGCATACATTTCGAATTATCACCACAATGGCTAATGAAACCATTAGTCCGATGAATACCCGAATGCCTGTAGTCTTAGACAAGACTAATGAAAGCCTTTGGCTTGACAATAAATCTGAATTGTCACAGTTAATGGAAATCCTACTACCCTATCCCGACAATAAAATAAGTATGTACAGCGTTTCCCCAAATATTGAAAATCCTGCTAATGAGGGGCCATCATTGATCAAGCCTTTTGCTCCCGCTGACCAGTTTGGTAACTATTCCCTATTCGATTGAAAAAAACGCTATTTATCATCATCACCCTTATTGGCTTACTTAATGAAGTCAAAGCTCAAGACAAAATTGCATTGCTCTCGAAAAGTGAGCTTATACTCTCCTCTGGAGATACAACCAGAGCTTTGGCAGCTTTTACTGAGATATTACGGCTCTACCCTCAGAGTTTCGCAGCCGCAATGCGCTTAGCTGAAATAAACTTTCAAATTGCCAATTATTATAAAGCCATACAGTATTGTAATGTGGCTATAGATATTACTGATAATTTCATTGAAACAAATAGCCGCTCATTTAAGATATTAGGACTAGAAGAAGATAAAAATACGCCTAATAGGTATGCTACAGATCAGGCTAATATGCATCACCTAAAAGGGTTGATCCGAATAAAACAAGAGCGACCTTTGGATGCTGAGTATGAGCTGCGAAGGTCAATAGCTTTAGACCCCAATTCTTCAAAAACTAAAATTGACTTGGCGGCATTACTTGCACATCAAGGAAGATTCAAGGAAGCCAAATCGCTACTGAAAAAGGCGTTAGTGCAAACCCCCAATGACATAAATCTTGGACTCAACTTGGCTGCCCTTTTTTATCAATTACAAGAACTTGACTCGGCTGCCTTACAATATCAAAAAATAATAACTATTGACTCCTTCAATAAATGGCCTTATTTGTACCTAGGCAATATTTACAATACTAAACATGAGCATGACGATGCTATTGCCAATTATTCTAACTATCTGCAAATAGATAGTACCTCTGTAGAAGTATACTATCGAAGGGCAGTCAACTACATTGAATTAGAAAATTTTAAAATGGCACTATTGGATTGGAATAAAGTGTTGCAATTGGACAATAAAAATGCCGATGCCTGGCGTAATAAAGGCCTTACCAACTTTCAGCTTGACAATTATGGTGAAGCTATCACGGATTTTAGCAAGGCTTTGGAAATTGAGCCAGACCAACCTTACTCTCAAATCAACAGAGGATATTGTCACTACCTGTTGGGTGATCCTAAAACAGCCGTCAAGGATATTGACGAAGGATTAGTGTTAGTACCAAAATACTATTTGGGGCATTATTTTAAAGCCTTGGCCTACTATAGTTTGAGAAAAAAGAAGAAAACCTGCCAAAGTCTCCAAAAGGCGATTGAACTGGGGATGAAAGACGATGAAATTGAGGAAGATTTAATCTCAAAATGCTTCTGATTGCCTTTTTTAATGGTTTAAATATAAATAGCCTACCCGTTTCTTTAAGCTGCATTCGGTAAGATTTAACACTTTCGGCAAACGAAAATTCCAGTTATAGTGTTATCTTTACAGTAAAGTATTGAAGAAAAATTAAGTTAATGAAGCATAAATCACTAAAGTTTACACGGGATACAGAATACAATTTTATTGGAATTCTGAGAAAGCGTGTAGGTGAATATTTTGAAACAAATAAACTTTCTAAATATGGCAATGCCCATATGGTTTGGAAGACAATAATATTATTAACCGCCTATTTTTTACCCTACGGACTTATGGTATCGGGAGTAATTACAGGAACCTTACCATTAATTTTGGTATGGGGAATAATGGGTGCTGCTATGTCAGGCATTGGTTTTTCTATAATGCATGATGCAAATCACGGAGCTTATTCGAAAAATCAAAACATCAACAAATATGTTGGCTATGTCATCAACCTTGTAGGAGGTAGTTCGGTAAATTGGAAAATTCAACACAACGTATTGCACCATACTTATACCAATGTAGAGGGTGTGGATGAAGATATCGATCCAGGGATTTTGATGCGACTATCGCCCCATGCCAAGCATTATAAAATGCACAGTATCCAGCATATCTATGGCTGGTTTCTTTATACATTAATGACCTTTTTGTGGATTACTACTAAAGATTTTCGTCAGCTTTTTCGTTACAGAAAAATGGGGCTTACTAAATCTCAAAACATAAACGTGTGGTTTCAACTATTTAAACTTGCGATGAGCAAAGTGGTCTACTATGCGATATTTTTAGTAATACCAATGATCGTATTGCCTATTCCTTGGTGGCAAACCACCCTTTATTTTATAGGGATGCACATGGTAGCTGGCTTTATATTGGCCATTGTTTTCCAACCTGCTCATGTGATGCCTTCTACTTCATTTCCACTACCCGATTCTGATGGTAATTTGGAAAACGACTGGGCGATACATCAGCTTCATACTACTACCAACTTTAGCCCAGATAGTTATCTGCTTTCCTGGTATGTTGGTGGACTTAACTATCAGGTGGAGCATCACCTTTTTCCATCCATCTGCCACGTACACTATAAAAAAATATCAAAAATTGTTCGCCAAACGGCTGAAGAATTTGGATTGCCTTACAAATCCGAACCGAGCTATTTTAGGGCTTTGGTTCAACATGCTAAAATGCTAAAGCAGCTAGGTCAACCCGAGTTAGTAAAGGCTTAATTGCTTTATATCATATTTATGGGTTTGTTGGACACAGTGTGATACGACCCCATTAATCAAGGTTTTTTGTTAAAACCTTGATTGCCTCATGTCTCTTAAAAATGCACACTAAGTAATTGTTTACTAGACACTATTGATTATTAAATAGTGGTTCTTTTAAAATTTAGTGGTTTTAAATTCTTATTTTCAGGGGAAATAACACACTTCAATTAAAGATAATGAGCAGTTAGTTCATTACAATTTTCAATAAATGAACTTATGGCTGAACAAAAAGATTTAGATTTTACTTATACCACGATTGACAAGATATTTCGTCTGAGTATGGGAGAGACGGGCGACTATAGTGGCGCCAAATATGATGGGGATTTTTCTATGCGTCTGGAAGATGCACAAAAAGAAAAACATAGATTCATTTCAGACAGTCTCAATATTACCAAAGGAAGTAAGGTGCTTGATATGGCGTGCGGATGGGGACCATTTTCGAACTATATCATCAAAGAAAAAGGAGCTACAAGTCTCGGGTTAACTTTGTCGGAAGGGCAAGCAGAAGCTTGTCAAAAGAATGGAATGAACGTAATAGTTCAAGATTGTCGTACGGTAAAACCCGAAGATAATGGTACCTATGATGCCATCACCTGTATTGGAGGGTTAGAGCATTTCTGTTCTATTGAAGAATGGCAAGACGGTAAGCAAGAAAAAATCTATAGCGACTTTTTCAAAACCCTTTACGATCTATTACCTGTTGGTGGTCGATTTTACATGCAGACCATGACCTTTAGCAAGAATATGCTTGAGTTTAAGGATATAAGCCTCGATGCAGAAAAAGGCTCCCCTTCACATGTGTTGGCGCTCATGATTGCAGAATTTCCTGGCTCATGGCTCCCCTACGGACCTGAAATGGTAATAAAGAATGCCGAACCCCATTTTAAATTAATCTCCCAGAGTAGTGGAAGACTAGACTATATAGAAACCATCAAACAATGGAGGAAGAAGTTTAGAAAATTTAGCTTTAGAAAATATTGGTTATACCTGTCGCTCGTACCAAAATTCCTCACCAACAAAGAGTTCCGACACCAGGTGGACGTATTTAAAATTAGCCCCAACAAAGTATGTTTTGAGCAAGAGATAATGGATCACTACAGATTGGTTTTTGAGAAGGTATAGTATATATAAACTATGATGAGATTTTTTGAATTCATTTTAGTGGCCATCATCCATCTATCTAAAGTCTCAATTTTATAATTATAGTTAGTGTTTTTGTTAAAATGTAGTTTTTAATTGCTAATAAAACCTGACAGGTCTTAGAGACCTGTCAGGTTTTAAGGTTTAACAATGTATCACTTCACATACACCGACTTAATATTGACAAACTCCCTTATACCGAATGCGCTCAACTCACGGCCATAGCCACTGCCTTTTACACCACCAAAGGGCAATCGAGGATCAGACCTTACAAAATCATTAACAAAGCAACAGCCCGCATCTATCTCCTTTTCTGCTATATGTTCACCACGGGCTTTATCTTTTGTGAATACTGCTGCTCCCAATCCGAAAAAACTAGAATTAGCAATCTCAATGGCTTCTTTTTCATTGCTCGCTTCAATAATAGAAGCCACTGGTCCAAACAACTCTTCATGGTAGGCTGGTGAGCCCCATTTTACATCGGTCAGTATAGTGGGTGAGTAAAAAGCGCCTTTGTCTTTCTCAAAATGGCCTCCTAATATGCATGTTGCCCCCATCTCAATGCTTTTCTCTACTTGATGATGTAGTTCATCGCGTAAATCAACCCGTGCCATAGGTCCTACATCAGAACCACTTTCAAAAGGATCACCCATTACTTTTGCACTCATGTATTTAATCATCAATTTTTCAAATGCTTCTTTTACTTCTTTTACCACTATAAACCGTTTAGCTGATATACAACTTTGACCATTGTTGATCAATCGACTAGTGGTGCACTTCGATGCAGCTTGTTCAAGATCAGCATCTTCCAAAATAATATAAGGGTCGCTACCTCCCAATTCGAGTACACTTTTCTTTAAAGCCCCTCCCGCAATTGAGGCAACTGACTTACCGGCCGGTGTACTTCCTGTAAGGGTCACCGCTTTTACATGCTCGTTTTTAATTACCTCCTCCACTTTAGATGAAGAAATAATCAATGATCTGAAAATATTTTTTGGGAAACCGGCTTCCACAAACATCTCCTCGATGGCAAGTGCACAACCTGTTACATTGGAAGCATGTTTTAAAACACCTGCATTGCCAGCCATAAGTGCGGGGGCTGCAAAACGCAAAACTTGCCAAAAAGGGAAGTTCCAAGGCATGACTGCCAATACCACACCTATCGGTTGAAAGGAAATAAAGCTATGGGAGGCTTCTGTTTCCACTTCTTCGTTCTTTAAAAATATTGCTGCATTATCTGCATAATAGTCACACACCCAAGCACATTTCTCTATTTCAGACACCCCTTCTTTAAGCACCTTACCCATCTCTAGGGCCATCAGGTGAGCATATTTTTCCTTATGACTGCGCAATACTGAGGCGGCATTGTGCATTAACTTTGCTCGGTGGTCGAAATCAGTATTTCGCCAAGATTTCCATTCATTATGCACTTCATTGATAATGGCTTTCGCATCCTTGGCTTTCATTTCCGAATAGGTAGCTACAGTTTTGCCATTTGCCGGATTGATCGATTCTATCTGTGCTGTCATAATCATTTATTTTATTAAATGAAGCCACCCTTTACAAGTGGTTTCATCTGTTACTATTGCTTCATAATAATAAATCCCTGCAGGTTCACCTTCACCATCCCATTCATTTCTATAGTCGTCATTTTCATACACCAGTCGCCCCCAGCGGTTATACAATTTTAAATTTACCTGACTTCCCGAAACAATCTCAAACACACTGTTCTTATCGTCCCCATTCGCTGTAAAGACGTTTGGCACTTTCAAGGTACTTATCCTTACGCTTTCACTTTTGGAATAGGAACAATTTCCCATGGTTCCGGTTAGCGTTACATTATATTCACCATCTTGTTGATAGGAATAAAACAATTCATTAAGGTCTTCAGTACTTCCATCACCTAACTGCCATTGGTAAGTTTCTCCACCTTCACTTAAGTTAATTAGCCTAATCTCTGGTCGTGAGAAACAGTCATGTATTTTTTCCAGAGTAAAGTTTACCGAAACAGCAGGAGTAACCTCCACTTCAACGGTGTCTGTGGCTTCACAGCCCAAATCATCTACAACTCTTACTAAGTAGGTTGTAGAAACATCGGGTGTTACTAATGGTGCACGCTCTTCAGATTCAAAAACACTATCCAGACTGTGCCAGAAATATTGATTCCCGCCAAAGGCCCCCAACCTGAATGAAGAACCTTCACAGATGAGTGCATCCTCCACAGTTGAAAATGAAGGTTTTGACACCCTAACATTGGCTGAAGTAATATCTTCTCCTACGCAGGTATTAGGATCAATTGCTTTAAGTGTAATTTTATAAAGTCCTGCATTTTTATAATTGTGGACAATGGGAATGGTATCTGTTGCGGTAGTTTTTGTTCCATCGCCAAAATTCCATTCAAAAATTTCACCCCCAACACTGAAATTTTCAAATACGATATCATCTGGAAAGCAAATAATCGAAATTCCCGGTTGATTGAAATTCACATTATTTGTTTGGATTATAGCGCGTAAGGTTGCCAGATCAAACTTGAAAGCGGCATTGTTGCA
Organism: Fulvivirga sp.; assembly: GCA_048268855.1. Taxonomy (GTDB): domain Bacteria; phylum Bacteroidota; class Bacteroidia; order Cytophagales; family Cyclobacteriaceae; genus Fulvivirga. The sequence continues at coordinate 39,308 of JBLWUR010000009.1, forward strand.
ATTAGTGCTATTATTAGTATTCGACCAAGCGTTGGGTGTTGTAGGAAAATCTGATGTGGCTACTTGTCCTGCTGCATTGCCTGACCGGCATCCGGAACAGACGGCATGATATACAATGCCACGCTTATCAAATCTGCTTGTACCTCCATCTACATGTGTTCTAGACTGTGTACCTCCCAAATAAGTAGCATATAAAAGGGACTCTGCATTAGCAGAAAGGGTCATCAGGTAAAAATCAGATCCAACTGTGGTAGACTGATAGGCATCTGATGTAATAGGCATGTTATTAGTACTACCTCCATTATAATTTCCATTGGTAATGCCTCCCCATCCACTGATATAGATATTGTCACAATCATTGACAAGAAAAGCCGTGGGTGAGATATCTGGTAAATTTCCAGGAGAACCAAACTTCGTTGAAAGCTTCAAGTTGGTCAGGTTCGAATTCCATTTTTGTATAAATTGCCCACCCCCTGAAGTATACACATTACCAAGAATGGGAAAATCACCTGCCGACTGGCCATAGGAATAAATATTGTCATCAATATCGACATCGATGAAATAAACCTGATCATAACTACTTGTACCAATATAAACTCCTGTATCCAATTGATACCTACTATTGTCAATAATTGAGATCCAACCATCTACACCTCCATTACTAGAATTAGAAAATGTACCAATATTCGAATCGATATTTGTTGAGTTGGTCCCACCTGCCACTATGATTTTATTATTACTATTGGTTTTTATTGAGTAAGCAGCATCCATGGCACTGCCTCCTAGATAGCTTGAGAAAATAAGGTTGCTTAGATCAGACGACATTTCAAATAATACTGCATCGGTTGTGCCTCCTCCATAAAATGATTGAAAAGAATTTATCAAAGGAAAATCAATGGAGGACGTCTTAGAAGCTACAAGGATGTTGCCATTGTCTTTAATGAATATATCACCCCTAGATTCATCACCATAATTTCTAGTTAAGGCATCATTAAATGACATCAGTCCGTCATTATTTGTACCGCCAATAAATGTGGAACTAAGTAAATTCTTGCCATTTGCACTTAGTTTAGAAATGAAAATATCTGAACCATTCGGGAATGGGACGGCCAAAGGTGAGACATTAATACCACCTTTAAATACAGACTGATAAGCATTGACAGCAGGAAAATTCGATGATCCAGTAAAACCCATTATAAGTAATTCATTTTTATCATTAACGATCAAACTCTGAGGTATTTCTGACTGTGTCCCACCTAAATATGTGGCATAAAGTGCATTACTACCTGTTGAATCATATTTAATAATGGCCACATCCCATTGCCCCTGATTAATGACTTGATACGCTCCTGTGGTTGTAGGAAAACTTCCGCTTGCGTAATTGCTTGAAATTCCTCCAGAGTAGAGGTTGCCCCCAACGTCAAAAGTGGCGGTGTTACCCCAATTATCAGCAGTAGAGCCAGAAAAGGTCGAAAATATCAAGGTAGGGTCTATGATGAGTTCTTCACAGTCATTATAATCACTAAGTAGATTAAAACTTAAAATGTTTCCAATAAGTTGAAACTCACAAGGAATCCACTTTTTTTTGCCTTCAATCATTTGATAGGCAACAGGTCGAGTTTCTTTTAGTTCATTTACTGAAGTACTTATTTGCAAGTCACCTTTAGCGTCTATTCCCAACCAATCTGCACCATCAATATTTAATAAAATATCCTCTGGGCGGCCACTAGGTGAAATAATAAAATCGTACTTCACGGTCATTCCATATTTGTAATAACGGAAATCAATACCCGTATAAATGTTTCTGTATTCGATCTCATTAAAATCTCTGGCAGCTGTGGCCCACTTGTCTTTGGTTCCGACAAAATAATTGTATGTTAAAAGGCCAGCGTCATTACCTTTAATCTCAACATTAGGATTAGAATTTTGAAAATTAACTGCATAAGAATGTGCCTGGTAATTTTCACAAGATTCACTTGTGTATTGATCATCCAATCCATGAATTTCTTCATGAGATGGGATGTTATTGAAATCATAAATTAGCCCATTGGGTTTAAAAAACACCTTCCCTCCAGGGATATTGCCAACAGAGTGAAAATCTGCTGGGTATTGACCTCTGTTTTCGATCAAATGAATTTGTGCATTAGAATTAGCAATAAACCCAACTAACAGGATTCCAATATGTAGTATTCTGTAACTAGCCATCATTAATGCACAATAATAGAATAAGCATTACTAAAGATAACTAAACCAACTTTGCCATAAATCTATTTGTAAGATTTTTGGCTTTTTATAATCATTCATTCACTACATTGGGGGGAGGGCCAGTAATAAGTTAATTCCAATATAGCCTATTAAACCTCCTTACGTAGCACCTCTAAGGGTGATCTATTTATTACATCTCTCGTATTAAACCATCCAATTGATATTGTTAGTGCAATAATAGTTAACCATAAATAGAGCAGATTTAGATAATCTGGCAGGTAGATCACTTCAAAAAAGAAGGTAGCCAATATCCACCCGGAAATAAGAGATAAGGCTATTCCCGTTAAACCAGAGAAAAAACCTAAATATCCATATTCTAATATGGTCATGCCTACAATTTGCTTACTTCTTGCACCAATTGTCCTAAGCAAAACATTTTCCCTCAATCGAAGGTATTTACTGTTAATCACTACACCGGCCAACACCACCATACCGGTAATAACACTAAACAATGCCATAAAACGGATCACAAACGATACCTTGTCAAAAAACTCGTTAAGCGTGGATAAAACCAATTTAAGATCAATCAATGATACATTTGGAAAGAGAGCCACAAGCTCACGTTGATATTTATTGGCTTTGGTTTGCGCGTCAATTCGGGTTGTTAATACAAATATTTGCGGAGCATCTTCTAATAACCTTGTGGGGAATACAAATATAAAATTAGGCGGATCTACAGGCCAGTCTACATCCCTTACCCCGCTTAAATAGGTTTTAATAGGTACGCCTTGCACGTCAAATACAATGGAGTCCCCTATTTTCAATTCTAGGTTTTCGTTCATTCCTTTCGATACAGTCACAAATATTGAATCATTAGATATATGTTGCAGTACACCACTTTCCAATGTTTCTGATCCATTGAGTGAATCACGATAGGTAACACGATACTCCCTTGTTATCGCCCAGTTCGGGATAGCATCTGAAGTATCTTTTTGAATCTCGCTGATCGATTTACCATTGATACTACTAAGCCTGCAGGTGATGATCGGCACCAATTGCTGAATAGGTAAGTCGTTGTCTTTAGTCAACTTCACTACTCCATCTTTTTGATCAGGTTGAATATCAAACAAAATGGTATTTGACTGATTTTCATTACCTATAAATTCCACTTGATTGAGCAAGCTATTCTGTGTGATATTGAGTGTTGCTATCAAAAATGCTCCTAACCCAATGACCACGACTAAAACAAGTGTTTGATTGTTTGGTCGGAATAAATTAGCCAGACTTTGCCGCCAAATGAAACTCCAGCTTGAAGGAAAAAACTTCTTCACCAACCTCATTAGCAACCACCCCACTGCAGTAAGCGCACCAAAGGCGACCAGGAGTCCAATAAAGAAGAGGGAGCCAATAAGGATGCTTTCCGATTGATAGGCCGCAAAGGCCAGAGGAAATAATATGATAAGAAAAATAACCAATAGACGTGATTTCGAGAAATTTCTTAATGGTTCAAACCCTGTTCGTAAAACAGCTAATGGAGGCACAAAACGTATGGCAATAAGAGGTAAAACAGAAAACAGCGTAGCGATAATCATCCCTAAGAGCATACCTTCAAAAACGGCAGACCATGCTACGTGTAGGTCAAGATCTATGGGAATAAATTCTTTTAAAAGTGAGGGTAGCAAAAACTGGATCAGCAAACCGAGAGTCACCCCGAGTATACTGCCGATCAACCCTATGGCAAATGATTGAATAAAAAATATGTTAAAAGATTGCCATCCAGAAGCTCCAATACAGCGCAGTACGGCCACTGTATTTCGTTTTTCTTTTACATATATATGAACGGAACTAGCCACTCCAATACATCCCAATATCAGCGCTACGAAAGCAAGAAGGTTAAAAAATCGATATAGATTTTGTAATCCTTCACCTAAATTTTCTTTTCTCCCCTGCACTGTTTCTACCCAGTGTCCATACTTTTTAGCTATGGGTTTTAACTTCTCAACAGCTGCTTCAGCTGATTTATCATCACTAGTTTTAAAGTAATGTTTATAGTCTATCCTACTTCCAAATTGGACCAGCCCCGTAGAATCGAGGTTATGCATCGAGATATAGACCGAGGGAGTAAATGTTGATTGAATGCCTCCACCACCGGGTATTTTCGTCACTTCTCCGGCTATTTTAAAAGTCATTTTGCCGATTTTAACTGAGTCACCTGCACTTACATCGTATTGGCCCATGAGGTTTTTATCCATCATGGCATACGGACCGCTTTTAATTAAGTCAACTGCATGATCAGGCAAGGTTTCCAAATTACCATAAAAAGGGAAGTCTCCCTCAATGGCAATAATTCGAACCAAACGAGTACCTGGCGTATCTGTCATAAAAGATACCATTGAAGCTAAATCCGCTTCACTTGCTTTCTCTGCCTCTACCGAATCAAAAGCAGTGAGCAGTTCCGGTTCAAAAGGTTTGTTACCATTAATTACAAAATCAGCACCGAGCAGTTCTTTTGCTTGGTCATCGATACTGCGCATTAAATTGATATTGAACGAATTGATAGAGACTAGGGCAGCAATGCCAATTATAACAGAAGCAATAAACAAAAATAGTCTGCCTACATTATTGCGAGCATCTTTTACTGCCATCCTCCAAACCCATGCGTCATTGAATAGGTTTTTCTTCGCTTTTTTTATTTTTATCAAGTACTCCATCAAACAGATCCGTTTGTTGGGTTATCACTTATTACTTTACCTCCTTTAAGCCTCAATATTCGATTAGTATAGGCTGCCAATTCCATATTATGGGTAACCAATATTAGTGTAGTACCTTCCTGTTTATTCAAATCAAATAATAACTCTGTTACTTTGTTAGCAGTTTCTTCATCAAGATTCCCAGTTGGTTCATCAGCAAACAACACTCTTGGAGAAGTGATAAACGCTCGGGCCATCGCTACTCGCTGTTGCTCTCCCCCTGACAATTGTGAAGGGTAGTGATCCATCCTATCTGCTAGCCCTACACGATCTAACAATTCTATGGCCTTATTTTTATAGTCTTTACTACCCCTAATTTCAAGGGGAACGGTTACATTTTCCAAAGCAGTAAGAGTGGGTAACAATTGAAAATTTTGAAATATAAATCCAATATGTTGATTCCTCACATAAGCTCTGTCATCCTCATCCAATGCATTTAATTTGATACCTGCCAATGAAACAATGCCACTTGTTGCCACATCCAGTCCTGCACACAAACCCAACAAAGTGGTTTTTCCACTTCCAGAGGGTCCTACAATAGATATACCGGATCCTTCAGCCACGCTAAATGAAACATTGTCTAATACAGTAAGTGATTTATTTGCTGAATCGAATGTTTTGGTGAGGTTTTCAACCACTAAAATGTCTGCCATAAGAAAAGATAAAATATGCCAACCTTTTTAACAGGTTGCGTTAATTGTATTTACGGTTTAACTATAACAAAAATTTTAGTTTTTTGTTAAACGGTAATTTTCGGCTTAAATATTGATAAATATATACGCTAAACCATAAATTACGTAAATCAATAAAAAACTGTGTCAGTTCAGAACAAAAAAGAAAAAATGAAGTTTCGTTTATTACCTTTTCTCCTTGTATTAATACTATTCAGCTTTAATTCACAAAAAACAACCATTCTATTTTATGGTGATAGTTTAACTGCCGGTTATGGCCTCTCCAAAGCTCAGGCATTTCCTGCCATAATTGAACGTGAACTAAATGGGGATGATAAAAATTATAAAATAATTAATGCGGGTTTAAGCGGTGAAACTACTTCAGGAGGTATTTCAAGGCTCAACTGGATCCTAAAAGAACCCATTGACATATTTGTGTTGGAACTTGGCGCCAACGATGGTTTGCGTGGTTTACCACTAGATCAAACGGAAAAAAACCTACAAATCATAATCGATAAAGTAAAGCAAAAATACCCCAGCATACAGATTGTAATTGCTGGCATGATGGTGCCTCCTAATCTAGGAGAGCAATACACCAATGACTTTAGAGCTATTTTTCCGAGGTTGGCAAAAAATAATAATGCTGAATTAATCCCCTTTTTACTCGATGGTGTTGCTGGTAACAAAGACTTAAATTTACCAGATGGAATACATCCCAACATTGAAGGCCATAAGATTGTGGCCAGTAATGTAATGACCGTATTGAAACCATTATTGAACTAACAGACAAAAAACACAATATCTTTGAAGTAATTAATGATTATGTATAGATTTGCAACTTAATTTTAATGCATTGAAATGGCGCTGTGGCCGAGTGGCTAGGCAGAGGTCTGCAAAACCTTCTACAGCGGTTCGAATCCGCTCAGCGCCTCAACAAATCCCGAACAACATAGTTCGGGATTTTTTTATTTTTAAGGTTCAACGGTTGGGAAAACCTATTATTCAACATATAAATTCACCTCATCGTTGTCCTCTATGAGACCATTGATAATTATTATGCACATTGTCGGCTAAAAGGAGAACCAAAAATGCCTACATTTGTGTTTAAACCTCAAATAGAATTTTTCATTTGTAAATAAAATAGCAATGAGTAAAGCAATCGAAATCACAGACGCCAATTTTGACGAAATCGTTAATGGTGATAAAACAGTATTAGTAGATTTTTGGGCAGAATGGTGTGGTCCTTGTAAAATGATAGGCCCTGTAGTGGAAGAACTAGCAGGTGAATATGAAGGTAAAGCTGTGATTGGCAAAATGAATGTAGATGAGAATCCTAACATTCCAATAAAATTTGGCATCAGAAGTATCCCTACACTATTGGTGTTTAAAGGTGGAGAAATTGTTGACAAGCAGGTTGGCGCTGTACCTAAGGGTGTATTAGCTCAGAAGTTGGACGCACAATTAGCGTAAACTTATATTAACAAATAAGAAGGCAGTCCCGATAATTTTCAGGACTGCCTTTTATTATTTAGGACTAGTCATTTATTGGCATTGGAAATTTTGACCTTACGGTGTCTAGTGCTATTTTTACGCACTGATAAATTAAACCAATTTCAATGAGAGAGATCCAGTTTAGAGAAGCCCTTGGCGAAGCGATGAGCGAAGAAATGCGAAGGGATGAAAAAGTATTCCTAATGGGTGAAGAAGTAGCCGAATATAACGGTGCTTATAAAGTGAGCCAAGGCATGCTTGATGAATTTGGCCCTGAAAGAGTAATTGATACTCCCATTGCTGAACTTGGTTTTGCCGGAGTAGGTGTTGGTGCGGCTATGAATGGATTACGCCCTATCATCGAATTTATGACCTTCAACTTCTCCCTTGTAGCCATAGATCAGGTGATCAATGCAGCGGCTAAAATGATGTCTATGTCAGGAGGTCAATTTAATATTCCAATGGTATTTAGAGGCCCAACTGGTAATGCAGGAATGTTAAGTTCACAACACTCACAGAATTTTGAAAGCTGGTATGCCAATTGCCCTGGATTAAAAGTAGTTATCCCAGCTAATCCTTACGATGCGAAAGGCCTTTTAAAATCTTCAATTCGCGATAATGACCCTGTAATTTTTATGGAGTCTGAATTGATGTATGGGGATAAAGGTGAGGTTCCAGAAAGTGAGTATCTACTTCCTATTGGAGTAGCTGATGTGAAACGTGAAGGAACGGATGTTACATTGGTTTCATTTGGCAAAATGATAAAAGTAGCGTTAGAAGCTGCTGACGAAGCAGCCAAAGATGGTATCTCAGTAGAAGTTATAGATTTAAGAACAGTAAGACCCATAGATTATGCAGCAGTTGTAAAGTCTGTAAAGAAAACTAATCGAGTGGTAGTATTGGAAGAAGCATGGCCTTTGGCAGCCATAAGTTCTGAGATCACCTATCATGTCCAGAAATTTGCCTTTGACTATTTGGACGCACCAGTAACAAGAGTCAATAGTATGGATGTACCGTTGCCTTATGCGCCTACATTAATCGATGTGATTCTTCCCAATGTCAAAAGAACAATAGATGCCATAAAGTCCGTGACTTACAAGTAATAAGTATCGGTGAAGTATCTCTATAACCACTTAAAGACATACATAAAGTCTGACTTCAATTTACGATTGTATATAGCAACCCTCATTTGGGTTGCTTTTTTATTAGCCTTCAATTTTTATTACGATTTCGAGGATAGTTACATTGACTCCTTCTATGGAAGTAACTTACGAATAGTTCTAATGTTCTTGATCCAGGCTATCAGCTATTATGTAGTGTGTTGGTTTGTCTTCTTATTTACAGATAATAAACAATTCTTTAAAAACCCTAAATTTTGGCTCACTAGTGCTGTCGGTTTCGCCATACTTGCTTGGAACAGAGGAAATTCTTACAGTGATTCAATTTCTCAACTCATAACCACTTATAATAGCACTCATTTATTCGTCCTCAAAAGCGTTTATAGGTTGCTTCCCATATTTACCATTATTATACCACTTGGGTTATTTTATAGATTCTATCAAAAAAAATCGATCAATCATTTTTATGGTTTAAACAATAGAAACGTTAACCTCAAGCCCTATTTAGTAATGCTTCTAATAATGGTTCCCATCATTGCTGTTGCATCCTTCCACCCTTCATTTACACAGCAGTATCCAAATTTCAGAACTGCCGGCATCGATCAATTTTGTAGTTACTATCATCTCAATCAAGGTGTAGTTACTTTACTCTATGAAATTAGTTATGCCTTAGGTTTTTTTACGGTGGAGTTGTTTTTTCGTGGGTTCTTAATATTCGGATTAGTAAGATTTTTAGGGAATGCAGTAGTATTGCCCATGGCAGTAACCTATTGCGTACTTCACTTTGGAAAGCCTTTTGGGGAAGCAGTTAGCTCTTTATTTGGTGGCTATATCCTTGGTGTGATTGCCTTGAAAACAGAAAATATTTATGGCGGAGTAATTGTTCACATCGGCATCGCGTGGTTGATGGAACTCTTTGCCTATTTACAGTTGTAAATTACTTACCAAATGGATTAAGTGCGGCCAATCCTTTTTTGCCACCACCCATTTTGTTCATCGTCTTCATCATTTTTCGCATATCATTGAATTGCTTCAATAGGTTGTTCACTTGCTGAACAGAGGTGCCACTACCATCTGCAATCCTTTTTCTTCTGCTTCCACTAATCAAATCAGGAGTCTCTCGCTCCAATTGTGTCATTGACCTGATTATGGCTTCTATTGGTTTAAAAGAATCGTCATCTACATCTACGTTCTTAAGTGCTTTGCCCATACCAGGGATCATACCCATAAGATCTTTGATGTTACCCATTTTCTTGATCTGCTCAAGTTGGGATAGGAAGTCATTGAAATCAAATTGATTCTTTCTGATCTTTTTGTTTAACCTACGTGTTTCTTCTTCATCAAAGGTATTTTGTGCACGTTCAACAAGTGAGACCACATCGCCCATACCCAATATTCTATTGGCCATCCTATCAGGATGAAACTTATCAATGGCCTCCATTTTCTCACCATGTGAGATGAACTTAATTGGTTTATCTACTACCCTTCTTATAGAAATAGCCGCACCACCACGGGTATCACCATCTAATTTGGTAAGTACTACACCATCAAAATTGAGCTTTTCATTAAAGGCTTTAGCAGTATTTACCGCATCCTGACCCGTCATTGCATCTACAACAAACAACGTCTCCGATGGATTAAGTGCCTCTTTAAGCCTTGAGATTTCATTCATCATCTCCTCATCTACCGCTAAACGGCCGGCCGTATCGACAATGACTATTTTCTTATTATTTTCCTTAGCATACTTAATTGCATTTTTTGCAATTTTTACCGCATCCTTGTTATCTGGCTCAGCATATACTTCTACACCGGTTTGTTCACCCAGCACCTTAAGCTGGTCAATGGCCGCTGGTCGATAAATATCACAAGCTGTAAGTAAAACCTGCTTCCCTCCCTTATTGAGCATGTTTGCCAACTTGCCAGAAAAAGTAGTTTTACCCGATCCTTGCAGACCGGAGATTAGGACAACGGCTGGATTTCCAACAAGAGAAATGTCCTCGCTACTTCCACCCATTAGGGCGGTAAGCTCGTCATTTGTAATTTTTGTTAAAAGCTGACCAGGTGAAACCGCAGTAAGCACATCTTGACCTAGTGCCTTCTGCTTGATATCATCAGTTACATCCTTGGCTACTTTGAAGTTCACATCGGCATCAATTAATGCACGCCTAATTTCCTTCATGGTTGTGGCCACATTCACCTCAGTGATGCTGCCCTGACCTTTTAGTGTCTTAAATGCTTTCTCTAACTTTAAACTTAAACTATCGAACATATCCTAATACTTTTGAAGGGTGCAAAATTATGGATTTTTGAGGTCAAATGAATTCAATTAGAAATATTTTCAAGCTCATCTATATCGAATAAATGGAAATACTTTTCCTTTTGAAAAATTTGAGGCTGTTTGTTCCAACTCCAAAAAGCCATCGGCTAATTTCAGGTTAGCCAAATCTCCTGAGCCTTGGCCCTGAACGGGGGTGGCAATAAGATGCCCATCAACATTGGCCATCTTTACTTGCAGAAAATAAGTCATGGGCTTATCAAATATAAAATCTTCATTTAAAATGCCATATTCTACATTTCCCTTTACCAGCATCGATGTATTGACCCAGGGTTTTATGTATTTATAAAAACACATAAAAGTAGAAACGGGATTCCCCGGAAGGGCGAAAACTGTCTTATTATCTTGACGGGTTCCAAACCAAAATGGCTTTCCAGGTCGTTGTTTTACACCGTGAAATAGTTTTTGCACACTAAGTTCATTTAGTACCTCAGGCACAAAGTCCTTGCGTCCTTTTGACACCCCTCCACTCAAAATGATTACATCATGTTCGGTAAAGATTTTATCCATGACCTTATTCATGTGTGCTTTTTCATCAATTATATGAAAAACAGTGGCTTCAATACCCATTTCCATTAAAGCGGCTTTTAGTACATGACTATTGGACTGCCTGATTTGATAGTCTTTCGGGATTTCACTTACAGAAACAAGCTCGTCCCCAGTTGATATTATAGCCACTTTTGGTGGTGAGTAAACCATTACTTCCTCTTTGCCTACAGTTGCTAAAATTCCAATCTCCGCTGTGGAGATCTTCGAACCCATTTCTATCAAAATAGCCTCCTTTGCAATATCCATTCCCTGTAAATGAACATTTTGCATTGATTCAATGGTATCTGAATTAATTTTGGCCACCTTATTTTCAATGGTCACGTCCTCATATCGGATTACAGCATCTGTATTTTTAGGTAGCATGGCACCTGTCATTACCTCAATGCAATTGGAAGGATCATTAAGCGTTAGTTGTGGCATCCCTGCCATTTGCACTCCCTCAATATTATAATTCCGCTGATCGCTAAAAAAGGTTTTGCTCGCTATTGCCACACCATCCATCATCACACGATTAAAGGGTGGAAAGTCCCGATCCGCGTGAATTGGTTCAGCCAGAGTCATTCCAATACATTGATCTAATGGCACAGATATCTCTCGTGGTTTGAATAGGTTGCTTTGTATTATCGAACTTGCTTCTTCAACTGTTATCATTTAACTAAATTTGATCTATATGACTGATGACAAATTAACACATATCGATGAAGACGGCAATCCGAAAATGGTAGATGTTTCATCAAAATCAGATTCAAAGCGTGAGGCTGTTGCTGAAAGTATTGTGACTGTCAATGACGATATAATGGCCTTATTGAAGGGTGACGACATCATTACAAAAAAAGGCTCAGTATTCCACACCAGTATCATTGCAGGTGTAATGGGGGCAAAAAAAACCTCCGAACTTATCCCCTTCTGCCATCAACTCAACTTAACCAATTGCAAAATTGACATTAAAGTTGAAGGTAATGACATAATAATTCATTGCAAGGCTACCACAATTGGAAAAACAGGCGTTGAAATGGAAGCATTAACAGGTGCTTCTGTTGCCGCGTTAACAATCTATGATATGTGTAAAGCAATGTCACATGAGATCGTTATCAAGGAAACTAAACTTCTCTCAAAGACAGGGGGGAAAAGTGATTACCATGCAGGTTAATGGATTAGTACTTTGTGGTGGAAAAAGCACACGTATGGGTGAAGACAAGAGCTTGATCAATTACAATGGTGATCCACAATTTCTATATTGCTATAATATACTTACAAAATACTGTGATAATGTCTACCTATCCTGCAATACTTCACAGGCTGAAAGATTTGATTCGTTACCCTACATAATTGATAAAAATGAGGGTCAAGGACCGATGGAGGGCATTAGAAATGCTTTTGAATTTGATCCTAATGTCAACTGGTTGATCATGCCGTGTGATATGCCTGCAATAGGGGAACTTGAAATTAAAAAACTGTTAGATAATCATTCGGATGAATTTGATGTGAGTTGTTTTCAAGATTCTTCAGGCAATATAGATCCACTTTTTGGAATTTGGGGGAATTCGTGTAATGAGAAGCTAAAAAATTACAATGGTGATAGCCCGAAAAAATTTCTTGAAACGGTAAGAACGCAACTCATTGCTATTACTGATCAAATAGCCAATATTAATTATCCGTTAAAATAACTGTGCAGATTTTGTGATTAGGAGACTTCTCAGTTGTACCCTGCCTACCGCAAGGCATCCCTTCGGGACAAAATGAGATAACGTGTTTGATGCCAAATTTTTCTCCCTTTGGAGGGAGGTAGAGGGAGGACAATAAATAAACTATCGAACACGTCATCGGTAGAGTAATAAGAAGTTCCCAATTAATTACGGATGAGCAGATACCCATACCTCCCCATCTTCAAAAATCTCCTTCTTCCAAATTGGTACTGTGCGTTTAAGTGTATCTATAGCAAATTTACAAGCTGCAAATGAGGCCTCTCTATGTGGAGCCGAAACAGCAATAACTACTGCCGCTTCCCCTATTTTTACTTTACCTATTCTATGTTGTATCGCCACCTCATACACCCCCCATTCCAATTTGGCTTGTGCAGCTATTTTTTTAAGTTCTACTAAAGCCATTGCCGGATAAGCTTCAAATTCCAAATGTAGCACACTTCGCCCTTTGGTTGAATTTCGAACTGTACCTACAAAAATATTAATGCCACCGCATGCTGAGTAGGACACCGATTTTATTGCCTCCTCGACACTTAATTCCTCTTCTTTTATTTGTATCATACTAGCCACCGCTAACAGGTGGTATCAGTGCCACCTCATCGCCTTCTTTTATTATTAACTCTTCGTCTGCGTATTCATTGTTAACGGCTATCATTATTGATTTCAACCCAACTAATTTTGGATATTTTTCAACAAGCACTTTTCTAAGATTAGCCACAGTATTCCCATCAATATTTAATGTATGGGGGGAACTACCAATGATGTCCTTTGTTATTCCAAATAGTAAAATCTTTAATTCCATATCAAATTCTTAGAGATTAAAATTAGAAACTTTAAAAGTAAAAATATTAAAAGTCAGTTATTTAAACATTGCTCATGTTAATTGGTTATCGTTCTTTGGTGTTTTCAATGAAAGAGCTCATCTATTTGTTTTATATTAGCTAGTATGTTAGTAGATTCTTTCGGTAGACAAATAACCTATGCACGCCTTGCAGTCACAGACAGATGCAACTTGCGTTGCTTTTACTGCATGCCAGCTGAGGGGATAGATTATGTGCCCAAAAATGATCTACTTAGTTTTGAAGAGATGGAGCGATTGGTTTCTATTCTTACCACACTAGGGGTAACCAAGGTGAGAATTACTGGAGGTGAACCATTTGTAAGAAGAGATTTGATGCACTTCCTTAGGAAATTAAGATCAAACAGTGCACTAGAAGAGCTCCATATAACTACAAATGGAGTCTTAACGGGTGATTACATCCAACAATTGAAAGACATTGACATTTCATCGATCAATCTTAGTTTGGACACTTTAGACAAAGTACGATTTAAGAATATAACGAGGCGTGACGAATTTGATAAGGTAATAGCTACCTACCGCAAAATCCTTGATCAGAATATCCCTTTAAAAATAAACATGGTAGTGATGAAGGGCAAAAATGAGGCGGATATTATCCCCATGGCCAAATTGAGCCTTGAAGACAATGTATCGGTAAGATATATTGAAGAGATGCCTTTTAACGGAACGGGGACGGCCCACAACGTGATTGACTATAAAGAAATAATCTCGATTTTAGAGAGTGAGTTTGGTCAACTTCAACGAATTGAGGATCCACTAAACAGTACTGCTTATCACTATAAAGCACCTTTTAGTAAGGGAAATCTAGGTGTTATTGCCGCCTATTCACGTACATTTTGCGGTTCGTGTAATAGAATTAGAATAACTTCTGAAGGCACAATGAAAAATTGCTTGTATGATAGTGGGGGATTAAGTCTAAGGGATTTAATGCGATCAGGTTATTCTGACAAAGAACTATCTGAGTCATTAATAAAGGCAATTATGGGTAAACATAAAGATGGCTGGGCAGCAGAGGCCAACAGAAAAACAGAATCCTTCGAATCAATGTCGAGTATAGGCGGATAATATGGAAAACCCTTATTTACTTTCAATCTTCTTTTTCCTGATTGCCATTTTCTACTCTTCGGTGGGGTTTGGAGGCGGATCGAGTTACCTAGCCATTTTAGTACTCGCTGGTATAGACCTCTTTGTTTTAAGGTCAACGGCCCTGATGTGTAATATTATCGTGGTGTCTGGGGGCACCTATATTTTTTATCAGGAAGGTTATTTGAATATTAGGCGTTCTTTACCCTTGGTTCTAGCCAGCGTCCCTCTTGCCTTTTTAGGTGGCTATCTTCCTCTTTCAGAAGGATTTATATTTATTCTTTTAGGCTTTACCCTACTCATTGCGGCTATAATATTATGGTTAAAAAAAGGGAGTAATGACCGAGAAAGTGCCGTTGAAAGGACAGGGCCAGTTGCTGCTACAATAGGTGGTGTTATTGGATTTGTATCCGGTATGGCTGGTATTGGAGGGGGTATATTCTTATCTCCTGTTTTGAATATCATCAACTGGAACAAGGCTAAGAAAATTGCTGCTATCTCCAGCTTTTTTATTCTCGTCAATTCTATTGCCGGCCTTTTCGGACAATGGCTTCAGCACCCACCTTATTTGGATCTTTACTGGTCATGGCCATTGCTTGTTGCTGTATTCCTTGGTGGCCAAATTGGTTCAAGATTAGCTGTACTGAAATTCTCTAATACAACAGTACAAAGGACAACAGCCGTTTTGGTATTAATTGCTAGTTTGAAAATCCTTAATGATTACCTGTTTGGGTTTTAGGATAATGAATTACAAATTCCACTCTCCTATTTATTGCTCGATTTTCGTCTGAATCATTAGATACTAACGGTTTCAATTCCCCATAACCAATCGCCATGATTCGCTCATCATCAACTCCTTTTTTCATCAGATAATTAGCAACGGCTGCTGCTCTATCTTCTGAGAGTTCCTGATTATACTCTTTGTTACCAATATCATCGGTATGTCCAACTATGTCAACTTTCAACATAGGATTTTGAATCATTAGCAGTACCAAGTCATTTAAGATTTCTTTATCCTCTCTGGCCAGAGAAACTTTGTTAAAACCGAATTTAAAATTGAAAGAAATAGGCTCATCTAATGGATATCTTGTCAATTCACCTGCAGTTGCATCACCCTCAGGTTTCAAGGCTATTGTGTTTTCAGTATTGACTTCCCCTGAATCAACGATGATTTTTACACTATCCTGTGGCACTTGCGCCTCCATTGTTTGAATAACATTATCATTATTTTCTGCAATAACTTCTTTTTTTGGAGTTGCTTCCCTTGCTCTCTTCGCAGCTATTTTAGTTTGCTGTTTTCTAAACTTCTCTCTCCTTCGAGCATATTTCGATTTCTTAACTCTGGTTTTGGATGATATTGGGTCAATATATTTTTTAAACCCTAAAGCAAATTCCAAAGCTCCCTGATTACCGACTTGTCTTGTAATTGGCAAATCATATGACAAGCCAAACGATGTCTTATCATTTTCAAATTGAAGGCCGAAAATAGCGTACCCTCCCAAATTATATCTAGTGATAATATTCAAATGACCATCAACTTTGGAAGAACCCGTCAGTTCATATCTGGTGACACCTCCTAAGGTAACTATGTTGTTTTTAGAGTTTCTTGTTACCAATAAATCTGGGTTTAAAGAAATAAGTGCATTATCATAAACTCTACCTCCAAGACTAAAAACAAATGTAGATGGCAATTTTGAATCACCAGCAAAAAACGATTCATTAGGATGGTTTATGTCAAAAGTAGAAAAACCGAGTTGCATTAATACGTTACCTTGATTATCCCATTTCGTCCAGTTGAACCCTGCGCTCCAGGTAAAAAAGGAAGCCTTAAACTGATCTGTAAGTTCCCCTGTACCTCCGCCCACAAATCCACGGTCAGGAACAAATTGACTTCCTGTGGAAAGTCCATCAAATGACACCTTTCTACTATGCCAGTCTGATTTAAAACCGAGACTGATTGATTGTCCGTCTGCCAACGGTACCGTTGTGGAAATATTCAAACCTATTTTGGTAGTTCGAAAAATACCAGCATTCCCTGCTCTGTCATCCAACAAAGACAGACCTATGGCCGCTGTTGGCCCTAGTTTACTTCTAAATGGATAACTACCTGACAAAAATGTGCTTTTAATATTTAAGTTGTCTGCTACTTTTTGATTTCTAAAAACCATTTGTGCTTTAGCATAATCCGTATTGGATATACTTGAAGGATTCACCCGCTGCTCTGTAAAATTGTATTGCGAAAATTGAAAATACTGCGCGTTTAGAGCCAGACTAACTGATACAAATACGAGTGTGAGAAAATGGCTAACTAATTTCATTTTTTCTTATCGCATTAGGTAGATTACTCCTTCTGATTTGCCATTTAATTTAATAGCTTCTCCATTAGAGTAATGTCCAGAAATTTTCCAATAATAGAGGCCATTTGGTTGATCCGTTCCATTAAATTTTCCATTCCAACCTTGACTTTTCAACTCACTGGTCTGTGTTGAACTGTATATTACATTTCCAGATCTGGTAAATATTTCAAATTTAATATCTGCAATATCGGAAAGGCCATAGATTAGGAGTAGATCATTATTCCCATCATCATTAGGTGTAAATAAATCAGGAACCCAAGCTGCCGAGATCACGTTCACAGTTATTTCGCCCTGAGCTGAACAACCTATTGAATCCACTGCATTCAATGTATAAACTGTCGTTTGTACTGGTGTAGCCATCGGAGAAGCAATATTAGGGTTATCCAAACCTGTAATTGGTGTCCAATCAAACTCATCAAATCCCACAACAACGACTAACAGCTTTACTGACTCCCCTTTATTGATGGAATAAGAAGCATTTTGAATATTGAGGTTTGATTCACTTACTCTCACCTTAACTGTATCCTGAAACAAACATGAATTTGAATAAGCCTCAATATTTATAGTTTCATTTTCCAAAACGGTAAATGTGTAGGTTGTGTCCGTTGAAACTAAACCGGCCGAGTTGTACCATTTTACACTATCTACTTTTACTTCGAGACCAATGCTCAATTCACTGCCTTTGCATTCAGTAAGTACTTCGGGTTGAATAAGATTTCCAATCTCAACAGGTTTAATTATTATGGTTTTATTGTCATTACAATTAGTACTGTTTGGCACGGCTGTATACAGTGTGTCAATTCCTGTAACTACATAATTCAATGTGTCAGTAATTCCTAAGTATCCATGTGTTTGTGAGTAATATCCGGTATTTACTTGTGCAACAAATTGCAATTCCTCATTCAAACATGGAGAAAGCAATTGGACTACATTGGTTTCATCACATAATGTGAATTGACCATAAGCAATTAATGGCAAAGGCTCTCCTCCTCCTCCTCCTCCCCCATCTCCATCTCCATTTAATAAATAGAAAAGAGAATTATCAATAGATTGAATTCCATAAAAATATGTACCAAAAGCTGTGGCACTATAAAGAAATTCATTTTTTAACCCGCTGTTACCTCGAGAAGCAAATAATCTTCGAAGATTATAAAGGTCGAAATTTGATGATACAAACTCAGAAGAGTAGATCGATGAGCCAATAAATATATCATAGGTAATGCTTTGTGGAGTGGTAAAGTCATCTTCAGAGGACTCCCAAAAAAGTAATACTTCATTATTTATAACAAATGCAATATGTTCTGGAGTTACACTTGGCCCGATATTTTTGACACTCGTAGAATTACTATAAATTTTAATTGTTTTTGATATTCCTTTATCAACTATAGCAATCAAATCCAAATCACCGTCATAATCCATATCCGACACCTGAAATTGATCAATCATTTCTGATATTGATAAATCAGTTTTCACATATTCACCAAAACCATTATTCATATAAATATTATTAAAAGGAACTGACATTTCAGTTTGACCAGATACTAATAAATCAGCTAACCCATCAGAATTAAAATCTGCGGCAAATGACTGTACATTATCAATGGCTAGACTATCTAAAATCGTTGGTTGCCCCATTTGATTAATGGTAATGGAAAAATCACCTGAATTATCCACACCAATTTGACTAAAATCAAAATGGCCATCTTTGTTAAAATCGGCATATGAATAATTGCAACTCTCTATTGCATTAAATACACTATCTGATACTGTCCATGCGCTATCCTTCCATTGATAGTAATTTACCTCAATATCTCCTGATCCATTTTTCCCATTAATAAGTAATTCCTGATAGCCGTCATTATCTGCATCGAACATTAACCAGTGAACATTTTTAAGCATGTTGATAGAATCCGCATAGTTAATCCAAGCCCCATTTTTATCTTTAGTTTTTGTAATTATTTGGCTGTTTTTTCTGCTATAAACAAGCTCCTTACGGCCATCCAAATTTAAATCCTTAGCTTGTATGGCTATAAATTGATCAATAGCCACTAGTTCACCCACTGAGAATATCAAAGAATCCGTTTGATAAAAAATTTGTATTGTGGTATCACTTTTATCCACCACATGAGCTATGATATCTAGTCTATTATTATTATCCATATCAGCTAATTCAAAATTAACGGAAGCGAGATTCTCCAATTGTAATGTGTCAATTTCGTGATTGATAAGGTCGATAAAGATCGCCTTTAACTTGTCGTTAGAGTTGCCAAACATCAGGTAGTCCATCGATCTATCATTATTCATATCAACTACCTTTCCTTGTGATTTGCCTTTGAATGATACCTGAACAGAATCAACCAATTTGAAAATCTGTGCATAGGTGTGAAAGGATAGCATGAATAATGCTACTATTAACAGTAACTTTTTCATAGTTATTTTTTTATATTAAAATGAAGAGGTATGCTCATTCTACTCACCACTGGGGTGTCATTCACCATGGCGGGTTTCCATAATGGCATTCCATTGATTAGTCTTTTTGCTTCTAAATCAAACAGTGAACCCAGTGATTTTTCAATTATTAGGTTATCGACTTTCCCGTCTTTCAAAATGGTAAAGCGAACGAGTACTGTACCTTGAATAGAGTCAGCCAGTGCCTCATCGGGATACTTTAAATTTTCTTCAAAGTATTTATATAACTCTTGTATTCCATCAATTGGCTCGGCATCAATATAAACGTAGTTATTCTCGACCGGAGTTTAAACAATATCATTCTCCAATTTATCCGACCGATTCAAGCCATTAGGTTGCTTTTCAATATCGTCCTTTCTCTCATTTTTAAATTTCGAGACTAATGATTCTGAACTTACTGGCAACTCTCTTTTTGGTTCAATCTTATTCGTTGAATCCATGGAGTCATCATTCGAGTGTTCTTCTTCAACCACTTCAGGTATACTTTCTTCAAATTGATTTAACGTTTTTTCCGAGCTATTCAATTTTGTAATTGGCTCCCCTGAACTATCCTCTTGTAAAAGAAAATAGGAAGTTGTGCCAATTAACAAAGCTGCTGTCACAAGCCAAAACAGCTTTCTTGTAATTTTACTTTCAATTTGATTTCTAATTTTGTGCATTTTGTCGCGCTCCAAAAGTGAATCAAAATCCATATAAGATTCAATTTCCTTGTCGCTAATCTCAATACTCCTATCCACGAATTCAATATGCTTTCTCATGATATTTTCATCAATTTTCTCAACCTGTCAAGAGCACGATAAAGGTTCACTTTACTATGTCCTTCAGTAATTTCTAATATGTTAGCTATCACTTTAAATGATAGTGATTCAAAAAACCTTAGTTCAATAATTTGAAGGTCTTTAGGCTTTAATTTGGCTAGTGCTAGCTTCAGTACATTTCGATATTCTTCTCCATAAGTGGCCATTTCATCAGCTATAGCCTCGAAATTCTCAGAATTAATCTCTATAAAATGTTTATTCCCGCTTTTTCTAAAATGCTCGTAACATTCGTTGATGGCTATTCTATAGAGCCATGGAAATAATGTACCATTCTTTGGTTTGAATTGCCCAAGGTTTTGTAAGGCTTTAAAAAATACATTTGATGTTAAATCTGCCGTTAAATCTTTGTCCTGAACTCTACTCAAAATCTTTCGATATATGGGCTTATAGTACTTTTCATAGAGCGGTTTGAATTTCTTAGGATCCTTCTTCGCTTCTTGAATGAGTAGCTCCTCTGACTGTTCAGTGATCAATTTGTGTGAATATGTTAATAAGTCCTCCAAATCTCCATTATTGATTTTACAATTACCTAAATGGAGTTGGGTGTAAAAAGATACAGTTTATTATTATTAAATTTTAAAAAAACTATTCACCATAATCAATGGGGCTTTTTATTCCCTCGCAAACTTTTCTAATTTGCAGACTAGCTTACTCTGATATATATGAAGTCGATAAACTTTGCCAAGAATATTTTCCCTCATGTAGTTGCCGTTGTAGTTTTCCTGATTACAACAGTTTCTTTTTTCAACCCTATTTTTCTTGATAACAAGTCATTGGATCAGCATGACATTAATCAATGGAAAGGTAGTGCTCATGAGTTAATTGAATATAGGGAACAAACAGGTGAAGAGGGCCTTTGGACTAACTCCATGTTTGGGGGTATGCCTGCCTATATGATAAACGTAAGTTGGCATGATGGCATTGTTGGCGGTTTTAAATCCTTACTTTCTTTAAAACTTCCCCATCCTGTAAGCAACATTTTTCTAGCATTTATAAGTTTCTACATCCTACTTCTAGCCTTTAAAGTCCGGCCGTATTTGGCCATAGCTGGAGCATTGGCCTTTGGACTTTCAACTTATATGATCATTGGTTTGGGTGCAGGCCATAATTCGAGAATTGGTGCAGTTGCCTTTATGCCGTTGGTGTTGGCCGGTGTCCATATGGCATTTAACAAAAAAAGAATTTTGGGTGTGGGGGTTACTGCCCTTGGTTTGGCATTAGAGCTTCGGGAAAACCATTTGCAAATAACCTATTACTTGTTTTTGATCGTCCTTATTTATGGTGCCGTACAACTTTATGATGCCATAAAAAATAAAACGTTACCAGAATACGGTAAAACTTTGATTGTCCTACTCGCAGCGGCACTAATCGCTTTAGGGACTTTTATTGGTAAATTTTGGACCACATATGAATACTCAAAATATTCGATAAGAGGAAAGTCAGAGTTAACCCTCCCACAGTCCAGTGGAGAAAAGAGTGGATTGAGTAAAGATTATGCTTTCCAGTACAGTAATGATCCATGGGGGCCCATGACTATTCTTATTCCAAATTTTCTTGGAGGCGGCTACGGCCATTTTTTAGTACAAGATGAAGACAGTGAAGTACTCAAAGCCCTTCAGCGTTCCGGTGACAACCAAGTCGCTAATCAATTAGCCCGTTATTCTTCTTCCTACTGGGGCGAAAAGCCACCTGCTCCCTACTATATGGGCGCTATAGTTTGTTTTCTGTTTGTCATCGGTATTCTGTTTGCCGATAAGAAATATTCTGTCTGGCTGGTCTCAGTTGCCTTATTTGGTATTCTTTTGAGTTTAGGCGATAGTTTTAAGTCATTCAATTATTTTATGTTTGACTACTTTCCAGGTTACAATAAATTCAGATCTGTCACCTTCACCATTATTATGGTCTTTACCGCAATGCCGCTATTAGGTTTTATTGGTTTGGAAAAATTATTAGCCGCAGGTTGGACGAAAGAAGTTAAGAAAAAACTGTTTATCGCATTAGGTGTAGTTGGTGGCTTGTGTATGTTGGTTATACTTTTTGCAGGAATAGCCTCGTTTACCAATGCCGGGGAATCACAGTTGCCTGTGTGGTTTACTAATGCCTTAAGTGCAGACAGAGAATCCCTTATGCGTGGTGATGCCATAAGATCACTAATTTTTATCGCTCTTTCATTCGCTATCATATACCTCTACCTCAAAAACAAAATTCAATATGCGGTATTCTCCTTGATACTGGTTCTATTGATGCTTATCGATGTGGTGGTAGTTGACAAAAGAAGTTTTGGTGATAATAATTACCGTAGAACAAGCGATAAAACATTCATTACTCCTACCGCTGCTGACAAAGAAATAAAAAAAGATCAATCTCATTATCGAGTATATAATTTACAACCCGATGCCATGAGCGAGGCACGTACTTCGTATCACCACAGTTCTTTGGGAGGCTACCATGGAGCTAAGTTGCGTAGATATCAGGACTTCTATACACAATGTGTGGAAGGTCAAAGAGATGCATTAATAAAAGGAATTCAAAGTGGTGAAATGGATTTTTCAGGTTATTCTGCCATAAACATGCTCAATGCAAAATATTTAACCTTTGGCCCAGATAAAAATCAGTTTATCACCAATGATAAAGTTTTAGGAAATGCATGGCTTGTGGGTAATGTAGAACTTGTTAATAACCCTGATGAGGAATTGGCAGAAACTTGTCAGATCAACCCGAGTTTAACAGCCGTAATTGATCAATCTAAATTCAAATTAGGGACAACAAGCTTTAGTCAGCAAGGAAGTATTAAGGTGAAGGAATACGGGCTTAATCATATTGTCTATGAAGCTAATGTAAGTGGTGAGGCCTTGGCCATTTTTTCGGAAATCTACTATCCAAAAGGATGGGTAGCTGCCGTTGATGGCAAGGAAACTGAAATTTTAAGAGCCAACTTCATTTTGAGAGCCCTTGAAATTCCAGCTGGGAAACACACCATTGTTTTTGAATTTAAACCAGTAGCATTTACGGTAGGCAACAAGATCACCTTTGCGTCCTGTCTTGTATTACTGCTATTAGTGCTCGGAAGTGTTGGCTATTCCGTCAAAAAATCACTGAGCTAAAGCTTCCAACCTTTTTAATAAGGGAGGGTGCGAATAATGCATGAACACATAAGCGGGGTGAGGATATAAATTGCTCAAATTATCAACCGATAACTTCTTAAGTGCAGCTTGCATTACCTCACCATTATAAGTTTGTTTGGCAAAAACATCAGCTTCGTATTCATTTTTTCGACTAAGTATATTACCCAACAATCCTAATATTTTAGATATTGGTGAATAGAGAATACCAAAGGCAAGTAAGTTTAGATGGATAGCCAATTGACTACCGCCAAGCGCTACAGAAGTGGCTTCACTATAGATCATCTGTGACATAATGAACAACATTACACCTATCTGAAGGATTGATATAAACAGACCATAGATTACATGCTTTTTCTTAAAGTGACCAACTTCATGTGCTAGTACAGACACTAGCTCCTCCACAGTATGATTCTCAATCAGCGTATCATACAATACAATCTTCTTCTTTTTACCAATACCTGAGAAAAACGCATTGGCTTTTTTTGATCTTTTTGATCCATCAATAACAAAAATATTGTCTAATGGGAAATCTACTTGTTGACTATATATTTGAATGGCCTCTTTCAATTCTCCGTCTTCCAATGGAGTTAGTTTATTAAATAAAGGAAGTATCAATGACGTATAGAACATATTCATTATCAATATAAATACAGTAGCTACTACCCAAAAATATATCCAGAATGGCTCACCAATATTCAAAATGAGATAGATCAAGGTACCCACTAATACTCCACCAATGATGATAGTCATTAAATAGCCTTTCAATTTATCGGTAATAAATGTTTTGATGGAAGTTTGATTAAAACCGAATCTCTGTTCGATGACAAATGTGGAATACAATGAAAATGGAAGACTCAATAAATCTGAAAGGATAAATAAAATACCGAAATACGATAGTGAGAGTATGAGTCCCTCTCCTACCAATGGCCTCAGGACAGTGTCCAAATAGCCAAAGCCACCCAAACTAAGAATAGCGAAACTGGCAATAAAACTAACACCAGCGCTTAAAAATGAAAATCTACTGAGGGCTTTATGATATTCATGTGATTTCGCATATTTCTCTGCATTATAAAAAGACTTTATTTCATCAGGAAGATCTTTCCTTCTGGCCTTTAAATTCAAATAATCTAATAGTTGCTCGAATAGGTAATCGAACAATACAATTCCCAAAATAATATATAGAATAGTCTGTGGTGTCATTTTCTGAAATTTACAATCCAAAGCTAAATAATTTACATCTAGGAATTATTCCATTTGTGGTAATTATTCCCATTTCGGGATTTATTAAATATAATTTTTACACATTCGATAGTTTAACTTGTTCATTATCAATTATTTACAAATTTTGGCATTGGCATTGCCCTATTTGAACTATCTAAAAACAAATGATTTTTTTAAAAAACATATGGAACAATGTAAAGCCGATCGTCACCCACGATCTGTTTGTATCCATTCTTCTGTTTACTATTGGAATTATTGTTATGATAATTGAGCTATTTAGTCGATTTTCTCATTCTATTTAGAATCTTTTAAAATAATAATTCAGATTGTTTGATATTGCTATGAAATGTACCTTTGGTGGCATCAGATTATTATACATTCAATCAAGCAAATCATATGAGTTGGTTCACTAACGCAATGTCAAGTACAATCGGCAAAAAGGTGCTTATGGCCCTTACTGGATTGTTTTTGGTCACATTTCTTATAGTACACCTATCGGGAAATTTACAATTACTTTTAAATGATGACGGAGAGGCTTTTAATATATATGCCAAGTTCATGACGACTAATCCGGTTATCAAAACCACTTCTTACCTACTTTATGCCACTTTTATAGTTCATATTATATGGGCTATAATGATCACTGTTGGAAACAAAAAAGCCAGACCAACAGGTTATGCCGTACAGCCAGGTAATGTGAGTAGCACTTGGAGCTCAAAGAACATGGGACTATTAGGTACCATAATTTTAGTATTTCTAGTTATTCACTTAAAGCAGTTTTGGTTCGAAATGCACTGGGGTGGTATTCCAACGGCCACCTATGATGGCACGGAATATAAAGATTTATACGCTGTTGTAAATGTGGCATTCCATGAACTTTGGTATGTAGTGTTATACACCATTTCCATGATGGCACTTATGTTCCACCTTAACCACGGGTTTAAAAGTGCTTTCCAAACATTGGGAGCCAACCACCCTAAATACAACCCTTTAATTAAAGGTGTCGGATTTATTATTGCAATTGTAATACCTGCTCTTTTTGCAGCTATTCCTATTATCATGTACATCAAATAATTGAAATCTAAAGATTTAATTTAATGAAGTTAGATTCTAAAATACCTGAAGGCCCATTAGCAGAAAAATGGTCTAAACATAAGTTTAATATTAAGCTTGTCAATCCCGCTAATAAGCGGAAATATGACATCATAGTTGTAGGAACAGGTCTCGCAGGAGCCTCTGCTGCAGCTTCATTTGGCGAACTAGGCTACAATGTAAAAGCATTTTGCTTTCAAGATAGTCCTCGGAGAGCTCATAGTATTGCTGCTCAAGGTGGTATTAATGCTGCTAAAAATTATCAGAATGATGGTGATAGCATTTACAGACTGTTCTATGACACCATTAAAGGTGGTGATTACAGATCACGTGAAGGCAATGTTCATAGATTAGCTGAAGTAAGTGTTGACATTATTGACCAATGTGTTGCCCAAGGAGTTCCTTTTGCAAGAGAATATGGTGGCCTTTTAGCCAACAGATCTTTTGGTGGTGCCCAGGTTTCCAGAACGTTCTATGCCCGTGGCCAAACTGGGCAGCAGCTATTACTAGGCGCTTATAGTGCATTAAGCAGGCAAGTGGCCAATGGTAAAGTAAAATTACACGCTCGTGAAGAAATGCTTGATCTGGTAATGATCGATGGTGAGGCACGTGGAATTGTAACAAGAAATTTATTAACGGGGAAAATAGAATCACACAGTGCGCATGCAGTAGTATTGGCAACGGGCGGGTATGGCAACGTATTCTACTTATCTACCAATGCTATGGGTTCTAATGTAACCGCAGCGTGGAGAGCACATAAGAAGGGGGCTTTCATGGCCAACCCTTGTTATACACAAATTCACCCTACTTGCATTCCAGTATCTGGTGATCACCAGTCTAAACTGACTTTAATGTCAGAATCTTTACGAAATGATGGCCGTGTTTGGGTACCTAAATCCAAAGAAGATGCTGAAAAAATACGTCAGGGACAATTAAAGGGTGTTGATTTACCTGAAGATAAAAGAGATTATTACCTAGAAAGAAAATATCCTTCTTTTGGAAACCTTGTGCCTAGAGATGTGGCTTCAAGAAATGCTAAAGAGGTTTGTGATGACGGCCGTGGAGTGAATAAAACGGGATTGGCTGTTTATCTAGACTTTGCTGATGCGATCAAACGTGACGGGGAAGACCTTATTAGGGCTAAGTATGGCAATCTGTTCGATATGTATCAACAAA
This sequence comes from Fulvivirga sp., assembly GCA_048268855.1. Taxonomy (GTDB): domain Bacteria; phylum Bacteroidota; class Bacteroidia; order Cytophagales; family Cyclobacteriaceae; genus Fulvivirga. The sequence goes on from JBLWUR010000009.1 coordinate 66,330, forward strand.
TCACAGGCGAAAATCCATATAAAATGCCAATGAAAATCTATCCGGCAGTACACTATACTATGGGTGGATTATGGGTAGATTATAACTTAATGACCAATGTTCCCGGTTTATATGCAATTGGAGAAGCGAACTTCTCTGATCATGGGGCAAATAGATTAGGAGCAAGTGCATTGATGCAAGGATTGGCAGATGGCTATTTTGTAATTCCTTATACTATTGGAAATTACCTAGCCAGTGTACCTTCAACTAAAATATCTACTGACCATGAGGCTTTTAAAACAGCTGAAGCAGAAGTAAAGAAACGATTGGACAATTTACTTTCTATCAATGGTGACAAAACGGTGGACGAATTCCATAAAGATTTAGGCCATATCATGTGGGAATATTGTGGCATGTCAAGAAATGATGCTGGCTTAAGAAAGGCCAAAGTAGAGATTAAAAAACTTCGTGAGGAGTTCTGGAAAAATGTAAAAGTCTTAGGTACTAATGACGAATTAAATCAGTCGCTGGAGAAAGCCAACCGTGTAGCTGATTTCCTTGAGCTTGGAGAGTTGATGGTAGACGATGCACTAAACAGATCAGAATCTTGCGGTGGCCACTTCAGAGAAGAATCACAAACGGAAGAAGGAGAAGCTAAAAGGAAAGATGATGAGTTTTCTTATGTGTCTGCATGGGAATTTAATGGTGTAGATAAAGAAGAAACCTTGAATAAGGAGGATTTAGTATTTGAAAATGTAAAACTTACGCAACGAAGCTATAAATAGTTATTGGTTGATGGTTAATGGTTAATCGGCATGGAGCAGATACGTTCGTTTGAAGATTTAGAATGTTGGAAACATTGCAGAGACTTAAGAAAAACCATGTCTCCATTTATTAATAAATTTCCAAAAGAGGAAAAATATTTACTTACTGATCAATTAACGAGAGCACTGCGTTCTACGACTAATAATATTGCCGAAGGATATGGAAGATTCCATTTTCAAGAAAATATTCAATTCTGTAGAATCAGTAGAGGTTCTTTATTTGAATCAATAGACCATTTAATAATTGCGTTGGAACAAGGATATATTGACAATACTGATTTTGAATTATTAAAAGAAAAGATAAATAAGTGCTTAGCTATTCTCAATGGTTATATTAACTATTTAATGAAAGCCAAAGCCAATTAACCAATAACTATTAACGGTTAACAGATAACCAATAACAGATAACTCCATAAATATGAAAATAAAACTAAAAGTCTGGAGACAAAAAAACCAACAGGACAAAGGTGGATTTAAGGCCTATGACGTTGACGATGTATCTGACGACATGTCGTTTTTAGAAATGTTTGATGTGCTTAATGAGCAGTTGGTAAAAAAGAACGAAGATCCTATACATTTCGACCATGATTGCCGTGAGGGTATTTGTGGCGCATGTAGCATGTATATCAATGGCAGGCCTCACGGGCCTGAGCAGACGACCACTTGTCAGCTTCATATGCGAAGCTTTAAAGATGGGGACACCATTACCGTGGAGCCATGGAGAGCAAAAGCTTTCCCAGTCATCAAAGATTTGGTGGTGGACAGAGGTGCATTCGATAGAATAATTCAATCAGGAGGATATGTTTCTGTGAATACTGGAGGCGTACCCGATGCCAACGAAATACCAATTCCTAAAAAAATTGCTGATCAGGCATTCGATTCTGCCACATGTATAGGATGTGGGGCATGTGTCGCTGCCTGTAAAAATTCCTCTGCTATGCTCTTTGTAAGTGCCAAAGTATCTCAATTGGCCATGTTACCACAGGGCCAGGTAGAAAGAAAAACACGTGCTGAAGATATGGTATCCCAAATGGATGAGGAAGGATTCGGATCATGCTCCAATACAGGCGCATGTGAAGCAGAATGTCCTAAAGGAATCAGCTTAGAGAATATTGCCAGACTTAATAGGGAATACTTAAGTGCAAAAGCAACATCTGATAATATGTAATAGTTGATATTATCATTTTGATGGAAGTCAAGCATTCCCGATAATCTCGGCAATGCTTGACTTTTTTATTTTAAACGACTTTGGAAAGTTATCGAAATATGGAAGTATTTTTTTAACTTTATTAATGTACAATCACACCCAATTCTTGAATAAAGTGGATATCATTCCATCAGAATTATGATGCACCAGAGCCATTCACAAAACCTACTATTCTAGTATCAAGGTTGTCTCTTTTACCATTTCCTCCCCGTGTATCGTTATATTTTTACTCTACTCAATAAACTACCTAAACTCATCTCGTTTTTATAAATTTAAACTTATGTGTAATAATTTTTGATTCACGCCACCAACTAAATCAAAAAGATATTGAGTAACGATTTTTATAATGTATCCATTTTACCTTATACCGCAATAATCATAAAGCTATGTAGGGCCTATACGAACTCACAAGAAGACTTTGAAGATTATTATCAGGAGGTGTGTTTACAGATATGGAGGAGTAAGGATAACTTTCGCGAGAAATCAGAATGGAGTACCTGGGTTTATCGAATTTCGTTAAATGTTTGTTTGACCTTACTTAAAAAAAAGAAAAATAATGTTCAGCATTTTGTGTCTGACTCTTCGCCAGCGGAAGAGAGTGTAGGTAATCATGCTTTTTCAGACGAATCTTTAAATCTACTGTATGCTGCTATTAAAAAACTATCAGAAATAGATAGGGCCATAATTATGCTTTATTTGGAAGAAAAATCATACAAGGAAATCGCTGCTATTATAGGAACGAATTCCAACAATATCGGTGTCCGCGTTAAGCGAGTTAAAACGAGATTAAAAAACTTATTAGATGGAAAAATCAATTGAAAATATCTGGAAGGAAGGTTTTCTTAAAAGTGATGCATTAGTAGCACCAAAAATTAATGACCTCTACACCCAAAAATCAATTCATATCATTGATAAATTTAAGCGAATGTTTAGAATAAATTTGGTTGCAATTGTTGTCTTCTCTTTTATCTTTTTAGTGATTTCATACTTTGTAGGTATTCCCATCATGGGTGCCATATTTTTCGTGACTCTTATGGGGTTAGTAATTATTAATAAGAATTTACTGAATGGTTTAGAATATATAGATAAGGGAGAAAGTAGTTATCAATACCTTAAAGCATTTAATCAATGGGTGAAAAAACAGATTGCTGTCAATAAGAGAATCTCTACATTTCTGTATCCAATTATTTTTATCTCAATAATTTTAGGTTTTTGGTTTAAAGATTCTGATGGTATTCCGCTAGGAGAAAGGCTTGTTGAAAAGATTCTGATAAACTTTCCCGATACTTATCTTATCTATGGAATTCCGCTCATAGTAATAGTAAGTGTAGTTCTAATTTTAAGTTTACTTGCATTTTTTGGAAGTAAAATTTATCAGTGGGATTTAAACCTTATTTATGGAAGAGTATTTAAAAAACTGGAAGAATTGATGGCTGATTTAGAAAAGTTAAATAGCTGAACACCCATGTATTATTAGGCATTACGGGTTTTATTAAAATAAAAAAGGTCTGGAGTGTAATATTTATTGTGTAGAGCCACTAACCAAGAAAACATTAAATAGCAATGACATTACAAGAAGCAAATGACTTTTTTGAAGGTTTAATAAACAAATCAACTGAAAAGTCGGAAATCAAGACCTATGAAAAATTCCTTCATATTCTCACCGAATTGAAAAGTAGAAATTTCTCTACAAATGATTTACAATCTATTGAATCTGAACTTGATCGTTTAGGTATAGAATCGAATCCCAAGAATAGAAAAAAATACTTTGATAAAGCACTCAGTAATTTTGAAAAGTATTTAAAGGTCACATTCTCATTAACTTCAAAAGGTTATTACACTAAGATTGGTGCAGGATTAGGAACTTCCTTTGGAATTATTTTCGGAATTGTGTTTTTGACGAATTTTGAACGGTCTTTGGGTATAGCTTTGGGTTTGGGTGTCGGTATGACTATTGGGTTAGCCATTGGTCGATCTATGGACAATAAAGCTATAAGTGAAGGCAGAGCTTTATAACCAAAAACCTTAGAAATTCAACTGGAATAAAAAGCACTATGCATGAGTAGATAGTCGTCAATGTGCCACAGGCCTGTTGCCTGACCCGTAATTTCATTACGGGTCAGGCAACAAAAATTCATAGCCGCTCATCCATTATCTGTTAAATTGATCTTAAAACCTTATTTTGCAGTAATATTAATAAGTAATATTATTACTAGCTTAAATTCCGAACGAACAACGTCATGAATATTAAAATCTGCTTAATGTTAACTGGACTTGCATTCTTTACTGGATGTTCTGATAAACTTGAACGAGTACCAGACGAACAATTTATAGGAATTTGGCAACTAGAAGGAAGGTCAATGTTCAATAGTATGGAAATTGATATTAGCCGCAATGAAAAGGGTAAACTGGTAGGACGAATTAGTAAACTAAACGACAATAAGTATATTAAAATTTTTGCGAACATTGGCGATATTTGGATCGCAGATATTTCGAGGAGTTCGAATTATCATTTTAGAATTACTGAAAAAAAGATTGCTCGAGAGCTTTTTGGTCTTTACGGATTAAGCTCAACAAACGAATTTAAAGCAGAATTTATAGACCAAAATGCTTTCGGTATTTCGGATAACGGGAACCCAATAGAATCTTCGGTTCGGTACGTGCGCATTGAATAAAAACTCGAGCTATAGCACTTGCAATAATCCACTAAGGCATTAAAAAAGAAACCAAAATAGAAGTGATAAACAGAGAAGAACGTAGAAAAGTTGTAGTTACCTGTGCCCCCAGGATACTACCAATGTTGACTGAAGAAATAGTATCACTTGGTTTTAAGATTGATAAATCTGATCATTTAAGTATAGAAACTGAAGGTACTTTTGATGATACTATGTACCTCAATTTACACCTTCGTACGGCCAACAAAGTACTTTATCATATAAAATCTTTCAGAGCACCCCACCCCGATATTCTGTACAAAGAAGTCAATAAAATTGACTGGCAAGATTACATGCGCTCGGACGGTTATATGAGTATCAATGGCTATGTAAAAAATGACTATATCAAAGATACCCGCTTTGCCAATGTAAGGGTTAAGGATGCTATTGTTGATAAAATGCAGCAGGTAAAAGGCCGTAGACCCGACTCAGGTCCCGACCAATCTAAAACGATGATTTACATCCATTGGAAATTAGATCAAGTGAGTATTTACATTGATACTTCTGGAGAAACAATTTCCAAACACGGTTATAGAAAAATGCCTTACAAAGCTCCTATGTCGGAGTCATTGGCTGCCGCAACGATATTGATCTCTAAATGGGATAAAAAAAGCACCTTTATCAACCCCATGTGTGGTAGTGGCACTTTAGCCATAGAAGCTGCATTACTTGCCATTGACAAAGCTCCCGGACTTATGCGTGACAACTTTGGCTTTATGCATGTGTCCCTTTATGACGAACGTGTATGGGAGAAATACAGAAAAGAAGCGGAAGAAAAAATAAAAGATTCCATTGATTTTAAAATAATAGCCAGTGACAACAGCAACCTGGCGCTAATTGCCGCCAAAGCCAATGCTGAATCAGCTCAAGTAGATCATCTAATAGATTTTGAGCAATCAGATTTTAAAGAATGTACCGTTCCTGAAATGCCCGGAGTGATATTTATGAATCCAGAATACGGCCTTCGTCTAGGTGAAGAGAAAGAATTAGAAGAAGTGTATGCTGAAATCGGTGACTTCTTCAAAAAAAGAGGCAAAGGGTACACAGGGTATGTATTTACAGGCAATTTGGATCTAGCAAAAAAAGTAGGCTTAAAAGCCAAACGCAGGGTTGAATTTTACAATGCAAAAATCGATGCACGCCTTTTAGAATACGAACTATATGCTGGCACCAAAAAATAGACTAATTTAACTACATGATAAAAAACCTTAAAAGTATCGGGACTGCCATATTCTACTCCTTCCCCATAAGGTTATTAATCAATCATTTTAGAAGGAATCACATTATCTTAATTTGTTGGCTGGTACTATTCGCCATGGTTTCAGGTAATTTGGGGCTTTATCTAGGCGTTCCTTATCTTTTTCTTGACCCCGCCTATCTCAATAACGTTGGGTTTTTGAGTTTTTTCTTTGTTGGAGTCACTATTGCTGGATTTAGCGTAGCCTTTCATATTGCCACTTACATTATTGATGGCCATAGGTTCTCTTTCATTGGCACCTTGCCTAAACCTTTTACCGTCTTCAGCCTCAACAATAGCATTATCCCATTCATATTTCTAATGACCTACGTTAGCTATGTCATTAAATATCAGGTGGCCAATGAGTATTCCAGTTTCGATGATTTACTCGTCAATATTAGTGGATTACTTGTAGGGTATATATTGATGACCCTTTTTATGTTTATCTATTTCAAGCTTACCAATAAAGATATTTTTAGGTATGTTGTCTGTACACTTGACGAAAAGTTAAAACAAAACATAAAAGCCACAAGAGGTAATGCCCTTAAAAAGTTGGACATCGCACAGAAAAAACAAATCAGAGTTGATAATTTTTTGAACTTAAAAGTAGAGGCTGAAAGTGTGGACAGCTACAAAGGATTTTATGATAAATCAACTGTACTACAGGTTTTTGATCAAAATCATTTGAATCTGGTGATTATAGAAATCTTTATCTTTATTGTAATCCTAGCAATGGGCATCTTCAAAGATTATGAGGTCTTTCAATTACCTGCTGCCGCCAGTTTTGTTTTGTTTCTTACTGTTTTTGTGATGTTTGCCGGTGCATTTGCCTATTGGTTTGGTAAATGGTCTGTAACAGCAGGTGTGGTTATTATTCTGATTTTTAATTCCCTATCTGAACAAGGTTTATTTTCAAAAACCTATCAAGCTTTTGGAATTGACTACTCGCTACCACCAGCCGACTATAACATAAATAAGATTGCAGAAGCCGATAGTTATGTAACTCGTCAACATGACAAGAACGAGACAATAAAGATTCTAGAAAACTGGAAGGCTAAATTTCCAAAGGAAGAAAAGCCTAAAATGGTATTTGTGTGTGTGAGCGGAGGTGGGCAACGAGCCGCATTGTGGACGCTGAACACATTACAAAAAGCAGATAGTATTACCTCAGGAGATCTTTTAAAACACACCATGTTAATTACCGGAGCTTCCGGTGGACTTATTGGCGCCAGCTATTTTAGAGAATTGGCATTGAGAAAAAAGCATGGACAGATTGAAAATCTATATTCTAGCGAATATTTGGATAGAATGGGCAGTGACAACCTCAACGCCATTATTTTTAGCTTATTGATGAATGATATGTTTGACAGCTTTCAGCAATTTAAATATCAAGGCATTACTTACCCAAAAGACCGCGGTTATTCCTTTGAAAGTCAACTTAGCAAAAATACCAATGGCTTTTTGGATAAGCCGTTGAAGGATTATCAACAACCGGAATTCAAAAGTGAAATCCCAATGATGATATTAGCACCGACTATTATCAATGACGGGCGTAAATTATACATCTCTCCTCAGCATGTTTCCTATCTTATTAATCCACTGGACTCAGGATATATGAAAGACAAAATAAATGGCGTAGAATTCCTAAGTTTTTTCAAAAATCAAGGGAGTGAAAATTTAAGATTTCTTAGTGGTTTGAGGATGAGTGCCGCATTTCCTTATATTACACCAAACATATCTTTGCCGAGCAATCCTCCACTAGAAATAATGGATGCTGGCGTCACTGATAATTTCGGGATTTCAGATGCTATTCAATTTTTATTTGCCTTTAAAGAATGGATTCATGAAAATACCTCGGGAGTGATCTTTGTTTCTATTCGTGATTCTGAAAAAGATGGCCCAGTAGAACGAAAAACTAACCTGTCATTATTCGAAAAAACCACTATGCCCATCAGTAGCATCTATCAGAATTTTGAGAGCCTTCAAGATATCACCAATGACAACAAAATGGAATATGCACGAAGTTGGTTTAATGGAGATATTGAAAGAGTGGACATACAATATGTGCCGAGAGAGTATTTACTTGAAAATAAATCTAAAAAGGATAGCTTAAAAATGGAGTATGTAAGACGGGCCTCTCTTAGTTGGCGGTTGACAAGTCGTGAAAAACAAAGTCTAATTCAAAACATTAGCACCACTAAAAATCTGGCGGCTATTGATAAAATCAAAATACTGTTGGAGTAAATCCCCAATATAAAGTTACCATATTGGTAACTTTATATATATATATTTGTCGTTTACATTAACATCAGATGAGGGTTATCGCTAAAAAGATTCTTTGAGAATTTTGGGAATTACATTCCGACTCAGAAGATCAATTAAAAACGTGGTACAAAGAGGCTTCAAAAGCAACTTGGAAGAGTCCAGATGATATCAAAGAAGAGTATGTAAAAGCGAGTATTCTCAAAAACGGACGAGTAGTTTTCAATATTTGCGGAAACAATTATAGGTTGGTAGTTGACATTAATTACTTGAGGCATTGGATCTTTATAAGGTTCATTGGGACACATAATGAATATGACAAAATAGACGCTAATAACATCTGACTATGAACATTCGAGCAATTAAATCTGAAGAGGATTATAATCTAGCATTGAAACGACTAGAAGTAATATTTCATGCCCCTTCAAACACCCAAGAAGGTGATGAAGCAGAAGTACTCTCCATCTTAATCGAAAAGTATGAAGATGTGCATTACCCAATTGAAACCCCCGACCCAATTGAAGCAATAAAGTTCCGAATGGAACAAATGGAAATGAGTAACAAAGATTTAGCACACATTCTAGGGTACAAAAGTCGAGTCTCAGAAATCTTTAGTCGAAAACGTAAGCTAACGCTAAAAATGATAAGGAATCTACATGAAAAGTTGAAAATTCCTTATGAATCTTTATTGACAGAATATTAATTCAATTTTAAGGGCATATTCCAACATAGCTTCAAGTAGTGACTCCTAACTACTGATTGTTAGCAAAACATTCATTTTCTAAGTACTTTTGCACTCCATTTTTAGTATTGTCAAAAGGTCATAAATAATGAAAATAGCTACTCCTTATAAACCAAAAAATAAGATCCGTATTGTAACTGCTGCCAGCCTATTTGATGGGCATGATGCTGCCATCAACATAATGAGGCGGATCATTCAGGCTACCGGATGCGAAGTGATTCATCTCGGTCATGACCGAAGTGTTGAGGAGGTAGTAAACACAGCCATTCAAGAAGATGCACAAGCAATCGCGATGACTTCCTATCAAGGAGGACATAATGAATACTTCAAATACATGAAGGATCTTCTCAATGAGAAAGGTGCCAGTCATGTGAAAATATTTGGTGGTGGTGGTGGTGTGATACTCCCCGAAGAGATTGAAGCTTTACATAAATACGGCATTACTAAAATATACTCTCCAGATGATGGTCGTGCCATGGGGTTGCAAGGCATGATCAATGACATGGTCGAGCGTTGTGACTTCCCTACAGGTGACAATCTCAATGGAGAAGTTGATCAATTAAAGAACAAAGAGGTAAAGTCTATTGCCAGACTTATTTCAGCAGCTGAAAATTTCCCAGAACAATCGAAAGGAGATTTTGATCAGGTACATAAAATTGCGGATAAAATTAAGACTCCTGTTTTAGGAATTACTGGAACAGGTGGCTCTGGAAAATCATCGCTTGTCGATGAATTGGTAAGAAGATTTTTAATCGATTTTTCTGACAAGACTATAGCAATTATCTCCGTTGATCCATCAAAACGAAAAACGGGGGGTGCCTTACTTGGTGATAGAATACGTATGAATGCCATCAAAAATGATCGTGTTTATATGCGTTCATTAGCCACTAGGCAATCGAATTTGGCTTTATCAAAGCACGTGAATGAAGCAGTGCAAGTACTTAAGGCTGCTAAGTATGACCTCATCATCCTTGAAACTTCTGGAATTGGTCAGTCAGATACGGAAATCACTGACCATTCTGATGTGAGCTTGTATGTAATGACGCCTGAATATGGTGCTGCAACGCAGCTCGAAAAAATCGATATGCTTGACTTTGCCGATGTCATTGCAATAAACAAGTTTGACAAACGTGGTGCACTTGATGCATTACGTGATGTTAAAAAGCAGTTTAAAAGAAATCACGGACTTTGGGAAACCAAAGATGAGGATCTCCCTGTTTTTGGAACCATCGCTTCTCAGTTCAATGACCCCGGAATGAACCGGTTGTATGTTGAGATCATTAAAGAAATCATTGAAAAAACTGATACTGATTTAAAATCAACCTTTGAGATTACCAATGAAATGTCTGAGAAGATATTTGTAATTCCTCCAAGTAGAACAAGGTACTTATCCGAAATTGCTGAAAGCAACAGATCATTTGATAAGTGGGCCAAAGAGCAAAGTGCTGTTGCCCAGAAATTATTTGGTTTACGTACTTCGGTTAATGCTATCAAAGAATCAAATATTGACAACAAAGAGGCGATTATCAAAGGACTCGAAGATTCTTACGCTAAGGTTGCTCTAGATTTCGATCCAAGAAATCAAAAGTCGTTGGATGAATGGCAGGCAAAGAAAAAGAAGTATACCGATGAAGTATACTCTTTTAAGGTACGAGATAAAACCATAAATATTAAAACGCATACTGAGTCATTATCCCATTCTCAGATACCCAAAATTTCACTACCGAAATTTGAAGCCTGGGGTGATGTATTGCAATGGACTTTGCAGGAAAATGTACCTGGCGAATTCCCTTACACTGCTGGAATCTATCCATTCAAACGTGAAGGGGAAGATCCAACACGAATGTTTGCCGGAGAAGGTGGCCCTGAGAGAACCAACAGAAGATTTCATTATGTGAGTTTGGATACCGATGCAAAGAGACTTTCTACTGCATTCGACTCGGTGACGCTCTATGGCAATGACCCAGATTTCAGACCCGATATCTATGGTAAAATTGGTAATGCTGGAGTTTCCATTTGCTGTCTTGATGATGCCAAAAAACTGTATTCCGGTTTTAATTTGGCCAATCCAATGACCTCTGTATCAATGACCATTAATGGCCCTGCTCCTATGCTTCTAGGGTTCTTTATGAATGCCGCTATCGACCAGCAATGTGAGCTTTATATTAAAGAAAATGGTCTTGAGAAAGAAGTAGAGAAAAAAATAGCAACCATTTACAAAGGTGCCACCAGGCCAAGCTATCAAGGAGAATTACCTGAAGGTAATGACGGCCTCGGTTTAATGTTATTGGGCGTTACTGGGGATCAGGTATTGCCGGCTGATGTTTATAATGATATCAAAATGAAGACCTTGGCCTCAGTTCGAGGTACTGTTCAGGCCGATATCCTTAAAGAAGATCAGGCACAAAACACTTGTATATTTTCAACTGAGTTTGCCCTACGTCTGATGGGTGATGTGCAGGAATATTTTATTAAAGAAAATGTAAGGAATTTTTATTCAGTATCCATTTCAGGTTATCATATTGCGGAGGCTGGAGCTAATCCTATTACCCAACTTGCATTTACGTTAGCCAATGGCTTCACTTATGTAGAATATTATTTAAGTAGAGGGATGGACATTAATAAGTTTGCCCCTAACCTATCATTTTTCTTCTCCAATGGTATTGATCCCGAATATGCGGTAATAGGTAGAGTAGCCAGAAAAATATGGGCCAAAGCCATGCGTGATAAATATGGTGCTGATGCCAGATCACAAATGTTGAAATATCATATTCAGACTTCAGGTAGATCGCTACACGCACAAGAAATTGATTTCAATGACATCAGAACGTCATTACAGGCCTTGTACGCCATCTATGATAACTGTAACTCATTGCACACCAATGCTTATGATGAGGCCATTACTACCCCTACTGAAGACTCAGTGAGACGTGCGATGGCTATACAGTTGATCATTAATAAAGAATTGGGTCTAGCCAAAAATGAAAACCCACTACAAGGTTCATTTATCATAGAAGAATTGACAGATCTTGTTGAAGAGGCTGTTTTACTTGAATTTGACAGAATTACAGAACGTGGTGGGGTTCTTGGAGCCATGGAAACCATGTACCAAAGAAGTAAAATCCAAGAGGAGAGTCTGCATTATGAAACACTGAAGCATTCTGGCGAATTTCCGATTATTGGTGTAAACACCTTCTTAAGCTCTAAAGGATCGCCTACGATTATACCAAAAGAGGTAATCAGGGCAACGGAAGAAGAGAAACAATACCAAATCAAGATGCTTGGTGATCTTCATAAAAAGAATAGTAAAGAAGTTAAACAGGCTTTGAAAAAAATCCAGCAGGTAGCTATTCAAAATGATAACATATTTGAAGCATTGATGGAAGCTTGTAAGGTGTGCTCATTGGGTCAAATTACCGATGCGCTCTTCCATGTTGGTGGTCAATACAGGAGAAATATGTAACCTTAATTTATAAAACAGAAAAAAAGCCATCCTGCTACAGTAGGATGGCTTTTTTTTCTACTACTTAATTATTTTCCTCTAATCAATTTGAATATCTACACCCACATTTCCACTAAATGTCAGTCCAGATTGAGTCAAACTACCCCCAGATTGTACACGTATCGCATTCCCTCCGCTTTTAGTTAGCTCACTGTCAGCGATTGTAAATATTCCACCATTTCCTACTTCTATATTGGCCTTTCTGTTGCCTCCATCAAAACCCTCTTCTCCACCATTAGAAATTACCACATTTTCAAAAATGTTATTGGCGTTATTTGATAGAAAACGAAGGCCTTTCCAATATCCTGTAACATCCTGCTCACCAGTAAAAGTGATCTTATCTGATACTGTGCCTATTGCCTTTAGTGATCCATTTGCGATTACTTCAATTCCACCATTAGGTTGTCCTATAAACTGAGCACCAGGCATTATAATAACGTCAGCATCTATCTCGTCTACATTAGGAGACATACGATATGGTACTGTAAGTGCGTTCCAAGTTACATCTTGAGTAATATCTGTTCCGTTAGACCAATAAGTATCAATATAGTCATCATCATTTCCTGTAAAGTCGGAGTCAGAATCCAAATAATGATAATGATTAAACCTCATCATTACAGGAGCTACATTGTCTGTAAATGTATTTGTCGAGAAATCAGGTAAGGCTGATTCTAACTTTCTAGTATAAAGTCCGTAGCCACCACTTTTTGAGGATGTTGTATTAGTGATTTTAACTCTACCAGATTCATCAACCATAATATTAGTTTTCAAATTGGCTCCATCAAAACCTTCTTCACCACCGTTAGAGATCACTACATAAGTCAGTTCATTTTTGGTATTATTAGACTCAATTACGATCCCTTTCCAATAACCACGAACATCTTGCTCACCAACAAATGTTATATTGTCATTAGCAGTTCCAACGGCATTTAATGATCCACCTACTATTACTTCAAGACCACCGTTAGGTTGGCCGATGAAATTTGTACCGGGTTCAATGGTTACATCCGCAGCTATTTGATCCACATTAGGGGCCATTCTGAATGGAACATTTAACGCATTCCATGTTACATCTTCTTCCACATCGCCACCATTAGACCAGTAAGTATCTATATAATCATCATTATTTCCGCTATAGTCTGAGTTGCTATCAAAATAATGATAATGGTTTATTCTGGTCATAACAGGTGCTTCATTGCCCGTGATTATGTTATTTGAAAAAGTAGGTAGATCAGACTCCAAATGTCTAGTATACAAACCATATCCCGCTCCATTACGAAAAATTGAGTTGGTGATTTTAACTTTACCCGCATTCTGTACCATCAGATTGGCTTTTAAGTTGGCACCATCAAAGCCTGAACTACCTGCGTACTCAATCACACTGAAGGTTAGTTCATTTTTAGCATCATTAGATTCTATTTCAAGACCTTTCCAATAGCCTACCTCCTGTTGTACACCAGTAAAAATAATATTTTCAGCACTACTACCCACAGCTATCAATGCCCCACCTGTATTAATGGACATCCCTTTATCATCTTCAAATACAATTCGGACACCAGGCTCAATAGTTAAAGTAGCATTTACAGTCACATTAGAAGAAGCTATATAATCTGGTAAAAGCGGATCTTCAACACGATTGATGAGTGTCATATCAGCATCAATTGTGCCTCCTATTTCAGTTGGCCCATCTCCCTCTTCCACTGTGATGATCACTTCATCAGTACCTTCGTCACCGTCCTGATTAGTTACTGTTAATGTAACTGTATATTCCCCGACCACATCAGGCACAAAAGAGGTTGTGGCACTTAAAAAATTTGTAATAAATACAACACTCCCTACAGGCCTTGTAGTAATCTCCCACACATACACTAGAGTCCCTCCTGTAGCAGTTCCTGATAAATTTACTGCCTCACCTAATGTAATAGACTGATCAACTCCTGCATCAACAACTACCGATGGAATTGGATCATCAGTACTGTTGCAACCATAAAAAAACAGTACCCCAATAAAAAATAAAGCCTTTAGCACAACTTGCCATTCATGTTTGTTTTGTTTCATCATTTTGTTTTCTATTAGATTAATTCAATTGCTATATTAGCTAGGTTACCTTTTTAGATCAATAGGGAAATACCATGAACAGGAATAGGGAAAAACCCTTACTGTATATTTGCATTTATATGAAGAGACTTTATCTAATGGTAATTATTTGTGGGATTGGGTTGACTGCGTTCTCTCAAATCAGCACTTCAACGGATAGCCTCAAAATGGCCTTGTCTGAGGCCACTTCTGATACTCAAAAACTCAGAATACTTTTGAAGTTAAGTGAGTATACTGAAAGAAATTCTGAGAATGTAAATGAGCTCATTAGATATGCCAATGAAGCAAAAATTTTGGCCAATAAGATCGAAGATGATCAAGCCTACATCAGAGCACTGTCTTCTCAAGGTAGTGCTTTGAGTGTTGCTGGTAATAAAACAGCAGGAATAGATACTTTAAAACTTGCTTTAAAACTTGCCAAAAATGAACAAAGTGAAACGCTTATTGCTGAGTGTTTCTTTGCGCTTGGTGCAGCACAAGAAAAAAATAAAGATTTTAAATCTGCCTTGGGCAACCTTGAGGAGAGCTTAGCACTCTACACTAATTTAAAGGACTCGTTATCAATTAGTTCTGTCCTTAATAACTTGGGTATAGTCAACTTTCATTTAGGAAACCTTCCCGCTTCACTTGATTACTATCAGCGATCTTTAGCTCTTAAAAAACAAATAAATCGTGAAGATCAGGTAGTGCAGACTTATAATAATATCGCTTTGGTCTATAAAAATCTAGGAAACCTGGAGAAGGCATTATTATACAATAAAAAATCAATGGCTGTGAAAGGGGTGATAAAAGATACTTTTTCCCTTAGTATCAGTTATTTAAACCTTGGTAACATTTACCGCCAAATGCAACAATATGATAGTGCGATAATGAGTCAAAAAACCGCGTTAAAATTAAGTGAAGGGATTAAGGACACCGTTGGTATTGCCTACGCCTTGTACAATTTAGGTAGTGTATATTATAATCAAAAAAAATATGTGGATTCTGAAAAGGCATATATCGATGCGTTGGTATTATTCAAAAAGAAGAATTCAAACTCCCTTGTAATGGCATGTTACAATTCACTTTCAATAGTGATGAGGGAGTCTAATAATCTAAATAAGGCAACAGAATACGCACTAAGTGCCCTAGAATTGGCTAAGGAATTCAATACTAAACCCGAATTAAAAAAGATATATGAGACACTATATAATTTGAGTAAGGTTAAAGGAGATTTTGAGACGGCATTAATGTATCATGAGCAATTTACTGCCTATTCTGATAGTCTGCTAAATCAACAAAAAATAGAGGCTATAAAGGAATTGGAAACCAATTTTGAAATTACACAGCGTGATAGTAAGATAGATTTATTAAATAAAAATCAAGAACTTAATACCCTTGCGCTAAGCCAAGCGAAAAGGACTAAAGTACTTTTAATTATACTATCCCTACTCCTTTTGGGCATATTGGTTGTTACTTATCGAAATTTCAAAATCAAAAATAAATCAGAAAAAGAGCTATCAGAAAAAAACGAGCAACTCAAGGAGCTTAATGCTGCCAAGGATAAGTTTTTCGCCATTATTGCACATGATTTACGTAATCCGCTCTCCGCCTTCCAGTCACTATCAACGGGTTTGGCTGAAAATTTTAAGCAACTCTCCGAAAACGATCTTGAAAACTACCTGGTAAACCTGAAAAAGTCATCTGAACAACTAGTGAATTTGCTTCATAATCTTTTACAATGGGCACTTTCGCAAACCAACAAACTGACTAAGAATACAGAGCTATTAGATATCAATGCTATCCTTCAAAAAAACATTGATCTTCTTAAAGAGAATGCCGCACAAAAGAAGGTATCTATTAAATCTGAAATATCAACTGATTCTACAGCTTTTGGAGATGCTCACACAATCGACCTTGTTTTCAGAAACCTGATCTCAAACGCTATAAAATTTAATAACCCGGGTGGTGATATTTTAATAAAAACGTTGAAAGAAGGGAATCAGCTTACTATCTCTATTATTGATACAGGCATTGGAATGACCGAAGACGACACTAAAAAACTATTTAGTATTGTTGAAGATACTTCTAGTATTGGCAACTCCCAAGAAAAAGGCACTGGCCTGGGGCTTATTCTTTGCAAGGAGTTTATTGATAAGAACAATGGCGAAATTAATGTGGAAAGTAAAATTGGTGAAGGAACTATATTCAACGTAATTTTACCCTTAACCAAACTTGATAAAGCCGCTTAGTGAAAGAAATAAAAATCTACCTTGTAGATGACCACACAATAGTTAGAGACGGTATTAAGATGATGATGCTTAACCAGTCTCAAGTTAGAATAATTGGCGACTTTAGTAACAGTGATGAATTATTTCGAGCACTAAAAGAAACACAGCCGGATATATTATTATTAGATATTACCTTGCCCGGTTTATCAGGGATTGAAATCACAAAAATAATGTCTCAATTATATCCTGACATTGATGTTCTAATTCTTTCAGGACTAGAAGACGAGGAAACCATTGTGCAGGCCATTCGGGCAGGTGCCAAAGGATTTTTACCAAAAAAAACAGATCAGAAAGAGCTGCTTCATGGGATTTTGGAAATATACAACGGCAATAGGTACTTCGGTACTGAAATATCACGGACTGTTTTTAACCTAACAGTTAAAAATATTTCAGTGGAATTGGATACTGAAGTATCCACTGAATTAACATCACGTGAAGTCGAAATTGTCAAACAATTTACTGAAGGGCTTTTGTATAAGGAAATCGCTGATAAATTATCAATTAGCATTAAAACTGTAGAAACTCACAAAGCCAATATTATGCGCAAACTAGAGTTGAAATCCACTGCTGAACTAGTCAAGTATGCCATTAAAAAGAAGATTATAACACTATAGTTAGAACTTATTTTAAAAAAGAAGACTTGTACTTTGCTAATAAGTCCATATTAGATACTACTTTTGTAAAGAAGAGAACTGTATTTTAATTTATTTACCTTGAAGCAAGAATTTACAGATAATATGGGATTGAAAATCATGCTCGTGGATGATGATGACATCTCAAGTTATATAAATAGCAAGGTAATTGAAAAAGTGGGGCTCCCAATAGATCAGGTTTCAATTTATCTCCAAGGGGAAAAAGCCCTTAAACATCTGGAAAATATTATTAATAATGAGCAGGAATTTCCAGATCTTATATTGCTGGATATCAATATGCCAGTCATGGATGGATGGGGATTTTTAGATAAATACCGTGAAACAATATGGCCAAAGCTTAACAAACGTGTTGTGGTCTCTATGCTTTCCTCTTCGTTTTATCAAGAAGATATAGATAAAGCCTTTAGCTACCCACAAGTGAATGACTATGTATCAAAGCCACTTACCAGTGCCGGATTAAACGAATTGCTCGGTAAGCACTTTTCAAAAAATTAATATTTTACGAGAGATTCAACCCTGTCGGAAAATTCCTTTAACTGAGAATCCCCCTCCAAAAAAGTGAGATTTATAAGGAATGAAAAACCATATATTTTACCCTTCAATAATTTTACAAGATGTGCTGCAGCTGCGGCTGTACCTCCTGTAGCCAGTAGATCATCATGGATTAACACATTCCAATTCTCCAAAATGGCATCCTCATGTACTTCCATAGTAGCACTTCCATATTCCAAGTCATAGGAATGTTGAAGTGTTCTAAAAGGCAATTTTCCTGACTTTCGTATTGGTACGAAAGGGATATTTAGCTCATAAGCTAATAACATTCCAAACAAAAATCCTCGAGATTCTACACCAACGATGGCATCAATTCCCTTGTTTTTGTATCTGTTCACCAAAGACAATGTAATATCTCTGCAAAGGGCAGCATCACCAAGAACCGGAGTAATATCTTTAAATACTATCCCAGGCTTAGGGAAATCCTCAACATCACGTATTTTAGCTCTTAGTTTTTCCATAGCATCAACTAATTAAAAATACCATTTAATATGAAGATTACCACCCATTATAAAAGTGATTTCGAATATACATCAGTAGCAGAAGAAGGTCAATCAGTAAAAATTGATATGAAATCGGAAAATAAAACCGACTTATCTCCTGTTCAGTTGCTTTTAAGTGCCCTTGCAGGGTGTGCTGCTGTTGAAGTGGCGTTGATGATCCAAAAGAAACGTAGGAAATTGATTGACCTAAGGATAGAAACTGAAGGAACACGTAGGGAGACTAACCCTAGAAGTTTTACCAAAATCCATATGACTATTATCCTCGTATCTCCGGATGCTACCCTTGAAGAGCTTGAGAAAGTAGCTAAATTGGGGATAGAGAGCTATTGCTCCGTCAGGAGTTCTTTAAATTCAGAGGTGACATATGAATGTAAAATAGAACGTGAATAGAATGAATATTTCAGATTGGATCAATTCCTGCTTTCAAAAAAATATCCTGTAGTTCTTTACCAATCGGAAAGGGTTTTAATGGAGGAACATTTGCTCCACCGGGATTCCCTACTGGAACTCTTCCTACAAAGGATTTCACGCCACCAAAAATCAGACGTGGAATCTGTCCGAAGATTTCTTTTCTATTTTTAATTTTAATTCCAAACTGCAACATTTTCCAATGGACAATTGTGTGAGCGTATGGATATTTTTGCCCGATGATGTGAGCCCGTTCTAAATGATTCCAAGCGCTTATTAAATTTCCTTTTACATACTCCGTTCGGTATTTTTCCAATTCTACATTAAAATATGGTTTAAGGCCTTTCGGAATCGAAGTATAGTATTTCATAATTTCTTTATAGAGAGGTTGTTATGTGCTCAGTTTGTACCTAATTGAACAAGTATTTACTGATAGTTCTGTTGAGGCTATTTTCTTTTTCTAATTATTTTCAATATACGTCCATAAACAATATCCGCTAAATTCCAGTTGTATAATTTAGGATCAGTTGTATTTGTAAATTGAATAACCACCGTATCAATGTCTTTGTGGTATTTGGCAATGCTCTGATAACCGGGTACCCATCCCTTATGTTCGTACTCATAAATTGATGAATAGATTTCCTGTTCACCTTCATCAAACAATGACCCATCATTCAGTGCCCGCAAAAACACACCTACATCCTCTGCCGATGCCAACATTCCCTGCTTATCAGTTTTTAAATCAAAGGGATGTCCAACATGGTAGCCACTCATAACATCGTCTATATTCACATCACTAAGTGAAGCAAAAGTATTATCAAGATGTAGTGGTTTTAAAATTTCTTCTTGAATGTATTGAAAATGATTATACCCCAACACTTTATCTATGATTTCGGAAAGCAACAAATAATTCGTATTACTATATTCGTAGCTTTTATCCGGTTTAAATCTAGCTGGCTTATCCATAGCCAATTCAAGCTTTTCTTTATTACTTTCTTTCGGGGCAGCCCAATAATCAGGGGTGTCGGTAAAATTGGGAATACCACTTCTATGCTGCACCATCATTTTCACGGTGATTTTATTGGCATATTCTATTCTTCCCACTAATTCTGGCATGTAATCAGCGAGTGTTTTATCCAAAGACAACTGTTTATCATTCACCAACTTAGCGACAGCAACAGCAACATATAACTTGCTGATACTTCCAATCTTGAATAAGGCATGTGGATTGGCAGGTATCCTTTTTTCTCTGTCATGCCAGCCTGCGGCATAAAACTCTGGTGGCTTCCCTGCTTGATCCACGTAGACAATTATGCCTTCAAACCCATGATCTAACGCTTCATTTAGTTGTTCTTGCACCGTATCAGGTAGTGGCAATATCCAAGCCTTCACCAGAATCCATGGCACGAAGTACAAAGAGCATATGCTAGCCATAATAAATACTATTCTGAATATCCGTTTTATTTTGATGTTCATAATCTTAGGCTTCGGGGATTTAAGTTAACAAATTAATAAAATCCCATATTGACATCAAAAATTGATCATAACTTCAGCCCAAAAAGCGGTCTAACCCATTTTATTCTTCGCACTACAAACTCATAAGTAACAAAACACCCTACGAAAGTAAAAGCTGTGACTAGCAAAAACTTGAAGATCGTAGGTATATCTAACGGAAATAGCAGCCATGAGGCAAGGTACAGAAAGACCATATGAATGATATAAATAGGATATGCTGATTGACTTAAATAGGTCAAGATTTTACTTGGTTTGTTGAGGTATCGGTGCCCAAAACCAAAGACTGTAAAAATCCAAAGATTGGACTCTATAGACTTTAGATAATACGGAGCATTAAATTGACCCTCATAGATACGAAGCACATATAATGTGGCCGCTATGACCAACAATAACCATCTCCATTTGGTAACCGTGCTCCAAAATGCCTGACCACTATATACGCACAAGAATCCTGTAAGAAATGCAAGCATACCTAACCAGAAACCATGGTAATTCATAGCATAATATTCAAAGCTATCAGGTTGTACCAACTCAACTTCTACAATAAATGGAATTACCAATAACAACAAGCCAAGTGGATTGCTCATCATTTTGCTCATTAGCTTATGAAATTTCCCTTCAGGATGATTCTTCAGATAAAAGAATAACGGAAAAAAGAGCAGGACATAAACGAAGATATTACCTAGAAACCAAAGGTGCATTGGATTAAATACGAACTCCATGTCCTGATGATAGTAATTCTTCCAAAGCCATACATGTAAAGGCACAATGGCTAACGTTCCAAAAATGAAAGGCACTAAAATGCGCTTTGTTCGCTCCAACAGTAGTGCTTTCCAATTGCGCCTTTGAATAGCGAAATAGACCCCCATACCCGAAACAAAGAACAGTAGCGGAATTCGCCAAACATTTAGCATGGCCATGGGTGTCCATATCCACTCCAAAGGTTCATTGTTCTGGATAAATCCAATAAATACCCCCCACGGCTGAAAGCCAACGGCTATATGGTATATCACCAATAAGCCGATAGCTATTACACGCAACCAATCAATATCGTATCTTCTGTTGTTGATCATTTGTCTATTTATTATTTGCTCTGCGCCTTAATCATTTCAGCTATTACAGGTCGGTTTGTTTTAAGCTGATCATAATCTAGTTTCAATCCAAAGGGACCAAGGTCTTTACTTAGTTGATCATAGATTGGCTTGACATTGTCAAAGGGTGCAGAAACTGACTCTAATGCTGTTGAGTTGTAAGAGTTTCTGATAGTCACATCAACATTATGTTTAAGTAGAGCCTTTACAATGTCTTTTCGTCCGAAAAAGGCAGCGGTATGTAACGGTGTTGAGCCATCGGCACTCTTTTCATTCAAATTGGCTCCGCCCTCTATCAACAAAAGTGCTACGTCTGTTTTACCAAATGTCGCAGCAATATGTAAAGGGGTCGATCCATAAGCATCCTTTTGGTTAAGATCTGTTTTGGCTGCAATGTGTGCCTTGATAGCTTCTGTATTGCCAAAAAATGCGGCTTCTTGTATAGTAGTGCTTGGCGCTTCTATTTTAGTTTCTTTAGTAGATTTTTCCTGCGCCTGATTACATGAAGCTGTTCCTAAAAGGATAATAAGGCTTAATCCGAACCAATTTTGTGCTGTTTTCAATTTTAAATTTTTCATCATTTTTTTTTAAGTTGTTCAACATTTATTTTGATGATACAAAGGTCAAAAGAACGCTACGGTACCACTAAACAACTATGCTGCAAGAGATATGAGCTATGCACTATGTATAGAAATTATGATGATGGCCTATAAACTATGACGCAAAACACTGAAATGGGCCTGTTGTGAGTGGTCATTTATCGAAGGTGTATTCGATCTAAAAAACCGTCTCTCCGCATCCTGATCTCTCTTACAAGTGAGATAATAACAAAAGAGAGCGTGAGGATCTCATGGTTGATGAGATTCCAACGGTATTTGGGTATTTATCAAGCCCAAATGCCACTGAATGACGGTTTTTATTAATAAGATCAAAGTGTTATTTCTAACTCAACTTAAATTGTCGATTATTGTACCCTCATTTACCCTATTATATGTCAGATTTTCGAACTCCTAAAAGTGCATTTCTTCAGAAAGTCGTTTCGGTTATTGAAGATAATCTAGCGGATGAGAATTTCGGGGTAACCGAATTAGCAGAAAGCATAAATATGAGTAGGTCAAACCTGCTCAGAAAAGTAAAACAGGAAACAGGAGAATCGGTAAGTATATTGATCAGAAATATAAGGCTCTACAAAGCCAAGATTCTGTTGAAAGATAACTCATTAACGGTTTCTGAGATATCTTATAAAGTTGGTTTTAATAGTACTTCCTATTTCACCAAATGCTTCAGAGAATTGTACGGCTACACACCAGGTGAGGCTAGTAGAGTGCAGTTTGAAGAAGAACAGACTGTTACTGAAATGCCCAACACAGTTGATAATAAAAAAATCAAATTTATAGGCTTTGTAATAGTTATTGTTGGGATATTATTGGCTGTAGTCTTATTTAGGTTGTCTAAAGATGAGCAAAAATTTCCAACTGGGCTTAGTAAATCTATTGCGGTATTACCTTTCAAAAATGATAGTGCTGATAGTACTAATGTATATTTTATGAATGGCTTGATGGAGGCCATTTTAGATAATTTCCAAAAGATTGAAGACATCAAAGTAACCAGCAGGACGAGTGTTGAGAAATACAGAGATAATTCCAAAACAATTCCGGAACTAGCAAAGGAGTTAAATGTGAGTTATTTTATTGAGGGTAGTGGTCAGAAGATTGGCAATGAAATTCTGTTGACCATTCAACTGATTGAAGCGCCTAGTGATAAACATCTATGGTCAAAGAGGTATAAGCGTGAAATTAAAGATGTTTTTGAACTGCAAAGTGAGGTAGCCAAAAGCATAGCCGCTGAGATCAATGCTATCATTACTCCTGAAGAACAAAAACGAATAGAGAAAATACCTACCAAAAACCTAGTGGCTTATGATTACTATCTGAGAGGACTAGCCTTGTTAAATGATAAATCAGGAAAAGGTTTAACTGCCGGTGTTGAACAATTTAAGAAGGCTATTCAGGAAGATGGGCAATTTGCCAATGCTTACGCATACATAGCCATCTCTTATTACTATCTAGATATTTTCCTTGCCGAGCCAAAGTATACAGAAGAGCTAAAAAATTATGCTGACAAAGCCATGATGCTGGATGCGGAATCGGGAGAAAGCCTGATTGCAAGATCATTATATTATATGCAAATCCGTGATTATAATAAGGCAGTGGAGTCGTTTGAGGAAGTTTTGGAGTACTATCCAAACACGGCATGGGTTCATAATTTTCTGTCAAACATTTATGGTGTGATACTTCCCAATACGGAAAAATATCTCATTCATGCCCTGCAGGGTATTCAAGCAGCAGTAGCTGGCGCGGACTCAGTCACTTCGAGTTATACCTATTTGCATTTGAGTAACGCACTTGCCCAAACGGGTTTTATCAATGAATCGGAGACTTATATTCAGAAATCGTTGGCATACGATCCCAGTAATATAATCTCGCAGTACTTGTATGTATATATCAAGCTTGCTCAAAATTTTGATTTGAACCGAACGAAGAACTCGCTGATTGAAATTCTGAAAAAGGACACTACCAGAATAGATGTGATTCAGGAGATTGGCAAAGTTTGTTATACCATGAAAGACTATAAATCAGCATGGAAATACTACAATAAAATGATAACCATTAAAACTGCATTGCAATTAGGAATTTATGAGAATGTGGATTTAAACGTTGGCTTTGTGCTAGAGCAGCTTGGGAGAAAGGAGGAAGCGAAGAAATATTATGACAGCTTTCTTGAGTTTGCAGAAAAAGATCAGTCACTCTACAAAGACTTACTTTATTCATCATACTTTGCTGTTACTGGTGATATAGATGAAGGTATAAAATACCTCAAAGCTTTTTCTGAGAAGGATAATTATCAATATTGGATAGTGTTGTTTTTAGATAAAGATCCTATACTCCTACAAATGGCCGGGCATCCTGATTACAAAAGCACTATTAAGAAAATCAAAGATAAATTTTGGGCCAAGAATAAGAAGATAAGAAAGATGCTTGAAGAGGAAGATATTATAGCGCCTTCGAATAGGGATTTGTAGGAGACATGATTTTCAAACAAGAGGTATTTTCACTAACCTAATGACTACCACCATTGCTGATTTTCAAATAAACTTGCGCTTCAACAAAAAGACCCTTTTTTACTAATTTCCTGAATTCATCAACCGTAGGATCAATTAAATATTTGGTCGTATCAAGTTCAACAAAGTTAGTGATGCCATAAAAATCTTTCAGATTGCCATCATACTTTTGTTTTGAGTTGAAATGTTCTTTTGTTTTGAAATTGCCAGTGGCTAAAACCCTTAAATTTTCGTTTTCAAGTTTTTCAATTAAGTAGACATTCCAATATTCTGTTCCCGATTCTTTTTCATTAAAGACCAGGTATTTACCCTCCTTCTTTATTATCAACGTGTCTGACAACCTCATTGAAATCTTTGTTTCCAATCGATAATGCAATGTATCGTTAGTTATTGTAAAAGCGATGCCATGCTTGATAGGGATCAAACTATTATACAATGAATCTCCTACAATACGAATGTTAACCATTGAATCCAAACTGCTAACAGGAAGAAAGTTTTCATATGTTTCTGGGTAGATAATTTTATCAGCCATAATATACACGGTATCCTGGTTGTTCTCCTCCTGAGGGATATAGGCACCTTGAAATTCCAACGGGAAGTTTTTTAAAGCTGCATTGGATTGTGGTTGTGGTTGTTTGAAATATATGGTAGTACAACTGTTGAGTGCCAGAGTAAAAGCAAGAATAATATAGGTTTTTTTCATTTTACTAGGAGTTGGTTTTTCCAATAATATCACTAAATCTTATTCTGAAAGTCGAGTAAGAGTATCCATTGCCTCTTCTATGTCCTTTTTATCAACAAAAATATGGTCGTGGTAAAATGCGGCCACCACATTACAACTTATCCCTTTCTCGGTAAGTGCTTTTGAAAATAAAGCTGTTAATCCTACCGCAGTTAATGAGGAATGTACGGACAAGGTAATCCAATTGGATACAAATGAATATTGAAAATTTAAACTGTCAGCCAACTCCTTTTTGATGATAATTGTGTTCCCTTCATTCTCCTTAAAAAACATAATGATGTCTTTTGGATTTACTTTTGTCAAGTCATCAACTACACAAAAAACAAAGTCACCAATATTGTGTTTTGGCCTCAATGTCTTTAGTATTTCTCTTAAGTCAGTCTCTCCTATTGGTGTCATTTAAACTTATTTACTGAAATAATTATCCAACATTCCTCAAGTATCATAAACGGTAAAGCTTAGCATACTACTAGCTCTGATTAATATAAGTTAACAAAAAATGACTACAACTTATTTATAAAGCCATTTCCTTATCAGTTTTGTGTAATTAGGCATCACTAGGTAGACCATTAGAAATACTATTATACCTGTTACAATTAAAGAATTAACATAATGATTTTCAGTAGTTTTTAATTTACTTAATACTGGAATAGTCATTACAGGTATAAGCATAGATAATGGATAAATTGCAGACCAAGTAATAAGAAATTGTTTCCATTTGGCTGGTGGTTTCGTGTTTCCATTCATAGGTGAGAATAGAAAATCTAGTCCACTATTTATTTGATAATTATCGTCTTTTTTAAAGAGAGGTTTAACTTTTTCTATTAATTTTTTTCTAGTATTTGACTCCATCCAACTTCTTAAATTGACTATGGTGTCAAACCTAATAATGACAGTATAAATAAATGTTAAATTAGGAATTGGTCGAATTATTTGCCAATCAACAAATCCAGTTGAATCCTTACATAATGGTCCAATTTCATTTAACCATTCTTCGTATTGGTCTTGTTTTCCATCTACAATATGATGGCTTATAACAACAGTTGCTCCTTGGTTTTTCATGGTTTTACCTAACGGTCTCGGCTATGAATAGTTGTGTGGTTTAGCACTTAACTTTTCAAGTACACACCAAACTGAAAATCCGTGAAGATTTTCAGAAATAGACGAGAACAAGCAATTACTTTTTGCCATTGTTGTGCTTTCGTTATTCTTTAATTTCTGAATTCAAAACTTCAAGGATAAGATTTATTCTATTCATTAAAGTTTCAGATTCTTCATTATTAAACATATTAAGGTTTAGTGACCA
>JBLWUR010000010.1:0-81286 GCA_048268855.1 Fulvivirga sp.
GTACCAGTACCACTCGTCTTGGTCCATAGTCCACTGCCTGTACTCGCTACACCTGTAAACGTAAAGGGGTTTGCTCCGTCTTTGCCACATATATCTCCTCCCGTGCCTGCATCGGCTACCGGTTGGACATCATTTGTTAAAGTAATATCTTCAAAACTGTCTGTACAACTACCATTGCTAATTGTCCAACGGACTATTGCACTATTTCCCGCGGTAATTCCTGTAACAGTAGTTGTTGGATTATTTAAATTTGTAATTGTTGCCGTTCCACTTTGAAGGCTCCAGACCCCTGTTCCCTCTGTTGGTGTGTTGGCTGTCATTGTAAAGATACTAGTGGCACATTGAGATATATTGTCACCTGCATCTGCTACCGTAGGATTTTTACTTATTGTTAAAATTATATCATCAATAACAGCTCCACATGCCCCACCCGGAACATCAGAAGTTAATCTCAATGTAACTAAGCCGTTGGAGATATCTGTTGCTCCTGGAGTAAAGGTAGTAGATGTAGACCATGTAGTACCTCCATCAAATGTACCATCAGAACCTCCAGTAATTGCACTCCAAGTACCCTCTGTGACACCACCGGAAATTGAAGAAGGAGCCTTAATATTATATGAGCCTCCTTCACAAATTTCTGTATCTCCACCCGCTGTTACCACTGCAGCTTCTGTGACAGTAACGATCTGAGAATCTGTACAAGGGGTAAAACTCACAAAATCATTTGTAGCACCCCAATTAGAATTATTTCTTCCTGTAGGAACGAATCCAATAGTTCCAGTAGAATTTTCAATTCCTTGTAATGTAGCATCATAAATTACTGATGAAATAGTCGTAGAGTGAATTTCTATAACATTGGTGGTTTCGAATAGCTTTACCTGAGTGGTTATTGGATCAGCTCCAGATACACCGTCATATCTATCAATGTCTTGATAGCTTACAATAAGTATTCTATTGGGTGAGACACCCGTAACCTTATATTGAATCCTATAAGCACCATTACTATTCGGTGGATCAAGATCAGTTCTTGCTAATGCTATGAAGTTATTGGGGACTGAGGTATCTGTTATACCTGTGCTAGAAAAACCCCCTGCCTCTGAATAAGAGGTAAAACCAATGTTTCCGTTTGAAGATGCATAAAAATTGGTATAATCATTCCCGAAAAAATTGAAAGTGAAACCTATTGGCGTTGCGGCACTTACCAAGTCATCTGTACCTTCTAGATTTGAACCACCTGAGTTAAATCTGGTCCAACCACCTCCAGCAACAAAACTATAGGTACCAGTCTGGTCTATTGTATAATAATCTGTATTAGTATAGTCAATGGAGTGTGTCCCAGGCCCTGCTGCAGCGGGATCAAAAGTATTTCCAGTAATTCCAGGTCCAGAAAAAGATCCTCCAGATTCGTTTTCACTTAGAGTAACCGGAGAATCTGAAGTACAATAATTTGGATTAAGTCCAGTGAAGCCACATTGGGCTATAGAAATAACGGAAGTAAGTAACGAAAAAACGAGTATACAACTCGTCAAAATTAATTTAAACCTCAATCCATTCATTAAATTATAGTATGTAGAACTACGAATCAAATATTGTAAGTTATTATGAATAAATATTAATCGATAAAAGTAACCAATTTAATGATAATCACGGTATTAACTGTCCTTTTGAGTTTGTTTTAATTAGACTCATCTTTGTCTGACTTTCCAATTCAATAGTTCCCACTATTATAATCGAACCATCATCAAGTTGAATTACTTTTGACCCTTTGTCATTATCAATTCCTCCGAATGTCCTGTCCCAATCATTGCTAGAGGAGGTTCTAGCCAAAAAAATATCCCCTTTTCCCCCTTCTTCAATTGTTCCTATCGTCAAAAATCCACCTGTTATAGATTCTATGATAGAAGCACCAGTTACGTTTCCATTTGCATTTAAAGTGGTTGCACTTAGGAAATCATTATTACTTCTTATTCTAGCCATAAATATATCATTCCCCTCCGAACCGTTTGTAGTGCCAATCATTGCGTAACCACCATTTGAAGTCTGAGACATTTGACTTGCCGTTTCGTTATTTAGTGTGCCATAAAGTTGCAATGGAATAGAAGAGGTAGCAGAACCCTGATCATTGGTTGGAAATAAAAACATGTTGTAACCTGTTTGTTGTGGGTTTGAACTAGGTCTGTTGGTAGTACCAAAGAAAAGGAAAGTACCATCTGATTTTTCGACAATTTGTTGACCGTAATCATCTCCAGGAAAACCATATATTTGTGTCCATTCGTTATTTGCCACTGCCTGTAAATTGGAGTTTACTCTTACCGAATAAATATCATGCAAATCAGTCGTGGAATTAAAGCCAGGTTTCAATACATCCACGTTAGTAGTACTACCTACTATAATAATATCCCCAGCATCTGTTATCATTAGGCTGTTGATTTGTTCATTGGTGTTGGGAGTTCCGTATACTGCACTATCGATCTTATTGCCAATAGGGTCTACTCTATAAATCATTGCATCTGTGAAGCCGCCATTTGATTCTTCCACTGTTGCTCCTATTACAATGTTTCCGGAAGCGTCAATAGCAAAATCACTAGCCATATCATCCTCAGGTCCTCCAAAAGTATTTGACCAAATTTCATTACCCAAAGCGTCAGTTCTAACTAAAAATAATTGCTTATTAGTACCATTGACGGTACTATTTCCCAGTAAAATAAATCCACCGTCCGTGAGTACTTCAACATCTACCCCCTCTTGTGATCCCTGCTCACCATAATATTTAATGAAATATTCTTCAAACCTTGGTTCAACGTTACTTTCTGTATCACAACCTAGCGTAAGAACAGCCAACAATGCAAGTATTAAAAATTTAATTCTCATTTGCATTTATTTAAACAATCTTTTGAAAAAACTTCCTTTACTAGTAATCTTTCGTGGCTTATAGATAGGATGAACATATCCAACCGAAATAGCAATCGAATTCATTTTTTTGAAATCATCTACATAGGCGTACTTATAAAGTAAAGATGAGCTAGAATACTGTCTCTTTTCATCAACCATGTTGGTCAAACCCAAATAATACCTCGCATCAAAAAACAAGTAATCATATCCAATTCTATAATTAAAACCAATCCCAAATACACCAAACCTATTTAAGGTGGTTCTTAATTCAGTAAGTGATTCCTTGGGCCCAGTAACCGAAAATTCCTGACCTGTAATGGAACGATCCTGAAGAGTAGCATCAGCACTGGCACTTATTAAATACTGAAAGGAAAGTCCTGTATAAACAAAAGGATAAAGTTTGTCGAAAGATATTCTGTACTTTAAAAATAGAGGGATATCAATTAATGATTGTTTTTCAATAAAAATTTGCTGATCTCCTCCAAATAAAACGTTGGTGTATTCATATTTTTTAGAAATGAAATTAATTTCCAAACCAATGCTGAAATGATCACTGAAATTTAACTCACTACCAGCGCCTACATTAAATCCGATACCTGATCTGTATTTTTCGTTTGTACTACTGGTGTTATCCACTCCAAAATTTCCAATAACGGAAGCATTTGAAGAATTTGCTCCTACTTTTGCATAAAAAACGAATATGGGTGTGGTTTTGAATTTTTCATTTAAATAAACTACATCCACAGGATCCCTCTCTGGATCCAGTTTATATTCTGGATCCAGTTTTAAAAGTTTTAGATAACTATCTTCTGCACTTATCGGATCATCTATAAGTAAATAAGTACGAGTAAGAAGCAGATACGATTCTATTTTTTGTGTTCGATTAAATCCATTATCCAAACAAGGCTTTAATATTGATGGAATTGAATAGAGATGACCTGCATCAAAGTTTTGTCTTGCTTGCTCCAAAGATTCAGAACACGAGGGCCTTTGTGCAAAAGTAGGACATAAAGTGCCCAGTAGTAAAGTGACTATGAGACAAAATCTAATCATAAGTCTTAATAGTCGTTTAATAGTAAATTAATACAGGTATTCCTATATGGAATATCATTACCTACATAGGTTTTCCATTCTTCTTCGGTCAAATTTCTCTTCATCTCTTTGCACATGTCCTGAGCAATCATGCCAGGGTCAGTAGGCCAAATTCTAATATCACCATCAGCACATGCTGACATAATATACTTTGAGTCGGCAGTAAATTTTATATCCCATACATAAGCATCATTGTCTGTCATTCTAATTGGTAATTCATCTAGTTCTGACACTACCCACATCTCAATTGTTTTATCAAAGCTACCAGCAGCTATTAATTTCCCGTCCGGACTAAATGTCACCGAGCTTATTCTTCCCTTCTGTCCAGTAAGCTCCTTAATTATGTTTCTGGAATTTAAATCAAAAATCTTCACAATTCCTTTTTCATCACCAGTGAGTATCCATTTTCCATCAGGGCTAAATGCTACGGCATGTATTGGATTGCCAGGATCATCATATAGTAATTGTTCCTTTTGGGTTTTTAGGTTGTATAACAATAACTTTCCGTCAATACTACCTCCAACTAATAAGTCTCCAACCAAATCAACATCAATTGATTTTAATTCTGATGAAGTAGTCAAAAGCTTTTTGCTGCTCAAATTAGTAGCATCACTTTGTCTTAATGTAAAATCACTTCCCGCTGAAATAAATGTATTGGATGACGGCAAAAATTTTAAATCATTTACATAGCCTTTATGTCCTGTAACTCTATTAGTGATACCTGTGCTCATATTATATACCTGAATGAATGATGAATCACTGGCATTAATTAAATATTTATCATCACTACTTATCTCCAGCACTCTATTTGGAAATTTATTACTAAATAGAGTACTGTGATCATTGAAATTTGACATTGAAGAACTAATTACTTTTCCTTCAGTACCGGTCGAATAAAATGCGGTACCACTACTGTTAAATATTATTGATCTTACTGAATTACGATGAAGTCCTTTTATTGTATTATAATCCTTGCCTTTAATCTGTGCCATAGCAGAATAAAGCCCATTATATATATAAGGATCATATTTTCTGCCATCAAACTCCGTATAAAAAGAATTGGCTTGTTGAGCTAAAAGACCCTTGAGGTCGCTATCTTCAATGGCCAAAGATTTAACAGCCATAGACTGAGCCACGGACTGATAAAGTAGTTTTTGTGCCTGACTATAGTTTCTTTCAGCTCTATTATATTCAGAATTAGCTTTTACAAGGGCTTCTTGTGCCAAGTTTTTCTGCTGTGTTGCAATATCAGTTTGTTCATTGGCAATTTGCGATTGCCTTTCAGCGATCAACCTTTGTTCTTTCGCATCTTCCAGAGCCTCCCTCATTTTACTTTCTGATGCCTCCGCTCGTAATCTCTGTTCGTCCGCTCTTATTGTTTCCTTACGGGCTATATCGCGCTGTTCTTCAGCCAAACCTTTTTGTTTTTGGGCCTCTAAATTTTCCAAGATTGCTATTTCTTTCTGCTTATTAGCCTCTATACTCTGAGTAATAGCGTAAACAAAGAAAAGAATACTAATTACCGCAGCTATACCCAATACAACTGCAACAACCTTAGTCCTCTTAAGCAGACGCTTTTGAAGCATCTCTTGATTTTTCTGTTCAGCCTCATAGGTAATCCTACTTGTGTCAAGAAAAACTATTGCCCTTTCAAATGCTTCATCATATCTTCTAGCCCAGGCTCTTGTAGGTTTTTGTTTTTTCTGCCAATTGAGGGCAAGTTGCAAATCTGGTGGTCTCCAAAGGCCTGTCCTACCAATCTGATACATTGCAGCTGCCTCAGACAGTCTTTTGTACATTTGTGCTGATTCGTGTTCCTCATCTACCCAAGCTTTGAGCCTAGTCCAGATACGCATCAAACTTTCATGAGAAATTTCAATAATAGAGTCTGCATTCAACTCCACTCCAATAGGAGGCATAAGAAATGATCGCCCCGAAGCTCTAAACTTTTCCACTACAGAAATAACCTCATCATCAGTGGCCTCAGCCAATTCAGAGACTATGCCAAGCCTAACAGGTCTTCGCATTCCAAAATTATTGGTATTTTTTTCTGCTAAAGATTTGAACAGAATTTCGGCTATCTCCTTTTCCCTAGGGTTTAACTCATCAAACGTTTCATTAGCATGTTGAGAAAGTGCTTCTGCTATTTTTCCAACAGCATTGTAGTGTCCTATATCTATAGGTTCATCTTCCTCTCTGTTCTTTAGCCAATAATCCCAAGTACGCATAAGTGCGTGCTGAAGGATGGGTAATTGATCTTGATTGTCCCCGATTTCATTTAACAGGCGCTTTAGAAGTCTTTTAGATATAGTACCCCCTCCCACAGATACAGGTCCTTCAATTGCTATACGCTTTTGTTCACGAGTCATTTGAGGAACGAGATAGTTACTCTCGTTAATCATTTGAGTTAGACCGGGAAATTTGGCACATTCACCGACATAGTCAGATCGCATTGTAACAGCAATGTAAATAGGCGCATCAGCAGATTGACAAGCATCTAATAATAGATTTACAAAAAGTCTGGCCTCTTCAGCTCCTTCATTACTCGAATCACCATACCTAAATAGTTCTTCAAATTGGTCAATAAAAATTAATGTGTTTTGACCGGTTTGCCTGTAAAGTTTAGTTAAAGACTCAACTAGCCCTTGCGAGTTACTCCTTAATACAGAGGATAAAACCCTTCTTCTTACTGAGGATTCTTCAGAACTATAGTTTGTTATCCCCTCACTAAATAATATGGATTTAGCGAGATTATTGATAGGTGATGTACCTGGCCTTGTCGTAACAATATTCCAATTTGGGCCTGCAGCAGTCATAAACCCACCATACACCACCGGAATCAAACCACAATATATCAGTGAGGACTTTCCACTACCAGAATAGCCCATAAGAGTCACAAATCGATTTTTGGCCAGTTTGACCAAAACTTCGTCAACTTGACTCTCTCTACCAAAAAACAAATGACTTTCATCAATTCCGAAAGGTCGCAGGCCAGGAAACGGATTTTTTAGCAAGGTATTCCCATGAACATTGAATTCCTCCTGTTCCAACTCCTGCTCGCGCATATGAAGATCATAATTTAACATACTAGGAAGACAATGTACAGTTTAAAAAATTCGGGAAATGGAGTAAAAAATAATACTAAACTACTTAAAATAAAGGTTTTACAGTCTAAAAAGCAAAAACTATTGCTTATATAATTAAAATGGCAATAGCTATACATATTCAATTATTTCGTGAGCCAATTTAACATTATCAGCAAGTAGGTCATAAAAACCATCTTTCTTTATTTTCAGAACTACCGAATCGGTAAGGGCAATGATCAGATTTGATTTTAAATAATTCTCGGTACTTATCATTTCTCCAATAAACTCTCCCTCCCTAGTTTTCCCCTTAATTTCCCCATTCTCATATAAGTTGAATGAACCTTTGTACACGATATAAAAATTATCATTATAATGGTCATCGATAGAAAGTGTCTGGCCTTCTTTTAAAAACTCTTCTTCAGTAATGTCAATTAAATCAGCCATTACCAACCCAATTATGTTCTCAAAAACATCAATATTTTTGAGAAACATTACTTTATCAAATCTCAATGATCTAGCATTATCAACCCTGTTCGCCTTAATTAACCCATCTAAATGCCTTTTAGCTTGCAACTCCAGCCTATCCACATTTTCCTCATAAGCGGAGGGATCTATTTGGTATAATGACCATGCTGCCATCTCACGAATTAGCAAATCTGGATTGAAAAGATTAGCCACCAGATCAAAGTAAAATTCTCTGATTTTTAATAATCCAATTTGATGAAGAATACATGTTTTGGTCCATCTATTAGTTTGTGAAAAGTCTCTGTTTAGTAAAAACTTTAGTGCCATCTTATTATCAAGACGCTCTCTAGGATAGTAAATCTCCAATTTTTTAGCTTTCTCGACATGAGAAAGATCATCTAAAACTGGAATGATTCTCTGCTTCAAATCGTCCGATAAAAAAACGTCAAGCAGTTCTATCCCATAAGTAACTCCCTCGCTTGTCTGACTTTCAATATTTTCTTTGACCAATTGAATAGATTGAGCATCGTAAAGCATTGACAGAAGCATATAGATGTGGTCAACGTCAAAATCAATCTCCTCAAACAAAGCTTTTTTAATCTCCTTCCCGAAATGCTCATCACTTACTTCTCCAATAGCTGAGAGATTCCAGGCTATATCTTCAATATCCGATTCGATTGCATATTTTATTCTTGGGATTTGTGAAATACTTGCCCGAAAACCACAGTTACCAAGGGAGAATAAAATTTGTGACACCATCACTTTATCCGGAAAATCCATTTTACTCCAAAGTAGTTCCTTGCTTTTATTACCACCAATTCGCCCGATAATTTGAACTACCTTGAGCATTGTCTGTGTGTTTTGACCTGTTTTATAAAATGCAGAGTCCAATGTGTTGAGGGCTTTTCCTCCCACTACTGTAAGAGCACTCGCGGCCTGCACACTAAATACGGGATCCGATAAATTTTCTATAAGTGATAATAAAACTTCGTGATTAAACTTCCTTTGAGCTGTTTTAATAGCAGCATACCTCACCTTTGGTTCGATATCATTCAGTAATTCGATTAGCATTGAAATATTTTCGTCATCATCTGAATTTCCCAGAAGCTCTGCCGCATATTGTCGATCCTCAGCAATATCAGATTTACTCAAACGAGACACCCTCTGTTTACTGATATCACCTGATTGAAATAAAGATAAGAGGTCATTTCCACTAACTACCTGCTTACCCGACTGCCCGGTTTTATTATTTGTGCTAATCACATATCGTTCTGAGACCGAAAGCCCTTTCAACTCATTCATCTTATTTTGAGCAAAATCACGTACTTGTGAAACACCGTGCCCCATTAAGGTATTGATCGATGTTGGTAACACCTGCGGCTCTACTTTTTCAAGTAACTTAAAAGAAAATATTGCTTTACCTGGCTTAGAATTCACCAAATATTCTTCCAAACGCTTGACTAATTTTTGACCGAGTGTTAATGCTAATTCTGATTGGGATCTTTGCTGTTTTTCAAGTTTAATCTTAATGTTATTTCTGTATTCTGCGTACAGCCTTTTAATAACGAAGAAATATCCTGTGATAAGTACAAGTAGTGCATATGAATAATGAATTAATTCAACAAATGTCAGATATGACAGTCCAAGAATAAGTGCACCTGCTATGAATCTTGAGGTTTCATTAACAACCCCCTCCACTTTTGTCTGTATGTTAAATCGTATCTTATTGTCTAATGGCATGAAATACAATTTGAATGTTGGGTTTTCCAAGGAATCTCTTAATGAGAAATTAAACAAACGTGTAAGAGCTATAAACAAGAAAAACCAAATGAATTTACTGCCAGAATCCATAGTATATCCAAATATTGTACCTGATATAATAGAACCTAAGGCGAAAAATATGAGGATGAAAGGTAAAATCATGAGTGAAACCTTGAGTCCATATTCACTTATCACTTTATCATTCACAAAGGTTTGTAGGATTAATCCCAGAATTAGAATCGAACCATTGAAGATTGCCAAAAAATTACGGAGTTCATTTTCACCAGGATATTGTAATTTAACTACATCTTGAAAAGAATACTGTATGAATGTGAAAGTGACCATAGAAAATAACAGAAATACGGATAAAAGCCGTACATACTTATTTTTGACCAAAGCCCTCATACTGGTATCAGTATCAGCCTCTTCTACAGATGTTGAAATTTCAGCTTTTGATAAATCGAATCTTCTTGTGATTAACAAAAGAAACAAAAAAGAAACAACAAGACTGATGCAACTGATTAACAGGTAGTCAGTTGTTTCAGGTATTAATGATTGTAGAAATGGGAAACTAAAAGAGGTAATAATTGCAGCCATTAATTGGCCAATATCTATTCCTCCAATTATTCTTTTAGACTGTCTTAAATCAAATAATCTTCCGAATGTCCCCCAGAACCCCAACAAGCTAACCGCTAATAATGGCCCCACCAGCGAAAACATCAGAAATATTATATAGTCTTGGAAGGATGGTTCAGCAAAATTAAAAGCTGAGTAAATTAGTGCTGTGAGAAGTAGTATAATAAAAAGGTTACCCAATGCTAATTTCCCAAAGGATATCCGACTCTGTAAATAGGAAAATAAACCAGTGGTTACAATTCCCATAAATCCAGAAAATAATATAGCCTCTTTTAGATATTCTCCTAGTCTACTAAGAAAAAGGGTTTCGGCAGAAATTTGAAAAGTCGCAAGGAATACGCCCATGAAAAAACCTTGCCCAAGCAATAAAAGTACTTGCTTTTCTTCGTCAGGACGAACATTCAGTGCTAAAAATAAGGCCTTTAACATCTGTTAGCTTAAAAAATAGATATTAATAATGCAGTAAGATATTAATACCTAGCTTAAAAAACAACAAAAGTCCCTCACTTACAGCTTATTAGTTAAATTAATAAGCTTTATTATTTATTCTTAACTGAATCTATTGCGTTGGTTTTTCCGGATAACTCTGATTTGTAACTAGTGTTTAAACCCTCCACTACGATATCAGTAACATCCATCCCTTTGTTGGCATATAAAACATCACTGCCTTGATTATATTTTACTACAAGATCAATTCCATTTTGCAAACTATAATCGCTCAAATAAGCAGTTATTTTATTATAAAGTTGTTGATTCATTTTGGCTTCTTCTTTCATCAACTCCTGTGAAAGGCTCTCCTGATATAATCTGAGGTTTTGCTGTTTCTTAAGAAGATTTTCCTCTAAAGCTTTAGCCTGGCCAATAGTTAGATTTGAAGCCGTCCTTTGGTAGTCATTTACTTCTTGCTGTAGTCCTTGTGCTCTGTTTTGATACTCATTTTCAAGTTTATTACCCTTTTCTTGAAGTCTTGCTTGTATATCTTTAAAGAAATGATAATTAGTCAAAACTGAGTCAGAATTAATGTAAACTACAGAATAATCACCCCCACCAGTTGCTGCCAACTTGGTACCCTCTGTTGTATTACTTGTTGAAGAAAAATGAAGGTAGTACAGTACACCAACAGCAACTATCAAAATAGCATTTAGAACTAAAGAAATGTTTTTCACCTTTTTATGTTTTTAATTTTTAAAGGCGCAAATTAAATAAAGAAAGAGATGATTAACTAACTAAATTCAACAAGTATTGCTCACATCATCCTCTTTTTCTCCTTTTTTAATAATATAATGGTAGCTAATACCCGTTTTACTAAGTCTGCTAGGCTTAGTTAAATAGGTGTAGTTATACTTGGTGTTTGGCTGATCAATAATTTCTTCCACTTCTTTAACTACATCAGATTTTTTGAAATATACGGCACAAAATATACCAGCTACTGCTCCCATCAAATGAGACTCCCATGAAATACCTGGTCTATTTGGTATTATTCCTGCAAAAAAAGAGCCCCCATAAAGAATTAAGATAGAAAATGAAATCGCTAACGTTTTAGTATCCTTTCTAAAAAATCCACTAAATAATAGAAAAGTCAAAAGCCCGTAGACAATGCCACTTGCCCCAATATGGTAAGCGTCACGAGCGGCTAACCAAACCCAAAATCCTGTCATTAGATAAATTAGGATTACTACAGCAATTGCTATTCGATCGTAGAAATAAAACAACCCCAGACCTAAAAATAATAATGGAAAGGTATTGGATAGTAAGTGCAGAGCACCACCGTGAATTAGAGGACTAGTGAAAATACCTATTGAGCCGTGTAATGTTCTTGGAAGGATACCCAGTGACCCAAAATCAAGACTGAAAGAAAATTCAATTAATTTTACAAGCCAAATAAGTGCAATAAATGAGAAAGTATATCTTACGCCTCTTCTAAACTTCTCCTTTTCCCCTCGAATATGCATTTATTCTGTCATTTCTTCGTCTTGAGTTTCAAAAGTGTATAATACATCGTCTAACTTCAACGTATCATCATTGAACTCAGTAACAAATTTTTGAATCACCTCGTCCGTGATTACATCTACATTTAAACCAATATCAAGACCGACACCAAAGTCTATATTTGGATCCACTTCAACGTGCTCCTTAACCTTTACTTCCTCTTCCTCCTCTATCTCCATTATTGCTTCAGCAATAAAAAGCCCAATTTCCTCTTCCATATCATCCAATAAGGCAAGGTCTCCATTTTCATCTTCATTGTATTTAATTTTTTTAAATTCAGGAAAATGTTGAGCCGCTTTATGTTCAGCCACTTCATATACTTCACTTAAATGATGTAACCTTAGAGTATACATTACAGCATCATATATAACCTCTTTACCTTTGTAAAATCCTATAAAATTAAAATTTATATACTCCTCAGAGTTATCATCAGAAGATATCACTATATAATTTTTACCAAGTTTATCTATCTTGGTTTTGTATTGTTTTATCCTTTCCGGATTGAATCCTTCATTTATTGTTGGCATTACTGTTTATTTTGTCATCAATGGTGAAATAAATTAATACAAAAATGTCTTAAATCCAATTTTGTACCTCCTTTTATCTTTTTCTAATTCTTTCGGGCAAAGCTTTCGAAAATAGAGTTAATTATTGCCAGAATTATACTAAATAATAACGCCCACCAAAAACCATCTACTTCAAAGCCAGGTATGAGATAATCGGCCATTAATATAATAATAGCATTTATTACTAAAAGGAATATCCCCAACGTGAAAACAGTAATTGGTATAGTTAGTATAATTAAAAGTGGCCTTACTACCGCATTTAGTATGGCCAATATTGCTGCTACAATTATAGCTGCAAAGTAACCTTCGATATAAACACCATCTAATAAATAAGAGGTGATAATAACCGCTAAACCAGTTAAAAGAAGTTTTACTATAAAATTCATATTAAGTTTTATTTATTTTTTCGAATATTTACTCCTTATACCATTCAGCATACATTGGATAATTGCGAGCTGTTCTGGCAATTACTTCAAGCATCTGATTACTTGTATTTTTCACCTTTACGGCAGGTATGCCTGCATATATAGCATTTTCTTCCACTATAGTCCCGGGTAATATTATAGCCCCTGCTGCTATCACTGAGCCTGATTTTACCACTGCATCATCCATGATGATCGCCCCCATGCCTATCAATACATTATCTTCGATTGTACATCCGTGCACAATAGCACCATGTGCAATGGAAACGTTATCACCAATTACAGTTTTGGCCTTTTGGTAGGTGCAATGAATAATTGCCCCATCCTGAATATTAGTATTGTTGCCAATTTTGATAGAATGAACATCTCCTCTTACTACCGCATTAAACCATACAGTACAATTGTCACCCATTGTAACTTCGCCTACAATAGTAGCATTGTCAGCAAAAAAACAATTGGAGCCATATGTTGGTGAATAGCCTCTTACGGTTTTAATTAGAGCCATTTAAAATATCAATTTAGATTTTATTTTATTCCTTGCTAAATTTGGTAAACATGAATAAACAAATTAAATAAAATAATAATACGAACTAACATTAAACTAATGAAGAATCTGAAATTTTTTGGATTATTGAGCTTCTCAATATTAATATCAGCTTGCGGATCAAAACACGAAGGTGCAGATGCAGTAGTTTCAGAAGCAAGAACCGTTGAAAATGTAGTTGGTTCTAAATCATTTGCCATAGATACAAAAGTCAGTCAAGTTACATGGATTGGTAGTAAACCCTCTGGTAAGCATCATGGAATAATACCCATTAAAGAAGGATCAATATCCATGGAAGACAATAAAATCGTTGGGGGTTCAATTAAAATTGACATTAACGGAATAAAAAACCTCGACTTAGTTAACAATGAAGAAATGCAAGCCAAACTAATTAACCATTTAAAGTCTGATGATTTTTTTGATGCGGCTAACTACCCAATGGCAGAATTTACGATTACTTCAGTTGACCTATTTAGCCCGGAAGAAGCGGTTAAAATTAAAGAAGAGTACGATTCAGAAAACAAACCAGCTTCCGCTGCCGAACATATAGTAGCTTCACCAACTCATAAAATCACTGGCAACCTTACTATGAGAGGTAAAACATTGAGTATCTCATTCCCGGCCAATGTAAAATTTGAAGATGAGAAAATTATGGCTAAGGCTAAATTCAATATTGACAGAACACTCTGGGATCTTAAATACAATGATGAGGCAGGAGTCGTAAATAAGGCCAAAGATAAATTTATATACAATACGGTAAACGTTGGTTTTAACATTGTTGTAGAGGCTAGTAATTTGTAAACTACTCAATACCTTAAGTAGGGAATTGGTTAACCAGTTCCCTTTTTTTATATCATGAAAGTAAGGAATAAAGGAAAATTTGACGTTCAGGATAAGGAGAGCTTTATTAAAAAAGCGCTATGTTGGGCAACTCAATATCAATCATTTAATTATTTCTGTCCAAACAAATACATCTATCCATTTCACCCATTCAAACATTTTCTCACAGTTGGTATTTACAAAAATATCTCTTTTGATGGAATTGATGATTTCAACACCCTAAAAAGATTTATTGATAAGCAGAACGACTATTTGATTGGTCATTTTTCCTATGATCTTAAAAATCAACTCGAAAATTTAAGTAGTAATAATCGCGATAAAATCAATTTTGAAAACATTGAATTCTATATTCCTGAAAACATTATCCATTTCGATACTAATATTATAATCGAAAGTTTTAGCGATCCAAAAGACATCTATCAAACCATAATAAATACTGAATGTCCTAAGAAGGAGAATTTTTATAAAATTGATTTTCAACCTGTAATTCCAAAGCCAGATTATATTCAAACAGTTAATCAACTTATAAACCATATTGTTGAGGGTGATATTTATGAAATTAATTATTGTCAGGAATTCCTAGCCGATAATGTGGATTTAGATCCTGTCAAGACATTTATGAAGTTGATAGAAGTGTCACCTACTCCTTTTTCAGTTTTATATAAATGCAATGATCATTTTCTCATGTGTGCAAGTCCAGAACGATTTTTAAAGAAAAGTAAAGATCAATTAATTGCACAACCCATTAAAGGTACTGCTCGCAGAGGTGACACTGAAATGGAGGATGAATTTATTAAAAATGAACTTAAAAACAACGAGAAAGAACTGGCTGAAAATATGATGATTGTAGATTTAGTAAGAAATGATCTTGCACGTAGCTGTAAAGCGGGTAGCGTAAAAGTGGAGGAAATGTTCGGGATTTATACTTTCAACCAACTTCATCAAATGATCTCGACAATCACTGGTAAGCTTAAAGATGGCATTCATAGTGTGGATGCCATAAAAAATGCATTCCCAATGGGGAGCATGACCGGAGCTCCAAAGATAAAAGTCATGGAGCTCATTGAAAAATATGAGCAATCAAAAAGAGGACTCTACTCTGGAAGTGTAGGTTATTTCCTTCCCAATGGGGACTTTGATTTTAATGTTGTCATCAGAAGCATTCTTTACAATGCCAATGAAAAAACCTGCTCATTTCAGGTTGGTGGTGCAATTACGTATGACTCTATCCCCGAACTTGAATATGAGGAATGTTTACTTAAAGCAGAAGCAATAGTTTCCCTATTTCAAGGCGAAAATAATAACTGACATAATGTCACTTTCTCTCGTTCTTATTACCTTTGCATGAGTTTTGTAATTTGAAATTTTGCATGAATAATTTAATTGAAGATTTAGATATATTAACTGGTCAGGAAGATGCAGAAGCCTGTGAAACCATCCAGGTTTCAAAAAATTCGAATACTGGTAAAAACCGAAAGTTATATATAGAAAGTTACGGCTGTGCCATGAACTTCTCTGACAGTGAGATAGTGTCTTCCATAATGGCAGAAAATGGATTTGACACAACATCTATTGCTGAAGAAGCTGATGTAATATTTATAAATACTTGTTCTATCCGGGACAAGGCGGAACAAACTGTAAGAAAAAGACTTCAATTTTTTAATGCGTTAAAGAAAAAACAAAAACGTCCTGATATCATGATTGGCGTTTTGGGCTGCATGGCAGAAAGACTAAAAAGCAACCTTCTTGATGAAGAGAAAATTGTAGATATGGTGGTAGGTCCGGATGCCTACAGAGATTTACCAGCATTGGTAGCGCAAGTGGACAACGGAGAAAGAGCGGTGAATACGTTTTTATCCAGAGAAGAGACTTATGCCGATATCAGCCCAGTAAGACTTAACTCTAATGGAGTGACTGCCTTTATCTCAATAATGAGAGGTTGTGATAACATGTGTTCATTCTGTGTTGTACCTTTCACCAGAGGTAGAGAAAGAAGCCGCGATCCACACTCTATAATAAACGAGGCAAAAGACTTGTTCGAAAAAGGATATAGAGAAGTTACGTTACTTGGTCAAAATGTAGATTCTTACAAATGGTCTGCTGAAATCAACAACAAGGCTAAACTGGAAAAATCTGAGATTAGTGAAGTGGTTAATTTTGCTAACCTTCTAGAAATGGTTGCTCAAGTTGATCCAACGTTGCGTGTGCGCTTTTCTACTTCACACCCGAAAGATATCACTGATGAGGTATTGCATACCATAAAAAAATATGATAATATCTGCAATTACATTCACCTTCCAGTTCAAAGTGGAAATAGTCGAGTTTTAGAAATGATGAATAGGACTTATGATCGTGAGTGGTATATAAATCGAATAGATGCGATACGAAGGATTTTAGGTGAAGATTGTGGAATTTCCTCAGACATGATTTCTGGCTTTTGTTCAGAAACAGAATCTGATCATAAGGACACACTGACATTAATGGATTACGTTCAGTATGATTTTTCTTATATGTATTATTATAGTGAACGGCCAAATACCCTAGCTGAAAAGAAATATGAGGATGATGTGCCACTTGAAACCAAAAAAAGGAGGTTGAGTGAAATTATCACAAAACAGCAAGAAACATCAATGAACAGAAACAAAAGAGATTTAGGGCTTGTCCATCAAGTGCTTATTGAAGGAGCTTCCAAACGTTCTGAAGACCGTCTACAAGGTAGAAATTCAGCTAATAAGGTGATTATTTTCGAAGGGAAAGGGCACAAAAAAGGAGAATATGTAGATGTTTTGGTTGAGGAATGCACACCAGCGACACTTTTAGGAAGCATTGTTGAAGGAGGGACTAATTAATGTTAGATTCGGAATTACTAAGCATCAAACAACGGTTCGGTATTATTGGCAATTCAGATTTGCTCAACCACGCTATTACAGTAGCTGCACAGGTAGCACCTACAGATATGTCGGTACTCATTACAGGTGAAAGTGGAAGTGGAAAGGAATCTTTCAGTAAGATCATTCATCATTTAAGTCCCAGAAAGCATAATCAATTTATAGCAATCAACTGTGGCTCTATACCTGAGGGCACCAT
Source organism: Fulvivirga sp. (assembly GCA_048268855.1). Classification (GTDB taxonomy): domain Bacteria; phylum Bacteroidota; class Bacteroidia; order Cytophagales; family Cyclobacteriaceae; genus Fulvivirga. The sequence continues at coordinate 17,381 of JBLWUR010000010.1, forward strand.
TGATTCAGAGCTTTTTGGTCATGAAAAAGGCTCCTTTACAGGTGCACATGAAGCTAGGAAAGGCTATTTTGAAGTGACTAACGGAGGTACCATTTTCCTTGATGAAATTGGGGAAATGCCCCTAGCTACTCAAGCGAGGCTATTAAGAGTTTTAGAAAATGGTGAGTTTATCAAAGTTGGTTCATCTAAAGTTCAAAAAACTGATGTGAGAGTAGTGGCTGCCACCAATGTTGTCCTTATTAAAAATGTAGATAACGGAAAATTCCGTGAAGATTTATATTACAGATTAAGTACTGTACCTATATATGTCCCCCCTCTCAGAGAGCGTGGTAATGATATCGATTTATTATTCAGAAAGTTTGCTTCTGATTTTGCCGAGCGATATCGAGTTAAACCAATTACGCTAGTGGACGATGCTAAGGCCCTATTATTAAAGTACCGCTTTCCAGGTAATATTCGTCAATTAAAAAACATTGTTGAGCAAATTTCAGTACTGTCAACTGAAAATAAAGAAATAAATGCTGAACAAATGGCACAATATCTGCCTTCACAAAATACCAGTTTGCCAGCACTGTATAGAAATCAAGAAAAAGAAAGTTTATCAGAACGCGATTTATTATACAAAGTGCTTTTTGATATGAAGAAGGATATGAATGATCTGAAGAAATTTGTTTTAGAGGCCATGCAAAGTGATGCACCAAGTAAAGACATTATCGATGATCATAGAAGTCTATTTGAAAATATTGATACGGCATCAGTTAAGCCACGACCGCAAAAGGATGAACCCGTTTTATTAAATTACAAATCATCTTCTGAAGATTCCGATGTTTATGAGGAGGACACTGACGCTGAGGAAATACAAGATATTACACATGTTACTGAAGAGGAGGAATCGCTCTCCTTGGAAAAAAAGGAGAAAGAACTCATTATAAAAGCACTTGCTAAAAATAAGAATAAACGGAAATACGCAGCTTTGGATCTTGGCATATCAGAAAGAACCCTTTACCGTAAAATCAAACAATATGAACTCGAAGATCTATAGACTTATATTGTCGGTAAGCTTATTGACCGTGATTGCTGGTTGTGGGATTTATTCTTTCACCGGGGTGGCTATTACCGCAGAAACTATTTCCATCCAAAATTTTTATAATGAAGCTGAGGGTGGTCCTCCTGATTTGGCACAAACATTTACCAATAAAATTAGGGATTATTACCAACAAAATACCAATTTGGCATTAGTGCGAGATGATGGTGAGTTACAAATTGAAGGCTCAGTAGTAGGTTATAGAATTTCACCAGTAGCAGCTACCTCATCGGGAAATGATCAGTTGGCCGATCTTTCTGCACTTACAAGATTAACTATTACAATAAATGTAACGTACATTAACACCCAAGACGATGCATTTAATTTCGAAAATAAGAAATATTCATGGTATGAAGATTATGACAGTAATCAATCACTCACAACAGTAGAAAATGACTTAATTGAGCAGATATACGATAAGATTATTTTGGATATATTCAATGCCTCGGTTGCCAATTGGTAAATTTTGATATATTTTTACTGACTTGCATTAAACGTAAATTCGTTAATCAGCTACTTTGAACAAACAGAAACTCAGCCACTTACTAAATAATAGTCATGAGATTTCATCACCTGACCGTGAGGAATTACATGCGATGGTGAAGCAGTACCCATACAGTCAGATTCTGCACACATTGGTAGCCAAAGCTAATATAAGTGCAAAAACTGCAATCGCTCAAAATACACTGAGTTATGCAGCTATGTACGCTACAGACAGGCAAGTTTTAAAAAACTTTATTCAAGGAGATAGCAAGAATGTTCAAAATGCTACTCAAAAGGCAGCAGTTAAAGAACCAATCTCCAATGTTACTGCTTCAGTAAAAGAGGAGGTACAAAAAATTACCGAGAGCGACAAGAAGCCGGAAGAGCCTGTTTTTAAAATTAACCAACAGCCACAGGTAAAAATTACTATCGATGATTCAAAAATATCAGAGAATGATGAGTTAAGAAATGAGGTTTGGGCAAATTTAAATGAGCTAAAAGCTAGTAAATCCAATTATATGGAATGGCTGGAGAAATCTCCAGTAAAACCATCTGAAAAAGAACAAACAAAAGTAAAACGTACCCTTAAAAATAAAGATGTAGAGATTGTTAAAAAGGCGGCCGCCACAAAAAAAGCAGTAGTTTCTTCTATAAAGGAAAAGGTTAAGCCTAAGCCAACCAAAGCAGTCAAAGCAGTCAAAGCAGTCAAAGCAAGTAAAACTAAAGTTACTAAAACCACAAAATCTGCTGTATCGAAAAAAGTAGCTGAAAAGAAAAGTGCTGCTAAGAAAATAGTACCAAAAAAAAAGCCAGAGATTAAGTCCAAGGCAGTCAAAAAAGCCCCTTTAAAGGAACAGATAAAGATTATAGACAAATTTATAGACAAAAAACCAAGTATAAGTTCAAAAGCTATTACTGCAATAGTGGGTGATCAAGAAGACCTTTCAATAGCAAGCACAAAGTTTGGTGAGGACCTTGTTTCAGAAAATCTGGCCCTTATATTGGTCGAGCAAGGTAAAACAGAAAAGGCGATAGACATCTATAAGAAATTAATTTGGAAGTTTCCACAAAAAAAGGCTTACTTTGCAGCTCAAATTGAAGAATTGACTAAATAAGAAAATAGATGTTTACATTAATTTTAAGTTTAATAATATTGGCCAGTATACTTTTGATTTTAGTTATACTAGCTCAAAATTCTAAAGGTGGAGGCTTAACAAGCCAATTTGGTGGTTCTGGAGCCAGCAACATGATGGGTGTAAAAAAGACAGGGGATCTTCTTGAAAAATTGACTTGGGGATTTATGATTGCCATCTTTGCACTTTCATTGAGTACTAGCCTTATAAAAACCACCGCCAATCAAGGTGATCAATTTATTGACAGGGCTCAGGAATCACAAAGTGCCCCTGCACTAGACCTTGGGGGAGTTGAAAATGCTACGGAGAATTCAGAACAATCTGGTACTGACAGCATCAACTAATTTAAATTAAGACATATTTAAAATGCCTTGTTCTTTAGCAAGGCATTTTTTTTGTCTGTATGTAAACTAAGTAGTTGAAATATATTTAATAAGTAATCTTTTAGCGATTGGCACCAAGGTCGCATCATAAGGAAAGCTCATTTTAGACATAATTAAATAGGTAGCAGGGTTTGGGAGGTCTTTAAATTTTCTTATCAATCCTATTTTTAAAGATTCAAACGACTCACCAAGGCCTTTACTTATATTCGATATAAAAGTAGTGTTGATTCCTCTAAACTTCTGATCTGGTGCTTCAAAACGCATTACTTGAAATCGGTGAACAGTAATATCCTTTCCAGAATTTCCAAGGAAGAAATAACCCTCATCAGTATAAAGTGGAATCATACCCACTGGAGAAATCTCACAGTTTTTTTCAACGAAATCGTAGATTTCCTTCCCTTCACCCAATGTCTCCTTAAATTTTGGAATGGCATATTCTACAATCTCCCCTAGCTCCTTCATTATTTCATCATCAGCCACCATTTGCTTATAGATCAACTTCAGCTTATTGGCGTCTATACCGGCCAGGCTTTGTGGAAATTGATTTTTCAATGACTCCTTCCCTACCTTAAGGCTTATGAGATTATTATAATGGATAACCATATCCGCCATAAAAGGATAAAGCTCTACTTTATTGAATGATTGCTTTACACTTTTGAAATAGGCCAAAAGAATATACTTCTTATATTCAAAATCTACCAGACCATCAGTAAGCCACTCATTATTCAAAGTTTGCATGCTATTTCATATTTGTTCTAAACAAAATTTACAAATTATTAATCTCCTTATCAAGACAACTGACATCTTGCCATGACAAAATTTACAAAAATCTGTCATGAAGCTTGCCATAGGCCCAAAATACTGTCTAATTGACTGCTATTGTATTGCAAAAACTGCAAAGAATAACTTGGCACAAAAACTGACGCTAAAGGTCGAAGAGTAATTAATTTAAATTCAAATCATATAATAAAATGTCAAAAGTAAACATCAAACCACTTGCAGACAGAGTCTTAGTTGAAGCTGCTGCTGCTGAAGAAAAAACAGCATCAGGTATCATTATCCCTGATACTGCTCAGGAAAAACCCCAAAAAGGTAAAGTAATAGCAATCGGTAATGGTAAAAAAGATGAGCCATTAACTGTTAAGGCTGGTGATGAGGTTTTGTATGGCAAATATGCAGGAACTGAAATCACTGTTGACGGAAAAGAATATCTGATCATGAGAGAATCAGACATCTTTGCAATTCTGTAAACTTTGAATTCTAATTAAATTTTATCACAAAATAAACAATCCATAAAAATGGCAAAAGAAATAATTTTCGATCTATCCGCTAGAGATAGACTAAAAAAAGGTGTCGACAAATTGTCGAATGCTGTAAAAGTAACGCTAGGACCCAAAGGAAGAAACGTTATCTTGGACAAGAAATTTGGTGCTCCAACAGTAACAAAAGATGGTGTTTCAGTTGCTAAAGAAATTGAGTTAGAAGATGCAGTAGAGAACATGGGCGCACAGCTTGTGAAGGAAGTGGCTTCTAAAACTGCTGATGATGCTGGTGATGGAACAACTACAGCTACAGTTTTAGCTCAGTCAATATTTGCACACGGAATTAAAAACGTGGCTTCTGGTGCGAATCCTATGGATTTGAAAAGAGGAATTGACAAAGCAGTTAAAGCAGTTGTTGAGAATCTTAAAGCTCAATCAAAACCCATTAAGAATTCAAATGAAATTGCTCAGGTAGGTACGATATCTGCCAACAATGACAGCGAAATAGGAAAAATGATCGCTGATGCAATGGACAAAGTGGGTAAAGACGGTGTAATCACTGTTGAAGAAGCAAAAGGAACAGAAACTGAAGTTAGAACTGTTGAAGGTATGCAGTTTGATAGAGGATATCTTTCTCCATACTTCGTTACCAACGCAGATAAAATGGAAGCTGAGTTAGACACTCCTTACATTCTTATCTATGATAAGAAGATTTCTTCTATGAAGGAATTACTACCTATACTAGAAGCAGCTGCTCAAACAGGTAAACCTCTATTGATAATCGCTGAAGATATTGATGGTGAAGCACTTGCTACACTAGTGGTTAATAAAATCAGAGGTGCGCTGAAAATCGCTGCCGTTAAAGCTCCTGGTTTTGGTGACAGAAGAAAAGCAATGTTAGAAGATATTGCTGTATTAACTGGTGGAACTGTAATATCTGAAGAAAGAGGTTACAAGTTGGAGAATGCAACTTTAGAATACCTAGGAACTGCAGAAAAAATCAACATCGATAAGGACAACACTACTATCGTTAACGGTGCAGGCAAAAAAGCAGATATCACTGCAAGAATTGCTCAAATAAAAGCACAAGTTGAGTCTACTACTTCAGATTACGACAAAGAGAAATTGCAAGAAAGACTTGCTAAGCTTTCTGGTGGTGTTGCTATCCTACATATAGGTGCAGCTACTGAAGTTGAAATGAAAGAGAAGAAGGATAGAGTTGATGATGCATTACACGCAACTAGAGCAGCCGTACAAGAAGGTGTTGTAGCTGGTGGTGGTGTAGCTTTAATCAGGGCTATCGAAGCACTTGCTAATTTGAAAGTGGAAAACGAAGATCAAGGTACAGGTGTAAATATCGTCAGACTTGCTCTCGAGTCGCCATTGCGAACTATTGTTGAAAACGCTGGTCTTGAAGGCTCTGTTGTTATCCAAAAGGTAAGAGAAGGTAAAAAAGATTTTGGTTTCAACGCAAGAACAAATGTTTATGAAAACATGATAGCTGCTGGAGTTATTGATCCAACGAAAGTAACGAGAATGGCACTTGAAAATGCTGCGTCAATAGCTGGGTTGTTATTAACAACTGAAGCCGTGGTTGCAGACATCAAGGAAGAAGGTGGTGGTGGAATGCCACAAATGCCAGGTGGTGGCGGAATGCCAGGAATGATGTAATCATCATTTGATAAAATAGAAAAGGCTGTCTAAATAGACAGCCTTTTTTTATTCACTTTATACTAAGAGTTAACGATCACCCTTTATTACAACTAATTCAATTGGGATCTTTATGATTTTTTTGAAATCATCACCAGATTCAAGCATATCCTCATCTTCTTCTTCATAATGCCAAAGTACCTTTACATCAGATTTTGCACTGAGTTTCTCAAGCTTTCTAAATATCTCTACTAAGCATTTTGATGAGCTTGTATTAAAGTATTCTAGGTTTACTGTCAATCGTGTTTTAGTAGCTGGATTAGCAACATACTTATCTAACCATTCCACAAGTGGCTTATAAAATTCTATTGAGTTCTCAGGAATAGATCTTCCAGAAATCTCGAAATCACCTGACTCCGAATTAAAATATAACCTTGGGGTTTTTGGTGATGGTGTTAACGTATAGTTTTCCATGTCACTTAATAACTTTTTTTATTTCAATTTTATTCTTCAACTATTACAGCAGTTTCTAAGGTAAAGAAAACATACTTTTCATTTACATCAAGAAAGTCAAATACCAAATCACTTGATGCACGTTTTGCCATATCAATAAATCCTAATCCTGCTCCTCCCCTTTCTGTGGTGTCTCCAACATCCAAAACACCTCTGTATAGGTTTTTTAACTCGTTTTTAGTCATACTATTAATTAATTCAATGCGCCTTTTTATGCCAGGTACATCTTCTTTAAGTATGTAATTTCCAGTTAGGATAGTAAATTTTTCATCAATTCTATTTACAAATATATATGCATTTAATAGCTCTTCGTGGTCATTCTTATCTTTAAGATAAGAATATATATTCTGAATACTTTCTAACAGTATATTGTACAATTTCTTTATAACTAACCTTGATGACAAAGATTTAGTTAATGTCTTTTCGGTACGCAAAAGTATATTATCCAACTCCGACTCGGACAGATGTCCTAAATAGCTGTATAATGTATTCTTACTGATAAGTTTGTTATACTTATCCTTAATATCAAACGCTCCGATATCCATTGAAATTGATTGCGACATCAATATAACAATAAATTATTAGAATAATTATTCAAAATAAAGTATTTAATACTAGTATATATTCAATATTTAATGCTTCCAAAAAAGCCTAAATCAATTATTTATTTTTTTAAGATTCTTTCTCCATTTCCATTTCCTCCGCTCCATGAGTCAATCTTTTCAATGGCTTTAGAATGGCAATAACAAGCAATCCAAATATTGTACAGAAAATAAATATACCTGTGAACATTTCAAGTTCACCTGCTGATTGAGACCATTCGCCTAAACTCCCAGCAAGCTTATTTCCTAAACCAGTAGCTGCAAAATAGGCTCCCATCATAAATGAGGCATATTTAACAGGAGCTAGTTTTGTGATGAATGATAATGCCACTGGTGATGCGCATAGTTCACCAAGGGTATGAAATAAATAAGCCAACACCAACCAATACATTGCAGATGATCCTGTTTCGGCATACTGATAAGATGCACCTGTCATAAATAAAAAGCCAAAGCCCATAATAATAACACCTACGGCCATTTTAAATAAAGAAGAAGACTCTTTCCCCTTTTGTTTCCACCAATACCAAAAAGCAGCAACACTGGTAGCCAATGTCATAATAAAGAATGAATTCACAGATTGAAACCATGCTGCTGGTATTGTCCAATCAAATAATGACCTATCTGTTTTCTGCTGTGTATATAAATTCATTAAACCACCTGCTTGCTCGAAAGCTCCCCAAAATACTATAATGATTAAAAATGACAAGAACATTACAAGCATTCTATCCTTTTCTATTTTAGATAGAGGCTTTTTCATTATATCTTTATTAACTGAATCTGAGGCTCCTTCAAATTCCCCAACTCCTTTCAAATATTTTCTACCATACATGAACATAACCTGTCCTAATAACATACCTATACCGGCCAATCCAAATCCATAATGCCATCCGTATTCAGAAGCAGCATAACCAGTAGCAATTGCTCCAAGAAAAGCACCTACATTTATACCTACATAAAATATGTAAAATCCTTTATCTCTTCTATCATCCCCTTGTTTGTATAATCCACCAACCATGGTTGATATATTTGACTTAAGACCTCCAACACCTAGAATAATAAATACGATACCGGTATAAAATGCCCACATGGCATCAAACGCCAAAACAGTATGACCAATACATAACAATATTCCACCATACAAAACAGTTTTCTTTTGTCCTAAAAACTTATCCGCAATTAACCCACCAGGAATAGTAGCTAGATAAACGAACATTGTATACCATCCATAAAAGTTAATAGTTGTTGCATTATCCCAACCCAATCCAGGATTATCACCCATTATTGATGCCGCTAAATAAAGAGTTAAAAGTGCTCTCATTCCATAATAGCTAAAACGCTCCCACATTTCAACAAAGAATAAAAAGTAAAGACCCATCGGATGACCCCACAGTTGTTTTGCATTGGCACCGTGATCCGGATGATCAATTGTGATTGACGACATATAAGTTTTAGTTTATTTGAAAATACCGCTAAATCTACTACGGTTCGATTATATAAGCAAATTATATTGTGCTAGGCAAATTGTCTGGATAACAATCGATTGAAATATCATTTTCTACTACTCGCCAAGTAAAATATTTATTAATTTTGCAGTCATATTAAAAAGCACTTACTACTCATTACAAAAAATCAAAATCAGTATCATGCAGGAATTAGGTTTAAAATCAGAGGATGCATCAGTTAAAGAGTTAGGCATTAAAAATGGCACAGCTCATTGGAATTTATCACCAAAAAAACTTGCGGACATAGCCGTATCAATAGGTCATGCAACAAGAACAAATTCAGGGGCTATCTCTGTAGATACAGGTGAATTCACGGGTAGATCTCCAAAAGATAGGTTTATTGTAAAAGATGAAGTTACTGAAGATGCAGTTTGGTGGGGTAATATCAATATCCCTTTTGATTCTGAGAAATTTGATAAACTTTACAATAGAGTAACTGAATACCTTACTGGAAAAGAAATTTATGTTCGAGATGCCTATGCCTGTGCTGATGTAAATTACAGAACAAACATTCGTGTTGTCAATGAAGATGCGTGGGCGAATCTATTTGCCTATAACATGTTTTTAAGGCCTACTGAAGAAGAGATCAAATCATTTACTCCTGACTGGACTATAATCAATGCACCTGGATTTAAAGCCGACCCTGCCATTGATGGAACAAGACAACATAATTTTGCTATACTTAATTTCAAGAAAAAAATTGCTCTGATTGGTGGTACTGCATATACTGGCGAAATAAAGAAAGGAATATTCTCAGCATTAAATTTTGAACTCCCCCATCTAAAAAATACGTTGTCAATGCATTGCTCGGCAAATATTGGTAACGCGGGAGATACCGCCATATTTTTTGGTCTCTCAGGAACAGGAAAAACGACTTTATCAGCTGATCCAAATCGTCAACTTATTGGTGATGACGAACATGGGTGGTCTAATGAAAATACCGTATTTAATTTTGAGGGCGGATGTTATGCCAAAGTGATTGATTTATCTGCGGAAAAAGAACCTGATATCTTTAATGCCATTAAAGACGGAGCTCTTTTAGAAAATGTAGTTATAAACAATGGTGACATTGATTTCAAAAATGGCTCGAAAACTGAGAACACAAGAGTAAGTTATCCTATTTACCATATCAACAATATTGCAAAACCATCGATAGGTAAAAATCCAAAAAATATTTTCTTTTTAACATGTGACGCTTACGGTGTGTTACCTCCTATTTCTAAATTAACTCCCGGACAAGCGGCATTTCACTTTATATCAGGTTATACAGCCAAAGTAGCTGGTACTGAAGCAGGGATTACTGAACCTGTAACTGCATTTTCAGCTTGTTTTGGTGCCCCTTTCATGCCATTACACCCAACTAAGTATGCTGAAATGCTTAGTAAGAAGATGAAAGACTCTGGTGTGAATGTATGGTTGGTCAATACTGGATGGTCAGGTGGATCTTATGGAGTAGGCAGTAGGATGAGTCTAAAAATAACTCGTGCTTTAATTGCTGCTGCCTTGAATGGTGAGCTAAATAATGTAGAATTCAAAAAGCATGAAATTTTCGGGTTGATGATGCCAACTACATGTCCAAATGTAACAGCCGATGTTCTTAATCCTAGAAATACATGGGAGGATAAAGACGCGTACGATGCCAAAGCAAATGAATTGGCCAATGCGTTTAATAAAAATTTCGAGAAGTTTGCTGATAATGCAAATGAGGAGATACTAAAAGCAGCCCCTACTGCAAAAGTAGTTGCTGAATAGACAATCTTTAAACTAAAAAAAAACTTCCCGTTTACTGCGGGAAGGTTTTTTTATACCCAATAAGTTTTACGACTATTTTGATTGGCCGGATGTTTCAATGACCAGGTAATTGGTATCTTTCCAGAATGCATCAGCATCTTTAATAATCAATTTTTCAACACTTCCCTCTCCAATAAATTCGTAGCTACCATCAGGGTGAGAAGTTATCAACTTAGCTTTTTTACAATTCAAGTTAATAGCATTCAATTTATCCTTCTCAGCCTTTATAAAAAGTCCGTCTGGGGCATTGGCGTTAAGTACTTTTACTTTACCTAAACCAATAAATCCACCTTCTTTATTAACAATTTCTTTCTCTTTTAGCTGTTTTGCTTCTGCAGCAATATAGTAGGCTCGATTCAAAGTATTTTTCAATTCCTCAGACAACATTAATTGCTCGTCAAGTTCTACTCCCAAATCGAATAGTTTACTTTCTAAAGATTCTCTTAAAGCAGTTAACTCCAATTGTTTATCAATAAGTTTCTGACTAGTTTCTTTAACCTTTTTATCCAAAGACAGTATTTCATCACTTTTTGCATTAGAAAGTCTGCGTATTTCGTTAAGGTTTTTGTCCAGAGTTAATATTTTTAACCTAGAATTTTCCATCAAAACACGAATATTCGCGATCCTATTTTTTATGTTCTCTGCTAAATCTTTCTTATCCTTCAATTCTGGAGTTAATGAAGATACCAAAGATTGATTGGCTGAAATAGAAGCTAAGTTATTATCAATTTCCTGTAGTATTTTTTTATAGTTCTCAATTGAACTGTTCAATTGAGAACTACCACTTTTAAACTCCTCATTCTTCTTTTTCAGTTCTGCATTCTCACTTTTCAAGGCTATATTTTCCTTTTCAAGTTTCGTTTGACATGCCGTTAGTGTGATAACTATAAGCAAGGACATTAAAATTTGTTTCATTTGTCAGATTTAATTTTGGTTGTTTTTATGTTGTTGCTATTTGACGCAACGATTATAAAAAGTCACATCCCAGTCTTTTTTACCTATAACAATATAGGTGTGTTATCTGAAAATGGATTAATAAATGTATTTATTATTTTACCCGAACAACGCCCCTGCAATAGTAGCTGTCATCATTGTGGCCAAAGTAGCTGCCAATAATGCTCGCATTCCCAAGCGTGATAGATCACCTTGTCTTGTGGGTGCCATACCGCCAATACCTCCAATTTGAATAGCTATGGAACTAAAATTGGCAAATCCACAAAGGGCATAAGTAGATATGACAATAGATTTTTCACTTAATATTGCCGCATGTTTCATGTCAGCCAAACTTAAGTAAGCAACAAATTCATTGATCACAATTTTTTGACCTAAGAGGCTTCCTACCGAAATAGTTTCCGACCAATCTACACCCATAATAAATGCAAACACTCTAAACCCCTGACCTAATATATATTCTAGTGAAAACCCTTTAAATGTACCGCCAGTGCTTGAAACTACGAAATCATTTAACCCTGTCCAGCTACCAATACCATCAACAAGTATCCAGTTAACAGCGTAGATAATAGCTATGAAAGCCAGTAGCATACCACCAATGTTGATCGCAAGCTTAACACCATCAGCAGCCCCACGCGCAAGTGAATCTACTAGATTCACCCCTATACTCTCTTTGGAGACTGTTAAATCCGAATTAATGGCTTCCCTATTAGTTTCTGGTAATATCATCTTGGCTAATACAATTGCCGCTGGCGCATTCATAATAGAAGCACTTAATAGATATGCCGCGTATTTAGCACGTTCAACAGGGTCATCGCCACCAAGAAAAGCTACATATCCAGCCAGCACCCCGCCAGCGATTGTGGCCATACCGCCAGTCATAAGACACATAAGTTCAGACTTAGTCATGTCTTTAACAAATGGCCTCACCAACAATGGAGCCTCAGTCTGCCCTAAAAAAATATTTCCTGCTGCTGACAAACTTTCAGCTCCTGATAAGCGCATTGTTCTTGCCATTATCCAGGCTATTCCAAAAACGACCTTTTGAAGAACCCCTAAATAGTACAGCCCAGCTGATACAGTTGAAAAAAAGATAACTGTTGGGAGCACTTGAAATGCGAAAATAAACCCAAGTTTATTTGTGGCGAGGTCACCAAAAAGAAATTTAGCCCCATCAGTGGAGAAGCTTAAGAATTTAACAAATTTTTCGCTTATAAAATCAAAACCTGTGGCAACAAAACCCACTTTGGTAATAAGTAAGGCAAAAATTATTTGAAGTAGAAGCCCTATACCTACAAGGCGCCAGTCAATGGCTTTTTTATTTGTTGAAAACAGATAGGCAAAGCCTATAAGAGCGGCTAATCCTAAAATCCCACGTAAGTATTCCATTGGCTGTAGTGCATAAAAAAGCTGATTTTAAGCATTATGAAGACAATCGTCCTCTGCAACAAAATCAGCTCTGAAGTTAGTTTCTTTTACTCAATTCGTCCCTTATTTTAGCGGCCTTTTCGTAATCCTCATTTTCTATGGCTTCATTAAGCAATTCATTGAGTTTATCTACCGACAAATTCTTCAACCCACTTCCAGAAGTACTAGATTCTTCCTTTTTTACCGTTGGCCGAAGTTCACTTTTGATTTCTGTAATATCATCTTCATTCTCATCTGTTAACACTATGCCAGCCTCTGCCAATATCGATTCATAGGTGAAAATTGGCGCTTCAAATCTCAGCCCAATAGCGATGGCATCTGATGGGCGCGCATCTACTTCTATTGTTTTTTCTCCATCGGTACAAAGAATTTTAGCAAAGAAAACACCTTCTTTTAAATCTGAGATAATTATTTCTTCTACTTTATAATTAAAGCTATGCGCAAATGACTTAAATAAGTCATGTGTCATTGGCCGATTAGGAATAATCTTCTCAATCTCAATGGCTATGGCTTGCGCTTCAAACATGCCAATAATTATAGGAAGTCTCCGACTTCCTTCCGTTTCACCTAAAACAAGCGCAAAAGACCCTGATTGAGACTGGCTTGAAGAAAGTCCTAATATTTCTAATCGAATCTTATCCACAAATATCTACTTCGCTGCTTTAATTGCTTCTGTTAACTTCGGTATTACCTCAAAAGCATCACCGACAATACCATAATCGGCTGCTTTAAAAAATGGTGCTTCAGGGTCTTTATTAATAACTACAATGTTTTTAGAAGAATTAACCCCCGCCAAATGTTGAATAGCTCCTGAAATACCTACTGCAATATACAACTGTGGACTAACTTTTACTCCTGTTTGACCCACATGTTCATGATGAGGTCTCCAACCCATGTCTGATACAGGTTTGCTACAACCTGTAGCCGCTCCAAGTTCTTTGGCCAATTCTTCAATCATTCCCCAGTTTTCAGGTCCTTTCAGTCCTCTTCCACCAGACACTACAATTTCAGCCTCTGGCAATAATATATCTCCAGTAGCTTTTTCCGTAGATGTTATATTTGCACTAAAATCAGCATCACCAAAATTAGCGTTAAATACTTCTACACTTGCACTACCACCCAACTCCTTAACTTCAGCAGCATTTTTCTTTATCGCTAATATTTTTTTCGTATTTGTCAATTCTACATTAGCGAAGGCCTTACCAGTATAAATACTTCTTTTTACACTGAAGCCACCATCTGTTGAGGGAAGTTCTGTTACGTTAGATACTAAACTAGCGTCCATTTTTATAGCGACTCGAGCGGATACTGGGTTACCTAATGATGAATTGGCCAATACTAAAACATCTGCTCCAATTTTCTCCATTGCTTGGGCAATACCAGATGCATAGGCTTGAATAACACCTTTGTTTAATTTTTCATCATTGATATGTAACACTTTCGTGGCACCAAAATTTCCAAGGCCACTCAATTCATCTTGACTTACTTCATTGCCAAATGCGATCGCAGTGACTTCCCCACCCATTCCGTGAGCAAAAGCTATAGCTTCTAAAGAAGATTTTTTTATGCGTCCATCCGCACTTTCAACAAATACTAATATTGATGACATATGTATATTCTTTTTATAGTCTTAAAATAAATTATAATACCTTGGCTTCATTTTTAAGAAGCGTGACCAGTTCGGCTACATTATCAGCGTCCACCATCTTAATTGCTCCTTTGGCTGGTGGCATAACAAACTTTTGAAGTTTTGTCCCTGACTTGTTAACAGATGGTTCAACTACATTAAGTGGCTTTGTCCTTGCTGACATTATCCCCCTCATATTTGGTATTTTCCATTCAGCTATAGGCTCCTGACAACCCGCTACAAATGGCATTTTTACCTCTATATACTCTTTTCCACCTTCAATCTCCCTTGCTATTTTTGCAGTGTCGCCTTCAATATCCAAAGTCATTACAGGTGATACCGATGGTATGCCTAAAATTTCGCCTACCATACCATGAACCATCCCTCCATTAAAATCAATTGATTCGCGGCCCATTAGTATTAAATCATAGCTACCTTCCTTAGCTACTTTTGCAATTTCGTTAGCAACAAACAAAGAATCTGTTGGCTCTGCATTAACTCTTATTGCTTCATCGGCACCTATAGCCAAGGCTTTTCTAATTGTAGGTTCTGTTTCTACTCCACCAACGTTTAATACGGTAATGTTACCTCCCGTTTGTTCTTTCAGCTCCACTGCTCTTGCCAGTGCATAATCATCATAAGGCCCTATTATAAATTGAACACCATTGGCATCAAACTTTTGATCATTATCAGTAAATGAGATACGAGAAGTTGTGTCCGGTACGTGGGTAATACAAACTAATATTTTCATTTAAACTCTATGGATTAAAATTGTTGTAAATTAAGCTATTATTTTTGCCGTGAAGATAGCGAATAATGAAGCAAATAAAAATTGATAGATGACGAATTCACAACGCCTCGAACAACTCCTGGAGTTCTATAAAGAAGACCCCAATGATGCATTTAGCATCTATGCAATTGCTACAGAATATTTGAAATCGGACCTAAAACTTGCGCGAACATTTTTTGAAATTCTTCTGAAAGATCACCCAGATTACCTTCCCACTTATTACCATGTTGCTCACTTATATGAAGAGCTTGATGAAACTAAATTAGCAGAAAAGACCTACAAGGAAGGAATCGCCTTGGCAACCAAACAAGGCAATGTCACTACACTTAGGGAGTTGAAAAATGCTTTGGATGAATTAATGTTTTGAGCCAACAATACAATCCTTTTGTATTGTTTAATTTGCGAATCTTGTTGTCAATTCACTACTAATATTTTTAGTAAAATCTATTATAACTATTTGTAAATCAATAAGTATACCATTACTTAACTCAAGTTAAAGTTTAACAACTAATTTTCCTAGTTTGTTAGACTTGGCTATGTCTTCAAAAGCCGTAACGATCTCATCAAACGGGCGAACCGAGTCTAAAATTGGTTTGATTTTGTGTTTAGAAACAAAGGTGAGCATACTTGCAAATTCCTTATCGTTACCCATGGTGGTTCCTTGTAAGGTGATCTGATTCCAGAACATCCGATAAAGATCTAATGAAGTAGGAAGCCCATTAGTAGCGCCATAAAAAACTATCCTTCCTGCAGGCCTCATCATTTTTATGAAGGTGTTGATCTGGTCTCCTCCTGAACTATCAATCACTACGTCAAAACCGCCTTTAGTTTGCCAAAGATTTTTATTCCAGTCGGCATCTTTATAATTGAACCCCCCTTGAGCACCAAGGGCTATGGCCTTAGCTATCTTTTCTTTGCTTCCAGAAGTAACATATACCTTGGCCCCTACGGCCAACGCAAATTGGAATGCAAACTGTGCTACTCCCCCACCAAATCCAGAAATCAAAACATTATCATTTTCCTTTATTTGACCCCAACGAAAGCACGTTCTGAAAGAGGTCAAACCTCCTAGTGGCAAAGCTGCTGCCTCCTCATCCGAAAGATGTTTAGGCACATCATGTACTCGATCAAATTTGACTGAAGTATACTCGGCCAAAGTACCACTAGAGGGCATCCCTAATATGGCATAGTCACGTGATTGTACTACTTCATTACTTCCCCAATTGATGTTAGGATTAATGATTACCTTTCGGCCAATATTTTTCTTGTTAACTCCTTTGCCCACTTCAACTATTTCCCCTACCCCATCAGAACCTAAAATAGAACCAAACTTTATGTTTGGATACTTACCTTGACGGATAAATTGATCTCGTTTGTTCAGTGCAGCCGCACTGATTTTTATTACAACCTCGTTATCGCTGGGTTTCGGTTGCTTGATCTCAACTACTTTGATTTGTCCTGGTGCTACTATTGATAATGCCTTCATTTCAAAATGTTTTAAATGATTGCATTGAAGATAATAAAAGGGTGTGACCCTTACAACATGAATATTAGGATTGTTTAAAACGGAGCATCTTCATCGTCAATATTACCAAGTGATTCTCCAGGACCTTCTTCCGGCTCGTTTAATTTACTTCCAAGTGTTATTGTTTTAGAATCATCAAATTCCGATGGAATACCACCAGCTCCCGGGAAGGGTTCACCAAAACCATGTGTATCCAAATCTGCGAACTTGGTAAATTTACCGATGAATTTCAGTTGTACATTTTCCAACGAGCCATTTCTATGCTTAGCAATGATTACTTCACCCATACTTTGAGTAGGCATTCCATTTTCATCTTCGGTGATCCCATAATATTCAGGACGGTAAAGGAACATTACCATATCGGCATCTTGCTCAATAGAACCTGATTCCCTTAAATCCGACAATTGTGGTCGTTTATCGCCTCCTCGTGTTTCTACTGCCCTGCTTAACTGTGAAAGTGCTATAACCGGCACTTCCAATTCTTTGGCAATTCCTTTCAAAGCCCTAGAAATAGAAGCAATTTCCTGTTCACGATTACCTCCACCCTTTGAGCTATCACCACTCATAAGCTGTAGATAGTCAATTACAATAAGCTGCACATCATGTTGAGCTTTTAACCTTCGGCACTTGGCACGTAGCTCCAAAATAGAGAGTGCTGGAGTATCATCAATAAATATGGGTGCTTGGCTCAATTTATTAGTTTTGTGAATCAGCTGTTGCCACTCATGATCCGCCAAGTTTCCTTTTTTAATTTTATCACTTTCAAGCTGCGCCTCGGCAGAAATTAATCTATTCACTAACTGTACAGAAGACATTTCCAATGAGAAAATAGCTACGGCCTGACCAAAGTCTACCGCTGCATTCCTTAATGCGGAAACTACGAAAGCCGTTTTACCCATACCAGGTCGAGCAGCTATAATTACTAAATCTGATTTTTGCCAACCTGAAGTAACCCTGTCTAGGGCAGTAAATCCGCTAGGCACTCCTGTGAGACCATCTTTATGATTTTTTCGCTCTTCTAACTCATGAATAGCCTTAGCCATTAACGAAGTCATGTTATCATAATTCTTTCTGATATTGGCCTCTGAGATTTCGAAAAGTGCACTCTCCGTTTTGTCAAGTAAATGAAATACATCAGTAGTATCCTCGTAAGCATCATGATGGATTTCTGAAGCTACACGAATAAGTTCGCGTTTAATTGCCATTTCTGTAACGATACGAGCATGATACTCAATGTTTGCCGCTGAAGAAACCTTAGAGGTAAGCTCTGCAATATAATACGAACCTCCTACGAGTTCCAATTTAGCTGTCTTGCGTAGTTGACTTACAACGGTACGCATATCTACCGGCTCTGAATTGTTGAACAGGTCTACAATGGCCTGATAGATGTCCTTGTGAGTGTCAAGGTAAAAACTTTGGGGGGTGAGAATGTCTATTACAGTGGATAGGGCGTCTTTTTCAAGCATTAAGGCACCTAGTACTGCTTCTTCCAAATCTATCGCCTGAGGAGGTAATTTACCTAACGAGTCATTGATATCTTTGACTAGTCTGTTAGACTTATGACCTACCCGTAGTGACGAAGACTTGTTTTCCATATAGTGGTTGTTGGATTAAAATTTTTAGACACATCAAACCTAAATAGAAAAATAAAACAGAACAATTCTGGTGGATTGAGACCTAAATTCAGTGACTGTTTACAAAACCTTCAATCCTCTATGACCAAACCAATTTATAGACAAGTAAACATGTTCTTTTCCACATCTCCACATCAACTATCAACGCTGATATGTTAAAAAAATATCTAGTTATGCACAATATAAATTGTTGTCCACACTGTTACTAACAAAGTTCAAAGAAATAAAATTGCCCCAGTTTATTATTTTTCTTCTATTTTTGAATTCTAACCTTCTGAATCAATGAGTAGCAAACCACAAAATATCCACTTCATCGCTATTGGCGGTAGTATCATGCATAATCTGGCCATTGCTTTGCATAAAAAAGGTCACCATATCACAGGTTCTGATGATGAAATCTTTGATCCTTCTAAAACGAGGCTATCCGTAAATGGCTTATTGCCAGTAGAAGAGGGTTGGGATGCCAATAGAATTACCAATGCATTGGATGCCGTAATATTAGGAATGCATGCTAGACTGGACAACCCAGAACTACTCAAAGCTCAGGAACTTGGTTTAAAAATTTACTCGTTTCCTGAATATATCTATAACCAATCTGAAGATAAGCAGCGTGTAGTTATAGCTGGCAGTCACGGGAAAACCACGATCACTTCAATTGTGATGCATGTATTGAGGTATTTTAACAGAACATTTGACTATGCAGTTGGAGCTCGCATTGAAGGTTTTGAAGATATGGTTCAACTTTCTGACGCACCTATTATAATCATAGAGGGTGACGAGTATCTCTCCTCTCCCATTGATCGAACACCAAAGTTTCTTAAATATCATCATCATATTGGTCTCATTTCAGGTGTCTCTTGGGATCATATTAATGTTTTCCCATCTGAGGAGGAGTATGTTAAGCAATTTGACCTTTTTGCGGACGCTTCACCTAAATCGGGGACATTGATTTATTGTGAAAATGATTCGATGGGGACAGTTATCGGTGCCAAAGGGCGAGAAGATGTAAACGAAGTTCCATATAGCACACATGCCCATTTTATTGAAAATGGCGTTACTTACCTGACTCATGGAAATGAGAATGTACCTATTAAGCTATTTGGTAAGCACAATTTACAAAATATTAGTGGAGCCATGGAGGTGTTGAAAAAAATAGGAATTTCATCTGATCAATTTTATACAGCTATTCAATCTTTCAAAGGTGCTGATAAGCGATTAGAGTTAATTGCAGAAAATGAAAGTGCATCAATTTATAAAGATTATGCACACGCCCCCTCTAAAGTAAAAGCTACAACACTAGCTGTTAAAGAACAATATCCCGAACGAGATCTTGTAGCATGTCTTGAATTGCATACTTTCAGTAGCCTTAACAAAGACTTTTTACAACAGTATAAAGACACTATGAAATATTGCAATGTCCCTATTGTATATTATAGCCCTTCAACCATAGCTAAAAAAGGACTAAATCCAATCTCTAAGGAAGAGATTAAAGCGAGTTTTGGCGAAAATAATCTTAATGTATTTGATGATAGGGATGAGATGCTTGCCTTTTTGAACAAACAAGATTGGAAAAACAAAAATCTCCTAATGATGACCTCTGGCACCTTCCATGGACTAGATTATAACAAATTATCTGCCTTACTAAATTAATTTTCTTTTTGATCCCCTTATTTAATGAAGTTAAACTTAAAGAACCCACTCACATTTTTTGATCTAGAAACTACTGGCACCAATGTGGTCCAAGACCGAATAGTAGAAATATCTGTGGTGAAGGTGATGCCTTCGGGTGAAATGATTACAAAAACTCATAAGATAAATCCGACCGTTCCCATACCTATCGAGACAAGTCTTATTCACGGAATTTATGATGAAGACGTTAAAGATGCGCATACATTTAAAAACATTGCTAAAAGTCTGGCGCAATTTCTCGAAGGGTCAGATTTGGCAGGTTTCAATATTCTGAAATTTGATGTACCCCTGTTAGTAGAAGAATTTCTTAGAGTGGACGTTGATTTTGATGTGAGCAAACGTAAATTAATTGATGCTCAGAAAATATTCCATGTAATGGAGAAGAGGACACTTTCAGCTGCCTATCAGTTTTATTGTGGCAAATCCCTTGATAATGCACATAGTGCGGAGGCCGATACGTTGGCCACATTTGATGTTTTGCAAGCTCAAGTAGAAAAATACGCAGGCCAGGAAGTGATAGATAACTTAGGGAATAAACTTGGAGTCATTGAAAATGATATGGATGCCTTGCATAAATTAACTGCAAGTAACATGGTAGATCTAGCTGGCCGTATCGTGTTAAATAATGACGGTAAAGAAGTATTTAATTTTGGAAAATACAGGGGCAAGCTTGTTACTGATATTTTTTCCAAAGAGCCGAATTATTACAATTGGATGATGAAAGGGGATTTCGCTCAGGATACGAAACGAAAATTAACCGAAATTAAACTTAGAGGGTTAAACGATAAGTAAAATCAATCCATATTGGATTAAATCCAATATGGATTGACAGAATATCATCCTATTTCTTATAGTATTTCATTGCTTCAGGCATTGCGGCATTCAAGTCTTTAATTCTGGTATCCGGATTAGGGTGGGTAGAAAGAAATTCTGGTGGTCTGGTACCCCCACCACTAGCAGCATCCATCCTTTTCCAGAATATTGGTGCTTCGTGTGGATCATATCCGGCCATTGCCATAAATATCAAACCCATTTTGTCTGCTTCCAATTCATGAGTTCGTGAGAACTTAAGCATCCCTATTTGTGATCCCATACCTATTGATTGCATCAGGATTTCATTTGTTAGGGTAGGATTTTGTCCGAGAGCTATAGAGGCTCCACCGAGCAAGCCATTAGCCACCAATCCTTGACTCATTCGCTCACTACCATGGTTGGCAATTGCATGTGCAATTTCATGTCCCATAACCACCGCAACGCCTTTTTCATCTTTGCAAATAGGCATTATACCTGTATAGAAAGCCACCTTTCCTCCTGGCATACACCAGGCATTTACTGTATTATCCTCTAATACATTGAATTCCCATGCATAACCATTCAGTTGGCTCGAAAGCCCATTTTGTTTCATGTACTGTTCTACAGCCACGGAGATTTTAGCTCCTACACTTTTCACCATTCTAGTGTACTCTGCATTATCCGAAATTTTATTCTCACTAAGCACAGTTTTGTACTGATCAAAACTCATCGGTAATAATTCCGAATTGGGCACCAAACTCAATTGTCTACGGCCTGTCAAAGGCACAGTAGTACAACCATAGGTCAAAGTCGCAACTGTAACAAAAACTAATATTTTCTTAATCATGAGTACTATTTTTTAGTGTTTGCAAAAGATTCATCAATTTTATGAAATTAACTGTTAATCAATAACAATATTATACGGTAATCTTGTTCTATTATTAGCCAACATTATAATATATGAAAATACTAGCCATTGGTCGTAATTATGCGGAGCATATAAAAGAACTAAACAACGAACGACCTGACGAACCAGTTATTTTTACGAAACCCGATACTGCGCTGTTAAAATCTGGACGTCCTTTTTTCTACCCTGATTATAGTAATGACATCCATCATGAAATTGAGCTTGTGTTACGTATTTGCAAGGTAGGTAAAAATATTGATGAGAAATTTGCCCATAAATATTATGATCACATAGGGCTAGGTATCGATTTTACTGCCCGTGATCTACAACAAAAAGCGAAGGATAAAGGCCTCCCTTGGGCAATAGCAAAAGGTTTTGATGGGTCTGCTCCTATCTCAGAATTTCTTCCAATAAGTAAATTCGGAAATCTAAACGACATCAATTTCTCACTTAAGGTAGATGGTGAGTTAAAACAGCAGGGCAATACCGGATTTATGCTTTTCAACTTCAATTATATGGTGTCATATCTTTCGAAATTCTTTACTTTGAAGAAGGGAGATTTGATTTTTACAGGTACACCTAAAGGTGTGGGGCCAATTAGAATAGGACAAAAATTAGAGGGATATATTGAGGATGAGAAATTATTGGAGATTGCGATTAAGTAGCGTTGGGTTATGTATACTATTCTTATCAGTTAATGCCTTTGGTCAGTTAGAACCTGATAAAACTAAAAAGGAAGGGTACTACCTTTTTCCCATAAAACCAGGCAATCGAAATACATTGGCAGGTACCATGGGTGAGTTGCGATCTACACACTTTCACACTGGAATAGATGTAAGAACTGAAGGTACAACTGGCTTGCTCGTCTTGGCTTCTGCAGATGGCTATATTTCAAGGATTGCCGTTTCTACCTCCGGATATGGCAATGCACTTTATATCACCCACCCAAACAAAACCATTACTGTATACGCTCACTTGGAGGGATTTTATGGCCCAATTGCGAAGTATATTAGAGAGCAGCAATACCAGCAAAAATCTTTTGCGATCAATTTGTTTTTCAAAAAGGGAGAATATGATGTCGTAAGAGGTGATACGGTTGCTTTTTCAGGTAATACCGGATCTTCGGGTGGACCTCACCTGCATTTTGATATCCGTGATGAAAACAATCAGCCCTTAAACCCCCTTAAATATGGGTTTGATGAAATATTAGATCACACACCTCCTGTGGCGCAGCAAATAGCTATTAAAACACTTGACATTGACGCTCGTGTTGAAGGCCAATTTGGCAGAAAGGAATATAATTTGCGCAGAATTGGCAACAATTATGTAATTGATCAACCCATAGAAGTTTATGGGGAAATAGGTATTGAATTATATGCTTACGACAAACTGGATAACTCTCGATTTCGATGTGGCATAAATTACATCGAAATGGAAGTTAATGGCCAAAAGACGTTTAGCCAAAATATTAAAAACTTCTCCTTTGATGAACTAAAAGACGTTTATCGGCATATGGATTACAAAGCAGCTGTTACCGGAGGTCAAAAATTTGGTAAACTTTATATTGATGATGGCAATGAACTAAATTTCTACCAAACAGATCAACGAAAAGGGAAATTACGTCTTGAAAAAACAGGGCTTAAAGCTGTAAAGATCACCATGATTGATAGCTATGGCAATACCAGCCATATTGACTTTATTTTAGAGTTCAAAAATCCAACCAAAGTTGTAACTGGAACAGTACTCTTAAAAGAAAATTTTGATGTGATGGATAATACATTTGCATTTGAAGTTGCTTCTACCAATAAAGGTGATGTAGTGCTTAACGGAACTAAACTGACTCCAGCTTATTCAATCAACGGAAAACATATTTATCTGCATGATTTGAGAAAAGAATTGCCAAAGGTGTTAGAAGTAGATGGCTCTTTTAAAACATTCAATTTCAAAGACAAAATTCCTCCTGGCAGAGATTACCGCTATTATAACAACAGGATGGATGTGCATTTTACAAAATCAGATCTATTTGATACCTTATACCTTCAAACTAATTATGTCTTTGATTCCATTAATAATCGTGAAATATTCGAAATAGGTGAAGATACTACCCCTCTTCGCAAATCAATAAAAATAACCCTTAAGCCAACTAATATTTATAATAAATACTACCGTGTATATTCCCTAGACAACCGAGGCAATCCATCATACGAAAGAAGCAACTGGGAATCTGACAAAATAAGTTTCTACAGTAGTTCTTTTGGAAAGTTTACTCTGTTAGCAGACTCTATACCGCCAACTGTTGTTCCATTAATAATAAACAGAAATGATCTTAAATTTAGGATTAGGGACAACCTATCTGGCTTGAGTGAGTTTAATTGTTATGTAAATGGAGAATGGGTTTTAATGAATTATGACTATAAAAGAGCACTCATTTGGTCAGAAAAACTTGATAAAACCAAACCATTTAAAGGCAATGTGTTGCTTGAAGTTATAGACAATACCGGCAATAAAATAGAATACAAAACACAAATTAATTAATACTATGGCACTCAAAGTAGGTGATATCGCTCCAGATTTTAACGTAAATGATCAAGATGGAAACCCAGTAACTCTCTCAGACTTAAAGGGTAAAAAAGTGGTTCTATACTTTTACCCAAAAGATAATACTCCCGGTTGTACGGCAGAATCCTGTAACCTGAGAGATAATTACCAAGCTCTACAAGCCGCTGGTTATGAGGTACTGGGTGTGAGCACTGATAATGAGAAATCGCATTTGAAATTTATTGAAAAACAAAATTTACCCTTCCGGTTACTAGCCGATGTAGACAAGCAAATTCATAATAAATATGGTACATGGGCTGAAAAATCTATGTATGGACGAAAGTATATGGGCACATTACGTACTACTTTCATTATTGATGAAAAAGGTCAAATCGAAGAGATTATTGAAAAGGTAAAAACCAAAGATCATACGGCTCAAATATTAAAGTAGTCACTTTACTATATGGCATGAAATATGACCATTTAAGTAATAGATAGAATTCTGTTTAACGCTTTTCTTTTAGTAAAGGGATTGAAGTCCTAGTTTTGGGCATTAACCAAGAACCGAACCATGAAAAAAATATTTTTAACTATTACATCACTATACGTTGCATTTTCGATGGGAATGGCACAAACCAAACTCATCGAAAAAGTAGAAAAAAAGGATGGCAACATTGTTATTCCTTATCAAAAATATGAACTTGAAAATGGACTTACGTTAATTGTCCATGAAGATCATTCAGATCCATTGGTACATGTAGATGTCACCTATCATGTTGGATCTGCCCGAGAAGAACTTAAAAAATCTGGATTCGCTCATTTTTTTGAGCACATGATGTTCCAGGGATCTGACAATGTAGCGGATGAAGAACATTTTAAAATAGTAAGCGAGTCAGGCGGTACATTAAATGGATCTACCAATAGGGACCGAACTAATTACTATGAAACTTTACCTGAAAACCAGCTATCAACTGCACTTTGGTTAGAAGCCGATCGCATGGGTTTTTTACTAGACGCTGTAACACAAAAGAAATTTGAAGTACAACGTGAGACGGTTAAAAATGAAAAAGGCCAAAACTATGATAATAGCCCTTATGGTCGGTTTAGAGAGATAAACGCACAGGCATTATACCCTTATGGCCATCCTTATTCTTGGTTAACCATTGGTATGCTGGAAGATTTGGATCGTGTAGATGTAACTGATCTTAAAAAATTCTTTATGCGATGGTATGGTCCAAACAATGCTACCATTACAGTAGGTGGTGATGTAAACACGAAAGATGTTGTAGGCCTAGTAGAAAAATATTTTGGCGATATCCCACGTGGGCCAGAAGTTGAGCCATTGAAGCTTGCACCTGTTACTCTAGATACTGATAGATACGTTTCATATTATGACAAGAATATTCGTTTCCCAGCGCTATTGGTAACCTACCCTACAGTGCCACGCTTTGATCCTGATGAACCAGCATTGGACTGCCTTGGTGAGATATTAGGAACAGGTAAAGGAAGCTATTTTTATAAGTCATTTGTAGAGACCAGAAAGGCAATTCAGTCAAGTGTATTTCATAGTACAGATGAATTGGCTGGTGAATTTACCATGTTCGTTTTACCTTTTCCAGGCAAATCGCTGGCCGACTTTGAGACAGAAATGAGACAGGCACTTGCAGATTTTGAGAAAAACGGTGTTAAAGATGAAGACATTCAGAAATTTAAAGCTCGTTATGAATCCAATACCATCAATGGGTTAGCCACTGTGAGTGGAAAGGTCTCTCAAATTGCTGCTTATGAAACCTATACACATAACCCTAACTTCCTACAGGAAGAATTAAAAAGGTATCAGGCAGTGACCAAAGAGGATGTTATCCGTGTGTACGAGAAATACATAAAAGGAAAGTCAGCCATCATTCAAAGTGTTTTGGCAGATGAAAACGGTGTTCCAGCAAAACCCGATAACTTCACCCCGCAAACATCTGGTGACAATCCATTCCCTACTACTGATTACAGTGGACTGAGCTATACTAAACCTACAAGTAGCTTTGATAGAAGCCAACGGCCAACTCCGGGTCAAAGTCCATTGGTGCAAGTACCGGAAGTATGGACAACTAAAATGAAAAACGGAGTTAAGGTAATTGGCAACAAATCGTCTGAAATACCAACCATTGCAGTTGAATTAACAATTAATGGTGGGCATAAGCTTGAAGCTACTATGCCGGACAAATCTGGTTTGGCTCAATTGACTGCAAGTATGTTAAATGAGTCAACTCAAAACTATTCGGCTCAAGCTATTTCAGAGGAACTTGAAAAACTAGGAAGCAGAATTAATGTTAGTGCTGATGATAATAGTACTTCGATATCTGTAAGAAGTTTGGCTAAAAATATTGATGCCACTTTGACATTATTTGAGGAGGTATTAAAATGACCATTATTTTCTGAAGAAGATTTTGAGAGAGTGAAAAATCAGCAATTGGAAGGTGTTAAATCACAGGCTAAACAACCGGTATCAATTGCCAATAACGTATATCGAAGAACTCTTTACGGTGATGAAAATATATATTCGGTGCCTGCTTCTGGTATCGAAGAAACGGTAGCTAACATTACGCTTGATGATGTTAAAAAATTCTATGCTGATTACTACTCACCTTCCGTATCTGAATTAGTTATTGTAGGTGATATTGATAAGAAAAGTATCTTGTCAAAACTATCCTTTTTAGAGTCATGGAAAGGTAAAGATGTTAAAATACCATCGTTGACTATTAACAACAAGATAGAAAAAACTAAGATTTACCTAGTTGACAAGCCACAAGCACCGCAGTCGGAAATTAGAATAGGATATCTCACTGATTTGAAATATGATGCTACTGGAAAATATTTTGAAAATTATTTAATGAACTACAACCTTGGTGGAGCCTTCAATAGTAGAATAAATCTGAACCTTCGTGAAGATAAAGGTTATACTTATGGTGCACGATCCTACTTTAATAGTGATGATGATGCAGGCCCATATACCGCAACTGCCGGTGTAAGAGCTAATGTTACGGACAGTGCTGTAGCTGAATTTATGAAGGAAATAAAACTTTATGCAGACAAAGGAACAAATCAAGAAGAGGTGGATTTCATGAAAAACTCTGTTGGCCAACGTGAATCACGATCTTATGAGGCTCCATGGCAAAAAACAGGTTTCTTAAGAAGAATTGTTCATTTCAATCTAGACACGGATTATGTGAAACAACAGAAAAAAATCATCGATGGAATGACTGTTGAGAAAATCAATGCACTAGCTAAAAGCAGTCTACCTTACAGTAAAATGAACATTATTGTAGTGGGTGATAAAAATTCTATTGAACCAGGATTGGAGAGATTAGGATATGATATTGTTTATATTGACGAAAAAGGAAACATAATCAAGGACGATACGAAAATTGAGTCGGACAAGTAATTAAGTACTGAGGCTGTATTAAAAGTATTCTGAACTTGATTCAGAATCCCTGTTTAGTTTATACATTCTAAAAGGGGGATTCCAAATCAAGTTTGGAATGACAGATACTTTTAATACAGTCTCTTTTTTTGAGTCATTTCTTCCCTATCTTTCCTTCAATATTTTTAACTTCGCAGCTTAACTAATAATCTATGAGCGCTGCACCCAACATTTCAGAATTAACAAAAATTGCTTCACAAGTACGTAGAGACATTGTAAGAATGGTGCATGCCGTTCAATCCGGTCACCCTGGTGGATCATTAGGCTGTACAGAATATTTCGTGGCTATGTATTTTCATATACTTAAACACGATAAAAGCTTTAATACTGATGGTATTGGTGAAGATTTATTCTTCCTGTCCAACGGTCATATCTCTCCTGTTTGGTATAGTGTGCTGGCCCGTAGTGGTTATTTTTCTATTGATGAACTCAATACCTTTAGAAAACTCAATTCAAGATTGCAGGGCCACCCGGCTACAGAAGAAGGTCTACCGGGAATCAGAATCGCCTCTGGATCATTGGGACAGGGACTTTCTGCAGCCTTAGGCGCAGCTCAGGCTAAAAAATTGAATAACGACAGTAATTTTGTTTATGTACTGATGGGTGATGGTGAGCAAGACGAAGGACAAGTTTGGGAAGCAGCTATGTATGCGGCTCACCACAAAGTGGACAACGTTATTGCTACTATTGACTTTAACAGACAACAAATTGATGGCTCAACTGAAGAGGTAATGAGCCTAGGAAGTCTTAAGGCCAAGTGGGAGGCCTTTGGATGGAAAGTAATCGAAAGCAAGGGTAATGATATGGCAGCCTTAATTTCAAAAATTGAAGAGGCTAAAAATCTTTGTGGCAACGGTCAACCTATTCTTAATCTGATGTCAACTGAAATGGGCTTTGGGGTAGATTTTATGGTTGGAACCCACAAGTGGCACGGTATCCCTCCTAGTGATGATGAATTGGCCAATGCACTAGGTCAATTAGAAGAAACACACGGGGATTATTAAGATCCAATCATAAAAGTGGTAATAACAACCACTTTTATTCGTTTAAAATTAATATGCGAGTATTATTCATTCTACTCACTTGTCTTATTGGTATTGCTGCCAAAGGTCAGGTAGTACAACAATCCCTTCCACAACAGACAAGGATACTTTTTCTTCTCGATGGCTCAGCTAGTATGATGGCGAAATGGGGCAACGGTAGTCGTATGGATGTGGCCAAATCCTTACTCACAGATTTGGTAGACTCGTTGAAGGTGAATCCAAATTTGGAACTCGCCTTAAGAGCTTATGGACATCTATACTCCCGAAATTCACAGAACTGCAAAGACACTAAGCTTGAAGTAGGCTTTGCACGTAAAAATCACCAACAAATTATTGCTCGACTCAAACAGATTAATCCTAAGGGTACTACCCCTATCGCCTATTCATTGGAACAGGCCGCTGGTGATTTTTCATTAGATAAAAATTATAGAAATATAGTAATCATCATCACGGATGGAATAGAATCTTGTGGAGGTGATCCCTGTGCTGTTTCGTTGGCATTACAAAAGAAAGGTGTCTTCCTAAGGCCCTTCGTCATCGGATTGGGTATTGACAAAGACTTTGCTAAAAATTTCGTCTGCTTGGGTGAATTCTATGATGCTAAAGATGTCAGCACATTTCAAACTGCTTTACAGAAAGCCATTAAAACCAGTCTTGACAAAACTACAGCAACCGTTGAACTATTAGATAGTTATGACAAACCCACTGAAACTAACATTAACGTTAGCTTTATTAATAATGCAACTCAACAATCAGCTTTTGATTTTGTACATTATTTGGATACTAAAGGCAGACCTGATACTGTTATCCTAGAAGCGGTCACTCCCTATGATCTTGTGGCTAACACAATTCCAAAAGTAGTGAAGCGAAATGTGCGCCTTACTCCAGGAGTACATAACACCCTCCAACTGAAAACACCTCAAGGAACTTTGAAAATAACACAACGTAATGCCAGTTCCTACAAAAATGGAGTTCGGGCTGTGATCAGTGAGAGACAAAGGATGGTACATGTTCAGGATATTAACACTGAACAAAAATACATTACCGGAAATTATGATATTGAGGTTTTAACCTTACCAAGAAGGAAGTTTAATATTAAAATAGAACAAAGCACTACCAATACCATCCATTTACCTGCCCCGGGTTTACTTAATTTATTCAATAATGCGGCTGGTTATGGAAGCATCTATGAAATAAATGAAGATGGCAGTCAGCAATGGGTGGTGGACTTAGATCAAAACCAAGCACAAATTACTCTAGCTCTTCAACCCGGTGACTATAAAGTAGTGTTCAGGGTAGCCAAAGCACCCGGAAGCAAGTATACCTCAATCAAATCATTTAGCATTAAAGAAGGTTTATCCACTACACTCCGCCTATTTGATTAATTGTTAAGCGCAAAACTAATTACACATTGTTAATTGCTAATTGTTAATTGCTAATTGTTAATTGCTAATTGTTAATTACCAATTGTTCTTGCTAAATTTGGCGCTTCAAAAGCCACTGTTAACTTTAACATTTCTACTTGTGACTAAACTCACCTTTACCGAAAAAAAAGATACGCGATCAGGATTTGGAGCGGGTCTCCACGAACTTGGACAATCAAATAAAAACGTAGTAGCCCTTTGTGCCGACCTTACCGGTTCATTAAAGATGGATGCCTTTAAGAAGGATTTTCCTGAGCGATTTTTTCAAGTAGGAATTGCGGAAGCCAACATGATGGGATTGGCCGCTGGTATGACCATTGGAGGCAAAATTCCTTTTACAGGAACTTTTGCAAACTTTTCTACTGGTCGTGTTTATGATCAAATTAGACAGTCGATTGCTTATAGTGGTAAAAATGTGAAAATTTGTGCCTCTCATGCCGGACTTACACTGGGTGAAGACGGTGCTACACATCAAATACTTGAAGATTTGGGTATGATGAAGATGTTGCCCCATATGACGGTAATCAACCCTTGTGATTACAACCAAACAAAAGCAGCGACACTTGCCATTGCAGATCACGAAGGTCCAGTTTATCTCAGATTCGGAAGACCAAAATGGCCAGTATTCACCCCAACCGATCAGAAATTTGAAATAGGCAAAGCAATTACTTTTATTGAAGGTAAAGATGTATCAATCTTCGCTACAGGTCATATGGTATGGCAGGCAATAGAAGCAGAGGCTATTCTTGCTGAAAAAGGAATTAGCGCTGAAATTATTAATATTCATACCATTAAGCCATTGGACGAAAAAGCCATATTGGCATCTGTAAAGAAAACAGGTTGTGCTGTAACTGCCGAAGAACATCAAATGAATGGTGGGCTTGGAGATAGTGTAGCTCAAACACTTAGCAGAAACTTGCCTACTCCATTAGAAATGGTGGCGGTAAATGACAGCTTTGGCGAAAGTGGTACTCCAGAAGAACTACTCGTGAAGTATGGCCTTAGCCCAAATGACATTGTAAATGCCGTATTAAAAGCTATAAAAAGAAAATGAATGTAGCGATCATAGCCCATGACGGCAAAAAACCAGAAATGGTAGCTTTTCTTCTCAACAACAAAGCTGCGTTAAATACAGTAGAACTTTTTGCTACTGGGACTACAGGGGGACATGTTGAAAAAGCTGGACTCAAAGTTACCAAGCTATTATCAGGACCCAAAGGTGGTGATGCTCAGATAGCTGCCATGACTGCCGAAGGTAAGATCGATATTGTGATCTTCTTTAGAGACCCACTGGACAAACATCCTCACGAACCAGATGTGCAGATGCTTATGCGGATCTGTGATGTACATAACATTCCATTGGCTACCAACCCTGCTACGGCCGATCTTTTACTTAAAGGATCTACTATAGAAACGGATTAAAGATTTAGAGTACTCCCTATTACTTGTCCATATAGTAAGAGAATCCTTTGGAATCGGCCCCATGTACCTGAACAAACAGCCGTTTTCTAGATTCAAACTTATAAATGATTTTGGTAGGAAAATCATGATCTTGATTTTCAAAAGACAAGGCCTCTTTAACCTCCTTATTTAAAGTGAATGGAACGGTTTGTCCATCATTTTGATTGGGAACTGTGGCTTCATAGATCGTTTTCTCTGCTTTACTTTTAATCAACAATGTCTCCGACACAACTTGAGTCCCATCACTTATTTTGTAAGACTTTCCTATTAAATTACCTTCGGCCGTCATTTGCCAAGCTTCGTAGCTGTCCTTACCCTCTATTTTCCATGTACCTTCCAAGTCTTTTACGTTGGGCTGTGACTTACAATAGATGCTAAGGAATAGGAACTGGATTAAGAATAGCGTTTTCATAGGTTATCTAATCTACTGAAAGATAAAATTAGTTCTTATTCGGATATAATTTACGAAGTTATTTAATCACATTTTGTCACTTGGCTTGATACACAGAATTCACTACTTTCAACTTTCAAAATCCATTTATCAAATTACTATAAATCATGCCTTCAGAAAAAAAGAAAGGAGAAAAAACAAGGCTACACCCTCGAAATAAAAACCGAGAAAGGTATGATTTAAGTGCATTAACAACTGTAATTCCTGAATTGAAAAAATATATTGTACCCAACAAATATGGGGTACTTTCTGTCGATTTTTCAATTCCAATTGCTGTTAAACTTTTGAATAAAGCTTTACTCAATCATTATTACGGAATAAAGTACTGGGAATTTCCAGATCAAAACTTATGCCCGCCAATACCTGGAAGAGCAGATTACCTTCATCATGTTGCTGATTTACTTGGCAAAGACAATTTTGGTGCTATCCCAATTGGAGACAAGATCAATTGCTATGATGTTGGTGTAGGGGCTAGTTGTATTTACCCAATTATAGGAGTTACAGAATACGGCTGGCAATTTATTGGATCTGATATAAATCCAAAATCGATAGCATCAGCTCAGCATATTGTAAATTCTAATCCATCATTAAAAGGTAATATTGAATGTAGATTACAAAGCAATCCAAAAAACTTTTTTTATGATATCGTAGGCAAGGAAGATAAAATTGAATTAATGATCTGCAACCCTCCTTTCCATTCTTCGATAGAAGACGCAAAGAAAGGCACGCGAAGAAAAATAAAGAACCTTACCGGTAAACAAGTAAAAACACCAGAACTCAATTTTGCAGGAATCAGCAATGAACTTATAACTGATGGTGGAGAATATAATTTTATTCAGAATATGATAAGAGAAAGTAAAAAATTCTCTAAAAACTTTTACTGGTTTTCCACTTTAGTTTCAAAACAATCGAATGTGAAAGGAATTCTAAAATTATTAGAAATTATCGAAGTTACTCAGATCAAAACAATTCCCATGGGAACAGGAAATAAAGCTAGTCGAATTATAGCTTGGACCTTCCTATCTAAGGAAGAACAAAAAGAGTGGCGAGAGGCTAGGTGGAAAACAATTTTATAGAATTAATAACCAAAATGTTATTTCAAAAAAAATACAACTGCCTTCGTCAGAGAGACTTGATTTGAACTACAGAAAATACTACATTCATCATCATTAGGACAATGTTCTAAACTTGCCTTTGGGGCCATTAAAGACAATCAATTATGTATTCAAAAATATATATTATGGTGATCCTATTTTTCGGCTTTCAGAGCTGTAAGGCTCAGAATAATAATTTATTATATGAAAGTTCAAACCTAAAAGTAGAAAAATTGACTACTAATACTTTCAGACACATATCTTATCTATCAACGGAAGACTTTGGCAAAGTAAGTTGTAATGGGATGATAGTTATTGCCGATAGCGAAGCATTAATTTTTGATACTCCTACAAACGATAATGACTCAAATGAATTGATAGATTATATAGAGAATACTTTAAACTGTAAAGTAATTGGTGTTGTGGTCACTCATTTTCATAATGATTGCTTGGGTGGTTTAAATGAATTTCACAATAGACAAATTCCTTCATATGCTTCTTCAAAAACTATAGCACTAGCCAAATTAGATAGTGTACATACTCCACAAATAGGTTTTGAAAATTATTTAGAAATAAAGGTTGGAGATAAAAAAGTTGTCAATGAATTTTTTGGAGAAGGACATACAAGTGATAACATAGTGTCATATTTCCCCGATGAAAAAGTTCTTTTTGGTGGTTGCTTAATTAAGGCATTAGGAGCCAGTAAAGGATATTTAGGAGACGCAAATATTAATGAATGGTCAAATACAGTTCAGGCTGTAAAAACTAAGTTTGAAAAAGCTAATGTAATTATACCAGGTCATGGGAAGCCCGGTAATTCGGATTTATTAGATTATACTATCAAGTTATTTGATATAGATTAAAGATTCTAACCTCACTACATCACATCGAATAATATAGATAGAAATTTTTGTTGGTTATTTCCCGGAAAGAATTTCAGAAATGAGTTTAGTACTTTTAAACTGTTCAGCAAGTAACTTGAGTAATACGGTAATAGGGATTGACATAATCAAGCCAGGAATTCCCCAGATATAACCCCAAAGCATGAGCATTATTAAAATAGTGATCACATTGATGGAAAATGATTTTCCCATAAAAATCGGCTCCAAAATCGCCCCAAAAAGTACTTGAACCCCTGTGGTAGTTAGGACGAATAAAAATAGCATAGAGGCTGACTCTATTTCTACAAAAGCAAAAATAGCCAGTAATACTACCGTGATCACCGAACCAATCATTTGAAGGAAATTGATGGCAAATGCAAACAAACCCCAAAAGATGGGGAAGCTTATACCAAAACCCCAGCAAGCGATACCAATACCCACACCGGTACATAAGCTTACAAAGAACTTTACTTTAATGAATCTTATCAGGTCCTTTTCTATCTTCATAAAGGTTTTAACAGATGAAAAATGATGTTTCAGAATGGTGTTGTTCAACACCTTTTGCATATCAATAGAACCTGCTAATAGGAGAACTACAAAGAATACTGTAGTAAGGGTCATGGATAAAGTACTGGCGATAAAACCAACCGTGGGAACAAAATTTTTGACAATGGTATCCTTTTTAATTACTGAATCTCGAAAGCCCTCCCCTTGCAAAAAATCAAAACCGAAGAACACTTCAACTTTGGTTACTAGTAGGGTGAGTTTATCATTGGCCTTTTCAAAAAATGTATGATCAGTCGCTAATATTTCTCGACTTGAAAGTTCAATCAATACGCCACTCAGTTTAAAAAAGGAGACCAGGATAAGTAACACTGTAATAATCCTTATAATTTTCGGCACTCCCTTTCTCTTAAACCATCTCATCAATGGCAAGAAAAGCAATGCAATGAACATTGCGGAGAACAATGGAATGAAAATAAAAGAAAGTGTTTTAAGCAGATAAAACACTACTGGAACGACAAGAATCAGTAGTAATGTATTTGTGGTTTTTCTATCGTTCATTGATTATGGAAAATTCAGTCATCAAAGATACGCAGTCGTCACTACAACGTTCAGATTCAGATAAAGTATTTCGACTATAGCCTACGGTTTTCACATTGTGATCCCTATGGGGAAACCGTGGGATATGTTTTTTAATGTGTTATAACCGTTATAACGGTTTTCCTAAATAATTAAACCCTCTCCAAAACTTTCCTCGGCTCATACTTTGCAGCCAACTCCGCAATGGCTTTGATATGCTCAGGTGTGGTGCCACAGCAACCGCCAATAATATTAATTAAGCCTTCATCTAAAAATTCCTTTATTTGAGCGGCCATAATTTCTGGTGTTTCATCGTACTCGCCAAATTCATTAGGTAACCCAGCATTAGGGTGTGCGCTTACCAGAAAGTTTGATTCTTTGGCCAGTACCTGCAGGTATTGACGCAACTCTTTCGCGCCAAGTGCACAATTTAATCCAATACTCAGCAAAGGCATATGTTCCAAAGAAATCAAAAAAGCATGAGTCGTCTGGCCTGACAAGGTTCGGCCACTGGCATCGGTAATAGTACCGGACACCATAACCGGAACATCCACTCCCTCCTCTTCCATGAGTTCAGCAAGGGCAAATAAGGCCGCTTTGGCATTCAGTGTATCAAATACTGTCTCTACCAAAAACAAGTCAACACCACCGTCTAACAAGCCTTTGGCCTGTGCCTTATAAGCCGTACTCAATTCTTCAAACGTAACCGCTCTATAACCCGGGTTGTTTACATCAGGTGATAACGATGCTGTCCTGTTGGTTGGTCCCATAGATCCAGCTACAAATCGAGGTTTGTTAGGCTCTCGAGCTGTAAACTCATCGGCTACCTCCTTCGCTATTTTCGCAGATTGGTAGTTCAACTCATACACAGTTTCTTCCAAATGGTAATCGGCCTGAGCTATGGCCGTGCTACTGAAGGTATTGGTTTCGGCTATATCAGCACCAGCTTCAAAATAAGCTGCATGAATGCCTTTGATAATATCAGGTCGGGTAATAGAAAGTAGGTCGTTATTACCTTTTAAAGGATGCTCATGATTTTTAAACTGTTCGCCTCTAAAATCAGCCTCCTCCAATGTGTGTCGTTGGATCATTGTACCCATGGCTCCATCTAACACTAGAATTCTCTCTTTTAATACTTCCTTTATTGACATGCTCTTTTCTAATTAGTAATTCTCAACCAACTTAATAACCCCGAAGTTCATAAAAAACGATAAATAACAACATGATATTTGTGTAAATTTATGATAGTAGATAATGTTATGTATTTTTAATCCTCATTACTTAAGATAACTATTCATTGAAGCTAGCAGCCATAGACATCGGATCCAACGCCATCAGGTTACAGGTGACAACCACCATTAGGACTAAAGGTGAGCTCAACTTCAAAAAGATTGAATATGTACGTTTTCCATTAAGATTGGGCCAAGATGTTTTCAATACCGGCAGTATTAGTTCACAAAAAAAGACCAAATTCAAAAAACTAATGCGGGCTTTTAAAATACTCATCGACCTCTATGAGGTAGATGATTATATGGCTTGTGCTACTTCGGCAATGCGTGAAGCAAAAAATGGTGCTGAGATTATAAAAGAAGTAGAAGAAGACATTAAACTGAAGATTAAAATAATTGATGGTGCCAATGAGGCACTCTTGATCAACAATGCTATCAACTCATTTTTAGATAATAAGAGCACTTATCTTCATATTGATGTGGGGGGTGGCAGTACAGAGCTCACCATAATTAAAGGGGCAGAAAAGTTAATTTCTAAGTCCTTCAAAATTGGTTCTGTTAGGCGTCTTGAGCATCATGATTCGCCAATAATCTGGGGGAAAATGAAAAAATGGATTGTTGATCATTGCGTTAAATTTGACGGTAAAATCACAGCCGTAGGAACAGGTGGTAACATCAACAAGCTATTTGAGCTTGGAGAAAAACAAAAGGGTGAGAAGATGACAATCACCCAGCTTAAAGAGGTCCAACGTTTTGTAAGAAAGATGTCTATTGAAGACCGAATAAATGAATTACAACTCAACCCTGACCGTGCAGATGTGATTATTCCAGCGTCAGAAATCTATATTGCCGTTATGGAATGGTCAAAAGCCAAAAACATTATTGTGCCTGAGGTGGGACTTAAAGATGGTATCATGCAACATCTATATTTGAGGAATACTCAAAAGGAAAAGATTAAGTTTACTAACACTAGAGAAAACTAAGCTTCTGAATCACCCTGGGCTATTTCTAGTTCTTTCTCCTCTGTAAATATTTCATCTAGAGATTCTTCAATAGGGACTGTTCGAACAACCAAATCAAGATCCATTAAATTCTCTTTAGTTACATTATAGAATTCTTTGTGCACATTAAAAGCAGGCTCACCATTCAATTCCTTTTTCACATAGCTACCATCCACTTGCATCACATACGTATTTACATTGTCCATTAAATTGCACTGTAAAATGTTTTTTACTTGCCGCTGAATTAGATCGTCATTAATTAAAAACAAAGACTCCAATCTTCGTTCAAAGCTACGTACCATCATATCTGCACTGCCAATATAGACTGTTTCTTTACCACCATTGTGGAAATAATATATTCGTGAATGTTCCAAATAATGACCTACAATAGAAATTACTTCAATATTTTCACTCAACCCAATCCTACCAGGTCGTAAACAACACATGCCTCTTACTATCAATTTTATAGGTACTCCAGCTTGCGAAGCTGCATAGAGTTCATCAATACTTTCCTTATCCTGCAGTGAATTAATTTTTATAACAATACCTGACGGAATACCTTTTTTTGCATTCTCCGCTTCATTTCTAATGAGTGCCACAAGTTGCTGACGCATGTCTTTTGGGGCAGTAATCAGGTTTTTGTAAACACTTGGCATCGAATGTCCCGTGATAACATTAAAAAACTCTGAAACGTCATGGGCATAATCATCGTCCGTAGTAAGAAGGCTTAAATCCGTGTATAATTTCGAAGTGGATTCATTATAATTCCCACTCGATAAGTGTACATATCGAGTTACTTTATCTCCTTCCTTACGGACTATAAGCATCAATTTAGTATGCGTCTTAAAACTGCTTATACCATAAATTACAAAAC
Source organism: Fulvivirga sp. (assembly GCA_048268855.1). Lineage (GTDB taxonomy): Bacteria > Bacteroidota > Bacteroidia > Cytophagales > Cyclobacteriaceae > Fulvivirga. The sequence continues at coordinate 55,681 of JBLWUR010000010.1, forward strand.
AACCTGCCTTTTGAAGGCGTTGTGCTTCACGCAAATTATTTTCCTCATCGAATCGGGCTTTTACTTCAAAAAGTACCGCCACATGTTTACCGTTTTCAGCGGCTTTTAGTAGTGCTGCGGTAACTCTAGAATCTTTTGCCAGTCGATATATCGTGATTTTTATGGCCAATACACCCTGATCTTCAGCCGCCTTTTCAAGTAAATCAACCAAAGGTTCAATGTTATTATATGGATGATGAAGCAAAACATCACGGTCTTTTAACACCTCAAAGATATTATCCTCTACGATTTCAGGATAACTTATTGGGGGTACAACATCGGGCATTTCGGAGAGCATGTCCTTGAATTCTGGATGCTTTACTATCTCCCATAACCCCGTAAAGTCCAGTAAGCTTTTCCTTTTATACCTGAATATGTTTTCATCTTTTAGTTCCCAACGTTCTCTTAGCATTTTCAGCATCCAACTGTTTGGCCTACCAACAATTTCTAATCGAACAACGCGGCCTGTTCTTCTAGTTTTAAGTTTTTGCTTGAGTTCTTCCAGAAAGTTGGCCTCTATATCGTCACTTTCTTCTAAAGTAAAATCACCATTTCGGGTAATCCGGAATAGGCTAATGGATTCAATTTTTACATTTCGGAACAGGTGATGAACATTATTTTTTATAATATCTTCTAATGGCACAAAGTGAATAAGGTCATCAGATTCAATTTCAAAAAACCGGGGAATATTAGAAGGAATCTGAATAAAATTTAGTTTTTTATTTTCGTCTTCTAGGCTTTTTGTTACCACGCCAAGTACCAATCTGTTTGTACTTAATATCGGAAATGTATGATAGCTGTCATACGTCATTGGCGTTAACATAGGGTAGACCGTAGTCTCAAAGTATTGATTTACCTTATGCTTGTCCTCCTGTTTTAACTTTTTATAACTTGTAATGGCAAATCCATTATTTTCAAACTGCAAAGCCAATTGCTTCATAAAAAGCTCTTGCTGTTCATCACTGAATTCCTTAGCCTTTGATAATAAAACTTGTTTAAAGGGGGTTTCACGAAGACCTGAGTAGTCATAACGTTGTTTACCGTAGTCTAAATAATTATATAAACTACCTACCCTAATGGTGAAAAACTCGTCAAGATTAGAACTGGTTATAGCAAGAAACTTGAGCCTTTCAATCAGGCTCTTATTTTCATCCTGTGCCTGATCCAACACACGCTGATTGAATGTCAACCAACTCAGATCTCGACTGATATAATTACTTTGTGCTATTTCCTTTTTAAATCTTTCAGGAATGACCATTGTTCGAAAAAATTAAGGTATTCAACTAAAATACAGAAACAACATTAATTAGTGAAAAGTGCTTAGTAGTATAACTACAACTTTTCAAATACAAAAAGACATGTCTAGGTAAGCTCATAAACCAAAAAAAAGTCTTCGACTAGCCCAGTTCCAGTCTGAGCTTGTCGAAGACTTGAGCTTATCGAAGACTTGAGCCTGTCGAAGACTTGAACCGATCAAAGCCCGTTTATTGAAGAGCTAAGATCAAATATCTACATTAGCATATTTGGCGTTCTTTTCGATGAATTCCCTACGGGGTGCCACTTCATCACCCATCAACATGGAGAATAACAGACCTGCCTCAGCAGCAGATTCTATAGTTACTTTTTTCAAGCTTCTACTATCAGGATTCATAGTGGTAGACCAAAGTTGTTCCGGGTTCATCTCTCCCAAACCTTTGTAACGTTGTACACCCACAGAATCTTCTTTACCAGCACTCATTTCTTTCGTAAACTGCTCACGTTGCATTTCGTTCCAGCAATAGCGCTCTTCTTTACCTTTTTTCAAAAGGTACAAAGGTGGTAATGCAATGTATACATATCCCTTTTCAATAAGCTCATGCATGTATCTAAAGAAGAAAGTAAGTATCAGCGTTCTAATGTGACTACCATCAACATCCGCATCCGTCATAATTACTATTTTGTGATAACGCAGTTTCTCCATATTGAGTGCTTTATCATCCTCTTCCGTACCAAAGCTTACTCCCAAGGCAGTGATCATGTTCTTGATCTCTTCATTTTCATAAATTCGGTGTTCCTGAGCTTTTTCTACATTAAGAATTTTACCTCTTAAGGGTAATATTGCTTGGAAATTTCTATCTCTACCTTGTTTGGCAGATCCACCTGCAGAATCACCCTCAACAAGGTACAATTCACATACAGCAGGATCATTATTTGAACAGTCAGCCAGTTTACCAGGTAGACCTGTACCACCAAGCACATTCTTACGCTGCACCATTTCACGCGCTTTACGGGCTGCAAAACGAGCTTGAGCTGCCAATATTACTTTCTGAACTATTACACGTGCTTCTTTTGGGTTTTCTTCGAGATAGTTATTCAACATCTCCCCAACCACTACATCCACAGCCCCACTAACATCCGAGTTACCAAGTTTTGTTTTTGTTTGACCTTCGAATTGAGGCTCTTGTACCTTCACTGAGATTACCGCAGTAAGCCCCTCTCTAAAGTCGTCCCCTGTGATTTCCACTTTAGCTTTTTCAAGCAATCCAGATTTATCAGCATAGGATTTTAATGTTCTAGTTAAAGCCCTTCTGAATCCAGCTACGTGAGTACCACCTTCAATTGTGTTAATGTTATTCACATACGACACCACATTCTCAGAATAGGAAGTATTATAATTAAGCGCTACTTGTACTGGTGTGTCACCAGTATCACGATTCATATAAATTGGAACGGGAATTAACTTTTCTCTGGTACTATCCAAATATTCAACAAACTCTTTTAGTCCACCTTCAGAATGAAAAGTATCCTTACGCGTTTGTCCATCATCATCTAATTCACGTAAATCTTCTAAAAATATTGTAATACCGGCATTAAGATATGATAGCTCTCTTAATCGAGAAGCTACCGTCTCATAATTAAATTCTGTATTAGAAAAGATGTCACCATCCGGTCTGAATTCAATAGTAGTACCATGACGGTCAGACTCACCAATCTCACGAACAGGATACTGTGGAATACCCTTACTATATTCCTGTTCAAAAATTTTTCCATTTCTTTCTACCGTGGCTCGTAACATGATAGACAATGCATTCACACAAGAAACACCAACCCCATGCAATCCTCCTGATACTTTGTAGGTATCTTTATCAAACTTACCACCAGCGTGTAGCACGGTCATTACCACTTCTAACGCTGAACGTTGTTCTTTCTCATGGAAATCAGTTGGGATACCACGACCATTATCTGTAACAGTAATAGAGTCGTCTAAATTGATAGTAACACCAATGGTGTCGCAATGACCGGCCATTGCTTCATCAATAGAGTTATCGACAACCTCCCAAATAAGGTGGTGAAGTCCCTTAATTCCTACATCACCGATGTACATCGCAGGTCTTTTTCTTACTGCTTCTAACCCTTCAAGAACCTGAATATTACCTGCTGAATATTCATTCTTTTTTGTTTCTTTATTTTCTGCCATAATCAAGTTTCAAAATCCCTCAAAACTACACTTTTATGTGCTGTTTTACATGCCTTTTTCTTTGTAATATTATCAACTAATTCTTTAGTTTACAGATATGCGATATAATCTAAGTTTGATAGTATCTACAGCTATATTTTGGTTTGCTTTTGATGCAAATTGTCAATCATTTAGAAGACCATCTAACATGGATTCTTTAAAAAAGGCAAATTTGATTCGTAAACAAGAAATAGCACAAAAAAGACTTGCTAAATATGCTTCTTTAGCGGGCGCTGATTCCATTCGATTTTTAGATTTATCCAATGCAAACTTGAATGAAATTCCGTCCTTCGTATATGCCTATCCAAATCTTAAAAGCCTCGACCTATCACATAATAATATAACGATTTTACCTGCAAAATTAAAGGAATTAAAGGAATTGAGGTCGATTATTCTAGCAGATAACTTCCTGGTAACAAGACGTTTAAAAATAAAAAAAAATAAAAAAATTGAGAGACTTAATCTGGAAAATAATGGATTGAAGCGATTGCCAAGACAAGTTAAAAAATTGAAAGGGTTGAAGGAATTGAACCTTGCCGATAACAACTTCAACAAATTCCCAAAACGTCTCAAAAGAAATAAAGAATTGGAAGCCCTAAAGCTTAGTAAAAACAATATTTCGCTTTTAAATCAGCGCTACAAAAGGCTTTCGGGTATCTCAAAACTCAGAATGAATACCTGTGGTATTGATTCATTACCTCCCTCTTTTTTTGAATTGGTGAATTTAACAGACCTACAACTTGCTGAGAACAACATTCGAACACTTCCTAACAGCATAAATAAACTAGAGAAATTGGAAGGGCTAATGCTTTATAAAAATCAATTGAGTGAATTACCAGAAGGGCTGTTTGATTTGCACAACCTTAAGCAAGTAGACTTATACTACAACAAAATTGAGATTGTAAATTCTGATATTAAAAAGCTAGTAAATCTAGAAATCCTATATTTATCGAATAATTTACTTTATTCATTGCCTGATGAAATTGGCAAATTAGCAAACCTCAAAAGACTTTATTTACATCACAATAGACTGAGTTACCTTCCAAGTACAATAAATAATCTTCAGCATCTTGAAGTATTGAGGATTAACGACAATTACTTCAATAGTTTACAGCAAGAACTATTTGAACTAAGAAATTTAAAAAATTTTGATTTTTCTAATAATCAAGTCACTAGCATACCGCTGGAAATTCAACAATTGGTACAGCTAGAATTACTCTATTTTCAACAAAACCCAATTGATAAAAAAAGCAGCAAGAATATTCATTTCGATGAAATTGTTCAAACATTTAAGGAGAACGGAGTAATTGTAAATTATACAGAATAAGCCCCCGTTCTTAACAGAACAAGGGTACACGCTTCCTCGGTTTCTATTCCTTGTTTTTGCGCTTTTATCTGAAACTCCAGATTTTCAGTCCCTGGATTAAATAAAATTCGTTTCGGTTTTAAACTTATAATATAATCATACCATTCAGGTTGGTTTTGTGGACCAATGTAGAGTGTAACGGTATGCACATTTTCAACAGGTGGTTTCTCTCTAAGATTTAAGATTTCCACGCCTTGCACTTTTCCCTTTTTAATTCCAATTGGCACAATTTCATGTTTATATTCAGTTAACATTTGTGCGGCTATGTAGGCATAACGAGAAGGATTGGTTGTTGCCCCGATGATTACTGTTTTCATTCTTTCCAATGTTTGCTTAAATACTGCTTAACTACGGCCTCAGCGCATCGTTCACCGTCCATTGCAGCAGATACAATACCTCCTGCATAACCTGCGCCTTCCCCACATGGGTACAACCTTTGTAGCTTAACATGTTCAAGTGTCTCATTGTTCCTTGGAATTCTTACTGGAGAAGAAGTCCTGCTTTCCACCCCAACTATTTGTGCATCATTTGTAAGATAACCATTCATGGTTTTGCCAAAAGCCCTAAATGCTTGTCGTAATCTGGTGGTAATAGATTCCGAAAGCACTTCATCCATACTCACAGAAGCTAATCCTGGCTGATAAGAAGTGTCAAGTAATGACGAAGACTGTTTTTTATTAACAAAATCAACGAGCCGCTGTGCTGGAGCTGTCTGATCTCCCCCCGCTAATTTACAGGCAAGTTGCTCTACATCTCTTTGCATATGCATAGCCGCCAATTCTCCAAATTGACTATAATGTTTAAAATCTTCAGGCTCGATAGCCACTACTATTCCTGAATTTGCATATTTACTATCTCGTCTGGATGGACTCATTCCATTAACTACAATTTCGCCAGGAGCAGTAGCAGATGGTACTATAAATCCTCCAGGACACATACAAAAAGAGAATACACCTCGCTTTTCACCTTCATACATTGTTTGCCTTACTAGCGAGTATGATGAGGCTGGTAAATATTCTCCACGATCTCCTTTACAGCTATATTGTATTTTGTCAATTAACGCTTGTGAATGCTCCACCCTTACCCCAAGTGCAAATGGTTTAGCCTCTATTGTAATTTCCTTCTTATGCAACAGCTCAAAAATATCTCTCGCTGAATGCCCAGTAGCCAAGATCACTGCCTCACCATTAATTTGTTCTCCGTTACCAAGTGCAACACCTTTTAGCTCGTCCCCTTTAATAACGAAATCCACTACCTTGGAGTCAAATCGAACTTCACCGCCTGCTGTCTTTATGGTTTCTCGTAGTGCTTCAACAATTTTTGGTAGTTTATTGGTACCAATGTGTGGGTGGGCATCGTATAAAATTTCTTCACGCGAACCATGAGCGACAAAAATCTCTAAAATCCGATGTAGATCGCCACGTTTTTTTGATCGGGTATACAATTTACCATCAGAATAAGTCCCTGCTCCACCTTCACCAAAACAATAATTGGAATCTGGATTAACAATATGCTCCTTGTTAATGGCTGCCAGATCCCTCCTTCTCTGTTTCACATCCTTGCCCCTTTCAAGTACAATTGGTTTTACCCCATATTCGATTAATCGTAACGCAGCAAATAAGCCGGCAGGGCCACTACCCACCACAATAACCTGAGGGGCTGACCTTACATTAGGGTATTCAAAATTTTCAAATGGATTGGCAGGAATCGGTTCGTGATGATAAACTTCTGCAGTAATGTTTACCAAAATATTAGACTTACGCGCGTCTATTGATCTTTTTTGGATTTGCACCTCGGAAGCCTCACCGAGTCCCGATTTTTTGATTATTATTTTTTCTAGCTGGTCAGAAAACGCCTCTTCTGGGCGTAATCTTAGTTGTATGGTTCTTTTCAAAGTAGTAAGGTTTTTATCCTTAAATATTATCTGCGTGTGCCAAATGTGAATATATGCCCAAAATTGACCCCGAAGGTAAAGGCAAAGGTAACATCTCCTTGATTTAGTTTATCAAAAGCTTCACCATATCTTTCATCATAATCAAAATTTCTATAGCCAGAGCCCGCGCCAATAAAGGCATCGATTGTAAAACCCTTTGAATGCGTGTCCTGCATAAGCCTATAACCGAATAATATCATATACTCTATACGTTGTTCAGAAGCACTAGTACGTATCACATTGTCTGGTGACATGGCGATGGGAACATTTGCAAAATGACTTTCATTAGTAAATCTAATCTCATGACCGAAATACCATAATGAAATGTCGTTATTGGTTTTGTTGTAAAACTTTTGTCTAATACTTATGCTATAACCACGAGTGAACACATCATTTAATGGCACTTCATAATCACTAGAATAAAACGGCTCACGAATGCCCTCGAATTCAAATTCATGACCCAGTCGTTCCTGAAGATAGAATTCCATCCCAACTGGTATTCTTCCAATAAAAGTAGCCAATGGGTTAGTACTAATAATCAGACCCTGAAACTCGTTGATCTTAGATTCAAAATATCGGAAACGATTCCTTTTAAATTTATACGCCCCAACACCATATTGACGAGTAGTCCTTGGCTTTTTTGAAATTTTAGGATTCTCAATGGGCTCGTCATAAATAGGTTTGTAATATCCCGATAATGTGCCATCATTTTTATACAATTCCCACCGACCCACTTTTTGTCCATTGTCTATCACTCCTTTTGTCTGTAGCGTACCGTCAGGATAATAGCCATAGTACTCACCACGGCCATTTTTAAATTTACATTCCCCTTCCAACTGACCATTTTCATAGAAATACTTCCAAATACCTTCACTTTTCTCGTGTTGGATGACCCCTGTCAACCGCAGTTTTCCACTTTTGAAATACTCCTTATATTCACCCGTTCCTTCATTAAAATTAGCTTCACCTTTATTCGTACCATCGTCATAAAATAGTCCCCAATATCCCGCTTTTTTACCATCTAGAAACTCTCCTTTGGAACTAACCTGTCCATTTTCATAATAGTAAATCCATTCGCCATTGGAACTGCCGTTTTTATAGTTCCCTTGGGCAGATTCCTTGCCATTTTCATAATAAAAACGCCAGTTATCAATTCGCTTACCATTTTGATATAGCCCTTCAGCCTGTTTTTTACCACTAGGATAATAGTATTTCCACAAGCCTACATTTTGAGCTCCAGATTTGGGGCCCTCTGCCTTTTTCTCTCCAGTAGAATAATATTCTGTATATCTGCCTTTATCATAAGTGTAATCAATTTCACCTTTGACATTACCATCTTCATAATACTCAGTCCATTGGCCTTCTCGTTTGTTATTTACAAATACTCCTTTTTCCTTAAGTTTCCCACTTTCATAATAAATCTTCCATTCACCACGCCTTTTTTGGTTGCTGATTTCACCTTCCATACTCATTTGGCCATTTTCAAAAAAGTATTCCCAGAACCCATCACTCGAATTACGTTTAACGACACCACGCATTTTCTGTTTGCCGGTTTCATAGTAGAAATTCCACTCGCCTAAAGTTTCATTATTGCTAAACTGCCCTTCAGATTCGGTGTGACCATTGAGATAATAAGATAGATACTTGCCTTCTAAGATATTGGAGATGGTATCTTTTACATAATACATCTCTTTCAACTTACTCTTGTCTTCATCGTGATAGACGTAGCGTAAGACCTGAGCCTGAAGGGTAGGTGCGATAAAAAAAATGATATATAAAAGCCTCTTTGTCATAAACAAGACTTAAATATACTCATTATTAGCTTATTAGGCTTTTCATTATTTATGTAATACCTCTTTCATCACCCAGCTTTTACCCCATTCCTCCTTCTCTTGGTCAGTCCATAACTCTGGGAAAAAGATAATTTTTTGAAACCTAGGTGGTAAGTATTTTTGCCAGTTGGTACCACCAGTAGCCGCTATATCTTCAGGATCTTTTTGCAGATATCGAACGGCTGATTTATAATGAACCAAAGGCCATTGTACATTTACATAAGCATCAAAAGTCCGAAGTACTTCAATCACTTCATTGTTTTGAGTTTTACTAAAATGCTTTTTATAAATTTTAAGTAAGTTTTTTTCTTTGAATTTGGTTGCTCTCTCTAAAAATTCATCGTTGTACTTCTCTTCAAACTGACGAAGTGTCAAGGTTTTTTTGCCACTTGAAAGCTCTGTAGCACCACTTCTCCAATATATTTTATCAATTAGTTTTTCAATAGAGTCATCTGCCTTAAGTCGACTTCTAGATTCTTGATCTACTAGGTTAATTAGGTCAGTTGCGCTTATTTCTATTAACCTATATTGGCCAGATTGGAATCCACTTGCTGGCAACAAAGACATTCTGAATTTTAAAAATTGATCTTTGTCCATGCCGTCTACCATTATAGCGAAAGAACTTTCGAGCACCTTAAAATAACCGTTGATCCGCTTCATTCTGGTGACAAAAAATGCAGGATCAATAACTTCTTCTTCACATATTTGATCTATCTCGTGGAGAATAAGTTTAAAAAACAGCTCAGTATGCTGATGATAAGTGATAAAGATCATTTCATCTTTAAGACCCGTCTTTGGGTTTTGAAGGCTGAGTAAGGTATCTAAATGTATATAATCCCAATATGTAAGGAAGTCGCTATGAAGAAGTCCATCAAGGTAAGAGGATAGGTCTTGACCCATCACCTCGTATTTTTGCTCCAGTTTTTTAATTTGCTCTACTATTTTGGGGTCAATTTCTGACTTATGCATGGGTGTTTTACAATATATGTTTAACCTTGCGTAAATTTGAATTTTTAATACGAATAACCCAAATATAGATGTCTACAACAGCCGCAACCAAATCGAATAAAAAGTCGAGTAATGATTTATTTGAATCTCCTGACTTTTATAATCTAGATGACTTACTGACAGAAGAACATATCCTGATAAGGAGTTCTATCAGGGATTTTGTAAAAAAGGAGATCACTCCTTCCATTGAAGAATGGTGTCAAAATGCACATTTCCCTTATGAGATTGTGAAGAAGTTTGGCGATGTGGGCGCATTTGGCCCAACTATTCCTCTAGAGTATGGAGGGGGTGGACTAGACTATATTTCATACGGTCTTATCATGCAGGAAATTGAGCGAGGAGACTCAGGTATGCGTTCTACAGCTTCCGTTCAAGGCTCATTGGTAATGTACCCCATTTACAAATTTGGTAGCGAAGAGCAAAGAAAAAAATATTTGCCGAAATTAGCCTCTGGTGAGTTTTTAGGATGCTTTGGTTTGACAGAACCTGATCACGGATCTAACCCAAGTGGAATGGTGACCAATTTCAAAGATATGGGGGATCACTACCTGCTTAACGGTGCAAAGATGTGGATTTCCAATTCACCTAAGTCAGATATAGCTGTGGTATGGGCCAAAAATGAGGAGGGCCGAATCCATGGTTTGATAGTTGAACGTGGAATGGAAGGCTTTACTACACCAGAAACACATGGGAAGTGGTCGCTTCGTGCAAGTTGCACAGGTGAGTTGGTTTTTGATAACGTGAAAGTACCTAAGGAGAACCTTCTTCCTGGCAAAAGTGGCTTGGGCGCTCCTATGATGTGCCTTGATTCTGCCCGTTATGGCATTGCCTGGGGAGCTATTGGAGCAGCAATGGATTGCTATGAATCAGCAAGAAGATATGCTGCTGAAAGAATTCAATTTGGAAAGCCTATTGGCTCGTTTCAATTAATGCAGAAAAAATTAGCTGAAATGTTAACCGAAATTACCAAAGCACAGCTATTGAACTGGAAATTGGGTAAAATGATGGATGAAGGGAAAGCCACTACACCCCAAATATCAATGGCGAAAAGAAATGCCGTGGAGATGGCATTGAAAATTGCGCGTGAAGCCCGTCAAATGCACGGTGGAATGGGCATTACAGGTGAATACCCAATGATGCGCCACATGATGAACCTTGAATCGGTTGTTACCTATGAAGGTACACATGACATCCACTTGTTGATATTGGGAGCCGAGATTACAGGGATACCTGCTTTTCAATAAAATATTATAAAGATTCACCAGATCTATCTGGTGAATCTTTATATATCAAATTGATGTAAACGAATAGGGCCTAAAGTCTGCCTGAGTTTCATTCTGCATGATATTATTTTGCTTTTCCAATGATATATGTAGATCAATCCTATCCCGTATAGTTTTAATGGCTTCAGAGTAGGTTTCAATGCCATGTCCCACCCTCCGAAACAAGATCACTTCTTTAAGACTATTTAATTTATCCTTGGCATTGTTAATTGATTTTTTATAAGGAAACAATAAGTCTTTTTCTCCGAGAAGTAAATAAGTATCTACCATAACCCATTTCAACTCCTCATCCATATTGTAAGGTTTTTGCGTATTATCTTTGTAATTCTTCAAAGCGAATAATTCGTAGCTTATCAATAGCTCTTCACTTGCTAACGTTAGCTGATGATTGGGTTTATGAAATATGGCATTGTCCAGAAAATAAGAAACATTTTTTATGTTTGGTTTGATAATCGGAAGGAGATTGCAAAACAAATTTCTTAATGAAAGACTAAATGGTTGTAAACATCCAGGATTCAGAAGGAAGGCGGCCTTGACTCTAATTGGGGATGTAATACAAAGTTTCATACATATTAGTCCACCAAATGATGCTCCTGCAATAAAGGCATGATCAATATTCAATCGTTCTAATACCTCATTGGCCCATTCGCCATATTCCATTGATTTAATATCTGGAGTGTTACCATCACTTAAGTTCGGAAGTCCGTTGGTTTCTACCATGAAGACCCTGATTTTTTTACCTAAATGGTCAAGCCCTCGATCCAAATCCCAAAATAAGGAAGAAGTCCTTGCTCCTGGAAAAATCACAAGTGTTTCGCCCATCTTTTCATCAAGATTCAAACCCCAAACTTGGGTTATTCCAAGAGAAGTATTTAGCACAATTGAAGTATATTGCCTCTGATTTGCCTCTTCAATTTGTGATACCCAGAAGTTAAACCAATGTTTGTCTTGGTTTGGATTTTTGAAAAACGATTTTCGTATTATTTTCATGATATGTGATAATTAGTAGTCAGCACAAAAAACTGAATCTAATTTGTCATTAAAAATAAAAGTGTGCTGACTTGATTGATAATTGATCTGTAATGCTACAATCTACTAGTGAAGTGCAATAGAGGCTAGTGAATTATTGTACCCATTTTTTAAATGCCTGAGCTTTTTCCCTGCTAATATCAACGGTAATGTTAATAGGTGGATTTAAGGTGGCTATAATTTTCCCGTAGATATCAGATCTGAAACTTTCTACTGAATCCACCTGTATAATCATCTGCCTGTTGGCTCTATAAAACAATTGAGGGTTCAATAGCTCTTCTATCTCATCTATTGTCTGAAAATCAGTTACGAATTTTTGATTGTCTTTTGTGACAATATAAATCAAGGTTTCTTTAATAAAACAGGCAATTTGTTTATAATTAATAATGATATAAGATTTACCTGAGTGTGCCATGAACCTTTCCTTAAATACATTAGTATTAGGCAATCCTATATGTTTAAATAATTCATGAAATTGCTCACTATAGTCCTTATTTTCAGAAATTCGCCATTTTTTAAACTTTGTAATTGCTAGTTTTAATTCAGCTTTATCTATCGGTTTCAATAGATAATCTATGCTATTTAGTTTAAAAGCTCTAATTGCATATTCGTCATATGCCGTTGTAAAGATTATTGGACACTGAATTTGTACCGTATTGAACAAATCAAAACTAACTCCATCACTGAGTTGAACGTCCATGAACAACAAATCAGGCTCGTTGTTTACCTTAAAATATGCCGCACTTGATTTTAATGAATCCAGTATAGTTATAACATCAATTTCTGAATCCACTGCTTTAATCAATTTTTGTAAGTCCTTGGCCACTAAGGGTTCATCTTCAATTATTATTATTTTCATTGTCTTATATTAATGGGATTCTTACCTTAAATCGATCCTTCATTTCTTTAATTTCTATTGGTTTATCAATTAAGTATTTATATAGCGCCATTAAATTCTCCAAACCCATTTTATTACTTGTTTCCACTTTATTTTTGCTGATAATATTATTTTCGACAGTTAAAAATTCTGTGTCAGTTGAAATATTAATTACGAGTGGTTTTTCTTTTGAAATAACATTGTGTTTAACCGCATTTTCAATTAGCATTTGTATTAGAACTGGTACTATTCCCTTATCCATATCCAGTTCATTTACTTGAATATTAATTAGTATTGATTTCCCAAACCTTGTCCTTAATAAAAAAATATAGTGTTCCACAAATTTTAGCTCAGCACTGATCGAAATAGTTTCCTTGTCTCTACTTTGTAAAATGTAGCGATATACCTTTGATAGTTGTTGTAAAAAATCTGATGCCAGTTGTTGATTTTCAAAAATAAGGCTGTTGAGGGAAGTGAGTGCATTAAATAAAAAATGGGGGTTTAATTGATTTTTTAAGGCATTATATTTAGCAATTGCCTGTTCCTTCTCCAAATTAGACTTGTTGACTAAATCATGCCTCCATTGGTAAAAGTACATTGTACCAAACAAGGTAACATTGAAAATTACGGACAATAGAAAATTCAATAAATAGATTACATTATATAATAAGTCAGGTATTTCGATTTGAAAAATTCGAGAAATATTACTGAAGAATATTAAAGATAATATGGTCAATATTATCGTAGTGAGTACTATTTGAATACAAATTCTGACAACTGGCATGCGCTCAAACGGTATTATACCTTCAAAGAATCGATGTTGTAGAATCATAGACTCCCATCCAAGAATGAAAAAACTATAGGCTCCTATGAAAATTACCACATGAAAAAAAATGGATTGATCAGGAAAAATGATCAGACGAATGACAGCCATTGCCATATTGATCATAAACAAAACAGTATAACTATTTTTACGACTGATAAACTGATTCATTGTCACTTTCTAAAATGTGCAAAACAAAATAGTAACCTTCCTAAATCCTTTCCAATATAATATAATTGAAGCGTATAACAGCTCTATTTATCCGTATTATAATGGCATTGAAGTGTGTTTTACTGGATTTTTGTTGGCGGTAGGAACTTACTAGCTTTCTTTATACACTTCGTATATCCATTTTGACACTTCGTTATTTATTAATGCCATTTGAGCATTCTTTATTATTCCATTGTGATTAAGCAAAATACTTTTGCCTAATCATCAAAATAAAATGGAAATGAAAAAAATTACAAAATGTTTTATTCTACTTTTCTTAGTTGTTGGCCAATGGATAAGCGGTAAAGCTCAGGAAAAAGAACATACTCAAACTATCCGGGGAAGTGTCATAGATTTGGATTCCAAGAGTGAATTAATTGGAGCAAATGTGATTGTCCTTGGGGTAGAACCAATTCTTGGTTCTTCAACAGACATTGAGGGTGCATTCCGAATTACAAATGTGCCCATAGGAAGGTATACTCTAAAAGTTTCATATATGGGCTACGAGGATAATTTTATCCCCGAAGTTAATGTAGGATCCGGCAAGGAAATCGTATTAACTATTGAACTAAAAGAATTAACAACGAAATTGGAAGAGCTTGTTTTTGTAGCACAAGCTGAAAAAGATCAGCCTGTAAATGAAATGGCTACCGTAAGCGCCAGATCATTTACAGTTGATGAGGCTTCTAGATATGCTGGAAGTTTTTCCGACCCAGCACGTATGGCCTCTGCATATGCAGGTGTGGTATCTAATAATAGCTTTACAAACGAAATAACTGTTCGTGGTAACTCCCCAAAAGGCCTACTTTGGCGACTTGAGGGTGTTGAAATACCAACTCCAAATCACTTATCTGGCTATTCTAAAAATGGTGGAGTTGTGACTGTACTTAGTACTAACGCAATGAGTAACTCTGACTTTATGACGGGTGCATATCCTTCTGAATATGGTAATGCTACCTCCGGTGTTTTTGACATCAAATTAAGAAATGGGAATAATGAAAAGAAAGAATATGCTTTTCAAGCAAGTCTATTCGGCATTGAAGCAGCTATGGAAGGACCAATAAATAAAGGTTCCAAAGCATCATATTTGTTTAATTATCGATATGCCACCACTTCTGTATTAGGTGATATTGGCCTTCTTAATAAAAATGAAGGATTACCTACTTGGCAAGACTTTACATTGAAAATAAACATTCCTTCTAAAAAAATTGGTGACTTACAACTATTTGCAATAGGAGGTTTAAGTGGTGTAAACGAAACAGCTCAAAAAGACAGCTCAGAATGGGAGTACGAATATAATAGTGAAAATAATAAATTCCATTCCAATATGGGGGTAATTGGTGCTTCCAATAGGTACTTTATTAATAACGATACCTATATCAAAACGATAATTGCCGCGACTATTAGAGATACTGGACACCACTCCGACAGTTTGGATAATGAATATGTTTCTCATTTCAATGGAAAATCGTCAACTAAAGATTATTCACAAACTATTTCCTCATACATCAATCACAAGTTTAATGCGAGAAGTGTAGTTAGGACTGGAATTATATTCAATCGCAAGGCATATGATGTTTTTGCAGAAGATAGAAATATAGTTGCACCTTATAACATGAAAGTATTGGTGGATTCTGAAGGCAGCTATCAATATTTTCAGTCATATATTCAATGGAAGTATAGAATTAAACAAAATATAGAATTAAACACTGGAGTCCATTATCTCAATACTGCCTTTAACGACAACTCATCCTTAGAACCTCGTGCAGGAATAAGATGGTATTTCAAAAATAATCAATCCTTGAGCTTTGGTTATGGAATACACAGCAGGTTAGAGCCTTCTACAATTTATTTTGAACAAATTCAAGTTGGCGGTGAGACTAGCCAACCTAACATTCATACAAAATTGGGAAAGTCCAGCCAATATGTAATTTCATATGATAGAAGTATTGCCGAACATCTCAGGCTAAAGTTGGAGGCATATTTACAAAAGCAGTATAACATTCCAATTGAAGACAATCCTCTTAGTTCCTATTCCACAATTAATAATGATGTAGCGGTAACTGGTGTTGTATTAGTCAATGAAGGAACTGCGACAAGTAAAGGTATTGAACTAACATTGGAAAAATTTCTAGACAGAAATTACTATTTTCTGATAACAGGTTCTTTATATGATTCAAAGTATAAAGCTGGTGATGGAATCGAAAGAAATACAAAATACAACGGTAAATTTGTTGGGAATGTTCTAATAGGTAGAGAATTTACCATGACAAATAATAGATCAATTGGAGTAGATTTTAGGTTTGTAATTGCTGGAGGCAATAGAATTACACCAATAAATTTAGAACAATCAAGAATTAATGGCACCACAGTTTATTATGAGGAGAAGGCGTTTTCAGATCAAACACCTACCTATTTTAGACCCGATTTCAAAATCAGTTATACTAAAAACAAGACAAAAATAAAGAAAGTTATAAGCTTAGACATTCAAAATATTACCAATTATCAAAATGAACTCACACCATATTTTGATGGCTTAAAAAATGACATTGTAAAAGAATATCAATTCGGGATGCTACCAAATATATCTTATAAGATCATATTCTGATAAATAAAATGGGTGATTCAAAGGGTCGAGTCATCCATTTTTATTACTCCTCCAAATAAGCCTTGACCGTAACACGTAGTGCTGAAGATCTTGGATCATTTGAGTAAATAGTAATTGATTTTTGTTGATTCCCTCTTCTATCATCAGGATCAAAAGATACTGTTAAAGTGGCGCTCTTGCCTGATTTGATTTTTTCTTTGTCTAATGTACCTTTTAAGCAGGTACAATTAGGGCTTACCTTACGAATGAGCAGATCAGAAACACCATTATTGGTAAGAATAAATTCCTTGGTAACCACGTTCCCTTGCTTCACTCTACCAAAATCATGGGTATTCTCATTAATACTTACTCGAGGCGCTTTCATGACTTCTTCCTGACTCAAAGCACCAAAATATTCAAGTATAGTGGCGAAAACTGAAACCTGTTTTGCTGCATTTTCGCCTGATTCATTGGTGTAAAATGTAACACCGTCATTCATAAAACCATAATCATTTTTGAGACTTCCATCATAACTAACTTTAATTACTCCCTCCGATTTAGCAACTAATACCTTAGGCTCAAATGCTAACTGAATATACTTGGGAGCATCATATTTGTCCAAAAAAGTGACCGGCTTATCTGACTGATTATAAACCCTAAACTCTTGTTGTGACACCTCCTTATTGATATACACTTTGCCCATGTTAAATGTGGCGTATTTTAATCTTAACGCACCTATTTCAGTACCCAATTCTTCATTAATTGACTTCGTTTTTGGAATCACCTCACCACGTATATATAACTTCAGTGGTTCAGCAAGGTTAGTTGTAACAGTAAGACTCTTATTAAAACCTCCTGGTCGGTTGGTCGGGTCATACTGTGCCTGAATTTGCCCCATTTCCCCGGGCAAAATAGGCACTTTTGTCCATGATGGTGTTGTACATCCACATGAAGCTTGTACGCCTATTATTTGAATGGGTTCTTTACTATTATTCTTAAATGAAAATTCATGAATTATGGGGCCATCAGATTCGTTTACCTTCCCGAAATCATAAGTGGTTTCTAAAAATGAAATAGGCTCCGCTTGTTGTGCAAACAATTGTCCCGATAAGAAAATAAACACCAAAATTATTCTGAATTTGACACTCATGCTTTTGAATATTTGAGTCTTAAAATTATAAAATCTATATCGCATATATAATGAATAGCAGTATATATCAATCTAAAACAACCAATTTATTTATCATTGTGGCACTATTTATCTTTATTTGCACAAAATAAAATTATGGCAAGAATTTTAACAGGCATTCAAAGTAGCGGTCGTCCTCATTTGGGTAATTTACTGGGTGCAATTATACCGGCAATAGAGCTTTCTAGAGATAGTGAAAATGAGTCACTATTCTTTATTGCGGATTTACATTCGCTAACAACTATTAAAGATGCTGAGCTTAGACGAGACAATATCAATGCAACCGCTGCAGCTTGGTTGGCCTTTGGTTTTGATACTTCTAAGAATATTTTCTACAGACAGTCAAGAATACCTGAGGTGTGTGAATTGACTTGGTACCTAAGTTGCATCACTCCTTTCCCCATGCTGGCCAACGCACATTCTTTTAAAGAAAAATCAGATAAGTTGGCTGATGTAAATGCCGGCCTATTTACCTACCCCGTATTAATGGCTGCCGATATTATAATGTACGATGCTAATTTTGTGCCTGTTGGTAAGGATCAAAAACAACATTTAGAAATAGCACGCGACATTGCTAGTACTTTTAATAATCAATTTGGAGAAACTTTTGTATTGCCTGAGCCAAAAATTGATGAGTCTGTAATGACCATACCGGGAACGGATGGGCAAAAAATGAGCAAATCTTATGGTAACACCATCAATATCTTTCTTGATGATAAGTCATTGCTAAAGCAAATTAAGACGATTCAAACCGATAGTACGCCCTTGGAGGAACCTAAAGATCCAGATACTTGCAATGTTTTCAATTTATATAGACTCATCGGTGCTGATGATCAAATCGCTGACCTTAGAGGTAAATATTTAGCCGGAAATTTCGGCTATGGCCATGCAAAACAAGCTCTTTTTGATCTGATAATTGAGAAATATAAAGAGCCTCGAACCATCTTTAATCACTACATGGCTCACCCCGAGGAGCTTGACAATAAACTTAAAGAAGGTGAGGAAAAGGCAAGGGTAATTGCCCGCACCGTGTTAAATAAAGTAAGAACTAAACTAGGTTATTGATTTGCTTCCCAAACAACCTCTTTTGTGTTTTGGTCTATATTCAATACAATTCTTACAGGGTCGGGTAACAACACGAGTTTAGTTTCTTTTCCCGGATAATCATCTACTTCTACATAAACGCCATCATCATATTTGGCATCAAAGCTACCATTACTAACTAAGGCAAATCTGGGCAAATAAGCGGTTGGTAATAATACATCAGTATCAGGACAGAACTCATCATGTACTTCATGGAGAGCGTCTTCTAGAAAATCACCATATTTTTCTATGAAATCGTCTTCTAAATTATGCAACCCCTCTTCCAGGTCATCATATTCTTCACTGCTATAGTCCAGTTTAGACAATTTTACTTTGTGGTCTAAAATATCTGCCAAGTGACTATTTAATTGTGCTAATTCCATTTCTAAAATTTTAGTAACTGTAAAACTCATTAGTATTTATTATACATGCAAAATTATCCATTTATATATTGGAAGAACGGCCAAAATATTTTTGTATGGACGGCTAAAACACTAATTTTGACGAGCAAAAACAGTAAACATCATGCAAGAAGATTTTCTCCCTCTAAAGGGTACAGACCATATTGAGTTTTACGTTGGTAATGCCAAACAATCGGCAATGTACTATCAAAATGCTTTTGGGTATAAACTAACTGCCTATGCTGGGCCTGAAACAGGTGTCAAGGATCGTGCAAGTTATGTACTCACACAAGATAAAATTAGGATAGTATTAACATCTTCTCTGGTTGAAAATTCCGTGATTACAGAACACGTAAAAAAACACGGAGATGGAGTAAAGGTTCTTGCTCTGTGGGTAGATGATGCAAAAAAAGCCTTCGAAGAAACTACCAAACGAGGTGCAGAAGCTGTCAGTGAACCTAAAACCTTGAAAGATGAGCAAGGAGAAGTGGTGGTTGCTTCAATAAAAACTTACGGAGAAACTATTCACACGTTTGTCGAAAGAAAAAATTATAAAGGTTCGTTTCTTCCAGGGTATCAGCCAAAAACAAGCGGATTACAAGTTAAACCAGTTGGTCTTAAATATGTGGATCATTGTGTTGGCAATGTTGGCTGGGGCGAAATGAATAAATGGGTAGAGTTTTACGAAAATGTAATGGGCTTTAAACTGCTTATCACATTTGATGACAATGACATTAGTACTGAATACACTGCCTTGATGTCTAAAGTAGTGTCTAATGGCAATGGTTATATTAAATTTCCAATTAACGAACCTGCCAAAGGGAAAAAGAAATCTCAAATAGAAGAATATATTGATTTCTATCAAGGTGCTGGAGTACAACACATTGCAATAGCTACTGACGATATTATTCACACTGTATCAGAACTCAGGTCTCGGGGAGTAGAATTTTTAGTAGTACCTGGATCGTACTATGATGATTTACTAGATCGAGTGGGTGAAATTGATGAAGATTTACAGCCTCTAAAAGACCTTAACATTCTTGTTGACAGAGATGACGAAGGATATTTACTACAAATATTCACTAAACCAGTACAAGACAGACCCACATTATTCTATGAAATCATCCAAAGAAAAGGTGCAAAATCCTTTGGTAAGGGGAATTTTAAGGCGCTTTTCGAAGCGATAGAAAGAGAACAAGAGCTTCGCGGTAATTTGTAATAACATGAGAGACGTAAGGGCTGAAGCACTTAACTGGATCAATAGTGACATTGATCAGGCGGCTAAGGAGGAGATCACTAAATTACTTGAGGATATTGAGGATACTGAGACTTTAACCGAAGCGTTTTATAAAGACCTCGAATTTGGTACTGGTGGTTTGCGAGGAATTATGGGCATTGGTTCCAACAGAATCAACAAATACACCATTGGTAAAGCAACACAGGGCTTAGCTAACTACATCATTAAAACGCACCCAAATGAACAGCTCAAAGCTGTGGTCGCTTATGATAGTAGAAATAACAGTCAGTTTTTTGCTCAAACAACGGCCGATGTATTTTCTGCAAATGGATTTAAAGTATTCCTTTTTGACGCTTTAAGACCAACTCCGGAGCTTTCCTTTGCCATAAAACACTTGGGCTGCCATACGGGTGTGGTAATTACAGCATCACACAACCCTAAAGAATATAATGGTTACAAAGCTTATTGGAAAGATGGAGCACAACTCCTAACTCCTCATGATAAAAATGTGATTGATGAGGTCAATACCATAACTAATCTTGACCAAATTAAGTTTGAAAGAAATGAGGAGTTTATTGAATTAATTGGAGCCGATATCGATCAACTCTATTTAGAGAAAATCAAATCCCTAACTTTATCGCCTGAATCAATTAAGCAAAAAGGCGATATAAAAATTGTATACACACCAATACATGGAACGGGATATAAATTAGTGCCTAAATGTTTGAATAACTTTGGTTTTACTAATGTACATGTCTTAGAAGCCCAAAGTGAACCTAATGGCAACTTCCCTACGGTAATTTACCCCAATCCAGAAGAAAAAGAAGCCATGTCATTGGCAATAAAAAAGGCACAAGAAATAAATGCGGATCTAGTAATGGCTACCGATCCTGATGCGGACCGAGTAGGGATTGCTATAAAAGACGATAAAGGAAAATATATACTCCTCAATGGAAATCAAACCGGCAGTTTGATGGTCTATTACACTCTTCAAAGATGGAAACAACTGCAAAAGTATAGCGGTAATGAATGTGTTATAAAGACCATTGTAACGACCGGACTCATTTATGATATTGCAGAACATTATGGTGTTAAATGTTATAACACCCTTACTGGTTTTAAATATATAGCTGCTTTAATAAAAGAACTAGAAGGGAAAGAGAAGTTTATCATTGGTGGCGAAGAAAGTTATGGTTACATGATAGGTGACTTTGTGCGTGATAAAGATGCCGTTTCTTCTTGTGCCATGATTGCGGAAATGTGTGCCTATGCGGCCACGCATAATCAATCGCTGTATGATCTGATGATTGAAATGTATATTAAGTTCGGTTTTTATAAAGAAAAGCTTATCTCAATAACCAAAAAAGGGATCAAAGGGGAAAGTGAAATTTCAGATATAATGACTGGATTTAGGGATAATCCTCCCAAAAGCTTCGCTGGATCAAAAGTAGTTAAGGTAACGGATTATCAAAGTCGTAAAGCACTGATGGTTGAGACCAATGAGATAATTGATATTGATTATCCAGTATCAAATGTACTTCAATTTTATACGGAAGATGGGTATAAGATTTCCGTAAGACCTTCTGGAACTGAACCGAAAATAAAGTTTTACTTAAGTGCAAATACCTTACTAAATAGAGCCGAGGAATATGACATTACTTCAGAAAATTTAGATAATTTACTATTGAAAATTGAGGCTGATCTAAACTTGAATCAAAAGTAGGAAGGGCACTCAACACCCCTGTGCCATCGATTTATCTTTATTCTGTAATTAAGCATCAATTCATGTGATCCGTTTGAAACTCTACCCAAGGTGGAGGTGGTCATGTCATAGGCATATCCAACATGAAAATTCTCATTAATTTTCAATTCAAACATATATATCAATCCTTCATTTAATCTATATCCCAATCCTAACCCAATACTTTCCTTTATAACTCCTAAAGCGTTCACATCAAAACTAAGTGGTGAACCATCCTGAAAACGAAGTAACGTTGAACCCAATATTTTAAAATTGTGATCCATTGGGAATGTTTTTCCTCCAGAGATGAAATAATTACGCGTATTTTTTATTGATTCGGTAGTTAAAGTACCCGTTTCAACTCCCTGAACAATATCATTTTCTAATAAATAAGGAACAGAAATACCAATATATAGATCACGGTTGGTATAAAATATACCAGCTCCAAAATTAGGATTCCAAGCATTAGTTGAGTTATAATAAGGATCACTAGTACCTGAATTGCCACTTGCAGTTGTAGTGGGTACTCTAGTTTTGGTAAAGTCTGATTGCAAGGCGTCAAAACCCGCACGTAAACCTAAAGAAAGATTTGTTTTCTTGTTAATATTAATTCGGTAGGCATAATTGGCAAAAAAAGTAAAATCCTCATGAACGCCTAGAGCATCTTTACCTACTACAATACCCAGTCCCATTCGATTATTCCACAGGCTCGATTGAACAGAAGCAGTGACCGTTTCAGGAGCACCTTCAAGATTTACCCATTGATTACGATAGATTGCTGTGGCACTCAACTGTACCTGGCTACCGGCATAAGCAGGGTTAATAATTAACTGATCAAACATATACAATGACTGAATAGGACGCTGTTGTTGTGCAATTATATTACCTCCTACTGAGAAGAGTATTAAAAATAATATGAGTTTGTAGTTTTTCATATCTATCTAATCAATTCTAAGAACCCTGCAACTAATTTAGACCCATCTCCTTTATCTATAACATAATAATAAGTGCCATTAGGTAATTCTGAACCTATTGCATATACCCCATTTTCCCCTAATCCAACAAAGGATTTGTCTTCATTATTGTAGCCATTAATTTGGTATACCAATACGCCAGCTCTATTAAATATTTTCACATTGTTGTTGGGAAAGTTCTTAATACATTCAATATAAAAATTATTATTTTCTCCTTCATTGTAACTACCATTAGGTGTAACTAAGTTATAACCTTGTATAATAGTTCCTACCTCAGTTGTACCCAAACCTTCACATCCATAAAAAGTAATTACAAATGCTTCATACTCACCTGGGTATAGGTCATTAATCTCACTGCCAAGCCCCATATCTTCACCGTTATCCAAATAAGTCCAGGAAACCTGAGCGCCTTGTACATCATTAGTAATTATGATTCGTGCAACACCAGTTCCTTCATCACAAATGGAGCCTACAGTTTCAAAAGTAAATTCTGGGTTAAGTCTCTTATCTGCAATATCTATATCTACAGGTTCTGAATCACAACCAGTAACAATGTCATAAGCTATAACCGAATAAGTACTTACATCTAAATTTCTGATATGAACGTCATTTGAGAAATTACTTCCACCACCTGCGCCTTGGTCGTACCATTCGAATGTATAGCCAGCAGTCTGCCCACCAACTGATACCGATAATTCCCCGTCAGGATTAAAACAAGATTGTCTATTCGCTATTAATAAGGGTGTTGGAGTAGGTGCATTTTGTGTACTATCTGTTATTACACCAGTAGCATCAGTAAAGCAACCACTTAAGTTATTAGTTACACGAACAGTAAACTGCCCATCCAATTGACCTATTAATTTATTTCTGCTACTTATTATTGCTCCACTTACTGCATTTCCTGAGTACCACTCAAAAGTATATCCTCCTACTCTACCATTATCTGCCGTGGCAGAAAGTTGTCCGTTTGCCAAAGCTGGGTCACAATTGATTAATGGGTTATCCTCGACAACTACTACCTGAGGTGCCGTCAACCTTTCAAGAACCTGATCAGATTTTACCGAGAAACATCCAGTCTTATTATCTATGACCCTGACTGTATAAAAACCAGCTGGTACATTTGGCGCTACCAAATTAACTCCAGCAGAAGTGCCACTTATACTCGCCAAATCACCAGGAGGTGAATTTTCATCCAACGTAGCTGTCAAATCTCCGGCATAAATATC
Organism: Fulvivirga sp.; assembly: GCA_048268855.1. Lineage (GTDB taxonomy): Bacteria > Bacteroidota > Bacteroidia > Cytophagales > Cyclobacteriaceae > Fulvivirga. The sequence goes on from JBLWUR010000010.1 coordinate 80,015, forward strand.
TATGTCATAATCATATGGAAGTAAGGGGTAGGTATTTACTCCATTTGCATCTGTAAATGGGACAGCCTTACCAAAAATACCTCCATTTGGTGACAGACAGTTAGTCACTGGTTCGGTACCTGTATTAATTACTGGTTTAAATTCAGGACTTTCATCTTCAATAATATATAGCGCAGTAACGGAACATCCAGTAGAATCATTGAAAACAGTAACATCATACCTACCAACGGGCAAGGCACCTATTACACTTACGTTGGCGTTATCGACCGGACCTGTTGAGCCGGGTGGTAAAATCGCTGATCCTTCAAATGTCCATACAAAACGATATAAATCATCTGTATCAGTAGGATCATTTTCAGTTACTGTGGCGGTAAGTTCACCTGAAAATGGTGATTCACAACCTAACTGAGGTACTGTTTGAACTAAACTCAGGTTTGGATAATTAATATCAATTTCCTGCATTACTACCTCTTTTGGAATAGACTCACATAGTGTCGCTAAACTAGTTACAATAACGTAATATGTACCTGCAGCAACAGAATCTACAACGCTACCATGTTCATATGCTAATGTATCAGCTAAATTCACTGAACCATTGAACCATTGATATACAAATTCGGTAGCCAATCTTGTCGAATCGGTAATTGATGCATTAGGATTAGTACCATCAAACGGATCTCCAATTGAGATCTCTCCTACCTCAAACAATCCATTACCACCACAATTTGTAGTTAATAACACATCTACATTCACCACATTAGGTGTACTTTGACTTGCCTCTTTTGGGATTGATATTTGAGTAGTATTTGTACAGCCATTAGCATCGGTAACCATTAGATTATAAACACCGGGCGCTAATCCCATATATTCATTTGACGTTGGTGTTATAATCTCATTTGCGGATACTGGCAAATCATCGAAGCCTGCTTCGTTAAATATGCCGTTTCCATTCAAATCTCTTTCAAACCAGTTCCATGTAACAATATTTACATTTGAACTTACTGTAACTGATCCATTGCCTTGTGTAGGGTCATCAAAACAATTTACATCAGGCTCAGGTTGTGTAAATGACAGGATAGGAGATTCGCTTAAATCAAACACATCTAATCTAAATGGCGCACTCTCGCAACCTGCTCCTAGGTTAAATCCGACATTCCTTATTGCTTTCACATAATAGGTACCCGCTCCTAATCCATTGATGGTAGTTCCTACTTCTGGACGGAGGGCTGCCGTTCCAAATCCTCCTCCTGGTGTGGTCTCATACCACTCAAA
>JBLWUR010000011.1:0-76484 GCA_048268855.1 Fulvivirga sp.
GTTACTGCTCAATCAGGAGATGGCTGTAATAGCGATACCTATGTGGTCACTGTACCCGTGGATCCTGAGCCAGTAGGCGCGGACATCACCCGAGCAGATGCATGTAGTGATGTAGCCTTTAGTGTGAGCGCGGATAACATTAGCAACGGCCTAGGCGGAACAAGTACTTATACTTGGGTTCGCAATGCGTTACCAGCTGGTCTAACTCAAATAGTCGCAGGCACTGGCACAGGTGTGATAGCTGAGACGTTACAGAATTTAACAAATGGTACTTTGAATGCTACATATGTGGTAACTCCGCAATCAGCAGATGGCTGTGATGGTAATACCTATGTAATTACTGTACCCGTGGATCCCGAACCTGTAGGATTTAATGATACCAGAAATCAATGTAGTGATGCTACTCTTTCTTATAATCTCCAAACTTTAAATATAAATAATACTGGTAGTGGAGGTAACAGCCTATTAAGCCAATTTACTTATACCGTGAGTAGTAATAATGGAGGAGTGCCAGCAGCAGCAGATAGGGTTGCCCCTTCAATTGACCCAATAACAGATAGCTATGTTAATGATACTGGATCAGATGCTATCATAACTTATTTAGTAACACCATTTGGATTAATTGATGGATGTCAGGGAAATGATTTCACAGTGGCCTTCACTTACTCATCAAAACCAAAAGGATTTAATGATACAGAGGTTACTTGCAGTGATGTACCGTTAAATTATAATATTCAAACTCAAAATATAGATGACGTTACAAATGGTAATTCTGTCCCAAGTGATTTTACCTATACAATCATTTCATCAAGTGGTTCTGTGTCTCCTAAACCGAATAGAACAATTAAGAGTGATTTGCCAATAACTGATAATTATACTAATACCACAGGAGCACCAGTTGATATTACTTATACAATAACTCCAATAAGTAAAGGAACTAATTGCCCAGGTGTACCTTTTGATGTTGTATTTACTATTGAGTCTGAACCATTAGGTTCCAATGCAGCATTAGATGTTTGTGGTGGTGGAGCTATTAATTTTAATCTACAGGGACAAATTACCAATGGCATTGCAAGTAAATTTTACTATACAGTAACCTCATCAAGTCCTGGTGATGTTGCACCTGATCCCGACAGGCCTATTGGCAGTGCAAGCACAACGGGAATTTCTACGACATATACAAACCTTTCTGGGGCACCAGTGATAATCACTTATACAGTAACCCCCATAGCCAATGATGCAACTATTTGTGAGGGGAATCCATTTACAGTTAAATTTAATATCATTCCTGGGCCACTAGGAATATACGACAACGATGAAGTGGTTTGTTCTGGGGAACAGATTAACTATAATATACAAACTGATAACATTGATAATGGAGGTAATAACATCCCTGGCAGATTTACCTATACTGTCTCTTCTTCCAATGAAGCTGTAGTACCAACGCCAGTAGCGTTAGATAGAACAGCAGCATCAGATTTACCAATAACAGATACTTTTAATAATACTTCCGCAGGAGATGTTACAGTTACCTATAGAGTGACACCTATTAGTTTATCTGGAGGGTGTGTAGGACCTGCTTTTGATGTTGATTTCGTTGTTCATCCAGCACCTCTAGGTGGTGCTGATTTGACCAGCGTGTTATGTAGTGGGGATGCCATTAGTTATAACATACAAACAGATAATATTGATAATTTTAATGGACTTCCAAGTGAGTTTACTTATGTTGTTACTTCTAGTGATCAACCCAATGTACCTGCGGCAGCTGATAGAGTGGCTTTCAGTAATGCAATCATTAATGATACTTATATAAATACGACATCTTCCGCAGTAAATATTGATTATACTATAACACCTAGAGAAACAGGACCAAATAATTGTGTAGGAAGTCCGTTTATTGTCAGGTTCAAAATTGATCCTGAACCTGTACTTAATCCAACACTGGATAATACAGTATGTAGTCAGAAAAATACAGATGTAGTGTTGTCCACAAACGGCACATCAGTTTCGGCTACTTCCTACAATATCGGCAATGTGACCATTGACCCTAGCCTTACTGCAAATGGGGCAAATGTTGTTTTCCCTCAGAATGGCGTGAATGCAAACTATATTCGGTTTGATAAATATAAAAACACGACCAATGGAGCATTAACTGTACAGTACGAAGTTACCCCTGTGAGTAATAAGGGTTGCTTAGGAACAATGGTTGTGGTTGAGGTGACCATCTTGCCCGAACCTGTTTTGGATCCGGCTTTAAGCCCAGCTCCAGTTTGTTCAGGATTACCATCAATGGTAACATTAGGTGAAGCCCCAGGGTCTGTTGCTGCAGCAACTTATAATATAAAAGGAATATCAGTGCCAGGTGGTTTGACTGCTGCTGCCGGAAATGCCATTATTGCTGATGGTCAATTTTCTAATGCCATATTTAATGATATATATACAAATACAACAAGTGTTCAACTTACGGTTACCTATACAATCACCCCAGTAACTGCAGCTGGATGTGAAGGAGAATCTCAAACTGTACTATTTGCTATTGACCCGTCTCCAGCTTTGGCTAATCTGAATGACATTGTTTGTAGTGACGCGGCCATTGGGCTTACTTTGGCAACATTGCCAAGCAGTACTCCGGCTACGGACTATGAAATTATGGACATTAGACCGGCTGCCGGACTGACTGTTGGAGGTGGTAATGCAGGAATAGGTACAACAAATAATGTTAATTATCTAAGTGCGGATGTTTTTACTAATCTAACCAATGGCGTACTTAATGTTGAATACGATATAGTGCCCATAAGTGGGCCAGGCTGTAGAGGTCCTCAAGTGACAGTGGTGATTAAGGTGGAGCCAGAGATTACAGTAATAACACCAGCACCTGAGACCTTGTGTAGTGGTGATGCCACTTCTATAGAATTGAGATCTAATACAATTCCATCATCAGGAAACATAACTTTTGATGTTTTTGCAACGGCCTCAGATCCACTGGTAAATGGGTATACCGTATTTAGTCAAAACTTACCTAATAATGCAGTTGCACCGTTTTATACCATTACAGATAATATTATAAACAATTCAGATGTAATTCAAACTGTTACCTACGAGATTACGCCAAGGGCATTTGGAGCTAATAATGGGGCAACTTGTAGTGCACCTGCTGCCACACTGGTTACAGTTACTATTATGCCAAAGCCAAAGGTTACGGCCTCTCAGAGTTTTGTAACTATTTGTGAAGGTCAAAATTTAGATATTGACCTCACAACTACCACTTCCATAACTCCTGGTACTATACAGTTCGAAATTACAAGTGTAGTAGCAACAGGAGGAGTGACAGGATTTAGTCCAGTAGGAACAATCTTTGTAAATAATGATAAATTATTGGATGGATTGGATAATCCAACTACCAGTAATCAAACTGTTACCTATACCATAACACCAAGAGCTACAGGTACTGCTGCAGGAGTTTGTTCAGGAGCACCAATTACTATTGTAGTTACCGTGACACCAAGACCTACTGTAACGCCTAGTGTAACTGATGTTAGGATATGTAGTGGAGAGATTGTTAATATTAGCCTGCCAACAGATGTTACGAATTCCATTGCCTCTTGGACTGTTGCCCCTAATGCGAATGTATTAGGCCAGTTTGATGGTTTGGGCAATTCCTTGTTTCAATCATTAATCAATACCACTACTACTCAACAAGTATTAACCTACACAGTAGAGCCGTTCCTTCTATTGGATAATTCTTGTACCGGTAATCCTGTGGTAATTACAGTGACTATCGACCCAGTTCCAGACATCGTGATTGTTGATAACCAGCTGTCCATTTGTTCTGGTGAGACATTGAATGTTCTTTTGGATGGTAATTCTGCCAATACAACATATGATGTTGTGGCAAGCTCTTCTAATGCTGATATTTCAGGTTATGCAAGCTTTACCGCTATAAATGGAGATTTCTTGAATCAAACTATTGTACATAATGGTACTACTCCGGGTACAATACTTTACACAATTACTCCTCGAATAGAACAGCCTGCGCCAGATGTTGATCCTTGTAAAGGCTTACCTCAGGTGATAATTGTAACAGTGAGTCCACCTGTAGATGCTCAAATAGTCACAAATGATGAAACTCTTTGTATTGGAAATACCAAAGCAATAGAATTTGCAATGCAAGGCTCGGCACCATTTAAATTGACCTTGGAAAAGACAGATGCGAACGGAGTTGTAACAACTGAAGTGCTTAATAATTTGGCCTCGAGACATGTGATTTTGACGACAGAATCAGTATCCTACAAAATACTTGAATTGGAGGATTTTTATAATTGTAGTGTAAACCCTGTAGATGAGGTGAATATAACCTTTGAAGAAGCAGAAGCAGACTTTACAATTAATGGTTCTAAAACTCCAGCTGAGGTAACATTAGACTTTGTTACAGGTACGGTAGATGTTACTTTTGCGTTAAGTAACTATAACCCTGCTAATACTTACACATTAGCTATTGGAGATGAAAATGTAACAGTACCAGGAGCTAATTTTACTTATACATTTACTAAGCCATCTGACTTCGGCACACTTGGTTATTCTGTGGTTTTAACAGTTAAGACACCAACTGCCTTTAATTGTAATGATGTTGAAAACATATTTATAGAGGTATTGCCAGCCCAACCTACGGTAGTGGCGTTTGCAGATAAGTTAGAAGATTGCCCACCTTTTACAGTAAACTTTGAAAGCTTTAGGGATGATCTTACATTATCCAAAAATGTGGTGGTTGGAAACCTTGTTTGGAATATTGATGGTCAGAAAATAAGAACGCCAAACCCTTCTTTTACATTTACTCAAAGTGGTACTTATAACGTAACTGTTACAGGTGATAATGGTCATGGTGATGAAGCTTTCGATAATATTGTAATTACTGTTTACCCACAACCTGAAGCAGTATTTAGCATAACTCAAACAGTGGTTTATATTCCAGATGATGGATTTAGACCTACTAACCGCTCTAAAGGAGCTACTAGTTATTCGTGGGATTTTGGAGATTTTAATACTTCTACCAAACGTAGTCCTGAGCATTTTTACGAAGAGGAAGGTGAATACATTGTAACACTAGAAGTAAGTAATGATTTTGGATGTGTAGATACAGTAACTGATACCGTTACAGTAGAAGAAGGTGGCTTTACCAAAACACCAAATGCATTTACACCTAATACCAACGGCCCATCAGGAGGTGCTGAATTCGACCCTAATGTGCCAGGAAGTGGTGATTCTGCTAATGACATCTTTTTACCCATTACACAGGGAATTACAGATTTTAAAATGTATGTCTATGACCGTTGGGGTAATTTGATTTTCTTTAGTGACAACAAACGTGTTGGATGGGATGGTTATAATAGCAAAGGTCAATTATTGCCTAGCGGAGTTTATATTTATAAATTGGATTTGATACTATCCAATGGGCAGAGGACTCAGAGAGTAGGGGATGTAACACTGATAAGATAAACTGATATGAAAAAGATACTGAAATATTTGGTTTGCGTGTTATTAGTGACACTGTCAGTGAATGTGATGGCACAAGATCCACAGTTTTCACAATTTTACAATGCCCCTCTATATTTAAATCCTGGTTTTACTGGGATCACCCCTCAGCAGCGACTTATAGCAAATCACAGATTGCAGTGGCCTAATTTGCCACAAGTTTTTTCTACCTATGCTATTTCATATGAGATGTTTGTTGGAGAACTAAAAAGTGGCTTTGGATTAATGGCTACTACTGATAAAATGGGTACAGGAGGATGGAGGACTACCACTGCTGGATTACTTTATTCTTATAAAATAAGAATTAGTAAAGACTGGGTTTTTTCACCGGGTTTATATTTTGGGTATGGCCAACAAGGGATAGATCAAAGTAAACTTACGCTTGGCGATGAACTTGCCTCCGATCAGAGTGGTTCTAATGACCCAGGGGTTTCAAGAATCGATAATGCACAATATCTTGACATAGGTTCTGGAATTGTAATGTATAATAGGGCCCTGTGGTTAGGAATTTCTGCTTATCATATGAATCAACCCAATATTTCATTGATAGGTAATGAAAGTAGATTGCCTATTAAAATCAATGTACATGGAGGTATGAAAATACCACTCTACAACGGCCCAAGAACAATAAGCAGGGTGTCCTATCTTACACCTGGATTTGTTTACAGAAGACAAGGCAATGTATTTTCACAATTAGATCTTGGAGTTCAGTACCACATCGATCCTGTTTCCATTGGTGTTTGGTATAGGGGCGTTCCTCTAAAACGATCTTTTCAGTACCTAGGAGTTGAAGATAAAAAAGTACAACAAGATGCTATTGTATTTTCTTTAGCATTACAGTTCAATACTTTCCAGATTGGCTATAGTTATGATTTTACTCTCTCCGATCTCTCTACTGCAGCTGGGGGTGCTCATGAAGTGTCCATTATTTATGAGTTTACAACTAAACCTTTTAGAAAAGGGGTAAAAAGGAAAAATAAATTAATTCCCTGCCCTACATTCAATAGTAAAGAGGGTTTCTGGAATTAATTTATCTACACTTACTGCAACTTAACTGCAAAACCACGCCTTTAATCGATTAGTTAGTTAAATCGCTGATTTACAACGGTTTCTTTAACCAATTTTGAGGCATATACTGTCGTCTGTTGGCTTTATATGGAAAATTCCTATAAAGCAATGTCTAAAAAGATTGGATTATTTTTAATAGTGCTAACAAGTACTGTCTTTACTTCTATTGAAGTATTGGGACAGTGCAGTCTACTGCGTTCGCAAATCGATGTTTCATTCAATACAGATCAAGATTGTGCTCCGGTTGAAGTGACAGACTTTACTGTAACTTATTACTTTAATGCAGCACAAAATCCCATTGACATTGAAATAAGGTTTGAGTGGAATGATCCCGGAAATCAAATTTCCACCATAAATATGGGCAATGGATTAATTCCTGGAGCTGGAAATACCTCTTTTACTGCGACTGCTCCAAATTTTACCTACTTTATAAATAATGATTGTACAATAAGACCAACTGCATACATTTATATCAATGGTGTATTGTGCCCAACTTCAGCAGAGGCTCAATTCAGCCCGTTTTGGGGAACCGATGAAGAGGGAAATGGTAATTTGTTTGTAAACCCAACTAATTATGATGTATGCTTTAATAACCCTGTTGTAAATGCTGTATTTGTTGATAATTCTGAATTTAACTGTAGGATTCAGGTAGAACCTGATCGCCCTAATCAATTAACCAGAAATATGCAGTTTGTTTATGGAACAAATCATAACCCTGCTTCTACAATTATAAATTTAAGTTTAGAAGATGGGGGTACACAAGCATTAACTGATGCTTTTGGAAATTTGGCAAGCCCACAAACCAGAGGAACAGCTGGCTTACCCGTGACTGGGGGTTATTTTGGCCCAATTGAAACCGTTCCTACTCCCGCATTGGGGCCAAATGCAGTATCGTTTCCTTTAAATGCCCCCGCTGACTTAGCCAATTTGATTGGCAATGACTTTGAGATCACTTTATTTAATTGGAATTTTTGCAATCCTTATAATGGAGATCCTCTTAATCCGAACTATGAAGATGCTATTGCAACAACGGCCTATGTGGTAATTATAGACTCGCCAAATCCAGACTTTATAACTAGAAGAGTAGATGCCTCTGGAGCAATTACAAATGTATTTTGTTTAGGTGAGGATATTTATTTTGACAATGAAACACCGGGCATAGGCGGCCTAAACTTTACTTGGGAGTTTTTTGATGATAATACAGGAACGGTTTTATTATCAACAAGTACTAATAACAATCCCACATTTGCATACAGTAATCCAGGACAGAAACTAATACGCCTGACGGCCTCAGACCCTACGGCACAAGGTGCTTGCGAAGAAATATTTGAAGCGATGATTGATATTTCACCTTCATTGGCGGCCAATATTTTTCTTACTGATTTTTCAAATAACCCTATAACACCATTGTTCTGTCAAGATACGGCTAATTCACAAACATTTGAAGTAAGGTTTAATGATGCTTCTGTTGGTGTACCAACTGCAAACACAAGATGGCGGTGGGAGTTTTATGATGAAACAGGAACAATGATCTTCGAAGATCCTGCAGCGGGTGCTTTTTCTTCAACTGTACTTGGTCCATACGATAGGACTTTCAATACTCCTGGAGTGTATAGGGGAGTATTAATCGTTAAAGATGATGCCACTACCTGTGAAAGTCTAGATGAAGAATTTGTTTATGTTTATCCAAGTCCTACAGCCATGTTCTCTGCCAATAGGGTATGTGATGGAGAACTGACTGATTTTATAGATGCATCTATTATCAATCCAATAAATGGAGAAAGTATTGTAGCCTGGGAATGGGATTTTGACTATGACGGAGTCACCTTCAACAAAGACCCAGCTTTTGACAACCAAACTACCTTTTCAAGATCACTGGGTGGTACCGGATCTTATGATGTTGCCTTAAGAGTTACTTCCGATCAAAATGCTTGTTCTGGTTTTTTTGTTAGTACATTAAATGTTGACGCTCTTCCACTAGCTCAAATTACACCTGATGTAACTCAGGGCTGTAGTATATTGACCGTCAATTTTTCTAATGATTTTGTAGGTGCTCAGCCTGATGCAATAGACACCTATACTTGGGAAATTGATACTGGATCTGGCTATCAGGTAGATTCCATACAATCACCAACAGACCCTTCTTTCTCCAATATATTCACTAAGGGGTTTGTCAATACAACAGGAGCAAATATTGTCATTGACATAAGGTTAAGAGTAAAGACTATTAACGGTTGTGAAACTCTAAGTAATCCGGTAAGTATTACCGTTTTTCCTGCACCAGCAGCAGGGTTTAACTCTATCAATTATTCTCCATTTAATGATAACTGCAGTCCGCTTACTGTTGATTTTGAAGTAGATGCCAACACTCAAAGCCAATCACCCACGGATTATACTTGGACTATTTCAGATAATAATGGGTTAATAAACCAACAAAGTACGGGAACGAATCCCAATTATAATTTCACTTTTGTCAATAGCACACAGTCAATTAAAGACTACTTCGTTACACTGACAACCGCTTTACCTGGAGGTTGTAATACCGATAGTACTAACATTATTAGGGTAAATCCAGTGCCAATGGCTGATTTTGATTTAGATACCTTAATGACAACATGTGAAGATATCCTGATTGAGGCTACTGCTGATCAAAAAGGATTAACAACTTACCAATGGATATTAAAAGTGAATGGAACAACGTTGATGGCTTCATCCAATATTGGTGATTCATTTCAATATACCATCAATAAAACCAATGCAGTATTAAATGTTGAAATAAGCCTTACCACTTTTAATTTTGCTGGATGTGCTAGTCCAACTTTAGTTCAAACGATCACAGTAGAACCCGAACAAATTATCAATGTAGCCTTTGATGTAACACCTACAGTCCAAACATTACCAGGGGCAACTATATTCTTGACAAACAATACCAATTCAGGCCCTTGGACTTATTTATGGGAATTTGGAGATGGTATTACTAGCAATGATCCAAACTTAACTGAGTACACCTATGCGGATGCTGGTACTTACAATGTTTCTTTGACGGCTTCAACAGCCACCTGTCAGCAACTAGAAGTAAAACAAATCACTATTTTGCCGATTCCCCCAGTAGTAGATTTTGACTATGATCCTGCTTTTGGTTGTTCACCTTTAACAGTAAATTTCACCAACCTTAGTCAATTCGCTGACCCGAACACCTATCTATGGAATTTTGGTGATGAGCAAGGAACATCTACAGTGGCTAATCCTAGCTATACTTACTTTGAACCGGGCATTTATACCGTCATGCTTTCAGCATCCAACTCTGTGGGAGAGCAGGTGACTGAAATAAAATCTCAAATCATCGAAGTGTTTGAAAGCCCAATTGCCCAGTTCAGCATAAGACCAACAGTAGTGTTCGTTCCAGATAACCCCATTTACACTAAAAATAACAGTCAGAATGCCACTACCTTTTTCTGGGATTTTGGAGATAACACTAACTCCACAGAAGCGGAGCCCATTCATTATTATAAGGAGGAAGGCACTTATGACATAACGCTAATTGCTAAAAATATAAATGGATGTTTAGACACACTTACCAGAGTTGGGGCTACTAAAGCGGAAATGAATGGAAGGCTGTTAGTCCCGAATGCCTTCAGTCCCAACTTATCGGGAAGTAACGGTGGGGATATAGGAGGTCAAACTGGTACCAATGATGTTTTCCTTCCGATCACGCAAGGGGTGGAGGAATTTGAAATGTATATTTTCAATAGGTGGGGGGAATTGCTGTTTAAGTCAGTAGATAAAAATGTTGGTTGGGATGGCTATTATAATGGCAAATTGTGCCCTCAGGATGTATATATATATAAATTAAACCTCGTATTTGGTAATGGTCAGAAAAGTACCCGTACAGGAGATGTAAACTTAATCAGGTAAGATGAAGCGTATTTTGATCTCCATATTGTTAATTATTCAATGTATAAACTCTTTTGGGCAAGACCCGCAATTTTCGCAATATTATGCTGCTCCACTTTATTTGAACCCAGCATTTACAGGTACGGGATCTGATCATCGTTTTATAGCCAACTATAGAAATCAATGGCCCAATCTGGCTAATGGATTTGTAAGTTTTGCCTTTTCTTACGACTATAGTTTAGCTCACTTAAAAAGTGGAATAGGATTAATGGCAACGGTCGATAAAGCAGGGTCGGCAAATTTGACTTCTACTACAATCAACTTCCTTTATTCTTACAAAGTACAATTGGGGAACAAATGGGTAATAACGCCCGGCCTCTCTTTCGGATATGGTAATCGGAATATTGATTTTAATAAGTTGGTTTTTGGTGATCAGCTGGATTTCCAAAGTGACGGTCAAGTACCCACCAGTGATTTGAGCCTGGGCAGTATGGGCAGTGCTAACTACTTTGATTTTGGTGCTGGAATATTAATTTATAACAAAACATTCTGGGCGGGTTTTTCAGCCTCGCATATCAACGAACCCAACCGATCTTTACTTGATGAAGAAAGTGTTATTCCAATGAAAACCTCAATTCATGCTGGGGTAAGGATACCTCTTTATCATGGGGCATTTAAACGTGATCGGACTTCAAGTATAGCTCCATCATTTATCTATAAGAATCAAGGGGAATTTGATCAACTGGATGTGGGATTACATTTTCTTTACGAACCAATAATGATAGGCCTTTGGTATAGGGGAATACCTATCGAACAAAATGTAGATGATAAAGTTAGTCATGATGCGATCGTTATTATATTGGGCATGCAGTTTGAACAAATGGAAATAGGATATAGCTATGATTTCACTGTTTCTGAATTAGGGGCTATTTCAGGTGGCGCCCATGAGGTTTCATTACTATACAGATTAGATATAGCTTTTAAATCGAAAATGAAAAAGAAGGATAAATTTATCCCTTGTCCAACCTTTAATAAGTAACTACTTCACCATAAACCCGAATAATGCTAACTTTGCGCCAAAGGCAATATAAAATGCCTTATGGTATCAAACGGCAAGCATGAATTTTAAAGTAGAGCTCGATAAAAATCCGATTTTCAACAAAATAGCTGAAGTAAGTAAGAATGAAGGGGTTGATAGTTATGTTGTAGGCGGTTTTGTGAGAGACTTAATATTAAAACGCCCAAGTAAGGATGTTGATTTTGTTACCATCGGGAGCGGCATTCTTTTAGCCGAAAAGGTAGCCAAAGACTTGAAGGGGGCTAAAGTTTCTGTTTTTAAGAATTTTGGAACTGCGATGATTAAAAATCAAGGTTTTGATCTAGAGTTTGTTGGAGCTAGAAAGGAATCTTACAATCGCGAATCGCGGAAGCCGATAGTAGAAGATGGTACTTTGTCTGATGATCAAAATAGGAGGGACTTCACTATTAATGCAATGGCCATTAGTCTTAATGCCAATAATTTTGGAGAACTGGTTGATCCTTTTGATGGCGTAAAAGACCTCAAAAGAAAAACAATAAGAACTCCACTTGATCCCGATATTACTTTTTCTGATGACCCCTTACGGATGATGCGTGCAGTTAGGTTTGCCTCACAACTCAATTTCGATATTGAAGCAAATACCTTTGAGGGGATAATTAGAAATGTAGATAGGATAGGAATTGTTTCAAAAGAGCGTATTGCAGATGAACTAAATAAAATTATACTATCAAAAACACCTTCTTATGGATTCAAACTCCTTTACCATGCGGGTTTGTTAAAGTTTATTTTCCCTGAGATGATCGACTTGCTTGGGGTAGAAACTATTGATGGGAAATCGCACAAAGACAATTTTTATCACACCTTGCAGGTTCTGGACAATGTTTCTAAATATTCAGACGACCTTTGGTTAAGATGGGCTGCCATCCTCCATGATATTGCTAAACCTGCCACCAAACGATTTGATGCCAAGGTGGGATGGACTTTTCATGGGCATGAGGATAAAGGAGCACGAATGGTGCCCCAAATTTTTAGAAAAATGAAACTCCCGCTGCATGAAAAAATGAACTACGTTAAGAAGTTGGTCCGATTGCACCTTCGGCCCATAGCATTGGTAAGAGATAATATTACCGATACCGCCATTAGAAGATTGCTTTTTGAGGCGGGTGATGATGTAGAAGATTTGATGAAGTTATGCCGGGCAGATGTAACATCAAAAAATGATGATAAAGTAAAGCGCTATCTCGCAAATTTTAAGAAAGTAGAACAAAAGATGCGAGAGGTGGAGGAGAAGGATCAAATGCGCAACTTCCAGCCCCCAGTTAGTGGAGAGGAAATTATGGAGATATTTAAACTAAAGCCTGGCCGTATCATTGGTGAAATTAAAGAAGAAATAAAAGAGGCCATTTTAGAGGGGAAAATCAGAAATGATCGTACTCAAGCTTTGGAATATATGCATCAAATTGCGGCTAATAAGGGATTGAAAAACTTAGCTTAACTAATAGCATAAACAACAAAAGTTAGATTATTTACCCGAAATAATTAGCTTTGCCGTCTATAAATAAAACTATATAAAATGAGATACTGGATTATTGCATTTCTACTGATCACCACAAATTTTGCGTTTGGGCAGGACCAAGCAACTGCTAACCCAGCAAAACAAGAACAGCAGCAGCTAACTGCAGGGCAAGTATTAACAATGCATTATTACCGCACTTATCAGGCAGGTATAAGATATAATGATTATTCAATAGCTAAGCACGCGCTTTATAACATATTGGTAGAAAATCCACAAAACGATTCAATTCTCTATTCACTTTCTGTTTTATATTTTCAGTCTAAGCAATATGCATCTGCAGCACTAACTGCTCAGGATGTAATCACCCTCAATCCAGATAACTTAGCGGCTATTGAGATTGCCGCAGTTTCATATGAGAGTATTGGTGCTCTTGATAAAGCATTAGAGACTTATGAATCATTGTATTTGAAATCGGATGATTATGAAACGTTGTACAAGGTTGCTTTTCTTCAATATGAAGTAAAAAATTACGCTGAAGCGAAAACAAATGCGGATATCTTACTTGGTAAAAAGGAAGCAGAGTCACTTACTGCTACCTTTGATGTTGCTGGAGACCAACAAAAGGAATATCCAATAAAAGTAGCTCTACTAAATCTGAAAGGATTGATTGCCAAAGATCAAGGTAAAAAAGAGGAAGCTAAGACCTTTTTTCAGCAAGCACTTAAATTAGCTCCTGATTTCACAATGGCCAAAGACAGTCTGGCCGAATTGAATAAATAAATTACCATTGGTGCAACCCTGATCAATTATATTTGTCATTCATCAGAGGTTGTAACAACTTGGAACAAAGGCCACTTAACATACATCAGGTTATCATCGACAGATGTCTTGCTGGAGATCGATTGGCACAGTATGAGTTGTATAAACTTTATTGTAAATCGATGTATAACGCAAGTTATCGGGTATTAAACAACAGTGAGGATGCAGAGGATGTTTTGCAAGAAGCCTTTGTAAGTGCGTTTAAAAATTTACCTCGCTATGAAGGGACTTCAACTTTTGGAGCTTGGTTAAAGCGTATTGTGATTAATAAATCACTGAATTTACTTAAAAAGCGTCAACCTGATATAATAATTGGAGAGGATTTGCCTGATGTGGTGGATTCAGATTCGCTGGAAAGCAATAATATAGACATGCTTTCCGTTGATCGAGTGAAGAGAGCCATTGATCTATTACCTGATGGTTATCGGGTAGTGTTTTCGTTATATTTATTAGAGGGCTATGATCACGGTGAAATAGCGACCATACTTGGAATAACTGAGTCAACTTCGAAATCACAATTTAATAGATCAAAAAAGAAACTACGCGAGATATTGGAAAAGGAGGTATCTATATGAATGACAAGATAGATCAGTTTATAAAGGATCATAGAGAGGCATTTGATGACAAAGAGCCATCAGAGAAACTATGGATGAAAATTGATAAAAACCTGAGTAAACCGTCAAATTTTCAATGGTTATGGAAGGTTGCCGCTGTTTTGTTTTTTTGCACGTCTTTGGGTTTGTTTTTTAACCAACGGTCGGATAAAATGGAGTTGATGGCGCAAAAGGAAAAAGTGGCTACAGATTTTAAGGATGTAGAATCATTTTATTTTCAAATGATCTCTCAACGTAAAGATTTGATTTACACGTATAAAAATCCTGATGAAAACTTGGATGTTGCTTTTGAGCAGGATTTACAAAAACTAGATGCCATGTATGAAGTACTTAAGGAAGAGTTAAAAGCTAATCCAAGCAAAAAAGTGGTAGATGCTCTTATCCTTAATTTACTAGTGCGAATTGATGTGCTCAATGAAAAAATTGACGAACTCGATCATGCAGGGGAAAAGAACAAAAAAGAAAATGAGGTAGCTATAGACGATGCTAATGTCTAAAATGCTGTATTGATCTCAAATTTTTCAACCTTAGAATCAAGTAACTTACCCTTTTGGCATTTCAAAACTCTGCCAGGGGTGTTTTTTACCAATTCGTGATCATGTGTAGCCATCATTATGGCAGTTCCTTTTTTGTTGATATCCTGAAATAATCTAAAAATACCTAACGACACTTCAGGGTCAAGATTTCCTGTAGGTTCATCGGCAATTAACATCACGGGTTCGTTTATTAATGCCCGAGCTATTACTACTCTTTGCTGTTCACCCCCTGATAATTGGTGTGGCATTTTAGATCCTACTGACCCAAGACCGACTTGCATAAGTACTTCAGCTTGGCGGGATTTGATTTTGGCACTGTCTTTCCAGCCTGTAGCTCTCATTACAAAAGTAAGATTGTCTGTTACAGTACGGTCAGGAAACAGTTGAAAATCCTGAAATATGATCCCGATTTTTCTCCTTAGTAAAGGTATTTCTGAAGACTTCAGATTGGCAATGCTGTAACCTGCCACATCAATTTGCCCTAATCTAAGTGGCAGGTCAGCATACAATGTTTTTAATAATGAAGATTTTCCACCACCAGTACGGCCGATTAGAAAAACAAATTCACCTTTCTCCATTTCAAAATTAACATCACCAAGTATGGTATTGTTATCTTGAAAAATACATGCATCCTTTACCCGTACTACAGGATCAGTGGAGAAAGACATAATTATTTATTTCCTTTTTTGTGATCAGCCAAAAATTGTGCTAAGCCACTGTCTGTTAATGGGTGGTTTATTAGGCTGGTGATTACTTTTAATGGGCAAGTAGCTACATCAGCACCAATTTCAGCGCACTGTACGAGGTGCATGGTGTGTCTAACACTTGCGGCCAATATTTCTGTTTCGTAACCATAGTTATCATAGATCTGCACAATTTGTTCGATTAATGAAAGTCCGTCATGAGCAATATCATCTAAACGGCCGATAAATGGAGACACGTAACTGGCACCTGCTTTGGCAGCCAAAAGAGCTTGACCTGCAGAGAAAATCAAAGTGCAATTAGTTCGGATTCCCTTGTCACTAAAATATTTGATAGCCTTTACGCCATCTTTGGTCATTGGAATTTTCACAACAATCTTATCATCAATTTTAGCCAATTCTTCACCTTCTTTTATCATTCCGGCTAAGTCAGTGGCAATCACCTCTGCACTTACATTGTCATCTACAATATTGCAAATGGCTTTGTAGTGTGCCAAAATTTTGGCTTTACCAGTAATGCCTTCTTTGGCCATTAGAGAAGGATTGGTAGTTACGCCATCCAATACGCCTAGGTCATAAGCTTCTTGAATTTCGCTAAGATTTGCTGTGTCAATAAAAAATTTCATAGTATTATTCAGTAGAGGTTGTTAATGGAAGTGCTAAGATAAATATCAAATCGGTAGCTTCCTAAAACAGTCCGTTTAAAGAGGATAACTTACTAAAATAAGGGGAGGATTATTGAATCAAGAAGATAAAAAAAGGCAAATCAAGTATCGCACCGCTACAACCACTTACCCTTGCTACCTTCCGGTCCTGGGGGAGTTCAGCAGGAGCTGGTCGTACTGATTTGCCATTACAAAGCTAAGCCGAATTAATCAATTGTTAAAATTTATCTACACTCTTTGACTTATCTTTTATAAATTGACTGTTTAAATTCATTGCTATGTCAGAAATCAAGTACCATTTTAGGCTATTAGGCCTGTATTGCTACCGTCAAGATGAAGGTGACGGAGATGAAGTTTTTTTGAAATTCAATAAAAACAAGGTGTGGCCTACCGACTCGAAGTATAAGAAAGTAAAAGAAGGAGAATATAAAATTGGTCACAAAATAGAGGGTATTGATAAAGACACGACAATTGATATTGAATTATGGGATTATGACTTTCTGACCCCAAATGATAAACTTGGCACATTTACCATGCTCGTCAATGAACGCGGAGGCCCTTTTAAAACCGATTTAAAAAGGGCGAAGGGTGCAGAAGATGCAAAGTACAGCTTGGAGTGGGAGGTGTATTAGATTATTTAATTCCGTTAAGGTAAAGGTTAAACTCTAGGGCGCTGGATTCCTTGAATTTATCTTCGGTCAAATCGTCATAGATTTCTGCATCAAATTGAAGACTTCTTTTTTCAATTTCACCCCTACTGTCAATCGTAAGTTCAACTCCTGAAAAGGTCTCTGGGTTGATCTGTACAATTACTTTGAATCCTTCAAACTCCTTTTTAAAATACTTATGAATCATAGGTTTTAGCAGAATAATGGGTTCAAATTTAGTCGGTTTTGCTCAAATATTGTATTCTATCAATGCAAAATGCCGTTGGTCAAACATCTTAATGTTTTAAGTTGTATTTAATTAATTTAGTGCTTCCAGATTTTAACCTATTTTGAAAATAAAATTGTAAATGATGAAATTAACCAAATTCCAAGTATTGAATACTGTGTTAGCCACAGGATTCGTGACTTTACTTGCTGCTTGCGGCAGTGGTGGTGAAGGTAAGACGGAAGCAGATGTAGTGGCTATTAATTTGAATAATATGGATACCACCGTCAGTCCGGCCGATGACTTTTTTCGTTATGTAAACGGAGGATGGATAGACAAAACGGAAATACCAGGAGACCAAGGCCGTTGGGGAAGTTTTAATGAATTGCGTGAAGAAACTAACAAAACAGTACTTGATGTACTTGAAGCAGCCGCCAAGAGTGACAAATATGCTGCTGGAACGGATCAACGAAAAGCAGCTGATTTTTATGCTATTGGGATGGATTCATTGCTAGCCGAGAAAACAGGAACACAACCATTAAATCCTTACTTTGATAAAATTGCTGCTATAAGTAATGCGTCTGATTTGCAAAAATATTTGTCAGAACGTGAGACTTATGGCGGAGGGTCATTTTTTAGTTTTGGTATAATGCCTGACTTGAAAAATAGTAAAGTTATGGCGGCTTACCTTTTTCAAGGTGGGTTAGGATTACCCGATAGAGACTATTATACGAAAGAAGACAGCAAGTCTAAAGAGATTAGGGATGAATATGTACAGCATGTAGCACGTATGCTTACATTGTTAGGAGATGATGCAGCTTCGGCAGATGCTCAGGCAGCGAGAATAATGAGTTTAGAAACTAGGTTGGCGAAAGCATCATTGACCAACGTGGAGCAAAGAAATATACCTGCCTTGTACAATAAAATGTCATTGACACAACTTTCTGAAATTGTACCATCAATAAACTGGAAAGAGTATCTAAGTGATATGGGCGTAACAGGTGTTGATACACTGATAGTAGGGATGCCTAAGTTTATGAAAGAATATGAGGCCATTGTAAAAACAGTTCCTGTTGACCAATGGAAAGAATATTTAAGGTGGGGAGTATTAAACGGAGCGGCCAACTACTTAAATAACGAAATGGTACAGGCTGACTTTGACTTTTATAGTAAAAAACTTCGAGGTGTTGATGAAATGAGACCTAGATGGAAGCGCGTATTGGGTACTACAAACGGCTCTTTAGGTGAGGCTATTGGAAAACTCTATGTAGATGCTACCTTCCCTCCCGAAGCTAAGGAAAAGGCCATTGAGATGGTAGATAATATCAAATTGGCATATGCTGATAGAATCAAAGCCTTAGACTGGATGACAGATTCTACAAAAATTAAAGCATTAGAAAAATTAAAGACAATGACCGTTAAAATCGGTTATCCTGACAAATGGAAAGATTACTCTGCCCTAAAAGTAGATAGTGATCCAGAAAATTCTTCCTACATACAAAATGTAATGAACGCTACTAAATTTGGCTTTGAGGAGCAGGTAGCCAAATTAGGTAAGCCTGTTGATAAAACTGAGTGGGGAATGAGCCCACAGACGGTAAATGCTTATTTTAATCCAATGTTCAATGAAATTGTATTTCCGGCAGCTATATTACAACCTCCGTTTTACAACTACAGAGCGGATGCAGCAGTTAACTACGGTGGTGTGGGTGCAGTAATAGGCCATGAAATCTCACATTGCTTTGATGATCAAGGCAGTAGATTTGATGCAGAAGGCAATATGAAAAACTGGTGGTCAGATGCTGATGCAGAAAATTTTAAGGCTAGAACAGGTAAACTGATTGCTCAATATGATGCGTACGAGCCATTAGACAGTGTTCATGTCAATGGTGCATTTACATTGGGTGAAAACATCGGAGATTTAGGTGGAATTAATGCAGCATACGATGGTTTACAAAAATATATCGCTGTACATGGTGAGCCAGAGCCTATTGATGGACTGACCGCTGAACAGCGATTTTTCATATCATGGGCTACAGTATGGAGAATTAAGTATAAGGATGAAACATTAAGAACACAAGTTCTTACTGATCCACATTCTCCAGGAATGTACCGCGCAAATGGACCTTTGGTCAATCTTGAATCATTTTATAAAGCGTTTAATGTAAAAGAAGGTGATGGAATGTATCGAGTAGACAGTGCGCGAGTTAAAATTTGGTAATATTTAATAAAGAAATAAACTAACTTAAAACCTCCAGGCTTTTGTCTGGAGGTTTTTTATTTTAACTTACTGGAAGTAAACAAAAACAACGATAATATGGGAAGAGGAGATAAAAAAACAAGAAGAGGAAAAATAAGTATGGGCAGTTATGGCGTACTACGCCCGAAAGCAAAAAACAAAGTTGCTATTTCTAAGCCAAAAGCAGTAAAAAAGGCTGCACCTAAAAAAGCTACTGCCACAGCTAAGCCTGCCGCTGAAAAAAAGCCAGCAGCTAAAAAAGCCCCAGCCAAAAAGAAGGAAGCATAGAATAATTAAGGTAGATCGATAGTCGACATTAAACTAGCCCTTCGACATTAGGTCTTTGTACACAAAATATAAGAAACTCTGTGGTGATTAGGCAATTCCATGAACCTCCATCAATGGGGTTGAGTTTTTAAAGGTATACACGAATTGATACCACCTGTGGAAGCATTTGGTGGTATGCCTTTGCAGGTACTTCTTGTGTATAGATTCATATAGTAGTAAGTATTTGGTTTGTCTAATTACTAACCACTAGCCAATAGTACTCAATCTCCCTACAGTCAATTGTATTTTATCACATATAAATGAACAAAAAGTAGGAACAATAGAAATTAATTACGATTATTGGTTTGAATCAAAGAACCTGCTTGTGAGTAGAATTGTGAATTTAACTTGTTCATTGTTAAATCATTACCTATAAGTGAAGAGGGTGATAATTCGAAAACTTAACAAGTATTTTATAGATGGCTAATTCTCCTATTTCAAGATGGTTACTCACCATTGTATTCTTCTTTATTGCTTTTTTTTATGTTATTTCTGCAGAGGCTCAAGTTACATTGAGTGCCAGTACACCTTCTACGAATGCGCCTAATGTATTAACCTCATCAAGCATATCCTTGGATTTTGATAAGGATATAAACTTATCAACCGTCCACAATGGCACAACGGCTTCCAACGCGGTGTATGATGACAACATCACTATTTTTGGAAATCTAAGCGGACAAAGAGAAGGCGTTTTTTCTGTAGGTGCCGATAATTCTATAATCATATTCGATCCGGCTGTTGATTTCAAAGCGGGTGAGAAAATAACTGTTGTGGTTACAAATAATGTACTGGGCACAGGTGCTGAAATTGCAGTGCCCATATCCTTCAGTTTCATTGCTGCTAGTGGACCTTTTCAGGGGCGTTTTAAGGAAAATACATCAGCAGGAATTATAGGTATAGAATATGGCAACTCCGATTGGGGAGATTATGATGGAGATGGTGACTTAGACCTTGTACTAGTAGGGTTTGATCCAGTTTTCAATCAGATCGCAGTGATATACAATAATGTAAATGGTGTTTTTACAGATATTAGTGCTGGACTTACTGGTCTTTCTGATAGTGGTTGCAAATGGGGAGATTATGATGGAGATGGTGATCTCGATTTAGTTATAGCAGGTCTTGACGCATCATTTACCAATAGAGTAGCAAATATTTACCGAAACGATGCTGGAGTTTTCACAGACATAGGTGCTGGTTTAGTAGGGGTTGATTTTGCCGCCTTAGATTGGGGAGATTATGATAATGACGGTGATCTTGATCTGGTGGTGGCCGGGAGATTTGCTTTTAGTCCTGATTTCCACTCAACAACTATCTATGAAAATAATGGAGGTGTTTTTACTGATATAGGAGCAATCCTAGTAGGTGTTGCTGATGGTTCTGCTGACTGGGGAGATTATGATGGAGATGGTGACCTTGATCTTTTGTTAACGGGAAGAGATGAGTCATCGACCCAATACTTCACTATTTATAGAAATGATGACGGCAGCTTTGTGGATACCGGTGCATCGTTACCAGGCTTTGATTATAGTGGTGCTGACTGGGGTGATTATGATAACGATGGTGATCTGGATATTGCGGTATTGGGGAGTAGCTCGGGAGTCAGTGGGGCCTTTATTTATCGAAATGATGCGGGCACTTTTATTGACATAATAGCAGGTCTTCCAGACGATATCGCTGAAGGATCAATACAATGGGGAGATTATGATGGTGACGGTGATCTAGATTTAGTTCTTACAGGACAAGATTATTCGCCTGGAGACAATATTACTACAGCGATCTTCAGGAATGATGCAGGAATATTCACCGATATCAATGCTGGTTTAACAGGAGTGACTTTTCAAAGTGTTGGCAATTGGGGAGATTATGATGGGGATGGTGATCTAGACTTATTTGTTGCCGGAGAATCTATCCCCGGGGATATCATTTCTAAACTTTATGAAAACAGAGAACCGCCCTTTTTGTTAACCTCTAGTTTACCCGTTGCAAATACCACAAATGTTTTAAATACCTCCAATATATCATTGGATTTTGCTTTGGATATTGATCTATCCTCCGTACACAATGGTACAACTGCGGCAAGTGCTGTTTATGATGACAACATTACCATTATCGGTAATTTAAGTGGACAAATAGAAGGTGTTTATTCGGTAGGAGCCGATAACTCAATAATTATTTTCGATCCAAGTACTGATTTAAAAGCGGGCGAAAAAGTCACTGTTGTGGTTACAAGGAATGTGCTTGGAAACGGAGGCGAAGATGCTGCACCAACCTCATTCAGTTTTATTGCAGCTAGCGGATCTTTTGAAGGGGCCTTTTTGGAAAAACCATCTACAGGTTTAATAGGTGTTACTAATGGTGGTGCAGACTGGGGTGACTATGACAATGATGGAGATTTAGATCTGATTATTCATGGCTGGGATGCCCCGTCATATAATGAGACAGCTAAAATATATGATAATAATAATGGTGTATTTACAGACATTGGGTCACTACTTACAGGGGTTTATTATAGTGATGCTAAGTGGGGCGATTATGATAATGATGGAGACTTAGATTTAATAGTTGCAGGAGCAGATGCGCTGGGTGTACTAACCGCCACTATTTATAGGAATGACGGTGGTAACGTATTTACTGACATTGGGGCAGGTCTAACAGGTGTTGATTATGCAGCTGTTGATTGGGGAGATTATGATAACGATGGTGATTTAGACCTTGTAATTGCAGGAAGAGTTGACACTGGTTCAGGATTAAGTTCATCAACAATTTACAGGAATGATGGTGCAGGTTCTTTTGTTGATATTAGTGCAGGTCTTGTTGGATTAAGTGTCGGCTCTGCTGATTGGGGTGATTATGACAATGATGGGGATCTTGATTTGTTGGTTACAGGTTTCGATATTGGATCAGCAAGATATGCAATCGTTTATCGAAATGATGGTAGTGATACCTTTGTTGATGGTAGTGCGGGGCTACCAGGTGTAGGATTCAGCGCAGCCGATTGGGGTGACTATGATAATGATGGTGATCTTGACCTAGTAATTATGGGCGGCCAAAGTAGTGGTACAAATGATGGCGTGTATATTTATCAAAACACAGCAGGCACTTTTGCAAATATTAATGCTGGATTTTCTGATTCATTTGAAGATGGTTCCGCTAGATGGGGAGATTTTGATGGTGATGGCGATTTAGATTTATTAATTACAGGACAAGACTATGAAGTAGGTGACTATGTGACTAGGATATATATAAATGACACGGGGACGTTTAACCTTTTAACAGTAGAGTTAAAAGGAGTAGCTGAGCAGAGTACAGGTAGCTGGGGTGATTTTGATGGTGATGGTGATTTAGATTTATTAATCACCGGTTATAACAATAATATTAGTAATCCCTCAGCCATACTGTATGAAAACTCGGTACCTCCATTTATTACTACGTGGGTAACAGCAGATGGACAAATTACTATCCCCACTGATGGATCAGGTTTTGACTACAACATTATCTGGACAAATCTTGATAATCCTGGGGTAGGCGATGGAGCTATTGGTGGAGTTACAGGTAGTTACACCATATTTGGTTTATCAAGTGACAGGTATCAAGTAAAAATCTGGGGGTCATTTCCACATATTTATTTCAATAACGTATTTGGCAATAAAACTAAAATAAAAAGTATTGACCAATGGGGAGGCAACTCATGGACAGACTTCTCTTACGCATTTGCGGGATGTAATCAAATGGAGGTAAAGGCAGCCGATGCTCCTGATTTATCAGGAGTTACTAGTTTGTTACATATGTTTAGAGGTGTTAATAATGTTAACGCATTTACCACTGCTGATTTTAGTGGTTGGAATACCAGCAATATCGAGGATATGTCATTCTTGTTTAGCAATGCCTATACTTTTAATCTTAATGTCAATAGTTGGGATGTAAGTAGTGTTACCAACATGGACAATCTATTTAATGGTACTGCTGCTTTTAATCAACCACTTGATAATTGGGATGTGAGTGCTGTTACTAACATGGAATCCATGTTTTATGAGTCTGGTTTTAATCAACCAATTGATAACTGGGTCGTGAGTGCTGTTAATACTTTTTTCCTCATGTTTGGATCAAATAGTACCTTTAATCAACCATTAAATAGTTGGGATGTAGGTTCAGCTACCAACTTGAGTTATATGTTTGATTATGCCGATGCTTTTAATCAGCCATTAAATAACTGGAATGTATCCAATGTAACAGATATGAGTGCAATGTTCGAAGGGGCAGCTGCCTTCAACCAGTCTTTGGAAGTTTGGGATATTGCCAGTGTAACCGATATGTCATTTATGCTAGATGACTCTGGTCTTTCAACAGAAAATTATGATTTATCATTGATAGGTTGGGCAACCTTAGATGTGGGTGAAACTATTATTCCAACATCTGTTCCATTAGGTGCATTTAATCTTAATTATTGTGATAGCGAGAGTCAACGTACGATCCTAATGTCTACATACAGTTGGACGATCACCGGAGATGTAAAATTATGCGACTACATTGTTACCAATGCAAATGATTCAGGAATTGGTTCTCTGAGAAATAAAATCAATAATGCCAATAGCAGTGCCGGTGAGACAATTACATTTAATATTCCCGGTAGTGGACCTTGGGTTATTTCTCCTACAACCCCTCTACCTACCATTACAACAGTGGGCACCATTATAGACGCTTCAACACAGCCCAGTTGGTCATCTACAAATCTCATTAATATTGAAGGGTCTGCAATTAGCACAAATAATGGATTGATTATTTCAGCTGATAATTGCGAAGTATATGGGTTAGAAATTACTGGATTTTCCTCTGGTGATGCCATACGTGTTACTACTGGAATAAGTGGTGGAATAATAGGTGATGCTACGCGAGGAAATGTGCTTGGTGGTAATAACAATGGGGTAAGAGTTCAAGGTGATAATATAATAATACAGGGAAATAAAATTGGTACAGATAATACAGGGATGACTGCTGCACCAAACATGGGTCATGGGATAACAATTACTGGAAATTCAAATCAAATTGGGGGTAGTGGCACTGATGAAGGCAATGTGATTTCAGGAAATAGTCTTTATGGAATAAGCATGTCAGGTAGTGTTGATAACATCATATTTGGAAATAAAATAGGTACTGATATCACGGGAAATCTTGGAGTACCAAATAGTATTGGAATTAATGCGACCGATCTTTCTAATAATAATATTGGAGGTAATCATATCATAGGAGGAAGTAATGCTGGTGAAGGAAACATTATTTCTGGAAATACAGGGTCAGCAATTCGATTTTTAAGTGTCACCAATAATGTTATCAAAGGAAATCGTATTGGTGTAGCATCAAATGGGAGTGCTATGGGAAATAGTGTAGGCATATCCATTTCCACTTTTGGTGGTGGAGTATCTGGGAATGATGTTATTGGAGGCATGTTACCAGGTGAGGGCAATATAATTGCTAATAATGGTTTGGCTACAGTAGCTGCTGTTAGAGGTGGAATTTATATTGAATCGCCCTCTATTGCTAGTGGACTGCCAATCTCTGAAGGAAATACATTGAGAGGAAATGAGATGTATTGTAATGCCTTAAAAGGAATTACTTTGGTCAATGCGGCAAATAATGAAATAAAACCGCCAACAATAGAGAGTGTCACAACAAATGAAGTATCTGGTTCATGTAGCACCTGTACAGCTGGTGATATCATTGATGTATATTTGGATAATAGTTCATGCTCCCCTGTTCAAGGAGATGAATACTTGGGAACAGTAATATATAGCTCAGATCCATGGACACTTAACGGTTTATCACTTACAATAGGAGATAGAATCACCACTTTAGTCACAGATGCATCAGGTAATACTTCAGAGTATTTCCCTGCTGTACCTGAAATAAATGTCTATCAAGGGGTAGACAATTCAGGTGTAGTTATTTTGGATGCCCAAAATACAATTGACTTTTTATCAACTCCATTAGGTAGTGATATAGACTTTGTTTTTGCTATTGAAAACACTGGTTTTGAGAATTTGAATATTTCCTCCATTGCTTCGGACGGAAGTGTATTTACAATTATATCAGCACCAGTTTCTCCATTAGCCCCTTACGGAACAGACAATTTCACTGTTAGACTTAATTCTTCTACTGCTGGCACATTTAGTGAAACAATTACACTCATCAATGATGATAGTGATGAAGGAACGTTCACTTTTATAGTCACCGGACAAGTAATAGCTCCTGAAATAGCAGTTTATGATGGTTCGGATAATACGGGGGTACCCGTATTAGATGGTCAGGTGTCAAGTGTCAACTTTGGGAGTTCGGTTCAAGGAAATGATATTGTTAAAACTTTTGCCATAGAAAATATTGGGACGAATACCCTTAACATATCTACAATTGGTGTTACGGGAGCAGATTTTATTGTTTCTAGCACAATTAGTAATGTTGGCATAGGTACAACGGTAACTTTTACAATTAGCCTTTTAAGTTCTACAGTTGGGAATTTTAATTCTACGGTAACAATTACCAATGATGATCCGAACAAAGCAATTTTTAACTTCCCAATTTCTGGTTCAATTACAGCCACGCCAGAACCAGAAATAAATGTTTTTAGAGGACCTGATAATACAGGATTAGCAATTAACTCAGGACAGGCATTAGCCATAGATTTAGGTAAAGTCAATCAAGGCAATGATATCGTTCAAACCTTTGCGATTACAAATACTGGCTCTGCTATACTCAATATTGGAACTATATCTTCATCAAGTACGGATTTTAGTATTATTAATACTATTAGTACTGTTTCGGTTGGGGTAACGGAGGTATTTACTATTTCTTTATCAGGTGTAAATATAGGTTCTTATAATTCGACCATTACAATTGCCAATAATGATTCTAATGAGAATCCATTTGTATTTCCTATAAGGGGCGAAATTCAAGGTGTTAAGATATTTGATGGGCAGAATAACTCTGGTTCTGTTATTTTGTCGAATCAAGCTGTAAATATGGGGACAACTACTCTTAACGTAAGTTTGGATAAAACATTTGCTATTGAAAATCTGAGTACCACCGATGACCTCATAATCAATAGCATTACAGTTGATAACCCAGCTTTTGAAGTGCTCAGCTTCACTTCAAGCGTGCCCCCACTCGGTTTAATATTATTCACGATAAGGTTAAATAGTGTAAATGTGGGTACTAATTCAACAAATGTACTAGTAACTACCAGTATAAATGATTTTAGTTTTGTAGTAAGTGGTGAGGTTCTAAACAATGATGATATATCTCTAGGTATTTATAATGTAGTGACCCCTAACGGAGATGGTATTCACGATTTCTTCAAAATCGAAAACCTCCAACTATATCCTGATAATAAGCTAATTATCTATAATCGCTGGGGTGATAAAGTCTTTGAACAGGAAAGTTATAATAATGTAGAAAAAGCATTTGTTGGCGTTTCTAATGTAGGCGGAGGGGGTGAATTGATAACGGGTAGTTATTTTTATTCTATTGACAAAGGTGATGGGTCAAAAGTGGAAACGGGATATTTATTTATAAAAAGATAGACATGAGAGCAATTTTAATAGTAATATTCCTCGGTTTTGGCATTGGTGCTCAGGCACAACTGGATCCACTTTATAATCAATACCTTTTTAATCAATCAATGATCAACCCTGCCTATACAGGAATCAACGATGTGTTCAATGCCACGGCCATAAGTAGAGCACAATGGGCAGGTATTGAGGGGGCACCTATTACCAATACCCTTAACTTATCGTCATCCTTTTTAGGGAATAAGGTAGGAGCAGGGCTTTTATTGGTAAGTGATCAATACGGGATCAATACCAATACTGAAATTCAAATGATGTATTCTTATAGAATTGAAATGAACAATAGTCGGAGCTTATCCTTTGGGTTGCAGACAGGCTATATCAGTTATAAGTATGATTTCGATAAACTAAATCAGGAGCAAATAGATCCCGAATTAGTTATTTCTGATGACAATTTTTCTAAAACAAACTTTGGAGCAGGGGTATACTACAAAACAGATAACTATTATTTGGGTGTATCGGTGCCACGTATTTTAGATACTGATGTGAAAGATGGTGATGTAAAAAGCACACGCTATAAGAGACATTTTTATGTAAGTGCCGGTTATTTGTTTGATCAGTTATTGGCATTAAAATTTAAGCCTTCGGTACTTTTAAAAGTAGTAGATGGTCAACCTGCTTCTATTGATATTAACGCATCATTTCTGTTAAAGGAAGCACTTTGGGTCGGTGCGACATTAAGAAACTTCAATGCGGTTGGATTGAACACGCAGTTTGAAATCAACAATCGACTACGGTTGGGCTATTCATTTGAACTGCCTCTTAATGGGCTAAGCAACAATGCCTACGGCACACATGAATTGATGCTTTCCTTAGATTTGGAAATTTTTGATGGGCATGCCATTGGCAGAAGATATTTTTGAGAAGCTTTGGGCATATTTAGCTTTTATCTTTATGATTGAACATTTTTTCTAACCAGACATACAATTCTGGATGTTTCTTTTTAAATAATTCTGGCTGATTAAAAAAATACTCACCTGCCACTGATAAAAATTCCGCTTCGTTTGTGGCACCATAAGGATTAATATCGGAATTATGCTCTCTTATTTTTCCCATCTCATCATGAACCATTTTAAGCCAGGGAATAGCATATTGTTTTTCCATTAAGACCTCGGGTATTCCATCCGTAGATCCATCCAGTTTATCTATGAGGTGCACAAACTCGTGAATGCCAACATTGGATTTGCCTTGTTCATTTTCAAATCCTTGTAGGAGCGCCTCTCTTGACAGAATCATAGTACCATTCATGTAGCCCCATCCTACCTGTCCTAATATATTTCTACCTTTTCCTTCCGTTTTAAATTGAGTATTGAAACTGTTGGGGTAAAGCAATACCTC
The DNA here is from genome assembly GCA_048268855.1 of Fulvivirga sp. Taxonomy (GTDB): domain Bacteria; phylum Bacteroidota; class Bacteroidia; order Cytophagales; family Cyclobacteriaceae; genus Fulvivirga. The sequence goes on from JBLWUR010000011.1 coordinate 28,775, forward strand.
GTGAATATTAGTGTATTCCCATTGTCGGAATCCGAATATGGGTATCACCGCACTTGCAGCAACTAATAATCGATCTTCATCTGAAACTTTAGTATCTATACCAGACACCTTACATATTGAAAGAAATGACAGTATATCTTTCTCGAATATTATTTTTTCATCAACAGACAATTTTCTATAAAACCGTACTTTTTTATTTAAAAATGACCTCCATTCTTCTTTGAATAGACCAACAATAGTTTTCTTTCTTTTACCATAAAAGACCAATATAAAAATAGCCAGGCCTATCAGTATTATTAATAATATGAAACTCATTTAGTAATTAACTTAAGAGAGGTGGAATTATATAAATAATATTTGCTTGGGTAATAAAAGTACACTTTGGCGTTGCCATATTTTTTTAAGTTAACCATTTAAATAGCAAATGTCATAGCTTGATTTCTTAGCTAAAGGATATATTATTCCAACTTAATGTAAATGAATTTATAACTCAAATGATGAAGATAAAGAGAGAAATAAAATTGAAAATAATTTTTATATATGAATCACTATTCTATATTTGAACCTCAATGAGAAACAATACAATAAATAACGCATGGTGGTGGCATTTTCCTAACTAGGAAAGTGAAAAGCGTTATTATATAAAATATATAATCTAAGACCCGCTGTTCACAGCGGGTCTTTTTTTATGTCCAAACATTAAGAATATTCTGGGTCGAGCCCGGAATGACGATAAAAATAAAAAAGTAAATAATGAAAAATAGAAGCAAAAATTGGTGGTGGCACTTCACAAAACTTCGGGATTGAACACTACTTCTATGTCTTAAAACTAAGGCCTTGTGTTCATTCGCAAGGCCTTTTTTTATGCAAAAACGATAAAATGAAACATTATAAAATAAACTCAAATCACAAAAAACTCCTCGCAGATACGCTTACGCCAGTTAGTATTTATCTACGTTTAAGGGATAAATATGCAGGAAGTATACTGCTCGAGAGTTCCGATTATCATGGCAATGATAATAGCTTTTCTTATATATGTTGTGAACCTTATGCTTCCATCTCAACTTCTGGTGATACAATCACTAAGGAATTTCCCGATGGACACAAGGAGTCTGGTAAAATGGGAAAAGGTTCATTGGTTCAGCATATTGAGCAGTTTAAGAAGTCATTCGAAACTGAACAAAATGATTTCAAATTTAGCACAAATGGCCTTTTTGGATACTTAGCTTACGATGCGGTTCAACAGTTTGAAGACATAGCATTTGACCATCGAAACACTGAGATCCCGGACGTTATTTATAAGCTCTATCGTTTTGTAATTATCATTGATCATTTCAAAAATGAACTATATGTATTTGAACATTTAGTGAACAGTGAGCAGAAAAATGAACTGGAGGACCTTATCTCATTAATTAAAAGGCACGATATCCCACAATTTGATTTTGAATTAAAAGGTGCTGAGACCTCCAATTATTCAGACGATCAATTTCTCGAAATCATTAAGAAAGGTCAGGTACATTGTCTCCGAGGGGATGTGTTTCAAATCGTACTATCGAGAAGGTTTGAAAATGAATTCAGTGGCGATGAGTTTAATGTGTATCGTTCATTACGGTCTATTAATCCATCTCCCTATCTATTCTATTTTGATTATTGTAATTTCAAGATATTCGGTTCATCTCCTGAATCACAGATACAAATAGGAAAAGGGCAGGCTTCCATCTATCCTATTGCGGGCACTTTCAGAAGAACAGGAGATGATGCCGCAGATGCAGAACTTGCTCAAGCACTAACGAAGGATGAGAAAGAAAATGCCGAGCATATCATGTTAGTAGATCTGGCTAGAAATGATTTGAGTAGAAGCGCTGAAAATGTTAAAGTAGAGGTGTTTAAAGAAATCCAATATTACTCCCACGTGATCCATCTGGTTTCAAAAGTAACAGGTGAACTGGCTTTAGATCAATCGGTCCTTCAACTGGTAGGGGACACCTTTCCCGCGGGTACTTTGTCAGGTGCTCCGAAGTATAAAGCCATGCAATTGATTGATCAATATGAAAATCAAAGTAGAAGTTACTATGGTGGTGCCATCGGATTTTTGGGATTTAATGGGGAGTTCAATCACGCGATCATGATCAGATCGTTTTTAAGTAAAAATAATAAGTTGCGTTATCAGGCAGGAGCCGGAGTAGTAGCAAAATCTTCTCCTGAAAGCGAATTGAAAGAAGTTGATAATAAATTGGCGGCTTTGAGAAGTGCAATTAATTCGGCAACCCAAATTAATAAGTCATGAAGATATTGGTACTCGATAACTACGATTCATTCACTTATAATTTGGTACATATCATTAAAGCATTGGGCTATGGAGATAGCATGACAATTGCTAGGAACGACAAAATAGCCATTCAGGAGGTAGAAAAATTTGACAAAATACTACTTTCGCCTGGTCCTGGAATTCCGGAAGAAGCCGGCATTTTAAAGGAGTTGATTAGAACTTATGGTGAGACCAAATCTATCTTGGGAATCTGTTTAGGACATCAGGCAATAGCAGAAGTTTATGGAACGGAACTTTATAATCTTAAGGAAGTTATGCACGGAGTCTCCAGTGATATTTTGGTGAGTGATAAAGAGGATTATTTGTTTCAAAATATGCCCAGCCAATTTGTAGGAGCACATTATCACTCCTGGGCAGTTAAGACGGAAAGTATTAAAGCCCCATTAGAAATTATCGCTAGTGATGATAAAGATGTGGTAATGGCCATAAGGCATCGGGAATTTGATGTACGTGGCGTGCAGTTTCATCCGGAGTCAATTATGACTGAATATGGTGAACAACTGATTAAGAATTGGATTGAACATTAGTAGTCGGTAGTCAGACATGAGTAGTTAGTACTACCATAATCTGAATACCTCTACTGAATACTAAATACCGAATACTAACTACTATAATGAAGCATATACTAAACAAACTAATAAACCACCAAACCCTTGACAAAGCAACTGCGCGTCAAATTCTTGTTGATTTGGCTCAGGGTAAATACAATCAAAGTCAGGTGGCTGCCTTTTTGACGGTGTACATGATGCGGAGTATTACTGTTGATGAACTGGCCGGATTTCGTGATGCCATGCTCGAACTTTGTACTCCATTGGATATAGAGAGTTATGATGCCATTGACCTTTGTGGTACAGGCGGAGATGGGAAAGATACATTTAACATTTCAACACTCTCTTCTTTTGTAGTAGCAGGGGCGGGCCAGAAAGTTGCGAAACATGGGAATAATGGAGTTTCTTCTGTGTGTGGCTCTTCCAATTTGATGGCTCATTTTGGTTACCAATTTTCAATCGATAAAAGTGAATTGCTCAGGAGTCTGGATGAAGCTAACATTTGTTTTCTTCATGCTCCTTTGTTTCACCCAGCGATGAAGAATGTAGCGCCAATAAGAAAAGAATTAGGTGTGAAGACATTCTTCAATATGCTTGGGCCAATGGTAAATCCCTCTTTTCCAAAGAAGCAGTTGGTAGGTGTATTTAGTCTTGAATTGGCCAGACTTTATGGGTACTTGTATCAAAAAACGAATAAGAGGTTTATCATTCTCCATGCCTTGGATGGTTATGATGAAATATCGCTCACTGGTGATTTTAAAGTCATTTCAAATGAAGGTGAGCGGATATTATCGCCCGCTGATATTGGTTTAGATACCTTAGAAACACTGGAAATTTCCGGTGGATCAACTATTGAATCATCAGCAAAGATATTTGAGAACGTACTCAAGTGTGAAGCAACCAAAGCGCAACATCAGGTGGTAATCGCCAATGCGGGTATGGCATTATTTTGTACAGACCAGTCTTTGACTATTAAGGATGCAATTCAAAAAGCAGATGAATCATTAAGATCGGGGAAAGCATTAAAGGCGTTTAAAAAATTAATAAGCAACCATCGGATGGCTTAGAGCCATCCTATGGTTTTCGAATGGCCAGTCTGAGCTTGTCGGTCAGTCTGAGCCTGTCGAAGACCGCGTTTCGACAAGCTCAACATGACATTCGACAAGCTCAGACTGACAGGTCTAGATAAGCTTAAGATAAAAAAATGAATAACGAGAATTAAATAATTACCATATGGACATACTAGAAGAAATCATACAACACAAAATCAAGGAAGTGGCTGAGCGGAAGTCGCTATTTCCTATCAAATTACTAGAGTCAAGTATTTATTACGACTCACAAACCGTGTCTTTAAAAAAGTATGTTTTGCGATCAGATAAATCTGGAATAATTGCAGAGATAAAACGCAAATCTCCTTCCAAGGGCATGATCAATGCACATGTAAGCGTGGAACGCACCTCCATTGGTTACATGCAAGCGGGGGCATCGGCCTTGTCTGTCTTAACAGATACCAAATACTTTGGTGGCAAGAATGAAGATCTGACTATTGCCCGAAAATATAATTTCTGTCCGATACTACGGAAAGATTTCGTTGTAGATGAGTATCAGGTTGTGGAAGCTAAATCTATTGGTGCAGATGCTATTTTACTAATCGCGGCAGCTCTAAAGCCTGAAAAAATTACACAATTAGCTCAGATTGCCTCATCACTGGGCCTTGAGGTGTTACTGGAAGTACACAGTGAACAAGAATTGGTGTCGTCACTTAATGAACATGTTGACCTGGTGGGGGTTAATAATAGAAATTTAAAAACATTTGAGGTTGACCTCGCTACTTCCATTACTCTGGCTGATAAGATACCCTCACAATTTGTAAAAGTGGCCGAGAGTGGGATTGAAAAGGTGGAAGACATTGTCAAGTTAAAAGCAGCGGGGTATAACGGATTTCTGATTGGAGGAAGATTTATGCAAAGCAGTCGACCAGAGAAATCTTGCGCAAATTTTATTGAGAGGTTAAGTCAACTCGAACAGAAGGAATATGTCTGAGTTAAATAATCTTAAGCTAAAGGTGTGCGGCCTTCGCGATAATGTAAAAGACGTTGCCGCGCTGAGCCCTAACTTTATGGGATTTATATTCTATAATAAATCACCTCGCTATGTTGGGGATGCCTTTGTATTGGATACAAAAACCACGGCACTTAGAATAGGTGTTTTTGTGGACCAGTCGATAGACGAGGTACTAGAAATATACAGAAAGCACAAGTTAGATATGGTACAGTTGCATGGCAGTGAGAGTATTGATTATTGTGTTGAGCTGAAGGCCTATGACGTCAAGATCATCAAAGTATTTGCTGGTAATGAATTTCCTTCACAGGTGACAATTGACGCCTATGCACCATTTATTGACTTTTATCTATTTGATACTAAAGGCAAATATGAAGGCGGAAACGGAATTGCATTTGATTGGACTGTATTGGATCAAGTGAAACTTACGAAACCGCTTTTCCTGAGCGGGGGAATCGATCTGGATAACGTTCATAATATCAAAAGACTAAGGGGTATAGAAATTTATGCCATTGATGTCAATAGCAAATTTGAGGTGACACCAGGAAAAAAGGATATCGATAAGCTTAAAAAACTAAAATCAATTTTAAAGTCTTGATTATGAAATTTGATGTAGATAAGGACGGTTATTATGGAAATTTTGGGGGTGCCTATATTCCAGAAATGCTTTATCCGAATGTAGAAGAGCTGAGGCTAAATTATCTGGAGATTATCAACAGTAGTTCTTTTAAGGAAGAATTTGATAATTTATTAGCCCATTATGTTGGTAGACCAACACCTTTATATTTGGCTAAACGCTTATCCGAGTTTTATCAAACCAATATTTATCTAAAGAGAGAAGATTTGTGCCATACAGGTGCACATAAAGTAAACAATACGATAGGCCAGATCATTTTAGCGAAACGATTGGGAAAGTATAAAATCATAGCAGAAACAGGAGCAGGCCAGCATGGAGTTGCTACCGCCACCGTTTGTGCCTTAATGGGAATGGAATGCATCGTGTACATGGGTGAAATAGACATCGCACGGCAGAAGCCCAATGTAGAGCGAATGCGCTTATTAGGAGCAACGGTGGTGCCAGCAAAAAGCGGTAGTAAAACTTTGAAAGACGCCACCAATGAAGCCATGCGCCATTGGATCAGTCATCCAACCCATACACATTATATCATTGGATCAGTGGTTGGGCCACATCCATATCCAGATATGGTTACTCGGTTTCAGTCCGTCATTAGTAAGGAAATTAAATTACAATTGAAGCAACAGACGGGCAGTGAGGATCCTGATTATGTTGTTGCGTGTGTGGGTGGAGGAAGCAATGCAGCCGGAGCTTTTTATCATTATTTGGAGGATGAGGCTGTAAAACTAATTGCCGTAGAGGCGGCAGGTAAAGGGAATGATACAGGTCATTCTGCAGCCACTACTGTATTAGGAAAATCGGGAGTTCTGCATGGGAGTAAGACACTGTTGATGCAAACCGAAGATGGACAAGTTACTGAGCCCTATTCGATATCAGCCGGATTAGACTATCCTGGAATTGGTCCTATCCATGCGCACTTGTTTGAAACCGGCAGGGTCACTTTTGAAAGCGTGACGGATGACGAAGCAATGATGGCAGGAATGCAACTCTGTAAATTAGAAGGGATTATTCCCGCCATTGAATCTGCTCATGCCTTGGCAATATTGAAAAAAATGAAATTTAAAAAAGAGGATGTAGTCGTGTTGAACCTTTCAGGAAGAGGGGATAAGGATTTGGACACCTATATTAAGTATAACAATTAACAATGGGCAATGTGTAATTAACAATTACCAATTTGAAAAACGATAAACTAGTCTATTGTCTAATATCTCACATCTCATGTCTATAAAAAATGAACAGAATAAATAAATTATTTAAAGAAAAGGAAAGTAATATCCTCTCGGTCTACTACACAGCGGGGTATCCCAATCTTAGTGACACATTGAATTTGGCCGTCTATTTAGAAAATGCGGGAGCTGATTTGATAGAAATTGGAATGCCCTATTCTGACCCGGTGGCGGATGGACCGACTATCCAGGAAAGCAATAAAAAGGCGCTTGACAACGGCATGAGTTTAAAAGTGTTATTTGACCAATTAAAGGGATTGAGGGAGCAGGTATCTATACCGATAATACTGATGGGCTATATCAATCCAATACTTCAATTTGGTGTGGAGGACTTTTGTATTGCCTGCAAGTCGGTAGGTATCGATGGCCTAATTCTACCTGACCTGCCTTTAAAGGAGTATATCAAGAATTACAAAGACATTTTCACTCGTTATGGTCTGAAAAACATCTTTCTCATCACACCGCAAACTTCTGATGAACGGATTTTTCAGATTGATGAGCATTCTGATGCTTTCATCTATATGGTTTCTTCAGCAGGCACCACCGGAGTCAAGACGACATTTAGTAAAGTGAATACCGAATATTTTAAACGCATAAATAACATGGGACTTACCAATCCAACACTCATTGGATTTGGAATTTCAAATTCAGAAACCTTTCAGCAAGCTACCCAGCATAGCCAAGGCGCAATTATTGGAAGTGCGTTTATTAAGCTGTTGGCCATGAAAAAGGATAAAGAATCTATAAAGCAATTTGTAATGAGACTTATGTCACAAGTAGTAAGTCATAAGTAGGCAAGCGAAACTTACTTACTACTTACTACTTACTACTAATATCTAACTACTAACTAAAAAACATGATCATACAATTAGAAAAAAACATCAACAGCAATCTAAAGGCTCAGATTATAGACAAGATTGCAGCATTAAAGTATAAGACCACAGAAGTTACAACCCAAAAAGGGGAATACCTTATTGGAATTGGCAAAAAAGAATTTGATATACGAGGTATCGGCCAAATGGAAGGCATTTCGGATATCCATATTGTTTCTGATGACTACCAACTGGTTTCTAAAAAATGGAAAGTGAAGCCTACCATCATTGATTTGGGAGATGGCGTGGTAATTGAAGAAGGGGGGATGGCGATCATGGCAGGACCTTGCTCCATCGAAACGGAAGAGCAGATTGAAAGTACTATTGCACATTTGCTCAAGAATAATGTGAAGATCATGCGTGGTGGTGTCTATAAACCCCGGAGTTCTCCTTATAGCTTTAGAGGTTTGGGGAATGATGGTTTGAAGATGTGGTATAAAGCAGCCCACGCAGCAGGTATCAAAATAATAACTGAAGTGATGCAGGTATCACAAATTGCTGAGATGTATGAGTATGTCGATATCTATCAGGTAGGGGCAAGAAATACGCAAAACTTTAATTTGTTGGATGAGCTGGGCCGAGTAGATAAACCAGTGCTGATAAAGCGCGGTATCTCCGGGACAATTGAAGAATTACTTTCCTCAGCGGAATATGTGTTCTCGGCCGGGAATGAAAACCTGATGCTTTGTGAAAGAGGAATCAGGACTTATGAAAGTGCAAGCCGAAATACCATGGATATCAACGCCATTGCCATATTGAAGGAGAAAACACATTTGCCAGTAATTGCAGATCCCTCACACGGTATTGGTATTCGGGAGTATGTTGAACCGGTTGCCTTGGCATGTATTATGGCCGGAGCTGATGGAGTGATTTATGAAACGCATGAGAAACCCGAAGAGGCGTACTCGGATGGACAACAAACGTTGAATTTTCCTGAATCAGAAAGATTAATTAATAAGATGAGGAGGGTGTTTGAGTTGAGGGAGGAGCTTTGACAATTCATTTTAATGAGGACTATCAATTAAGGTAAAGATGCCTGCCTACCGGACAGGCAGGCTGCGGCATGACTCCACTAAAATGGAGGAATCTTTACCACAAATGTTTCTTTACAATTCTATACCACTCTTTATTTTAGTTAGTTCATATGTCTGTGACTCAGGTAGATATTTGAAATAAAAGATATACGCACCATCTGCAAATATATGAATGTTGTTGTTGGTCATTGTAATGGTATAAATTGATAGGGTAATTTGATCCCGTATAATGCTAAGTCCTTTAATAACAAATTTGACATCCATATTTTTAAATGCACTTTTTCTATATTTTTCATACTTGTTATGTTTGATAATTTGAATATCCCTAATTGATTCCGGGAAATCTTGAATTAATGTTTTGTCAGCCTCCAGAATGATTCTATCAATATTCTGTTTTGATTCAAGAATTTGAAGTAGCGTATCAACTGAATAGTAATACATTCCAGTTTTATTAGCTGATAAAGAATTTACGATCTGACCATAACAGGTTTGGACCGTTGTAATGAATATTATTAGAGTCAAATATTTTGTGTAATTCATAAATATTAGATCAAATATTCTCAATTAAACAGATTGTATTCCTAGTTTGATGGTGTTATTTCTAACTCAAGATTTGCTCAAGGTCTGTAAACGAAATAATTTTTGTGTTCTTTACATTTTCAATGACTAACAAATCCTGATCTCAAGTAATTAGATAATCTGCTTTACCTTCTAAGGCAAGTGAAAGCAAAAAATCATCATTGGGGTCTCTACAAAGCTTGACTGATTTTGTAACCTTCACTAATTCACCATAAATATCAAAGTAGTCAAGTAATTCAGTAATGTCATTCGTGTTAAAATATTTTTTGAATTTAGGCCTTTTGGCAACTTCTATAAATTCCTGCAATAATTCTTCACTGAATATTAATTTTATTCTACCGTCATTCAGGAATTTATCAATTACAGAAAGGTTATGGGTGATTAGAAAACTTATCCAAAGGTTTGTGTCCAGTATTATCCGATATGCTTTATTTCGCATGCCTCTTACCCCTAACAATTTTCACTTCTTCACTAATTTCCTCTAAAGAAGGCGCAGATGCTGATTTATCTCTAAGTTTTGAAATAAGTTTCTTGAAAGCCGACTTTGAATCCAATTTTTCGTGAATACTTATTAAATCAAGATCAACTAATTCTTGAAGTAGTTTTTTGGCTTTAGGGTTTAATATGTCAATTCTTATACTTTCCATATCTAAAAATACGAAAATTAGTGAATTTGTTTACGCAATATTTAATAATGCCAGTCCTCAAACCTTCACCTCCATATAAATATCCGATCGTACATAATCAGAAGCGTAGGGGTTAGGCTTTTCTATAAAGCCTAATTTTCGATAAAGACTGAGGGCAGGGGTAAGTCTTCGGTTTGACTCCAGAAAGACGGTTTCCGCTTTAAGTTTTTTGGCTACTTCGAGAATCCGCAGGCCAAGTTTTTTACCAATTTGAAGACCTTGTGCCTTATCAGTTACTGCCATTTTTGTAAGTTCGTAGGTCTTGCCTTCTTTCCATTTAAGTGCACAAGTACCAACAATGTCGTCTTCTATTTTTGCAAATATGATGGCACCCCCGGTATCAATAATGTATTTATCCGGTTGACCTAAAACCTTTTCATCAATAGGTTCCACCACAAAGTATTTTTCCAACCATTCAATATTTAGGGTTTTAAACCAATGTTTATTTTCCGGAGTATAATTAATGATTTCTACATTAGCGAGCATTCTTTCTTTTCGTGTTTCCATAACGCGTTGGTAAAAACTTTTTTCTTCAAATGAATTTTCTAGTTGGATGACCGCAGTAAACAATGGATTGTTACTTTCTCGCAACACATTTTCCATGGTTTGTTGGATATCATCCCATAGAGGTTTTAATTCTTGTAGCAGTTTAGTTCCTTTATCGGATAACCTGATAGACCTTTTTCTTGCGTCTCTACTATCGTTCACATTAAGTATAAGCCCCTTTTTCTCAAGTCCTTTCACTAATTGAATAACATATGGATGGGATATTTTAAGCTTTTCGGCTATCTCCATAATTCCTAAGGGTGATTCTTCTGAAAGCAAATGAAAGACAGGAAACCACTTCGGATCAAAATCTATCGAAGAGTTTTTATATATAGTGTTCCCATCGGTCATGATAATATCACTTAACCTTTTTAACCGGCTACCCATAGCTAAAAGCCCTAGTTGATCTAAATATTCCATATACGTAACAAGTTACGTAAAATAAAACATAAAAAATAATTGCACAAGTAATTAATGCTGTTGTGATATTTATATTTTAAAGATATTATTATGTCTTATACAAAGGGTAACGTAATATTATTTTGGCAAGTGTTTGCAAATGAATTTTGATTGTCGATATTATTAAATTATTTAATGTAGATACAGTTACTAAATAAACTAAATGATCAATCAGAAAATATTCATTAATGTAAAATGGATTGGCATTATATTACTTATATGCTCTGTTGATTTTGGATATGCTCAGCTTTATTTAGACCCCAATAAACAGCCTGATCAATATAATTATGATCAATGGACTAAGGATGACGGACTTACAGACAACGCCATAATAAGTTTACTGCAATCACAGGATGGATATATTTGGTTTGCCTCTTACGGAGGGATTACACGATTTAATGGCATTGATTTTCATACCTATAGTTCATACAATACACATGAAATAATAAACAACTCATTTACCTATATATATGAAGATAGTCGAGGTGCCATATGGGGAGCCTCTAGTGGGAACGGGGCAGTTTCGATTATTAATGGAGTGGTTAAGGGTTATACAACAGATGATGGGTTACCGAGTAATTTTGTTGAAAGTTTTGTTCAGGATCCAAGCGGTAAAATATGGATTGCCACTAGTGCTGGACTGGCCTATTTAATGGGAGATGAATTTATAAATGAGGGTATACCAAATTCATTAAAAACAATGAATATTTTGAGTATTGAATCCGACTCTAATGGCCATATATGGGCCGCTACTGATATCGATGGCGTTTATGAATTTAAAGAGGACAAAATAGTTAAACATTATACACAAGAAATCGGCTTAGCAGGGAATAGAATCAATTATTTAAAACAACAAGGCAACAAAATTTATGTCGGTACCACCACAGGGCTGAGCATTATTGATAATGGAGAAATAGAAAATATCACAACGGAGAATGGTCTTAAGGAAAGTAATGTAATATCCACTTACCTGAGTAGAAATGGCTGGCTATGGATAGGAAGTTATAGAGGGTTTTGTAGGTTCAAAGACGGGAAATTGGAGCATTTTTCTGATATGCACGCTATTCATAATAGAGACATTACTTCTATTGTTGAAGATACCGAAGGCAACCTGTGGGTAGCAACTTATAGGGCTGGATTATTTAAATTTTGGGAAGGCAAGTTTACAAATTACTCAGATTATACACTCAATCAATCCCAGCCATTTACTGCACATGCTATACTCCAAAATAAGAACAAAGAGATAGTGTTTGTATATGAAGAAGGGGTAAGTATTATTGACCAATCTACAAATACAGTAATGCCTTATGATTTAGATATAGACGAAATAAATGACAAGCTGAAATGTGGATTTATCGATAGTAAAAATAGATTCTGGATTGGGTCCCAAAAGGGTCTTTATAAAAGCAGTAGCGGATCTAGGAAAATAACCAAAGAGGAAAAATTAGGAAATACTAGTATCAGAGTAATCACAGAGGACTCTCAAAATAGAATGTGGGTTGGTTCCTTTTTCGGTATAACTGTTTTTGATGACGATAATATCTTATTTACTATAACGAAAAAAGACGGCCTATCTCATGATTACATTATGAGTATTTTAGAAGATACCGATGGAAGTATGTGGATTGGTACTCGCAATGGTTTGAATCATTATAAAGATGGTAAAATCACTAAATTTAACTCAAGTGATGGACTAGCTGGAGAATTTGTATTTAGAACCTACCTTGATAGTGATGGCGTGCTATGGATAGTCGGTAATGCAGGCCTTACAAGGTACAAGAAAGGTATTTTCACTCCTGTTACTTCTAAAAATGGGCTCACCAGCAACACTATGTTTCAAATTTTGGAAGATGAGTTCGGTAAATTTTGGTTTACTACTAATCAAAAGAATGTAAGTACATTTTATGTAAAAAAGTCGGAGCTAAATGCCTTTTGTGACGGGCAGATTTCTTATGTAAATTCCGTTGAATATAATAAAAGTGATGGTTTAAAGGCTTCAGCGGCTACATCATCAGGTACTAGCTTGAAAGATGAACGAGGTAGACTCTGGTTCGCTACCCAACTAGGAGTTGAAATGATAGACCCTTCAAATATTAAACAAAATTCAATCATACCACCTGTGAACATTGAATTTTTTAATGTTAATGATAAGCCCTATAAATTGGATTCCACTGTTGTGATTCCTTATGGAAAGAACAGGATCGATATTGGTTTTGCTAGTTTGAGTTTTAGATACCCAATGAAAAATCAGTATAAATATCAACTTGAGGGATACGATGATAATATGACATTAGTCATAGGTAAGCAGGAAACCAGTTATACTAATTTGTCTCCAGGTTCTTACACTTTTAAAGTACTAGCAACTAACAACGATAATGTGTGGAATGACACAGGGGCGTCAATATCATTTACAATAAAGCCGGCCTATTATCAAAGACCAATATTTTTCATTTTTTGTATTCTATTAGTAGTAGGCCTTGTGTTGTTGATCTATAATTTAAGAATTAGGTCTCTTCATAAAGCACGGGTTGTTCTTGAGAAAACGGTTGACCAGAGAACTTCTGAATTAGTTCAAAAGAAAGAAGAAATAGAAGCTCAAAATGAGGAAATAGAGGCTCAGAAAGCTCAGATTAAAAAACAAAATGATGAACTAAAACAAATAAACCACAATTTAGAAGACATTGTTGATAAACGAACCAATGAACTTAAGCTCACCTATCAGGAATTACTTGATGTGAACAAAGAGTTGGACACATTTATTTATAGATCAGTACATGATATTAGAGGGCCAATAGCACGACTTCAAGGGCTGAGCCAATTGATAAAAATACAAACCCAAGATGAGAATATTTTGAACTTGGTTGGAATGCTCAATCAAACATCTGAGGAGATGAATGAAGTGTTTTATAAGCTTATCAACATTGTAAGAATGAAAACTTCTGATTTACAATTGGATCAGGTAATAATAGGGGATGTAGTTGGAGAGGTGATTAAGCAATTTGAAACCTATTCATTAAATGGCTCATTTGAATCGAGTGTTAACATAGATCCAGCTCTATCATTGATTAGTAATAAAGATATAATAAAAACTATACTGTACCAGATTATTGAAAATGCCATAAAATTCAAAAAGGAAAATGAAGAGGCATTTGTGAAGATAGAGGCTGATAAAGATAAGAATGGAAATATAAAGCTTTTGATTAGCGATAATGGTGTAGGAATTCAGCCTGATCAGTTAAATGAAATATTCGATATGTTTTATGTAGGTAACGATAGTATAAGCAGTGCGGGCTTGGGACTTTACACAGTGAAAACTGCTGCTAAGGTGTTAAAAAGCCAAGTTAAACTCGTTAAAAATGCTGTAGTTGATGGTATTACCACTTTTGAAATACTATTTACTAATCATAAATAATTAATTAAACATTTGTTATTGTAAATCGGAATCTTACTTTTGTCAGACATGCAGAACATGAGCAACTCATATTACTACTATTATACAAGGGATTTCCTTTGGAGTAAGAGTAGTATGTTCTAGCTAATAAAATAACCAACGAATATGCAAGCCACGCTCCAAGCGGGGCTTTTTTTATGCCTAATTTTTAACAATAACTGATAATATGAAAACAACTGAAAGAGTAATTCCCACCCTGAAAAACATGAAACAGGTTTACGAAAACTACACCGAAGAAGATCATTTGGTATGGGAGATTTTATTTGAAAGGCAAATTAATAACTTGCCTAAGGCGGCTACTGAAGCTTATCTGTTCGGTATGGAAAAGGTGGGCTTTAAAAATGGAGTAGTACCTAATTTTGAAACTACTAATGAAATTTTAAGTTCGCTTACTGGTTGGGAACTAGTAGCGGTAGAAGGTATTGTAGATGATGAATTGTTTTTTGAGTTGATGTCGAACAAAAAATTTCCAGCAACTACTTGGTTACGTAACATGGAGGAACTTGACTATCTGGAAGAGCCTGATATGTTCCATGATGTTTTTGCCCATGTTCCACTTTTGGCAAATCAGCAGTTTGTCGATTTTTTACAAGCATTGAGTGCCATTGGTCATAAACATGCCGGTGATGCCTATGCCATAGAATTACTTTCTAGAATCTATTGGTTTACCGTGGAATTTGGTCTTATTAGGGAAAACGAAGCACTTAGAATTTACGGAGCAGGAATATTATCTTCAGCCGGTGAAACTGCCTATAGTCTTAGCTCTGTACCTAAGCATTATGAATTTGATGTAACTCAAATATTAGAGACGCCATTTGAAAAGGACAGTTTTCAGACGTGCTACTTTATCATCAACTCCTACCAACAGCTGTTTGACTCAATAGGTGAAATACAGGATAAATTAAATGAAAAATTGAAGGGGAACGTAATGATGAATTAGTTTATATAATCAGATTAAGTAGCTGGATTCAAGGTAATTCCATATAGGTTTTGAATGAGAATTGATTATATTTAAATTCTATTAAATTGGCTTTAAGTATGGAAAAATACGATCTTGTTGTCATTGGTGCAGGGCCTTCTGGCTACGCTGCCGCCATGAGAGCACTGGATTTTAAGAAGAAGATTTTACTTGTAGAACGAACACGTGTAGGCGGTGCCGGAGTTACTAATGGTGCACTTTCTTCTAAAACTTGGTGGGAAATTTCAAGAGAAACAAATTTACTGCATAAGCACTTAAAACGATTTAATCTCAAAGCACCAAACGTAAATTTTAAGGAGATACAAGAGGAGGTAAAAGGAGCGGTCAGTGAAAGGAAGAGCCTGCTTATAGATCATATGGAATTGTTAAAAAAATCACAATTTACAGGTTTACTTGATTATAAAGTAGGATCTGCGAAAATTATAAACAACAATGAAGTTGAAATTACCAATGAAAATGACAAAGTAGTTGTAAAGACAGATTATATAATTCTCGCAACAGGCAGCCGGCCTCGATTTCTACCTGAGATACCCATAGATGAAAAAGTAATCCTAACAAGTGATGGCATCGAACAAATAGATGATTTTCCAGAAAGTATGGTAATACTAGGAGCGGGGGTTATTGGTTGTGAATTTGCTACCATATTCTCTGGTTTCGGCCAGACTAAAGTACACTTGATAGATAAAGGATCACGAATATTGCCTTTTGAAGATGATGATGTAGTAAAGGTGATTGAACGAAATATGGAGAACAGTGGAGTTCTAATACACCGCAATTCTCAGCTTATTAAAATGGACATTGTAAATGGTAGAGTTCAATATGAACTAGAATATGATGATGGCACCAAAGAGGTATTTAATGTAGAAAAGGCGTTAGTATCTGTGGGCCGTGTGCCTAATTATGAAAATTTATGGACAGACAATGTAAAGATCACCTTAAATAAACGGGGTATTGAGGACAACGAGACTCAAACAAGTGTGCCTAATATCTACGCTGTAGGTGACATCACTGCTGACATAGCTTTGGTCAATGTTGGAGAGTTGGAAGGACGGCATGCCGTAGAGAAGATTTTCGGTAAACCATTACGCAAGCTCGTATATGAAAACATTTCAACAATTATGTTTCTTCACCCAGAAGTAGCTGGGGTGGGGCTCAATGAAAATCAGGCGAAAGAAAAAGGCATTGAATTTAAGGTAGTGACACTGGATTATTCTTGTATACCTCGTGCGATAGCCAAGCGTAACACTCAAGGATTTATCAAACTTTTAGTGACCAATGATGATGATATGAAAATTCTTGGAATGAGGGTGGTAGGTAACCATGCTTCAAGTGCTATTCAAGCTGTAGCTCTGTTAATCAGCATGGATAAGGGTATTGAAGAGCTTGCAGAATGTGTGCATCCACATCCCTCTATTACAGAAGGTATTCAGGAATGTGTCAGAATGCTGTTAGGGAAGTCAATGTTTAAACCGAGTGCACTAAAGAATAAGATCTCCTGTCGTTCTTGCTGCAATGGTGTTTATAAAGATATTATTTTTTAATCCAGCTCTTTCAGTTCTTCTTTATTAGCTCGAAGATCATTTTCAATTTTGTGCTTGGATGGTCGGTTGATAAAAAATTGTAAAACTATTATTGCAATTAATAGTAATAAGGTGTCGTTGCCAGTGAGGTAAGCGAAAACACAGGTGACCAAACCTGCTGTTTCAAAAAAAGCATCCCTAATAATAGTCGCTCTTAAAAAGGTCTGCATTCTTGTGCTAAAGCTACTTTTTAGATGGGGTTCAAGGATTTTATTGTAAATAGGCCTAGCACCAATAATTGCTAGCATCATAACTCCAATTGGAATATAAAGAAACAACGGATCATTCTCCAGAAGAACAGGATTAGAAATAATATTGTAATAAATTAATAACCCGATGACGGTAATTGGGATAGCCAGAAAAGCATGAATCAAGCTAGTGAGCCTAAATAATTCCTTTGGCGATCTATTCATTATGCAATATTGGTATAAACCGCCTGAACATCATCGTCATCTTCGATTTTATCGATCATTTTTTCGATTTCCTCTAATTGCTCTTCGGTAAACTCTACAGGGGTGGTAGGGATTCTTTTAAGCGATGATTTGGAAACCTCTATTCCTTTGTCTTCCAACGCCTGAGAAAGGTTGCCAAAATTAGTATAGTCACCATAAACAAATACTGTGTTTTCCTGGAGTTCAATTTCTTCAACTCCGGCATCTATAAGTTCTAATTCCAACTCCTCTAAGTCGATGTCATCTGTTTTTTCAAATTCGAATACTGCATCTCGAGCAAACATAAACTCCAATGATCCGGTTGGTACGAGACTTCCGCCAGCTTTACTGAAATAGGATTTCACATTGGCCACAGTACGATTGGAGTTATCAGTGGCACATTCTACAAACACCAACACTCCATGTGGCCCCTTGCCTTCATAATTTATTTCAAGAAATGTTGCCGCATCTTTTCCATCGGCTCTTTTTATAGCGGCCTCAATGTTATCCTTAGGCATGTTTTCACCTTTTGCGTTTTGGATGGCCGTACGCAATTTTGCATTCATCTCGGGGTCAGTACCCCCTTCTTTTGCAGCTACTGTAATTGCTTTCCCTAACTTTGGAAATATCTTGGACATCTTATCCCAACGTTTTTCTTTAGCTGCTCTTCTATATTCAAATGCTCTTCCCATATTATATTAAAATTGAATGTGGCAAAAGTATGTAAAACAGTTCATTTTTGCTTTTACATAACTAGAGAAATGAAAGTAAATAATATTAAGAAGTGCTTAGTGCTTTGAGGACAACCTAACACACTTAATTTCTTCAATAATTTCTTAACACTTTATAAATTTATATATTCGTTGCAAAATATATTTGGCTATGCGTGTGTTTAAAAGCATCTTTTTAATAATTAATTATAAAACGTTCATAATAACTGCATTGGCGGTTATTTCAACTTGGTTGTGCAGTAAATACCATATAGTAGCTGAATTTCCACTTACATTAGTTGCCATAGCCATCGTATTTCCGGTGGTTTTTTCTATTGATAGTGCCTACAAAAGAAGGGAGCGAGCTTTAAGTTTGTTAGCTGATTTTAAGGCGCATGTTTTATCCATTTACCAAGCTTCTAGAGACTGGGTAGAGGTGGAAAGTGATTATAAAGATGAAATCAAGGCTCATCTACTAGAAATTTACTCCAGCACAAGAGAGCTGTTTGTAAGTGAACCTGACGCTGAGAAAAAAGCGGAAAAGAAAATCTACTCCAAATTGTCAGAGATGTCAATTCTGTTACAGAAATTTAGAAAATTGAACTTACAGTCTGGAGAAATGTCACGTGTAAGCCAATACATCAGTAAAATAACAGTTTCTTTTGAAAACCTTAAAGTGATTTTACATTATCGTACTCCTGTAACTTTGAGGGCATACAGCAAGGTGTTCATCTATTCTTTCCCAGTTATATACGGCCCTTATTTTGCTTCTGTGGCTGAAAAATATTCTCATGGATTGGAGTACATGATGCCTATCATCTTCAGTTTTATTCTGGTGAGCCTAGATAATATTCAAAGTCACCTCGAAAATCCTTTTGATCAGATAGGAGAGGATGATATCAAATTTGATGTGGAGGAGTTTTCAGAAATGATTAATCAGTAGTTAGATACAAGACATAAGACATAAGATATTAGACATAAGACAAAAGATATTCCACATTACTTCTAGCATCCCTACTTTAATTGCTAGTCTTAGGTCTTAATTCTTAAATATTGCGTCTTTACTCTTAATCATAATAGGTTGCTATTTCTTCCAATGACTTTCTTTTGATGCATGGAACATAAGTTTCATCTAGTGGATATCCAACAGGGATTAACAAAAATGGGCGCTCATTTTCTGGTCTTTTTAGTAGCTTGGAAAGAAAATTCATTGGGCTTGGAGTATGGGTAAGTGCTACTAAGCCCGCATCATGGATGGCGGTTAATAAAAATCCTGCAGCAAGACCCACAGATTCATTCACATAATAATTGTTATGTTTTTTTCCTTCCTTATCTAAGTTGTAAGGCTTTTTAAAAATCACAATTAGATATGGAGCCACTTCTAAAAAGGGTTTGTTCCAGTCTGTCCCCAAAGGTTTTAGGTCCTTCATCCATTCTTCGCTCATCCGACCATGATAACTATCATATTCTTCCTTTTCTGCAGCACCTCTAATCTGCTTTTTTAGATCAGGATTGGTAATTACACAAAATGTCCAAGGTTGCTTGTGGGCGCCAGATGGAGCGGTTGATGCCGATCTCAGTATGTTGTCAATAACCTCTTTTGCAATGGGTTTATCAGAAAATTCCCGAACTGTTCTCCTTTTGTCCATCCATTCAAAGAACTGCTCGCTGCGTTTTAGTACCTCACTTTCATTATAGCTTTCTTTGCTATATGCTTCGTATTCGAAACCATCAATAAGTTTTTTCTTACTCATAAGGCAATATTACATAGTAATTAAACACTTAAGAGGTAAGGCAGTTGACATTCTTGTAATTCAATTGAATAGTGTAAGGAGGAGAATATTAATTTATCTGATATTCGTATATCAGCTCTTTAATTTTTTCTATATCCTCTATATTCTTAAGCGATTTTTCAAGGCTTCTTGTATTATTAGCTATTGAAAGCTGCTCCATCTTTTTTAAAAGCTTCATATTGTCATTTAATACCTCAATCCTTTCAATTTGATTGCATGGATTAATGTATTTTACAGCCTGCATGTTGGCATCAAAAACCATCATTCCTGCTTCTAACAATCTCTTTTTTAATATTACAGCATGTTCTTCATCACCCATTCCTCCATAAAAAGTTCCAGAGCTTTTAGACATCGTGAATTGCTGCTGTACCCTATTTTTGTATTGAAATACCTTAGCTGAAAGTTTAAAATATTCATCACTAATTCTTTCCAAATTAGAAGATTCCTCCTGCTTTAATTTATGATAGAATTTAAATTTGTCGGCATAAATTTTTAGTAGATCGATATTTGGGTTAGGTTTTTCAATTTCGGATAAAAAAATCTTATAGTCAGATTCCAAAGTATAAAGTCCTAAGTCTTGATATTGCTGATAAATGTCTAATACTTCAATTTTATACTTTGTCAAAGCTTCATTTTCATTTACTTTATTACTGCTTATTGAGTCTGTCTTATATGCAGATACAAATTGAAATTGTAAAATGAAAATTGATAATAAAGTGTATTTCATAAATAGTTGGGATATCAAGCGTACAAATAAATTATTATTGGATTTAATTTCCAAAGTACCCGATCCTTATTATTCCCAAGAAGGTTTATTATTATATAAGCGGTTGTCTTACATTCCTAATGACTGATTCTCAATAGAAGCTAACTCAACAATCTTTTCATATTCAGCAGGATTTAAATCATTAAAAAAGTAATGAACAGGATTGATTTTGCGACCATTTTTAATGACTTCATAATGAAGATGTGATGCCGTTGAAGTACCAGTATTGCCAACATAGCCAATTACCTGACCTCTTTTCACATGCTCGCCTTCTTTTACTACAAACTCATGCATATGAGCGTAGCGAGTTTTAAACCCAAAACCATGATCTATGATTAGGGTCTTCCCATAACCGCTAAATGAAACGTTAGTATCTTCAACATCCCCATCAGCCGTAGCATATATTGGAGTGCCTAATGCTGCAGAAAAATCAATACCTGTATGCAATTTTTTAACTTTATATACTGGGTGAATCCGATATCCAAAACCTGATGCAAGTCTGATAAGCTCTTTATTAGCAACTGGTTGAATAGCTGGAATGGCAGCAAAAAGTTTTTCTTTGTTTTCTGCTAATTCTACTATTTCATCATAAGACTTACTTTGGATGTACATTTTACGCTTCAACTTATCAACGTTTTCGGTAAGTCTAATTATTTCTTCCTGAAAGTTGCTGGTAGATTTTTTTATTTCAGCATATCTTTCTGAACCACCCGCACCCGCATTTCTTATTTCTGCATCAATGGGTTCTGCCCCAAGAACAATTCTATAAATGTCATCATCCCTTTGTTCAAGAGCATTTAATATTTGATTGATTTTAGTTACATCCTCGTTTAGATTCTTATAATAAAATTCAAGTTCAGCTACTTCGTTTCGCAGCATCAACTCTTTAGGTGATTCAAAATAGTTATTATAAAGCATTAATAAGCCCACAGCACATCCTATTACTAATGAGGCTAGACCAAGCAAATTCAGGATAATATCGGTGCTTTTCACCTTTACCCTTTCATATTTACAGGTCTCTGTATCGTAATAGTATTTTATTCTTGCCATTAGTTGCTTTTCGGTCTAAATACCTTAATCACCTCTGGATTGCTTTCCAAATAGGGCCCGCCAATTAGATCTATACAATAAGGTACAGATGGAAATACAGCGTCTAAACACTCTCTTATTGCTTTTGGTTTCCCGGGTAAATTAATGATGAGCGTTTTGTTCCTGATTCCTGCTGTTTGTCTTGATAGAATGGCCGTTGGAACAAACTTCAAACTTTCTTGCCTCATTAGCTCCCCGAAACCAGGTAGCATTTTATTACAAATATTTTCAGTGGCTTCGGGGGTTACGTCCCTAACCGCTGGACCAGTGCCTCCACAAGTTACTATTAAACAACAATCTTTAGAGTCTGCCATTTCTATCATTTTGGCTTCAAGTTGATCTTGCTCATCTGGCAATACTGCATATTCACTTTCCCATTCAGAAGTAAGGTATTCAGAGAGTGTCCCAACTATAGCTTTGCCCGGAATATCTTCATAAATACCTTTACTGGCCCTGTCTGACACATTGATAATACCGATACGTGCTTTTGCCATTATTGTTTGAATATCAATTTTTCAGACCTTCCCTTCTTAAATACTTGCCGCCCTTTATTCACTCCTTTTCTGATTTCCTTTTGCTTTTCTTCTGGTAGATTTATGATATCTTGACATTCTTCTGAACAACAGCCTTCAAATTTACTGGCGCATTTTTCACATTGAATGAATAGTAGATGACAGCCATCATTCTTACAGTTTGTATGCGTATCCGCTTTGTCACCACATTGGTGACAAACACTTATAATTTCATCTGAAATTCTCTCTCCAAGGCGTTCATCGAAAACGAAATTTTTCCCTTTAAATTTATTTTCTAGCCCATTTTTATTAACCTGACGAGCATATTCTATTATCCCTCCATCCAGTTGAAACACGTTGGCAAAACCCCGATGCTTATAATAGGCACTAGCTTTCTCACAACGAATTCCACCAGTACAATACATTACAATGTTCTTATCTTTTTTGTCTTCCAACATCTTCTCCACTACAGGCAATGCATCTCTAAACGTATCTACATCAGGACATATTGCACTATCAAAATGACCCACTTCACTTTCATAGTGATTCCGCATATCCACTATGATGGTATTCGGGTCACTGGCAATTTTATTAAATTCTTCAGCCGAAAGGTGAACTCCTCTATTTGTTACATCAAAAGTGTCATCATTAAGCCCATCAGCTACAATTTTGTTCCTTACCTGTATTTTTAATTTGAAAAAAGATTTTCCATTGTCATCAATAGCAATATTGAGCCTGATGCCTTTTAACTCATTATTGGACTCAATATAATCTTTAAACCCATCGAAATTGATTTCAGGAACACTTATTTGACCGTTAATTCCTTCATTAGCAATGTAAATCCGACCAAATACACCAAACTGAAATAAATCAGCGTATAATTTATCTCGATATTCTGAAGGATTGGCAAATTTGATATAGCGGTAAAAGGATAAGGTTATCCTATTTTCTTGGCTTTGATGAAGCTTTTCTTTGAGTATGTTTTTGTTGACTCTGTTATGTAATATCATTTTGCATGAATGAATTAGAAACAATGCAAAGATATCTAAAATTTGGGTTTTAACTCTCCCTTTAACAGTAGGTTATACTCGTCACAGGTAAGATATCCTTGTTCATCGCTATAAGGACATGTCTTATAAATATCTCCAAATGCACCTCTTTGGATGATTACCCCATTGCCAGAACAAACCGGGCATACCACTTTTCCAGTAGGGCCACAATCTATTTCATAGCTGGAGGAGAGTACAGTTTGTGCTTCTTTTCTTTCTTCATCGCGCACAATCATATAGGCTCTATTTGATTTGTCTAATAAAGAAACACAGTCTTCATAATGGACGCCCTTTGTACCTTTCAATTCGATATACTTATTTAACCAATCTATGCTTTGCTTGTACTTACCTAGATAGAAGGAATTTTTACCGAAATAATATGTAAGATCTGAGGATACTACTTTAGCAGCTTTCAGTACTTCTTTAAACTTTATGTTAGCCTCTTCATACTGGCCATTTTCCATTAAATTGACCCCTTGGTCAATCATTCTAGTTAACTGTGCATTTCTTGCCAGCTCCTGCTCAAATTCAATTTGCTTTATTTTCTCTTCTTGTGTTTGACCAAATAGCAGTTTAACTGGCAGTAGAAGTAAAATTATGGCTACATATTTAATCATATTACAAAGTCTTTCTTATTCAGGTTTAGCCATGAAAGAGTTGAATTGCAGAAAATGTCTTCAACCGTTTCTTTAGATAATGACATATCCTCAATAAACTTGCCAATTTCCAAATCACCCAATGGGAAGGGGTAATCTGAACCCAAAGTAACCTTCCCTGGGCCTTGTACATCTAAAACATACTCCAACATTTTAGCATCATGGGTGATACAGTCCACCCAAAATTTCCCTAAATACTCACGAGGGTTTACATTATTATCAATCGCTACTAAGTCGGGTCTGCAGTTGAACCCATGTTCTACCCGGCCTATTGTTGGTAAAAAGGAGCCCCCGGCATGCACGAAATTTACTCTCAAATCTGGCAAACGTTCAAAAATACCGGAGAATATCATGGAGCAAACAGCTCGGGAGGTTTCAGCAGGCATACCTACTAGCCATGGAAGCCAATATTTGGTCATACTTTTAAAACCCATCATATTCCAGGGGTGTACCATCACGGCCAGCCCTAGAGCCTGACAAGCTTCAAAAATGGGAAAGAACTTGTCTTCGCTAAGGTTCTCATCATTGATGTTTGATCCAATCTGGATACCCACCAATCCTATTTCTTTGCAACGTTCCAACTCCTGAATGGCCAATTCGGCATCCTGCATTGGTACGGTACCCAGACCAATATAATTTTTTGGATATTTAACACATAATTCTGCAATATGATCATTCAAGAACTTACTTAGTTCAAGACAATCATCTGGTTGAGCCCAATAAGAGAACATCACTGGTATGGTACAAACAACTTGGACTTGGGTATTAAATTTGGCGTAATCTTTTATTCTTAATTCAGGGTCCCAGCAGTTGGATTCGATTTCCCTAAAAAATTGATTGCCCTTCATCATTTTAGCAAAACCCGCTTTATGGTGCTGTAGATATATAAAATCGCCATACCCAAATTTATCTGTCCAGTTAGGCATATGCTCTGGAATGATGTGGGTGTGCATGTCGATTTTAAGCATATTGAAAGAAGATTTTTGCGTTAATGAATCCTGCAAACTTACGGAGTTGAGAGACAACAGACAAGGACGATAGAATAGTAAAATGGAGGAGCTAATAGTTTATTCTAAAGAGATAGCATGACTTTCCACTTGTTTATCAATACAATAATTAACTTATTTGCCCTTTTATAAAAATCAAAAATATGGAGCATAGTGAAGGATTGATTACGAATGATGCAGTAATATTTGGAATATTAATGGTATTGCTGGCTTTGATATTTAGAACATCAGCTATTAAAACCCCTTTTTGGACTAAGTTTTACAAAGTAATACCTGTTATATTATTGTGTTACTTTCTGCCCTCTTTACTCAATACTTTCGGACTGGTCAACGCTGAAACATCGCAACTGTATTTTGTTGCATCCCGATTCCTGCTCCCAGCTTGTTTGGTTTTGTTGACACTAAGCATTGACCTTAAAGAAATTTTCAAATTGGGCCCCAAAGCACTAATCATGTTTTTTGCAGCTACCATTGGGGTAGTAATAGGTGGACCACTTGCAATTTTAATCGTCTCACATATTAATCCTGATTTTGTAGGGGGTATTGGACCTGACGCAGTTTGGAGAGGTATGGCAACTATTGCTGGAAGCTGGATAGGTGGTGGTGCCAATCAAGCAGCAATGTATGAATTGTTCCATCCTTCTGATGAGTTGTATTCCATTAGTATAACGGTAGATGTTATAGTTGCAGAGTTGTGGATGGCGGCTTTATTGTTAGGCATTGGTAGGAGTGATGATATCGATAAGTTTTTTAAAGCTGATAGTAGTGCTATTACCACATTGAAAGATAAAATAGAGGCTTATAGTCTTAGTATTGCAAAAATTCCAACTACTACCGACCTGATGTTGTTATTGGGCATTGCATTTGGAATAACCGGATTATCACATGGGTTAGCTGACTGGATAGCTCCAGCTATCGCAACACATGCGCCTTATTTGGGAAAGTTAAGTTTAGATAGTCAGTTTTTCTGGATTGTAGTGTTGGCTACTACTTTTGGAATCATTTTATCTTTCACTAAAGTGAGGCAGCTTGAAGGGGCGGGAGCTTCTAAAATAGGGACAGTATTTATTTTCATCTTGGTAGCGACTATTGGTATGAAAATGGATATCACTGCCATTTTCTACAATCCGGGTTTCTTTTTGGTTGGCCTGATCTGGATGGCCATACATATTATCATAATGGTAATTACCGCAAGAATATCTCATGCACCTTATTTCTTTTTAGCAATAGGTAGCAAGGCTAATATTGGTGGCGCAGCATCTGCGCCAGTGTTGGCAGCTGCTTTTCATCCCTCATTGGCTCCTGTTGGGGTTCTACTAGCCGTACTAGGTTATGCATTGGGAACTTATGGGGCGTGGCTATGCGGACTACTGATGCAAATTGCCGCTCAATAAAATTCTAAATTTTGATTTGGAGCGTAACATAGTAGGAGCGAGTGGCAGAAGGAATGATGCCCGGCCCGGGATATCCTGTAGCTCTTCTTGTAAAATACTTTTCATTAAGTAAATTGTTAATACCGGTTTCTAATTGAAATGCTTTGAATTTATAAGTCAATGAGAAATCCATAATAGCGTAAGCTGGAATTTCGCCAATTGCCCCCTCTCTACTATCGCCTGGATCGGCAGTTTCAGTATTTTGGGCATCTGTATACTGGGTTGAAAGGTAGGTGTACTGTAATTCACCTAACAAATTTTTGTACCCAAATTTAATCCCAGATTTTAAATTAGTCGCGGGTATAAACTCTACAGTTTTCCCTTTGACATTATTCTCTTCGCTTTTAACATATTCAGAATGGGTCAACGAAAGATTAATAAATGGACTTAATCGGAATTTCGAAAAGTCCAATCCTAAACTTTTGATTATATTCCAATCAACGAAAAATTCACCTCCTAATATAAGGGCATCACCTATGTTCTTTCTTACACGGTCACCTTTGTTTGGGCCAATATTTACTAATACGGTTCCTATTCGATCGTTGTAATTCATCACAAATCCACCTAGGTCATAAGAGACATTTTTTCTCCACTTGCCTCGCATACCAAAGTCGAAGGTATATCCTTTCTCGTCTTTTATATTTGGGTCAATTAAAAAAGTAGTATTAACAACTCTAATATCACTAAAAGTAACCGATCGGTAATTTTGTGATATATTGGTATATAACTCTAAATCATCAGAATGATTGTAGCTGGCACCCAATCCTAGTAGCACAAAAGAACGCCCAAATACACGGTTGTCAGTGGTGTCTATTCTTGAGATCTCATTACCAGCATTATCATAACCTATATCTACATAACTACCTCTAGATTCTGTTCTAATATTCTCAAATCGTATACCAGGCGTAATTGAAAGTTTTTCTGTTAAGAATAAAATATGTTCTCCAAAAAGGGACCAATTCAAGTTAGGAAATTCAAAGTCTGATTGGTTAGGGTAGGAGGGGAAATCTTGATTTGCGAAATTGAAATTGGCATCTTCCGCATTTGTACCGGCTCCCTGAACAGCACTGTTCAATGATTGATAATACTTGAGTCCAACAAGAAATACGGCATCATTTTGAAATAGTTTGTACCGTTTCAAATATCGTGCTTCAGCGCCCCAATTAATGAATTTTCCTTTTATCAGATCTCTAGTGAAGGCCGTTCTATCATCTATTTCAGTCATTGGATTACGACCTGGACGTATTGGGTCTCCACGAAAGCCAAGCGCATTACGCTGTGCGTCAAGCGTAAAAAGATTAAGGCTGAAATTCGATTGAGTAGAAAATTTGTGTTCGAATTTAAGTGCGGCTAATTTCCAATTTACTTGAAACCAGTTTCTACTTCGGTTACTATAATTCAAATCAGAATTAAATTGGGTATCTGTAAGCCCTCCTGGTTGTTTAGCTAAATATTGAAGGTAGGTGGTTTCAAGACTTATTTTAGTGTTATTACCAAGTTCATAATTTAGACCAGCAAAGAAATTTTTAGAATCAAATTCGGAATTGGTTCTAAATCCATCGCCTTTTTTATAGTTGAAGTAGGTGTAATAGCTAAATTTACCTATTGTTCCAGAAAGACTATTGAAGCTAGTGAAAAGGTTAAATGAGCCTACCGATTGTCGTGATACAAGCTCGATTTTTTTAACAAGATTCGGCCGTTTAAGTTTAAAATTGATCAATCCGCCAAACTGAGTTCCATACTGTAAGGAGGCTGCACCCCGCACAATCTGTATTTCACTCAAAGCTTCAGCTGGAGGAGTGTAATAACTCTCAGGGTATCCTAATACATCCGCACTTATGTCGTATCCATTTTGTCGAGTGTTGAAGTTGGCTGTCCTATTTGGATCAAGCCCTCTTCCTCCTATATTGAGCTGTAGACCGGCATCATTATTTTCGTAAATATTAAGCCCAACCACCTGTGAGTAGATTTGACGTGCATTATTTGCAGCCATGTTCCCCACAGTTTGATCTAATAATATCACTTCAGATTTTTTTCCAGCATAGATGGCTGTTCCTTCCACTGGGTTAAGTCGATTAAGACTAAAGGCCTCTTCACGTTTCTGACTAATTACGACTTCAGATAGTTCATGACTAAACGGAATAAGTGAGATTTGAATTTGGCGGTTACCGGATATATCAATTACATTTTGGTAGGCATTATAACCAATCACAAATACAGATAGGGTATAGTTGCCATTTGGTACTTCACTTATGCTAAATTCACCATTTTTGTTGGTGTGAAGTAATTGGTTAAGCTCTTTAATGAACACCTCTGCATCGGCAATAGGCTTTTTTACTTCCCCATCGATCACAGTACCTGTAAGTACTGCTTGTGCACGAAGTGTTATTGTTGCTAGCAATGTAAAAATAAGTAGACTAAAAACCTTTAATTTCATCTTTGAATGGGAGTATCCATTTTTTATGGTTAAATGATTCGTTTTGCTCTAATAGATTAACAGTAGGATCAATATAGGGTTGGCTCTTCCTACCATTTAATGCAACATAACTATCAACATATACTGCAATATTTTCATACCCTTTTTGTTTATAATCGTTGGCCAGATGATTGGCATACTGTAAAATAAAATCAGGTTGAGTAGCCATTTGTTTTTCTTGAAAAACTGTAAGGTAGTCTGCATTATTGACGTGAAAATATTGGCCACTATTAAGGTCAACAATTTTGAAATTTGCGTATCCTGCCTTTTCCATCAACATTACTCGCCAGGAAAACCGATATCCTTCTTCAGTCCAAAAGAGCTCACCTGGATAAGCCAAGTACCTAAACGGTAGTGCGACCTGAATTAAATAGAAAGCACCTAAAATCACCATCAGGGACTTATAACCAATGTTGTTGGAGTAAATTTTAGTCAATCCATTTTCAAAATAAGTTTTATTTACCCTAAAGAGTCTGGCCATTTTCTTTAAAATGTATTCATGTATTTTGGAATCAAAGAAAATTAAGGCACTCACAATCATGATATAGGGAAACATTCCAATTGGAAACAACAGCCTTGTAAGTACATGGAATACTACTACCATAATAAACCCCATCGTTCGAGTACGTTTGTTGAACAGTAGAAATGGTATAGAAAGATCGTACAATGCACCTGCCCAACTAAAAACATATATGAGCCAGGTCTGATGCAAGAAATTACCAATTATTGGAAGATCATAACTTCCAGGAAGCCATAATTTGAGGGGCATAGCTTCAAATAGCCAATCAGAATTCAATTTGGCTAAGCCTGCATAGAAATAAACTAATGCTAATAGAATTTTGATTACACCTATTGACCAGTTTGGAATATATTCAAAGGCCATTTTTGGATTTCTCTTGGCATCCAGCGAAAAGTAAGCATTGGCCGGCAGGAATATCATTAAAAAGGAGAGCAGGCTAATAAAATAATAATGGTTTAAATAGGTGGTTTTATCCATTAGCTCTATATAAGTAAAGCTGATAAAGAACGTGATTATTGCAATCCGGTATTGATAGCCAAGTGCTACTGCTATAGCTGCAATTGCACATACAGCAAAAATGAGATAAGTATAATTACCGATAGGATGTATCCACTCGAAGCCGAAATAAGAAAAGAAAAATTTTGGATAAATATATAACTTGTCAATCCAACCATAACTCCAGAAGCGAATGATGCTTAATAACATCATCACACCGAAAAAAATACGAAAGGCTGCCAATGGTGCAGCCTTCGTAGTCTTATTGAAGTAATTATTTAGTGATTGAAGCATTAGTCTCCGTCTGCATCTACAAAATCTACTTTGATGTTCAGGGCCTGAAACATATCCACTTTGAGGAGGATAACATTGGCTTGTAATGCATCATAAGTTTCTAGCATCGCTTGATTATTTGTTTCTATTTGATACATGAAATTATCATCCAACAACGAACTTTTATCTAATGACAGTTCAAATTGTTCATTGATCATGGTTGCAAGGTCATCGGTAGAACCTAATGAATGAACAAAATTCAGATAACTCTTAAGGCTTTTCCCCGAACCATTATTGTCAAAATGAACGCCATTGAAAAAGTTAATCGCTGCCTTTAATGCAGTTTCATACAATAGCCGGGAATCAGTTATGGCATATCGTGCTTCAACTTTGTCTTTTAACGGGGTGTTAGAAAAAACGCCTGCAGGAATCCCTATTTTTCCAGCCCTTATAGTCTTTTCGTAGTATTGCATATAGTCATTAACCAATTTGTTAACAGAGCTACTGGCACTGGAGCCACTATTGGAAATGAAAGTTTCCCGATAGCCATTGTCCCAATCATATTTAACTTGAGAAGCCAATTCGTATAACCGATCCACAATCAATGATAGATATTCAGTAAAGGCTTTATCTTGATTAAATTTGGCTACAATATCTATATCGTTATCAGCTATACCGTTTAATAAATAATCAATGGCAGGAAACCCTTGCTGATCACGTGTTGATGGCAAAGCCAGATCATATGATCCAGATGCAATACTTGTTTCAATTTTATCAACACTGGTAGGAAAGATATTAGAAAAATCACGAAGGGTGAGTGTCTCAGCCTTGCCTATTTCAAACATCGATACCTTTTGCCAACTTATATAAGCAGTCAGCCATGCCGTTTTTAAGTTGGATAGGTTTTCTTTAGTAATATTACCTATAAATGCATCTTTGGAAATCACTAATACAGACAAATCATCTAAATAGGCCTTATATCCTGGCATTATAATATTATCAGCCCAATTAAGTAACATTGCCTCACGGTCAAAGTTATCTTGAGGTAATTTTGGTTCATCACTTGAACTACAAGCCACAATAAAAATCAATGACAATAATGCCAGGATAATTCTTTTCATTTCGCTATTGATAATTAATCTTAATAAGAATAGGTTGCAAATGTAATATTAAGAAGCTGCCTGATCAACTGTAAAGCCAAATTTTAGAGCAATACTTTCTGAAATCTGATCTAACTTTGAAGCGTCAACATCCCATAACCCATTTTCTCCACTAATAATGTCTTGAATAAAGGCATCAATTTCATCCTTGCTAAAATAGGGTTGATCGCTATTTGGTTGATGTGTAAATCGAAGAGCATAGATGAATCCTAATGCTTCAGAAAGTTCATGTAATGAACTACCATAAAGTGAATAATCTTCCCTGTTCGTAGGTAGTGAATTCTTACCTCCCTGTAGATAATATACAGCCCGTATGGCAATGATTTTGGATAAATTTTCTTTGATAATATTAGCCTGCGCATCTCGAATATCGTATTGTTTGGCAACAATTGCCGCTCTACCTAATTTGAATGCGTTAAATATTACATCAGCAATACCAGCAAAATCATCATCACTATTTATACGTCCTATATATTCATTTAGAAACCCATCATCATCTCCAATGGTCAGGTTTGGGTTAGTTGGATCAACTGATTGACCATATAAGTAGCCATAAGCCTCATCCCAAGCATGTTCCATGGTTGTAAAATTTTCTGCATCTTCCAACCTACCATCATTATTATCTGAGCGATTATTATTAGCGTCTAACACTGTAGGGCTAAGATAATTATTGAGGGTCTGATCCATCATTAAAGCACCTAGTAATACTTTACCAACGAGTTCATGATATTCATATCCTTTAGCACCTATGTACCTAGTTCTTGTACCACTTGCAATCTGACCGGCAACACCTGGTGTGGCAATTGTGTTTTTATTGACATAGACTTCATTTACTACACTTGAAAGCCATGCTTCTATTTGTTCTTTAATTTGATTAGATTCTACGGTATTTGTTGAAAAATAATCATTAGAAGCAGCAACTTTACTCTTAACACTCTTGCTAGAGGCATTTAAATTAGATTTAGTGAACGGGTTGGCATCACCTCCTGAAGCTGTTTCATTCCTGAAAAGCTCAAATAATACGTCTTCTGATGCGTCTGTATTACGCATCATGTCAACTAATTCTGAGGCCATTTCTATGCGGATTGTTTGCCCGTCAAATGAAACAGTACTTTCATCGTTTCTATGAAATGAATAGGTTTCAGGGTTTTCAATAGAAGGTAATACAGTGTCTTCACTATCACAAGAGAATAGTGTGAAAAAAATTAAA
Source organism: Fulvivirga sp. (assembly GCA_048268855.1). Classification (GTDB taxonomy): domain Bacteria; phylum Bacteroidota; class Bacteroidia; order Cytophagales; family Cyclobacteriaceae; genus Fulvivirga. Next base: position 61,342 of record JBLWUR010000011.1, read on the forward strand.
ATTAGATAGGGATATAGTTTATTCATTTTTTAGTTTATTTAGACTTATTAAAAATAATATATGCAAAACTAATAGACTGAAATAAACCTCCAAACATTATTTAGAATTATTTTAAATAATAATAATTTCTATAAAGACTAATAAAACCGACAGATAAAACCGACCAATAAAAATATTGTACTCTAAACTCCTGATAGTTATTCCTTTAACGATTTTATCTACCGAATATCGATTAATAGTGAGAATTACTTACATCACTAATAAAAATTCATAATTAATATTAATATTTACTTGATAATGAGTTGATTATCGATGATAGTAAAACCTTTGCTTAAATATAGTCTTGATTTTAAAATCATCTTGGTTGCCATATTGTACTATTTGGCCGCAAGATTCGGATATTTTTTGGCCTTTGAGGGAACAAATGCATTGCCAACATGGCCACCAACAGGTATTGCGTTTGCTTTAATTATTTTATTAGGTCGAAAATCTTGGCCTGGTATTACCATTGGTGCTCTTATTGCTAATATCATGGCATATTGGAATATCCCAGATATGCCTACTCAAGTTGTTATTGCCATTTCTAGCGGCATAGCCATTGGTAGTACACTTGAGGCTGTTATTGGTAATTACTTACTTAAATACTGGATAAAAGACACTTTCCCTTTTTATCATACAAAGAATGCCTTTAGGCTTCTGTTTATATCATTACTAATTGCTTTTATTGGAGCGGCTGTAGGTACAATTTGTCTTCATGCTAATGGAATTATTAGCAATTCAGACTACTTTATGAATTTGTTTTCATGGTGGGTGGGGAGTGTTGTTGGAATATTACTTTTTACACCCTTCATATTATCAATTTTTAGAAAATATGAATTAAAGGATTTTAAAGATAAATTAATAGAAGGAGTGATTTTTCTGACAGGGTTTATTGCCTTATATCTATTGCTAAATGTTGTAGAATTGAGTTTCACTGTTCAAAGAGCTCTGCCCTTTTTATTATTACCCCTTCTACTTTGGTTAGCCTTTCGTTTCCAGTTGATAATTTCTATGACTGCTGTTGTAGTCACATCAATTGTAGCGATTTATTTGACGGCAAATAATATTGGCCCGTTTTTACTTGACACACCGTTTAATTCAATGCTTCTTTTACAAATATTCATTGGTGTATTAAGCATATCTACAATAATAGTATCGGCAACAGTTAAGGAAAGAACAGAGGCACAAATGAAACTTTTAAAGTTTAATGAGAACCTTGAGGAAATGGTGAAGGCAAGAACTAAAGAACTTGACGGACAAGTTGATACTCGAAAAAAGGCTGAGGAAAAATTAAAGGGATCAAATGAAGAGCTGAGAAAGCGAAATTTGGAACTTGATAATTTTGTTTATAGCGTATCCCATGACCTAAGGGCTCCAATTGCTTCTGTATTAGGATTGATAAATCTGGCAAAAAAGGATAATGATATTAAAATGAAGAACACTTATCTGGATATGATAAACAATAGCACTCTCCAACAAGATAATTTTATAAAAGAAATACTTGATCAATCTAGAAACTCAAGATTGGAGGTAAGGAGGGAGGAGGTTTCTTTTAAGACAATAATTGATGAAACATTTGAACAGTTACGATTTGCTACCTCTACAGGTAAAGCTGTCGATAAAACGATTAATGTGAAACAGAAAATACCGTTTTATAGTGATCCTTGGAGGATTAAAGTCATTTTGAATAATATCATATCAAATGCCATTCGATATAGGAATGGAAAAGATCCCGTAATAAATGTTAAGGTGAAAATAGAAAATAAATTAGCCAAGCTTGAAATTGAGGACAACGGTAGAGGCATCTCAAAAGATCATATTGATAAGGTTTACGAAATGTTTTATAGAGCGACAGATGAAGGTGCTGGTTCTGGATTAGGCCTTTATATTGTAAAGGAAACTGTAGACAAGTTAAATGGACTAATTAAGATTGAATCTACTGAAGGGAAAGGGACAAAAGTTATATTGGAAATTCCCGAAGTTGGTATCTAAAATTTTAATAATTTAAGCACAAAACAATTCGTATTTTATAAATGAAAATGTGTCTAAGTACTTTAATCAACACTTCCAATCTTTTGAAAAAAGAAATTAATTATTAGATCTTAATTAATTTTCAGATAACTGAAATGAGCCAATTACCTATTTGATAGTCAGTGTATTAATGAATGTTATTTGTTAGCTTTATCGTTTGATAAATATTTTTATTGATAGTTGTCTAATTGATTAACTTAATTTCCCAAATCGGGAAAATTCAATGAAAACGTAAATATATAACTTATTGATTATCAAATACTTATAATATTCGTATGATTTATGCATATGGTATGCTAAATTAATGTTGTCTTTATGAAAAAGCTTTTATCTTTCACTTTAGTAATTCTTATTAATATTTCTGCCATGGCCCAGACCGGCCCTGCTGGGGTTGGTAATTTTGATGGCTCTGGAGGTGAGCCGGAAAATATTATTTGGCTTGATGCTAGTACTCTTGGATTAGCAGATGGTGTTCCGGTGACTACTTGGACTGATTTAAGTGGAAATGGGAACCATCTCGTTCAACAAGGAGCAGACCCCACCCCACTTTTTGAAACCAACGGCCTGTTTAGTGGAACACACGCTGCCGTACGTTTTGATGGAACTGAAAGATATTTGAGAATTACCGACAATGCAGATCTGGATGCAAGTTTAAGTGGCATTACGATTATCGCAGTAGTTTACAATGCCACTCTTGATGGCTCACCGAGAGGGATTTATTCTAAAAGAATAAGCTCAGGCTCTCAGCGCTCATATAGTGCTTTTACCTACACAACTCAACGATTAAATTTTGATATTGATAATGGGGCAAATCAAAGATTAGCTTCTTCCGTTAGTATTAATACTACTACTGACTATATTATTTCAAATACATACAAGAACTCCCTTCAGCAAATATTTTTACAGTCTTCAGCATCGGGTTCTTCATCTGTTACTGGAAATATTACTAATTCTTCTTCAAATTTAATATTAGGTGCCCTCAATGATAATTACGGAACTTATTTTAGTGGGGACATTGCTGAGTTTATCATATACAGACAGGGGCTAAATGATGGAGAACGAATAATTGTTGAAAATTATTTAAGTCAAAAATATGGAATAACACTTACGAGCAATAATTATTATGGTACAAACCCAGCTGTGTTTAATGCAGCCTTTGTAAATAATTTTATGGGTATTGGAACCGGCAATGGTAGTGATAAATTCAGCCAGTCTGGGTTTAGTGATGCCTTGCAGATTGAGGAGGCCAACGGCTCTCTTAATGCATCAAATGAATTTGTCATGTTCGCTCATGACAATACTGCTCATGCCGATGGTGTTACCACAAATCTGGTGGTTGATCCTGGTGTATTAGATTCTCGATGGGCGAGAAGTTGGTTCATGGAATCAACTGGAGATGTATCTGTTAAGTTACGTTTTGATTTTGGAACGGCAGGGCTGTCGTTTTCAGGTGATGCCAATGATTATGTGTTACTCTATAGAGCGACAACGGCTGATAATTACTCAAGGCTTGTTGCTAATTTATATACTGTAGAAAATGGAGATCAATTAGTTGTTGATTTAGGCAATACAAGTTTGCCAACTGGTTACTATACTATTGGGGAAGGTGAACAACTTGTACCGGGTAATTGGTATTCATATCAAACGGGTGATTGGAATGATCCGTTGACTTGGACGACTATTTCTAATGGCTCATTGAGGGAACCAGTAACTGGTGGTGTACCGCAACCCGGTGACAATGCAACCATTTTATCAGGTCGTACGGTAACAATGGATACTGATGATAATGATGGAGTTAACCTTACAGTAGATGGTAAACTTGTAATCGGTAATACCTCTGGTCATGATTTCTTTAACATCCTTGGAAATGGCACTATTTCATACGCTGGTGATGTTTCACAAAATGATAACTTCCCATCAGGTTCTACTACAGTTTTTGCTGACTCAATAGTTGGAGGAACAGTTGAAATCGTTGGAACAGGGCTTAATCTAAATCAGAATAGGCTATTTAACAATGTGACTCTTAATCTCGACAACAGTACTGACATGGCTACAATGATTGCTGATTTTATAATAAATGGAGACTTAGCAATACAGCAAGGGGTGTTTCAGATTAATGATAATTCAACGGCAACTTCCAGATCCATTACTACTTATGGTATTGTGCAAATTGATGCCAGTGGAGAATTGAATGTTGGTACAGCAAATGCACGACACGAATTTAATTTTTATGGAGATTTTATTAATCAAGGGCGTGCTGAATTTACAAACCGCGTAGCGACCGACTATAATAATGAAGCTACCAATGGAATTGTAGATGCGAATTTTTTAAGCCCATTTCATAATCAACAGATAGATTGCTTTGGAGTTACAAACTTCTATAGAATTGAGATTGATAAAGGAGTAGACCAGAATTATATATTGGACATTAATGCCTCAAGTGCTGCTAATTTTAATTTATATGGGCCAGCCGACTATGGACATGGTTCGGTAGCTCAATTAACTACTAATGATAATGCATTAGGATTGCTCAGGGGAACAGTACGCTTAAATATAAACGTTGATGTACCCGTCCTAAATAATACGGGTAATTATAACATTTCAGAAGCTGCGAGACTATGGGTAAATGGTGGTTCAGCTGCCAAACCTTCTGGAACAGCTATTGTGCCTTACGGAACAATTCAAATGTCGGGAGGTACAGTTGATGCACCAATTAATAGTGGTATTACTACAAGAGCCAATGGAAATATAGTGGTCTCTGACGGTGTAATGACTGTAAACCAGATCAGAACATCTGTTAATGGCCCTACCAACATAGGTGGTTATACACAAAGTGGTGGTACAGTGAATATAACAGGTAATAATATTAGTACAAGCTACTATGCATTTAGCCTTACTTATCCAGGTAATACCTTTAATATGTCAGGAGGAACACTACATGTGGCTGGTGCACCAACAGGTGCTAATACTGGAGGTATTTTTATTGCAAGTAGTACAGGTAACCAAAGCGTTACGGGCGGAACTGTAATAATGGACATCACAAGAAATAATGACTTTAAAGTCACTTCATTGGCACCGTTTTGGAATGTAATCATGCGTTATACTTCGGGAACAGGATCCCAAGTTGATTTAATTGATGGCGCTTCAGGAACAGGTGGTAACGTAACAAATATCACTAACCCTGATTTAAGAGCATTAAACGATTTGACAATTGAAACAGGAGTGACATTTGATCATAATGGATTTGATGTGGAAGTAGGAAGTGATTTTACTATTGAATCAGGTGCAGATTACATTTATGATCCTGCCAAACATAATACGTTGAAAATAAATGGAACTGATAATACACTAATGTCCTTTTTAAATATATCAGGGAATCATACAGATATTCAGGAATTTTATAACCTTATAATAGATAAGCCCCATGACAAAGTTGTAAGTCTTGCTTCAAATAAATCTGGAGCCAACTTAAATAGTTATTTCAATAACTTGTTGAGAATTGAAGGCGAGGCATTTAAAGTCTTAAGTGGCACTTTTGATCAAGGGAAACATAGTATAGTAGCCAATTGTGATTCTGTTGTTAATTATGACGTACTTACTGTTTACAATACAGCTTTAGGAGTAAATGGAGCCAATGATGTTGATGCTAATGCTAATGGTAATAATGATCAACTAAAATTTGCTTCAAATCAAGGTACGCCAACCGATATAGTGTTTATCACAGCCGACACTGCAGTAATTGGAAACTTAAAATTCTATATGCAAACCTATGTTGTTGATGTTGTAAGTGATTTGACAATTCAGTTTCTTGAACATTCTAATGGGAGAATGAATGTTGGTAGTAATAAATTAACGGTTGATTATTATAATGAAGCCCCTGGACAAGGATTTCAAAGTGGTCCTAATGTTAACAATATGATTGTTACCAACGGTGCGGCTTCTGATGGAGGAATATCCCTGTATGTTCAATCAAATAAGAGTTATACTTTCCCTTTTGGTGTGGGTCTAACAGGTACCGAGCCAACATCTAAATATACACCTGCCGTAGTTACCGTTACAAATTTTTCAGATGACGGATACATTACAATTAGACCTGTAGATAAAGTATTGGCTACAACAGATCCTTCTGGAGGTGATGTATTGTCTTACTATTGGAAAGTGGATTACGAGGGATTTACTGCAGAACCGACTGTTGTGTATGATTTCCATTATTATGATGACGATTTGGACGGATCTGGAAATGAGAGCAGTTTTGTAGCTGGAAAAGTATTAGAGAGCACTCCATTTACAAGAAATTATGAGGATGATAACATACCTGAAAATGAAGGAGTTGATGATTCAGCTAATACAATTACATTTAATGGACCTTCAGATTCTGGTTTCACACTAGAAAGTGCCAGTTATACAGCTGGTGAAAATGGTAGATTTGTAGGTGCCCCCACCATATATTACACAAGAAGAACAGGAACAACTCAAAACTGGAATAGCAATAATTCATGGTCAACTGTTGGTGTTGATGGTGCGGTTGCTGGGTCTTTACCTGGAGCTGGTGATGTTGTAATAATTGGTAACCATGCAGCGGACAGAATACGACTTAATGTTAATATTAACACCTCAGCAGCTAAGTTGGAATTTGAAGAGCCTTCAACATTTATGAATCGATTGAGGCTCTATGCAGGTACTACACATGATTGGAAAACAGTATCAGGAAAAGGTGAGTTTGAACTTGTATTTACCAATTCTGGCAACGTACCAACATTTAGTACCGATAACGATTTTGGTGAATTTATGAGTAACACTGAATCAATGTGGAACTTATCGCAGGAAGGAAGTGCGGGATTAGCTAATGCTGTGGTTATGCCTTCATTCCCATCGGAATTTCCAATACTCAGAGTAACTACTAACACTTCTGGTAGTAATGGTGGTGCTGACGGATGGGGCAGTCAAAAGATTGTCACTTTCACCAATGATATTCAAATCAATAATGAATTACAGGTATTTAATAGGGCTGCATTGTGGGTGCAGTCTAACATTACAATAGAAAATGATGCTACTATTGGGTTTGCAGGTTTTGGTAGAATGCGTTTCTCAAATGGGGCAACAAGCAATACTGTAGAAATTAAAGGAGATTTGATAATTAATGGTAGTAGTACAAATAGCTCACCAGGGAACAGTTTTGTCGATATTCAGTCTGGTGGAACGAATAGTGTTGAACATAAATTAATAGTACGCGGAAATATAAGTTTGATACATGATGCTGCTTACGTGGCTACACTAGATTTATACCAAGGTGGAACGGCTAATAATGTCCTATTGGAATTGAAAGGTGCGGGTAACCACTCTTTATCCAATCAAACTTCATCGACACCAGATTTATATAGAGTGATTTTGAATAAAGGAACTAGTAAAGTGAATAAATTTACTTTTGACGATAACTTTAATTTAAATGGGCCAACCAATGGCGCGAATAAGGCTATTAAATTGACGAATGGCACATTGGTTTTAAATGATCCAGCAATAAATATTGATTTAACTACTGGAGGGGCAAGTTTTTCGATCTCACCCAAAACTGGTTTGCAAATCACACAAGGGCAGGCAAATGTATCTGGTGACGATAGTGGAATTGAACTAGACGGTAGTTTGATTATCGATGGTGGTACTTTAGATATGGATGATGCCGTAGGTAATGGTAATAATTTTATTGAATATTCCGCTTCAGGTAACGCTATCCTTGAAATATCATCTGGTACTTTAAATGTAGGGTCACAAATCAGACCAATTACCTCGGCAAATACTGGTATTTTGAAGTACAGACAAACGGGCGGTGACGTTCGTATTGGTACGCAATCTGGTCCAGAGGGTACACGCGGTATGTTGCAGATTTATAATGTGGGTAGTGAATTTAAATATACTGGAGGTACTCTTACAATTGAAAGACACCAATCAAGCCCTACTATTTCTGCTTTGTATTTAAATCCGGATGTCTCAAATGTAACTGGTTCAACCATTACTATTTTTAATGGAAACACGCCTGCGGGACAAACTGATTTTCGAATTAATTCGACAATTGCTCTAGCCAACCTTAGTATTAACGGCACAAATAATCCTAGTGCAAAAATTGCTATTAATCCTTTAATCATTTCAGATAAGTTAACTATCGCTTCAGGAGCTACATTTAAGGGTAATGGAATAAGCTTGACAGTGGGTGGTGATATGGAAAATGATGGAGCATATGACGCAGAGAATAATGAGACAATATTTAATTCTACTGCTACACAAAGTATTACAGGAAGTGGTTCCAACAGTTTTTATCGGTTTACCAAAAGTAGTACAGGAACGTTAAACCTTACCAATGCCATAACAGTTGCGAATTTATTTACAATATCGGCAGGAACTCTTGATGACAATGGATTTAGTATAAACCTCCAATCAGATGCTGTCATTGATGGCACCCATAATAGTGTTGGTGGAAATGGATTAGTGTTCGCAGGATCTGTTAATCAGGAGTTGAGAAGAAGTGGTTCAGGAACAGGCACACTGGGTGTAATAACCATTAACAACTCTAATGGAGTTACTATACCTGATGGCAATGGCTACAACTTTAATGTTGAGGGTGGCCTTCGCTTAAATAGTGGTGTTTTTAACATTGGTGGAGGATCTTTATTGTTTGGCACAAGTGCTGATATTACGCCTGTGAGTCCATTTTCAGTTTCTAATATGATTCAAACAAATAGCTCGTTTGTGGATAGTGGAATAGGCAAGCAGTTTACAGCTGGTTTTAATCAGGACTTTACGTTCCCTGTAGGTCAGGCTTTTTACACGCCAATTTCATTTAATTTCGGTACGCCAGGAAATACTTTTGGGTCAACACCAGGAACGCTAACTGTGAGACCGGCAAATGAATATCATCCAACTATTAATGATGGAACGGATGTTTTAGCTACTGGTGACCTTAATAATGTTTTACAATATTATTGGTCAGTAGAAGCAGCAGGTATTAATGGATTAATTGCGGATATGACGCTTAAATATGACCAATCACATGTGCTTTCAGCAGAACCGGGAGCTACCCATGATGAAGATGATTACATATCTGCAAGAATACTTACATTCAATAACCCATCAAACGACATTAATAAATTTGATGCTACTGCAGTTGATGAAGTAGCCAATACGATAAATTTCAATTTTAATGGTGCAACCTCAAACGGAATGTCCGGAGATTACTTTGCAGGGCTTGATGAGGCTATACCTAATAATGTAGCTACATATACCGCAATTGGTGGTGGAGGTGATGTAGATCAAGAAATTTATGACGTTCCGTTACCTAGTGGTGCTGGAGTTCCACCTAGTGGTGCAGTAATAGTAATACCTTCAGGACAAACAGTACGGTTAAATGTTGATAATATCAGACTGTACAAAACTGAAATTCAATCTGGAGGTGTATTAGAAGTTGATAATACCACAAATCACAGACTAGGTACATTAGAAGGTACTGGTACATTGAAAATTGTAAGTGACGGAACCAATGCCAATTTACCAGCATTCTCTGGAAACTTTTTGAGTTGTAGTGGAGGAGGCCTTGAATATGCAGGAATAGGTAGTTATAGTGTTCTTTCAGGTATCACTAGTTTGAGAAGTCTTACGCTTAGTGGTTCGGGTAATAGAAATTTCCCAAATAATAACGTTACTATTTGTGAGGATTTGGTAGTTAATGGGCCGGACCTAAATAATTCTAATAATAGGGTAATAACTGTTCAAGGTGACACATATGTTACAGGTGGAAATTTCTATTCTGGAAATGGTAGTATTATTATGCAGGACATGATTGTGAATGGTGGGAATTACTATGGTCAATCAGGTGGAGTTGATCGCATTAATGGCGATTTAACTATTACAAGTGGAGGTTTTAATTCTGGAACTGGTGGAGTGATTTTTGTAAATGGAAATATAACCTATAGTGGTGGTACTTTCGATGGAGGAGCAGGAGCATTTTCTATGAGGCTTACTGGGAATAGTTTACAAAATGTTACCGGTGATTTCACAGGGACCAGTATGATAAATAGATTATTACTTAATAACTCAGCTGGATTTAATAAGTTGGGTGGTGATATTGAGGTAGGTGGATCTAGGCTAGATTTACAAGGGGGTATTTTTACAATGAACGGGAATTCATTTATTAATTCTGCGGGATCAACCAATGGAGGTAGTAATACTGCACATATCAATGGTAAAGTTGTAAGAAATATTAGCTTATCAGAAACCTATATATTCCCTATTGGAAATGGAATATTATGGAGACCTGCTACAATTAGCAATGTTTCAACAGGTGGGTTGAGTTGGGAAGCAGAGTATTTTGCTAGTGATCCAACTACTGAACCACTAGTTGATAATTTATCACCTTCAAGTTCTAGTATTAAAACAATTAGTGCAGGTGAATATTGGAAGATTAGTGATGGGAATGCCGCACCAACTGGAACGACAGCAAAAGTAGGGTTGAGTTGGGGTGTTGAGAGTGATGTTTCTACAGTTCCTTCAGAAAGAGAAGAATTGGAGGTAATGATATGGAACGATGGTACGTCATTGTGGGATAATTTGGGTGGTTCAGGATTTAGTGGAGGACATTCTCAAAATGGAGGTACATTTAACGCGGTATCAACAAATACTTTCAGTGAGCACATATACACCCTTGGTTCAGGCGATATTGCAAATCCTTTACCAATTACATTAACTTCATTTACAGGACAGTTGGTCGATAATTATGTGCAACTTAATTGGATTACTTCATCAGAAATCAATAATGATTATTTTGTAATAGAAAGATTGATCTCTGGAACTAATAATTTTAGTGTGTTAGGGCGTATTGAAGGTTCGGGTAGTACAGATGTAGTTAATCAATATGAATTTATTGATAAAAGACCTGCATTCGGAAGTAACGTTTATAGGTTAAAGCAAGTTGATTTTGATGGCACTGCTACCTACTCTGATAATTTAGTAACTGTCAATTATGTTGATGAAAACTCGGAGTTCAGTATCTCAACTTACCCAAATCCAACTGATCAGACTAATATTAATCTAAATCTCAGCCTGATGGGCTCTACACCTGTTGAGATCAGTTTGATAGATATTAATGGAAAAAGGCATTATACACAAGTCTTTACTCCAGTTGGAAATTCTGTCGAAATACTATTGAAGCCAACTTCAGATTTAAGACAAGGAATTTATATAATACAGGTGAGACAAGGCGATCAAACCAAGTTCAAGAGAATTATTATTTCTAAATAGAGGAATAAAATTTGTATAAAAGAAGAGGCCACTAATATTTATTAGTGGCCTCTTCTTTTTATCTAGTATATATTTAAACCTAGTATCTAATGTTCAAATATCAATTTAAGCTTTCTCCTTCATCTTGATAAGATTAAGTGCTGAACCAGCCTTAAACCAACCTATCTGTGCTTCATTGTAAGTATGATTAACTTTTATTGATTCTGAACTACCATCTTTATGGTTTAAAACTAATGTTAATGGTTTACCCTCAGTAAAATCCTTCAAATCAGATAAATCCAAAGTATCGTCTTCCAATATTTTATCATAGTCAGCTTCATTGGAAAACGTAAGTCCTAACATCCCTTGTTTTTTAAGGTTGGTCTCATGGATTCTAGCAAAAGATTTTACAAGTACTGCTACTACGCCTAGAAACCTTGGTTGCATAGCTGCATGCTCCCTTGATGACCCTTCACCATAGTTATGGTCACCCACAACAATAGAAGGTACTCCAGCAGCCTTATAAGCTCTTGCTGTATCTGGTACCGCACCATACTCACCTGTTAATTGATTCTTTACTTTATCAGTAGCTTCATTGAAGAAGTTAACGGCACCTGTTAAGGTGTTATTAGAAATATTGTCTAAGTGGCCTCTAAACCTTAACCAAGGACCAGCCATTGAAATATGGTCAGTAGTACATTTGCCTTTGGCTTTTATCAATAGCTTCATTCCGGTGATGTTATTACCATCCCAAGGTTTGAATGGCTCTAATAGCTGAATTCTTTTAGAATCCGGTGCTACTTTTATTTCCACATTACCACCATCGGCAGCAGGTTTCTGGTAACCGTTATCCTTTACATCAAAGCCTTTCTCAGGCAACTCCCAGCCTGTTGGAGGATCAAGTTTTACTTGCTCTCCATCTGCATTGGTCAATGTATCTGTAATTGGATTAAATCCTAAGTCACCAGAGATGGCTATTGCTGCCACCATTTCAGGTGAGGTTACAAATGCATGGGTATTGGGATTACCATCAGCTCTTTTAGAAAAGTTTCTATTAAAGGAGTGAACGATCGTATTCTTCTCTTTTTTATCTGCACCAGCACGATCCCACTGCCCAATACATGGACCACATGCATTGGTAAAGATTCGGGCATCCAAATCTTCAAATATTTTTAAAAATCCGTCACGTTCGACAGTATACCTGATCTGCTCAGAACCTGGATTGATACCCAATTCAGATTTAGTTTTTAATTTTTTATCTACAGCCTGCTTTGCAATTGAGGCAGCTCTGGATAAATCTTCATAAGAAGAGTTAGTACAAGAACCAATAAGTCCCCATTCAACCCTAGTTGGCCAGCCATTTTTCTTTGCTTCTTCTCTCATTTTAGAAACAGGAGTCGCTCTATCTGGTGTAAACGGTCCATTTACGTGTGGCTCCAATTCTGAAAGATTGATTTCAATTACCTGATCAAAATATTTCTCTGGATTGGCATATACTTCGTCATCACCTGTTAAGTGTTCTTTGATTCCGTCAGCGAGATCTGCTACCTCGGTTCTTCCTGTAGCACGTAAGAATCGAGCCATTGACTCATCATATCCAAAAGTAGAAGTAGTAGCTCCAATTTCAGCACCCATATTACAAATGGTGCCCTTTCCTGTACAAGACATAGATTTTGCGCCATCGCCAAAGTATTCAACTATGGCTCCTGTTCCACCTTTTACAGTAAGAATACCAGCTACTTTTAAAATAACATCCTTCGGTGCTGTCCAACCACTTAGCTTACCAGTAAGTTTTACCCCTATTAACTTTGGAAATTTTAGTTCCCATGGCATTCCTGCCATCACATCAACAGCATCCGCACCGCCAACTCCAATGGCCACCATTCCGAGGCCACCTGCATTCACTGTATGTGAGTCAGTACCTATCATCATTCCACCAGGGAAAGCATAGTTTTCAAGTACTACCTGGTGTATAATGCCTGAACCTGGTTTCCAAAAACCAAGGCCATATTTTTTAGAAACTGATTCCAAGAAATTAAATACTTCACCACTAGCGGTTAACGAATTTCTTAAATCCTGATCAGCACCTTCTTTGGCTAATATTAAATGATCGCAATGAACAGTGGAGGGTACAGCAGCCGTTTTTTTGCCAGCTTGCATAAATTGCAACAATGCCATCTGTGCCGTAGCATCTTGCATAGCTACTCTGTCAGGAGAAAAATCAACATAAGATTTTCCTCTACCAAAAGCCTCTAGCTTCTGGTCTGTATGGAGATGTGAATATAAAATCTTTTCAGAAAGGGTAAGTGGTTTGTTTACCACTTTTCTTGCAGCAGTTATTTTGGCCTCAATACCAGCATACACCGCCTTTATCATGTCTAAATCAAATGCCATTATACGGAAAATTAATGTGTTAATTATTTGAAAGTAAAGTTACGAATTTAATCAGACACAAAAATACCAGATGATAACCAATCTGTATTTAGACAGACTTTAAATTGAGCACTTTCAAGTACTCAATTTTCATTTAGTATTAATGTAATTTAAAAACTCATTCTTCACCTGATCTTCTTTAAATTTTCCCCCAAAGAAGGCTGTACCAGTTTTACTATTGGTGTCGCCAACCCCTCTGGAAGCCACGCACATGTGATTGGCGTCAATGACTACACCCACATGCTCTGTTTTTAATACTTTTTGAAGCTCTTTAGCTATCTGTACAGTCAATCTTTCTTGAACCTGAGGCCTTCTGGAAAAATATTGAACAAAACGATTGATTTTAGATAAACCAATTACCTCACCACTGGATATGTACGCTACATGTACTTTACCATAAATAGGAACAAAATGATGCTCACAATGTGAATAAAAAGTAATGTCTTTTTCAACCAACATTTGGTCGTATTTGTATTTGTTTTCAAAGAGCTTTGCTTTCGGTTTATTTTCAGGATTGAGCCCACTAAAAACTTCCTTCACATACATTTTGGCAACACGATGAGGGGTGCCGCTTAATGAATCATCGTTGAGATCAAGCCCCAGTATATTCATGATTTCAGTAAAATGTCCTTCAATCTTCTTTACCTTCTCATCATCAGAAATATCAAAAGCATCAGCTCTTAATGGAGTGTCTGTAGCGGTACCAACGTGAGCATCCGCTATATCGTCATTGTCATCGATGTTACGCTGGATATTCAACAAAATTTCTCTCTGTTTCATACAATTTAATTTTTAGATCGATGCTCTCGTTTATTTCAGGTCGAAGTATGTTATAAATGACAACAGCAATATTTTCAGCTGTTGGATTCAATTTTTTAAAATAAGTTACATCCAGATTGAGATTTTTATGATCAAATTGTTTTAATACTTTTTCTTTAATTAGATCGCTTAATTTTTTCATGTCATAGACATAACCTGTTTTAGTGTCAATTTCTCCAGTCAACTTCACAATCAGATCGTAATTATGACCATGAAAGTTGGGATTGTTACATTTCCCAAAATACAAGTTGTTTTTTTGATCGTCCCATTCAGGGTTAAAAAGTCTATGTGCGGCATTAAAATGCTCTTTTCTAAAAACGGATATTTTCATCTATGAGTAAGTAAACAAAAGAAGAACCACTAATGTTCGAACAATGATAGGTATTTCCAGTTATTTATTTAGGCCAAAAACAGAATTCTATGATCAAAAGTAACGATCACTCAAAAAATGAAAGTCGAAAACCTCCATATCAAGAGTCAAAGAGAGTTCATGACTGTTGAACTTTGAGCCTACAGATTTATTGGTGGGTACCTCGAACGTATATCCAAAGCGAAGA
>JBLWUR010000012.1:0-75262 GCA_048268855.1 Fulvivirga sp.
CATCGTTACGTTTAATACAATAACGATAATCAGATTATCTTTAAATAATCCTATGGCACTAAGCTAAAGGGGTGTTGTGTTGAATAAATTAGAACAAAGTATGAAAATCAGACAATACATTTACCTCTTTTTAGCATTTCAAATCACATCCTGTAATACGCAAAACACAAAAGAAGATTTTTTATTAAGTCAGACTCTTTTAAAGGTAGATCTAATGAACAAAAAATTAGATTGGTCAACTGAATTAATGCAGCAACAAAACGAATTCTTACTGAAACAAATAGAAGCAACTGTAATTGAAAAAGGAAATCACAGCTTTGATTTAAAAGAACTAAAAATAGCTACAGAAATTGTAGAGTTAGCTAACAAAAACCTACATCAAATTGATTCGCTTATAGCTTCACTAGAAACCTCTTTGACTAATAATTTAGATGAAGAATATATTATTCAAAATAAATTAATGCTTGATGAACAAAGAGCTGATTTAATTAAAGAACATTTAGACTCATTTGTAAATGAATTAAACTCAAAAATTAAAAATATTACGAATAAAAAATTTGACCCTATAATTCGTGAAATTAGTAATCAAAACGTGCTACAGATTTATTTTAAGGACAATTATATAAGTACTACAATAAGCACTTTGAATGTTTTTAAACTTGAAATAATAGAATACGAATATCTAATCCTGACAACTGTGGCTAATCATATGGGTCTCGCTTATTTTAGAAGAGACTAATCGTTTAGGAAACTCAACACAACACCGTGTAGAAAAACATATGCTATCGCACCTTGTAGCCATAGGCGGTGTAGCTTGCACCGCATTTCTGCTGCATTCATAGCGGAATAACAAACCCAGAACGCAGAAGGGACTTGAAATAGCAAAGCTTTTATTGGCGCATGATGGTTGAGAAAGTTAGCAGAAAATGCTACGTTTAGTTTTTTATAGCCTCGTGTGGCATACGTTTCTACACATGGCCGTTACCAGCAATATGAAGTTATCGAGTATTTATAAATCCTACTTCTATGTAATCCATAATTGGACTTCTAAATATTTCAGAACTTTTCTAGATATTCCTGAATCCACAGCAATTTTCATTATGTCGTTGCTTGCTACTGCTAACTTCATGAGCATAGCCATTTTACTGAGTTATGAAAATACTGTTCTAGCAAGTCAAATACTGTTTGTTTTATTCATGGTTTCAAACTATTGGTACTTCGGGATTTTCAGAAAATTAAAATACGAGCCAAAGGACGTAACATTAACGATTAGAATATTAATAAATCTGTATGTGATATTTTCAATAATAACTCCATGGATAGCTGGGAAATATGCTGGTAACATTACCTAGCAGCGCATATGCTTAAGTGCTTTAATATTTAGCGACTGCTCCTCACCCATTCATTCTGTGTTTACATTCTTAGTTTTTAACAGAAGGTCTTTCTTGGTTGACTTGCAGTTCGCAAAGCCCTTCCCGATAGTTATCGGGAGGTGGGTCAGGGTACAGAAAGGTGGTGGCCAAAGTCTGTGCAACTTGGCTCAAAACAGAGAATTCATTATTTTACGTACAAATAAGTTCAGGTTGCACACAGCGCGTAAACAGGCATTACCTACAACACTCAATACCATGAACCTCTTCTAATCCATTATGGAAAATATCATTACATTCTTCAATAGTATTATGCCTCTTTCTGAAAATACGCTCGGTTTGATGAGTGAAATTTTTATTTATGAAGAACTAAAAAAAGAAGAATATTTTATTCGAAAAGGACAGGTAGCTAAGGAAATTGCTTTTTTGGAAACTGGAATTGTTCGGGCATATTACATCAATAGTGATGGGAAAGAATATAACAAAACATTCTTTTCAGGTCCGTCCATTATAGGCTCGTATGCCTCACTCATCAGCAAACAAAAGAACGCTGTTGCACAACAGGCACTGACAAATTGTAAAATCTGGAAAGCCTCATTTCATAAAATTGAAAAATTATCAGAGGGCAACTTCGAGATTGAAAGGCTGAGGAGAATTATTGCGGAAGGCTACTTTTTGAGCAATGAAAAAAAGGAAATTGAGATGGCGCTACTTGATGCTGACAAACGCTATTTGATTCTTCAAAAAGAATATCCGGGAATTGAATTGCAAATACCACAGTATCATATTGCATCCTACCTTGGCATCAGCCCTACCCAACTGAGTAGAATCAGAAAAAAAATGACTCAATAAAGGCATTTCTTTACATATGTAAATGCACCGGGCTTTTTGATTCGTCTTCTTTGCTATAGAGTTTATTAAAGCTCACCACACTTAAATTTTATTGCAATGGAAAATAAAGAAATCACTTTTTTCAGAGTCTTTTTCATCGTTTCTGCTTTGTGGAATCTAATAGGTGCGATTTTTGGCTATTTCAACACAGCTTACACCTTCCAAGGCTTATTCAATAGAGAATTGACAGACCCACTTTACTATGCGATCTATCAGGGCGCATGGGGTACAACGCTCGTTTATTTCATTGGGTACTCCATTGTAGCCTATAACCCATTAAAGCATACGGGGATTGTTATTGTGGGTGGGATTGGAAAGATCGGTTTCGCCATTTCATTGTTGAAATTTTATTTGTCAGGCTTAGCCGGACCTATCGTCTTTGTGATCATCATTGGTGATTTCATCTTTGGTCTACTCTTTTTGTATTATTTCTTCAGGTTATTCAAAACCAAAGAAATCATTCTCTGACTTTAAGATGACGAACCATATAACGGTTGTCTTATTATTGAGCTTCCTAATGCTCAAATCATTGGGTGTATATTCTCAAACATCCTGGGAAGTAGACAAGGATAAAGACGGGATTGTTGTTTATACAAGAGTTGAAAAAGGCTCTGACTTCAAATCTTTTAAAGCTGTTGCAACTATTGAGGCATCAAAACACGAAATAATCAGCATATTGAAGGATGCTGACAACTATTCAAAATGGTATGGCTATACCAAAACATCAAAGCTCATAAAACAGGAGAATGACATCCAGTATAACTATGTTGAAACCATCTTTCCATGGCCATTCGCCAATCGTGACATGGTTTATAAGATGTCGATAAATACACTCCATTCAGGAGTTGTAGAAATATCTCTGAAAGGATTGCCTAAATATATTCCAGAGAAGAAAGGAATCACGAGGATGCAAAAAGCGAAGGGGTACCTTTTGTTAACGCCTTTGGACGGCAAGACAGAAATAACCTATGGATTTCACTCTGAACCTGGAGATAATATCCCGACTTGGTTGGCAAACAATTCAATTGCTGAACTTCCTTTGAAAACACTACTTGGATTAAGAGAGGTTATTAAGGAAAACAAAGGCAGAAGGTAATCCAAAAGCTAACTGAGCAATTTGCAAAGGCAGATGGGAACAGATACTTTTATAGAAATTTGAAAAGTCCAGCTTATGTATGACTGTTGGACGTTAGAAACAATTTCAATAAATAAAGGCAGACAGAACAAACAAAGTGAAAAATGAGCAAAATTATCTTTGACAGTGGAATATCGCTTGATGGTTTTTTCGCAGGCGATAATAGAAGTCCGAGCAACCCCATGGGTGGTGTTTCAGCAGAAATTCATAATTGGATGTTTAAACAAAAAGCATTTTGGAAACACATCAAAATGGAGGGCGGAGAAGAATATGGTGCTGACAGTAAGTTAATTGACGCGGTGTTTGCCAAGACAGGTTCTTACATTATGGGGAAACGAATGTTTGAAGAAGGGGAAGTTGTTTGGGCAGAAGATTTATACCAAGCAGATGTTTATGTACTTACTCACGAAAAACGAGAACCTTGGGTTCAAAAGGGAACAACGACTTTTTATTTCATCAATGACGGAATACAAAGTGCACTCGAAAAAGCAAGAAAATCAGCAAAAGGAAAGGACATAAGAATACAAGGTGGTGCAAATACAATCCAACAATTTCTCAATGCAGGTCTTGTGGACGAATTTTTTATTCACATGGCACCTGTATTTTTAGGAAGCGGCATCCGACTCTTTGACGGTATTGACAAAGACAAATATGACCTTGAAATTGCTGAAGTAATACCGTCAGACTTGACAACTCATTTGAGATATCAACTCTCTAAGAAATAGGAAACAAAGACTCGTTAAATGGCTTGATACTTTTTATATGTCGAACCTGAATACGAACTAACCCCCGATGCTCCTGAAAAAAATCCTACATTTACCATCATGGTTTCTGAGTTGAAAATAGAGGAAGCATTAACCCTCGAATGGCCAATAATTGATGTCCGCTCACCTGGTGAGTATGACCATGGTCATATCCCGAGCGCTATAAATATTCCATTATTTTCTAATGAAGAAAGAGCTCTTGTAGGTACCGTTTACAAACAGCAATCAAGTGAAGCAGCCATCACTCTAGGTTATAAATTCGTGACTCCTAAATTGAAAAGCTTTATTTCTGAAGCACTGGAGGTGGCTCCCAACGGCAAAACTATTGTCCATTGCTGGCGAGGTGGAATGCGCAGCCAATATTTTGCTAAACATTTATTAGAAAACAGTTTTGAAAAAGTAAGTACGATTTTAGGTGGTTATAAATCGTATAGGAACTACATCTTACGACAATTTGCAGTTCCTGCCAATTTAAAAGTATTAGGTGGCTACACTGGTAGTGGTAAAACACCTATTCTGCATGAATTAAAAAAACGTGGTAAGCAAGTAATTGACCTTGAAGGACTTGCCAATCACAAAGGATCAGCCTTTGGTGGAATTGATCAGAAAGATCAACCTACTACAGAACAATTTGAAAACAACTTATTTGAAGAATGGAGTAACCTAAATTTGAATGAGCCCATTTGGATTGAAGATGAAAGTCATACAATAGGAAGTGTACGAATACCTATTCAACTGTATGAACAGATGAAAAACGCCAAATTGTATTTCATTGATATTCCTAAAGAAGAAAGAGCCAAACATCTGGTTACTGAATATGCCCAATGCGATAATCGGCAACTGGCAGATTCTCTAAATAAGATTACAAAACGGTTAGGAGGCCTGAATGTTAAAAATGCCATTGAACTACTTGAAAAAGAAAAATACTATGACGTGGCAATGATTACATTAAATTACTATGATAGCTCCTACTTAAAAGGAATAAACAAACATCGGGCTGATGATGTCGAACATATTCCCCTTTCATCTACCGATCATAAGAAAAATTCACTTGAAATTGAAAAAATAGAAGAATGAACGATATAAAATTAACCCAGTATAGCCATGGTGCTGGATGTGGATGTAAAATATCTCCAAAGGTTTTGACTACTATCTTAAAAACGAACCTTACTCCTCTTAATGATGTACGACTCATCGTTGGGAATGATAGTAGAGACGATGCTGCAGTTTATGACATGGGTGATGGCACTGCGGTAATTAGCACAACAGATTTTTTTATGCCTATTGTAGATGACCCATTTACCTTTGGTAAAATTGCTGCTACCAATGCTATTAGCGATGTGTATGCCATGGGGGGTTCGCCATTATTGGCCATCGCTATTTTGGGCTGGCCGATTAACAAACTAGCTCCAGAAGTAGCGCAGCAGGTATTAGAAGGGGGTAGACAGGCATGTACAGAGGCCGGTATTATTCTGGCAGGTGGTCATAGCATAGATAGTCCAGAGCCTATATTTGGATTAGCGGTAACAGGCAGAGTTGATTTAAAAAAACTCAAACGAAATGATACGGCTACTAGAGGATGCAAACTCTATTTAACCAAACCTCTAGGTGTAGGGATATTTACTACTGCTCAAAAGCAAAGTAAACTTCAGTCAGAACATGCCCATATAGCGCCAGATTCCATGACAACGTTAAATAAAATAGGACAGCAATTGGCTGAAATTAAAGGCGTAAAGGCGATGACTGATGTAACAGGATTCGGACTACTTGGTCATCTTACCGAAATGTGTGAAGGCAGTAATCTCTCTGCAGAAATTGAATTTGATAAAGTGCCTGTATTTAAGGAGGCACAAGCCTACATTGATCAAGGGTGCATACCAGGTGGTACGCACCGAAATTGGGACAGCTACGGGCATCATGTGATGCTTAAAGATGAAAGTAATAAGCTGATACTATGCGATCCTCAAACCAGTGGTGGTTTACTATTGGCGGTGGAGGACAATGCCACCAAAGAAGTAGAGAAATTACTAAATGATAATGGCTTGAGTAATGAGATGTTTGGCAGTCTAAATGAAAAGAAAGATGTATTGATAAAAGTGATTTAATAATACTACCCTACTCAGTCGAAGCCACAAAATATCCCTGCTTTTTACTATCAAAATAGATATCAAAAGTATAGGTAGACTGATCTTTATAAATTTTATAAATAGTTACTGCATCTTTTTTAGCTCCATTGGTAGCTGAAATCCACTTTATTTGGATTTCTTTATTACCATTTTTGATAATATTGGCTTTGCCAATTTCTTTGCCCTTTCTGTTGTATTCTGTCCATAAATTATTAGAGATTTTTACCACCCCTAGACTATCAGTGATGTCGTTATTGCCCACTATTAATTTTTCAATAGTGAGGGTTACGTTTCCTATCGTTGATTCCTTACCTTTTTCTTGGGCAATTAAGTTAAGATTTACGCACAGTATAAGCGCAAGTATAAATATTGGTAATTGTTGGGTCTTCATAGCAATGACGAATTGAATTGATATTATGAAATGTAGAAATTTTCATTGATAAAATCAATTTCTATTCACCCATTTATAAAGGAATAGACTATTTCAGCATCTTCAAAAGTGTAGAAAGCTTAGCTTTCATATTCCTTCTGTCAACAATAAAATCCAAGAATCCATGATCGAGAACAAATTCAGCACTTTGAAATCCCTTTGGCAAATCTTTACCTATTGTTTCACGTATAACACGTGGCCCGGCAAAACCTATCAATGCCCCTGGTTCGGAAATATTAAAGTCACCTAACATAGCATAGGAAGCTGTAACTCCACCAGTGGTTGGGTCGGTCAATAAGGAGATATAAGGTATTTTAGCCTCACTTAATAAAGCTAGTTTAGCCGAAGTTTTTGCCATTTGCATCAGTGACAGTCCCGCCTCCATCATACGTGCTCCTCCTGATTTCGAAATCATCAAGAATGGAATCTTCTTAGCCAATGAATGATCAATAGCACGAGCTATCTTCTCGCCTACCACACTACCCATTGATCCACCTATAAAGCTAAAATCCATACAGGCGATAGTAATTTCAACACCATTCATCTTCCCGTAGGCACTACGGACAGCATCCTTTAGTCCAGATTTTTTCTGAGTACTTTTTATTCTATCAGGATAGGCTTTAGTATCTGTGAATTTTAATGGGTCAGCAGACTCAATGTTTTCATCTAATTCAGTAAACTTATTATTGTCAAAGAATATTTCGAAATACTCTTTTGAGCCAATTCGTACATGATACCCATCTTCGGGACACACATAAGAATTATTTTTAAGTTCACGTGTATGTATAATCTTTCCACCAGGAGTTTTATACCAAAGTCCGTCCGGCACTTCTTTCTTAGCTTCTGTTGGTGTCTGGATGCCCTTATCCTTTCTATTAAACCAGCTCATACCTTTTGCTTATTTACTTCTGATTGAAAAATTTCATGCCCTCAAATCTCGACAAATATCCACAGTATCATGCATCTTTCAAAAATTACCTTTAAGAATGTGACCAACATGAAATATTTAGTTTCTTTGTACTACTGATTCTCAGACCGTTTATACTTATTTCAAAACAAGAATTAAAAAACTATGTCATCTTCCAAATTTAAGGCCGGAGTACTTACCGGAGACGAAGTTCAAGAAATGTTCATTTTTGCTAAAGCAAATAAATTTGCTATCCCTGCGGTTAACGTTGTAGGCACCAACTCTGTTAACGCAGTTATGGAAACTGCTGCGCAGATCAATTCGCCTATCATGATACAGTTTTCCAACGGTGGTGGTGTATTCTTCGCTGGAAAGGGACTTTCAAACGAGAATCAACAGGCAGCAATCGCTGGAGCCGTTTCAGGAGCGCATCATATACATCATATGGCTGAAAAGTACGGTGCGACTATTATTCTCCATACTGATCATGCCGCTAAGAAGTTGTTGCCTTGGATTGATGGTCTTTTGGATGCTGGTGAAGCTTTTTTTAAGGCTCATGGCAAACCTTTGTATAGCTCTCATATGATAGACTTATCCGAGGAGCCAATTGAGGAAAATATTGAGATATGTAAGAAATATCTTGAGCGCATGAGCAAAATTAACATGACATTGGAAATTGAGCTTGGCGTGACTGGTGGTGAGGAAGACGGTGTTGATAATACCGGAATTGATAGTTCAAAACTATACACCCAACCGGAAGAAGTAGCCTATGCTTATGAAGAGTTGAGTAAAATTAGCCATCGATTTACAATTGCTGCAGCATTTGGCAATGTACACGGAGTTTACAAACCAGGTAACGTCAAATTGACACCGATTATACTTAAAAACTCGCAGGAGTACGTTCAGAAAAAATATAGCACTGGGGCCAATCCAATAGATTTCGTATTCCATGGTGGATCAGGTTCTACTGTAGATGAAATTAGAGAGGGTATCTCCTATGGGGTTATCAAGATGAATATAGACACCGATTTACAATGGGCTTACTGGGATGGAGTGAAGAACTTCTACCAAGCAAATGAAGGCTATCTACAAGGGCAAATAGGCAATCCAGAAGGTGACGATGTACCAAATAAAAAATATTATGATCCACGTGTATGGTTAAGAAAAGGAGAAGAAACTTTCAAAGCACGCCTTATTAAGGCTTGTGAGGATCTAAATAATATAGGGACTCTAAATTAATATTACATAGGACCTATCATAGAATTTATTCTAACAGTAGTAGATTAAAAAAAGGAAATAAAAAAAGGATCGTCAATGACGATCCTTTTTTTATTTTATTGAATTTTTTCCTTTAGGCTGGTGCACTTTCTTCTGATTGAAAGTCCTTAAGCATAGCTATGTTAAAAGTCTTTTTGGCCTTATGACCACAGTATCCACATTCAAAATGCTTTAACAATTCACCTTCCTCGGTTGTTGATGGTGTTTTAACAATTTCTTCTTTCAATACTCTAAAAGTTTGATAGTTACATTCAGGGCACTGCAATGCATGTAAGTGTCCAGAATACTTTTCAATCTTAGTGTAACCAGATTCCTCATCAACCCAAACATCATAGTCAATAGAGAATATATCCTCTTCAGCCTGCATACCCTCATCAAGGTAAACATCTTCTTCCTCTTCACTAAGCAACTTCATTGGCTTGCCAGTTTTTGGAGAAATCCTTGGCTTGTACCTTAGGTTCTTAAGTCTTTTCTCAATGTAAAATGGGTAGTAGAATTTGAGTAGGTTTTGAACGATTACCCCAATGATTAATCCCATTGAAATCGTAACAAACAGCCTAACAAACATCCACAAAATACTAAGTTCTACAATATATGAGTTGGCATAAAACCCTCCGCCTATGATTAATAGGATACTGCAGGTCAATAATATCCTAATCTCACTTCGGTTTATGTAATCATATTTTGTCTTTGAATCACTTGTTGCTGCGAGTTTTAAAATATGAGCAATTAAAATGATCACAGATAAACCTGCAAGACCGTAGGCAATATACTGTGCCCACATGTTCCAAGTGTCAAAGGATTCTAATGTTTCTAACATGGCCTAAAGTTTTATTTAATGTAAGTTTTGATAGACAAATAAAGTTATTTGAAGCACAATTTAAAAATAACTCTCCAATTTTAATATTGTTTTCTTAAAAAATAAAAAAGTAATATACAATATCAAGTGATAATTTTACAAATTGAAGCTTAATGATAGATATATTTTATGAATAATTGTCATTATATCCACTCAATAAATTTTAATCTTTCTGACTAAAACTAAAAAAGGGGCACTTGCCCCTTTTTTAGATCGATTTATTAAAATTAAAGTGTTCGTTTAGATTCTCTTTGTTCGTAACTCTCTAAAACGTCACCTTCTTTTATATCATTGAACTTTTTAATACTTAAACCACATTCAAATCCCTTCTTCACCTCAGCCACATCATCTTTGAATCTTTTCAGCTGTCCCATTTCTCCTGAGTATACAACAATACCATCTCTGATCAGTCGTATAGGGTTGTTCTTTTTGATGTAACCATCCGTCACCATACACCCAGCTACGGTACCCACCTTAGTGATTTTAAAGACGTCACGAACTTCGGCATTACCTACGATAACTTCCTCAACCTCAGGATCTAGCATACCTTCCATGGCATCTTTCACATCATTGATTGCATCATAGATAATAGAATACAGACGTATTTCGATTTCTTCATTTTCAGCAATCTTTTTAGCTGATGTTGAAGGCCTCACTTGGAAACCTACAATAACCGCATCTGATGCCGATGCTAACAACACATCTGATTCAGATATCTGCCCTACACCCTTATGTATAATATTAACTTGTATCTCTTCAGTACTTAGTTTCAATAAGGAATCCGACAAGGCTTCAATAGATCCATCTACGTCACCTTTAATAATAACATTGAGTTCTTTAAACGAGCCAATTGCTAATCTTCGGCCAATTTCGTCTAGCGTAATATGCTTTTTAGTTCTAATACTTTGCTCGCGTAGTATTTGCTCCCTTTTAGTAGCAATCTCCCGAGCTTCTCTATCAGAATCCATTACGTTAAACTTATCTCCTGCTTGCGGAGCTCCGTCAAGTCCAAGTACTAATACCGGTGTTGAAGGTTCTACATCCTTCTTGGGCCCACCAATATGATCATACATGGCTTTAACCCTTCCATGATAAGCACCTGCTAGTATAATATCACCCACTTTTAACGTACCACTTTGAACAAGTAAGGTAGCAATGTATCCCCTACCTTTGTCAAGTGAAGCTTCCACAACTGTACCAGAAGCCTTTTTGTTATAATTGGCTTTTAATTCTAATAAGTCAGCTTCTAGGAGAACTTTTTCTAATAAATCATCTATTCCTTCACCCGTCTTAGCTGAAATCAATTGGCACTGGTATTTTCCACCCCAATCCTCAACTAGGACATTAATTTTAGATAATGACTCTTTTACTTTATCTGGATTAGCACCTGGCTTATCAATTTTATTTATGGCTATAATAATAGGAGCCCCCGCCACTTGTG
This sequence comes from Fulvivirga sp., assembly GCA_048268855.1. GTDB lineage: Bacteria > Bacteroidota > Bacteroidia > Cytophagales > Cyclobacteriaceae > Fulvivirga. The sequence goes on from JBLWUR010000012.1 coordinate 11,202, forward strand.
CGTGGTTAATGGCTTCTTTTGTCTGAGGCATTACGTCATCGTCTGCTGCTACCACAATAATTACCACATCGGTTACTTTAGCACCCCTTGCACGCATGGCTGTAAACGCCTCGTGACCAGGAGTATCCAAGAAAGCAACTTTTCTTCCACTTTCTGTCATTACATCGTAAGCACCTATATGCTGAGTAATACCTCCAGCTTCTCCGGCAGTCACTTTTGAATTTCGAATGTAGTCAAGTAGCGAAGTTTTACCGTGGTCAACGTGACCCATTATAGTAACAATCGGAGCTCTTGGCTTCAAGCTCTCCTCAGTATCTTCCTCCTCAATAATCTCTACATCATCATCCGCTGTTGTAAATTCAACATCGTACTCAAATTCATCAGCTATTACCGTAATTGATTCAGCATCAAGTCTCTGATTAATAGATACAAACATGCCAAGACTCATACAAGTGGATATTACATCATTGACGGAAACGTTCATTAATGACGCTAGATCATTCGCAGAAATAAATTCCGTAACTCTTAATGTTTTTGACTCCTCTTGTTCCTGTAGTAATTGTTCTTCCTTTGCGTCTGCTATTGCAGATCTTTTTTCTCTTCTGTATTTGGCTCCACCTCTTTTCTTGTTGCCACTCAATTTGGCCAAGGTTGCCTTAATTTGATCTTGAATTTCCTTTTCAGAAGGCTCTTCCTTTTCTATCCTTTTCTTACCCGGTTCTGTTCTTCGTCTAACACCACCACCTCCTGCAGGTCTATTTGCCCCTCCACTATCTGGTCTTGAGGGCATTCTCTTTCTTGGTCTTTTCTTCTTTTCTTCTTTACGCTCATCAGATGACGCAACAGGCTTACTCCTTCTGTCTTTTTCTTTAGGCAACTCTATTTTGCCTACAACTTTTAGCCCTTTTAGCTTATCCGCACGAGCTTCTATCACCGTATTTTTATTAGGTGAAGCAGGTGTTTCAGGTGTTTCAACTGTTTTTACAGGTTCTTCCTTGGCTATTTCCTTTGCTTCACTTTTCTCTTCTTGTACTTCTGGCTTTTTAACTTCTGGCTCACTTTGCTTAGACGGCTTCTCTTCAGCTTTTTCCTTTTCTTCTTTTGCCTTTATTGGCTCAGCGGCTTCCTTCTTAACTACTTTAGGTTCTTCTTTGGGTTTTACTGGTCCTTCTGTTTTTACTTCATCGGGCTTAACCTCCTTTTTCTTATTAAGGTCAATTTTACCTAATACAGTAATCCCCTTTAATTTTGGAGTATCCTGCTCTACCTTCTCAGGTTTTACTTCCTCTTGAACTTCAGTAACATTGTCGGCAGACAAGTTTTTAATAAGCACTTCTTCCTCATCACTCTTCTTTGCCAATTTGGCACTCTCTGCTTCTTGATCAACATGATCTGAGTGCTTATGACCTATAGAAAGACCCGAAGCTTCTTCCTTCTCTGATGCTGATTCCGCAAATTCTCTAGAAAGCATGTTGAACTGCTCACCAGTAACTTTAGAATTAGGGCTGCTATCAACTTCAAAGCCCTTGTCAGCAAGAAAATCAACTATTGTAGTTAAACCTACATTAAGTTTCCTTGCTACCTGGCTAAGCCTCATGGTTTTTTCCTCTGCCATATTCAAATATCTCTTTTTTTTGTTAGTTTAAAAAATTGGATTATTCGAACTCTTGTTTCAAAATTCTTAAAACATTATCGATTGTTTCATCCTCCAAATCTGCTCTTCTTACCAACTCCTCTTTAGTAAGTGTTAATACGCTTTTGGCTGTATCAAGGCCTATTCTCTTCAACTCATCTATCACCCAGCTTTCAATTTCATCGCTGAATTCTTCCAAATCAACATCCTCCTCATCAAAGTCACCAAGTTCTCTAAAAACATCAATTTCTTTGCCCACCAATCGGCTTGCCAACTTGATATTTTGGCCACCCTTACCAATGGCTAAAGATACCTGATCAGGCTTCAAGAAAACTGATACACGTTCGTCACCTTCGCCAATTTTGATACTGCTGATTTTAGCTGGGCTAAGGGCTCTTGTAATATATAAATCCATGTTATCAGTAAAATTGATAACATCAATATTTTCATTTTGTAATTCACGTACGATACTATGAATTCTAGAACCTTTCATTCCCACACAAGCACCCACTGGATCAATTCTATCATCATAAGACTCAACGGCCACTTTCGCACGCTCTCCAGGCTCTCTTACTACTTTCTTAATAGTAATAAGACCATCATAAACCTCAGGTACTTCACTTTCGAAAAGTCGCTCAAGGAAAATTGGGCTTGTTCTTGAAAGGATAATCTTTGGACTGCCATTGTACATATCTACACGATCGACAATAGCACGTACCTGATCTCCTTTTCTGAACCTATCCTTATGGATTTGTTCGCTTTTAGGAATTGAGATTTCATTGCCTTCGGCATCAATCAACAAAACCTCACGGCTCAATATTTGATAAACTTCACCCGTGATAATCTCACCCACCAAATCCTTATATTTTTCAAATAGGATATCTTTTTCCAGGTCTTTAACACGTTGGATCAAAGTCTGACGAGCAGTCATTACCGCCCTTCTTCCGAAATCTTCAAAAGTAATCTCTTCAGCTACTTCTTCTCCAATCTCAAAGTCAGGTTCTATCTTCCGTGCGTCAGAAAGGCTGATCTTATCGTGATCCCATATGTCTTCAGAATTGTCATCAACAATTTCTCTGAATCTCCATATTTCCAGGTCACCTTTGTCAGCATTGATAATGATGTCAAAATTCTCATCAGTCTCATACTTCCTCCTGATCATGGTTCTGAACACATCCTCCAAAATCCTGATCATGGTAGGCCTGTCTATGTTTTTCTGTTTTGCAAAATCTGCAAACGACTCTATAAGTACAGAAGCATTCATTTTATTCTATTTGTTTATTATTTAAACGATACCTGAACAATTGTTTTTTTTATTTCATTAAATGCCAACTCTGTGGCCTCTAAAGATATCTTTTTACCTTTTTTCACTTCCTTATCCAGTACTATTCCCTCATTAGTCACTTTAATAAGTTTTCCTTTGAGATCAGCCCCGTCATTAGTGGTGACTTTCACATCTCTTCCTACATTCTTATTGTATTGCCTTACAGAGTTAAGAGGAAAATCAACACCTGGAGAAGACACATCAAGTGTGTATTTTGAATCCACTAAATCCTCCTCTTCCAACACATTAGCAACTGCCCGGCTCAATGCAACACAATCATCGATAGAAACACCATTGTCCCCATCGAGGAAAATAAATATCTTACACGGTCCAGTTTCTGAAGAGACAACGACATCAGCAATAAAAAAATCCTCATTAGTTAGATTTTTCTCAGCGATATCCCGTACAATTTTTTGTAAATTCTTCATATAAAAAGAGGGGACTCGGTGTCCCCTCAGAAACTTATTATATTTACGCTGCAAATTTAAATCAATTTTATTTGCTTTACAAACAATAACCAGAAGTAGAAATACTATATTTCTTCAACTCAAGTTAAACCCTTAAACACAGTAGCTCTAAAAAATGCGATTTGCCTACCTGCTTTTAATATTATTTATGCTTGCAGCTTGTCAAAATGACAAAAAACAAGAAGATAATAGTTCAGATCTAATCAAGAAAGAAATTTATATTCCTTCATTTAATGTTGATTCAGCCTATTATTTTGTAGGTAAGCAGGTTTCTTTCGGGCCGCGGGTACCTAACACTAAAGCACATGTAGAAACAGGAGATTACATAATTACCAAACTCAAAAGTTACGGATGGAAAGTGGACCAGCAAGAATTTCAGGCTACAACATTTGATGAACAAAATTTATATTTAAGAAATATAATTGCCAATTATAATCCAAAAGCACGGAAAAGAATCCTGTTGGCTGCTCATTGGGATACTCGTCCTTGGGCCGATGCAGATCAAATACGACAAGATGAACCTATCCTAGGAGCTAATGATGGTGCTAGTGGAGTAGGTGTGCTTATTGAAATGGCACGAGTAATTAGTCAAAATGATTCTTTAAAAGTTGGGGTTGATATTATATTCTTCGATGGTGAAGATTGGGGAAACGATGCTTCAACACAGGGCCACGTACCAGTGATGGGTGATTTTGCAAGTTGGTGGTGTTTAGGTTCTCAATATTGGTCCAAAAATAAGCATCAGCGTAATTATTCAGCTTATTATGGCATATTGTTGGATATGGTTGGTGGCAAAGATGCTAGATTCTATATTGAAGGGCATTCTAACAATTACGCCCCGACAATCGTGGAAAAAGTTTGGGGACGCGCATCTCAGTTGGGTTATGACAGATATTTTGTCAGAAAGCCTGGGGGTGCAGTCACCGATGATCATTATTTTGTGAACGAAATTGGTAAAATTCCTATGATAGACATTATCCCAACCGACCCAACAGATGGGTCATTTGGGAGTTTTCATCACACCCATGCCGATAATATGGACATTATAAGTAAAGAAACTTTGGGTGCTGTTGGTGAAACATTGTTGAATGTGATTTATAGAGAATAAAAAAAAGAGCCTTAAAAAGGCTCTTTCACATATTAAGCTTCAACAGCCTTATCTTCTTGATACTCCTCCAATGGCAAACAGCTACACATCAAATTCCTATCACCATAGGCGCTATCAATTCTACCCACCGCAGGCCAGAACTTATTTCCTGCCACATAGCTCAATGGATAAGCCGCCTTTTCACGGCTATAAGGCTTGTCCCAATCAGTGGCCGTTATAACTGCAGCGGTGTGCGGAGCATTCTTCAATACATTGTTCTCAGCATCTGCCATACCGGTCTCTACCTCTCTAATTTCATTTCTAATTTCAATCATGGCACTACAGAACCTGTCTAATTCTCCAATGTTTTCGCTTTCTGTAGGCTCTATCATCATAGTTCCTGCTACAGGGAAGGAAACAGTTGGTGCATGGTATCCATAGTCCATTAAGCGTTTAGCCATATCTTCTACCTCCACACCAAACTTTTTGAACTCACGGCAGTCAATTATCATTTCATGGGCTGCCCTGCCATTTTTACCTGTATAAAGTACCTCATAGTGCCCAGATAACTTTTCTTTTAAATAATTAGCATTTAAAATAGCCAGTTGAGTTGCACTTTTTAACCCATTTCGCCCCATCATGGCGATGTAGGCATACGAAATAGTCAATATACTGGCGCTGCCAAATGGTGCCGCTGAAATGGCCGTAATTGCTTTATCACCACCAGATTTTACTAAAGGATTACCCGGTAAAAAAGGCGCCAACTGCTTAGCCACTCCTATAGGTCCCATTCCCGGTCCACCACCACCGTGAGGAATACAGAACGTTTTATGTAGGTTAAGATGGCATACGTCTGCTCCAATATTCGCAGGACTAGTCAGTCCAACTTGAGCATTCATATTGGCTCCATCCATATATACCTGGCCACCTGCATCATGGATTACCTGACAGATTTCCATTATACTTTCTTCAAATACACCGTGAGTTGAGGGATAGGTTACCATCAAGGCTGAAAGATTATCCTTATGTTCCTGAGCTTTGGCTTTCATGTCATCCAAATCGATGTTTCCTTGCTCATCACATTTTACGATTACCACTTTCATACCAGCCATAACCGCACTGGCAGGATTAGTACCATGTGCAGAAGAAGGAATAAGGGTCACATTTCTATGGGTATCTCCTCTACTTTCATGATAAGCCCTTATCACCATTAGTCCGGCATATTCACCTTGAGCACCACTATTGGGTTGTAGTGACATGGCATAAAATCCCGTTATCTCACAAAGCCATGCTTCCAAATCCTTGAACATATCTCTATACCCCTGCACTTGATCCACTGGTGCAAAAGGGTGTATTTGACCAAACTCAGGCCATGTAACCGGTATCATTTCTGCAGTTGCGTTTAGCTTCATGGTGCATGAACCTAATGAGATCATGCTATGAACTAAAGACAAATCTTTGTTTTCAAGTCTTTTGATATAACGCAACATCTCATGCTCAGCATGAAACTGATTGAATACAGGATGTTGTAGATATTCCGATTTTCTTACAATACTATCAGGCCAAGTGATATTAAGATTCTGACTTTCCTTATCAAAGTCGAAGTGTCCATCGCTAAGAAGACCATATACATTTTTAATATCTTCAAGCGATGTGGTCTCATCTATGGCTATTCCGATATGATTTGTATCAAAATACCTGAAGTTGATGCCTGCTTTTTCAGCTTTTGTTTTCAGAGAATTTTTATCTGATATGCTCACCTTGAGTGTATCAAAATAATGTTGATTCTCTTGGGTAAGGCCTGATGCAATAAGCGCATTATTTAGTAACTGAGTTAGTCCATGTATTCTTGATGCAATTTTTCTTAATCCTTTAGGGCCGTGATATACCGCATACATCCCTGCCATTACTGCCAACAATACTTGTGCTGTACATATATTAGATGTTGCTTTCTCTCTTCTAATGTGCTGTTCTCTTGTTTGGAGAGCCATTCTGTAGGCATTATTACCTTGCGCATCTATTGAGGCACCAATAATACGTCCTGGAATTTGCCTTTTATACTCATCTTTTGTTGCAAAAAATGCAGCATGGGGGCCCCCATAGCCCATTGGCACACCAAATCGCTGACTTGTACCAACTACTACATCAGCACCCATTTCTCCTGGTGACTTTAACAATAAAAGGCTCATCAAGTCTGTTGACATGGCCACAAATACTTGATTCTCCTTCGCTGACGCAACAAAATTACTATGGTCAATTACTGCACCGTCATTATTTGGATATTGGCACAAAACACCATATAAGTTTTCATCAGTTAAATCAACAGATGATATATCTCCAATTTCCAATTCAATACCTACCGGAATCGCTCTGGTCTTCAAAACATCTAATGTCTGAGGAAATGTATTTTTATCTACAAAAAACTTATTGGCATTTTTCTTTACACCTTTTCTCGCACCTATCAGCATTGTCATAGCTTCAGCCGCAGCGGTACCTTCATCTAACAAGGAGGCGTTGGCTATCTCCATTCCTGTTAAGTCAATTACCATAGTTTGGAAATTGATAAGCGCCTCTAATCTGCCTTGGGCTATTTCAGCTTGGTATGGAGTATAAGCCGTATACCAACCCGGGTTTTCCAGAACATTTCTTAGAATCACTCCAGGAGTAATGGTATCATAATACCCAGTACCAATGTATGACTTGAATATTTTATTTTTTGTGGCAAGTGTTTTAAAATCCTTTAGAAACTGATATTCACTTTTTGCTAGGGGCAAGTCCAATTCTTTTTTCAGTTGAATTGCCTTCGGAATGGTCTGGTCAATTAATTGATCAATCGAATCAGCATTAATTAATTTTAACATTCTTTCTTGCTGATCTACATCTGGTCCATTGTGTCTAGAATCGAACCTTTCGTTGTAAGTAATATCTAGTTTCATATTGATAGTTTACCCGTGAATTTGAGCCGCAAAGTTATAATTTATTTACCAAAGTAATTACGCTCACCACCAATAAAAAGTAGGTTGTGGTTACTATTGACGGTTAGCTGACCGTTCATCAAATTTTCAATTTTGAAGGCTGCTTAACTTGGTTGATTACTTAATTTTGAAACTTACCATCGGTCTTAAATTAAATTCTATGAAAAAATTATTTCTTGTGGCGTTTCTTTTCATCGCCTTCATATCCGTTAACGCTCAAGTAGATGTTGATGCCCAAAAATTTGCCAACACCATCACTGAAGCTGATTTAACTCAGCATCTATCTGTTATTGCCTCTGATGCCATGCAGGGTAGAGAAACTGGGGAAGTAGGACAAAAAATGGCAGCCGCTTATATAGCTGAGCAATTCAAAATGCTAGGACTAGCAGGCCCGGTAAAAGGAGGAGATAATAATGGTTACTACCAAAAAGTGCCATTATATGTTTCAGAACCTGGGAATATATATTTAAGTACAAAAAAGGGGACTTATAAGAACTTAGATGGAGTGGTCTATTTTGGCTCAGGCGAAACCGGAGGTGAGATAAATAAAGAAGTAGTATTTGCTGGCAATGGTTCCGCACAAGATTTTGAAAACATAGACGCGAAAGATAAAGCCGTACTTATTCTTTCAGAATCTACTTGGGGATGGAGAGGTGCATCCAAACTTGCTGTAGAAAATGGCGCCTCACTTCTTCTTGTAGTAAATACTCCTTCAGACGAAGACTTCAAGGGCCTAGTAGCAAAATATGGTTCATCCAAAGGCAGACTTTCTTTAGAGAAAGGTGCCCCTGGATCAAATGATGGAACATTTTTTCTCTCTCCATCAATGGCAGAAGAAATACTGGGTACCAAAATGGAGATATTAAAAACTGGAAAAAAGAAAATAAAGTCGGCTAATATAAGCTACAAAATAAGCATGAATGTAAATGAAGTTCCTTCTGAAAATGTTCTTGGCTATTTGGAGGGTTCTGATCTAAAGGGCGAGTTGACTGTAATTACTGCTCATTATGATCACTTGGGCAAAAAGGGGGATGATATTTATAATGGCGCTGATGATGATGGCTCTGGAACCGTATCTCTATTGGAAATAGCCCAAGCGTTTGTAGAGGCAAAAAATGCTGGAAAGGGGCCACGTAGAAGTATACTTTTTATGACTGTTACTGGTGAAGAAAAAGGGTTACTAGGATCAGAATATTATTCAGAAAATCCCATTTTCCCTTTAGAAAATACGATGGTAGATCTCAACATAGATATGATTGGCCGTGTGGATCCTAAACATGAGGCTAACCCAAATTATGTGTATCTAGTAGGCGCAGATAGGATTTCAAATGAATTAAATGAGATCAGTGAAAAGACCAATGAAACCTACACCAAGTTGAAACTTGACTATACCTACAATGACGAGAACCATCCGGAAAGGATTTATTACCGTTCTGACCATTGGAATTTTGCTAAGCACAATATTCCTATTATCTTTTATTTTAACGGTGTTCATGCTGACTATCATAAGCCAACAGATACAATTGAAAAAATAAATTTCAGTTTACTGAAAACACGAGCTCAATTGGTTTTTTATACGGCTTGGACACTTGTTAATATGGATCACAGCTTAATACTAAATGATTAATAGAGTACCAAACAATACTTAAATAAGAAAAGTAACTAAATTCAAACCATGAAAAAAATAATGTTAACGGCTCTGGTAATGGCCACAATATTTACCTCAGTATTTGGCCAGGGAGATCCTGTTGCTGAAAAATATGCTAATACTATAACGGTTAGTGATTTGCACCAACATTTATCTGTAATCGCTTCTGATGCTATGCAAGGGCGAGAAACTGGCAAAGTAGGTCAAAAAATGGCAGCGGCCTATATAGCTGAACAGTTTAAATCCTATGGGCTACAAGGTCCAGTAAAGGGTGGTGATAACAATGGGTATTACCAAGATGTGGTACTTTATTCAGCCAAACCAGGGGAAATTTCATTATCAACAAAAAAGGAGAAGTATGATAATTTTAATGGTATCATATATTATGGATCTACCGTTACCAATGGTACTGTTGAACGGGAAATAGTCTTTGCGGGTAGTGGAACTGAAGCAGATTTTGAATCACTTGATGTAAAAGATAAGGCTGTTATGTTTATGTCCGAGTCCATGAGAGGCTGGAGGGATGCAGCTACAATTGCCAATGAAAAAGGCGCCAAAACAATCTTTATTCTGAACACTCCCACCGATGAGGCATTTGATGGAATGGCACAACAGTTTAAAGGTTTCCTAATGGGAGGAAGGTTATCGGTCAACAAACCCGAGGTAAGTGAAACAGATGGGGTGTTTTTTGTAAAACCATCCGTAGCTGGAGCTATTTTCAATACTAAATACGAGAAATTGAAAAGTGCTGTTGAGAACAATAAGACCATTAAATCATCTAAAGTAAGTTACAGTTTAGCAATGAACCTATCCGAAGTGCCTACTGAAAATGTGCTGGGTTACTTAGAAGGTACTGACAAAAAAGATGAGTTGCTGGTTATAACTTCACACTATGATCACTTAGGTATGGACGGAGAAGACATCTATAACGGAGCAGATGATGATGGGTCAGGTACGGTATCAGTTCTGGAGTTAGCACAGGCCTTTTCAGATGCAAAGAAAGATGGCCATGGCCCACGAAGAAGTATTTTATTTATGACTGTATCTGGTGAGGAAAAAGGCCTTTTAGGATCTGATTATTATACACAACATCCGATTTTCCCATTGGAAAACACAATAGCTGATTTAAATATCGACATGGTGGGACGTATTGACAATGATCACAAAGAGGGTGATAATTATGTGTCTCTTGTTGGCTCAGACAAGTTGTCAACAGAACTTCACCAAATTAGCGAAAACGCCAATGCCACCTACACAAAGCTAGACCTGGACTATACTTACAACGATGTGAATCATCCAGAAAGAATATATTACCGATCAGATCATTGGAATTTTGCCAAAAACAATATTCCAGTAATTTTTTACACGACAGGTACTCACCCAGATTATCATAAACCAACAGATACAGTGGAAAAAATCGAGTTTGAGTTACTTAATAAAAGAGCACAATTAGTATTTTATACAGCTTGGGAGCTCGTGAACCGCGATAATAGAATAGTAGTAGATAAGGGTCAGGAAAAAGAAGGAGAATAGATAATAGTTCAAAGTTTTAAGTTCAAAGTGAAATATGAGCTTTGAACTTAAAACTTTGAATATAATTAAATAGGCACATTTACATGCCGCTCGGCATGGTAGGAAGATCTCACCAAAGGACCAGACTCCACATATTTCAATCCGCGCTTCAGTCCTTCCTCACGATAGGCCGCAAATTGATCAGGATGAATATATTCAGCTACTTCAAGGTGCATTTTTGTAGGTTGTAAATATTGACCAAGAGTCAAAATATGTAATCCGTTCTCTACAAGGTCGTCCATGGCCTTGTACACTTCATCAGGTGTCTCACCTACTCCCAGCATTATGCCTGATTTGGTGCGCTTACCTGCTTCATAAGTTCTTTTAATTTGTTCAAGGCTTCGTTCATATTTAGCCTGAGGCCTTACTCTACGATACAGCCTTTCTACAGTTTCTACATTGTGGGAAACAACCTCCTGACCAGCCTCAATCATTCTGTATAAAGCGTCCCAATTGTTTTTCACATCAGGAATCAACGTTTCTATGGTGGTTTCAGGGCATTGAGCTTTAGTTTGAGCTACCGTCTGATACCAAATTTCAGCTCCACGGTCTTTCAATTCATCCCTATTTACAGAAGTTATTACAGCATGTTTTACACCCATCAGTTTAATGGCTTCAGCCACTCTTTGTGGTTCCTCTTCATCATACTCGGGTGGTCTACCAGTAGCTACAGCACAAAAAGTACAACTTCTCGTACAAACGTTACCCAGTATCATAAAAGTAGCTGTGCCGGCTCCCCAACACTCACCCATGTTCGGGCAGTTACCACTTTCGCAAATTGTATGAAGTTTATAATTGTCAACGAGTTTGCGCACTTTGGCGTACTCTTTACCAATTGGTAGTTTAACCCTTAGCCAATCTGGTTTTCTTTTCTTCTCTTCTTTTGAAACTACAGGAAGTTCTATCATTTCTTGATCCATCTTATTAGACTCGTAAAATTAGACATATCGTCTCTCTATTCCGATCAACAAGTCGAATTATCTTCGGGTTCCGTAAAAAATAGTAATGTATGCGGTAGGAAAAAAAGATCTATTTTCTGCTCCGGCAAGCAGTTCAATTTTTTGAGTATAAGCCTCTAACAGTGCTCCTATTTCAAAGCCTGTCACGCTGCTTTTTGATGTTCCCAATTCAAAGCTAAGCCCCGCTTTGAGATTAGCCCCTAAACGTATTTTAGATTCATTTATACCCTGTAATATATACCCTGTACCAACAATTTTACTATTATCATGATTAGGGTTATTTGGGTTATAAGGCTCCCTTTTTGTGTTACTATTTCCAATTGAACTTCCTCCATCTGGGTTATATTCGATATAATATGGGGCAAGCAAACCAATTGTTGGCCCAATAGCGGTAAGAAGCTTGATTTCTACCCCCTGCTGTGGAGCTTTTCTAAATAATATCAATTCGCGTCCATACTGAAATCTGAAAGCATACAAATAATTAACTTTTCCGAATATAAAAGTACTGCCTGAGGAGGCTCGTAATTGGTACTCTAGAGGATGCTTTACATTCATAAGCTCAAGACCATAACTTTGGTAAAGCCTATCTCCTATTTTTCTAGATTTTCTAAGTACTATACCACCAATAAGTCCGCCTGCTGTATTTTTATTAATACCGTAGATAAATTCTGACTCATAGCTATCAACCTCATCTTGTGCATTTAGCAGTAAGGGAGTCAATAAAAAGAATAATAAAATACGAATTACCTTCATTAGCAATTAGAAAGATTATATAAATTTAGTGAATTATATGAACGCAAACTAAGGTACTATAGTTTAGAAGCAAAAAAAATATGGCTCAAATGAAAGCAGAATACATGGGAGGATTGAGAACGACCGCCCAGCACATCAAGTCAGGAAATGAATTGATAACTGATGCCCCTTTAGATAATAATGGAAAAGGAGAAGCATTTTCCCCAACAGATTTGCTTTGCACATCACTCAGTTGCTGTATGATGACACTCATGGGAATTTATGCTCAAAGAGAAAATATTGATATCTCGGGGATGACTTCAGAAATAACAAAAATCATGGGTGAGAATCCACGAAAAGTTAAAGAAATTCAAATTCACTTTCAGAAAGATTCACTTTCTGCTACTGATGTTCAGATCACCAAACTTAAAAGAGCTGCTCTTACTTGCCCAGTATCACTCAGTCTTTCAGATTCAGTGAAGCAAACAATAAGCTTTAGTTTTTAGATACCTTTTCAAGCTCATCAAAAGCAATTCCCATATGGGAATTGTTGTATATGGCCTTTCCGTCTTTAATGATTATTGCTTGTGGTGATTGATGTTCCACACCTAGTTTTGAAGCAACTAGGTTAGAAATATCCCTATACTTTATGAGGTCCAAGTAGTAAGCTTTTAGATTTGCATCTTCTTTCCAGGCCCTCTCTAGTCTATTTATAGCCATACTACTAATAGAGCATCGGGTGCTATGTTTGAATATTAATACAGGGGAATTCTGAGAGTCCTTAATAAGTTCATTAAGTTGACTCTCATTGCTTAGTTCTAACCAGTTCATATTAATCGTACCAAATATCTTTTTCTCGTTTGTCGAATCGAGGCTTCCTGATTTTCTCTTTCAGATTATCAGGCTGACCTTCATTCTTCTTGAATAATTTTGAGAACAACAGTTTGATACCAAAAAGTTTCTCTTTGTCTTTAACAGTGCTAGTTCTAGCATATCTATAACTGGGGTGCCTATCATTAATACGGCTTTTGTTCATTTTTATATTGCCCTGATAGTTCGAGGCGCTAATAGCTGCTCTAGAAGGACCGATTCCTTTCAAAGAGCCGGCTGCCGCATTTGGCTTTCGACTATAATTGGCCATTTTATATCTTCCTTGAAACTGGCTGCCTTTTGCAGTGGCCTTACTTGGAGGAAGGTTTTTTAAAGATTCTTTTGCCGCATGTGGATTTTGTTTATAGTTCCAAGTCACCTTCGTTCTACCTTCAAACTTATTCCCTTTGGCAGTTGCTTGAGATGGTGGTAAATTTTTCAATGACTCCTTTGCAGCGTGTGGGTTCTGCTTATAATTCCAAGTTACTTTTGTCCTTCCTTGGAATTCACTTCCCTTAGCAGTAGCCTTGGATGCAGGCCGATTTTTTAATGATTCTTTAGCTGCACTTGGGTTCTGCTTATAGTTCCACGTAACCTTAGTCCTTCCTTGAAAATCACCCCCTTCAAAATAGTTTTTCCCAGGCTTTTTCACTTTTAAAGCATCATCTGCAGATGCTGGATTATGGTGGCGATTTATCCGATCTTTTGTCTTCCCTTGAAAATTAGCGGATAGTCTATCGTTTTTTAATGACTGCTTCACTTTCAAAGATTCTTTTGCTGCATTAGGATTCTTTCTGTAATCATACTTTCTTTTGTCATTACCTTTATAAAAAGAAGCCAGCGCATCATATTTACCTCGAACAAACGGTTTAACATTTCCCTCAAATTCAGTTGAATTATCCTTATTCTTTGTAACGCGTACTTTCAATGCTTTTTTATCAGCGTTTGGATGGCTCTGATAATTAAACCGCCTTTTTTGATCTCCTTTGTAAGAAGAAGATAGCGCATCGTACTTTCCTCTTATAAATGGTTTCGCATTACCTTGAAAATTAGCCGCTTTTCTACCTGTTAATGATTGTTGAGGTTGGTTTACAGTATTACCTTTATTATTCCACGGATGTATATTTACTGATCCTCCACCTTTAGCCTGTTTTACAAGTTTTAAATTTCCTTGAAATCTACGAGTTCTTCTGTTTTGTTCATTATTTGACAATTTGGTAGTCGCCTGACCACGATTATTCCAGTTATTCCTTGATACACTTCCACCACCTTTTAATGGTCTTTGAGCTTTGATATTCCCCAGATACTTACCCGTACGAATATCCTGTTGGGTGACTTCCTTACGCTGAATTGCCCTACCATTATTGTTTTTCAATCTACCACTTATGCTACCTCCACCTTTGAGGGGTCGTGAAGATTTTATATTCCCTAAAAATTTAGATGTTCGAATATCTTGCTTGGTGATTTCCTTACGTTGAATAGCCTTACCGCTATTGTTTTTCAATCTACCGCTTATGCTACCTCCACCTTTTAGGGGTCTGGAAGATTTTATGTTTCCTAAGAACTTGGCTGCTCGTATATCTTGGCTACTTATCCCCTTTCCTCTTATTGCTTTTCCTTGATTATTTTTTAATCCACCACTGATACTACCCCCGCCTTTCAATGGTTTTTGAGTTTTAATATTGCCTTGAAATCTAAACCCTTTTGCAGTCCCTTGTCCTGGAGGCTCACTTCTAAGGCTCTTTCTTCCAGCCATTTCTTTACGGCTAGAAACGGAACTGTAATTTCCACTTTTTATTTTCCCACGATAAGCGCGGTCTCCATTTCTGCTCCTTTTTTGAGGGTATGGTTGAAATTGTGATCCTGAAAATGTAGGCTTACTACTTGTTCTTATTCTAAGCTTGTTGCCGGAAATATCTCTTTTCCATGCTCGTTCTGATTTTTTCGCAGCCGTTTTAAATCCTCCTGACAAACCTCCTGAGTAAGGTCGATCACCACGTTTACCGGAATTTGAATATCGAGCTTGACTCGGACTTTGAATTACTGGCCTCTCATTAGTTCTTTTTGTACGAAAAGTACGACCTGTAATATCTCCTTTGAAAGCTTTCTCCCATGCCTTTTTCTGCCTAAAAGAATATGGCTTTTTGCGTTTTCTAACATTATAGTTCCCCGAAGCTGATCTTGGCCTCACCCCGCCCGATTTAACAGTACGTTCTGATGGCTTGCTAATCGAGCGAAACGAACCACCCTGATAATTGCTTTTTCCAGTAAAAGTGATAGACCTTGACCTTGTTTTAATAGCTCGGCCAGACGAACTTCCTTTCCAAGCTCGCTCCCTATTTCCACTCGAAAATCGTGGATTTACTGACACTCTTTTAGCTGATTCTGATCTTCGATTGGTGTACCGTGGCCTTGATTTAGCACTTTTTGCCACACTGCGTTCAGTTTTACGTTTTCGCCCAGCATATGGATTAGGTTGGGCGCGGCCTGCTGATGACCTTCGTGAAGACGTTTTAGTTACTACCTTACGGCCTGTGATATCCCCTTTGTAAGACTTTTCACCTTGTTTCGTTCGTGATTTGAATTTAGTGGCTCTTATTTTGGCCTTGTTAGATTTGCCCTTATCCCCTCTTCTGTTGAGTCTCCTGTTGGATTTGTTTTTTCTTTCGTTTTGCTTTTCGTATTTATTTTTTTCCTGAGCAATAGTAGTTCCACCTTCCCCAAATGATAGCCCGGCAAGTATTACTATTGCCACAGCTATTAACTTGAATAAGCGACCGGTGATTTTAATATTTTTATTTTGGAATAAATTCAAACCTAATAATGCGCAAAAAAATTATGGACATCTATAACGCATCAAGATACTTAAAATTCAATTAATTCTTCAATTTTTTGCTTCAGCCTGCCCTTTGGAAGGAAATTTTGTTCCAATTGTGCAGAGAAGGGAACGGCAGTATCCAAACTTGCTACCCTCATAACTGGTGCATCTAAATCAGTAAAACAATGCTCAGCTATCCAAGCTGAAATTTCTCCCCCAATCCCTCCTGTCAGACAATCTTCGTGGAGTACGAGTACTCTTCCTGTTTTCTTTACTGAAGTAGCTACCGCTTCCTTGTCCCACGGCAGTAGTGTACGAAGATCTATAATATCTGCTGAGCCATTGATTTCTCCCATCACTTCTTTTGCCCAGTGTACACCCATACCATAAGTGATTATACTTAAATCATCACCTTCTGTTATTGTGGCCGCCTTACCTATTTCAATTGTATAATAATCATCGGTCACTTCATCAGAAAGTGAACGATAAAGAGATTTATGTTCAAAATACATAACAGGGTTAGGATCTTCAATAGCTGCGCACAGCAATCCTTTCGCATCAACTGGATTTGAAGGATATACTACCTTCAATCCTGGAGTATGGACAAACCAGGCCTCATTGGACTGACTGTGAAATGGGCCAGCTGCAACGCCTGCTCCTGTTGGCATCCTTACTACAACATCTGCATTTTGGCCCCAACGATAATGTGACTTGGCTAGATTATTAATAATCTGATTAAAGCCGCAAGTGACAAAATCAGCAAATTGCATCTCAACTAGCGCTTTTTGTTTTTTGATGGAAAGCCCCAAGCCAATACCGATAATAGCAGATTCACAAAGGGGCGTATTTCTGACCCTCTCTTTGCCAAATTTGTCAACAAACCCTTCAGTGATTTTAAAAACTCCTCCATAGTCAGCTATATCCTGCCCCATCAATACCAGTTCAGGGTACTTTTCAAGACTTTGCTTCAGGCCATCAGAGATAGCATCAACATACCGTTTGGTAGATTTTCCTCCTTTTTCGGAAATAGTCTTCTGGTCAAAAGGTGCGTACATATCAGCCACTTCCATTTTAGTGCTGGCTTCAGGTTTTTCTTCGCTGTAAGCGATGTCAAGACCTTTATTAATATCTTTTTGAACCTTCGCGCGAAGATTTTTGATAAAAACCGTATCAATGACTTTTTCTTTCAAGAGGTAAGACTCATAGTTATCCAAGGGGTCTTTTTTTGCCCATTTCTCCATTAGTTCTTTAGGCACATATTTAGTCCCAGAGGCTTCTTCATGGCCTCTCATTCTAAATGTCATTGCTTCTACAAGCACTGGGCGATTGTTTTTTCTTACACTGGTGGCTAGTTTAGAAATAGTATCATAAACCTCCAGAACATTATTTCCATCGATTTTAACAGACTCAATTCCATAGCCGGGCCCTTTGTCAATGAAATTTTTAAATTTGAATTGTTCATTACTTGGAGTTGAAAGTCCATATCCATTATTTTCAATCACAAATATTACCGGCAGGTTCCAAACGGCCGCTACATTTAATGCTTCATGGAAATCTCCCTCACTAGCACCGCCATCCCCACTAAAAACTAATGTTGCTTTCTCCTCACCTTTAAGTTGATTAGCCAAAGCAATCCCATCCGCTACAGCTAGTTGTGGCCCCAAATGAGAAATCATTCCTACAATATGAAACTCGTTGGTGCCGAAATGAAAAGAGCGGTCTCTCCCATTAGTAAACCCAGAGGGCTTGCCTTGAAACTGCGCAAACAACCTATTGTAAGGTATCTCTCGCGAAGTGAATACACCAAGATTCCTATGCATAGGCAAAATGTATTCGTCTTTTGTAAGTGCCTGTGTCGCCCCAACTGATATTGCTTCCTGACCGATACCCGAAAACCATTTGGTGATTCTACCTTGTCGCAAAAGAATCAACATCTTTTCTTCTATCATACGGGGGCGCAACAAGCCCTCATAAAGTTTAATTAATACGTCATTGGAATATTTCTTTCGGTCGAATAGCATAGTCAATATTTTAAAGCGCAAAATTAAGGCATTGAGTGTATCAGCAAAGTGATGGGTTATATTTATTTTTGGCCCATAAATGATAGAATTTCAGGAATTTAAACTCGACAACGGCTTACAGGTGCTTGTACACGAAGACCCGTCCGTACAAATAGCCGTTCTTAATATATTATATAAGGTAGGATCTAGGGATGAGGTTTCATCTAAAACGGGATTTGCCCATCTTTTTGAGCATTTAATGTTTGGAGGATCCATCAATGTGCCAAACTTTGATGTGGAATTGCAAAAGGTGGGGGGTGAAAACAATGCTTTCACTAGTCCCGACATTACCAATTATTACATGACAATGCCCTATCAAAATATTGAATGTGGTTTTTGGCTAGAATCAGACCGAATGCTCGGGCTGCCATTTAGTGACAATGTATTGGAAGTGCAAAGAAATGTTGTCATTGAAGAATTCAAGCAACGTTATTTAAACCAACCATATGGTGATGTTTGGCTTAAATTGAGGCCTCTGGCTTATAAAACACATCCCTATCAATGGGCAACTATTGGAAAAGAGATTAGTCACATTGAAGGTGCTACCATGGACGATGTCAGGTCATTTTATGACAGGCATTATCACCCTCACAATGCGGTGTTGGTTGTAGCTGGTAATGTTAAAACTGAAGAAATAAAAAAGCTTGCGAAAAAATGGTTTGGTCCAATTCGTAAAGGTAGTCCAAGGGTTGGCAGGCTACCTGAGGAACCAAAGCAAGCGGGAAAAAGGACCCTTGCCATTGAGGCTGATGTGCCATCGGACATGTTGTATATGGCTTTTCATATGCCTGGGCGCTTTAGTGAGGATTATTATGCTGCCGATTTATTAAGTGATATTATTGGTCGTGAAAAATCATCTAGGTTGTATGTTGAATTAGTCAGAAACAAGAAAATATTTAGTAGTATCAATGCTTATGTCATGGGATCCATTGATCCAGGACTTTTGATGATTACGGGCATGTTGTCAGAAAATTATTCCCCTGAAGAGGGAGAAATTGCAATTTGGGAGGTGATTAATACGTTTTTAGCAACAGGAACACACACTGAAGAATTGGAAAAAGTGAAGAATCAGGCGGAGTCCAGTTTAGTATTTTCAGAAATTGAAGTGTTAAATAGGGCAATGAATTTAGCGTTTGCTTCTTTATCAGGCGACCCACACTCTGTAAATAATGAGAGCCACTTAATTCAAAAGGTATCGGTTTCAGACATAAATAGAGAAGGAAAAGAAATATTGAAAGAGCAGAATTGCTCCGTAATTTATTATAAAGCTAAAAAATGAAACTAAGAACTGGATTTGGGTATGACGTTCATCAATTAAAGGAAGGCCATGAATTTTGGCTAGGTGGTATACGTATCCCTCATAATAAAGGAGCTGTTGGTCATTCTGATGCTGATGTTTTAATCCATGTGATATGTGATGCTTTACTTGGGGCAGCCAACTTGAGAGATATTGGGTTTCACTTTGCCGATACTGACCCAAAATATAAAGGTATCGACAGTAAAATATTATTGGATAATGTGATCCAGCTCCTCACAGAAAAGGGTTGGCGAATTGGAAATATAGACAGCACAATTTGTCTTCAACAACCCAAAATAAATCCCCATATTCCTGACATGAAAACCTGTCTGGCTGACGTAATGAAAATAGAGGAGGATGATATTTCAATAAAAGCCACGACTACCGAAAAATTAGGGTTTGTTGGCAAAGAGGAGGGTGTTGCAGCATTTGCTGTGGTTTTAATTGAAAAAATATAGGTATGCCGGACCACAAAGGAGATCTAGAATTGATAATAACCAAAGATGGATCTCATTCGCTTTATAACCCTACTTTAGACGAAACCTACCATTCCACCCACGGTGCACTTCAGGAATCTAAGTACGTATTTCTTCAACAAGGACTTGATTATTTTGTGTCTCAACAAAATTCAAAAGAGATAAACATCTTTGAAGTTGGTTTGGGAACAGGGCTAAATGCCTTACTTACGATCAAATGGGCAAGAGAGAATGGCATAATGGTAAATTATCACTCGATTGAAGCTTACCCCATCACTACAACCCAAGCAAAAGCGCTCAATTATGCTCAAATCATTGGTGGCGATAATATTGAGAATTGGTCAGAAATGATCCATCAATTGGACTGGGAAACGGAGCATTTGATAACTGATACTTTTTTGTTTAAAAAAATCAATAGCAAAATCGAGGATTACACCTTCATAGGCTCGTTTTATGATGTCATCTTTTTTGATGCTTTTGCCCCAAGCAAACAAATAGAAATGTGGGGACTCGATATTTTATCAAGGTTAGTAGAAAGCATGAAAAAAAATGCGGTATTCGTAACCTATTGCGCTCAAGGTCAGCTCAAAAGAAATCTAAAAGCGCTTGGTTTAACGGTTGAAACATTGGACGGCCCACCTGGAAAAAAGGAGATGGTGAGAGGTACAGTTAGTTGAAATCATAAACTAGATCTGCAGTGACACAACTATCCAATTTTATATCTGTGGAATTGGTAAACTTAATTTTATCAATGGGCGGCAATAATGAAACTCCGATTTTTTTTGCATTAAGTGCCTGAACTAAAAAACGATCGTAGTAACCTTTCCCATACCCAACCCTATGGCCTTGCTTATCGAAGATCAAAAGTGGCACAAGTACTAGATCAATCATTTCAGGATTTATTTGGTCGCCAGCGATAGGCTCTGATATCCCCCAGCTATTCTCCTTCAATTTGCAGTTTTCGTTCAAAATATAATGTTCAAGAATACCATTCCCTTTTGTTTTAGGTATTACAAATTGAATTGCAGGATAATCCTTTTTTATGTCATCCATAATCTGCCATGTATCCACTTCTTTTTGATTTTTCATCGCCAAAAAGATATGCAAATACCTTACATCGGTCAGATCAATATGCGTATATAAATTATCACGAAGTTGTTTATTCCTATGGTCAAATTCTTCCTGGCTCAGTTGCTGCCGTTTTGCAAGGAATATTTCCCTAAGTATTTGTTTACTTGCCATTAGACATAATATTGAATCGGAAATCAAAAGGATCAAAATCCGTCAAAAGGTTATCAATAAAATTAGGGTTGGAAAGGTAAAAATTTAAAAAATTATCTGTTCGTTCCTGAAGACCTCCATTGGGAAAAAGATAATCTAAAATCTCATCTGTCTGACTAATACGATCCGACTGTTTTCTTTTTTCAGCTCTAATAAACTTCTTCTCGATGGTTTCTAGTTTTGCTTTAGTTTTGGCTCCTTGTGCCTCAACATGGGCGGTAAGTGTTTGATCAATCGATGCAGCTTGCTCTTTAATTTTTGAAAATAAATTCATTAATTCATCAATCTGTCCATTTAGCAGTACCTCACCCGAGGCATTTTCTAATGCTATTCTTTTTTGTATCTCCTCCTTCTTCTCAAATAAATCTATCCAAGTAAGTTGTGCTTTTTCAATCTTTCTTAAGAGATGATCAGGTATGATCATCCCAAAATTACGAGGCAAAAGTATAGGAAAAGAAGTTTTATAATTTTCGAACATCGGCATCAACTGAAACCAATAGGCGAGCTCACCTGGTCCGCCAACATAAGCCAGATTCGGTAAAATGGTTTCTTGATAAAGTGGACGAAGAATCACATTGGGGCTAAATTTTTCTGGAGAATTCTCAATAAGTGCTAACAATTCTTCTTTTGAAAATTCCAGAGAGGTATCAACCACTTTAAATTTTCCCTTCTCTTCTTCTATTCTCCCTCTTACATTACCCTCTAAATAGAAAAAATTGATATCTCTGGGAAATACTTGTGGATTGTGCCCCAATTTCGCCAAATCATCTGAACATTTCGTTACCTTTTCTTTAGCTGAATTTTTGAAGATATCGTCTTTAATCACCTCTTTAAAGAGGTTTTTTAAAGCCTTGGAATTGGCATCAATTACAACTAATCCATATTCACCAAACAAGTGATTTACATAGTTTCTGACCGCTTCTGCTAAGGTATTCTCTGCATAGGCCTGCTTGAAAAAATCTGGTAAACCAGGGATTTCATTTACCAGAGACTCTATACTTTTTGTGTCAAAATGACCAACGGCCCCAGTTTGATCTGTATCCCATTGATATTTTTTACCCTCTAATCTAAAATGATTGATTTCTGCAAAATCGTGATCTTCTGATGCCATCCAATACACTGGTACAAAATTGCTATCCGGGTATGCTTTTGAGAGCACTTTACAAGCATTTATGACGGTAACTATCTTGTAAATAAAATAGAGTGGCCCTGTAAAAATATTAAGCTGGTGACCTGTGGTTATCGTATAGGTGTTGGCCTCTGAAAGTAAGGATAGATTTTTCTCTAAGCTGGGATCAGGCTGTATTCCTTGATATTGCCTCTTTAAGTCCTGACAAAGAATTTTTCTGTTATCTGTACTAAATTGCTTTTGCTCTATTTGTGATTTGAAATTTTCTACACTGGGAAACCTGTTGAAGAAATCTTTAAGTTTTGGTTCGCCTTGAACATAATCTAAAAAAAGGCTTGAGAACTTCTTCGTTTGTTTAAAATCAAGTTTGTTTAATATCATAAAGCAGGTCAGATGACTTTTTTACAACTCTTTTGCCACCTCTCCATACAAGTCAAATTCTGTGGCATCATTCACTTTTACATTTACAAAATCTCCGAGCCTAAGGTGATTGTCAGGTGACTCAATAATAACCTCGTTATCCACTTCTGGAGAATCGAATTCTGTTCTACCAATAAATTTTCCTCCTTCGGCCCTGTCTATTAGTGTTTTAAACGTGCCTCCTATTTTTCCCTGATTGATGTCGAAAGAGATTTTCTCTTGTATGTCCATAACGGTGTTGGCCCTTTGTTGTTTCACTTCTTCTGGCACATCATCTGTAAAATTATGAGCATGGGTATTTTCTTCATGCGAATAAGTAAATATCCCTAGCCTCTCGAACCTTGATCTTTCAACAAAACCTACCATCTCTTCAAAGTCTGCTTCTGTTTCACCTGGGTATCCTGCAATCAATGTGGTACGTAAAGCTATTCCAGGTACTTTCTGTCTGATAGTTTGGATAAGTTCTTCCTGCTTTTCTCGTGTTGTTCCTCGTCTCATCGCCTTCAAAACACTTGTGGAACCATGTTGAAGTGGCATATCCAAATAGTTGCAGATATTATTCCTTTCAGCCATCACATCTAACACGTCCAACGGAAACCCTGTTGGAAACGCATAATGCAGTCTAATCCATTCAATCCCCTCTACATCAGAAAGGTTTTTTAATAATTCGGCCAAATTTCGTTTGCCGTAAATATCTAATCCGTAATAAGTGGAGTCTTGTGCAATTAGCAATAATTCCTTAGTACCATTTTTGGCTAAATTCTTAGCTTCTAAAACGATTTGTTCAATGGGTTTTGATACATGTTTCCCACGCATCAATGGTATTGCACAAAAAGAACAAGGCCTATCACAGCCTTCAGATATTTTTACATAAGCGTAGTGATTGGAAGTGGTGAGAATTCTTTCTCCAACCAATTCTTGCTTATAATTTGCCTTAAACTTTTTCAAAAGCATAGGTAATTCCATAGTTCCGAAAAAAGCATCTACTTGTGGAATTTCCTGCTCTAAGTCATCTTTATATCGTTGCGACAAGCAGCCCGAAACATATAGCTTATCAATCAGCCCTTCTTGCTTTGCATCGGCATATCTTAAAATCGTATCAATTGACTCCTGTTTGGCATTATCTATAAACCCACAGGTATTCACAATAATTATGTTAGCATCATCAGATGACGCCTCATGAGTAGTGTCAATCTTATTGCCCCTGAGTTGCGTAAGCATTACTTCTGAATCCACAATGTTCTTTGAACACCCCAGCGTCACAATATTTACCTTGTCTTTTTTTCTCCCCTTAGTTTTCAAATCATTCGTGTTTAAGGGTGCAAAATTAAGAAAAATAAAATTGCTTCTTGGTTGGAGCTGGGATAGTTATATTTGCAGCCGATCCATGAAAAAAATAATTCTATCTTGTACTATCGCTATATTTGCCTTTATGGCATGCAGCGAACCTGACTGTGTGAGTACAGCTGGTGAATTGGTTAAATTGGGCTTTTACAGCTACCCAAAGGACAGCGCTCGAAAGTTTAGGATCAATAGCCTTGAGTTAAAGGGGTCTGATTCCCTTTTAGTTGAAGAGTCAACAAATTTATCTTCAGTCAGTTTGCCTTTAAACCCATCTGATACAAGCATTACAGCTTATTTCGATACAGAATTTGGCACGGACACCGTGCAAATTGGATATGATGTTGTATCAAGAATAATCACCGAAAATTGTGGTGTAGAGATACTGTATACTAATATAAGAACGTTACAAAATACTTTCGATTCCATTAGGGTGGTTAATTCTAATGTACTCATCAACTTTAAAACACCAGGGGTAATCAATGAGAACATCAGGATTTATAACTAGTATTTTATTATTACTGCTCGTTTGTCCATCTCAAGCGCAAGAAGTTGATTCCGTCAAAACTGACAAACTAAAATTTGTTCCTTCTGGAATAAGGGTAGGTATGGATTTGGTGAGTTATGGACAAGCAGTGGTAAAAAATGGAATCAAGGCCTTTACCCAAGGCGAAGTCCGACAATGGAAATTTAATGCGGATATTGACATCCATAGGTATTTCCTAAATTTTGAATACGGTAAATTTGAGCGTCAATGGAATGACCCTTATTTCATTTATATCAATGAAGGTTCATTTTTTAAAGTAGGTCCAGATATTAACTTCTTACAGCGGGACCCAGATCATAGTGCCCTTTTTGTAGGATTCAGATATGCTAAGGCCAATTATTCTGATATTATTATATTTGATTATACTAATGATTATTGGAGTGACGGTTCCAATTTCGCTGAAAATACTACTCTTAAAAGTAGTTGGTATGAGATTACTACTGGAATGAAAGTGCGCATTTATAAATTCCTCTGGACCGGGTATACCGCCCGTTTCAAATTTAATGTAAATGACAATCATGCCAATAATGAATTGTCTCCCTATTGGATTCCAGGTTATGGATTAGCAGAAGCAGAATCTCGATGGGGTTTTGAGTATTGGTTGATGTTTAGGATACCCTTTAGGAAATATTCTCCTGTAGTACCAAAAGTTAAATAGCCATCTTTTCGTCTCTTAAAAGTGTACTATTCAATAATCACCCTAAACAACCCTTTAATTGTACCATCAACAGAATTGACTCTAAGTATGTAAGTCCCTCTATTTAATTGTTTTACATCTATAATATTATCCGTAGTGGAGAGCTGTCTTTCCAAAACTTTTGCTCCTGACGCATCAAATAGCATTGCTTGTACTTCTTTAGTACTATGTTCCCATTTAACATGGATTACATCACTTGTCGGATTAGGAAAGGGCATTACCTTAACATTGTTCGAAACATCAATACCTAGGATGACAAGCTGTCTCACTGTTATCTTTCCATCATTTACTAGCGCTTCTACTACTGATTTATTGGTTTTAGCATCAGCTCCTATTACTATATCTACATCTGTTAACGTATCCATTGGGTAACCGGGGTATTGGAAATTGATCCTGTAAGTATCCGGGAGTAAGTTTTTTATATTGAATTCGCCATTTTCATTGGTAAAAGTATGTGCCACTAAATCGTAGACAATTCCTTCCCCTCTACTGGTTCGTCTCCCCCTTCGCATTGACACGCCTGCCCCTTGAATTCTATCTCTAGCCTCAACACGTCCACCATTAGATCCCGTTTCCTCTTCAAAGATACCCGTTACAATGCCCTCCCCACCCGGATTTTCCTTGTCAAATTGGGCAATAATATCAATTCCAGACATATTATCTTGAAGAAATAAGGTGTCAGCCTCTTCCCAAAGGTCTGTCCCTGGA
Source organism: Fulvivirga sp. (assembly GCA_048268855.1). Lineage (GTDB taxonomy): Bacteria > Bacteroidota > Bacteroidia > Cytophagales > Cyclobacteriaceae > Fulvivirga. Next base: position 37,243 of record JBLWUR010000012.1, read on the forward strand.
TAGTAAGTTGGAATAGCCTCAGCATAAATTAACGTATCAGGAAAACCAACAATGATATAATCTGCCAATCTTACTTTTTCAAAAGTATAAGCACCATCAGAACCTACTTGTTGGATAGACAACGTATCGTATCCGTTAGCAGAAGTTACAAGTAATAATGAAGCAGTTCCATTTGTAATAGGTTCACCTTGAGAAGAAGCTAAAAGTTTGCCCTCAATATCTGCCACTGCAATCACATTCTTACGTGCTGAATGAAAAGTAAGACCAGGTGCCACTGAATTAGTTACTTCAGCATAATATTCACCCATATTATCCCTATTTATTTGAGCAATAAAAATTTCATTTCTAACACTATCAACTAATAATGTACTATCCCTATACCATGTGAATTGATTAGATGCTCCCCCTATCGGAAAAGAGAATGAAATATTGGTATTAGCAGCCACTAAAGAATCAATTTCAATATCAACAGGTTCGTTTTGTGGAATATATTGAATTGATGTAACAGCCATATTTGGCTCCAAGTCTTCAAATGTGAAATTATTACCACTCACATTAAATGTGGTCAATGATAATGAGGACAAATCTGGAAGGTTATCCAACTGATTACCTTGTAAATACAGATTCTGCAGATTTGTAAGGTTGACAAATTGCGTAGGTACACTACCTGTAAAATTATTATTGTTGAGCCAAAGTGTTTCCAAAAGAGTTAAATTTCCCAATTCTATTGGTATAGCACCTGTTAGTTCATTTGGTGAAAAATCAACATAGTTCAAATTGATTAGGTTACCTATTTCAGGTGGAATAGCCCCTGTTAATTGATTAACTGCAAAATCCAATCTATACAGGTTTGTCAGGTTACCAATTGATGCAGGAATACTGCCTGTTAGTTGATTGGTATGCAGTATAAGTTCAAATAAAGCTGATAAGTCTCCAAATGTTGAAGGAATACTGCCCGTTAGTTGATTTTGATGCATCCACATATAATTTAGGCTATTCAGATTGCCTAATTCAGATGGTATTGCTCCTGACAATGTATTGCTCCATAAAGACAGTACTTCAAGATTACTTAGATTTCCAATGGTTGAGGGGATCTCGCCACTTAACTGATTCTCATCCACATAAAACCAAATTAAGTTTGAAAGATCGCCAATAGAAGATGGGATTGAGCCAGTAAGTTGATTGGAAAACAGTAGTAAATATTTAAGATTAGTCATACTCCCTATTTCAACAGGTATTGTCCCTGAAAGTTGATTTCCTGCTAAGGTCAGGTATTGAAGTGCATCCAAATCACCAATTTCAGCGGGTATAGTCCCTACAAGATTGTTGCCCACTTGCGGTGGAGTTGCATCAGTATCACCTAATATCAATTGGGTAACACGGCCACCATCTATAGTAACTCCAGACCAAGTACCTATTGGACCAGTGAGCCAATTGCTGTTATTAGTCCAATTCGCTCCATTTGTGGAATTATAAATCGCTACTAATGCCAGCGAATCTGCTGGATTGTTCTGAATAAAATTCCAACCAGTAACAACACCATCAGAAGTGGATCCGTAAGCATTAAATACTGCACCCCCGGTAGCAATATTGTCTTTAATATAACCTCCATAAACGCTTACTTCACCACTGTTTTTAGTAATTGTACCACCCGTAAGTCTGAATGGATTTGCATTCGATCCCCCTGCAATAAAATTTTCGACCGATTGAGTGCCATTTAGTACAAGTTCCGCCCCGTGATTAATTTCTAAAGTTGTAAATGTATGGCTACCAGTTAACGTTACTGAATCTGAAACAACAAAATGATTGAAATTGTATGGTGTCTTTGTATTTATTCGACCATGGGCAATTATAGTTGAATTATCATCAATCAATACATTCAAACTATCAATAGTCAAATTTCCTCCGACATCAATGACCGAGCCCGTAATGTCAGCAGTAGCCCCTGACAAATCTCCTCTTACCCAAAAATACCCTTCCGGTTGAATAGATACTGAGTGAGCATTCGTCTTTAAGGTTCCCTGATTAATAAATACATATGCATTATTGACATCACTAAGTAAACTACATATAACATTATATCCAGGGCGACCCAAATAACTATCATAATTAAACGCCAACCAACAATCCTCACCCAGATAGTGGCCCCTTGTATCAAGGTCAAAGTCCACATCACTGCTCATTTCAAATTCAGCATGATGAAAATCAACAACCATTTCATCCTCAAAATAAATTGATCCTGTTAAACTATTGGTGATCCAAGGAGAGCTGACAGCCCTAATTTGAAATGTTGGTGAATTTGTAACGCCTCTCCAATCCATTGTTTTGAATTTCACGCCTTCACTTGTTCCATCATCTAAAACCTGAACAACCTGACCGGGAAGTGAAAAGGAATTTGCATCAAAAAATACATTATCGTTTTCATTTGGTGTAGTTGGAACAACGGCACCACCGGAACTCAATGACCAGTGTAATGAATCCGTCCATACTCCGCCATTACCTACCCAATAATAATCAGTGGCTTGTGAAATTGTTACATTGAAAAATAAAAGAAGGCCGACAAGTGTTGTTTTCGCAGTCATTGTTCTAATGGTCTATTGTTATGGGAACTACTTAAATACCGATGAATTAAAATTTTGCTGCAATGTATTCAATTATAATTGACAAAAGCTGATAGCTCATTGTAATTATTTTTACCCATCTGAGTATTTTCAAATCGCTGACCACAAAGCCTGTAAGCTCTAAAATGATTTATTCAAACACATGTTAATGATATTATCTTAGTCTCGAGACATCGAGCCAAATTCATTAAATACTTTGGATTACTTCAGTTGCTTTTTGAACAGGGAATCCACGAATTCCATCTTATTAAACACCTGAAGGTCATCGACCTTTTCACCAACACCAATGTACTTAACTGGTATTTTGAATTCATTAGAAATGCCAATAACAACACCACCTTTAGCCGTACCGTCCAATTTTGTAATCGCAAGCGAGGTAACTTCAGTGGCTTTAGTAAATTCTCTAGCTTGGATCATGGCATTTTGTCCTGTGCTACCGTCAAGAACCAACATCACATCATGGGGTGCAGCTGTGACAAATTTTTGCATGACACGTTTAATTTTAGTCAGCTCACCCATCAAGTTGACTTTATTATGAAGTCGGCCAGCCGTGTCAATGATTACAACATCAGCTTTATTTTTTACCCCGTATTCTACTGTTTCAAATGCCACAGCTGAGGGATCCGTATTCATTCCTTTTGAAACTACGGGTACACCTATTCGTTCACCCCAAAGAATAAGCTGATCAACTGCTGCGGCCCGAAAAGTATCGGCTGCGCCAAGTACAACACTATACCCTGCTTTCTTAAATTGTGCCGCCAACTTACCTATTGTAGTGGTTTTACCAACACCATTGACCCCAACCACCATAATTACATAAGGCTTTTCTACTTCTGGAATCGTAAAATCAATTAGGTCTTGGGTATTATTTTCTGATAGAAGGGCGGCAATTTCTTCTCTAAGGATTTTATCCAACTCGTCCACACCGAGATATTTATCTCTAGCTACTCTTTCTTCAATTCGATTAATAATTTTGATAGTGGTATCCACACCTACATCAGAAGTAATTAATACCTCCTCCAACTGGTCAAGTACTTCTTCATCAACTTTAGATTTGCCAATTACTGCTTTCCCTAATTTTGAAAAAATACTCTCTTTGGTTTTTTCAAGACCTTTATCAAGAGACTCTTTTTTTTCTTTAGAAAATAAACCTCCGAAAATCGCCATGTTTAATTCTTGTTCTGGTGGATATTCAAATAAAGCAAAAAAGTCCCAGAAGGGACTTTTTTTAAACAATATTTTAAAGTAAATATTACTTTTTAGACAATGTACTTTGCACTTTGTCAAGTGTTACTATCTCTTCCTTAAAGGTATAAGCGCCAGACTTTTCAGACTTAACCGCTCTAATCACTTTTGCGTAATTTTTACCTTCTGCCTTTTGCAGTGATGCTACTACTTTCTTTGCCATGATTATTTAATTTCTTTGTGAGTTGTCATTTTCTTCAAAACAGCGTTGTATTTTTTCAACTCCAATCTCTCGGTTGTGTTCTTTCTGTTCTTAGTGGTAATGTACCTTGAAGTACCAGGTAGACCAGTAGCTTTATGCTCTGTACATTCCATTATTACCTGAATTCTGTTACCTTTCTTTGCCATGATATTATATTATTTATGACCGGTTATACTAATGTATTTCCGTTAGCCCTAGCTTTTTTCAAAACCGCACTGATGCCGTTCTTGTTGACTGTTCGAAGCGCAGAAGTTGAAATTTTCAATGTTATCCACTTATCTTCCTCAGGGATAAAAAATCTCTTCTTTTGAAGATTTGGATTAAATCTCCTCTTTGTTCTATTCTTTGCGTGAGAAACGTTGTTCCCTACCTGAGGTCTCTTCCCTGTGATCTGGCAAACTCGTGACATCTCTTTATAAATTATTAAATTAAAATAGTCCTTTTTATTTTGGGTCTGCAAATATCGCAAAAAGTAATTTAAATATCAAAGATCGTTTCCAAATATTATTTACCATTGATCATCTATCAGCTTTTTTTGAGTTCGCAAATTTAGTAATTTTGACTTGTAATTAAATTTATAAGACCATGATTGATACACTAACAAGCAAAAAAGCCATAGAATTAGAAGATAAGCACGGTGCACATAATTATCATCCTCTGCCCGTGGTGTTGGCTAGAGGAGAAGGAGTGTATGTTTGGGATGTAGAAGGAAAAAAATATTATGACTTTCTTTCTTCTTATAGTGCGGTCAATCAGGGCCATTGTCACCCAAAAATTGTAAATGCCTTGAAAAACCAGGCCGAAACATTGACATTAACGTCACGTGCATTTTATAATGACGTGCTCGGCCCTTATGAAAAATACATCACCGAATATTTTAAATTTGATAAGGTATTACCGATGAACACGGGTGCTGAAGCGGTGGAAACAGCCATAAAAATTTGTAGAAAATGGGCCTATGAGAAAAAAGGCATTGCTGAAAATGAAGCTAAGATTATAGTGTGTGATGGAAACTTCCATGGACGTACAACCACCATCGTCTCATTTTCTAATGACCCCGATGCTCGCAAAAACTTCGGACCTTATACTCCCGGGTTTATTAAAATTCCTTATAATGACCTTGATGCTTTAGCAAAAGTTTTAAAAGAAGAAAATATTGCTGGTTTCCTCGTTGAGCCCATACAAGGTGAGGCTGGTGTATTTGTGCCAGATGATGGTTATATCAAGAAAGCTGCATCTCTTTGTAAAGAGGCTGATGTCTTATTTATGGCTGATGAAATTCAAACGGGCATTGCCAGAACTGGCGGGTTGCTAAGAGTATGTGGCGATTGTAGCTGTGAAAATAAATGTGAGCAGCAGGCAACTTATACAAGACCTGACATGCTTATTTTAGGTAAAGCAATTTCTGGAGGGGTTTTCCCAGTTTCAGCAGTACTTGCTGATGATCACATTATGGAAGTCATTAAGCCCGGGCAACATGGAAGTACTTTTGGTGGGAACCCACTTGGAGCTAAAGTTGCCATGGCTGCACTAGAAGTTATTTATGATGAGAATCTGATACAGAATGCCCGTAAGTTGGGTAATATATTCAGAGAACGAATGGAGAAGTTTATAAAAACTACTAGCTTGATTAACAAAGTCCGAGGGAAAGGTTTATTAAACGCCATATTAATTAATGATTCCCCAGATAGCTCGACTGCCTGGGATCTTTGTGTTGCTCTTAAGGAAAACGGCCTTTTGGCTAAACCCACACACGGTAATATCATAAGATTTGCACCGCCTTTGGTAATGACAGAAGAACAACTTCATGAATGCTGTGATATTATTGAAAAGACAATTAACAATTTTCAAAAAAAATAAAGCTAAATTGGCTTATGGAGTACGTGTTCAAAAATTCGCCAAAAGATAAATTAAGGAAAATCGTCCTAACAGATGAAGGATTTAACTTAATAGTGGATGGGGCAACCTATAAGTATAAATATAGCGCTGTTAATCAAGTTTGGTTAAATAGTCCAGGTGGTTTTTGTTCCCCAGGAGAATATTCTTGTACGCTCAACATCGTTGATCAGAAACCACTTTATATAGCTAGTAAAAACTACTCCGATTCAAAAGAATTAATTGATCAATTCAATCATTACAATTCATTTATCAGAGTGCTTCACTTGCATCTAAAAAACAACAAGGCTGCAAAATTTAAATTTGGCACAACACCATTTAAGTACTTAACTAGAATATTTATTATTTTAGGTATTCTTACGGCATGTGTATTAAGCATTATGTTAATTAAGACTAATCCGTTGGTGTTTATTGTCCCTTCCGCCTTAGCAATTTTTGTTTCTGTGTGTGGTATGCGATTCTGCATTAAACGATTCCCGAAAGGTTATAATCCCGAGAACATTCCACTTACACTTTTACCCGCTTAATTAATGAATATAAGACCTCGCAGAAATAGAAAATCATCTGTAGTTCGTGATATGGTGCGTGAAAACAAAGTCTATGCAGAGGATTTAATCTACCCATTATTTTTACTTGAAGGTGCCAATAAAAAAATAGAAGTAGATTCCATGCCTGGCATACATCGCTTGGGTATTGAGCATATGCTCAAAGAGGTGGATGAATGCATGAAGCTAGGTATAAAGAGCTTTGATATTTTTCCTGTTGTTGAAGAGAAACATAAGGACAAGGTGGCTACCAAAAGTTATGATGACACTTTTTTTTATTTGACCGCACTTAAGCGCATTAAATCCGAATTTCCTGAAGCCTGTATAATGACAGATGTGGCTATGGACCCTTACAGTTCTGATGGACATGACGGTTTAGTAGATAAAAATGGCAACATTCTCAATGATGAGTCATTAGAAATTTTAGGTAAAATGGCGCTGGCGCAAGCACAAACCGGCATTGATATTATTGGGCCATCTGACATGATGGACGGTCGTGTGGGTTACATTCGAGAGGTACTAGATTTAGGTGGATTTTCCAATGTTTCAATCATGTCTTATACTGCCAAATATGCAAGTGCGTTTTATGGCCCTTTTCGAGATGCATTGGATTCCGCACCAAAGAGTGGTGATAAGAAAAGTTATCAAATGGATCCGGCCAATCAACGGGAGGCGCTCATTGAGGCAGATCTAGATGTTGAAGAGGGTGCAGACTTTCTGATGGTTAAACCAGCCCTGGCCTATTTAGATGTGATCAAATTGCTAAAAGATAATTACGACCTTCCGATTGCAGCTTATAATGTCAGTGGTGAATATTCCATGGTGTGTGCTGCAGCAGAAAAAGGCTGGCTCGACAAAACGGCCATTATGAATGAAGTACTATTGAGTATAAAAAGAGCGGGGGCAGATATCATCCTGACCTACTATGCCAAAGAGTTTGCTAAGCAAAAAAGTTAAATCTCCCTAATTTCAAAATCTTTCCCCTTACCAAAGGCTGTTAATTCATCAAGTTGATACTCTTCCAGGGTATGAATATCCTTCAGCCTGAAATTACCTTCATTCAAAAACTCCATTACTTCGAATTCGGTGATTTCTCCGTAATTTTTGAGTTTATATCTCTTATTTAGTCGGATAACATTGGTGGAAATTCCTTTCATAGCCTAGTTCCCGGCTTTGTCTATAAGTTTTTGATCAATGGCTTTACTGGTCTTGGCGCCCAACTCCTTCAAGCGCTCCGTCTTCCTTACCAGATTGTCATTGCCTTCATACAGTTTCTTAGAGGCTTCGGTATAGATACTTTTAGTTTGGTCCAGACTCTTTCCGATCTTAATAAGGTCTTCCGAGAAATTGACAAACTTATCGTATAAGGCTCCCGCCTGACGGGCAATTTCAATGGCATTTTTATTTTGAAGATCTTGCTTCCATATATACGAAATGGTACTCAGGGTAGCCATCAGTGTTGTGGTACTTACCAGAACGATATGTCGATCCAGTGCCTTTTCATATAATTGATGATCTTCTTTGAAAGCCGCCATCAAAGCAGGTTCATTCGCCACAAACATCAGCACATAATCAGGCTGATTGATATCGTGGATGTTCTGATATTTTTTATCACTCAGCAATTTAATGTGGGTGTAAATACTATCCATGTGCTGCTTCAGGTAGCGTGATTGGTCTGCCTCCTCAGCATTAAAAAAATTGCTATAAGCTGTCAATGAAACTTTAGAGTCCAATACAATGGCCTTGTCATCAGGCAATAGGATGATATAATCAGGGCGCTGATTTTGATTTTCATCGGCCTTGAAATTCTTTTCCTTATAATAATGAACGTCCTTTTGTAGGCCTGCCTTTTCCAGAATCAATTCAATCTGCATTTCTCCCCACATTCCCTGCGCCTTACTGTCCCCCTTCAACGCTTTGGTCAAGTTCTCAGTCTCCTTAGTCATCTGCTGATTCAGCTCCTTCAACCCTTTCAATTGCTCTTGTAGAGCAGTGCTATGCTGCAGATTTTCCTTACTGTTGACTTCTACTTTCTTTTCAAAATCGCTGATCTTTTCTTTTAAGGGGTTTAGTATTTCTGAAATATTGATTTTATTCTGATCAGTAAATTTCTTGCTCTTCTCTTCGAAAATTTCATTGGCTAGATTTTTAAACTGAACAGAAAACTGCTCCTGAAGCCCTTTGAGCTCTTGTTTTTGCTCTGCCAATCTTTCCTGAAGGTTTCGATAATCGGCTTCTGTTGTCGCCAGGCTTTGATTAAGATCTATTACTTTGCTTCTTTCCGCTTCCAGATTATCCTTTAGCGAGGCATTCTCCGCTCTAAGATCATTGACACGTTCTTTTTCTAATTGCAGACTGCCAGAATCGCCTGTTTCACTGGCAAACTTATATTTTGCAATAAACCAGGCAGCCAAACCACCCACTATCAAACCGGTAAATAACCATAATAACTCCATCCAATTCAAAGATGAACGTTCTGACAAGAATTAACAATATGAATCTTGATTATTCTGGTTATCCCAGTTCATTTTTCGAATCCTTGCGAGTGAAAGTATTGACAACAACTTTTCACTTGGCACTCATATCGCTGTAACTAATTTTATTAGATTAGTAAAAACAACATTTATAATGGAAAAGGAACTTTGTTATATTACAAAACGAGAATATGACCCCAAAGATCTTGTCCAGGGATTCTCATTAAAACCTCAGTTGATTAACCTTATACAAAAGGATTTTCCGGATTTCTCTTCTGAAAAATATATTTCCCAAGAAAGTTTGAGTGCCTATAGAAAGAAGTATTTGGAATCAATGATTAAAAAGGAGAGTAAAGAACTCAACAAATTGGAAAAAGAAGTGATAAAAGCCATTAATGGTAATACCCTGCTTTCCGAAAATATTGAGCCTGAAATTGAATTTAAACTTACTACTGGGCAACGGATGGCCGACAAAATCGCCACTTTTGGAGGTAGTTGGACGTTTATTATCTTCTTTTTTTCCTTCTTGCTAATTTGGATGGCCATTAATATTTGGGTACTCACAACAAAGCCTTTTGACCCGTTTCCCTTCATTCTTCTTAACCTGATTTTATCATGTTTGGCGGCAATCCAAGCTCCAATAATTATGATGAGTCAAAACAGAAAAGAACAAAAGGACAGAGCAAGAAGTGAAAATGACTATAAAATCAACCTGAAAGCTGAACTTGAAATCCGATTGTTACACGAAAAACTCGACCACCTGATCATTCATCAAAACAAAAGAATGTTAGATATTCAGGAATTACAATTGGATTATCTGGAAGAAATTTCGAAATCGAAACAAAAAAATTAGTAATAAACTAATTTAGAGACCTCACCTTAAACAAGATAAGATCTCTAAACTTAAGTTTTAATACCATTCATAGGAGGTTGACTCACTACCACCATTAGTTGAGGATACATTTCTTCGAGTGACATAACCAGCATCGTTATACTCATAGCTGATTGTATAGTTGAATACATAACCATGTTCTTCAAGTTTGTATGTCGAGGGCAACTTTGGTTGCATATTAACACCAGGAAATGTTTCAATCATTGGAAAGTGATTATCTGCATTCAAATATGTGTCAAATGTTTTGGTAGACAGTAAAATATGTTCATCGGAATTTACATCCTTTGAATAAGTCATATGCTTATAAATGTTACCACTATTCCAAAACAAATAAATGTGTGTGAGTCCTTCAGCATAACTTCCATCAGATTGTCTGTGATAAGTAACCATACCGCCTAAGTTGCCAGCTGCATCGTAATCATATAAGCTATATGATTTTTTTATATCGTTTTCAATCTTTTCTGACTTAACAACACGACCCTGTTCTATATAAAAATATACATCGGAATTTGGGTAGTAATTAATTCTCGAAATTATGTTTTCACTGTCATAATAGTAGGTTTCTGTACCTGAGCGGTAATATGGTGTTTCTGTCACCCAAAAAACCTTACTTAATTTCCCCTCTTCATTATATTCATATGTTTTTTTAACCCTCCAATTTCCCGTAGTTGTCTCATACGATTTAGGGATACCTAACAAAGTGATCGGATCAACATCGCTCGGATCATCTTCTATAGTCAAATCAAGGGTATTACTATTTCCTATTTCAAATCCGTCTGATACCTCCGAAATTTTGAAATCAATTGTAATGGCATCATTGACAACATCATTATCGTGTGGGTAGATTGTGAACCCTGCCTCTGTATCACCTTCTTGCACTTGGATTTTCAAATAGCCCGTGTCTGACTGTGGATTGGAATCAAACGCATCAATATACTCAGTACTAAATCCAATTAAAATTTCACCACTAGCGATGGCAGGCTTATTTAGCACAATCGGAATCCTTACTCCTGCGGAGCTCTCTGCCACCCTTACATTTTCACTAAAAAATACTTTAGAAGGTATCTTTTTAGACTCGACCAAAACATCATTATCGTTACACGATATCGCACTTGCCCCAACCATGAGACCCATGCCCAATTTATATATTGTATTCATATCTCTTTTATTATCCATTGAAAATATGGATAAGGGATATGAACGATAAGTCAAATGGTGGGTTTCAAGGCACATTTGAAAATTACAGGAGCGGTAAAAAACCAGGGAGACCTTGCAGATTTATCTGACAGCAAGCTTCCATGCCACATTAATACTATAGTTTTTTTTCGCTTACGGGGTCAGGGAGGCTGGAAGGACAAAATCCTTGGTTCGTGTCTCACGAAACCATCAAAGTAAAATTGTCTTTACTCTATACCCTACTCCGTCCAGCTCATCGGATAATTTTTATCCACATACTCAATAGCTGCTTCCGTTAAGAATAATGGCTTAAAAGTATCTACCATTACAGCTAGCTCATGGGTTTCCTTGGCTCCAATGCTCTTTTCCACTGTGCCCGGATGTGGTCCATGAGGCAAACCCCCTGGGTGTAGTGTAAACGATCCCCGATCAATGCCCTTACGGCTCATAAAGTCCCCCTCGGCATAGTACAACACTTCATCCGAATCAATATTGGAATGATTATAAGGTGCAGGAATAGACAAAGGGTGATAATCAAATAACCTCGGCACAAAAGAACAAATTACAAATCCAGCTGCCTGGAAAGTTTGATGCGCAGGAGGTGGTTGGTGTATCCTTCCAGTAATAGGTTCGAAATCATTAATAGAAAAGGCATAAGGCCATAGGAAGCCATCCCATCCTACGATATCGCACGGACTATGATCATACTTATAGGTATGTAGATGTCCGTGTTTTTTTATTTTTATAAGGTACTCTCCTTTTTTATTCTCTTTTATCAGTTCAGAAGGTGGTCTGATGTCACGTTCACAATAAGGTGAATGCTCTTCCAACTGACCTAATTCATTTCGATATCTTCTTGGAGTTTCTATAGGTGATTTAGACTCAATTACTAACAGCTTCAAAGGTCCGTCATTCCACTTGAACTTATATATTACGGTCCTTGGGATCACCACATAGTCTCCTTTATTTACCTTAATTTTTCCAAATTGAGAATAAAGTTCACCACTGCCTTCATGGATAAATATTACTTCATCACCTTCTGCATTTTTATAATAATAATCCATCACCCGATTTTCAGGGTTACACAAGGCAATAGCCACATCAGTATTTTTCAAAAGCACCTTTCTTCCACTGAGGTAATCTTTGCCAGTCACTCCAATTTTAGAAGTATTCAAGTGCGTTTGTCTTAAACCATAATCCTCCACACACTTACTGTCAAAGGGCTCCACCTCTCCTATTGACTTAATTCGTGTTGGTTCAGTGACATGGTATAGATTCGAATATATCCCTGAAAAGCCCAAGGAACTTACTAACTCTTCTTTATAAAGACTACCATCTTCTTGTCGAAATTGGGTGTGCCTTTTGTGTGGTATTTCTCCTAATTTATGATAATACATCTCAAAGTTTTGTTCTGTCTAATTTACCAGCTTCATCAAATAACTTAATAGCCTGTTTTAACACCTCGTTGGTCTGATTGAAGATAGGATAGAAGCCATCATTGTTCCAAATCTGTCGGGCTATTTGCGCCCTAATGTGCAGGTTGAATAAAGCTTTATTTTTATTCATATCCGCAGCATCAGTCTTTATATCATTCTCTTCGCCTTTTTTAGCAAGTGCATTTCGCATCGCATCGGTCACCTCAAAGTTTTTATAAAATTGTTCATAAGCCATATCGTTGAGTTCCTTTTTATGCTTATTCACATAGTTGAAAACGAACTCTTGAACAGAATTACTGGCAAACAATTTATTTAAATAGGGGGAATTTGATGCAGTATCCAATGGCACAAAATAATCAGGCATGATACCCCCACCTCCGTATACGGTTCTACCTGAAAGTGTTTTATATTTTAAAGAATCATTGAATTTAATGCTATCAGCACTAAAAAACTCGCCATGCTTATATCTAGATAAAATATCTTTGGAGTAGTCATCCATATCGGTATAAGGTTTCTGGATAGATCTTCCGCTAGGTGTATAATATCTTGAGATCGTTAGGCGCATTTCTGAACCGTCACTTAGATCCATTGGAGCTTGAACAAGTCCTTTTCCAAATGTTCTTCTACCCACCACAAGGGCACGATCATTATCTTGAAGAGCTCCCGTCACAATTTCAGAAGCAGAAGCACTTCCTTCATTCACTAACACAATTAACGCTCCTTCTTCAAAAAGGCCTTTTCTTTGTCCATTGGCCTGCGTGTTAAACCTTGATTCTTTCCCCAAAGTGTACACTATCTTTTTATCTCCAGATAGGAATTCGTCAGCTATATTAATAGCCTGATTCATGTAACCTCCACCATTTCCTTGTAAGTCAAGAATTAGTTTGTCCATTCCTTTTTCTTGCAGTTTTATTAAGGCTGCTCTGAACTCATCGTAAGTGGTCGCGGCAAATCGATTGATTTTGATGTAGCCAATTTCATCATCTATCATATAGCCAGTATCAACCGAATACTGGGGAATTTTATCCCTAATGATTTCGAATTGAATAAGCTTTTTACTGTTCTTTCTTTTTATTGCCACTGCTACTTTGCTGCCTTTAGGGCCTTTCAAATGTTTTTGTACATCGCGATTGGTAAACCCAACACCAGCTACGTTTTTACCGTCAATGGTAATAATCTTGTCCCCAGACATAATACCGAGTGCTTCGCTAGGGCCTCCACTCAATGGAGTAACCACCACAATCGTATCTCTGAAAATATTGAACTCCACACCAATTCCTTCAAAATTCCCTTGCAGTTCCTCATCGGCCGCCACTCTATCTTTAGCTGATATATAATAGCTGTGAGGATCAAGCTTGTTAAGCATATGTGATATTGCATCCTCTACTAGGTCATCCGTATTTACTTCATCGACATAATTACGATCGACCATCGTAAGTACTTCCTTAAATTTTTGAATGTCCTTATTTAAGTCATTTTGAACGGGGGGCGAGTCGCTGAATGTTGCGCCAATAAATATTCCTGCTGCCAATCCAATGGTCAAAATAATAGGAAGCCTTATCTGGTATTTTGTGTTTTTATATTCGCTCACTTTATGAATTAATTTCGTTGCCTGTGTTTACAATTATACCCTTATTTTCAAATCTAGGTAATAATATAGTCTATAACGATAATTGAAAATATTTTGTTAGTACAATATCTCGACTTCAACTAGCCAATTATTTAATTACGATTGTGTAAATTTATATCCAAGATTAATTTAAAATGTGTACCCTCAACAAAAAACGGATCATTGAAATTGTAGACCGTAACTACATTAATGCTTCTGTACTCTTTTATTTCGGCATCGAATTTTACAACTACTCTGAACAAACACTTGAAGAGGCTTGTGCTGAAAAAGGACTAAAGCTTGAAACGGTTGTGAGGCGACTAGAATTGAATACCCACTGCGAAGATATAGTGTCCGTCAATGAATTCCCCATTGATTTAGTAATTGAATATCTCAAGCACACACATTACATTTTTATCAAGCAAAAATTACCCTATATCGGTAAGCTCATTGAAAATTTAAATACCGATAAATCAAAATTAGCTCAGATAACCAAAGATTTGAAATTTGTGTTTCCTTTGTTTGTTGAAGATTTTATTCATCACATTTATCAAGAAGAGGACACGCTTTTTTCTTATATTCTTAACCTTGACTCATTTTTAAAAGGAAGAGGAAATTTATCGAAAATGTACTTTGAAATGGAGCGCCATGGACTATCACAATATGCAGCCGAGCACAAAGAACATGACGATGAAATGTTGGGTATCCGTCAAATAACTAATCAATATTCCATTAGTTCGGATACGCCCCTGCACATCAGAGTGGTGTATGCAGAGTTAGAGTCATTGGAAAAAGAGCTAAAAACGCATGCTAAAATTGAGAACGAAATCCTGTTTCTAAAGGCTTTAGCTCTTGAAAAAAGTGTACGTGATAATTTTCATCAAAAAATACAATACAATTAGTGGGAAGAATTTTGGCCATAGACTATGGCACTAAAAGAACGGGATTGGCAGTAACTGATCCCTTAAAAATAATAGCATCACCTCTTGAAACCGTTCCAACAAAGACTTTATTGACTTACTTGAGCGCTTACACCAGCAACGAAATGGTGGATACTATAGTGATAGGAATGCCAAAAAGCCTTCAGAACAACGATACACATTCTACTGATCAAGTAAGGAAGTTCATTCTGGCACTCAAAAAAAAATTCCCCGATATGCCTATAAGAGAAGTAGATGAACGATTTACTAGTAAAATGGCCTTTCAAACAATGATAGATGGTGGTTTAAAAAAGAAAGCTCGACAGGATAAATCAACCGTTGATAAATTAAGTGCAACTATCATATTGCAATCCTACATGGAAGCGAACCCTTCTTCTTGAAAATTAGTTACTTTTGTGCAGTTTTAATTTAATAAATGACCAATGATTTACCCGATCGTTGTTTACGGTGACCCGGTTTTGAAAAAAAAGGCCAAGGAGATAGAAACCGGAACAGACCTTCATGACTTGATAAACGACATGTTTGAAACTATGGAAGCGGCCCATGGCATAGGCTTGGCGGCACCTCAAATAGGAAAAAGCATCCGACTATTTGTTGTGGATGGTACCCCAATGGAAGACGAAGAATTGGCCGATTTCGAAAAAGTATTTATCAACCCAGAGATTATTGAAGAAACTGGAGACAAATGGGCGTTTGAAGAAGGTTGTTTAAGTATCCCCAACATTCGTGAAGAGATAGAAAGGCCTGCCAAATTGCGTATTAAGTACTATGATGAAAATTGGGAATTCCATGATGAAGAATATGATGGTATGAAAGCACGTATCATTCAACATGAATATGATCATATAGAAGGGGTCCTTTTCACAGATTATTTAACACCTTTCAAAAAAAGGATGTTAAAAGGAAAACTTCAAAATATCACCAAAGGAAAAATGAAGGTTGAGTACAGAGTATTGCTCCCGAAATAGTATGCAAATTATTTCAAAGCTCCCTGATGTAGGTACCACCATATTCGCGGTAATGTCTAAAATGGCAGCTGAAAACGGTGCTATTAACTTATCTCAGGGATTTCCCGATTTTCCTATTTCATCAGAACTCATTGAGCTGGTAAATGGCTACATGAAAAAAGGCCTAAACCAATATGCTCCCATGCCGGGCGTGCCAGTATTGCGTGAACAAATTGCCGGAATGTTAGAATTGAAATACGGTCATGCCCCCAATCCTGACACAGAAGTAACAGTAACGGCAGGAGCTACAGAGGCACTTTATGCCATTCTCACTGCCTTAGTTTACAAAGGTGATGAGGTGATCTTGTTTGATCCTGCTTATGACTGCTATGATCCAGCTATTCGATTAAATGGCGGAGTTCCTATACACATTCCATTGACTCAGCCTCAATTTTCAATTGATTGGGATGTAGTAAAATCTAAAATAACAGCTAAGACCAAAATTATCATGGTCAATTCTCCACACAATCCTAGTGGTTCGGTATTGACTAGCAATGATTTGCAACAATTGGAGCAAATTGCCGAACAGCATGACTTAATTGTATTGAGTGATGAAGTTTATGAAAATATAGTATTCGGAGCGACACATGAAAGTGTGCTTAAGTATCCAAAACTTCGTGAGCGAAGCATAGCAGTTTACTCGTTTGGAAAAACTTTTCATGCTACAGGCTGGAAGGTAGGCTATATAGTAGCTCCACCTGCCTTAAGTGCGGAAATTAGAAAAATACACCAATTCCTCGTTTTCAGCGTAAACACACCGGTACAATATGCACTAGCTGATTTCCTAAAAAATCCAGAGAATTATCTAACGATCGCAGATATGTATCAGGAGAAACGAGACTTTTTTCAAGCCCACGTAAAAGAATCTCGCTTTGATATTATCCCTTGTCACGGTACCTATTTCCAACTGCTTTCTTACAAAAATATTAGTGACCTGGACGATATGAAAATGGCGGAAATGCTTACTGTGAAACATAAGATTGCCTCCATTCCAATATCAGTATTTTATCAAAATAAGCAGGATGACAAAGTACTACGATTTTGTTTCGCTAAAGGTGAAGAAACCTTAGAAAAGGCCGCTGAAATATTATGCAAGATTTAAAAATCACCCTCCTACAGTCTGAACTACACTGGCAAAATAGTGGTGCCAATCTGGCCATGTTTGAGGAGAAGATCTGGCAAATCGATGAGCCCACTGACTTAATAGTGCTCCCCGAAATGTTCAATACCGGCTTTACCATGGATGTCCAATCTGTTGCCGAACAAATGAACCTCACTACTTTCAAATGGATGAAGCAAATGGCTGCACAAACCAAGGCAGTGATTACGGGCAGTTTTATAATAAAAGAAAATAATAACTACTACAACAGGCTAATCTGGATGCGGCCTGATGGCACTTGGAACAAATATGACAAGCGCCATTTGTTTCGTATGGCCAATGAACACGAACATTTTTCGGGTGGACAGGAGATAATTATTGAGGAGATCAAGGGTTGGAAAATTTGTCCTTTAGTTTGTTATGATCTTCGATTCCCCGTATGGAGTAGGAACAAAAGCACTAACGGTGAACTGATATATGATCTACTTCTGTATGTAGCCAATTGGCCCGCTGTCAGAGTAGTGGCATGGGACACCTTACTTAAGGCGCGTGCCATTGAAAACCTTGCCTACTGTGCAGGATTAAATCGTGTGGGTAAGGACGGCAATGACATAGCCTACAATGGACACTCAGGAGTTTATGATCCAAAAGGCGAAGTGCTTTATTTGGAAAATGAAAAAGAAGCCATCAAAACAGTTACCCTCTCCAAAGAAATGTTAACCACTTACCGAGCAAAATTCCCGGCTCAATTGGATGCCGATGGGTTTGAGATTAGAAAATAAACTTCACATCCGTTTATTACTGAGTGAAATTAGGAAGCTCTGAAAACTGGGTTTCAATCCCATCAATAATTATTTTGAAAACGTACATTCCTCAAGGAGGGTGGGGCGAAAAAATGGCGTGGCGGTGTGTGACGGTGCAGCGGGGTTGGATTTTGTGTGTTGGACGTAGGGCGGAATTTTTTCAAGGCTTTTTTGCTTCGTTTTTTGGCCTCAAAAAATGAAGGGCGAGTAGAGAGGATTAATGATTTTTATTGGATTATCAGATAGATAATATCTGTGCCACCACACGTCCTCGTTTGTATAAATGAGGACTTGATAAAGAACTAACTTGTTTTCCCCTCCAATTGATAGAAATCTCTTGCGCCTGCCTGCTTCACATCCTAATAACTACTTTCCCAAAAGCCATTCCATCCCCCAGTCGCTGAAGTGCTGCGGGAACCTCGAAGAGTTCATAAACCTTATCAATGATTGGCTCTACTTTACCAGATTCGCACAGCGCAAGTAAAGTATCAAGTCCTTTGTTGGGTTCGTGAGCAAGAATGCCCATTTTTTTACTCCCAAAAACTGAAATCATAGGCCCTATAAGCAATGACTGGAAAATGAGCTTGGTATTACCTCCAACCATTCTGTACATTCCATTGGCCCTTAATGAACGCTTGTAGTCAAAAAGAGAGTGATGTCCTACCACATCGAGTATGAAGTCATACTGTTTCCCGCTATTAGTAAAATCTTCTTGGGTGTAATCAATAACATAGTCAGTACCCAACGACTGCATTTTATCTAGTTTATTAGTATGGTCCACCGCAGTAACTTCAGCGCCATACATTTTGGCCAGTTGGATGGCAAAAGTACCGACACCTCCACCGGCTCCATTAATCAATACTTTTTGTCCATTAGTTACCCTGCCATAATCTTGAATGCCTTGAAGGGCCATAACTCCTGCCTGCGGTAACGCTGCCGCCTCTTCAAATGTCATACCAATCGGTTTAGGCATCAGGGCCGTTTCAGGAGCGCATACATATTCCGCAAAAGCACCCCAACCGCTTTGAGATATGTCGCCAAACACCGCATCGCCAACCTTGATGTTTTTTACTTTATTTCCCACTGTCTCTACTTGTCCGGCAACATCACAACCAAGAATTTTCTTTATCGGTTTTTTTATTCCACCACCTGCAAGACGTACTATAAATGGCTCACCCCTCAAAAGATCCCAGTCCCAAGAGTTTATAGATGCCGCTCGCACTTTTATCAAGACTTCATTGTCCTTAGGAATCGGCTTTGCAACTTCTTCTAGTTTAAGCTCATCCGGTGATCCGTATTTATTGTATGTAATGGCCTTCATGCTTAAGTCAATTTTTGGTCTAGAACAATAACTACGTTTCCTGTTTTTTGACCCGTTTCAACGTATTTAAATGCTTCGGCCGTTTGATCTAATAGATATTTTCTGTCAATTACAGCTTTGAATTTTCCTTCTTCAATTAATTTCTTGATTAAATCTACACTTCTTTTACAATCAAACGGAATGGGGAAAATAACCTTTTTGTCCCCAATCCTTGCTGTATAAAGCGCATAAAACAGATTCTGCGAATACGGCCCTAACTCTGATGAAATATAGGCGCCTTTAGACTTCAAAAGTGGTTTACACCTGCCAAATGTACTTTTACCAACTGTGTCTAGTATGAAATTATACTTTTGATCTCTCTTGGTAAAATCTTCTTTCTCATAATCAATGTCTGTGTCTGCTCCTAATGACTTCATCAATTCTAAATTTTTTGTGTCGCAAACCGCAGTCACCTTTGCACCATAATATTTCAACAATTGTACTGCCGCAGATCCAATGGCTCCGGAACCACCATTAACCAACACCTCATCTCCTCGTACCAGCCTTAACTTATTGATCATGTTGTACGCATAATGTGTGCCTTCCAAACTAGCTGTGGCTTCTTCAAAGGTGATATTGTCAGGCATTAAAGCCAGGGCTTTATCTTGAGGGAATATCATGTATTCAGCATGAGAACTCAATCCACTGTCACTCAAACCAAAAACCTTATCGCCAATTTTATAATCCATCACCTTTGGGCCAATTTCCTCAATCACTCCGGCAAAATCAGTTCCAAGTATATGATTCTTTGGCTTAATCAATCCTGTAAAGAATCGCATAATGAATGGCTTCGCTCTCAACATGGCACAATCGGTGCGGTTTACAGTAGTAGCGTGTACCTTGATCAGCAGTTCATTACCTTTAGGAACGGGTTTAGCCACTTCCATTAATTCAAGAAGATCAGGAGAACCGTAGTGCTTATGTATAATTGCCTTCATCAAATACATTACTAATTATAATTGATTAGCACTGATTATGAAAGAATTTGGTGCTATATGGAAGTAAATTAAGATTTATGGAAGTAGAGGACGATAAGATATAGTTTAAAAATGCAGACACAGATCTTAGGAAAAGTTGGTAATCAAATGCTCTCCTTTAAAGCAATGTGGAAAGCAGTCACCTACAGATTAGACTATTAGCTTGAAACAAGACTTGTGGTATAATAGACTTGACCATATCAATTGCTTATTTCTGACACTTTTTGCATTCGCCCAAAAAGTATCCAAAAACGCTTGCCAGAATAATCCTTCCCCCCACATAGCCTACACACACTCGGTATTCTGACTGTCAGCCCACTTTGCTTCTACGAAGCATTTGGCGTGGTGGGTAGAACGAAGGTGCCTTTTCCTCTTTGTGTTGAAGTTGATCGTTATTCGTGGCTGGATCAATAATTATTTTGAAAACGTACATTCCTCAAGGAGGGCGAGGTGAAAAAATGGCGTGGCGGTGTGTGACGGTACAGCGGGGTTGGATTTTGTGTGTTGGACGTAGGGCGGAATTTTTTCAAGGCTTTTTTGCTTCGTTTTTTGGCCTCAAAAAATGAAGGGGGGAAGTGGCTAAAACCTTACCGGACTTGTTCCGGTATCCCTGAATTAGTAGCACTTGCCCTTTGTTGGTGTTGTCACCAATAAGAAAAGGTCATTTGCTCGAGTAAGGCTTGCAGTAAATAGTACTTTGATAGGCTAGTCGCTTATTTCTGACACTTTTTGCATTCGCCCAAAAAGTGTCCAAAAACGCTTGCCAGAATCATCCTTCTGCCCGCTTGGCCTACACGCGCCCGGTATTCTGGCGGGCCAGCCCGCTTTGCTTCTTCGAAGCAGTTGAGGACTCCAAGCTCAGCAATCGGATGGCTTTCAATAATTTTTTGGAATCGTTCATTCACCTTGGAGGGCGAGGTGAAAAAATGGCAAACTATCAACTGAATGTAGCCGGCAGATCACTCCATAAAAAACTCCCCCGCCACATCTACCATTTCAACACCTCCCGTTTCCACCTTCTCACCGAACCGTTTTAATAATTTATTCAACATGGGATGATCCCCATTAAAGACTATTTTCATCGGCTTTTTATACTGAGCCATTTTGTTAAATAACCGCATTGTACTACCGAGTTCAACATTGGTTTGGCAGTCAAAATGGACAAGAAGCTTTTCTGAATTATCAATGGCTTGTAAACAGGTATTGACCACAGTCGCCTCAGAGAAATTATCAATATCGGTATAGATGGCATTGGAAATCGACAGCGGTGGTGAAAATAGAGGCTGATCTGCGATGAGTTTTACGTGTAGGAATAAATTCATCAGCGAATAACTACAAATCGTACAGCATCAATATCAGCACTTTCAGGAGTCACAATATAAAGGCCTTCCTTTAGTGAGCTAATATTCAATTTATTTTCTTCGCCTTTTATCAGTAAGAGGTTTTTCATAACCACCTGCCCATTGATGGTTACGATATTCACCCTCATCGTTCGGGAGGATGTGATAATCAATTCTTCACCTATCTGCACGGGATTAGGGTAAATCACCATTGGGAAATTAGAATCATTCTCAATCGCTGCTTCATTCTTTAAAACAGAAAGACCTCCTTGGCCAGTTCCAAGTACAATGGCTGGTTTATCTGCATTAAACAAGTTAACAACAACTGGCTTTATTTTACTTCCCATATTCACCGATATAACGTTATCCCCCACTTTTATTAAATCGATTTCGCCTGCTAAGGGCGCATTTAAATTGGACAAGAAGTCGGAATAAAAAGTGATATTACCGCGTGCATCTCCAATCACTAAATCCTGCTTGCCATCCGCATCCAAGTCCGCTATGTCACAAGCTGCATTTTGTCTAAACGGACTGAAATCAAGATCATAAAATGAGGGGTCTTCTAACGTAAATAAAGGCTGTTCGGCACTGCCAGTATTTTTATGGTATTCTAATCTTCCTGTTGATCGGCCTAAAAGCAAATCCATTAATCCGTCACCATCCAGATCATATACTTTATAATTTTCTTCCATCCCGATGCCTGCAAACAAAATTTGGGCTTGTGTGTCAAACGAGAAACCGCCACCCTTCCTTAGCAGATAATAAATACTTGTAGAAAATCCATTCGTTTCAGTAGTGCTGAAAATCAAATCATCAAGTCCATCATTATTCACATCGGCAAATTGAGGTTTGATGTTAATCCCACCTAGGAGTGAAAAGAAAAGGAAATCCGCATTTTCCAAAACAAAACGTGGTAGGTTGGGTGTCCCTATATTTCTATAAAGCTCAATGGAGGACCTCAATTGTCCAACCTGATTGATCATTTTCCCTACAAATAGATCTTGATCACCGTCATTGTCATAATCATAAAAGGTGGGTGACGCATTCTCCCCAAAATCAATCATTTGATCCTGCAAGAAACTCTTTTTAACCAAAGAAAAAGAAGGCTGACTAGTAGTTCCATTATTGTGATAAACCCAACTTGACGATTTAAAATCCACACTATAATTAACATTGGCAGCTACGTTTGGCGCTACTATCAGGTCCTTGATTCCATCGAAATCAACATCTTCATAGTAAGCAGCCGGAAATATATATAATGCTGCCGGATCAGTAGCATTTGGAAAATCTTGTGTTGAGGTATTCATTAATGCATTCTGGCTGTCACCAATATTGGGCAGATAGTTTAGAAAAGGGCATGATTCTTCTCCTACCAATGCGTCATAATCACCATCACCATCCACATCGAGGGTTAATAAGGATTTGCCCGACTGATGTTCCGTCCTACCACCACCAAACGGTGGGCAGGCCTCGCCATAAAATCCAAAAACGCCACATATACATTCTACAAAATCCCCCCAACTTTGAGTAATTCGTTCAAACCTTAATGAGTCATTGTTGGCATCCACTTCTACACTCATATTCTTATGAAATTCGATAGTAGAAGTAGAGGAAAATCTATAGACCAAAATATCTAGGTCACCATCACTATCAATGTCTTCAATGGATGGAATATCCGAGCCGTTAAGTTGGATATTAATTGGAGAAGCAGAAAATCCTTTAGTTAAAAGGGGTGAGGGTTGAGGCGCTCGCGAATTAAATAATCGCCATTTCAAGCCATCCCCTTCAGATAGATTGACATAAACCCGAATACCTAATGGGTCACTAGTGAAAATATCTTTTTTACCATCCGCATTAAAATCGCGAAGTAACATCCAGTTATTAATTCCAGTTGGAAACTGTGTCGAAAATTCAGGTTGGTACTTATAATTTCCATCTACATTTATAAAAACATTGATTTTGCTGGAAGTCCTGTCAAATACAATAAGGTCATCAATGCCATCCTCATTGACATCCATGGTGCTATACTGACCGGCATTCAGCCCACCAGCCCATGCATTGGAAAGGTTTTTTCCATTTATTTCAACAGGTATGCTCTCATCAATAACATAAACCTGACTGATACTGTTAGCGGAAAGACTTAAAAAAAGGACACAAATGTAAATACGCATAGAGATAGCAAAGTTAATTTAACGGTGCGTCCTGATTGATGTTTTGAATATCTAATTTAAAAATTAAACATAACTTTAGGCATACTTACATTTCCATGATTGAAGCTTTATACCAACTCTACCTCCAAAACAGAACTATAAGCACCGACACCCGGACAATTACCAAAGGCTGTATTTTCTTTGCCTTGAAAGGCCCGAATTTCGATGCCAATAAATTTGCTAAACAAGCACTAGATGAAGGAGCTTCCTTTTGCGTGATTGATGATAATGCATTTGCCATTGATGAAAGATGTATAGTCGTAAACGATACTTTGCAAACCTTGCAGGACTTGGCGAAACATCACCGTGCACAACTTACCATTTCGGTTATTGGCTTAACGGGATCCAACGGCAAAACAACCACCAAAGAGCTTTTGGTTGCTGCTCTTTCTCCCAAATACAAGGTGCTTGCCACTAAAGGTAATTTGAATAATCATATTGGTGTGCCGTTGACTTTACTGTCAATCATGCCTGAACATGAAATTGCCGTTGTTGAAATGGGCGCCAACCATATAGGAGAAATTGCGGCACTATGTACCATTGCCAATCCAACACACGGATTGATTACCAACATCGGCAAAGCCCACCTTGAGGGTTTTGGTGGAATAGAAGGAGTAATCAGAGGGAAAAGTGAACTGTATAATCACTTAATCAAAAACAATGGGGCAGTATGGATAAACTCAAATAGTGAGATATTATCTAATATGGCGAAGCGATTTAAAAACCCTCTTTTTTATCCAAACAAAAGCAATTACTACCACTGTGAATTTGTGAAGGCCGCACCAGAAATTGTGTTTACAGCTGAGAATAATGAAGAAGTGAAAACACACCTAATTGGAGCTTATAATTTTGAAAATATTGCTGCTGCACTTTCTGTCGCTAAATATTTTGAGGTAAGCCCAAAGGCTGCCAACCAGGGTATTGCCAATTATATTCCTGAAAACAATCGTTCACAGGTAATCAAAAGAGGTACAAATATTATTATTTTGGATGCCTACAACGCTAACCCCACTTCCATGTTTTCAGCCCTTGACAATATGGCCAAGATAGAGGCTGAAAATAAAGTTGTGATACTAGGTGACATGAAAGAATTGGGGGAACACAGCGCTAGCGAGCATGAAAATCTAGGGAAAATCATTTCAGAAATGAACCTGAGCCAAGTGTATTTATGTGGTCCTTTGATCGAACCCGCTCTAAAACATTTGCCCAAGGCCCATTATTTTGAAGATCGAAGCGATTTAATAAATAAAATTAGAAATCATTCTATTCAAAATTCAACCATTTTGATCAAGGCTTCCAGAGGTATCGGACTAGAGAAGTTATTAGAAGTACTCTAAAGTACATTTAATAGCTGTTCTTTAATTTTCTCAAGCTCTTCTTTCATGGAGACCACTTGCTTTTGCATTTGAGAGTCATTGGCCTTTGAGCCAATGGTATTTATTTCTCTGCCAATCTCCTGTGAAATAAATCCCAATTTTTTACCCAAACTCTGGTCCTCATCTAGTACTTCTTCAAAATGATCAAGGTGATTTCTGAGTCGTACTTTTTCCTCAGTGATATCAAATTTTTCAATATAATAAACCATTTCTTGCTCTAAACGATTTTGGTCAAGTCCTTCTTCCTCCACAAACTGCTTCAGATTGCCATAAATTCGATTTCTGACCTTTTCCACACGTTGGGGATCAATGGCCTCCACCTCTTTAAGGTAATTGCCTATAGCTTTAATATAGCCTTCAAATTTTTGATGTAGTACCTTACCTTCTTTAATCCTAAATTGATCACATTGTTCAAGTGCTTGCTTGATTAATTTTAGAATATCTTCCCAATTACTTTTTGCTGTTTCCTCACTATTAGTATTAACAATCACGTCAGGTGAAGCTAATGCCATTCTATAAATTTCGCTTTCATTTGCCCCTACTTTTTGAGCAAGTTTTTCCATCTCTTTGTAGTATTTCACAAAAAGTGCTTCATTAAATTTTTGCTTAAGCTCCGTCTCCGATTCATTCTGAACATCTACAGAAAGGGAAACTTTACCACGCTCCAAAATGTCCGACACAAGGGTACGAAGTGTAAGTTCGTTTTCTGAAATACTTCTAGGGGTTCTAAGATTGAGATCTAAAAATTTAGAGTTCAGGGTTTTAACCTCCACATTTATGGTTAGCGAACCATTAGTGAGTTTGGCGGCACCATAGCCGGTCATTGATTTGAGCATACTTTAAAGAGACTAAATTGAGATTAACTCTAAAATTAAGTGAGTTAAAAATCGTATCCTAATGTGAATTGAAATCGAGGGTCATTTGCTACGAAATCTTCTACTGGCCAAGCCAAATCAAACTTCACATAGTAGCCTAGTAACATGGTACGGAGACCTACCCCATAACTATACAACCATGGGTTTCGGTAGTTACGCAAATCAATAGTAAAGGCTCCTTCCGATACTACTTCATTGCTTATTCGATTGTCCTTATTAAATGGAGACTTACCCGTCCAAGATGACCCTATGTCATAAAATCCTGTAAATTGAAGGTTACGGAAAAAATTAGAGCTGATTGGTCCACCACTCAAATAACGGATTATTGGAATTCGCAACTCTGCATTAAATACCAGCACATTATTACCATAAAGTTCTGCGTAGGCAAACCCTCTTAAATTAGTAGCAAATTCAGTAAACAACAGGTCATAATTTGATCTTCCACTTCTTTCTTGTAAAGGATTTTCCTTGCCATCTCTATTGACTCTTCTAAATGCCCAGTTATCCATTCCTCCTAACAAATATTTTTTTGGACTTCTTCCAAAGAATGATCCATAGTACAGCTTTGTAGCAAATACGATTTCACGATGAATTTTTTGATAATGACGTAAGTCAACATGGAAATTGCTGAAACTATTTTCCTTAGTATTTACACCCTCATAGTGACGAAGGGAAATTTTGGCTCGAGTACCTTCAATTAGGTTCATTCCATTTATTATAGAATTATCGTAAACAAATTCGGCTGTACCCCCTAAGTATTGGTCAGATTGAATTGGAACAAATTTAACTGGGCTGTTAACCGAAGTTGGTACCTGATCCTCAAACCTAGTGACCATATAAAAGGGCTTCACACTTATTCGGGCCTTAGTACTTAATGGCAGCGAAGCCCCTACTTCAAATGTATTCTTACTATACTGATGTAAGTTGAATTCATTTTCCCAAAAAATCACACTTCGGTCATAACGTGCGTTAAAATCTACACGCGACTTGAGGTACTGATACTCAGCATAAATATCTCCACTTCTAAAGTCCAGTTGGCTCATTACTCCTCCAGAGAATTTATGATTTTCTAGCATGTCATTCATTTCAACATTAAGTAAAATGCCAAATCCTCTTAAAGGATCAATTACAAATGAGGTAAGCAAATTATCAAAACTAAATCTGCTCTGATATGGAAATGGACCACTTATCCTTTTATCTTCTCTGGTTTGTCTATATTGTGCTAGGAAAGAATCCGTTTTGTCTGCACGTAAAATATCTTCGTCAAATACGTAATTATCAGTGTTAACTATTTCTTCCTCGTCAGTGGTGGGGAGAACTTCCGGTTCAGAATCAAAACTGTAATTGTCAGTATCAATGATGTTAGGATCACTTGACAAAGTATCTACCTCCACTTTCGTGGAATCTTGATCCCCCGATACTAAAAGAGAGTCTCTATTGAGTTCCCGCTCCTTTTCCTTTTCCTTTTTCTTATTTGCTAGTCGCTGCTCTACAATTTGCTCAATGGTCAGACCTTCCGTACTTTTTGCCTGTCTTTTGGCTTTAAATTCTTGTACTTGAAGCACCTGTTGACGCAATGTTTGTGGAGTAAAAATTTGCTGATTATAATTGAAATCACCATCAAAATAAACCAGATCTCGTCCTTTGATGGAAGAAACAAAGGCTAGTTGAGAGTTTTTGAAATCCAAATCAAAGTTTTTGATACTCCCTGAAAAATTCGTGACTTGAGCATAAATTCCACTGGAGGCATCATAACTAAAAATATTAATTATTCCCTTTTGATCACTTAGGTAGAATATCCTATTCCCGTCTAACGCGATTGGTTTAGTGTCTTTACTTATCGTGTTGGTAACTCGGTACAACACATTTTTTGTAGTGTCCAGATCATAATAGAACAAATTGAAATTATCACTGACAGATTCAATATTATTCTCTTTTGTGTCCAAAGTATCGCTCACCCTATTTGAGCTAAATACGATGCTATTTGTATTTGGAATAAATGATGGAGATAGATCGTCATATACATCGTTAGTCAAACGTTTTGTCCTGTCTCGTCTCGTACTCAATAAATAAAGATCATTCCTTCCTTGCACCACGGCACTCACAATGACTAATCGGCCATTTTCAGAGAACTCCATACTTTTCACCTGATCTAGGCGGTTTAACACGCGAGGCAATTTACTGTTAGTTTGCAAATCATATAACACAAAAATCATTTGTCCATTTTTAGAATGAATAATTCCAAGTGTGTTATCATCAGCCCAATCCAAAATAGGTAGCCCGTAGTCTACCTGTTGTCCTATTACTTTATACCCACCCTTTATTACCTCTGTTTCTTTTTGTGTAGTTACATTTTTAATAATTACAGTATATCTGCCATTATCATTTTTGGTATAAGCTACCTGAGTACCATCAGGACTTATTTTTACATGATCATAAACTATCTTTCTTTTATTCTTCTCCCCAGTAAGGGATAGCCCCTTGTTAATTTCTAGATAATTCTGTTTGACTTGCCGGTCATTGTCAATATAAAAATTCTGCCATTCTAACATTAATTGATCAAACGAAATGCCTAGTGTGATCGCAATACTTTTCTCCTGATTACGGATTATTCTGGTATAATTTAAAATGTTAGAGATATTGCTCCGCCCATATTTATGAGCTATGAAATTCCATAAAGATTGTCCTGCCAATGCAGCTTCCTTTCCACGTAACCTATTAAATTTTCTAGCTGATTTGGTATTAACCAGTTCCCGAACATAATCATCCATTTCAATGCTCCAACCTTGTGCTACATATAATGCTGCCCCTTCAATAAACCATTCTGGTAGATTAAGCAAAACAGCACTTTGAAACATGTCCTTCAGGCTTCCGCCAAACATCATTTCGTTTACCATAAGTGAAGATACTTTGGTAAGTAGCTCCTGCTTGAGTGCTGCAATATTACCTGGATTGGCCACCTCAATATTTGGCTTTACAAATTGAGTTTCTCCACCCGGCTCGAAAGTGCCCTCACCAATGCCAACATTACTTTGATGAAGATCAGAAACAGAACTGTAAAGAAATAACTTGGTTTTTGTATAAGGAGGATAGCCTATTAAATCGGTGATCCGGTCAAACTCTTGTTCAAGAAACTCACTAATTTCTTTCGCGATTTTTCCACTTCCTCCGTAGTAATAAACTTCAAAATTATCTGAACTAAGAAATTTCCAGTCGAACTCGGTATATTGAATACGATTTCTACCAAACTTTTCCTGTGTCTGTTGACCATAAACCGGTAGTGTAAATACCAGTATGGCAATCAATAGATATAGCGTTTTTATTTTATTCATATTGCGTCACCGACACCTAATCATTATAAAATGAGAAGTACCTGCTTATGTCTACTTCCTTATCCAGCGCTGATTGATTGACCAAATGCTGCGCAAATTGGTTGGCAAAATAAGGTGCCAATGAAACACCTTTTGCACCTAACCCATTAAATATGCCGACTGACTTGTATTTGGGGTGAATGCCAATAAATGGCTTTCTATCCCGTGTTGCAGGCCTGATGCCAACATACTGCTCTTTTACAGCATATTCAACGTCAATAAGCTCTTTAAGTTTAGTTTCAATTTGCAATCTCCCTTTGGGAGTAGTTGATAAAGTTAGGTCAAAATTATCATATGTTGCCCCTACTCGGAAATGATTTTCTGTATGGGGAATCACAAATACACCTCTATTTATAATCTTATTCAGCGTCATTTTGCTTTCAATATGTAATATTTCTCCTTTTACTAACTTGAATGGAAGCCATTTAAAGTAAGAGTTCTCCATTGAAGCTCTTCCATCGCAGAATATCACCCTTTTTGCCTCTATGTCGTTATACCTTACACCATCTCTGTCCAATCTCATTAAAGCGATATCAAAGGCCACTTTATTATACACAACTCCTTTATTTTTAAGAATACCAGTTATTGCTGCTAAGTAATTCCTAACATCAAGAAATCCGGATTGTTTTAAATGAATCCCTCCAAAACCATCCTTTATTGGCCAAAATTCACTTTTTTGATTGATCCGTTCAATATATTTTTCATAAGTTTCATCAGCCGTTCTAGCTTCCCATTCATTCTGTTCTTCAATAGATACAAACGGTCTATATATTCCCATCGGATTCAATAAAGTCTCCCCACAAATTTTCTCTATTTCTGAATAATACTGTTTCAAAAATGGAAACAGATCATCAGCTCGCCAGGTTTTAGTCATTTTACGACCTGTTATTGGGTTATATAAACCCGCTGCCACCCAAGAAGAAGACGTTTCACGCTGAGTGTCAAAGACAGCAATTTTCTTGCCCAACTTTGTAAGTTGGTATGACAATGTGCTGCCAGCCAATCCTTGACCTACAATTATGAAGTCTACTTCAGTCATCCTTATTTCTTATTGAAAATAACGTAGTTTTGAATCCTTAAAATTGATCAAAAGCATAGCATATAAAAAATGATTCAAGTTAAGTCTTTTACTTTCAACCCATTTCTGGAAAATAGTTATTTACTTTTTGACGAAACAAAAGAATGTATCATCATTGATCCTGGGTGCTATGAAAAACATGAACAGAACCAATTACTGAAATATGTTGATGAGAATAAGCTCAAAGTTGTTCGATTATTAAATACACATTGCCACATTGATCATATTCTAGGAAACTACTTTGTTAGAAATCATTTCAAAATAGGCTTAGAAGTCCACTCATTGGATGAAGCTACTTTGAAAGCCGTTAAGGTATATGCCCCCAACTACGGCTTTCAAAACTATCAAGAAGCGACCATAGATAAATATTTGAAAGAAGGTGATACTATCGGATTTGGGAACAGCCATCTCGATATAATGTTTGTACCAGGCCATGCTCCCGGGCATGTAGCTTTTTATAATACGGATGAAAAAATCTGTATTGGGGGTGATGTCCTATTTCGTGAAAGTATCGGCCGAACAGATTTACCCGGTGGCAATCATGACGTTCTCATTGCAAGCATCCATAATAAAATGTTTAAATTATCGGACGATACTGTGGTTCATTGTGGTCATGGCCCAAATACCACCATCGGCCATGAGAAAAAGTATAACCCATTTTGCGCTATTAATAATTGAATCCCATTAAACACATACCTAACCTCCTTACCTCAGCCAATCTGTTTTGTGGCTGCGTAGGCATTGTATTTTGTTTTAATGGAGAGCTGACTCTTAGTGTTTATCTCATTTGGTTAGCTATGCTTTTCGATTTTTCTGATGGGTTTGCAGCCAGACTACTTAAAGTTAGTTCACCTATTGGAAAACAACTTGACAGCTTAGCCGACATGGTAACTTTCGGCCTTTTGCCTTCAGTGATTTTATTCCAATTAATAAGTGCACATGTTGACAATTATCTCCCATATATAGCCTTCCTAGTTGCTATATTCTCTGCACTTAGGCTTGCCAAATTCAATGTTGACGAAAATCAGGAAACTGTGTTTATTGGGCTACCCACACCAGCCAATGCCTTGTTTCTATCTTCATTGATTTTCGTTTTTGATCAATACCCTATTTTCAACAATGTATCGGTCATTGTTGGCATAACAGTGGTCTTTTCGCTCCTACTTGTGGCACCAATTGAGTTAATGGCACTGAAATTTAAAAATTACAGTTGGAAGGATAATTCAGCTCGTTTTCTCTTCTTGATACTTAGTATAGTCTTCATCATTGTATTCAAATTAGTTGCCATGCCATTGATTATTTTAGCCTATCTCCTCATGTCGTTGTTTACCAAACCATCCCATTCGTAATACATAGCAATAAACCCGACTAGGAAACGTTTAACGATATTATATTGTTTCTTTACAACAAATCAAGTCTTCCATTTTAATGACTCGTCTTTACGGCCTAATTATACTCATTATAACCTTATGTGCTGCATCACAGCTTAATGCGCAGTCATCTGTATTGGCCAAAGGGAACTGGTTAAAAATGAAAATAGGAAAAAGAGGTATTTATAAACTCACCTATTCTTACCTCAAAAATGCGGGGTTTGATGTCGACAACATTGATCCACATACCATTAAGATTTATGGCAATCCTGGCGGAATGCTACCACAGTCAAATGACATAGAAAGGCCATTTGATTTACTACAAAATGCCATATTCATTAGTGGGGAAACTGACAACAAATTCAACTCTGGGGACTACATATTGTTTTACGCACAAGATGGGGACACCTATTCTTATATGGATAATGAATTGACCTATGAGCATAATTTATACTCAGATGCCAATTATTATTTTATCACATATGGTGGGGATAATGGGCTTCGTTTGACCGAACAGGCAGACCTCGGTTCGTCATTTCCAATAATAACTACCTACCATGATTTCGATTACTACAAAGCTGAAAAATACAATTTACTTGCTTCGGGGAGAGAGTGGTTTAGTGAAAAATATGACCTTACACTATCTAATGACTATAGTTTCTCATTTAAGAAACTAGTTGCCAATTCCCAAGCTAAAGTACACACCAGAGTAATGGCTCAAACTTTTAGTCCATCCAGCTTTGATATTAGTTTAAATGGTCAATCAATAGGAAATATCCCTGTTGAAAGCGTACCTGATTTTACCCAAAAAGTATATAGATATAGCATCAAAGGCAAGGAAAATGAAGTCACCTTTACTAATAACCTTTCAGGTGTAAATGAGTTAATTGATATTGGAATATCATACAATAAAAATAGTGCCGGTCAATCTGTAGGGTATCTTAATGATATACTTATCGAAGTGGAAAGACACCTTGAACTCACCGACAATTTCAATGTTTTCAGATCCCTACAAAGTCTTGATAATGCAAATTCCACCTATCAATTAAAGGGGTTGACTTCTAATTCCACAATTTGGGACATTACCAATCCTACCTTGCCAACCTACCAAAATTTTAACCTTGTCGGTAGTATGGGTTCTTTTGGAGCTCAATCATCAACTCTTAAGGAGTACATAGTATTCAATACAACTATTGAGAATGTTCCAGTTAATATCTCATCCATTCCTAATCAAAATATTAAAGGGAATACGGATGCTGAGTTGCTCATTGTTACACATCCTAATTTTAAGGCTCAAGCAGATCAGTTGGCAAGCTTTAGATCAAACAATGATAATATCCCATCGCGAGTAGTTCTCATTGATCAGGTGTTTAATGAGTTTTCAAGTGGTCGACAGGATGTAACAGCAATTAGAGATTACGTCCGTTACCTGTACAAAAATGGTAAAATTAAATACCTATTGTTATTTGGACGAGGCTCCTACGATTATAAAAATACAATCAGTGGGAACACAAATTTTGTCCCTATTTATGAATCCAGAAACTCATTGCATCCACTTGATACTTATGCTTCTGATGATTATTTCGGATTTCTGGAAGACGAAGAAGGTGAGTGGGCTGAAGTCAGTGGTGGCAACCATACTATGGACATTGGTGTTGGTAGACTACCGGTAAGAAATACTCAGGAAGCAGAGGCTGTAGTTAATAAATTAATTAATTACGCCACAAATGAACATACCCTAGGGGATTGGAAAAATAATGTAGTATTTGTCGCTGATGATGGCGATTTCAATCTACATCAAAGACAAGCTGATGAATTAACGGTTTATGTAGATACTACCTATACCGCGTTCAATCCTAATAAATTTTATTTAGATGATTTTCCACAAGTTTCAAGACCAAATGGGGAGAGTGCTCCATTAGCCAGTTCTCAACTTGATAAGACCATTGAAAATGGAGCTTTAATTGTAAACTTTACGGGGCATGGAGGTGAGAGTGGTTGGATGCAAGAGCAAGTACTCGACATCGCTCAAATTCAAAGCTGGAATAATTATAACAAACTGCCCTTATTTGTAACGGCCACATGCGAATTCGGCCGTCATGACGACCCTCGTAGGGTTTCCGGAGGAGAAATGGTAGTGACAAGTAATAAAGGAGGTGGAATTGCAATTGTAAGTACCTGTCGGCCAGTAAGCTCCAGCTCTAATTTTGCATTGAATAAGGTATTTTATACTGCCGTTTATAGTAAAATGAGTGGAGAATACCCTCGTCTCGGAGATATTTTCAAGATTACAAAGAATGAAAGTATTAATTTGGCTACTGATTTCAATAAAGTAGGCAACAGAAATTTCGCCTTGTTAGGTGACCCCTCATTGAGGCTAGCATATCCATCACAAGAAATTGTAATAACGGCAATTAATGATAATACCAACAAGTCAGATACATTAAAAGCACTAGGGAAGGTTAAGTTAACCGGTGAAGTAAGAACCAACCAAAGTTCATTAGACAACTCCTTTAATGGAGAAGTTTCATTTGTTATTTATGATAAGGACATTCCCAAAACCACACTTGGCAATGAAAATCCGCCTTTTACCTATGACTCAAGAGAAAATATTATTTTCAAAGGAGTGTCAACTGTTAAAGAGGGTACATTTGATATTGAGTTCATTGTACCCAAGAATATTTCATATCAGTTAGGGAATAGTAAAATCAATCTATATGCTTATCAGTCCACTGGTCTTCGTGACGCCAACGGCTCCGATATCAAGCTAAAAATTGGAGGCTCTGCTATCAATCCTCCTGTTGATAATGAAGGGCCAGAGATTAAACTTTACATAGGGGACAGTTTAAATACAAATCTCTCAGGAGTCAGTCATAACACTTTTTTAGTTGCTACATTCAAAGATGAAAGTGGTATCAATTTATCAGGATTTGGATTAGGAAACAATATTACTGCAACACTAGATGGTGAGCAGACTTTTGTAATGAATGCCTATTACCAAGCGCATTTAAATTCATATAAAAAAGGCTCTCTGAAATTTCCAATTACAGGTTTATCCAAAGGAGAGCATTCAATAGTGGTAAAAGCATGGGATACCTATAATAATTCATCTGAAAGTAGAATTGACTTTACTGTAGCTGATCCCAATTCAATTGTAATTTACAATCTTAAAAACTATCCCAACCCCTTTACTAAGAGTACAAGTTTCAAATTCTCTCATAATAGAGCTGGCGAAAATTTGAATGTCATATTAGATATCATTTCTCCGATAAGTGGGACTGTCTTTAACGCCTCTTTTGAAATAGATAACAGCCCCTCAGAAATTAACCTGTTTGATTGGAATGGAGAATCAGTTACTGGTGACAAATTAGATGCAGGAATATATATATTTAGAGTAACGGTTCGTTCTATTCGTGACGGGGCAAAAAAACAGGATTATAAAAAACTAATTCTCATTAATTAATTAAATTTGTTGGCTACATAAATTCATTTTATGAAAAATTTCACAAATGCACTATTGCTAGTGCTTTCTATAAATTCTTTGTGTTTTGCGCAGAGTGGTCCTGTGACCAATCCTGCTACCCTTAATGGATCAGATTCTAGTAGAAGAGTAATTACTACTGCAGTTCCTTTTTTGACAATAACTCCTGACGCCAGAGCAGGCGGCATGGGGGATGTAGGTGTTGCCACAAGCGCGGATGCTAATTCTGTACATTGGAATCCAGCAAAACTGGTTCATATCAATCAAGATATTGGCTTTTCTCTTTCTTATACTCCATGGTTAGGTAAAATCATTAATGACATGTCTATTACCTACCTATCAGGTTACTATAAATTTACAAAGGAACAGGCTATAGCTGTTTCAATGAAATACTTTGATTTAGGGGAGATCATATTTACTAAAGATGCGAATGACGAGGGAACGCTATTCAACCCACGTGAATTTGCTTTTGACGCTACCTATAGTAGGATGCTTTCACAGCAACTTAGTGTTGGTATTAGTGCACGTTATATCCACTCTAACTTGACAGGTAATTTTACCAATGCTTCTTCTGGCGCTGATGCTCGTCCGGGAAGCAGTGTAGCAGCGGACATAGCCGTTTATTACACTAAAGATTTATTGCTATCTGGGTCTAATTCTAATCTGGCATTAGGTGCCGTTATTTCCAATATTGGATCGAAACTTACCTATTCAGATGAGAACAATAGAGATTTTATACCAACAAATTTTAGGTTGGGTACAGCATTTACTACAAATCTAGATCCTTACAATAAGCTGACATTAGCCCTTGATTTCAATAAATTACTAGTTCCAAGCCCACAATTTGATAATAGTGAAAAAGACAAATCATTATTGGGTGGTATATTTGGTTCATTCAGTGATGCAGAGGGCGGATTTAGTGAAGAAATGAAGGAGATTACATTATCGGGTGGTGCAGAGTACTGGTACAATGATACCTTTGCTGCTCGGGTAGGTTATTTTTATGAATCTGCAGAAAAAGGTAATAGAAAATACTTAACAATGGGACTTGGATTTAGGTATCAAGTGTTTGGAATAGACTTTGCCTATCTTGTTCCTAAAGAACAAGAACATCCACTTGCAGAAACCTTGCGATTTAGCCTATTATTCAACTTTGATAAAAACAAGACCAAAGAAGACTCCGTAACTGACTAGTATGCTGAACAGGAAAATACCCCCTGTTAAATTCCAAAATGCAAAAATAGATGTTCCTAATGTAGCATCTTCTTTATTGGAAAATGGGGTTCCAATACACATTATTAACCAAGGAAATCACCCTCTTTTTAAACTTGAAATAATATTTAGATATGGTGGTAGTTGGAATGATTTAAAAATCGGAGCTAGTACTTTGGTATCCAAATGCCTTCAATCAGGAACTAAAAACTATACTGCCGAAGCAATTTCTAGTATAATAGCGCAAAGAGGAGCACATTTGGAAGTATCCCCATCATTTGATTATACCATTGTTTCTTTATATGGTTTAAATAAATACATTGACAATCTGCTCCCCATTTTAAAGGATATTATTCTTAACCCTATATTTCCAGATAAAGAGATCTCTCTACAAAAGGAGATTAGCATTAGTCAATTAAGAACACAGAATAAAAAAACAAATATCGTTGCTTCTAAGCAATTTAGAAATTTATTGTTTGATACAAACAATCCATATGGACGAATTGCGACAGAAGAATCAACAAACAATCTTTATAGAGATGATTTAGTAAAACAATTCAATTCATTTTTCAATTCATTCGAAATCCTATTATCTGGAGATATAACCGAAAAGGTAAGAAATTCAATTGATATTCATTTTGGTAAAGTAGATTTCCAAAATATTGAATCAATACTTATAAAGGAAACAGGGCCCACTTTATCCAGCTCAAAGCATATTCCATTTGAAAATGCCGTTCAAACCTCAATAAAAATCGGAAAACGAATCGTTAAAAAATCGCATCGGGATTATCCATCTTTAGTAATTACCAATCATATACTCGGTGGATACTTTGGTTCACGTCTAATGAAAAATTTGCGTGAGGAAAAGGGGCTTACATATGGGATACATTCGAGTGTTGTCCCCTTAAAAAACGATGCCTTTTTTGTAATTAGCTCTGATATTAAGGGTGCTAATAAGGAACTTGCCATTTCTGAGATACAAAAAGAAATTTATACTCTTTCGTCTGAATTAGTAAATGATGAGGAATTAGATACTGTTAGAAATCACTTAATTGGTTCTTTCCAGTCTGATATCAGCTCCTTATTATCCTTGTCAGAAAAATTTAAGAGTGTATATCTTTATGATCTAGATAGTCTTTATTACCAAAAATATCTAGATGAAATTCAAACAATTACTCCATTAAAAATCCGAGAAATGGCTCAAAATTATCTTCATCCATCAACTATGACAATGGTGACAGTTGGAGCCTAATATTAGGCCAAGTCTTCGACCTTGATACTTATTCCAAATATGGTATAAAAGCAAAAAGCCCCTTACTAAATAGTAAGGGGCTTTTGATAAAATCTGGCAACGACCTACTCTCCCACATGTTATTGCAGTACCATTGGCGCTGAAGGGCTTAACTTCTCTGTTCGGAATGGGA
>JBLWUR010000013.1:0-73875 GCA_048268855.1 Fulvivirga sp.
TCCCGACCTAAGTCGGGATACGCTAACCGGACTGCGCTACGCCCCGAACTTATTTTTCTTCCAGTTAATTTCTTCTTTTCTATTCGAGATGGTCAATACGACCCTCCCGACCTAAGTCGGGATACGCTAACCGGACTGCGCTACGCCCCGAACTTATTTTTCTTCCAGTTAATTTCTTCTTCTCAATTCGAGGTGGTCAATACGACCCTCCCGACCTAAGTCGGGATACGCTAACCGGACTGCGCTATGCCCCGAACTTATTTTTCTTCCAGTGATCCGCTCAGGATTCGAACCTGAGACCTACTGCTTAGAAGGCAGTTGCTCTATCCAGCTGAGCTAGCGGACCAAATGTTGTGAAAAACAACTTTTTGCTTTTCTTGGTTCTCATTGCACTCAGACCCAATATCTTCTTGTTCTTTAAACAAGAGGCTCAACCAAATTGAGCAAGCGGACCATTGTTAAGTTGCTTGCGGAGAGAGGGGGATTCGAACCCCCGGTACCCGATAAAAGGTACGACAGTTTAGCAAACTGTTGGTTTCAGCCACTCACCCACCTCTCCGTCTCAAAAACGAGAGTGCAAATATAAAAGAACTATTAATACTAAACCAAGCACATGCTAAATAAAAATTCAACCTTTTTATTTCGGGTTAATTTTAGCTTTTAACATTAATTATGACAGTCGGTATTTGGGTGCCAATTTTGCTTCTTTATATTTGCCTCCTTTTAAACAACGTTATCACTCTATGACTTGGCTATATTCCATGACATTTACAGAAATTCTCCTTATTGGACTGTTTATTGTCTTTTATACAGGCTATATAATTAGAGCCAGTATTACGGCCAGAAGGCTAAGGGTTAGTTATGGTAAAATATTCGTGAAGTTTTTTATCAGAACACTATTCTTTAGCCTACTTATCATGGCATTACTTGGGCCCTCCTTTGGTGAATCTAAACGAGAAGTAAAATCTGTTGGTAAAGACATATTCATGCTTGTTGACCTTTCAGAATCAATGAATGCTACGGATATCCAACCAAGTAGATTGGAAAAAATAAAATTTGAATTAAAAAACATTGTAGATGCTTTTAGCTCTGACAGAATAGGTGTAATCATATTTTCAGGAGAAGCATTTATGCAATCTCCGCTCACTTATGATCAAAATGCATTAAACCTCTTTATTGAAACTCTAAATACAGGCTTAGTGCCAAATGCTGGAACTGACTTTGGCCCACCCTTAAAGATGGCGATGGAAAAATTGGATAGTGAGCAATCTCCATTGTCACAACAGAAATCAAAAATCATAATACTTATAAGTGATGGAGAAGATTTTG
The DNA here is from genome assembly GCA_048268855.1 of Fulvivirga sp. Lineage (GTDB taxonomy): Bacteria > Bacteroidota > Bacteroidia > Cytophagales > Cyclobacteriaceae > Fulvivirga. The sequence goes on from JBLWUR010000013.1 coordinate 1,330, forward strand.
GAGATAATACCTCAGAAATAGCGAAAGATTTGGATGATAAGGGTATTACTTTATTCACATTGGGCGTTGGTACAGAGCGCGGTAGTAAACTCATGACCAGAAGTGGCTATAAAAAAGACCGGGAAGGTGATGATATTGTAACAAAACTCGATCCAAAATCCTTAATAAAACTTGCTAAAGATGCTAATGGGCAATATTTTGAGATAAATGAAACTAATAATGATGTTTCTCGATTAATAAGTACAATTAACAAGATTGAGGGTGAACTGCGTGATAGTAGACAAGTTGATGTTTCAGCCAATAGGTATTACTACTTTTTGATAGCAGCTCTTTGTCTTATTTTGTTGGATATATTAATAAGCGTTAAAGTAATTAAAATATGAACCACTTTTTAGCCATATTATTGAGTATCGTGCTTTGGGGTGATTTTAACGACATAGCCAAAGTTAATGACTTGAAACGTCAAGCTAAGGAAGAATACAATGCTGGCAATTATAAGGAAGCTATTACACATTATAAATTTCTTACCGACTCTTTACAAATCAAAGACGATAATATCAAGTTAAACTTAGCAAACGCTTATTATCAGTTAAAGGACACCACTAACGCTAAAAGCAATTACAACAGCTTACTCAGTAGTAGGAATAAATCAGTAAAATCTGTTGCTCATCAGCAACTAGGTATTATGGCCAACAGGAATAAAAAATTTAAAGAAGCGATAAATCACTTTAAAGAGGCGCTTAAAGCTGATCCATCTAACGAAGATGCTCGATATAATTACGAACTCCTTAAAAAGATATTGAAGGAACAGGAACAAAAAGACAAACAGCAAAATAAAGATCAAAACCAAGATCAAGACAAGAAGGACGAAAAAAATCAGGATAAGCAGGATCAGAAAAATAAGGAGAACCAAGACCAAAAAGAACAAGATAAAAAGGAGGGTCAAGACAAAGATCAAAAAGGAAAGGACAAGGAGGACAAGGAAAAACAAAAGAAAGACGAAGAAAAGAAACAGGGAGAAGAGAAAGATAAAAAAGAAGAGCAACCCAAAGAGGGAGAGAATGAGGATCAAAAAAAATCTGATGAACAACCCCCTTCACTTTCTGAAAACCTAAAGGACATGAAGATTTCTGAAGAGAAGGCCAAAATGATAATGGAAGCTTTGAAAAATAATGAGATACAGTATATCCAACAGAATAAAAGAAAGGCAACAAAGAAAAAAGATCCTGATAAACCAGATTGGTAATACACTTGTTGATTGTTCTTTTAATCTCTTTAATATTTCTTAAATTTGCCACTCAGAAAACGTTAGTTTCTACTAAAAACCCTCTTACAATTTATAATAAAATCGCATGAAAGAAGTATATATAGTTTCCGCAGTTAGAACACCCATAGGAAGTTTTGGAGGCAGCTTATCAAGCATACCTGCAACAAAACTAGGATCAATAGCCATCAAAGGAGCACTTGATAAAATAGGTGTAGCAGCCTCCGAGGTCAATGAAGTATTTATGGGAAATGTGGTATCTGCTAATCTAGGTCAAGCTCCAGCTCGTCAGGCAGCAATTGGTGCAGGAATTGGCTATAATGTACCTTGTACTACTGTAAATAAAGTATGTGCTTCTGGAATGAAATCGGTCATGCTCGGTGCTCAGTCTATCATGCTTGGCATCAATGACGTTGTAGTGGCAGGTGGTATGGAAAATATGTCAGCTATTCCTTATTACGTACCTAAGGCACGATATGGGCTTGGTTATGGACATGGTCAGTTAATTGATGGATTGATGCAGGATGGTTTATGGGAAGTGTATCATAAATTTCCAATGGGAAACTGTGCTGATAATACTGCCAAAGAGATGAACATATCTCGTGAAATGCAGGATGAATATGCGATCAATTCATATAAAAGATCTGCGGCAGCTTGGGAAGCTGGAAAATTTAAGGAAGAAATAGTGCCTGTTGAGGTTCCTCAGCGAAAAGGTGACCCAGTTATTATCTCTGAAGATGAAGAATACAAGAATGTTAAGTTTGATAAAATTCCCTCATTAAGACCTGTATTTTCACCAGAAGGTACGGTAACAGCGGCCAACGCATCTACAATAAATGATGGCGCTTCTGCCCTACTATTGATGAGTGAAGAGAAAATGAAAGCATTAGGACTTACGCCAATTGCGAAAATCAGAGGATTTGCTGATGCGGCTCAAGATCCAATTTGGTTTACAACCTCACCTTCTTTGGCTATTCCAAAGGCATTGAAACATGCGGGAATTGATGCATCAGAAGTAGATTTCTATGAAATAAACGAGGCTTTTTCTGCAGTAGCAATTGCTAATAATCAAGAGCTAAACCTTAATCCAGAAAAAGTAAATGTAAATGGTGGTGCGGTTGCTCTGGGTCATCCACTAGGTTGCTCAGGCGCAAGAATAATTACTACTCTAAACAGCGTACTACACCAAAACAATGGCAAAATAGGTGTTGCTGGAATTTGTAACGGTGGTGGCGGTGCATCTGCCATTGTTATTGAGAAACTATAATGAATTGTAAATAATAACAGTAATAGCCTTACGTTCTTCGTAAGGCTATTTTTATTTTTGACCTATGCGAAATACTTGTTTACTTCTACTTCAATTGATGGCACTTTCAGTATTTGCACAACAAGAAATACGTACCTACTATGATGAGAGCCAAACTATATTAAAAGAAGTCTATCAAACTAAAGGTGGTGAGACCAATTTACAAGGCCCATATAAAAAATTCTACCCGAACGGACAACTATCTACAGAAGGGGCTTTCGAAAAGGGGTATAAAAACGGTGAATTTAAAGAGTATTATCAAGATGGATCCATACAAAGGATTATAAACTTCAAAAACGGGCTTAAAGATGGCCCCGTTAAGGTCTATAATGATGACGGCTTTTTAATACAAACGGCTTTTTTCAAAGAGAATAAATTAGCCGATAGCCTTTTAATCTATTATGATCAGGGCGCATTAAGGAGTAGGGCATATTTCGTAAATGACAAACCGGATGGAGTACTTTATGAATATTATCCTGATGGGGTCACAAAACGGGAAATTACTTACAAGATTGGAGAACAAACAGGCATTACAAAAACTTATTATCAGTCAGGACTGCTCAGTACGGAAGGAAATTACCTTAGTGGCATTCTCAATGGTTATTATAACACGTTTTACGCCAATGGGAAACTGGACACTTCTTCAGAAATGGATAAAGGCACAAAGACAGGTGAGTATAAACATTATGATTCACTAGGCAATCTTTTGTTAATTGGTCACTATAAAAACGGTCTTTTAGATGGCGAAAATATCGGCTATTATGCTTCTGGCACTTTAAAACATCGATTCAACTATTTGGCTGGCAAGTTGGTGGGTTCCAATGTACATTACTACCCATCGGGTTTGAAGGAGAAGGAAATAGTAACAGCGAAAGATGGAGCTAATCAAACTATCTCTTTTTATAACACCCAAGGGAAATTAACAAAGATTGAGAACTACCAGAATGAATTACCCCATGGTATCTGGACTTATTATAATGATGATGGGATCAAAACCAAAACCGAACCTTATGAATTAGGTCGTATTAATGGTTCTATATTTATATATCACCCCAATGGGAGTATAAAAGAAGAAATTCCAATAAAATATGATGTTAAATATGGAGACTTAAAAACATATTTTGACAATGGTGAAGTGGAAAGTGTAACACCCTATCGAAATGACAAAAGGCACGGTACCTACTTTAGATACAATGTCAATAAAACTATTGTAGAAACAGGCGAGTTTGTTGGTAATAGAAAAGTAGGTAACTGGAAGTTTTATGATGACAATGGCGAGCTAATTAAAACTGAAGTTTATAAAGTGGGTAAATTGGTAGAAACTAAAATAACCGCTCTAGATTAGTCATTTAAATTTATTAATTGTATTTCAAATCTATATGTACTGGGTTAAATTTGTCAACATTCTATGAGAGCATTAAAAGGGACTGATTTCAAGTTCAAAAACCAGACAAACTACTATAGCGGTAAGGTACGAGATATCTATTATTTCGGTGATAAGCTGGCAATGGTTGCCACAGACCGGATCTCGGCATTCGATGTGATCTTACCCGAAGCTATTCCTTTCAAGGGTCAGGTGCTTAATCAAATAGCCGCCAAGAACCTTGAAGCTACAAAAGACATTTGCCCCAATTGGCTGTTGGCAACTCCTGATCCTAATGTCGCCATAGGGTTTCAATGTAACCCTTTTCCTGTGGAGATGGTAATCAGAGGTTACTTAGCTGGCCACGCTTGGCGCGAATACAAGGATGGGAAGAGGAAAATTTGTGGTGTAGCATTACCAGAAGGGCTTAAAGAAAATGACAAATTACCTGAGCCCATAATTACACCTACTACTAAAGCACACGAAGGCCATGACGAAGACATTACAAGAGAAGAAATTCTTGCAAAAGGTCTAGTAAGTGAAGCTGATTATATCACACTAGAGAATTACACAAGGAATCTTTTTGAAAGAGGTACTGAATTGGCTGCTGGTAAGGATTTGATATTAGTTGATACCAAATATGAATTTGGCAAAGTAACTGATAAAATCTATTTGATTGACGAGATTCATACACCTGATTCTTCACGATATTTTTATAAAGATGGTTACCAAGACCGCCAAAAAAACGGGGAAGCTCAGAAACAATTGTCAAAGGAGTTTGTTCGACAGTGGCTCATTAGTAATGGGTTTCAAGGAAAAGAAGGGCAAAAAATTCCTGAAATGAATGAATCTGTTGTTAATTCGATCTCAGATAGGTATCTTGAACTTTACGAAAAAGTAACAGGAGAAAAGTTTAAAAAACAGGACTACTCTAATATAAGGGAACGAATCGAAAAAAATATTAACCAAGCCATCAACCAAATGCCTTAGTGGTCGTTAACCCGATAGAGCATTAAAATCAATTAGAAAATGAAATACACTTTAGATAATCAAGAAAAATACAGTTTAATAAAGCTCCATGAAGAAAAATTGGACTCAAGTGTAGCTCCCGGTTTAAAATCTGAACTGATCACCATACATGCCAAGGGTGTAAAGAACATTATTCTTGATTTGGCTGAAGTAAAATACACCGACTCATCTGGGCTTAGTGCTTTACTAGTGGGTAATAGAATTGTACAAGAAAATGGAGGTATCTTCATTCTCTCTAGTCTATCTGACCATACTACCAAACTGATTAAAATATCGCAGCTTGATAGTGTTCTGAATATTTTACCAACCGTTGAGGAAGGTATAGATGCGGTTTTCATGAACGAAATTGAAAACGATCTGAAAGAGGGTGAGGACGACAATTGAGTTGGAAATAATTGCCCTTTAGTTTAAAAATACTTGGTTCAAATTCTGCCACACCAGCGTATGGAAGGCATCATACCGCTCAGTTACTAAATATTGGCAAGCATCATTTTTTAATAGACTGTGGTGAGGGCACCCAGGAAAGGCTTACGCTATTCAAAGCCAAGACACTTCGAATCAATCGTATATTTATTAGTCATTTGCATGGTGACCACTACCTGGGACTTATGGGACTTTTGTATACTATGCATTTGTTAAAACGGACTAATGATCTTTTTTTATTTGGTCAAAAAGGACTTCAAGACATTATAACCACACAGCTCAAATGCTCGGATAGCAGGCTCAATTTTCGAATAAGATTTCATGAGCTAAATCCTGATAAACCAGAAGAATTATTTGAAGACGAACTGTTAAAGGTCTCAAGTTTTCCATTAAGTCATCGCATCCCTTGTTGTGGGTTTTTGTTTAAAGAAAAAGAAAAACCGTTTAGAATTAACAAAGACAAATTACCACAAGGCATTTCCTTGCAGAATATTGTTCGGCTCAAGCAAGGGAAAGATATTTATGATGAAAATGGCAGTATCCTCTACATTAATAAAGAACTTACATTACCACCAAGAAAAGCTCGTAGTTATGCTTTTTGCTCAGATACTAAATATGATGAAGGCATAATAGAATACATTAAAGATGTGGACCTTCTTTATCATGAAACTACCTTTTTGGCTGACAAGAATAAATGGGCTGAATTAACCTACCACTGCACCACAGAACAAGCGGGCCTAATAGCGAAAAAGGCCAAAGTGGGACAACTGGTAATTGGTCATTATTCTGCTCGCTATAAGGATTTATCACCATTTCTTGTGGAAGTCAAAAAGATTTTCGAAAATACAATACTATCCATCGAAGGAGAAATGATAGAAATTGAAGCATGAAAAAATCAATTGACAAAAAAACAAACTTGTTCATTATCCTTTCAGGTATATTCCTAACCAATGCCTTATTGGCTGAATTGATTGGCTTTAAGATTTTCTCATTGGAAAACACCCTGGGCTTTATGCCAGCTCAAATTCATCTATTGGATGACTGGGTACTTGACTTTAACCTTACCGCAGGGGTTGTTCTTTGGCCAGTAGTTTTTATAACTACCGACATTATCAATGAGTACTTCGGAAAGCAGGGAGTAAAACAAATTAGTTACCTAACTGTAATATTTATTTCATTTGCCTTTATCGTCATTACGGCAGTAACTTATTTAGCACCTGCCCAGTTTTGGTTGGATATAAATAGCAAAACACAGTCGGGAGCCGATTTCGACATTAATTATGCGTACAATAAAGTACTCTCTCAGGGATCTTATATCATTATAGGTTCATTAGTTGCTTTTTTAATCGGGCAATTATTAGATGTTTTTGTATTTCACAAACTAAGAAGTATCACTGGTACCAAAATGTTATGGCTGCGCGCCACAGGTTCCACATTGGTGTCTCAGTTGGTTGATAGTTTTGTGGTGTTGTTTATTGCCTTTTATTTGCTGTCTCCTGCCAATGCACAATGGACAATCGCACAGGTAATATCAGTAGGTATTATCAACTACATCTATAAGTTTTTTGTAGCGGTTGTATTAACACCACTCCTCTATTTTGCTCATTACTTTATCGATAATTATTTAGGAAAAGAAAAATCACACGAGCTTATAGAAGAAGCAGCCGATTCGAGTGGGTCATTTTTTTGATGCAATTCTTTTCTTTTTCGCTTCTCGCGCCTCGGGCTCACATGGATAGCCGAATAGACAATTTTCTTTAATAGCCTTGACAACTTGACGAGGTATCTGTTTTTCCCAACCATCTTTCCCTTCTTTGATTAAGGCAAGTACCTTATCGGAAATAATGTTTAAGTAATCCCTATTAGCCCCCTGAATATTTTCCAGTTTGTTGTTGGCTATCAAGTAAGCAAAAAGACCTTTAAGATTGTCTGATACCTCGAAGTTCTCGAGAGTGTAAACTTCATTATTTTCATTCAATGATGGATAAACATACAGTTTGACATTATTGCCAAAAAGAGTGCCGAATGCCTCTAACACACCACCCCGTAAATCCGTGTAATACTTCTCTTCAAATACACGCTGTAAATTATAAATCCCTAAAATGATTCCAATTTTACGACCACGGGTGATATTAGATAAGTAATGTACTAGTTTATAATACTCAGGATAATTAGAAATCATTACATTTTGACCTAAAGCACATATAATATCTACTCTAGCCAAAAAATCCACGTCATCAATCTCACCGTCAGCTCTAAGGTCATTTAAGGTTATCTCAGTAAGTACAACTATCTTGGACTTATCAACATCAGGTTCTTTTTTAAAATGTCTTCGAGCTGTGAGCAACATGTCAACATTGACATGAGTTACCGGTCTAAATCTACCGCGCAAAACCAACACATTCTTTTTGTATAATGCTTCTGAAGGTTGTAATACATTCCCGTTAGATCCGAACATAGCTGCTCGGGTGAGGCCATTTTTTACTAGTTTTAGGCTCATCAATCGGTTGTCAACATGTTCAAAATCCGGGCCTGTCAATCGGAACATATCAATTCCTATTCTTTCTGGCACAAGTCCATCTACTAATGAAACCAAAAGTTCCTCAGGCTCCTTAATAAAAAAACAACCAAAAATCAAGTTAACCCCTATTACTCCAACAGCTTGTTGTTGGAGCAAGGCATCATTATCGCGCATTTTTATATGAATAATACATTCATTGAATGGTCCATTTGGTTTTGTTTGAAAACGCAACCCAACCCAACCATGAGGCTGATTTGATTTTTCATAGTTAAGGGCTTCTAAGGTATCGGCAAATGCAAAAAAAGTAGTGGAATCTGCTATATGAGGAAGTCGCTCAAGCAACAGATTGTATTCATGATCGAGCATCTTTGATAGACGTGGTTCGCACACATACCTATCACTGATACCATAAATTGCATCGCTAAAACTCATATCATAAGCTGACATAGTTTTAGCTACCGTTCCAGAAGCTCCACCTGCCTTAAAAAAGTTGGCTGCCACATCCTGCCCTGCCCCTATCTCAGCAAACGACCCATAAATGTCTCTGCGTAAATTAATTTGTAGTGCTTTTTCCTTAATGGTGAGCTTGCGGAAATCGTCCATAACTATTTTTAAACCCTCTCTGAGTAAGTATATTCTTATTCAAATGTATAATATTTCATCTTGCTTTTTTAGTTTTTTCACTGTTTGATGTATTATAAATTTAAAAGAACTATCACTTTTTAATAAAGCCATACTTTTCTATCTTATGCAGTTATTAACTCTCTCACATCAAACACTTTAAGAACTCATGGACGTATTAGATTTTATCACATTACTGATAATAATGGCTGCATTTTTCACTTTGATAAATGTAAAATACCTTAAGCTACCCTCCACCATCGGCCTAATGTTGCTAGCCTTAGGGCTTTCGTTGTTCATCATCTTAGGGGAATGGGTATTTAGCACACTCAATGACCTGGCACGGAACTTAATGACGGAATATGATTTTTCAAAAGTGCTTTTCCAAGTTATGTTAAGTTTCCTATTGTTTGCAGGGGCACTAGAACTTGATCTGAGAAAACTAGGTGAAGAAAAATGGCCTATTTTAATATTGGCCACCGTTGGAGTACTAATCTCGACAATAGTAGCAGGATCAGCCATCTATTATTTATTGCCACTCATTGGGCTTCCACTCGATTTTATTTATTGTCTTCTTTTTGGCGCACTTATTTCTCCTACTGACCCCATAGCCGTTCTGGCAATGATTAAAAAAACCAAGGTTTCAAAAAACCTCGAATCGCAAATAGCAGGAGAATCTCTTTTCAATGACGGAATTGGGGTTGTAGTGTTTCTTACCATTTTAGCAATTGCAACTCTTGGTGTAGATAATGTCGAAGCTTCAACAATATTTAAATTATTCGGATTAGAAGTTTTTGGAGGGCTTTTGTTAGGGGCTTTACTGGGTTATTTTGGATTGCACCTTTTAAAAATAATTGATAACGATCATACCGAAATAGAAGTACTAGTTACACTTTCAATGGTTTTAGGGGGTGCAAGTATTGCAGAAATGTTGCATGTATCTGGGCCATTGTCAATGGTGGTTATGGGCCTTTTCGTAGGTAGAAAAGGGCGAGGAACAAAGGATAAGGAAGATGCCGCAGGGGAGTATGTCTATAAATTTTGGCATTTAATGGATGAGGCCATGAATGCCATTTTGTTTATTCTTATTGGGTTACAAATCATCGTGATTAATTATGAGACTATTTACTTCTTTGCTGCGGGATTCGCTATACTGGTTGTACTGTTAGCACGATTTATTGGTGTAGCAGTTCCTATATCCCTAATGCGAATCAAGAGAAGGTTTCCAAAATATACCATCCGAATTTTAACTTGGAGTGGCCTTCGTGGTGGTATATCAGTAGCCTTAGCACTTTCACTTTATGAAACAACTAACTTTGACACCCGCATTGTAGATATAATTATTACAATGACCTATTGTGTTGTTCTTTTCTCCATTGTAGTGCAAGGACTTACAGTCAATAAGCTATTTGAAAAGGCAAGTGAAAATTCTGATGAGTAACTACTTATACAGGATTTAAACTGATGCTTTTCCAATATTTGAAAATTTATATATAATTTACGACCCACTTTATTATTGTCAAATAAATATGGCTAACAGAGGAGGCTTCTCCAGTAAACTAGGATTTATCATGGCCGCTGCAGGTAGTGCAGTAGGTTTAGGTAATATATGGGGCTTTCCATATGAAGTGGGACAGGGAGGCGGTGCCGCATTTGTATTTATTTACCTGCTTTTCTGTTTTTTACTCTGTTTCCCTGTTATGGTAACAGAAATTGCAATTGGAAGAAAAAGTCAAAAAAATGCAGTTGGAGCTTTCAATTATCTTGGTTTTCCAAAATGGAATTTTATTGGCAAAATAGGTATTCTCTGTGGTATACTTATATTATCCTATTATAATGTAATTGCCGGTTGGGCATTTGGGTATATTTTTGAAATGGCTGTTGGTAATTTTGACATTGGCCAGCAATTTAATGAATACATTATTGAGATATTTCAGATAGGTCTATATGGTTTACTTTTTATGGGCGGAACTGCCTTAATAGTTTCAAAAGGTATTGCAGGTGGAATCGAAAAGGCTGCTAAGCTATTGATGCCTACGCTACTTATTTTGATGATTGCACTTGTTATCTACTCCTTAACCTTAGAGAATTCTTTGGCTGGATTAAAATTTTATCTCATCCCTGATTTCTCAAAAATAACCGCTCACGTAATATACAATGCTATGGGGCAGGCATTTTTCTCTCTTTCATTAGGAATGGGAGCCCTTATCACCTATGGTAGTTATGTCAGCAAAAAAGACAACATAGTTACATCAGCCATTTTTATTACTCTCGCAGATGTGGGAATTGCTATCTTGGCTGGTTTGATAATCTTTCCACTAATAGGATTCATGACTGAAGGGAGTATGTCAATAGCTACTAGTGGCCCTACATTGATATTTGTTACCTTACCACAAATTTTTGGAACTATAGGTGGGGTCTTGGGTTCAACGATAGGGCTGATCTTTTTTGTTCTGCTTTGCTTTGCAGCTTTAACTTCAACAGTTTCATTGTTAGAAGTGCCTGTCTCCTATTTGGTTGATGAAAAAAAGATAAAAAGAAATTATGCCGTATGGGCAGTAGCGGGATTGGTTTTTGTTATAGGTATACCTTCACTTTTAGGCAATGGGTACTCCTCCTTTTTCACATATTTTATTACCTATTTAGGGGCCGATCAGCCAACCAACTTCTTGACTTTTATTGGGAATCTAGCCAATGATACCCTTCTCCCATTAGGTGGTTGTTTAATTGTTTTCTTTGCGGCACATATCTGGAAAAGAGAAAATCTTGATAATGAACTAGCCCAAGGAGCACCAAATTATAAAGGATCATTTATCCAAAAATATTTAAATTTTGCAGTATCTTATTTTGCCCCATTAATTTTAGCGATTGTTTTCATTACAACTGTTTTAGGGACATTTTTCGGAATACACCTATTTTAATTTTTTATGGAACCAATGGTTTAAACTAAAGCTTTTCCAATAATTAAAATTTATACATATTTACAACCCATTATGTAATTGTTAAAAAATTATGGCTAATAGAGGAGGTTTTTCAAGTAGGATTGGATTTATTATGGCGGCAGCGGGTTCTGCTGTAGGTTTAGGAAACATTTGGAAATTTCCCTACGAAGTCGGTCAAAATGGTGGAGCCGTTTTTTTATTAGTCTACCTGATTTGCACGATAGTCATCTGTTTTCCAATTATGATAGGTGAAATAGCCATAGGCCGAAAGGCACAAAGAGACGCTTACGGTTCATACAAATTACTAGGGGGTAGAAAATGGGGACTTTTGGGTCTCTTTGGTATTTTATGTGGAGTTATGATCCTTTCCTTCTATAATGTTGTGGCCGGCTGGGCATTTGGCTATTTTCTAGAAATTTCTTTTGGAGATCTATTAAAAACTGCTGACTTCAGAGTCTTTTTTGGAGAATATGTAGGGATGATCTGGGACAACCTTATTTTTTCTGTATGTTTTATGATAATCACGGCCTTTATTGTAGTAAAAGGCGTTTCCGGAGGAATAGAAAGAGCTTCCAAAATTCTGATGCCAATGCTCTTCGCTATTCTTGTCGGTTTAATTATTTATTCATTAACACTGGATAATGCCATGGAGGGAATTAAGTTTTACTTACTTCCTGATTTTTCTAAATTGAATCTTGAGACAATCTACTCGGCTTTGGGACAGGCTTTCTTCTCTTTGTCATTGGGTATGGGTGCATTGATAACCTATGGCTCTTACATAGACAAAAAACAGAATATAATAACTTCAGCTGCCATGATATCAGTCATGGATGTATCCGTGGCCTTTCTTGCAGGGTTATTGATTTTTCCATTGGTTTTTTCGCAAGGTCAAGCTCCGACTGAAGGGCCAGGACTTGTATTTGTAGCACTCCCTGGTGTTTTTCATTCTATGGGTCCTATAATTGGAAAAATTGTTGGTGGTGGCTTTTTCTTACTTCTTTGTTTTGCTGCCCTTACCTCAACAATATCTTTATTAGAAGTGCCAGTTGCTTATTTGGTTGATTCAAAAAAATTGCCGCGAAAAGCTGTAGTATGGCTCTTAGCGACATTGATTTTCATAGTAGGCCTACCAAGTATGTTGTCACAAGGTGCTGTGGATATATTTTCCTCTATGTCCTTTTATGGTGGTAAATCATTCCTAGATTTTGTATCCGAAGTATTTTCAGATATAAGCTTGCCACTCGGTGGGTGTTTAATGTCTATATTTATTGCCTATAGATGGAAAACACAGAACCTTTCTGAGGAGATTAGCAGTGGTAATGAAAACTATAAGGGCTCATTTATGGAGAAAGCCATCAACTTAGTAATCATGTATATTGCTCCCATCTTATTGGGATTAATATTTATCAATACTGTGTTCAGTAAGTTTTTTGGAATTGAGATAATCTAACGAAATTAATAAAGCAATAAAGAATTAGCCTTTGAACTTTTCAAGGGCTTCTTTTTTATACACTACCCAGTCCGCATCTGAAGGTTCATTGCCTTGATCAAAAATTGATATCAACCAAGCTACCATTTCCTCCTTATAGCCAAATTGATTAACAAGGTCCTTACAAAACGCAACTTCCGAGTCTTCCACAATACCATCCGCATAGACCATCATGATTACATCATAAAGTTGATCCATCTTACTATTGTGGTCTTCAGGAACATGGGGCTCCAACTTTTTCTTGCTCCTAAGTAATGAGGCTATCTGTCTGTCTTTGAGACCATATTTGTCCCCAATCCTATAAATCATTTTTTCTTCATCAGGATGAAGCTGCCCGTCAGCTTTAGCCAATGCAATAAGATTTCTTAGGTGATTCTTTTTATAAGAAAGGTATTGGTGTTCAAAAAAACCGATCATGTCAAAATATAGTTTATAATTTCCACAAACGCTTAGTAAGCGCAATAACTTCATCCAGATCGCTTTTCTTTAACTCAAGTCGATCAGCAATGTTAAGACACAGGTCATATTCCTTTTGCTCTATATCTCCATCTATCATCGACATGAAGACTACATCAGCTAGTTGCTCCTCACGATCTTCTAAATTATCAGGTACAATAAATTCTAAATTAAGAGCATTCTCCATTATCTGAGCAACCTCTTCTGACGGAAGGCCGAGCTCCTCTGCTCTTTCTTCTAAAAACTCCTTTTCCACTTCCTCAATATGGCCGTCAGCAAATGCTACAGCCACTAAATTTTGAAAATGTTCCAGTTTGACGTCTCTCAAAATATATCAAATTAACTTAAATTACCACTTATTTAGTTTCTAAAAGTAATTAAAAACTTAGGATTCACAACTAGTTGAAATAGAATAATATATATAGTGTTAAGTATTAAGATGATTAACTACTAAGCTACTTGCTCCTAAAATTGGAGCACTTTGATTCTGTAATCCTGAGGGGAGTAGCTTCACTTTACCCTTATAAATTGACATTAACGTTTGTTCAAGATATTTTCTTGTCGGCTCAAATATTAAGTCACCAGAAAGTGACAATCCGCCAAATAGAAAAATTGCCTCTGGATTGGTATGAGCTACAGTATCAGCCAGTTTCGCCCCTAATACCTGTCCTGTATATTCAAAAGCATCTTTAGCCACTACATCTCCACGTAAAGCAGATTCTGCGATCATTTTAGTAGACAAATCATGAAAACTTATTCCTCGTAATTCGCTTTCTTCTAAATGATCCGCCAACATTTTATAAACGGTACGTTTAATGCCAGTAGCAGAAACATAAGTTTCAAGACAACCCCTACGACCGCATCCGCAATGACGTCCACGGGGATTGATAATGACATGCCCAAGTTCTGCAGCAAAACCATCATGTCCAAGGACAAGTTTACCATTGCATACAATCCCTGCTCCCAATCCAGTACCCAAGGTTATAACAATGAAATCTTTCATCTCCTTGGCTCCACCATACATCATTTCTCCCATAGCTGCTGCATTAGCATCGTTGGTGATTAGAACTGGTACATTAAAATTTCTCTTTATGTCTTCAACAATAGGCAATATACCTTTCCATCTAAGATTTGGAGCCTCCTCGATAGTTCCTCGATAATAATTAGCATTGGGAGCACCAATACCAATACCAATAATTTCTACCTTTTCTGACAGTTTACTAGCACTTGTTTTTATGGCTTTACTTAATTCCGCAATAAAATCCTCGAATTTCTCATGAGAGGCAGTAGGTATTTTAGATTGGTAATGAACTTTACCCTTCAAGTCAACAAGGCCAAATTTGGTAGAGGTACCACCAATATCAATTCCAACAATTACATCCATACGATTACATTTTTTGAGCCTTTATCAGCTTGCGGTTATATTGACAATATTTTTGAAATCCTTATTGCTTCTGGTTCTATCTCATTACTTTTGACCATTATGGTTTCAAAATCATTATAAACTGTGGTTTTATGTTGAATCCCAACCATGACATCTGTTTTACCTGCCAATAAACCTTCAACAGCGTAAACGCCCATTTTACTGGCTAGTACTCTGTCAAAATAAGTAGGTGATCCACCACGCTGTAAATGCCCTAAAATTGTAACTTTAGTATCGTAATAAGGTGATTTCTTATGGACTGCTTCGGCTATCTGGAAGGCATTTCCATTTCTATCACCTTCAGCAACTATTACTAAACTCGAACTCTTTTTGCTCTTGCCTCCTTTATCTAACCTAGCCACTAATTCATCTATAGTCATGTTTTCTTCTGGGATCATAATGGCAGTTGCCCCTCCTGCAATACCTGAATTGATAGCAATATAACCCGAATCACGACCCATTACCTCTATAAAAAAAAGACGATTGTGCGATAAGGCAGTATCCCTTATTTTATCAACCGCATCAACCACTGTATTTGTAGCAGTATCATATCCTATTGTATAGTCAGTGCCAGGAAGATCATTATCAATAGTGCCGGGAATACAAATCACCGGCATTTCATGTTCTTGGTAAAAAGCATGTAATCCCGTGAATGTACCATCACCTCCTATGGCCACCAAGGCATCTATACCCCGAGCATTGAGATTATCAAAGGCTTTTTGACGGCCTGCCTTGGTTTTGAATTCGTCACATCTGGCAGATTTTAATATCGTACCACCACGTTGTATAATGTTACCCACTGAACGTGCATCAAGTGGAACGATATCATCCTCAATCAGCCCCTCATATCCCCTATAAATTCCAAACACTTCCATTTCATAGTAGATACTAGCTCTTACAACTGCACGTATTGCTGCATTCATACCTGGAGCATCACCCCCTGAAGTAAGTACCCCTATTCTATTTATTTTTTTACTCATTAAATATCTATTATAATTGACATCTTCATTAATCAAGTTGAACAATTGCAGTCTTGAACCCAGGTATTACGAGCCCTTGATTATTGAACCAAGTAGTATCACCTAAAATAACCATTTTTACATTGTCCAAACTCGTTTTTTGCTCATGTTTAGACAAATTGTGAATAATTACCAAAGTAGTTCCATTATAGCTGCGTTTATAGGCAAGCAGGTTTTGATTGTCCAGAGTTAACTGTGAGATTTCGCCATGTGCTAAAATTGGGTTATCATTTCTAACAGAAATCATCTTTTGATAATGCCTAAACAAAGAGTTCGGATCCATCTTTTGAACAGATAACGGATTCAAGGTGCTATCTGTAGAATAAACGGGACTAATCCATTTTGATCTACCTAGATCATTATTAGATGTTTCCCATAAAAATGGCTCTCTAATATTTTCATCGGGCTTCATCCCTTTCATCCCTATTTCCTCACCATAATAAATGTAAGGTGTACCTGGCAAGGTCAGCATAATTGTAGCTGCCAATTTGGCCTTTTCTGTATTGTTACCTAATACCGACATTGCCCTATTTTGGTCGTGATTAGTTAAAAAAATGGCTTCCGTATAATTTGGATTCACCTCATGGTAAATTTCATCATTATTAACAATTTTACTTATGAAAGAGTGAGTGCTGTCAGTTTGCCAACCATGGCCTGCTATTGAGGCTGTAACAACCTTCCCTCTGTTTACAGATTCAAGAATACTAAAGGCAAGATCAAAATTAAAAAGTGCCGAAAAACCATTAACGAACGGAGCCTGCGTTTTCGCATTAGCCCATACTTCACCCACTATATATACGTCTGGTTTAATCTTTTGCATTTCCTGCTTAAATTCTGTCCAGAAGGCGTGGCTATCTTCCATCCTATCATCAGGGTAAATATGTTTAGCGGCATCCATTCTGAACCCATCAACTCCGATGTCCTGCAACCAAAACCTACCAATACTATAAATCTCATTTCGCACAGCTGGGTTGTCAAAATTGAGATCGGGCATACCACCATGGAAAAATCCATAATAATAGTCAGACAGTGTATCCCCATCTACATCATGCCACTGTGTAATGTTATCAGAGTCAAAAGAGATCTCTTTTTTCGCGATCTGCTGAACAATCGAGTCTTTGTTAGCCCAAACATAAAAATCCCTGTATTTAGCGGTAGGACCTGTTTTCGCATTTTTAAACCAAGGGTGTTCAGAAGAAGTGTGATTAATTATAAAATCAACAATTACTTTAATATTTCGAGAATGAGCTTCTGCTACAAATTGTTTAAACTCAGCCATTGTCCCATATTCTGGATCAATCTCTCTATAATCAATTACGTCATATTTGTGATAAGAAGGAGAAGGCATAATTGGCATAAGCCAAACTGCATCGACATTTAATTCTTTGAGGTAATCTAGCTTTGCTGTCATTCCAGGAATATCACCTATTCCGTCTCCATTTGAATCATAGTATGAGCGTACAAAAATCTCGTAAGCTACGCCATCTACTGGCCAACCCGGATTGCTTCGTAGGTTATTTTCTAACTGTTTGCTACAGCCCAAAAAGGATACTGCTACTATGAATATATATATGTATTTCAATCTCATATTTTTGTATTTATTTAACCCCAATATTGCCATTGTAGCTGATTAAACCTACTAAATTCGATGTTATTGGCTAGTTGTTTTTTATGCAATCGATTGAATTCTAATAATTTATAAATCAGCCTTCCGAATTTTTATATGATTGGAGAAAATTAACTTTATTATGGATATATGGTAGCAATGGAAATCGCCCTTTCAAGTGACATTTTTGCCTGAGTAAATTCCTTCTCTGACCAGTTGAAATGAGATGAAAATTCGTCCAAAACGTTATCCTTATATTTTATCATTTGTTGGATATCAAAATATAGCATTCCGGACCTTCGTACCAAATAATCGGTTGGCCACATTGCCCATTCATTTTTTATACAAAACTTAATTTCTGATAACAACAAGGATAATTGGGGCTCAATAGACAAATCCATTTGTTCAATTATTTCATCTGTTTGCCGCCCATAGTTGCTCACTAAATAATAGGAGTAATATTGGTCTAAACTTGCCAACTTATTAGCTACTTCCAAAGTATAACTTTCAACTTCCGTAGTGTTTTTAAATGGTCCACCTATAAGGGATATTTTTCGTGTAAAACACTTTTTCAGATTAATCCCCCTAAGTAAATTTCTATTTTTTTTAATCGCTGTGTCAATAATCTTTAATGCCATTCTCCGATAACCTGTAAGCTTACCTCCAGCTATAGAAATCAGACCCGTATCAGAAATAAACACCTCATCTTTTCTCGATAGCTCTGATGGTGATTTTCCTTCTTCATGTATAAGCGGTCTTAATCCCGCCCATGCAGATTGTACATCTTTTGTCGATAATTGAATATTTGGAAAAGCTTCGTTAACCGCTTTCATCAAGTAATCGACATCTTTTTGTTCTATTGTGATTTCCTCTTTGTTGCCAAAATAGTCAGTATCTGTGGTTCCAATATAGGTAGTTTTACCTCTGGGTATAGCGAAGATCATTCGGCCGTCAGCCACATCGAAGTACAATGCTTGCTGTATAGGAAATTTCTCATAGTCAACTACGATATGCACTCCCTTAGTAAGGTGTAACCTTTTGTCTGTCAATGATTTATCCTTAGTTCTTAATTCATCAACCCAAGGTCCGGACGCATTTATCAGTATTTTGCCTTTAATTTCAATGAGCTGGCCAGATATATTATCTTTCGCACTAATTCCGTTTACTTTACCATCGTTATATGTCAAGTCATTTACTTCAAGGTAATTGATGCATTTGGCACCATAGTTTACTGAAGCTGTTTTAATAATTTCAATTGTCAACCGCGCATCGTCAGTGCGGTATTCGGCATAAAGTCCAGCTCCTTTCAGGTTATCTGGATCGAGTAATGGCTCACTTTTTAGTGCTTGTTTTTTGGAAAGGATAACCCTTTTATCCTTCTCTTCCACTCCGGCAAGTAAGTCATAAATTTTCAAACCTATTGAAGTGAGAATACGTCCAAAATTTCCTCCCTTTTTAAAGGGCAGCAACATTTTTTCAGCCTTAACCAAGTGAGGTGCAAGTTTATGAACAATGGCCCGTTCTCTACCCACCTGGTGCACAAGGCCAATTTCAAATTGTTTAAGGTAGCGAAGACCTCCGTGAATTAATTTGGTTGACCTGCTACTCGTTCCAGAAGCAAAGTCGTTCTTTTCTACAAGAAGAGTTTTTAACCCCCTTGATGATGCGTCTAAAGCTATCCCCGCCCCTGTGATTCCGCCACCGATTACAATTAAATCAAAAGAATCTGTTTTGAGAGAGTTAAGTAAAGTTGATCTGTCTAATAATGAATCGTCCATCAAATTGTGTTAAAAAAGGTAGATAGAACTATAGACGACATACCACTATTGGTTTAGTAAGGTAGGTTAATATAGCAAATCATTATAATATTTTACACAAAACAAAGAAGCCATCCTTATGAGGTGGCTTCTTTGTTTTGTGGTAATACTAAAATTTAGTAACCGGGATTTTGTTTCAATCCGGGATTGGCAGCTAAATCAGTGGCTGGTATCGGAAAAATATTATATTTGGCATCGGTTACGGAACCAGCTTCAGTGCCTCCCTTCCAAGGCCAAACACCTGAAGTAGTGAATTGTCCAAATCGTATTAAATCAACTCTTCTTGTGGCTTCCCAATATAATTCCCGGGATCTTTCGTCTAGGATAAAATCCAATGTTAATTGACCCGATGAAATATTACCACTAGCATTACCATAAGCCCTTTGTCTTAAATCATTTACCAAAGTAAGTGCAGTGGCCAGATCGCCTCCTGTACCTCCGCGCAATACTGCCTCGGCATACATCAAATAAGCATCTGCTAATCTAAAAACAGGCCAATCAGTATCAACAAAAGTAGCATTACTTCCATCAGCACCAGTTGATGTTTTGTTAACATATTTAGGAACTCCATAGCCACCTAAAGATGCGTTGTCATTTGGTTCTGGCAATTCAATGGATCTTCCCGCTGTTACAAAAATCGCTCGTTTGTCAGTTGCTCCAGTTATATCAGCAAACTTATTAACAAACACCTTTGTAGCCCTTGGCCCTGACCAACCTGCATCAACTCCATAATCCTCAGGTGTCATAGTATCTAATATTGGAGCATGTACAAGAAAAGTAGTGCCCCCCCAGGTTTGAGAATTTAATCCATCTGAAGTGAAATTAAAAATCAATTCATTTGAAGTGTCATTATCCGCCATAAAATTGCCTAAGTAATTAGGATTTAGTGTGTATCCAGCAGCGATTACTTTATTCACTGCAGTTAAACATTCTGTATACTTTGGTGTACCTATATATACTTCTGCATTTAAATAAAGCTTTGCTTGCAACATCCAAACCGCGGCTTTATCTACACGTCCATATTCGTTACCCTTTGGGTTTGGAAGTGCCCCTTCTATTTCGCTAAGCTCTGTTTCAATAAATGAAAACAATTGATCTGGAGTGGCTTGAGTAGGTGGTGCTGACGTAATGGTCGTAACTAGTGGGACATTTCGAAATAAATCCAATGCATGCCAATAGGCCATCGCCCTTAAAAAACGGACTTCATTTCTAAATTCCAAGATTTCATCCACTTCACCTGCCTTGACACCATTATCAGCAATCTTTTCGGCTGTAGATTGCTCCAAGAAATCATTGGACAAGGATATTATTAATGCCAATCGATAATACAATACCCTTACAAATTGATTTTCCGAAGTCCATTGATGAGTGTTCATATCCTGAATACCACCATCGGTCCAAGTTAGATGGGTTTCATCAGTGGTTATTTGTTGTGCTTTCCAATATGCACGCATATAGCTCGTAAAACCTTCGTCATTGACCAATGCCAAATCTGGATCACCAGCCGGCCCATCCTGACCAGTAAGCATATAAGCCGCATATATTTTACCCATATATTGTTTATAAGCAAAGGCATCTGTAAAAGTAAAATTTGCCGTTGTACCTGTCGCAGGTTTCAAATCCAGATCAGTACAGCTTGTAAAAACAACTAGCAGTATAAATGTTGTGATTATCTTTTTCATATTCTTAAAATTAAAAATTCAAACTTACACCAACGATATAGGTAGTTGCCATTGGATAGCCGGCATTATCAATCCCACCTGAAATTTCGGGATTTGGTCCACTATACCCCGACAGTGTAAATAAATTTTGAACGGTTCCGTATATCCGAGCATTCAAAATTTTAAATTTATTGTAATTATAACTTAATGTAATGTTGTCCATCCTTAAAAAAGAAGCATTTTCAATGTAATAATCTGAATGCAATTGCCTACTGTTGTAGTTGGTTTCTAGTGCCGATTCATGAATATTATTTCGAATACCTCCTTGAAAAATCTGAGAATAATAACCATTGGCTGAGGCAGTATTATTATAAACTTCGTTACCTAGGTTACTTCTAAGGGTAAAATCCAATCCAAAATTTCCGTAAGTCATGCTAGAGGTAAACCCTAATATCACATCTGGTGCAGGTTTACCCACTATCTGCAAATCATCTTCATTGATTTGTCCATCATTATTTACATCCTGATATTTTACACCACTTGAAGAAACACCATTTGGATCACGGATATAAGTATAAAATGCATCATATGCCTCCCCAACTTTCCAAATCTTTATGGTTTGACCTACGTCACCACTTATTCCACCCGTTGGTAAACCGGGGCTATCTGCACCACCTCTATCCAGTTTTGTGATTTCATTTTTATTCCATGCGGCATTTAAACTTATATCCCAATCAAATTTTTGACGATCATAAACAACATAGTTCAATCCAAGCTCAATGCCTTTGTTATACATTTCAGCAATATTGGTAGTTACTACATCACTTACATTAGTAAATGCAGGGGGCGCAACAGTCGCTAATAGATCCGTAGTTACCTTATTGTAGTAATCTAGCGTACCCGTCAAACGATTATCCAATAAACCAAAGTCCAAACCTATGTTAGTAGTTGTAGTGGTTTCCCATTTTATATCTGGATCTACACCGGTAGGCCTTAACAAGTTATAGAATGTATTTCCAAATTGATATCTGGCATCATTGGTACTTGAGAAATAAAATTTTTCGTATCTATAATCACCAATAGCCTGATTTCCTAACTGCCCCCATCCCACACGCAATTTTAAATTCGAAAATGTCTCAGTCAAGAACGACATAAAATCCTCTTCTGACAGTCTCCATCCAAGTGCTACTGAAGGAAATACCCCATATCGGTTGCCTGATCCAAATCGAGTTGAGCCATCATACCTTATACTTGTTGTCAGTAAATACCTATCTTTTAATGAAATATTTACTCTGCCATAGACGGCTTGCAACTGATTTTCGACCGCATTTATTTCCCAAGGTTTAAGATTGCCAATAACTGCGGGATTATTCCAACCGTAAACGTTGGTAGTCAAGTCATCCCCAAAAATCCCAAAAGATTCCGAGTAAGTTTCTTGGTAGGAATATCCAGCCAATATTTCAAAATTGGTTTCAATTTTTTCTATTTCCTTCTTAAAACTAATATACGGTTCAAAATTATAAGTATAAGCTTTATGAGCTCCTTCGCTTATAAAACCAAGATTACTGGTTCCAGATAAATAGGTGGTTGGGGTAAATTGTTGTGACTTACCGTCTCTGAAATCCGCTGAACCTATTACATTAATTGCAAGACCTTTTATATAAGGAATTTTATATTCCGCATTCAATGCAGTAAAATTTCTTCTTGTTTCCCCAATGTTTTTAACCTGTTCCAAAGTAGAAACGGGATTGGCAGGAGCCAAACCTTGTTTCCATTCCCAATAGCCTCCGTAATCTTCATTGGCTGAATCATAAATAGGTTGCGTAGGGTCAAATGTGAATACTGCACCCGATACCGAACCAAAATTATCCTTGGTAAATGCACTACGTTGCTGGATCGATACAGTTAAATCATCATTTAGCATTTTTGTAGTAACTTTCACGTTTGCACGTGTAACCTCATTTTTTGAGTGCTTCACCACACCATTGTTAATCTGATGGTTAAGGGAAACTGAATAAGTTGCTTTTTCAGTTCCACCAGAAAATGATATGTTATGACTTTGACCCGAAATTGGTTGAACTACTTCATCTACCCAAACCGTATTACTATTACCTAACAATGGTAAAACCTGAGGTGCTTTATTTGCTACAGCAGCGCGGAAGTTCGCAGGGCTCAGAAATCCATAATCAACTTTAGGCCTTGAATATGAGTAATACCCATCGTATGATATCTTCGGAACGCCAGATTTACCTGATTTAGTTGTAATAAGAATTACTCCTGCAGCTGCCCGGGCACCATAAATTGCCGCTGCTGAAGCATCCTTTAAAATGGTCATAGATTCAATATCGTTTGGATTGATAAAATTCAGCCCATTTCTGCCTCCACCATAACCAGTATTATCTAAAGTAACACCATCCACCACTATTAGTGGCTGGGCTCCTGCGTTCAAAGAGGTAACACCCCTTATAACAATATTTGGTGAGCCACCTGGTTCAGTACTTGGCGTAATCGAAACACCAGCCACTTTACCGGCAATAAGATTGTCAGCACTTGCAATCGCACCCTTGTTAAAATCTTTTGATTTCACAGTTGTAACAACGCCTGTCACATCTTTAGCCTCCTGAGTTCCATAACCTACCACAACAACTTCAGAAAGTTGTGTGACATCAACTTCCAAAGAAATGTCAATAACTGACTGACTACCTACTTTAATTTCTTTTGTCCTATACCCTACAAAAGAAACTAGTAAAACAGCATCATTACCTATTGATAGTGAATAATTCCCATCAATATCAGATATTGTTCCCGCTGTTTGACCCTTTATAGCAATAGTAGCGCCTGGCATTGTTTCACCAGAGTCTGAATCAAATATTTTCCCCGAAACCACACGTTCCTGAGCAAATAGACTACTATTTATTAGCAGCATAGCACTAATAAGCAGCATACCAAGTTTGTGCCGACTGACACAAGGCCATAATCTAATTGTAATTATCTTATTCATATTTGTTTATTTGTAAGTGTTCCAATTCATAATAACTCATTTTATTCTTTAATTAGTCGTTTTACTATTTTAGTATCAAATTCATCCATCAACGCAACAAAGTATACACCTGAATGAAGGCGACTAATATCTATCCTGTTTCCAACTATTTTACTATAGATCACTTCTTTACCTTGTAAATCAGTAATACTCACATAGGTCCAATTATTTTTCATTTGAATTTGAACAAAATCCCCAGCCGGATTCGGATAAAATATTGTCTGGCTTTGGCTCAAATTATCTATACCGGTTATATAGTTGGCTGGATTACCATCTATATAATTTTCAATCGGACTTGAAGTAAATATTTTAAATTCTCCTCCCGATAACGATATTTCGTGATTTCCATAATCTGTCACTTCAATGCTTTCTCCAGAAAAATAATCGTACCAAGTCCCATTTTTCGTAAAATGTGCATTGGTAAGTTCTGATGAGAATCCAAAATTTCCAATAATAGAAATTGAAGCTTCTGGGTGTTCAATAGTGATATACTTGATATAGGAACTTGAATTCCATGAAAAATAAGAAGGATCAAAAAAACTGGTATTATTCTTAAGTTGAATTAAGGAAGAATAGACATCAAATAGATCCTTGCGTTGTGAATCATCAAAATACTCCCAATGAGTAGGTTTTATTCCTAATCGATCATTATTCAATTCTTCATCGTAACCCAATTCCTCAAATTGCCAGATCATTTTAGGCCCCGGTACAGTAAAAAAGAATGCTGCATTTAGTTTTAACCTTTGCAATCCTTGAGCTAAATCAGTGCTTTTTAGAATGTCCCAGGCAACCCTTTCTTCATCATGGCTTTCCATATATCCCACTAAGTTTGGCTCGTCCCAACCACGATAAGTATGAGATAAAGAAAGTATTGAGGATAAATTACCCTTTGCCAAACTTCTGTAAGCACCATTCATATTCCCCCAAAGCATAATGCCATAATTGGCCAGCTCCTGTTCCTCTTTATTTTCAGCTAAATGTTCAAATATGACGTAGGCATCAGATTTAACTTCCCTGATTTTGTCAGTCATTCTTTTTAGCAGTGCTATTCGTTGTGCATCGTATAAGCTGCCCCAGCTATCACCCGAATTACTTTTGAAATTATTCCCAAATCCTTTAGTAAAATCAAATCTAAATCCATCAACCTTATACTCGTTGATCCAATAGCTGTTTATACTATCAACCAAATTCTGCGTATAAATGCTTTCATGATTAAAATCTACACCCCATTGTGCGTCAGGATTTTGAAAATTACTATACTCATTATACCACGGATTATTACTAGTTGGTCTTCCTCCAGCATCATTCCAGTACATTCTAGCCAAAGGCGATGAATTGAAAGAATGATTTAACACTAAGTCTATGATCACGGCTATTCCCCGACTATGGCATTCATCTATAAGGGCTTTAAAATCGTTTTTAGTACCATAGTATTTATCTGGAGCAAAATAAAAATTGGGATTATACCCCCAACTTTGATTTCCCTCAAATTCATTAGTCGGCATAAATTCTATGGCATTGATCCCTAAACTTTGTAAATAGTCTAGCCGATCCATAACAGCCCTATAGGAATGCCTCTCATCAAAATCACGTACAAGCAGTTCATAAATTACTAAATCCTCTTTTACAGGGGCTGCAAAATTCGTGGTTTGCCATGTATAGGGGGTTTGACCTGTTTGCAATACAGAGGCTCTGTAACTGGTTTTTCCATCAGGATAACTGATCAAATTGGGATAGGTCTCAGAGTCAATATCTTTGTCATCCCATGGGTCACTTACTTTATCGGTATAGGGATCAGCAACCAATATTTTTCCATCAATTAGATATTGGAATATATACTCAGTTGTAGGTGATAAATTGTTAATAGTAAGCCAAAAACGCTCTCCATCCTGGTACATTAAATAATTGTTATCTAAAGACCAATCATTAAAGTCACCTACAACGAAAACATTTTGTTTGTTAGGTGCAAGCAATACTAATGTGGCTGTGGTATTATCAGAGGTATAATTAATTCCTGGAATTAGTCCAGATGGAATGGGCACTTGTTGTGGGGTAGGCGGTATTGTATAGCTATAAGTCCTTTCAAGTTCATCAGTGCCATTGTTAGCTGTTACTTTTAGTTTATGAACAAGGCCGTCATCAATAATGCCATGAGAGGTTTCGAAAAGCGTTGTACCATTGACTGTACTTTCAAGATTTCCATCTAAATAGAAGTTAAATGTGGCTGGTTCGGAAGTCTTGGCAACTACATTAATAGATTGTCCAGAAGTATAAAAACCGTAATTATTAGTTGGGCTTTCAAGTTTCAGCTCGAAGCCGGTAGAAACGGAAGTAACATAATCGGTCGATTGTCCATCCGACCAATCATTGCCCTTGATAAGCATACCTACTTCTGAAATATCCTCTTTAGACTTATCAGTAAAGTCGGTCAGTGTAATGGTGATAGTGAATTTATGCACACCCCCCTCAACTGATTTGGTGAATTTTGCCGGGTTGGTGGCTGTAGTGTTTGAATTGGCAGGATTTACATTTGAAGCTACGTTAACATTGGATTGATCTGGCAACCAAAGCCAAAGCCATGCTTCAGTCAATGAACTTAGGCTAGTTCCAGTGACATTATAGGTAATTTTGATCGGTTCGTCAGCTGCAAAGAATTCAGGGGATATACTTGGTGATACCGATACATTTTGGCCAATTGCCAAATGAGCTGAAAAAATAAAAATGAAAAAGAATGACTTATACAAAACAGTAAGAGTTTTAAAAAAGCTGCCCATTTTATGTTGGGCAGCTTTTTTATTTTTAGTTAACAATTAATCTAATTAACGGTACCTGTTCCGTCCTTAAAATTAAGGGAAACATTTTGTCCGGCAGTAACGGCCTGTGCAGCCTGATCACCACCTGTACTCCTGTATTCTATTGTACCACCTATAACTACAAATTCTGCTTGCCACCACTCTATTGCAGGGTCGGTTCCAACAGGTGTAAATGTAGAAGCTGTTGTAAATATCCTTAGATTCCCATCAGCAGCAAATGCTGGCGAGGTTATTAGTTTATTTACATTATCAACTGTGAAAAGATATTCAGGTTTAGCAACATCCCATGATCCAAATGCATCCCCTATACCATACACTAATGGCTCATTCACCTCTATCGTTTCAGCACCAGTTTCCAAGTTAACCACTACCATATAATATCCAGACTCAGTTACCCCTGGGAAGTTATCGCTTCCTTTAGACCAAACACCATCTGTGGCACCTGTACCAGCATTAACACCAAAATCTCCAATCCAATCTGCCTGGGGAGCAAACTTAAGACCTGGATCTGGTGGTGAAAGAGGTGTATCTGTATCGTTATCTAACCAAACTATCCTCCAGAACAGATGTGGGTTACTATGAACAGGAATCATTTGAATTCCATTAACACCCCAATCCCAGCCACCTAATGATCCACCAATCATATATAGTTCTTCTGGATATTCAGGTTTTGGTTCAGCTTCACCAGTTTTAACCAAAGATGCTGCGAAACCGGTTATTGGATCCCAAGTAAGGGTAACTGTAAAGTTTGCATATTCATCATTTTGAATATTTGGGCCTTCATTTCCTGGCTTTAATTGATCTATTGAATTACCGAAGTTCGTAAAGAATGAATAGCCATTGGAATTGTCGAAATCAACTAAGGGATCAATTCTACGATCAATTGCCCAACGACAATTAAACCTAAATTTCAATTCACCTACATCAATTGTAACATCCTCAAGAGTCCAAGATGCTCCGGTAGCTGTTACTGTAGCTGTTGAAAGTTCAGTATCAGCTCCCCATCCACCTGGGGTTGCCGCACCAATAATACCTGCTGTTTCTATTTTGTCATAAACAATTTCACCCATTGTATCATCATAGGCAATCACATAAAACCCATCTGAGGCTACTGAGAAAGCAGCACCATCAACTGTAGCTGCAACTAGATTATAACTGGAATTATCTGTATCACACTCCTTATTACGAACGTCCTCCCCACTTACTGTTGTCAAAGTACCTCCATAAATGTTTACAATTTCCTTGCTTCCAACTTCAACTAAATTATATTCACCAGCTGTTAAGAATGCATAGGTCTGAAAAAACCCTTCACGGGACATTGCACTGAAAGATGGTGCATCTACTGTTGAAGCAGTTAACTGAGCAGTAGCTACTGGATCATCTCCAGTTTTTGCTATGTAAAATCCATCGGCCACTGAGAGGCCTTCATCAATTACAATAACGGGGTCATCACTATTGCACGATGCAAATCCAATTACCGTCATGGCCAATAGTAAATTGATAAAAATCTTAATTCTCTTCATAGTAGTTAATATTAGGTTCGCTTAAGTTAAATATTTAAAAGGTTAGTATAATTCACTTTAATGGTTCATCCGACTATTTTATAATTATTTTAAGTTTTTCTCACTCCTGTTATTCATTCTCTTCATCCTATCTTGTTTTTCATAACAAACGTTTGCGTAGATGTTTTACTTAAGGAATTAGTGGATTACGAATTAAATTTTTATAGTCTTCACATTCTAATATTGTCAATTTTCTTTATTTAAACAACATATGAGGCATTTATATTCAATGTTTTTACCGAAAACGAATCCGCAATCGATTGCGGAATTTTAGTTAGCTATTAAATTAAATACTTAACCTCTGGCTTTGTTAGGAAAAGGGTGAGTTTTGATAATTATTGTACTTTAAGAAGATTATTAGGGGATTCACTTTCCAACTTGAGTATTAAAATCGGTAAAGTATTATAAACATTAATCGATTTAGTAACTTGGTATATATTATAAATGATTCTAATTTATCCATGAAGAGTAGTCAGGTTACTATTAAAGATATTGCCAGAGAGTTAGGCATTTCTCCCTCCACCGTTTCCAGGGCATTAAAAGATCACCCCGATATCAGTGTCGCAACAAAAAAAGCAGTTACTGAACTAGCTGAAAAACTAAACTATACTCCCAATTCCATTGCCTTAAGCTTAAGGCAAAGTAAGTCCAATACTATCGGGGTTATAATACCAGAAATTATTCATTTTTTCTTCTCAACAGTAATAAGTGGCATTGAGGACATTGCTTATGACGCTGGGTATAGCGTTATTGTTTCCCAATCCAATGAATCATTTGAAAGAGAAGTGCTCAACACAAAAGCACTGTATAATAATAGAGTGGACGGTATGCTTATATCACTGTCTAGAGAAACAGTAAATTATGATCACCTGCAGTTTATCCATGATAGAGGTATGCCAATGGTGTTTTTTGATCGAATTGCTGAAGGAATTAACTGTAGTAAGGTTATTGTTGATGATTTTGGAGGTAGTTTTGAAGCCACCGAGCATTTAATAAAGCAAGGTTATAAGCGCATCGCCCACCTTTCAGGCCCCACAAGCCTAGCAATCAGCCAAAATCGATTGAATGGGTATAAAGCTGCTCTTGAAAAGAATAACATGGCTTTCGATGAAAAAATAGTAATGCGCGACCATGCCTCTGAAGATGAACAAATGGCTAAGCGACTAACTACTAAGTTATTAAGTAGTAGTAATCCACCTGATGCTTTGTTTGCTATTAATGATGTAGCCGCATTAGGAGCAATGCTTGCAGCAAAAGAAAAAGGCCTTAAAATTCCTGATGATTTTGCTATTGTAGGATTTAGTAACTGGCGATTCACTGAACTTACTGAACCACCAATGACAACAGTCAATCAACCGGGTTTTGAACTTGGTCAAGAGGCCGCCCGACTGCTTATTAAGGAGATAGAATCCAAAGAAGGTGAAACTGTAGAGATAGTAACCAAAACCTTGACCACTAAATTGGTAGTGCGGGGCACTTCTATCAAGCACTAAATTCCATTTTACTTTTTTCTTCACTCCAGCTAAATTTTAGTCAAATCTAGTTTTTTAATAAAAACATATTTTTCAATCTTCAATTGCAATCGTAAACGCAATCGTTTGCGGTATTTTTTGTTCGCTCAACTGCTTTATTAGTCATTATTATAAGTATTTTGGATTTCCAGTAGCCTAAAATTTATGGTGATTGGAAAGTAATTCAGAAGCAAAGCAATGATAGATACTTTAACTACTAACAATAAAAAACTTAATCAGTCACTTGGCAATTTAACTGATTTAAAAAAAGTAAAAACAGGTGTTGAGGGCATTACTACTAATGGTATATTCAAAATAAATATATTTGATAAGGGCATCTTTCAGGTCCATATTAATTTTAATGGAGATTATGATTATAATCCTTATAGTGTAATTGCCTCTCCCATTTCTGATTTCAAAGTAGATGACACAAACGGTTGCATAACTCTAGCTACTGATAAATTGGTGCTGGAGATTTCTAAATCCCCAGTGAGGTTTAGCTTCAAGACACTTGAGGGTAAAATTATTAATCAAGACGATGAATATTTTGGTACTTCATGCATTGGTGAGCAAGTTACCAGCTATAAAAAACTACAAGCTAATGAACGGTTTATAGGCCTAGGAGAAAAAACAGGTCCCCTCGATAGAAGAGGCAATGGTTATCAGCACTGGAATACTGATCACTTTGGTTATGGCGCAAGTAGCGATCCATTATATTGCTCCACCCCGTTCTACATTGGTCTGCACAATGGGCTATCCTACGGAATCTATTTAGACAATCCACACAAATCACATTTTAATTTCGGAGCATCAAACGATCGGTTTTCTAGCTTTTCTGCAGATACCGGAGATATGAATTATTACTTCATATATGATAACAATGTTGCGGGTATTCTAAAGCTCTATGGCCATTTGACTGGGTATATGCCAATGCCCCCGATATGGAGTTTGGGTTATCAACAATGCCGATATAGTTACTATCCAGATGTTGAAGTAACTCGAATTGCGCAGACTTTTAGGAATAAGGATATACCTGCAGATGTCATAGTATTGGATATCCATTATATGGAACGCTACAAGATTTTCACCTGGGACAATCAAAATTTTCCGAATCCAGCTGAATTAATTAGCCATCTTAAAAACCTCGGGTTTCATGTTGTGGTAATGTGCGATCCGGGTATAAAAATTGAAGCTGATTACGAAGTGTATGAAAGTGGAGTGGATAAGGACGTTTTTGTCAAGTATCCCGATGGTACTAATTACAGTGGATCTGTCTGGCCAGGACTTTGTCATTTTCCCGATTTTACAAATCAAGCTACTAGAAATTGGTGGGCTGAAAAACTAAAGCTTTATACGGACATTGGCATTGACGGTTTTTGGAATGACATGAATGAGATTGCTACTTGGGGACAAATGCTACCCGAGCTAATTGAATTTGATTTTGAAGGAAATAAGGCTACTGCACGAAAAGGCAGAAATGTCTATGGCTTACAAATGAGTCGGGCTTCCTTTGAGGGTGCCAAAAAAAATCTGAATGGTAAACGACCATTTAACCTCACCAGAGCAGGATTTTCTGGCATTCAGAGATATGCTGCTGTTTGGACTGGTGACAATGTAGCTAGTGACGAACACATGATGGTAGGGGTTAGATTGGTGAATAGTATGGGCCTTGCGGGCATCGCCTTTGCTGGGTATGATGTAGGTGGGTTTGCTGGTAATGCTAGTGAGCATTTATTTGCTCGTTGGGTACAGATTGGTGCCTTTTCACCTTTTTTCAGAGGTCACTCCATGATTAATAGTCGCGATGCAGAGCCCTGGGCCTATGGTGAAGAAGTGGAAGAAATTTCTAGAAACTACATTAAACTAAGGTATAAACTGATGCCTTACTTATACTCCTCCTTCTATGAAACTACTCAAACAGGAATTCCAATAGCAAGAAGTCTCGCTATAGATTATAGCCATGACGACACCATTTACAACTCTCTCTATGAGAATCAATATTTGTTTGGTCAGTCACTACTAATAGCCCCCGTAGAGAGCTATAAAGAACTGGCTAAAGTTTACTTGCCTGCTGGTAAGTGGTTTGACTTTTTTACAGATCAAAAATTTGAAGGAAATATCGAAATTGTTGCGGAGTGTGGAATAGAACGGCTTCCAGTATATGTAAAAGCCGGAGCGATTATACCCGTATGTCCTAACGCAAAGACTAATTCAAATGGTCTTGGTGATATAATGGAAATTCATGTTTATCAAGGTGATGAATACAATGAATTTTTATACTACGAAGATGATGGGGAAAGTTATGAATTCGAATCTGGTCACTACTATCAAAGACTAATCAGCTACAATCCAGAAAAAAAGAAGTTAACTATTAGAAAAAAAATAGGTGATATTCAGTCAAAAATCAAAGAATTGAAACTTTGTTTCCACGGGTTTGACAACCACATTTTTAAGTTAGATAACAATTCTATTGTAAGTACAAATGAAGCATATCGATTTTTAGATCCTATATCGAATTTCGATCCTTTTGAAAATAAGACTGCTAATGAGGGGCTAATTACGAGTATTCAATCAATTACAACTGAAAATTGTCAAAATGAGATTGAAATCAGCTGGTAACATTTTAATTATTTCGCTATTGCTATTCTCATGCAATAAGAATAGCACAGAGCGTTTAAATGTTCATACCGATCCATTGATTATTGGTAAGGCTACTCCTATTCAACTCAATCAAGATTCAACTACAATAATCATTACTGACTTTGTATTAGACCCAACAAGCATAGATTCCATCTCTAATACTGGTATGCTTACACAAACCCTGAGTGAAGACAAACTTATTTTAACTGGACAACAAAAAGATCCTTTGTCTGTACTTACTTTTTGGGCTTCAGGGATTGGTGAAAGTGTATTACTGGTTAAGTCGAGAAAATCAACAATTGGGTTTACTTATACGGGGCCTGCCAATGGAGTAAAAATAAAAGGCGAGTTCAATGCATGGAATGCCAACACCACCACCCTCCACAACAATTCGGGTTCTTTTAGTACACAAATCACACTGGCCCCTGGCAATTATCAATATTTAATGGTGGTAGATGGACAGGAAATGCGTGATCCAACTAATCCGGATAGTGTAGACAATGGTATGGGGGGTTGGAATAGCATCCTTCGCATCCCACGTGCCGATGAATCAAAACTTCCTTTGATTAAAACCATTTCAGAAAATCCACTCATCACATTACAAACTACCAACCCATCTAAAGCAGTTATCGCATTTTGGAATAATTACCTTTTACCGGAAGATATGGTGCAATTGAAAGGAAACGAGATCAAGATTTCTATTCCAACATCCGCAAAAGGTGAAAAGAGAAGTCACATCAGAGTATGGGCTTTTAATGACGAAGGTATATCCAACGATATGCTGATTCCATTGAATTCAAACAAAGTACTTGATGACGTAGCACTACTCACGCGTGAGGATCGGGAAGCAATGGTGATGTACTTTCTAATGGTAGATAGGTTTAAAAATGGCAATCCTGTAAATGATAAGCCACTAAAAGATCCGATGGTAAATCCGAAAGCCAACTTTTATGGAGGAGACTTATCAGGGATTACTCAAGAAATTGAAAGTAATTACTTTCAATCTTTAGGAATCAATACTGTTTGGCTATCACCCATAACACAAAATCCAGAAACCGCTTATGGGAAATATCCAAACCCTCCTACTACCTTCTCTGGCTATCATGGCTACTGGCCGATCTCTTCTTCTAAAGTGGATCATCGTTTTGGCAACAGTGATGAAATGCATCAACTTATTAAAGTAGCACATAATGAGAATATGAATGTAATACTTGATTATGTGGCTAACCATGTACACGAATTGCATCCACTTTACAAAGAGCATAAAGATTGGGCTACGGACTTATATTTACCCGATGGCACACTGAACACCGAAAGATGGGACGACCACCGTCTGACCACCTGGTTCGATACCTTTATGCCCACGCTCGATTTATCAAGAATGGAAGTAGTGGATCCAATGACAGATTCTGCATTATTTTGGGCTGAAAACTATGGTATTGACGGTTACAGACATGATGCCACCAAACATATACCTGAGATATTTTGGCGTACCCTCACCAAAAAGGCAAAAGAGCGGATTACAAAAAATACCGGGCAATCCGTATTTCAAATAGGAGAAACCTATGGAAGTCGTGAACTAATCAATAGTTACATAAGTACGGGTATGCTCGATGCGCAATTTGATTTCAACGTGTATGATGATGCCGTAGCCACTTTTGCTAGAACTGACGTTCCTTTCTCTAGGCTTACAAGCAGCTTGAAGGAAAGTATTGCTTATTATGGTGATCATAACTTGATGGGTTATATAACAGGAAATCAGGATCGGGCAAGGTTCATCTCCTATGCCGATGGATCACTGAAGTTTGATGAAGATACCAAATTGGCCGGATGGACCAGAGACATAGAAGTGAGAGATACCATCGCTTACCAAAAGCTATCTTCACTCACGGCTTTCATGATGACCATCCCAGGTATACCAACTATTTACTATGGTGATGAATATGGATCACCTGGAGGAAATGACCCAGACAACAGGAGAATGATGAAATTTACTGGTCTGAATAAATATGAAGAAGCGACTAGAGCCCGAGCAGAGAAACTGATTCATTTGAGAACAGAAAATTTGGCGCTTATCTACGGTGATTTTGAAATTGTAGAGGAAACTGCCAACACACTAGTTTTAAAACGAAGCTACTTTAACAACTCGGTTATTACAGTTTTTAACAAGTCAAACGTCTCAGTATCACTCAATATTGGCATTAGCGGTGGGAGCTCTAATTTTTATGGTTTGGTTGACAATAATTTAGTTACACTCCCACCCTATTCCTTTGATGTAATCACTTTTAATAAATAATTATGAAGAAACTGTCTCAATATTTTATTTTACTTTTTGCTATTGCCACTCTTTCATGCAATCAGCAAAGTAAAGAGAATGCCTTGACCGAAGTGAACGAAATTAAGTACCCAGAAAAGGCTAAGAACATGAATATTTACGAAGTAAATATTAGGCAATATACACCTGAGGGTACAATTAATGCTTTTAGTACACATTTGCCCAGACTAAAGAAGATGGGAGTCGATATCCTGTGGATAATGCCAGTACAGCCAATAGGAGAAAAAAACAGAAAAGGAAAGTTAGGTAGCTACTATTCTATTCAAAATTATACTGCTGTTAATCCAAATTTTGGAACGACTGATGATTTCAAAGCAATGGTAAAACAAGCACACGAATTAGGTATGAATGTAATACTAGATTGGGTTGGTAATCACAGTAGTTTCGATCATGAATGGACGAAAATTAAAGGGTATTACAATATAGATTCATTGGGGAATGTCACCTGGCCAGCAGGTACTGATTGGACGGATGTTGCAGACCTGAATTATGACAATGTTGAAATGAAACAGGACATGATCAATGAAATGAAATGGTGGGTAACTGAAACTGATATTGATGGTTTCAGATGTGACGTAGCCGGTGAAGTTCCGATGGAATTTTGGAATAATGCAAAAGATCAACTTGACTCCCTCAAAGATCTATTCATGCTAGCTGAATGGGACGAGCCAAGAATGCATGATCACGCCTTTCATATGACCTATGGCTGGGGGCCACATCATTGGATGAACGAAACTGCCAAAGGACATATTGATGTCGATTCGTTAGAGAGATTATTTATTGGTGATACAGAACGATACGGCAAAGTGCCTTTCAGAATGTTATTTACTACAAACCATGATGAAAACTCGTGGAATGGAACTGTATTTGAACGCTTTGGTGAAGGACATTTAGCTTGGGCCGTCTTTGCCTTTACGGTAAGAGGAATGCCTTTAATTTATGGAGGTCAGGAGGCTGGGTTAAATAAACGCCTTAGATTTTTTGATAAAGATACCGTTGACTTTTCTCAGCTAACTTATGCGGAGTTTTACTCTAAATTATTGACATTAAAACATAATAATGAAGCGCTTTATAACGGTGAATACGGTGGTGATTTGAAGTTTATTGATGATGGCAATAACGAAGTTACAACCTATACCCGAACCAAGGACAAACATGAAGTATTAGCGATCATTAACCTATCCAACAAAGTTCAAGAAGTCTCCTATTCAGATACGGCCCTAGCGGGTAATTATACAGATTACTTATCAGGGGAATTGTTTAATATCAGTCCGAATGAAAAACTAACTCTTCAACCCTATCAATACCATATTGTAAGCAAATAAGTCGAATAATTATGGAAAATATATCTCACGCCTCAGACAAACCAAAGCTTAGTTTTTGGCAGATATGGAATATGAGTTTTGGATTTTTAGGCATTCAATTTGGCTTTGCTCTCCAGGGAGGATTCATGTCACGTATTTTTCAAACCTTAGGTGCTGACCAACATAGTATTCCGTTATTATGGATAGCCGCACCTTTGACAGGGTTATTGATTCAACCAATAGTAGGATATTTAAGTGATCGTACCTGGCATCCTAAATGGGGAAGGCGCAAGCCATTCTTTCTAGTAGGAGCCGTACTTAGTACAATCGCCTTGTTTTTTGCTCCATATTCCTCTGCGTTGTGGATGGCTGCCGGATCACTTTGGATTCTGGATGCTTCAATTAATATAAGTATGGAGCCATTTAGAGCTTTGGTGGCTGACAAGCTACCAAATTCTCAGCGTTCTTATGGGTTCATTGTACAAACCCTGATTATCGGAATAGGAACTTGGGTGGCCAGTAATCTGCCTTGGTTAATGACAAAATTAGGAGCTGCAAATACCGCAGCAGTTGGGGTAATCCCAGATTCAGTGAAATATGCCTTTACCATTGGTGCGGTAGTATTTATAAGTTCAATGCTGTATACCGTATTTACAACCTCTGAATACCCTCCCGAGGATATTGATGAATTCAAAAAGCAAAACGATAGTAGCAAGGGCTTTCTAACTGGAGCGAAAGCAATATTTAAAAATCTGAGTACTATGCCAACGGTAATGGCTAAACTTGGTCTCGTTCAGTTTTTTTCGTGGTTTGCATTTTTCACTATGTGGAGTTACGCAACGCCCGCTATTACAGAGCATATATTCCATGCTACTGACACTTCTTCCATTGAATATAATAACGCTGCTGATTTGGTAGGTAACTACCTCGGCACCTATGGACTGGTAGCCATGTTTTTTGCGTTGTTATTGGCCTTCATCAGTAGCCGTCTAAAGATTAACAGAAAATACCTTCACATGGTGAGTTTAATTTTAGGTGGTATAGGTTTTATTTCTATTTACTATGTAGAGCAGCCACAATATCTCCATTTTTCGTTTGCCTTAGTTGGTATTGCTTGGGCTAGTATTCTTTCAATGCCTTATGCTATGTTATCAAGTGCCATTGACCCGAAAAAGATGGGTTTATACATGGGAATATTTAACATGTTTATTGTGATACCACAAATTGTAGCTGCACTTGGAGGAATCAATTACACCTATAAACTTATTTTCGGTGATCAAATAATCTTTACCATGGTGTTGGCTGGATGTGCATTAATTATAGCTGGACTATGCAACATTTTTATAGTAAACAAAGATGCCATTAAAGATTAACCTTTTACAGACAATAAAATTGAATAGCGTTAAAATAAAATGCTGCGTAATTTATTAATTATCATATTATTTCCACTGGCACTATCTTTTGTGAAAGTACAAAAGCAACAGCACCTTATTGAATTAGTTAAAGCAGCTGAATCCAACAATAAGGCTCTTATTGAGCAATATTGGAACATTTTGTTACAAAAAGGGCAGCCTGTGATTTGGGATGATTCTGTAGCTTTTGTCTATCGTGGAGAGGCCAAAAGTGTTATTTGGAATGGCGATTTTAATTCGTGGGGACAATCAAAAACATTTCAAAACAAAGGAACCCGTTTGGGTAAATCAGACATTTGGATTTTAAAGACCCAATTCCCAGCTGACGCTCGTTTAGATTATAAAATAGTAGTTGATGGAGAATGGATAGTCGATCCAAATAATGAACACCAGCAATGGAGTGGGGTGAGTAATGGAGTTCCTAATTCTGAGCTGCGTATGAAGAATTGGAGTCCCTCTCCCTGGACAAAAAATACTGCCATAAAGAAGGGAGTACTTACCAATAATATTACTCTCAAAAGTAAATCATTGGGCTATCCGGTTAATGTGCGATATTATATGCCTTACGGGTATGAGCAATTAAATAATTTGCCTACTATATACGTAACAGATGGCCATGAATATAGCGATCATAAACTTGGAGCTATGATTGAAATTCTTGATAACCTCATTGAACAACAGAAGATTGAACCCATCATTGCAATCTTTATTGATCCTCGTGAGGTGAAAGACAATACAGTAAATCGAAGAATGGAGGAACTTACCCTTAATCCTAAGTTTGCTTCCTTTGTTACAGACGAATTAGTGCCCATTACTGACAGTAGCTATAAAACGAGCAAAGACCATAATGCCCGAGCAATTCTCGGTACTTCTTTAGGTGGCCTTAACGCAACCTACCTTGGGGCTGTAGCACCTAACATTTTTGGTAAAGTTGCCATTCAGTCTCCCGCTTACGGGTACAAACCAGAAATATTCAGTCTGGTAGAAAACAGTGATGAATTTCCCAATATCGTCTCTATGACCACTGGGGTAATCCACGATACTTCGGATTGGGCACAAAAAATGAAAGTACTCTTCGACAAGAAACCACAAATCCAATTGCAGTATATTGAAGTAAATGAGGGGCACAGTTGGGGAAATTGGAGAGCTTTGATTGATGATCAACTCATCTATTTATTTCCATTAAAATAACCTGACTATTTGATGTGATTAAATGATTTGCGTTTATTGTAGCATGAATAGATTAAAACTACTTGCCATTTTTGTCTTCATTACTACCGTTGCTAATGCACAAGATGACGATCCAATTTTTACTGACCGTCCCAATGTTACCGATGCTGTTTCAATAATAACACCTGGCACATTTCAGGTTGAGTTGGGGTACTATAATACTAAGGTAGATTATGGGATGGCCGATGAAACATTCATTACGGCTCCAAATATCTCACTAAAATACGGGTTGTTAGATTGGCTGGAACTAAGGGTACTTACCAATTATGGTATCTATAAATACGATGACGGTTTCTTTAGTAATAAGGAAAATGGTCTTACTCCAATTACTTTTAGTCCTAAATTTGCACTTCTGGAGCAGAACGGTATCATTCCGAAAATGGCCATGGCTACGAGTTTTACCTTTCCTGATGTTGGAGAATCTGCATTTCAGGTACAAGAATTGAATTACGGATTTCGACTATTGTTAGAATATGGCTTTGGTAAATTTAGTTGGACTAATTCCATTGGAACTGACTGGCCAAAAGGCATGCAACAGGTATGGTCTTACACTACGGTGGGTGGTTATGCGTTTACAGACAAGTTGGGTGCTTATGTAGAATTTTATGGTGCATTTAATAATGAATCAGACCATTATAATACTGATATGGGAGTGACCTACCTTCTTTCTAACAATTTACAAGTTGATGCTATTTTCGGAACTAACATTGATGGCCGTAGTACTCGCTCCTTCGGATTTGGTATAGCTTGGATGACCAATTGTAAAAAATAAGAAAATTCCTACTTTACATTGCCAGCCCGATTAACACTATTCAGTGGTATTTAAATAAGTATATTGTAGCTCACTCTAAGTTTATTTAATGATACAAAATATAATTCTTTATTCTGGATTTGCTGGTATCACTGTTTTCATAGGTGGACTTCTAGCCAACTATTTCAATCATCATATAGATGAAAGTCCAATCAAAAAAGAGATAACACATACATTTATGTCGTTTGGTTCTGGCATAATTCTATCGGCATTAGCATTGGTATTAATTCCTAAAGGAATGGAAGAGTTGGCATTATTACCACTGAGCATATCTTTCTTAGCTGGGGCAATTATATTTATGTTTTTGGATAGGTATTTAGCAAAGAAAGGTGGACAAACAGCTACCTTACTGGCCATGATGATGGACTTTATTCCTGAATCCATCGCCTTGGGGGCAGTGTTCGCAATAGAACCAAAAATGGCCACACTTTTAGCCGTTATCATAGGTCTTCAGAATTTGCCAGAAGCCTTTAATTCATTTAGAGATTTAGTGCAAAGTGGCTTTTCTGTAAAAAAGACTCTTGTAATTTTCTTTATCCTAAGCTTCTTTGGAATTGGAGGTGCTCTATTAGGCCATTTAGTATTAAGTGATTATCCCAATTTAACCGCCCACTTAATGATTTTTTCTAGCGGTGGAATTTTGTATTTACTTATACAGGACATTATTCCAGACAGCAAGTTAAAGAATAACTACCTCACTCCTCTGGGGGCAACAATTGGCTTTCTGGCTGGGATCATTGGTGAGAAACTTCTGTAGAAAGCGGTTCAACTCCATTTTGGAGCGTCAAATATGGCCCCTTAATTAAAAAATAATAATGTGTAACATTTCGGGTAATGTAGTATCTAAAAAAAAATTAAAAGCACTATGACCCTTAAAACAATGCCTTATCTAATTTATTTATTAAATAATCCGTTTTTATAGAAGAATGGAATTTACGGAGATATACCAACAATATGGAGGTAAAATATATCGGGTTTGCTTAGGTTTTGTAAACGATCCGGAAAGAGCCAAGGACTTAACACAAGAAACCTTTATAGCGGCATGGCAGAATTTGAATGACTTCAGACAAGAGTCTACAATTGGCACTTGGATATACCGGATAGCGACCAACAAATGTCTTCGATCAATAGAAAAGGAAAGAAAACTTACTGAAATCAATTTCGACATTCGTCAGGAAGACACCGCAACCGATGAAAAACAGGAAGATAAATTGGGGTTTTTAAGGAATTGTATATCTGAATTAAACGAATCGGACAGAATTATCATCACGTTGTTCATGGAAGATATACCTCAAGAAAAAATTGCGGAGATAACTGGGTTTACACACTCAAACGTGAGGGTAAAAGTGCATCGTATTAAAGAAAGGTTATTAAGAAAATTTAAAGATAATGGACAGTTTTAGCGACATAAAATCTATATGGCAGGCAAATACATTTAATGATTTGCCACATATAGGAGCAATCGAAGAGGCCATTGGTCAATTCAATAAAAAGATAAAGCTCAAAAACCTTCTTGCTATCATACTACTTGGCGTTATGATCATCACATTGTGCTTTCTGATAAGTCTTGCTCTTTTTAAATTATGGACAACCTATTTAGGGCTTTTCATCTTTATGGGTGTGGCTTTTTATACCGTGTATCTGAAGATAAAACGACATTCAAAATTTTCACACTTAGAAACATTGCCCAATAATGATTTTTTATTTGCACTTGAAAAGGAATCTGAACAAGCCTGTATTGGTAAATCGAAACACAGGACACTACTTTTTATTGTATGGGTAATTGGTTTTTCATTTTATCTCTACGAATTCATTTCAACAGACATTAATTACCTTTTATTAGGTTATAGTGTTTTACTCATTCTTTGTTTAGTCATGTGGTTTGTTTATAGGCCATGGATGACCAAACGATATCAAAATAATGTTCGAATGACAATTGATCATATCAATCACTTAAAATCACAAGCTAATTATGACTACTAGAAAATTTTATATACTAATATCTATAGGCCTACTTGTAACCAATAGCGATTTTATATTGCAACATTTCATTACAATGACCGATCTTTGGATTGGAGTTTTAAAAGGAATTGGAATTGGCGTTATGATTTTGGGCTTAATTTTAATGTCCAGACATAAAAGAATACATCAATCCAATTAGAGTAAAAAAGGGTGTTATCCCTTTTCTTCCTCTTCTCGTAACTCTCTCCTAATTATCTTTCCTACGTTAGATTTGGGTAATGAGTCTCGGAATACAATATATTTTGGCCTTTTGTATCCTGTTAGATTTTCATGACAGTATGCATCCAATTCTTCTTCTGTAAGCGATTTATCACTTTTAACAACAAACACCTTCACTACTTCGGTAGATTTAGCATCTGGTACTCCTATGGCAGCTACCTCCAATACTTTGGGGTGATTGGCAATTACGTTCTCTATTTCGTTAGGGTACACATTAAATCCTGAGACATTTATCATGTCCTTTTTACGGTCAACAATTTTAAAAAATCCATCCTCATCCATCAAACCCATATCGCCTGTCCTAAACCAGCCCCCCTCAAAGAATACTCCTTTACTGTCTTTATTTAAATAGCCGCTCATTACCTGTGGTCCACGGGCGCAAATCTCTCCTATCTCCCCAAGTTTGAGTTTGTTGCCACCTTCATCAAATATGGCCATCTCTGTACTCGGTGTAGGCAATCCTATCGTGCCACGTCTGTGTGTTCCATCCAGTGGGTTGCAGGACAATACAGGTGAAGTTTCACTCAATCCATAACCTTCAGCCAGTGCAGTACCAGTTACTTCCTTCCACTTTTCGGCTACAAAATCTTGTACTGCCATGCCGCCACCAATTGTTATTTTTAGTGAAGAAAAGTCAACATTCTTAAAATCAGCTTGGTTGAGCAATCCATTAAACAATGTATTAACACCTGTCATCAAGGTGAATTTGTATTTTTTTAGATCTCCGATAAACGCCTTCATGTCTCTAGGGTTCGTTATCAGAATGTTTTTGGCTCCTATCTTCATCATAAACACTCCATTTACCGTAAGGGCAAAAATGTGATACAATGGAATTGCAGTAACCATAGTTTCAGTCTTATCTTTTTCCAGCAATGGACTAAACCAATGGATAATCTGTTCGGTATGTGAAAGAATATTGCCATGTGAAAGCATTGCCCCTTTAGACACACCTGTAGTTCCTCCGGTATACTGTAGGAAAGCACAGTCATCAAGATTAATTTCTGGACGTGATAATGTATAATCGCCTCCTTTTGAAATCACTTTTTTAAATGGGACAGCATTAGGCAACTTATAAGCTGGCACCATTTTTTTTACATACTTCACTACAAAATTGACGATGCCACCCTTAATAGTACCAAGCATATCCCCCAACTCAGTAACAATCACATGTTTGATGTTGGTATTGGCAATGATTTTTTCAAGGTTACTGGCAAAATTAGCAACGATCACAATGGCTTTCACATCAGCATCTTTGAACTGATGCTCCATTTCGCGTGGCATGTAAAGTGGGTTTGTATTAACTACTTTCAACCCTGCCCGAAGGGCACCTAACATAGCCACAGGATATTGAAGTGAGTTGGGCATTTGTATAGCTAGGGTATCCCCTTTCTTCAGTCCGAATTCATTTTGAAGGTAAGCAGCAAAATTGTGTGAATAGGTATCAACTTCATTGAAAGTCAATGACTTACCCATATTAACAAAGGCCACCTGCTCACCGTACTTGGAAAAACATTCTTCGAACATCTCCACCAATGAATTGTGCTTCAATGGTTCAATTTCTGCGGGAATCCCTTTAGGGTAACTATCTACCCACTTAAAATCACTCATATACTTGCCGTAATAGTTGTCTAACGGCTAAAGATAGAGTTATTCTCTACTCTTGACAAATATTCGTTCTAAGTCATACAGTACGAATCTAAAAAAAAAGCGACTCTAAATGAGTCGCTCCTAATTAATTAAACCTAACCAAATATGTGCTGTAGGAGAAGGACTCGAACCTTCAAAAGGTAGTTAGCTATCATACATAGAAACACTAGTGGTCAACCCATTATATGACGTTTATCCCGTTATCCTCACCCCCGAGACAGGAGGGCTTGTTTGCCAATTTCAACACCCTACATTGTTTTTGTTGATTCAAATATAGCAATAAGGCTTATACATTGAAATTATAATATCATTCAAGATGAATATTTACATTATTTTTAATTATATATTTACAATAGTAAAATATTCATAATTTGACTTAAAAAATATGCCCTTAAATTTCGAAATTGATAACGTTGATCTTAAGATCCTTGAAATCTTAATGAAAAACGCCAAAAAACCATTTACTGAAGTTGCCAAACAAGTGTTT
Source organism: Fulvivirga sp. (assembly GCA_048268855.1). Taxonomy (GTDB): domain Bacteria; phylum Bacteroidota; class Bacteroidia; order Cytophagales; family Cyclobacteriaceae; genus Fulvivirga. Next base: position 45,303 of record JBLWUR010000013.1, read on the forward strand.
GTTTCAGGGGGTACAGTTCATGTGCGTATGCGCAAGTTAGAAGAGGCTGGTATCGTCACGGGTACTACTTTGCAAATTGATCCTACAAAGCTTGGTTATGATATCACTGCTTTTATCGGCATATTTCTAACTAAAAGTGAGCTCTATGATGACGTGATTCGTCAGTTGAAAGAAATTAAGGAAATTACTAACGTACACTATACTACAGGCAATTACAGTATGTTTGCCACCATCCATTGTAAAGACACGCAACATCTTAAAGATCTGCTCCATGACAAGATTCAAAGAGTTGAAGGTATTACAAGAACAGAGACCATGATTTCGCTTGAAGAAAGTATTAATCGAAATATATCTTTGAGTTCTAGTTGATCTATAGCTTTCAATAATAAAAGACAATTTTGTCCGAAAAAAAATCCCTCATCTGGAACTTCCTTCAATGATTTTTGTTGTACATTTGTGGTGCAATTTGAAATTAGTCTAAATAATTATAATGAGTAAAGACAATCAAATTTTAGAAGAATATAACTCCAAGGAATACGAACACGGTTGGAGTACCAATATCGAATCTGATCAGGCTCCTGCGGGTCTTTCTGAGGATACGGTTCGATTTATCTCTGCTAAAAAAGAAGAACCTGAATGGATGTTGAAATGGCGATTGGATGCCTTTAAAAAATGGCAATCTATGGAGGACCCAAAATGGGCTAACGTCAAAATTCCTAATATCAACTACCAAGACATTATATACTATTCTGCTCCCAAGCAAAAACCTAAGTTAGATAGTCTAGACGAAGTCGATCCAGAATTACGTGAAACATTTAAAAAGCTAGGTATTTCACTTGACGAGCAAAAAAGGCTTACTGGTGTGGCTGTCGATGCGGTTATTGACAGTGTATCAGTTGCCACAACCTTCAAAGTAAAACTAGGTGAACTAGGCATTATATTCTGTTCGTTTAGTGAGGCCGTAAGGGAGCACCCTGAACTAGTGAAGAAATATCTAGGGTCAGTTGTACCGGCAAATGACAATTACTTTACTGCTTTAAATTCGGCCGTGTTTTCAGATGGTTCGTTTTGCTACATCCCAAAAGGAGTACGCTGCCCGATGGAACTGTCTACCTATTTTAGGATCAACGCAGCCAATACAGGACAGTTTGAAAGAACCTTGATTATTGCTGAAGATTCTTCTTATGTAAGCTATTTAGAAGGATGTACTGCGCCACAACGAGATGAGAATCAACTTCATGCTGCTGTGGTAGAAATATTTGCTGCGAAAGGAGCTGAAGTAAAATACTCAACTGTTCAAAACTGGTATCCTGGTGATAAAAACGGAGTTGGAGGTATTTATAATTTTGTAACCAAAAGAGGCCTTTGTAATGGTGACAATTCAAAGATTTCCTGGACACAGGTAGAGACAGGGTCTGCCATTACTTGGAAATATCCCTCATGTATATTGAAAGGTGATAACTCTGTCGGGGAATTTTATTCTGTAGCGGTAACCAATAATTACCAACAGGCGGATACTGGAACCAAAATGATCCATATCGGAAAAAATACAAAGTCTAGGATAGTGTCAAAAGGTGTATCTATGGGACACTCACAGAACAGCTATCGTGGACAAGTTAAAGTGATGAAGCGTGCTGAAGGTGCCAGAAATTTCTCACAATGTGACTCACTATTGATGGGCAACCTTTGCGGAGCACACACTTTTCCATATATCGATATAGAAAATAGCACTGCATTAGTAGAGCATGAGGCCACCACTTCTAAAATTGGTGAAGATCAAATATTCTACTGTACACAGCGAGGTATTGATCAAGAAAGTGCCGTTGCCCTTATTGTCAATGGCTATTGTAAGGAAGTGCTGAATCAACTTCCGATGGAATTTGCAGTGGAAGCTCAAAAACTATTGGCCTTGACACTTGAAGGATCGGTTGGATAATAGTTTAAAGTTGAAAATTCAAAGTTGAAAGATGGCGAAAATTGAAAGTTTTGAGGATTTAAAAGTGTGGCAAGCCGCCAGAAGTTTGAACAATGAAATATACGAACTGATTATTAGCAAAATAGAACTAAAAGATTATTCATTAAAGGATCAAATAAACCGATCGTCTGGTTCAATAATGGACAATATAGCTGAAGGATTTGAAAGACAAGGAAACAATGAATTTAGACAGTATTTGACCATTGCTCGAGGATCATGTGGCGAAGTAAAATCACAATTGTATAGAGCTGTTGACAGAGATTATATAACTGAAAGCACATTTAATGAGCTTCTAAATAAAGCAAGAGAAATATCCAAAATGCTAAATGGATTTATTAAATATTTGAATTCCACTGATTTTAAGGGATCAAAATTTCTTAAAGAACCAATGGCTAATTATGGAGCTACTAAAATTGAACATTGAACTTAAAACTTAGAATTCAATAATGTTAAAAATTAAGGACTTACATGCTTCGATAGAAGATAAAGAAATATTAAAAGGGATAAACCTAGAAGTAAAAGCTGGTGAAGTGCATGCCATTATGGGGCCCAATGGTTCAGGCAAAAGTACTTTAGCATCAGTACTTGCAGGTCGTGAAGATTACGAGGTTACGTCAGGCAGTGTAGATTTTCTAGGCAAGGATTTACTAGACATGGCCGCAGAAGAAAGAGCACGAGAAGGCGTTTTTCTTGCATTTCAATACCCCATCGAAATACCAGGTGTCAGTACCACCAATTTTATGAAAACGGCCCTCAATCAGGTGCGAAAGTATCGTGGCTTGGAGCCTTTGGATGCGGTGTCATTCCTAAAGATCATGAAGGAGAAAATGAATTTGGTTGAAATTGACCAATCACTTTTAAGTCGATCTCTAAATGAAGGTTTTTCTGGTGGTGAGAAAAAGAGAAACGAAATATTTCAGATGGCCATGCTGGAACCCAAACTTTCTATCCTTGACGAAACTGATTCAGGATTGGACATCGATGCATTGAAAATTGTAGCCAACGGTGTCAATAAGTTGAAAAACAAAGATAACGCAACTATTGTAGTTACCCATTATCAAAGGTTATTGGATTACATCGTACCTGATTTTGTACATGTCTTATACAATGGAAGAATAGTAAAATCCGGTACTAAAGAACTCGCCTTAGAGCTTGAGAGCAAAGGGTACGACTGGATAAAAGAAGAAGCAGACGCTACGGTTTAATTATATATATTCATGACTGAAGTTGCAGAAAGAAACATAACATTAGAAGGATTGCATGATAGGTTTGGCAAACTTGATGCCATGGTATCTATTCATAAAATCAGAACAGAGGCACTTAATCACCTTAATACAATAGGTCTCCCAAAAATAAAAAACGAGGAGTATAAATATACCAACGTTACCAAGGCATTGGAGAAGAATTTTAATTTTACTCCCACCGCTACTCCTTCAAAAATTGAACAAGCCACCATTGACGAAATAACGTTTGATGGCCTTAACGCTTATAGGTTGGTATTTATAAATGGACACTTTTCATCAGATCTGTCTGATGATATCAATGTAAAAGGAGTCAACGTAACAAACGTGGCGAAGGCCATTAAAAACAATGACAAGGATTTTCTGAAACATTTTGGTACAGTAAGCAAAAATGACGATGCTTTTTTTGCATTGAACACCAGTCTTACAGAAGATGGAGCCTATATTAATATAGCAGATAATGTAGTATTAGACAGACCATTGGCTCTTTGTTTTATTAACGATTCTACAAACGAAGCTATCTACAGCACATCCAGAAACCTTATCGTTACTGGCGTTAGTAGTCAGGTAGACATACTAGAAGTATTTGCCACACAAGGTGCAGAAGGAAGTTTTTCAAACACCGCCACGGAAATTGTTGTGGGTGAAAATGCGCATGTCAATTTTTATAAAATTCAGAACAATAAAGACAACGCCTATCAAGTAGACACAACTCAAGTAAGTCAAAATAGGTCAAGTGTATTTTCAACCTATACATTTACATTGAATGGTGCTATCATTAGGAATAACCTAAATGTTGCCGTAGTTGGCGAAGGGTGTGAATCGCACATGTACGGCCTCTATGTTGTTGATGGAAAAACGCATGTAGACAACCATACCGTTGCTGATCATATAAGCCCCAATTCATTTAGTAATGAGTTGTATAAAGGTATTCTTGATGACACTGCCAAAGCAGTATTCAACGGCAAAGTGTTTGTCCGTAAGGAAGCACAAAAAACTAATGCCTTCCAATCCAACAAAAATATACTGCTTTCAGACACAGCTGTAGTGAACACCAAACCACAGTTGGAAATATGGGCTGACGATGTGAAATGTACCCACGGATGCACCACTGGACAGATAGACGAAGAAGCAATGTTCTATCTCAGGTCGCGCGGACTAGATAAAGACCATGCGAGATCATTTTTGCTTTATGCTTATGCTATTGAGGTTATTGAACATGTAAAATTAGATCCTTTAAAGGAATATCTAAAACACATCATTTCGGAAAGATTACATAAAGACTTTTAAAAATGGCAGATGTGAGCAACATTAAAGGTATCAATATCGAGGCCATTAGGACCCAATTTCCAGTACTGGACCAAATGGTAAATGGGAAACCATTAGCCTATTTTGATAATGCAGCCACTAATCAAAAACCTTCTTTGGTAATAAAGGCACTTGAACAGTATTATGAAGGCTATAATTCCAATATTCACAGAGGAATACACACCTTAGCTGAAAAAGCTACTAAAGCATTTGAAGAGACACGAGTAACCCTCGGTAAATTTATAAATGCGGCAGAACCTGAAGAAATCATTTTCACTAAAGGAACAACAGAAAGCATTAATTTGGTAGCCGCTACTTTTGGTAGAAAATTTATCAAAAATGGTGATGAAATAATTATCAGTGGACTGGAGCATCATTCTAATATTGTGCCTTGGCAATTAGTTGCAGAAGAAAGTGGTGCTAAAATCAGAGTGATTGATGTGTTGGACAATGGCACATTGGATATCAATCAGTTCAAATCATTACTCTCAGCTAAAACCAAACTGGTTGCAGTTAACCACGCTTCCAATAGCTTAGGTACTATCAACCCTATTGATGAAATAATTGCATTGGCACATGAAGTGGGCGCGAAGGTTTTAGTTGATGGGGCCCAAGCTACAGCCCATCTTGACATTGATGTTCAGGCATTAGACTGTGATTTTTACGCCTTGTCGGCACACAAATGCTATGGCCCTACAGGAACAGGCGCTTTGTATGGAAAAAGGGAATTACTTGAAGCAATGCCTCCTTATCAAGGTGGTGGTGAGATGATCAAAGACGTAACGTTTGAAAAAACCACTTACAATGATATCCCCTACAAATTTGAAGCCGGTACACCGAACATAGGTGATGTCATTGCTTTTAAGTCAGCCATGGATTTCATCACCGAAGTAGGAAAAAGCAATATTGCAGCACATGAAAATGAACTGCTACAATATGCCAGAGAGAAGGCATTACAAATACCAGGTTTACGTATTATAGGAGATTCTGAAAATAAGGTAAGTGTATTATCTTTTATTGTTAAAGGCATACATCCGTTTGATATAGGCCAAATGCTTGACGCTAGTGGCATAGCAGTAAGGACAGGGCATCATTGTACTCAACCATTGATGGAGAGATTTGAAATTGAAGGAACTGTCAGATCCTCTTTTGCTGTTTACAACACCAAAGAGGAGATTGACAGAATGATGGAATCACTTCATCGCATTGTTAAATTTTTGAAGTAATGTCAAAGTCGATTAAAGAGGTACAAGAAGAGATTATAGAAGAGTTTGGTATTCTGGACGGTGACATGGAAATGACCAATTTCTATGTAATGGAACTTGGTCAAAAGTTACCCGAGTTTAACGAAAAAAATAAAACTGAAGAAAACATTGTTAAGGGTTGTCAATCCAAAGTATGGCTGACAGCCGAACTCAATGGCGATCGCATTACTTATCAAGCTGATAGTAATACGGCCATCACTAAAGGGCTAGTGAGTTTATTGGTAAGAATATTTTCAGGACAGAAACCCGATGATATTCTTGAAAGTGATCTTTTCTTTCCACAAAAAATAGGCATGGAACGATTTATTGGAACCCAAAGGTCTAATGGATTTGGTGCCATGATCAAACAAATGAAATTGTATGCCCTTGCATATAAAAGCAAAATAGAGTTATGAGTGAAGTAAAAGAAGCGGAATCAACATTGAGGGACAAGGTTCTGGAAGCTTTTAAAACTGTATATGATCCCGAAATACCCGTGGATGTTTATGAATTAGGCCTTATTTATGAGGTAACTATTCATCCTGTTAATAGCGTCTACGTATTGATGACCCTTACATCACCTAATTGCCCATCGGCTGAAGCCATTCCAGCAGAAGTAGAAGATGCAATTAAGAAGATTGAAGGCGTTAATGAAGTCAACGTGGAAGTGACATTTGATCCTCCATACTCACAAGATATGATGTCCGAAGCTGCCAAATTGGAACTAGGATTTTTATAAATTAGATGTTAGACATTAGATGTTAGATGTTAGAATTGATGTACTAAATACGAATTACCAAATACTAAATACCATAATATGTACCCAGAAGAACTAGTAGCCCCCATGAGAGCTGATTTAACATCAGTTGGTTTTAAAGAATTGAAAACCGGGCAAGATGTAGATAATCATTTGACTGACCATAAAGGAACTTCTCTTGTGGTAGTCAATTCAGTATGTGGCTGTGCAGCTGGAGCTGCGCGACCAGGTATCAAATGGGCTGTAGAACACAGTGCCAAGAAGCCAACTAATTTAACCACAGTATTTGCTGGGGTAGATCAGGATGCAGTAGCAAAAGTGAGACAATATACCTTACCTTACCCTCCTTCATCTCCGTCAATAGCTTTATTTAAAGATGGCGAATTGGTGCACTTTGTTGAAAGACATCACATAGAAGGAAGAACTGCCGAGATGATCGGAAACCATTTGGTTGAAGTATTTAACGAATACTGTTAAAAGACCAGATTCAAATTAAATTAAAAGAAGCCATCTCCAAAGGATGGCTTCTTTGTTGTACCTCTGCGATTTCTCTGTGTGCTCTGTGGTTTTATTCTCCAACCACCATAGAGGATTGGACTAAAAACGCTTCGCACTCAAAAATTCGATTGGATGTGTAGTTCTACCCACGATCGCCAGATCAGCAAGAACCTCCCCTACTACCGGTGCGAATTTAAATCCATGGCCACTAAATCCGGTAGCTATGACCACGTCTTTATCATAATCTGGAAGAAAATCAATTATAAAATTTTCGTCTGGTGAATTGGTATAAATACAGGTTTTCATGTCAATGGAGGTCTTCATTTCCTTTGAAAAACACTTTCTGGCTATGGTTTGTAACGTTTTTCGATCCATATCATTAGGATTTCTATTAATAGTCTCTGGATCTGTGGTTTCTCCAGGGTAATGATGTCCAAATTTCAAACCTGATGGGCCTGCAAAATGATCACTCTCTAAGTAAGGAATCCCATAATAGATGCCCTGAGCCTTTTCTGCAGTCATCACCCAGCAAGGACACTTATCCATGACGAAAATTGCCTTGTCAACAGGTTCCACCCAGCCAATCACTTGTCTCGTCACTTTCAATTCAAAATCATATGGTACAATCTCCCTTACCCATGGGCCGGCTGTAATAATAAGTTTCTCAGAGGTGTAGCTACCTTTATCTGTAGTCACCGTTACCCCAGTGTCGTTTCTAGTCCAGTTCAATACTTTTTCATTTGAATTGAGTTGCGCGCCCTTCTTTATGGATTGTTCGGCAAAAAGTTTAATGGCTACATCTGGTAATATGAAACCGGCATCTGGCTCTAGTAGCACATTATAATCAACGGGTATTTTAAATTGCGGAAACTGAGTCTGTGCTCTACTTGCCGTTATCTCTTTAACTTCAATATTATACTTAATCGAGGCTTCACGAACTCCTCTGATGATCGTACTATCTGGCAAGCCTGCATACAAAAGCCCGGTTTTATAATACAGTTTACTATTAGTTATTTTTTCAAAATCCCTCCAGCTACCATAGGCTTTCTCCAATAAGGGGATATAGTCAGGATGCTCAAAATAGGCCTTTCTTATAATTCTCGATTGACCAGAATGCGAACTCAACTCATTGACAATATCAAATTGTTCAATACCCAACACCTTATAACCCCTACTTGCCAATTGATAACAAGCAGATGAACCCATGGTACCCACCCCAATTACAATAACATCGTAGGTTGCACTCATTTGAATAAGATTTAGAATATTACGCTTTTAACAATTGGCTAAAAGACGAAATGAGATCTGGAGTACCCATTATATAAATAATATCATTCTCCAATATTAATGTTTCACCATTCACATCCGTAAGAAAGTCTCCGTTTCGTTGTATTGATACCACATTCACTCCATGGTTCTTCCTTATTGCTGCCTCCTCGAGTGTTTTACCTTCAACCCCATTGCCTTTTGCAACAGATACTGAAGCAATATTGAGGTTAGGGATATTGAGTTTGGCCACTTCATATCCAGTTCGGGGTCTCAACATCTTATGATTGTCAACCCTTATATCTCTTACCAAATCTTCAATCTGTCCTTCAGGTACAAGGTATTTATTAAGTACCCGTGTAAAAATTTCTATTGAGGTTTCAAATTCCTCTGAAATTACATCATCCGCCCCTAAACTTAAGTTACTTGGGATTTCGCTTATATATCTAGTTCTTACAATTATATAAACCGTCTGACAAATGTCACGAATAGCGGTTACAATCTTCTTGGTAGTAAGTGCATCTGAAATGGCTACAACAACTACTCTGGCTTTCCAAATTTTTACATGTTCTAAAATAAATGGGCTGGAAGCATCGCCAAATAATATGGGCTCTCCTTTGGCTTTCTCTTCTTTAACCGTCTCCGCGTTCATTTCAATAATCACATAAGGAATATTAGCACTCTTAGCCGTTGAGGCCATATTCCGGCCATTTATACCATAACCAATAATGATCAAATGGTCTTTTATTGATTCTAAATTTTCGGACTCGTCCGTTGTTTCATTCCAGTAATTAAACTTTGCTAGTCCTCTAGATAGCTGAGATTTTGTAAATAATTTAAGAATTTTCTCTGAGGACATCAGTGCAAATGGTGTCAATGCCATGGATAAAATGGAAATGGACAAAAAGTATTGGTTAGTAATGGCATCCATCAAACCATTGTCAATCCCTACTTTGGAAAGTATAAAGGCAAATTCACCCACTTGAAATAAGGCGAGCCCCACCATAATGGCTACTCTCGGGGGATATTTAAGCGCTAACCCTGCTATCGAAGCTATCACCCCTTTAAGCACAAAACAAATTGCTGTGAACCCAATGATGATCATGAAGTGATCAAAGAAAAAGCTCAGATCAAGCAACATGCCGATGGAAACGAAGAAAAAGCTGGTGAAAATCTCTCGGAAAGGCAGTATCTGGCTGGTGGCCTGATGGCTGTAGTCCGATTCTGAAATAATTAACCCGGCAATAAATGCCCCTAAAGGCAATGACAATCCGATACTAGAAGTGAGCCAGGCAATTGCAAAACAAGTAACTACAATCGTCAATATAAACAACTCCCTACTTCGGGTTTTGGCTACTTCAAATAGGAGTTTTGGGAAAATATATCGGGCAGCTACAATAACAAACCCGACCACTAACAACGTTTTGACTACCAAAGCCAAAAGGGTAAATGTAATATTATCTGCTTTACCAGCTAATATCGGCACTAGTAGCATCATTGGTACTACGATGATATCCTGAAAGATCAGTACCGCTAATGTTACTTTACCATGTGGGGTATTGATGTCACCTCTACTTTGTAATAAATTAAGGACAATAGCAGTACTACTCAAAGAAAACAAAAAGCCTATAAAAGTAGCCTCAACTATGGAATAATCCATTAAGTAGGCAATGAGAGCTGCCGAGCCTATCGTGAGTAATACCTGAATACTCCCGCCAAGAAATACAGCTTTTTTAATGGCGGCCAAGCTTTTTAAAGAGAATTCAAGACCTATAATAAATAGCAATAAAATAACACCAATTTCAGAAAGTACCTCTACTTCATGAGAAGCCTTCACCAGACTTAGTCCATATGGACCCGCTACCACACCGGTGATAAGAAACCCCAAAATTGTTGGCAGTTTAAACTTTTGAAAGATTAAAATAACCACAACAGAAAGGCCCAGGATGGTTACAATATCTGGCAATAAAGGTATTTCCATTGTTTGAAATTAAGAATTTAGTAGTAAGTAGTAAGTAGTAAGACACAAGATAATTGTAAATTTCAAGTCTAGTGTCTTTAATCTAGTGTCTTATGTCTAGCCACTAAAAACTAAACCGTTCTCTAAATTGCTTTAGCTCCTCCTCAAAAGTTTGATTACTGTCCAACTTTAGCTTGTTGGTAATCTCTTGGTTTTCCATCACCTTAAGCTCTCGTAGTTTCAAATGTTGGTTTACAAAATTAAATTCCAATTCAGGGATCAAATGTTTAAGTGTATCAACTACATCCAGAACTAGTAAATCCCGTTTTACCAAGTTATAAACCCCGGTTTTCAAATCACAGTCGAGAACATTGACCAGCGCATTTTTTATCTGGTCAATATGGATAAATGATCGATGCTGTCTACCATCGCCATTAATAGTAATTCTTTTACTAAAATTGGCCTCGAACACAAATTTATTGATAACCGCATCAAAACGCATACTCTTACTATACCCATAAACATTGCCACATCGAAAAATTAAAGTATCCATCTTATGGCTCAGACGAGTCACATGCTCTTCCCCTCGTAACTTAGATATCCCATAAAAAGTCTTTGGATTGGGGGTTGTCAATTCATCCACTGCTTTTTTAGAAGAACCATATACACTTGTACTGCTGGTGTAAATAAATTTTCTAACATCACTGTTTTCTATTGCATACACTAGTTCGGCCGTACCCCAATGGTTAACCTGCTCAAAAAAATGCGGATCGGTATTAGCAAAAGGAGTAGTTACCTTGGCTGCAAGGTGATAAACAACATCAACACCTAATAACACCTTCTTGACTAGCCTGGAGTCCAGTAAGTCACCTTTTACAAAAGTGACCTTATCATAATTTTTCATTTTCCCATTGATGAAAAGGTTATGGTTGATCCTACTTAAGTTATCAAATACAATAATTTCAGTTACTGACTTCTGTTGAGCGAGTGTATAAACCAGCTCCGTACCAATATATCCGGCTCCACCGGTGACTAATATTTTCATTTGTTTACTAAATCTGTGTGTAAACCACACTCCGTTTTATTCATCCCATACCATCTTGCTTCTCTTTCCATCATCTCAGGATCAACCTTTCGTGTACATGGTTCACAACCAATACTTAAATAGCCATTCGATTCTAATGGGTGCTGTGGTAAATTAAATTCTTTTTGATACTGATAGATCATTTTAGCATTCCAATCCAACATTGGATGAAAGCGTATAGCTCCATGAGGGGCATTTTGTTCCACTTTCATGGCTTTTCTTGTAGCACTCTGATCAGCCCGGACTCCGTTAATCCAAACATCATATTGAAGTAATAAAGTGTTTACAGGTTGAGTTTTATTCAGATAGCAGCAGTGATCAGGATCACTGGCAAAGAGCAGCCTACCCTCAGCATCGCGTTGCATAAATTTGGGAACCTCAGATCTTAAATCAATTATATTTGATAGCCCAAATTGATCAGCCACCTTATCTCTAAATTCTACTGTTTCAGGAAAATGGTACCCGGTATTTATGAACACAATGGGGATAGAATTATCAATTCTACTTAAAATATGAAGCAATACCAGACTGTGAGATTGGAATGAAGAAGTAGTGAACAACAACTTGCCTTCGCTCTTGTATTTCTCTATTTGTGATTCAATATTTTCAAAAACCATGGCAAAAATGATAAGGAGCAATATTACAAAAATTACGGCTGTTGCGATGATTTGATCTAAGTAAGTTGTAATTTAATAGGCTCCTTTGTCGTCTGTTATCTAAATATACACGCTAGTTGTGCTTTTGAAGATCACATATCTTATCACTTTATTTGTTTGTCCATTTAACCTTATAAATGCGCAGGATATTACATCTGATCATCATCTTGAGCAAGGTTATCGTCAGTTTAGTGAAGCAAAATTTGACAGTGCCATTATAAATTTGTCTGTCGCAAAAGATAATCTCAAAACTACCAACCAATACGAAGATTATGCCTACTCACTGTTATACTTAGGCAAAAGTTATTACTCATTAGCCAATTACATTGAGGCTCAAAAATACTTGGATCAAAGTTTGGCCATAGGCGAGAAGTACCTTGGCGTTCACGAGGCAACGGCTAAAATTTACAACGCCATCAATAACAATTATGGAGCACAAGCAAAATTCGAGGATGCCCTTGAATATAGCCTTAAAGCCCTAAAAATAAGTGTTGCACTCACCGGTAATAAAGATCCATCTGTAATACCCGCCTTCAATTCTATTGCCTTTAATATCCGATCTATGGGCAACTATGATAGTGCCTTATTTTGGTACAATCAGGCATTGTCCCTAGAAAAAGAGGTTTATGATAATTATGAATTGGAAGGAAATACAACAAGAACGTTATCAGGATTAGGTTGGATCTATGCCGCCAAGGGAGATTTTACCAAATCAATGGATTACTTACAACATGCACTAAAAATAAGTGAAGCCGTTTATGGTGAGGAGCATACAACAACCGCTTCAAAACTCAAAATGATCGCTTGGTGTGCTACACAATTGGGCGACTATGAAAAGGCGCTTGAATACTCAAATAAGACCGTAGAAATACGGATCAGAAAATTAGGTAAGGACCATCCCTTCATGGCAACTACTTATCATGACTTAGGAAGAATCTATATGTTTTTAGGAGAATATGATAAAGCCATTGAATATCAGTTAAGAGGCAACACCATTTGGGAGAATAAATTTGGCGCTTATGATAAACAAATGGCCAATTTCCATAATAATTTAGGGATGTCCTATAGTCGTAAAGGTGAGTATGAAAAAGCACTGAAACAGTATGAAATGGCAGTTGATGTAGGTCTAAAAGTACTTGGCGATGAGCATTTAGAATTGGCCAACACCTATCAATTAATGGCTGACATTTATGGTAAACAAAAAAACTATGACGCCCAGTACGACCTACTCTCCAAAGCCCTTAACATTTCTATCAATTTCACGGGGCCTGGCCATCAAAACGCTGGTATGATATATCGTAAATTGGGGAAGTACTATTCATCTCTTAAGGACTATGATAATGACCTAAAACAATATCTAATTGCACAGGCCATTTTCAAAAACAAGTATGAAGAAAAGCATCCAATGATTGCGCAAACATGGACTGACATTGGTGACCATTACCTTAACATTGATCAACCTGCTAAAGCAATTGAATACTATCAAAAAAGCCTCATTGCGCTGTCCAATAGCTTTGCAAACTCAGATATTTACAGCAATCCAAAGGTGGAAGATCTACACTGGAAAATTAATGCCCTTGATGTTTTAGCTAAAAAAGCGAAAGCGTTTACTCTCAATAAAACATTAACTGGCTTAAATGAATCACTAAGCACTTATCAGGTGGCGGTTGACCTTATTGAGTCAATTAAAAAGGAATATGTAAGTGAAACCAGTAAGGCCGATTTGTTTAAAAACTCTCGTAAAATCTATCAAGGAGCGGTAGAAGTATCAAGTCAAATATATACCCAAACATATGATCAAAATTATCTATTAAAAGCATTCCAATTTTCCGAAGCTGCCAAATCTATGTTGCTCTACGAAGTGATTAATACTACAAAAGCAAAAATGTTTGCTGGTGTACCTCCTGATATTTTGGCAAAAGAGAATAGATTAAAACAAGAGGTTTGGCAATATGGTGATCGATTATTAAGGGCTAGACAGTTAAATGATACTTCCAGTATTAACCTATGGCAAGAATCCCTCTTTTATGCTCAAAACGAATATGAAAAATTAATTCAGGATATTGAAAAATCAAATCCAAAATATTATAGCCTAAAATATGCCCAATCACAACCTGATCTGACTAACCTCCAAAAACAACTACTTGGTGACCAGTCAGCCTTAATCGAATACTTTATTGGTGACGAATCCATTTACATTTTCACCTGTACCAAAAACAATACTGAGGTAAAAGTAGTTGATAAACCTGCTAACTTTACAAATCTTATAAACGACTACCGGAAGTCGATTACAGATCATGATTTCCTCATTTCGTCACCAAATGAGGCTGATTTACTTTATCTAGGAAGTGCTTCCAAGTTGTATGATCTACTGCTAAAACAACCACTAATCAATCTAAGCGATGATATTACTAACTTAATAATCATTCCTGATGACAAACTTTGGCATGTCAACTTTCAAACGTTATTAACATCTACTCCAGACCGAAAAAATAAACTGGACTATAGTCAATTGCCATATTTGCTAAACAAATACAGTGTTAGCTTCGCTTATTCAGCAAAGATTTTAAATTTTTCAAATTCATTCAAACCTAAATCAACAATGAGTTTTGCTGGTTTTGCCCCTAGTTATTCAACCCCTGCTTACAATATTGATAGCATCAAATACAGTATGTCGGCAATATTGGTCAGAAATGGGAAATTACCATTACCTGGAGCTTTAAGCGAAGTGCAGAATATTACGCAAGTGATGGAAGGAGTCTCATTCGTTGGCGCCAATGCTACTGAGAATAATTTTAAGCTGAAGGCACCAACCTTTGATATTATACATTTGGCCATGCACAGTTTGCTTGATGATGAGCACCCATCCTACTCTGAGCTCATTTTTAATCGACCAGACACCTTGGATGATGGATATTTGAGTGTCTCGGAAATTTATAATTTAAGTCTAAAAGCTAAACTGGTTGTTTTAAGTGCTTGTAATAGTGGATACGGAAAAATACAAAACGGTGAAGGGCCAATTAGTATTTCAAGGGCGTTTAGCTACGCAGGGTGCCCTAGTATAATAATGAGTATGTGGAAGATACCTGACAATGCCACGAAAAGTATCATGGTTGAATTCTACAAAAATCTAAAAAATGGTCTTTCTAAAGATAAGTCGTTGCAATTGGCCCAGCTTCACTACTTAAACAAAACAGATGATCCTTTATTGCAACATCCTTTCTATTGGGCAAGTTTCCTAGCAATGGGAGACACTCAGCCACTGTTAACAACTTCAACCAACTGGAGTAAAGTCATCTTCTATTTTGGTATATTAACTTTGCTTGTTGTAGTAATATTTAGAAGCAAAATTCAAAATGTTACTCATCGACCAACTTGATCAGTTGTACTGCTTTTTTATACTTATAATGTCCTTTATGTTTTATAATCTCATTTAAAACTTCTCTAGCCTTTTCTTCATCACCCGCCTCTACGTATGCCATAGCAGTATACCACCTACTTTGCTCTTCAAACCTACTCCCAATAAGCTCCTCATTATCCAAGACAGTTATGGCCAATTGAAAATCACCTAAGTATAGATGACATAACCCTTTGTAAAACAAGGCCTTTACATCAGTACTTTTATTAAAATAGTTCAATGCTTTTTCATAGTCTTTATTAGAGTAAGCTGTAAAGGCGTTTGAAAGAGCACTTGTCTCACCATCTCTAAACACAACATTAGCGGCATAAGGCACTGACATTTCTTGTGCCACAAAATTTGATAAGTCTGGTTCTATAAAATGGAAAATCACTAACCCTGATATAATTAGAAATGCAACAGCAGCTGCCATTTTGACCCATAAAAAAACATTCTTTTCCGCATTAGCCTTAATGACATTTTGGTTTATCTCCAACATCTCATTTAAATAATCATCGATTTCCACTTCATCAAATTTTTCCTGAAGTATTAATATCCCCTTAGCGATATCTCGTGCAGTCTCATCATTTTTTATAAGACTACTAATAGATCGAGATGTCTTCGAATCAAGGATACCATTAAGATAATCCTGAATAAGTTCGTAGCTATATCCGTCTTTACTATTTTCCATTATTCAATTCTTTAAATATCGTTTTTAGCTTTAAACGAGCCGCTGATTTTCTATTAGCAACGGTTTTTTCACTTGCATCTATCATCTCAGCGATCTCACGATTATCGTACCCTTGTTGATGCAATTGCCAGATTTTATATTCTTTCTTATCAAGATTTGATCTGATCAATTCATCAATGTTCTCCAAAGAGAATATTTCATCTACTTCAGGTAAATGCTCCTGTTCCAACTGATAGTTGTCATCAAGTAGTTTTTTTCTTCTCTTCAGGTTACTTAAATGTGTTAAGCAAACATTTTTTGCTACAGTATACATCCAGCTTTCAAAATTATCAATCTCCTCAGGCTTTGGATATTGTAAAAGCTTAATGAGCGTATCTGAGGCAGCATTTTCAGCTAGTTCAATACTCCCAATTCTACCAATACAAAAGGCGGTAAGGCCTTTATGGTAGTAGGTGTACAATTCTCCAAAAGCCGCTTTGTCACCAGCTACATACTGCTGCCAGAGCGATTGATTCTTTTCTTTTTTTTGAAAAGATATAAACATTTACTTCGCTTTAATGACTAATAAATTGAACGTATTTCCCGATAAATAAAGATCAATGTAAAAAAAAGTAGCAACAAATCGGGAATACTTCCATGATTATCAGTCGTAAGTAAAACCCCGGTACTTATGAAAGTCTATAATACCATTGGCCTTTTCTTCATTTTTGTTTTCTGTCATTCTATCGATGGCAAGACCCAGCAAGACCCAATAGCTGCGCAATACCACCTGAATTCTTCTATGTTCAACCCGGCTTATTCGGGATTATATAATCGGTTCATGATTAGCTCTAATATTAGGCGTCAATGGAATGGGCTACCGGGTAATCCGAAAACCAATATACTTTCAATTAACTCCTCATTAATAGAAAATACCCTCGGGGCTGGAATATTAGTCAATCAGGATGAGGTTGGAATCACCACTACTTTAGACCTTAACCTTCTACTTTCTTATCAAATTGAATTAGGTAGCAATCAAATATTTTCCTTTGGCTTACAAGGTGGCACTACTACCGTAAAACAAAATCAGGAAGAACTCACACTAAAGTACCTAGATGATCCAGATTTTCCCCAGGTAGAGCAATCGGCATCCAAACCAAATTTTGGTGCTGGAGTTGCCTTGATGGGCGACAATTACTTTCTGGGATTCTCTGTACCTCGTTTATTAAATTCGGAATTCAAAGACGGCCTAACCAATAACACCAAATACAAGCGGCATTTTTATCTAAATGGGGCTTTTATTAAGGATTTAACGCCACTATTTAAAATTAAGCCTGGTGCGTTGATCAAGTATGTAGATGGTGCTCCCTTATCTTTTGATATAAGCGCCAATGTGATGTACAACAATCAGTTTTGGTTTGGGGTGTTTACACGAGACTTCAATTCACAAGGTGCTCTCCTACAGTTTGTACTGAATGATGCGTACAGTATTGGATACTCAATAGAAATACCCACTGCCTCCTACATCAAGACCAATTTTATCACCCATGAAATCTCAATAAGTCTCGATCTGGCTTTATTTGGAAATCAGGATGTATTCTTAAGATATTTTTAAAATAAACAATATGAAAAACTTAACAAAAATCTTCGTAATAGCTTTTGTTTTCATCATTAATGATGCTCTAGCTCAAACCATTTATGTCGCTAATAATAATCCCGGAGCCAATACCGGGACAAATGTATTTACAGGAGTTAATGCTATACGCGATGCTTTCACAGCTTCTGTAGCTGGTGATATTATATATGTTGTCCCTAGCCCTACATCTTATGGAAATCTTAGTATCACTCATAGTATTACCATTTTTGGCGTAGGC
Organism: Fulvivirga sp.; assembly: GCA_048268855.1. Taxonomy (GTDB): domain Bacteria; phylum Bacteroidota; class Bacteroidia; order Cytophagales; family Cyclobacteriaceae; genus Fulvivirga. The sequence continues at coordinate 63,233 of JBLWUR010000013.1, forward strand.
ATTAGACCTACTAAAGACCTAGGGGCTAAATCTATTATTGACCTTATAAACGTTGATGCTGATAATGTTAGGTTATCAGGTCTAGTTAATAATAATGCCGGTAGCACTAGAGAAATTAGATTAGCTTGGAATAGTGGTAGCGGTAATATTGACGGCATTACTATTGAAAATTGCCGAGTTAACCGAATTTTAATGACCGGAACCCCGGCAGCGACTGTTTCTAATCTATTGATTCGAAATAATGTTCTCACGGGTACGGGAAGTATAGCCACTCATGTATTGCTAAATACTACGGCAAACGCCATCATTACCAATAATATTATGACAGAAGGTGGTTCAGGTCCAATGGTGAAAGCACTTAATGCTACTTTTACATACAATGTGTTTGCTCATACTGGAAATGAAACCTCATTTGACGCTGTTAATGATTGCATATTTGATCACAATATTTTTTATGGAGTAAGAGTAGATATTCCTGCAGGTTCAACGGGGAATTCTTGGACCAATAATTTATCCTTTGGAAATACAACTGACAGTTTTAATGTATTTAATGTAACCACTAACGGTAACAATGATGTAGCCGCTCCTGGCAGCAATATAGAAAGTGTTGGCGGTAGCAATGATCCGTTATTTCTTAATTTCCCGTTAACATCTGACTGGAATGACTCTTATGATCTGACTTTACAAGCCGGCTCTCCAGCACTTAATGTGAACGGTGAAGATATTGGCCCTTCTGGTGGAGCAACTCCCTTTGATTCTGAAGGGAATCTTTTACCATTGATACAATCCGTTGTCATTCCTGCTGTCATTCCTATTGGTACAGACTTACCAGTAACCATCAAAGCAAAAGGAAACTAATGCCCTCTTTTTTAAAATATATTTTCTTTATCAGTGTATTACTCTTAAGTATTGAGTCATCTCTTGCACAAGGGGATATAGATGCTATGGAATATTTTATCGACTCAGGAGACTTGGGGGTTGGATTAAATACTGCAGTGCCTATCACTGGTGGTGCCAATATTTCAGAATCATTTATTGTTCCCACTTCTGCTCTTTCCCCAGGCTTTCATACAGTGTATTTTAGAGTACGTGATTTAGGTGGGCAATGGAGCATTCAAAACAGTCGTAATTTTTTTATCAGCCCTTCTAATTTGACCACTCAGGCTAATATTTCCAATGTGGAATATTTCATAGATACAGATCCAGGTTATGGCGCTGGAATCTCATTAGGAGCTTTTTCTACATCAACAGTAAGTATAAATACTACTTTACCCACCAGTGCCCTTAGTACTGGATTTCATGTACTCTTCATCAGAGCACTTGATAATGACGGTATCTGGGGAAGTTTGGAATTTCGACCATTTTTTATCAGTGAATCGGATTTATCTACCACTGCTAACATCGTGGAGTTACGATACTATATAGATTCAGACCCGGGATATGGAAATGGCTCCCTTATCCCCATCACAACATCCACCACGATTGATGTTTCGCCCACATTATCTACATCAGCTTTATCTGCTGGTTATCACGTACTTCATATTAGATCATTGGATAGTGATGGCCTTTGGAGTGAAATTGCATCAAGGTCATTTTATGTGGATGCCTACTCTTCAGGATTAATAACGGGGGTTGAATATTTCTATGATACTGATCCAGGTTATGGAGCTGGCAGTAACTTTGCTATTGCTCCCGCTGTAGCCTCAATAGATCAGGTTATTGATCTGCCAACCACAGCATTAACTGCAGGAACTCACGAGGTAGGTCTACGGATGGTTACCGATAATGGCGTCATCGGAATGACTGACTATTACACTTTTAACCTTTGTGCTACGGCATTAGCAGATTTTACTGTAGCTACGGCATGTACTGGACAAGTAACCACTTTCACCGATATTTCCACTGGAGTAGTTGGTGGGGATGTCTACTCTTGGGATTTTGATGGAGACACCGTGGAAGATGATAATACTGCTGGTAACACCTCTTTTACATACCCAGGATCTGGCACGTTCACTGCCACTCTTTCAATCGATAGGGCTGGCTGTATTAGTACAGCGGCCGTTACTGTAGTGGTCGAAAATATTCCAACGGCTGATTTTACAACTTCAACAGCTTGTTTGGGATTGACAACTGATTTTACTGACCTTTCCACAGGCACACTTGCGGGTGACGTCTACTCATGGGATTTTGATGGTGACAACGTTGAAGATGATAATACCGCTGGTAATACCACTTTCATTTACCCAACAACAGGCACTTTTACGGCCTCACTTATAGTTGATCGAAATGGATGTAATAGCACTGCAACAGTTAGTGTAACTGTTGAGGGTACACCTACTTCAAATGCAGGTGTAGATCAAGATATTTGCGTTGATAATACAGTTCTTACAGCAACGCCTGCCAATGCTGGTGAAACCGGAGTTTGGAGTATCATTTCCGGCACGGGTACTATTTCTAGTGTAAATGACCCAACTGCCACATTTAGTGGAATTACCACCTTTGACAACCAAATTAGATGGACAGTAACAAACGATGCTGCTGGATGTGCAGATTTTGATGATGTTATCATTCAAAGTAATCAGCCTATTTCTGTCACCCCATCCAGTAACGTAGTTTCACTTGGGCAAACCATAAATACTAATGTTCAATCAACTGCCATCATCAATCCGGGTGATGCGCTAACAACGGCCATAATTACCCCACCAACAAAGGGAACGGCCACATTATTAGCCAATGGCACCATTGACTATTCCCCCACCAATGGTACGGTGGGCACAGACACAGTTCGTTTTCAACTTTGTAACCAATGTAATAATTGTGTCAACAGCTACTTAGCAATAGACATTCAAAATAACGCCCCTATTATAACACCGGGATCACTTTCAGTTGACCCTGGTGGCAAGGTGTCTCTTGATCTACTGGCCATTATTTCAGATGCTAATAATAATTTAGACCCTTCGTCATTGAGAATTGTAGAGCAGCCAATCAGTGGAGCTTTGGCCGCTATTGATGCGAGTTTTATATTAACAATAGACTATTCAGGCATTGTATTCGTGGGTACCGATCAATTGAGCATCGAGGCTTGCGATTTAGCAGGTGCCTGTGCCACAAGCGTAATTTTTATCGAGGTCAACTTACCGGGTGACCCTCCTGTTACAGTTTACAATGCCGTATCACCCAATGGAGATGAAAAACACGACTTTCTGGAAATTGAAAATATTGATTTTTATGAAGGCAATAGACTTATCATTTTCAACAGGTGGGGTAAAAAAGTATTTGAAGTCTCAGGCTATGATAATGATGTGGTGAAATTTTCTGGAATTGGCAATACCGGTGGTGCAAAAGAACTCCCTTCAGGCACCTATTACTACCAATTGGATTTGGGGAATGGTAGTGAAAGCAATGGGTACTTCGTCCTGAAAAATTAGGTTTCCAATTTTTTTCGTTTTATTTGATAAGTGCTCTTAAAATGTGCCAATCGATAATAATGGAATTAACTGAAAACGATATTATAAATTTCATTTCCAAAATCATAAGTAAGGAATGTGGCCTCAATGAAAAGGATATCAATCCAGATCATTCCTTTTTTGAGTTAGGGCTCGACTCCATTAGTGCCGTTTACCTGTTAGAGTTAGTTGAAAATGAATACCGAATAACATTGAGCCCGATATTGTTTTGGGATTACCCTACCATCCAATCCTTTAGTAATAAAATATTTTCAGACCACTTTTAATAATGTGGAATCCGTTAGACCAAAATAATATTCATAATCCCTATCCGATGTACGACATCCTTAGGAAAGAGGCTCCCATTTACAAAGCACAAACAGGAGAATGGATTTTTACCAAGTATGTCGACATAAAACATGTACTTACAAGTAAGAATTTTGGTGGTGGAAATCGCAAAGACTGGATCGAAAGAGGCGTTGAATATCTAGCACAAAAAGACATTGATATCAGCCATATCGCCCAGGCTATGAATAGCTTTATTTTACAGCTAGACCCTCCTTCCCACACAAAAATAAGAAGGTTTGTTACAGACAATTGGGATAAAAGAGGCATTGAAGATATTATTCAAAACAATGTAAACACCCTACTTAATAATATCACCACACCTGAATTTGACTTAGTTACTGAGTTTACGGGCAAGTTGCCCTCTATGACTACAGCGAAGATCATGGGTTTACCAATTGCTGATCATACCTATCTTCACGATTTAGCAACTAAAATGATCAAGGCACTTGACTTATATGTGAGTGTTAAAGAGTTGGTTGTTTTAAATGATGCTTCAAGAAATTTCGTGGAATACTTTAGAATTAAACTGAATGAAAATTTATTGAATGATGGCCTTTTAAAGCATTTAATCAGTGTAAATAAGCAGGCCGAAGAACCTTTAAGCGAGAATGAATTGATTTCCGTATTTATCTTTCTTTTTGTGGCCAGTGAAGAAACAAGTGTCAGTTTTTTAGGAATGTCATTATACAACATTATTAAACACGGTCTCAATTCTAAATTAAAAGTCAAGACAGATATCAGTATTGAAATTGAAGAACTCCTACGCTTCAATTCTCCAGTTCAATTACTAGGGCGCATAGCATTAGAAGATACTATAATTGACAACCACAAAATAAAGAAAGGTGACACATTGACTTTATGTATTGGAGCAGCCAATAGAGATCCCGCTATTTTCGAATCACCTAACGAAATTCGATTAGATCGAAACCCGAAACACCTAACCTTTGGTAAAGGCATACATTACTGCCTTGGTGATTGGTTGGCCAAATCGACAAGTGAAATAGCAATACGTGAATGTTTATTAAAATTCAACAATTTGTCAATATTAGAAGAACCAACTGATTGGTATGAAAATTTAGCCATACGTGGTTTTAGAAGTTTAAAAGTTACTGCGGAGTAATTCGTGCTCCTTTAAAATACTTCACCCTAATCTGTCTTCCGGCTTTCGTAAAACCAGCCATCACTAAACCTGTAGCTGGAAATATAGCTTCTTTACGCTTCAGTAAACCAGGGTTATCAATTAGAGTAAGTACTCCTATGCAGTTAGATTTTTGTTCTAAAAACAACTGCTCCAAATATTCGATAGTGGTCACTGATAATTTCTCCAATAAACCGGGAATTCGATATTTAGGATGAATGAGTAACCTGAAATTATAAAAATGATTATCATTGAATTCTTTGCCCAATATCTCTTTAGCTGTCGAAATTGCAATTATCTTATTGTTCAATTTAACTTGACACACAACCTCTTCAGCTCTTTCTTCTAAGTTGAAGCTAGGATTTACCATTACCTCTCTCCAAAACGCAATTGACAATGATTTTGACTTTGGATCTTTCCAAACCAGATCAAATTCCATACTTTGGTTAATATTTCTTTGCATAATGGAACAAATTCAAACGCAACAACAGATTGAACATTACCTTAAAGTACTCATTTCCAAAGAAATTGGTTGTCATATTGAGGAAATTAAAGCTACAAATGAATTTATCAAATTTGGTATAGATTCCATTAAAGGCATTGCCTTACTTTATCAAATTGAGAGAAAGTTGGAACTGGATTTAAATCCCATGATATTTTGGGACTACCCCACAATTCAGAAAATGAGTATCAAATTAGCAGAAATGAAGATGGATTAAATTTTTGCATTGTCAAAATAAGATATTCTAAGGTGATCACCATTATCTGCATTACCTATATACACTAAATTTGTTCCCTTCCACACAGCCTTGTCCCAATATTTTTTTATTTCTTCATTTTGAACAACTGTCAATAGCCCTACAGGTTTATGTGTTTCAGGAGTGTCAAGTTCTAATATCTTCTTGGTTTTAATAGTAAGGCAAGTATCAAGCGCAGGTGCACGATAGGGCTTATCAATAAAGCATCTATAAGCATATACATAGGCTTTTAACTTATTGAAATACGTTGGGAAAACAGTAGAAACACCAACTATTTCACCCTTGATTGTAATTACCAATACGGCCTCATTCACCCTTCTTTTGGCCTCTCCTTTTGACATTAATCCTTTATTTGTCCAAAATAGAGGCAATTGCTCTTTAAGTTCCTCATTGTCAGAGTTCCAAATAGAAACCCACTCAAATTCACTGATTGAATTTATCACGCTTCTTAGGTTACCTATGTTAAAAAATTATAATTAATCAAAAATAAAGTTCTATATTGATATTCCAGATGTAATCACTATATTTATATTGGAATTGTCTGAATTATAAAGCTTTAAGTTATTTCATGTTTTCCCGGAACAAGTAATTAATGCACAGTAATGAATAGTAATTTACAACTTCTTTATAAGTCGACACTTACCAAATATAAAAAATTCAAATCCCGTTTTGATAAAAATGTTAGTTCTGGACATTTTTATGAACTATCACATAAAGCTCAACATCAAATCATTTCTCGGCTTGAGCGGCTAAAAAGAAGATTATCTGACCTTAAAACCCAACTGAAACTTGCTTTGGTAAGCGGTGCATTGGTTATCTGCTTATCTACCACTTCACAAGCACAACAGCTTGGACCGTTTGTACAGAATGATGAAAAAAATCCAATCCGTAACACTAGAATTTCAGGGCAAGATAAGAAATTGACTTTTGGGGATTTGGATAATGATGGTGACCTTGACTTAGCTATGGGACTACTTGGAGGAAATATTGCTTTTTATGAAAACATTGGTGACCAATTCAGCCCTCGGTTTGCTGTAAGAACAGGCTCCTATAATCCATTTGATGCGATAACAGTACCCAGTCAGGCTGCTCCCGAATTAGTGGATCTTGATGGTGATGGGGATCTTGACTTGATACTGGGGCAATTTGATGGTTACTCTAGCTATGGCGTATTTTATTATGAAAACAATGATTTTGATGATGACGGTATAATTGGAAATACACCGGCTTTCTCACTTGTAACTTCACCTGGAAGTCCTATTGATAATGTATCGGCCAGTAAATATCAAGTGAAAACATCCGTTGCAGATATTGATGGAGATGGGGATTTGGATATTTTTATAGGTCAGAATGGTGGGTTCCCATCTTATGAATCCATGCTGTTTTTTGAGAATAATGCTGGATTTTCCAAACAACCTTTGCCTGCAGGATTAGTAGAATTTGGTTTTGATACAGGCAGCAGTAGAACAGCCGCTACGTTTGTAGATTATGACAATGATGGAGATACCGATCTTTTCATTGGGTCTTCAGATGGTACGATAAGGGTATTTAAGAATACGGATATAGACCCATCAGATCCAGCTGATGTAACCATCGGTGACGATATTTCTTTTACAGAATTAACTGGAGCCTTAAATCCATTTGTTGGGATAGATGTTGGGGTCAATTCTGTAATCTCTTTTACGGATTTAGATGCGGACAGTGATTTGGATGCCGTAATTGGGCAAAACTCAACATCAGCACCTTTCTATTTTAAAAATAATAATGGAACATTTACACAAGTGTATGGCATTGACAATCCATTTGACTATGTTGATTTTGGTCTAGACATTGCCCCAACCACAGTAGACTTGGACGGTGATACCTTTTTGGATATTGTAATCGGTGAGAAATATGGCAAATCCCTTTTCCATTTTAGGAACAATGGTGATGGCTCCTTTTCAGAAGAGGCACCTATTCCATCTATATTAGATCCTGGAGAAGCAAGGCCTTCACCAGCATTCGGTGATATTGATAATGATGGCGACCAGGATCTTTTTGTATCGGTTTATCAAGGGGCTTATTTTCCTTACCTATCCAAAGTGAAGTTTTTCAGTAATGACGGAAGTGGAAATTTTTCGAATCAAGTAGCTAGCCCTATCGCAAGAGAAGAAGCCTACAAGCGTTATGGATTAACAATTAATGACTTTGATGGAGACAAAGACCTAGATGCAATTATTGGAATTAGTAATAACGATGGAAGCTTTGTTTTCTCAAGAAATGACGGCACTATCTCTGCACCCACTTTTAATGACCAGCCTACATCAGGCGCTCCATTTGGCAATGTTGACTTAACACCAGGGTTTACATCCTATATGAAACCTGTCATGGTTGATTTAAATCATGATGGAGAAATGGATGTGGTAACAGGTATTCACAGTTCATCGTTGTCCGGTCAATTGGCATTTTTTAGAAACAACGGATTTGGCAACTTATTCCAACAAACTTCCGCTGCGAATCCTTTCAATGGTCTCGATGTGGGCTATGATTCCCATCCAGCGTTTCTTGATATTGACAATGACGGTGATCTCGATGTTATTGTAGGAAATGGTGCCGGGCAAATAACGTTTTTTGAAAATCAAAATGAGCCCCCTCAAGTAACAGCTGGGGCAACCCCTCTAACTTATACTGAAGGTGATGCGCCATTAAGTGTACATCCAACATTAGATATATCTGATGACGATAGCGACTTAATCAGTGGTGCCACAGTCAAAATTCAAAATTATGTAGCTGGAGAAGATGTATTGACCATTGACCCCATCACCAATCCGGACTGGAATATCAGTGCCACTTTTGTAACCATAGGATTAGATGCCGGAACATTGGTAATTACGGGTCTGGATACTATTATGAACTATCGTACTGTTCTTCAATCAGTGAAATATCAGAATACCAGTGTTAATCCAAATACGGTAACCCGGAACATACAGTTTGCAGTTACCGATTTTGATAATACAGATCCCTTTTCTGACGCTTTTCCTGAACCAATCATTGGAGTTAACATTATTGCTAATAATTCCACTCCAACTGTTAGTACCTCAGCAACAGCCGCTGCTGTTTATACCGAAAATACTACTCCTGGGGTCATTATTGATGCTGCTGTTACGGTTTCTGATATTGATAATACTAGTTTTCAAAGTGCAACCATCAGCATCACCAATAATTTTAATCAAACTGAAGATGCGCTAGTATTTAGTACTCAAAATGGAATAACAGGTAATTATGTTTCAACAACTGGTATTCTCACACTTTCAGGTACTTCAAGTGTTGCCAATTATCAAACCGCATTACGATCTGTAAGATATATTAACAATTCAGAAGATCCATCCACCGCCACACGTACAATTGAATTTTCTGTTTTTGATGGTACCGACAATAGTGCTCCAGCTACTAGAACTGTACAGGTAGTAGCTGTAAATGACGCACCTGTATTATCAAGTTCAAGCTCCGGCACTTTAAATTATGATCAAAATACTGCTGCAATTTTGGTGGATGATATGCTATCTATTACTGATGTAGACAATGCCAACATACAAAGTGTGACCGTTACCATTAATGGTTATCAAAGTGGGGATGTTCTTAGTGCCACACCACCAGCTGGAATTACTTCAAATTTTGATACTGGTACTGGAATTTTATCACTTTCGGGTTCAGCGCCAATTGCTGATTATATTACTGCCGCTGTCACTACATCATTCTCTTCATCAGGAACTGGCACAAGACAAATTGATTTTTTGGCTAATGATGGCACTGATAACTCAAACCTTTATTCCAGGCAAGTAAGCATCATTGTCAATGTAGCCCCTGTTTTAAGTAGTAATAATGCTGGGACAGGTATTAACTATACTCAGAATAAGGCTGCAGTGGTCGTAGATAATCAATTGGTGATCAGCGATACTGATGATACGAACTTGGAAAGCGTGTCGATTTCCATTACTAGTTATCAAAGTGGAGACCTTTTAACTATCACTCCTCCCCCAGCGACTACATCAAATTTTGATAATGGAAATGGAATACTTACTGTCAGCGGATCTGCAACTCTAGCTGAATATCAAACAGCAATCCGTACAGTTGCATTTTCATCCTCTAACGGAGCAGGGTCGAGAACAATTGCCTTTATAGGAAATGATGGTGATGATGATAGTAATACCTACAATAGACAAATTACTATTAGTAATCCATCAACTATTCCCCCAGTAGTAAACACCACCCCTGGGACAACCCAAGTAGGGAGTACAATTGTCATTGATTTATGTAATATCATTAGCGACCCTAATAATACCTTTGATGAATTGACAATTATCGTTGTTAGTATATTGTCACAAGCTTCGACCAATGTGAATGCATGTGATCTCACGATTGATTATAGTGCTGTTGATTTTGAAGGACAAGACAGTATAGTGTTGCGAGCTACAGACCCCGATGGTAATACAGCCGAAAATACGTTAACTATAACAGTCGAGCCTATTGATAATGGAGAGCCTCCAATATTACCATTAGAGGTATACAGTGCTGTTTCACCGAATGGAGATGGATTAAATGATACTTGGAGAATTAAAAACCTGCTTCAAACACCAAATTCTATTAAATTATTTAATAGGTGGGGTGATTTGGTGAAAACGATAAATGACTACATTGATCCTGGCGATAGTGGAGATGAGATATATATTGATTTAAGCGGTGTACCAGCAGGTACCTACTTTTATAGTATTGAGAGTGTAAATGGCAAATACACAGGTTACATCACAATAAAGAAATGATATGAGAAATTATATACTCTTTTTCGTTTTGGTTTTAGCTGTATATACAAGCTATGGACAGCAAGATCCCCTGTATTCTCAGTATCTGAATAATCCCATTGTGCTTAATCCTGCTTATGCAGGTGTCAATAATATATTCAGTGCTTCAGCAGGT
>JBLWUR010000014.1:0-42797 GCA_048268855.1 Fulvivirga sp.
AGGAACGTATTTTTAGGTTACTTTAACGAAAAAGATATAAGAGAGAAAAATAGAAACACAAGGCTCAGCACGATATTGTGTAAAGGATGTGCCTTTAACTTTGTAAACTATCTCCCTTAACGAACACTCAACCGAAATAATTAACACTAGATCTAAATAAAAACGGCTTGTAACATTACAAACCGTTTTCTAAGGTAATTGACTGACTATGCTATTTTTTTCACTTGATAATTACCTGGCGTAAATTGAAAAGTTTTCATTAGCCTGGTCCAGGTGTTAATTTGAGAAACAGCTAATGACAAATAGGCAATTTGCTGTTTAGAAAAGAAGTTGGAAAGCACACTTATCATTTCATCTGTAATTGTGTTTCCTATTATTTGCGTTAGATTTTCGCTGAACAACAAAACGGCTCTTTCCTTTTCAGAAAAATAAGGGGTTGCCTGCCAAACACATAAGGAGGAAAGACGTAAATCTATTTCACCCAAATGCTTCAATTCCTTGTGATGCATATCAACACAATAGGCACACCCATTAATCTGTGCAACTCTAAGCCTGATTAATTCAAGCAGTTCACTTTCAATTTGAGACTCACTAATAAGGTTCTCAACTTCCATTAGTTTTTCGAACATTCCCTTGGGGATGTCCTGATACGTGATTCGTTCCATAATTTTTGTTTTTATAGTTTATTTAATTCAATTTTCCCTTCAATTTTCTGACTTGCTGAGGCTTTTTAATCACTGATACAATCTTCATGTTATCCATTCTGTCCGGATTCTGAGGATCATGAGAAGGGAGGTAAATTGTGGGGTTAGATTCTGAAAAAGAGAGTATGTTTTTCAGAGTTTTTAGACTTTGATCTGTCCCTATGCCATCAGGAATTAACTTCAATAGGTTTTGCTCGGTATATGAAGTATCTCCAGCAATAAAATAATGTAGATCATCTATTTCAACAATCACAGATAGGTGATTAGCCACATGTCCAGGAGTACTTACAATCATTACCTTCCTATCAGCTGTAACCGCCATACTTTTACTAAAACTAAAATAGGGGTCATTAGGTAGCGTGATTAATGTTGGATTCAGCCACTTAGGCCACCGGTGTGGTAAATAACCAGCCAATATACCTGTTAAACCAGATGCCGCCTTATACTCATTTTTATCAATTATGATTTCTGAATTCCTAAAATGATGTAACCCTCCGGCATGATCTGTATGCATGTGCGTCATAATCACTTTTTTAACATCCTTACTAGGGTCTATTCCCAATTGTACCAGCTGTGGCCCAATTTCGTTTTCAGGTTTGACATCAAATGTGACCGCAAGGGTATAATAAGGATGCCATTTTGGAAGATATCCCTGCTGTCCTGTTCTGGAGGTTTCTCCAGTATCAACAACAATTATACCTTCAGGGTGGTCTATTACCCATGCGTAAATCGGAACCCAATCAGCCCATTTTTTACCAAATAGTACTTTGAGCATTTGTGGAATTAAGCCTTTTTGCTTTGAGATTTGATTTTTTTTAATCCTTACTTTCCCGGTTTCAATTCTGTGAATTTTCATAATAATAATATTTATGTACTATTTTAGTTTTATCAGTACTCCAATATGCAAAATTTTTTACGCCTTTAGAATACCATTTAAAAATACATCCGTTGTTTCCTCATATATACTCTGATTATACATCTTTAGGAATTCAATATTTTCTGTCTTAAGTGGCAGTTCCATAAGATTTAAATATACCAGCAGGATAATCTCCATATTTAGGTCATTTCTAATCATGCCTTCAGCCTTTCCTATTTCAAATAATCTTCTATAATATTTATTAATCCTTTCCGTTCTTGTTTTTTGATAATAATCCCATAAATCAGGTGTATTAATTTCTAAATCTTTCAAAAAAGTATCACTTACGTTTGTCAACAATTCTTTAGTGAATTCTGAAATGGAAATCAGTTTCCCTTTGAAACTAAGTTTATCGTCATTTAAAACATCGCTTAATTTGGAATTAATTTCTACATTAAGAAGATTAATAACTGCCTTTACTAATTCATCCTTCGAAGAAAAATGATTATAAACACTACTCTTGCTCGTTCTAAGCTCTTTCACAAGGCTATCCATTGATACTTTGTAAAATCCATTTTTTAAAAACCTTTGCTTTGCAACTCGTACAATTCGATCTCTTACGTCCATTATTAAATAATATGTACTATTTTAGTTCCAATAGTACAAATAAAAAGAATAATTAATTCACTACCAAATAATTTCGTAAAAAAAACCGCTAACAAGAGATATAGCATATGCCTCTAAGGAGTTACTTGAAACTGATCTGTAAAACTGCTAGATTGTAGATATTAAAAAAGTCCAGAGGCACATGCCATATCTGGACGTTAGCTGCAATTATGACTAACCAACACCTGAAAATATGAAACGAATTTTAAAAAAACTCGGGAAAATAATCCTGTTTCTTTTTGTGGGAATTGTAGCAGTTATTTTGTTTCTATTATTGGTAATCATAATCAATAGTTCAGAAGAACCAGAGCCAATCGTGGACAAGAATGGCAATGATTTACCGAATAGTGTAGCAATCATAAAAGATACCCTCTTAAATGGTGCGTCACAAAGACTAACTATTAGAGGAAATGATAGGTCAAATCCCCCATTATTGAGAATTCACGGTGGACCTGGAGAATTTCATATGCCACAATTTTATAAATTCACAGGAAATGACCTTGAAGATTTATTTACAGTTTGTTATTGGGACCAAAGAGGTGCTGGACCAGCTTATTCTGAAAATTTACCTGATAACAGTATAACACTAACAAACATTGTAAAGGACGGAATAGATATTTCTAAATTTCTAATTAAAAAATTCGGCAAAGAAAAAGTATATATAGAAGGTAATTCTTGGGGAACAGTTGTTGGTGCTTTTATGGTAAAAGAAAATCCTGCACTATTTGAGGCATATTTTGGAGTGGGACAATTTGGTAACTCACTTGAAAATGAAATTCTTTCATACAGTTTTGTTCTAAATGAAGCAACCAAAAATAATGACACATTATCAGTTCAAAAGTTAAAAAAAATCGGTGCGCCACCTTATTCCTCAGACGAAGAGGCTACAAATGCAGTACCCATTCAACGTTCCGTATTAGTAAACTATGCAACAAATAATTTACATTTTAGTAATTCCGACCTAATGAACCTGATCCTATTGTACGATGGTTGGACAATGGGCTATAAATGGAAAGTTATTTCAGAAGGACAATATGGTATTTCCGCACCAATCTTATGGAAAGAAACAATGGTTGATTTGAACTTGATTGATAAAGTCGCTGAATGGCCCCTTCCAGTTTATATTTTTCAAGGTTCTGAAGACCATTTTACGGACACCTCTTTAGCAAAGGCATATTTTGACTCAATTAAAGCCCCAACTAAAGAATTTTATTTATTTGAAGGGAATGGACATATGGCAAGTGCAGAAAACCCTAATAAATACCGCGAAATAATAAAACAGATACTTGTAAGTCAAAACAAATAACAGCAGCTAACAATGGCTAAAAAAACGTAGCTGCCCTGCGGGACAGCAACGTTTTTTTAGCCGGAACGTTGGCGGTAATTAAATCAAATATCCCGATAAAACATAAATGCCTAAATTCAAACAAAACAATATTTCAATTAGCTATGAAGTTTACGGAACTGGAAAACCGATAATTCTTCTTCACGGAGCAATTGTCGATTTCAACTATAATTATGTTCAAACTGGTTGGATTAAAACCTTAACAGAGAATGGATTTCAGGTTATAGGAATTGATTTCAGAGGATATGGTGAAAGTGACAAAAGTGATGATTCAAACTTTTATGGAACATCGAACTTCTCAAATGACGTCATTAATTTAATTAATCATTTAGATTTGAAAAATGTGTGTTTAATTGGATATTCAATGGGTACAGTAATCGCTCTTGACTTATTAAACAAACATCCTGAATATTTTTCGAAAGCAGTCTTAATAGCAACTGGGGACGGACTTATTGGAATTCCACCATTGATACTCGGGAATATTTTACCAGGACTTGCAAAAGTATTTTCGTATGACAGTTTTCCAAGCCATTTACCTTCTCATATTTCAGCCTATTGGAGCTTTTTAAATGAAGTTGGATTGGACAGAAAATCTATGATAGCTTTTAGTCTTGGAAACTATCCACATCTTACTGCCGAAAAAACTGCTGAAATTTATATCCCGATTCTGATAATAAGTGGAGAAAAGGATTTAGTGCTTGGACAAGGACAAAAAGTAGCTCAAACTTTACCGAATGGAGAATATTTGGAAATCAAAGGTGCTAATCATTTTACATTAGCAACTGAAAAAGAAACACATATATCAACGATTGAATTTTTAAAATAACTACTGCTAACACGGGTAGCCGTTGCACAACCCTCCCATAATTGATGTTTTCCAACAATTATAAGTTCGACCACCGCATTGATAATTTCAATATCCAGTTATAAGGAAAATGTTTTTCTTTACTGGCCTTCATTTGAGTGATAGTTGTTAAGCATAAAACTTAATATAATTACGAACAACTCCCTCTACCCCCTCAAAGAGGGGAAAACCTAACCAATTAAAATTGTTACAGTTATTCTGATTACATTTCGTACTACTTCCTAGAGCACATTTCCCCCGCTGGGGGGGGTCAGGGGGTGGTTTTATCTCGTGAACCGATCCAATCTTCAAGTGAAAATACTACCCTATTTATAGCGGTAAGCACTTCTTCATCTGTATATCGTAGCACTTTAAAGCCATAACCCTCAAGATTTTTACTGATGCTCACACATTGGTATATCACTTACTATACAATATATTTACTTTACAGTATTGTGCGTCAATCATAGACTTTGAAGATGAGAAAAACACTTAACTTCCTGTTTGCGATAATCACATGGTTTGCGGTAATCACTCAATTTTACCTCATGCTTGAGAATAGAACTGCACCGGTTCCAGAAACAATTATTCGTTTTTTTAGTTTCTTCACCATACTTACCAATACCCTGGTAGCATTATATTTTACACTCCAAACTTTTACAAAGGATCCTAATTCAACCTTTAATAAGCCAGGTAACTTAATGGCCATTACGGTATATATTACTATAGTTGGTCTGGTGTATCAACTCATACTTAGGCATATATGGCAACCCACGGGATTACAAATGATAGTAGATGAATTGTTGCATTCAGTAATACCTGTTTTTGTGATCATCTACTGGATTCTTTATGAAAAGAAATCATACATAAAATGGCGGTCAATTCCCATTTATTTAATCTACCCGATTTTGTATATAACCTTTACTTTGATCCGGGGACACTTCTCCGATTTTTATCCATATCCTTTCGTCAATGTATTGGAGTTAGGCTGGGCAAAGGTATTGACTAACGTTCTGTTGTTATTCGGATTATTTACGGCACTACTGTCTGTCTTTATTGGAGTTGGTAAATCTATTTCTCAAATTAAGAATTAAATGTCCGTGCATTTAGCAACCTACTTTCCGTCTGCTAGGCATGATTCTAAACACAGAAAATCTTAATTTCATTACCTTTAAGCATTAGATAGGTAAAGTATCCTATAGTTGCTTTAGCCTGAAAATTTCAACATAAAACAATTACAATGAAATTTAATTCAATAGCAATTATTATAATTTTTGTTGTTTTATGCTTCACTGCTTGTAAATCTGAATCAGAAAAACAGGGAAATCAATTGGAATCAGATACTGCTGTAGGAGTAATTTCTTTTTTATCAACTCGCGATGGGAACTTTGAAGTTTACACTATGTCTGCCAATGGAACTGACATAAAAAATCTAAGTAACAATAAGGCTCTGGATTATTGGACTTCCTGGTCACCTGACGGAAAAAAGCTTGTTTTCTATTCTGATAGAGATGGGAATAAGGAAATTTATATAATGAATGAAGATGGTACCAATCAAATAAACATTTCCAACTCTCCTGCTAACGAAAATGTGCCACAATGGTCTCCTGATGGAAAAAAAATACTATTCACTTCCGATAAAGATCACCGACTCATGGAAATCTATACTATGAATATCAATGGGTCAAACGTTACTCGTCTGACGATGGATGAAAATTATAACGAAAGTCCATCATGGTCACCGGACATGAAAAGCATATTATTTACAAAGCAGCTCAAAGATCCAAGTGACACTTCTCACGCTGCAAATGGAGAAATATTTATAATGAATGCGGATGGAAGTAATGAAAAACGCTTAACTAACAAAAAAGGGTTTGATTCAGGCGCATTTTTCTCACCAGATGGAAAAAGAATAGCGTTCTATGGTGAATCGGATGAAGGCAATTGGGACATCTTTATTATGGACTCAGACGGCAGTAACCTCATTAATTTAACCAATGATAGCATTGAAGATTATTCTCCAACTTGGTCGCCCAATGGGAAATGGATAGCCTATACTGCAGGCAATTCTGAGCAATATGATGTCTGGATAATTAATATTGCTACAAAGAAAAAAATGCGCTTAACCAAAGAGCCCAAAAGAAATCAAAATCCTGTTTGGCGGCCTTTATAGATTAAAGACAAAACACTTCGACATCTTCCGCAAGGCATGTTGAAGAACTTATGTTTTTGGACTTAAATCCAATTCATATACCCTTGTTGTACTAGTAAATCATTAAAATGAACGAAATTCAATGCCCTGAAATAAAAACGGAAAGGCTTATCCTAAGAAGGCTGAAAGAATCTGACTGGGAAATGATTTCTTATCTACGTTCCGACAAAGAGGTCAACAAATTAGTTAAAAGACCCAGTGCAGAAACGAAAGTAAAAGCACTCGAATTTATCACAAAGACTAATCAAGATGTTGACAACCAAAATCTATACTATTGGACAATAACGGAAAAGAATAATGATCAAATGATTGGTAGCATTTGCTTATGGAATTTTTCAGAAGATCGAAATACAGCAGAGGTTGGATATGATTTGAGTCCAAAATTTCAGAGGAAAGGAATAATGGACGAGTCTTTAAAAAGAATTCTTGATTTTGGGTTTAAATCTCTCAAACTAGCTTTGATTGAAGCTTATACGCATAAAATGAATGAACACTCTAAGAATTTATTAGAAAGAAACAGTTTCAAGCTTGTTGCTGGGAAAAAGGATGAAGACAACCACGACAATATAATTTATGAAATTAAAAGTTCGGCCATTAGTTCCGCACCATTTAACAAGTTAATCTTATAAAATTATGATAGATACCATCAATAATAAATGGGGCTGGGCCGATGTAAAAGCAGTAGAAATACTAGCTACCAATGATTTCGGCAATGTGATTTTCAAATCTGATAAAGGTGCTTATTGGAGAATTTGCCCCGAAGAACTGTATTGCGAAAAAATCGCAGAGAGTTTTGCTGAATATGAAAATATTATAAAATCCGAATATTTTGCGGCTGGCTGGGAAGTATCCGAACTGGTGGAAACCGCAATGGCTCATTTGGGTGAACTTCAAGAAGGTGAAAAGTATTGTTTAAAACTCCCATCAATTCTAGGTGGCTTACCCGATTTAGAAAATCTCGGGAAAATTGATCACTTACAATTGCTGTCTTTTAGTGGTGAGATGGCTCAACATGTCAAAGATCTACCTGATGGGGCTAAGTTTTAATATTCTCCCGGATTCATTCCGGGGACTCTTGGTCGGGCATAGCTACTTTTGTTGGGGACAGCAATCTCTGATCATTCAATTCTATCTAATACCAATGGCGTGTTTGATAGTTCACTTATTATCCTCCTCTACCTCCCTACAAAGGAGAGAAATTTGGCATCAAACATGTCATTTTTTGCGTTTTCTCTAAACAAGTGAAGGGTCTCTATGCCCTTACTACATGAAATTTATCTTGGTAAAAAGAATAAATAATTATTTGTGTTGCATTATCCACTAATTTTAATCTACTTTGTGACTCAAAGTACTTTTTATGAGCAAAGAAAAATATATAGAAGACTTAAAAGATATTAAAGATATCATGAATCGTTCTTCACGATTCATTTCACTAAGTGGTTTGTCTGGCGTATTTGCCGGTTCATTTGCAATTATTGGAGCTTATGCCGCTTACCAAACAGTTTATTTCAATCAAGATTATCTCGGCTACCGTAAGGCAATTATAACAACAAGTAGTCTCACTACCCTGTTAGTCATTGCATCTATTACAGCCATTCTTTCAATTGGTGCTGGTATTTATTTCACTGCTCGTGAATCAAAAAAGAAAAATCAAAAGCTGTGGGATCATCACACAAAAATATTACTGATTAACCTAGCCATTCCCTTGTTTACTGGTGGGGCACTAAGTATCATCTTTCTACTCAAAGGATATATTGGAGTAGTAGCACCATTAACATTAATATTTTATGGATTAGCTCTTGTCAATGCCAGTAAATACACACTGACCGAAATAAGGAGCTTGGGATTAATTGAAATCTTACTTGGATTGATCAGCATGTATTTCATAGGTTATGGTTTACTCTTTTGGGCTATAGGCTTTGGTTTATTGCACATTGTTTATGGAGTTTTGATGCAGTTGAAATATAAATCGTGAAGGAACTCTTAAAAGATCTCAACAAAGCATTTGAAAACAAAGTCCGACTCGGCATTATGTCGGCCTTAATGGTTAACGAATTCCTGGATTTCAATTCACTAAAGGAATTATTGGATGTAACTGACGGCAATTTGGCAAGCCATCTCAAATCACTGGAAAAAAGCAATTTTATAAAATTCAAGAAATCATTCTTAGATAGAAAACCAAATACTAAATATTCGGTTACTGACATTGGTCAAGTGGCATTTGTCAAACACATAAAAGCTATTGAACAACTTCTTAAATAAAAAAATTTGTCTATTAACTTTGAAATACAAAGTACTTTTAAATTAAATAACTATGAACCAAGAAACACAACCCATCGAGAAAGTAAATAACTGGATTAAGAATTCGGTTACACTCAAATTAATCACCATTACCATTCTAATGCTTTTGCTATTAATTCCTACTTCTATGATCCAGTCGGTTATCTACGAACGAGAGCAACTCAATGCTGAAACTATTAAGGAAGTAAGCTCGAAATGGGCTGAAAGCCAACAGATTAACGGTCCTGTTTTAACCATTCCATTAATCTATGAATACGGCAAGGATGATAAAAAATATACTACCACTAAATACTTAAATATCCTTCCAGAAAATTTAAAAATCTCTGGACGTATCGACCCGGAAAAATTGAGGAGAGGTATATATCAAGTGGTAGTTTATAAATCCGACATTTCAATAGCAGGTGATTTCACAATGAATCATCAAATTGACAGAACCAATTTAAAAGAGATTAAATACAACCAATCATTTTTAACTATAGGTATTTCCGACCTACGAGGAATTAAGAATCAAATCGCATTAAAGTGGGGGGACAAAACACTAAAGGTTGAGCCGGGATCAAAGATTCCGAATATCATTAACTCTGGGATCACTGTTAGTCTGCCAGACCTTGCCGAATCTATTGACAAATCTATTGACTTCAACTTTTTACTGGATCTTCAAGGGAGCCGAACACTATCATTTGTACCTATTGGTAGCACCACAAAAGTTGACATTAATTCTACCTGGGAATCACCTAGTTTCAATGGTAATTTTTTGCCGGATAACAGAGAAGTTACCAACAGTGGTTTTAAAGCAGACTGGAAAATCCTTCAACTAAACCGTAATTTCCCTCAATCATGGGTGGGAAATGACCTAAAGGTAGATTTTAACCAAGCAGCATTTGGAGTCGATTTAATTCTGCCTTTAGACGACTATCAAAAATCCATGAGATCAGCAAAATATGCGGTTATGACGATAGCCTTAACATTTCTGATATTTTTCCTGGTAGAAGTTTTGAACAAACGCAAAATACATCCCTTCCAATATGCTTTGGTAGGATTAGCTTTATGCTTATTTTATGTGTTATTAGTCTCCATTTCTGAACACTCCAATTTCAATTTTGCCTATGGCATATCCACCTTGGGAGTGGTTACAATGATAACATTGTATTCATTAAGCGTTTTTAAAGTGCGCAAACTAACTTATGTCCTAATTACAGTTTTAAGTGCAATTTATGGTTTCCTCTTCGTTACACTACAACTCGAAGATTATGCATTACTTATGGGCAGTATTGGATTGACACTCATACTAGGTGCAACTATGTATTTTACAAGGAACATTAACTGGTATAAATTAAATATAGAATCAGAATAAATTATCAGTACAAGGTGGTTGGCAAGTCGCTGACCATCTTGTATTATATTTAGTAATTGTGAGTCATCGAGGAATGACCTGCCTGTTAGTAGACAGGTATTCTCTTCCTTGAGTAGGATCAACAACTTCGCACAAAAAAATTACCAATAAGGAATATTTCTATGCTAGTCCAAATTCAAGGATTGCTTACTCAATCATCACAAGGTGAAAGCCTACTCCTTCAGTACCATATCAATACACATCACCGCAGCTAATATGAGCATTCGAAGCCTATTGTCTTGTGGAACTTTTTGGTCAATTTTCAGCATGTAGTTATCTGCCGAAGTAAATAACTCTTTTCCCATGCCAGCCCATTTTTTACTCACATGAGCAAATTCATGATTTTCTTTTACAAACTTAAAGTCCCAGCTAGTCCACTTACCTTTTAGCGTACAAACAACACGATCATTCTGATCGAGCACGTTAAACTTGCCCCCTATCGAAAATAGTTGCTGTTTAAACTTTCCAATCAAATTCGAATCTTCATCAAATACTTCAACAGTAGATAAAAAGATTGAAACGCCACGTTTCACCCTCACCAGAGGTTCACCATCTGGAGTGGAAATTACTACATTGAATGGAGTCATCCTTTTGTAATCGGTAAACCGTAACATCTTGGTAAAGAAGCCCAGATTCTCTTCACGACAATGAAGTATCTCTTGGTTAGTTTCAGGATCAAAGATATCATAATTGTTAGATGCCTTGAAAATGCCTACATGCTCTTTTACAAAGAACAGGTTCTTATTGAAAATTGAGTTCATAAATTTTTAGTCATTGCGAGGTAAAAAGCAATCTTCCTATTTAGTATAATAAAACCCAATTACGATTTTGCCGGCTCTCTATGTCCAACCCAAGTAAATCTTTTAATCACATACTCAGGGTTTGTAAATGATGCATTTCCAGCTGGATTACCACCTGTTACATGGAAATCACTAAAACCAGCATTCTGATTCATATAGATTCCACCAACCAGATTAAAAGATACTGGTGTAGTTGCCAATGACATTTCATCGGCTATAAATTCCTTCACATCAGGATCAGTAGAATAAGCTCCACAAGACAAAGCTCCTTGCGACAGGGCCATTTCTTTTGCTAATGCTACCGACTCTTTGGTATCTTTAGTTTTAATGAGTAACGCTATTGGCCCAAACATTTCAGTATTGAACTTGGTCTTATCAGACGAGCTAAGCTCAACCACAACCGGAGTAGATATTCTGGCGTTCTTAAACATTGGATTTTCAATACTTCTTGATGCCAGTAGCACCTTCCCGCCTAATTTTTCAGCTTCAGTTACTCTATCACAAGTCAATTTATTTTGAATTGCTCCTAAAACAAAAGGGCCTGCTTTTGGATTGTCGGCCAACCCATTTATATTTTCAATCAATTTTTCAGCAAATTCATCAAAGCCAATTTTCCCGTTAGGAGTATCAATACCCCCCTCAGGAATATAGAAATTTTGGGGAGCCGTACACATCTGACCACTATAAAGTGATAATGAGAATGCCAGGTTAGCTGCCACTTTATCTACATCATCTACCGAATCAAGAATCACTGAATTCACTCCTGTTTTTTCTGTAAATACGGCTTTACCATCAAGTTTTTCTAAGTAACTACCAAATTTCGAATTACCAGTAAAATCGATCACTTTTACCAGTTTATGTTCTGCCAATTCTTTGGTATTCATCTTTTCAAACGTATCCACTCCTAGTTGACAAATGTTGGGATCGAGGTTGTTCTCTGCAAGCACATTTTGAATCTCTTCAACAAAAATAGCGATAGGTAATACCGCTCCTGGATGAGGCTTTACAATCACCGAATTTCCAGTAATCAAGCTGGCATAAATACCCGGTACACTATTCCATGTTGGGAAGGTAGAACAGCCAATCACTACCCCCACTCCTTTGGGAACAGCACGCCATTCCTTATCTAATTTAAGGTTGTATTTACCCATAGGCTTATCCCAAATTACTCCTGCTGGAAACCTGTTAAGTTCTTCATAGCCGGCCGCAATAGCCTCTAAAGCTCTATCAGCGGCATGCGGTCCAGAGGCTTGAAAGGCCATCATATATCCCTGACCTGTAGTGTGCATGGTGGCATAGGCTATTTCAAAAAATCTAGCTTTTACTCGTTCCAATGACTCAATTAATATTCCAGCTCTATCAGCAGCACTAACTTTTCTCCATTGGTGGAATGCGGTATCTGCACGTTGTACCAATGTCTCGGTATCAAATTGTGGATATTGGATATTCAGAGGTTCTTGCAAATACGGTGATTCCTCCACCCCTACCCATGAAGAGGGAGCCTCTTGTTTTAAACCTTCAAATTTTTTACCTAATCCATCTTGAAACTTCTTTCTTCCATCAGCATCTGCGGTTTCACCATAAACAGATGGTGAAGGATGCTCAGGGTAAGCAGCAAAAAATGTTCTTTCATGAATGGCATTTACCGCTTTTGTTAAAAGTTCTTTATGTTTTATATATAAACTCATTTGATCGATTTTTTGATTTTTAAATAGAATAGCGAAGATAAGATTTATTGATAAAATAACTCAATTGAAAAATGTTCCAATTTTAACTTACTATTGGCCTATTAATCATATTAACATTATAAATTTACTTATTGAAAAAATTTAGCTCCATCCTCCTTTTAGTCCTTCTCTCTTTCGCTGTATACAGTCAGAAGAGGACTTATGAGCTGCCCAAAGGAATACAAGAAAATCAATATGATGGTTCAACAATAATAGTAAAATTCAAATCTATTCAACAAGATGCTCTCAAAGCAAATAAAATCGGTAAGGCTACTATTGTAAATAGGCAAAAGGCATTGCCTTTTATGGAAGAGAAGCTGGCTCGTACAGCGAAACCAAATCCACTTTCCAATATTTATAAAGTACAGCTTGCGGAAGGAGAAGATATTTTTGCTGCTATCAATGCCTTTTTACAAATGGATAATGTGGAATATGCCGAACCGTATTTCAATTATCGCCCATTATTTATTCCCAATGACCCAGAAGCCAATCCCTCTGTTGGTAAGCAAACATATCTATCAGTGATCAGAGCGTATGATGCTTGGACACTCGAAAGAGGTGATTCTTCGATTGTTATTGGGATTCTTGATACTGGGGTACAGCAAGATCATGATGAATTTTCTAATCAAATAGCATATAACTATAACGATCCCATCAATGGAATAGACGATGATAACGATGGGCTGATAGATAATTTTGCTGGTTGGGACATCGCCAACAATGATAACAATCCATTAGCGGATACTGACCCTCATGGCAGCCAGATTACTGGGCTTTCCTCAGCAAGAACAAACAATGGCATTGGAATAGCTGGAACAGGCTTCAACAGCAAATTTATGCCTATTAAAATTTTTGCAAGTGGCACTAATATTTTTCACAATGGATATGAGGCTATTGCTTTAGCTGCAGACTTAGGTTGCAAAGTTATTAACCTTTCGTGGGGATCTCCCGACTCCTATTCACAATTCGGTCAAGATATCATCAATTATGCTGTACTTGAGAAAGATGTAGTCATTGTAGCTGCGGCAGGCAATACACCCGATTTATTGGATTTCTATCCAGCCTCATATGACAATGTACTGTCTGTAGGCGCCTCCACCATGACTGATGAAAAAGCTGACTTTTCTACCTTCAGTTACAATATTGATCTAATGGCTCCAGGGAAGGGTATTTATGCTACCAATAATAACAACAGTTATATTAACAACACGCAAGGCACCTCCTTTTCCGCTCCACTGGTAGCAGGTGCAGCTGCATTAGTAAGGGCACGTGAACCGGGGCTTACCGCACAACAAGTAATGGAAAGGCTCCGTGTAACGGCAGACGATATCTATACTATCCCAACCAACACCCCATTCGAAGGCACTTTGGGTAAAGGAAGACTCAATATGCTAAAGGCACTAACTGATAATGTATCTCCTTCCCTACGCGTGGACTCAATGGAATACAATAATGGAATTGGTGAACTGGCCTACGCAGGTGATACACTTTCCCTACAGCTTAGCGTCAGAAATTATCTTACAACTACTACAAATGCTAAGGCAACACTAACCTCACTTTCTCCCTACGCTAGTATCATCCAGGACAAATTGACAATCGGCAAGCTGTCAACACTTGCCACTTTCCATCAAACTCAGCCTTTTACAATAATACTTACTGATGACCTGCCTCCTAACCAAGTACTGATTTTCAGGGTAAGTTTTGAAGATGGCGTTTATGAGGATTTTCAGTATTTGAAAATTGTGTCAGCTCCTAATCACGTCAATGTTGGTGATAACTTGAGATTAACTGTGGCAGGTGACGGTGACCTTGGGTATGATGAAGATTTTAAATACAATGGCCTTGGGGTTGAATATGAGGGGCAAAATGTGTTGGACAATATCGGATTAATAGTTGCCACATCACAAAATGCGGTGAGTGACAATGCACCAGTCAATTTGAGTTTGAATACCCATGATCACGATTTTACAAACGTGAAAAGTATTAAACAATTTAACAATGGTATTGCACCCATAGATGTAAGATCAATATTTTCCATTGCGGATAGTATTAGAATCGAACAAAAGTCTGTTTCCAATTCAAACGCCAGCTTTATAATTCAAGAATACAGGATGTTGAATACAGGGAATACAACTTTAAACAATGTTAATGTTTCATTATTTGCAGACTGGAATATTGGTAATAAAGATTTCAACACAGCCAATTGGGATGGCGTAAATAAATTAGGTTATGTAAATGATGGAACAACTTATATGGGAATCGCATTACTATCCTCGCAAGACTCCATCTACTCTGCCATTAACAATCGAAACTTCAATGGCAATATTGCTGATATACCCATATTACTAAACGACAGTGTAAAATTCAGCCACTCATCACAAGGGATTTTAAAGGAATCCGCTGGTACACAGAATGGTGGAAATGACGTATCACATTTCATTGGTGGCACTATACAAAACCTTCCGGTAAATGGTGCTGAAAAAGTAGTTTTTGCCTTTGTTGCAGGACATTCCCTTTCTGATCTTCAAAATACCTTGACTGAAGCGCGCACACTATATAATGACTACTATCAAAACCCACCTCTCATTCACGTAAGTGAAACCTGCCCCGGTGAACCTGCAAGTATAAATCCAGAAATAGGTACCAATTTTGATTTTTATGAAGATGTGGCATTAAACAACCTATTATATTCAGGTGAAACATTTGTGACCCCGAACATTACAGTGCCTACCACCTATTATGTAATCAATAAGGATAATTCGTATAACAGTGATATCTACAGAGTAATCGCAAAACCAAAGGCTGTGGATGCCAACTTCAGTGCAAGTCAAAGCCCTTTGCTTTTGGATGAGACGGGAAAAACGGGAGTGGTATTTACAGATAAAAGTATTGATGGAATAACCTGGCAATGGGATTTTGACAATGGCTTTACCTCTATACTTCAAAATCCTAATACCAATTTTACCAAAACAGGGGTCTATAATGTTTCATTAACCGTAACCAGTGACCTCGGCTGTCAGGAAACAATAGTAACACCTTTTACAGTTGCCAATAGAAGCAACAAGCCAAACATCAATGATGTCGATATCTGTAAAGGTGACGAAGTGACTTTAACAGCCACGAATGCAACAAACCTTGAGTTTTATGCCGATGCCGATCTCACGGAGCACATTTTTTCTGGCTATAGTTTTACTGAGATTTTCTCTAAAGATACTACCCTATATGTGATCAGTAATGATTCTGTTTATGTGAGTAATATCAAATCGGTATTCATCAATGTTGACGATGTAAAAGCTGGTTTTAAGTATCACCCAGACACCACTGATCTCACTTCAAATAAATTAATCAAGGTGAACTCAACAGCCAAAAATCAGGAACTATATTATTGGTATGTGAATGATGTACTACAAGGTGTAAATGAAAATTTACTTTATAATTATAATGGGTCAACTTCATTTGAAATAAAGCAAGTAGCTGAAAGCTTGAACGGCTGTTATGATACATTGAAGCAAATGATCAACACTACAAAAGTTGCTTTATCACCTCTATCAGACATCAATATCTGCAAAGGCAAAAATGTCGTGATCAATCCAGATGGAGATTTTCTTCATTTTTATATTGATCAGAATTTAACCCAATTGGTACATAAAGGAGCGAACTTGACTTTGGATTCCGTTACCACAGATACTACTTTTTACATTGTAAATAATGAAGGGCTTGAGGAGAGTGATCCCATTACAGTCACTGTGTATGTGAGTGATCTAAAGGCAGGGATTTCTGCTAATGTCATGCCTTTAAATTTATATGATGGAAATGAAGTGACATTCACTAGTACAGATGAACTGGCGGTGAGCTGGCTTTGGCTTGTCAACCACGATTCGGTAAGCATTGAAAAGTCACCGGCCATAACATTTGACAATATTGATACTTATCAAATTTCACTAATTATAACAGACGCCATCGGTTGTATGGACAGTATAACATTACTGTATGAGGTAGTAAATATTACTGGATTAGATGAAATGGAAGGGTTGAAAATCTATCCCAATCCAGTGAGAAACAATCTAAATATTGACAATTTATCACAATCAATACAAATTCAACTTATTGACAATTTGGGAAGAGTTCTGTATTCAGCTACAGGCACTCGATTTAATATCGATATGGGTGTTCTACATGATGGATTATACCACCTTCAAATAAAACAAGGCAGCTACACTTATTGGAAGAAGATAATCAAGCAGGATTAAAACTTTATTTACTAATATTTAGAATAGCATATTTACTTTTAGTTCCTCAAAAATTTCATGGTCATTCCGCAGCGCAGTGGAGAAATCTTTACCATAATCATAAATCGAACTGCATAATGGCACAGATGCCTGCCTACCGGACAGGGAAGGCTGCCGCATAACTTATTGATAGAAAAACCTAATACTTTCTTTTGTTTAAACAACCTGACAGCTTGAATTAAAAAACAGTTGCATTGAACTACTGAATTTATAAAACATTTACCGAAATTTCCATTTTGATTTAGAATAACCAATGGCAAACACAAAAGCAGAATTACTCACCATCGGTGATGAAATTCTTTTCGGGCAGATAACAGATACCAATTCTCAATGGATGAGTAAGGAGCTAGATAAAGTTGGTATTAGAGTAGTGAGAAAAACAACAGTAGGTGACATCAGGGAAGATATGTTAGCTGCTTTTAAGGAAGCAGAACAACGTGCTGATATCATCCTTATAACCGGTGGTCTAGGCCCAACTAATGACGACCTTACCAAACCACTACTGGCGGAATATTTTGGTTGCAAAGTAGAAATGCATGAAGAAGCACTGACTGACCTGACAGAATTCTTTAAAAACAGGGGTTTTGAACTTACTCCCGTAAATAGAAGACAAGCTGAATTGCCTGTTTGTTGTGAGTACATTAAAAACCTTTTGGGTACAGCTCCGGGAATGTGGTTTTCCAAGAATGGAAAAGTATTTATGTCAATGCCAGGAGTACCCCATGAAATGAAAAGAATGATGACAGAATATGTCATTCCCAAATTACAGAGGACTTTCAAAACGGATGTGATTTTCCATAAAGTGATTAAAACCATAGGTGTAGGAGAATCGTGGCTGGCAGATGAAATCAAAGATTGGGAAAATGCGTTGCCCTCACATATCAAATTGGCTTATCTCCCAAGTCTCGGACAAGTAAAATTGCGCCTTACCGCTTTAGGTGGGAACAGAGAAAATCTCAGAAAAGAAGTAGATGCCCAAATTGAGAGGTTGAAAAAATATGCCTCTAAATATATTTATGGCTACGACAATGATAAAATTTCCGAAGCCGTAGGCACCATGCTCAAGGAGCATAAGAAAACTCTGGCCATTGCTGAAAGCTGTACTGGAGGGTATTTATCACATCTGGTCACTTCAGTACCTGGCAGTTCAGACTATTATATGGGTTCAGTTATCCCCTATCAGTATGAGCTTAAAGTGAGTCAGTTAGGCGTGAAACAGGAAACTTTGGATCAATTCGGTGCGGTAAGTGAAGAAACTATTACCGAAATGGCCAACAATGTGCGCAAAACACTCCGTGCTGATATTGGCGTAGCCACCAGTGGCATAGCTGGCCCAGATGGAGCTACGGAAGACAAGCCCGTAGGTACCGTTTGGATAGCCATTGCAGATGGGCAACAAACGACCACAAAAAAATTACAGCTTTGGAAAGACCGCGAGGTGAATATAAAAGCCTCTTCTATAGCAGTATTGAACCTAATCAGGATAACTTTGTTGAAATCGATTGAGATAAATAACTAAAATGTTATTTTTGCAGACTAATTAGCAAAACACTTTACAAGTATACATGGCACTAGTAGAATTGATAATGCCCAAGATGGGAGAAAGTATAATGGAGGCCACCGTGCTTTCATGGTTGAAAAGCGAAGGTGATACAATCGAGCAAGATGAATCAGTGCTTGAAGTGGCTACTGACAAAGTAGATACCGAAGTACCTTCAACCCATGCCGGAATATTAAAAGAAATATTGGCGAAAGACGGTGAGGTAGTTCCCGTAGGAAATGCCATTGCGATCATCGCTACTGATGGGGAAGAATCAGGCGCACCCGCAGCACCCAAAGCTGAAGTTAAAACGGAAGTAAAAGCCGCAGCACCACAGCCAGTAATGGCCAGTAATGGTGCAGAAAAATCGACCATTAATTCTAATAGATTTTATTCTCCTTTAGTTAAAAATATTGCCAAAGAAGAAGGTATCCCTGTAGCTGAACTTGAAACGGTTCCTGGAACAGGTAAAGAAGGCAGAGTTACCAAAAACGATATTTTGACTTATGTTTCTACTCGTGGCAAACAACCCGCACCTGTAGTAACTCCGGCACAGGCCAGTGCTCCAGTTTCTGCTCCCTCAGTTTCTGCAGCTCCATTGGTGCCCGCATCAATAAGCGCTGGAGATGAAATAATAGAAATGGATCGTATGCGTAAGATGATTGCGCAACGTATGGTAGACTCTAAGCGAATCGCTCCTCATGTTACCTCATTTGTAGAAGCCGATGTGACTAACATCGTATTCTGGAGAAACCGCATGAAAAATGAGTTTAAAAAACGTGAAGGCGGCAACTTGACATTTACACCCATCTTTATCGAAGCAGTAGTAAAAGCCATCAAAGACTATCCAATGATCAACATTCAGGTAGATGGCGATAAAATAATAAAGAAAAAAGATATCAATATTGGTGTAGCAGTTGCGTTGCCTTCTGGCAATTTGATTGTACCCGTCATCAAAAATGCAGATCAACTGAACCTAACCGGTCTGGCCAATAAAGTAAATGACTTAGCAATTAGAGCTCGTGAAAATAAATTGACCCCTGATGAATTATCAGGTGGTACTTTTACAATTTCTAATGTGGGTTCTTTTGGCAATGTAATGGGAACACCTATTATAATGCAACCTCAGGTAGGTATATTGGCCTTAGGGGCAATTGTTAAAAAGCCTGCCGTGATCGAGACTCCTAGTGGTGATGCTATAGCTATCAGACATAAGATGTTCCTCTCTCACAGTTATGACCACCGAGTGGTAGATGGCTCATTAGGAGGCATGGTAGTACGCAGAGTAGCTGACTATCTCGAAAGATTCGAGTTGGATACTGCATTGTAGTGTATTCATCGGATGGCTATCTGCTTTATGCAAGTTAGCCATCCGATGAATTAACACAATTGACATTTCAGGATAATCCCTTCACCTTCTCCACCGTCTTTTTGCTATTCCCAAGAAAAATCTCCTTACCAATAATAAAAACTGGGCGCTTCAAAAAGGTGTATTCTTCTAATATGTAGTTTTTATAATCCTCTTCGGTAAGCTCTTTGTCTTTCAACCCTAGCTCCTTATACTTTCTGGCAATTCGGCTAAACAAGGCTTCATAGGAGCCTGCCAGAGCTTTCATTTCTTCCAGTTGTTGAGCTGTAATTTTCTCGGTTTTAATGTCCTGCTTTTCAAAATCTTCCACACCCACTTCTTTCATTATTCTTTTGCAGGTATCACAGGTAGAGAGATAATATACTTTTTTCATAACTTCAGTTTGATACTAAAATAAAGTAGAATTTAGTTTTAGTGAGCATGATTATATAATTTTAATCAACTTGTAAAATATGACTAAAGTTTTATCCTTCATTAGCCGCAAAGGCGGAACAGGCAAAACCACCAATGCGATCAACTTGGCAACAATGCTCAATAACCTGGGACATAGGGTGGCACTTATTGAAACTGACACTAACTATACCCTCAATACCTTGAGGAAAATGGAAGTGTATAAATCTGGTGCGAAAGAGGATTCGCTCTTCGAGATTTTAGGGTCTGAAGACAATAAAATAGCCAGTGATCTTAAGGCCATGCGCAAGTCTGAAAGCTATGATTTTATCATTGTAGACAGTGCTGGCAAAACAACGGATGAAGGCATAAAAAAACTTTGTCTCGAAAGTGATGCGGTAATTGTGCCAACCAGCTTAACGCAAAATGACCTGCTGGTTACTTACCAAACCATTGTGGATTTATCTCCTGCTCGAGAATTAAAAGAAGACCTTAGGATAATGGTACTCCCTAACAGAATTCACAGCCTTACCGGTAGTAAAACCATCATGGATGCATTAAACAACCTTGATGCACATATTCTTGAAATACCGGTTCCACAAAAAAATCTGTTTGTGAATTTTAGTACTATAATGGCAGAAAAAGAATACCTGGAAATTGCGAAGGAAATATTAAAAGAACTGAACCATGGCTAAAAGAAAAAATCCACTCAAAGACTTGGATGCTTTTTTAAAGCAAGAAGCTAAAAATTTCGTGCAGCCCAATAAGGTGAAGGAAACCGTACAGCCAGAAAAAGAAATACCTGCTCCTCCCACTACTGCTGAAGTAATACCTGAGCCTCCCAAAGTTGAACCCACTTTAAGTTTATCAAAGGAAAATGTGGTAGAATTCATGACCAACTTATCAAAATCTGACCACAAGGAGTTCTATAAATTAGTAAAATCCTCCATTGAAAAGTCAGGAGCTAAGTCCTCAGAAGATAAAATGCTACTCAACACACTGCTCTATCTTAACGATAAAGACAACTGGAA
This sequence comes from Fulvivirga sp., assembly GCA_048268855.1. GTDB lineage: Bacteria > Bacteroidota > Bacteroidia > Cytophagales > Cyclobacteriaceae > Fulvivirga. Next base: position 21,468 of record JBLWUR010000014.1, read on the forward strand.
AGAAACCATCAAGGAGTATTGGTCTTGATTCTGGCAATACTCATTGCCTAGTGAGGTTATTCACCTAATTTAGTATCCGATCTACAAAGCATTTGTAAGACCTTACAATAAAACAGATTAAATATGAAATTTGGCACCAAAGCAATTCATGCCGGTGTAGAACCGGATCCATCTACTGGAGCTATCATGACTCCAATATTTCAAACCTCTACATATGTACAGGCCTCACCTGGAAAGCACAAGGGTTTTGAATATTCAAGAACTAAGAATCCTACGCGTAGTGCATTACAACAAAGTCTTGCAGCTTTGGAAAACGGCAAACATGGCCTTTGTTTTTCTTCTGGATTAGCAGCCATAGATGCCGTAGTTAAGATGTTAAAACCCGGTGACGAGGTGATTGCCACTAATGACTTATATGGTGGCACGTACAGGTTATTCACCAAGGTGTATGCAAAGTTTGGAATAAAATTCCACTTAATAGATATGGAAAACATCTCTAATATCGAAAAGTATATCACCAACAATACCAAATTGGTTTGGTTAGAAACACCTACCAATCCCATGATGAAAATCATTGACATAAAAGGAGCTTCTGCAATAGCCAAGAAGCACAACTTACTATTGGCGGTAGACAACACCTTCGCTACGCCCTATTTGCAACAACCCATGGACCTGGGAGCTGACATTGTAATGCACTCAGTAACTAAATACCTAGGTGGACACTCTGACGTGGTGATGGGCGCACTAATAGTGAATGACGATAAGCTAGCGGAAGACCTTGCCTTTTTACAAAACAGTACTGGTGCCGTTCCTGGTCCACAGGATTGTTTTTTAGTATTGAGAGGAATCAAAACATTACACCTCCGAATGGACAGACATTGTGAGAACGGTAAGGCAATAGCTGAATATTTAATTACACACCCAAAAGTTGAAAAAGTATACTGGCCTGGCTTTACTGACCACCCAAACCACAAAATTGCCAAGGAGCAAATGAAAAATTTTGGTGGAATGATCTCCTTCACTCTCAAAGGCAATAGCAAGGAAGAGGCTTTTAAAATTTTGGAGAGTTTCAAATACTTCTCCTTAGCTGAATCTTTGGGCGGTGTAGAATCCATGGTGAATCACCCTGCGACTATGACGCATGCAAGTATCCCTTACGAAGACCGTCAGAAAATTGGATTGGTAGATTCTCTAATAAGACTAAGTGTAGGTATTGAAGATATTGAAGACTTATTAGCAGATCTCAAGTCCGCATTGGGTTAAAATGATTTAGAAAAATCTTCTAAAGCACCCCTTTCTAAACGGGGGAGTGTAGCATAACTACAGTTAGATAGTCTTAATTTTCCTCAACCGTGATAAGTTGACCTGACTTCTTTTGTTCGTTATTAATTGGAAACACGAGTGTGAATTTACTCCCTGTACCCACTTTAGTTTCTAAAATAATCTCACCTGCTAGACGCTCAACTAGAGTTTTTACTATTGCCAATCCTAAACCATTAGAGTTTTCACCAGCGGTTGGTTGTGCGCTTAATTTGGTGAATTTTTTATAGAGATGTTTCTTATCCTCATCCCTAAATCCTTGTCCTTCATCTTTAACAAAGATTTGAATTTGCTTGTCTGTTTTTGAAGCCCCTACGGTAACTTTAGATCTTGGTCCTGAAAATTTAATCGCATTGGAAATCAAATTATCAAGGATTCTAGACAAATAAACTTCATCAGTAAAAAAGTAAGCATGTGAGTCTTTAATCTCGGTTATAATTTCGATGTTTTTTGATTTAGCATCGGCATAAAAATATTTGGCTTTTTCCAGCAGTAAGTCCTCGGCATCTACTTTGGTGATGTCCTGCTTCCGGCTGTCATCTTCAAAAGAGTTAACATCTAACAAGTCTCTGATAAGATCAATGCCGCTTTGTGATATCTCCTGAAGCAGACCATTATAATTCTTTTGTTCGTCATTAAGTCCTGATAAATTAAGAAGTTCTGCTATTCCTTTAATCCTATTAAATGGCGACTTAAGATCATGGGCTACAATATTCATGAGTATATCTTTCTCCTTATCCAACTGGGCTAAATCGTCATTCCTTTTTTGCAAATCTGAGTTCTGCGCATTAATATGATGATTCTGACGGCTTATCTCTTCACGCTGGGCAGCTATCTCCTCATTTTTTTCTTTGAGTTTAAGGTTGGCTATCCTCCTCTTGCGACTCATGATCCAAATACTCACTAGCATTATTGAAACAACAAATACAATAACTACCAATGCAATATTTTGAGCTTGTTGCCTTTCAATGACTGCTTCATCTCGAGCCTTTTGCGCTTTTAAAATTTCATTCTCCCTGCTTTTACTTTGAATTTCATAGCGTGATTCCAAGCGTTCAATCGTCCTAGCTACCTCTGCATTATCCAAAGCTTCATTTAGATCGGTGTATTTTAAAAAATAATCGAAACTACTTTTAATGTCATTATGCTTTGAGGCTATTTCTGATAAATAATAATAAGCATCACGTTTTAAACTCAAATCCTTAGATTTTTCTGCATCAATAATTACCTTGTTTAGGTATTTTGCTGATTTCTCGTAGCTCGCTAATTCAAAATATACTTTGCCCAGTTGTAGTTCTATCTGACTGCTTAAATCTTGATTATTGGCTCTTTCAGCAACTTTTATTGCTTTTACTCCAAATATCAATGCCTCTTCATACTTCTTTTCACTAAAATATAACTTTGAAATACCAAGGTCGGTGTTAGCTATATTAATTTTATCATCAATAGATTCTGCCTTTACTTTGGCTTGAAGGAAGTGGTCAAACGCTTTTCCAAAATTTTTCAGATTTCCATAAATCCCCGCAATCTCAATCAATATAGATATTTGCCCCCTGATGTTATTGGTTTTAAGCCTAATCTCAAGAGATTTTAGGCTCATCTCCAGCGCCTTCTCATAATTTTTCTGTGTTTGATAAAGTTCTGAGAGACTTTTGTAACAATAGCCAAGTCCCTCGAAGTCATTTGCCCCTTCGAATATGGCAATCGCCTTGTAAAAAGTATCATAAGATTTTATGAAGTCACCTTGGTTAAAATACAGCCTTCCAAGGTTGTTCAATGCATAAGCATATTGAGATGAATCATTTTCATGTAAGGCTTCTTCCAGCGCCAAATTATAGTATTCGTACGATTTTAAACTATTGCCTTTGTAGTGATACCCCACACCTATATAGTTTAGTGGCATGGCAAGGCCTTTTTTCAGGTCATTTCTTTTTATTAAATCAAGAGATCGTTCAGCATAATAAATGGTACTATCTGGTTCGTTTTTACGTAGCTCCCAACCTAATAGATTGTATAGCTCAATCTTCTGATTATCAGGTATTTGTTCTTTCAGTTTTGCTCTAATACTATCAATCCGCTCATAATTCTGACCCATAGCAGTGAGTGATAATGACAGCAATAAAAAAATTGAAATATGAATTTTCACAGATTCTCCAAGTATTATATTCTTTCTGAACTCCTTGTAAAAATAGCAATCTTATTGATTAATTCTCGATTATGGGGAGTAAATCAAAACGTACTATCCCCTAGGTTAATTATAATAATACCATTAAAATAAAATTTCAGGCATCTCTAAAGATTTTAAATAACTTTATTAATCATTACTAATCAATAGTAGAATTATGAAAACACTACTCTCATCACTTTGCCTATTTTTATTTGTAATCACTTCATTAACCGTTTCCGGGCAACGGAAATCTAAAAACAGTACCAATACCGTAAATTATCCTGAAAACCTTTACAAAGGCCTCACTTGGAGAAGTATTGGCCCTTTTCGAGGAGGGCGTTCAGCGGCAGTAACGGGAGTTCCAGGCAAAGCCAATCTTTATTATATGGGTGCAACAGGTGGTGGAGTTTGGAGAACAACTGATGCAGGAAATACATGGGAGAACATTAGTGATGGTTTTTTCGGTGGCTCAATAGGTGCCGTTGCTGTAAGTGAATGGGACAATAATGTAATTTACGTTGGAGGTGGTGAAGAAACCGTTAGGGGGAATGTATCATCAGGAACGGGAATGTATAAATCTGTGGATGCTGGTAAAAATTGGACGTTTATTGGTCTGCCAAACTCAAGACATGTACCAAGAATTAGAATTCATCCTAAAAATTCTGATTTGGTCTATGCCGCTGTATTGGGAGACTTGTATAAGTCAAGTAATGAAAGAGGAATATATAGAAGTAAAGACGGGGGTAAAAATTGGGAAAGAGTACTGTTTGCAAATGCTGATGCCGGAGCAGTTGACTTAATCATGGATCCCAATAATCCAAGAATATTATATGCCTCCACTTGGAGGATAAGAAGAACCCCATATAGCCTCGAAAGCGGTGGTGAGGGTTCTGCTCTTTGGAAAAGTATTGATGGGGGTGATAATTGGATTAACATCAGCGCTAATAAAGGACTGCCAAAAGGTATTTGGGGTATTTCAGGTGTTACTGTTTCCCCAGTCAATTCTGATAGGGTCTGGGCAATAATTGAAAATAAAGATGGTGGTGTTTATCGATCTGATGATGCCGGAAAAAGCTGGAACAAAGTAAATGATGAACGTAAACTGAGGCAACGGGCCTGGTACTATACACGCATTTATGCTGATACTCAAGACAAGGATATGGTCTATGTAGTGAATGTCGCCTATCATGTATCAAAGGATGGAGGCAAAACCTTTGAATCAGCCTACGCGCCACATGGAGATCACCACGACATGTGGATAGCTCCAGAAGACCATAAGAGAATGATAATGGCAGATGATGGAGGTGCACAAATAAGTTTTGATGCTGGCGAAAACTGGTCAACTTATTATAATCAGCCTACTGCTCAATTTTATCGAGTCGTTACAGACAATCATTTTCCGTACAGAATATATGGCGCTCAACAAGATAACTCCACTGTAAGGATAGCCCATAGAACATCAGGTGGTTCTATTGGCGAAAGCGATTGGGAAAGCACCGCTGGAGGTGAAAGTGCTCATATTGCCATAGACCCAAAAGACAATGACGTTGTATATGGTGGGAGTTATGATGGATTTCTAACTCGGGTTAACCACAAAACCGAAGAAATAAGAGCTATCAATGTATGGCCAGACAATCCAATGGGGCATGGAGCCATAGATTTCAAATACCGCTTTCAGTGGAATTTTCCCATTTTCTTTTCTCCGAATGATCCGAATAAGCTGTATACAGCTTCTAATCACTTGCACATGACCACCAACGAGGGTCAGTCTTGGCAATTGATCAGCCCTGATTTAACTAGGAATGATACGACCAAAATGCTCTCCTCTGGTGGCCCAATTACCCAAGATAATACTAGTGTTGAGTATTATGGTACCATCTTCGCAGTTACAGAATCTTCATTGGAGCCTAGATTAATTTGGGCTGGATCAGACGATGGATTGATCAACATCACGACAGATGGTGGCAAAAATTGGAAAAATGTAACACCAACTGGTATACCAGAATGGATGATGATCAATAGCATTGATGTAGATCCGTTTGTAAAGGGAGGTGCCTATGTGGCAGGCACTCGCTATAAATTAGGCGATTATCAACCCTACCTCTACAAAACCAAAGATTATGGAAAGAGCTGGACCAAAATCACTTCAGGTATAGAAAATGAACATTTTACGAGAGTAGTGAGGGCCGACCCAAAAAGAAAAGGTTTACTATATGCAGGCACTGAATTCGGAATGTACATCTCTTTTGATGACGGTGCGAGTTGGAAGCCATTCCAGTTGAATCTGCCCATAGTACCTATTACTGATTTAACTATTAAAAATGATAACCTCATTGCTGCTACTCAAGGTCGCAGTTTCTGGATGATAGATGACCTTACGCCATTGCATCAACTAAATAATGAGATTGCCGCGAGAAGTGTACATCTATTTGCCCCTATGCCAAGCTACCGATTGGATGGAGGCAATTATGGTAATCCTAAAACTTCAGGTGAAAATCATCCTGGTGGCGTAATGGTTTACTATTATGTAAAGGATACCGCCAATGTTGATACTGTTCGGTTAGAATTCTCTGATACTGATGGAAAAATGATCCGTGCCTTCAGTAATCATCCAAATAAAGACAAGAAAGAGGGACAACTAGATCTCAAACCTGATCTCAACCGTTTTGTTTGGGATATGAGGTATACAGGTGCAGAAGACTTCGATGGCATGATCTTATGGTGGGCTTCACTTAACGGGCCAAAGGCTCTACCGGGAAATTATAAGGTAGCTATGATCACTGATGGTAGTAAAGTGGAACAGCCATTTGAAATATTGGCCGATCCAAGATCAAGTTCGACAAAAGAAGACTTGCAAGCTCAATTTGATTTTTTAAACAAAGTAATCGCCAAACTATCCGAAACGAATTTGGCCATTAAGAAAATTAGAACTGCCCGAGAACAAATCAATTTAGTAACTTCTAAAATGGAGGGGGATGATTTTAAAGAGATCAAAGACAAGTCAAAGGAAATATTAAAGAAAATGAGTGAGGTAGAAGAAACACTCTACCAAACTAAAAATAGAAGTAATCAGGATCCTCTTAATTTTCCAATCAGGCTAAATAATAAACTCGGTCATTTGAACTCCCTATTGTCAATGGGTGATTATAAACCCACCGATCAGGCAATTGAATTCGAAAAAGAAATAAGTGCTGAAATTAATGTCCAACTAGTTAAACTTAAGACTATTATAAGTCAGGACATTCCTGAATTTAATACGCTAGTGAAGCAAAAAGAAGTAGACGCTGTGATTATTAAAGACTAAGGTTACATTTGTACCTTGTATTTAATACAAGGTACAATGAAACACCTTACGTTAATATTAGTTTTCATTGCTCTAATTGGTTGTCAAACCACCAATAAAGGGGCTACCTCCTCCTACTGGACAGATGTTTCAACAGTAAGTCCGATTAATGGTCAAAGATCAGTAATACTTGATTTTGCAGGATTAAATAAGGTTGCTCCCAGCTATGGTGAAATAGCCATTCCAATTCCTGAAGGAGGGTATATTAACATCCTAATTAAAAACTCTTCTACCATGTCGCCTGCCTTGGCAAAAAAGTACCCCAACATAAAATCATATGTAGTGATTCAAAGTGGCAATATTATTTCAGGCCGAATAGATATCAACCCATCCGGCTTTTATGCCATGATCACGACAACAGAAAGTACCTTCTTTATTAATCCCATTACTAAAGGAAGTGAAAGTTACTTGTGTTATGAAAAACGCAATGCCAAAAGTGACATGAACAACCCATTTATAGATAAAGTCCTTAAAAATGAAAATTAAGTGTCTTGTTTTAATATTATTACTATTCGGTACCACTTCTTTCGCACAAAGTAATGACGGTTCTTCCTATTGGAGTGAACATAAGTCTGAAGCCAGCAGCCGGATGACAATAGATATCCCTACCAAAGAGTCAAAGCTCTATGATTTGGATTATGTGTCTTTAGCAAATAAATTGTTATCAGCCAAGAATACAGCTACTGCCCTTGAAGTGCCCATGGCCAACAATCATTTTGAAACATTCCAACTAAAGCCTGTAGAAGTAATGTCTGCTGAACTAGCAGCAAAATATCTCAACATCAAAACTTATGAAGCTGTCAATGCTGATGGGTCGATATCGGGGAGGTTCGACATTACTCCAAAGGGATTTCACGGAATGCTCTTTACCCAAGAAGGCACTGTATACATTGACCCAATCAATCTGAATAATCGAAACGTTTATCAATGTTATTACAAAAAAGACTTTTTGCCCTATGCTAAATCAGGGTTTGATAACGACCAACTGATAAACGCAGACAATAAAGTTGATCCAATAAATGCTGGTAAAAAAAGTATTAAACTCCGCTCCTCAGGTACAGAATTGAGAACTTATCGATTGGCCATTACTACTACAGGAGAATATACTGCATTTCATGGAGGCACTGTGCCCGATGCACTTGCTGCGATAGTAACTACTATGAACCGGGTAAACGGAATCTATGAAAGGGAAGTATCTATCCGAATGGTACTGATTGGCAATACTGATGATCTTATCTATACAAATGCCACCACCGATCCATATACCAATAACAGCGCAGATTCCTATATTGACGAAGTACAGGCAAATATTGATGCTATCATTGGCAATTCTAACTATGATATTGGCCATGGGTTCTCAACTGGGGCAGGTGGGCTGGCAGGGACTGGACCGTGTATGACTGGAAGAAAGGCATCTGGGGTTACCGGTACGAGTAACCCAATTGGTGACCCATTTGATGTAGACTATGTCGCGCACGAAATTGGACATCAGTTTGGTGCAAACCATACTTTTAATGGTTCTTCTGGTTCATGTTCTGGTGGAAACAGAAATTCCTCCACAGCTTATGAGCCAGGTAGTGGCACTACTATATTGGCTTACGCAGGTATTTGTGCTCCGCAAAATATTCAAAGTAACAGTGACCCTTATTTCCACACAGCTAGCTACGATGAAATATTAGCTTATAGTGTTGATGGAACTGGAAATGGTTGTGCCTCAATATCTTCCACTGGAAACACCCCCCCTACTGTAGATGCTGGTGTAGGTGGGTTTACCATCCCCATTAATACCCCTTTCAAATTGACGGGCAGTGGCTCCGATCCTGATGGCCATGATCTCTCTTTTTCATGGGAACAATTTGACCTTGGACCAACGGGAGAGCCTAACAGTCCGAGTGGAAATGCTCCACTTTTTCGTTCATTCGCTCCAAAAACTGATTCTTCTAGGTATTTTCCAGACTTAAATGACATTGTAAATAACACCCAAACTATGGGTGAACTCCTGCCTTCCTACTCTAGATCCATGACTTTTAGATTGACAGCCCGTGATAATCAAAACGGTGGTGGTGGAGTAGATTATGATCAAATTGCATTTGATGTAACTGATCTCGCTGGTCCTTTTGTGGTTTCATTGTACAATACTGACACTACACTTTATGCAGAATCTAATGTAGATGTTACTTGGGACGTAGCAAATACTGACCAAAATCCCGTGAATTGCCAATTTGTAAGTATTCTTTTATCCGAAGATGGTGGACTTACCTATCCCAATATTATTAAATCAAGTACTCCCAATGATGGCTCAGAGACCATTCTCCTACCAAATGTTGTAACCGCTTCCGCCAGAATAATGGTTAAAGCTGCGGATAATATCTTTTTCGATATCAATAATACTAATATCAATATCGAAGCCCCAACTGTACCTGATTTTAGCATTACTGCAGCCGATGATTTTTTACAAGTGTGCACTCCCGACCAGGGCACTACTGAAGTTACAATTGGTAGCATACTGGGCTTTTCAAATGATGTTTCCTTAGAAGTTGAAGGTTTAATGGATGGATTAACAGCATCATTTTCAGTAAATCCGGTGACACCTGGAAATTCATCGACACTTCAAATAAATGATACCAACTTAGGTGCTAATGGCACCTACCAACTCTCTATTAAGGCAACCGAAAATGGGAATTCAAAAAGCGTGTCTCTCAAATTGAATGTTTATGATGAAGCTATTGAAACTATTGAGCTTTTAAGCCCTACTGACACTCAATCTGAGGTAAGCCTGTACCCGAAATTATCATGGACGAAATTAGAGGGTAACAATGTGTATGATATTGATCTCTCTACTGACGCCACTTTTTCAACAATTTCACAATCAAAAAGTGGCTTGTTAGCAAATGAATTTTCTCCTTCAAGATTAACAGGGGGTACTGAATATTTCTGGCGAGTAAAGGCTTCAAATATATGTCAGGAAACTGATTATACCGTGAGTTCATTTACGACAGTAATGTCCCAAACTTATTCAAGTACAGATGTGCCCCTAACCATTAGTTCCAGCGGTTCAAACACCGTTAAATCGTTATTGACTATCGAAGATACCGGCTTACTTACCGATCTAAATGTAATCGGTCTAAATGGAACGCACACTTATATCAGTGATTTAACTGTAACACTGGAGTCACCTATGGGCACAGTAGTAGTACTATTCGATCAAATATGTGGCAACCAAGATGATTTCGATCTTAACTTGGATCAGCAGTCACCGATTATATCAATCCCCTGTCCACCAACTGATAATGGTTTTTATCAAGCGAGTGGAAATTTAAATGACTTCAATGGAGAAGAAATTAACGGAACATGGACTTTATCAATAACGGATAATTTCAATCAAGATGGCGGACAACTTCAGGGGTGGTCATTAGAAGCTATAACAGATGGTGAAAGTAGTCCTCCAGAGGCACCCACTGATCTTACAGCAACTCTCCTAATCAATGGACACATTGAATTAAAATGGAAAGATAACGCTAGTGATGAACAGGAATTTATAGTTGAAAGATCGAAAGGGACTAATTCTAATTATCTAGAAATAGCTAGCATTCAATTAAATGGTATCGATTTTGAAGACTCTACCTTAACGGAACTAGACACCTATTTTTATAGAGTCAAAGCTTCAAATGTCGGTGGTGCATCAGGTTTTAGCAATGAAATCAGTATTTCTAATATTCCACCACCACCTGCAGCTCCAACTACATTAAGCCTCAGGATTATTTCAATTGAACAGATTAATCTGGAATGGATAGACAACTCGGATAATGAAACTGGGTTTGTTATTGAAAGGTCAAAAGGAGGCAATACGAACTATCAAGAATTGGACACTACTGCTGCCAATACGTTTACTTTCCAGGATTCAACTTTAGGCGCCCCCGATGCCTATTTTTATAGGATAAAAGCTATTAACGCAGGAGGTGAGTCCGAGTACAGTAACGAGGAAAGTGAATCGTCTCTAGTGCTCGGATTTGACGACCTGAAGGAAAATATGTTTATGATTTATCCGAACCCAGGGAGCGGTTTGTTTAGTGTTAAATTTAATCACACCATTAACTCCTCAACTATCTCGATTAAGGTTTTCGATATGGTTGGAAATCAGATCATTGTCGCTCCAATGTTGGATTCAGATAATCGTACGTTACACCTTGATCTCCACCAAAAATCAGTTGGTATTTATTATTTACTGCTCAATGTTGGTGGTAAGTCGATTACTTCCAAGCTGATAAAAAGGTAAGTTATTATACTGACAATCAATGTGTTATAAGTATTTTGAATTTCTGGCATTATCGTTGTTTAATTCCATAGTGAATCAAAAAATGTAGAGCCATGAAAAAGATCTTACTTTTAATCGGATTAGTCGCTGGGGTTTCATTAGGTGTGAATGCTCAGCATTTTATTACCTCATTTGGATATTCTCTTAATTGGGATATGCCTTATTCTGTACAGCATACTATCACCCATGATTATTATGGCTATGATGTTGTTCATGCTACACAAGCGATTAGCCATGGAGTATCTTACTTTGATATTATTTTACAAAACCGCAACGCCTATATTAAAATCACTGTAAGAAATGATGGTTTTATAAGTAGAAGGGAAATTTATAACCATAACCCTTTGTATAACCATGTTTGTAATAGCCATTGCGGTTATCACACCAATTATTATACTGCTTACTATGATAATTGTAACAGTCACAATCATTACGGACATAACCATGTCACTTACGTAAAAAATTATGTGCCCAAACATGGTCATGGGTATGCTCATGGATACTATGAGAAGAAGAATAAAAATAACTCCTCATACAAAAAATCACCAGTAAGAACTGTAGCCAAACGTGATACTTACACCAGACGAGATCGGTATTATGATCAGCCAAAAGAGATTGATAATAGATCAAATAAACCAAGCAGAACAAGGTATACTGGAAACTCAGGTTCTGTTAGGTCACGAACTGGTAACTAAAAAAAGAAGCCACCTATGGGTGGCTTCTTTTTTCTTATACGCTCTGTGTTTCCTCTGTTATTCTGTGGTTTTAAATTTCCACCTTGTTAGCATATTAATTCGCCTCCAACAATTTAAACAACTCATCAAGATCGGGAGTAATAATAATTTCTGTTCTTCTGTTCTTTTGCCTGCCCTCTTTGGTCTCATTAGTAGCAACAGGTACAAATTCACCTCTTCCTGCTGCAGAAACCTGTTCAGAAGGTAAACCTGCCTTAGTTAAGATTCTGATTATTGAAGTTGCTCTTAGTACTGACAAATCCCAGTTGTCATTCATAAATTGCGAGGTTTTCCCAATGGCTACGTCATCTGTGTGACCTTCAACCATGATATGAATATCCTTTTGATCTTTAATGGCTTTCGCCAATTGTTCCAAAGCAGTAGTTCCCTTTGGATCAACTGACGTACTGCCTGACTTAAATAATAATTGTTCAGCTAACGAAACATATACTTTTCCGTTTTTAACTGAAACAGTTAGGTCACTTTCTTTAAAGTTTAATAAAGCCTGCGAAATTCTATTTTTCAAAGCCTGAACAGCCTTTTCTTTATTGGCCAATATTTCTTCCAGTTCCTTAACTTTTTCCTCACGAACTGCTAGATCAGCACTTAGTTGCTCATTTTTCCTTTGTGTTACTTCCAAGTTTTCCTTCAAAGTCAGGAGACGTTCCTGCTGCTCTGCTAGATCCCTTGTCATTTTACCACTGTTATTTAAAAGATTATTATAGTAGGTCTCCAACTGTGCATGATCAGCACTAAGTTTTTTATATTTAGAATTCGTTGCCCTAATTTTTCCCCCTAAGGAAGCCGTGTCTTTTTTCAAATTCGACAATTCATTCTCCAATCTTGATACTACTCCTAAGGATGTCTCCAAGCTGTCCCTACTATTAGCCAAATCCGTCTCCAGATTAATTTTATCACCAAGCAGATCATCATATTTCTTTTGGGTTACACACGATGCACTGATTACCAAAACAACTGAAATTAACAGGGTTATTCTTTTCATATTATATTAATGTTTATGCGAATATCATGAATAGGTACTTCAAATAAAATTTGATAACGTTCTATCCTTATTAAAGTTTGAATATCTTTATTTTAAATAAATACAACTATTATGACTGGCATGCTAAAAGAAGATTCCCTAAAGGGAAAAACCATAATTGTAACGGGAGGTGGAACTGGACTAGGGAAATCAATGGGTAAGTATTTCCTAGAACTAGGTGCCAATTTGGTGATCGCCAGTAGGAAAATGGAGGTACTAGAAAAAACAGCTAAAGAACTTGAGAAAGAAACAGGAGGTAAAGTGCTGCCAATAGCCTGTGATATACGGAAGTACAATGAAATAGAAAACGTCATTGAAAAAGCTGAAAGCTCATTCGGTAAAATAGATGGTGTACTCAACAACGCTGCAGGAAATTTCATAAGCCCGACCGAGAGACTTTCCAACCGTGCCTTTGATATAGTAATTGATATTGTTTTAAAAGGCACTTACAATTTCACACTAGCTGCCGGGAAAAACTGGATCAATAAAAAACAAAGTGGTACTTTTTTAAATATCGTCACCACCTATGCCTGGACTGGTTCAGGCTATGTAGTGCCTTCTGCTTGCGCCAAAGCAGGAATATTAGCTATGACTCGATCGTTAGCGTCTGAATGGGCAAAGTACAACATTCGAAGCAATGCCATCGCACCTGGGCCTTTCCCTACAGATGGAGCATGGAAAAGATTATTCCCAGGCGAGGTAGCTAAAAAAATAGACCCGTTAAACCGCATACCATTAAAACGATTTGGCAAGCATCAAGAACTAGCCAATCTAGCAGCCTATCTAATGTCAGACTATTCTGCCTATGTCAACGGTGAAGTGGTCACCATTGATGGTGGAGAATGGCTCCATGGAGCTGGGGAATTTAATGGCTTAGAGGCCGTGACTTCCGATATGTGGGATGCCATAGAAGAAATGAGATCGAAAAAATAATATTACTATGTCATTGCCACAAAGGCATCAGCAAAATCTTCAAAAAAGAGTAAAGAACAATAGTTTACGGTCATTAACTACAGTAAACAATCTTGTTGACTTTTCCTCCAATGATTATCTGGGCTTGGCCAGAAATGAAAACCTATGGCAAATCATTCAAGATTCAAAAAATGAAAAATCTAATGGATCTACTGGATCAAGACTACTAACTGGCAATAGTGATTGTACAATGGAAGCTGAAGAGTTTTTAGCTCGCCAATTTCAATCGCCAGCAGCATTGGTTTTTAACTCGGGTTACACTGCCAACCTTTCTGTGCTTTCCACATTTCCGTTAAGAAATGATGTTATCTATTATGATGAACTATCTCATTCCAGCATAAAGGATGGTATTCGTTTGAGTTTGGCTAAAAAAATCAGTTTCAAGCATAATGACTTAACCGATCTTGAAAAAAAATTAAAAGGACAGGAAAAAGAGGACAAGTATATTGTTGTGGAATCCATCTACTCAATGGACGGAGATGTTTGTGATCTGAAGGCACTGGTTCGAATCTGTATTAAACATAAGGCCTATCTCATAGTGGACGAAGCACACGCCACAGGGTTGATGGGGAACAACGGTGGAGGTCTTTCAGAAACACTTGGGTTACAAAGTGAAATCTTCTGTAGGATATATACATTTGGGAAGGCTATGGGAATCCATGGAGCGGCTGTTGCGGGTTCAAATGAATTAATACAATACCTGATAAACTTTGCCCGCCCTTTCATTTATACCACTGCACCGCCAAGTCACCACTACGTTGCAATTAAATGTGCTTTTGAATTTCTCAATCAACATCCTGATCTTCGAGCAAAGGCACATCTACAAACAGAGTTTTTTATTCAACAGGCAGACTCAATTCTTGGTAATAAGTATAAAAGAACCAATAGCAATCATCCAATCCAAACCATTCTTATTAAAGGCAATGATGAAGTAAGGCGATTGGCGAAGTCCCTTCAATCCAAAGGGTTTGATGTTAGGCCTATTTTAGCTCCCACCGTAAAAGAAGGCCAAGAAAGACTACGGATTTGTATCCATTCTTTTAATACAAATGATGAAATCACTGCTTTGATTGATACCTTAGCGGCCTATTCATGAATTATTTTATAACAGCCATAGGAACGGACAGCGGTAAAACCATGATTTCCGCGGCACTCGCATTAGCCATAGACGCTGACTACTGGAAGCCTATTCAGGCCGGATATCCAACTGACACAGATACAGTTAAATACTTGACCAACAATCAGGTGATTTGTCATAAAGAACAATATATTTTAAATACCCCTGCATCACCGCACCAAGCAGCTGAAATCGATGGGATTGAATTAAGTCTTAAGAAATTTATACTACCGAAAACGAACAACAATCTCATAATAGAAGGAGCTGGTGGGTGCATGGTTCCTATCAATGATCATGAATTTATGATTGATCTAGTTCCAAAATTCAGTGCTGAAATTATTCTCGTCTCTAATATTTATTTGGGGAGTATCAATCACACACTACTAACTTTAGAATTGATAAAACAAAGGGGATATACGATAAGAGCCATTATTTTTAATGGCCCTTCTAATAAAGCCACAGAAGATATAATAATGAAAAATACATCAGCCCCTTGTCTGTTCAAGGTGCCGCAATTCGATCAGGTAAGTCAACAATCCATTAGTACATTAAGTAAGGATATAAAAATGAATTGGAATGAATTGGGTTGGTAGGGATAAAGCAGCGATTTGGCATCCATTTACTCCTCTTGAGGGCGTTGATGATCCACTAATGATAACAAGCGCTGAAGGAGTTTATTTGCATACAGATGATGGGCGAAAAATAATGGATGCCGTTTCATCGTGGTGGGTAAATTTACACGGTCATTCCCATCCTTTCATCGCAGAGGCGATAGCAAAACAGGCCTCTGGCTTGGAACATGTTATTTTTGCAGGGTTTACGCATAAGCCTGCTATTGAGTTAGCCGAAGCTTTGTTATCCATTTTGCCAGATAATCAATCAAAAATATTCTATTCCGATAACGGCAGTACCTCAGTAGAAGTCGCACTCAAAATGGCCTTACAATTTTGGTACAATCAGGGTATTGCAAAGAAAAAAATTATCGCAATAGATGGTGCTTATCATGGTGATACTTTTGGCTCAATGTCGGTAGGCGAAAGAAGTGATTTCACTAAACCTTTTGCAAAACATTTATTTGATGTTGATTTTATTGATTTCCCTGATTCAGAAAACGAAGAAGAGGTATTCAATCAGTTTCAAGAAACAGTTGCCTCTGGTGATATCGCTGCCTTTATCTACGAGCCGTTGATTCAAGGAGCCTCCGGCATGAGAATGTATAGTACAACCATTCTTAATAGATTAATTAAGCACGCCCATGAAAATAATATTCTGTGTATTGCAGATGAAGTGATGACAGGTTTTGGTAGGACTGGGAAATTATTCGCTTCCCAACATTTAACCAGTGCACCCGATATCATGTGCTTATCAAAAGGAATTACAGGCGGGGCCATGGCATTAGGAGCAACGTCTTGCACCGATAAAGTAATTGATGCATTCAGGTCTAAAGATTTGAAACAGACATTTTTACATGGGCATTCTTACACAGCCAACCCAATTGCCTGTGCTGCAGGTATAGCAAGTTTTAAGCTTTTAATTGATCCTCTCTGTCAGACGAATATTGATCGCATTTCAGCTAATCACCAATCTTTTGTACAAAAACATAAAAACGCAACAGTCATCAAAAACATAAGGTCGATGGGTACCATTCTGGCCATTGAGTTTAAAACAGATAGTGACTCTTCCTATTTTTCTGAACTCCGTAATACGCTGTATCCTTTTTTTATTAAAAAAGGTATATTATTGAGGCCATTGGGCAATCTTATTTACATTATACCTCCATATATTATTCAGGATGTAGAATTAAACCAAGTGTATCGAGCGATAGAAGAATTTTTAGATCTTATGCCTTCGTATCCTTCTTAAAAAATTCCTCTAGTTTCTTTTTCAACTCCGGTGAATTCTTGGTGTATTCTAGAGAGTTACCCTTCTTTTCAGGGAATGTCTCCACATGTAAAGTCTGTGTTGGGAAAGCAAAATTAACACCTAGCTTATCCGCCAATCTCACAATATCAAGCAATATCTCATGCCTTGCCTTCAGTTCTTCAGACCAAGTTGGTACTTCAAAAAATATATAGAATAAAATATCCAGTGAAAATGCCCCCATTCCATTAAAATGCACTTCAAAATAATCCTTTCTGGTTTTAGGGTGTGACTCTACAATTTTCTTTAATCCATCTACAAATGCTTCTATGACAGCCGGTGGTGTATCATAATTAACAGCAATATTGGTCATAAACCTCCTGTAAACCCTCAAACCATGATTATTGATCATCTGATTGGTAATTACCCCATTTGGAATAGACATTACTGAATTAGCAAATGTTCGGATCCTTGTTGATCTGAAACCTACTTCTTCTACAGTACCATCTAGGTCTCCAGAAGTTATCCAATCCCCCACTTGAAAAGGTCGATCAACAAATATCATTAAAGAACCAAAAAAGTTTTTTATAGTATCCTGAGCAGCTAATGCAAATGCCAAACCTCCAATAGAAAGGCCTGCAATTAGACCTGTAATATCAAAGTCCAGATTGTCTAAAATAAACAACCCTCCCACTATGACTACAAATGTTTTAAGCACCTTACGTAATAATGGAACCAACTGGTCATCCAATGTACTTTCCGTTTTATCAGCCAACTTGGCCAAAAACATACAGAAAATATCAACTAATCTGTAAAAGAATACAATTGCAAATATTGGCCATATTGCACGTAAGGATAACATCACATAATGGCTCATATTGATAGGTAACTGTAATACAGGTACAAATAATATGAGTAGTGGGAAAATTACTAAGAAACTGATTGGCTTAGCCACAGGTATAACGACCTCATCTGCTAGCCTTCTATACCCCATTCGCAATAGCACTTGAATAATTATTTTTTCAAAAATTAGGGTGAAAACTTTATGGAGTACAACACAAACAATAACTAAAATAAAAATACCTAACAGTTGCCAACCCCATAGTCCTAGTATTTTGAAACTACCAGATGTAGGAGGCAACATTTCTAGTAATTTATCAGTACCAAATGGATATACTTTCTTATGCAGACTTTCAATCTTGCTTACAGATTTAGAGGAGTACTGCCATTTATTGCCATACTTTTCAATATATATTTCAGGATACTTTTTTGAAGGTATATACCTTGATTTGTTATTAATAGTATCTTTATAATTGGTTTCTCTAGGCACTTCATCTAAGTCAATATAAATGGCACTACCGTCAAATATCTGCTTCAACTTTATGCTCAACTCCTTTATATCCTTATCATCACTCCTATCATTTTTTAAAACTTTTGATGAAATTTCAGGATAGTAATTATCGGGTTGTAAATACCTTAAATGAGTAAATATTGCATCATAAGGTGTTGCCAGACTATATTCTAAACTGTCTTGTTCAACAACCTGACCATAACTAAATGTAAATGAAAATAGAACGAATAGTGGTAATACTACTTTTCTCATATTGACTTAAAATGTTAAAAGTTTATAGGTGTCATTGGCCACAGTGTAAACTGTAAATTTATTCTTAGATTCTGAAAACAGAATTCCTACTTCTTGATTACTATCGATTGGTGTAGCATTGACCAATGAACCATCTGATTTATAAATGTAAGTAAACTCTTGAACAGGATCCGTGACCACATATATTTGATTATCGGGAGAGAAATAGTAATACTGAATCTTTAACTTTTCAGACCCCAAATAATCCTTGGCTAAAACCTCCTTTTTTGTTGCATCAATTAAGACAAGCCTATTAGTCTCTTGTCTGGCAATGATGTATGATTTTTTAAGAGCGTCAGGCACAATTTGAAATTTGGCATCTTTGGTCTGTTTATACAATTCCTCACTACTTTGTATTTCGCCTTCTAAGTTAATTTTATACAGTCTACCTTTTCTAGACAATATATTCAAAATCGTTTTTGAAAAATCAGCACCCATCTCTACAAAAATATCTGTATCAAACCGATCATCCAATTGAACAGGAAAACCCTTTAATACTTCCCCCCTACGATTCCAAGCTATTAACTTACCATCCTGTTGAAGAGCCACAATACAATCTCTACCCCGCACTCTTATGTGAAATGGTCTACTAGACAATTTTCCGCCCATTTTCATCGGATTCCATCCTTCTAATGCTCGTCCATCTTTGCTTAATAAATGTAAATTACCTCTATCATCACCCAATAAAAATCTGTATTTTTTACTATTATCATAATCTACTATGTTAGCAAATTGAATATTGTAATCAACCCGGATAGGGTAGTACTCCACATTATTACCAAGCCTATCTATAATATAAAGGTTGTTTTTTGTGGTAAAGAAATATTGAAGTTTTTTATTATTATAAATGTCTATTTGTTCAATGTCAGATACAATTGGCTCGTTTATAACCGTAGACCACAGCTTCTTACCCTCAGAAGATATTAAATTCAAATTATATAATGAATCCTGTAGAATTACTTCCAATCGATTCGTATTATGATTTTTGACCACATAAGGTTTGGTGACTATTGGAATTGTAAAACTTAAACTCTGATCAACGTTGTATATTGGCCTTTCTATTGTAGAGGCCTTTTGTTCATGCAATAAAGATATGCTGGTGTAAAAATTTTCATCTACTCTGCTAAATTGAATAGAAGCTAATTTAAAACTCTTTAATGGTTGAGCATATTTATTAAAGTATTCCTTCCATTCTGGTTTGAATGCAGTATTAATTCTTGGCCATATTCTTTGAAGGTTATAAATAATACTAACATTATTTTCTTCCAAACCACTTTCTAAAAAATTATTATAGACTACTGATTTTCCCCAGGTTTCTTCACTTTCGATACTTTGAAGTAAGTTCTTTAATACATCTATGCTATTCCCAAATACAATATTTTCTCCTAATGGTAAATAGTAAGTTGTTTCATAACCGGTATAATCAGGCCCAAATACCTTTAATGGAAATCCTTCAACTTTAATTTCTCTTATTTTATAATTACCATAATTTTCGACATAAAGAGAGTCCCCCAAAGCCTTAGAAGTATTTTCAGCAAAAACATTTAATTGGTTGAGTGCCTGATTTATATCACTAGTAGAAACAAATAATAGTGAATTATTATTTGGACCATTATCAAAGGAAACAGAACATAACCCATCCTTTATCCAACTGTAAGTTTCATTAACATCGTAATCATAGGTCTTTAAAAAATCGTTTCTTTCTAGCATGTATGACGAGGCTTTGGTATTCCAATAGGTAAGCAGTCTATTGTACCAAATCTTAGCGTCACTTGTTAAATATTTGATGGCCTCTGATGCTGTTGTTGGTATGTAATAATCAAATCGATCATTTACTGCTGTTTGATCAATAAAGGTTTCTAGAAAGTCCTTATTATCGGTCAGAGTGAATCCATTCAAGGTTAATTTATCGTTTGATAGTGAAATATCAAAGAACCCGTTATTAGCCCAATTTTGAATTTCTGAGTATCGCCTTTGTTTAAAAATCTGAGTAAGTCTATTCAGATTGGTGAAGTCTACATAAATATTTCCATCATCATTAGCGAGTTTAGGTATATTTGAGAGTTGTGAATTGGATTTCAAAAAAGAAGCCACATTATCATCGTTCAAAAGTCTAATAACATCTTCAACTAAGAATGGTTTAAAACTGCACACCAATATACTATTGTCTATTAAGTAAGATAGTATACCTGAATTAACATTTAGTTCTTGAATAACTCGATCTTGATAAACTCTTGTAGCAATTTTAGAAGATTGTGAATTTTTGTTTTTTTCTAAAAATCTTAGAAATGCAGCTTGTCTATCCTTTACATTCAAATCAATAAAAAATGTATAGCTTAAAGAGCTATTACTCGCTACGTGAGCTGAAATAAGTATTGGTCCATTTAGCAAAATTTCACTAAAATTATCGGTACTATCTTTACCAGATAATAGATTCTGCAGCTCTTTAAACTCAGCAATTTTATTAAGGGATCGAGATGTTCCATTTCTATCTAGTTTCTCAATTGTCTTGAGCAGATTACTTGATTCAAATACAAAGGCTGCGTCATTGGTTACATATTCCCATATCCCACGATTGGTATTTTGATAATATTTATTATATCCTAAGTATCCAACAGTGGATATTATAATTAAAACTGTAAAAATTAAGGCTGTCTTTTTCAAAATTGAAGGTTTATACAAATAAACTCAAATTGATGCTATTAATATAACCTTGAGTACTGATAGTTAAAATAATGAGGGGTATAAAAGCAAAAAGCCCCTTACTAAATAGTAAGGGGCTTTTGATAAAATCTGGCAACGACCTACTCTCCCACAT
>JBLWUR010000015.1:0-26980 GCA_048268855.1 Fulvivirga sp.
GGCTCTACCATCCCCAAGTTATTTGGGAAAAAGATAGTTTGGCATGTTCGAGGTGAACTCATGAGCATCAGGAAACCATTGTTAAGACTATCAGAGATATTGGCGGATAAAATTGTGCTTGTAGCTGGTAGTCTTATCAATCAGATAAAACAAAAACGTAAATGTGAGGTGGTATATAATGCCATAGATGATAATTCTTTTAATTTTAAATATATAGCTGATAGCAGTCTAAGGACTCATAATAATGATCAGTCTAAATTGGTGGTATCTACTATGGCTGCTTTGACTCCATTTAAGGGCTACCATCACCTTATTGATGCTATAAAAATTGTAAATGAAGAATTGGAAGATAAAGCACCTCAATTTTATTCGGTGGGTGAATTTTTTGATAAAGAGTACATTGAATTTTTAAAGCAGAAGATTGATGGATACAATATTCAAAACTTTGAATTTTTAGGGTGGAAAGATAATCCACTGCAGTATTACATGGAGTCTGATATCATAGTACTGCCTACAATTCAAAAGGAGAGAATCTCGATTGGTGATAAATCGTATGAAATCAATACTGGGGAGGGGTTGCCTAGAACAATACTTGAGGCCATGTATCTCGCCAAACCAGTAATAGCGACTAAGGTAGCAGGAACAGGTGAACAAATTGTAGATAATGTTACCGGCTTTTTAGTTGAACCAAGTAATGTTCAATCCCTAGCCACAGCTCTTCTAAAAATGATAAATTTGAATGAAGAAGAAAGGGCAAAAATGGGTGTAGAGGCTAAAAAAAGAGCCGAGCAAATTTTTGGTACTTCATCCATGCTTTACAAAATAAAATTAATTTATAAGGAGTTATTAAATGAGGCGTAAAAAAATAGTTCATTTGGCTAATGTCGAACAGACTATTAGTTTGTTTTTATTGCCTCAATTAAAAGCGCTTCAAAAGGAAGGATTTGAAGTTCATGCCATATGCCCAATAATTAATAAAAGAGAAGAAATTACTAATGAAGGTATCATTGTTCATCATGTAAATGTGACTCGTGACATCACTTTTTTCTCTGATATTGTAATGCTGATTAAAATCTGGTGGATTATGATCAATGAAAGATTCGTGCTAGCCCATGCTCATTCTGCTAAAATGGAATTTTTCGGCCAGTTGGCAGCTAGATTGGCATTTGTGCCAATAGTGACTTACACCAATCATGGGATGATTTTTAGGTCCAAAGTATCCCCTATGAAAAAAAAGGTATTAATATGGCTGGCCAAAATTTCAGGATGGCTTTCAGATCATATATTTTCTCAAAGTCAGGAGGATATAGATTATGCACAGAAACACAACATCTATAACGGTAATAAGATAAGTTATTTAGGCAATGGAATAGATGTCAGAATTTTTGACATAAATAATTATTCCAAGCAAGACCTATTAAACATTAGAAAAGAATTAAATATTAGCCCATCAGTATTTGTAGTGGGCATGGTAGCCAGATTTGTTAAGGAAAAAGGGTATGTTGAGTTATTTGAAGCAGCAAAAGAACTGTTAAATGATAATAAGGAAATTTTCTTTTTGTGTGTTGGAAATGAAATGAAAAATGAAAGGGACCCTGTAGATTTTAGTATTTTAAAGGAAATGAATATTAACGACCATTTTTTAATACTAAAATCACAGGAAGACATGGCAAAACTTTATGCCATAATGGATGTTGTTGTCCTACCTTCATATCGTGAAGGGTTTCCAAGAACCATGATGGAGGCTGCTTCAATGTCTAAACCGACAATAGCCACTGATATATCTGGTTGTAGGGAAGTAATAATCGACAATTATAACGGAAAATTGGTTCCAGCGATGGACTCCAAGGCATTAGCAAAGGCATTGGACATTTTAAACAATACAAAACTGTCTGAAGAATTTGGCCTAAACGGAAGAGATTATGCTTTAAAAAATTTCGACCAAAACAAGGTAGTTGAAAGATTGTTAACAGGTTATAGGAAAATGCTTAAATGACTTATTTACGATTTAAATATACATTTGATTTGATATTTGCCGTATTGGCATTGATCCTCCTACTGCCAATATATATTGTAATAGGAATATTGATAAAGTTAGAAAGTCGGGGTCCGATTATTTTCAAGCAGGAGAGAGTGGGAAAAGGATTAAGGGTATTTACTATGTATAAATTTAGGACTATGCATATTAATAGTAAACCCATCGTTCGTGAAGACGGCACAATTATTACCATTAAAAATGATCAAAGAATTACCAAAATTGGAAAATTTTTAAGGCACGGATTGGATGAATTGCCTCAATTGATAAATATTATAAAAGGTGAAATGAGCATTGTAGGGCCACGGCCAGATTTGCCCTATCAAGTAGCGAAATTTACGGATAAACAAAAAATTAAGTATTCAGTACGTCCAGGGATTACTAACCTACCAGCCGTATCTGGTAGAAATGAACTTGAGTTTGAAAAAAGAATAGAAATTGACCTTGTCTATATTAAACAACTTAATTTTTTTCTAGATGTCAAGATTATACTTTTTACTATCGGATTAATATTTGGAATAAAAATGAAGAATGAAGTCATTACTCTTTGATTTAGATTATACACTTTATGACATGAATGCCGTATTGGATGAGGCATTATCCGGTGTAACAAAGGAATTATCCAAAGCATCTAATTTGAATTTAAAAGAGGTTAAGGATGTTTTGGCAACGTTAATAGAAAGATACGGAAGATTGGATGAGACTTTATTTAACAAACTAATTGATAAACTAGGACTCAATGAAAAGGAATGCTTAAAAATATGTATTGAAGCTTTCCATAGCTATTTCCCTAGTCATTTGTCACTTTATGAGGGGGTAGAGGATATGCTTTCTTTACTTATAAATAGAAAATATAGATTATTATTAATTACTGATGGTAGGCAAAGCACACAAAGAAAAAAGGTAATTGCATTAAATCTTGAAAATTACTTTGAAGAAGTAATCTATACTGACGACTTAAAATTATCAAAACCAGAAGCATTTAATGTTGTTATTAAAAAGTTTGATCTTGTTCCAACAGAGTGTATTATGATCGGAGATCATCCATATAAGGATATTTATGGGGCAAAAAAAGTAGGGATGATGGCCGTGAGAGTGAAAAGGGGTGAATTCATGGAATTGCCTGACCTGAATGATTTTGAAGCTGATTATACCATAAGTGAAACTAGACAATTACTAAATTATTTGAGATGAAAAAAGTATTGGTTATTGGAGCTCATCCAGATGATGAGATAATAGGTTTAGGTGCAACACTTGCAAGGCATATTG
The DNA here is from genome assembly GCA_048268855.1 of Fulvivirga sp. Lineage (GTDB taxonomy): Bacteria > Bacteroidota > Bacteroidia > Cytophagales > Cyclobacteriaceae > Fulvivirga. Next base: position 3,305 of record JBLWUR010000015.1, read on the forward strand.
AAAGTGGTGATGAAGTTTCAGTTCTAATTCTTACAGATGGGCATGGTTCGAGGGATCAAAATACAACTGCAATAAATGAGCGAATTTTAGCTCTCAAGAATTCCTGTAAAGTTTTAGGGATCAGCAATATCCAAATTGAAAAATTTCCAGATCAAGCACTTGATACAATAGCGTTAACTTCTATTGTTAAATCTGTAGAAAAATATGCAAAAAAAATAAATCCAGATATTGTATATTTTCATCATGAAGGTGATTTAAATATGGATCATCAAATAGTCCACAAGGCTTGTTTAACGGCCTTTAGGCCTATTGGAAAAAACTATCCAAAAAGATTGTATAGTTATGAAACATTCTCATCGACAGAATGGGGGTCTCTAAAAGAATCATTTTTACCCAACTACTTCGTAGATACCACTAAATATCACAAACTTAAAGAGAAGGCCTTGGAGTGTTACCACATGGAACTAAGGGATTATCCCCATCCAAGATCATTAAAATCCATTGAAATCTGTGCCCAAAGATGGGGTTCGGTTATTGGGGTTACTTATGCCGAGGCATTTATATTAATTAGGGGCGTGGATTAGGTTAAATTTTATTTCAGTATTTTTGTATAGGGCTGTTTATCATAACATTATGAAAAAGATTATATATTTATTTATTTGCATTTCAAGTTATAGCTACTCACAAACAACATTAGTTAGTGATATTAATGCTTCTGGAGATTCGGATCCCAAGTTACTCACCAATGTTAATGGCACTATTTTCTTTAGTGCTAATAATGGGACAGATGGAGAAGCATTATGGAAAACAGATGGTGTTACTACGTCACTTGTTAAAGATATAAGAACTGCTGGCGGTGGTGCCCCAGCCAATATTACTCGATTACTCCCCGTAGGGAACAGTGTATTTTTCAGGGCCAATGATGATAACAATGGCAAAGAACCTTGGTTTAGCGATGGTACTGAATTGGGAACCAATATGATACTCAATATTAATGCAGGATCAGCAAGTTCAACTCCTAACAATTATATTAACCATTCAGGTATAGTCTATTTTTTGGCTACTGATGGGATTAATGGTGCTGAGTTGTGGACTAGCGATGGAACATCAGGAAACACCTCAATGGTGAGGGATATAAATCCAGGAGCCGGTGGATCTAACCCACAAAACTTAGTGGTATTTAATTCTCAAGTATTTTTTGCTGCAACTGATGGTACTTCAGGTTTCGAATTGTGGCGGTCTGATGGTACAAGTGGCGGTACAGTACAAGTTTTGGATATTCAACCCGGAGCAAACTCTGGTTTACCAAAATTCCTGACCGATGTTAATGGAACTTTGTTTTTCCAAGCGGATGATGGTACAAATGGTATAGAACTGTGGACTTCAGATGGAACTGGTGGAGGCACTAGTTTGGTTACAAATATCAATGCCGGAGGAAGTGCTTTTATTCGTTACATCACTAACCTTAATGGCAGTGCAATTTTTCAAGCGGATGATGGCGCCACTGGAGCAGAGCTTTGGATCAGTGATGGAACAGCTCTGGGTACAGTTCAGGTAGCTGACATTAATCCTGGGGCTACTGGATCAACACCAGAAAATTTTATGATGGCGGGGGGCATTCTTTATTTTACTGCTGATAATGGCACTAATGGAGTGGAATTGTGGAGAAGTGATGGAACCGGAGGAGGCACGTTTATGGTATCCGACATTAATGTTGGGGCGGGTAGTTCAAACCCCGATAATTTGACAGATGTGAATGGGGCCCTTTATTTTTCCGCCAATGACGGCACGAATGGAACCGAGTTGTGGAAAACGGACGGTACAGCAGGGGGAACAGTAATGGTTGAAAATACAAATGCAGCTGGAAGCTCTAACCCAAATAATTTTGCGGTGAAAAATAGTGTTGTTTACTATGCTGCAAACGATGGTGTCGTTGGCAATGAACTAAGATCCACAGTGCTCAATCAGGCTACTAACCTTACTGTGGGTGCTACTACAGCTAGTACCATTGATTTAAGTTGGACCAACGGATCAGGTACTCGAAGAATGGTAATAGCAAGGGCAGTTGATAATACATACAGGGAGCCTGTTGACGGAATTTCTTATGTGGCTAATGCTGAATTTCTAAGTGGTAGTAATATTGGTGGGGCGCATTACGTAGTTTATGATGGTACAGGAGAAAGTGTGACTGTCACTGGTCTGGGGGCCACTTCTACATATTATTTTACCGTTTTTGAATATATTGGTACTGGCAACGAGATTGATTACATCGTTAAAAACAAAGAGAATGTACCTGGAACTACTGTTGGTGTCACTGAGCCTACTTCAATAGCCTCTAACATGACCTTCAGTGCTGTAACACAATCAAGTTTTCAAGTAAATTGGAACAATACAGGTGATGGTGCTAGACGAATAGTTGTAGCTCGAAAAGGATCGGCCGTAACCAAAGTGCCTACTGATGGAGTGACTTATGCCTCAAGTGGTACTTTTGCCGGAGGTGGAGCTAATTTGGGTGGAGAACAGTATGTTGTTTATGATGGAACAGGAAACTCATTTACTTTAAGTGGACTTACCAACACTAGCACCTATCATTTAGCAGTGTTTGAATACAATGGAACTGGAGGCACGGAAAATTACTTAACAACCAATTCACTTAAAGGTAGTCAAATGACAAGTGCTCCTGTACAAAGTGAGCCGACCACAATTGCTTCTAATATGACATTTAGTGAAATCTCTGAAACAAGTTATCGTGTAACATGGAACAACACTGGGAATGGGGCAAGAAGGATAGTGGTAGCACGCAGATTATCAAGTGTTACAAAAAAACCCTCAGATGGTGTGACTTATTCAAGTAACAATCAGTTTGCCGGTGGAGGTGCAAATCTAGGTGGCCAACAGTATGTTGTTTATGATGGTACTGGTAATACATTTGTAATGACTGGATTGGATTACTCCACCACTTATCATTTAGCGGTTTTTGAATACAATGTTGGCGTTCCGGGAACGGAAAATTATTTGACATCTATTTCATTAACGGGTTCTCAGGCTACAGGTGGAGTAACAGAACCTACACTCATCGCCTCTAATTTAGTATTTGGGACAACTACTTCTTCAACTATGGACATCAGCTGGACTAATTCAGGTAACGGTGCTAACAGGATCGTAGTAGTTAGAAAAATTAAGGCTGTTTCAAGATTCCCAGAAGATGGGATATCCTATAATTCGAATAATGTTTTTGCCGGTGGCGGATCTAATTTGGGAGGTGGACAGTATGTTGTTTTTGATGGACCAGGCAATTCATTTACTTTGAGTGGGTTAGAAGCATCTAGTACTTATCATATTGCTGTATTTGAATATAATGGCTCCTCAGGCAACGAAAATTATTTAACATCTTCATATCTGACTGGTTCAAACACCACATCTGCCCCAGCATTAATGGCACAAGAAAATGATAATGCGTTACCTATAAACTCAAAGCTATCAGACGATATCCATATATCCAGGGTTAGAATATCTGATTCAGAAATAACGGTAAACATAAACAATTCACCAGAAGCTACCGGCTATGTAGAAATATATGATGGTAATGGTAGACTACTTGGCCGTAAGGATGTAAATACAACAGAATTGAATAATGTAATTTTCGATCGCACGCTTCTTGGAACGAACAGATTTTTTATTATTAGACTAATCACTCCAAAAGGAGTTGAATCAAGAAAATATCTTACAAATCAATTTTGATTAGTTTATTTAGTAACAAATTGAAAGTCTTATTTAAAACATGAAAATACCATTCTCTCCACCATATATCACTAAGGATATTGTTAAGGAGGTTACTGATACACTTGAATCTGGTTGGATAACTACTGGACCCAAAACCAAGTTATTTGAAGAGGAAATATGTGAGTTTACAGGGGCGAAAAGATGCCACTGTGTTAATTCTGCCACTTCTGGATTGTTGCTAGCACTAAAGTGGTATGGAATAGGCGATGGTGATGAAGTAATTATCCCAGCTTATACATATAGTGCTACTGCCTTAGCTGTTATTCATTGCGGAGCTAAACCTGTTATGGTTGATATCAATGAAGAAGATTTTAATATATCAGTAAATGCAATTGAGAAAGCTATTACCTCTAATACAAAGGCTATTATACCAGTTGATATTGGAGGTCTACCCTGTGATTACGATCAAATATTTGATTTGGTAAGTAAAGTAGAAATAAAGAAATCTTTTACTCCTAGTAATGAGAAACAAAATAAGCTTGGTAGAATACTTGTTGTGTCAGATGCAGCCCATTCATTTGGAGCACTATATACTAATAATAAAATAGGCAGCCTTCCTGATTTTTCTATATTTTCATTTCATGCAGTTAAGAACCTCACTACTGGAGAAGGGGGGGCAATATGTATGAATTTCGTTGATTTCGACAATGACGAAGTTCATCAGGAATTATCACTTATGAGCCTAAATGGACAGACAAAAAGTGCACTTAGCAAGTCTGAAGGAGGTGGATGGAAATACGATATAGTATTGCCGGGGTATAAAGCTAATATGCCTGACATTTGTGCTTCAATTGGTCTGGCTCAATTAAGGATTTATGAGAATATCTTGCTTAAAAGAGAGTTTGTATTTGATTTGTACATTAAATTACTTTCTCAATACGATTGGGCAATTCTTCCTAATAGAGTAAATGAGCTAAAAAAATCCTCATGTCATCTATTTCAATTAAGGATTAGGAATATTACCGAAACTCAACGAGATTTAATAATTAAGGAGATTTCGGACAATAATGTGGGTGTTAATGTTCACTTTATTCCTCTTCCTGTCTTGACTTTGTTTCAAAGTGATTATAACATTCTAGATTTCCCATATACGTATGAAAAATACCAAAATGAAATCTCATTGCCTATTTACCCACAATTGTTAGAAAATGAAGTAGAACATGTTGTGGAAGTTTTAGCCAATGCTTACAAGGTTATTGTTGATGAAAAAAAGTTACAAATTAGCTAAAAGAACAATTGATGTTGGATTAAGTTCGATCATACTTATTTCAATAAGCCCTATTATGTTAATTATATTATTAATTAACCAATTAGGTTTTAATAGAATATTCTTTCTTCAGAAGAGGGTAGGGCAGTATGGAAAAAGTTTTACAATAATAAAACTATGTACTATGGATGGTAATGGTCATATTGCTCCATTTCATAGTTTTTTAAGGCATACGGGAATCGATGAAATCCCACAGTTGGTTAATATTTTAAAAGGTGAAATGAGTTTAGTTGGGCCCAGACCAATTTTAATAGAATACATAAACCATTTAAATCAAGATGAAATGAATAGGTTTTTGGTAAAACCAGGTATTACTGGCTATGCGCAAATAATGGGTAGGAATAAGTTGAGTTGGGAACAGAAATTTGGCTATGACCTAGATTATGTAAATAACCAATCGCTCTTCAACGATTTAATGATATTAATACAAACGCCATATAAAATTTTCAAATCAGGAAACATACAGGCTCAATCTTTAATTGATGAGAGAAATTAATTCATTAGGTATATCGGCTGAGATGTTAGGGCAAATTTATAAAAGAAGTGATTTGCATGAGGCTTCCAATGCCTTTGTAGAACACATGGGGCATCCAATGCTTTCTCAAAGGACATTCGAAGAAGGGTTGTCAGGGATTGTCGAAAATTCTAATGTTTTAGCAACTAATTCAGGAACATCGGCACTTCATTTGGCACTAAGAGTTCTAGGAATTGGGGAAGGAGATGATGTGATCTGCCCTACGTTTACATTTGTTGCCGTGGCAAATGCAATAAGATATGTTAATGCTCGGCCAGTTTTTGTTGGAATAGAAGAGAATTCCCTAAATATATCAGTTGATTATATTAAGGATGTAATCGACCATCGATTAAAGCTCAATAAGCCTCTACCTAAAGCGATTATTGCAGTTCATGCTTTTGGAATACCATTTAATATTAGGGAGATTGTTGAATTATGTAATTTGTATAATATACATTTAATAGAAGATGCTGCTGGCGCCCTTGGTTCAAATTATGAAGGTAAGCACGTTGGAAATTATGGACATATTGGTATTTTTTCATTTAACTACAACAAGATCATAACTACTGCAGGAGGAGGGGCATTAATCTCTAATTCACTAGACTATGTTGATAAAGCAAGGGCCTTGGCATCACAGGCAAAAATTACTGGTTCTAACTATATCCACTTTGATTTAGGGTATAACTATATAATGCATCCTATGGCAGCTGAACTAGGTAGTATTATGTTAAAGAAATTTTATGAAATATCAAATTTAAAGCAAGATCTGTTTGAATTTTATAGAAAGGAACTTGATGGAGAGGAACTTGAATTTTTTGATGATGCGGATAATTACCGATCAAATAAATGGCTAATTCCTGTCACTTTTACTCATACAAATATTGAGAGGGAAAAATTCTCAGAATTCACTCGGTTGTGGTACCCATTACATGCACAGAATATATTTAATGGGTTTGACTATTATGGGAATGACAGGGCGATGGATGTTTTTAATAATGGCTTTTGTCTACCAAATTATTCCTACATATCAGAAGATGAAGTACGGGAAACTATTTCAAATATTAAAAACTTGTTAGCTAATGAATAAATTTATATCAAGTCTGAAAATATTACCGAGATGGATAATTATAATTTTGGATTTGTGCATTATTGCTATGTCCGTTTTATTAGCCTATTTTTTAAGATTCAATTTTGATTTGGAATTGATAATGACATCCAATACTGTTTTTGGAGTTGTTACATTTTCTATCACAGGGTTTATTGCCATTTTAATTACTCAGAGCTATTCAGGTATCGTTAGGTATACTACACTTAAAGATGCTATGAGGATTTCACAGGTTGTGCTTATTTCCACCCTTCTCACTCTAATTATAAGCTTGGTCAGTTTTAATTTTTTTAATAATAGGCCAATACCATTGTCAGTAATCATCATAACTTCTTTTGAAGCAACTGTATTTTTGTTTTTATATAGGGTCTTAGTGAAAAATATGTTTTCCTATTATACATCTCGTGTTTTTAACAAAAAGAATATTGTAATTTTTGGTGCGGGGGTTAGTGGATCAATTACTAAGCAAGTCATTGAAAATGATACTGCTTCAAGTGTTAGAATAGTTGGATTTTTGGAAGATGATGTCCACAAGATTGATAAGGAAATAGGAGGCATTAAAATCTATAGTGCCAACGAAAATTTAACTTACATTTTTAAGGATCTAAGAGTTGATGAATTAATTATTTCTATTCAAAACCTTGATGTAAAGCGAAAAAACTATATCGTTGATCAATGTATTTCAAATGGTGTAAAAATTAGGACTGTTCCCTCTGTAGATAAATGGATAAGTGGAGAACTAAGTCCTAAACAAATAAGAAATGTCAGAATCGAAGACTTACTTGGTAGAGAATCTATTATTATGAAAAACGAACTCATTAAAAATGAGTTAAAAGATAAAGTAGTTTTTGTTACTGGTGCTGCTGGGTCTATTGGGAGTGAAATTGTAAGACAAGTATTAACCTATGATCCATCGGATATTGTTCTGATTGATCAAGCAGAGTCGTCACTTTATGAGTTGGAGAGAGAGCTGGAGAATATTAATAGTAAAAGCAAAATACACTCGATAATCGCAGATATTACCAATGAGTCGTATTTAGAATATTTGTTTGATGTATATAAGCCCACGATGTTATATCATGCAGCCGCTTATAAACACGTGCCAATGATGGAAAAGAATACACATGAGGCAATTAGGACAAATGTGTTTGGAACCAAGAATCTAGTAGATTTATCATTAAAGTACGGTGTCAGTAAATTTGTAATGATTAGTACAGATAAGGCTGTAAATCCAACAAATATTATGGGATGTACTAAGAGAATCGCAGAAATGTATGTGCAGTCACTGAATGGAAAATCAGAAAACGATACTAAGCAGAACACGATATTTGTTATCACCAGATTTGGTAATGTGCTTGGTTCAAATGGATCAGTAATTCCTTTTTTTAAGAAGCAATTAGAAGAAGGTGGGCCATTAACTGTTACTCACCCTGAAATCACTAGGTATTTCATGACTATTCAGGAAGCGTGTCAACTAGTTTTGGAAGCAGGAACGATGGGAAAGGGTGGCGAGATATTTATTTTTGATATGGGGGAATCTATAAAAATAGTTGATTTAGCAAAAAAGATGATCAGTTTATCTGGTTTGGAATTGGGCAAGGATATTGAAATAATTTTCACTGGATTGAGAGAGGGCGAAAAACTATATGAAGAGTTGCTCACAGATTTAGAAAACACCACTACCACTTATCATAATAAAATAATGATTACGAGTGCCGGTAAACAATCTTATGAATTTGTAAATTCGGACATATTGGAACTAAAAAATTGTGTAGAGAATATAAATGAGATGGAGCTTGTGAGTTACATGAAAAAAATGGTACCCGAATATAAAAGTCAATATTCGAGACATGAGGTATTAGACAATATGAGTTAGGATAATTTACCTTCTTCGTTTTCTTGGCCCTTTTCTGTTTTTGTTTAATTTGAATGAACTCAACATTTGAGAAGGTAAATAGAACTCTAATTTCACGTTCATAATAAAGTAACTATCGTTTGTTTCAGGGTTACCACGAAAAGTACCAGCTTCATATGGACTACGACTATTCGTGCCATCATCATTCTTAGGGATTCTATCAGCTAATTGCTGTGCGACAGACCCCGCTTCAAAACTATTATAATCAATGTAGGTAGAGCTAACATCATCTAAATAATCTGTAAATGTCTGCCTGTATCCACCTTCTATCCCAATATTAAAAAAAGGACTGGCTTTAAACTTTATTCCTATTCCATACGGAATCACAATTGCGAATCTACTGTAATTAACCCCTTCAGTATGAATGGGTTGGAGTGCATATTTTTTTCCATCTAGTTCAGCTTTTGGATTAAAATATAAAAATCCTATTCCTACGAAACCGTAAACATTAAATGGTGGTCGTTGATAATATTTTACTCCATTAGGAAATGCCTGGATAATACCAACTAGATTTAATTCGAAATTATTAGACACAAAAGATAAATTTCTTTTATATTTTCCACCTTCTTCGGTTTTAGCATCATCCCCACCAATTTTAAACCATGTGGCTTCCATTCTTGCACCTACTCTTGGTGAAAAGAAATACTGTAATCCAATATTTAAATTAGGTTTAGCATCAAAATAATCACCATCATCTTTCAATTCACCAAAGTAAGTACTATACCCTGTACCTACGCTGGCAATTATATCCCTACCTCGTTTATACTTAAAAAAGCTTTGAGCAGCTAATTCGCCAGTTAATGCGATGAATATAAGTAAGATCAGTATTCGCTTCATATAATTTAACTACAATCAAGTTCAATTTAACAATAATGTAACTTAATTAAAAGTTGATCCTTGTTATATGACATTATTTTATAAAAGTACAATAATTACAGTCATTAAAAAACCCTCTCTAATTAATCAGAGAGGGTTTAGTTAGTGCACCCGAAGGGAGTCGAACCCCTAACCCCCAGAGCCGAAATCTGGTATTCTATCCAGTTGAACTACGGGTGCAAGCTTATTAAGTTATGCTAATACCTCACTGACTTTTATAGCAGCATCTTTTAGTACTATTGCGGAATATACTTTTAGCCCAGATTCTTGAATAATTTTAGCACCTTCTTCTGCATTGGTACCTTGTAACCTTACAATTATGGGTACTTCAATATTGCCAATTTTTTTGTATGCCTCCACGACACCATTCGCCACTCTGTCGCATCTTACAATACCTCCAAAGATGTTAATTAAAATAGCCTTTACATTTGGGTCTTTCAAGATAATTCTAAACCCGGCTTCTACAGTTTCTGCATTGGCACCACCCCCTACATCCAAAAAGTTAGCAGGTTCACCACCAGAAAGTTTGATGATGTCCATAGTTGCCATTGCTAATCCGGCTCCATTCACCATACATCCCACGTTTCCATCTAACTTGACATAACTAAGTCCAGACTTTCCAGCTTCAATTTCCGCAGGATCTTCTTCACTTAAATCTCTTAATTCTACTAAGTCTTTATGACGATAAAGTGCGTTGTCATCCAAATTTACCTTTGCGTCCACCGCCAAAATTCTATCATCTGAAGTTTTCAAAACAGGGTTTATTTCAAACATAGATGAATCGGTAGCTTCATATGCCCTGTAAAGTGAATGGATGAATTTCACCATTTCTTTAAAGGCATTACCCTCTAGGCCAAGAGCGAAAGCTAATTTTCTTGATTGAAATGCCTGTAATCCTACAGAGGGGTCAATCCATTCCTTAATTATTTTTTCAGGAGTATTGGCAGCAACTTCTTCAATATCCATACCACCCTCGGTAGATACCATAATCACATTACAACCCTTTCCTCTATCAAGCAAAATACTTACATAGAATTCTTTCACTTCGGATGCACCAGGATAATACACATCTTCTGCTATTAAAACTTTATTTACTTTTTTTCCTTCAGGGCCAGTTTGGTGTGTTACTAATGTACCGTTAATTATACCCTTTGATTTTTCGGTTACCTCATCTAAGGACTTCGCTAAAACAACTCCATGGGAGCCCGTTTCGTTTACAGTCCCTTTTCCTCTACCACCAGCATGAATCTGCGCTTTGATTACGTACCAGCTTGTTCCAGTTTCCTTATTCAGTTCCTTGGCTGCTGCTAAGGCTTTCTCAGGGTTATCAGCGACAATACCTCTTTGGATATTTACGCCATGTTTTTTGAGTATCTCTTTGGCTTGATATTCGTGTATGTTCATGCTATGGAATTTTTGCACGAAAGTAGCTTATTTGACCTTATATTTCAAGATATAACCTATAATAATAATTGGTTTTAGTAAGTTTGAAACTGCCTTAATACAAGAATCTTATGTTAAAAGCCACTAACATTGTAAAATCATATAATGACTTAAAAGTTCTTAAAGGAATAAACCTTGAGGTAGCTAAATCAGAGGTGATTTCGATTGTTGGTGCTTCAGGAGCTGGGAAAAGTACCTTACTTCATATTTTGGGTACACTGGATACACCAGATGGGGGACATGTTTATTTAAATAATGATGATGTCGTAAAATTAGGGAATAGAGAAAGAGGAAAATTTAGAAATAGAAATATTGGATTTATTTTTCAATTTCATAATCTGTTACCAGAATTTTCAGCTATAGAAAATGTTTGCATTCCAGGTTTTATTAGTAAATCTAATTCTTCAGAAGTTAGGAAGAGAGCACACGAACTTTTGAATATTCTTGGAGTAAGTCAAAGGGAAGGTCATAAACCTTCGCAACTTTCAGGTGGTGAGCAACAGCGTGTAGCCGTGGCTCGTGCTTTGATAAATAATCCTTCAATTGTATTTGCTGATGAACCAAGCGGCAACTTGGACTCCAACAATGCTAGGGAATTACACCAATTGTTTTTCAAACTAAGAGAGGATTTTGGGCAGACATTTGTAATTGCCACACACAATGAAGAACTAGCCAATATGGCGGATAGAAAGATGGAGATGAAAGATGGGTTATTTGTATGATTCGTTAGCCAGAAGGTCAATCATTTCCTTTATATGTTTTTCATAACCAAAAAGATTTTCAAATACCCCCGCTACTTTATGTTCTTTATCTAGCAAATAGGTCACCCGTTTTGATATTTTAACAAACGGGAGTAAGGCATCATATAACTTAGAAACTTTTCCTCCTTTATCAGAAAGTAATTCAAAGGGAAGGTTGTGTTTATCTTTGAATTTCAAATGCTTTGCTACGGAATCAGTACTAATACCTAATACTTTAATGTTGGCCTGTCTAAATACTTCAAAATTGTCTCTAAAGGAACAAGCTTCTTTAGTGCATCCAGGAGTGAAATCAAGAGGATAGAAGTAAATGATAAGTGGCTCACCTAGGTTTTCATCAAGGCTAAATTCTGTTCCGTTCGTTGAAGGAAGTTTGAAATTCGGTGCTATTTCGCCTTTGGCCAAAGCCATTAGTGAACGACTGTTTCCATTATTTCTTCCGCTAGTACGTAGCCATTGGCCTGTATAGTAGAAAGTAGAATAGGTTTGATTTCATTAATCACTACGGGATCATATTTAGCAGCAACTCTTATATAATTCTCAGTATATCCATGCATCATACCATCCTCTATATCCTCTTCGAATAATACAGATTCTGTTTTGCCTATTTGTTGTTCGTAAAAGTATCTTCTTTTCTTTTCAGACAATGACCTTAGCATTTTTGAACGCTTATTTCGTTCTTTTATAGGCACAGCATTATCCATTTCTGTGGCTGGCGTGTTGGCCCGTTCAGAGTAGGTAAAAACATGTAAGTATGCAATGTCTAGCTCGTTAAGATAATTGTAAGTGGCAATGAAGTCCTCCTCAGTTTCTCCAGGAAATCCGACTATAACATCTACACCTATGCAGCAGTCAGGCATAGTAGCCTTTATTTTAGAAACTCTAGCTGTATACAAATCTGTCAAATACCGCCTTTTCATACGTTTTAGGACGTTATCAGATCCTGATTGTAGCGGAATATGAAAATGTGGAACGAACTTTTTGGAAGAGGCTACAAAATCTATAATTTCATCTGTCAATAAGTTGGGCTCAATTGAGGAAATCCTAATTCTGTTCAATCCATTTACGTTGTCAAGGGCAGAAATGAGATCCATGAAACGATCTTCTCTTTTTCCATTTCTAATTCCAAAATCACCTGTATTGACTCCTGTAAGCACGATTTCCTTTACTCCAGATGCCACTATTTCTTCAGCGCTTTTTACAATGTTTTCAATGGTATCACTACGACTGTTTCCGCGTGCTAGAGGTATGGTACAAAAAGTACAACTATAGTCACAACCATCTTGAACCTTCAAAAAAGTCCTAGTACGGTCATTCAATGAATAGGCATTATTAAAGGAGGTGGCAGCCTCTATATCTGAAGCTAATACTTTAGGAGCTTCAGGCCTTACAAACCCATCAAGTAAGTCTATCAATTGGAATTTTTCAGCAGCGCCAAGTACGGCATCTACTCCAGGTATTTCGGAAATTTCTTTGGGTTTTAATTGAGCATAGCAACCGATAATAGTGACATAGGCGTTCGGAGATATTTTACGTGCTTCACGCACAATTTTTTTGCACTTTTTGTCTGCGTTTTCAGTAACAGAACAAGTATTTATAATAAAAATATCTGGCGTTTCAGTAAACTCCACTTTTCTATAACCTCTCTCTTCAAACATTCTTGAGATAGAAGATGTTTCTGAGAAGTTTAGCTTACAGCCAAGCGTATAGAAGGCAACTTTTTTCATTGGACTGCAAAATTAGTTAATTTAATGTATTCTATGAACTAATTAAGTATCCTTCTTAGATAGTTGATTTGACCAAGATGATAGTGCAAATGAGCGTGTAAATGAAGTAGAAATTCATAAGCTGTATAACTATTTCCACCAATTTCTTTCGGGTAAATGGTATTTAATTCTTCTTCAGATAGGTTTTTTATTGTACTTAAAACAATATTTTCAGTATCGCTTATATTGGCCAACAAATCATCAACGGAGTATCCTATTGCTGAAAATTCTTCTGGTCTGTTTCTTTCATAGCCTGACTGGCCCAATATGGCGCCAATGAAGTGCTTGAGATTTCCACAGAGATGAAGGCATAGATTCCCGGAAGTATTGGTTACTCCATCCGTTAAATCCCATAAACTGTCTTCATTTTCCCTGAAAAGACCAATTTCATTCTTTAGCTGGTTGAAGCTTTTTTGATATGATTTGATTAAGCCACTGATTATTGATTGGAGTTCCATTATCTTCTCTTTTTCTTAACTTTTAAAGTACTTTTTCCTTTTTTTGCATCGTGTAAATCGACACCAATTCCATATTTTAAAACAATTGATATTGTTCTGTAATGCGATCGGAGGTTATCATCTACTTGAAAATCATTGACTGGTATGGAGCCATCTTTCGCACCTAAGAAAGTTTGACCTAAAGTAAACCTGACTTCAGTTTCAAATTTTTGCGTGCCAATAATTGGAGTATCAATGCCCAATCCGAAATCCAATCCAAAAAGCCATCGATTGCCATCAACAATGTAGTTGTTTTCAAGATCAGTAGTACCACTTCCAAATTTTACTTTATAGTCTAATCCAACATTTGATTCGATATGTCCCTTTCCACTCATCCAATAATTTATATTTGGACCAATATTAATGAACCATTTTCCTTTAATATTTTCAATGATATTCATCTCAAACTGTTTTCTTAATAACACAGAAATTTCACCAAAATTGTAGGTTGCATCATTAACAAAACCATTAGCATTATCTTTTATTCTTCTTCCTTTTCTGGAATAGTAGACTTCCGTACACCATGAAAAGTCATTTTCCATAGGGAAGTTTATATAAGCCCCCAATCGGTAACCAAGTTTAAATTTTGTATCAAAGGCCGCTTTGTCATCATTATCTGGAAAAGACACTTTATAAATCTGTGGACCAGCAAGTAGACCGATATCAAATTTTTGCCCAACTGCGTAAATGTTGAGACCGATTAGAAGAGCTATGACAATCCAAATTTCTTTGCTTCTCACTTATTTTATATCGATTTTATGTATAATTTAACAGAATATTATGCTTTATTCCAAAGATTGTCTTTGTCTTATGTTGGCAAGTAAGTTAATTTTTATCAATAGTATAATCTATTTGGAAAGTAATGTTTCTGATTGATATCATTTTTTAAACTAGTGTATATGTCTTCAAGAATATATATTTTTTTACTGCTACTTACATTTAGTTCGCTTTCTTATGGGCAAGACAATAGTAACATCTCACATTACTTCATGAACCCCTATTCTATCAATCCCTCATTTGCAGGTACAGATGGTAGGCCCTCATTTTTCTTAACCTATCGAAAACAATGGATTGATTTTGATGGAGCACCCACAATAGCCAATATATCGTTTCAATCACCTTTAGGCAAAAGAATGGGTTTTGGATTAAATGTGACCAATGCCGAAAGAGGTATTTTAAACACAACTAGTGCTTATCTAACTAGCTCAGTAAATATATCGATTGCTGAAAAAGCCGCTATACGTTTTGGGGCGTCTATAGGGGCAGCAAGTAATAGCGTTGATTTGACTGAAGTGGATCCTGCCTTAAGTGAATTAATAGATCAAAACATGTACTTAACGGCCAATTTAGGGATTTCATTCCAAGTGAAGCATTTTAATTTAGGAGTAGCCATACCAAATTTATTTACGGATGAGTTAGCCGCAACTCAATCATTTACTCAGGGCAGTGTCACGCCATTAGAAAACCTAATCTTCTTTGCCAGTAATAGGTTTTATCTAACAAAAGAACATAAGCATATATTTGAACCTTACATTCTGTATCGTTATAGTGATGTACTTCCTGCACAATTGGAAGCTACAGCACTTATCCATCTTAATCATGTAGTATGGTTTGGAGCATCTTACAAGCAAGATTTTGGAATATCTGCTCTGGCAGGAATAAAGTTAAAGAAGGTGTTTGGATTAGGTTATTCCTACAGCATTCAAAATTCTGGTGACAATGAAATAAATAGTGCCAGTCATGAAATTCAATTAAATCTACTTCTTGGTGGCAGGAAAAAAGGGCGAGTGATATATTCCTTTGTAGACTCGGAGTTGCCTAAGGTAAAATCAAAACGACAACTTGCCATTGAACAACAGAAGGAAGCTGCACAGCAAAAAAGAATAGAAGAAGAAAATGCGAAAGTAGCAGCAGCACAAAAGGCAAAAGAAGAGGCAGTACAGAAAGCCACTGAAGACAAAAAAGTAGCAGAGGAAAAGTTACAGCAAGAAAAAGAGGCGCAGGAGCGGGATGAACGTGAAAGAGAGCAAGAAGTTGAGGAGCCTGTTACAGATGATTTGATGGAAACAAAGAAGCCAGAAACTACAGCTGAGCCTAAAAATAATTTACCTGAGAAGGTTAATGAAAAAGAGGTTGGAAACCTTAGTGATAAATATTCAACAGAAGAACGTGTTACGGTTTCAAGAGGTAATCACATCTTAGAATTGGGAGCCGGAGAATATGTGATCATTGGTGTATTTAATAGTTATGAAAATGCCGAAAAATATTCTGATGATATGTTTTTCAAGGGTTACCAAACCAAGTTTGGATATATAAGTCAACAAGGGTATTGGTATGTATATATTTATCAATCAGAAAATAATGATGTCGCCCGAAAAAAACGGGATGAATTCAGAAATAATAGAGTATTTTCTAAAGCTTGGGTATTATCAGTTCAATAAATAATGAGAATGACCAAATTAATTTTTATTTCCATAGCTAGTTTTATGTTTGGGTCGGTACTGGCCCAACCGAGTATTAACAATATTGAACCAAGTAGCACTTATTACAATGGAGAAGTATCTATTTCTGGATCTGGCTTTGGTAGTAATGTTAATGACGTTATTATATGGTTTGGAGGTATAAAAGCAACAACAATAGTTTCTGTTGAAGAAAGCCTTATAAAGGTAAAAGTACCATCTGGGGCACCAAATTCATCCATTTCAGTACAAAGAATAAGTACGGGATTAAGAGGAACTAGTAACGAGCAATTTTTTATTACCCACTCGGGTTCAGATTTTAATTTATCTCAACTGAATACACCCTTAAAATTTAATGAGGGGACAACAATCTTGTTTGATGTCTGTGGGTGTGATTTTGATAATGATGGACTAACAGATTTTGCATATACCGAAACAACTGGAACAGAAATCGGCCTTTTATTGAATACCAGTACCATTGGATCGTTAAGTTTTTCCTCTTCATCACTTAGTACCACTACGCCAACTACTGGTATTGGATGTGCGGACTTAGATGGCGATGGTAAGTCAGATTTGTATATGACCCGAGCCGGATCAAATCGGAATCAATTGTATATTTTTAAAAATCAATCGACTGGAATAGGTGACTTAAGCTTTGGTTCGAAAATTTCTGTAAACCTTGAAACATCTAATTCTACAGTAAATGCCTACCAAGCGATTAGAGTAGAACATGGAGATTTAAATGGAGATGGTAAATTAGATCTTGTGGTAACCAATGGAAATGCCTCTGAGAAACTGTTAAACATAATATTAAATACAAGTACTATAGGCTCGATTAGTTTTGCTCCGGCTACTATCGTCAATCTCCCGGAGATGACATCAAATTCAGGACTAAGCCTTTCCGATATAGATAATGATGGTAATCTTGATTTGGTACTTACTAGAACGCTAGCCGCTGACATATTTATTTACCGTAGTACAGGTGGTGGAGGTGAAAATTATGAAGCCCCTATTATATTATCAACAACATCACAAGCAGTAACTAATGTAAGTGCTATTGACTTAAATAATGACGGACGAAAGGAAATTATAACTTCTGAAATATTTTCAAATAACGTGTTGATCTATGAAAACACATCTTCATCGGGTAATATATCATTTGGTACACCTTCTAAGTTTGAAGTGGCAGATGAGCCTTGGACAGTAAAAGGAATTGATATTGACGGTAACGGGTTGCTTGATCTTGCTGTCTCAAGTATTGCCGAATCTAAATATGCTATTTTAAAAAATGAGGGCAACCTTAGTTTTACGCCTTTTGAACAAACTGTGGATTTAGCCACCAGAAATATTTACGCAGGTGATTTAGATGGCGATGCCAAACCAGACATAGCCTACACCTCTTTAGGAGCAACATTTGCCCTACAATTGATACGGAATACCAATTGTTTTAAACCAGAAATACAAAATGAATCTCCTTTAGCAATATGCCCTGGTCAAACAATAACAATTGTTGTCCCAGATTCTCCTGGCACTACATTTTCATGGACTAAGGATGCAGTACCTGTGGCAGGTAGCTCTAATACCCTTGACGTAACAGCATCAGGACTATATGAAGTTACAGCAGTTTCTGAATCAGGAGGCTGCACAGAATCAGCTTCAATAACTGTTACGGATGGTACTGGCTCTGTACCCACCACTCCGGTTGCCAGCAATAATGGACCGGCTTGTGCAGGAGATGATGTGACATTAATGGTTGGGGCACAAGCAGGGGCAACATATAGCTGGCAAGGCCCTGCGGGGTTTTCTTCTACAGACCAAAATCCTGTGATATCCGGAATATCTGAATCTATGGCGGGTTTATATACAGTAACTGTTAAGATTGGCGACTGCTTAAGTTCTACTGCTGAAACAAACTTGATAGTTAATGGGGTTCAAAGTTTTAGCATAAGTACATCCGATGCAACAACTATATGTGCTGGTGGATCTGTAACTTTTACTACTCAAAATAAGGCAGGGTTTACCTATAAATGGCTAAAAGACGGGAACGATACTGGTGGTAGTAGTACCTCATTTATGGCCACTTCATCGGGAACTTATAGTGCGATGATTACAGACAACGGTACAGGCTGTTCAGTGACCACCAATGAAATTGTGGTGACTGTATTAAGTTCACCTGTCGCCTCTTTCACAGTAGCCAATCCTATCTGTAAAGGAATAGATGCTACATTTACTAATACTTCTACTGTGGATCCAGGAGCTTCTGTTACCTATGCTTGGGACTTTGGTGACGGTACCACTGCCGGAACAACAAATGTGACACATGCATATGCAACTACAAATACATTTAATGTTACGTTAACCATTGTATATGATGGTATAAGTGGGTGTACTTCCAGCGTGTCAAACGATGCAGTTGTGGTTGAAGCAATTCCTGTAACTATTAGTGCCTCGGACGATTTTATTTGCTTAGGTACTACAGTTGATTTAACTGCAAATGGAACATATGATTCCTTCGTTTGGGATAATGGAGGTAATACTCAAATGATAACCGTTGATACAGAAGGTACCTACTCCGTATCAGCAACAGATAATAATGGTTGTATTTCAAGCTCACAAATAGAGGTGATTGGTGGGGCTATACCCACTATTTCAATAACAGCTGATGGAAACCCTGGCCCGGTCACCGTTCAAACTGGTACCCCAGTACAATTATTAGCTGAGGGAGCTGATAGTTATTCATGGTTACCTACTGATTTTTTATCGGATGCTACCATTGCTAATCCGGTGTCCAACCCAACAGCTGATATTACTTATATTGTATCTGGTACACTTATAGATGGTTGCGTGGGAACGGCCGATATTACGCTCAATATAGAGCAAGTAACGCAAGAGGAAATAAATATAAAGCCTTTAAAAGCTTTTTCACCTAGTAGTACTACCGTCCCAACTTGGAGTATTGAAGGGGTTACAAATTATCCCGATTGCACACTCAGTATTTTTGATGAACGAGGAACATTAGTGTTTCGAAAAATGGGATATGACAATACTTGGGATGCTACTTATCAGGGAAGGCAGTTGCCTGAAGGAGTTTATTATTATGTATTTAGTTGTCCTACTTTAAAACCAAAAACAGGAGCTGTACTTGTGGTCAGATAGTAGGTTACTATCTAATCAAGAACTGTATATAATGAAGAATGTCTTAGTTGGATTTATTCATTAGAATTACAGTTTTTTTCTGCTATATTTAATAACATGAATAGATTTCTTCGTTTCTTTTTATTTCTTGCTTTCTCTTTATTTTCGTTCATTTCTTATGGTCAGGAAAAGTGTAACAATGGCATCGATGATGATGGTGATGGAATTGTAGACTGTGCTGATGGTGATTGTCAATTTGCTGCCAATATAGAAAAGGGGTGCAATTGTGCTGATGGTATTGATAATGATGGTGATGGAAATATAGACAATAAGGATAGCAATTGCGCAAGTTTTTACGGCCTTGAATTTGTAGGTGACGATGAAAGTTGTGATGGATTTGATTCGGGGTCTGGTGGAGGTGGTACTTTTACATTTCTTGGTGCACCATTATTAACCGCTCAAAACACTTTTGATACCCAGTCAAAAGTAGCCATTGGCGATGTGAATTGCGATGGCATTCCAGATGTAATTGCTACTTCAAAATTTAATCAGGAAATAAGAGTAATTGCTACTACTAATGGCCAGCCAGGTAACAAAGATATTGGTGATGTTATTCAGGATTTCAAACTTACAGGTCAGGGGGCCACTATATTTCCTAATTCGGATAAAGGAAAATTCTTTTTTGAATTAGAGATACTCATTGCCGATATAGATCGGTCCTGCCCTGTAGAGATTTATTCTATTGTTAGTTCACGAAGTGGTAATGGAAACAATGAACCAACTCAGTATTATCTGGTTGGTTTTAGGGCAAATCCCACTCCCTCAACAAGTACATTGGTTCCCTTATTTGATGCAGTCCCCTTAGGTACTGACAGACCAGGTTCATTAGGTATTGCAGATTTTGATTGTGATGGAGAAGCGGAAGTATTTATCAAAGATCAAATTTATGATGCTTTGACAGGAGAGTTGTTGGCAGATGGTAATATTGGAAATTGGGACACTTCTGTCAACTCCGCACCAGTTGCTGCGGACATCATTCCTGGTGGTAATCTTGAAATGGTGGTGGGAAATATACTTTATCAGGTGCCAAATTTGCCTGATGGTTCTACGCAATCACTGACGGTACTTCAAGATATGAATACCATTGACATAACAAAGCAATGGTATCCAAAAACGATATTTGATGCTTCTGAATATGGTCTTACAAATTATAGTTCAACCTCCATAGCTGATGTGAATAATGATGGTAATCTTGATATTGTGATGTCAGGAGCATTAAATAGCAATGCTGGATCTACCGCTATATTTTTCTGGGATATTACCAATGGAACTGTAGATGTCTTTTTGCCTCCTGATCCTGTATATCCCAGTGGATGGCCATGGGGTACTAGTAGGGTTAACCTTGGAGATATTGATGGTGACGGTAAATTAGAACTCACTTTTATTGCGGGTAATCGACTTTTTGCATTAGAAGAGAGCGGAGGAAGTCTATCGCAAAAATGGTTTCGCACTATAAATGACAGTAAATCCGGAGTTGTTTCTACTACAGTCTATGATTTTGATAATGATGGAAGCCCAGAAGTAGTATATAGAGACGCACAAGAATTAGTAGTTATAGATGGACTTACAGGACAAACTGTTCTTTGGTCAACTCCTTGTCAATCGCACACCAATACTGAGGGGCCTTTAATTGCCGATGTCAATGGGGATGGATCTACTGACATGTGTGTAACATGTGCTACTGCTAATTTTGATATCAATGACCCAATTCAACAACAGGCATTGGGACAAATGAGATGTTTTTTCTCAGAAGAGAATAACTGGCTTCCTACGCGTAAAGTCTGGAATCAGCAGGGTTACGCAGCTGTCAATATAGGTGATGACTTGTCCGTCCCTTGTCCGTCCTTTGATATGACTGCCTCCTTCTCAGGTGATTGTGATGGAGATGGAACTCCTGAAATTAACAGGCCTCTTAACACCTTTATGAACCAGGTACCAACCTTCGGTGCTGACGGTTGTCCATATTTCCCCGCTCCTGATATCTCATTTGTAGGAAATGACCCAACATTAGAACCCGGTGATCCTGGATATGTTGATCCTAGTGACCCAAGCTATTTCCCAGCGATTGAATTCACCAGACCAACTTGTGGTGATTTGGGTATTGAAGTGGGCTTTAATATTATAAACAGTGGATCTCTGGCTATTACTGATAATTTAGATATCAGTTTTTGGGAAGGCGACCCAAGTGCTGCAACAGATCCACAAACAGGGCAGCCAGCTGTGTTATTACACACTTCTGTTTTGGCGTTAAATGGTTTGCAAGTGGGAGATACCCTTAGCCAATCTGGTATTCTATTTGATTACAGTGGAACAACAAGTACAATTTATATTGTGTTGAATGATGATGGTACTGAATTTCCCATTGATTTAACTTCAAATGAATTTAGTGAGTGTTTTATTGATAATAATATTTTCGCCTTCCCTATTAGTCCAGAACCGTTTACTGTTGAAATCGAAAAAATTTCAGACAATTCAAATTGTAATGCAGGTGTCAGCGGTGTGGAGACAGGTGAACTTAGAGCTGTAGTAAAAAGGAATGGTGTGGAAGTAGCTGATCTTAGCCCTTACGCTTTTCAATGGTACGATGGTCCAGATACGTTATCAACTTTACTTCCAAATGGACAAGGTGGAAATGCAGATAGAGCTACCGATTTAGGAAATGGAGATTATACTGTTGTAGTAACCAATATTGCTAAAGGGTGTTCAAGTTTACCAATCTCAGAAACGATAATACAAACAGCTCAAACGCCAGATGCCTCTATTCAAGTAAATTCAAATCAAACACAATGTACTCCTCCTAATGGTGAGCTGGAAGTAATTGTAGTAGGAGACTTAACAGGAATTACTTTTGATTGGCGAGACGAATTTGGAACACCATTAGGGATAACAGGACCTGTTGCAAGTGATCTTGATGAAGGTGGTTATGCTGTTATCGTTACTAGAAATGGATGCCCGTTGCAATTAGATGCCAATATCACTGGCCCACTAGTGCCAGATGTAACTGCCTCTGTCACTCAAAATATAACATCATGTGCGGATCTAAACTCTGGAGCCGTTACCTCCGAAGTATTTTTAACAGGAGTTCTTCAAGACCCAAATTTATATACTTTTAAATGGTATTTTTATGATATAGCCACCTCTACTTTAGGTAGTATTCTTCCTCCAGCTAATGGAACTGGACCCAGTAGAACTGGATTGGCAGCTGGGGATTATGCTGTATTTGCTACACAAAATTCAACGGGTTGCCAGTCAACTCTTCCAGCTATTGTTTCAATTGTAGATAACAGGGTATATCCTGTAGCAACCGTAGTGGAGATAGCACCACAAACTTCATGTGACCCTGCGCAGCCAAACGGTATTCTTGAAGTACAAATAACACTTAATGGAGTAGCAGATGCTGCCTCAAACTATACCATTGAATGGTTTAGAGGGGATAATACTTTACCTGCCAATCTTTATGCCAATACCTCGGCCGATAATTCACAAGCTCTTGAAATTGAGGGGGGCGGCATACCTTATACTGTAAAGGTTACTGATGCTAACGGATGTTTTGATACGGATAAATTGTCAGTTTCAGAAAATGTTCTTTATCCGATTCCTACCCTGACAAAAATTTCTGATAATAATATTTGTGATCCTACTTTAGCATCATCCTCATTTAATGGGGAAATATCATTATCAATGACCTTTGATGGTGCAAATGTGACACTTCCAGACCCACTGTATGAAATAACATGGTATAGTGGAGGAAATACGGCTGCCCCGGTTATTGCCGTGGCTGATAATTCCATACCCACATTAACTGGATTAAATGGGGGACAGCAATATACTGCCACGATAACTAGAACTGACCTATTTTGTGCATCAGTTCCAGTAACTGTGAATGTTGCTAACATCCAAACGCCCCCTGTATTTACCTTTACGATGAATCCTTCCACTACTTGTATATTGCCTGGAAACGGGTCAGTGGCAGTAAATACAGTAGAGGGAGCAGCCTTTAACAGTGTTACGCACACAATCAACTGGTATGATGGCAATGCAGTAAAATTCAGTGCAGGGGTAAGGACACCAGACGGGACTAATACTACTACTTATGTA